>NZ_JBSQDF010000004.1:0-11175 GCF_053852345.1 Acinetobacter sp. T63 | reverse complement strand
GTTATACGCAATACACTTGTATATTAACTGCAATATCAATAACTTATCTTAATGATAAAAATCTAAAAAATATAAAAAAGCCGACTTTGAAACAAGTCGGCTTTTTTATGAGCAGTTTTGGAATGTTTTGCCAATAATTTTGACTAAAAATTACGCGTCTCAACTTGAGTGATACAATTTTGTGATACATTATTGTATATACAAATTTGAATGTTTTTATGGAACAGTATTTCGAATGGGATGAGGCAAAGAATCGAAAGAATCAGAAAAAACACGATGTCTCTTTCGAAACGGCAAGCCTTGTTTTTGAAGATCCTCTAAGGATCTCAATCCAAGACAGACATACCGATGGTGAAGAACGTTGGCAAACCATTGGAAAAGTAAAAGGCGTACTAATGCTATTAGTAGCTCACACCATCTTTGATGAAGATGACTGTGAAATCATACGAATCATTAGTGCAAGACAGGTAACTAAAGCGGAGCGAGATAAATATGAGCATGGTTAGATACTCACGCAAAGAACTGAATGAAAAATTCAGCGACAAGCAAGATGCTGAAATTCAACGCTTGCTTGCTAAGGGAACGGTTCCTGACGATCAGCTAGATCTCTCAGATATTCCTGAAGTTGCCGACTGGAGTAATGCTGTACGCCAAAATCAATTTTACCGCCCAGTGAAGCAACAAACTTCAATTCGGTTAGATGCTGATGTACTTGCTTGGTTCAAAGCACAAGGCAAAGGTTATCAAACACGAATGAATGAAATCTTACGGGATGCTATGCTAAAAGAATTAAAAAATCATCAATAAAAATGGGAGCTTAGGCTCCCATTTTTGACTTCGCATAAGGTGTATTATGTTAATTTTAGGGAAATTAATAAGTTATTTGTAATAGTATTTTATTATTGTAATAATGTCGGCCATCAATTCACATTTCAAAATAAATGCAAAAACTTTTTTTTAAATACGTCTCAGTTGGAGTGTTGAACACAATAATACATTACTGTGTATTTTTTGTACTCTATATTTTTTTTTCTCAATCACAAGCTATATCTAATCTAATCGCTTTTTGTGTAGCTGTAACTTTTAGTTTCTTTGCAAATGCAAAATGGACATTCGATTCTCATGTTAACTTTTATAGATACATCGCTTTTATTTGCTTTATGGGGCTTTTGTCATTTTTAGTTGGATATTTATCAGATCTGTATCACTTAAATATAGCTATAACATTGATAGGTTTTTCAATCATAAGTTTAATCTTGGGTTTTTTATATTCAAAATATTTAGTGTTTAGGAAGTAGTATGAAAATATCTCTAATTGTTCCTGTTTTTAATGAAGAAGAAGCTATCCCTATTTTTTATGACGCTGTTAGAAATTATGCTCCCCTTAAGAAATATGATGTGGAGATCATTTTCATTAATGATGGTAGTAAAGACAAAACAGAATTAATTATTAACGAACTATCACTTACAGATAAGTTTGTTAGAGCATTAAGTTTTACTAGAAACTTTGGTAAAGAGCCTGCTTTATTTGCAGGGATAGAGCATGCAACTGGTGATGCTGTTATTCCAATTGATGTTGACCTTCAGGACCCCATTGAGGTTATTCCGCTACTGATTGCAAAGTGGCAGGCTGGAGCTGATATGGTTTTAGCTAAACGAAGTGACAGAAGTACTGATAGCTATTTAAAAAGATCAACGGCTTTGGCATTTTATCGATTACATAACAAGATTAGCTCACCTAAAATTGAAGAAAATGTTGGTGATTTTCGATTAATGTCTAGAGAGATTGTAGAAAATATTAAGAGACTACCTGAAATAAACCTTTTTATGAAAGGAGTACTTTCTTGGGTTGGTGGAAAGATCGATGTTGTTGAATATGTTCGTCCTACAAGAAGTGCTGGTCAAACCAAGTTTAATGGGTGGAAGCTTTGGAATCTTGCATTAGAAGGGGTTACAAGTTTTTCAACGATACCTTTGAGAATTTGGACATATATTGGACTTTTAATTGCAACCTTATCTTTTTTATATGGTTCTTGGTTGATTTTAGAAACTATTATTTGGGGAAATGATGTAAAAGGATATCCATCATTATTAGTTTCAATCCTATTTTTAGGTGGTGTACAGCTTATAGGAATAGGCGTTTTAGGGGAATATATTGGTAGGATCTATATGGAAACTAAGAAACGACCAAGATATATTTTAAAAAGAGATTTAAATAATGAAGGGCAGAGTAAAACTTGAAGAAAAGAGAATAACTGATGTGGGGCTAGGATTTTAGACCATGCTTATTGGGGAGTAGATTATCACTTATAGGAGTGGTCTAAAATCCTAGACCCACATCACTTTCCAACGGATTATTCTGTACGTAAAGTGATTTACCTGGCAATTGATGCAGCGTCTAAAAAGTGGAATATTCCTATTCGCTCATGGCGTTTAGCCATGAGTCGCTTTATTATTGAATTCGGTGACCACTTAAGCAATCACCTTTAAATTTATGAAAAGCAATTACACAAAATTATTTACAGGCTCAATGAGAAGACTAGATTATGAATGAATCATCAGGAAAAAAAGTTAATATATTCTATCTAATGATATTTTTGACTATAACTTGTTTGCTAGTAGGCCTATATCATGAACAAGCTTATGTCGCTATCGATACCACCATATATACTATAATTGGGAAAGATATTGTTGAGTCACTAACCTTACCATATGGTAATACTTTTGATCACAAGCCACTACTAACTTACTACATATACGGTTTTTTTTACTACTTGATTGGTCAAAAGCATCTATATTTATCGATAGCATTTGCGTGTGCTTTGAGTAGTGCTATTATTTTAAGTGGTAAAAACTTCAATAAATTTTTGGTTGTAAGTTCATTTCTTTTAGTGTCTTCATTTCTGATTGAGAACTTTTCCGGTAATACGGAAATGCTAATGTTACCTTTTATATGTTTGTATATATTTTTTTATACGTCAAAAATTAATGTTAAGTATCAGTTTTTCCTCATAGGGGCAACAGCTGCTTTATTATTTAATATCAATTATTTAGCAGCCGCAATAATGATGCCTAGTACCCTTTACATGTTCTTTTCTAAGGGTTTTGAATCCTATATCTATAGGATTCTTAAATTTTTAGCTGGCTTCTTATTTTTATGTTTTATTTTATTCTTTCCATTTTATTTAACCAATCAAAGTGTAACTGAATACTTTACACTACAATATCAGTTTTTAACTGGCTATTCAGGTTCGGCTAGTAGATTAAATAGCTTAGTATATTTATCTAAACTCATCATTATATTCCTTCCTATAGTCATTTTTTATGTAATAAAAACAAAAAGAGATAAAAACTTTTATGTTACTTTACTACTTTATGTTGGTACGATTTTAGGTGCTTTCGTCTCAGATCGTGGTTATGCTCATTACTTAGAGCCAATGGTTATACCATTATCAATGATGTTTTGGGCTGTTATAACTCAAGAGAAGGCAGTAATAATAGCAGTAATAATTTTGCCTATTGCAGCAGCTCTAACCTACTTATTACCTTTAAAAATAGATGCACTTAATAAAATAAATGATATTAAGACATATCAAGCGCAACAAGATCTCAGTCACCTAAATAAATTAGCACGCATCAATAATAGCGCTCTGAATATTCGCTCCACTCATCTCGTGTATTTATATTCTGATTTAAAAAATGTTAATAAACTCATCTGGTCTGACCATCCTCAGATCGTGTTTGGAAGCTATGCGAATGATTACTATATAAAGGAACTTGGAAAGTCACCCTACTTGGTGATGACAGCGGTGGATATGTGTGACGAGCCAAATAAAATCTGTAACATCATTAACAATCATTACGTTTTTGATAGTACATCTAAAATCCATACTGGTTATGATTTATATGTGCGAAAATAAAGTATATTTCGTATAACAGACGTTACAGTTACGTTAAACGACCTCGTCTTATAGTGTTTTAAGAGCCTGTAAATAATTTTGTGTAATTGCTTTTCATAAATTTAAAGGTGATTGCTTAAGCGGTCACCGAATTCAATAATAAAGCGGCTCATGGCTAAACGCCATGAGCGATTTTAAGGAAATTCTGGCAATTTTAAGAAAGCAGAAGCCTGATAGGATAAGGGTTCTGTGAAATTTGTCGTGTACAGCGGAAAAATTTAAGGATATTGAAACAAAAATTAGATGCAGATACTGAGTAAAATATAGATTTAAAAGTAAATCAACTTTGAAAGATGAACTTACTTTTATATTTTAAAGCAGTTAATTATTAGACTTCTTGCGTTAGTCAAAATTTAAACAGCCTAAAGCTACATTTAATAAGGTTTTAGTCAGTTCAAAAATTAGGTAAACGATACTTTCGCAAGAGATCTATTATTTAACATAAAATCTCTTATACGAAGTTACAAAAAATAGGAGCTAAGCTCCCATTTTTAATGCATTTTTTTAAATAAGACTAGGATGTGCATCTAAGATGCGAATTAATGCTGTTGGTCCCGCCCGATAAGTAAAAACCAAAACCTCCTATCCCTCAGCTTGTTTAGAATCTTTTTTCCATTTCTCATAATTTTTATCGAGATGTTCTTTCAATACACTCAAAAATTGAGATTCAGCCTCTTTATATAGAGTATTGTTTGCAATTAGATTTTTAAGCTTTTTCATATAGGCAAGTTTTAAAGTTCTGGCACCATGATCAAACCAAGACTGATTGTATTTATCCTTAAATAATCTTTTTTCAAGATGATATAGATTTCCAATCTGCTGACGAACACCACGATAGCCAAGATAACCTTCCAGAGCCCTAAAATGCCGTTCAAAATAGACTTTTTTTTCATCTAAGCTGGCATTTTTTTCAATCATATTTTGAAATCGTAAAACAACTCTTTTTCCTTGTTCTAATTGTTCCTTATAAGCACGGTCAGTCAACCGCCAAGTCCAATCTGTCGCATGTTTCTCATTGGTCCAATTCTTGGCTTTAAGTTCTTTAATGCTTTTTTTGGGTTTTGTCAGCCGCACCAGTTCATACTTACCGACAATGATTGGGGCTATATTGGCAATATTATGAAAGGTCTCTGCACTTGGACAGATCTCAAAGATTTTACGGTTAATCTTCAATAAATCTTGTTTGTCTGTTTTGCTCAAAACTTTTTTAGTTTTTTCATCAAATAAGAAAGCATCACTGGTGCGGCAAAACAAATAAGCATCGACTTTGGTTAAAAAAACGGATTCACCATGCTCAAATTTCTTCCAGCGTTCATCGTCACTCATTCCCTGTAAATATTCATATCTAAAATTAATGATTAGGCTAAAAACAGGCTCCACATTCAATCTTCTACGATAAGTCTGTTGAGCCGTGTCTAATAAGTGATAACGATCAATCCATTTATTAATCATGCCCTCTGCTTCATCAACATCAAAGCTAAATTTTTCGGAAACAAGATCATATTCATTCGTCATCAGTCCCATGATATTTTTTGTAAAATCTTTTGGGTTATAACTGTAATAGATCATTTTTTCTTATTCCTAAAAAGATTTACAAAAGTGATTCTATAAGAGATTTATAAAGTATATTCCTAAAAAATTCTATAAATATATTCTTTAAATTAGAAAATTCATATTTTATAAATTTTAGATCGTACTAATGAACCACCTTTGGTGATTCTATAAATAGCAGTTCCAAAAATTGGTCTTGACGACCACCATTTGATCAAATATAACGCTTTTAAGGTCTTTGATTTTTGTGTGGACTGCCAATCCATGAGCCAATTATTTTCTGTTTGGTTCCTGGGTTGCCTACCCATGAATCAGACACACTCCCCCTTCTTGAGGATTGCCAGTCTTTGAGAAGCTTTAGTGGTGAAGCTGCGTGCGTGAGGAAACTCTAGCTGGCGCGGCTACACGAGGGGCTAGCGGGTGTGACTCCCGCTTTCTACCTGTTCACTCATTTTGATGAATGAACACCCTCCACTCCCAAGGTGGAGGTCAGTTGGGCGACAAGGACACGGGATCACGGTGACGTGGCGGTGGGAGTAACTTCCCTCCTAGGCTGAAAGGGCCGAAACCCTGTATTAAAACAGACAGTCAGAGGACTCACGGAATGAGTAACCTCGTCAATAGCTGATAACCAGACGCTTCAAGTCAAAAACAAAAATAAAGACAAGGGCGTAGGTTATACCCGCAGGTGGGCTTTTGAGGGCATCGTGAGGTGTCAGGGTTGCAAGGCGAAAGCTGGCGCAATCGGTACTCGATTTTAGGTGAAACAGTGAAATTGTCGGATGACATTCTGTTTTGCTGTCGAGATCAATGGATAGCTCAAGCCTGTAAGGTCGTCAACATGGTGCTGTTTAGGCTGTGTATGTCGATATGGGTAAGGCGTGAACGTGGATGATTATTAACTGCATACAGCATTGTATAAACCTGATACGACTTGGAACTGCGATCGGGGGAGATAGGAATGTAGGTGTTGTATGCAGGAGATCGGCACGGGTTCTGCCAGTTTTCAGGCAACTGAAAACAACTGTTTTAATGCTAACTTGGGAAGCAGTTTTGTTTAATGACGAAGCCGTATTGCTTAAAGATTTCTCTTTAATTTGAAGAGGTCTTTATTCAATCGGAGGCAACTTCCGAAAACAGAACTGTGGGAGAGTGACTTAGTAGGGCTTTGCTGTAATGGCAGAGGAAGCATTTCAATTCGAGTGAAAGGCGAGCGTTGAAATGAGTAACGAAAGGACACGCCATTAAGTTGGAGTGTGTAAGAGAATTGGAAGAATGTGGTTTGAGGATGGAGTTTGGCAACTTCATAGGCTTGGCGGTCTAAACCCTCCAGCCACATTTGTAAAAATCGACCTAGAAGATCAGATTCGAGTGGCATCGGATCCAGAAATTCCAAGAACCTTGAGAAAACAAGTCAAATCAAAGTCTTTGATCCGACTTTTTAAAAACGGTTAGTGGGGACCTCACTTAAAAAATCCTGACGCAGCCGATTCTGCTGAACGAAATTAAAAATCTGTGTGTCCCTCATCACACATAAATAACTGAGTTCGAGGTCCTGAGCATTGACCCTAATAAACTGCTTTCCATTTTGCGCTCATTTGCGTTCTTAGCCGTTTTTTCTATTTGACATAGGGTTTCCCATTGGTAATCAGTGAAAAAACGCGCATACCCCCTATTTTTTGCTTTTAATCGCTATATCAGAGCGAGTGTCTACGAGCGAACACACCAAAAGTTGAGCCTAGACTCCCTGAAAAACAGCTTTTTTAGGCTGTGAAGTCAAAAAAGGCGTAAATCATATGTAGAAAATTGAGCCTAGACCGAGCGAAGCGAGCAAAAAAGTACTATGAGCGAAGCGAATTCCGAGTTGCTTTTGCTTTTTCTAAAACTCACGAAAATATTAACCAAAAAATTGCCCCTCGAATCGAGCGAAAGCGAGATTCAATAGAGTTTGAGCGAAGCGAAAACCAAGGGCAATTTTTCATGATTGGGCTTTTAATTATTTTAAAGTTTTTAAATTCTTTTAGACTGCCTATAAGCCTTATATTTCAATAGATTCAAAGAATATGTAAGGACGTTTAGTTACCCATATAAGGACGTTTAGTTACCCATATAAGGACGTTTAGTTACCCATATAAGGACGTTTAGTTGTCGTTTAAAGACAAATTTATACTTGTCTTTAAAATGATTTGTATTAATATGTCTTTTAAATCTATTAATAACTCATATAAAGACGTTTAATTACCACATGAAAAAAGATCTTGTAGTTAAAACAAATCGTTTGAATCAAGCATTTCAGGTACTTTCCTTAGCAGAATTCCATATTGTTCAATTGGCTATTGTAGATGCAAGAGACACTGGTACAGGATTAACTACAGATATGCCTCTAAGAATAGATGCATTACGTTATGCCGATGTATTTGGTACTACTCGACAAAATGCTTATATGAGAATGAAGGAAGCAGAAGAAACCCTATTTAATCGCCGATTCAGCTTTTTTGATGAAGATGGAAAACTTGTAAAAAGTCGTTGGATTTCTCAAGTTAAATATTTGGACAATGAAGGGGCCATAGAAATTGTTTTTACGCCTGCCGTTGTTCAAGGCATTAGCCGTATCAATGGAGTAAAAGAATTCTTTACTCAATATCTTTTAAGCCAAACAGCCAACTTGAAAAGTGTGTATTCAAGCAGACTCTATGAATTATTGATTCAATGGAGAAGTACAGGAAAAACTCCTATTATTAATTTAGAAGATTTTCGTGCGCAGCTTGGAGTCGAAGAAGATCAATACAAATTAATGAGCGATTTTAAAAAAAGAGTTCTTGATCTAGCTATTAATGACATTAATGAAAAAACAGATATTAAAGCAACTTATCAACAACATAAAAAAGGCCGCTCTATTTCAGGATTTTCATTCACCTTCAAACAAAAGAAAACGGACAATCAGCTTATAGAAAACAAGCGAGATCCGAACACGATAGATATTTTCTCAACCATGACAGATGCTCAACGCCACTTGTTTGCAAACAAACTTTCGCAGCTTCCGGAAATGGGTAAATACTCTCATGGCACAGAAAGCTATCAGCAGTTCGCTGTACGTATTGCTGAGATGCTCCAAACCCCAAAGAAATTTAAAGAACTATACCCTTACCTCAAAAAAGTAGGCTTCAAGGCTACCTAGAATATAGACTTGCTGATTTGTCTATTAGACAGTCTAATAGACAAGACATTTTTACAAGATTAGGCATCGTTTTACACCATGAAAAGCCTTTCAGTTTTAGAATTATCCAAGCTTTACGGCATAAATAGACAAACGATTTACAATCATATAAGCAAAGGAATTTTAAGTAAAAATTCCGATAATAAAATTGATTTTTCAGAAGCTATCCGTGTATTTGGAGAGCCTGCTCAAAAACCGGATGTCAAAGAATCTGTAAAAATAGACAGTCCAAGTTCGGCAGAAGTTTTACTGCTTAGACAGCAGATAGACATGCTGAAAAATCAGCTGTCAGATGCCAAAGACAGGGAATCCTTCTATCAAAACCAGATTGAAACGATGCAGCGCTTATTGGAAGCCCCAAAAGCCAATATGACTACGTTTACCGATCAGAAATCTAACCAGGATATAGCAACAGATCCTCGGTTAGAGCCAGAGCCAAACTATGACGAATTGACTACTTCTGAAAACAAGGAAATTCTTGTCCCAGAGCATGTTAAGCCTGAACCAAGAAAACGTGGTTTATTTGGCCGTGTGCTGAATGCCGTCTTTGATAATGATTGAGCGAAAGATCATGCCAAAACTGAAAGAGATCCTGCAAGGTATTGCCTTTCTGTTTGTCGGGATTCCGATCATGATCATAGCCAGCATCATGGATCAACGTGCCTTTAAAAAAGAGCGTGAGCATCGGCAGAAAGCCCAAGAGCGAAGCAAATGATTGTGCAGTGAAATTTATCAATCCAGCCTCAAATTGCTGAATAAATAGGCGTATTGCGTGAATGATCCACTAAAAAGCCCAGTTTGTTGAAACTGGGCTTTTTAGTGGATCTCAATGCATTGATTTAATTGAATTTCATAAGCGCATTTCGTATAACGTGTATTATGTTAATTTTAGAAAAACTTTCAAATTTAAAAACACGAGAAGCTAATGAGAGCATTACTAGAAACTGTATTTTTTCCATTTATGGTAAGCCAAAAATTATGGTGGATCCTCGTCTTTGGCATAGGGTTATCATTGCTAATCAAAATTGGCATGGACTATCAGCTAGCAAAATTACATGCTCAAACGGCAGGTACATTGTTAGAAAGTCTAGAGCCTCATCGACTAATAAAACGTTCAAACTATCTGATTATAGGAATTCTTATTTGGACTCTAGTTGCATCTATTAGAGAATATAAGAACGCTTATAAAAGATTTTTTTAATAAAAATAAGTATAGAAAAACAAACCCTGTAAAAATTTTTAACGATACAAAACAATATCTTAATAAATATCTAGTATCAAAATACTAAAGTCCTAGATAACACCCTGTTTACACCCCTGTATTTCGTGTGTATTCTAATGTCTATTGAGAGATGTGATGTAAGTGTGGTGCTTCTTCTGCTCTCATTTCCTAATCAAACTGCAGAAGAGACTTACTATGAATACACAACTTCCTAACTATTTTTGGGTTAATCATAAACAAACATATAAAACTGAAGTTGGAGATGGTTATCTCTGGTCCCCAAAAGTAAATGCCAACAATAGTTTCAATCAATCATACGAAAACATGAAACTCGTAAAACCTGGTGACATTGTTTTTTCTTACGCAATGGGAGTCATCCAGGCATTAGGCTGTGCTAGATCATCAGCTTATGAGGCAGAAAATCCTTTTCAAGAAACAGGACATTGGGGGAGCGTTGGCTGGAAAGTAGATGTTGATTTCTTTGTTGTCGAAAGTAAATTTAAGCCTAAAGACTTTATTGATGAAATTCGACCATTATTACCAGCCAAATATTCCCCAATCAGCGCAACTACAGGAAATGGCAACCAAGGTTGCTACTTAGCAGAAATTAGCGCCAACTTGGCCAGTTACTTATATGAAAAAATAGATCCTTCCGGAGAGCTGGAAATTGGTCAATTAGACCAAGATAAAGATGAAAATATTCCTCTAACATCAAAATCTGTATATATCTTGCAGCGCATTGGGCAAAACATCTTTCGAAAAGAACTAATTAAGAAGTTTGGGCATTGTCCGCTTACTGGAATCCGTTTAAATGAGTTGTTACGTGCAAGCCATATTAAACCTTGGAGGATTTCAAATGATAGTGAACGCTTAGATTCATCAAATGGAATCTTATTAGCAGCTCACGTAGATATATTATTTGATAAAGGACTTATTTCATTCGATGATGAAGGAAACCTTCTTACTAAAAATAATGAAGTAGATAATTTGCTAGAGCAAATGAATGTTCAAACTAGAAAAATTGAGTTACCACAAGAGTCAAAAAAATATTTGAAATGGCATCGAGATAGCTTTAACTATCCAATGTAAGATAAGTTGAGTAAGAAATAGATTGCTCTATTTCTTACTCTACAAAACATATTAAAAATATGTGATGTAAGTGTGGTAATAGGATTATTACATGCTCTCAAATATATTGAAACGACTACCCATTTAACATAATGGTG
>NZ_JBSQDF010000003.1:0-13463 GCF_053852345.1 Acinetobacter sp. T63 | reverse complement strand
AATCAGGAACTGATTTTATATACCGGTAACTACTCGACCTTCGAGCGCACCCGCAGTGAACGTCTGGCGCAGCAGCAACAGGCTTATGAAAAGCAGCTGGAAACCCGCGCACATCTGCAAAAATATATTGACCGTTTTAAAGCGAAAGCCACCAAAGCCAAGCAGGCACAGAGCCGGATCAAACAGCTGGAGCGTATGCAGGAACTGTCTGCTGCCCATGTTGATACACCATTTACCTTCAGTTTCCGTGAACCGACCAAAATGAGTTCGCCTTTATTGCAACTGGAACATGCCGATATTGGTTATGGTGACAAGCTGATTGTCACCAATGTCAATTTACAGATCACGCCAAGCAGCCGGATTGGTTTGCTCGGGATGAATGGTGCCGGTAAATCCACCCTGATTAAATCGCTGGTCGGTGATTTAAAATTGCTTCAGGGTCTGCGTAAAGATTCAGAACTGCTCAATATTGGCTACTTTGCCCAACACCAAATGGATGCACTGGATGGCAATGCCAGCCCGATGTTACAGCTGGCCCGTATTGCCGATAAAAAAATCAGTGAAGCCAGCCTGCGTTCTTTCCTGGGCAGTTTTGGTTTTAGCGGCGAACGCATGGATACGCCAAGTGAAAGTTTCTCAGGCGGTGAACGTGCCCGTCTGGCTCTGGCATTGATTGTCTGGCAGCGTCCAAACGTGTTGATTCTGGATGAGCCGACCAACCATTTAGATCTGGATATGCGTCATGCATTGACCATGGCCTTGCAGGATTTTGAAGGTGCTGTGGTGCTGGTATCGCATGAGCGCCAGCTGATTGCCAGTGTCTGTGATGAATTGCTGCTGGTACATAATGGTCAATGCCGTGAATTTGACGGTGATCTGACCGCTTATGCCGACTGGTTACGTCAGGCCCGCATTGAGATGATCAAAAACGGGCAGAAGCCAGCCGAGCCGGTGAAATCTCAGGTCGAAGTCAAAGCAACCATTTCCAGACTGGACAAAGAAGCACAGCGTAAGGAAGCGGCACGCCAGCGGGAACTGAGCCGCCCGATTCGTAAAAATATCGAAAAATGTGAAACACAGATTTCAAAGGTTACGCCGCGACTGGCTGAAATTCAAAGCTTGCTCGGAGATAGTGCTTTATATGATGCCTCACGTAAAAATGATTTGCTCAAACTGATGAATGAGCAAACTGAGCTGAAAGCCAAACTGGAAACAGCCGAAGAACAGATGCTGGAACTAATGATGGAACTGGAAAGTCTGGAGCAGTCCTTCTAACACTATTTCAACACCCCCATTATCTGAGAGATGAGTAACAAGCGTTATTCATCTCTTTTTTTTATTAAAACCACCCATTTTTAATATTTTCCTCCTGCTTTTCATCTCCGTGTAGTTCCTTGCTATTCTTGAGTACTGCATCTCTTCTTCAAAACTTGACACATTTTGTCGTGAATTACGCAAGTGCCATATAAGTTTATTTTTTGGTGGTGTTTCAAAAAGTATGCTGAAAAAAAGCAGGTTGGATTTTGATAAAATAGAGAAATGCGAATAACTCTAGAAATCAAGTGTCCAGCCTGCCTAAGTGACAGTATAAAGAAAAATGGCACAAAAGTAGATGGTAAGCAAAATTACCAATGTAAAATATGCAGACGTCAATTTATTGGTGATCATGCTCTCAGTTATCAAGGCTGTCACTCAGGTATCAAAACCAAAATATTACACCTCATGGTGCGAGGCAGTGGTGTCAGGGATATAGCAGAAATTGAAAGAGTAAGTATCGGTAAAGTTCTACGGACACTTAGCCAATCAAAATATCAACTTCGAGCACAGCAAAGTCATTATGAAACCCTTGAAGTAGATGAGTTTTGGACTTTTGTTGGTCATAAGCAAAATAAACAATGGCTAATTTATGCCTATCATCGAGAAACAGGTGAAATTGTTGCTTATGTATGGGGTAACCGAGATTTAGCCACTGCAAAACGACTTAAATTAAAATTGAAGCAGTTAGGTGTAAGCTATACATGTATATCAAGTGACCATTGGGATAGCTTTGTTACGACCTTTAAAGAATGCAAACAGTTGATTGGTAAATTTTTCACTGTGGGTATAGAAGGCAATAATTGTCGATTACGGCATCGGATCAGGCGAGGCTTTAGGAGAAGCTGCAACTTCTCCAAAAAGCTTGAAAATCATTACAAAGCCTTTGATTTAGCGTTCTTTTATATCAATAATGGATTCGTTTAATGCCAGCATACTTTTTGAAACACCACCAAAATTTCTTATGTGAAGTAACCTGAATGCAGCGGTGCCCCATTGGGGGCGCGTTGAGATAAGCCTCTTTTAGATAACTTTAGCAACTCGATAGACAGTTGCAACTCCACAATTCACTGCTTTGGCAATTTCTTCCTTAGTCATATTGCCAACTACTAGCAATTCTTTTATTCGTTTATGTTTAGCCTCATTTGCCTTCTTGCCTGTTGGTTTGTAACCCGAACGTGCCAGGCCCTGCTTAATACGTTCTATACGTTTCTCATTGTCTAGGCGGGCCATTGTTGCCAGAAGATCAATCAACATATTGTTGATGAGTTCCAAGATTGAATGAGTAATGCTGTCACTGGTTTGAATCATTTGGTAGGTAGTAGGAAGATCTGCTACGACTAAACGAAGTCCCTTCTCCTGGATCCTGCGCTTCAGCTCTTGAAAATCTCGTTGGGTTAGGCGTGATAAGCGGTCAATACTTTCAACTAACAATGTGTCACCTTGATTTGCTTCTGACAGTAGCTTATTCAATTCAGGTCGGTCTAACTTCGTACCACTATAGTTTTCCACGTACACAATGGTTTCACCCAAATTCAAGTTTTGGTTTAGATCCTGAAGAATCTGCAAAGCCCTTTCTGCATCTTGATCTTTAGTTGAAGCTCGTAGATAAATACGTGTATTCATTTCTATCATTTAATCTTAATTCTATTAGATTAATGATAATACTATCATTTAATTATTGCATTAAGTCTAATGATAGATATTGTATGCGATTTGGCTCGCTATCATTCAGGTATAGTCTTTTGATAAAAAAAGCATGACTAAAAGCCATGCCTTGGGAATTCGTATAACGTGTATTATGTTAATTTTAGGAAATCTTAATCGAAGTGAAATATATAGCTCAAATCATAGAATGTAATGAGAATCTCGAATTCATTCTAAAAATTAAGGTTCGTAATGAAATTCTAGAGGTATTTAGTTCTTCAATACCCTCATGTATTGATCTCAAAAAAAATTACCTTATAGATTTAGAAGCTACTATTTTTGATGATTACCTTATTGAGAAAACACATTATTCCCATCAAATTAAGCAAATAGATAATAGTCTAAGATATGAAATTATTGGATATTTAAAAGAAGGGAAGCTAGATGTTAATGGCTTAATTTTTGAAGATGATATTTTAAATAGAGATTTTTTTTACTTAGATAACAATACAGTAAAATGGACTGTCGATAGAATTAATGCTGACTTTGATGACAGAGATTGAATCCATTTAACATAAAATTTCATATACGAAATTCGGGTGTTAGAACCCATTCAAAGTGTACTCATCAGTACACTTTGAAATTTTGATATAAAAAATTTAACATAAAATCTCATATACGAAATTCGGGTGTTAGAACCCATTCAAAGTGTACTCATCAGTACACTTTGAAATTTTGATATAAAAAATTTAACATAAAATCTCATATACGAAATTCGGGTGTTAGAACCCATTCAAAGTGTACTCATCAGTACACTTTGAAATTTTGATATAAAAAATTTAACATAAAATCTCATATACGAAATTCGGGTGTTAGAACCCATTCAAAGTGTACTCATCAGTACACTTTGAAATTTTGATATAAAAAATTTAACATAAAATCTCTTATGCGAAATCAGGTTGATCTAAAGTTCTTTATTGCCTTGATCACATGATCCCCTAATTGCTGAGTATTTTTAGGATTTCCGGCTGAATTATTTAAAGAGACATTTAAAGGGAGGGCTATCTGCCTCAAGATTTCTTTAGCTGATGGTTGCTTTTCACCATCCTTATAAACTTCAATTTTTGCATTTTCATATTGTTTTATCTCATATCCATCATAAAAAATATTATTTAAAATCAATAGCTCATGATTATTTTCAACTTTCAGTTCTGTTTCAGTAGGAATATTTAACCCTATATTTATTTTTGAATTAGCTAAAAGTATTTTGTTATAAATACCTAAAATATATTTCCCTTTGTATTCTCGTGACTTAGCCTGAAACTGCTCCATATTTAAGTCATAGACTACTTCAATACAGAGGTCCTCTGGGTTAATTCTTAAAACAATAATTCTGTCCACTAACTCAATCGTTTTAAGATTAAAATCGACATGACTTGCTGTAGTAACAGTCTTAACAGAAATTCTTTGTCCAGTACTGGAAACTACATCATAACCTCTCTGATTAACTGAATCAGCTAATTGCCCTAAGGTCATCATAGCTACATAAAGTTCCCCAATTCTTCCTGTTAAATGCCTTAATTCTGCAATAGGCATTCCCCAGGAGAGTTCTTTTTCAAACCATTCAATAGATTCACCTAAAGACTTAATAATATCGAATTGGCTCAATGCCATGATTGATTTCCTATCACTTATAAATTAAAGAGCTTACGATCACGTTCATCAGTCAAATACTTGTCCATCTGTGCAATCAATTTTGCCCGAGCCTGTTCATCTTCTTCAGTGATTTTTAGCATACAAGATCCGATTAGAATTTTGCGTCTAGTATCATCTTTACGAGCCTGTTCTTTCTCTTTAGCACGTTCTCTTGCAAGTGCTGCTTGTCTTTGAGCTTTAAGCTGTTTCAGCTTTTCTTCCTGGGCTTTAATTTTGCTGTCTAGTGTTTCAGTAACGCTCATTAATCCAATACCATCATCCTGGGAAACCATCCCTAACATAAGCGCACTTGAATATGCATTCAAGGTGCTATATGTATAGTAATGTTTTCCTCGAAGAGCGCACTTATGCAAACTTCGTTTGCAAGTCCGATTGGGGTCTCCCCAATACCCCGACAACCGTATCCACGGTTGTATTTCACTGTGTGAAAATTTAAAAGCGAAAAATAGGCATGGCGATTTACCACTTTTCAGTCAAAACCGTAGCACGATCAGCAGGGCGTTCCGCCACTGCTGCGATTGCCTATCGAGCAGGTGAAAAGATCTATTGTGAACGTGAAGGCCGAGAACATGACTACAGCCGAAAAACCGGTGTGGAATACAAAGAAATTTATTTACCCGAAGGCGCACCAGAGTATTTAAAAAACCGGGAAAGACTCTGGAACGAAGTTGAACAACGAGAAACCCGAAAAAACTCAACAGTTGCCCGGGAATTTGAAATTGCTTTTCCCAGTGAACTGAACCAGGAACAACGTCTGGCCATGCTTGAAGAACTATGCGCCAGCATTGTGGACAGACACCAGGTGGCAGTCGATGCCTGTATCCATGCACCGCATACCGGATCCGGCAGCGATGAACGCAATTATCACGCGCATATCCTGATGAGCACACGCAAACTCACGCCAGAAGGCTTCACAGATAAAACCCGGGAACTGGACCAAAAACACAGTGGAGAAATCGAGCACTGGCGCGAGCACTTTGCCGATATCTGCAATATGCACCTGGATATGGCCGGATCCACCGCCCGAGTTGATCACCGCAGCTACAAAGACCAGGAGAATGGTCTGGAAGCGACCCTGCACGAAGGACCGAAAGTCACCGAGCTACGCAGACAAGGCATTGAAACCGAAATCAGCCGAAGCAATGATGAAATCAAACAGAGAAATCAGGCTCAGCTGCAATACAGCAAAAATATGGACATGCTGATTGCTGAAAATGAGATAGAACTCAGCAAACTGAAAAAAGAACAGCAGATTCAAATCGAACATAGCGCTAAAACGCCACCAATTGACGAAAAAGCCGTGTTTGAGGAAAAACAGAGGGAAACCCTCGCTCAACTGCTCAACAGCCAAATTAGCGCAAAAGACGCGAATCTAGACCTGGATTTCATGCAGCGTAATCTTAAACAAGCCGAAATAACCCTGATCAAGCAGCACAAACATCAAAACGAGTTCAATCAGCAGCTTGCCCAGGAGATCGTAAAAAGCGGACTCAAGCAAAGTCATGACAAATTACAAAGCCTGGTCGATCAACACAACGAATTAGGCCAGAACAAACCCTTACTGTTTGGCAAGAAAGCTTGGGAAGCCCAACGTGACACGATTTACCAAGAACACAAAAAACTAAAAGGCCAACATGAGCATCAGAAAAAACATGGTGTGAAGGAATTACTGCAAAACGATGCTTTCAAGGAACATGCCTGGAAGAAATACCAAAAACAGCATCCGGAGAAAGCCAAGCAATACCAGACCCTCTACCAGTCCTACAAGGTCATTAAAAAATGTGTGGACGAGATCAAAACCGAACAGCAGATGAAACTTAGACAAGAACAGCTCAAAGCACAGCAACATGCGCCTAAAATGAAATCTCGTGGCATGAGTCGATAAACAGAGCGAGTGTCTACGAGCGAACTGAAAAAATTTGCCCATCCCTTTCCCTGATTACAAGCTCCCTATCCATCCATCACCTGCATAGCAGAGCATCCCGCATGGGTGCGAACTTTCCAAATTGGCTTCCCAAACCGAGCGAAGCGAGTAAAAAAGCTCATGAGCGAAGCGAATTCCGAGCTGCTTTTGATCTTGCTTTTGCTTTTCTCAAATTCACGGAAATATTTACCAAAAAATTGCCCCGACGAATCGAGCGAAAGCGAGATTCAATAGAGTTTGAGCGAAGCGAAAACCAAGGGCAATTTTTTATTCCGTGGGCTTTTAATTATTTTTAAGCTTTTAAATGCTTTTAATTAAGCTGTAATCCTTTATTCATAATGGTTCTAGAGATATTAAAACGAGGTTTACCTTGCATTAAAACGAGGTTTACCTTGCATTAAAACGAGGTTTACCTTGCATTAAAACGAGGTTTACCTTGCATTAAGCGAGATAATTGTATAACCTCGTCTTATTGAATTAAAAATATAATCTTTTCATATGAAAACAGAACTAGTTGTTAAAGATAATGCCTTAATCAATGCTAGTTATAACCTCGATTTAGTTGAACAGAGGTTAATTCTCCTAGCTATTGTTGAAGCAAGGGAATCGGGTAAAGGGATAAATGCTAATGATCCACTAACAGTTCATGCTGAAAGTTATATTAATCAGTTTGGTGTACATCGAAATACGGCCTATCAGGCGTTAAAAGATGCTTGCGATGACCTGTTTGCAAGACAATTCAGTTATCAGAGTCTTAGTGAAAAAGGTAACATTATTAATCACAAGTCGAGATGGGTGAGCGAGGTGGCTTATATTGATAATGAAGCTGTCGTTAGACTTATTTTTGCCCCTGCTATTGTGCCTTTAATTACTAGGTTAGAAGAACAATTTACAAAGTATGAAATACAACAAATAAGTAATTTAACAAGTGCTTATGCTGTTCGTTTATATGAAATATTGATTGCATGGCGTAGTACTGGAAAAACCCCTCTCATAACTATGTATGATTTTAGACAAAAAATAGGTGTACTCGAGACTGAATACAAACGAATGTATGATTTTAAAAAATATGTTTTAGACATTGCATTAAAACAAGTAAATGAACATACCGATATCACTGTCAAAGTTGAACAGCATAAAACAGGTAGATCTATTACTGGTTTTTCATTTAGCTTTAAACAGAAAAAATCAGCCACGCATTCAGTCGAATCTAAAAGAGATCCGAATACATTAGACCTCTTTTCAAAAATAACAGATAAACAACGCCATCTATTCGCCAACAAGCTCTCAGAGCTTCCTGAGATGAGTAAATATTCACAAGGCACAGAAAGCTATCCGCAGTTTGCTGTACGTATAGCTGCCATGCTGCAAGATGCAGAGAAATTTAAGGAGTTACTCCCTTTACTCAGAAAATTAGGATTTCAATGACATTGTTAATTGAAATTGTTAAGTTAACAGTCAGGTATTAACACAAGTTGAAAACTGGTTTACATAATGAAAAAACTGTCAGTTTCAGAGTTAGCTAAGCTTTATGGATATTCAAGACAAGCCATATATGCACATATAAACAAAGGAAATTTATCTAAAGGATCTGATGGCTTAATTGACTTTTCAGAGGCCCTAAGAGTTTTTGGGGAACCACAAAAAAAAGAGGATACAGTCAATCAAAGTCAATCAATTAACAGTCAAAACTTGACAGAAGTTGACTTACTAAAACGTCAAGTTGACATACTGGAAAAACAATTAAATCAGGCAATACAGAGAGAAAATCAATCTTTAGAACGTGAATCGTTTTATCAAGAACAGATTGAAGCTATGCAGCGCTTACTAGAAGCACCAAAAGCCAATATGACTACGTTTACCGATCAGAGCTTTAAACAGGATATAGCAACGGATCCGCGGTCGGAACTAGCACCGAACTATGACGAATTGACTACTCCTCAGCAAGACAATAAGCGTATTCCTATCCCGGAGCATGTTGAACCAGAGCCGAAGAAGAGAGGCTTCTTAAGCCGCTTTTTCCTTCCATATGGTTAGCCAGGACTCCAATTTTTTGATGAGCCAATTTCAGTGCAAGCACCTGAAATAATGACTCCTCAAAAAACCGGATGATGTTTATTAAAACTGAATAAACCCGTGGAACATTGTTTATTTATTGAGCGTGAAACATGAAAAATCCATAAAAAAGCCCACCTTGGGGAAGATGGGCTATCAACTAGAAACTACAGCATTGATTTCTATAGATAATTATAACGCATTTCGTATAAGGTGTATTATGTTAATTTTAGAAAATCTTCACTACTATTATTTTAAAATAAGCCTTATATCCAAGCATAAAACAAGGTTGTCTAGACTTCTTTTAACAGTAAAGTTATCATAAAACTGAATTTTATTTTTTAGGTAAGTTTATGCATTCTATCCGCATTCGTTAAGACACAACTATTTGCATAGTGACACTATTTTATAATGGTGGGCTTTTGTTGTGTCTTTAAGAATATATGCGGATATATAAAGTAAAAGTATGCTTAATTTATAAGTATGCTTTTAGTGCATAGTTTCCAGTTATAACTTAATTGACTAGCTATTTGTCCACCCTGTGGATGAATAGCTTTTTTGGGAGGACACTGTGATGCTAGCTTTTGTTTTCACCTAAATCCTGTTTGCTGCATAAAAAATTTCAAGAGCTAAACAGGAGTAAATAAAAATGAGTTTAATTATTAAAGCGAGAAACATACGCTTGGATTATGCTGGGCGTGATGTTTTGGATATTGATGAATTGGAAATTCACTCTTATGACCGTATTGGTCTTGTGGGTGATAACGGAGCAGGAAAGAGTAGTTTACTCAAAGTACTTAATGGCGAAATTGTTTTAGCCGAAGCGACATTACAGCGTTTTGGTGATTTTGCACATATCAGCCAACTGGGCGGAATCGAAATAGAAACGGTCGAAGACCGGGCAATGTTATCTCGCCTTGGTGTTTCCAATGTACAAAACGACACAATGAGTGGCGGAGAGGAAACTCGTGCAAAAATTGCTGCCGCATTTTCCCAACAAGTACATGGCATTCTAGCGGATGAACCAACCAGCCACCTTGATCTCAATGGAATAGATCTACTTATTGGTCAACTTAAAGCATTTGATGGAGCATTACTTGTTATCAGTCATGACCGATATTTTCTTGATATGGTTGTAGACAAGATATGGGAGTTAAAAGACGGTAAAATTACGGAATATTGGGGTGGTTACTCGGATTACTTGCGTCAAAAAGAAGAAGAGCGACAACACCAAGCCGTAGAATATGAGCTGATGATGAAGGAACGGGAGCGATTAGAATCTGCTGTGCAAGAAAAACGCCAGCAAGCTAATCGATTAGACAATAAGAAAAAAGGAGAAAAATCCAAAAACTCTACCGAAAGTGCTGGACGACTTGGGCATGCAAAAATGACTGGCACCAAGCAAAGAAAACTGTATCAGGCAGCTAAGAGTATGGAAAAGCGTTTGGCTGCATTAGAAGATATTCAAGCACCAGAGCATTTGCGTTCTATTCGTTTTCGTCAAAGTTCAGCCCTAGAACTGCACAATAAGTTCCCGATTACGGCAGATGGTCTGAGCTTAAAATTTGGTAGCCGTACTATCTTTGATGACGCTAACTTTATAATACCGCTTGGCGCTAAAGTCGCTATAACTGGATCGAATGGAACAGGGAAAACGTCCTTGTTAAAAATGATATCAGAACGTGCTGATGGATTAACCATATCTCCAAAAGCTGAAATTGGCTACTTTACACAAACAGGATATAAATTTAACACGCATAAATCTGTGCTCTCCTTTATGCAGGAAGAGTGCGAGTACACAGTTGCGGAAATTCGTGCAGTATTGGCTTCAATGGGGATCGGAGCGAATGATATTCAAAAAAACTTATCCGACTTATCGGGAGGTGAAATCATCAAACTGCTTTTATCCAAAATGCTTTTAGGAAAATATAATATTTTGCTTATGGATGAACCAGGAAACTATCTTGACCTAAAAAGTATTGCCGCATTAGAAACAATGATGAAGTCCTATGCAGGAACTATTATCTTCGTATCTCATGACAAGCAATTGGTCGATAATATTGCTGACATTATCTACGAGATCAAAGACCACAAAATCATCAAGACTTTTGAGAGAGATTGTTAATGATAGCCAATCTAATCCGAACATTAATTATTGAACTCTTTAAAGGAAATTAAAAATGACAATTCAAGATATTCAATCACTTGCTGAAGCACACGGCTTGTTGCTTACGGACAAAATGAATTTCAATGAAATGGGCATTGATTTTAAGGTCGTTTTTGCTCTTGATACAAAGGGGCAACAATGGTTGCTGCGTATTCCTCGTCGTGATGGCATGAGGGAACAAATCAAGAAAGAAAAACGCATTTTAGAATTGGTAAAAAAACATCTTTCTGTAGAGGTTCCTGATTGGAGAATTTCATCTACAGAATTAGTGGCTTATCCCATACTTAAAGATAATCCTGTTTTAAATTTGGATGCTGAAACCTATGAAATAATTTGGAATATGGACAAAGATAGCCCGAAATACATAACATCTTTGGCAAAAACCTTATTTGAAATCCATAGTATTCCTGAAAAAGAAGTTCGGGAAAATGATTTGAAAATTATGAAACCTTCAGATTTAAGACCTGAAATAGCAAACAATTTGCAGTTAGTAAAATCTGAAATTGGTATAAGTGAGCAATTGGAAACCCGCTACAGAAAATGGTTGGATAATGATGTTCTATGGGCAGATTTCACCCAATTTATACATGGCGATTTATATGCTGGGCATGTACTAGCTTCAAAGGATGGAGCTGTTTCAGGCGTTATTGATTGGTCAACAGCCCATATAGATGACCCAGCGATTGATTTTGCTGGGCATGTAACTTTGTTTGGAGAAGAAAGCCTCAAAACTCTAATCATCGAGTATGAAAAACTAGGGGGTAAAGTTTGGAATAAACTATATGAACAGACTTTAGAAAGAGCAGCGGCCTCTCCTTTGATGTATGGTTTATTTGCCTTAGAAACTCAAAATGAAAGCCTTATCGTTGGAGCAAAAGCTCAGTTGGGAGTTATATAATTTAAAAATATGATTGCTGAGAACTGCCTTGTTTTGAAACTTGGTTGGCTTTAATTAGTTTTTAGTATTCTTTATAGAAAATGCCTCGATCAAGGGGCATTTCTAACAATCATTTAACATAAAATTTCGGTGGTGTTTCAAAAAGTATGCTGGCATTAAACGAATCCATTATTGATATAAAAGAACACTAAATCAAAGGCTTTGAAATGATTTTCAAGCTTTTTGGAGAAGTTGCAGCTTCTCCTAAAGCCTCGCCTGATTCGATGCCGTAATCGACAATTATTGCCTTCTATACCCACAGTGAAAAATTTACCAATCAACTGTTTGCATTCTTTAAAGGTCGTAACAAAGCTATCCCAATGGTCACTTGATATACATGTATAGCTTACACCTAACTGCTTCAATTTTAATTTAAGTCGTTTTGCAGTGGCTAAATCTCGGTTACCCCATACATAAGCAACAATTTCACCTGTTTCTCGATGATAGGCATAAATTAGCCATTGTTTATTTTGCTTATGACCAACAAAAGTCCAAAACTCATCTACTTCAAGGGTTTCATAATGACTTTGCTGTGCTCGAAGTTGATATTTTGATTGGCTAAGTGTCCGTAGAACTTTACCGATACTTACTCTTTCAATTTCTGCTATATCCCTGACACCACTGCCTCGCACCATGAGGTGTAATATTTTGGTTTTGATACCTGAGTGACAGCCTTGATAACTGAGAGCATGATCACCAATAAATTGACGTCTGCATATTTTACATTGGTAATTTTGCTTACCATCTACTTTTGTGCCATTTTTCTTTATACTGTCACTTAGGCAGGCTGGACACTTGATTTCTAGAGTTATTCGCATTTCTCTATTTTATCAAAATCCAACCTGCTTTTTTTCAGCATACTTTTTGAAACACCACCACAACTGTTAATGCTGAAAATAGAGCTTATACTCAACTTATTCGTCCATAATATATAAATTCACAATATTTAAAAGCTGGCTCATTTCAGTAAAAGTCGCAAGATTTTTCATTTTCACAAGGCTTTCCTTTAGAATAGGCGCATCTTATTTCTTAGCTTTGATTTCTCAATGATTCAGTTAGACCAGTTATCTATACGTCGCGGTGGACGTGTTTTATTTCAAAAAGCGTCGATGCAGTTACACCCAGGATGGAAAATTGGCCTAACCGGTGTCAATGGTGCCGGGAAATCGACCCTGTTTTCAGCTTTGCTTGGTGGCATGGAGTCAGACACCGGTTCGTTGACCCGTCCTGCGGTATGGACCGTGGCGCATATGGCGCAGGAAATCAAAGCGCTGAATATGAAAGCCATTGATTTCGTCTTGTCCGGCGATGAAGAATACTGGGATATTCAACAGAAACTGGAGCAGCCAGATCAGCTGGATGATGCAGAACTGGCCCATTTATATGGCCGTTTTGATGAAATTTCAGGTTATTCTGCGCCGGCCAAAGCTTCGCAACTGATGGCCGGTCTGGGCTTTTTTGAACATCAATCCCAACTGGATGTTTCAAGTTTTTCTGGTGGCTGGCGCATGCGCCTGAATCTGGCGCGTACCCTGATGAGCCGTTCCGATTTACTCCTTCTTGATGAACCGACCAACCATTTAGACCTGGATGCCATTCTCTGGCTCGAAGACTGGCTGAAAGCCTATGAAGGTACGCTGGTGCTGATTTCGCATGACCGGGATTTCCTCGATGCGATTACCGATCATATTTTACATATTGAA
>NZ_JBSQDF010000002.1:0-116245 GCF_053852345.1 Acinetobacter sp. T63 | reverse complement strand
AGAGAACAATACAGCTAGTTTTGATGATTATGAGTTAGTTGAAAATACCTGGGATTTACCACAAAAATGGCAAAATATACTTGAAAATGCTGACTTACCTACGGATTTGAACTTTCCAACAGAAAAACTGAGTGAAGGACAAAAAACAAAGCTGGCTTTATGTCGTTTGTTTTTAAAAAAGGATCACTATCTACTTTTAGATGAACCAAGCAACCATTTAGACTCAACATCTAGACAATGGTTAATTGAGAGTATTTTGGCACACCCTAGTGGTGTATGCCTGATTAGTCATGATCGCCAATTACTCAATCAAGTCCAACATATTTATGCTTTAACTGAATTAGGCTTACAACACTACAAAGGTAATTATGAGCATTACATTCAACAGCATCAGCTACACATGGATGCATTAACTCAGTCTATTAATAATGAGAAAAAAGAATTAAAGCAGTTAAAACAACGGCAACATGATAGCTTAATGAAAGCGAATAAACGTCAATCTAAAGGCAATGAACTTCGTGATTCTAATTCTCAAGCAAAGATTTTTCTAGATTTCAAAAAGGAAAATGCTGGACAAAGCTTAGGTAAGCTACGTGCCCAACAAACTCGACAAACTGATGATTTGAAAAATAGTCTGATTAATAGGCAGACCATTGTAGAAAAAATCAAAGCTCAGAAGTTTGAATTCCACTTACAGAGTACGAAGCAAGGAGAGATTTTAAGAATTCATGATTTAAAGCTACCCCATACAGCAACAAATAAAATTAATTTTGCATTGAAAGCTGGCGAAAAAATCCATCTTAAAGGTGCTAATGGAATTGGTAAATCAACCTTATTGAAATTGATTTCTACCCATCAACGTGATGATATTTTCTTTAGTGGAACATGTTTGTATTTAGATCAAAACTTTAGTTTATTAAATAATGATTTATCCGTAATCGAAAACCTTGCACTTTATAACTCCAATCTTACTGAAGTTGAGTGGAGAAATTTGTTAGGTCAGTTACGTATTCGTCGTGAAAAAGCTTTATTAAAACTATCAGAACTGAGTGGTGGTGAAAAATTGAAAGTCGCATTATTAGCAATGAGTCACTATCCTGATGGTATTGATTTATTATTGCTTGATGAACCAGAAAATCATTTAGATATTGAGTCTAGAGAGCTTCTATCGCAGGCTATTAGCCAATATCAGGGCGCTGTAATTTTAGTTTCACATGATCATTTTTTTGTTGAACAGTGTGAAATATCTGAAGAGTATTTAATTGAGTAAAATGACATTTTCAAATATATAGATTTATTAGTTCTACTAAAATTAACATAATACACCTTATACGAAATTCTTTTCATTTCTCTTTAAATTTCAGTGTCTTATATTGATGTAAAAAGCCCAATCACTACTGATTGGGCTTTTTTGATGATTATTCACGTTCCACGCCTATTATTTCATCAATGTTCCACACTTTTGATTAGCTCAATTGAATAATCAGGATGCCTGGTCTTTTTCTTTTTGGCGTTCATTCAGCTCTTTTTTAAGTGCCTTTTTATCCTGGTACGATGCGATCAGCATGATCGGGATCAGCAGCGGGGCCACAATAATTCCCAGGGCAATGTCTTTCAGTTTCGGCATGATCTCTCTCCCTTAGTCATTATCAAAGACAGCATTCAGCACACGGCCAAATAAGCCACGTTTTTTAGGTTGTGGCACTGCCACATTTTGCAACGTGGCATGCTGTAGCGTTTGGGTGTGGTATGCTGTAGTTTCTTGTTGTGGCACTGCCACATTTTCTACAATATTTAATTCATTATTCTTTCTATTATCATTGTTTTGTTGTGTTGTCGCATGCCGTAGCATCTTGTTGTGGCGCTGCCGTGGCGGGTGCAACAGTTTTTAACTCAATAAGCGTCTGCATACGGTCGATTTGCTGCATTAAACGCTCTTCACGTTCTTGGTATTTTTTAACTTCATTTTCTAAATGAATAATGAGTTTTTTTGTAGATTCATCGCTATCTGATGTAGAAGATTCAATTTGTTGAGATGTTTGCTCTGGTTCCCCAAAGCATCTAATCACTTCCGAAAGGTCAAATTGACCATCACTAGAGCGTGATAAACGCCCATTACGTACAGCTCTGTAAATGGTTGACCTATCAATATGAAATTTTTTAGATACTTCACTTAGCGATAACTTAGCCATTTACTGTTTCCTTTTTATTTGATGGCATGTATCCCACTTTTTTTAGGTATGGGGCTAGTTCTTTGATTTTTTCAGGGTGTTGTAGCATCTCAGCAATACGAACAGCAAATTGAGGATAGCTTTCAGTTCCTTGTGAATAGCGACCCATTTCAGGGAGTTCTGAAAGTTTGTTTGCAAACATATGTCGTTGAGCATCGGTCATCTTTGAAAAAAGGTCTAAGGTATTCGGATCTCTTTCTATTGATGGATTATCCTTTTTCTTCTGTTTAAACGTAAAAGAAAAACCTGAAATTGATCGACCTTTTTTATGCTGTTCATATTTTACAGTTATATCCGTATGCTCATTTATTTGTTTAATAGCAAGCTCAAGTACACTATGAACCGTACCGGGTTTGTCGGAGAGTCAATATTCTGAGAGACTATCCCGATGACAAAATTAAAATATACCCCTGAAATTAGAGAAAGAGCGGTTCAATTATTGATTGAATCCGTGAAAGAGTATCCATCGAATTGGGCTGCGATCACAGCTATTGCTCCCTGAGCAGTATACTGCGCAAGGGTTGTACTCTCGAAACACTACGTGTTTGGTATCAAAAATATTTAGATAAACAAAATCCAGTTAAAGTACAGCAGCTTTCAGACCAAGAACGTATCAAACAACTGGAACGCGAAAATAAAGAACTGCAACATGCGAATGAAATTCTACGTAAAGCAGCCGCTTTTTTCGTTCAGGCGGAGCTCTGTTAGCGGCAGTGTAAAAATAACCCCCTAACGGCATTTAAAAACTGAGCCCCTTGGTGACATATTCAGCTCCTACAAAATTCAATAGTAGCTGCAGATCGACTTAATGCGACAGAACCGAAATATTGCCTCAAATAATTAAGGTTCGGTTACTAGGTCTGTAAAACAAACCCATTGCAGAATAGTGTTTAACTATCACTGATTTTTGTTGCTTAATACAAATTTTAACAGTGGTTACTTTTTTGGTTACTGCAATGTAGAATACCATAATAATATTTATAAAAAACATATATATAAATATTTATGTGATGCGTAATATACGCATCATACATAAAGCGTTCTATTTTGATATAATTGATCCAATCAACCCATTGTTAGGTTTCATTTAAATTCCATGAGTCTTACTGAAATTAAAGTTCGCCAAGCTCATTGTAAGGAAAAAACCAGTTTTTTATCCGATGAAGATGGGCTTAGCCTGAAGATTGAGCCGAGTGGAAGAAAATCTTGGTGCTATCGCTATACAGATCCACAAACTAAAAAACGTCGACGCATTCAGTTAGGTCTTTATCCTGATTTATCGCTGAAAAAGGCACGACAAGTCAGAGATGACTTTAAAGACAATGATTTCTGTTTTGAACAAGATACTGCCTCTAATGTCATCACCTTTGGTAAGGTCGGGGAGGAGTGGTTACAGTTCAAACTGAAAAATGCCTTCAACGATCTACCCCGCTGTGGTGTACTACAGTTAGCAGAAAGATGCTTACAGCAAGATATTTATCCAGACCTTCAGGATCTACCTTTTCAAAACATCAAGCGTTATGACCTGGTTTCAGTAATCAAAAAAATAGAGGGACGCCAAGTAAAAGAACCTGTCAAGAAAGCTTGTAGTTATTTGAACCAAATTTATGACTACGCTGTAGCGATGGGTTATTGTGAATTCAACATCGCGCATGGTTTAAATAAAATCGCCATTAACAGTAAAATCAAGAAAAATTATCCGTATTTGAAAGCGGAGGATATATCTGATTTTAAGTATAAATTACAAAAATTGGATGCCCATCCGATTATTAAAAAAGCACTGATGTTTAAATTATATACTGGAGTGCGAGGGGCTGAATTGTTATTGTCTGAGCCTCATCATTTTGATTTAAATGAAAAAATATGGAAAATACCTGCCTTGCATATTAAACAGTTTCGACGAAAAGTCATATTAGGCCATGAGATTCCAGATTTTGTAGTTCCACTTTCAAATCAGGCTTTAGAGATTTTGAAAGACGTCATGCAGTGGTCATACGGTGAAAAATACCTTTTTGCTAGCCCTCGCAAACACAATCAACCGATTCATTTTAATACTCTAAATATGGCCATACGTAAGATGGGGTATGGCAAACATCAACTATCTTCTCATGGATTACGTTCTACTTTTAGTACCATTTTGAATGACTCAGGTTTGTTCCAAGATAATTGGATTGAGGCACAACTTTCACATATTGATAAAAACCGTACCCGTGCCAGCTATAATCACGCTGACTATTTAGCTCAACGGACTGAAATGATGCAGTGGTGGGGTGATTATTTAAGTACTAGTAAGTGAAAATCGTACTGAACCGTACCAGGTTTGTCGGAGACTTTTTTATTTAAGTTAGGCCACCTGACCGGCTTTGTTGCACAAAGATTTCATAACTATATGATTTTAAAAGTTTTGATTATTTTTTAATCCAAAATTAAATTTATTTAAATCAGATGCTTACATATTTATGCAACAAAGCCGATTAAATATTGCAGATAAATCACTTAATTCGCGATTACACATCAGATGTAGATGCCATCTCCGAATAGTCTGCCGCATTGCTTTGATAATTTGGCGATCAAAACGTGGATTAAATAGCGTTCTCTGGTGAAGTTCCAAATCCTTTAATACTCTTAGACCTAAGTACCGAGCTATTTTCATGTCGATTGCTTCATGTAACAGTATTTTTTCAAGTTTTTGATCATTTCCACGACTAAATATAACTAGCCAATGCTTTGCCGCGAGTTGATCTGGAAGACTGTGATCTAAATAAAATAAACCATATGATGCAAGTGACTCAATAAAATCTTCTTTCCTCTCAATAATTTCGCTTAGGCTAAATCCACGAGGTTTCACAGTTGGAAAATGATCTTGAAGCCAGTCATAAGCTTCTTTAATTAGTAGATTACCAATAGGATTACCTGCCCCAGATTTCAGTAGGGGCCAATCAGCTTGTTCTTCTGCATTAATTGAAAAACCCAGTTGATTTAAAAACTCTTTTCGCCCATAGCCTTGAGGTAGCAAGTCCATGAGAAATGCTGGCCATTGGTTTTCTAAGTTGTTTTGTACATTGACTGGAAATTGGAATGATAGAGGGTAATGCTCCCTAAAATTAACAGAGTTTAAAAGGCTTTGTTGCATAAATATGTAAGCATCTGATTTAAATAGATTTAATTTTAGATCAAAAAATAATCAAAACTTTTAAAATCATATAGTTATGAAATCTTTGTTCAACATAGCCATCGTGTAGCAAAGAGGGTTAATTAGAGTTTTTTAAAGTACTTTTAAATGTGCTTTTATCTGTGCTATAGTCCTATTGTTGAATAGGAGTACCAATGAATTCTGATGCTATCTGGACTGAAACTGAAGAATCTCGTTTAAAACGAGAGGATGAAGTTCGTATGCAGGAACTCAGACGTCTATTTGATTTAATGGATGAAAGAGAGCACCAACAAATTCAAGCCAAAGAGTTAGAAGAAGCTCTTAATGTCCTTTCTTGGGTTGATGTAGTACGTGCATTAGAAAATTGCCTAGATTGTATAGTTCCCCAAAGATGGGAAATGCGATCACAATCTATAGACCGTATTGAGCAACATCGTAAATGGTTAAAGGCATTTCGTTCAGCGATGCCTTACCTTGCGAAGATGCTGCTAGTTACTGATGCCTCCTTACTTATCAGAATGAGATCCACATTGGACCGGTATGCTGAAATTAGCTACCCGAATCTACTCGTAATGATTCAACCCAAACTCCAAACACTAAATTCTATAGAGGCTTAACTATGACTCAATTAATCCATGCACGAATGACTGCAAGTATTACTGAACTCAAAAAGAGTCCGATGGATACAGTGTTGGCAGGCAAAGGCGAACCTGTCGCAATCCTCAATCGTAATACACCAGCGTTTTACTGTGTTCCGGCTGATCTGTATAAAACGATGATGGAACAACTAGAAGACCTGGAACTGAATAAGATTGCAGATGCTCGTGCGAATCAGAAACGCATTCGAGTAAATATTGATGACCTATAAGTTAGACTTTTTAGAAGAAGCATTAGCAGAATGGAATAAGCTTAATCCAAGTATTAAGCAGCCATTGAAGAAGAAGTTGATCAAGGTTTTGGAGAATCCTCGTATTCCCAAAAACAAGTTGTCAGGACATCCTAACCGCTACAAGATCAAACTTCGTAGTATTGGTTATCGTCTGGTTTATGAAGTCGTTGATGATGAGGTAGTTGTCATCGTGATTGCTGTAGGCAGACGTGAAAACAATGCCGTCTATGATGATGCCAACTCTCGTCATTCATAAATGATGTAATGCCTATAAGCAGATAGTGTCTATGAAAACACTCATGTTTATGGGCATTTTTGATGTAGATAATCTTTGATTAGATAGTAGTAAATTACAACTATTCTGAAACCAAAACGAAATCAATTTATAGACAGGACAATTACTTTACACAAAGTTGAACCGTACCGGGTTTGTCGGAGACTTTTTATTTAAGTTAGGCCACCTGACCTAACGGATTAATTTTATCATAGTACATTGCTTCAAAATCAAAAGGTGGCACATAACCTAGTGCACTATGTACACGCTCTTTATTGAACCAATCTACCCAATTTAATGTCGCAAGTTGTACATCCGCTAAACCTTGCCAATCTGCTTTTAAATATTCAATCACCTCTGTTTTGTATAAGCCATTCACTGTTTCAGCCAAAGCATTATCGTATGAATCACCGGTCGTACCGACTGATGCTCGTAAATTTGCTGCTTCTAAACGATTGGTATAGCGAATGGAAAGATATTGAACCCCTCTGTCACTATGGTGAATCACATTCTTTGGCATGTCTCGAGCATGTAACGCTTGCTCAAGTGCATCGAGCACCATATCTGTATTCATCCGTGTCGATACTTTCCATCCAACAATTGCTCGTGAGAAGACATCAATAATAAATGCAGTATAAACCCAGCCTGAATTTGTTTGAATATACGTGAAGTCAGCGACCCATAGCTGGTCAGGATGATCAGCACTAAAATTGCGTTTCACCAAGTCATCTGCTCGTTTTTGATCCTCTCGGCTACGGGTAGTTTGTTTATTCTTACCACGCCAAACACCTTGTATACCTAGTTTTTGCATCAATCGAGCAACTGTACAGCGAGCAATAACATAGCCTTCACGTTTCAATTTTTGCCAAACTTTACGCACAACCATATCGACCTGAACTTTCCTTCCAAATTCGTTTAATTTGTTCAGCATGATGCAAGTCATGTAGATCTCGCTTTGCTCGATGTTCTGGGTTTTCAACGAAATCTAGTGTTCGATAATAGGTAGAAGCCGCGATCGGTAAAATCCTGCAAATCGCCTCAACACCATATAACGCCTTATTGTTATGGATGAAATCTACCATTATTTGTGTGGGCGGTCGAGCTCCGCCTGGGCGAAAAAAGCGGCTGCTTTACGTAGAATTTCGTTAGCACGTTGCAGTTCTTTATTTTCACGTTCGAGTTGTTTAATACGTTCTTGATCTGAAAGTTGCTGTACTTTAATTGGGTTTTGTTTATCTAAATATTTTTGATACCAAACACGTAGAGTTTCAGGAGTACAACCCTTGCGCAGTATACTGCTCAGGGAGCAATAGCTGTGATCGCAGCCCAATTCGATGGATAATCTTTCTCGGATTCAATCAATAATTGAACCGCTCTTTCTCTGATTTCAGGGGTATATTTTACTTTTTTCATCGGGACATTCTCTCAGAAAGCTTGGTCTCCGACAAACCCGGTACGGTTCAAGTTATGCGTTGATCACAGATTTCCTGCAAGACCGACACTCTCCGAAAATATCGAGACGATTCACGGTTGGTTACAGATAGTTTGGGTGTTATTTTTATCTCTATGCTTGATAGGCTTTATGAGCTTACCACAAATAATTTTTCATTCGGTCAGTCCTCGCTTTCATCCGACCAATTTTGACTCAACTCACTCACCAAACGACTCTCATCGCATTTAAAATCAATATAGTGATAGGTATTGGCAGGCAATAGCCAATCCTGCCCTGTCAGTGGACATTTTTGTTCCATATCTTCTGCCTGTGTCCAATCACGGTAATTCATTAGAAAATAATAGGTGGGTACACCTGTGCTTTGTTCAATGATACGGCACAATTCTCGACCTATTTTGCTATGCTCAGAATTGGGATTTTGCATTTGCTCTAAGGCAAAGGCTTCACTTACTGGTTGAGAACCAAGCCACAAACGATATAACGCTTCAGCCTGACGATACCATGACCACACATTATCATAACAAGGGTGATCAGGTTGGGTATATGGGATTTTATATAGAGGAATGCCTTGTAAGGTTACTCCATCTAGTAAAGGCGAACTCCAGCCCCAACGCAACATGTAAAATTCAGATTGCGTTGGTACGGCATAACGGGGAAGAGGATAGTCATGGTCTTCTCCGATATACAAGGTTTGAATGGGTTTACCTGCTAACTGTTCGATTTTATTGTGCATTTCTTGGGCATAGCTGTTCATATTTTTACGGTCAAGGGCATCCATTTCAGGACACACCACAGTCACGCGAGTAATATCATTTTGGCTAACAGCTAAATGATGGTTACGGGGTAATATTTGTCCGTTGCCTTCTAAATTTCCTAAATAACAAAATACATCATGGTCGTGGCTATCATCATCTTCAGCGATACCTGTATATTGGGGTATGATAATATCAAAGGCGTGCATTTTTATATCTCATGCTTAATTTATATTAAATATATTTGGGGATGTTGCTGTTGAAATTGGTTAAAGTGCTGTCTTGTAGTGTCAATTTAACCTATACCGTCAATGCCGTACACTCTAAATATTAATAATACTTAAACTACTTGATATTATAACTATAATTTTTCTTATCATATTTACCGAAATAAGGAACAGCTACATCCTTATGCACTGTATTATTACTATCAGTATATGTAATTACTATAGAGTCTTCGGTGTCAGAATATTTTATAGGATACTTAAATGATTGATTAGGAGATAAATTACCTATATTTTCTGATTTATTAGTGGTTTTATAAGTTAAATTAACCTTAGTTATATCTTCGGAGGTTTTGTTATTTATAATTAGCATCCCTTCTGATTCACTTTGACTGGAACAAGCCACAGTAATTAATGCACTTAAGCTAATTACATACAGTTTTCTTATTGAGATCTTCACGAGCCAAACCTTTAGTTATTTTATTTAATACAAAATAATTCTATGCAAGAAATGCCACTCTCAACTTCTTAAGCCTATTGGAATGGCTGTATTACAAGAATTGTAAGTTTAATATTGAAAGTCTAACCTTCGTAAAATAAATGATTTAGCGAAAAAAAGTTGAGAGTTAAGCATAAAATGGAATCTTATTTTTCACCAAAGGAATTAGAAGATGTTAAAGAACCATTAGTTATAACTTTCATTTTGAGACTACCCTAAATTCTGTGTAACTATCTAGTTTTCTAAAATACTTCTTAAATTTTGTCAAAATGGCTTTATTAGCTCGAAAAACTAACTTTCTATACACCATGAAGTACACCGCGACTACCTAAATAACTCAATATACCAATATCATTAGCCTACAGCCTAAGGTTCTAGTCCTCACTAGGGTACCGAAGCAGTGAAATTGGTTTGCCATAGGCATACTAATCAGAGTATGAAAAAGAAACTCCTCTCTCTGCAAATTCTTGATTGAAAACACAGAGGTGGTACCACTTGTTTGAACAACTAAAAGTGTATTTATAAGTGATATTCCGCTCTAGTTAGAAACTAAAACGAAATCAATTTATAGGCAGGACATTTACTTTACGCAAAGCAGTTGATCCCATTTAAAGTAGTTCTGTGTTAGCCGATTTCGTGACATATTCCATGTTCTGTTCGGCATTAAACTTGCGCCCAAGGCAATCTTGGTTTTGCCATACTTAAGATGAATCGCTTCAAGGGAATCCATCAAAGCATCACTGATCTCGATATGCTTCATGTCGGTAAACATGTCATATACATGGCTTGCCTTTGGTTCGAGACACGTCAGAATCACGCCACATTTCTTGAAGGCAATGTCTTTGGCATACAGGCCATCAATCATCGCTGTAGCGAGTTTAGATAGCATCAATAAGTTGTCGGTAGGTTCTGGTAAAGCCAAGGATAAAGACTTGTTGTAGAAGGGCTTTGAGCTATCAAATGGGTTTGATTGTACGAAACCAATCAGACAACCACACAACAGATTATCATCTCTCAGTCTGCTAACCGCATCCAAGACATATAGCGACATAGCCTCCTTGAGATCATCAATATGGTAGATGCGTTGACCAAATGAGCGACTAGCAATGATTTGCTTCTTTGCAGGTGGCGTATGTTCCAGTTCAATACAAGCAATTCCCTGCAGTTCCAATAAGGTTCTGTGCATCACTACAGAAAATTGGTCCCTGATCATCACAGGGGAAGTCAAGACAAAATCCATAACTGAATGAATCCCCAGGCTGTTGAGCTTCTTGGAATGCTTTCGGCCTACGCCCCAGATTTCACCAACATCTATGGCTTGATGCAGAGTTTCAGCAGAGCATGGATCCATTGAAACCAAGTTGCAAACACCATTGAAGTAAGCGTTCTTCTTGGCAATATGGTTCGCTAGTTTCGCTTCAGTCTTTGAGCGGCCAATGCCAATACATACAGGTAAACCAAGCCAAGAAAACACACGCTGACGAATTTGATGGGCATATTCAGTCAAGTCGTAATTCTCTGAATGAGCTGTCAGATCCAGAAAGCACTCATCAATTGAGTAAATCTCCTGCTCTTTGGGAGATACAAAATCGGCCAGGATTTTCATGAATCTGCGAGACATCTCTGCATACAGTGCATAGTTGCTCGATAGCACCTGTACCTGATGCTGTTCGACGATGTCCTTAATCTGGAAGAGAGGAACACCCATCTTGATGCCCAAGTCTTTGGCTTCTTGGGAACGTGCCACAGCACAGCCATCATTGTTGGATAGCACAATGACAGGCTTTTTGTTCAAACTTGGGTTAAAGATGCGTTCACAACTGACATAGCAGTTGTTGATGTCTACTAAAGCGTAGATCTTCTGGTGAGATGCTTGCATGAGCATGAAACCAATAAAGTATTAACGCTTTCTGAATGGCTTGATGACAAAAGTCACTACACCCCAAATCACCATTTCCTGCCCATCCTTTAGATGAATGTCAGAATACTCAGGGTTCTCTGCTTTAAGCCAATGGTTATGATCACCTTCAATCATGAGACGTTTTACAGTGAACTCATTATCGATCAGTGCAATCACGATGTCTTCATGCTTGGCTTCAATGCTCCGGTCTACAATCAGTTCATCATCAATCTCAATACCTGCATCTCTCATGGAAAGTGAAGCTACTTTCACAACAAAGGTTGCGGCTTCATTTTTAATGAGGTGCTCATTCATGTCTAGAGTTTTGTCTACATAGTCTTGAGCAGGAGAAGGGAAACCGGCAGCAACCTTTTCTGAAGCCAAAGGAATATGCATAAGTGTTGTAGGATCTACAAGCGTGATGGATGCCACATCATTGAAGCTTTGCTTCTCTGCCTCGTTGAGGTAATTCTTGATCTCTATGATTTTGGATACAGGTACTCTTACCGTTTTTGTAGGTTCATTATATTTAAGCTTTCTACCGGAACCTTCTCGGCTTCCCCCACGATTATTGCTCATGACTCATCTACTTTTTTGATTTTGTGACGTAATCAAATATATGACTGGATGTGTTACAGATTCAAGACTATTTCGATGAATGGTTAATAAACCTTATGGTTCCCATAAAGGCTATTGCAAACTTTCCCGCATTATCGCCACCTCACTGGAGGTATACGACAAATAATGTCATCTGCATGCTTACGCACGCATAGATAATTGGTTACTATTCAATTAACAAATATTAGATAAGCTATTCATTGCAGGTTGAACCGTACCGGGTTTGTCGGAGAGTCAATATTCTGAGAGACTATTCCGATGAAAAAACCAAACTATACCCCCGAAATTAGAGAAAGAGCGGTTCAATTACTAATTGAATCTGAAAAAGATTATCCATCGAATTGGGCAGAAGTTTCCGCAATTGCTCCTAAAATTGGCTGTACTCCTGAAACACTACGTGTTTGGTATCAAAAATACTTAGATCAACAAAATCCCGCCAAAGTACAACAGGTATCTGACCAAGAAAAAATGAAGCAAATGGAACGTGAAATTAAAGAATTAAAACGTGCCAATGAAATTCTACGTAAAGCAGCCGCTTTTTTCGCCCAGGCGGAGCTCGACCGCCCACACAAATAATGGTGGATTTTATCCTTAACAATAAAGATCGATATGGTGTTGAGGCGATTTGTAGGATTTTACCGATCGCTACTTCAACCTATTACCGGACTTTAGATCTCACAGTAAATCCAGAACATCGAGCGAAACGAGATTTACATGACTTGCAGCATGCTGAGGAGATTAAGCGAATTTGGAAAGAAAGTTCAGGTCGATACGGTGTGCGTAAGGTCTGGCAACAACTGAAACGTGAAGGCTATGTGATTGCACGTTGTACAGTTGCTCGATTGATGCAAAAGCTAGGTATACAAGGTGTTTGGCGTGGTAAGAATAAACAAACCACCCGTAGCCGAGATGACCAAAAACGAGCAGATGACTTAGTAAAACGCAATTTTAATGCAGATCATCCTGACCCTTGCGAAGCAATGCTTCTCAGGTCGCTGACTTCACGTATATTCAAACTCATTCAGGCTGGGTCTATACCGCCTTTATTATTGATGTGTTCTCGCGAGCAATTGTTGGATGGAAAGTATCAACACGTATGAATACAGATATGGTGCTCGATGCACTGGAGCAAGCATTGCATGATCGAGGCATGCCAAAGAACGTGATTCATCATAGTGACAGAGGCGTGCAATATCTTTCCATTCGTTATACCAATCGTTTAGAAGCAGCAAATTTACGAGCATCAGTCGGTACGACCGGTGATTCATACGATAATGCTTTGGCTGAAACGGTGAATGGCTTATACAAAACAGAGGTGATTGAATATTTAAAAGCGGATTGGCAAGGTTTAGCGGATGTACAACTTGCGACACTAAACTGGGTAGATTGGTTCAATAAAGAGCGTGTACACAGTGCACTGGGTTATGTATCACCTTTTGAGTTTGAAGCAATGTACTATGATAAGATTAACCCGTTAGGTCAGGTGGCCTAACTTAAATAAAAAAGTCTCCGACAAACCCGGTACGGTTCAATCTAAAAAAGTGTAGCAAGTTGCTACACTTTCTCCTAAATAAGCTCTTTCCCAAAAATATCATTCAGTCTTTCACGAATACTTTGAACGAATTCCGGATTATTTTTAAGTTTATGCTTCATATTTCGTTTAAAGTCATTCAGACCCATACCAATTTCAGCAAAATCCATTTGGAATAAAGTGTCATTAATAACGATATTTGCTTGAGAGTCAGTGAGACATCCTACTTTTTTAAACCACTTCTTGAATTGCTGATAATTTTCATGATTATTAAAAATATACCAAGAACGTATATTCGTATCGAATTTCGCCCCCAATTCTTTTACGAATGCATTGTCTTCAAATGGAACATCAAGATAGATTTTTTCAATTACTGCAATTTCATCCGGTGCTTTATCAGCAATCCGATGATGCAGTTTAAAATTCACACCCACAATTGGACGGCCTTTCTTAACGGTTTCATATTCTAATTGTAGGTCTGTATTTTCATTAATTTCTGCCACTATTTTGTCTAATACATAGCGTCTAAAATCTACCCAGCGATCATATTTGGTTTCATTAATATCAATCAGTGCTTTCAAGTTTTCCAAAAGTAATGGCACTTCATAACTCTTTTGATTGGCGTACTTGAATTCGTTTTTAATGAAATACGTATAAAGACTCATACTGGCAACAGAATTCAAGGCAAAAAGATGTTTTAGCTGATAGGTGGTAAAATTCCCCCCCGCCAGTTGAGTGAAATACGGCAATACCTCATTGGTAAAACGAATCTGAATCGCATTTTTAGAGTCATCTTCCCATCTTAACTCACGGATAATGGGAACGACAGAATGTACTTTTTTAGTTTTTCTCTTACCATCATCAGCAGGCTCCTCAATAATAAAATGAGCCACCCGGGATGAAAGTTCTTTATAGATGCGGTCTATTGCAACATTAATTGAATTACGTTTATTCAATCCTAGTAAATCTGCCAGATCATCCTTATACAAATAAATATAGGTTTGTTCGGTGATTTCACCATTTACCCTATTTTTCTCACTATAATTCGCAACTGCCATTGCATATAGAAGCGCTTTGTATTCATTGGCTGATAACTCGATTGGGCGAATTAAACGGTTACTGGTACTGACAACACCATTATGGCGAATGTTGCCTATACAGTAAGGAATATAATTCGATTCTTTTTGCAATGGTTCAGATTCTGTCATAACCGTGATATTTATAATTTGACTTAGTTTTTATATACAAAAGTGGAAAAACTTTCAAGACTTTCACCACAAGATTCTAAAAGTGGAAGGTTTATCATCAAAAAAAGCGTTTTAGCCGGTTTTTTGCCTTTAAAGTGGAATTAAATATAATATCTCCACCCTATAGTGACAGACCTTCCACCTTTAGCTCCTAAATTACAGTTCAGAATGCCTATTTTTACTTGTTTTCATCCACATTCAGGTAGGTTAAGTCAGATAGAAACCCTGATGTGACAAGGTTTCCACCTTTCAGTTAGATTTGAAAGGTATAACTGTACATATAATCCTCAGGAAATATCCAATAAAAACAGATTATCCACAGGTTAAAAATATACAGTGACAACCTTTCCACCTTTAAAGCTTATTTACGGGACTTTATTAACAGCCTAAATTATTGTTTTTTTTAAATATTTTATTATGAAAATAGCAGTTTAATAAATAACAGTGACAAACCTTCCACCATAGTGACAAACCTTCCACTTTACAGTGACAGACCTTCCACTTTACGGTGACAGACCTTCCACCTTAGAGTGACAGACCTTCCACCTTACGGTGACAAACCTTCCACTTTACGGTGACAGACCTTCCACTTTTAAAAACATAGGTATTTGTTTTATATAATAAAAATATGCTCTTAATTATTAATTAGCTAAATAACTAATTATTCTAATTATTAATTAAGCTAGCCTATTTAAAGATTTATTTTTTAAGCTGTTTTACAGCTGAACAAATAGGTTTATAAATTTAAAAACTATAGTAAGATAAGTGAAAGTTATTTATATTACTAGACATTCAAATACGGAATCATCTGACACGCATGTCTGCAAAAATTATTACTGTTGCTAACCATAAAGGCGGATGTGGCAAAACAACGACTGTTGTGCACCTCGCCTCAGAACTTGCCAATCTGGGCAACAAAGTTTTAGTCATTGATTTAGATCCTCAAGCAAACGCAAGTTTACATATTGGGATCCAACATCCAAGCGAAATTGTTGTGACTACAGCAGAATTACTGGTGGGCGATATTTCGTTGTTGGCAGATGCATTACAAGAAGAAACGAACTTTGAAAAAGTATCATTAATTTATGGTTCCTTGAATTTAGGAAAAACAGAAGACCAACTAAAAGAAGAAGCTCCCCGTCCTTCTGAAGAGTTAAATATCAAGCTAGAACTGTTAAAGGATCTTTATGACTTCATATTGATTGATTGTCCACCTAGTCTTAAATTATTAACCAGCAATGCGCTGGCATCTTCAACCCATGTCATTATCCCTATCGAATCCGGATCACAATATGGACTGTATGGGGTAACAGATCTTTTAAACCATCTTGAAAAGATCAAACGTATTAATCCAGATTTAGAGCTTTTAGGCGCTTTACTGATTAAGCATGATGAACGTCAGAATGTTTGTAAACTGATTCGGGATGAAGCCTTAAAACAGGTAGGCAAAATTTTAGAAACCACCATTCCTCAAAGTACTAAAGTCAATCAAGCAGCGATTCTGCAACAATCACTTTTGAAAGTAGAAAAAAATTCAAAAGTACGTAAGGCTTTTGAAAGCCTTGCCAATGAAATTGTAGCGAAAGTATAAACCTGAGAGCATTATGGCAAGCACCAAAGAGCTTTTAGCTCAGAAACTGAAACAGAATACAGAAAAACATCAGCAAGCACAGAAAGACAATATTAAAGAGCTAAAAGAATTTAGACGTAATGTCCCTATTGAGGATATCAGCCGCAGTCCAAACCAGCCGCGTAAAGTCTTTGAAGAGTCACAGTTAAAGGAACTGGCGGATTCTATTAATGAAATCGGCCTCTTGCAGCCCATTACAGTGCGTAAACTGGATAATCTGAAATATGAACTGATTGCAGGCGAGCGACGATTACGGGCGCATCAGTTACTCGGTAAGTCTGTGATTGAAGCCATTATCATTGATGCAAATAATGTAGAAGCATCTTTGTTAACCTTGGCAGAAAATTTAAAGCGTCAGGATCTGACAGATTATGAAATTTTTATTGGCCTGAACTCTCTCGATGAGAAATTAAAGAAAAACAAGCAACGTTTAGCCAATTCACTGGGTTTAAATCGCGAAGATATGTACAAGTATTTAGCGTACGAAAAGCTGCCTCAAGCAATTTTAAATGACCTTGATCTGGAACCAGGCCTGCTAGGTCGTACTGCTGCAACTGCATTCAAAAAATTTCTATCGGATCATCTGGAACAACTTTCTGAGGCCGAAACGGCTTTAATCGGGGCTTGGGAAAAAGTAAAAGACAAAAAACTTGAGCAAAGCAAAGTTACTGCCTATGCTGAAAAATTATTGAGTCAGGATCCAGAAAAACTGACTACGACATCAGTGGTCAGAAAAATTGAATATGCGGGTAAGATTGCGGGGAATATTAAACTGAATCAAAAACAGCTTAAGGTTTCTCTGAATATCTCGGAAATTGACGAAGCCAGTCTATTACAACTAGAAGATTTTTTAAAACAGCTGATTCAAAAAAGCGAAAAAGTGTAGCAAGTTGCTACACTTTCTTAGCACCCTGAAACTAATTACATCCTCATGCATTATTGAAATTTATTTTCTTAAGTATGCTTCTTTACATTTGGTCTTTGAGAGTACTGTTACTTCGGACTGAGATTAAATTCTGCCTTTCTTCTTGTGGAGTAGTTTTATATTTATCCGGAAATATTATATATGTCCATATAAGCACTCCCAGTTTTCAGGTTTTGTATCAAAATAATCAATTCTTATCAGATTTTTCGATAGGGAAGTATATATGCTGGTGGAACATAAATAATTTGGTGGTGTTTCAAAAGGTATGCTGCCGTTAAACAAATACGTTATTAAGGTAAAAGAAAGTAAGCATCCAGCTAACACAGCCTTACCAAGCGATCCTATAAGCCTTAATTTAGTTCCCACCTAAAAACAAGTGGGGACTTAACCCATGAACATGGATATATATTCAGCAACACCTCCTGTTGCTAAAAAACGCAGAACATACAGCAAAGAATTCAAACTCAGTATTGTCAATGCCTGCAAAAATCCTAATACCTCGATCGCTTCGGTCGCACTGCAACATAGTATTAATGCCAACCTTGTCAGTCGTTGGATCAGGATCTTCAGCCATCATGATGGTGCCGTGCAGGATCCTACTCATGTGAATCCAGCATTTATTGCTTTGCCTTACACTGCTGCAATCAGCCAACCTATTAATGAGAGGATCACGTTGTGTATCACCGTGCCTCATACGAATAATGATATTCAGCTAAAATGGCAGACATCAGAAATACCTGCCTTGGCAGAATTACTCAAGGCACTGGCAACATGATCCGTATCAATGAAATTTGGCTCTCTACCCAGCCCATGGATATGCGAGCAGGAATGGATACTGTCATGGCTCAGGTGGTGATGTTAGCGGCAATGTAAAAATGACCCCCCAACAGCATTTGAAAATTGACCCCCTTGGTTAATATAGTGGTCTTTTTGGACTGCTCAACATGTTAACTTTGGAGCAAGCAGTGACAATCCAAATACTTCATCAACAAGGTCAATCTATTAAGGCAATTAGCCGCGAACTCGGTATTTCTAGAAATACTGTGCGTAAATATTTACGATCTCAAGTAACACCTAAATATCAACGAACACAATCTAAAGTGAGTATTCTTGAGCCTTATAAACCGTATTTAATCAAACGTGTAAATGCCGCCGATCCAGAATGGATACCGGCTGCAGTGTTGTATCAAGAAATCTTGCAAAAAGGCTACACGGGGAAAATTAGAACACTACAAAATTATCTCAATACATTAAAGCCAACTAAACAACCAGAGCCGATTAAGCGATTTGAGACTCAACCAGGTCAACAAATGCAGGTTGATTTCACAACAATTCGACGTCATCACACCACATTAAAAGCATTTGTTGCAACTTTGGGATACTCTAGAGCAACCTTTGTTAAGTTTTATGATCATGAACGTTCTGATGCATGGATTGATGGCTTAGAAAGTGCTTTTCAGTTCTTTGGTGGTGTTCCTAAAGATGTATTATTTGATAATGCTAAGGCCATTATCATTGAGCGTGATGCTTATCAAGATGGTCAACATCGCTGGAATGCTAAATTACTTGATTGTGCTAAGAAATATAACTTCCGACCACGTGTTTGTAAGCCATATCGTGCGCAAACAAAAGGTAAAGTAGAACGCTTTAATAGTTATTTGAAATCAAGTTTTATCGTGCCATTAAAAGCAAGTTTAAAGGTGGTTGACCTTAGCTTAGATGTTGATATGGCAAATGCCTATATTGGTCGATGGCTTAGTGAAACAGCAAATCAACGCATTCATGCAACAACTAAAGAAAAACCAAGTACTCGTTTGCTTGAAGAACAACAATATTTTTCTTCATTACCTTTATTTAATGATGGTTCTAAAAAATCTGTAATTGATGATGTTAGCCCATCATCACTCATACCTCATGAGAGTGTTCAACACCCCTTATCAATCTATGATGAATTACTGGAGGTTTCTTAATGAATTTACAGTATGAGCGTATTGAACAGCTTTGCCGTCAGCTTGGTCTACAAACAGTGGCATCACAATGGTCACATCATGCACAACAAACCTTAGCAAAGGATGGCAGTTATGCAGATTTCGTTGAAGCTATGCTATTACATGAATACACAGCCAAGCAGCAACGTAGTCAACAGATTCTTTTACAACTTTCAGGTCTTACTCAAATCAAAACGTTGGAGGCTTATGATTTTAATTATGCTTTAGGTGCTCCAAAGTCGCAGTTGTGAACCGTACCGGGTTTGTCGGAGACTTTTTTATTTAAGTTAGGCCACCTGACCTAACGGGTTAATCTTATCATAGTACATTGCTTCAAACTCAAAAGGCGATACATAACCCAGTGCACTGTGTACACGCTTTTTATTGAACCAATCTACCCAGTTTAGTGTCGCAAGTTGTACATCTGCTAAACCTTGCCAATCTGCTTTTAAATATTCAATCACCTCTGTTTTGTATAAGCCATTCACCGTTTCAGCCAAAGCATTATCGTATGAATCACCAGTCGTACCGACTGATGCTCGTAAATTTGCAGCTTCTAAACGATTGGTATAGCGAATAGAAAGATATTGAACACCTCTATCGGAATGATGAATCACATTCTTTGGCATGCCTCGATCATGCAATGCTTGCTCAAGTGCATCGAGCACCATATCTGTATTCATCCGTGTAGATACTTTCCATCCAACAATTGCTCGTGAGAACACATCAATAATAAAGGCGGTATAGACCCAGCCTGAATGAGTTTGAATATACGTAAAGTCACTCACCCACAGTTGGTCAGGATGATCAGCATTAAAATTACGTTTCACTAAATCATCTGCTCTTTTTTGATCATCTCGGCTACGGGTGGTTTGTTTATTCTTACCACGCCAAACACCTTGTATAGCTAGCTTCTGCATCAATCGAGCAACTGTACAACGTGCGATAACATAACCTTCACGTTTCAATTGTTGCCAGACCTTACGCACACCATATCGACCTGAACTTTCTTTCCAAATTCGTTGAATTTGTTCAGCATGATGCTCATCATGTAGATCTCGTTTCGCTCGATGTTCTGGATTGTCAGCGAGATCTAAAGTTCGGTAATAGGTTGAAGCTGCGATCGGTAAAATCCTACAAATCGCATCAACACCATATCGATCTTTATTGTTATGGATAAAATCCACCATTATTTGTGTGGGCGGTCGAGCTCCGCCTGGGCGAAAAAAGCGGCTGCTTTACGTAGAATCTCATTGGCGCGTTGCAGTTCTTTATTTTCGCGTTCGAGTTGTTTGATACGTTCTTGGTCTGAAAGCTGCTGTACTTTAACTGGATTTTGTTTATCTAAATATTTTTGATACCAAACACGAAGTGTTTCAGGAGTACAACCAATCTTAGGCGCAATTGCTGTGATCGCAGCCCAATTCGATGGATAATCTTTTTCGGATTCAATCAATAATTGAACCGCTCTTTCTCTGATTTCAGGGGTATATTTTGGTTTTGTCATTGGAACATTCTCTCAAGAAAGTTGGTCTCCGACAAACCCGGTACGGTTCAGTTGCTTGAACTATTTAATTTAAGCTTTATTCCAAGAGCTGAAAATGTTGTATTTATTGGTGCAAGTGGTGTTGGGAAAACACATCTATCAATGGCTTTAGGCTATAAGGCAATTATGAATAATATTAAGACTAAGTTTATTACTGCAGCTGATTTAATGTTGCAACTTAGCCTAGCTTATCAACAAGGTAAATTAAAAAACTACATGCAACGTGTTGTACTTGCTCCAAAGTTATTGATTATCGATGAAATAGGATATTTACCATTTGGTCGTGAAGAAGCAAATTTATTTTTTAATGTTATTGCCAAGCGCTATGAAAAAGGCAGTACGATTTTGACCAGTAATTTACCATTTAGCCAGTGGTCTAAATCATTCGCAGATGATGTTACTTTGACAGCAGCAATGTTGGATCGTTTATTACATCATTGTCATGTTGTACAAATATCTGGGGAAAGTTATCGTCTAAAAGATAAAAAGAGAGTAGGAATTCAACCACAAATTGAGTCTTAATAAATCATCAAAGGGGTCAATTTTACTTTGCTGTTTTAAGGTAAAAGGGGTCAGTTTTAAATTGCCGTTGACAACGTGCCTGGATCTGGCTACACTATGCGGCCACCAAGCTCGCCCGTGGCGAGCTTTACGAAGCGATCGGCATGCTCGGTTTCTTCCGTGAGCAAGTGTTAGGACCTTTGCTCTACCGTCGCGCTGGAAAGGACCAGCGCGGAGTGAGGCGATTGGAAACCCTTCGACTGGATGAAGAGCGCAGACTAGCCACCACCATTGCGCTGCACGATGCGTTGTCTGTCAGGGATGCCATCAAAGCATCTGCCTCCATCTATCTCGACCTCCGAGCCGACGATCCGTCGTTGGAACCGACAACGCATATGCCAGGTCTTCTGTACGACTTAATAGAACGTGCGGTACCAGGCACGCCTAACCGTCAGTGAGATTGGATGAGTGAACGATATTGATCGAGAAGAGCCCTGCGCAGCCGCTGCCGTGCCCGAGAGCATGGCGGCTCACGTGATGGGATACAAATGGGCGCGTGATAAGGTTGGTCAGTCCGGCTGCGCGGTCTATCGGCTGCATAGCAAGTCAGGCGGCTCCGACTTGTTTCTGAAGCACGGCAAAGATGCTTTTGCCGACGACGTGACTGATGAAATGGTGAGATTGCGTTGGCTGGCGGGGCACATTTCTGTGCCCTCCGTTGTAAGCTTCGTTCGCACGCCCAATCAGGCATGGCTCCTGACAACAGCAATACATGGAAAAACGGCATATCAAGTGCTGAAATCGGATTTCGGAGCCCGTCTCGTTGTTGTTGACGCATTGGCGGCGTTCATGCGCCGACTGCATGCGATCCCAGTGAGCGAATGCTCCTTCAACAGTGACCACGCATGCAGGCTTGCCCGAGCGCGGGAGCGTATCGAGGCGGGGGTTGTTGATGTCGATGACTTCGATAAGGAGCGCGAAGGGTGGACGGCCGAACAGGTTTGGGAGGCGATGCATCGCCTCCTACCGCTCGCGCCGGACCCAGTCGTGACGCACGGCGATTTTTCACTCGATAATCTACTTATCGTCGAAGGTAAGGTAGTCGGCTGCATCGACGTTGGGCGGGCTGGTATTGCTGATCGATACCAAGACCTTGCCGTGTTATGGAACTGTCTTGAGGAGTTCGAACCTTCGCTTCAGGAGAGGCTTGTTGCGCAATATGGCATTGCCGATCCGGATAGGCGCAAGCTGCAATTTCATCTCCTGCTGGACGAACTTTTCTAAGGCGATGCCCCCTCGACCTCGATCAGGGAGGCGTTCAGGACGACTCACAAAGAAAGCCGGGCAATGCCCGGCTTTTTCTGCTGCTACCTCCGTAGTCGTAAGGTCGTTGCAGGTGCTCGGGTGCGGTACAACTCGCCGGTCGCCAGCTCAAGCGCGATCACGTCGTTGCCGTCGTAGTTGACGATGATGCTGTTGGGCCGACTGTCCTCACGCTTCGCAGGGAGAGGCCAGCCTTCAATCGAAGCCGGCGCAAGCTCGTAGTGCTTCCCGGTTTCGACGCTGCGCAGCGTCCAGGTCCTGCAACCGGCCACGCCGGTCGCAGAAACCACGGCGAGCGAGCCGCGAAAATCGTGCGGGTACGCCTCGATGTTCATACGCCTCCTAGATCGAGCGCGAGCGTTTCTGCTCGGCCTTGGCCGCCTGTTCCTGGGACACCTCGCCGATGACCTTGCCCTGGCCCCGGCTGTAGGCGATTTCGTAGTTCTTGCCGACAACCGGCGGCTTCTCAAAGATGCCCCGGCTGTGTTTCACGATCCCGCCTTCGCTGAACTGGTAGACGTTGCGCCCATCGTCGTGCAGCACCTGGCCGACGTGCTTGTGCGGGTGGACGTTTTTGCTTGCGTCCTTCGCATCGCTCAACTGGTGAATGCCTTTCGGTAGCCCCGCCTCGGGCAACACCTTCATGGTCAGCCATTCGCCGTTCACTACCTGGTCCACCTGGCGGCTGCCGTTCATGACGGCGATCTTGACGAATCGACATGAGGATGGCGGCGGCGATGGCGATGAAGCCGCCCGATACCGCGATGATGCCGCCCTCGACGAAGATAGCGGGCGCGTAGGCGTCGAAGGAAAACCACCACCAGAAGAAGGCCGGCGGATAATAGACCGGCAGGCCCGCCAGATCGAACCATGGCGCTCCAAGCTGGGGCTGGAAGCCGAGGCGAAAGGCAACCCATTGCGTCGCCGCCCACGTCATCACCAGAACGATGGTGATGACTACGGCGATCTGACCCCAAAGGATTCGGCCTCCGCGCAATGCAGGCTCCAGTCGGCAAAAGAGACGGAGCCGATCAGAGAGTAGGCAAAATCGGGACGGGCAACAGGAAAGAGGATGCCGGAGGGCTGCCGGATACTATCGGCGGCAAATAGGATGGATCGCCTGTGCCGTTATCGTGCCGGTCGAGTGCCATCCAGGAAACGATTGGGCGAATCGCCGTCACGCTTCATTTTGCCTGCGAGGTTGAGTAGATTTTTCAGTGCGGAGTTGCGATTGAACGGCGACCAGACGGCTGTAAAGGCAACCGGCTCCGGTTCATCGAGGAAGGGCAGGAAGACGATGCCGGTCGTCGGCAACAATGACGTTGCCTCGCCGACGATAGTGATGCCGAAGCCTTGTCCGACCATAGATAGCAGCGTGTCGCGCCCCACATCAAAGCGCCGGATCGACGGTGCGGGCCAACGCCCGGCAAGGCGCAGCACGATATGGTCATGGACCTGCGGGCCGGTGCCACCATAGCGAACAATGAAAGTCTCGCCGACCAGATCGGACCAAGTGATTGCGGACTGCCCGGCGAGGCGATGCCCATCCGATAGCACGGCCACCAGCGGTTCGGTCCAGATCGGTCGGGTATGGCAGTCGGGCATCTCGGGCTTGCCCGCGACGAACACCACGTCGAGCTGGTCAGCACGAAGCTGCATCACCGCATCGCGGGCTGTGCCTTCGGTGATCTCAACCTCAATGCCCGTATGTTCTTCCCGATAATGACGGATCAGCTCCGTGAGAAAGCTGCGTGGGATTAAGGCATGGATGCCGATGCGAAGCCGGCCGTATTCTCCTTGAGCTGTCATGCCTGCGGTCTTCACTGCGTGATCGAGTTGATCGACACCCGCCGTGACACGCTCCATGAAGTGCCTGCCTGCGTCTGTTAGCCGAACGCCCCGCGCATGGCGCTCAAATAGCAGGACACCAAGGTTATCCTCCAGCGCTTTCACACGCGCGCTGACGCTCGACTGGCTGATACCAAGTGCCTTGGCCGCATGCCGAAAATTCAGATGCTCGGCGACGGCGATGAACTGAACAAGGGAAATGAGCGGTATCCTGCCAGACAGGATACCGACATTCACGAGGTTTCGATGGTTAGTGCGCCGCATCGGAGCGGGCCTGCTACCAGTCGTCGGTTAGACGACTGGCGACTTCTCGGTGGCAGCCCCACGGAGCCGAAGGAGCACCAGCCCCAACGAAACCAGTACCGCCATCGCCGTGGCGTAACAGATCACGGGCCACGCTGTGTCACCGTTTAAAAGTGCCACCGCCAATGTCCCGACAATGCTGACTATCAGGCTTTGAACGCAGAAGTAGAACGCGACCGCTGATCCCGCGATGTCGTCGAACTCTGCCAAAGCGCCGTTCGCGGTAACGGACACCGTGAAGACAATACCGACCGCGACAACCCACATCGGTAGGATGAAGGTGAGGAATGACGGCGAGCCGTAAAGTTCGCCGATCCCCAACAGGACCGCTCCGCAAACAAGCAACGCCATCCCACGCGCCACGCATCCTGCGATGCCCCATCTGGCGACAAAGGACTTCGCGAAACGGGTTGTCACGATCATTACAAGCGCGACAGTGGCGAAGGCAAAGCTGAATCCGATCTCGGAATATTCCGCTTGGCCTATGAGCACACGGGGAGCCGTCGAGAAGAAGACGAAGTAGGTGCCCATACCGGCGCTAAAGCCGACAGTGTAAACCCAAAAAGCCGGACTCGCGAAGATCGGCAAGACAGATCGGCGCGTCTTGACTTGATCCAGAGGGCGGGTTTCGTGCCACCTGAAACCCGCATTTAGGAGTGCGAGCATCGCCAGTATAGCCAAAGTAATGAATATCGCCTGCCATCCCAAGAACTCGCCGATCAATACTCCGGCGATAGGGCCGAGCGCAGGCACGAACGCCAGCATCGAACTGAAAAGGCCGTAGATGACGACACCCTCAGGACGGTTGGCATAAACGTCGCGAACCGTCGCGAACGTCGCCACCAGCATGGCCGACGCGCCCACTGCTTGAAGTAGACGGAAAGCGACAAAGGCCGGTGCAGTTGAAGACCAAGCTGCTCCCAGAGACGCAATGACGAAAGCCGTTGCGCCCGCAAGTAGAATTGGCCGTCGCCCGATTCTGTCTGAGAGCGGACCAAAAATCACCTGGCCCACGCCGAGCATCACCATATAGAGGCTCAACGTGAGTTGGATCATAGCGGGCGTCGTGTTCAGGATGCCGGGCATCGCTGGAACGACAGGGAGATAAATATCCATCGCCAGTGAAGCGAGGATGTCGAAAGGAGCCATCAGCAGCAGTGCTGCCGGCAGCGTATAGGCCCACGCGGGGCGTGTGGTGGTCATGACGAATCAACCCTCGATTAAGGAATACCGGGCGACGTCTGCTCGTCAGCAATCAGATGAGACTAGCCTTACAGAGCGCCGCAACAACAATACTGGTTGTTGCGGCTTACTTGTCTGATGACTTGGAATTTCCCATCTGATTACTCCACGCTTACGAATATGAATTGCTACATTTTATCCGATTATCTTTTGCTTCGCAATGCGGCATGGGCGCACTCAGCGTTCCAGCCCCCTCTGCCGCCCTAACTGCCACGACACCGACCCGCCCTGCACGATGCCCATAACCTCGCGGCCGAGTTGGCGGTCGATGATCGGCCGCCACGGGACAAGGGTTGTTAGCGGCAATGTAAAAATGACCCCCAACAGCATTTGAAAATTGACCCCCTTGGTTAATATAGTGGTCTTTTTGGACTGCTCAACATGTTAACTTTGGAGCAAGCAGTGACAATCCAAATACTTCATCAACAAGGTCAATCTATTAAGGCAATTAGCCGCGAATAACTAAAAACTATAAGAAAATGGAAGAATAAAATTTAAAAAGATATTTTATTACAAATACTTACTAAATTTATTTTGATTTGTGAAATAAAAAATAGAAAAAGTGTTATAACTATTTGTATTAATATTTTGAGCTAATTGTGTCATGAGTTTTGATCAAACGATAAAAAATACTCTCGTATTTTTTTATCAATTTGTTCTACCCTTATCAACCAAAACAAAAGACTTGGAATACATCAAAGCTAAGCTGAAACAACTAGAAAAAATTAGGCCAGGCAACAACAAGAGTAAGCAGAATAATTTTAAAAAAATTTATGTAAAACTCTGGCATCGTATTTTAGAACTTTTGAAAACAGATAGGGCAGTACGTGCAAATGTCCAATATATTCCGCAGATTCAGCTTATTTGCGATATGGAAAAATATATCGATTCAAAAATGGCATTAGAAATTTTTAATACACGTAAGGAACTCACTACACCATTACTACTTCAATTTTTTGACATACGTAACGATGAAACGAGACAAAAAGTCATGGAGAAATGTTCTAAGAAGCAGCTTGGTATGATCGAGACTTCAACTTTAATCAATGCAGAGCAAGAGTGAACGAATGGAAGTTCAGAAAAAGAGAGAACGGAGACAAGATCTCTTTTTAACACAATACCAAGAGTACAGAACAAAGTTTATTTCGCATGCTGTATTTGATGATTTAGATGAAAGTGATAAGCAGACTTTTAGTGATTTTGGAAAAACTGCGCATAAGGTTTTTCACGAGATAATTAAAGCGCGTAAACTGGGTGAAGAATATCGAGTTGCGGCCTTAAGCTTTTTTGCTTCGGGTGATGTATTAGACCATGCTGGATGGTCATACCTCATTTTGAGAACGAGTTATTTTGTTGAAGCGCTTTATATAAAATTAGCCGTTATCCCAGATTCCCAAGCTAAACAAAAAGAAATTTTTGATTTATTTCGATATATTGCAAAATCAATTCTACAACAAAGTGAAGAAAGTTCTTTAAAATACGAGAGTAAAAGGCTCTTAGAATACTTTATAGAATATATGTTAGAACTCGAACAGGACAAGGTGACGAGTGACTGGGAGAGTTTCCTTAAGAATAAAATAAATCAAAAATTGCCCGAGTTCACTCAAACTAAGGTGCTAAATTATATAAATGACTTAAAAATTATCTTTAAACGATTAAAACAAGGGAGGATTGTAAAACGCTCGCGTCGTAAAAAAATAAAAATTTCAGATTGGCCGACAAAGAAAAAATTAAGAAGTTTCCAAAAGAAGAGAGAACAAAGACAGCTTATTAAAGGATATCCAGCATATATTCAAGCTCGACAGGAGATCTTTTATGCTGATGATGGAGATGTTGAATTTATAGATGAGGGGATTGCTGTACATACAACATCTAAATCTACAGCTCGTTTTAATACAGTATTGAACAATCATAGTGAACATTTGATGAGGCATCGTCAAAGACGTCTACAACCGTTTGTAACCAACACAAATTACATGAGCAAAGATGTGATTCAACATCTTATCTATATTTTGAAGGGTGAGTTATATAATGCTCCTACTCAAGATTCAGCGATTGCAGCAGCATGCTTATTGAGTTTAGCGACGGGTTTATCACCAAGGCATTTGCTTCAATATAAACAACTGATTGATGAGGGAGTGCTTATTAAAGGTGGTAGTTCTAAAAAGCCGGAGTATCGACTCAGATTACATTTAGATATTACAAAACAAAAAGTTGAAACTTTAAAGATTCACCAACTGAATAAAACAGTGACGCATGATCTCCATGTATCAAGCAGTTGGTTTGAATATCTTATTTTGAATGGATCACAACAGGTACTTACAGTACAAGAGATCAATCAAAGACTCAAAAAATGGACTCAGAATCAGGGGCTAGGTTCAATTACTGTTGAGAAACTCCAAGCCCAGCTGTATTTCTATATTTTTCACCGTACTTTTAATGAATATATTGCCCATGTGCTATCGGGCAAAGATAGCACCCATGAGCTACCGAGTAGTTTCTACAATGGTGTGAGCGCATCGGAATTGAATCAGCATTATTTGATCTACTTAGAGACACTCAGTGTTGAAGAAACGAAAACAGAAATTGAAATGCTTAAAGAGCAGTTTGTTAAACATGAACCTGCGTCTATATCACGTTTTGGTAGCCAATTAGCACTCAATCAAAATTATGTTGGTCAATTTTTTACACGATTACATGCCATTTGCGTTGATAAAATACAGATACATCAACATATAATTGAGCGAATTAATGCCTATAGTGCTTGGATGTGGCATATCAGCTTATTGTGTCTAACACGCCGTCCTCGGGAAAACTTATTAGGAAAGTATAGTGACTACGATTTAAAACTAAAGTTGTTGTATGTAGATGATAAGCAAAACAGTCAATCACGAAAAGATGGTCGCTATATACCGCTCCCAGCATTTTTTATCCAAGCTTTTAAACGTTATACGCAATTTTTAAATACGGTCACTCAGCAGTATGAAGAGCTCCTCCGATTTGTGTTTGGGAAAAAGATTACATTGCAAGATTTGTTTGGCCAAGTGATCCATTACCCGAAATCGTTACCGACCACTGCTGAGGAATGGGCAAGTAAGAAAATTAAGATTGCTGCGCTTAACCGAAGTTGGATTAATGACTATATTGAAGGTCATCAACTCAGCAGTTTATATAATAACTGGCTACGACACTTTGATATGAATATGTTGATGAAGCAAGGTTTGGCTTTTAATGTCATACAAGCAGTTTATGGGCATGATCAGCGTAATCAGGAGCTCTTTTATCGCTATTCATCTGCATCTTTACCACAATATATCAATCAATTTACCCAAAATATTGATCGCATGATTAAGCAATTGCAGATTGAGCATCTGTCATACATTTCAGTACTTCAATCTGAGGGCTTATCATGAGTATAGATGAGTCATTGATTCAAAAAATTCAGGTTCAGGTTGATTCTGTATTTGCCGAAATGAAAAGTCAGATTAAGAGTTTAAGAGACCGACCTGAATTATTAGATAACACACTAAATAGCTTGTGGTACGAGTTTTATGATGAATTTATTTGTTTTTTAGAGCAGAAGAAATTTACTCGGAAAGATGCTCAAAAACCGTATATTCAAGCTATTGAAAAATATTTTTTATCTTTGCGTCAGACCTATTTATCTCAAGCAAAGAATGCGTATCCAATCAAAGTATGGCCTAAAACTACTTTTCTAGAACCTATACCCAGACAACTTCGTAGTACTGAATCACATCTTCGGCAAGGACAAAAACATTATCATATTGCTATAGCCTTAAAATCCTATTGGAATTGTCCATACAAGGATGAAGTTACTCCGGCATGGTTATGGGGGAATTTTTATTTAAGTCTGATGTACTGCTCTGGCTGTACTGATCTAAGTCAATTAACAGCAATTGGTAATACCCTGGTCAACGCTATTGTCAAAGATGAACTCCAAATCTGTACTAAACTTTATCATGCTGGATATAAAACAATCATCCAACCACTCGCACTGCATTATCGAGTACCACAGCGTGCTTATGGTAATCAAATCGAAAATAGACAGGTGTATCAGTGGCGTTATATTTGGCTTAATCCCTATGCACAGTTGTTTATACAAGGGATAAAACAGCATGGCTCTCAAGCCTTGAATCAGCAGATGCCACGATATGTTTTGGAGTCTATCTCTACTGTATTAGGGAAATTACCTAAAGAAATTGATCTGAGTCATCAGTTCGTAGGTCTGAAAAAACTACTACGCCGTAATGATAAACAGTTAGCAGAGCTTCGTTCACTTACACCTTTTGATCATTCAAACTTAGCCATTGAGCTTGACTCTTATTCGGGCTTAGATATGTGCTTAAGCGAGGTTATGCGAGGTCGTCTCAAAACGGTGTCGTTAACACCTATTGATCAGGCGAGAGCATGGTTAGATCACAACATCTTGCAGACGCAGTTAACACATATTGAGCGGTATATACCACTACAGACAGAAAAGGCGGTACCAGACTTAATTACAGCTCACCAGCAACTCAAAGAAATTCCATTTGAATTGATGCTATTTGAAAAAGATCAGACTGAAGTTGATAAGCGTCAGAAACGGCAGCGTAAAAGTGAACGTGTGAAATGGATCAGATGGACAAGCATTCAGAAGCGACTAGAAGAAAAGAAGCCTCACGTTGGCCTGTATGAAAAAAATCTAATAGAAGCACAGCTCAGGCTACTGGGTTGGATTTTTCATCTTAAGTCTCAAAAGATGAAACTCAATAGTATCGAGCGGTATTTAAGTAGTATCGCTAAAGATTACTTATTCCATGTCTATATGTTCCCAGGTGATATAGATAACATGGATCAAGAAGATTGTGAGGAACTGTACGACGCTATCTTAGATAGTATTGATGATCGAGATCAAGCCAAACGTGAGACTGATCCTAAGGCCAATCACGGACGTGCACAGTATGCATTTGGCAGACTTAAAGCATTTCATCAGTTTTGTATGAAACAATACCGTGTCCCTAAGGTCGGTACCTTTCAATACAATGATTATCATCGTGTACAATTTTGTCATGCCAAATTAATTAGCCCAAAATTGTTCAATCAGCTTAAACAGGTACTAAGTTTAAAGATTGAAAAATGTCAAACAACTAAAGAGCAAGCGTATCTTTTTCAGCTACAGCTCATGTATTTACTCGCATTTCGTTTGGGGATGCGATTGAATGAAATTAGGGGACTTACATTGGCAGAGGTCATTTGTCCTGAACTGATTTGGCGTAATGATACGCTGACCAAACCTGTGCAGATCCGTTTTAATTTACGTAACAATGTTTATCGGAAACTCAAAAGCCAAAACGCAAAGCGTCAGCTTGATCTGAACGCCGTCATGCTCGATGAAGAGTTGGCATTGGTACAGCAATATCTAAAACAATGTATTACACATAATCCAGCGAAAACTAATCATGCGGACAAATTGATTTTTGCCCAAGATGGCGAAATTTTAAGTGAAGCTTATATTAGTGAAATGACCCAAGTGATTTTTGATGAGATATTGGGTGAAGGGCATGGTTATACTTTCCATAACTTTAGACATAGTGCCGCGAATCATTTAGCAATCGCTTGGTTAGGCTCAAAAGAGATGATCATGACCTATACGGATTACACTTGGAGCCGGTGTAAAGTCATGCGTCAGCATTTATTTGGAGAAACTGCAATTCAGCATGAAGCTGTCATACAGCATAAGTGGCGGTTACTAGCTGACTGGATGGGGCATGCAAACATAGAGCAAACAGCATCTCACTATCTACATGTGCTGGATTTGTTGGTGATAGATCGAATTTATCATTTGCCTTGTACAATTCATCGGGACACGATCAAACTGATACTTCAAAATGACTTAACAAGTGCTAACACAGAAATTGTGGATCTTAATCATATAATACGAAAAGGCCAGTATTTCGATTTTTATCATGCCACTTATGCACTCAAAAAAGTGGATTCAGTTAAACCTGTTCAGCCTAAAATAAGTAAAAATGTATCTGTATCTACCATCATCCATGATTACATTAAATATAGAGCTTATGAGGACCATGATTGGGTATTACGCAGTAAAAAGCTCGCTACTAAGTGGATGGCGGTAAAAAAGCCTCAAAATAATGAGGATTTTAGTGAAGATGAACTCATCTCCTTATATGAAAAAGCCTTAAAGAAAGGTTTTGAAGCAAAGCAATGCGTAGAGATTTCAGCACTGCCAAAGCGGGTTCAACATCAGGTTTTAGAAGCCTTGAGTATTTTAATTGAACATGGAAAGCTGAGAAAAAACTTTATTCATTTTCAATATCGTTTTGATAAGCAAAATAGGCCACGTGTCGATTGGTCCATTCAACATCTGATTACGGGACTGAAGTATTTACTCCCTGAGGATACGCAGCTAAAAGTTGATAATGATCCACCGGATAAGTCACAAAAAAGTCGTGAAGTGAAATTAAGCTTTATCAATGAAAACAATAAAAATACGACACTTTGTATTGCGTTTATTATGTTGATACATGCGATTCAGCAAGAAAAATTGAGCATTTAAAATGAATTGTTTTAATGTGTCTAAGGCAAGCTGTATTGAATATAAATCAATATAGAAAGGGACGAGCGATATCGTCGCTGAAGTTGTAGGTTAAAATCGTTTCTCAATGATAAGCGAACTCTGATATCGTATATATACATGGCTGAGATGTATCCAACTGAATGAAAACAATAGATTATTACAATAAACAGGCTGATCAATTTATAAAGTCGACCTTGAATGTGGATATGGAAGCACTATACCAACCTTTTTAGAGCAATTAGCACATGATGCCTACATTTTAGATTTAGGTTGTGGCTCAGGTCGGGATACTTTGGCTTTTAGAAAAAAGGGCTATTACGTAGATGCGATTGACTATTCTGAAGAACTTGTAAAAAAAGCGACTGAACTTACAGGGTTGAAAGTACGTTATCAAAGTTTTTATGACTAGCAGAATATGAAACATATGATGGTATTTGGGCATGTGCCTCTTTACTACATTGTGCTCGTAATAGACATCTCTGATGTTTTAAAATGTATTCATGCTGCATTAATGAATAGTTCATCTTCATATCAGCATGTTGAAGAGCAAGATCTTGAAAAATTTGCAGATTATTGGATAGGTCTGTCACCAATTCTCATTCATAGTTTGCCAGTTACTTGTATTCCTAGTAGACCACTTTAATTAAAATTAGGAATTTCATTCACTGGATATATTAATGTTAATGGATTTGATGTTAAAGAAATGAAGCCAAAACGCTGATAAAATTCCATCGCTTTTTGATCTTTTGCATGTATTACAACAAAATTTACACCAATAATTTGAGCAACTTTTGAAACTTGTTTGAGAGCATGTGCTAAAAGCACTTTTCCAATTCCTTGCCCTTGAGTCACTTTATCAACGGCAAAGCGACCTACAACAACACAAGGGAGTGGATAACGAGGTAAGCGTTTGGTGAGTACGGTATCTACTAAATCGAATCCAATAGAGGTACTAGATAGACAGTAAAACCCTATCACATTTGAAGCATGATCAACAGCAACATACGTTTTACTTGTCCCTGATTTCTGATGTTGGGACGCATATTGTTTAATGAACTTATTTAAGTCATCTTGCCCACAATTAAATGATTTTCTTTGGTGATGAGTTTGTAAAATCTCAATTCTCATCTAATAAACTCATTAATTTCTTCATTTCATCGTTTGCAGGGCGTGGATTTTCAAGCAAATTCATTAACATATCACGATCAGCATTATTTACTTTCAACTCATGGTTAGATTTAAGTAAGTCTTTTGCTCGTTCAAAGGAGGATTGCAGCATAAAAGAACTTACACTGAGGCCTAATAAATTCGCAGCTTGCTCAATCACATTCTTTGCATCTGCTGTTGAACGAACATTAATTCGTTCAGTTGCTAAATTAGCCATTTCTTCACCAATAAGTACATCATTTTGATGTACAAATTATAACATATCAAGATGTAGCATCAAGACTTAAAATCGAGTTATCTGACGCTTTAAAAAAGTTTCAGAAAAATATATCTATTTAAACTTCGATGATCAAATTTTCTCTAAACCCATTTTTACCTTGCTCTGGTGGATAACCCAAAGGATTGATCACTAATCTACATCCATCGACTACAGTATCCACTGATGTATGCGTATGTCCTGCAATCCATAACTTAAAGCCTTTTACATCTAGGTCATTAATAAAATAGGGATTGAGGGCTGATGCAACAGGATGCGTACCCCAATATGGATCAAGACAAGCTAAATGAGGTGGAAAATGCGTAATAACAATCACATGATCTTGCCCTCTAAACTGCAAAATATTTTGATGATATTTTTTAAATAGTTTTATGTAGTCATCGGCGGTTATAGGTCTATTTTCATTGCTAATCATGATTTGATCAAAATCATAAATCGATTGTTCAGCATCTTTTTGGGACTGTAAAAGTACCTCAGGAGATGTAAGTGGTGAATTGGAGCGAAAGTTCGTAAACAGCGTGCCACCTACAAATATTTTATCTTGAATTTTGATATGGTTGTCATCAACTAGTGCATTTTTTGGGTAGTTTTCTTTCAAGAAATTCACGACTGAACTGTAGTTAGAGCTGTAGTAATCATGATTACCTAAAACAAAGATAAATTTTTTGTTCAGAGATTTACATTTTTCGGCAAACTCAATTGTACCACTTAAGCGATTAGAAAAATCGCCAGCGTGAATAATGACATCAGCTTGCTCTGATATTGAATATTTAGAATTGTGAGTATCAGATAAAATTTGCAGTTTCAATCTACTTCCTTTATTAAATCACGCTGCTTAAATATATAGAGTTTCATTGCGATCAGTTTACAGCAACTAAATATTGTAGAAATTATAAGATACTTATCTGTATTCTTAAGCCTCTAAAAATATAGGTAATAGGACTTACGCACTATTATTTAAAGATTCTCTGTGGTAACAGATGATTTTTATCGAGAATAAAGTCATCAATGAAGCTTTTGATAATTGGTCTAAATAATTTCTTCTGCCAACGATATACATTTTCAAAGATCCGCTCAAACTGGTTCTTTTGTATCTCAACGTAGGCCATCAAGGCTGAAAAAATATGATTCAAAATCAGTTTAGATCGTCTTACCTGAAACTTTTCAATATGACAAACCTGTTTAATCACCCGGTGATATTGCTCTATTTTCCAATGACTTGAATGTAATTCATGAAAACCCTCAAAGGACAATAAATCATCTTCATCTTGATGTACAATATAAAACCTCTGCTGTTCTTTTAACTGAGTCTTAAATAATTGTACAAAGCCAAAATCTTTGAGCCAAACCACTTGACCCTGATGGAAATCTGGCAATAAACGCAGTTGAAACCATTGTCCTTTTTCTGGGGAAACCTTACGGTTACAGTCGATACCAAACATAAATCGAATACCATATTTTCTTATGGTTTTTAGATTTCCAGTCGATGAATACCAACTATCACCTGTAATAAATTGAATCTTTGCACCCCAACTGAGTACTTCACTTAACATATCCATAAAGTAATCATTCTTGGTTTTACTTTCAGATTTGTCATAAATTCGGAAATTAATTGGAATATTTTGACCATTTTGATCTGTCGCATACAAGGTAATGAGATTAATACCCTTGACGGATCGGTGGTGTTTGCCTGACCAAAAATAGCTAACTAAGTCCATATGTTGACTATATGGTTTATCTAAAACAGTATCATCAATACTGACTATAAGTTTATTATTATCAATATGTTGAATTGATTCTTGATATAGGTCGTGAGGTGTGTAGTCTTCACGCTCTAGAAAGCGATTTACACTATCATGCGAGATATTATAAGTCTCGGCAAGTTGTGTGCATCTAATAGAGTTCGGTTCTGTCATGAGAAAGCCCATATAAATGGGTAATGTACAAGTTGCTGTAGAAGCATGTTTAATTCGTCTGATCACAGATACTTTATAAAGTATTTTAATACTTTTTTGAATCCGTCAATGCGTAAGTCCTATATTATTGTAAATTTAATCTATAAAATATAAAATTATATATAAGGTAAATTTTATAGACTAGGGAGTTAGTATAAATTATTTACCCTATAAATTCATTTGTTTTATTATGTAAAATAGGGAAATTAGTTTTTATTTTTATAAATAAAAAAATTAATTTTGCTAGATTTATAATATTAAATACAGCATAGAAAAATGGGTTGTGTTTTTGGTTTGATTTTATAAGCTAATTTTAAATAGCCTAAGCAAATATATTTCAGAAAAATAGCCCAAGCCTTTGCTTTTTAAAACTGCTGTTTTACAAAGCAAAGGCTTGGCAGTCCACCAATATGATTATTTTTAGATTTTAATGAGATACCAAAAAATGGAGAAGATAAATTAATTAGCTTAGGTAATCCTTCTATAAGTATGCAGCATAGATTTTGAGCTAAACACGCATCCTTGTATGTAGGTAAAATACAGGGATTTTTTCGGCTAAAATTTTGAAAAAATTAAGCCAGCATTCAATTTTAAAATATCACTAAAAAATGAATAAAAAATTCTAATTTGGTTTGACCAAAGAAAAAGATACCCATATGATAATTACATTACAGCAAAATCTGTAATCGGGCGTGGAAACCCGCATCTCAACGTGCTAAAGAGTCACTTTTAGTGGCTCTTTTGTGTCTGCATGGCAATGCTTTATGGCAGGCCAAGTAGGGCAGTCTATGACTGGCCGTTTCGTTGAGCGGTATTTCCACCCCTATTTGGTTTGCCACCATCTCGTGGAAAAGATGTTGGCAAATTTCACATTGATCAACGAGATTACAATATGAAAAATATCATCTTAAAAGTACCCATTTCTCTTAAGCTTCTTTTGTTAGCGCTGACTGGATATTGACGGTCATTTAATTCACAGCTTTAACCAAATCGAACTATATACATTTTCAAATTTCGTACTTGAGCGAAAGTAGGAAAGTGTTGCCTGGAGAAAATAAGAAATGGGTTCTACACGACTATTGACCAATATTATTCAGCGTAAAGTCATGTTGCCAGAAGAAATGTCACCTTCAATGCAGCGTGACAATTTTGAAGTGGCACTGACTGATTTTGAAAAGCATCCAATCATCAAATGTTTATTTAAGGCGGATAACCAGCGTTCTACGGAATGTTGGAGCGTGCAAGAAATTGCAAACTTTATTGAGGATTGCACAGAAGATCAAAACATCAATTTATGCATTTTGTATTGGAAAGATATACACGGCAATATTTACATTATTGATGGAGCACATCGTCTTTCCTGTATCTATGCGTGGATTAATAGATATTTTGCGGATGAGCAAGTCACTCAAGCACCTAATTTCAATGATCCACAAAAACAAGATATTCGTTACCTCCGCAATTATTTAGGAGATCTCGCTGATTTTCAAAGAATTTGCACTGATGCTGAATTTGCAGAAAAAAAGTCGAAGTTAGAAGATATTAAAATCAGTTTCAGGCAGGTACTGGGGACTCCGGAAGATGCGCGACGGGTATTTCAATCTATTAACTCAGATACTAAACGTTTAGATAAATATGAGGAATATCACCTAAGAAATCGCGGTAGTGACGCGTATTATGCGATCTATGCCTGTTGTTATATCAATGACAATAAATCTAACCTAGAAGAGCTCCAATATACACGTTTAAATGAGTTGATTGAGTTAGGGGAGAGGATCCACCAGTTACTTTTTTCGACCATTTTATTAGACAATGAAATGAGTCATGGCAAAAAAATTGGCCTGGTCAATGAGCTGATGAATATCATTGCGGGTGATCAGATTCATAATATTATGAGTCTGAATCAGGGGGAGCGCGTTGAAAACCTAATGTCGCATCTGTTGACCATTCTTTGCAGAATAGCGACGCCTGTAAAAAATGCTGGGGTTCCGAGTTTGGGCTTACATCCATACTTATATTTTTATAAGGATCAGCGTTTTCAGATTACTTCTTTTCTTGCATGGTTTTCAATTGTGTATGAAATTCATGAAAGCCGCATGCAGATTCATCATCGAAAGATTAGTTTCAAGGACTTCACCCGGGTACGCCGTAGTATTGAGTTCTTGATCGCCAATTTCCCCGTGGCGACCACCGAAACGGTCGGCAAGTTCGGCAGTGGTATCAAGGGCTATGATCGGCTACAAATTGTCTATAAAGCCTTTATTTGCTTAAGCTTGGAAATGGAGGTTGATTTTGATGATGAGGAATGCCTGAATACCTTTATTCTGTCCATGTCTAAGGCCTTCAAGTACATAAACTTTAACGAGTTTTATGTCGAAAGGTTTTTGGGTGGTTATGATGATGCAGTCGTTAAGCATGTGGTGGGATATGTGGAGTCGATTAGTCCAATTTCTCGGTCAAAGCCCAAGGCCTTTTCGGCATTAACCAAGAGTCTGCTTAAGCACAATTTTGTGGTGGGTAATCATAACTTTTGCCTCATTTGTGATGGATTGATCTATCTTGATTCTACTGAATCGGATCATCGGATTGCCAAAGCCGTAGGTGGGCAAGGTGTTCTAGAGAATGGTCTGCTGGTTCATCCCATCTGTAATAGAATGAAATCAGATCTGAGTCTGGAAGAGATTAGAGCGGATTTGTTTGGTGAATTACTGTATTAATCAACAGAGCGATGAGCTCATTTTTGCAGATGTATCAATGATTAATCACATGATTTAACTTTTGATACATTCAGCCAATGTGGTTATTTTTAATTCAGTCCAGAATCACAACCAGAAACTAGCTGTAGTTTCTGAATGACCGTCAAGGTCCTTAGTTTCGCCCATAGATTCCCTCTGTGGGCTTTTTTTTGATCAAAAATTGTATAGATGCCCTAAAATAAACCTTTTAGCATTTCATAAGCAATGAGAATTAAGGCTGAGACCATCAGCACAACAAAAATGAGTTCCACTCTAGTTAACATATTAATTCCTTTTACTTTTCACTTAATTTATATAGCAGTTAACTCGTAGCATCAATGAAATAACATAACATGGAAAATAATCAAAAAGACAGAATTTGGATTTTGATCAGATCTACTGTTTGCATGCTTCAACAGTAGCTTTGAATGTTTCACTTAAACTTTAAATTTTTTTTAAAATTGAATATTTTTACATCTAGGTTCTAAATTTTGATAGAATTAATTAAAACTTTAGATTTCAAGTGTAAACAATGAGAAGCGCTAATATTCGACGTGATGGCTACTTAAAATTTCTGAATACATGGCAAGACCGTGATGTCATTAAAGTACTTTCAGGTGTGCGTCGCTCTGGAAAATCCACCTTATTGGCGATGTTTCAACAAGACCTAAAAGCACAGGGTGTACAAGCCGAAAACATCATTGCCATCAACTTCGAATTTATGGAATTTGAAGAACTCACCGATTACCGTAAACTACATGATTATGTATTGTCCAAAGTTGATAAAAGTAAAAAAAACTATGTTTTTTTAGATGAAATACAACATGTTACAAATTTTGAGAAAGTAGTCGACTCTTTATATGTTCGGGATTATATCGATTTATATATTACAGGTTCAAATGCATTCTTTCTAAGTGGAGAACTTGCGACGTTACTCACAGGACGCTATATCGAGCAACATGTTTTACCCTTGTCATTCCAAGAGTTTAAACAGTGGCATATTGAAAATAATCCGATCATCCAACAATTATCCAATCGTGATTTGTATGCCATGTACACGCGCAGTAGTTTCCCCTATACGCTTGCCATGACCAGCCAGCAGGAAACCTATGATTACTTGCAAGCGGTCTATGCCAGTGTAATGTTTAAAGATGTTATTCCCCGTTTGAATACGGCCGATATTAACTCTCTCGAGCGTGTCGCAAGATATTTGGCAAGCGTGACAGGCTCACCCATTTCCATCAATAAAATTAAAAATACCTTTGTTTCAAGTGGGGTTAAAATCTCATTTGAAACAGTAAAACGCTATATTCAGGGCTTACAGGACAGTTTGTTATTTTATAGTGCCGCACAATTTAAAGTACGCGGGCGTGAGTTATTACAATCCTCTGAAAAATACTATTTAGTTGATGTCGGATTGCGCCGGATTATGTTGCCTGATGCTAATGCTGATCAAGGTCATATCTTAGAAAATGTGATTTATCTTGAGCTTATCAGACGAGGTTATACGGTCTATGTAGGGCGGGTTGATGAATATGAAATTGATTTTGTTGCTGTCGATACTTTACAGAATTTAACTTATTATCAAGTGGCATTAGAAACGCTCAATGAGGAGACACTCAGCCGAGAGTTACGTCCATTACAGAAAATTTCTGATTCGTATCCCAAATATTTACTTACCTTAGACACGATAGGGGCTGAAGCAAATTATAATGGTATTGTAAAAATGAGTGCTCTCGAATGGTTGCTATCTGAAAATAAGTAAAGTTGAGGGTAGTCATCGGCACTTCTATTTATTGATCAAAACCCAAAGACTTTTCAGCATCATCCAAGAATGTATTCAAGCATAATTTCTGCTCCATTTGTGATGGATTGATTTACCTCGACTCGATTGAGTCAGATCATCATGATTGAGCTACAGTCACTTACTGAAAGTAGCGAGAATTGCACTGTAGTTTCTGAAGGATATTAATTCCTTAGTTTGCCCACTCATCCATGTGGGCATTTTTTTTGATTAAAATACAATGCTGTTCTTGCTAAAAAATGACGGCACCCACCATAAAACACAATATTCCAAAAATAATCCAAGGCCAGATCTTTGTCTTCGGTTGTTCTAAATTCTGAGGATTATATTCCGTGTGTTCTAGCGATGTCGGTTGTGGAACACGGGTCTTTTTAGAGTAAGGTTGGTGTTTAGAGTAAGATAGTCCCGTACCTGGAATACCGACACTGGTTCGCGTACCTTTTTTCCCAATATTTAGAGAAGCACCAGGTTTGCCAATGCTGGCACTGCTGATGCCTTTATGGGTCAGATTAATTTTAAAACCCGGGAATAATTTAATACTTTTACGAAATCTAAAACCCATATTGCTCTCATTCTAAAATTTAGCTCAATTCACGCGCTATACCAGGATCCATGATCTGCTAGAGATCTTACTTTGACAGCTATCATCACGATATTAGTATATTTTTTATCTGGTGATTGCAATACTACCTTTAAATACCGTCAAAAATGTTTACTGTATATTTGCTGTAGGGTAATCTTAAAGCTGCTATTTATTGACTGATTGGTATATGACGACAGATAAGCATGAAGTCCTGCTACGAATGCGAGCGATCGAGTTGCTTGCTTACTGGGAAGGTCGTTTGGTTACCAATCGTTTAATGAGCTGGTTTGGGCTCAGTCGACAGCAGGCTTCTGCGGATATCAAGCGTTACAATACGCTGTATAACCCAGATGCCTTGGTCCATGATCCCTCCGTAAAAGGCTATGTGCCTAAAGCCAGCTTCCAGCCTGTACTGACTACAGCGCATATCAATGAATATCTCAATATGCTCTCGGGCTTGGTCAGTGAATCACATGCCCTGATTGCGACACCAGAACCGAATCTCTCAGCGGTCCAGTTACCCGATCGCAGTGTGCGTCCTGAAGTCATCAGGGAAGTGTTGCGTGCCTGTCGAACACAAAGCTGTCTCAAAATTATTTATGCCTCCATGCAGAATCCGCAGTGGCATGAACGCATGATTTCCCCACATACCCTGGTGTATACCGGTTTTCGCTGGCATGTCCGTGCCTATTGCCATCAGAGCAAGCAGTTTAAGGACTTTTTACTCTCCAGAATTGATCGCACACCTGTTGTGGTGGCGATTGAGTCAGTAGACCCTGCTCAGGATCAGCAATGGCATGAAGAAATTGTACTGACGCTGATCCCTAATCCAAAATTGAATGAAGCTCAAAAAGCGCTGGTCGAAAAAGACTTCGGCATGCCTGATGGCAGATTACAGATTCCGGTGAAAAAAGCCCTGGCTCACTATACCTTGCAGCGATATCAGGCCGCGATCACGCTGGCTGAGGCGGAAGATGCCTTGAAATATCCCTTGGTACTACAACGCTCAGATATCGAAAAGCTGTCATCTTACCTGTTTGATCAAGCTTCATAGGAGATTGGCTATGTTAGAACAATTTCATTATGACAGTGACCTGATTGGTGGCTCACTGATGGTACGTGAAAGCCGGCTGATCGCGGATCTGTTATTACGAGAGGCGACTCCAGAACAATGGCATCAGGCCATTCAGATTGACAATATTCTGCAAAAAAGAACTGCGGCTTCGGCGCAACGCAATGCCACCGCTATTCGTAAGCGTCTGGAGCGCTTGGAGCCTGATTTCTGGAAAGCACTACGTGATGGGGATGATGAGCTGGCGACCCAGGTGGCTTTTTGTGGCGCATTGGAACGCAACCTATTGCTGCTTGAGTTTATGGAAACAGTGATGAGAGAGGCCTATATCTCACAGGCTCAATACCTGGACAGTTATATCTGGTCAGACTTTCTGGATGAGCGTTCACAACGAGATCCGGATATCTGTGATTGGAAAGAGTCCAGCAAGAAAAAAATGGGGCAGGTGGTGTTTCGCATGCTGGCAGAAGCCGGTTACTTAAAAAGTACCCGTAAGCTGGAGTTGCAGCGTGTGATCGTCAGAGCAGAGCTGCGTAGCCTGTTGGAAGAACATTATAAACAACGCATTAAAAGATCTATGGAAGTGTCGCTATGGACGCGGTAGTTGTAGAGGGGGCAGCAATGAATCAAAAAATACATGAGCGTCTGAATCAGATTCCAGAGCGAATACTTTCCACCGAGTTTATCACCGGTCAAGGATTGGGCAATGAAATTGGCTTCTGGATTTTTGATTATGCACCTGAAGATGAGTTGAAAGTGCGCGAATATCTGCATTTTCTAGACGGGATGCTGGAGAAAAAACACAGTCAGCTGAAGGTGGTGAATATCAACCTGCTGCAAGCCGTGGTGGATTATCTGGCTGAGCGTAACTTCATCGATAAAGCCATTCAAATGCAAAAAGTCAAAGGCGATGAGGCGCTGCTCAAAGCGCTGAAAGGCCCACTGCATATGGATAAGTTCGCACCCTATCTGGTGAGTAAATATGCCACCAATGCGCAAGATATTGTGTTGATGACTGGGGTAGGGTCGGTTTGGCCACTGTTACGTGCCCATCACTTATTGAACAGTTTGCATTCGTTACTGGGGCATAAGCCAGTGGTGCTGTTTTACCCAGGTTATTACGACGGTCAGGCGATGAGTTTATTTGGAAAAATTCCAAGCAATAATTACTACAGAGCATTCAGATTAGTGCCTTAACAAGGCAAATAGAAATAAGAATTCGGGGGAATGGATTGAGATGAACATTAAAGAACTTTTTTACAAGCCATTAGATCGTGCGATAAACGGGGTGGTCAAGGCAGATCAGAATGACAATACTACGGTTTATCAGGAACTCGACGAGTATGTGGTCACCAATGAGCTGGAAAAGCATTTTCGGGACTTTTTCCAGTCTTATGGCACAGACCTAAGCGATCCTTCGATTGCCAATCGTGTCGGCGTGTGGATTTCAGGTTTCTTTGGTTCTGGTAAATCACATTTCCTGAAAACCTTGTCGTATATTCTGGCCAATAAAGTGGCACGTGACGCGGAAGGTAACGAACGCAGTGCTGCAGAATTCTTTGATGAAAGCAAAATCCGTGATGCGTTTATCCGTGCTGATATTGGCAAGGCCGTTAGTCATCATGCCGATGTCATCCTATTTAACATCGACAGTAAAGCCAGCTCCAATGATGATGGCAATCCGATTCTGAATGTGTTTTTACGCGTGTTTAACGAGTATCAGGGTTTTAGTGCTGACCATCCACATATTGCCCATATGGAACGTCATCTGAGCCAGAAAGGGGTGTATGAGCGCTTTAAACAGGCGTTTGAGGAATCCAGCGGCATGTCCTGGCTAGAGGAGCGTGACGGCTATCAGTTCTATCAGGATGATGTCGAAACCGCAATTTCCCAAGCCCTCAACTTATCTGCTGAAGCGGCACACAAGTGGTTTGAGGATTCTGAGCAGACCTTTAGTGTTTCGGTTGAAAACTTCTGTCAGTGGGTGAAAGAATACCTAGACAGCAAAGGACCCCAGCAACGCATGTTGTTTCTGGTGGATGAAGTGGGGCAGTTTATTGGCAGTGATACCCGCTTGATGCTGACATTGCAAACCATTACTGAAAACCTGGGTACGATCTGTAAAGGCCGCGCTTGGATTATCGTGACCTCACAGGCAGACATCGACGCGGTTCTAGGTGAGATGTCTTCTTCCAAAGCCAATGACTTCTCCAAGATTGCTGGACGTTTTAAAACCCGGTTATCACTGTCCAGTTCAAATACCGATGAAGTCATCCAGAAACGTTTATTACGTAAAACCCCGGAAGCTGAAGCACTGCTCAGATCAGTGTTTGAGCAAAAGGGCGATATCTTAAAAAACCAGATCACCTTTGACCGTTCAGGCCCAACACTCAAGAACTATGAGGGTCCAGACAGCTTTATCAATAACTATCCTTTTGCGCCGTACCATTTCCAGCTGGTGCAGAAAGTTTTTGAAGAAATCCGTAAGGTCGGTGCGACCGGTGCACACTTGGCCTATGGTGAACGGTCCATGTTGGATGCGTTCCAGATGGCCGCGAATGCGATTGCTACAGATGAAGTCGGTGCCCTGGTTCCTTTCCACCGCTTCTATACTTCAGTGGAAGGATTTCTGGATACAGCAGTGAAGCGTACCATCGACCAGGCAGAGCAGAATAAGACCCTGGATGGTTTTGATGTGCAGATGCTACGCACGCTTTTCATGATCCGCTATGTCGATATCATCAAAGGTACCTTGGATAACCTGGTGACTTTGTCGATTGAGAAAATTGATGAAGATAAGCTGGCATTGCGCAAGCGGATTGAAGAGAGCCTGCAGCGTCTGGAAAAAGAGAGCCTGATTACTAGGAATGGCGATGAGTTCCTGTTCCTGACCAATGAAGAACGCGATATCACCCGAAAAATCAAAGCCACTGACTTAGCAGCTTCAGAAGAAAATAAAGAGTTAGCCAATCTGATCTTTAAAGATTTACTGCGCGATCAGAACAAATACCGCCATCAAGCCAACAAGATGGACTATCAGATTGGTCGTTTCCTAGATAGCCATAGCCTGGATGGCAAGTATGAGAGCGATTTGAAAGTTGAAATCATTTCTCCGCTGGATACGGAATACAATCTTTACACCGAAGCTTACTGTATTGGTAAAAGTACTCAGGCCGAAGGACAAGTGCTGTTTAAACTGGCAGACGATAAACAGTTCTTTAATGAACTGCGCACCTGGCTGAAAACCAATAAATTCATCCGCTTAAATGATGATGGCACTCAGTCCGATATTTCCCGTATTCTGGCAGACCGTGGCCGTGAGAACCAGGAACGCAAAAAACGTCTGCGTGTCCGGGTCGAAGAAATGTTGCTGGACGCGGAAAGTTATGCCTTGGGTCAACATCTACAACTTTCATCTTCAAGTCCAACCACCAAGCTGGATGAGGCTTGTCGTTATTTGCTGGAAAACACTTATACCAAACTGAGCTATCTGCAGGTCTATCAGCAGGATGCTTGGCGTGAACTGAACGCCGTCTTGACTGTGGATGATATGGCGCAGCTCGGATTGTCTCTGGATGGTGGGCAGAGCAATCCCAAAGCCCTACAGGAAGTGGAGCAGTACATTGCACTGCGGGCCACTGGTACAGAGCGTATTCTAGTCTCAGATGTGATAGACCGTTTTGCCAAACGCCCTTATGGCTGGCCAGATGCCGAGATTTTATTACTGGTGGGTCAGCTGGCGGCAATGGGGCGGATTTCACTGCAGTTAAATGGTGGCAGCTTACAGTTAAAAGATGCCTTTGAGCCTTTACAAAACAGTCGCCGTCGCCGTGAAGTTGCCATCATTAAAAAGCGCCAGACTGATGATCAGGTGTTGAAACAGGCACGCCAACTGACCCAAGACCTATTCTCGGCCATGGGACCAGCGACAGAAAAAGAGCTGTTTGAATTCTATACCCAAAACTTTAAGACCTGGTTAGCCAACTTTAAGTCGTATAAGAGCAAAACCGATGTCGGGCAATTCCCTGGCAAGAAAGTCATTGAACGGTCTATCTTAAGCTTGGATCGCTTGCTGGCCAATAGCGACAGCTTCGATTTCTTTAAGGCCGTGGTTGATAACAAGGATGACTATCTGGATCTGGAAGAAGATTATCGTGATATTCATGAGTTCTTCAGTAACCAGATGCCAAGCTGGCAGCAACTGCAGCAGGCCCTACGTCATTTTGAGAAAAATAAACAGGCGCTGGGCAGTGATGATGTGGCAAAGAAAGCCCTCTCTGAATTACATCGTATATCCACCCTTGAATCGCCTTATGGCCTGTTAAATAAAGTGGCTGATTTGGTTCGCACAGTGGAAAGCGTCAATGAGCAATTGCTGACTGAGAAGCGCAATCAGGCGATAGAACACATTGATGACAAGATCAAGCAGTTAGAAGCTGAGATCAAAAACAGTGGCATCGCTAGCGCTGAGCTGAGTAACAAGCTATTACGCCCACTACAACTGCTGAAAACGGATATTGAAGTGGAAACTAGCCTGTCCACCATCTATATGCTGCAAACCCAAACCGCCGTGGAGCGTTTTGATGAAGCCTTGTATGAGTTGGAAAGCGAAGTTCAGGCGGAAATCCAGCGTCAGGCCAAAGCGGCACAACTGGCTCAGAGCAAAGCAGAGAGTGTAACCAACACTGCAACCATCTCCAGCCCAGATACATCAACACCTGCTGCGAGTCCGGTACAGCCTGTGACAGCCGTAGTGCCACCGAAACCAGTGGTAGAAGTTGATGTTGCTAGCATTTACAGCAAAAGCTCAAGTAGTGTCTATCTGGAAACAGAAGAGTCAGTAGATCAGTTTGTAGACGCACTCAAAGCTGAACTGAAAAAAATTGTGAGTGACAAAAAGCGTGTGCGTATCCGCTAACAGGGCTTAGGGATATCAGCATCAGTAATTCATTTAAGGTTGAACTATGAACACCAGCAATATTAAAAAATACGCACCGCAAGCACGTAACGATTTTATCGCAGCCATGCGCAAGCAGGCCGCCAAATATGGCATCACCGCAGACAGCATTTTACCGGCAGAACAGAAAGGGGACTTGCTGCTGATTGGCGATCAGGTTTTTCCGCTATCCGTCATGAAACCACGTGAGAAGCTGATCAAACGCATTCAAACCAGCAGTTTTGAGCAGACGATTGATTATATCGCTTATAGCTGGTTTAACCGTCTTTGTGCGATTCGCTACATGGAATGCAAAGGCTTACTGGATCATGGCCGCCGTGTACTGAGCAGTGCAGATGGTAGTGCCGGCTTGCCCCAGATTCTGGAAGAATGTCTGGATATTGACCTACCAGGTTTAGATGCCAGCCGTGTAGCTGAGCTTAAGTTGGATGGCAATAAAGACGAAGAGCTGTATCGGGAACTGTTACTGGCTCAGTGTCATGCGTTGAATCAGGTCATGCCACTCTTGTTTGAACAGGTTTCTGATGAGTCTGAACTACTGTTACCGGATAACCTGACCAAAACCGATTCGTTGATCCGTGATCTGGTCAGCAGTATTCCAGAAGAAGACTGGTCGGATGTACAGATTATTGGCTGGTTGTACCAGTTCTATATTTCTGAAAAGAAAGACCAGGTGATTGGTAAAGTCGTCAAAAGTGAAGACATTCCTGCAGCGACGCAACTCTTCACGCCAAACTGGATTGTGAAGTATTTGGTACAGAACAGTGTCGGTCGTCTATGGATGATGGCACAGCCTGATAGTACGCTTGCAAGTAATTGGGAATACTATATTCAGCCAGCTGAGCAAAGCGACGAAGTCAATGCACAGCTGAAACAGCTGATTGATGTGCGGATCAGTGAAGATGGCGATACTTTAAACCCTGAAAGCATTACGGTGCTGGATCCAGCCTGTGGTTCGGGGCATATTCTGGTGGAAGCCTATGATTGCTTAAAAGCAATTTACTTAGAGCGTGGCTACCGCAGCCGTGATATTCCACGTTTGATTCTAGAAAATAACCTGTACGGGATTGATATTGATACCCGTGCAGCACAGCTCGCCAGTTTTGCGCTATTGATGAAAGCGCGTGAGGATGACCGCCGTTTATTTAGCAATCCACCGAAGCTGAATATTATCGCGTTGCGGGATAGTCAGCCAGAACGGCTAGAAGCATTTAGTCAGGACTTGGTAAGTACCGGTATTGCGCAGGCAGATTTAAAAGAATTACTGGATCTATTTGAACATGCTTCGACCTTTGGATCTTTGATTCAAACTCCTGCAGCATTTGCTAAGAAATTACCTGATTTAGAAACCAAGCTGAATACAGCAGCAGCGTCTGGTGATATTTTTGCGCAGCAGTCAGCACAGGAGCTGTTACCGCTCGTCCAGCAAGCAAAATTACTGGCTAAACAATATGATGCTGTGATTGCTAACCCACCGTATATGGGTAATAAATATATAAATCCAAACCTTAAAACCTATTTAACGAAAAACTATAAAGGTTATGATAAAGATCTATTTTCTGCATTTGTGATTAGAAATTCGTTGTTTATCAAAACAAATGGGCAACTTGGTTTTATGACACCATATACGTGGATGTCATTATCATCTTATGAAAAATTAAGAAAAAACTTATCTAAAAGTAAATCAATAACTTCTTTAGTAAAACCTTCCTTTACAATGTTTTTTGATTCAGCAATTGTTTCTGTTGTAGCATTTACAGTAGCTAATACTGTTGAGAATATAAAAGGTACCTATTTTGATCTAGGGCACTTAGGTTCAGCTGAATCACAACCAATAAAATTCTTAGAAACTATAAACTCGAATGATTCCACATTGAAATTTTTTTCATCACAGGAAAAATTTAAAAAAATTCCTGGTAGTCCAGTTGCTTTTTGGGTGAGTGATAAAGTCGGAGAGATTTTTGAAAAAAACCTAGCGATTGGTGATATCGCAGATGCTGTGGTTGGATTACAAACAGGAGATAACAATCGTTTTTTACGTTTTTGGCAAGAAGTTAGTATTCAAAGAATTGGTTTTCATTTCGAAAATAGGGAACAAGCTAAATTTTCAAATAAAAAATGGTTTCCTTATAATAAAGGAGGTGATTTTCGTAAATGGTATGGTAATCAAGAACTTATTGTTAATTGGGAAAATGATGGTTTTGAAATTAGAAACTTTGTAGATGCAAATGGTAAACAACGATCTAGACCACAAAACACAGAATTTTACTTTAGACAATCAGTGAGTTGGTCATTCATAAGTGCCTCATATTTTGGTGTTAGATATTATCCAACAGGTTTTATATTTGATGTCGGAGGGTCTTCTTTATTCCCAAAACATAATCACTACAAAGTAATTACTGGATTCTTGTGTTCATATATAGCTCCACAATTAATGAAAGTCGTTAATCCTACTGTAAACTTTCAGGTAGGTAATATTCAACAATTACCTTATATTGAAGTGACCGAAAAAAATAACCATGTAGAAACATGCATTCAAATTGCAAAGTATGACTGGGACAATTACGAAACTTCATGGGACTTTACTGAAAACCCAATTATTCGTATTCAACAACCAACTTTAGAGCAAGCATTTAACACATGGCAGCAACAAAACGCTGACGCCGTCGCTGAAATGAAACGTCTGGAAGAAGAAAACAATAAACTGTTTATTGACGCTTATGGTTTACAGGATGAATTGACACCCGATGTTCCAGATGAACAAATCACTTTAACTCGTGCCGACCGTGAAAAAGACAGCCAGCGTTTAGTGTCTTATGCTATTGGTTGCATGATGGGCCGTTATAGCTTGGACGAACCAGGTTTGATCTATGCCCATGCAGGCAATCAAGACTTTGATGCCAGCCGTTATCAAACATTCCCAGCCGATGCCGACGGTATTATTCCATTGACCGAAATGCATTGGTTTGAAGATGACGCAACCCATCGTATCCAAGAGTTCTTAACCGCCGTCTGGGGTAAAGACACACTGGATGCCAATATGCTGTGGCTCGCTGAAAGCTTGGATAAAAAAGCCAGTGAAACAGCTGAAGATACCATTCGCCGTTATTTGGCGAGTAAGTTCTATAAAGATCACATGCAAACCTATAAAAAGCGTCCGATCTACTGGTTATTTAGCAGTGGTAAACAGGGGGCTTTCCAGGCGTTGGTGTACTTGCACCGCTATAACGAAAGTACCTTGGCACGTATGCGTACTGAATACGTCATGCCACTGATTTCTAAAATGGCTGCGTATGCCAACTCTCTGGAAACAGCCAAAGAAGACAGTGACTCTGCGGCTGAAATCAAGCGTATCGAGAAAAAACTGCAAGACTTGCATAAGCAACAGGCAGAACTGAGTAGCTTTGAAGAAAAACTGCGTCACTATGCCGATCAGCGTATTTCACTGGATCTAGATGATGGGGTGAAAGTGAACTACGGCAAGTTTGGTAATTTGTTGGCTGAAGTGAAAGCAGTGACGGGGGAGAAGTGATGAATAGCTTTTCTTGCGAACGAGATCATGCAGAGGTGTTTGCATGAACTTAAATCAACTTCAGCAAGGCCTGGAACAAGCCTTTTATACTGAACAGCACCGAATTGTCTTTTGGTATGATGCAGAACAGTCATTTACTGAAGAAATCAAAGCCCTAGAGCTAAATGATGTCCAGATTCTGAATATGGCAGAAGAATCCAGCCTTGCGATTAAGCTTAAACTGGAACTTGAGGATCAGCAGGGTAAATACTTGCTGTATTTCCCCAGTGCTGAGCCTGAAACCGAAAAAGACTGGTTACTGGACATCAAGCTGTATTCACGTAGCTTTTATGCCGATCGTTTCTCAATTATTTTCAATGAGCTGGGTTTACAGCAGCAGAGTCTAAGAGAACATCTGGCCAAACGTGAAGAATTCCTCAAAACCAAAGCACGTCTGAGCACCTTAAAACGCTATATCCAGTCTGATGCAGATGAACAGAATCTGGATATGGCCATGATTGCAGCTGTGGTCAAGGCCGACAGTGCCGAGCTGATGCATATTGTCCTGGCGTTGGCAGATGAAATGGTACAGCAGAACCTGGCTCTGGAAGTCAATCCAGAATCCTTTGCTGAACTGGAAAAATTCCAACTGGTGCCGGCTTTGGTGACCGCATTACAGGCGGAAATTGGTTATCCAGCATCGGTTGAAGAATTGAATGGGGAAGCACCATTCAAGCTCGGTACGTTCTTTATCCGTTTGATGAGCACAGGTTTCTGTGAAAGCCTGGGCGATATACCGCTATGGGCTCAAGAACTGGTGATGTCATCTGTCAGTTCACGTGCGACGGCTAGAGCCTTCTTGTCACGCTGGAGAGACAGCTCCAAATACTACCCAACCTTTGATAAGCTTTCCCAGAGCGTGGCCAATGCACTGCGGATCCAAGAAAAGGTTAGGGCTTTTGATCTGGAGCAGCTGCTCGATGTCATGACTTTTGAAGTGATTGAACAAAAGATCATTGTTGATTTGGCCAGTCATATCCCTGCAGCAGCCAAAGCTGAACTGGAACATTTCAGAACGGTTATTTCTACCCGTCTGGATGGCTATTGGGCGTCCAAACATAAGGACGATGCAACCCGCCGTAAATACCGTACCGTCTATACAGCGTTGCAGGCAGCGATTGAGCTGTTCAGTCTGCGACTGCAGTTTGATTCTGGGTTCTATTTCGACTCTAGTGAAGCCTTGTATAAAGCCTACGAGCAGGAGTTGTATCGCTTTGATATGGCCTATCGCCACTACAGTGCTGCTTCTCAACGCGCTCATGTCGATATCCTGAAAAAACTTGATGAAGAAGTCGAAAATTGCTATTCCTACTGGTTTATTGACCACTTGGCACGAAACTGGGGAGAGCGGGTTGAAGCTGAGCAACGCTTGAATGTCTGGAAAGTGGCAGATATCCCAAATCAGCAGAACTTCTACGATACCCACGTCAGACCCTTACTCAATTCTGCAACGAAACGCCGTATTGTAGTGATCATCAGTGATGCTTTCCGCTATGAAGCTGCAGTAGAGCTGCGTGATCGTATTAATGAAAAGCGTTATTCTGAAGCGACCTTGTCTTCACAGCTGGGCGTTGTCCCAAGTTACACCACACTTGGCATGGCCTCGTTGTTGCCGCATCAGACTTTGGAGTACAAAGAGGCCGCAGGGGATGATGTTTTAGTAGATGGGCAGTCCAGCAAAGGGACTGCAGCACGATCCAAAATTCTGGCTGCCTATAATGGATTGGCAGTAACCGCTGAAATGGTAAAAGGCTGGTCGCGTGATGAAGGTCGTGAAGCACTGAAAGACCATGAGCTGATTTACGTTTATCACAACGTGATTGATGCACGCGGTGACAGTGCCTCGACAGAATCAGAAACCTTTATGGCGGTGGAACATGCCATTGAAGAGCTGACCGAACTCAGCCGCAAAATTTTAATGCACTTCAATATTTCTACCCTGTTGATTACAGCCGACCATGGCTTCTTGTTCCAGCAAAGTAAACTGGAATCTGCGGATCGTTCAAGCTTGACTGAAAAACCAGCCAATACATTGAAGAGCAAAAAACGCTATGTGATTGGGCATGGTTTACCAGAGAGCAAGGAAGCATGGAAAGGCTCAACCCAAGCTACGGCAGGCACACTATCTGCGACTGATTTCTGGATTCCAAAAGGGGCGAACCGTTTCCATTTTGTAGGAGGCTCACGTTTCGTGCATGGCGGCATCATGCCTCAGGAAATTGTGGTGCCGGTACTGATGGTAAAACAGCTACGTGGTGAAAAGGCTGGACAGCGGACCAAGCGTAAAGTTGAGGTCATTTCTACCAAATCCACGCTGAAGATGGTCAATAACATCCAGAAGTTTGATTTGATGCAAACCGAAGCTGTCAGTGAGCTGGTCATGCCAGTGACTTTATCCATTGCCATTTATGATGGGGATCTCAAAGTTTCCAGTGAAGAAACTTTGACTTTTGATAGCACTACCGATTCTGTTGCCGATCGGGTCAAACAGGTCAGACTCTCATTGTCTGGCACTGATTTTGACCGTAAGAAAGATTACTTCCTGGTACTGAAGGACAAAGACCTGAATATCGAAATGCAGCGCTATAAGGTCACCATTGATCTGGCATTTACCGATGACTTCTTCTGATAACGAATTAACGATAGAGCGTAGCCTACATGGAATCTGCTAACGATAAAGAACTGGATCAGCTGCTGAATGAACACTTTGCTGGGCGGGTGGTACGTAAGGATCTGACTAAACTGATCAAAGAAGGGGCCAATGTCCCAGTCTATGTACTCGAATACCTGCTGGGAATGTACTGTGCCTCGGATGATCCAGAGATCATTGAACAGGGACTACGTAACGTAAAGACCGTACTGGCAGAGAACTATGTACGACCTGATGAAGCTGAGAAGGTGAAATCCCTGGTTCGTGAACGGGGCAGTTATAAGGTCATTGATCGGGTGACCGTAAAGCTGAATGAGCGTAAAGACAAATACGAAGCATCATTTAGTAATCTGGGCATCAAAGATGCCGAAATCTCGGCAGGCATCGTCAAAGAGTATGAAAAATTACTTGTTGGTGGTATCTGGGTCATTGCTACGCTCAGTTATTATTTTGAAGAAGGACAGACTAGTTCTCCATTTGGCGTGAGCTTACTCAAGCCGATTCAAATGCCGAATATGAATATGGATGAACTTTTCAGTGGCAGAGCAGCATTAAGCACTGATCAGTGGCGCGAGAGTTTAATCCGTTCGATCGGCATGGAACCGGCTTCGCTAAAAGAGGATGTGCAATGGCACCTATTAGCGCGTATGGTTCCGTTCGTTGAAAATAACTATAACGTTTGTGAACTGGGACCACGCGGTACCGGGAAAAGCCATATTTACAAAGAGTGTTCACCGAATAGTATTTTAGTCTCCGGTGGACAAACGACTGTCGCCAACCTGTTCTATAACATGAGTAGCCGCCGTATTGGTCTGGTGGGGTTGTGGGATGTGGTGGCCTTTGATGAAGTTGCCGGTATTTCCTTTAAGGACAAAGATGGCGTACAGATCATGAAAGACTACATGGCCTCAGGATCTTTTGCCCGTGGCCGTGAACAGATGGAAGCCTCAGCTTCGATGGTTTTTGTGGGTAATATTAACCAAAGTGTGGAATCTCTGGTTAAAACCAGCCATCTCCTGGCGCCGTTCCCTGAAGCAATGATCGATTCAGCATTCTTTGATCGCTTTCATGCCTATATCCCAGGTTGGGAAATTCCGAAAATGCGCCCGGAATTCTTTACCAACCGTTATGGCCTGATTGTTGATTATCTGGCTGAATTCTTCCGGGAAATGCGTAAACGTAGTTTTGCGGATGCCATTGAGAAGTACTTCAAGCTAGGGAATAACCTGAATCAGCGTGATGTGATTGCCGTTCGCAAGACGGTTTCTGGATTGATGAAGCTGCTCTACCCACATGGTCAATTTAACAAAGAAGATGTACGGCAATGCCTGGAATATGCGCTGCAGGTGCGCCGTCGGGTCAAAGAACAGCTGAAAAAAATTGGGGGGATGGAATTCTATGATGTGCATTTTAGCTATATCGACAATGACACCCTAGAAGAGCATTTTGTTTCGGTAAAAGAGCAGGGTGGAGGTGGACTTATTCCCGAAGGTCCTGCTAAACCAGGCTTCCTGTATACCATTGGCCTCAGTAATAAGGGCATGCCAGGCTTATACCGCTTAGAACTTCAAGTCACTAAAGGTTCAGGAAAATTGGCGACATCTGGCTTATGGAATTCAAGTAGTGCCAAAGAACAGGTCAAGATTGCTTTTGATTACTTCAAGGCCAATGCATCCCGGATCTCGGGGGGCAGTAAGGTGCTGGAACATGATTTCCACTTACATGTGGTGGAATTACAGAATACCGGCCCGCTCAGCCATCTTGCTCTGCCAAGTTTAGTGGCTTTCGCTTCTGGCCTCTTAGGACGATCGGTACAAAGTCAGATGGTGGTACTGGGTGATATGAGCTTGGGTGGTTCAGTGACACCGGTGGAAAGTATTGCCGAATGTCTGCAAGTTGCTTTTGATGCGGGTGCCAAGAAGGTTGCTTTACCAATGAGTAGTGCGGCAGATATCCCAACGATTCCTGTGGAACTGTTTACCAAGTTCCAGACCAGCTTTTATGCAGATCCGGTGGATGCGGTGTTTAAAGGGTTAGGGGTGGATTAATTTCATATCTGTCTGGAAGAGTTACAGTAGATTGTTTTAAATTCAGTTTCTCAAGTTAAACACCATGTTGTAAAAGCATAATACTGCCTCTTTTAAAGAGCTAGTATTTTAGGGGGGATTACCCTTCATTTTTTTTTGATCAGATATCTGTTGTACTTTGACAGGATTTTGTTGATCTAAATATTTTTGATACCAAACACGCAATGTTTCAGGAGTACAACCGATTTTAGGATCAATAGCTGTGATTGCTGCCCAAGTAGAAGGATAATCTTTTTCAGATTCAATTAGTAATTGAACCGCTCTTTCTCTGATTTCAGGGGTCAATTTTACTTTGCCATTTGTAAGGTAAAAGGGGGCAATTTTAGAATGCCGTTGACAATGTATCGCCTTTTGAGTTTGAAGCAATGTACAATGATAAGATTAACCCGTTAGGTCAGGTGGCCTAACTTAAATAAAAATTCTCCGACAAACCCGGTACGGTTCATAGCGAGTATCTGCTTATAAAAATTAGGTTTATTTGATTTTAACATCCGAATTGGGTATATGAGACTTTATGTTAAATGAATGATATAACCCATAGAGAAATATCATCAAATAATGAAGATACTTCGGATAAATTTTTGCTATAAATTATTGTTTTTATATCATTTTCTGAAAGCTTCCAAAATCCATCGGATGCTAGAATATATGTGGATTTTTTTTCAATATCTAAGGTCTTAAAGCTCAAGGGTTTTAACTTTTTTGTATTAAATGACTTGGTGACAATATTATCATTTGAAGAAGACCTAAGTATCATTTCGATACTTTGGGGATCTGTTTGATTATTTAAGCTCATCGCTAAATTATGAGGATAAGTAATCCAACTGATTTGTTGCTCATTATTGATTTTCCCAAGTCTGCAATCACCCAAATGTGCTGAATAAATTTGAGTCTGACTAAAAATAACCATCAAAATACTCATTGCTGCAGGTCGCAATTTTCCCCGATGTTCTATATAAAAATTCTCTGTTAGACGTTCAAAAAAATCATGTATATCTTGTGTAGTATTATTTAATTGAGCAAAGACGTCCTTCAAAGAAAGCACATAAGCCTGAAAATTTTTAACTAGTATGTCGCTGTTTTTACATCCCCCATGACCATCCACTACGTAACAAAAATATAGATTTTCATTATCAGTAAGGTTCCCTACAGCATCGATTCCAAATTTTTCTGGTGCGCTAAGATTCTGACATAAGGAAAAGGAGTTTATTAATATGCTTTTGGCCATTGTTTTATGATCGCTTGAATTACTTGTAAAGCTCTTTCTCTTGAGCCAAATCTACATTGATCTTCCATTATGATTTCAAAATCAGTTAATTCAGTGAGTTTTTTAAATTGGTCAGATAAGTAATCTTTGAGTTCTGTTGGAGCATTATAGACTTCTTCAACTAAGGAGGATCGTCCCAAGCAAATTGTGATGATATCTTCTAAGTCTTTGCTATATAAGGGATCTTCTTTACGGCCATGTAATGCTTCAAACTTGGTTGCTAAGAAATATTCAGGCATTAAGGTATTGATAATTAAATTATTTCCTAGCTTATACTCTACTTTTTTCTTATAAGCTTCTAGATACCAAGAATTAGAGAAGCCTAAAATTTTTTCATCAGTGGGCATAAAGTCTACAATTAGATCTTCCCCTAGTTGGTAGCGACAAGTGAAGTCCGTGTTCTTTTCAAATGGATCTGAACTTTGATAATTTTTAAACCCTAGTTTTCTGACTTTCTCATCTAACTCATACCATTGGGTTGTAGTCTTTATATCTACAATTAAATCAACATCTTGAGTGTATCTAGTTGATAAAGATAAATTTTCTGGATCTAAAAACAGGCTAGTAGTGCACCCTCCAATAAATACTAGGTCTTTGATAAGATCCTCGCTTAAAGCACTTACAACCTGCTCTAGCATCTTCATTTGTGTTAAAGCATTATTCATTGTAGATACTCACGTAATAACTTTTCAGCTATTTTCTTTTCCCTTGGGGAACCTATTCTAAACACATCAATAAGAGCAAAAACTTCATACAGGAAATTATCATCTAACGCTGCATATGGTACAGATTTATATAATGGTTCAACTGCTAATCCTGAAATTGATTGATAGCTTTGAGCGGGCCAAATATAAGGTAATGAAGAAGAATACGATAAATGATCTGAAAGTTTTTTATTATTGAAAACAGTAGGAATACCAATATCAATAGCACCAACTTCTGTATGGAAAAAGTATTGAAAACTGTAAATAATTAGGTCTAAGAGAGCTCTTCTATTGGTTTTCCATTGCATTTCTACTAGCTCTAATCGCTTAAATGGTGAATTAGAGGTTACGATCAATAGCCCTATCTTGATTAAACGCTTTAAAGATTCTGCAACCTCACTTTTACTAATAACTACTGCTTCAGCCAACCCTCTGATTGATAAAGAATCATAAAAAGCACTTAATTTTAAAAAGATATCTAACTGCTCATCTTCTAATTTATCCCACTCAAGTTGTGCTTCTGAATAGTATTCTTTGAATATCTGGTGCTGATTCTCAATAGAGATCAGTTTTACGAGAACTAGAATGTCTTGAGGTTTAATCATATTAAGTTACCTTGTCCTTAATCCGTGGACTGAATTCATATTTGATCAACTCATTACACTATTTGCAAGTATTTTTTAAAAATAATATTAAATAAAAAAGCCCGACATCTTGTCGGGCTTTTTCATGTTTGGTGCTAGGTAGGGCTGTCTACCTAATAATCCTGGTGCTAGAACTTATCGTTATTGTTTTATGTTCCGGAACGTCCTGTTCCTGTATGACTTCATCATAAGTAAAAAACCGCAGCTGCCCTAGCCGCAAAATCCCTAAATCTCTGTGCGCCAGGGCGTACAAAAATGGCTAAAAGTTGTCCCGGTTTTATCCGCAGAAATTGGGGATAGTTGGTGTCTATGTCGGATAACCGCCATTATATTTAATAAAAGTATAAGATCAGGGAAAGTTACAGTTTTTATTTAAAATTGAAGTATCCATTAGACTTATGAATATTTATAAAAGGTATATAATGAGTATTATTAACCCTCAAGAAACCTCTATGAAAGGTTTACAGTCAATCATTCTTTATGATTCTTTTCTTTCATCTAAACTATTCCGAGTTGATATTAGTGGTGGTCATACAAACATTACCGGTATCAACGGTGCAGGGAAAACCTCATTCCTGAACCTGATTCCTATTTTCTTTGGTGCCTCACCAAATGGGTTAATAGAGAAAGCTGCAAACAAGAAAAATTTCGTAGACTACTATTTGCCGAGCAGTCGAAGCATGGTGATTTTTGAATACCTTGCTCACTCAGGTACAAAGTGTGTGGTGCTGTATCGCAATAATAATCAGGGCAAGCACAACTACCGATTTGTTGATGGATGCGCGGAAGATACGCTATTAAGTGAGAGCAGTCTGGAAATCTTGGGTCTTTCTCAGAATGTGAAAGACGTATTTGATCAGGTTTATAAATCTGGCGTTGATGTGAGCCGTCAGATCGACAGCATCCCTGAATATATCTATACGCTGACTGCAGATAAATCACGACTGACAGGTGAAAGAAACCTTCGTGATTTATGCAACCGCTATTCACTGTCTGGAAGCAAACAACAGCTAAAATTCCTGAGCAATCTGACCCAGGTAACGATTAACCAGAACAATGTTGTCTCAAACTTCAAAACCATGTTAATTGAAGCGTATTTGGACAACGAGAAAATCAAAACAAAACCAACCTCTACCGCAGATTGGTTAGCAACCATCAATGATGTGAAAGCCCTACAAAGCCTTCAATCGGAAAAGCAGAAGATTATCTCTGGCATTCAGTTAAAGAATGCGGTCTTAGCCTCCTTTAATGCGCTTCATGCACACCTGTTGGTACTCCGGGACCATGTGGTGAACTACGAGCAGCAGATCAGTTCGATAGAGCATGAAATCTATGCGGTAAAGAACAAAGGGAATGAGACAGTCCGTAACCTGAATAACCAGATTGTACAAGTCAAAGAGCTGATTGCAGTAAAAGAAAAGTCTGCAGGTAACTTTAAACAGGCAATTCATGATATTGAAGTTGCGGAAAGACGTTATCAAGACATGAATATTTCCGTCATGGAACAGGAATATAAGAAACGTGCGCACTACTTCAACGAGATTGAAGAAGCGAAGAAATACAAACAGTTTTTGACTGAAAGCTACGAAAATATCAACCGCGAGTACGACAAGCATTCAGCAGATTTGCTTCGTGAAAAAATGGCATCCAGTGAAGCCCTTAATGCTGAATCTAACGAGGTTCAGGAGGCAATCAACCAGTTGCGAAACCGCTTTGATCTCAAGGTGAAAGAGCTTGAGCGCAAACAGGCTGAACAGCTCCAAATTCTTGATCAAGAAATTTCCAGTGAACGTCAAAGGCTTCTGGATATCCAGTCAGCAGCTATGGAGCGCATGCACCAATCAACACTGTTTACGGATGAAGAAAACCTACAGCTACAGCGCCTCAAGTTGGCTTATGAAGTCAAAGAGAATACCTTGTCTGCAAAGTCTGACGAATTGAAAGCGGCTCAAAACAAGCTTAAACAACTTAATTTTGATCAAAACAAGGCGCAGTATGATCTTAATGGATTAAAAGCCAAGCTTGAGAAAGCCAAGCAGTCAGAAGAGAATCTGCGTACAACCCTGTTCCAGAAAGACACCTTGCTACGGTTCCTGAATGATGCACCGAATGAAGATGTGGACTGGCGTACTACCATTGCGAAGGTCATCAATCCTGAGCTTTTCTTCAAAACCAACCTGAACCCTGTCTGGCAAACTGGCGTGAATGCCAATGCGCTAAGCCTCTATGGTCTTGAAATAGACCTGAACAAGTTGGAGATTCCAGGGGAAGCCGACAGTCTTGAGCAACTACAAATACGTCTGAAAGATGCCGAGATTTACACGGCTTCTTTGGTTGAGCAGTACGACAAGCAATCGCATCTGGCTCAGTCCATCCATAGAGAGATCAACGAGACCAATATTGCAGTTGTTAAACTCGAAAATGAGTTAAATACCCTGCAAAACGAGAAGCAGCAAGCCCGACAGGTTTATGACCAGACTGAGAAAGAGCTGAAAGCGAAGAAGGCAGAAGCTACACGTATTGAGCAAGAAGCTGTAAATAGAGCGAAATACGAGCTGCAAACTTTCAACAATCAGATTGAGCCGAAGAAACGTGGTGAGCTTCGATCAGCCAACATGCTTGAAAAAAATGGCTTAAAGGAGAGCTATGATGCGTCCTATGCAGACTTGCGTATCAAGCTTGACCTGATTGCCACAAAGGAAAAGCAGCTAGAGAGCAGCTATCAAGCCAAGATGGATGATTTGACCAACCTGTATCACAGCAAACTGCGTGAGCAAGGCGTGGATGAAAATATCCTGAAACAGGCAGAAATGAAGATCAAGGCTGCGATTGCACAGCACACCAAAGTCAAAGGCTATGAAAGCATTTTGGCTGAGTACGATATGTGGAAGAAAAACCACTATCAGTACAAGCAGAACCATATCGAGGACATGAACCAAGCTCTGAAACTTGTATCTGAATACAGCCACAATCTTTCCAAACTGGAAAGTGAGCTTGAACAAGTCCGAACCTCCCTTCGTACAAGAGTGGACAATCTTGAAGCGAGTGCACAAGATTTCAGGGAGAAAATCAAAAAGCTGGATAAACAGGGGCGTGAAATCGAAAACCTGTTCGATGACGATATCCTATTGGTAGAGGTAGATCGACCTGAGTTTTTAAGCTTCGACAGCTTCTCTCGTGATCTGGGTACGTTGGCTGATACACAGAAGAAACAGATTTATCAATTACGCTTGCAGACAAACGCTTCTAAGGCATTACTGCGCAAATATGAAGCCTTCTCTCTGTTCAAGCTGTTTGAGGAAAAGATGGAGAGTATGGGGACTACCAGTGAAACCATGAACACCATTAACTCCATGTCTACCATCGAAAGCATCATGGACTACGACTTGCCGAAAAAGCATGATGCAGTCACAAACATTTTCCGTAATAAATCGGCTCAGTTGCGTAACTATATTCAGGAAATCCTTAATCTAAATAAGCGTTTAAAGAGCGTATCTACGGAACTGTCTGGTTACCTGAACCGTAGCAACAAGTTCAAGGCATTCACTGACTTCTCAATGAATCTGGAAAGTGTGCTGAATGACAAGAACAGCCTAGATCAGCTCAATCAGTTTGTTTTGCAGTGTGAGGACTATCAATCCTTTGAAAACATGCAAAGCAGCTCCATTCCGAGCGAGGATTTCATTCGTTGCTGTGAATACACCTTAAAGGCAATTGAAAGCACCAAAGGACATACTGATGATATCCGCTCTATGGTACGTCTGAAAATGAGCGTGATGAACAATGGACGTCTTGCCGAGCTGCGTACTGACAACGACTTTACCAGTGCAGGGAGTACAGGAACGTCACGTATTCTGGTGCTGATCATGTTCCTCGCATTGTCACGGAAGTTATGCCCTGATAACTCGACCTACATCCATATCCCGCTTGACGAGATTGGCAACTTTGATGCGATCAACACCAATTTGCTGTTCGACATGATGGACCATAACAAAATCTATCTGGTCTGTGCTCAACCGGAAAACTCAACCTCTAACCACAAGTTTAAGAATCTCTACATTGTTGGAGCCAATGGTGTCAGCACTGTTGTTCCACTGGAAATCGAAGGCGATAACCCATTGCTTGCAGCAGAACCAGTCTAATAGGGAAAAAGTGGAGAATTTTAAATGGCTGATAAACGATTAACAAAAGTAGCGACCAAATTATTAGAAGGTTATCTAATTGACCAGTGGAGTGATTTTGAGAACTTTGAGTTTTTGAATGATGTCGAATTTTTAGATCAACTAAACAACCATATTAGTTTTCTAGGCAAAAAGTGTATTCAGACACCGTGCGGTGGTGGGTATTTCCTGATTTACCTTGATATTGAAAGTGACCCTGAGATCAAAAAGGTCATCACCAAACAGTTTGAGGAAAACGTCAGCAAAATGGAGCCACTTGTGGACTGGCTGCGACTGTTCAGAAAGGCAGGGGGGCGCAATGAACCTCTGATTGGAGGCGACAGAATTACGTCTGGTGAAATCCTGGTTGAAGTGGAGAAGTCCAAGCATGTCCAAAAAGGGCTAAAAGAACTCTCTGCAAAGTTGGGTAAGACCGCAAGCACAGTGAAAGACCAGATCAACGGTGTTATTCAGTTTTTGGTACAGCGCGAATATTTAGTGCCGGTTGGGGTTGTGGGTACTGAGTTTTTGGCAACTTCACGTTGGTCGATTTTCTACGATGAAGCTGAGTACCTTGCCGAACACAATGCGATTGATATCACTCAAACAGATGATGTGGAGCAGGGCGAGTTACTATGATCGACTTCGTGAATCCGGCTGAACGTGGGGCGAAGGTTTTCTCTGCAAACATTGATGCTATTGCCGAAGCAATCATGTTTACCAGTTCGTCTATTCAGGTCAATGAATCAAACAAATCCTTGATTGATAATTTGCTGTCTTGCGATCTTGGGTATCTGGATGCAGAAAAAAACACGCTGCATCTAAGAAACTTCGTCATTGAGTTTGTGAATTTCTATAAAAACAGAAAGAAACGCAACATTTCCGCACCCGACATTAGCGGTCTGATTGATCGTATCAAAACGGTGAGTACCGACTATGCCTTGTCAAAAGTCGAGGACCCGGAAAGTGCCGAAGTATTAAAGGTTGAAGCAAGTGACCTGATTATTGAGCTTTCAAACAATATCAGCGAGAACATGACCAATTTTGCCGATCAGTGCTTTGAGTATCTGTCGCTGTTCAACAACTACGACATGAAAATGCGTAAGGCTGAACAAAGCTTAAAGACTGCCAAAATGCTAATTACGGCACTGGAAATCCTTTCACCAAATACGATGGATGAATTGGCGGTAGGTGATGCAGACTTGCAGAGAGTGATCTCCAAACGTCTCAAGCCAAGCGTGTTTGAAGCCATTGAAGAAATGAACCACAGCCATCACCGACTGGACAAGCAACTCTTTGAATGGAAAAAGGACATAAAAACCCAGGAGCGAATCAATCTGATTGATGCGCTGCACCGTCATTTTGCCAACAACCGGACGCTGAATGCCGATATTGATTTCAACAAGGCACCTGATAGCTTCCGTCGTGTACCACTTATCAAGCTGAAAGCTCGTGCCGATATCTACCTTGAGGATTTTGAGAACACTTTATCTGCGGTAGCTCAGACAGCCAATCAGAAGCGTGTTAAAAAAGATGGTCCAGTTGTTGAAAAAAAACGCCCACCGGTAGAGAAGGCAACGCATACGATAGTGAAGGCAGTCTCACCTCTGGATAAAGCTGCATTTTTCTTCTTTGACGCTTTTGGCAGTCCGGCAATCAATGAAATATCAGCAAAGAACGCCTACATACGCCTAGAGCCTGGATGCAAATTTGAATACTGGATTAGTCGCCTCCTGTATGAGTTTGAACTCAACCACTCAAACCATCTTGAGTTGCAGTTAGTGGGTGAAACGGATGCTAAATATAATGGCAACTACTACATTTCAGATATCGTGTTTCGTCGCAAAGACAGCAACGGAAAGGTGATGCAATGCGCTTAGGGCAAAGAGAACTCTCAATCATTCAGACGGTTTTACAGCTTAAAACCAGAGTGGTGAAGCTTAACAAGACATGGACAATGCTGAACAAAGACATGCAGATCGGTAGCATCATCAAACGTGAGCTGCATCTAAGTGAATCAGATCTTGATGTGCTTCGGGTTCTGTACGGAAAGCATGTAAAAACGGAGCCAGAGGTAACGTATGACTCCAATGCAGACCGAATATCGCTTGCTGATCATCGTATAGATGAAAAGTCTGGCAATGCCAGCGTTTTCGGTGAGCAGCTTTGGTTTGCTGCGATCAATGCACAACTACCGTTAAAGTCCGGTGAGATGCACATTGCACATCCTGGCGTGACAACAGCCGTGTCCTTAGAGCATCTTGCAGTAGAAAAAATCAGGAAGCTGATCATTATTGAGAATGGCACTATGCTTGTACGGATTTCGGACTGGTATCAGCAAGTTCCACTCGAATGGCAAGACAGCCTATTCCTTTACAGGGGGCATGGTAAGAACTGCCGGTCAGTCAATCAGTTGCTTGAAGTTCTGCCAGAAGAATGTCCGGTAGCGGTGTATACCGATTTCGACCTGTATGGGTTGAATATCGCCAATAATTTCAACCTGATCAGACCAGTCTCTGTGATGGTTCCCCAATGTTGGCAAAGCATTAAAGAACAACACCCTGATAACAACTTCTATAAGTATGTAGACCAGTCAGAGTACATTTCGGATTTGTCGGAAACCGAAGGCATGTCGGAGCCGATGAAAGCGATCTTGAAGCATGTGAACTTCAATAAAGTTGCAGTTATGCAAGAGAACGTGAACCGGCTTGGTCCATTGGTGTGTATAGCAATTTAAGGGCACCGTTGCAAAAGTTCAAGGTGTTACTTTAGACTATACCCTAAAGTTACACTGTGAAAGCTGTAAAATACATGTCTCATTTAAATGAAATTCATACATACGTTACATGTAACTTTTAAGATTAAGATTCATTAGTTACAATAAGCAGAAATAGTCATCTAGTAGATAACAATATGAAAGGTCATAAAGTTGGATATGTCAGAGTCAGCTCTATTGACCAAAATATTGGACGCCAACTTGAGGGAATTGAAGTAGACCGATTATTTGTCGATAAAGCTTCAGGAAAAAATACAGCCCGTCCTAAATTTCAGGAAATGCTCAGCTATGTCCGTGAAGGTGACATGATTGTTGTGCACTCTATGGATCGCTTCGCTAGGAGTCTTAAAGATTTAGTGACTGAGGTTGATCAGCTTGTAAAAAGGGGAGTGGCTATTCAGTTTGTGAAAGAGAATATTACATTTACGGCTCAGGCCACCCCGATGGATAATTTGATGTTGCAACTTGCAGATTATTGGATAAATCAGCCACTAATTCCTGTAAGCAGTTTACCAGTCACTCCTATTGCTAGTAGACCACTTTCAATTGAAACTAGGTATTTCACTCACTGGGTATATTAATGTTAATGGATTTGATGTTAATGAAATAAAGCCGAAACGCTGATAAAACTCCATCGCTTTTTTATCTTTAGCATGTATTACAACAAAATTAACACCAATAATTTGAGCAACTGTTGAAACTTGTTTAAGAGCATGGGCTAAAAGCACTTTCCCAATTCCTCGCCCCTGAACGGTTTGATCAACGGCAAAGCGACCTACAACTACACAAGGGAGCGGATAACGAGGTAATCGTTTAGTAAGCACAGTATCAACTACATCAAATCCTATGGATGTGCTGGATAAACAATAAAACCCTCTCACTTGTAGATCATCATCAATAGCAACATACGTTTTACTTGTTCCTGATTTCTGATGTTGGGATGCATACTGTTTTATGAATTTATTTAAATCATCTTGCCCGCAATTAAATGATTTTTTCTGATGATGGGCTTGTAAAACCTCAATTTTCATCTAATAAACTCATTAATTTTTTCATCTCATCATTTGCAGGGCGTGGGTTCTCAAGTATGTTCATTAACATATCTCGATCAGCATTATTTACTTTTAACTCATAATTAGATTTAAGTAATTCTTTTGCTCTTTCAAATGAGGATTGAAGCATAAAGGAACTTACACTGAGTCCCAATAAATTCGCAGCTTGTTCAATTACATTTTTTGCATCTACTGTTGAACGAATATTAATTCGTTCCGTTGCTAAGTTAGTCATATCCCACCCAACAAGTACATCAATTTGATGTACAAATTATAGCAGATTAAGATTGTGCTTCAAGATTCAAATTTGGATATTTTGTTTTGAATTATTTGAATAGAAAATCAATGGCCTACTACTATCCAAAATGAGTGGCAGGATTTGAATAAGAATAACTGGTAGGTTTACATAAGAATACTCAGCAACTTATGGGGGCTTTTGCCCAATTTGAACGAGAGATTATTTTAGAGCGCCAAAAAGAAGGGATTAAGATTGCAGCGGCTCAAGGTAAATATAAAGGTCGAGTCCATAAGTTAAATCAAGAGCAGGCTGAAGCTTTACGACACGCCTGGAAAGAAGGGAAATATCCATCGAAAGTCGATTTAGCTAAAGCTTTTGGTATTAGCAGACAGGCTGTCTATCGCTATTTGAAAAATGAAAATGTCATCGATAGACTTTATATTTGAAGCAACAGAAGACCTAAAGGGCTTTACTGGTATCCATTGATTGTTCAGCAACATTAAATAAAACCGTGGAACATTGATCAAAGAATAGGCGTGGAACGTGAACAATCATAAAAAAAGCCCATTCGAGGGTGAGTGGGCTATAAAACTGAAATCAACACATTGAATTATAACACAATTTAAAAAGTATTGCGTATAAGGTGTATTATGTTAATTTTAGAATCTCTTAGAAATGATTCACTTAATCTATAACCATTCTTTAATAATTAATACATTTATCCTAGAAAGATGAGTGCCCTAAAAGTGTAAAAAAATAGTCACAAAAATTTCAAAATAGCTCGATATTATTTAAATAAAATTTATACTAATACTTGATGTTGTATAAGCAAATATAGCTAATTACTTAAGTTAGCAGTACAAAACTTTATAAAATGGTGTTTTACAGAAATATTTACATTCTATAGCCTTTAGAATTTAGCTATAGCACCACAAAGTAGATGTATTTTTTGAAAATTTAATTAGATCAAGGAAAAATCATGAGAATAAATAAAATTAAAGATCATCAAAAGCGATTATTCTACTGATGAACTCTATAAAGAGGGTTACTCATTATTATACGGACAATAACGATGACTAGAATATTTATACTGATGTTCGTCGTTGGACTTTTGAGCGCTTGTCATAAGCCTTCATCAGCCGATCAGTCCAAGATACAAGAATTACAAGTGATGTCCTTTAGTGAGCAGACCTTGGCGCAATTTTCTTGGGAATTAATCGAGGCAACAAATGCTAATAGTGAACGTATAGATTCATTATTTCTGGCTTCAAAACCTGACCAACCTATCACGCTAAAATTTGCAGAAAAGATGCTGTATATTGGGAATTTGTTTTGTAATATAAATTCGATTGGTATTCATTTTAAGGGCAATCATTTATATGCTGAACAACCAATTGTTGCCACAATGATGGGCTGTCCTGATGATATCAACTTACGTGAAAGTACGATGATAGATATTCTGGTGAATGCTCCCACATTATATCTTCAATCTCGTAAGGGGCAGGCACAACTGCTTATAGAAACACAAAAAAAAGAGAAATTGATTTTTAAAGGTGTTCAAGTCAACAAGTAGTCTAAATTCTTGCAGTACACTGATGAAAATCATAAGGTAAAGTTAGATATGAGGAAGCCCAATCATTTAGTTGGGCTTCTTTGTTTAAATATAATTTTAAGAGCCGGTAACTTATTTTCTGTAAGTTCCCTTTTACTATTTTTCTTTTGAGTATTTTATTAATCTAATTCTTTTACGCACTCAATAAGTATTACCACTATACCAACTCTTAGAAAGAGCTTTGAATTCCCTATTTAACATAATGGTGGTTATACGCAATACACTTGTATATTAATATAAATATCAATCACTTGAAAATTTAGCCATGACTAAGAAAAAGCAAAAAATCGGCTTTTGTAATAAGTTGGTGAGTTTTTAAGCAGATCTGTAATATTTTGCCAGTAAATTTGATTAAAAAACGATCAATTTGGCAATCAGTGCCCATTTCATCGGCTTTCAGGATCCGAAACTATCCCCAATGGCTGTGGATAAAATTTAGGCTATTTTGTACGCCCTGGCGCACAACAATCTCGGCTCTTTGCGGCTACCAGGAACAGTGGAATTTTCCTATGATGAACTCATCAGGAACAGGAAGTTCCAAACAACAAGAATAAGAAAGATCGCACCAGGAGCGTGAGGTAAGACAGGAGTCATACCTAGCAACCCAATATGAGAAACCCCGGCAGGATGCTGGGGTTTTTTATTGTCTGCATTTAAGGTCTAATCAGTCTTAGCCAATTCATTTTGGTTGATAAGTTTAATCAGCGCATTTTGAACAAACTCATCAAGTTCAATCCCTTTTTCTTTTATGATGGTTTCTATCTTTGCTAGCGTTTCACTTTCTAATTCGAACTCGATTTCTGCTGATGTTTCCATGAGTAAATCATAGTTATTTTCGACTATCTTTTTAAAGGTTTCTTCTAGATCTTTTGTTGATGGAATATTGAAAGATAAGCGTAATGAGCTATTGATAATTTCAATATGGGTATACCCTAAATATTCAGTACTTTTTCCCACAAATCCTAAGTGCTTCATAAAAAACCTTAAATAAATATAGTAGAGAGCTGTCTAAATTAAGCCAGACTCTCTTTTACAAATTTTGGATCAACAATAAATAATCGAATAAGGGATGTTGCTGCTCCTGATGGTCTTCTCGCACCTTGTTCCCATGATTCAAGAGTACGTCTTGATACGCCAAGAATCTTAGCAAACTGATCTTGTGTTAGTTGAGCCTTTCTACGAGCTAACGCTACATCTGTCTCAGTGATTACGGTTCTTTTCGCTGCATTACTAGTAAGCATATCGTCGATGCCTTGTAATATTTCAGCTTCAATATCCCTAGTTGCTTCAAAAGCCTCAAGTTCTTTTTCAGTCATTAAACGAGTCATTTAGTTTCTCCACTAATGCTTGAAGAGTCTTCTTACTAAGCTGTACAGTTTGCTTTTTACTGTACAAGGTTAATAACCAAATCTCTCCATTTGCTAAACGATTAAAGTAGATGACTCTGACACCACCACTTTTACCTCTACCACCGCTAGTCCATCTAATCTTACGAATACCACCTGCATTAGGCTCTACATCTCCTGCTTCAGGATTTAATGCTAAGAATGTTTTGAATTCCTCATATTCTTCCTGAGTCCAATAAACAAGACAGTATTTAGTAAATAATGGAGTCTCACATATTGTATACATTGATTGCATTCATACTACCTTGTAGTAGTTTATTTTATACTACTTTGTGGTATTTTTAAATGATAATTCTTAGTTCTCAGGATTAAATGCCTATTTAAGTGATGTGCTGAAAAGGTTGCCGACACATAAAGTGACTCAGATTGAAGAATTGCTACCACACCGCTGGAAACCTGAACCGAATTAAAAAATAGGCATGGGGTTCAGCGGACGCTTACGTTCTGTTATTCCTAAGTAGAAATGTCCTACCTAATAACCAAATAGAAATGTCCTATACAGACACTTCCAAGTCAAGCACAGGATTCAGATTTCGTTCTTTGATTACTGTTTTCTGTGCACGTCTGCTCGGCATCTTTTGAGAACGATTGCGTTTGTTTTGCTGTTCTAATTCTTCGTGCTGTTGTTGAATATGATTGAGAACAGCACCTAAACGTTTATTCTCAACAACCTCTCGCTGGTTGAGCTGACTTAATTTATCGAAGATGCTGTAATTGATTTTTCTTCCTTGATGTTCAATGGCTACCGTGCCATCCGGGTATTCCAGAAACTCAAGATACTTGCCGATCAACCTTTTATTTTCTTCGGTATTTTCCAGTAAATATACGCATTTATCATAAGTAATCGTCAGGCTGTTCGTGACTCTGCGGGGTTCACGCCAGGTAAAAACATCATCTAATTCTTCGGCTGTTTCAGCGACAGTCCGGTGTAGATCCTTGGGATTAAAGGCCATATTGGCAAATTTACGATTAAATTGCTCGATAAAGCAGGGCAGCCAGGCATTCGCTTGCTCAATCGAACAGATGCCTTCCAGGCGCATTTCTTTAATCAGACGGTCCTGAAGCGTTCTATTCGCCCGTTCTACACGGCCTTTGGCTTGTGGTGAATTGGCGAAGATGATATCGATATTGAGGGTACTGAGTACGCGTCCAAACTGGGTAATCTTGGTGTCTTTCTTGCTGCTTTGATTCACCCTGAAGACTGAATGTTTATCACTGTAAAACGCCAACGGCTTACCATGCTGCTCAACATACAAACGTGTTGAAATCATATAGTCAAATGCTGATTCCGACTCACAGAAACGTAAATGCTGTAATTTTCCTGTGGCATCATCGATAAATACCAGCAGACAGCACTTAGCAGCGCGTCCTTCAAACCAGTCATGGTGTGAGCCATCGATTTGAATCAGTTCACCATAACAATCTCGGTTATAACGAGGCTGATACGGGCGTTTCAGGCGCTTGGCGCGAGGAATCCACAGATCGGCTGCAATCATCCAGGAACGCAGTGTTTCCACTGAAATATCGAATCCATGAACAGTGGTGAGCTTTTCATGCGCTAAAGTGGGTCTGAAACCATGCAGTTGATCCGAAACAATATTGAGGCACTTGAGTCTGAGCTCTTCAGGAAGCCTGGAATTGCTGATTTGGCCACGTGCAGCATGTGCTAATGCAGCTGGGCCTTGAGCTTTGTATTTTTGCAATAAACGTCTGATCTGACGTTCTGAAATATGAAGTAGCTGAGCAGCTTGGGACTGGGTTATGCGTTGATCACAGATTTCTTGCAAGACCGACAATCGTTTAAGTTCTTTATCCGACATAGACACCAACATATCAAACCGTCCGCTAAGAAAATTGCAAAAGTGCATATTCTAAAAGCGGACATTTTTACTTTGGAGAAACCGGACATTTCTATTTTGGAGTTACACGTTCAATTCGTATAACCACCATTATGTTAAATAGGGAATTCAAAGCTCTTTCTAAGAGTTGGTATAGTGGTAATACTTATTGAGTGCGTAAAAGAATTAGATTAATAAAATACTCAAAAGAAAAATAGTAAAAGGGAACTTACAGAAAATAAGTTACCGGCTCTTAAAATTATATTTAAACAAAGAAGCCCAACTAAATGATTGGGCTTCCTCATATCTAACTTTACCTTATGATTTTCATCAGTGTACTGCAAGAATTTAGACTACTTGTTGACTTGAACACCTTTAAAAATCAATTTCTCTTTTTTTTGTGTTTCTATAAGCAGTTGTGCCTGCCCCTTACGAGATTGAAGATATAATGTGGGAGCATTCACCAGAATATCTATCATCGTACTTTCACGTAAGTTGATATCATCAGGACAGCCCATCATTGTGGCAACAATTGGTTGTTCAGCATATAAATGATTGCCCTTAAAATGAATACCAATCGAATTTATATTACAAAACAAATTCCCAATATACAGCATCTTTTCTGCAAATTTTAGCGTGATAGGTTGGTCAGGTTTTGAAGCCAGAAATAATGAATCTATACGTTCACTATTAGCATTTGTTGCCTCGATTAATTCCCAAGAAAATTGCGCCAAGGTCTGCTCACTAAAGGACATCACTTGTAATTCTTGTATCTTGGACTGATCGGCTGATGAAGGCTTATGACAAGCGCTCAAAAGTCCAACGACGAACATCAGTATAAATATTCTAGTCATCGTTATTGTCCGTATAATAATGAGTAACCCTCTTTATAGAGTTCATCAGTAGACATATAGGTCATATATCCATTAGGTTTGGCGGCACCTCCGCAATACCCCTGACCTTTCATGGAAGAACTCCATGTGCCTTGATAAGTTGCAGTAGATAATAACCCTGCCGCCACACTTCCAATAAAGATTGGACCACCACTATCGCCACCCCAACAATCCAACGTTGGACCTGAAACTTTTACCCATGTTGCATTACACACACCTGCCCCTGATGGTCCACATTTATTGTCAGTACCAAATGCTTTAAATGCGGTCGACTGAACCGTACCACAACTATAACCAGTTTTCATTCCATAATGACAGACATACGTACCAACAGGTGTGTTACCTTGTGTACGTCGACCAGTTAGAGTTTTGACCACATTGTCACTGGCGAAAAATTCTGGGTTCAAGGTATGTGTAGATGATACTAAACTCATGGTTTGGAAATCCTGACTACCATTCCAGAAGTCTCCCACAAAGGTTAGTGCAATATTATCATTGCCAGTTGTCTTGCGGTCATCTACAGTAATTTTGTAATTCTTACAGTGAGCCGCTGTGGTCGCAAATTTTGTACCCGCAGCGTTTTTCACATTAAAACCTGTTGTACAATTATAAAAAGTGGTTGAAGTTGTACTATCCGCCATCAGCATGGTTTCTGCTGCCCTTACTGCGGCACTATGTCTTAATGGAATATTAGTGGTCGTTACTTTAAGTGGGACATTGGTTAATGTTCTAGGTTTTTCACTGCTCAGTAATTTCAAACCCTGTGTTTGGTTGGTTGCAGTATGCTTTGGATCATAAAGCTCTAAATCAATGCTATTTTCGGCACTGTTGCAAATAGTCGGTGGTGATAAACTTATCATCCCCTTTTGCTGATGGAGCTGCACATGAACCCATTCAAAGGCCGGCATTTTCAGCGTGACATCATTCTGTGGGCCGTACGCTGGTACTGCAAATACGGCATCAGTTACCGTGAGCTGCAGGAGATGCTGGCTGAACGCGGAGTGAATGTCGATCACTCCACGATTTACCGCTGGGTTCAGCGTTATGCGCCTGAAATGGAAAAACGGCTGCGCTGGTACTGGCGTAACCCTTCCGATCTTTGCCCGTGGCACATGGATGAAACCTACGTGAAGGTCAATGGCCGCTGGGCGTATCTGTACCGGGCCGTCGACAGCCGGGGCCGCACTGTCGATTTTTATCTCTCCTCCCGTCGTAACAGCAAAGCTGCATACCGGTTTCTGGGTAAAATCCTCAACAACGTGAAGAAGTGGCAGATCCCGCGATTCATCAACACGGATAAAGCGCCCGCCTATGGTCGCGCGCTTGCTCTGCTCAAACGCGAAGGCCGGTGCCCGTCTGACGTTGAACACCGACAGATTAAGTACCGGAACAACGTGATTGAATGCGATCATGGCAAACTGAAACGGATAATCGGCGCCACGCTGGGATTTAAATCCATGAAGACGGCTTACGCCACCATCAAAGGTATTGAGGTGATGCGTGCACTACGCAAAGGCCAGGCCTCAGCATTTTATTATGGTGATCCCCTGGGCGAAATGCGCCTGGTAAGCAGAGTTTTTGAAATGTAAGGCCTTTGAATAAGACAAAAGGCTGCCTCATCGCTAACTTTGCAACAGTGCCCATTTATGAATGTTCCTGTTATGGCTTATGTTCAAGAAAGCATTGCCCCTGAAATGATGGGCAAGGTGTTTTCCCTTTTGATGACCGCCATGACTCTTTCTATGCCGATAGGCTTACTTGTTGCAGGTCCGGTTGTTGAGGTTATAGGTGTTAATACATGGTTTTTCTGGTCTGGTGTTGCGTTGATAGTAAACGCTGTTCTCTGCCGCATTCTGACACGACGCTATGACAAAGTAACAATGAAACCGCAAGTGGACTGAAAAAAGGACCGGGTTGATGATAATTTGTAGTGGTGAGCTTCTGGGAGTACAAAACAAAGTGCTCAAAATTGTCGGGCTCATGGCGTTTAACGGTATTAATTTCGCTTATAATAATCTTTCTATAATAGCCTAAAGGAGAATATCTATGATACCTAATAGCGAAAATAAAAGAGTATGGTTTATTACCGGAGCAAGCAAGGGGCTTGGCTATGCTTTTACATGCGCCGCCTTGAAAGCCGGGGATAAAGTTGTTGCAGTTGCAAGGACTATCGATAATTTGGCGAAGCTAGAAGAAACATATCAAGAGAGCTTACTGCCATTAAACCTCGATGTTACAGATAGGGAGGCTGTTTTTTCTACGGTTGAAACAGCAGTTAAACATTTCGGTAGGCTTGATATTGTTGTTAATAATGCGGGTATCATGACTATGGGTATGATTGAAGAACTAAACGAATCCGATGCTCGGAAACTAATGGACACAAACTTTTTTGGAGCTCTTTGGGTTTGTCAGGCAGTGATGCCCTATTTGAGGTCGCAGCGTTCTGGACATATCATACAGATTACAAGCATTGGCGCTATTATCTCGGGTCCGATGTCTGGTATTTACAGTGCAAGTAAATTTGCGCTGGAAGGAATGAGTGAAGCCTTAGCAAAAGAAGCGGAACATTTCGGAGTGAAACTCACTATGGTGGAACCAGGAGGATATTGGACAGATTTATACACTTCGATGAGTTACAGCAATCCATTAGATTCATACGGTACACTGCGCGATGAGCTGGCGAAACAGTATTCCGAAGATTCGGTCGATAGTGATCCTTCCTTGGCAGCGGAAGCCCTTATGAAATTAGTAGCCAGCAATAATCCGCCTTTGAGGCTTATCCTTGGCAGCATGGTATACGATTTGGCGATGGATACCTTAAAAGCACGGATGGCTACCTGGGAAGAATGGGAAGCTGTTAGCCGTGCATCAGAAAAGGCTATTCCTGCACCGGAGAGATATGGAGTATAATACCAAACATGGTTTTTGAGGCAAGGACGAAACTATCATGAAAATTGAAATTATGGAATATAACCCGGATTGGACAAAGAATTTTGAAGAAGAGAAAATAAAATTGCTCCATTTTTTCGGTTCTCATGCCGTAGCCATTGAACATATCGGAAGCACGGCGATACCCAATCAACGGGCGAAACCGGTTATAGATATATTTATTGGCGTTTCGCCTTTTGCTGAACTACCTTTTATCAGCGCATTTTTAATGCAAAGGAGTATCACCACACTCCGACAGATATGACAGGCAGATATTTGTTTGCAAAATATACAAATGAAGTTTGGACCCATAATCTTCTTGCTTTGGTGTAGGTATAATACCCAAAAACGAAGTTTATGCGGAACAGGATAACACCTCGAAATCGGAGTTTATATGGCTTCGTGGGGGAGTTATGTGTTTGAGCTTTGTCGCATTAACGCGAATCAGGGGTTGACGGCAGAAATAGACTGGAATTACACTTCTTGGAGTCGGCGTTGCCGGAAAATTCTGATTGGATTAGTTGTTCGGGGTGCGAAAACAGTCGTAGTTCGGGGAAAAAACCGAATTTTGACCCAAAACCGCGAAAAACTCGAAATGACAGTTCCTATCAGTTTTCATAATGAATTAAAACAAAAAAATTAGGCTGCAAAGATAGGGAAAATGTGTCAATTTGCGTAAGTGATAATTAGTCAATTAAGATAAATGCTACTTTTGTAATCAAAGCAAAATGATATGAGCAAGATTTTTGGAATCGTAAATATAACCACCGATAGTTTTTCCGATGGAGGACTTTATTTAGATACAGATAAGGCAATTGAGCATGCTCTGCATTTGGTTGAAGATGGAGCAGATGTGATTGATTTGGGAGCCGCTTCCAGTAATCCTGATACAACTGAAGTGGGCGTTGTGGAAGAAATCAAAAGACTCAAACCTGTCATTAAGGCTTTAAAAGAAAAAGGCATTTCTATTTCTGTTGATACATTTAAACCTGAGGTTCAGAGTTTTTGCATAGAACAAAAGGTTGATTTTATTAATGATATTCAAGGTTTTCCTTATCCTGAGATTTATTCAGGCTTGGCAAAGTCAGATTGCAAACTTGTGTTGATGCACTCCGTTCAGCGAATTGGTGCAGCTACTAAAGTTGAAACGAATCCGGAAGAGGTTTTTACTTCCATGATGGAATTTTTTAAAGAAAGAATTGCTGCTTTAGTTGAGGCTGGTGTAAAGCGTGAACGAATTATTCTTGATCCGGGTATGGGCTTCTTTTTAGGCTCTAATCCAGAAACATCTATTCTTGTTTTGAAGCGTTTCCCTGAAATTCAAGAAGCTTTTAATTTGCAAGTAATGATTGCAGTGTCACGGAAATCATTCTTAGGTAAAATAACTGGAACCGATGTGAAATCTCGTTTAGCACCAACTCTTGCAGCAGAAATGTATGCATACAAAAAAGGTGCAGATTATCTCCGCACCCATGATGTTAAGTCTTTATCAGATGCCTTGAAAATATCCAAAGCCCTAGGTTAGTTTTATTTTTTTAGCTTTCTAAATGAATATGCTATACTTGCTCTGAAGTTGTGTTGGCGTACTTGACTTAGGTCTGGATCTTTCGAACTGTTACTAAGAGGGTAATCATAGCCAAACATAAACTGGAAATGTCCTAATTCTAAACCTGTTCCAATACCTACACTATAATCAAGAGGACTTAAACTTCCATCACTTCCAAAAGGTTTTGTGTACTTCTCTTGAGTTTTCGTAGCTAAATAGTAGTGTTTGTTGGTAAATCCAAATAATCCAATATTCAATCTTGCGACCGGGAAAGTCCTCTTGAAAGTACCACAAGTTCGCGGGATGGAGTTTTATCCCAGCTGCATCGAGAAAGGCATGCGCAGTGAGCGTGCTCTCAAGCTCGCCATCGCCGAAATGTATGTCAAAGGAGTAAGTACCCGCAGGGTCTCGGATATCGTCGAAATTCTTTGTGGCACCGAAGTCAGCTCGTCCCAGGTCAGCAGGCTGGCAAAGGAGCTCGATGAAGAGATTACGTCTTGGAAGGCGCAGCCTGTCGGACAGATTCAATACTTGGTACTTGATGCGACCTATGAATCGGTTCGCGTCGGTTCCCATGTGGTCAAGCAGGCGCTTCTAGTGGCTATTGGCGTTGATTACAGCGGGAATCGGCATATTCTTGACGCCGAAGTCGCGAACAGTGAGGCAGAGGTAAACTGGCGTTCCTTTCTCGAGGGTCTCGTACGACGAGGGATGCACGGCCTGCGAATGATCACCAGTGATGACCACTCAGGACTGCGCGCGGCAATCGATGCTGTCTTCCCTGGAATTCTGTGGCAACGCTGCCAGTTTCATCTGCAGCAGAATGCCCACTCCTACGTCACGAAAAAAGATGAGATCCCGCTGATAGCCGCTGATATTCGGAAGGTGTTCAATCGGAATATGTCAAGATAGTTTATGCCAGATTTTTGAGAGGTTTGCATCAAGCAGCCTTCGAAAGAGGACGGCATGACATTGAGACCGGCAAGGCGTCGTAGATACGCACTTTCCCAGTACGCCACCGTAAGGGGTTTTTCTCTTTGGCAGCAAGAATGGTTTGGTTTCTTTTTTCCTCGGCGCCGTAGGCGTCCGACTAACACCTGAATTAAGCCGCGCCGCGAAGCGGCGTCGGCTTGAATGAACTGTTAGATGCCAGCCCGATCAATGTGCGCTGACCTTGGATAGCAGATTTAGAACGGCGACGCCACTAACGATAAGTCCCATGCCAACGAACGCCCACAAGTCTAGTTTCTGGCCATGGAAGATCCAAGCGATAGCTGCCACAAGTACGATGCCGAGGCCAGCCCAAACAGCATAAGCAATGCCGACCGGGATGGACTTGAGTGCGAGAGAGAGGAAATAGAACGCAAGCCCGTAGCCAGCCACAACTACAACAGAAGGAACTAACTTGGTGAATCCATGGCTGGACTTCAGTGCGGAAGTTGCGACGACCTCACCAAATATTGCAATAGCCAGAAAGAGCCAGTTCTTCACGTGCAATCTCCTCTACGGTATGAAGGATAAATAGTGGTGGCTATGAGTTGCCAAAAACAGTCTTGCGGCTGTCGATTTTCTGTGAGCATACGCAACGCCAAATCTGGCATCTAACGCTTGAGTTAAGCCGCGCCGCGAAGCGGCGTCGGCTTGAACGAATTGTTAGACATTATTTGCCGACTACCTTGGTGATCTCGCCTTTCACGTAGTGAACAAATTCTTCCAACTGATCTGCGCGGGAGGCCAAGCGATCTTCTTCTTGTCCAAGATAAGCCTGTCTAGCTTCAAGTATGACGGGCTGATACTGGGCCGGCAGGCGCTCCATTGCCCAGTCGGCAGCGACATCCTTCGGCGCGATTTTGCCGGTTACTGCGCTGTACCAAATGCGGGACAACGTAAGCACTACATTTCGCTCATCGCCAGCCCAGTCGGGCGGCGAGTTCCATAGCGTTAAGGTTTCATTTAGCGCCTCAAATAGATCCTGTTCAGGAACCGGATCAAAGAGTTCCTCCGCCGCTGGACCTACCAAGGCAACGCTATGTTCTCTTGCTTTTGTAAGCAGGATAGCTAGATCAATGTCGATCATGGCTGGCTCGAAGATACCCGCAAGAATGTCATTGCGCTGCCATTCTCCAAATTGCAGCTCGCGCTTAGCCGGATAACGCCACGGGATGATGTCGTCATGCACGACAAGGGTGACTTCTATAGCGCGGAGCGTCTCGCTCTCGCCAGGGAAAGCCGAAGCCTCCATAAGGTCATTGAGCAATGCTCGCCGCGTCGTTTCATCAAGCTTTACGGCCACAGTAACCAACAAATCAATATCGCTGTATGGCTTCAGGCCGCCATCCACTGCGGAGCCGTACAAATGCACGGCCAGCAACGTTGATTCCAGATGGCGCTCAATGACGCTTAGCACCTCTGATAGTTGGTTCGAAATTTCGATGGTCACCGCTACCCTCATGATGTCTAACGCCGCCATAAGTTGCGGCTTTGGAGTTGATTGTTTTGTGGTAGCGTAGCGTTAAACCACAAAACAAGCGACGGAAAAGCCGTCAACTTGATGGCCTTGTTAGCCTTATCAGCGCGACTGTGATGTATAAACGTCAAAAATTGAATGACCAATTTTAACAATCGCATCATTTCGCTCTGCCATTGAAGCCTGTGTTTGAGCTAGATAGATGCTCACAATAATTGGGGCTTGATGCTCACTCCACACAACTGCTGTAATACTCCGAGCACCAAATCCGCCAGCACCTGAGCGATCCGCAATGTTCCATCCCGCCGGCAATACTGAACGTAGTAAATTACCAGTGACTTGATTGTTCACCATCCAAGACTCTAATTTTTTCTGGTTCATTTCAGATAGCGCGGAACCAAATAAAAATTTATTCAAAGTACTGGCTATTGCCTTAGGAGTTGTCGTATCCCTCAAATCACCGAGCTTACCTTCATTTAAATCAGGCTCAATACGGTCTAGACGAGTCTCTTTGTCCCCAATTTGTCTTAAAAAATCAGTAACGCCTTTGGGGCCACCTACAGCACTTAGGATGATATTTGCCGCAGTATTATCACTTGTAGTCATAGTTGCGAAGCACGCATCATCGAGTGTGATTGCCTGCCCTACTTGCTTTTCTATTACAGGGGAATAGGTCACAAGATCTGCTTTCTTAATCTCGACTGTACTATTGGGATTAACTTTTCCTTGCTCAGCATCATATAGTAATTTAGCGCAAGCTATTGTTTTAAAAGTACTTGTTAACGGGAAGCGCTGATTGCCATTGTAATCCCAATATTCTCCATTTTGAGTATCAAGAACGGAAACACCTATACGAGCAGAAAGAGAAACTTCAATTGCCTTAACGTCTTGTTCAACTTGCTGAAACTTTGAACTACTTGCAAAAACCACGGATGGTATTAAAAGCGAAAATGCCAATAAAAACTTCATGTAAGTAACCCCATAATTTTGATTGTCACACATTTTATATAAAAGCATGAGGCTCCATAATATGGCTAACGCCCGCCTCAACTGCCGGAGGTTAATGGCGCCTTTTTTGCAGCTCCACCGCAAAAAAAGGTGACAGTAACCGGAGGTCAGATTGCAGGCGCTTGTTAACTCTTTTGCCAGATTTGATAACAATAGTTAATGTTAGACTCGAAATCTTGCTCAAATACCAACTTGAATGTATCTGGGATTTCAGGAAAAACTATGTCTCCATCTCGCTCGATGTCGACTGTTGAAATATGCAAAGTATCTACTTTGGAAATCAAGCTTTTGTATATTTCACCACCACCAGAAACGATAACATGATCCGTGATTTCCTCTAAATTTATTAAGGCATCCTGAATTGAGGAGAAAACCATTACACCCTCATCATTCGTAGAAAAATTAGAGCGAGTTACAACTGCATACTTTCGATTTGGGAGAGCGCCCATTGACTCAAAAGTTTTGCGTCCAACTAAAAGCCATTGATTATATGTAATTGCCTTAAATAGAAGTTGCTCGCCTTTGGCGCTCCATGGAATATCTGGTCCATTACCGATAATACCGTTCTTCGACTTGGCAGCCATTAGTGATAACTTCACGATTTCTCCCTCGAGTTAACTTTGTTTTAGGGCGACTGCCCTGCTGCGTAACATCGTTGCTGCTCCATAACATCAAACATCGACCCACGGCGTAACGCGCTTGCTGCTTGGATGCCCGAGGCATAGACTGTACAAAAAAACAGTCATAACAAGCCATGAAAACCGCCACTGCGCCGTTACCACCGCTGCGTTCGGTCAAGGTTCTGGACCAGTTGCGTGAGCGCATACGCTACTTGCATTACAGCTTACCAACCGAACAGGCTTATGTCCACTGGGTTCGTGCCTTCATCCGTTTCCACGGTGTGCGTCACCCGGCAACCTTGGGCAGCAGCGAAGTCGAGGCATTTCTGTCCTGGCTGGCGAACGAGCGCAAGGTTTCGGTCTCCACGCATCGTCAGGCATTGGCGGCCTTGCTGTTCTTCTACGGCAAGGTGCTGTGCACGGATCTGCCCTGGCTTCAGGAGATCGGAAGACCTCGGCCGTCGCGGCGCTTGCCGGTGGTGCTGACCCCGGATGAAGTGGTTCGCATCCTCGGTTTTCTGGAAGGCGAGCATCGTTTGTTCGCCCAGCTTCTGTATGGAACGGGCATGCGGATCAGTGAGGGTTTGCAACTGCGGGTCAAGGATCTGGATTTCGATCACGGCACGATCATCGTGCGGGAGGGCAAGGGCTCCAAGGATCGGGCCTTGATGTGGCACTGTTGCAAAGTTAGCGATGAGGCAGCCTTTTGTCTTATTCAAAGGCCTTACATTTCAAAAACTCTGCTTACCAGGCGCATTTCGCCCAGGGGATCACCATAATAAAATGCTGAGGCCTGGCCTTTGCGTAGTGCACGCATCACCTCAATACCTTTGATGGTGGCGTAAGCCGTCTTCATGGATTTAAATCCCAGCGTGGCGTTGATTATCCGTTTCAGTTTGCCATGATCGCATTCAATCACGTTGTTCCGGTACTTAATCTGTCGGTGTTCAACGTCAGACGGGCACCGGCCTTCGCGTTTGAGCAGAGCAAGCGCGCGACCATAGGCGGGCGCTTTATCCGTGTTGATGAATCGTGGGATCTGCCACTTCTTCACGTTGTTGAGGATTTTACCCAGAAACCGGTATGCAGCTTTGCTGTTACGACGGGAGGAGAGATAAAAATCGACAGTGCGGCCCCGGCTGTCGACGGCCCGGTACAGATACGCCCAGCGGCCATTGACCTTCACGTAGGTTTCATCCATGTGCCACGGGCAAAGATCGGAAGGGTTACGCCAGTACCAGCGCAGCCGTTTTTCCATTTCAGGCGCATAACGCTGAACCCAGCGGTAAATCGTGGAGTGATCGACATTCACTCCGCGTTCAGCCAGCATCTCCTGCAGCTCACGGTAACTGATGCCGTATTTGCAGTACCAGCGTACGGCCCACAGAATGATGTCACGCTGAAAATGCCGGCCTTTGAATGGGTTCATGTGCAGCTCCATCAGCAAAAGGGGATGATAAGTTTATCACCACCGACTATTTGCAACAGTGCCCAAAAAAGTTCGTGGTGGAGAAAAGATAAGCTATGCAAGGCTTTAGGAGACGTGGTTTTTCAGGATGACGAAGAACGATTCGGCGCTAGGTGCAACATAGGTGCATCGCACGAGCGCTAGGAACGGCGAAAAAAGGCGGACGTGGCGAAATCGGTAGACGCAGCAGACTTTAAAATTGGAGTGCCCGCGGGGAAATCCGCGGAGTAGAACCGCTCAAAGTCGGGGAACGCTAACGGGCAATACCCTAAGCCAATCCCGAGCCAAGCCCCTTCGGGGGAAGGTGTAGAGACTGGACGGGCGGCGCCTAAAGCCTTCGGGCAATGGCGAAGGGACAGTCCAGACCACGAACGTCATCAGACGGCGGCGAAAGTCGAGGTGGTACGAAAATCTGCTTCTCTGTGAGAGTACGGGTTCGAGTCCCGTCGTCCGCACCACAAAGCCAAACATCCCTGCGATGATCGACCTCTGGGCGTTTGGTCGTGAGCCCGCCACCCTCGCGCTACGCTTTGCGCAGGCGTCGAAGGCGATCAGGTGCGCCCATCGATTCCGTCGAGCACCATCGCTGCGAGTTCATCGCTGGTGTGTGCACCACTATCGAGAACACGGGTTGTGCATGGAAGCCGTTCCCTTGCGGCCAAGCATCGGGCGACATTCGCTAATCGCCACTCTCGAATCTCCGCATTTCGATTCGGGTCAGGATGCATGGTCTGGTTCGCGATCCGGTGACGCAATAGGTCCTCGTTGAGCGTCAGAAAGATGTGCAGCAGCTGATCGTCGATCCGCCTTACCCCGTCGAGTATCTCAGTCAGATAGTCCGGGTGCACGAGCGTCATTGGGATGATGATGTCCTGCGAGTAATTCCTTCGAATCTCCCTGACCGCCGCGATCGTAAGTCCCCTCCACAAGGGGAGATCCTGATAGTCTCCGCTCGCTGGCATGGGGACCGTTTCTTTCACCACGAACCCGATTTCCTCGGGGTCAAAGATCAGCGATTTGGAACGCCGATCGCGCAGCCGCTTAGCGAGCGTCGTCTTTCCGGCGCCGAAAGGTCCGTTGATCCAGATTATCATTGTCGACGGCCTCTAACCTGAAGGCTCGCAAGAGCGCTCGACGGCCTCGTGCGGAGGCACGATCGGAGTGGTTCCGAAATGCTTCTCAAGATAGGTGACGCCGAACGTCACGATGTCCTGCGCGTCGAACAGGTAGCACTGAGCAAAGCCCACGACACCTTCTCGATGGCGACCGAGCTTCACGTAAGCATTTGCTATAGTTTCAACCGCATCCGGCTTTCCTTCGATAGCAAAGCAATCGAGAATGCCGTTTGAATCGTAATCCGATGCCGTTTTCCAGGCGACTTCACCGTCTCTTCCAAGCATCGGCATCTCATACGTCACCCACCGTTTGTTGGGGATATCGGCAACCGCCTCGGCGTAGTGCAATGCGGTAACGGAGTTTAGCGGCGCACCCAACAGCAGGGCCTTCCCGCCAAGGCGAACGAACCGCTCGACGGGCGATCCTTCCCCCAAGGCGTGACCGAGTTCGTGAGGCTCCGTCAGCGTTTCAGCCAGCGGACCAACCGCGACCATCGATGCATCGGGGTGCGCGCTGCGCCGCGCGCCGGGGGCTTGAACCAGAAATTGATTCAGCAGGCCGAACCCACGGTAAGTCCCGGCTGTTGCGGGATCGAACGGCAGCCAGGTACGGCGGGCTTCGTCATCCAGCCGAGCGCCATTCAGAGTCTCCTCGTAGGGTGATCGGTCCCACGACGCGTATCCCATCACAGTGCCAGTCGGCCCAACCGCGGAGCGTAACGCGGCAACGACCGTCTCCGCTCCTCCTTCGACCGGACCAATCGCTTTAAGTGAGGCATGCACCATCAAGAGGTCACCGGTTTGGACTCCGAGTTTTTGAAGCGCCTCCGTTATTGCCTTCCGCGTATGCATCGCGATATCTCCTCTAAACTGCAAAACACTATACCTATCGAGATATCACTCTACTATACCTATCGAGATAATGAAGAAATTCTAAAATTAACATAATACACCTTATACAAAATGCCCTTGTAAGCCCTTAATCAAGGGCATTTTTAGTCTCTACTTAACATAAAATTTTGGTGGTGCTTCAAAAAGTATGCTGCCTTTAAATGAAGCCATTATTGATGTAAAAGAAAAGAAGGCTAAATCAAAAGCTTTAAAATGGTTTTCAAGCTTTTTTGAAAAATTACAGCTTCTTCTGAAGCTACGCCTAATTCTATGCCTTATTTTGCAATTATTGCCTTCAATACCTACAGTAAAAAATTTACCAATACTTTGCTTACCATTTTTAAAAGCAGTGATGAAACTGTCCCAATGATCACTTGCAATTCGGGTGTAGTGAATATCTAATTGTTTAAGCTTTGTCTTCAATTGTTAGACTGTAGCTAAATCTCGTTTACCCCAAACATAAGCAACAATTTCACCTGTTTCTCGATGATAGGCGTAAATAAGCCATTGTTTATTCTTTTTATTTCCAACAAAATTCCAGAACTCATCTACTTCGAGAGATTCATAATGACTTTGCTGAGGCTGAATTTCATAGGTTGATTCAGTTAAAGTACGTAAAACTTTACCGATACTGATGCGCTCAACTTCAGCAATATCTCGTATACCGCTGCCTCTGACCATCAACTGTAATATTTTACGAGTAATACCTGACTTACATCCTAGATAGCTCAGTGCATGATCACCAATAAACTGACGTTTACAGTCTTTGCACTGATAGTTTTGTTTCCCATCTACTTTGATACCATTTTTCTTTATACTATCACTGAGGCAGGTTGGACATTTGATTGCTAGAGTTATTTGCATTTCTCTATTTTATCAAAATCCAATCGGCTTTTTCTTCAGCATACTTTTTGAAACACTACCAAAAATAGATTAACCTCAAACTTCTAATTCTTATAAATAATGAAAAACACCCAACTTATCTAGCACATCTAAAGACAATTGTTTACGTAGAGCAATATCATCACCAGCTTTCATTTGCATATTTAAAGCAAATGCCACCACTTGCCCATCTGCCTTTTCAACAAAACCCACATACCAACCCACTTGCGGGTCTACAGCCATTCCCCAGCCACTTTTAGCATATAGACGATTCTCCCCTCTGCGCTCTACATACAACATCTCTTTCACTTGTTGCTGAACTTCAGGTTTAAAAGGCAATTGCCCTTGGGCTAAATCATACACAAACTTTACTTCTTGTATAGGTGTAATTGTCAAAGGCCCTTTCAACCAAAATTGATCAACTTCCGTGCCTATTTGCATATTGCCATAACCAATACGTTGCAATTCACTTTGCATTAAGCTTGGACCAATACGACGTGCCAATTCTTGATATACAGGCACTGTAGATGCTTGCATGGCTTCGCCCAAAGTAAAATCTTTGTCCCATGCTTTAAAAAAACGTGGCTTTCCATCCCACTTAAATATTTCTGTAGATGTTGCTTTATGATTTTCTAAACCAATTAGTGCATTGGCAATTTTAAATGTAGATGCAGGAATATAAGCTGTTTTTGCTCGGTCTAAATGCGTGCCATATTTTTTAATATTTTGACCATCATATGTGACAAACACAGCATCAGCTGAGATTTCATTAAAAAGCGCTTGAACATTCTGATCGATGATTGAGTTATTCACTTGTGGAATTGTACTTGTTTTTGCTCGACTCATACTATGCTCAGCACAAGCCCCAATACTTATGCTTAAGCAAACTAAACTCAATATTTTTAATAATTTCATGATATACAACTTTAAAATTTGGTAGTGTTTCAAAAAGTATGCTGAAGAAAAAGCCGATTGGATTTTGATAAAATAGAGAAATGCAAATAACTCTAGCAATCAAATGTCCAACCTGCCTCAGTGATAGTATAAAGAAAAATGGTATCAAAGTAGATGGGAAACAAAACTATCAGTGCAAAGACTGTAAACGTCAGTTTATTGGTGATCATGCACTGAGCTATCTAGGATGTAAGTCAGGTATTACTCGTAAAATATTACAGTTGATGGTCAGAGGCAGCGGTATACGAGATATTGCTGAAGTTGAGCGCATCAGTATCGGTAAAGTTTTACGTACTTTAACTGAATCAACCTATGAAATTCAGCCTCAGCAAAGTCATTATGAATCTCTCGAAGTAGATGAGTTCTGGAATTTTGTTGGAAATAAAAAGAATAAACAATGGCTTATTTTTGTTCAAAAGTCATATTTTACCTCGGAGAAACCGGACATTTTTATTGGTGAGAATATAGACACTTTAAATGGGTTCTAACACTCTCGTTTCGTATAACAGCCATTATGTTAAATAGGGAATTCAAAGCTCTTTCTAAGAGTTGGTATAGTGGTAATACTTATTGAGTGCGTAAAAGAATTAGATTAATAAAATACTCAAAAGAAAAATAGTAAAAGGGAACTTACAGAAAATAAGTTACCGGCTCTTAAAATTATATTTAAACAAAGAAGCCCAACTAAATGATTGGGCTTCCTCATATCTAACTTTACCTTATGATTTTCATCAGTGTACTGCAAGAATTTAGACTACTTGTTGACTTGAACACCTTTAAAAATCAATTTCTCTTTTTTTTGTGTTTCTATAAGCAGTTGTGCCTGCCCCTTACGAGATTGAAGATATAATGTGGGAGCATTCACCAGAATATCTATCATCGTACTTTCACGTAAGTTGATATCATCAGGACAGCCCATCATTGTGGCAACAATTGGTTGTTCAGCATATAAATGATTGCCCTTAAAATGAATACCAATCGAATTTATATTACAAAACAAATTCCCAATATACAGCATCTTTTCTGCAAATTTTAGCGTGATAGGTTGGTCAGGTTTTGAAGCCAGAAATAATGAATCTATACGTTCACTATTAGCATTTGTTGCCTCGATTAATTCCCAAGAAAATTGCGCCAAGGTCTGCTCACTAAAGGACATCACTTGTAATTCTTGTATCTTGGACTGATCGGCTGATGAAGGCTTATGACAAGCGCTCAAAAGTCCAACGACGAACATCAGTATAAATATTCTAGTCATCGTTATTGTCCGTATAATAATGAGTAACCCTCTTTATAGAGTTCATCAGTAGACATATAGGTCATATATCCATTAGGTTTGGCGGCACCTCCGCAATACCCCTGACCTTTCATGGAAGAACTCCATGTGCCTTGATAAGTTGCAGTAGATAATAACCCTGCCGCCACACTTCCAATAAAGATTGGACCACCACTATCGCCACCCCAACAATCCAACGTTGGACCTGAAACTTTTACCCATGTTGCATTACACACACCTGCCCCTGATGGTCCACATTTATTGTCAGTACCAAATGCTTTAAATGCGGTCGACTGAACCGTACCACAACTATAACCAGTTTTCATTCCATAATGACAGACATACGTACCAACAGGTGTGTTACCTTGTGTACGTCGACCAGTTAGAGTTTTGACCACATTGTCACTGGCGAAAAATTCTGGGTTCAAGGTATGTGTAGATGATACTAAACTCATGGTTTGGAAATCCTGACTACCATTCCAGAAGTCTCCCACAAAGGTTAGTGCAATATTATCATTGCCAGTTGTCTTGCGGTCATCTACAGTAATTTTGTAATTCTTACAGTGAGCCGCTGTGGTCGCAAATTTTGTACCCGCAGCGTTTTTCACATTAAAACCTGTTGTACAATTATAAAAAGTGGTTGAAGTTGTACTATCCGCCATCAGCATGGTTTCTGCTGCCCTTACTGCGGCACTATGTCTTAATGGAATATTAGTGGTCGTTACTTTAAGTGGGACATTGGTTAATGTTCTAGGTTTTTCACTGCTCAGTAATTTCAAACCCTGTGTTTGGTTGGTTGCAGTATGCTTTGGATCATAAAGCTCTAAATCAATGCTATTTTCTACTTCATTAATGCTTGCTGCTTGAAGATTTGGATAAGCCTGTCTTAAGCTAGCATCATTGTCTTTAAGCATCTGTACCAATTGAGTCTTGGTATATTGGGCACTGTTGCAAATAGAGATTTGAGTCGATGATGTTCCCTTTAAAAAGTACTTAGAGACCGAAAACCCTGTTGATTAGACACACTTCACCCTGAGGCTGACCATAATAAAATGACGATGCTTGTCCTTTACGTAGTGCACGCATGACTTCAATACCTTTAATTGTGGCATAAGCCGTCTTCATAGATTTGAATCCTAATGTGGCCCTGATGATCCGCTTTAGCTTGCCATGATCACATTCAATCACGTTATTTTTATACTTAATCTGCCTGTGCTCAAGGTCTGGTGGACATTTACCTTCCCGTTTTAACCGTGATAAAGCACGTCCATATGTGGGTACTTTATCCGTGTTGATCACTTGTGGAATTTGCCACTTCTTCACATTATTTAAAATTTTTCCAAGAAAACAATATGCTGATTTGGTATTACGTCTAGAAGAAAGATAAAAATCAATGGTATCGCCATGTTGATCGACTGCACGATACAGATAAGACCATCGTCCATTCACTTTTACATAGGTTTCATCAATATGCCACGAGCTCAGATCTGTAGGATTACGCCAATACCAGCGTAAACGTTTTTCTATTTCAGGAGCATAACGTTGAACCCAACGGTAAATAGTCGTGTGATCAACATTCACACCCCGTTCGGCCAGCATTTCCTGCAGTTCACGATAGCTAATGCCATATTTACAATACCAGCGCACAGCCCAAAGAATGATTTCGCCCTGAAAATGCCGACCATGGAAAGGATTCATATGCTGCACCTTTAGCTAAAACAGTCTTCAGCTTACCATTCGTGGTTATTTGCAACAGTGCCGCTGACGCACACCATCGCCCACCGGGTGGGTCGCTATCTGGAACGGCAAGGCCTGCTGGAACGGGATGTCGAAAACAGCTATCTGGCCTCGGATGCGGTGGATGACGACCCGATGACACCCCTGCTGGGGCACTCGATCACTTACCGTATCGCTGTCGGTTCACAGGCGGGGCGAAAGGTGTTCACTTTGCAAACTCTGCCGACCAGTGGTGATCCGTTCGGTGACGGGATTGGCAAGGTAGCCGGGTCCAGCCTGCACGCCGGCGTGGCGGCCAGGGCCGATGAACGCAAGAAGCTCGAACGGCTGTGCCGGTACATCAGCCGCCCGGCGGTATCCGAGAAGCGGCTGTCGTTAACACGAGGCGGCAACGTGCGCTACCAGCTCAAGACGCCGTACCGGGACGGCACCACGCACGTCATTTTCGAACCATTGGATTTCATTGCAAGGCTGGCCGCCCTGGTACCGAAGCCCAGAGTCAACCTAACCCGCTTCCACGGGGTGTTCGCACCCAACAGTCGGCACCGGGCGTTGGTCACGCCGGCAAAACGGGGCAGGGGCAACAAGGTCAGGGTGGCTGATGAACCGGCAACACCAGCACAACGGCGAGCGTCGATGACATGGGCGCAACGGCTCAAGCGTGTTTTCAATATCGACATCGAGACCTGCAGCGGCTGCGGCGGCGCCATGAAAGTCATCGCCTGCATTGAAGACCCTATAGTGATCAAGCAGATCCTTGATCACCTGAAGCACAAAGCCGAAACCAGCGGGACCAGGGCGTTACCCGAAAGCCGGGCGCCACCGGCTGAGCTGCTCCTGGGTCTGTTTGACTGACGAGCCTGAAGGCCAACGATACCAATCAAAATGCTGCGTTCACAGCGCCGCGGCAGGGATCCGCCGTGCTGGTTGTCGGAAAAGGAGCCGCTAGTGGGAAAGAGGAGGGTAAATTTTCAGCGTTGCTGGCTCCCCGTCAGCCGGATTGGGTTGCATCGCAGGGGTGTCGAAAGAGTCAACTGCGGTCCAAAGCTGTTGGACTTGGGTGAAAAGGGCGTTTATTCTTCCTATACGTCAATAGGAAATATTGATGAAATTTGTTGCTTAAGATTGTTTGCTGGTGTCTGTAAATCAAGGTTCTGAGCAATAGAACTCTGTGCGATAGCAAAGGTCGCTATCGACATATAAATTAATTTCTTTTTCATGGATTTTCTTTTTCAAAACCCAAGTTATAAATTTTTTACTAACTATAAACTCCTTTTTCTGTTAATTTTAAATTTTAACATTTGACACAACTTTAATATATTTATATATACATATATTTTTATATATTATATGATTTCATAAGATTTGAAACATAAATAATTAAGCACTATAAGTACTAAAATGTTAAAATAATTTTTATATTTGAGAAATTCAAAATGCGAAATAAAATAGTAAAAACATTCGCCTATCTTGCCATATGGGTATGAAATAGAGTAGAATGTTTCGTATATATATAAGTTAGCGGGCATTGTGAAAGATACCAGCATAACAGTTAAACATTGATAAATGAAAAAAAAACTACTTTGGATATTAATTTTAGGACTGATAATAATCAGTTGCAAACAAAGGAAAACAGAAATGAAAGAGAAAATAATTAAAACAAACGGCATTGAACTCTGTACGGAAAGTTTTGGAAATAAGAAAAATCCAGCAATCCTTTTGGTAGCAGGTGCAACCGTATCAATGCTGTATTGGGACACTGAATTTTGCCAACAATTATCTGAAAAAGGATTTTTTGTTATTCGTTACGACAACAGAGATGTAGGAAAATCCACTAATTATGAGCCGGGTTCAGCACCATACGACATTGTTGACTTAACAAATGATGCCATTGCAATTTTGGACGGCTATGAAATAGACAAAGCACATTTTGTGGGTATGTCATTAGGTGGGCTAATTACACAAATAGCAGCTATAAAGTTTGCCGATAGAGTTAGCTCATTAACACTTATGTCTACAGGCCCTTGGGGAGACTCGGACCCAACTATTCCTGAGATGGACACACGTATTTTAGATTTCCATGGTAAAGCAGGCACAGTCGATTGGTCAAATGAAGACAGTGTGGTAAACTATTTAATTCAGGGTGCAGAATTAATGTGCGGCAAGAAACAATTTGATAAACAAAGAAGTGAAAAGCTGATAAGAGCTGAGTTCAATAGAGCAAACAATTATATAAGTATGTTCAATCACGCTACATTGCAAGGTAGTGAAGAATATTGGAATAGACTAAATGAAGTAAATCAACCAACCTTGATAATTCACGGAACAGATGACAAAATTTGGCACTATAAAAACGCTGGTGTATTAATTGAGAAAATACAAAATACGAAATTAATTACTCTTGAAGGAACAGGACACGAATTGCACTTTGAAGATTGGACAACAATAATTGACGGAATTGAAAAACATATAAATGAGCAATAAAGAAAAACAAATGAATTTACTTAGTGATAAGAACGTTGCAATAATTGGTGGTGGACCCGTTGGACTGACTATGGCAAAATTATTACAGCAAAACGGCATAGACGTTTCAGTTTACGAAAGAGACAACGACCGAGAGGCAAGAATTTTTGGTGGAACCCTTGACCTACACAAAGGTTCAGGTCAGGAAGCAATGAAAAAAGCGGGATTGTTACAAACTTATTATGACTTAGCCTTACCAATGGGTGTAAATATTGCTGATGAAAAAGGCAATATTTTATCCACAAAAAATGTAAAGCCCGAAAATCGATTTGACAATCCTGAAATAAACAGAAATGACTTAAGGGCTATCTTGTTGAATAGTTTAGAAAACGACACGGTTATTTGGGATAGAAAACTTGTTATGCTTGAACCTGGTAAGAAGAAGTGGACACTAACTTTTGAGAATAAACCGAGTGAAACAGCAGATCTGGTTATTATTGCCAATGGTGGAATGTCTAAAGTAAGAAAATTTGTTACCGACACGGAAGTTGAAGAAACAGGTACTTTCAATATACAAGCCGATATTCATCATCCAGAGGTGAACTGTCCTGGATTTTTTCAGCTATGCAATGGAAACCGGCTAATGGCTGCTCATCAAGGTAATTTATTATTTGCGAATCCTAATAATAATGGTGCATTGCATTTTGGAATAAGTTTTAAAACACCTGATGAATGGAAAAACCAAACGCAGGTAGATTTTCAAAACAGAAATAGTGTCGTTGATTTTCTTCTGAAAGAATTTTCCGATTGGGACGAACGCTACAAAGAACTGATTCGTGTGACATCATCTTTTGTAGGGTTAGCGACACGAATATTTCCCTTAGGTAAGTCTTGGAAAAGTAAGCGTCCATTACCCATAACGATGATTGGAGATGCTGCTCATTTGATGCCTCCTTTTGCAGGACAAGGCGTAAACAGCGGGTTGATGGATGCCTTGATATTGTCGGATAATCTGACCAATGGGAAATTTAACAGCATTGAAGAGGCTATTGAAAATTATGAACAGCAAATGTTTATCTATGGCAAAGAAGCACAAGAAGAATCAACTCAAAACGAAATTGAAATGTTTAAACCCGACTTTACGTTTCAGCAATTGTTAAATGTATAAAATGGAATAAAACGGCACATAATCGAGTAGACGGCTCCGCCAGTAACTGACGGAGTGCGCCTCTCACACCACCGAGCGTACGGGTCACGTACTCGGCGGTTCGCAAAGAGATGGGTTAAGTTGTAAATGTAATTCAGTTAAGGAAACATATCCTCTTTTCTTCAGGCGTTGTAAAGTAATGGTAGTGCCTAGAATAGGACTTTGTGCCAACTATTGAGTGGGAGTGACGGGCACTGGCTGGCAATGTCTAGCAACGGCAGGCATTTCGGCTGAGGGTAAAAGAACTTTCCGCTAAGCGATAGACTGTATGTAAACACAGTATTGCAAGGACGCGGAACATGCCTCATGTGGCGGCCAGGACGGCCAGCCGGGATCGGGATACTGGTCGTTACCAGAGCCACCGACCCGAGCAAACCCTTCTCTATCAGATCGTTGACGAGTATTACCCGGCATTCGCTGCGCTTATGGCAGAGCAGGGAAAGGAATTGCCGGGCTATGTGCAACGGGAATTTGAAGAATTTCTCCAATGCGGGCGGCTGGAGCATGGCTTTCTACGGGTTCGCTGCGAGTCTTGCCACGCCGAGCACCTGGTCGCTTTCAGCTGTAAGCGTCGCGGTTTCTGCCCGAGCTGTGGGGCGCGGCGGATGGCCGAAAGTGCCGCCTTGCTGGTTGATGAAGTACTGCCTGAACAACCCATGCGTCAGTGGGTGTTGAGCTTCCCGTTTCAGCTGCGTTTCCTGTTTGCCAGCCGGCCCGAGATCATGGGGTGGGTGCTGGGCATCGTTTACCGCGTCATTGCCACGCACCTGGTCAAGAAAGCGGGCCATACCCACCAAGTGGCCAAGACGGGCGCGCTCACCCTGATCCAGCGTTTTGGATCGGCGCTCAATCTGAATGTTCACTTCCACATGCTGTTTCTCGACGGTGTGTATGTCGAGCAATCCCACGGCTCAGCGCGTTTCCGCTGGGTCAAGGCGCCGACCAGCCCAGAGCTCACCCAGCTGACGCACACCATCGCCCACCGGGTGGGTCGCTATCTGGAACGGCAAGGCCTGCTGGAACGGGATGTCGAAAACAGCTATCTGGCCTCGGATGCGGTGGATGACGACCCGATGACACCCCTGCTGGGGCACTCGATCACTTACCGTATCGCTGTCGGTTCACAGGCGGGGCGAAAGGTGTTCACTTTGCAAACTCTGCCGACCAGTGGTGATCCGTTCGGTGACGGGATTGGCAAGGTAGCCGGGTCCAGCCTGCACGCCGGCGTGGCGGCCAGGGCCGATGAACGCAAGAAGCTCGAACGGCTGTGCCGGTACATCAGCCGCCCGGCGGTATCCGAGAAGCGGCTGTCGTTAACACGAGGCGGCAACGTGCGCTACCAGCTCAAGACGCCGTACCGGGACGGCACCACGCACGTCATTTTCGAACCATTGGATTTCATTGCAAGGCTGGCCGCCCTGGTACCGAAGCCCAGAGTCAACCTAACCCGCTTCCACGGGGTGTTCGCACCCAACAGTCGGCACCGGGCGTTGGTCACGCCGGCAAAACGGGGCAGGGGCAACAAGGTCAGGGTGGCTGATGAACCGGCAACACCAGCACAACGGCGAGCGTCGATGACATGGGCGCAACGGCTCAAGCGTGTTTTCAATATCGACATCGAGACCTGCAGCGGCTGCGGCGGCGCCATGAAAGTCATCGCCTGCATTGAAGACCCTATAGTGATCAAGCAGATCCTTGATCACCTGAAGCACAAAGCCGAAACCAGCGGGACCAGGGCGTTACCCGAAAGCCGGGCGCCACCGGCTGAGCTGCTCCTGGGTCTGTTTGACTGACGAGCCTGAAGGCCAACGATACCAATCAAAATGCTGCGTTCACAGCGCCGCGGCAGGGATCCGCCGTGCTGGTTGTCGGAAAAGGAGCCGCTAGTGGGAAAGAGGAGGGTAAATTTTCAGCGTTGCTGGCTCCCCGTCAGCCGGATTGGGTTGCATCGCAGGGGTGTCGAAAGAGTCAACTGCGGTCCAAAGCTGTTGGACTTGGGTGAAAAGGGCGTTTATTCTTCCTATACGTGAACCGCATCCTACGGAATGAGTAACCCTTGCCCTATTGTGAGTAGAACGTCGTATAATTCAAACGAAAGCAGTTAATAGGTATGAAATATCACAGCACAAAAGAGCGACAGGACATGTTTAGATGATGTTATTATAAAATAATAACATCATGGATGAATAAAAAATAATTTTCTATCTTTACAACTATGTTATACTTCTATGATAAGGCTATGATGGCAAAGCCTTGGTTTTCCTAATCAAATAGTCGCCGAGATGGCTTCAATGCGACAGTAGGTCTACTGTCTCACAATTAATTCATGTATCAGATTTTTGTTCCCTGATGGGAAGTGTTATCCATACGAAAAGAATATGGGTAAAGTGTTACACCTGTATATGACATTCAGAATGTCCTGTCGGGGGAACTGGTACCAATTTAATAAAAGAAAACAGTATAGAAATGACAATCGAAGATATGCAAACATTAGCCCTAGAGCATGGGCTGAGAATTTCGGAAGAGATGAGCGTCAATGAGATGGGCATCGACTTTAGAGTTGCCTTTGTAAAGGAAGTAAACGGTGAGAACTGGGTACTCCGTATACCTCGAAGAAGCGATATGCTTGAACAAATCGAAAATGAAAGTAGAATATTGGATTTAGCCAAAAGAAACCTGTCGATCAATGTCCCTGATTGGAAAATTGTATCGGAGCGCCTAATAGCCTACCCTTTACTGGAGGATGCGCCTGCTCTGACATTCGATGCGATAACACATGAGGTTTCTTGGAACATAGATCGCGATAGCATAGCTTATGTGGAGTCTCTGGCAAAATCATTGGCCGAATTACATCGTATTACAGCTGACGATGTGAGAAAGAGCAACTTGAAAATAATGACTCCAAGTGAATTGAGGACCGAAATAGCTGACCGTATCCACTTGGTGAAATCTGAGATAGGTATCAGCGAGCCGTTGGAAAACAGATACCGTAGATGGTTGGACAATGACCCTTTGTGGCCTGAATTCACTTGTTTCATCCATGGCGATCTCTATGCAGGGCATGTCTTAACCTCGAAGGAAGGTAAGACCTCTGGTATCATAGATTGGTCTACTGCGCATATGGGTGATCCTGCACTGGACTTTTCTGGTCACGTATCGGTTTTTGGAGAGGATAGCCTGAAGAGTTTGATAACGGAGTATGCTAAACAAGGCGGAACGATATGGGATAGGCTCTACGAACAATCTATAGAGAGGGCTGCTGCAGCTCCATTAGCATATGGCGCTTTTGCGGTAGAGTGCAACGACGATAATCATATCAATGCCGCCAGAGCAGCCTTAGGTATTGTTCAATAAAATGATGTGAGGATACTTTTTTAAATGCTAAAATAGGAGTTCGATTGGTGCCACTTAAGAGTATCATTGATTTCTATTTTAGCCAGTATCCTCCACTTTTAGGAGCTCCTCGAAACTCGATTTTATGATCATCTCTTAAGATTTTGAGCCACCGCTCTACTATCTTGACAGGAACTAATAGCTCGTTTACTAAAAATGGTGCACGCTTTCCTGGATTAGTTCTTATCTGATTAAATAGTAGATTTACTCCCTCACTTACTCCCTCATTAGATTCGAAAAGTAGCTTTGATGAGACAATAACTCGAAAACCGTGCTGGAAATTTTCAAAGACAGGGGGACGCAGACCATAGGATGCGAAGCCTTCTTGGATTCGTTTGATGCCTGACCCATATTTTTCAATAAAATGCGCTTCTTTGAACGTGGCAGATATCCTTTTATTGCGCGCCCATGGCGAGTAATCTTCACGAAGAAGCTGATCAATCGTTAAGTTATCAGCTAAACCACCTGGATTGAAAAACTCTATGGAATTGTAATACACCCTGATTATGGAATCGGCAAATTAATTTGGACTTGGGTGAAAAGGGCGTTTATTCTTCCTATTACGTTGTCGGCAGCGGGCCAAAAAGGAATACGTCCATGCCCATCGAGGTGAAACCGGCTGTGAGCGCGGGTTCAAGCATATAGCCCGACAGGCGCGTATCCTTGCCGATCACGACACGATGGCGGTGGTCACCGCGACGAAAGACACGGCCAGCCGCCATGCCGACGCGCAAGGCGGTTTCCGCCGTCATCGCGCCTTCGTTGGCTTTGCCACGAATACCGTCTGTGCCGAAATATTTGCGCACCATAAGGTCGATTATCCTGTCGTCGGGTCGCCCTCAAAGGGGACATGCCTGCTGAACCGCGAATATAGAGAAATATCCCGAATGTGCAGTTAACGAATTCTTGCGGTTTCTTTCAGCGCCGCCAATACCGCCAGCCCGTCGCGCAAGGGGCGCGGCTCGTGTGTGCGGATGAAGTCAGCTCCACCTGCGGCGGCGGCAAGCTCTGCAGCGAGTGTCGCGGCCCCGACATCCCCCGGACCACGGCCTGTGAGCGCGCGCAGAAAGGATTTGCGCGAAACAGACAGAAGCACCGGCAAATCGAAGCGCAGCCGCAATTCATCGAACCGCGCCAGCACCGAGAGCGAGGTTTCGGGAGCAGCCCCCAGAAAAAACCCCATGCCGGGATCAAGGACAAGGCGGTTGCGTTTGATACCGGCACCCGTCAGCGCCGCGATGCGCGCGTCAAAGAACGCCGCAATGTGATCCATGATGTCGCCAGCGGGTGCCTCGCGCCGATCTGCCTGCCCGTCTTGCACCGAATGCATAACGACGAGTTTGGCAGATGATTTCGCCAATTGCGGATAGAACGCAGCGTCTGGAAAACCGCGAATATCATTGAGATAGGCCACACCACGCGACAAGGCATAGGCTTGCGTCGCGGGTTGATAACTGTCGAGCGAGACGGGAATGCCATCTGCCTTGAGCGCGTCCAGCACCGGCGCGATACGCGCGATTTCTGTGTCGGACGAAACAGGCGCGGCGTCGGGATTGCTGGATGCCGGACCGAGGTCGATCACATCTGCCCCCTCGGCCATCAGCTTACGCGCCTGCGCAATGGCTGCGTCTGGCGCCAGATACCGGCCTCCATCGGAGAAACTGTCCGAGGTTATGTTGACGATGCCGAAAATGATGAGCGATTTATTCATGGGGGCTTCTATAATAATCTCTGTACACGACAAAAATAGATAACTCATTGAAATAATGTCACAATAATTGTTTTCTAACGACGAATACTATGACACATCTCAATGAGTTATATCTTATCTTAAACAAATCTCTAAAATGGAACAAGTCACATTTAAAGTGCTTTGCGCTCATCATGCTTGTGATTATTTTAAAGCAAACATGTAATCTTTCTTCTGCATCTAAAGCCTTGCCCATCAAGTGTTTACCACAATCATTTTATCGACGTATGCAGCGCTTCTTTGCAGGTCAGTATTTTGATTATCGTCAAATTTCTCAGTTGATTTTCAATATGTTTTCATTCGACCAAGTGCAACTGACTTTAGATAGAACCAATTGGAAATGGGGAAAACGAAATATTAATATCCTGATGCTCGCAATCGTTTATCGTGGAATAGCGATACCTATCCTTTGGACATTGCTTAATAAACGTGGAAATTCAGATACGAAAGAGCGTATTGCTTTGATTCAACGCTTTATAGCCATTTTTGGTAAAGACCGTATTGTGAATGTGTTCGCAGACAGAGAGTTTATCGGTGAGCAGTGGTTTACATGGTTAATTGAACAAGACATCAACTTCTGCATTCGTGTTAAAAAAACTTCATTGTCACCAATCATTTAGGAAAGAATCATAAAATTAGTGATTTATTTCGCCATCTTAAAGTTGGTCAAATTGAATGTCGTAAACGACGGATTTTGGTTGGTCGGGTGAAACTATATATAAGTGCACTACAGTTAGAAAATGGAGAGCTTTTACTCGTCGTTTCTCCTCAGTTTAATGCCAATGCTATTCAGGATTATGCATTACGCTGGGAAATTGAAACCTTATTCAGTTGTCTCAAAGGACGCGGGTTTAATCTTGAAAATACGCGCTTGACAGACCCTAGACGAGTGAAAAAATTGATTGCGGTGTTAACTATAAGCTTCTGTTGGTGTTACTTAACGGGTGAATGGCAACATAATCAAAAAAAAGCGATAAAAATAAAGAAGCATGGACGACTCTCAATGAGTTTATTTCGCTATGGTTTAGACTATGTTCAAATGGCGATTCAGCGTTTAATTGGTTTTGGGAAAAAAGAAGAGTTTAAGGAAATTTTGGCAATTTTAAGAAAGCAGAATCCTGATAGGATAAGGGTTCTGTGAAATTTGTCGTGTACAGAGTATAATAATAATAATCGAGCATGAGTCTCATACGGATGCTCGGGTCGAAAGGGAATCCCCAGGCGAGTAACCTGTTTGCGGTGATCCATTAGCTGCAGGAGCAGAAGAGCATACATCTGGAAGCAAAGCCAGGAAAGCGGCCTATGGAGCTGTGCGGCAGCGCTCAGTAGGCAATTTTTCAAAATATTGTTAAGCCTTTTCTGAGCATGGTATTTTTCATGGTATTACCAATTAGCAGGAAAATAAGCCATTGAATATAAAAGATAAAAATGTCTTGTTTACAATAAAGTGGGAGTAGTAATTTCGTTACTTTGTTTAGAATTTCTTCAGAAATATTTCTTAATAAATCGTGTTTTTCAACAAGCGTAAAATTACTTTCTAAAATCTCTTTTTGTTTAGCTCGAGTTTGGGTATAAGCCCCATAATAAAATTGACGAGGATCTTTAAGCACGTACCAATCTTTCATTTGGATTACAGTACGGCCCTTATCGTAAAGATCAAATTCAGGCTGCCATAAAGGTTTGTAATGAAAATTAATTTCTTCCTGAATATCGTAGGTCGCTTCTTGATAACGTGAAGCTGGTTTATCACCAAATCTTTTTTCAATATAAGCATAAGTATTTCTTAAAGGCTTAACTGAAGATGTTTTAATATCAATTTGCATATAAATCTTCCTGATTTTTTAATAAAGACTAGAGTTTTTATTCTCTAATACCGGCCTGTCCAAATCGCCACTTCATGCGGTCATATTCAATCTTTGCAAAATCATCCGTACTTAGGTGCTGTACTTGATGGTGTGCGCAGAATTCTTCAAAAGCCTTGACTGGCATAATCATTTCTACAGCTAACTCTGGATGGGGTCGTTTGCGGGAGGGGGCGGAATCCTACGCTAAGGCTTTGGCCAGCGATATTCTCCGGTGAGATTGATGTGTTCCCATCCGAGCGGCGAAACATGGGCCAAGAGATCGGGCGATAGCAGCTTTCCATCGCGTTTCTGGTTTGCAACGACCTCGCCGAGCTTCATGGTGTTCCAGAAGATGATGATGGCGGCGAGCAGATTCATGCCGGCGATGCGGTAATGCTGGCCTTCGGCGGAACGGTCGCGGATTTCACCGCGGCGGTGGAAGCTGATTGCCCGCTTCAGCGCATGATGAGCTTCGCCTTTGTTGAGCCCGATCTGGGCACGCCGTTGGAGTTCGGCATCCAGAATCCAGTCGATCATGAACAGGGTGCGCTCGACGCGACCGACTTCCCGCAGGGCTGTCGCGAGCTCGTTCTGCCGCGGATAGGAGGCGAGTTTCCGCAGAATCTGGCTTGGCGCGACGGTCCCGGCAGCAATGGTGGCGGCGATGCGCAGGATGTCGGGCCAATTGCGCTCGATCATGGCTTGGTTGACCTTTCCGCCGATCAACGCTCGCAGGTGCGCCGGGGCGGCCGACGGATTGAACGCGTAGAGCCGTTTGGATGGCAGGTCGCGGATGCGCGGAGCGAACCGGTAGCCGAGAATGGCACATGCGGCAAAGACGTGATCGGTGAAGCCGCCCGTGTCGGTGAACTGCTCGCGGATATGGCGTCCAGCATCGTTCATCAGCAGGCCATCGAGGATGTAAGGCGCTTCGCTTGCCGTTGCAGGAATCACCTGGGTTGCGAACGGCGCATATTGGTCGGAGACGTGGCTATAGGCTTTCAGGCCCGGGGTATTGCCATATTTCGCGTTGACCAGGTTCATGGCCTCACCTTGCTCTGTAGCGACGAAGAACTGTCCGTCGCTCGAAGCCGACGTGCCCATGCCCCAGAACCGGGCCATGGGTAACGCTGCCTGTGCCTCGACCACCATGGCCAGCGCCCGGTCATAGGCTTCGCCCTCGACATGCCACCGTCCAATGCGGATCAATTCCCAGAAGGTGTGGGTGTTTGTCGCATCCGCCATTTTGCGCAAGCCGAGGTTGATCCCTTCCGCCAAGATAACGTTCATTGGCCCGCCAGGCGTAGGCAAGACCCACTTGGCCATTGGGATTGGCCAAAAAGCGATCCAGGCCGGCTACAAGGTCTTGTTCCGTAGTGCGCTTGACCTGGTTGAGGATCTGGAATTGGCCGAAATGAAAGGCGAGCTCAAGAAACGCATCAACCAGTTGAGTAAATTTGATGTGCTGATCGTTGATGAGCTCGGCTACTTGCCGATGACGTCACAGGGCCGTTTTAACCTGTTCCAGTTGGTCAACGCGCTCTATGAGTACCGGTCTATCATTCTGACCACGAATAAAGACTTCACGGACTGGGGCGAGTTCTTCCACCATGACAACGTGGCCATCCCGATCATTGACCGCGTTATTCACCATTCCAACATCTTTATGCTCGGTGGCGAAAGCTACCGATTGAGGCAAAAAACGGCCTGTCAGTAAACAACAGGTGGGTCAATTTTATTGGCCAAAAGTGGGTCAAAAATAATGGCCATTGACATCGAACGGGACAATATCTATGATGATCTTGCTTCCGGCGGTCGTGATGATCGCCCTGGCTTGACTGCCTGCCTCAAGTCATTGCGTGACGGCGATGTGCTGGTGGTCTGGAAGCTCGATCGCCTCGGACGATCGCTTGCCCATCTGGTCAACACGGTGAAGGAGCTGTCAGACCGCAAGATCGGCCTGCGGGTTCTGACTGGAAAGGGCGCTCAGATCGACACCACGACTGCGTCCGGTCGCATGGTGTTCGGAATCTTCGCCACCTTGGCCGAGTTCGAGCGGGATCTGATCCGAGAGCGCACCATGGCGGGTCTCGCCTCCGCGAGAGCGCGCGGTCGCAAGGGCGGACGAAAATTCGCGCTCACCAAAGCTCAGGTGCGTCTCGCGCAAGCCGCCATGGCCCAGCGCGATACTTCAGTTTCCGATCTCTGCAAGGAACTCGGCATCGAGCGCGTCACTCTCTACCGATATGTCGGTCCCAAAGGCGAGCTCAGAGACCATGGAAAGCATGTTCTCGGACTTACGTAGCAACTCGTTTCTTTTCGCAGGTTGAGCCACCTCCGCGCTTCATCAGAAAACTGAAGGAACCTCCATTGAATCGAACTAATATTTTTTTTGGTGAATCGCATTCTGACTGGTTGCCTGTCAGAGGCGGAGAATCTGGTGATTTTGTTTTTCGACGTGGTGACGGGCATGCCTTCGCGAAAATCGCACCTGCTTCCCGCCGCGGTGAGCTCGCTGGAGAGCGTGACCGCCTCATTTGGCTCAAAGGTCGAGGTGTGGCTTGCCCCGAGGTGATCAACTGGCAGGAGGAACAGGAGGGTGCATGCTTGGTGATAACGGCAATTCCGGGAGTACCGGCGGCTGATCTGTCTGGAGCGGATTTGCTCAAAGCGTGGCCGTCAATGGGGCAGCAACTTGGCGCTGTTCACAGCCTATCGGTTGATCAATGTCCGTTTGAGCGCAGGCTGTCGCGAATGTTCGGACGCGCCGTTGATGTGGTGTCCCGCAATGCCGTCAATCCCGACTTCTTACCGGACGAGGACAAGAGTACGCCGCAGCTCGATCTTTTGGCTCGTGTCGAACGAGAGCTACCGGTGCGGCTCGACCAAGAGCGCACCGATATGGTTGTTTGCCATGGTGATCCCTGCATGCCGAACTTCATGGTGGACCCTAAAACTCTTCAATGCACGGGTCTGATCGACCTTGGGCGGCTCGGAACAGCAGATCGCTATGCCGATTTGGCACTCATGATTGCTAACGCCGAAGAGAACTGGGCAGCGCCAGATGAAGCAGAGCGCGCCTTCGCTGTCCTATTCAATGTATTGGGGATCGAAGCCCCCGACCGCGAACGCCTTGCCTTCTATCTGCGATTGGACCCTCTGACTTGGGGTTGATGTTCATGCCGCCTGTTTTTCCTGCTCATTGGCACGTTTCGCAACCTGTTCTCATTGCGGACACCTTTTCCAGCCTCGTTTGGAAAGTTTCATTGCCAGACGGGACTCCTGCAATCGTCAAGGGATTGAAACCTATAGAAGACATTGCTGATGAACTGCGCGGGGCCGACTATCTGGTATGGCGCAATGGGAGGGGAGCAGTCCGGTTGCTCGGTCGTGAGAACAATCTGATGTTGCTCGAATATGCCGGGGAGCGAATGCTCTCTCACATCGTTGCCGAGCACGGCGACTACCAGGCGACCGAAATTGCAGCGGAACTAATGGCGAAGCTGTATGCCGCATCTGAGGAACCCCTGCCTTCTGCCCTTCTCCCGATCCGGGATCGCTTTGCAGCTTTGTTTCAGCGGGCGCGCGATGATCAAAACGCAGGTTGTCAAACTGACTACGTCCACGCGGCGATTATTTATCCATAGTATAATGAATAATAGTAGTTAAAGTAGTTTAGGAGGGGGATATTAGGGAGGTTTTTACTTTAAATAAAAATTAACAAGGTCTATAATTTATAGTAGTTAAAGTGGTTAAAGAGAGATGGGTGGACAATGAAGAACTAATCTAATTTTTAACAAATGAAATAGTATATTTCAGTTTAAAAACTTAGGATTAGTCTGCCCATTTTTCCATATACTAAATAAATGTAAGACTGAATAGCTAAAAAGGCTAAATAGTTTTATTTGAGTGTCTTAAAAAGTGACATGACTAATCCTTCCAACATTATTTGGGAGGATTTTTTATTTCTCCCTGAATCAAAATAAAGAAAGAAGGAATCGAATTGTTAAAACAAAAGGAACTAATGGCAAGGGTTAAGGAACTTGTCCAGTCAGATGAACGAATATCTGCTTGTATGATGTATGGCTCTTTTACAAAAGGAGAGGGAGATCAATACTCTGATATAGAATATTACGTTTTTCTAAAAGATGATACAATTTCCACCTTTGATTCAGCAAAATGGCTAAATGAAGTCGCTTCCTACACTTTACTCTATCAAAATGAGTACGGTACGGAAGTAGTAATTTTTGAAAATCTAATACGTGGTGAATTTCATTTCCTTTCCGAAAACGAAATGAATATTATTCCTTCATTCAAAGAATCAGGCTACATTCCTGACACAAAAGCAATGTTTATTTATGATGAAACAGGACAACTAGAATTGTATTTATCAGAGTTGGAAGGTCCGGGACCAAATAGACTTACAGAAGAAAACGTAAATTTTTTATTGAATAATTTTTCCAACCTATGGTTAATGGGGATTAATGTTCTTAAAAGAGGGGAAAATGCACGTTCACTGGAACTTTTATCTCAATTACAAAAAAATATACTACAACTCATTCGAATTGCGGAAGAAAATGCCGATAATTGGTTTAATATGACAAAGAATCTTGAAAAAGAAATTAGTCCTGAAAACTATGAAAAGTTTAAAAAGACTACTGCCCGATTAAATGAATTAGAACTATATGAAGCCTATAAGAACTCTTTGCTTCTCGTTATGGAACTTCGAAATCTCGTTGAAAAACAGTATCAATTAACCATTAGCGATGATTTTTTAGGCAAACTGTTTAATTATATGAACGAATAAATAAAAAGCCTGTATCTCAAGTGATAACTAAGATACAGGCTTTAATTGTTATTTACTTTAAATACATGTTCTCAAAGTGAAAGTATTGATTTTAATGGATTTTTAATAGTTTACTCTTGATAATTGGGAAGCCGATCAAATGATGAGCAATGCCTCGGAACTGCGTGGGCTACATGGCGATCTGCATCATGAAAACATCATGTTCTCCAGTCGCGGCTGGCTGGTGATAGATCCCGTCGGTCTGGTCGGTGAAGTGGGCTTTGGCGCCGCCAATATGTTCTACGATCCGGCTGACAGAGACGACCTTTGTCTCGATCCTAGACGCATTGCACAGATGGCGGACGCATTCTCTCGTGCGCTGGACGTCGATCCGCGTCGCCTGCTCGACCAGGCGTACGCTTATGGGTGCCTTTCCGCAGCTTGGAACGCGGATGGAGAAGAGGAGCAACGCGATCTAGCTATCGCGGCCGCGATCAAGCAGGTGCGACAGACGTCATACTAGATATCAAGCGACTTCTCCTATCCCCTGGGAACACATCAATCTCACCGGAGAATATCGCTGGCCAAAGCCTTAGCGTAGGATTCCGCCCCTTCCCGCAAACGACCCCAATATGAAAAACCCCGGCAGGATGCTGGGGTTTTTTATTGCCTATCATTTCTCATTTGCAAAACAAGCATAATGCTCCTAAAATATAGACTATAATCTATATTTTGGTTGTGGTATGTGGATAGTCATTACGACAGATCTATTTAATGAATGGCTTGAACAGCAAGACGAATCAACACAAGAGAAGGTTCTGGCTGCCCTAGTTGTTCTACAGCAGCAAGGACCAAGTTTAGGCCGCCCTTTAGTAGATACTGTCTATGACTCTAAATTTACCAACATGAAAGAGCTTCGTGTTCAACATCGAGGTAAACCACTGAGAGCTTTCTTCGCATTTGATCCTTTACGACAGGCTATTGTTCTATGTATTGCTGATAAAGGCAGTAAAAAGCGTTTTTATAAAGACATGCTGGATATTGCAGATGAACAATACCAACTTCATCTCACCACCCTAGGAGATAAATCTAATGGCTAAGACTCTGCAAGAATTGTTAGCTAGCCGCTCTCCAGAGAGCCAAGCCCGTATTCAAAAAATGGCAGATGAATTACTGCTAGAAAATCAGCTTCATCTTATTCGTGAAGAACTTGAAATCTCTCAAAAGGAACTTGCTGAAACTTTGGGAATAAAACAGCCATCGCTTTCAGCAATAGAAAATCGTGGCAATGATCTTAAGATTTCAACCATGAAAAAGTATGTTGAGGCAATGGGCGGGAAGCTCCGTATTGATGTAGAGCTTCCAACAGGAAAACATATAGGATTCAATGTTTAACAATAAAAATGGGAGCTAAAGACTCCCATTTTTATGTTATTCCCAAGTAGAAATGTCCTACCTAATAACCAAATAGAAATGTCCTATATGGACATTTCCAAGTCAAGCACAGGATTTAGATTTCGTTGTTCAATCGCTGTTTTCTGTGCTTGTCTACGTGGCATCTTTTGAGAACGATTGCGTTTGTTTTGGTGTTCCAGTTGTTCATGCTGTTGTTGAATATGTGCCAGCACAGAACCCAAACGTTTATTCTCAACGATCTCTCTCTGGTTGAGCTGACTTAATTTATCAAAGATGCTGTAATTGATTTTTCTTCCCTGATATTCAATGGCTACAGTACCATCCGGATATTCCAAGAACTCAAGATACTTGCCGACCAATCTTTGATTTTCTTCGCTGTTTTCCAAGATATATACGCATTTATCATAAGTAATCGTCAAGCTGTTCGTGACCCTGCGGGGTTCACGCCAGGTAAAAACATCATCTAATTCTTCGGCTGTTTCAGCGATAGGCCGATGTAGATCCTTGGGATTAAAAGCCATCTTGGCGAATTTACGATTAAATTGCTCAATAAAGCACGGCAGCCACTTATTGGCATCTGCAATTGAACTGATGCCTTCTAAACGCATCTCCTTAATCAGACGATCCTGAAGTGTTCTATTCGCTCGTTCTACACGACCTTTGGCTTGAGGGGAGTTAGCGAAAATGATATCGATATTGAGAGTGCTCAGAACACGTCCAAACTGGGTAATCTTGGTGTCTTTCTTGCTACTTTGATTCACCCTAAAAACTGAATGTTTGTCACTGTAAAATGCCAATGGCTTACCATGCTGTTCGATATATAAACGTGTCGAAATCATATAGTCAAAGGCTGACTCTGACGCACAGAAGCGTAAATGCTGCAATTTTCCTGTGGCATCATCGATAAATACCAGTAGGCAGCACTTGGCAGAACGGCCTTCAAACCAATCATGGTGTGAGCCATCAATTTGGATCAATTCACCATAACAATCTCGGTTATAACGAGGCTGATATGGTCGTTTCAGGCGCTTGCAGCGAGGGATCCATAAATCGGCTGCAATCATCCAAGAACGTAGTGTTTCCACTGAAATATCAAATCCATGAACAGTGGTGAGCTTTTCATGCGCTAAAGTGGGTCCGAAACCATAAAGTTGATCTGAAACAATATTGAGACACTTAAGTCTGAGTTCTTCAGGAAGTTTAGAATTGCTGATTTGGCCACGACCGGCATGGGCTAATGCAGCGGGACCTTGAGCTTTGTATTTCTGCAGTAAGCGTCTGATCTGACGTTCTGAGATATGAAGTAGCTGAGCAGCCTGAGGTTGAGTTATGCGTTGATCGCAGATTTCTTGCAAGACCGACAATCGTTTAAGTTCTTTATCCGACATAGACACCAACATATCAAACCGTCCGCTTCGATAATCGCAAAAGCGCATATTCTAAAAGCGGACATTTTTACTTTGGAGAAACCGGACATTTCTACTTTGGGCTTACACTGAAATTTCGCATAAGAGATTTTATGTTAAATAAGATGGAACTTAGACAAAATTTTATTAATAGTTATGCATTCTGCACAGTTAGTTTTAGACCTAAAGCATTTACTACACGATTAATCGTATCAAAACGAGGTGCTGAATCTTGACGGAGTGCTTTGTAAAGTGCTTCACGTCCAATTCCTGCTTCTTTAGCGATTTGAGTCATACCACGAGCTTTAGCAATTACACCAAGTGCATGAGCTAGTTCAGCAGGGTCATTCTCTTCAAGAACCATATTAAGATACATTACAATATCTTCTTCACTCTTAAGTGCTTCTGCCATGTCAAAGCTAGGTAGATCAGCTATTTTAACCATTTTTCAATCCTCTAAAGATTTTGATAAATCAACAGCTCGTTCTATATCCTTTTGCTGTGTAGATTTATCACCACCTCCAAGCATCACAATGATTACATCACCATGTTTGATGTAATACATGCGCCAACCTGGTCCGAAGAACTCTCGCATTTCCCAAACACCTTCTTGAAGATGCTTTACATCGCCCCAATTACCACGCTGAACCTTATCTAATCTTCGATTCAGTTTAAGACGGGTCATACTGTCTTTAATGCTATCTAGCCATTCATCAAATTCAGGGAGACGTTTAATCTCGGTCATGAAAGTTCCTCTTTATTGTATTCGATCGAATACACAACATTATAATGAATATATTTTATGAGTAAATGAAATAATAAGAATATATTTTATCAATTGATTATTTAATAACCTATGTTCTTGGCAAAAGGTATCAAACCTGCTCATAAAAAAGCCGACTTGTTTCTAAGTCGGCTTTTTACTGTTTTTGAAGTCAGTCAAAATTTTATAACTATATGAAAAACAATAATATTTTAAATTGCGTTTCGTATAAGCTCTATTATGTTAAATAATTAAGGATAAAAGCTTTATTACTAAATAGGGCACTGTTGCAAAGTTAGCGATGAGGCAGCCTTTTGTCTTATTCAAAGGCCTTACATTTCAAAAACTCTGCTTACCAGGCGCATTTCGCCCAGGGGATCACCATAATAAAATGCTGAGGCCTGGCCTTTGCGTAGTGCACGCATCACCTCAATACCTTTGATGGTGGCGTAAGCCGTCTTCATGGATTTAAATCCCAGCGTGGCGCCGATTATCCGTTTCAGTTTGCCATGATCGCATTCAATCACGTTGTTCCGGTACTTAATCTGTCGGTGTTCAACGTCAGACGGGCACCGGCCTTCGCGTTTGAGCAGAGCAAGCGCGCGACCATAGGCGGGCGCTTTATCCGTGTTGATGAATCGCGGGATCTGCCACTTCTTCACGTTGTTGAGGATTTTACCCAGAAACCGGTATGCAGCTTTGCTGTTACGACGGGAGGAGAGATAAAAATCGACAGTGCGGCCCCGGCTGTCGACGGCCCGGTACAGATACGCCCAGCGGCCATTGACCTTCACGTAGGTTTCATCCATGTGCCACGGGCAAAGATCGGAAGGGTTACGCCAGTACCAGCGCAGCCGTTTTTCCATTTCAGGCGCATAACGCTGAACCCAGCGGTAAATCGTGGAGTGATCGACATTCACTCCGCGTTCAGCCAGCATCTCCTGCAGCTCACGGTAACTGATGCCGTATTTGCAGTACCAGCGTACGGCCCACAGAATGATGTCACGCTGAAAATGCCGGCCTTTGAATGGGTTCATGTGCAGCTCCATCAGCAAAAGGGGATGATAAGTTTATCACCACCGACTATTTGCAACAGTGCCCTAAATAGAACAGTTGCTTAAAGCAGTATAGAGTTAAGTTTGCATTTTAATATCAAGTTGTCTTTCAGCACCGATAATCACCATACGAATCCCATTTTCAAAAATGTCATCCGCATTCATATTTTGTAAGGTATTCACTCCTTGGAGCATGAGTGGATATATAGTTGGATCGGCTTCGAATGGTGGGTCTGATCTTATTTCTTCTTGCTGCTCCTCAAGGACCCACCCAACAATAAACCTTCCTAATGTCATAAGTAATGCAACTGCTTCAACAGGAGAAAACCCAGCATGAGATAACAGCGCAACTTGGGCCTCAATCGTGTTGAAATGTCCTTGACTGGGGCTAGTTCTTGCATGTAGACGAGCACCATCACGGTAAGCTAGTAGTGCTCGACGAAAGCTTACAGAATTAGCGAGCAACCAATCTTGCCATGTCATCCCATCGATGGGTAAAGAAACTAAATGGTGTTCATTTATAATGGTTTCCGCCATTGCTTCCATTAACAAGGATTTATTCTTGAAATGCCAATATAGAGTTGGAGATTTAATACCCAATCGTTGAGCTAGCTTGCGTGTGGTTATTGAATCTATGCCTTCTTCATTCAACATATCCAATGCGGTACGCAGGACTATTTCACGTGTCAGACGTTGAGGTGCAATATCTTTTTTACTCATAAATCTATCACTGATAGGGAGTGTGTGAGAGAATATTAATTCTATCATTGCTAGAGAAGGCATTTGTGAAGAAATCATTGAGCGTGATTTTAATCACTATATTTCTGGATGCTGTTGGGATTGGTTTAATTATGCCGATCTTGCCTGAATTATTACGGTCATTGGCTGGAGCTGAAGCAGGCGGTGTTCACTATGGTGCTTTATTAGCTGTGTATGCTCTGATGCAGTTCATTTTTGCACCTATCCTTGGAGCGTTGAGTGACCGATTTGGACGTCGACCTGTATTAATTATTTCAATTGCTGGTGCAACGGCTGATTATCTCCTAATGGCTGCTGCTCCTTCTCTATTGTGGCTATATATTGGTCGTATTTTTGCGGGAATTACAGGTGCCAACATGGCTGTTGCAACAGCTTATGTTTCAGATATTACTCCAGCCCATGAGCGTGCAAAAAGGTTTGGTCTCCTTGGAGCTGTCTTTGGTATTGGGTTTATAGCGGGTCCGGTAATAGGTGGAGTTTTGGGTGAATGGAACTTACATGCACCGTTCTTTGCTGCTGCTTTTATGAATGGGATTCTTTTAATAATGACAGCAGTCTTATTAAAAGAATCAAAACACAGCAATAAAATGACTGAGAAGGTTCAGGAGCAATCAATATTAAAGAAATTATCCTATTTGATCACTCAACCTAATATGGCTCCATTGCTTGGTATCTTTTTAATTATCACATTGGTTTCACAAGTCCCCGCAACTTTATGGGTTATCTATGGGCAGGATCGTTATGGCTGGAGTATATTTATTGCAGGTGTTTCCCTTGCTAGTTATGGAATATGCCATTCTATTGCACAGGCTTTTGCTATCGCCCCTATGGTAAAGAGGTTTGGAGAGAAAAATACGTTGTTATGTGGAATAGCTTGCGATGCAATTGGTTTACTTCTTTTATCTATTGCTGTTGAAGAATGGGTGCCTTTTGCGTTGTTACCATTGTTTGCCCTTGGTGGAGTAGCCGTTCCTGCTTTGCAAGCAATGATGTCCAGAGGTATTAGTGATGAAAGACAAGGTGAATTACAAGGGCTATTAAGCAGTTTTAATAGTCTGGGGGCTATAATTGGTCCTGTATTAGTTACTAGCCTCTATTTTATGACTCAGGCATCAGCTCCTGGAATGGTATGGGCATTAGCTGCAATACTTTATGTAATCACCCTACCCTTATTGCTTAAGTATCGCCTGAATAAATATTCTGGAGTTCCATAAAATATTTAATTTATTGGTTTAAAAACTAATGGATTCTATAGTTTATCTAAAATTAACATAATACACGTTATACGAATTCCCAAGGCATGGCTTTTAGTCATGCTTTTTTTATCAAAAGACTATACCTGAATGATAGCGAGCCAAATCGCATACAATATCTATCATTAGACTTAATGCAATAATTAAATGATAGTATTATCATTAATCTAATAGAATTAAGATTAAATGATAGAAATGAATACACGTATTTATCTACGAGCTTCAACTAAAGATCAAGATGCAGAAAGGGCTTTGCAGATTCTTCAGGATCTAAACCAAAACTTGAATTTGGGTGAAACCATTGTGTACGTGGAAAACTATAGTGGTACGAAGTTAGACCGACCTGAATTGAATAAGCTACTGTCAGAAGCAAATCAAGGTGACACATTGTTAGTTGAAAGTATTGACCGCTTATCACGCCTAACCCAACGAGATTTTCAAGAGCTGAAGCGCAGGATCCAGGAGAAGGGACTTCGTTTAGTCGTAGCAGATCTTCCTACTACCTACCAAATGATTCAAACCAGTGACAGCATTACTCATTCAATCTTGGAACTCATCAACAATATGTTGATTGATCTTCTGGCAACAATGGCCCGCCTAGACAATGAGAAACGTATAGAACGTATTAAGCAGGGCCTGGCACGTTCGGGTTACAAACCAACAGGCAAGAAGGCAAATGAGGCTAAACATAAACGAATAAAAGAATTGCTAGTAGTTGGCAATATGACTAAGGAAGAAATTGCCAAAGCAGTGAATTGTGGAGTTGCAACTGTCTATCGAGTTGCTAAAGTTATCTAAAAGAGGCTTATCTCAACGCGCCCCCAATGGGGCACCGCTGCATTCAGGTTACTTCACATAAGAAATTTTATGTTAAATGATTGTTAGAAATGCCCCTTGATCGAGGCATTTTCTATAAAGAATACTAAAAACTAATTAAAGCCAACCAAGTTTCAAAACAAGGCAGTTCTCAGCAATCATATTTTTAAATTATATAACTCCCAACTGAGCTTTTGCTCCAACGATAAGGCTTTCATTTTGAGTTTCTAAGGCAAATAAACCATACATCAAAGGAGAGGCCGCTGCTCTTTCTAAAGTCTGTTCATATAGTTTATTCCAAACTTTACCCCCTAGTTTTTCATACTCGATGATTAGAGTTTTGAGGCTTTCTTCTCCAAACAAAGTTACATGCCCAGCAAAATCAATCGCTGGGTCATCTATATGGGCTGTTGACCAATCAATAACGCCTGAAACAGCTCCATCCTTTGAAGCTAGTACATGCCCAGCATATAAATCGCCATGTATAAATTGGGTGAAATCTGCCCATAGAACATCATTATCCAACCATTTTCTGTAGCGGGTTTCCAATTGCTCACTTATACCAATTTCAGATTTTACTAACTGCAAATTGTTTGCTATTTCAGGTCTTAAATCTGAAGGTTTCATAATTTTCAAATCATTTTCCCGAACTTCTTTTTCAGGAATACTATGGATTTCAAATAAGGTTTTTGCCAAAGATGTTATGTATTTCGGGCTATCTTTGTCCATATTCCAAATTATTTCATAGGTTTCAGCATCCAAATTTAAAACAGGATTATCTTTAAGTATGGGATAAGCCACTAATTCTGTAGATGAAATTCTCCAATCAGGAACCTCTACAGAAAGATGTTTTTTTACCAATTCTAAAATGCGTTTTTCTTTCTTGATTTGTTCCCTCATGCCATCACGACGAGGAATACGCAGCAACCATTGTTGCCCCTTTGTATCAAGAGCAAAAACGACCTTAAAATCAATGCCCATTTCATTGAAATTCATTTTGTCCGTAAGCAACAAGCCGTGTGCTTCAGCAAGTGATTGAATATCTTGAATTGTCATTTTTAATTTCCTTTAAAGAGTTCAATAATTAATGTTCGGATTAGATTGGCTATCATTAACAATCTCTCTCAAAAGTCTTGATGATTTTGTGGTCTTTGATCTCGTAGATAATGTCAGCAATATTATCGACCAATTGCTTGTCATGAGATACGAAGATAATAGTTCCTGCATAGGACTTCATCATTGTTTCTAATGCGGCAATACTTTTTAGGTCAAGATAGTTTCCTGGTTCATCCATAAGCAAAATATTATATTTTCCTAAAAGCATTTTGGATAAAAGCAGTTTGATGATTTCACCTCCCGATAAGTCGGATAAGTTTTTTTGAATATCATTCGCTCCGATCCCCATTGAAGCCAATACTGCACGAATTTCCGCAACTGTGTACTCGCACTCTTCCTGCATAAAGGAGAGCACAGATTTATGCGTGTTAAATTTATATCCTGTTTGTGTAAAGTAGCCAATTTCAGCTTTTGGAGATATGGTTAATCCATCAGCACGTTCTGATATCATTTTTAACAAGGACGTTTTCCCTGTTCCATTCGATCCAGTTATAGCGACTTTAGCGCCAAGCGGTATTATAAAGTTAGCGTCATCAAAGATAGTACGGCTACCAAATTTTAAGCTCAGACCATCTGCCGTAATCGGGAACTTATTGTGCAGTTCTAGGGCTGAACTTTGACGAAAACGAATAGAACGCAAATGCTCTGGTGCTTGAATATCTTCTAATGCAGCCAAACGCTTTTCCATACTCTTAGCTGCCTGATACAGTTTTCTTTGCTTGGTGCCAGTCATTTTTGCATGCCCAAGTCGTCCAGCACTTTCGGTAGAGTTTTTGGATTTTTCTCCTTTTTTCTTATTGTCTAATCGATTAGCTTGCTGGCGTTTTTCTTGCACAGCAGATTCTAATCGCTCCCGTTCCTTCATCATCAGCTCATATTCTACGGCTTGGTGTTGTCGCTCTTCTTCTTTTTGACGCAAGTAATCCGAGTAACCACCCCAATATTCCGTAATTTTACCGTCTTTTAACTCCCATATCTTGTCTACAACCATATCAAGAAAATATCGGTCATGACTGATAACAAGTAATGCTCCATCAAATGCTTTAAGTTGACCAATAAGTAGATCTATTCCATTGAGATCAAGGTGGCTGGTTGGTTCATCCGCTAGAATGCCATGTACTTGTTGGGAAAATGCGGCAGCAATTTTTGCACGAGTTTCCTCTCCGCCACTCATTGTGTCGTTTTGTACATTGGAAACACCAAGGCGAGATAACATTGCCCGGTCTTCGACCGTTTCTATTTCGATTCCGCCCAGTTGGCTGATATGTGCAAAATCACCAAAACGCTGTAATGTCGCTTCGGCTAAAACAATTTCGCCATTAAGTACTTTGAGTAAACTACTCTTTCCTGCTCCGTTATCACCCACAAGACCAATACGGTCATAAGAGTGAATTTCCAATTCATCAATATCCAAAACATCACGCCCAGCATAATCCAAGCGTATGTTTCTCGCTTTAATAATTAAACTCATTTTTATTTACTCCTGTTTAGCTCTTGAAATTTTTTATGCAGCAAACAGGATTTAGGTGAAAACAAAAGCTAGCATCACAGTGTCCTCCCAAAAAAAAAGCTATTCATCCACAGGGTGGACAAATAGCTAGTCAATTAAGTTATAACTGGAAACTATGCACTAAAAGCATACTTATAAATTAAGCATACTTTTACTTTATATATCCGCATATATTCTTAAAGACACAACAAAAGCCCACCATTATAAAATAGTGTCACTATGCAAATAGTTGTGTCTTAACGAATGCGGATAGAATGCATAAACTTACCTAAAAAATAAAATTCAGTTTTATGATAACTTTACTGTTAAAAGAAGTCTAGACAACCTTGTTTTATGCTTGGATATAAGGCTTATTTTAAAATAATAGTAGTGAAGATTTTCTAAAATTAACATAATACACCTTATACGAAATAAAAATGGGAGCCTTAAGCTCCCATTTTTTAAGTAATTTTTTCAAATAAGGCTTGGGTGAGCATCTAAAATTCGAATCAATGTAGCTGCTGGTCCAGTTGGATAGCGTCGTCCCTGTTCCCAATTTTGCAGGGTACGGGGGCTAATATGTAGACGTGCAGCAAATTCATTTTGGCTCAAGCCAGTTTTTTCACGTACTTCTTTAATATCAGGCAATTCGAGTTCTGTAACTCGGCTTGCTTTAACTTCTTTACGTTTGATAGCTCCAGCTTCTTTGATTGAAGCAACCAAGTCATCAAATAAGTTGTTATCCATGAAATTGCTCCTTCACGAGTTGGTGCAGAATGGCGGTTTCCTTATCTGTTAAATTATCTTTTACTGATTTTGGATAAGCCACTAAGAAAAAGATCTGATCATCCTCGGTGACCCAATAATAAATCACCCGTATCCCACCACTTTTCCCTTTGTTACCTTGAGCACAACGTACTTTGCGAATACCACCGCCATTCTTGATTAGGTCACCTCTATCAGGCTGTACCAAAAGATCTTGCTGAAGTTGACGATATTCCTCATCAGATACAAGGTCTTTAATTTGCTTGGTAAAGATGCTGGTTTCAATAAATAACATGGACTCTTTATACGTCAATGGCGTATTTGAATTTTAGCAGTTTCCATAACAAAAAACGAGAGCTGGTAGATCTCGTTTCGCATAACAGCCATTATGTTAAATAACTTTTAGAAGCTTTAGTACAAGCTTGACAGATTGTCTTATCATTATAAAATAACCTTATTCAAATCATCCTCCCAAGAGTAACGCCAATGAAGTAAGTCATTTTCTCATCATTATTTTTAAACTTTTGATGTGCAAAATAGATTCTACTTGTGGCTATATATTCTTGGTCTCTACTTTATATCCTAAATAATATATTGTTTTTTATAAGTTAATCTTCACTATTTTGCATATCCTCTACATGAGGAATTTTTTATGCAACATGCATGTATTGCTTCAAACTTAAATTTAGAATTTTCTACACAGAAAATGTTTGATCAGCTAAACATTACGCTTTTATCAGGACAGGTTTCTGCATTAATTGGACGTAATGGTTTAGGTAAATCCCTATTGTTCAGAATATTAGATCAAAGCCAAGCTTTAGATATTCATTATAGTGGTCAAGTTTCATGGAATATCCAACATGATTATTTGGCACAATTAGAACGCCTTAATGCTGAAAATATTGCACAAGCATTAGAGGTAGATCATTTACATCATGCTTTTCGGCGTAT
>NZ_CM132659.1:0-2986742 GCF_053852345.1 Acinetobacter sp. T63 | reverse complement strand
CGTAAAGACATTCCCAGAGAGCTCTTGTCGCAAGCGATTTAAGCAGTCCGTCCAAAGCATGTGAAAACCCCTATTTATTCCATTTTAAATTTAAAACGCATTCGTCCGCTGCAAGCGGGTCGCCATTCTAACCAAGTTATCCACATCTGTCATGAGAAATTGAGCGAATTTAGCCAAAAAACAAACATCAAGATCTAAATTTAAATTTAAAAGCTGGTGTGGATAAGTTTATCCGCAAGCTGTGGATAAAATATAGCATAAAGTTATCCACAATGTATTAAAAATATAAAAACACAGTTATCCACATGCAAAGTCTATGTTTTTTAAATTTAAAAATTGCTTTTCCACATAAAAAAGCCACCCTAATAAGAATAAATTTAAATTTATAAATTTGAATTTATATATTAGAGCGTGCTCGGATGTGGATAAACTGAAAATAAATTTAAATTCGAATTTAAACCTGCAGAGAATAAATTTATTCACATGGTCTTGTGGATAATTATGTGAATAATATTGTTTATAACTTATTTTGTATTTTTTAACAATAAGATAGCTTGTGAATAAGCCAGAATATGTACAATTGCCTATTCCTGGATAAACTTAAGGCCTTTTATAAAAATTAGGCTTATTTAAAGGAAAACCGTGTTTTTGATTGACAGCTCAAGCAATGAGCACTAAAATCGCGGACCTTTATAGAAAGATCATTTTTGGAGTTTCGACATGAAACGTACATTCCAACCATCTGAATTAAAGCGTAAACGCGTTCATGGTTTCCGTGCTCGTATGGCTACTAAAGCTGGTCGTCAAGTATTAGCTCGCCGTCGTGCAAAAGGTCGTCACAGCTTAACTGTTTAATCAGTCACGCTGCATCGACTTGGGTGTTATGACATCACTTTATGGCTTCAGCACAGAGCTTCGTATACGCTGTGCTGCCGATTATAAAGATGTGTTTGATGGTGCGCTTTTTAAAGTGCATCAACCCCATTTCTTATTTCTGGCAAAACCGTCCGAACTGCTGAACAGCCGTTTGGGTATTGTTGTTGCCAAGAAAAAAGTGCGTCGTGCACACGAAAGAAATCGAGTAAAACGACTTGCTCGCGAAAGTTTTCGCCTGCATCAACAGCAATTGGCTGTACTGGATATTGTGGTGATGCCCAAAATGGGGATTGAAACAGTGCCAAATGCAGAGTTACATCAGCAATTACAATTTGCTTGGCAGAAATTGCACCGCCTTGCCAAAAAGCATTCTAAAATAGCTCCCTCCCCACATCAGTAGAGATGACCAATGGTACGTTTACTGCATTGGTTGATTCGTTTCTATCAGATTGCGATTAGTCCGCTTCTTGGACCACGTTGTCGCTATATTCCAACCTGTTCTCAATATGCCCTGGAAGCAGTTCAGATCCATGGGGCCGGACGTGGTGTGTGGCTGGCGACCAGACGTATCTGTCGTTGTCATCCGTGGGGTGGTTCGGGCTATGACCCTGTACCGGCCAAAGCAATTCGTTTTATTTCATTTCAGCAAATAGATTCTCAAACGGGTCACATTGCTGTACCCTTTCGTGAACGTTTATTGAACCAAAATCACTCTAACCACTTGGGGTAATAGATATGCAACAATGGGCCAGGATTGCAATTCTCGGGGCCATGTTTGTTGTCGCTTATTTGCTCATTTTGGCTTGGCAAAAAGATTATGGAAATGCTGAAACCCAACCACAGCAACAGGCTGCGGTGGTTTCACATGAAGTGTCTGCAGATTTGCCAAATGGCCAAACCGCTACAGCAGCTTCTGATGTACCGCAGGCAAATATTTCAGCGCAGCAGACTCAAACCACAGATGCCACTGCACCTGTAAGTCAGCAGCTTATTTCAGTACAAACTGACCTTTATCATCTTTGGATCAATCCAAAAGGTGGTGATATTGTTCGTGTTGAATTACTCAATCATGACAAAAATAAAGACAGTGATGCACCGTTTGTAATGCTTGAAAGCGATGACAAACGTACCTATGTCGCTCAGTCAGGCCTGATTGGTCTGAATGGACCAGACAGCAGCCGTAATGGTCGTCCAAACTATGAAGTTGAAAAATTAAGCTATAGCCTGGAAGATGCCAAAGCCGTTCAGAATCAGGACGGTGAAGCGGTGAAAGTGTTAAATGTACCAATGGTGTACAAAACTGCTGACGGTGTAGAAATTATCAAGACCTTCAGCTTCAAGCAAGGCGAATATCCGATTGTGGTCAACCACAAAGTGGTAAACCGCAGTGGCCAGAACTGGCAAGGTCAAATGTTTGGTCAGATCAAACGTGATAACTCGGATGATCCGGGTAAATCGGACCAGGGCATTTTCACTTTGGGTACCTTCCTGGGCGGCGCCTGGGGGACACCGGATGAACACTACAACAAGCTGAAATTCGACAACTTCACTGAAGAAAAACTGAATGTTGAAGCGACTGGCGGCTGGGTTGCGGTGGTACAGCACTACTTCGTGAGTGCATGGGTACCGGGTAACCTGAAACTGACCCAGGCCGATGGCCAACCGTATAGCGCCAAGCTGGAATCGCGTAAATCAGGCGATAATATGAATATTATCGGCTTTACTTCGCCAACCATTAATGTACCGGCAGGTACAGTGGCAGAAGTCGATGCGACCTTCTATAGCGGTCCAAAAATCCAGTCAGAGCTGAAAGATCTGGCCACTGGTCTGAATCAGACTGTGGATTATGGCTGGTTATGGCCAATTGCCAAACTGCTGTTTGTAGGCTTGGAATTCTTCCACGGCTTAGTGGGGAACTGGGGCTGGGCAATCATTCTGTTGACTATTCTGGTGAAGCTGATTCTGTGGCCATTATCGTCGAAGAGCTACCGTTCTATGGCGAAAATGCGTGTGATTGCACCGGAAATGCAGCGCATGAAAGAAGAGTTCGGTGAAGACCGGATGCGCTTCTCGCAAGAGATGATGGCGCTGTACAAACGTGAACAGGTTAATCCGTTGGCCGGCTGTTTACCGCTGTTACTGCAAATGCCAATCTTCCTGGCCCTGTACTGGGTGCTGATGGAATCTGTAGAGCTGCGTCATGCGCCATGGTTACTCTGGATTCAGGATTTATCGGCAATGGACCCTTGGTTTATCTTGCCGCTGATCATGGGTGCGACCATGTATATTCAGCAAATGCTGAACCCGCAGCCGACCGATCCTATGCAGGCTAAAGTCTTCCGCATTATGCCGGTCATCTTTACCGTATTCCTGCTGTTCTTCCCGGCGGGTCTGGTGTTGTACTGGATTGTCAACAACCTGATCACCATCTTGCAGCAAGGCCTGATCAACAAATCTGTTGAGAAAGACCGTGCCAAACGTGATGAAGCGACCCCAGTCAACTAAGTTGTACTGACGAGCTGAATAAATCCGCTTAAGATGATACTCTTAGGCGGATTTTTTTTGGCCCGACTTTAAGCATTGCGACAGGTGAATTTATGCTGACCCAAACCACAACAATTGCTGCGATTGCCACTCCACCCGGGCGTGGCGGTGTGGGGGTAATTCGCCTGTCTGGTCCCAAATCCTATGCTATTGCTGAAGCCTTAACCCAAAAGCAGCTGCCGAAAGCCCGTTTTGCCGGCTTCCGTCAGTTTTATGAGGCTAGCGGTGAGGTGATGGATGAAGGTTTGGTGATTTGTTTCCCCAATCCGAACTCCTTTACCGGTGAAGATGTGGTGGAACTGCAAGGTCATGGTGGCCCGGTCATTCAAAATGCCCTGCTGGCACGTTTACTGGAACTCGGTGCAACCGCGGCCAAAGCCGGTGAATTTTCCATGCGCGCCTTTGAAAATGGCAAGCTTGATCTGGTACAGGCCGAAGCGATTGCTGACCTGATTGACGCCACTTCGCAGGCCGCAGCACGTTCAGCGGTACGTTCTTTACAAGGTGCATTTTCAACCAAGGTCAATACGGTTTTAGAAAAACTGATTCATCTGCGTTTGCATGTGGAAGCAGCGATTGATTTTCCGGAAGAAGAAATTGATTTTCTGGCCGATGGCAAAATTCTGGCCCTACTGGATGATGTTGCCAGCTCAGTCACCGCGGTACAGCAATCGGCACGTCAGGGACAATTATTACGTGAAGGCTTGCAGGTGGTGATTGCTGGTAAACCGAATGCCGGAAAATCATCTTTACTGAATGCTTTAGCCGGGATTGAACGGGCGATTGTGACCGATATTGCCGGTACCACCCGTGATGTGCTGCATGAAAAAATCACCTTAAATGGCTTGCCGATTACCCTGACCGATACCGCCGGTTTACGGGAAACCGGTGATGTGGTGGAAAAAGAAGGCATCCGCCGCGCGATTAAAGAAATTGAACAGGCCGATTTATTGCTGCTGGTGTATGACCTGAGTCAGGGTGAAGATCCGCTGCAATTGGCCCAGGAATATTTTGCCGATCATCTGGAACCCAAACGTCTGATGCTGATTGGTAATAAAGCAGATTTGACTGGTGCTGAAGCCGTTATTGGTGATTATCAGGGTTTTCGTCATATTACCGTGTCGGCCAAGCAGGAAACCGGTGTTCAATCGCTCATAGATGCGATTACAGCCCATGCAGGCTTCCAGCCGGAAGAAGATACCTTCATTGCCCGAACTCGTCATTTAGACGCAATGAAGCGCACGCAGTACTATCTGGCCGAAGCGCGCGAGCAGCTGGTAGATTATCATGCCGGTGAGCTGGTGGCTGAATCCCTGCGTCTGGCGCAAAATGCCCTAGGTGAAATTACCGGAGATTTTAGTGCCGATGATCTGTTGGGTAAAATTTTCGGTTCTTTCTGTATTGGAAAATAAGCGTAGTACGCTCTGAGCTTGCTATGCATTTAAAAGCATCAGGTGTTAGCCACCTGGTGCTTTTTTATTGCTTTTTATCAGGCAATCTCGTCATTTCAGCCTAAAGGGTTTCGTATACTCTAAGGGAACAGCCTGTCACATCGTATGCGGCAGTTTACATCTTGCCATCCGCCCTTCTATTGCCCGATATTCAGGCTATGATGAGTGAATAACCTACAAGTTGTTCCAATAAAATCCTGAATGCAGTTCAACAAAAACACTGCCGGAGGTGTGGCATGCTGGAGGTGGTTGATTTACGTGAGTCACTGGTTGCTTTAGTGAGTGTGCTGCAGCTGTTGCTCGAGTTTATCTCGGTGGTTTGTGTAGTGATTGGTCTGGTCAAAACCTTAATGGTGCTGGTCCAGTTAAAATCCGGCCGCAGCGCGCGCTATTGTTTTGGGAACTGGCTGGCCACTGCGCTGGAGTTTCAGCTGGCCGCAGATATTCTGGCCACCACGGTCGATCCGGATATGGACAGCCTGATCAAACTGGCGATTATTGCGGTCATTCGGACCTTTTTAAACTACTTTTTAATGAAAGAGCTGGAACATCAACCCGGTACAGAGAAATAAAACTATTCAATCATCTGGTGGATGTTGATATGGTCAGCATCTGATTGGCAGCGCAGTCTGTCCGCACCCAGGATCAGGCCGAGGGTGCCTGATCATCCCCGACTCAACAGCATTAATTTAAAAGGTTAGCACTTTACGCTGCTGCCAGATCAGGCTGAGGCAAAGCAGCCCAATCAGCATGCAGAAGCTGATAATACCCACACTTAAGCCAAAATGGTCTGATAAATAGCCCACCGCAATAATCGGTACAATGGTGCCCAGATAGGCAATAAACAGATAACTGGACATAATTGCAGCGCGGTTGTGCGGCTGACTCATCTGGTGAATCAGGCCAAAGGCGCCCAATAAGCTCAAGCCATGCCCAATTCCGACCAGCACATCACTGACAAAGAACAGCGGGCTCCATTGCAGCGACATACATAAACCCAGCAGAAGCAGACTGCCGAGCAGCGCATAGAGCCCCCAGCGCAAGGCCGTGGCAGGCAGCACGCTACGGGCAAAAAACTGGACGATGGCTGAAATAATTAAAATCGCAGAAATTGCTACACCACTGACCAGTGGTCCATGCCAAGGCAAAATATCCTGCACAAACGACGGCGACAGCGAAGCAAACAGACTAAAGCCGGCAAAGGCACAAAACGCAGCGAAACTGACCAGAAAAAAAGCAGCCTGATAGGGCGCATCCGGGGTTTGTAATTTGGGATAAACCGAAAAGGGCTGCTGTTCAAAGGCAGGCTGTTTTAGCTTGAACAGGCCCAGCCCACAGAAAATGGCACTGACAATCACCGGAAGATAAGGCGTGACCAGCGGTTGCTCGGCAAACTGGGCAATCACACCGCCCAGAAATGGCCCTAAACCAAAGCCAATTGCGGTAATAATCGAGCTGAGCTGTGGCGCCAGCAGTTTATGGCTATCGGGCACTACATTCATCAGCCCCAGCATGGCAGAGGTGGTAATCAGTCCCGAAGCAATCCCAATAATAAAGCGGCCGAGGCCCAAATACAGTGCTGTCGGCGCCCAGGCTGACAGTATCAGTCCAATCGTGACCAGGGCAATACCGACCTGCAAGCTGCGAACAAAACCAAAGCGGTTACTGGTTCGCCCCAGAAACAGTAAAGTGGCCAGACAACCGAACATATAGGCCACAAACAGATAGGTAATATGACTCGGCAGCAGCTGCCACAGCTCCTGATATAGGGGATATAAAGGGCTGGCCAGTGCGGTTCCAACGGTACCAATACACAGCGCCAGGCTGACCATTAAAAACGGCTGCCACGATTGAGCGTTTGACATGAGAGAATAAAAAAATACCTCAGCTTTTTGGCTCAGGTATCATGATATGAGAAAAGATCGTTTCAGTGTAAAGGCAGGAATTTTGTGGGTCAATCGAAAGATGGGCTTAGGTATAGCGTTTTAACAATTTTAAAAATTCATCCAGTTCGACTTCATTGACCTCGACCTCATCGCCAATGACATGATGGCGCAAATGCGATTCAATCAGCTCATTCATCAGCCCGTTAACCGCGCCTTTAATCGCAGCCACCTGCTGTAATACTTCGATACAGCCTTTTTCCGGATCATGAATGGACTGTTCCACCGCACTGATCTGACCTTGTAAACGCTTGATGCGATTTAAAACTTTTTTATCTGTATGTAAATGGCCCACACTTCACCTTAATTTCAAATATACTATGGGGGAGTATATTGGACGATTCTCCCCATGCAAAATCATGTTTCTCACCGTACCCATCACCATCAGTTTGATGAAGGCAATCCACTGGCCCAGAAGCGTATATTATATGCTGCGATATTAACCGGTGTCATGATGCTTTTAGAGATTATTGGCGGCTGGATTTTTAACTCGATGGCACTTCTGGCCGATGGCTGGCATATGAGCTCGCATATGCTGGCTTTGGGGCTGGCCTATGTGGCTTATCGGGCGGCGCGTCATTATGCCCAGGATGCCCGTTTTAGCTTTGGTACCTGGAAAATTGAGATTCTGGCCGGTTATAGTAGTGCGATTTTATTGCTGGTAGTGGCCGGTTTTATGGCGTTTCATTCGGTAGAACGCTTATTTTTCCCGGTTAATATTCATTATAACGAAGCCATTCCCATTGCGATTTTAGGCCTATTGGTCAACTTGATTTGTGCCTGGTTACTGCATGATGATGGTCACCATCACCATCACCATCACCATCACCATCACCATCACCATCACCATCACTATCACCATCACCATCACCATCACCATGAGTCGGGGCATGGACATGCGCATGCACATACAGCTGGAGCACATGATTTAAACCAGAAAGCTGCGTTTATGCATGTGGTGGCCGATGCTGTGACCTCCATTTTTGCCATTGTGGCCTTAATTGCCGGCAAGTTCTGGGGCTGGGATTTTCTTGATGCGGTACTGGGTATTGTGGGTTCGATTCTGGTGGCGCGCTGGGCCTGGGGCCTGATTCAGGAAACTGGACGCACCTTGCTGGATGCCGAAATGGATCATCCGGTGGTGGAAGAAATTCGCGAGGTGATTGCCGAGCTGCCAGGAATGGTCAATATCACCGATCTGCATGTCTGGAAAGTCGGTCGTGACAAGTTTTCCTGTATTCTGGCCGTAGAAACTGAAGATGAATTAAATGCCGATCAAATCCGCACGGCCCTGTCAGTGCATGAGGAAATTGTGCATGTCTCAATTGAAATTAACTCGATTCATCCGGTTTATGTTCCACGTGAAACGCCATTGTCGATGCTGTAGTGATTCGGTAAATTTCTCTGATGAAAGTTAAATTTTTGCCCCGATTTAAGATTAGAATCGGGCAAGGATTGATAAAGACAAGATTTCACTATGTTTAAACATGCATTCTTGCTGGCAGCGCTCGCGATGAGCTCAACGCCGGCACTGGCCAATGTCGACACGGTCAAAGCCAATTTAAAGCAGCAACATCCAAACCTGGACATCCAGAATATTCAGGCCACTGAAATGCGCGGGATTTATAGCGGTTCAATGCAGGGTCAGGTGGTCTATCTGAATGAAGATGCCAAGCATATTCTGGCCGGTTCCATGATCCGTTTAAGCGACCAGCAGAATTTGACCAAAGCGCTGCTGGTACAACAAAACAGCATCGACTGGAAAAAACTGCCGCTACAAGATGCTTTAAAAACGGTTCGAGGGACGGGTAAACGTCAGCTGGCCATCTTTTCTGACCCAAATTGCCCGTATTGCAAACAGCTGGAAGTAGAGCTGAAAAAACTCAATGATGTCACCATTTACACCTTTATTTTACCGTTAAAGGCACAATCGGTACGCCCTTCACAGCAGGTGTATTGTGAAGCCAATCCGGCCCAGGCCTGGGAAGACCTGATTGCCAAAGGTCTTAGCCCGCGCACGAGCCAGTCCTGTGCTAATCCGATTCAGCGTAATCTGAAACTGGCGAAAAGCCTGGGATTAAACGGCACACCGGCCATTATTTTCTCGAATGGTTTTAAGGTGATGGGCGCCTACCCTGCTGCGCAGATCGAGCAGATTTTCAAGGAATTTGGACTCTAAGCTCAGATTGTTAAAAGTCAGATTTTAGACCATAAAAAAGCACCGGCGAATGAACGGTGCTTTTTTATTGATTTAAACGCGATGTGAGCGTTTGGAAATCATGTTATAGATAAACAGAATAATCAGCGCACCAATCACCGAGGCAATAAAGCCGGCAGCTGAGTTTTCATCATACAGACCGAGGAAGCGACCGCCGTAAGTGGCCAACAGTGAACCGGCGATCCCGAGTAAGGTGGTCATAATAAAGCCTGCTTTATCATCACCTGGATGGATGGCACGGGCGATAAGACCTGCAATAAAACCAATCACGATAGCCACAATAAGTGTCCACATCTCCTGTCTCCTTCTTGTTATGGTTTATCAAGTTGAGTTGTTGCTATTTGATTTATTTTTCAGGATTTTTGAGAGGACAAACAGTAGAGTCCTGCTACAGATTGTAGTTTTTTTGTCCGCTTTGTCGTAAAAAAAGTGGCTGAACGCCACTTTCTTTTGCGGTTGCTTACAGACCGATTTCACCAATAAACGGGATATGGCGATATTTCTGGTCATAGTCGAGGCCATAGCCAACAATAAATTTGTCTTCCACTTCAAAGCCCAGGAATTTAACTTCCAGTTCAATTTCACGGCGTGACGGTTTGCTGACTAGGGTGCACAGCTCAATCGAGTTTGGTTCACGGGTTTGTAGAATTTCCAGTACTTTGCTCAGGGTATTGCCAGAGTCGATAATATCTTCTACCACCAGCACATCTTTGCCACGAATTTCGCCGTCGAGGTCTTTCAGGATTTTCACATCACGCGAAGACACAGTACTGCCGCCATAACTTGAAACGGTCATAAAGTCCAGTTCATGCGGTTTTTCAATGGTCCGGCATAAATCGGCCATAAACAGCACAGAACCGCGCAGTAAACCGATTAACACCAGCTCCTTGTCGCTATTGGCATAATGCGCATTAATCTGTTTACCAAGTTCTTGAACTTTCGCATGAATTTCTTCAGCAGAAATCAATACTTTCATATCAACGGTCATGGGTAGATCCCTAAAAGAGCAAAAAATAAAAAAGGTGTTGACCTGCAACACCCCAAAATATGCCTTAATTTTAATACATCTTGCGGTCAGATGCATCCTCTTTGCTGTCTAAAAAAACAGCATTTTTGACCGGGTGGTCTCTTTTCAGCAATAAGGCCAGACCAATCAGCGTGGGCGCCACCCGCCATTTCGGTTGCGCCCGGCGTATAGGTTTAGTCGCGGACATAGGCACATTGTCCATAAATATAGGTGGCCTGAATATTACGTTCATCGCCCATGGTCATGAGCGCAAACAGGCTGTCTTCCAGGCCTTTGCTGTGCTGCTGGCGCAGGGTCTGCAAGGCGGTGGCGTTTAAATCCAGCACAATAAAGTCCGCTTCTTTACCGATATTGAAATTGCCGAGCTTGTCATCCAGATCCAGTGCTTTGGCACCGCCTAAAGTGGCATGATACAGCGCTTCATAGGCCGACAGGTTTTGCTCAAGTAGCTGCTGGACTTTATAGGCTTCGCTAATGGTGCGCAGCTGGCTAAACGAGGTCCCTGCCCCGATGTCGGTGCCCAGGCCCATTTTGACCTGTTTCTGCCAGGTCTGATGAATCGGGAACAGGCCACTGCCCAGGAACAGATTAGAAGTCGGACAAAAGGCAATCGCGGAATCGGTCTGGTGCATACAGTCCCACTCCTGCTCTTCCAGATGCACACAATGCGCAAATACCGAACGCGAACCGGTCAGCCCATAATGATGGTAGACATCTAAATAGCCTTTTTGCTCCGGGAACAGGCTTTTGACCCAGGCAATTTCATTTTTGTTTTCACTTAAATGGGTATGCAGATACACATCTGGATATTCAGCTTTCAGCTGCTGCGCTTTTTCCAGTTGTGCCGGCGTTGAGGTCGGTGCAAAACGCGGGGTAATCGCATATAAATTACGGCCTTTGCCATGCCACTTTTCAATCAGTGCTTTAGATTCCTGGTAGGCGCGTTCTGGTGTGTCACAGAGTTCCTCGGGTGCATGACGGTCCATCAGCACTTTACCGGCAATCAGGCGCATCTGGTGCTGTTCTGCGGCTTCAAAAAGGGCATCGACAGATTCAGGATGCACGGTACAGAACACCAGTGCCGTGGTGGTGCCATTTTTCAGCAGTTCCTGCACAAAAAATGCAGCAATCTTGTTAGCATAGCTTTTATCAGCAAACTGCATTTCGGTTGGAAAGGTATAGGTATTCAGCCATTCCAGCAGTTGGGTGCCATAGGCGCCCACCATTTCGGTTTGTGGGAAATGAATATGGGTATCAATGAAGCCGGGCACAATCAGCTGATCGGGATAATGCTGCACCGAAACACCAGCCGGAATATGCACCTGCCCCTCTTCCCAGGGACCAAACCAGTGAATTTTCCCGTGTTGGGTAATTAATAAACCATCTTCTACATAGCGCACTTGGTCGTGAATATCACGCGCTTGGGCAACTGTATTCTGAATATCGAGGAAGCGGCCACGAATTGCCGTCGTTGCAATGACAGAAGACATGAAAAACCTGCACTTGTTTAATTTTTTCGGTTGATTGTAGCTGAAAAGCGCTGCCCTGTATGGAAAATCCAACATTCAGTCACAGACATTGGGTGTCATGCAAAACTGTTGCCAGTTTGGGTGAAATACAAGATGTCCACTGGGTCAACTCTAAAATATTCAGTTAAATCGAGTACTTATACGCTGATATTTAAGAGTAATCCCTGAATATGGAAAATAAAAAAAGCCCGTATGCAACGGGCTTTTTGATCAATCAGGCCACTTTAGAGCGTGGTTTCATGATGCTTGCGACTGTGGCGAATCGACAGCCAGGCAGTAATTGCCAGCACAATCACAATAAAGCTTAGGGAAATCCAGATTGGCATATGGAACACATCCAGCATCAGCATCTTGAAGCCAATGAACACCAGAATAATTCCCAGCCCATACGGCAGATAATGCATTTTGGTGGCTGCACCGGCCAGCAGGAAGAACATGGCGCGTAAGCCTAAAATCGCCATCAGGTTGGCGGTCAAGACAATAAAGGGATCACTGGTCACAGCAAAAATCGCAGGAATTGAATCCACCGCAAAAATCACATCGGAGGCTTCAACCAGAATCAGCACCAGAAAGAGTGGCGTGGCCCAGAGTAAGCCCTCTTTACGTACAAAGAAGCGGCTGCCTTCCAGCTGCGGGGTAATCCGCATATGTTTGCGTAACCATTTCAGGATCGCCATATCTTCGATATTGCTGTCTTCATCGTCCTGTCCACGCAGGAATTTAAAGCCGGTATAGACCAGGAAGGCACCGAACAGATACAGAATCCAGGAGAACTCCTGCACAAACCAGGCGCCAATAAAAATAAAGATGGTACGCAGCACAATAGCGCCCAAAACGCCATACAGCAGGATTTTACGTTGTAACGCTGGTGGAATGGCAAAGGCAGCAAAAATCATCAGCCAGACAAAGACGTTATCAATGGCCAGTGATTTTTCCAGTAAATAACCGGCCAGATATTCCATCACCTTGGTATTGGCGACATCCAGTCCGGCGGTCTGTTTCAGATACAGCCATAGGCTACCACCAAACAGCATGGCCACGCTGACCCAGGCGATACTCCAGTAAGCGGCGGTACGCACCTGAACGGTCTGGCCTTCTTTTTGTTTAAAGCCCAGAAAGTCGATGGCGAGCATGACCATAACAATCGCAAAAAAGGCCAGATACAGCCAGATATTGCCGATAGATTCCATACAATCTCCACATCCGACAATTGGCCATAAAAAAACCTTGACCCGTTGCCAGATGAAATAAAAACATCCATAACAACGTGATCAAGGTCTTGCCTACATTGCCCTGCCTGATGCAGATTCAATGCTCAGATACCGACTTTTTGCAAAGTGTAATGACGATAGTCTGACACGTTAAAACCAGTGAGTTTCATCTGGGTTTTAACGCTTGGAGGAGGCTACTCCCCTTGTTCAACAATTCTGTGTTGGGGGAATGCCCCAAAGTCGACAGAGAATTGCATATTTTTAAGTAAAGTGCAATTAGGCTTATTTAAACGGATCGCGAGATTTTTCCTTATAGATTGAAATTCCGAGATAAATGGCTAAACCCACTAACAACAAAATAATGATGAAAAAAAGATCCATAGTTAAAAATATTGAAGTGTGTTAATCATGTAATTAATTGTATCCATATTTTAGCTAAAAACCTAGTCATGTTTCACAGATCATAAAAAATGTGAGTCACACTTTTCTTTTCTGTCTTTTTCTGTGAATAAAGCGGATACTGACTATTCCAGATGGGAGGATATGATAAAAATGATGGTGCAACACGAAAACAATGACAGCAAAGGGGTTTTTTTTGTTGAAGCCAATGGCGAGCGTCTGGCAGAGATGACCTATTCACGCGCTGGCGAAGATAAAATCATTATTGACCATACCACGGTCAGTGAACAGTTACGTGGTCAGGGCGTGGGACGTCACTTAGTTGAAGCTGCGGTCAATTATGCCCGCGAACAGCAGATCAAGATTGTACCACTCTGCCCTTATGCCAAAGCGGCTTTTGAAAAAGACCCATCTATTCAGGATGTACTTCAACCCTAATTCATCAGGTGACACATAAACTTTAAGGCAGGACAGCAATGGATATTCAACATCAAGAGGCAAAACGTGGCGGCGCATTTTTTATTGAACGGGATGGACAGCGGATTGCTGAAATCACCTATCAATGGCAGGACGCACATAAAATTGTCGCCGACCATACCTGGGTAGATGATTCATTGCGTGGCCAAGGCATTGCTCGTCAATTACTGGATGTACTGGTCGAGTTTGCCCGGGAAAAACAGCTCAAGATTGTACCGGTCTGTTCTTATGTTGAAGTCATGTTTCGACGTGAGCCCAGCCTGGCCGATGTCGCCGCTTAAATCTGGCACTTGAACCTGCAGCTGACTTTGTAATGCCAGCTGAAATATAAAAACCACGAGCATGGACTCGTGGTTTTTGATTGCCGATAAAGACCTTAGCTGTAATCAATGATCACTTTCAGGGCTTTTTCATCTGAAGCGTGTTTAAATACCTCATAAGCCTTTTCAAACTGGTCAAATGTAAAATGATGGGTGGCCAGACGTTCCATCGGCAGTTTGCCGGCACAGCAGCTTTTGAGCAGCATGCCGGTGGTATTGGCATTGACCAGACCGGTGGTAATGGTCAGGTTTTTAATCCACAGTTTATTTAACTCAAAATTCACCGATTTACCGTGTACCCCGACGTTGGCCAGATGACCGCCCTCTTTGACGATATGCTGGCAAATATTCCAGGTGGCTTCTACCCCCACGGCTTCCATGGCGCAATCGACCCCGCGGCCATCGGTAATTTCCAGAATACGCTGAATGGCATCTTCTTTGGCCGAGTTAATGGTGTGGGTCGCGCCAAGTTCCTTGGCCATGGCCAGCCGGTTATCATCCATATCTACCGCAATAATTTGCGCCGGTGAATAGAATTGTGCAGTCAGCAGACAGCCCATCCCAATCGGGCCGGTACCAATAATGGCAATGGTATCGCCGGGTTTGACATTGCCATATTGCACGCCAATTTCATGCGAAGTCGGCAACACATCTGATAAAAATACCGCGACCTCTTCATTCAGTCCTTCTGGCAGCGGATACAGCGAGGTATCAGCAAATGGGGTGCGTACATATTCGGCATGGGTGCCGTCAATCATATAACCCATGATCCAGCCGCCTTCATTGCGGCAGTGTGCATAGAGCTGTTTCTGGCAGTTTTCACAGGTACCGCAGCGGCTGACGCAGGAAATAATCACCCGGTCGCCCGGTTTGAAATTTTTGACTGCCGTACCGACCTCTTCAACAATCCCGATGCCTTCATGGCCGAGAATACGGCCATCAAACTGGCCGGTTTTTTCGATTGCGGTGCTTTCAATTTCCGGGTTTTTGCCTTTCCAGATACCAAGGTCGGTACCGCAAATCGTTGACTTGGTCACGCGGATGATGGCATCAGTGGGTTGCAGAATCTGGGGACGTGGACGCTGTTCAAAACGGATATCATTGGCGCCATGATAAACCATGGCTTGCATTGTCTGGGACATGGTGGTCATCCTCTTGTTGTGCTTATTGTGGGACAGCCTGCGCCTTTTCACCTCATCAGGAACCGTTATAGCACAGGATGTGATCGTTCTAACTTAACAGGAGTTGATGACAAGTTCATCTCTAAAAAACCGTTTTTATTCATATATTTGTATATTTATTTTAATCTATTGAATTGTATGACAATAAAACAGGGCTGCAGTATTCTAACTACAGCCCCGTTGAATGATGTTTCAGGTCAATAAACGTGCTTAAGCCGATTTTAATGCGCTTAATAATTTCTGGTGCAGACCACCAAAACCGCCATTGGACATGATCACCACCGCATCGCCCTCGCCTGCTTCCTGGCTGACGGTATGAATAATGTCATCCAGCGTCCGGGCAATTTTGGCCTTGTTTGGTGCCGCAGCCACCACCGGTTGTAAATCCCAGTCCAGTCCTTCCGGTTGATACCAGATCACTTCATCGGCCAGACGCGCTGAATGTGCCAGTCCATCTTTATGGCTGCCCATACGCATGGTATTGGAACGAGGCTCAATAATCGCCCACAGTTTGCGTTCACCTAAACGTTTGCGCGCGCCTTCCAGAGTGGTGTCAATCGCAGTCGGATGATGGGCAAAGTCATCATAGACCTCAATGCCGCGTACGGTATCGAGCAGTTCCATACGGCGTTTTACCCCGCCGAAATTGGACAAGGCCGCACAGGCCGTTTCAATCGATACACCAACATGCGCCGCCGCGGCAATGGTTGCCAGTGCATTGGCCACTGAATGCTGGCCGGTCATGTTCCAGCAGACTTCGCCCTGAACCACACCATCTTGCAGCACTTTAAAATGTGAGCCATCGGCCTGTAACTGCTCGGCAGATAGCGCGGCCTGAGCATGTGCAGTTAGTGAGGTGCGCACCACCGGTGTCCAACAGCCCATTTCCAGCACTTCATCAATATGGGGTTCGGTAACCGGTGCAATAATGCAGCCTTCACTTGGAATGGTACGCACCAGATGATGGAACTGTTTTTGAATTGCCGCCAGATCATCAAAGATATCGGCATGGTCAAATTCCAGGTTATTTAAAATGGCAGTTTTCGGATGGTAATGTACGAACTTGGAGCGCTTGTCGAAGAAAGCAGAATCGTATTCATCGGCTTCGACACAGAAGTATTTGCCACCACCTAAACGCGCGCTTTCTTTAAAGCCAAGCGGAACGCCGCCAATCAAAAAGCCCGGTTCCAGACCGGCCTGATCCAGCACCCAGGCCAGCATGGTGGTGGTGGTGGTTTTACCATGGGTGCCGGCCACGCCCAGAACATGCTTGCCTTGCAGCACATGATCGGCCAGGAATTGTGGACCTGAAACATATGGTAGACCGGCATTGAGCATATATTCCACCGCATCAATACCACGTTTCATGGCATTACCGACAATCACCAAGTCCGGATGCGGCTGTAAATGGCTGCGGTCATAGCCCTGCATTAAGGTAATGCCTGCATTTTCCAGTTGGGTCGACATCGGCGGATAAACATTTTGGTCGGAACCGGTCACGGTATGTCCCAGATCACGCGCCAACAAGGCCAGAGAGCCCATAAAAGTGCCACAAATACCCAAAATATGCAGATGCATCCGCTGTTACTCCACTGCGTGTAGGACCGTACCATTCTTGTTGATGGCCTGGTCATGATGTATTGAATTGTCAGCAACGATAGCAAGGCTGTTTCGGAAAAGATAGTCATTCTTGTAGGGATTCGTTGACTGGAATCCGAAAAAATTAGGCATTTTCCAGGTGGATTCTAACCGTGAAAAAAATCCACATGGCCACACTGCTTTTTTAGCCTGAAACCGTACAATAGGCTGATGTTTTCTGGATGCTGCCGCCTATGTCCTTCCCTTTACTGCTGTTAATTATTTCCAACTGTTTTATGACTTTGGCCTGGTATGGACATCTGAAATTTTTGCATGGCGCACCGCTGTGGCAGGCCATTTTGTTTGGCTGGATGATTGCCCTGCTCGAATACGCCTTTATGATTCCGGCCACGCGCTTGCTGGCCCAGCATGGCTGGTCACTTGGGCAAATGAAAATTACCCAGGAAGTGGTGACCCTGCTGGTCTTTGTGCCGTTTATGCTGTATCTGTTCAAGCAGCCGTTTAAACTGGATTATCTCTGGGCCGGTTTATGCCTGCTCGGTTGTGTTTACTTCGTTTTTCGCAGCAGTTAAGTCTTATTCAGGCTGTGGCAGATGCGGAAAAAGCGCGGCGAAATCCGCTTGAATCAGCGCCCGTTCTGGTGCGAAATCAAAGTGATGTAAACAGCGTTGTAGCACCTGCATCGCCATCTGCGTGGCCGCCTGTCTGAGTTCCGGTTCCGGCACATTCTGCGCAATCATCGACAGGCATTTCAGCAGGCGCTGATTTAACTCCAGATTCTGGGCACAATCGCGGGCCAGCGGCATAAAGCTGCCATAAATCAGGTCTTGCAGATCAAAGCACTCAATACTGAGATGCGGATAATCACAGCGCGTCGCCTCCGGGTCCGGGCGACTGTCAATCAGAATCCGGGTCAGCGCATTCAGCGCGCTAATGCCGGACCCGACATCATTAATTGCACTCGACATGGCTTTTTGCCCGACCTCACTCATCACCAGCAGACAAAAACGCGGATCCTGTAGAAAACTGCGATTGGTTTCAATAATCAGATGCTGCAGAATCTGATCGCGGATCTGCTGTTGCTGTTCTTCGGACAGCGCCTGCGGGCTATAGACCTCGACCAGCGCAGTCATCGGATCTAAAAATTTGCCCGGCATAGATGGCAGATGTAAATGCAGTTGCTGCTGCGCGGCAATCTGCTCCAGTCCGGCCAGATCGACATGGTTAAAATAGCCGGTTGTGCTGCTATAGACGCAAAAGCTGGGCGCAAAGGCAGGCTTCTGCCCTGTTGCCCCCAAATCCGGTTGATGCCGGAACTGGCCCAAGGCCTTTTTGGCCGCAGTTTCAATCTTGTCGATGGTGGTGGTTAAATTGCCGAGTTTGGACAGGGTTTGTACCCAGTGAATCAGGGTATAAATCAGGTACATCAGCACCAGAATGGTACTGATAAACAGCACAAAACGTCCGGATGGACCGTAGTACTCCAGCCCCAGGGCAATTTTGGCAATCACTGCATAAATAAAAGCGGAAATAAAACTGGAAATGGCCAGCCGGGTGTTGTCATCGCTCATCATCAAGCTATAGGCACGTGGTGTGCCGCTGCTTGAAGCCGAAGCAAAAGCTGCCACCATAATCGACAATGAGAAGGTCGTCACTGCCAGCATGCTGGATGCAATAATATCCAGCAAGCTGCCCAAGGTGTCGATGCTGATATTCGGTACCGTACTGGCCGGAATAAAATACTGGCTGGCGATGGCAAATAATGAAAAAAATGTCGCAAAGATGGCACCCAGCGCCGGCATCAGCCATAAGTTTTCTGAAGGGTTTTGTAGCCAGATTTTAAGTTTGAACCACATGGAAACTGCCCTGAAAATATCTTTAATCTAATCTTAAGTTATTCATTACAAAAAGCTTTATCTTGATAGTTATAGCGTTTTTTTCACCGCTGTATGTCCTCTTTTTGTATTTTTGGCCTATTGCCATCATTGTATTTTCTTCAGTTTTACAAACAGATAATTTTAATCTTTATTCTTGCGCCGAACTTTAGCCAGCCGGTTTTTCAGTCTATAATACGGAGCTTATTCATTAAAGCTTGGCTCTCGTCGAGATTTATCTTTTTTCACTTAGTCTCTGGAACATTAGCAATGAATGCGGCCGCAGCACAAGACGCTCCTCTCGTTGGAATTATTATGGGTTCTCAATCTGATTGGGCAACTCTCGAACACACTGCCAATATGCTCAAGCAGCTTGGTGTCCCATTTGAAGCGGAAGTGGTTTCTGCGCACCGTACCCCAGACCGTTTATTCGAATATGCCGAAACTGCGCGTGATCGTGGTATTCAGGTGATTATTGCCGGTGCGGGTGGCGCTGCCCATTTACCGGGCATGTGCGCAGCCAAGACTGATCTTCCAGTGCTGGGTGTGCCGGTTAAATCTTCTATTTTAAATGGTGTCGATTCACTGCTGTCGATTGTACAAATGCCGGCCGGAATTGCGGTGGGTACCTTGGCAATTGGTCCGGCCGGTGCCACCAATGCTGCCATTATGGCTGCCCAGATTCTGGGTTTAACGCGTCCAGAGATTGCGAAAAATGTCGCTGATTTCCGTGCAGCGCAAACCGATAAAGTGGCCAGCAACAATATTCCGGGTCAGGCGTAATACGGGACATTCCTTATGAATAAAACCATTGGTATTTTTGGTGGTGGGCAGCTTGGTCGTATGATGGCGCAAGCCGCGTTACCACTCAATATTCAATGTACTTTCTTTGAAGCCAGTGCAGATTGCCCTTCTGCGGCTTTAGGTACGGTCTATTCAAACGCAGCTGAACACGGTTTGCAGGATTTTATCCAGAGTGCAGATGTATTTAGCCTGGAATTTGAAAATACCCCGCTGGCTGATGTCGATGTCTTGACCCAAAGTAAAGCGTTGCATCCGCCGCGTCAGGCGCTGGCGATTGCGCAAAACCGTCTGCAGGAAAAAGCCTTATTTGATGCACTGCAGATTCCGGTGGCGCCGTATAAGGCGGTTGATTCGCTGGACAGTTTACAGGCGGCGGTAGCTGAATTAGGTCTGCCGATTGTACTGAAAACCGCAACTGGCGGTTATGATGGTAAAGGTCAGTTTGTGCTGCGTAGTGCTGATCAGATTGATCAGGCCTGGGCAGAACTCGGCCCTGCCGGCTTGCTGATTGCAGAAAGTTTTGTCACCTTCTCGCGTGAAGTATCAATTATTGCGGTACGTGGCCAAAATGGCGATGTGAAAACCTGGCCATTGGCTGAAAACCATCACCATCACGGGATTTTGTCGCACTCGATTGTACCGGCACCGAACAGCACTGACTTGCAACCGGTGGCGCAAGACTATATTACACGTTTGCTGAATCATCTGAACTATGTTGGTGTGTTGACACTAGAACTATTTGTCACTGAAAAAGGCCTGTATGCCAATGAAATGGCACCACGCGTGCATAATTCAGGGCACTGGTCGATTGAAGGCGCCGTCTGTTCACAGTTTGAAAACCATGTCCGTGCAGTGGCTGGTTTGCCGCTCGGTTCGACTGAGGTGGTGCGCCCGACAGTGATGGTGAATATTATTGGTCAGCATCCAAAGTCGGAAGATGTGTTGGCGTTAAATGGTGCACATCTGCATTTGTACAATAAAACCGAACGCGAAGGTCGTAAAATCGGGCATATTACCCTAATGCCAAACGACAGTCGCGAACTGACGTCACTCTGCCGTCAGCTGGCGAAAATTCTGCCAAATCCACTGGCCTTGAGTGAAGATATGAGCATTTAACTGCAGATTCGTTTATGAAAACAGCGGTCCCTCAGCGGGCCGCTTTTTTTATGCCAGAAATTCGGGCAAGATTGCGCTCTTTTTTCGCCAGCTGCCATTGGTTGGCTGGTTCAACAACAGGCTTGATTGCTTCAGTCCAGATCTTTTATAACTATAAATGGCTAAAAAACAAACACAAATACAGAGCATCTGAAAAAATTAAAAATGAATTCAAACATAGATTTTATTTTGAATTTAAATCTGAACATGCAGTTTGAATTTAAAATATCCGCTGAACTTTAAATTCAAAAATATGAATTCAAATCCGGTTGTAGTTTAAAATTTAAAATTTGAATTTAAAACCTGCGAAATAAATTCAAAAACTGCAATTTAAATTTAAAAAGTACAGATTTACGGTCCGGTGGATGGGTTTTTGTGGATAAGTTTTGCTGAAATAAATTTAAAAATGATGATTTAAATTTAAAACTCGTGTTGTTTTGTGGGTGTGGATAACTTTTACTGGCTGAAGTCTGAAAAAATGAATTTAAAACAACGAATTTAAATTTAAAAAAATAAGAAAACCCAGATTTGAATTTAAAAATACCTAAGATTAGACCTGTGGATAAAATTTTTTAAATTCAAAACTGAAATATGAATTTAAAATGAAGCAAAATAAATTTAAATTTACGTTTTTACCCTGTCATTTTATGGCCCAGCTGTTATGGTAAAACCAGTTTTAAATTCAAATGACATAAGGGATAGTATGCATCGCTTTGCTTTTGTTTTCGGATCTTTGGCATTGGCTGCATCTCAGCTACATGCAGAACTGATTATTAATGGTCAGCCGGTCACCACTACGGCGCCGGTGCCAAGTACCATCCAGCCTCAAAATAATTTCCAGGTCTGTCTGGCCAATTTGCGCGGCCAGGCCATGGCCAAGGGCGTCAGTGGCAGTACTTATGATCGCTACACCCAAAATTTAACGCCAGATTATTCCGTGATTGAACGCCTGAATTATCAGCCGGAATTTTCGACGCCAATCTGGGATTATCTGTCTGGTCTGGTCGATGAAGAACGCGTACAACTGGGCCAGCAAAAACTGGCCGAGCACCGTGAGGTGCTGAACCGGGTTGCAGCAGCTTATGGGGTACCGCCAGAAACCGTGGTCGCGGTGTGGGGCGTAGAAAGTAATTTTGGCGATATTTCTGGCCGTTATCCGTTATTGCAGGCTTTAGGTACTTTAAGCTGCGAAGGCCGCCGTCAGAGTTATTTCCGCGGCGAATTCTTTGCCGCGATGCGTATTTTACAACGCGGTGATGTGCGTGAAGATCAGCTCAGAGGCTCATGGGCCGGGGCATTTGGTCATACCCAGTTTATGCCATCGACCTATGAAGAACTGGCAGTGGATTTTGATGGTGATGGCCGCCGTGATCTGGTCTCAAGCACCACTGATGCCTTGGCATCAACCGCCAATTTCCTGAAAAAACGTGGCTGGCAAAGCGGACAGCCGTGGGGCTTTGAAGTGAAATTGCCCGCAGGTATGTCAGTCAGTGGAGAAGGGCGCCGCAATAAAAAATCCTTAAGCAGCTGGGTCAATCGTGGGCTAGTACGAGCCGATGGCAGTGCCTTGATTCAGGGCAATCTTTCAGGCAGCAGTCAGGCCGGTTTGCTGACACCGGCAGGCGGCAATGGCCCGGCTTTCTTGGTGTTTAAAAACTTTGATGCCATTTACAGTTATAACGCCGCGGAAAGTTATGCCTTGGCCATTGCGCATTTATCCGACCGTTTACAGGGCAAAGGCCCGTTTGTGACGGCATGGCCTACCGATGATCCGGGCACTTCACGCGCAGAACGTCGTGAAATCCAGCAGTTTTTATTAAATCGCGGCCATGATATTGGTGCGGTAGATGGCCTGATTGGTGATAAAACCCGTCAGGCCATTCGTCAGGAACAGATCCGCTTGGGCTTAAGTCCAACCGGGCGTGCCGGACAGCAGGTGTTACGCGCTTTTCGTAATGAAAATGCCAAACTGATGATGCTGCAATAAATAAGCAATAAAAAAGGGCGCCTTATGGCGCCCGGATGTTTATTCAATATCTGAAGTATCAATCTTCACGGCTTCTAAAATATCAAAAATCACCGTGGTTACATCCTGACTCAAATCACGGTTATTAAACACCTCATAGGCCGTAATGGTGACATCGGTGTCGCTTGGCAGCAGTTTTTGTTCTTCTTCAATCAGGTGATTGACCGGCAACAGGGTCTGTTTAATTTCTAAATGCAGGATATCTTCAAACTCGACATTTTCTTCTTCGAGTTCAATCATCTGCTCATTAAAATATGGCAATAGAATAGAGTAGAGATACGGCTGAATATCGACGATATCAAACAGTTCAATATCACGCGTTTGTTCAATCGTGCTGATGTGGTCATTTACTTCAATCAAAATATGGTAGTAACTCACATTAATCTCCACAAACATTCCTGTTGAAATTGCGGCTTTCACAATAACATGAAATAGTCAGAGAGGGCAGTGCTGTTGGCGATAAAGCCCCGGTTTTCTAGATTAACTTGTAATGAAAAGCATCAAATATATTTAACGCTGCTGTAAAAGTGCCAAATCGGCGGCAGTTAGCTGAAAATGATCCAGATTTTGCTCTTGCATGAGAGGATGCATCAGGGCATGTGGATCATGGGTATGCCCCAATCCCAAGGCGTGACCGAATTCATGTGCCAAGGTTAAACGCAGGTCGGCGGCTGACTGAAACTCATAGATGAGAATAGTTTTGCCATCAAAACTGCCTTTATCAAATAAACGCGGCTGAAAGCGCTGGTTAAATTGCTGCACCGAAGCATCAATTGACTGATTCAGCTGGTTGAGGGCATCGATCTGTTGGTTCAAGCCTGCAATACGCACATTAAACTGTTGAATTTCAGCCTGTAAACTGGCGGTTTGCTGTTTGAGTTGCTGACGCTGCAGGTTTAAAGAGCTGCGCTGTATGACTGATGCACCGCCTTGCTGGTTCAGCTGCTGCACCTGCTGGTTATAGGCATTCAGCTGTTGCTGTAACTGGGCATTTTTAAAAGCCAGCTGCTGGTTCAGTTGCTGAATCTGCTGTTTGACTGCCTGCACTTGGGCCTGCTGGCGTTCCCAGTGCTGCTGCTGTTGCTCAATCTGGCCCATCTGCAGGCGACGCTGTTCCGATTCATGTTGGCGTTCATCATAAATCAGGCGGATTGCCAGTCGCGCTTGTGGATCATAGACAAAATAGTCCTGACTAGTACCCTCTGTCCAGATTTGTGTGGCCTGTTGTGCCAGTTGCACTACTTCGGCATGGCTTAAACCAAAGCGCGGGTCCACTTCGGCAATCCGGTAACGCAGCCGGGTATCCAAAGGTGCCTGAATCCGGGTCAGCAGGCTGTTGTGCTGCAACTGCGGATGCTGCTGGTTCTGATACCACAGCATGGCGGCAAACAGCAGTAACACAATCAGGATTAAGGGACGCATCACGCAGATTGGGCTTCCTGTAGAGAGGGGATAATTAACTGCACATCCGCATCTGTGATTGACCGATTTTCTTTCCTTTATATAACAGGGAAAACGGTCAAGCAGAGTAGGCCAGATGGGGGTGCCTAACTAGCTTAAAAAAGCCGCAGGGTGGAAACAAGTCTTTTTTGCTTTCAAGCAGATATAAAAAAACCGCGCTTATGATCTGACCCCAAAAAGTTGGACGGTTTGATTAAGCAGCTTTTAAGGACTGAGTTCTGTATTCTACAGGACTCAGTCCTTTTAATTTAACCTTGATTCGTTCATGGTTGTAATAATGAATATATTCTTTCACGGTCTGTTCCAACTCTTCAACTGAATTAAATTCCTCACCATAGAAACATTCTGATTTAAGTATTCCAAAGAAGCTTTCCATTGAAGCGTTGTCCAGACAGTTACCTTTACGCGACATACTTTGAATAAGCCCGTGCTGTTGAAGCTGTTGCTGATAAAATCTCATTTGATATTGCCAGCCCTGATCTGAATGAATAATTGGCTTATCATTCGAGCTGAGCTTGGCGATAGCATCTTTCAACATATCTTTAACTAAACCAAACAGTGGTCTACGTTGGAGCTGAAACGCAATGATTTCACCATTAAACAAATCCATGATGGGTGACAGATAAAGTTTTTCACCGCGTACATTAAATTCAGTTACATCTGTTACCCACTTCTGATTGGGCTTGTCTGCCTTGAATTGACGCTGCAACACATTCTTAGCAATTTTACCAATTTGCCCTTTATAAGAGCGATACTTTACAGCTCTAATACATGATCTGAGCTGCATGGACTGCATCAAGCGTTGAACACACTTATGGTTAATGGTAAACCCCAAATTCTTCAAGGCAAGTGTAATCCTGCGATACCCGTATCGTCCCTTATGTTTATGATATATCGCCTTAATTTGCTGTTTAAGGTCACTATATTTATCTTCACGCTTTGATTGCTGCTCATGATAAAAGTAAGTGCTTCGAGCCATTCCCGATGTACGTAACAAGTGCCTTAATTGATAGCTTTGCCTTAATTCAGATATGAATCTTGCAGCCGTTGCTGTTCGGCTTTTTCCTGTTCTTTGCGCTTCTGAATCAAGGCTCTCCGCTTTTTTAGATAAGCGACCTCTGCCCGTAGATACGCCAATTCCTCAAGTAACTGTTCTTGAGTTTTATTTCGATCTTCTTGTGAGGTTTTAATTCTAGGTCGCTGTGGCTTTGGCATCTGTTTGGGTCGTCCTTTGGGCTTAGATTTTAAGCCATCTATACCGTGTGCCTGATATTTGCGCAACCATGTAGAAAGAGTTCCAACTTCTTTTAATTTAAAAAATCTTAAAGCATCGATAAGTGACAAGCCATCATTCAATATTTTAAGAACAACTTTAAGTTTGAACTCTGTAGAGTAGGTTATGCGATGAGATTGAGGTTTCAAGCCGTCTTCGCCAAGAGTCTGGTATATAGCAACCCATTGTCGAATAGTAGCTCTGTCTAATTTATATTTATTAGCTGTTTTTCTAAACCCATCATCATTTTTATTTGATAAATAATTTTGAACAACTTCAAGTTTAAACTGTTGAGAATATTTAGCCATAGAAAAGCACCCTTCAAATTGGACTAAGAGTGTCCAACTTTCGGGGTGCAGATCACTTACGCGCGGTCTTTTTGTTTAAAGTGACAAATTATTTTTTGTCATCTTTCACTTCAGTGAATTCAGCATCTACAACGCCATCGTCCGCTTTTTGCTGTTGGCCAGCATCACCACCGAAGGCATTCGGGTCAAAACCTTGCGCACCGCCTTGGCCTTGAGCTGCTTCATATGCACGTTGCGTAATTGGCATGATGATGTTTTGCAGTGCTTCAGTTTTCGCTTTGATCGCGTCAACGTCATTTTCTTTGGTTGCTGCTTCAAGTTCTGAAACTGCTGTTTCTACCGCAGTTTTTTCATCAGCAGTCACTTGTTCGCCAAGATCTTTTACTGCTTTTTGAGCAGAAGAAACCAGGGCATCTGCTTCGTTACGTGCTTTTGCCAGTTCTTCAAACTTACGGTCTTCTTCAGCATTCGCTTCAGCGTCTTTGATCATCGCTTCGATTTCAGCATCAGACAAACCTGAGTTTGCTTTAATCTGGATCGATTGCTCTTTACCCGTGCTCTTGTCTTTCGCAGACACTTTCAAGATACCATCCGCGTTGATGTCGAACGATACTTCAATTTGTGGCACACCACGTGGTGCAGGTGGGATATCACCCAACTGGAAGTTACCCAACAATTTGTTTTGTTGAGCCATTTTACGTTCACCTTGGTAAACCGAAATGTCTACTGCAGGTTGGTTATCTGCCGCTGTAGAGAACACTTGTGATTTTTTCGCAGGGATTGTGGTGTTTTTCTCGATGATTGGAGTTAACACGCCACCCATTGTTTCAATACCAAGTGTAAGCGGTGTTACGTCAAGTAAAAGAACGTCGTTCTTGTCACCCGAAAGTACAGCACCTTGGATTGCAGCACCCATTGCCACAGCTTCGTCAGGGTTCACGTCTTTACGTGGCTCTTTACCGAAGAACTCTTGTACTTTTTGTTGTACAAGTGGCATACGAGACTGACCACCAACCAAGATTACGTCAGAGATGTCAGAAGTCGAAAGACCTGCATCTTTCAGTGCAATACGGCAAGGTTCGATGGTACGCGCAACCAGGTCTGCAACCAGACCTTCTAATTTCGCACGTGTTACGTTGATCACCAAGTGTTTAGGACCAGTCGCATCAGCTGTGATGTATGGCAGGTTGATTTCAGTTGCATTTGAAGAAGAAAGCTCGATTTTTGCTTTTTCAGCCGCTTCTTTCAAACGTTGTAACGCCAGTGGATCGTTTTTCAGGTTGACGTTTTGTTCTTTCTTGAACTCTTCAACCAGGTAATCGATCAATGCGTTATCGAAGTCTTCACCACCCAGGAATGTATCACCGTTAGTCGACAATACTTCGATTTGCTGGTCGCCATCAAGATCCGCAATTTCAATGATGGATACGTCGAAAGTACCACCACCCAAGTCATAGACTGCAACTTTACGGTCGCCTTCTTTCTTGTCCATACCGAACGCTAACGCCGCAGCAGTAGGTTCGTTGATGATACGTTTAACGTCTAAACCAGCAATTTTACCGGCATCTTTAGTCGCTTGACGCTGTGCATCGTTGAAGTATGCAGGAACGGTTACAACTGCTTCAGTAACAGTTTCACCGAGGTAATCTTCCGCAGTTTTCTTCATTTTTTTCAGAACTTCTGCAGAGATTTGCTGTGGTGCTAATTTTTTGTCGTTAACTTCAACCCAAGCATCACCATTGTCTGCTTTGATGATTTTGTATGGCACCAGACCGATATCTTTTTGTACCGCTTGGTCTTCATAACGACGACCGATCAGACGTTTGATTGCGAACAATGTGTTTTTCGGGTTAGTTACTGCTTGACGTTTCGCAGACTGACCGACCAGGATTTCGCCATCTTTATACGCAATAATAGATGGAGTTGTACGCGCGCCTTCAGCGTTTTCAATTACTTTAACTTTATCGCCTTCAAGTACCGCAACACATGAGTTGGTTGTACCTAAGTCAATACCAATGATTTTAGCCATTTGGATGTTTCCTCAAAAATTTTATTGTGCTTTACACTTGTTATCCGATATGAGAGCCGTTCAATTTTTTTCAAGTTAAAAATATGAAAAAATTTCACCAACTCCCGAATTTATGAGGCTTAAGCGCCGACCATAACCATTGCAGGACGCAATAAACGGCCATTTAAGCTATAACCTTTTTGCAGTACGTTGCCAATTTCGTTGGCTTTGGCTGTTGGATCAATGCCCACCGCCTGATGTAAATCTGCATTGAAACCGTTCGCGGTATCTACCGCCACAATGCCGAATTTCTCTAAAGTCGTCAGCAGTGATTTCAGCGTCAGTTCCACCCCTTCAGACAGCGGGGTTTTTTCTTCGCCAGCTGCGGCAATAGCACGTTCCAGGTTATCTACGCTATCGAGCAGTTCTTTGGCAAATTTCTCCAGCACTGCTTCTTTATGCTTTTCAGATTCACGCTGAATACGCTCGACACTCTTTTGCGCTTCATACACTGCATTGGCGGTACGCGCTTTTTCAAGTTTTAAATCGCCTTCGAGCTGCGCAATCTGTTCTTGTAAAGACTCAACGGAAACGTCTGCCTGCTCGGTTTCAGCTTGAGTTTGGGTAGTATCTTGTTCTACTTGCTCTTGTTGCAGATCTTGAGCGTCTTGGTTGTGCTCGGTTGCCATTGATTTACTCCGTTTAAATGGGTTCTTAAACATGTACAGTCCTTCTGGCATCAGTATTGACTGGTTCATTCTGAACTGCCATGAGTGATGAATTTCGTAATTATTAAAGAAGTCGGGGCAGGGGATAAAAATTCAAGCGGTGCCAGTCATTAAATCTGCAGAAATTTGCTGAAAAAAACATACATTCTTTTAATTTTTGATCTTTTTAGCAGGGAGGGTGCAGGAAGATACTACGAGGCTGAAACCCCAATTTATGGGAAAATGATTTTAATTTTAAGTCCGGATAAATTATGTAGATGCTGTTGAGTTGTCTATACAAAATTTTTAAGTTGATTATTCTTTATACATAAAAACGATCAGAATGAGTGAAAAATACTATTTTACAGGGCAAGGTCAACTTTGTATGATTGCTCCCAGATTCTATCGCTGTAGTTTCTTTTGATATTTTCTTGAAATGTGTTTTCTGGCTTATCCGCCCTCTGGATAAGCCTTTTTTTGCCCTAAAGATTTAAAAGTACCGCATTTACACTGTTATCTTTTCGCAAAACTAGCTGTATGTTGTGTAGAGCACGCTGTTTTCTCCCTCTAAAATAATTCTGCACTTTTGTCTTTTTTTATTGCTGTAATCTATAATAAAAACAGCAGATTAATCCTGCTGATTCCTTCCATTGGCTGTAAAAACAGCTGCATCTTCACGTTTATAAAAAACTGCATAACTCGTACCGGTGGATATAAAAATTTAACTTTTTATCTGCCGAGCCAGCACCAAAATTTTGAAAGTATAGCCAGCGCAAAGTTGGACTTTGTATTTTTCAATAAATGAGGATCGAATGATGAAAAAAATGGGTGTATTGGCTGTGGCCTTGTTTGCTGGACTGGCGGTAGTAGGCTGTAGCAGTCATGAAACAGCACAGGCGCCAGAAGTGGCACAAAATCCTGAGCAACCTGAAACGGTACAGGTAACTACCATGCCGGTAGAAGCGGGGGCTGAAGTGGGCGTAGCCGCAGAAGTTACTGCCCCGGCCATTGCTGCACCAGCAGGGTCGGAAGCACCGGCAGTTGAGGCACAGCCGCAGCCCTAAATTCAACGCTGTCTATTTCAAATGAAACAGGACCATCATTTAAATCAGGGAGGAAGATTTAATTTCTAAATAGGAATATTCAAAAAATGGCCAGGGAAGGCCAGCTATTTTCACTATTATTATGGAAGGTCGTTATTTTTCTATCACAGCGCTTTCAATCAAAGCACCTTGTAAAAATAAAAACCCGAAAGCCAGGTTTTCGGGTTTTTAAACTGTACATCGCACACTGTCAAATACAGGATTAATCACGACGGTCACGTTGCCGTTTGCGATATTCTTCCATCCGTTTACGCTGTTCTTCGACCCGTTTTTTACGCTGCTCTTGCTGTTTGCGTTCGACTTGCTGGCGTTTACGGTTCAGTTCGGCGCGTCGTTCGCGTTCCCGTTGTAACTGCTGACGGCTTTGTTCGGCACGTTTACGTTCCAGTTCACGTTTTTGTCGATCCCACTGCGCTTCGCGTTGGTGTTGCTGTTGTAAGCGTTTCTGACGTTGTTCATATTCCCAACGCTGACGTTCTGTCATGCGGCGATAATCATAGTTACGGTCGTAATCCCGGTCATAACGATGATCATAGCGGCCATTGTAGTGACCATCTTCAGGGAACGCGACACAACCGACCGCTAAAAATACGGTCGCACAGGAAACCAAGAGGAGTTTTCTAGACATGGTGAGCGTCCTTTTTCTATCCGGATTAGCAAAATCAATCCCTCTGTATCATCAAAATTGTCAATGACACCTTATAGAAATAAGATTAGCGTATATAAATTCTGAATATGTAGGCCGATGACTGGACTTCTATAACGAAATAGTCACTAAACTGCTGATCATGTAGAAAATGTGAAGAATGAATAAAAAGGAAGATGATAGATGAGTGCGTATCAACAGAAACTGCAAAAAATCATTGATAACAGTCAGGGTACGGTGGTGCGAACACTCGATCATTTACCGTGTGTGGCGCAGGAATCACTGGCGCGCGCCTTGGGCTATCCTTATCAGTATCCGCAACTTGATCCCCTCATTAAATGCATGATGGCGGCCCAAATCAAGCAGGGGCGTATCGGTTTTATTGGCGAAAATCCGGCGCAATCGCGTCAGGCTTTTGATACTCAGATGAAGGCGATCCGTAAACAGCCGACCTATGTCAAACGGGTCGAAGATTTACGTTTAAGCCTGCAAAGTGGCACCATTTCAGCCCGTTATTATCATCCTGCACCGCATAAAAAACTGCCGTTGATTGTGTTTTATCATGGTGGTGGTTTTGTGGTGGGCAATCTCGATACCCATGATGAAGTTTGCCGGCTATTGGCGCATGCCGCTCAGGCGCAGGTGGTCAGTGTCGATTATCCACTGACCCCCGAGGTTTCACCGACACAGCTGATTCAGTGCTGTGAAGATGCTTTGGCTTGGGTGTATCAGCATCGCCGTCAATTTAATATTCTGAAAAACCGTATTGCCGTGGCGGGTGACAGTGCTGGTGCCAATATTGCTACCGTGGTGTCACAGCGTAGTAAAAATACCGCCTATGCACCGCATGCCCAGTTACTGATTTATCCAGTGGTGGATTTTAAAAGCCGTCATCCGTCGTTCTTTGCCTATAAAGATGGTCTGGTGCTGACTGAGCAGGATATTGATTTCGTCACCGAGTATTATGCGTTACAGCACAATATGGCACTGGATGATGCCCTGATTTCACCGACTTACGGCAATTTAAGAAAACTACCGCCGACCTTTATTGTGACGGCCGGGCATGACGTGCTGCACGATGAAGCGGAAATTTATGCGCACAAGCTGCGTCAGCAAGGGGTCAAAGTTCAATATAAGGAATATACTGACCAGACCCATGGCTTTATTAATTTAACCCCGGTTTCGCGGCGTGCCAAAAAACTCACGCTCGAGCTGGGCAATAATTTCAGAAAATTCTGGGATCGACCACGCTTCTTTTAAAAGGAGTGACTTAAAAAGGCCGACTCAGATTTTTTCTGGTTTCACGTGGAACAGCGGTTTTGGTTTTAATCTGCGCTTCGGGGAATAACAGATCAAACTCCGGCACATAAAAACTTTGTAATAGTCGGGCCTGGGAAAAATCAGGAAAAATATCCTGGGTATTTTGCCATTCCACCGTTTTGAGTTTAGATAAACGGCCGCGAAATTTCGGACTAAACTGGTAGCGCTGGCCTTGCCAGGCCTGCTGAATGGATAAAAATGAAGCCGGAATATGGTGACTATTGATATAAAACGAGGTGCTGTTTTTCGGCCGCTCCAGACAAATTGACATCTCTTGCTGCTGATGGCGCACAATACAATAGGTGCGACCTTCTTTTTCCAGCCATTCAAATTCGGCCAGCTCTTTCGGAATGCCCCATAACTGCTGGCCATGCACTAAAGAAGCCTGGGTCGAGACATAAATCTTGGGGATGGTCGACAAGCGATGCTTATACAATAAAGGATGATCCATAATTAACAGTTCATCATACGGACCCACTGGCGAATCCTGATAACGGATCAGCATTACATTGACCATGCGTCCTAAAGGAGACGGAGCCAGCCGAAAACGTTTGGCTGTTTTCAGGAAAAAAGGATTCAGCCAATAATTCAAAATAAAAGCATCGCCGTGTAAGCGCCAAGGCGGATGCGCAAAAATCTGGTTCTGGATATTGTTGTTCATCTTATTCTCAGGATTTGAAAGGAACAGCTAATGTTTTCTTCATACTGAACAATTAATATAAGTGAAGCAAAACATCAAACCACGGATTCGTAAAGAAATGTTAAAACGTAGCGTTCTTATGGCCGCCAGCCTTGCCCTTAGTGCCTCTGCATGGGCTGCCAATTCAATGATTGAAATGAAAACTTCCATGGGCAATATTGAAATTGAACTGTTTAACGACAAAGCGCCGTTGTCAGCAGCCAATTTTGAAAAATATGTCAGTAGCAGTTTTTATACCGGTACCATTTTCCATCGCGTCATTCCGGGCTTTATGATTCAGGGCGGCGGTATGGATGCAGCCATGGTGGAACGTCCAAATACCCGTCCACCGGTCAGAAATGAATCCTATAATGGCCTGAGCAATCAGCGTGGTACTTTGGCGATGGCACGAACCAATCATCCTGATTCAGCCAAAAGCCAGTTTTTTATTAATCTGGTCGATAACGACTTCCTGAATAAAAGTCCACGTAATGCTGGCTATGCTGTGTTTGGCCGTGTTACCAAGGGGATGGATGTGGTCGATAAAATTGCCAAAGTACCGACCCGCAATGTTGGTGTGCACCAGAATGTTCCGGCTCAACCGGTGAAAATCCTGAGTGTGAAGATAAAACCGGCAACGGCAAAAAATTAACGAAAATAAAAAGCAGAAATATAAATTAAATATTTCTGCTTTAAAATTAGAAGTTTATTTCAAAGATAGGGTAAAAATGCTCCATATTGGTGCGTAAAAAAGAAACACTCGATAAAACAAGATGCTAAAAGCACTTGCGTGTGTAAGAAATTGTCCTATAATGCACCCCATACCGACGAGATAGACGGAAACGAACGAAGCACGAAGTGCTGAGTTGTTAAGTTTATTAAGTCCAGCTTCTGGCACTGACGAGGTGTTGGAAAGATCATTAAGAGATTATGAAGAACAACTTGTGTGGATTTTTACTGGTTGATTAATCGAATATATTTTCATTAATTGATTGGTTTAAATTACTCGAAGTTTATTTGAGCGAAATTTAAGTCAGAAAATTGATGAGCCAAGTTTAAGAACTTTACTTATAAAGTTCGAAATGATTTTAACTGAAGAGTTTGATCATGGCTCAGATTGAACGCTGGCGGCAGGCTTAACACATGCAAGTCGAGCGGAGCGAGGGTGCTTGCACCTTAGCTTAGCGGCGGACGGGTGAGTAATGCTTAGGAATCTGCCTATTAGTGGGGGACAACATTCCGAAAGGGATGCTAATACCGCATACGCCCTACGGGGGAAAGCAGGGGATCTTCGGACCTTGCGCTAATAGATGAGCCTAAGTCGGATTAGCTAGTTGGTGGGGTAAAGGCCTACCAAGGCGACGATCTGTAGCGGGTCTGAGAGGATGATCCGCCACACTGGGACTGAGACACGGCCCAGACTCCTACGGGAGGCAGCAGTGGGGAATATTGGACAATGGGGGGAACCCTGATCCAGCCATGCCGCGTGTGTGAAGAAGGCCTTTTGGTTGTAAAGCACTTTAAGCGAGGAGGAGGCGCTCTAGGCTAATACCCTAGATGCGTGGACGTTACTCGCAGAATAAGCACCGGCTAACTCTGTGCCAGCAGCCGCGGTAATACAGAGGGTGCGAGCGTTAATCGGATTTACTGGGCGTAAAGCGCGCGTAGGTGGCTAATTAAGTCAAATGTGAAATCCCCGAGCTTAACTTGGGAATTGCATTCGATACTGGTTAGCTAGAGTATGGGAGAGGATGGTAGAATTCCAGGTGTAGCGGTGAAATGCGTAGAGATCTGGAGGAATACCGATGGCGAAGGCAGCCATCTGGCCTAATACTGACACTGAGGTGCGAAAGCATGGGGAGCAAACAGGATTAGATACCCTGGTAGTCCATGCCGTAAACGATGTCTACTAGCCGTTGGGGCCTTTGAGGCTTTAGTGGCGCAGCTAACGCGATAAGTAGACCGCCTGGGGAGTACGGTCGCAAGACTAAAACTCAAATGAATTGACGGGGGCCCGCACAAGCGGTGGAGCATGTGGTTTAATTCGATGCAACGCGAAGAACCTTACCTGGCCTTGACATACAGAGAACTTTCCAGAGATGGATTGGTGCCTTCGGGAACTCTGATACAGGTGCTGCATGGCTGTCGTCAGCTCGTGTCGTGAGATGTTGGGTTAAGTCCCGCAACGAGCGCAACCCTTTTCCTTACTTGCCAGCATTTCGGATGGGAACTTTAAGGATACTGCCAGTGACAAACTGGAGGAAGGCGGGGACGACGTCAAGTCATCATGGCCCTTACGGCCAGGGCTACACACGTGCTACAATGGTCGGTACAAAGGGTTGCTACACAGCGATGTGATGCTAATCTCAAAAAGCCGATCGTAGTCCGGATTGGAGTCTGCAACTCGACTCCATGAAGTCGGAATCGCTAGTAATCGCGGATCAGAATGCCGCGGTGAATACGTTCCCGGGCCTTGTACACACCGCCCGTCACACCATGGGAGTTTGTTGCACCAGAAGTAGGTAGTCTAACCTTAGGGAGGACGCTTACCACGGTGTGGCCGATGACTGGGGTGAAGTCGTAACAAGGTAGCCGTAGGGGAACCTGCGGCTGGATCACCTCCTTAACGAAAGATTGACGATTAGTAAGAATCCACAACAAGTTGTTCTTCATGACGATGTATCTGAGGGTCTGTAGCTCAGTTGGTTAGAGCACACGCTTGATAAGCGTGGGGTCACAAGTTCAAGTCTTGTCAGACCCACCACTAACGACAAGCAAGCAATTGCAGAGCGAATAGAAATCAGAACATTGACTTAAATGATAAGCTGGGGACTTAGCTTAGTTGGTAGAGCGCCTGCTTTGCACGCAGGAGGTCAGGAGTTCGACTCTCCTAGTCTCCACCATAGATTATAGAGCTTAGTAAGTTTATGCTTATTAATCTCTGTGATTTATCACAGTTAACTGCAGTCCGACGAGGATGCAGTGAATCATTAACAGATTGGCAAAATTGAGTCTGAAATAAATTGTTCACTCAATCAATATACGTTAACGCGTTGTTATGACGGGTTGATGAACGTAGATTGAATTGAGAACTAGCAAATTAACTGAATCAAGCGTTTTGGTATATGAATTTAGATTGAAGCTGTACGGTGCTTAAGTGCACGGGACTTCGAACTGTAGATTAAATAGATAATTGATTATTTATTTAATTGTCTTAATCCTACTTGTAGGGATTAACGACTGTTTGGGGTTGTATAGTCAAGTAATTAAGTGCATGTGGTGGATGCCTTGGCAGTCAGAGGCGAAGAAAGACGTGATAGCCTGCGAAAAGCTCCGGGGAGGCGGCAAATATCCTTTGATCCGGAGATGTCTGAATGGGGAAACCCACTTACCATAAGGTAGGTATCAATACATGAATACATAGTGTATTGAGGCGAACGAGGGGAAGTGAAACATCTCAGTACCCTTAGGAAAAGAAATCAATTGAGATTCCCTCAGTAGCGGCGAGCGAAAGGGGAACAGCCCATTAAGTTATGTGTGTTTTAGTGGAATGCTCTGGGAAGTGCAACCATAGTGGGTGATAGTCCTGTACACGAAAGGGCACACATAATGATGACGAGTAGGGCGAGGCACGTGAAACCTTGTCTGAATATGGGGGGACCATCCTCCAAGGCTAAATACTCCTGACTGACCGATAGTGAACCAGTACCGTGAGGGAAAGGCGAAAAGAACCCCTGTGAGGGGAGTGAAATAGATCCTGAAACCGCATGCATACAAGCAGTGGGAGCCGACTTGTTCGGTGACTGCGTACCTTTTGTATAATGGGTCAGCGACTTACATTCAGTAGCAAGGTTAACCGTATAGGGGAGCCGTAGGGAAACCGAGTCTTAATAGGGCGTATAGTTGCTGGGTGTAGACCCGAAACCAGGCGATCTATCCATGAGCAGGTTGAAGGTTGGGTAACACTAACTGGAGGACCGAACCCACTGTCGTTGAAAAGCCAGGGGATGACTTGTGGATAGGGGTGAAAGGCTAATCAAGCCTGGTGATAGCTGGTTCTCCCCGAAAGCTATTTAGGTAGCGCCTCGGACGAATACCATTGGGGGTAGAGCACTGTTTCGGCTAGGGGGTCATCCCGACTTACCAAACCGATGCAAACTCCGAATACCGATGAGTACTATCCGGGAGACAGACTGCGGGTGCTAACGTCCGTAGTCAAGAGGAAAACAATCCAGACCGCCAGCTAAGGCCCCAAAATCATAGTTAAGTGGGAAACGATGTGGGAAGGCATAGACAGCTAGGAGGTTGGCTTAGAAGCAGCCACCCTTTAAAGAAAGCGTAATAGCTCACTAGTCGAGTCGGCCTGCGCGGAAGATGTAACGGGGCTAAAACTATGTGCCGAAGCTGCGGATGTATACATTGTATACGTGGTAGGGGAGCGTTCTGTAAGCCGATGAAGGTGGATTGAGAAGTCTGCTGGAGGTATCAGAAGTGCGAATGCTGACGTGAGTAACGACAAAACGGGTGAAAAACCCGTTCGCTGAAAGACCAAGGGTTCCAGTCCAACGTTAATCGGGGCTGGGTGAGTCGACCCCTAAGGCGAGGCCGAGAGGCGTAGTCGATGGGAAATTGGTTAATATTCCAATACTTCAGTGTAATGCGATGAGAGGACGGAGAAGGTTAAGTCAGCCTGGCGTTGGTTGTCCAGGTGGAAGGCTGTAGGCATGCATCTTAGGCAAATCCGGGGTGCTCTATGCTGAGAGCTGATAGCAAGCTAGTTTACTAGCGAAGTGGCTGATACCATGCTTCCAGGAAAAGTCTCTAAGCTTCAGTTACACTGGAATCGTACCCGAAACCGACACAGGTGGTCAGGTCGAGTAGACCAAAGCGCTTGAGAGAACTCTGCTGAAGGAACTAGGCAAAATGGTACCGTAACTTCGGGAGAAGGTACGCTGTTGACGGTGATGGGACTTGCTCCCTGAGCGGTTGACAGCCGCAGAAACCAGGCCGCTGCAACTGTTTATTAAAAACATAGCACTCTGCAAACACGAAAGTGGACGTATAGGGTGTGATGCCTGCCCGGTGCTGGAAGGTTAATTGATGGGGTTAGCGTAAGCGAAGCTCTTGATCGAAGCCCCAGTAAACGGCGGCCGTAACTATAACGGTCCTAAGGTAGCGAAATTCCTTGTCGGGTAAGTTCCGACCTGCACGAATGGCATAATGATGGCGGCGCTGTCTCCAGCAGAGGCTCAGTGAAATCGAAATCGCTGTGAAGATGCAGTGTACCCGCGGCTAGACGGAAAGACCCCGTGAACCTTTACTGCAGCTTGACATTGAACTTTGACCTTACTTGTGTAGGATAGGTGGGAGGCTTTGAAGTTGGAACGCCAGTTCCAATGGAGCCGTCCTTGAAATACCACCCTGGTAATGTTGAGGTTCTAACTCTGTCCCGTGATCCGGGACGAGGACCATGTCTGGTGGGTAGTTTGACTGGGGCGGTCTCCTCCTAAAGAGTAACGGAGGAGTACGAAGGTGCGCTCAGCGTGGTCGGAAATCACGCGTAGAGTATAAAGGCAAAAGCGCGCTTAACTGCGAGACCCACAAGTCGAGCAGGTACGAAAGTAGGTCTTAGTGATCCGGTGGTTCTGTATGGAAGGGCCATCGCTCAACGGATAAAAGGTACTCTGGGGATAACAGGCTGATACCGCCCAAGAGTTCATATCGACGGCGGTGTTTGGCACCTCGATGTCGGCTCATCTCATCCTGGGGCTGAAGCAGGTCCCAAGGGTATGGCTGTTCGCCATTTAAAGAGGTACGCGAGCTGGGTTTAGAACGTCGTGAGACAGTTCGGTCCCTATCTACCGTGGGCGCTGGAAATTTGAGAGGATCTGCTCCTAGTACGAGAGGACCAGAGTGGACGAACCTCTGGTGTACCGGTTGTGACGCCAGTCGCATCGCCGGGTAGCTATGTTCGGAAGGGATAACCGCTGAAAGCATCTAAGCGGGAAGCCTACCTCAAGATAAGATTTCCCTAGGAATTTATTCCTCTAAAGAGCCGTTCGAGACTAGGACGTTGATAGGTTGGGTGTGGAAGCATAGCGATATGTGAAGCTGACCAATACTAATTGCTCGTGAGGCTTGACTATACAACACCCAAACAGTTGTTGTATCAAGCTGAATTCTGAACTAATCCTTGATTTAGTTAATGCGACACAATAAAATTCAGACCCAATGGCCAATCCGTTAATAACTCATTTGGAACAAAGTAAGGCATTACATGCAAAAGCATCAAGCTTAAGCAAAGTAACTAAGACCCGAACAAGTCCATAACAGTTGTGCTGGCGACAATAGCAAGAGTGAACCACCTGATCCCTTCCCGAACTCAGAAGTGAAACCTCTTAGCGCTGATGGTAGTGTGGGGTTACCCATGTGAGAGTAAGTCATCGCCAGCTCATTAATTCAAAATCCCCCTAGCTTAAGCAGCAGGGGGATTTTTTTATGCGGAAAATTTGTGTGCTTAATAAAGCAAAATAAAACTTATGTCTAATGAGAATAATATATAAAACTTTAATTATTAATAGGATTGTAGACTAATGTTCAATTCTTATTTTCTGTAAATTGTGTGAAAGTTGCACCATCTACTCCACTAGCAAAGTGTGGATGAAGAAGGCTCGAAATGAGGGTCTTCATTATGGGTTGCTATGGAAGTTCACTGAAACACAGACTCACAGGAGGTGAGGAATGACACATCAAACTATTAACGTAAATGATGTCATTGATCACGCAAAATTTAAACCATTTCATTTTAATGTAGTGGCATGGTGTCTACTGATCATTTTATTTGATGGTTATGATTTAGCCATTAATGGTGTGGTATTGCCTTTATTAATGGACGAGTGGGGCTTAAGTGCGGTGCAAGCCGGTATGCTGGCCAGTACTGCATTGGCAGGGATGATGTTCGGTGCCATGATTTTCGGCTCATTGGCCGACAAAATTGGCCGTAAAAAAGTCATCATGATCTGTATTGTGTTATTCAGTGGTCTAACCTTCGCAGGTGGCTTTGCTTCTAATCCGACAGAATTCGGTATTTTGCGCTTCCTGGCCGGTTTAGGGATTGGTGGGGTGATGCCTAACCTGGTGGCTTTAACCTCAGAATACGCGCCAAAGAACATGCGTAGTACGCTGGTAACCACCATGTTTAGTGGTTATGCAGTGGGTGGGGTGATGGCAGCATTATTGGGTGCCTGGTTAACCCCAAGCTTTGGCTGGGAAATCATGTTCTTTATTGCCGGTATTCCACTGTTGCTGTTGCCAATTATCTGGAAATTCCTGCCTGAATCGCTGATGTTTATTGTGAAAGAGAACAAGCAGGAACAGGCGCGTCCAATCATGGCCCGCTTGGCCCCAGAAGTGCAGATTAGCAATGAAACCAAATTTGAACTGCATCAGGTCGATGTGCCGGAAGCAGCCAACGTGGTAAGCCTGTTCAAACGTGGCCGTGCGTTAAACACCTTATTGTTCTGGTTAGCGTTCTTTACCTGCTTGCTGACCATGTACGCCTTAAGCAGCTGGTTGCCTAAACTGATGATGGCGGCAGGCTATTCAATGGACAATAGTCTGATGTTCATGATGGTGATGAACGTGGGTGCCGTGGTTGGTATTGTCGGCGGTGGTATTCTGGCTGACCGTTTCCATCTGAAACCGGTGTTGATGTTCCTGGGGATTATGGGCGCGATTGTGATGAGTCTGATGGGCTTCCAGTCAAACCAGTTCTTGCTGTACATCCTGGTATTCCTGGCGGGTGCGGCGTCAATCGGTTCACAAATGTTGCTGTATAGTTATGTGGCGCAATACTATCCACTGGCAGTACGTTCAACCGGAATTGGCTGGTCATCTGCAATTGGCCGTATGGGTGCGATTGTTGGACCAATCCTGATTGGTGGCTTACTCGGTATGAACCTTCCAGCACACTTCAACTTTATTGCTGTCGGTTTACCGGTATTGATTACCGCAATTGCCGTGGCGCTGATCATGAGTGAAGATGAAGCAGAACAGATTAAAGCAGGCAAAGCGGCGATTGCCAAAGCCTAATTGGTATTAAATGAAAAAAGCCTCCATAGATTGGGGGCTTTTTTTATGGCATTAAGAAAACAAAAACCACAGATAAAAAGAAACCCCATCATCCTGACGGGGTTTCTTCGTATTTCGTGCTTTAGGTATAACTCCTGTCGTACCTCACGATCCTGGTGCGCAAACTAATTATTGTTGTTTTCCGTTTGGGAAACGTCCTGTTTCCTGATGAATTTAGAATACGAAAATTCTGGGTTTGCTCCTAGCCTCAATTGTCTTCATTCGGTGTAAGCCAAAACGGACAAAGTCCGGCAGGTTACGCAAGTGTTCTTGGTCAAAACTGGCTTTGGGCTACAATCAAAGTATTGTCTGTTCTGTTTTAGGAAATGTCATGGCAAAACTACAACAATATTTGACCTGGCCTGCGGCATTGCTCATCGCAGGATTAACCACCGGATGTAATGCCCAGACCGAGCCTGCCAATTCAGCGAAAGCCGCCCAAAGCAGTGAAACTAGCAAGACCAGCCAGTCTTATCAGCTGGAACGGGTGGCGCGCTTACAGGAACCGTGGGCGATGGCTGAGCTGCCCGATGGCCGCTTGTTAATTACTGAAAAGCGTGGACGACTCAAATTGTTTAACCCGAGCAATAAACTGCTGCTTGAGGTTAAAGGTGTCCCCAAAGTTGCCTATGGCGGGCAGGGCGGTTTGGGTGATGTCGCGCTGCATCCACAGTTTGCCCAGAATCGCTGGGTCTATTTAAGTTATGTGGAAGCCGGCACAGGCGGTTATGGCGCGGTGGTGGCGCGTGCCGAGCTGGATTTAAAAGATGCGGCTCAGCCACAATTGAAAAATGTACAGCAGATCTGGGTCCAAGTGCCGAAAGTTCCAGGGCAGGGGCATTATGCCCACCGGCTGTTATTTGATCAGGCCGGCTATTTGTGGGTCAGTTCGGGAGAGCGACAAAAGTTTGACCCGGCACAGGACCTGAATTCCAATTTAGGGAAAATCTTACGTTTAAATGCAGATGGTAGCGCTGCGCCAGATAATCCGTTCCGTGCTCAGGGCCAGATTGCGGCACAGGTATGGAGTCTGGGGCATCGGAATCCTTTAGGCATGGTGTTTGACCCGGCGGGGCAGCTATGGGTGATTGAGATGGGACCCAAAGGCGGAGATGAGCTGAACCGGATTGAAAAAGGCGCCAATTATGGCTATCCGATCGTGTCCAATGGCGATCATTATAGTGGTCAGCCAATTCCGGATCATGCGACCCGGCCAGAATTTAAAGCGCCAGAACTGGACTGGACCCCGGTTATTTCACCTTCGAGTTTAATCTTTTACCGTGGCGATCAGTTTCCACAGTGGAAAAATAAGGCCATTGCCGGAGGATTGTCGTCGCAGGCGATTATTGTGATTGATACCCAGGCTCAACCGGTACGTGAAGTACAACGGCTGGACATGAAACAGCGTATTCGCGGGGTGATTGAAGCGCGTGACGGTCATTTATGGGTCATTGAAGATGGCAAAGGCGCCAGCTTGCTGAAAATGACAGCCAAATAATGAATTCGTAGATAATAAAAAGCCCCGACGTCCTGTCGGGGCTTTTTAGATTCAGTTCTCAGATATCACTCCTGTTATATCTGTGCGTGCATCCTGCATGCGGCTTATGATTATTGTTTTATGCAACGAGACCTCCTGTCCCGGTATGGTTTTAATATACGTCAGGCGATCAGAACCAACCAGCCGCAAAACCCGACAAGTACTGTACGCTCAGGCGTACAACAGCGATTGATTTAAAATAGCGCATCATCTACAAGAACCAGAACATAAAGGACTGAAATAAAAGAAGCCCGAACATCCTGTCCGGGCTTCTCTGGATTCATTATTCCGGTATAACTCCTGTCGTACCGATCAGCATCCTGCTGTTGTTGCTTTTATTGTTATTGTTTTGATTTAAGAGACCTCCTGTCTCTGTATGTAGGTACTATAAAATGAAAGCGCGCCGCACCCTAGTCGCAGTTCACCACAGCTGCTGTAAGAAAATGCTTACAGGGCTGCTGCCATTATGAGCTGACATATTGAATCAGCTTGTCGACTACCTGTTTCAGAGTCTTGTCATCAAATTCATTCGGTTCAAAGCTTTCGCTACGGTTACGGCTAAAAATATCGCGGATTTCCACCACTGCATTGCTGTCAATCAGTCCCAGCTGGGTGCCGACCTGACGGATCTGGTCAATCGAGCGTGATCCATTGGTGGCACCATAGCCGATATAAGCCGCCGGTTTGCCTTGCCACTCTTTGCCCAGATAATCCAACGCATTTTTCAAGGCCGGGCTATAGCCATGGTTATATTCGGGGCTGATAAAAATAAAGGCATCGCCCTGGGCAATTTTGTCGGCCCATTCCTGTTGACGCGGCTGGTCATAAATACCGCTTAGCGGCGGATTCGGACCGGCAAACAGGGGTAAATTCCATTCTTTTAAATCGACCAGCTCGGTCTGCACGGTACTAAAGTTATAGCTTTTAATGGCCTGCTGTACCCAGTGTGCGACTTTAATGGCGGTACGTCCCTCGCGTACACTGCCAACAATAATCTGAATATTCATGTTTTATCCTGTGTTGTTTTTGCTGTAGGGATCAAATTAACGTGAATTGCGTTAGCCTGAATAGAGTCAGTTTGTATCTGCCTCATGAAAATGGCATAAAAAAAGCTCCCGAAGGAGCTTTTCAAAAATGTGGAACTTTTATTTCAGTTGAATGCCTTGCTGGCCCGCTGGGGTGACTTTAAAGATTTCCACTTCAAAGGTAATGTCTTTACCGGCCAGTGGATGGTTAAAGTCGACTTCGGTGATGTCATCATTGACCGATTTGACCACGCCATACAGGCTTTGTTTGGCCTTATCTTCAAACTCGATCATGTGGCCTTCAACCGGACGCTGTTCAAACTTGACGGTGTCAAAGGTTTGGACATTTTCCGGGTTCCATGGACCAAAAGCCTCTTCTGGTGGCAGGCTCACGGTACGACGGTCACCAGCACGCAAGCCAAACAGGGCTTTTTCAAAACCCGGTAACAGGCTGCCATCGCCCATCACCAGACTGACCGGTTCGGCACGGCTACGGGTATTGTCAATTTCCGGGCCGCTTTCAATGGCCACAGAAAAATGAAGTTCAACTTTAGAACCCGCTTCAATACGGGTGTCTTCGTTCGGATTGATAAATTCAGTCATGTTGCGCCTGCGCACGTTGAATACGGTGTTTTTCCAGGAAAAACGTATCAATAAGAAGCAAGATGGTGCCTAAGGTAATGGCACTATCTGCAATATTAAAGGCAGGGAAGTGGCTGTTGTTGTAGTAAACATGAATAAAGTCGACCACATAGCCCAAAGCGACCCGATCAATCAGGTTACCAATGGCCCCGCCCAGAATCAGGGCAATGGCCAGCGGTAATACCAGCATGTTCTTTGGCATACGCATCAGCCAGAACACAAAGATCACGGAGACCAAACCTGCCAGTGAGGTGAAGAAATAGCGTTGCCAGCCACCCGCATCGGACAAGAAACTAAAGGCTGCGCCATAGTTATGCAGTAATGTCCAATTTAAAAAGGGCAGCACAGGCACCGGATCTGCATAATTCAGATGGGTGACTGCAATCCATTTGGTCCATTGATCCAGAATAATCGCCACAATAGACAGTCCGATCCACCACAAATTGTGCGGATAGAACTGGAATAAGCCCTTTTTCGGTTGTGGATTAGGCATATTTTCTCTCTTCGCCTTGGCCTGTCGGGAGGTTAATAATACAACGACCACATAAACCTGGATGTGCAGGATGTGTATTCACATCTGGCAGGACGTGCCAGCAGCGTACACATTTCTCGCCATCTGCGGCAGAGACTTTCACGTTCAGACCGTCAAGATCAGAAGCTTCGCCTTGTGCTGCATCAAACTCATTCACAATCACCTGAGAAGTAATCAGGACAAAACGCAGTTCATCGCCCAGTTTATCCAGCACCGCTTTCAGCTCGGCATTGGCCCACAGCTCCACTTTGGCAGACAGGTTAGAACCGACAGTTTTTGCAGTACGCGCCGCTTCAATAAACTTGTTCACGGCAGATTTTACGGCAATTAAAGTCTGCCATTCGCTTTCAGCCAGCACGTTGGCTTCAGAGGCCACCGGCAGCTCATACCATTCAGCGGTGAATACATATTTCTCTGACTGCTCAGGAATCAGTGGCCACGCTTCTTGGGCAGTGAAGCTCAGGATTGGCGCCATCCAGCGTACAAAGGCCTGTACCAGGTGATACAGCGCAGTTTGTGCAGAATGACGCGCTTGCGAGTCCGCTTTGGTGGTGTACTGACGGTCTTTGATGATGTCGAGGTAGAAACCACCCAAGTCATTAATACAGAAGTTGGTCAAGGCGCTGGTGACGATATGGAAGTTCATATCTTCATAGGCTTTCTTGATGGTTTCTTGTACTTCAGACGCACGTTGCAGGATGTATTGATCCAGCGCAATCAGCTGATCCACCGGCAGGGCATCAGTCGATGGTTTAAAGCCGTTTAAGTTGGCCAGCAAGAAACGCAGCGTGTTACGAATACGGCGGTAACCGTCTGAGGCACGGCTAAAGATTTCTTTACCGGCGGTCATTTCATAACGGTAATCCGCAGAGGCAATCCAGAAACGTAAGCCGTCTGCACCCATGTCTTTAATGATGTCTTGCGGGGTAATGATATTCCCGAGTGATTTCGACATTTTGCGGCCTTTTTCATCGACCACGAAACCATGCGTTAACAAGCCTTTGTATGGCGCACGTTCATTGATCGCAATCGAGGTCAGCAGTGAAGACTGGAACCAGCCACGGTGCTGATCCGAACCTTCAAGGTACAGATCGGCCGGATCTTGCAGCTCTTCACGTTCACGCAGCACGGCATAGTGGGTTGTACCCGAGTCAAACCAGACGTCTAAGGTGTCACGTACGGCGTTGTAGTGTTCAGCATCATCACCAATGAAGTCTTTGGCTTCACGGTTATACCAGCCATCAATACCTTCCTGTTCGATCAGTTTAGCCACTTCTTCGATCAGTTCAGGGGTACGTGGATGCAGTTCGTTGGTGTCTTTATGCACGAAGAACGGGATTGGTACGCCCCAGGTACGCTGACGCGAAATACACCAGTCCGGACGGCCTTCGATCATTGCCTGAATCCGGTTTTTACCCCAATCTGGCACGAAGCTGATCTCGTTTTCAATTGCATTCAGGGCGCCTTGGCGTAAACCTTTGGCATCCATGCTGATAAACCATTGTGGTGTGGCACGGAAGATAATCGGGGTTTTATGACGCCAGCAGTGCGGATAGCTATGCTTGATTGGATGATGTGCCCACAATTTGTTGGCTTCGCCCAGCGCAGCAATAATTTGCGGATTGGCTTTATAAATATGTTCACCAGCAAAAATTGGCGCAGTCGGTAAATACACACCATTGCCGCCGACCGGGTTGTCGACTTTCAGGTTGTATTGCAGGCCGACTTTATAGTCATCTACACCGTGACCCGGTGCAGTATGCACGGCACCTGTACCGCTGGCATCGGTGACGTGTTCACCCAGAATTACCGGCACTTGACGCTCAGTAATTAACGGATGTTGCAGCACCAGATTTTCCAGTTTGCTACCGGCAAACTCGGCCAGCACTTCAACCGAGCTGAAGCCATAACGCTGGGTCGCAGATTCCACCAGCGTTTTTGCCAGAATAAAGTTCTGCTCGGCCTGTTCTTCACCGCGCGCCTTGACCAGTTGATATTCAAGTTCGGCATGTAATGCTACCGCCTGGTTGGCTGGCAGGGTCCATGGGGTGGTGGTCCAGATCACGATATCGGTTGAGTCTTTAACATCAACACCTAGACGTGCAGACAAATCAGCTAAGTCAACCACTGTAAAACCGACGTCAATTGCATCGGATTTTTTATCTTCATATTCAACTTCAGCTTCTGCCAGCGCTGAACCACAGTCCAGACACCAGTTCACTGGCTTCAGGCCTGGCTCGATATGACCGGCTTTGGCAATGGCACCCAGAGAACGGACAATATCTGCTTCCTGCTTGAAGTTCATGGTCAGGTATGGGTTGTTCCAGTCGCCGAACACGCCCATACGGATAAAGTCTTTCTTTTGTAGTTCGACCTGGGTGTAGGCATATTCACGGCAGGCTTTACGGAAGGTCGAAGCATCAACTTTGACGCCGACTTTGCCAACTTTTTCTTCAACTTTCAGTTCAATTGGAAGACCGTGACAGTCCCAGCCTGGCACATATGGCGCGTCAAAACCGTCCATGACACGACTTTTAATGATGATGTCTTTCAGGACCTTGTTGACCGCGTGACCAAGGTGGATTTGACCGTTTGCGTACGGAGGGCCGTCATGAAGCACGTATTTTTTCTTGCCAATACGCGATGCACGAATCTGCTGATAAATGTCATCGGCATACCACTCTTCTAACCATTTCGCTTCACGTACTGCGAGGTTTGCTTTCATTGCAAAGTCAGTACCTGGGAGGTTCAGTGTGGCTTTATAGTCCACTGCATTTTCAGGAGTTTGCTTATCGCTCATGCAAGTTGTCTTCCAATTTAATCAGCCATTTGACTGACACGTTTTACAGTAAAAATGTGAGTTATTCAAAAGGGAATTTTGGGGTGCTGCGGCGAAACTCAAGCAGTTTCTCCACATCATCATCAATTCCGGCTTTTAAGGCTTCAAGCGAAGGATAGTCCTTTTCGCCATGTAAATAGTTTAAGAACGTCACCCGCATTAACAGGCCATACAGATTAGCAGAAACCTCGGGGAAATGTACTTCTAATCGCCATTCCGGATGATCCTGTTTGATGGCTGGTCGGGTGCCGACATGACCGGCGCCAAACAGCGCGGTCGGGTCATAGCCGGCAATTCCCGGCTGGTTCGGATTCTCTGCCTGAACTTTGGCTTTTAAAGATTCAGTTTCACAGAGCACTTCCACGCCATAAATCCCGTTCAGGCAGGGTTTATGCCGGTTCAGACGGACATTAATGGTTGGAAAATCAATAGTTCGGCCAATCTGGTCGCCGTATTGTACCCGGCCGGTAATGCTATACGGGCGTCCCAGCAATTTGGCTGCCAGCGCTAAATTGCCGGCCTGCAAGGTCTGACGGATCCGGGTCGAGCTGACCCGTTCACCATCGGCCAGAATGGTGTTTAAGTTGGTGACCTGAAAGCCGTATTGCTGCAAAAACTCGCTATTACCCTGACGGTTTTTGCCAAAATGGAAGTCATCGCCCAGCACCAGACTGTGGGCATTGAGTTTGTATTTGAGTATGTCGGCAAAGGCTTCGGCGCTTAAGCTGCGGAAATAGTTATCGAATTTGGCAACTGCAATATAGTCTACGCCCAGCTCGGTTAAATATTCGACTTTTTCTCTCAAGGAGCTGATGCGCGGCGGTGCCTCATAGCCTTTAAAAAATTCCAGCGGCTGTGGCTCGAAAATCATCACCAGGGTTTTCAGCTGCTGGGCTGCTGCCAGCTGTTTTAGCTGGGCAATCATGGCCTGATGCCCCAAATGCACGCCGTCAAAATTACCAATGGTAACGGCAGTTTTTTCCAGTTGAAAATCAGGCGCTAAAGCATTCAGACGGAGGAGCTGCATGGGCAAAGAATGACGTTATACATTAAGAAAGGCTATATATTGCCATATTCTCACACATTCGTCTTGTTGTTCTGTTTTTATGCAAAATTTTTCTTGCTCATTTTTGACTGGTGCCACAGCACTGGCGGGTTTTTATCAAATGGAGCGTAAAACTCTGTCTTTCAGGTCAGAGATATAAGCGACACGACATGAAATGTCGTTTAATTACTAAAAACCAATATTTTAAGCCTGATATGAGCTAATATAAGCCCATGAAAACACTTAAATTACGCATAAAAGACAAACATTGTAAGGTGCTAGACCAATTGGCATCTGAAGTTAATTTTGTCTGGAACTATGTCAATGATTTGTGTTTCAAACACCTACAGCGCAAACAATAATTCTTTTCAGCATACGATATTGCTAAATACACGAAAGGCGCATCAAAGGAATGTAATCTTCATAGCCAAACCATTCAGGCTGTAACAGAAGAATTGGTCACTCGCAGAAAACAGTTCAAAAAATCAAAATTGAGATGGCGTGTCAGTAATAAGAAATCAGCAAGAAGATCACTAGGTTGGATACCCTTTAAAAAGGTCGCTATTAAATATGCCGATGGATACGTTCAGTATGGCAAGCATCAATTCAAGCTATGGGATAGTTACGGACTATCGAAATACAGCATTAAAACAGGCTCATTTGTAGAGGATAGTCGAGGACGTTGGTATGTCTGCTTAGTGGTTGATTCACCCAAACAAGACAAACCTACCGCCACAAAAGCCGTGGGTATTGATCTCGGCTTAAAGGATATTGCTACCTGTTCCGATGGCACAGTCATCAGTAATCCCAAGTTCTATCGAAAATACGAGCAAAAGCTCGGTATTGCTCAGAGAGCGAGAAATAAAAAGCGTGTCCGTGCATTACACGCCAAGATTGCAAACTGTCGTAAAGACTATTTGCACAAGGTTAGCACCCAGCTGGTGAAAGACAATGCACTGATTGTCGTTGGTGATCTAAGTGCGAACAAACTTGTAAAAACTAAAATGGCGAAATCTGTTTTAGATACAGGCTTTTCAGCACTCAAAACCATGCTCAAGTATAAATGCGAGAACGCAGGGGTCATGTTTGAGGAAGTCAACGAGAGATTCACAACCCAAACCTGTTCGAGCTGCGGTGCAATCACCGCAAGCAGTCCGAGAGGTAGAGCAGATTTGCGAATAAGAGTATGGGAATGTGAATGCGGAAGTGTAAATCAACGCGATTTAAACTCCGCCAAGAACATACTTGCGCTTGGGCATAAGCGTCTAGCAGTAGGAATCACCCTCCTTTCAGGTGGGTGAGGATGTCAACAGGAGCGAATGAAAATTGAAACGCGCGGCCAGCACTGAAAAGCTGCATAGATATGAAAAAAGTGGAGTCGTTGGAAGACCTGTCATTTCAGGGATGGCTTTTATTTTTCTGTCTTTTGCTTTCTAATGTGGCTCCCTGCAACTGTGGTAGAGAAGCAATAATGTCGGATCTGGCCTTAATTATGGCATTGCCGAGTGAATCCAAAGGTCTGTTTGAGCAGGCCGGCATCGAGGTGCATTACAGTGGTATTGGCAAGATCAATGCTGCCTTTAAAGCCTTTGAGGTGATTCAGAAAACTGGCTGTAAAACCCTGTTAAATTTAGGTACGGCCGGCAGCTCCTATTTTAATGCACATGAGCTGGTAGAAGTGACCCAGTTTGTGCAGCGTGATATGGATGTATCACCGTTGGGTTTTCAGGTCGGAGTGACGCCCATGGATGACGATCATCCGGCGGAAATTCATTTGCCGCAGCATTTTTCCCATTTACCGGCTGGTATTTGTGGCACCGGTGACAGCTTTGAAACTGGTACACCGAAAGTGGCCTGTAATCTGGTGGATATGGAAGGCTATGCGCTGGCCAAAGTCTGTAAAAAACTGGATGTACGGCTGATTTCCGTCAAATATATTACCGATGGCGCCAACGATACGGCACATCTGGACTGGGAAGAAAATCTGTTGCTGGGGGCGAAAAAATTATTGTCGTTATATCAGCAGAGTGGTTTTTAGTTCGGCGACCATAGCAAACTATGGTCGTATGCCAAAATCATGCTCAATCGTCGATTGATTCTGAGGGAGGTGCAGTATTCAGTTCTGGACGCGGCACAATACCATAAAGCATCAGATGCACGGTATGCTGGATAATGCGCTGCTGCATGCTGCGGTTGCGCAGGGTTTTGCCGGTGACCATTTCCATTTGCGTCGCGAAGTCTGCATAGTTCTGGGTCAGGGCCCAAATATTCAGAATCAGCAGTTCAGGGTCAATATCTTTGGAGATTTTGCCTTGTTCCTGCCAGTTGCTGATGACTTTGGCTTTACGCTTGACCAGTTTTTTCAGCGGACCTTTCAGGATGTCCAGAATATGCGGGGCACCCTGAATCACTTCCAGCGCAAACAGGCGTGAAGCTTTTGGCTGGGTGCGAGACACTTCAATCTTTTGCAATAAGTAGTTGGTGATCGCTTCTTCAGGTTCAAGCTCGGCTTCCAGCATTTGCAGTGGCGCCAGCCATTTCTGTAATACAGTGGTCAGCACTTCTACATATAACGCTTCTTTATTTTCATAGTAATAGAAAATATTCGACTTATGCATTTCTGCAATCTGAGCGATTTCATCTAAGCTCGCCCCATTAAAACCGTATAAGGAAAATACGTCGAGTGCTGCGTTCAGCAACTGATGTCGTTTTTGAGTACTCTTTTTTTGTTCCATTAGCAATTAAAAAACAATGAAAAGGGGGAATCGCGAATTGTACGTCAAATCATCAGTTTTGTGCATCCTCGTCTATTGCAAATTATGATAAATGCAGCAGAATTTTGTAGATTAACTAATAATTTCCCCAGGATTGTTAAATTTAAGCCCTATAAAGCACACTTTTTGAGTCTGTTAAAAAATATAACTGAAGGCTTGATTTCAAAGATTTTTTATTCTTTTATTTTAAATCAAAATATAAGACATAGTTTATAGAAATAATCCTGCATCTATTCGGGCCTATGTCACAAAAGTTTCATAAACCGAGATGAAGTTTTACCCTTAAATTGAGCCGGAATTTAAGGGTAAAGCTGCGGGGGCAGGCTCAGACCAAAATTAATCCTCATGTGGCCAAGACTGCATCTAGCACCTGCTGCTCCAGTTCGGCAAAGGCAATACTTTTTTGCCGCGGGCGCGGTAAATTGACCTGAAAGGTTTTGGCAATATGACCACGATCGAGCAGAATAATCCGGTCGGCCAGCTGTACCGCTTCACTGACATCATGGGTGACTAAAATGGCAGTAAAGCCCTGTTCGGTCCAGAGCCGTTCAATCAGCTTCTGTATTTCCAGACGGGTCAGGGCATCCAGTGCACCTAAAGGTTCATCCAGCAATAAAATCCGCGGTTGATGCGACAGGGCACGTACCAACGCGGTACGTTGTCGTTGACCGCCAGACAGTTGCGAGGGCCATAGCCCGGCTTTGTCTTTCAGACCGACTTTTTCCAGCAGGGCGCTGGCATGTGCGTACTGGTCTTTGCCCAGACCAAGCTTTACATTCTGCTCGATGCTGCGCCATGGCAGCAGACGCGGGTCCTGAAACATCACCCGGATATCATCCGAGGTAATGCCTTCGCGGATATGCCGTGCCGACTTAAATTTGATTTCGCCGTAGCTTGGTTTTTCCAGATCGGCAATTAAACGAAGCAGGGTGCTTTTGCCACAGCCACTGCGTCCGACAATGGCCAGAAATTCGCCCGGCTGAATATGCAGATCCAGGTCTTGCAGCACCTTCACCGAACCATAAAACTTGTGTAACTGTTCAATCAGGATTTCCGCACCTGCCACCGCCTGCGGCTGAATATCCGGATTGCTGCGCAGTTTCGGGCTGCTGTGCTCGGCATGCAAGCCAGCAATTAAATTACTCATCTTCGCTCACTCCTTATTTCTGGTAGCCGGCATGCCAGCGCAGTAAATAGCGTTCCAAAGCCACGGCCAGTACGTCGGCCAGTTTACCCAGCAGGGCATACAGCAGGATGCCAACCAGCACGATATCGGTCTGTAAAAACTCACGCGCGTTCATAGTCATATAGCCAATCCCGGACTGGGCGGAGATGGTTTCGGCGACAATTAGCAGCACCCAGACCAGACCTAAAGAAAAGCGCAGTCCAACCAGAATTGAAGGCATTGCACCCGGCAAGATAATTTCCTTATACAGTTGCCAGCGGCTCAGGCCGTAGCTTTTGCCCATTTCAATCAGCTGTGGATCGACCGAGCGAATGCCATGATAGGTATTAATGTAAATGGGAAAGAACACGCCAATCGCAACCAGAAATAATTTGGCTGTTTCATCAATCCCGAACCAGAGAATCACCAGCGGAATCAGCGCCAAAGCCGGAATATTACGAATCATCTGCAAGGTGGTATCCAGCAGGGTCGAGGCGGTTTTGGAGGAGCCATTTAACAGGCCAAGCAGCAGGCCCAAACCACCGCCAATCAACAAGCCGAGGAGGGCACGTCCGGCACTGACCTGAACGTGCTGCCACAGCTCGCCACTGACCAGTAAGCCCCAGAAGGCACTAACCACTGCCGTTGGTGCCGGTAAAATCCGGCTTTCCAGCAGGCCGGTACTTGAGGCCAGTTGCCAGAAAGCAATCAGTAATAATGGCACCAGCCAGGGCAGCATCCGCTGCCCAAATGATGTTCCACGTGAAACTTTGGCCTCTGCCAGCTGCTCTAGGGAAATGGTTTTACTCATCAGGCCGGCTCCTTCAGCTGTTTGCTCGCCTGGCTGTCTGCGGCGACATAGTTATTCGCAACAATTTCCCCAAAAGGACCGGTCAAATTCGGTTGTGCCAGTTTCTTGCGGGTTTCCAGCGGCAACAGCGGGAACACCAGTTCGGCAAAACGGATGGATTCTTCCAGATGCGGATAGCCGGAGAAAATAAAGGTGCTAATACCCAGGTCGGCATATTCCTGAATACGGGCCGCCACTGTTTCAGGGTCACCGACCAGTGCCGTACCGGCTCCACCACGTACCAGGCCTACGCCTGCCCAAAGATTTGGGGAGACTTCCAGTTTGCTGCGATCGCCATTGTGCAGTTCAGCCATACGGCGCTGACCGACGGAATCCATCGCTTTAAACTTGGCCTGTGCTGCGGCAATGGTGGCATCATCGACATACTGGATCAGCGCGTTGGCTGCTTGCCAGGCTTCTTCATTGGTTTCACGTACAATCACATGCAGACGGATGCCATAGTTCAGGCTACGGCCTTTGGCCGCGGCTTTGGCACGTACCGTTTCAATTTTTTCTTTCACCGCTGCCGGTGGTTCACCCCAGGTTAAATAGGTGTCGACCTGATCGGTGGCCAGCTCAATGGCTGCATCGGAAGAGCCACCAAACCAGAGCGGCGGATATGGTTGCTGGACTGGTGGATAGAGCAGCTTGGCTTCATCGACCTGTAAGCGTTCGCCGTGGAAGCTGAACGATTCACCTGTATGCGAGCGGGTTAAAATTTCACGCCAGATGGTGGTGTATTCCGCAGCCGTCTGATAACGCGTGGCATGATCTTCATAGACACCATCGCCTTTCAGTTCCTGTTCATCACCACCCGTGACCAGATTCAGCAATACCCGGCCGCCAGATAAACGGTCAAACGTCGCCGCCATACGCGCTGCTAAAGCCGGTGTGGTCACGCCTGGACGCAAGGCTACCAGAAATTTCAGGTTCTGGGTCGCATCAATTAAACTGGCTGCAGTAATCCACGGATCTTCGCAAGAACGGCCGGTTGGAATCAGCACACCTTCATAACCTAAATTGTCCACTGCCACCGCAATCTGTTTCATATAGGCATGATCGACCTGACGGCCACCTTTGCTGGTACCTAAATAACGGCTGTCACCATGGGTGGGAATAAACCAGAAAATTTTCATATTATCGTCCTTTATTTCAATGGGATTACTCGGTCATCAATCTGCAGTTGGAGCCGTCCAGACAATGGGCTGGACCTCAATCGGTTTTGGAATCAGCTTGAGCTGATAGAACTGGTCAGCAATTTTCTGCTGAGCCTGAATGACCGTCGGATTTAAGCTTTGAATCGGTGATGGTTTCAGGCGGCGGTCAAAGGCGTTTTTGGCGACCGCCGGGTCCAGGCCGGTATTTTTCTGATAAATTTCTAGGGCCTGAGACTGGTGTTTAACAATCCACTGATCCGCGGCATTCAGGGCCGTCAGAAAGCCGGTGGTGGCCTGTGGATGTGCGGCAATAAATTTGGGATTGGCCACATAAAACGAATAGGTCTGGTCAAACTCACCGGTCTTGATCAGCGGGCGGGCCTGTCCATGCAGTTCAGCCGCAGACAGGAACGGGTCCCAGATGGCCCAGGCATCAATCGACTGCTTGTCAAAGGCAGCACGTGCATCGGCCGGTGGCAGCCAGATTGGCTGAATATCCGACCAGTTCAAGTTGGCCTTGGCCAGCACTTTGGCCAGAAATTCGTGGGCATTGGAGCCTTTTTGCAGGGCAATACGTTTGCCTTTTAAATCTTGCAGGGTCTGTATGGCACTTTGCTGCGGCACCACTAAGGCCAGTGAATGGTCGGCATAGACTTCATAGCCAACATAGTTCAGCTCCTTGCCAGCCGCCTGGGCAAAAATGGGCGGGGTATTCCCCACTGAACCATAATCGACTGCGCCAACGGCTAGGGCTTCCAGCATTTGTGGTCCGGCCGGAAATTCTTTCCATTCAATTTTGGCTCGTGGGAACTGCTGTTCCAGCAGTTTTTCATCACGTGCCACCAGTAAATTTAAGGAAGATTTCTGGTAGCCAATAGAAATGGTTTTCACCGCCTGTTCAGTTGAGTTGTTGTCTGTTACCGCCTTGTGGGCTTCCGGTTTCTGGCAGCCGCTGAGACCCAGTCCCAGCGTGGAAATGCCCAGCAGCGCCCAGGTTGTTAATTTACGCATCTTTTATTCCTCATTCTTGTTGTGTCGACTGCGTATTCAGCAGGGCCGCCTGAATCTGAATTTGCTGTGGAATCAGCTTTTGCTGATAAAAGGCATCAGCTACATATTGCTGTTCTTTGGCCACGTCACTAGAGATGGCCTGTACGCCAAAGCCCATACGGGAAATTGAAGTTTTTAAGACCTCGACATCCAGGCCGGTCGGTTTTTGCAGCAGTTGAGCCGCTTCATCCTGATGCTGGGCCACCCATTGCGTGGTGCTGTTCAAGCTTTGCACCACGGTGTCTAGAACCTGCGGATGCTGTTCGGCAAACTGACGATCCGCCAGATAGAACTGATGGTTGCTGACCAGATTTTCGCCGGTGGCAATGACCCGTGCGCCAATCTGATGTTCGGCTGCGGCAAAGAACGGATCCCAGATCACCCAGGCATCCACCGAACCACGTTCAAAGGCTGCGCGGGCATCGGATGGGGGTAAATACACCACTTGAATATCGTGCAGGCTAAGCTGGTTGGCTGCTAACAGCTTCAGCAGCAGATAATGCACATTGGAGCCTTTGTTCAGAGCAATGCGTTTGCCTTTTAAATCCTGCACCGACTGAATGGCCGAATCTTTAGGCACAATTAAGGCCTCAGCTAGCGGCGCTTTAGGCTGGTTGGCCACATAGACCAGTTTGGAATTGGCCGCTTGGGCAAAAATGGGCGGTGCTTCGCCGGCTTCCCCAAAGGCCACACTGCCGACATTTAAACCTTCCAATAATTGCGGGCCGGCTGGAAATTCTACCCATTTCACCTGTACACCCTGGGCTTTTAAGGCCTGTTCCAGTTCACCGCGTTCTTTGACAATTGGTAAAATGCCGTATTTCTGGAAACCAATATTCAGGGTAATGTTGTCCGCGTCTTTGGGGCTGCTACAGGCAGTCATGAACATGGCACCCGCCACCACGGCAGATAAAATAGCGCTTTGAGTTGAAAAAATACGGCGTACGCTGCTCATGAAAATACCTGCTCTCGGAAATTAAAAAAATTCAAAAGTGGAGAATGAGAGCTACCTTAAAGATTTTTCTTTTTCGAAAAAAATAACAAATCAGGAATTTCTAATCAGGAAAAAAGATAAATAAAGATGTGCAAATCTTATGCATAAATCTGATTTATAAAATAGATAATCTATTAAAAGCTTAAGTGTTAAATTGTTGTATTTAAAATATTTTTATTAAATTGAAGGCGCAGGAATAAGCTTATGCCCATTCCTGCTAATGTAAGATGCAGCAGAATTGGGCCGGCTGCAGATAAGCATATGTCAAATTGAGCTAAAGCCGGCCTTGAACAGATCAGGTGAGTGACTTTTTACAGACCAGTGAATTACGCTGGTAGTTGTATAAGGCTTGGCGGGCATTGGGTAAGTCATCGACACTGGCCGGCTCAAAGCCCTGTTCCAGAAACCAGTGCGCAGTACGGGTGGTCAGAATAAATAGCTGCTGAATGCTAAGACTACGGGCTTTATCTTCCAGATAATGCAGAATCTGGCTGCCGCGATTGGATTTACGATAGGCCGGATGTACCGCCACGCAGGCAATTTCCGCCGAGCGCAGTTCATTGTCGCTGACCGGTAGCGGATACAGCGCCGCACAGGCCAGAATGGTGCCATCACGTTCAATCACCGCAAACTGTTCAATTTCATTTTCCAGCCGTTCCCGCGAACGGTAAACCAGCACACCTTCTTCTTCCAGCGGGCGCAGCAGGCTGATGAGACCGCCGACATCCTGAATATTGGCGGTGCGCACTTCTTCATAATGGGCATCGGTAATCATGGTACCGGCACCATCGCGGGTAAACAGCTCTTCCAGTAGTGCGCCATCAGAGGCATAGGAAATCAGATGCACCCGGTTCACGCCCTGAGTGGCAGCATCCTGTGCGCCGCGTAAATGCAGGGCCATTTCCGGCTGGCTGGCCTGATACAGACCAATATAATGACTGAGCTGGGATGGGCGGATTTCACGTTGCAGCTGACCCTGTTCATTCAGTAAACCCTGCTGTTTGCCCAAGAAAATCAGCTTGTCGGCTTGCAGGCGAATTGCGGTTTTGGTGGCAACTTCTTCAGCCAGTAAATTAAACACTTCGCCTGTTGTGGAATAGCCGGTCGGGCCGAGCACGACAATATTATGATTGTCCAGATGACGCTGAATGGCATCGGTATCGACACTGCGCACTTCGCCGGTCAGCTGGAAATCAACCCCATCACGAATACCATAGGGCTTGGCGGTAATAAAATTACCCGAGACCACATCAATGCGGGCGCCGTACATCGGCGAGTTGGCCAGTCCCATCGACAGCAGGGCTTCAATCTGCAGGCGAATTGAACCGACCGCATTCATGACACAGCTTAACGATTCGCGGGTGGTAATGCGGCGCTGCTGATGAAACGGGGTGTCGATCTGGCTGGCCTGTAAATTCTGGTTAATCTGCGGGCGGGCACCATGCACCAGCACCAGCCGGATACCCAGTGAATGCAGCAGGGCAATATCGTGAATAATATGCTGGAAATTGTCATGCAGGACCGCTTCACCATCAAACATCAGCACAAAGGTTTTATTGCGATGGGCATTGATATAAGGCGCAGAATGTCGAAACCAGTGCACATATTGCAAAGTTGTGCTGTGTGATGTTTCGGTAGAATTCAGGTGCATGCCGGTCTCAATCAAGCAAAAGTCTTATAGCGGATTCTAATCAAAAAATACCGGGGCGTAAGCTGAAAAAATAAAAAAACACCTGAACGGGGTGGTTCAGGTGTAAAGAGGGAAGGGAAAATGAGACGAAACCCTTAGCCCATAATGCGAATAATCCGGTTGGTACGTTCGTTGATCATCACGTAATCGCCATTAATTTTGTACCACTGCTGATAACGGCCAGTGTTTGGTAAACGACGCGCTTCGCGGTCACTGACTTTATAACGGGACTGGTCATAGGCACGCGGTAAGGTCTGGCCCACACGCCAGTCACGGCTCGGATTTACGCGCACAACCGGACGTTTATGATCACGGTCCCAACGGCTGTCCTGATGTTTGTAGTGGGTTGCCGCACGACGGTCATGATCACGATGATCAGGCGCAGCCATGGCTGTAGTAGCCATAAACGCACTTAAAGACAGGGCAATGGTGGTTAATACTTTTTTCATGACGCTCACCTTTGAGTCAAACTGTATATCTCTGGAATACGTCCAAATTAACCAGAAAGTTGAGATAAAGGATGAGAGCAATTGAGATGAATTGTGAAAATCATGAAGAAAAAGCGGAGAGCCTGAAAGCCGGCTAGCATCTGCCCTACAGCGAAAATAGCAGCTTGAAGAATTGCTGATATAAAAAAGCCCAAACCGATGTTTGGGCAACCGAGGAGTGGGACTGAAACGGTTGGAGTGCAGCTTAGAAAGACAGGATTTTAAGAATACTGTGGGTATCGGCATTGACCAGAATATAGTCATTATTGACCTTGTACCACTGCTGCTTGCGGTCCGGTTTAGGCAGGTTATGCTCTTTATATTCGACTTTGTAGCCATTGCCACGATAATGCTGCGGCATCACATAACCGGTTTGCCATTTATGCTGCTGTAAACGCTGATAGCCCCGTTCTTCACGCTGGCGGCGTTTTTCATAAACCTCTTTCGATTCACGATATTCACGATGTTTTTTGCCCTGACCGTGCTGACGTGACTGTTCATAGCCGCGTCCCGGATTGTCAAACTGAGGTGCAGCCGCAGTGATCCCGCTGGCCAGCAACGCACTGAAAGAGATCGCCATAACTGTCACTATCTTTTTCATGTGAAAAAACCTCGTTTATCGTCTTTTATTTCACTGTGTCTTACTGTACGAAAAAAATGCAGAGAAACTGTGAAGAAAGATCGTTAATTCTTTATCGAAAGCAGAGATATTTTGGATATTATGCTGGAAAAGTAACAGATGATGAAAGACTTATCTGTTGTCACGTGAACTGGTTATACAACATTGGGCGCAAAAAGCCTAGCCCGTATTGCCGGGATTCTGCCCGCAGTCAGTTCCATTGCTGGCTTAAGTCCTGCAAGGAGTCGATGGCATGGGCCAGACATTCGGCCTGCTGGCCATCTTCAAGTACAGCCAATAAGCTGGCGGGCAGTTGTAAGTGTTCAATGGAACGGATAATGTCATTTTTACGTTGCTGGTCGGCCATGTGCTGCTCCTTTCATTGATTCATTGCGGTTGAGTAGCAGTATAGGCCGGATGTTTCAATTTGAAAAACCGAATAATTTTATAAAAATGATTTAAAAATACGATTTATGGTCTGGTAGTGTATAAAATTTAGCAGCGCATAAAAAAGGACCCGCAGGTCCTGGATTCAAGCATGTGCTTAGTAGGCATATTTCAGGTCGGTATAGTCGGTCAGTGACTTCTGGATATGCGCCTGAATAAATTCGCGTACATCTTCGGCGCTCATTGGCTGGCCCTGTTTGGTAATCACATGCTCGACCGGGGCTTGGCCATCGACCAGAATCCGGTAGACAAAGTTTTTATAGACGGCATAGTCCTCGGCCTGTTTATAAATACCGGTGATATAGCTGTAGTGATGTTCAAAGTTCAGATCGGTATGCGAAAAGATAAACTGGTCAAACAGTTTCAGGTTTTGCCCGGTCTCGAGTGCCTGTAGTTCATCGAGAATACTGGCTTCAAATTTCATGCCGTATTTTTCAGAAATGGCTTGACCATTAATCAATAAAGACACCATGCCATCTTCATGGGTCGTTACTGTGATATTGCTAAAGTCAGACATGGGCATCTCGGGATAATCAGAAACAGGGCTTTAGTATCGGCAAATTTTGCTGAAATTCAAGCCGACTTAAGCCCAAACCGGTATATTTACGCAAAGTGGGAGCAATTACAGCTTTATGGATGGGCATAAAAAAGGAAGCACAGGGCTTCCTTCATGGATACAGCAAGGGCATTAATCCTGCGCATCAATACTCTGGCCGTTCATGTGCAGACTGTCATCGCCCATTAAATATAAATAGGCTGGCATGATTGATTCCGGTGTCGGCAAGGTTTTCGGGTCTTCATCCGGATAGGCCTTGGCGCGCATGGCGGTGCGGGTCGCGCCCGGATTAATGCAGTTATAACGGATATTCGGATGTACATTTTCCTGGGCAAACAGTTTGCTGACCGCTTCAATGGCAATTTTAGACACCGAATAGGCGCCCCAACGCTCACGTACTTCACGACCGACGCCCGAACTGGCAAATACCACCGAAGCATGTGCCGATTTTTCCAGTAAAGGCAGCAGTTCCTGGGTCATAACAAAGGGTGCACGCAGGTTGACGGCCATCACATCATCCCAGACATCAGCCGGATAATGCACCAGTTCGGTCCGTTCACCCAGAATGCCGGCATTGTGCAAAATGCCATCCAGACGGCCAAACTGCTTGTCGAGCGTATCGACCAGCAATTCATAATCACGCGATGACGCACTGGACAGCTGGAGCGGAAGAATGGCTGGCTGCGGCGCGCCTAAACCTTCAATTTCATCATAGATGACTTCCAGTTTATTCAGGGTGCGACCATGCAGGACAACGGTTGCGCCGTGCAGTGCAAAGCTGATCGCGGCTGCACGTCCAATACCGTCGCCCGCACCTGTAATCAGGATCACGCGATCTTTGAGCAGATCAGGGCGAGGTTGATATTCTGAATATTTCATGATCGACCTCCGTTTTTTGCTGTAATTATGAAGTGATTGAATGTTGTTGTTGCTGTGACAGCCTCTGGTGCAAGACCTGATGTAATTCTGTGACATTATTCACTATACAGTCTGCCTGCCAGGCTGTTAAGTCATCTTTGTGTTGTAAGGGTAAATAGCCATAAGCCGCCAGAATGGTGTACATGCTGGCATTGCGTCCGGCATCAATATCACGTGGATGATCGCCGACATAAATACACTGCTGCGGTTCCAGTCCCAGCTGTGCTGCGGCCAGATACATCGGTTCCGGATCGGGTTTGGTCTTGCTGACATCTTCCGGGCAGACCAGTACCGCACAGCGTTCGGTCAGGTTCAGGGCTTTTAACAGCGCTTCACTGAGCCAGCGTGGCTTGTTGGTGACAATACCCCAGGGAATTTGCTGCTGTTCCAGCTGCTCTAGCAGTGGATACATGCCTTCAAACAGGTCGGTTTCTACCGCAATATCGGCGCCGTAAAGGTCTAAAAAGCGCTGGCGATGGCCTAAAAAGACTGGGTCTTCCACTTCCAGCTCCGGATATACCAGCTTGACCATGGCGCGTGCGCCTTCAGAGACCTGGGTGCGAATCTGCTCGGCGGCGACAATGTCACAGCCTTTATCGCGGCACATGTCCTGAATAATACGGATAAAGTCGGCCGCGGTATCAATTAAGGTGCCGTCGAGGTCAAATAAAACCGCTTTCATTGGCCACCTTCATTCAGGGTATGCACCATATAGTTGACATCAACATTGGGCGCCAGCCAGTAGCGTTTGGTCAGTGGGTTATAGTGCAAACCGGTCATATCTTTCAGTTTCAGGCCGGCATTGCGAATATCGTGTGCCAGTTCGGACGGCTTGATAAATTTATGATAATCATGCGTGCCTTTGGCCAGCATGCGCAGCACATATTCCGCGCCAATAATCGCAAATAAATAGGCTTTCGGATTACGGTTAATGGTCGAGAAGAACACATGGCCACCCGGTTTGACCAGCTTCTGGCAGGCCTGAATAATTGAGGCTGGATCGGGTACATGCTCCAGCATTTCCATACAGGTCACCACATCGTACTGGCCAGCCTGTTCTTCTGCCAGTTGCTCGACCGGAATCTGGCGATATTCAATATTTTCGACGCCTTCCTGCTGGGCATGTAAACGTGCCACATTTAGCGGCGCCTCGCCCATATCAATTCCGAGTACATCGGCACCACGGCGTGCCATGCTTTCCGAGAGAATGCCGCCGCCACAACCGACATCCAGCACTTTTTTGCCAGCCAGTCCGCCTGAATGTTCATCAATCCAGTTTAAACGGAGCGGGTTAATTTGATGCAAAGGGCGGAACTCAGAATGCTGATCCCACCATATAGCTGCGAATGCTTCAAATTTGGCAATTTCTTGCGGATCAACATTCAGTTGCGACATTGGTGTCACCTCAATCAAGTTATTATGATTTCAAAAAGTCTATGCTGTTTAGTGTAGCGTTTATTCTGGAAAAAGCGATAAAAGCCGTAAAAAAGTTCACAGAAGCAAAACGAAAACGGCATAATTGATTTATAGTGTTCGCATAAGCTAATCATAACGATTTATGAGGACAATAAGTTCAATGAAAAAGTTTCTTTTGGGTAGCCTTGCAACCGCAATGTTTGCAATTTCAGGTGGCGCATGGGCGGCCAATTTTGTTGAAGGCCAAGACTATCGCGTACTGGCCAATCCGGGCAAAGTCGATGTGCCGGGTAAAATTGAAGTCCGTGAATTCTTCTGGTATGGCTGTGGCCACTGCTTTACCTTGGAGCCGCATATGCAAGCCTGGCTGCGTAAGCTGCCAAAAGATGTGAACTTCGTGCGTACTCCGGCTGCCATGAACCAGGTCTGGGAAATGAATGCGCGCGGCTATTATGTGTCGGAAGCACTGGGCGTCCGTAAACGTACCCACTTGCCGTTATTCCATGCCATTCATGACAAAGGCCAGCAGATTTTTGACCAGAAATCCCAGGCCAAATTCTTTGTCAAATACGGTATTCCTGAAGCCAAGTTCAACAGCATGTTTAACTCTTTTGCGATTACCTCTAAAGTGGCACAGGCCAATAAACTGGCGCGCCAATACCAGTTGACCGGTGTGCCGGCAGTGGTGGTCAATGGTAAATATGTGGTGTCGGGCGATAACGGCAAAGTGATTCAGGTGGTGAACTACCTGGTCGATAAAGAACGTAAAGCCAAATAAAAGCCCAACATGATGTTAAAAACCCGCTGTTTAAAGCGGGTTTTTTAGTGCTGCGGTTTCATGCATTGTGATGTTTGGTCGCTCCCAATGGCTGATACCACGAAACAGCAATTGCACCTGGATAATGGTCTGCTCGGTAAACTGGTGCTGCTGCTGACTTAAAGCCTCGCCTTCAAACTGGCGACTGAGGCCGATCCAGCTCATGGCCCAGTTAAAGGACAGGTTAATTAAAATATTGGCCAGTACTTTAAAGTCTTCCGGATGTTCAAAATGCTGCACGCTTTCCACCCGTTTCAGGTCATTGGCAAAATCATCAATTAAAAACTCGATTTCCCGGGCAATGGCCAGACGCACCGTGGCCGAGCCGCCCCAACGCTCGGCAATTAAAAAAATCCATTGCTGCGGATGCTGATCCACTGCTTGAAAAAACAGTTCAACGCTGGTCCGGGTTTTGGCATTGGGCAGATATAAATAGGCCTGACCCAGCTGATGCAGAATGCTTTTTAAATGCAGCGCCACCTGATCGACCAGTTCTGCGCCGAGTTCATCCATATCCTGAAAATGCCGGTAGAACGCCGTTGGCACCAGCCCGACATGGCGGGAAATCTCCCTTAAGCTGATGCTGCTAAAAGAGCGCTCGGCAGTACTTAAGGTCAGGGCCGCATCTAAAATGGCCTGACGACTTTGCTGCTTACGTTCTTCCCGAATCGACATGTCACATCCCTGATACTGTTTAAAAATTCATCTGTATAGCTATTATAGAGCAGAATCGGTCCGGGCAGCAGCCATGCTGCCGCATTGACTGTGCAGGGCCCGCTTTTCTGTGGCGAGATTGTGTAAAAGCCGACCCGGGGACAAAACCTGTGCGCTTGCATCTGCTATACTGGCCGACAATTTATTTGAGTCAAAATAAGGACAACTTATGCGTATCGACCAACGTACCCTAGATCAATTACGTGATGTCAAAATTACCCGTAATTACACACGTTATGCGGAAGGTTCTGTCTTGGTTGAATTTGGTCATACCAAAGTGCTGTGTACTGCCAGTATTGATAACTCGGTACCGCGCTTTTTAAAAGGCAAAGGCCAAGGCTGGGTAACTGCAGAATATGGCATGTTGCCACGTTCTACCCATACGCGTAGTGACCGTGAAGCGGCACGGGGTAAACAGAGCGGCCGTACTCAGGAAATCCAGCGCTTAATTGGCCGCAGCCTGCGTGCCATGGTCGATCTGAAAAAACTTGGTGAAAATACCATTACCATTGACTGTGATGTAATTCAGGCCGATGGCGGTACCCGTACTGCCGCGATTACCGGTGCAGCGGTGGCGCTGGTCGATGCCATGAATGTACTGCTGGAAAGCAAAAAAATTAAACAGGACCCGTTAAAAGGTCTGGTCGCTGCTATTTCTGTGGGTATGTATCAGGACGAAGTATTGCTGGACCTGTGCTATGAAGAAGATTCAAACTGCCAGACTGACCTGAATGTAGTGATGACCCAGGCCGGTGAATTTATTGAAATTCAGGGCACTGCTGAAGATAAACCATTTACCCGTCTGCAATGTAATGCCATGCTGGAAATGGCCGAGCAGGGCATTCAGGAACTGATCAAAAAGCAGCAACAGGCCTTGGGCTGGTAAACACTGCAAGATCAGAACAATATATTTATAAAACGCATCTCCGGATGCGTTTTTTTGTGATTGAAGCAAACGTAACCAGCGGCTGTGCGCAGATTCATCTTCATAACAAAAACCAACATGCTGAAACCGAGCTTCATGGCTTACTAAAACTCGCAGTGATTTTTTTAAAACAGCAAAAAAGAGGGATGTACCATGAAATACTTGATGATCTTTCTGGCGATGGGCGCCTTTGGTTTAAGCGCGTGTGATACGGCCAATGACCGTGATGGTGATGGCACCATGCTGAATCAGGACCGTGATGGCGACGGCCGTGCAGATGATTAAAGTCTTGCGGCCATCGACTCACCCTAAACGAATAAAAAAGGTGCCTTATGAGGCACCTTTTTTCGTTATCGACAAATATCGAATTGTGATTAAGCATTAAAACGCATGGATAAATCGACCGCTTTGACATCTTTGGTCAGGGCGCCCATGGAAATATAGTCGACACCAGTGCTGGCCACTTCGCGCAGGTTGGCAATGGTGATATTGCCCGATGCTTCCAGTTTGCAGCGACCGGCGACATGCTTGACTGCATCAATCATCTGTTGCTGGCTAAAGTTATCCAGCATCACGATATCGGCCTGAGCGTCCAGTGCCTGATTCAGCTCATCCCAGGTTTCAACTTCAACTTCCACCGGTTTGCCTGGTGCAATTTGATGGGCTTTGGCAATGGCCTGGGCAATACCGCCAGCGGCCATAATATGGTTTTCTTTAATTAGGAAGGCATCAAACAGCCCCAGACGATGGTTTTGGCCGCCGCCTACAGTGACCGCATATTTTTGTGCAATACGCAGACCCGGCAAGGTTTTACGCGTATCCAGCAGTTTGGTGTGCAGGCCATCGAGCTGTTTCACATATTCGGCAGTTTTGGTGGCCACGGCCGATAAGGTCTGGACAAAGTTAAGGGCAGGGCGCTCTACGGTCAATAAACTGCGCGCAGAACCGGCCAGCTTTAAAAAGGCTTCATTGGCCGCCACGCGATCACCATCCTGTTTCAGCCATTCAATCTGAACGCTTGGATCGTACTGCTGGATTAAGGCATTCACCCAAGGCTGACCAGCCAGCACCATGTCTTCACGGCTGATAATGGTGGCGGTGGCCTGTTCATCTTCCGGGGTAAGTAAAGCGGTAATATCTGCCTCGCCAATATCTTCCTGCAGGGCCTGCTGAATATTGATCTGGATAGATTGCTCCAATAAAGATTGTGGTATGCTCATTGCCTGTCCTTATCTCTTTACCCATGAAAATTGCGCGATATATTAGCACTGTTCGGCTGGCCCGATGCGCTTTTTCACGGCTTTTTTGTCTGATTTGAGATTTTCAGCTGAAAGTTTTAGGATGGGCTAAATTTTTATACTGAAAAAAATATCAGGATCATTCTATGCAGCAGGCGGCTTCTTTTCAGGTCATCCAGGGACAGTTAAAAGGTGCGCGGCAGGTGCCTTCACCGAATTTTAACCAGCGTCCGCAGCAGACCGAAATTCAGCTGGTGGTGATTCACAATATCAGTTTGCCGCCATCACAGTTTGGCGGCGGTTATATCGAACAGTTTTTTCAAAACCGGCTGGACTGGTCGGCGCATCCTTACTTTCAGACCATTGAAGGGATGCAGGTCTCGGCGCATCTGCTGATTTTGCGTAGCGGCGAAGTGCTGCAATGTGTCAATTTCAATGACCGCGCCTGGCATGCCGGACGTTCCAGTTATCTGGCCAAGCCGGAATGTAATGATTATTCCATTGGTATTGAACTGGAAGGCAGTGATGATCTGCCCTTTGAAGCGATCCAGTATCAGGTACTGGCGGAAGTGGTGTCGGCCTTGCAGCAGGCCTATCCGAAAATCCAGCGTCATCTGGCTGGACATTCCGATATTGCCCCGGGGCGCAAGACCGATCCGGGACCTTATTTTGACTGGAGCCGGTTCCGGTCTTTACTGCGTGACTGCAACAGCAGGATAGAAGCAGCATCTTCATCAATTCATAACGAAACTTGTGCTTAGGTTTCTTTACAATAGCGGCTAAATTTTTATTTGGGTGGTTCCGATGGCGCTTTGGCGATCGACCTTTATTGTCAGTGCGATGACCATGCTGTCCCGGGTGTTGGGACTGGTGCGGGATATTGTGTTATTAAATGTGTTTGGTGCGGGAAAGGATTTCGATACCTTTGTGGTGGCCTTTCGTATCCCGAACTTTTTCAGGCGACTGTTTGCTGAAGGGGCATTTTCCCAGGCCTTTATTCCGGTTCTGACCGAATATAAAACCAGCCGCACCCATGCCGAAGTGCAGATTCTGATTAGCCGGGTGTTTGGCTGTCTGGCCTCGGTGATGAGCCTGCTGACACTGGCTGCTATGGTGGCGGCGCCGGCGGTGATGTACGTTTATGCGCCGGGTTTCCATAGTGATCCGGAAAAATTTGCGCTGGCCACGGACATGTTCCGCCTGACCATTCCCTATTTGCTGTTTATGTCGCTGACCGCTTTTGCCAGCAGCATCTTAAACAGTTATGGCTCCTTTACCACGCCGGCCTTTGCACCGGTGTTGCTGAATCTGGCCATGATTGCCGGAGCCCTGTGGCTAACGCCGTATATGGCCGAGCCGATTATGGCCTTGGGCTGGGCGGTGATTATTGCCGGAGCCTTGCAGCTGGCGATCCAGATTCCGGAATTGTGGCGTAAAAAGCTGCTGATTCCGCCAAAAATCGACTTCAAGCATGAAGGCGTTGAGCGCATCATGAAGCTGATGCTGCCGGCCCTGTTTGGGGTGTCGGTGACCCAGATTAACCTGTTGCTGAACACCATCTGGGCGTCATTTATGCAGGATGGTTCGGTATCGTGGCTGTACAGTGCCGAACGGATGACCGAGTTGCCGCTGGGCCTGATTGGGGTGGCAATTGGTACGGTGATTTTACCATCCTTGTCGGCGCGTCATGCCGAGCAGAATCAGGAAAAATTCCGTGGCATGATGGACTGGGCGGCGAAAATTATTGTGCTGGCTGGTGTGCCTGCCAGTATTGCACTGTTTATGCTGTCGACCCCGATTATTCAGGCCCTGTTCCAGCGCGGCCAGTTCACCTGGGAAGATACCCAGATGACGGCCTTGGCCCTGCAATGTATGAGTGCCGGGGTCATTGCCTTTATGCTGATTAAAGTCTTTGCTCCAGGCTTTTATGCCCAGCAGGATACCCGCACCCCGGTTCGGGTCGGTTTAATGGCGGTGGCAGCCAATGCCATTTTAAACGTGGTGTTTATTGGGCTGTTTAAACTGATTGACTGGGAAGCCGAGCACATGGCGCTGGCACTGGCATCTTCAGGTTCCGCGCTGGTCAATGCCGGTATGCTGTATTTCTATTTGCATAAACGCGATATTTTCCGTTTTGGTGGGCACTGGAAAAAACTGCTGTTCCAGTTTGGCACGGCCAATACGGTGATGGTGGCTGCCTTATGGTACGCCTTGAGCTGGTATAACGGTGATGTATCGCAATGGATGCGTGTGCTGGAAGTACTACTGCTGTGTGTGGTGGGTGTGGCAGCTTATGCTCTTGGTCTGCTGGCCACTGGTTTTAGACCGCGTCATTTAAAACCTTAATTACTGAGAGCTGAGCGCGAAAGATGTTCAGCTCCTATAAAAGAACCCTTTGAGCCGTTGAGTCTCAAAGGGTTTTTTTATGGGCTTTTATTGAAAGATGAGGCTGCATGAGCAGCACAAGCATCTTTATTTATTGATCACTTCCAGCAGTTCGACATCAAAAATCAGGGTGCTGTTCGGTTCAATCGCATCGCCAGAACCAATCTGGCCATAGCCCAGATTCGCTGGAATAAAGAAGCGGTATTTGGCTCCTTCACGCATCAGTTGCAGCCCTTCGGTCCAGCCCTGAATGACTTGTGTGACCTGAAATTCAGCCGGTTGCTGCCGTGCCATCGAGCTATCAAACACGGTGCCATCAATCAGGCGGCCTTCATAATGCACGCGTACTTTGGAGCTGGCCTTCGGTTTTTTTCCGGAACCGGATTGCAAGACCAGATATTGCAGCCCCGATGAAGTGACTTTCACCCCATCCTTACGCGAGTTTTCTGCCAGAAAGGCCTTGCCAATCATGTCATTGGCTTCAGCGCGCTGTTTCAGCTCAATCAGCTGTTTGGCTTCGGCCTGCTTTTTGAACTGGGTCAGAATACGGGCCATGTCTTCATCGCTCAGGCTGGCTTGCTGGCCCAGTGAGGCGGCTTTTAAACCCGCCACAAAGGCATCCAGATCCATACCTTTTAAGGTGTCGACATTGCTGCGCCCCATTAAATAACCAAAGCTGTAGCCCACCTGCTGTTCAGTGGAGCTTTTGGTGGTCACCGGTTGAGCCAGTGTGGCCGCGCTACACAGGGCGAGGCCGAGCAGGGTGATCGTTTTTTTCATATTATGCGTCCCTAAACAACGAAGGAGAGCCAGGCTCTCCTTGTTTTTTATTTTACTTCAATCAGCTCAACATCAAAGATCAAGGTGCTGTTTGGTGGAATCATGCCCGGCACGCCCTGTTCGCCATAACCCAGTTGTGACGGGATATACAGCGTGGCTTTCGAGCCTTCTTTCATCAGTTGCAGACCTTCGGTCCAGCCTGGAATCACCTGGTTTAACGGGAACTCGATTGGTTCACCACGCTCAACCGAGCTGTCAAATACTTTGCCATCGACCAGTTTACCGGTGTAGTGTACTTTTACCACAGAGCTGGCCGTTGGCTGTTTGCCATTGCCTTGCTGGGTAATTTTATATTGCAGACCTGACGCGGTGGTTTGTACCCCTGCCTGTTTGGCATTTTCAGTCAGGAAGGCATCGCTGGCCGTTTGTGCCTGCTGGGCCTGATCAGCCTGTTTTTGTTGCAGTTCCTGCTGGAACTGTTCATAGGCCTTTTGTAATTCTTCTTCAGTATAGGCTGGCTGCTGACGCGCATGACCTTCACGGACACCAGTCACAAAGCTGTTAATGTCCAGCTCTGGTGGAGTTTGATGGGCAACTTCATAGCCTAATGCATAGCTGATTTTTTCAACCGCAGACGCATTTGCAGATGCTTTTGAGGATACAGTGGCAGGGTGTTGAGTTGCATAATAAACAGGAACAAGTGCAGCACCGCCTAAAATTACAGCAACAGCAATGGGTAAGGCTTTACTCATAGGTTTTCTCAAATCATTTTATCGTGTCAAAGCTGCTTTCATGTTAGCAGACTTTTTGAATCAAACCGCTGACATCAATCATTCGGTTTGGCTAATTAATATATGCGCATCGTTAAGCATATGCCATAACAGACTGAATATCTAACACATTTTTTATACAATCGGGGCCAGCCGCAGAGGCGGCCCAATTTATTCGTGAGTAATTGTATCTATTATAGATTTGGCTTCAAAGCAGATTAAAAATCTGCTTTCAGCACCACCCGGTAACGCGCCCGGCCAGCATGTAAATGTTCAATTGCCTCGTTAATCTGCGACATCGGGAATACTTCAACCTGCGGCGCCAGCTGTTTGCGGGCGGCAAATTGCAGTAGCTGGCGCAAGGTCGATGGTGAACCGGTCGATGAACCCGTCACCGCTTTGCCACCACCAATTAACGCACCGGCCGAGACCTGTAACGGCTCTAAGGTCAGGCCCAGCATATGCAGCGTACCATTTGGTGCCAGGGCAGACAGATATACCGGCCAGTCCAGGCTAACATTCACCGTACTTAAAATCAGGTCAAACTTGCCGCGCTGGGCTTTCAGGGCAGCGCTGTCACGGCTATTCACCACATGATCGGCGCCCATGGCTTTTAACTCTGCGGTTTTCTCCAGGTTGGAACTGAAGGCCGTAATTTCACAGCCCCAGGCTTTGAGCAGTTTAATGGCAATATGCCCAAGGCCGCCAATTCCAATCACCCCGACATGATGCACCGCCTGAATCTGGTGCTTAATGATCGGATCAAATACGGTAATACCGCCACAGAGCAGCGGGCCGGCACTTTCCGCATCCAGATCATCCGGTAAGGGAATGACCCATTGCCAGCCGGCGCGAACCTTATCGGCAAAACCGCCGGCATGGCCGACAATGGTGGCGACACTGCCGCCGGTACATTGCACCTGCCGGCCGGACAGGCACGGATCACAGTGCTGGCAGCTTTCTGCCGTCCAGCCAATGCCAACGCGCTGGCCCACAGATAATCCTTTGGCTTCACTTCCTAACTGGACAATGGTACCAATAATTTCATGCCCGGCCACCACCGGATAGACCGAAGAACGCCAGTCATTGTTAATCACCGATAAATCGGAATGGCACAGGCCACAATATTCCACCTGAACTTCGACCTGATGCGGCAACAGTTCGCCAGCATCAAACTGATATGGCACCAGCGCTTCGCCGGGTTGCATGGCGGCATAGGCACGAATGGTAGTGTTGCTCATGATGAGTGCTCCTCGGCTAAAGGGGGAAGAGATTTAAAGGCGCAGTGATCTTCATGGTCGTTGACCATGCCGACGGCCTGCATAAAGGCATAACAGATGGTGGGGCCAACAAATTGAAAGCCCTGCTTTTTTAAAGCTTTAGACAGTGCCACACTGGCTGCAGTATAGGTCGGGGCGCTGCGATAATCGGGCACGGTATGCTGCTCGGGCTGATGATCGACAAATTGCCACAGCCAGTCGACCAGATTGATACCTTGCTGCTGCAGCTGGAGCCAGGCCTGAGCATTGGTGCGGATGGCTGCGAGTTTGGCCGGATGCCGGATTAATCCGCGATCCTGTAATTTGTCCTGCAAGGCCTGATCAGACAACGCGGCAATATCGGCAATGGAATATTGAAAAAAATGCTGACGGTAACATTCGCGTTTTTTGAGCACGGTAATCCAGGCCAGACCGGCCTGCTGGCCTTCCAGACATAGCATTTCAAACAGCTGCGCTTCATCGTGAAGCGGGCGGCCCCATTCCTGGTCGTGGTAGGCGATATAGAGCGGATCTTCGGAGCACCAGCCGCAGCGTGTTCGATCCATAGATGATGCTCCTGTACGGGTTTAAAGCTGGAAATGAACCCATTGATCCTGACGGTTATCCCAGTAAGACAATTCCGCCTGAGGCAGATCGGCAAAGGCAATCCAGACATCCTTGCCGGATTTATCGGCATAGCCGGTGCTGATCAGAAGTGCATCTTCAGTAATTTCCATGATCCAGCCCTGATGACTCTGGCCGTTCAACATAATTTTCTGTTGATTCCCGGATTCGGCAAATTCGACCAGTCGATTGATCAATGCTTCTGACATGTACACTTCCTAAAGCAAACTAACGTAAATAGGGATAGGGATTGACTGCACCGCGACCTTTGCCATTTAAATACAGGCCATAATGCAGATGCGGCGCGGTATGGCGGGCGTTGCCGCTATTGCCGACATAGCCAATGAGATCGCCTTTCTTGACATAATCTCCGACCTTCAGGCCACGTTTATGCCGGTCCAGATGGGCATAATAATGCCAGCTGCCGCCCGGTCCCAGAATCCATACCACTTTACCACCCAAATTGTTATTGCGTAAGTCGGCAATGAGGCCTTCGGTGGCGCTGTACACCTTGCTGCCGCGTGGCGCTAGAATATCAATGCCTTCATGTAGGCGACCGCGACTGCGTGACGCACCCCAGGTATCTTGCAAGTGTTGACGTTTGACGCCCTGTACCGGCACTGGCAAGCGGGTTTTCAGCGGCATGTGCTGCAGTTTTTTAACCATGGCCGGCGGTAGGGGTGCAGCAGATTTTTTCGGTGCCGAGGTACAGGCCGCTAGCAGAATCAGACTGAAGAAAACACAGCAGAGTGAAATCGAGCGAAGCACAGCATCTCCCTGATGATTATTATGTCGATGGTATTCGAATTCCAGTCTTTGACTATGTCATAAATCGGCGGCCGAGATCAATTTTTTCATGGCGGTCGGCAGTCCACGTGCAGTAGCCTGTGCCGGCGTCATCCATTCGGCGTCCAGCTCAATCGCCAGATGTTCCTGCTGGTCCGGCTTGACCGGAATTACACTGGCATCCAGCAGCCAGGTAAAGTGGGTAAAGCTGTGTGAAATCTGCAGCTGCTGTTGTCGTTGTTTCAGACCCAGACGCTGACAGAGCGCCTGAAACTGCGCTGGATCATCAATAATCGGCAGGCACCATAATCCGCCCCAGAGGCCGCTATTCGGCCGCTGCTGCCACAGCCACTGGCCATCACTGTGTAAGAGCAACACCTGGGCCTGTCTTACGGGTACGGCTTTTTTCGGTTTTTTAAATGGTAATTCGGCTTCTAGGCCCTGCTGGTGGGCCTTGCAGCGCTGCTGCATCGGGCAGTACAGACATAAGGGTTTTTTCGGGGTACAGATGGTGGCACCGAGGTCCATAATCGCCTGGGTGTAGTCATGATTACGCTCGGTCGGACACAGCTGTTCTGCCAGCTGCCACAAGGCCCGTTCATGTACCGGTTTGGACAGATCATCTTCAATGGCAAAAAAGCGCGCCAGCACCCGTTTGACGTTGCCATCCATAATTACGCCGTATTGTCTGAGACCCAAAGACATCAGTGCGCCTGCGGTCGAGCGGCCAATGCCGGGCAGGGCCATCCACTGTTCCAGATTTTCCGGAAAATGTCCTTGCTGGGCCACTATGCCGGCCGCTTTATGCAGATTGCGTGCCCGGGCATAGTAACCGAGTCCGGCCCAGTATGGCGCCACTTCATCCCAGGAGGCACGGCCTAAGCTTTCCACATCGGGAAAACGCTGAATAAAGCGCTCGAAATATTGCAGCACGGTTTTGACCTGGGTCTGCTGCAGCATGATTTCCGATACCCAGACTTTATACGGGTTATCGGCCACCTGCCAGGGCAGGTCATGGCGACCGTGTACATCAAACCAGGAAAGCAGGGCATGGGAAAAAGAAAAGGCAGACATGAGAACCGGAACTGTTAAGCAGTCGCCTAGTATACCCAAATCTTGCCGATGCAGCAGGCAATAAAAAAGGTGATGCCGCGGCATCACCTTCTGTTTTGGTAGCGGCAAGGCTTAGATGCTGCCGCTCATCCCCCAGCGTTGGTCCAGCTTGAGGATTTGACCTTCATAGCGCGGAATAATGTGGATATGCAAATGCTGCGATGGGCTGCCAAACACATCGCCATCGTTAAAGCCGACATGAAAGCCCGCCGGTTGATGGCGCAGCTGTAATTCATTCCGCGCCAGTTCCAGCAGCGACATCAGGCTTTTACGTTCTTTGTCGGTAACATCAAAAAAAGAACTTACATGACGTAGAGGGATAATGACACAGTGGCCTTTAGACAATGCGTTCGGTTCGGGTAGAATCACGCCATAATCATTTTTGGCAATGACATCATATTCATCAAAGTTGCAATATGGGCAGTCTTGTTCGGTCATTCTTCTATCCTCTATTCAAATTCATTAATCTTTTTCAATATATATGGCCTCATGCCAGAATCAGGCCAAACGGCGTTGTAATAATTGGTACATGGCATCCAGGCTTTGCTGTTCTGCTACCGGGCTATAGCCGAGGTCGACGCCATTGGCTTTGGCACGTTCATCGGCCAGCGGGTTACTAAAGCCGTGCTTGGCATCTTCAAACACAATCACGTCATGTTCTACCTGGGCAGCGTGCATTTCTTCACGGAAGCTGGCCACATCATCCAGCGTTACCATGCTGTCCAGTTCACCATGCAGCACCAGAATTTCTGCCTGTACCTTGCCTTCCTGCGCTGGTTCTCTGGCCGCCAGAATGGCATGGAAAGTCGCAACGGCTTGCAGGTTGGCGCCTGAACGGGCCAAATCCAGCACCACTTTGCCGCCATAACAGAAGCCAATGGCTGCCAGTTTAGCCTGATTTACTTCCGGTTGGGCAGCTAAAGTGTCCAAAGCCGCAGACGCACGAGTCACAATTGTATTCGGGTCTTCAAAGGTCTGGCTCATCCATTCATTGGCCTGGGCAGCCGTGGTGGTATTTTTCTTGTCGCCATACATATCAATGGCCAAGGCGGCATAACCGTGTTCTGCCAGTTCGCGGGTACGCTGTTCAATATATTCATTTCGGCCCCACCATTCCGGTGCCACAATCACACCCGCGACTGGTGCATCGGTTTCGGGTGCAGCAAAATAACCGACCAACTGGCTACCATCTGCCGCCGTATACTGAATTTCGCGAGTTTTGATTGCTAAAGTCATGTGTCCAATCCTTGTGTTTTTTGAAATAATTCGATTAAAACATAAAAATGAGACAGCGGTTTGAAAAACATTTCAATGGGCCTAAACAAATGTGAGAAAATATTTTTAAGTTATTTTTCAAAGAATAATCTGTCTGTATCTGCTGTCGGTCTAAACACAGGCATAAAAAAAGAAGGATTTGCATCCTTCTTTTTTGTGAGGGTCAGGGTATAAGAAACTATACCTTGCCGCGGGACAGGAAGCCGACAATTGCCAGAATAACAGCAATAACCAGCAGAATGACCGCGAAATCTTTAGATAAACCAGCGACACCACCGAAACCAAGTAGACTGGCAATAAGTGCGATTACAGCGAAGATAATGGCCCAACGAAACATAATTTTTCTCCATGTGTTTTTATACTTCTTGATCAAGTATAGGGGCAAGTCGCTGATTTGATTGTTTTGCTTTTGTTTATTAAGTGTTCAACTATTTATTTAAGTCTATGATTCTATTGTATCTATGACATAGCACATGCTTTTGTAGAAGACTGTTATAATAGACCGGTTATTTTGTAGTGTTGTGCATCATGTCTGATCAGCTTCGTCCCCAATTCTGGAAAAACTATCCGTTAACAGCCTTAACCCAGGCAGAATGGGAAGCGCTGTGTGATGGCTGCGGTTTATGCTGCCTGGTCAAGCTGGAAGATGAAGACAGTCATGAAGTGGCTTATACCAAAGTGGCCTGCAAGCTGCTGGATTGTACGACCGCCCGCTGTTCGGACTATCCGAACCGGCAGCAACAGGTACCGGACTGTATCCAGTTAACGCCGGAAAAGCTGGACAGTATTCACTGGCTACCGCCAAGCTGTGCCTATCGCCGTTTAAAAGAAGGTAAAAACCTGCCGTCCTGGCATTATTTAAATACCGGTTCACGCCAGAGTGTGATTCGCGCCAAAAAATCGGCCGCTGGCCGCTGTATTTCTGAAACGGAAGTCAATGAAGAAGAAATTGAAGACTATATTGTGCGCTGGGTACGTTAAATTTTTAGGCCGTCTGTATCTTTAAGAGCAAAATTGGCGATTTAAACCTGATAAAAACAACTGCCTACATTTAGACTCAGTTTGCCGCAGCAAGCGCTAAAAAATCGGCTATTGAAATACTTCATTTTGCCATAACATAGTACACTCAGCCGCAGCTTTGTACAGAAAACCTTCTATGTCAGACAGCCATATTCCACTTCCTGAACGTTTGCGCCCGCGCGATCTGTCGCAGATTATCGGTCAAGATCATCTTCTGGGGGAGCAGGCCCCGTTACGCCAAATGATTGATCAGGGCCATTTGCCCTCGATTATTTTCTGGGGGCCACCTGGCGTTGGAAAAACCACCATTGCCTTGTTGCTGGCGCAGGCGGTTGATCGTCCTTTTGTCAGTCTGTCTGCGCTCAATACCGGGGTTAAGGAATTACGTGAAGTGATTGCCGATGGCGGCGATTTACTAACGCCGGTGGTGTTTATTGACGAGATTCACCGCTTTAATAAATCCCAGCAGGATGCCTTATTAAATGCGGTTGAGAAGGGCAAAATTACCCTGATTGGTGCCACCACGGAAAACCCGTCTTTTGAGGTGAACAGTGCCTTGCTGTCGCGCTGCCAGGTCTATACCTTAAATGCACTGAGTGCCGAGGCCATCCAGCAGCTGCTGACCCAGGCCGTCCAGAATGATAGCTTCTTAAAAGAACGTTATATCCAGATTGAAGAGTTTGAAGCACTGGTGCAGTTTGCGGCGGGTGATGCACGTAAGGCGCTGAATTTACTCGAGCTGATTGCCGGCACCTTTGAGCCGGACACAGAAAACAGTATTAACAATGCCCTGGTCGTGAAAGTGGCGCAGCAGAATATTGCCCGTTACGACAAATCTGGCGAGCAGCATTATGATCTGGTCTCGGCCTTTATTAAGTCGATTCGCGGCAGTGACCCGGATGCGACTCTGTACTGGATGGCGCGCATGCTCAAGGGTGGAGAAGACCCGCTGTTTATTGCGCGGCGTATGCTAATTGCTGCCTCGGAAGATATTGGCAATTCCAACCCAAATGCCTTGTTGCTGGCCGGTGAATGTTTCCGCGCAGTGCAGGTGATTGGTATGCCGGAAGCGCGGATTATTCTGGGCCAATGTGCAGTCTATCTGGCCACCAGTGCCAAAAGTAACAGTACCTATCTGGCCATTAACAAGGCGCTGGACTTGGCGGAAAAAACCGCCAATTTGCCGGTACCGTTACATTTGCGTAATGCGCCGACCAAGCTGATGAAAGAGCAGGGCTACGGGGTGGATTATCTGTATCCGCACAATTATCCGGAGCATTTTGTATTGCAGGATTATTTGCCGCCAGAATTAAAAGGCACCAAGCTGTATGAATCGGCGCGCAATAAACGCGAAGTTGAAGCCGAGCGTTTACAGCAGCGGCGCTGGATGCAGCAGCAACAGTAGCAATAAAAAAAGCCCAATTCAGAGGGATGAATTGGGCCAAACTGGATGTTAGATTGGGAGAGAACATCCGCGAGGATTAACGAAACTGATCGGCAGTCACTGTAAAATTTACCGTGTCTTGCCTATGTGCTTAAGCATAGGTCAAAACTAAAAATATGTAAAAACGATCATTTTTATAAGTTGAATTTGTTTTTTCGATTGAGAGTGAGAAAACTCAGCCAATAAAAAACCGGATCAGCTGATCCGGTTTTTTTATCGTTCATCTTGGAGATGATCAGATATTGTCGAGGTTGATGCCTAAACGTGCCGCAACTTCTTCATAGGCTTCAACCACGCCGCCTAAACCTTGACGGAAACGGTCTTTGTCGAGTTTTTTCTTGGTGTCTTTGTCCCATAGACGGCAGCCGTCTGGAGAGAATTCATCACCCAGCACGATACGGTCGTGGAATACACCAAATTCAAGTTTGAAATCGACCAGAATCATGTTGCCGGCATCAAACAGGGCTTTTAGTACATCGTTAACTTTGTAAGTCAGTTCTTTCATTTGTGCCAGCTGCTCAGCAGTCGCCCAACCCAGCGCAATCGCTTGAGATTCATTGACCATTGGATCGCCTAAGGCATCATCTTTAAAGAACAGTTCAAATGTTGGCGGGGTCAGTTCCTTGCCTTCTTCGACACCGAGGCGACGGCACAGAGAACCAGCTGCATAGTTACGGATTACGCATTCAACCGGAATCATGCTCAGCTTTTTCACCAGCACTTCATTTGGGGTTAGCAGTTTTTCAAAATGCGTTTCGATACCGGCTTCAGCCAGTTTTTCCATAATAAAGGCGTTAAAACGGTTGTTCACCTTACCTTTACGATCTAGTTGTTCGATCTTTTCGCCATTGAACGCAGAGGCATCGTCACGAAAGACTAAAATCAGGTGGTCTTCACTATCTGTGGTATAAACAGATTTCGCTTTACCAGTATAGAGCAAGGTTTGTTTTAACATGAGGGAACCTTTTTCAGAAAAAAATGCCTAGTAATGTCTAGGCTGGCCAATTTTGGTAAATCTGGGCCAACAGGTCTGCAGCTTTTTCTTTGTCTGCAAAACTGTTGTCGGCGTTGAACACAGCCAGGTTGTTACTTGTACCGACAGAGGTGAGTCTTAAGACGTAGGTCTGTTGATCGACCGAGATGGTGACTTCGTAACGGTTTTTGCTCTGACCAATAATGCTATGGTTCAGGCTGCTGAGTGTGGCAAGCGTATACTGCCAAATTGTAGCAGAATTTCCATCTATTTTGAGCAGTGGATTTTGATTTCCATCTACAACCGGTTGTGGACGACCTGGCGCGGTGTTGTCCTGTACAGCAGCGGCCTGAGTCGGCTCTACGGCTGGAGGACGAGGAAGTGCGAAACGGTTGCCACGGCTGTTTTCCAGCTTCGGTGCATGTTCAATGGCCAGTGGGTCAACCGTTGGTGCAGGATACAATGGCGTTGCTGGTCGGGCCACAGTACCTTCAGGATATTGTAAGGGCGCAAGGGTGGTGGTGTCTTTATAATCCAGAGAGCCATTGCTGATGGCTAAAGAACTACAACCTGCCAAACTTACCACTGAAAGTGCAGCGATTAAACCAAAACGTAATTGCATAATATTGTGCTCTTATTAAATGACACCCGAAGCCTGTAAAGCTTCACGTAACGGTGCGCGATATTGTTCTGCAAGTGGCGTTAATGGCAGGCGGATGCCGGTACCAATTAAGCCCATTTCATGAAGTGCCCATTTCACCGGAATTGGGTTTGATTCACAAAATAGAATATTGTGTAAATTTGCAACTGTATTGTTACGTGCTTCAGCGCTGTCATTGTCGCCGGCAATGGCTGCGGCACAAACTTCGCTCATGACTTTTGGTGCCACATTGGCCGTAACCGAGATATTGCCTTTGGCACCAGCCAGCATTAACTGATAGGCAGTGGCATCATCACCTGAATAGACAGTCATGTCTTTACCCGCCAGACCGGCCAGTAATTCACGGCCACGTGGTACATCGCCAGTGGCATCTTTAATGCCCACAATTTGTGGAATGTCGGCCAGACGAATCACTGTTTCGTTGGACATGTCGACGCCAGTACGGCCCGGAACGTTATACAGGATTTGTGGCAGATCCACTGCTTCGGCAATAGTCTTATAATGCTGATATAACCCTTCCTGGGTTGGCTTGTTATAATATGGCGTGACGAGAAGTGCGGCATCGGCGCCGAGTTCTTTGGCTTCTCTGGTCAGTTCGATCGCTTCATGCGTTGAGTTTGCACCAGTACCAGCAATCACCGGGATACGTTTGTTGGCCACGCGAATGATTTCTTTAATCACACGTGTATGTTCAGCCATGCTTAATGTAGAGGCTTCACCTGTCGTGCCCACGGCCACAATACTGTTCGTGCCTTGTTCTATGTGCCACTCAACCAGCTTCTCGAGACCTTTCCAATCTACGCTGCCATCTTCTAACATTGGGGTGACGATTGCGACAATTGAGCCTTGAATGGTCTGTGCTTGCTGAGTCATTTTGAAAAAATATCCTATTTTTCCATCCACAAAAGTTCGTAGAAACAGAAAACGTGGATGGTTGCAGTATTTTGATTTGAGTCAGAATTCAATAAGTCATGATTGAATAATGCTTATGCAAATTATGACTGATTCAGTGTGTCAGAACAATATGCGTAAGTCAAAGCCAATATCAACTTTATCCGCTGCTCAAAACAGTCCGGTATAAGGCATAAGTTGGTGCTTTTACAGCAGTTCCGGTTCATCTTCGACTTTAGAATGAACTGGTGAGTAAGCACAGGCCTATAGAAGCTGTCCGGACAGCAATTTTGCCTGGAAAAAGCAGTAAAAAGCTGTGAAAACCAGGTAAAAGGGTCGGAATTAAGATAAAAAAACACTTAAACTAGACCTGAAAATTATTTGAACAGGCTTTTTTTAATGCCATTTCCTGCTTAAAACTTTACTGAATGATTTTTTTCAGATCTAAATGAAAATAATAATTTTGACTGTTTGTTTATTTGTAACCGTTGATATTTATATGGATTTTAATGTTTTTTTAAATTGATATGCCTCAATTAAGTCTTTCTAAAACTATATGTTTGCGTGTCTTAAAATAAGAAATGTCTATTAATTTTTTGCCAGACCAGCGCTTTATTCCACTTATTGGTAGTTAATTCAAAGGACATCCTCATAGATGATGGCGGCCTTAACCTTTTATAAACACTGATTGAAACAAGGATTCTCCAATGGAAAGATCAGATAATCGACATGCGATTGTGACAGTAGCCATCTGTTTCTTGATTGCGGTCATTGAAGGCTTGGATATCCAGGCAGCAGGTATTGCCGCAGCTGGTATCCGTGAGCATTTTGGCCTCGATAGCTCGCAATTGGGGGTGTTTTTTAGTGCAGGGATTCTGGGCTTATTGCCTGGTGCACTGGTTGGTGGACGCGTGGCAGACCGTATTGGCCGTAAACAGGTGCTAATCTGGTCGACTGCCGTGTTTGCGGTCTTTACTTTATGTACCGTATGGGTCAACAGCTTTAACTCATTGCTGGCGGTACGTTTCCTGGCCGGTGCCGGTCTGGGTGCAGCCATGCCAATTCTGATTACGCTGGCCTCTGAAGCGGTATCACCACAAAACCGTGGCCGTGCCGTAGGTCTGATGTACTGTGGTATGCCAGTCGGTGCTGCGATTTTATCGTTAATTGCCAGTACCGATTTCGGTTCTAACTGGAAAAACATTTTCTACCTAGGCGGTTTATTACCTATTATCGTCATTCCAGTGATGATGTGGTTATTGCCAGAATCAAAGGAATATTTAAAAGCCAAAGATCAGGCTGCGAATACGACAGCAGAAGCTACGCCACAAGGTTCGTTTAAAGATCTGTTTAACTCGAACAACCTGCTACGTACCATGTTCATCTGGGTCAGCTATTTCTTCACCCTGATGGTGGTGTACATCATGCTGAGCTGGTTACCGTCGCTGTTCCAGGAACTGGGCTTCTCGCGTAAAGAAGGCGCAACTGCACAGTTCTACTTTATGGTCAGCGCGACGATTGGTACCGTTATTTTGGGTATGCTGACCGATCGCTGGAAAAAATCCTATGTCATTCTGTTGATGTACGGCGGTATTCTGGCCGGTCTGCTGGCACTGAACGCTGCAGGTTCATTAACTCAAATGTATCTGGCCTCTGCGCTGGTGGGTGCATTCGTCATTGGCTGTCAGGGTGTACTGTATGCCTTCGGTGGTATTGTGTATCCAACTGAAGTGCGTGGTACCGGTATTGGTGTGGCGTCTGCCGTGGGCCGTGTCGGTGCGATGCTCGGGCCTGCGATTGCCGGTTCACTGTTAACGGCTGGCTTTGGTGCAGCAGGGGTGATCTCTGCCGCGATTCCATGTATCGTGATCTCTGCCATCTTTATGTTACTGCTGGTGCGTCGTATTCAAAACTAAACACGCATTGTAACGACCCCTTCAGACAGCCCGCATATGCGGGCTGTTTTGTTTTCACCGTACAGTCCAATGATTCCGCTGCAACAAAACCATCCATTTGGTATATGCTAGGACGCTGACAATAAGCGAAACATGGATAGGTGTTATGCAAGCGCAGACGGCATTGATCGTAGTAGATGTACAAAATGGATTTACACCGGGCGGTAATTTGGCCGTCGCTGATGCCGATCAGATTATTCCGATCATTAACCAGCTGGGGCAGGTCTTCGACAATATTGTCCTGACCCAGGACTGGCATCCGCAGAATCATATTTCTTTTGCCGACAATCATCCGGGCAAACAGCCGTATGAAGTGGTGATGCTGGAATATGGCGAGCAGGTGCTGTGGCCGGCACATTGCGTCCAGGGCACAGCCGATGCCGAACTGCATCCGGCACTGGACTTGCCGCAGGCGCAGCTGATTATCCGTAAAGGTTTTCATGCACAAATTGACAGCTATTCGGCCTTTATGGAAGCGGATCAGAAAACCACCACCGGCCTGGCTGGCTATTTAAAAGCGCGTGGTATCGACACGGTGTTTATTAGCGGCATTGCCACCGATTTTTGCGTGGCCTGGACCGCCATAGATGCCTGCAAGCTGGGCTTTAATACCTTTGTCATTGCCGATGCCAGCAAAGGCATAGACCTGAAAGGTTCATTGCAACATGCCTGGCAGGAGATGCTAGCGCATGGGGTAAAACGGGTCTATAGCAAAGATGTGTTGGGCCTGTTACAGCCTGCTGCACAGCCAAGCCTGGCCTGATTGGCCCGAATCATTCATTCAGAACGTGCCGAGGTCTATGGTGTTAGGTTTTAGCCAGTTTGTACAGAAAACTTTTGCCCTGTGGGTGCTGCTGTTTGCCGTGATTGCCATGTATCAGCCAGAGGCTTTTGTCTGGTTAAAAGCCTATATTACCTGGATGCTTGGCATCATCATGTTTGGTATGGGCATGACCATGTCACTGCAGGATTTTAAAGGCGTGCTGCAAAGCCCGAAAGCAGTCGCGATTGGCGTGGCCGCGCAGTTTATGGTGATGCCGCTGTTGGCCTATCTGTTATGTGCCTTATTCCGGTTACCGGCGGAAATTGCCATTGGGGTGATTCTGGTTGGCTGCTGTCCGGGTGGTACAGCTTCCAATGTAATTACCTATATGGCCAAAGGCAATACCGCCTTATCGGTGGCCTGTACTTCGGTGTCGACCTTGCTGGCGCCGCTACTGACCCCGGCGATTTTCTTTGTGCTGGCCAGCCAGTGGATTGAAATTGATGCCTGGTCCATGCTGAGCTCGATTTTACAGGTGGTGCTGTTCCCGATTGTGCTGGGCCTGCTGCTACGCGCGCTGTTTAAAACCCAGGTAGAGCGTTCCATTACCCTGATGCCACTGGTTTCGGTGGTGGCGATTGTTGCCATTGTCGCGGCAATTATTGCCGGCAGCCGGGCACAGATTCTGGAAAGCGGCTTGCTGATTTTAGCCGTAGTGATGCTGCACAATGGTCTGGGCTATTTACTTGGTTTCTGGGCAGCGCGTTTATTTAAATTGCCCTATGCTGACAGTAAAGCGGTGTCGATTGAAGTCGGAATGCAGAATTCTGGCTTGGGCGTGGCCTTGGCGGCGGTGCATTTTGCCGCGTCTCCGGTGACCGCCGTACCGAGCGCCATCTTCAGTTTATGGCACAATATTTCTGGACCGGCACTGGCTACCTATTGGGCCAGCCGGCAGCGCCAATAAAGGACAGCTGTCATCAAGGCAAGGATGCCTTAGTATTATATTGAATATGCTGTCTTTTTACTTAGATAAAAAACAAAAAAATGATAAAAAACAGATTTTTATTTTGAACAAATTTGGGCTAATTTTCATCATTTGGTCATTTTTGTAACACAACTGTCATATTCAATTTCTAAGATGCCCTCACAGAGGCGGCACAAACAGACTGTTGTAAGACAGCATAGAGTGAGATATGAGCGATTTTCAGCATTCATCCATGACCTATTTCAATCGGGAACTGGCATTATTCGAGTTCCATCAACGGGTATTGGCCCAAGCGCTGGATGAGCGTCTGCCGCTGCTGGAACGCTTAAACTTTCTGATTATTTTTTCCCGAAATCTGGATGAGTTTTTTGAAATCCGCGTGGCGGGTTTAATGAAACAGCTGGATTTAAATGCCCTGACCCGCACCCCGGATGCAATTCCGACCGAACTGGTGCTGGCACAGTTATCTGAAGAAATTCATGCGGCGGTCGAGCTGCAATATCGCACCTTAAATCAGGACATTCTGCCGCAGTTGCAGCAGGCCGGGATTCGTTTTATCCAATATCCACAAATTCAGGACAAGCATAAACCCTGGATTGCCCAGTATTTTGCCAAACAGGTCCAGCCGGTACTGACCCCAATCAGTCTGGACCCGTCACATCCGTTTCCGCGACTGGTCAATAAAAGCCTGAACTTTATTGTCAGTCTGGAAGGTAAGGATGCCTTTGGCCGTGAAATTGAAATGGCGATTGTGCCAGCCCCACGTTCCTTGCCGCGCTTAATTGCCTTGCCGCCTGAAGTGGCCGGGGAAGGGGAGGAACAGATTTTCCTGACGGCAATTATCCAGCAGCATATCAATGACCTGTTCCCAGGCATGAAAGCCACCGGCTGCTATGCTTTTCGTGTGACCCGAAATGCCGACCTGATTCTGTCGGAAGATGTCGATGATCTGGCGGTGGCCTTAAAAGATGAGCTGTCATCACGCCGTTTCGGCCGTGCGGTGCGTCTGGAAATTGAAGATGACTGCCCGCAGAGTATTATTGACTACTTGCTAGATGAGTTTGATCTGGATCAGCAGCAGCTGTATCAGACCAGTGGCCCGATTAACCTGTCGCGTCTCACCACCAGTTTTGACCGTCCGGAACTGAAATATCCGATTTTTAGTCCGGTGATTCCGCCGGTATTTCGCAAGCAGAAACCAATTTTTGAGGTGCTGAAAAAGCAGGATGTATTGCTGCATCATCCGTTTGATTCTTTTCAGCCGGTGATCAGCCTGCTCAAAGAAGCGGCCAAAGATCCGCATGTGCTGGCAATTAAACAGACCCTGTATCGCAGTGGTCCGGACTCGGAAATTGTGCAGGTACTGGCTGAAGCGGCGCGTAATGGCAAGGAAGTCACTGCGGTCATTGAACTGCGTGCCCGCTTCGACGAAGAATCCAATATCATGGTTGCCAACGTGCTGCAGGAAGCCGGTGCGGTAGTGGTGTATGGCATTGTCGGCTATAAAACCCATGCCAAAATGATTCTGGTGGTACGCCGCGAGCAGGACCAGCTGGTGCGTTATGTGCACTTGGGCACCGGTAACTACCATGCCGGCAATGCGCGCATGTACACCGACTACGGCCTGATGACCACCCAGCCGGATATCTGTGAAGATGTGCACCGCATGTTCCAGGAACTGACCGGCATGGGCAAAATGGCCAAACTGAAAAACCTGCTGCATGCGCCGTTCACCCTGCACACTGAACTGCTGAAACTGATTGAACAGGAAATTGAATTTGCCCAGGCCGGCAAAGCCGCGCAGATCATGATTAAAGTCAATGCCCTGACCGAGCCACAACTGATTGCGGCGCTATACCGTGCCTCGCAGGCCGGGGTGCGGGTTGATCTGATTATCCGTTCGATTTGCTGCCTGATTCCCCAAGTGCCGGGCATGTCAGACAATATCCGGGTGCGTTCGATTGTCGGTCGTTTCCTGGAACATACCCGCGTCTATTATTTTGAACATGGCGGCGAGAAAAAACTGTTCTGTGCCAGCGCTGACTGGATGGGACGTAACCTGTTCTCACGGGTTGAAACCTGTTTCCCGATTCTGGACAGCAAGATCAAGAAATGTATTGTCGAAGATGGTTTACGCAGCTATTTAAATGACAACCAGAATGCCTGGGAATTGCAGTCCGATGGCCACTGGCAGAAAGTGCAGCCGGAACCGGAACAGCCCCTGCACAGTGCACAGGCCTATTTACTGCAAAAAAAGCTCCTCAAACTCTAAGCCTCTATCAAAAAATCCTGACACGGGTCAGGATTTTGATCAGACGACAGCGGCTGCTGCGTCTTAAGACGCTTTAGAGTGCTTGCCACGTAAAATTTCAGTTCTTAACTGCTGGGCCAGTTCGGCCGCTTCACTGTCCATGCCATTGACCATATAGGCATGCCGGGTCAGCACATTGGTCGGGTTTGGCATACTGACCAGTTCATAATGATCGGACAGGGTTTTCAGTAATTCATGCGGTAAATGCACCGCATTTTCCTTAGCTGACAGCTGGCTGACCAAGCGTTCTGCCGCCTGCACCGAAGACAGCTGCATGGCATCGACCGGGCTGGACAGTGCACTGCGGGTTTGCAGCACAAAGCGTTTTTCTTCACGGTAGCGTTTATACAGCACTTCAGACAGCAGCTGGAACACGGTGCCAATCATCGCCAGACACGGTGCCGCATTCGGTTTATCGGCCGACATGCTTAAGGTGGCGCCATCTTCATGGAATGGTTGTACCGTGGTGATATCCTGCTGGCTAAGTTTATAGTGCTGCACACACAGCTCGATGCTCTTGTTCAGGAAAATCTGGCATAGATTAAAATACGGCACCGAAACGGTTTTGTTGACCGTATCCATCAACTGTTTCGGATCATAGAACTGGATGTTTAACGAAATTGTATGCTGATCAACCGGGGCCGGTTTGTTTTCTTTCAGTTTTGGTGCGGCTTTGGCCTGTTGCTGCGCCTGTGCAATCGCCAATGCGGTATTGTGTTTTTCCTGCTCCAGTGCTTGGGTCAGATTCTGGATTTCGTGTTTCAGACGCGATTCATTGTTGATACGCGCCAGATATTCTGAACGGCTTGGACGGGCAATCGCACGATAGGCCAGCCACAGCAGGGCATGAATAAACAGCGAACTGAGAATCGCCATCCACTGGGTGCGCAGAATTTCGCCAATACTTGGTTTGACCAGGGTCACCTCAATGGTGCCGACTTTCTTTTCGTTTTGCAGCGCATCGCGCACAAAGACTTCACCCTGACGGGTTTTGGCCAGGCCACCGGTGGCCAGCACCTGATTGTTGGTATTCAGAATGCGAATTGAGGCAATACTCGGGTTGGTGGCATAACGATCGGCCAGAAGCGCCAGTGAAACGGTATTGGCCGGTTCCAGCTCGGACAGGCTGTCTGTGACCAGCTGGCTGGTGATCAGCTGGCCTTGACTGGCCCGATTTTCATTGAGCTGGTGAGTCGTTGCCAGTACCAGTAAAAAGGTATGCAAGGCAAAACTTATGGTCAGTAGGCTAGCAAATAGCCCTTGTCTAGGCGCATTCAACGTAAACTTCCAAAGTAATTCTACTTAATTTCGATTATGATTCTAACAATAGTTGTAGCTCAGACCCGAGTCAATTCATGCGAGAAATCATTCTTATATCATTTTTAGGACCTGACCAACCGAATCAGTTTACTCGATTAATGCAGGTTCTGTCCGCTCATTCCTTACAAATCTTAGATGTCGGTCAGGCGGTCATTCATAACCAGTTGACTTTAGGTATTGTCGTCTCATCAGATGACCAGACGGCTACCGCATTAGCCATGAAAGAGATCCTGATTTTAGCACATGATATTGGCTTAACTGTGCGCTTTAAACCGATCTCTGCAACAGAGTATGAACAATGGGTCAATGAAGGTGGCCGTACTCGTTACATCGTGACGGCTTTGGCGCCAGAACTCAATGCCTCTCATCTGCAGGCAGTAACACAAATTGTATCCAGCCAGGGTTTCAATATTGAGACCGTGACCCGTCTGTCTGGCCGTCCGGCAGCAGATGGTTCCAGCCAGGGGCCAAAACGTGCCTGTGTGCAGTTTGGTTTAAGCGGTCAGATGCTCGATGCCGCAGCCATGCGTGCCGCCTGTTTAAGCCTGTCCAACGCGCTAAGCGTCGATGTCGCGGTACAGGAAGACAATGCTTATCGCCGTAACCGTCGTTTGGTCTGCTTTGACATGGACTCAACCTTAATTGAGCAGGAAGTGATTGACGAACTGGCGATTGAAGCCGGTGTCGGTGCACAAGTGGCTGAAATTACCGAGCGTGCCATGCAGGGCGAGCTGGATTTCCAGCAAAGTTTCCGTGCCCGTGTGGCCTTGCTAAAAGGTCTGGATGCGTCGGTTCTGCCAAAAATCGCCGAGCGTTTAACCGTGACTGAAGGCGCCGAGCGTCTGATTTCGACCTTAAAAGCCCTGGGCTATCGCACTGCGATTCTATCGGGCGGATTCCAGTACTTTGCCGAATATCTGCAGGACAAGCTGGGGATTGATGAAGTACATGCCAATATTCTGGATGTCGAGTATGGCGTGGTAACCGGGGAAGTGAAAGGTCATATTGTGGATGGTGCGCGTAAAGCCCTGTTGCTGCGTGAACTGGCCGAGAAAATGGGTATTTCTCTGGAGCAGGCCATTGCGGTAGGTGATGGTGCCAATGACCTGCCAATGCTATCCATTGCCGGTCTGGGGGTTGCTTTCCGTGCCAAACCGCTGGTACGTGAAAATGCCAATCAGGCGATTTCCAGCGTTGGCTTGGATGGTGTTTTGTATCTATTAGGTGTCCATGATAAAGACCTGAACCGGGCTTAAGCACATCACAGGTTGAATCAAGCGCAGCATAAGGGCTGCGCTTTTTTTATGCAAAATCAGTGAACAAGGGCAAATGTTCATTTTTTGACTGAATCGAAATCTGCTTTAAAAACATCGAAAAAAATATTTTTCAGGGCAGTTTTGCAGGTTGTTTTTTTGTAATGACACGCGAAAGAAGGAGTAGCCTTATCTTCAGAAATCTTTAAAATTAAAAAAGTGTAATGACAATATAATATTGCGACAATGTGTGTCGCGTGGTCAAAATTTAAGTCTTTTTTTATCCAGAAAACTACTCATAATGCTTCCATAGATTTGAAATTGGCCTTGCCATTCATTTACAAGTATTGAAGATGGCATGGGGACTCGACAAGATCCACATCCATTTTTGGACGGAGGTTTTTATGTTAACAGCGAATTTAGCAACTATAGTCGGCTTGAGCTTGGTAGCGGCTGCTTTGATTGCTGTTTTCTTTTCGCCTTATCGTCGTTGGTTAAGCTTCATGTTGGCCGGTATGGCATTCTGGGGTATTTTGGAAACGGTCCGTTTTAGCGTACAAACTGTTTTTGAACTGCCTGTGACCTACAGCTATCTGTCTGCATTAACCCTGGCGATGATTGTTGTGACATTGCTTTTGCTACGCGAAGACCGTCGTGCAGAGCGTGCATTGGCCAAAAGACGTTATATCGAACATACCCCAGTGTATGAAGATGACCAGCAGCAGTATTCCAGCCGTTAAGTCTATACAGATAAGACGTCCAAAAAATGTACAGTCATGTACATTTTTTTTTACTTTCGATAATGATTGTTATACAAAGCCTTGCTGAAAAATCAGCTGTTTATGTTAGGATGAAAAGCAATCTAACCCAACAATTACAATAGGCTCGGACGTCATGAAACTTTCCTCAATTCCTGTCGTGAAACTTCCTCTGGTTGATGTCAGCACGGATCCGCTTGATTTACTCGTGACAGGTTTGGCTTTGCGTATGAAGCAGCTAGCCCGTACCAGCCCTAAATTTATTGAGTTGGTTCATGAGCGTCAGTTCCGCATCCAGATTGGTACCGATACCGGTTTTGCCCGCCAGATTATTGTCAATAATGGCGACATTGATACCGTGTCGGGTGATGCTGAAAAAGCCGATTTTATTTTGCAGTTCGCCGACAGCGAGCAGGGCGTGAAAACCCTGATGAAAGGCGATCCGACTGCCTTTATGACCGGCATGCAAAATGGCACCATTAAAATGGAAGGTGATTTTGGTCTGCTGGTCTGGTTTAACCAGGTGGCGAAACTGGTACCACCAAAGCTGCCGAAACCGGTCAAAGAAAAAATTAAAATGGCGCGTCAGTTTATTAAACAGAAAACTGGTAAATCAATCTGATTGCTGCGTCGAAACGCCCAAGAAAAAGGTCTTCCAGTGGAAGACCTTTTTTATGCACCAAGCATTGGCTTATTCAATTTCCAGCTGAAAGGTCACCGGCCCGTCATTGACCAGATGCACTTTCATATCGGCGGCAAAAATACCGGTTTCTACCTGTGCAAACTGGCTTTTGGCATAGTCCACCAGCTGATCATACAGTTCTTTGGCTTGCGCGGGGGGCATCGCCGGGCCAAAGTCAGGGCGTAAACCTTTCTGGGTCTGGGCCATCAGGGTAAACTGCGATACCAGTAAAATACCGCCGCCGGCCTGGCTGACATTCCAGCCCATCTTGCCCTGTTCATCATCAAAAAAGCGATATTTCAGGATTTTATCAATCAGCTTTTTGCCTTTGTCCAGATTATCATCTTTGCCCAAACCTAAAAAAACCAGAATACCGTGCTGGATCTGGCCGGTGACTTCTCCCTCTACCACCACTTTGGCTTCAAGAACCCGTTGTAATAATGCGCGCATACGAATGAACTGTCTGACTGTGTTGATGGGGAGAGATTGTAGCAAATTGTGATCCAAAACAGAGAACGTCGGCTTTTTGTTGATTTAATCTCTTAAAACCAATATGGGATTGATGTTTTATCTAATAAAACGATTCTGGTTATAAAAATATTCCGTTTTCACAATTTTGTCATGATTGCTATTTTTTTGCCTGCAGGAAAGGGAAAGTATAAACAAGAGGTGATGGAATGGTGAAACATTCATTATGGGTTGCGATGCTGGCAACCATGACATTGAGCACACAAGCAGCAGTACTCACCAAAGACAATGGCGCCGCTGTAGGCGATAACCAGAACTCGATCACTGCCGGTGAAAACGGTGCCGTGTTACTGCAAGATGTACAACTGGTGCAGAAACTGCAGCGTTTTGGGCGGGAGCGTATTCCTGAGCGGGTGGTACATGCCCGTGGCACGGGCGCTTATGGCGAATTTGTGGCGACCAAAGATTTATCTGACTTAACCGTGGCCTCACTGTTTAAAGCCGGTACCAAAACACCGGTGTTCCTGCGTTTTTCTACGGTCATTCATCCCAAAGGTTCGCCGGAAACCCTGCGTGACCCGCATGGTTTTGGTCTGAAATTTTATACAGAGCAAGGCAACTGGGATTTGGTCGGCAACAATCTGCCGGTGTTCTTTATTCGTGATGCGATGAAGTTTCCAGATTTCATTCATGCCATGAAGCCAAGTCCGGTGACCAATGTGCAGGACCCGAACCGGATTTTTGACTTTTTACAAAGCCAGCCGTGGTCGGTAAATATGCTGACTTATGTCTATTCCAACCTAGGAACACCGCTGAGTTACCGGCATTTAGATGGTTTTGGGGTACACGCCTTCAAGCTGTATAACGCCAAAGGCGAATATAAATATGTGAAGTTTAACTTCCGTACCCAGCAGGGCGTAAAGGGCATGAATCTGGAGCAGACCCGTGACATGCAGGGCAAGGACTTTAATCACCTGACCAATGATTTGTATAACAATATTTATGCTGGCAACTATCCGAAATGGGATTTATATATTCAGGTCCTTGATCCGAAAGACCTGAACAATTTTGACTTTAACCCGCTGGATGCCACCAAAATCTGGCCAAACGAGTTAATTCCGGAAACCAAAGTCGGCACATTAACTTTAAACCGGATGCCGAAAAACTTCTTTAATGAAACCGAGCAGTCGGCCTTTGCACCGGGCAACCTGATTCCGGGAATTGAGCCCTCCGAAGACCGTTTGCTGCAAGGCCGTATTTTCTCCTATTCAGATACACAGCTGTACCGTTTAGGGGTCAATCATCAGCAGATTCCGGTCAATCGTCCGCGGGTGCAGGTCAATAACAATAATCAGGAAGGCTTTATGAACATCTCAGAGCGGGATTCTGAGGTGAATTATGAACCAAGCCTGAAACAGCCAAAACCGGCCGCAGCAGTGGCACGTGCGGTGGCTACGCCACTTGCAGGTACAGTGCTGCAACAGGCCATTCAGAAACAGCAGCCGTTTAAACAGGCCGGTGATTTATACCGTTCTTATTCTACTGTAGAGAAAAAAGACCTGATCCGTAACCTGGCGGTAGATTTGGGCGCGGTAAAAGATGCTGAAACCAAGCACATCATGCTGTCTTATTTCTACAAGGCCGATGCCGATTACGGCACCCGCCTCACCGCGGCGGTCAAAGGCAATCTGGCCACAGTCAAAGCCAAGGCGGCCAAGTTGCAGGATTAAACTTTTTTCTAGCGCTGTTATAGAAGGAGCTGCACAGCGTTAGACCGTACTGGTGACGGGTGCGCTCGACGTCACCTCTTGAAAGTCCTGTAAAACTCGCATCCCTTTCCTGCACCCTGGGGGAGTTTTACAGGCACCTCTTTATTTTTGCCGATTCAGACAGGAGCAGCAAGATGCGTATTTTCACCATGCTCTGTGCCGGACTGTTCAGCCTGGGAGTAGGCACAGCACCGGCCTGGGCACAAGCAGATTCATCCTCGGCCACAAGCCAAACCGTAGCACCATCTGCCGCACAAGAGCTGATTGATCTGTTTTTTGCGGCCGCCCGCAGTGGCCAGCATGACGTGATTCAGGAATTTTTACAGCACGGTTTTCCGGTCGATGTCCGTAATCCGGCCGGTTTTACGCCATTAATGATGGCGACGTATTATGGTCATCAGCCGATAGTCAGCACCTTATTGGCCTATGGCGCCGACCGCTGTGCACGTGACCAGAAAGGTCATACCGCGCTGATGGCAGCCATTGTAAAAGCCGAGTGGGGCATTGCCCGGCAGTTACGTCAGGTCGATTGTGATACTCACGCGGTCCAGACCGGCCAGCTGACCGCCGAAGAATTTGCCCGGGTATTTGGCCAACAGCAGCAATTTCAGAAGCTGAGTGAGGACTAGCCGAGCGGCAGGTTCTTACCCAATGGTCGATACAAAAGGTTAAATATCGCTGTAAAAATTATGCTTTAATGCAAGGAGTACAGCAAAAACGAACTCTTATGGCACCAATCATCCACTCTTTGCTTGATACCGACTTGTACAAATTTACCATGCTACAGGTGGTCTTACATAAATTCCCGCAAACTCACAGTGTCTATCATTTCCGCTGCCGTAATCTGGAAGATACGGTCTATCCACTGGCGGATATTCTGGATGATTTAAATGCACAGCTGGATCATTTGTGCCGCCTGAAATTTAGCGAAGATGAACTGCAATATTTGCGCAGTTTACGCTTTATCAAAAGCGACTTTGTCGATTATCTGGAACTGTTCCAGCTCAAGCGCCGTTTTATCCGTGCCGGCATCGACAGTGAAGGGCGTCTGGATATTGTGGTAGAAGGCCCGATGGTTCAGGCCATGATGTTCGAGATTTTTGTGCTGGCCATTGTTAATGAGCTGTATTTCAGCCGTATTCGCAGTGATGAGGTGCTGGCCGAAGGTGAACGCCGTCTACAGGCCAAAGTAGCCTTGGTACAGCAATATGCCGCCGAGCAGAATCCGGAAGATCCGCCATTTCTGGTTTCGGATTTTGGTACACGCCGCCGTTACAGCTTTGCCTGGCAAAAGCATGTGGTGCAGCAGATTAATGCCGCCGCGCCGGGCGTATTCCGGGGTACCAGCAATGTGCTGCTGGCCAAACAGCTTGGCATTACTCCAATTGGCACCATGGCGCATGAATTTTTACAGGCCTTTCAGGCGCTGGATGTGCGTTTACGTGACTTCCAGAAAGCGGCGCTGGAAACCTGGGTACAGGAATATCGGGGTGACTTGGGGATTGCCCTGACTGATGTGGTCGGGATGGATGCCTTCCTGCGTGATTTTGACCTGTATTTTGCCAAACTGTTTGATGGCTTACGCCATGACAGTGGCGACCCGTATAGCTGGGGCGACAAAGCCTATGCCCATTATAAAAAGCTGAAAATTGACAGCAAAACCAAGATGCTGACCTTTAGTGATGGCCTGACCTTGGAAAAAGCCTGGGCGCTACACAACTACTTTAAAGACCGCTTCCAGGTCAGTTTCGGGATTGGCACCAACCTGACCAATGATATGGGACAAACCCCGCTGAATATTGTGTTAAAGCTGGTGGAATGTAACCGTCAGTCGGTGGCCAAAATTTCCGACAGTCCGGGTAAAACCATGACCGACAACGACACCTTCCTCGCTTATTTGCGTCAGGTGTTTGATATTCAGGAATAAGCAAAAATACAGGCCAGGTCCAGTGCAAAGGCTGGACCTCGTCCTCTCCCTGGTGGCGGGTTGACCTCTATCCATTTTTCTGCGCAAGGAATGCAGAAATTCAGGATAATCCTAAAAATGACTTGTGCTAACATCAGGGACAAGGATAGTGATAAAACATACAACCACGATGAATGATGCCACGATCAATTTCGGTCTGTTGATTGAAGCCGAAGACCTGGTGCCCTATTTAGGCAGTGAAAAATTACGTATTGTCGATTTAAGCCGCAACTCGGTCTATGAACAGCTGCATATTCCACATGCGCTACATGTAAAGCCAAAACTATTGCTGCGTCAGGAAGAGTATGCTTCGGGTTTATTGCCGGAGCAGGACGGCCTGGAAGAACTGATCCGCTATTTAAATATTTCCCCTGAGCATCATGTGGTGGCCTATGACGATGAAGGCGGAGCCTGGGCCGGGCGTTTGCTGTGGAATTTACATTGTTTAGGTTTTGAAAACACTAGCCTGCTCAATGGCGGGATTCATGCCTGGCTGGCGGCCGGTCTGCCGACCTCGTCGGAGCTGCCGAGCTTTGCGCCGGTTGAGCATTTGGTGCCGGTACAGCTGAATGATCAGTATCAAATTCAATATGATGCGTTATTAGAGCAGGTACAAAGTGCTGAACTGCAACTCTGGGATTGCCGCACTGCAGAAGAATATAGCGGACAGCGACTGGCGGCGCGACGCGGCGGTCACATTCCGGGCGCCCGACATTTCGAGTGGAGTACTGCCCTTGACCGCGAAAATCATTTAAAATTGCATCCGCTAGAACGCACGCAGCAACGTCTGGAACAACTTGGCTTTGATTTAAGCCAACCGGTGGTGGTGTACTGCCAGTCTCATCATCGTTCCGGTCTGGCCTATATTCTGGGCCGTTTACTGGGTTGGCCAATCCGGGCGTATGCAGGTGCGTGGAGTGAATGGGGCAATCGCCTCGACAGTCCTATCATTACCGGAGAGTTGCCGTCTTGAGCCTCACATCTCGTTTAAAAAAACAATTATTTATTCAGGCCCAGCGCGTGGTACCCCAGCACCAGTTGTCTCGTGTGGTGGGTAAAATTGCTGCCAGTGAACACCCGATGGTGAAAAACGCAGTAATTCAGGCATTTAAAATGCAGTACGGAATTGATATGTCGATTGCCGAGCAAGGCAATGCCCTGAAATTCAAATCCTTTAATGAATTCTTTACCCGTGCCTTAAAAGATGGGGTGCGTGTGGTCGATGCCGATCCGAACAGCATTGTTTCTCCGGCTGATGGCGCGATTTCCCAGCTGGGTAAAATTGAAGATGGTGCAATTTTTCAGGCCAAAGGCCAGAACTTTACGGTTGAAAACCTGATTGCCGATCCACAGCTGGCCGAGCCGTTTAAAAATGGCCAGTTTGCCACTGTGTATTTATCACCGCGGGATTATCACCGGGTGCATATGCCATTTGCCGGTACCTTAACTGAAACTCTGTATGTACCGGGCGAGCTGTTTTCAGTGAACCAGACCACGGCAGAACATATTCCGGGACTGTTTGCCCGTAATGAACGCATGGTCTGCCTGTTTGATACCGAGATGGGCCGGATGGCGGTGGTGCTGGTGGGTGCCATGATTGTGGCCGGTATTGAAACGGTTGCCACCGGCAAGGTCAAACCATCGGGCCGTTTGGAGCTGAACCAGCATGACCTGTTCCTGGAAAAAGGCGCCGAATTAGGCCGTTTCTATCTCGGTTCTACCGCAGTGATTTTATTTGAACAGGATAAAATGCAGTGGGATGCGCAGTATCAGGCCAATTCTCTGGTGGAAATGGGCAAAGCCATGGGTCATCGCCTCTAAGCTGTTTGTATTGAAATGAAAAATGCCCGGATTAATCCGGGCATTTTTATGGGTATTCGGTTTAAAGGCTATACAGCCGTTCTTTGGGAAAGACGGCCTTAAAGGTTGAGCCGCTATTTTCTTTGGACTCGACTTCTAAATGGGCATTGTGCTGCATCAAGACATGCTTGACGATGGCCAGCCCTAAACCGGTACCGCCTGTCTGACGGCTACGCGCGCTATCTACCCGATAAAAACGTTCGGTTAGACGCGGCAGGTGTTTCGGATCAATGCCGATGCCGGTGTCCTGCACGCTAAAATAGCCATGCTCGCCATCATCATGCCAGCCAATGGTAATGGTGCCGCCTTTCGGGGTGTATTTGATGGCGTTGGTAATTAAATTGCTAAAGGCACTGGCCAGTTCCATATCGGAGCCAATCAGGTCGCAATGACTGTCGATATCCAGATTCAGGGTATGGCCATAATCAATATTGTAGGCATGCGCATCATCAAACAGCTGGTTCATCAGACTTGGCATGTCAATAATCTGGTTTTTGGCAATGGTCTTTTCATTTTCCAGACGCGACAGCAGCAGCAGGTCATTGACTAGTGCATTCATACGCCGGGTTTGTGACTGCATCTGTTCAAAGGCACGTTTCCAACGCGGATTCATGTCTTCCTGGTCGGTAAAGGTTTCAATATAGCCGCTCAGCACGGTCAGCGGGGTGCGTAATTCGTGCGAGATATTGTCGACAAAGTCTTTGCGCATCTGTTCCAGATTGTGCATCCGGGTCATGTCATGTGCCACCAGCAGGCGGCTTTCGCCACCAAAGCGGGTCATTTTGACCTGCACATAGTGTTCATCCAGCACGGTCGATTTGATTTTCAAGCCATCTGGTGCCTGATCAATATGATGAAAATATTCAATAAATGCCGGTTGGCGCAAAATGGTTAAAATATTGCGACCACGATCTAGTGGCTGAATGCCGAGCAGGCGCTCTGCTGCCGGGTTCCACCATTCGATCTGATGGTTATCATCAATCAGCACTACCGCTTCGGCCAGGGCCACTAGTGACGACTGAGCGCGGTCAATCAGCCCGACCATTTCGGCCTGGACAATACGTTCCTGACGCTGCGAGCGGTAGACATTAAATAATAAAGCCCCCCAAATGCCATGCAAATTGGGGGGAACATCATAGGGACGGTTGGCAATCCAGTCATTGACCAGATAGAGGGAGCGCATTTGGGTGGCGAAAAACGCCAGAAAGCCAATAAAAATACAGATCCAGAACTGTTCGATTCCGAGACCAATAAAACCTGCAATTACTAAAAAAAAGATCAGTAAACGGAGATCTTGTTTGGCAAAAGTCCACAAACTGCTGTAACGGACATTCTTGTGGTCACGGGCCAGTTCGGGGACAGGGTATGGTTCATACATAAAAAGTAATTAACCTAAGGCGACATCCGCACGGGTTGAGAAACGGTATCCAGTGCCACGAACCGTTTGTACAAAGCGGTCTGCGCCAAATGGCTCCAGCACCTTGCGTAAACGACGAATATGCACATCAATGGTACGATCCTCAATATATACGTTGCCACCCCAGACCTGGTCAAGTAGTTGTGCACGGGTATAGGCACGTTCCGGATGCGTCATAAAGAAGGCCAAAAGACGATATTCGGTTGGACCCATGTCCAGAATGTTGTCGCCAAAGCTGACGCGCTGGCTGACCGGATCTAGAATCAGGCCGTTGGCATCAATGGTTTTTTCACCATTCAGGGCATTGGCACGGCGCAGTACGGCTTTGATGCGTGATACCAGCTCACGGGTAGAAAACGGTTTGGTCATGTAGTCGTCGGCACCGGCATCCAGACCCTGAACCTTGTGGTCTTCTTCACCGCGTGCAGTCAGCATGATCACCGGAATTTCCGCCAGGTTTTCATCACGTTTTAAACGACGACATAAATCAACACCGCTGACACCGCCAGGCATCATCCAGTCCAGCAAAATCAGTGCCGGGCGTTGATCGACGATCATCTGATGCGCCTGTTTGGCATCTTCGGCCTGTAAGCAATGAAAGCCGGCCATATCCAATGAGGTATGGATCATCTCTCGGATTGGAAGTTCATCATCGACAATTAAAATGTAGTCATCTTTCACAACGCAATACCCTATAAGTGAACGGTGAACCGTTTATATTTATGACAGGCTTATTACAAAGATTAATTATGACAGTATCATTGCAGAAAGGGCAGACAGCGCTATTTTTGCAATGTTTTGTGACAATTTTTTGTACAGAATGGGCTGAATCCGGAATTCATTTAAAAAAATTTAAATAAAAGATTCAAATATTTAATTTTTCTTGCAGTTTGATGACAGGGATTCAGGCTTTTTTGCTACTTTCTGGCTCCGCTTCGGAAAAATGTTCGAGCAGGGAAATGAACACCACGCTACAGGCGCTGAGCACTTCATCCATTGACTGCTTAAAGCCGCTCATGACCCAGCGGATGGCAATTTGGGTGACATAACCGTTCAGGCCGCTGGCAATTAATGACAGTTCGCGTTCTGAATGCTGCAGGTTTGGCATCATTAGCATGACAAAGGCCTGAATCATGCGGTCAAAGCGCGCCATGCTTTCCTGAATGGTGGCCTGGTTGTGCAGTTCCTGTACCAGCATGGCATCAATATAAATAATCCGAGCCATCTGCGGGTTGTCTTTGAGCGTAGTCAGCAGGGCAGTTAAACCGGCTTCAATCATTTTTTGCGGATTGGTCGAGGCCTGCATGATGGCCTGCATCACATTGTGTTGCAGTGCATCAATCAGCTGTAAAAAAATGGTCTGGAACAGGTCTTCACTTTTTTTGAAGGATTCGTAGAAATAGCGCTCGGTGAGTTTGGCCTCGGTACAAATATCTTTCACCGTGACCGCAAAAAAACCATGCGTGCCATAGGCGTGCAGGCCGGCTTCAATCAGTTTTTCCCGGCGTAGCTGTTTGCGCTCGCTCAGCGATAATCCTTTAAATTGGCGCTCTTTATTTTGGGTATTCTGCGCATTTGGGGGAGCGGGGTGTTGTGCTTCGGTCATAGTAAAAAGGCCAGTTCACATCCTATATTGCTATAGATTAACAAGATTTTGCGCTAAGTGCGAAGTTTGGCATTCAGATTTGAACGCAGCAGACAGAAATCTGCGGGCTTTTGCGTTGACAATGATTATTGTCAAAATTATATTTGAGTGGTGAAATTGAAGTGCGCTGCCATGCCTGAGGGACGCAGCCAGACCATCCATAAAAAGGAAGCGGAATGAAAAATTTTAAAAATAAAGTCGCGGCGATTACCGGAGCAGGTTCAGGCATTGGCCAGCAGCTGGCCGTCTTATTGGCCCAGCAGAGCTGTCATTTGTCTTTAAGTGATGTCAATGAAGAAGGCCTGGCTAAAACCAAAGCCTTGCTGAGTGATTATAACGTGCGAGTGACCACGGCGCAGGTGGATGTGGCAGATCGGGCGGCTATGAAGCACTGGGCTGAACAGACCGTGCAGGATCATGGCTCAGTCAATATGATTTTTAACAATGCCGGGGTGGCCTTAGGATCGACCGTTGAAGGCGCCTCTTATGAAGACCTGGAGTGGATTGTCGGGATTAATTTCTGGGGCGTGGTGCATGGCACCAAAGAATTTTTGCCGTATATCAAACAGACTGGTGATGGCCATATTGTCAATATTTCCAGCCTGTTCGGGATTACTGCGCAGCCGACCCAATCGGCCTATAACGCGACCAAATTTGCGGTACGTGGTTATACCGAGTCGTTACGTCAGGAACTGGATATCCAGAACTGTGGCGTGAGTGCGCTGTGTGTGCATCCGGGTGGAATTCGGACCAATATTGCCAACGCCGCGAAAATGAATGACAGTCTGAGCAGTCTGGGCATGAATTCAGAAAAGTCGATACGCTCTTTTAATAAATTATTGCGTTATCCGGCAGAGCATGCGGCACGCGATATTCTGGATGCGGTTTTAAAAGATAAACGCCGTTTGTTGATTGGTAATGATGCCAAAGCCATTGATTTAATTCAGCGGATTGTCCCTAGTGGCTATCAGCGGGTGATGGCGGTGGCGACCCAGCTGGGCAAAGGCCGTAAATGAATTGTATTTGAAAGAAGCCTGCGCTAAGCGGGCTTTTTTGTGGCTGTTCAGCACATTTCATTTTTTATTTATCTGAAATTCAGAATAAAACTGTCAAGTTTTTGACAGATTTGAATAAGTCGTTTTGACATCATCAGCTCATCCCGAGTGGAAACCTTTAAAAACATCAAAAGAGAAATGAAGGAAATTTAATATGAGCTATGACTATCAACATATTCAGGTCAAACCGATTAATGGCCGTATTGGCGCTGAGATTCAGGGTATTCAATTATCTTCGCAATTAGCGCAAGCGGTGATTCAGGAAATTAATCAGGCGCTATCTCCTGCCCTCAAATCAACACCTCAATGGTCTTTTTCTTCCAGACAAACTGATAATACAGGCCTTGTAAAATACACAGACTGACAAAGGCCAGCGCATAGGCATACCAGATGCCTTGTAATCCCCACCACTGACTGAACAGATAAGCACACGGCACTTCAATCAGCAAAATTGCCAGCACATTAATAATCATTGGCACCGTGACAGTCCCGCTGGCGCGCATAATCGAAGCGAAAATGGCACTGGCCCCAAAGAACAAAATTGACCACAATACAATAAACAGCAGCTGCTGGCCCAGCTCGACCACCTGCGGGTCGGTAATAAACAGCGCCATTAAATATTTCGAGAATAAATAGGCCAGCACCACTAGCATCCCGGTAATCATCAGGTTCATGCCCAAAGCAGTACGGGTGACTTTGGCCAGTAAATCGGACTTGCCAGCCCCAATCGCCTGCGCACCAAAAATAGAGGCGGCAATGGCAATCGACAGCGCCGGGAACTGAATATAGTTCAGCACCTGATTCACCGCACCATAGGCCGCTGTGGCTTCAGCGCCATAACGGTTGACCAGCCCGACAATTACCAGACCGGCCACCGACGTGGTGACCATCTGAATGCCGGTCGGAATGCCCAGACGTAAAATAATCTTGCTCAAGATCGGTTGATGGCGAATATTTTTCAGCAATTGCCAATCCGGTCGTAGCGGATGGTTTTTCTTGTTCAGATACACCGCCAGAAAAATCAGCACCGCCAGATAACCAATAATGGTGGCAATGGCCGGAGCAATAATCCCCAGACGTGGAAAACCAAAATAGCCGGCAATTAGCACCGGGGTAATAAACAGCCCGATCAGGCTGGTCATGCCTAAGGCAATTAGGGGGGTAATACTGTCGCCCACGCCGCGTAAAATAGAGGTGTAAATAATATAGACAAACAGCAGCGGACTGCCGGCCAGCATCCATTGCACATAGGGCAACGACAGATGCATCACCTGCGGATCGGTACCTAAGGCTAGCAGAATGGATTTGGCGAAAATCACGCCTAAAATTGCAATGATGGTACCGCCAATCAGGGTCATAAACAGGGTCGAGCCGACCACACAACGCACTTTTTCAATATTCTGCGCGCCCCAGGCTTGGCCAACCAGCACGGTTGAACCCGCGGAAAGCCCGATCACAAAAGCCATCAAACAGAACAGAATCGGGAAAAATACCGCCACTGCTGCAATGGCATCGACACCCATCATCTGGCCAACAAAGACGGTGTTGATGGTGCCAGACAGGTTTTGCAGAATATTGGTGGCAATCAGCGGCAGCAGGAAAATCAGGAAGGTTTTCCAGAGCTTGTGTTGATTCACCAAAGGTTGATGCTGCGGCATGAGCAATCCTGTAACCGGTTTATGATCGTGTGCATGAATGGCTTTACCCTAGCATGAGCCTGTAGCAAAAAGCCTTAGCAATTGCGTAACTTAGCTGATCTTATTGACTCATGTTAACAGGCCGAGAAAATCTCTGCGGCCCGATCCAGCGTCTCATCTTTTTTGGCAAAACAGACCCGAATCAGGCGTAAATCATCCGGCGGGGTCTGATAAAAAGCAGAAATCGGAATCGCCACAATCTTGTGCTGCTCGGCCAGATACTGGCACATCTGCAGATCATTTAAATCCGGGCGGATGGCGCGATAGTCCAGATTCTGGAAATAGGTGCCTTGCGCGGGAATCCACTGAAAACGGGAGTGCTGGATACCGGCCTGAAAGCGGTCACGTTTGGCCTGATAGAACGCGGCCAGTTCAGCAATATGTTCCGGATGCTGTTGCATAAATTGTGCCAGCGCGACTTGCACCGGGGTCACACCACAGAAATTGGCAAACTGATAAACCTGCCGGAACAGCTGCATCAAAGCCGGTGAGGCCATGCAATAACCGGTTTTCCAGCCGGTGACATGAAAGGTTTTACCAAAAGAACCAATCACAAAACTGCGCTCGTGCAGGGCCGGAAAATCAAGCGCTGAATAATGCTGCTGACCGTCATAGACCAGATGTTCATAGACTTCATCAGACAGTACGACAATATTGCGATCCTGAATCAGCTCAATCAGGGTCTGCCAGTCCGCGGCTGACCACAGCGTACCGCTCGGGTTATGCGGGGTATTGACGATGATCATACGGGTACGATCATGAATGGCATCTTTGACCTGATTCCAGTCGACCTGAAAATGGGGCGGCTGCAAGGCCAGATGGATAGCTTTCCCGCCGGCCAGTTGCACGGTGGGTGCATAACTGTCATAGCTGGGATCAAAAATAATCACTTCATCCCCGGCCTGCACTACTGCCTGAATGGCACAGAAAATGGCAATGGTCGCGCCGGCGGTAATGCTGATTTCGGTGTGAGGATCAAACGAACGGCCGGTCTGTTGCTGCTTTTGCGTGGCCAGCTGTTCTCTGAGCAATAACAGCCCATCGCCGGGTGGATACTGGTTCTGGCCCTCTCGTGTCGCCTGACACAGGGCCTCCAACAGGGCCGGTGGGGCCGGAAAATCGGGGAAACCCTGTGACACATTCAGGGCATTCAGGCGCTGGGCCAGGGTGGTCATGACACTAAAAATGGTCACGCCAAGCGCAGGAAGTTTAGATTGAAGTTCAAGCATGACCATTGACTACCGTTATTGTATTATGTACATCGCATGATAAGCCGCCATCCGCCATCCGCCATCCGCCATCCGCCAGCAATTGAAGCAGTGGGCGAAAAAACTGAATTAAATCAATTCGACCAGCGCCCGGATAATCCCCAGTGCCAGACCAATAAAGGCCCCCACCACCACGCCATTGACCCGGATCATATGCAGGTCGCCGCCGACTTCGTTTTCAATTTTGCCAATCATCTCGCGTGAATCCCATTCATGAATCCGCTCGCTAATAAAACGGATCACTTTTTCACTGTACTGGTCAGAGAGATTGACGGCGATGCCGCTCATTTTGTCATTCAGCAACTGGCGCACGGCGCCGTTACTGATAATGTTCTCACCGACCTGCTGAATGGCCACGCGCAGGTTTTCCGCAATACCGGAATCGGGTTTTTCCAGATCTGCCCGGATTGCATCACACAAAATCACCACTGCACCACTAATAAAATTCAGCACTTGCGGACTGTCCAGCAAGGCATTTTTGGTCTGGTTCAGGCGTTGGCTGGCGGCACTGTCCTGATCGGCCAGCTGTTGCATCAGCTGATGCGCCATATCTTCCACTTTTTGTCGCCACGGATGATCGGGATCGGCCAGCATCGAATCGACCCGTTCCAGTAAAGAGTCGATGGTGCGCTGCTGTACATCAATACCAATCCAGCTGGCACCTCTGGCCAGACGCCACACGCCCAGTTCTTTAAACAGGGTGCGGGTCAGCTCACGGGTTTCTTCCGGATGTTGCAGCATCCAGTCATGCGCCAGATCCAGCCCGCGTTGCAGCACATCCTGATGGAAATCATTTTCCAGCACTGCGCGCAGCATTTCACTGGCCAGATAATTAATGTCAGTATTTTTGACCCATTGCACGCTGTTGTTCTGGATAAAGCGGCCAATCTGTTCCTGCCCGACAAATTCAAAAATCTTCGGTACGGTCTGTTGAATTAGCTGGCTGACCTGCTGGTTGTTCTGTGGATTGGCCAGCCATTTACCCACGGCCAGCGATACATCGGTATTGTGCAGGCTGCGCTGTACAATTTGCGGTGACAGGAAATTTTCCTGAACAAAACGTCCCATCGATTCGGCAATACGGTCTTTGTTGCGCGGAATAATTTCAGTATGGTCCCGCAGAAACTTGGGAATGGGCAGCCGGCCAAAGGGATTACGAAACAGCACAGTAATCGCATACCAGTCAGCCAGCCCGCCGACCACGCCAGCTTCAGCCGACAGCATCAGAATATGAATCAGCCAGATATAGTCGGGCAGCAGTTTGGCCAGCACCATTAAACAGATCCAGGCCAGCACGGCCGTGATCAGGGCCATGGTGGCAAAACGCTTGCTGCGTTGCAGGTTTGGAGAAGTCGGTGCTGGCGCTGTCTGCATGCATGTTTCCCTAGTTTGAAGTGGCTACCGGTGGCTGTAACACCTGACCGCCTGGACTGAGCCCGTATTTTCCACCCAGTGACTGCAAGATCAGGCGAGCATCAAAGGCATCACTTGGGGCGCTTTTTTGATCTTTATAACATTGAATCGTATAGGAAACCTGAATCGGGTCAACATTAATGACCTGCGGGTAGTCATAAAATGGGTCAGGCCAGAAAGCCGGATGGCGACGATAATAGCCATAAGGATAAAAGCTCGGTGCCGGATAGACCACAGCCTGACGCGGTGGCTGCTGGCTGCGGTTACTTGGATCATCCAGCACTTTAAAGAAGGTATGGCTCTGTTGCAGCGTGGTTTGCGCAGCTTTGACCAGGGTAATTTCTTCGGCGGTGCCAAAGCTCATGTTGGGACGGGCCTGAAAACTGATGCGATAGGTCTGGCTGTTCAGCGGCGTCACCGAATATTGACCCAGCTGGTCAAAGGTCAGCGGCTTGGATGGTGTGGTGGCACAGCCGCCCAGCAGCAGACTGAGCCCGAGGCCTAAACCAAGAATTAGATGTTTCATGCTGTTCTCCTGTGAAGATACTGCAAGGGGAGAATGAACCGCGTTTTAATTAAAAACTGCTATTGGGTTGGGTCAGGAACTCCAATTCTTCTGCGCTTGATTGGCGTCCCAATATTTGATTGCGATGTGGATAACGTCCAAAACGGTCAATAATCACTTTATGTTTCAGTTCATAGCCCAACACGGTGGGGTCATTCAAACTTTCAAACAACGTTAATGCGACTTCGTGAATACGTTTGGATTCACTGTGCATAAACGGCATATATAGAAAACGACGTTCGGTTGGGTTTAAGTCCTGATCCAATTTTAAGTGAATCATTTCTTGTGCCAACACCAAGGCCATTCCATCTTGGGCAAAGGCACGCGGGTCATTACGGTATAAATTACGTGATAATTGATCTAAAACAATGATTTCAGCCAAACGACCTGCGGGTGTTTCGCGCCATGTCCATAGTTCTCCTTGTGCCGCTTGTTGCAGTACATCGGTAAATTTTTCTGCAAGCACGGCATCAAACTCTGCGCTTTTGACAAACCAGTTCGGTTCCGCAGCAGGAGAAAACCAAAAATCTAAAAAATCCTGATAATTCATACGCTTTATTATTTACCTCTGTTCTTTTGATTATAAAATCACAAATTTCACATGTCTTATAGAGCAACTTTGTGATAAAAAATTGCCAAAAATAAAGTTGTGGGTTTGTTTGAAAACTATACAGGATGTAATGTGCCGGCACTAAATCGCGTTATACTGATATAAACCGATGATTTTCTTTAGTAGTTTTTTGCGATAAGCGAGATTGTAATGAGTCAACCCGAATCGACCTCTCAAGATACTTTAACGACTTGGGTGGATTCTTCGCTACTGCGCGGCATGTTGCGCGGTATTGAGCGTGAAAGCCTGCGTATGCAAAGCAATGGATTTCTCTCTCAGGCAGCCCATCCGAAGGGCTTGGGTTCGGCACTGACTCATCCGCATATCACCACCGATTATTCCGAAGCATTAATGGAGTTTATTACTCCGCCGCAGGACAGTATTCCGGGCGCACTGAATTATTTAAGCGATATTCATGCCGTGGTGTACCGTCAGCTGGAACATGAAGAAAAACTCTGGCCGCTGTCAATGCCGTGTATGCTGGATGATGCCGAAGAACGCATTCCGCTGGCGCAATATGGCAGCTCCAATATTGGCCGTTTCAAGACCTTATACCGTCATGGTTTGGGGGTGCGCTATGGACGCCGGATGCAGACCATTTCCGGGGTGCATTATAATCTGTCTTTCCCGGATGCCTTATTTGAAGCGCTGCAACAACAAGAAAGCGATGAGGCACTCAAAAATCTGAGCCTGCAGGATTATCGCAGCCATCGCTATTTCGGTTTAATCCGTAATTTTATTCGCCTGACCCCACTGGTGATGCTGGTGGTCGGTGCCAGTCCATCGGTGTGTCAGTGTTTTATGACCGGCCGTGAACATCATTTGCTGCCACTGGTACGCGGCACGCTGTTCCTGCCATATGCCACCGCCTTGCGCATGGGCCGTTTTGGTTATCAGAATTCCGCGCAAAAACAGCTCGGGATTCACTATAACAACCTGAGTGGTTATTTAGAGGGTCTGCAAAAAGCCGTCAAAACCCCATATCTGCCATTTAGCCGTTTGGGCCTGAATGATGCACAGGGTGAGCCGATTCAGATCAATGATCACGTGCTGCAAATTGAAAACGAATACTACAGTCTGGTGCGTCCAAAACAGGTGCCGCAGGCGGGTGAAACCCCATCTCAGGCGCTGGCCAATCGTGGGGTCGGCTATGTCGAATTACGCGCAGTCGATGTCAATCCGTATAGTCCAATCGGGATTGATGAACACACCGCCGGCTTCCTGGAAGTGCTGGCGCTGTACTGTCTGCTGAAAGACAGCCCGGCGTTATTGGATGATGAACAGGACATTATTGAGCGCAATCAGGCCGAAGTCGTGAATCGTGGCCGTGCGCCAAATGCCACCATTTTGGCAGATGGCCAGTCCTATCCAATTGAAGACTGGAGCCGTAGTCATGTTCAGGCCATGCAGCCTTTGGCTGAACTGCTGGATCAGGCCTATGCCACAACGCTATATAGTCAGGGTCTGGCGACCATGCTCGGCCGGATTGATGAAGTTGATGCGACGCTATCGGCGCAGGTGATTGAGGATACCTTACATCAGGGCGGCACCTGGAATTTTGGCAGCCATATGGCACAGCAACATGCCGACGTTTACCAGGCGCATGTATTAAGTCCGGAAACGCTGGCCTATTTTGAAGAAATGGCCCAGCAATCATTGAAACAACAACAGCAACTTGAGCAGGAACAGACCTTGAGTTTTGAGCAGTTCCTGACTCAGTACCGATAAAAACAGAAAGAGGATTGACCATGCAATGGAGTTATCGCTTCGTGAGTGGTGTTTTGTTTTGTGCCAGTGTGGTGGGGATGGCCTTCGCCCTGTATCTTGAGCATGTGCAAGGTCTGGCGCCGTGTCCATTATGTGTTTTCCAGCGTGTCGGCCTGATTGGTCTGGGGATCATTTCCCTGATCGCGCTGCTCCACAACCCGCTTTCGGGGGCGTTTAAACGGCTGTATGCCTTTTTGGGCAGCTTAAGCATTTTATGGTCGGCCGGTGTTGCCGCGCGGCATGTCTGGCTGCAAAACCTGCCGCCAGATCAGGTGCCAAGCTGTGGCCCGGGACTGGATTATCTGGTCGATGCCTTGCCAATGAAAGCGGTGCTGCAACAGGTGCTGTCTGGGTCTGGCGAATGTGCAGTGATTGACTGGACTTTTCTGGGCCAATCCTTGCCGGTCTGGTCGTTAGTGTTCTTTATTGTGCTAACGATTATTAGTATCTGGCAGTTAATCCGTACCTATCCCTATACTGCGGCCAAAACCAAGCCGGTAAAAAAGAAATAATATTGTCTCCAGATCAATAACAAACAGGAGGGCGATGACCCTCCTGTTTTAATTGTAGCGCATCAATTTTTAAGTCAGGGCAATGCCTTCAATACTTTCTAAATTGACAATATATTCACGTACCCGTTCATTGACCCGGTCATCATTTTCAGGATAAAACCATTTCACAATCTGCTCGGCCACGCTGGAATGGTACTGAATTTCCATATGATTTAGACCATAAAATACCGCCTTATGCGATTCTGGCAGTTTGAGCTGAAAACGCGGGTTCGGATGTTCACCCAGCGCACTTTTGACACTGACCAGATAATCGCCAATCACTTTGCGGGTGCGGTTGCGCTTGTTTTCATATTCAATGGTGCCGGCCACCAAAAAGGCATTAATATGGGACGGGAAGGGCGCTGGTTTACGGTTATCATCAATTTCACCAATTCGCGCTTCATTGTGTTCCCAGTCATCATCGCGCACGCTGCCATAACGTAAATCCAGAATGCCGTTACTGCGGATATTCACCACATGCCCGACAATTTTCATAAACGGGAAACGCCCCAGTTTGTCCTGCAAGTGAAAGCCGAAACGCTCCAGCGCTGCACCATGATGCGGCGAACCCAGACAGACCAGGTTATCGACCATATGAATCCACTCATGCAAATCCTGTTTGCCATAAAACAGGGCACTGCGCGACACCAGTCCGCCCATGCTATGTCCAATCAGGCTGATGCTGGTGATATTCGGATTGCGCTGAATCAGATCTTCCAGGGTATTGGCCAGACTGTGACCATTGGCGGAAATACGCCGTCCGGTATTGTAATTTAAATACAGCATGGTGTTGCGCTGGCGCTGTGCCAGCAGTTTTTCGCCAATACCACCATATTGCTGATGTGACCAGTCCAGATGGTTCATACACAGGCCATGCACAAACAGAATCACCTGTCCGGTCAGCTCGCCTTTTTGCACACTGCCGTAGTGGTCATAAATAGTCATTGGCAATGCCAGCGGATTTTGCTGATTCAGCAAATAATCACCCAGTACGCCATTTAAAATACCGACCAGCACATGCATATACGGCGTCAGCGGCTTGTCATGTAAACGTGGAAAACGGTCAATCACCTGACGCAGGCTGGGCGCCAGCAGGTAGTTGCTATAGTTTTGCAGCGTATCAAAGGACAGGCTGTACAGCTTGCGAATGGGCGACATATTCTGGAATTTTCGGGAGTGCTGTTCACTCATGCCAAACAGGCTCAGCAAGACCTCACGCTGAATGGTCTGCACCAGCTCTTTGACCACCTGATGCACCGGCATACTTAACAGCTGCGCCAGACCTTCCAGTAAATCGGCCTGGCTGGGCGGTGTGGTGTCCCATTTACAATAAGTTTCATGCAATGGCGTTAAACTTGGCATGTGCTACTGCCCCCTAACAATAGTGTCGCGGCTACTTTCTTTTTCGTTGGCTTCACGGTATAAATTTCTAAGCTTAATTTTATATCATTCATCCCGAACAACTTTTACAATAGCGAGGATGACGCCCCAGTTTTAATTTTTTTGTCTAACAATTATTTGTGACATACAAATTAAAACATGAATGTGATCAAAGTCTCAAAAAAGTAAATACAACAATGAACATGGATAACATCCGATTAGCACAATGAATTTAATTTATTTGCATGGTTTCAGGAGCAATCCCTTTTCTGCCAAAGGCCAGCTGTTGCGGCAAGCGCTGGCACAGCGGAGTGACATTCAGGTGCATCTGCCCGATCTGAATGCGCCGCCACGCGAGGTAATGCAGCACTTATCTGCACTGATTGAGCAGCTGGATCAGGTAGCGCTGGTCGGCAGCAGTCTGGGTGGCTTCTATGCGACACAACTGGTCGCACGCTATGCGGTTCCGGCTGTGCTGATTAATCCGGCTATGCGACCATGGCAGTTGTTTCAGGAACTGTTTGGCGATGCGCAGATTCCGCTGAAAGTGCATGAACACTGGACGCTGGAGCGGCTACATTTACAGCAACTGGAACAGATGGCAGTGCCTTTTGTTGAAAAGGCAGACAAAATTTTAGTGTTATTGCAGCAAGGCGATGAAGTTTTGGATTATCGTGACGCACAGCGTTATTATAGCCAGGCCCAGCATAGCTCTCTGATCATGACCGAAACCCGCGGCAATCATGGGATGGACAACTTTGCGCTAAAAATACCTATGCTGCTGCAGTTTTTATCGGATTCCCTAAAATAAGGAAACAGTACAACGTGTCTCAATATACGGCTCAATCTCTTGAAGTTTTATCTGGTCTCGATCCGGTCCGTCGCCGTCCGGGTATGTATACCGACACCTCGCGTCCGAACCATTTGGCGCAGGAAGTGATTGATAATGCTGTCGATGAGGCACTGGCCGGACACGCCACCAAAGTTAGCGTGACCGTGTATAAAGATGGCTCGCTGGCAGTAGAAGACAATGGCCGCGGGATGCCGGTGGATATTCACCCGGAATATGGCCAGAGCGGAATTGAAATTATTCTGACCAAGCTGCATGCCGGCGGCAAGTTCAGTACCGATAACTACCAGTTTTCCGGTGGTCTGCACGGGGTCGGGATTTCTGTGGTGAATGCCTTGTCGACCCGGGTAGAAGTGGATGTACAGCGTCAGGGCAATCTCTACAAAATGGCTTTTGAGCAGGGCGAAGCCACTGGACCACTAGAAGTGCTGGAAGGCAAAGCACCAAAACGTGCGTCAGGCACGCTGGTGCGTTTCTGGCCGGAAGCCAAATATTTCGATTCGCCAAAATTTGCCTTAAAAGCCTTAAAACATAATTTAAAAGCCAAAGCGGTTTTGGCGGCTGGCCTGCAAATCAATTATATCGACCAGATTAATGATGAAAAAATCACCTGGCAGTTTGAAAATGGCCTGGTCGATTATTTAATGGATGAACTGGAAGACCGCGAGATTATTCCGGCGCCGGCCTTTGTCTCTTCAGGCAATGCAGAACGCGCCAGCGCAGAGTTTGCGATTTGCTGGAATGTTGAAGGCGGCGAAAGCATTCAGGAATCTTACGTCAACCTGATTCCGACCGCGCAGGGCGGTACCCATGTCAATGGTTTGCGTTCCGGTATCACCGATGCCATGCGCGAGTTCTGTGAGCTGCGTAACCTGTTGCCGCGTAACTTGAAACTCTCGGCCGAAGATGTCTGGGATGGAGTGAACTATATCCTGTCGCTAAAATTCCAGGAGCCACAATTCTCCGGTCAGACCAAAGAGCGTCTGTCGAGCCGTGAAGCGTCCGGAATTGTGCAGAATATTGCCAAAGATGCCTTTGCCTTATGGCTGCATCAGAATTCAGATATAGCGCTGCAACTGGCAGAAATGGCCATCTCCAAGGCCGGTCGCCGTTTAAAAGCAGCCAAAAAAGTCGAGCGTAAAAAGATTGTGTCGGGTCCGGCTCTGCCAGGCAAGCTGGCCGACTGTGTCGGTCTGACCCGTGAAGAATCGGAACTGTTTATTGTCGAAGGGGATTCTGCGGGCGGTTCGGCCAAGCAGGCACGTGACAAGAATTTCCAGGCCATCATGCCGATTCGCGGTAAAATTTTAAATACCTGGGAAGTCTCTTCCGATGAGGTGCTGGGCTCTCAGGAAGTGCATGATATTGCCATTGCGATTGGGGTTGATCCGGGTTCAGATGACTTGTCTGAACTGCGTTATGGCAAAATCTGTATTCTGGCCGATGCCGACTCCGATGGTCTGCATATTGCCACCTTGCTCTGTGCGCTTTTTGTCAAACATTTCCCGGCTTTGGTAGAAGAAGGGCATTTATTTGTGGCCATGCCGCCATTATTCCGGATTGATGACAATAAAGATGTACATTACGCACTGGATGAAGATGAGCTCAACGGCATTTTAAATAAATGCAAAAGCAAAAATCCGCAAATCACCCGCTTTAAAGGCTTGGGTGAAATGAACGCCAGCCAGCTGCGTGAAACCACCATGGACCCGGATACACGCCGTCTGGTGCAACTGGATCTGGATGATATTCATGTCACTGCCGGTTTGCTGGATAAACTGCTGGCCAAAAAACGCTCCGCAGACCGGAAGCAGTGGCTAGAGCAAAAAGGCAATCTGGCTGATCTGGTGGTTTAAAACCTTAAAACTTTCATCATTTTAGAAAACCTGCCCGTCTTGGTGCAGGTTTTTTTATATCGCTGATTTTTTCTCCAAAATGAGGCAATCCGGCTGGATAGGGTTGCACTTTTTTTGTTCACTTTTGCGCCTCCTTAGCCTTCAATATCTCTAAAAACTCTAGAGCGCACTCTGCTTGGGTGTATGTGGTGCTGATCAGTGCAGCGTAGCTGAAGGGCTATGCTTCATTTTTTATATTAATATAAGTAACTAATTTTTATGATTTAAATCTTACTTGTCCCGTCTAGATCTGCCTGTCAGTTTTGCGTTTGGCATAGAAATTGAATTATCCGCTGCAGTCATAGAACAACAGGCACCGTGTTCAGGTGCTGCATAAGTGTGGAGAAATTCATGAAGTTCCAGCGCAATCTGTTTTCAAAAAGTATGTTAGTGGCCAGCATGGCCGGGGTTGTGGCGCTCAGCGGCTGCTCAAAATCGACCGAAAGTAGCGACAGTGCCAGCACAGCCCAGCCAGCGGCCAGCACCGGTGAGACCATTAAAGTCGGCATCCTACATTCCTTGTCCGGCACCATGGCCATTTCAGAAACCTCGCTAAAAGATACCGCGCTAATGGCAATCAATGAAATTAATGCCAATGGCGGGGTGCTGGGCAAAAAGCTGGAACCGGTGGTGGTTGATCCGGCCTCTGATTGGCCACTGTTTGCAGAACAGGCGCGCCAGCTGATTACTCAGGATAAGGTTGCGGTCATTTTTGGTGCGTGGACTTCAGTGTCACGTAAATCGGTGCTGCCGGTGGTGGAAGAGCTGAATGGTCTGCTGTTCTATCCGGTGCAATATGAAGGTCAGGAACAGTCGAAAAATATTTTCTATACCGGCGCAGCACCTAACCAGCAGGCGATTCCGGCAGTGGAATATCTGATGAGTGAAGAGGGCGGTCAGGCCGAACGTTTTGTGCTGCTGGGAACGGATTATGTCTATCCACGGACCACCAACCAGATTCTGCGTGCTTTCCTGAAATCAAAAGGCATTGCTGATGCGGACATTATGGAAGAGTACACCCCGTTTGGGCACAGTAACTATCAGACCATTGTCAGCAATATTAAAAAATTCTCGGCCGGGAAAAAGACTGCGGTCATTTCCACCATCAATGGCGATTCCAATGTGCCGTTCTACCGTGAACTGGGCAATCAGGGCATCAAAGCTTCTGATATTCCGGTGATGGCGTTCTCGGTGGGTGAAGAAGAATTACGCGGTATTGATACCAAGCCACTGGTCGGCCACTTGGCATCGTGGAACTACTTTATGTCGGTAAAAAATCCGGTCAATACCGAGTTCACCAACAAAATGAAGCAGTACGCAGTCGATTATAAACTGCCAAATGCCAACAAGCTGGTGACCAATGACCCGATGGAAGCGACCTATGTCGGCATCAATATGTGGAAGCAGGCGGTAGAAAAAGCCGGCACTACCGAGGTGGATCAAGTCCGTGCAGCCATGGCTGGTCAGGAATTTAAAGCACCCTCTGGTTATACCTTAAAAATGGATACGTCAAACCATCACTTGCATAAGCCGGTCATGATCGGGCAAATCCGTGCCGATGGCCAGTTTGATATTGTCTATAAAACCCCGCAAACCCTGCAGGCAGAACCTTGGAGTCCTTATCTTCCGAAGTAAGTTTGACATCACGCCTGCTGCTTCGGCAGCAGGTTTTTTTTCGATTTCTCTGCCTTCTTATAAAAAAGAGGACACACAATAGGGGGATATAAAATGAATATTCGCGTGAATATCGCCGCTATTTTTCTGATTTTTGCCCAAGTTTTATCGATACAGCTGGCTCAGGCCGAACAGCCGCAAACACAGACAGCCGTTGCTGTGACACAGGCCGATGCCATCCAGCAATTTGTGCAAGGTGATTTCGCCAGCCGCCGTGCCTTACTGAACCAGTGGCCCGGCAGCCTCGAACAGCTGGATCAGCTTGCACAATATGTTGAACAGCAGCAGCTCTATAGCGGCGCCAATGGTCAAACCTATATTCTGGAATCGGATGAGCGTTTACTGCATTATCCGGCACTGGAGCCGGTTAGCGACTGGCCAAGTGATCTGGCGCAGGTCACGCTGGTGAATACCTTGCAGAAAGCGCTGACCTTTGCGCTGGCGCATTCAAAAATGCAGTCAGAAGATGCGGCTGAGCGCCTTGAAGCTGTCGATATTTATGAAAGCAATCTGTCTGAATTACAGCTGGCGCAGATCAATCGCCTGTATTTACAGGAACGGAATAATAAGGTGAAGGCGCGTCTGGCCCAGCTCAAAGCACGGCTGGATTATCAGCAGCCAGATGTGCTGGTGAAAATTCAGGCCGCCCAGGTACTGGCCGATTCCAACCGTCCCGATGTACTGGCCATGGTGGAGCAGGAGCTGCAACAGCCGAATCTGAATCCGGAACTGAAAGCCGTGTTGCTGGAGGCCAAAAGCGCCATTCAGACCCGCTTACAGGCCAGTGAATGGGCCGGGCATCTATTTTCCGGGCTCAGTACCGCCAGTATTTTGCTGCTGGCGGCGTTAGGTCTGGCCATCACCTATGGTCTGCTCGGAGTCATCAATATGGCGCATGGCGAGCTGATCATGATTGGCGCTTATACCACCTATGTGGTGCAAAGCCTGTTTAAAAGCCATTTTGGCAGTTATCTGGACTGGTACCTGATCGTGGCGATTCCGGCAGCCTTTCTGGTCAGCGCTTTAATTGGCATGCTGATTGAACGCACGGTAATTCGTCCGCTCTATGGCCGTCAGCTGGAAACCCTGCTGGCCACCTTTGGGGTGAGTCTGATTTTAATGCAATTGGTGCGGATGATCTTTGGCGCACAAAACGTGGAGGTGTCCAATATTGCCTGGCTGTCTGGCGGCATTTCCATTAGCCCAAGCCTGATGCTGCCGTATAACCGTATCGCAATTATTGTCTTTACCATCGCCGTGCTGTTGTTACTGGTCTATTTACTCAATAAAACCCGTTTTGGTCTGTTTGTGCGGGCTGTAACCCAAAACCGTCAGATGGCACGTGCCGTCGGAATTCGTTCCAGCCGCATCGACATGATGGCTTTTGGTCTGGGTTCTGGTCTGGCTGGACTAGCCGGTTGTGCCTTGGCGCAGGTCGGAAATGTCGGCCCGGATTTGGGGCAGAATTACATTATTGATGCCTTCCTGGTGGTGGTAGTTGGCGGGGTTGGTCAGGTCTGGGGTGCGGTACTGGCAGCACTGGGTCTGGGTATTAGCGGGACTGCGCTGGAAATTGGCATGGGCGCTGTACTGGCCAAAATTATTCTTCTGGTTCTTGTGATTTTGTTTATTCAAAAACGCCCACAAGGTCTGTTTGCCATCAAAGGCCGTTTTGTGGAGTAAGCGCATGAAGATCACACATTTACTTTCCGATAAACCCTATAGCGGGGCAGCCATTGCCGCCTGTTTTGCGATTTTACTGCTGTTGCCGTGGCTGCATCTGTTGCCGAGTGATTCGGCACTGCATCTATCGGCTTATTGGGTCACCCTGATTGGCAAAATCATGTGTCTGGCACTGGTGGCTTTGGCCTTGGATCTGGTCTGGGGCTATGCCGGTATTTTAAGTTTGGGTCATGGCCTGTACTTTGCTCTGGGCGGTTATGCGTTTGGCATGTACCTGATGCGCCAATCCGCGGGTGATGGGCTGCCAGACTTTATGCGTTTCTTAAGCTGGACCGAGTTGCCGTGGTTCTGGGTTGGTACGGAACATTTCCTCTGGTCGCTTGCACTTGTTGTTTTAGTGCCGGGCATCATTGCCTTTGTGTTTGGCTTCTTTGCTTTTCGCTCCAAAATCAAGGGCGTGTATTTCTCGATTATCACCCAGGCCATGACCTTTGCTGCCGCACTACTGTTTTTCCGTAATGAAACCGGTTTCGGCGGCAACAATGGTTTTACCGGCTTTAAAACTATTTTGGGCATGGATATTACCTCGGCACCGATGCGGGCCAGCCTGTGTTTTATCACCGCGCTGGTGCTTCTGCTGTGCTTTATCGGGTTGCGTCATCTGATGAATCAGCCTTATGGCCGTGTGCTGGGTGCAATTCGTGACAGTGAAAACCGTCTGCAATATCTGGGCTATCGCACGCTGTGGTACAAGCTGTCGGCCTGGGTACTGTCTGCGGTGATCGCGGGTATTGCCGGGGCGCTATATGTGCCGCAAGCCGGCATCATCAACCCGAGTGAAATGAACCCGGTCAACTCGATTGAAATGGCGGTCTGGGTCGCGGCGGGTGGTCGCGGCACCTTAATTGGGCCTTTACTCGGCGCGGGTGTGATTAACGCGGCCAAAACCTATTTCACCGCTGCTTCCCCAGAGGCGTGGTTACTGATTTTAGGGGCGCTATTTATTGTGGTAACCATCTTCCTGCCGAAAGGGATTATTGGTCTGTTTGACCGTTTTAAAAAGGAGCGGAGCGAATGAGTGAACTGTTGCAAGCTCATGGCGGCCATGCTGCTGAAGGTTATGGCCGCCCCAAGGAACAGGGCGCAGATTTTAGCCACGGTATTGCGCTGTATTTGGAAAAAGTCAGCGTGTGGTTTGATGCCTTTCGTGCCTTAAATGACTTGTCTTTGTATATCGAAGAAGGGGAATTACGTTGCATCATTGGACCCAATGGTGCCGGTAAAACCACGTTAATGGATGTGATTACCGGTAAAACCCGTCCCACCGAAGGCAGTGCCTTTTTTGGCCAGACCTATGATTTAGCCAAGATGAGCACCGAACAGATTGCCGAGGCCGGAATTGGACGCAAGTTCCAGAAACCCACAGTATTTGAAAATTTTACTGTCATAGAAAACCTGCTGCTTGCCGCCCCGAAAGATAAACGGGTGAAAAAAAGCCTGTTTAGCAAGCTCGATCCCGATGCCCAACAGGCACTGGAAGAATCGCTAGCACAAATCCGCTTACAGGAATTGGTGCATAAACCGGCCGGATTGCTGTCGCATGGCCAAAAGCAGTGGCTGGAAATTGGCATGCTCTTGATGCAGCGCCCCAAGCTGATTTTGCTGGATGAACCGGTGGCCGGTATGACCGATGCCGAAACTGAACGCACCGCGGAGCTGTGTCTGGAACTGAAGAAAAATCATACCTTGATTGTGGTTGAGCATGATATGAGCTTTATTGACACCATCAGTGAAAAAGTCACGGTGCTGGCACAGGGTGCCATTCTGGCAGAGGGGACATTGGCTGAAGTTCAGGCCAATGACGATGTGATTGAAAAATATTTAGGACGTTAAGGAGACCGCGATGCTAGAAGTCAAAGACGTCAATCAGTTTTATGGGGGCAGTCATATCCTGCGTGATGTATCGTTTCAGGCTCCGGTCGGCGCATGTTCAGTGGTGCTGGGGCGTAACGGCGTGGGCAAAACCACGTTACTGAAATGTTTGATGGGCATTTTGCCGATTAAGTCCGGGCAGATTCTGCTGGATGGCAAAGATATTTCCAGGCTTAGTCCGGAGCAGCGCGTGCGTGAAGGTTTGGCCTATGTGCCACAAGGCCGCGATATTTTTTCGACCTTAACAGTTGAGGAAAATATCCTGATTGGGATGGCGAAATTTAAAGGCGCAAAAACCCGAAAAGTACCGGAACATCTGTACGAGATTTTTCCAATTCTGGATGAAATGAAGCAGCGCCGCGGCGGAGATTTATCCGGTGGTCAGCAGCAGCAATTGGCAATTGCCCGCGCGCTGGCTTCTGAACCGAAGGTATTAATTCTGGATGAGCCAACCGAGGGTATTCAGCCGTCGATTATTAAAGATATTGGCCGGGTGATTCGTAAACTGGCTGATGGTGGAGAAATGGCAATTGTGCTGGTCGAGCAGTTCTATGATTTTGCCGAAGAGCTGGCCGATGGCTATACCGTGATGGCCCGTGGCCAGGTGATTGCACAAGGTGCCGGCAGGGAAATGCCGGAGAAAGGGATTCGGGAGTTAGTAGCGATTTAATTTCCCTCTCTCAAAGGGAGGTTGGAGGGATTTAACAAGTCAAAGCCTCCCTGAGCAAGAGATCAGCACGGCTTGATCTTGCAGCGCAAGAAGGGAGGTTTGGAGGCTTTAATTTCACCTCTCCCTGTCTCCGAAAAGGAGAGGGAAATTGTCATTCAATTTCCGTATTTTCATTCCATAAAAAATACCCACCATACTGACTGGATCTGAACTCACCCCCACTACTTTTACCCTGTTCAGTTAAAAAGTGTTTGCCATTTTCGTTTAAGGTCAGGAAGCCTTTTGTGGTTAATTTCTCCAGTATATCTGCGGTTTTCAGCTTATGTTTTGCAGCCAGTTTGGAAGTGGTGAGTTTGGTCAGTGTCGAGCTTTCTTCGCCACGCTCTGCTTCGGCCACCACAGCATCTGCTTTCACTTCATCGAGGCTAATGCGGACTTCATCACTAATCCGAATAATGCGCTGCGCTTCTTCATAGGCATCTTTAAATACTTCATCATCTTCGTATTTGCGAACCAGAATTCCCATTTCATTGTTATTAATCTGGCTGAATTCATATAAATTCAGGCTGGAAATAATACATTCCGATTCATTCAGATAGCATTTTGCATGCAGGTTCTTGCAGAAGCTTAAGCGGACATAATCCAGTTTTTGCAACCATTTGATTTCCTCTGGATGCAGATCGCTTTTGCCATACACAATACGGATGTCAATTTTGAGCCGATCTTTATCTTCGAGTAATTCTTTAATCCGGTCATTAAGTCGTAAATAGGGGCTAATCAGAATTAAACGCTCTTTGGCATTCTTAATCAGTTCTTCTAGAAAAAAGTTGGTTGCACTGGTGTTTAAAAACTTGGCCATAAAAATCCCCGTGTCATTCTTATTGATGGCTTAGATCATAGTCTAAGTATAGGTAAAAATTAAACAAAAAAAGAGCACTGAAATCAGTGCTCTTTTAGATGGATGCTGAGCGTTTAGCTAAAGAACCAGTACACGAACAGCGCAATAATGAAGGTACACAGGATGTTTAACACCATCCCCACACTCATCATTTCACGCTGTCTGATATGACCGGACCCAAACACAATTGCATTTGGCGGTGTTGCTACAGGCAACATAAAGGCACACGATGCACCAATACCAATAATAATCACCAGAATTTCCTTTGGCATACCCATCTGGTCGGCAATGGCGGCAAAGACCGGTACCAACAGTGCAGCAGAAGCGGTGTTACTGGTAAATTCAGTCAGGAAAATAATGAAAATGGTCACCACAAAAATAATCACCAGCGGTGATGCCGTACCAAATACATCTGCAACGGTTTGACCCAGTACCAGCGATGCACCTGAATCTTTCAGCATGGCACTTAAGGTTAAACCACCACCAAACAGCAGTAATACACCCCAGTCGGTGTTTTCAGAAACCTGTTTCCAGGTAGCTGTGCCTAAAATCACCACCAGACAGGCGGCGACCAGTGCAGTCCAGGTATCCGGAGATGAAATACCAAAGTTCTCGCTGAGTTTTTTGCCAAAAATCCAGGCAATCGCGGTACAGATAAACAGAATCATGGTCGCGATACGGGTTCGGTTCCATGGAATTACTTCTGTTTCAAAATGAATTTTCTGGTTCAGTTTCGGACGCAACACCAGATATAAACTGACCAACATGGCTGGCAGTAAAATCAGCATCATCGGCAAACCGATTTTCATCCAGTCGGCGAAGTCATAGTCCAGTGCTTTGGCAGCAATAGCATTCGGTGGTGAACCGACCAGCGTTCCCAGGCCGCCAATACTGGCCGAATAGGCAATCCCGAGAAGAATAAAGACGAAGGTAGAGCGCTCTTTGGTTGAATCTAGGTGCGACAGCAGACCCAAAGCCAGCGGGAGCATCATCGCTGCGGTGGCGGTATTGGAAATCCACATCGACAGTACAGCTGTGACGGCAAAAATGGCCAGCACTGAAATCCCCAAATGCCCGCCAGACATGGAAATAATCCACATCGCAATTTTACGGTCCAGTTTCTGGATATGTAGGGCAGTGGCCAAGGCAAAACCACCAAAGAACAGGAAAATGACCGGGTCAGCAAAAGTCCGCAGCGCCTGCGTGGTGGTCATCGGTACCAGTTCTTTGCTGGCATTTTCAATCGGCATGCCAAGCGCTACGGCCAGCACCGGCACCAGCAGCGCGGTAATGGTGATATGCACCGCTTCAGTCAGCCATAAAATCCCGATAAACAGCAGCAGGCTCAGGCCTTTATTGGCATAATCATCATAGGGCAAAATATGGTAAAAGCCCCAAGAAAGCAGGGCGGCAATGACAATAATAATCCAGCCTTTGACAATGCCTTTCGGCGCGGCCTCGACCGGTGGTTTTAACGTATCTGTATTCATATACGATCCTTTTATAGATTTATAGGAATTAGAGTAATCGGCCTATTATTTAATATTTTTCAAGCAGGGGGGCAAAGTATAAATTGATTATTTTGCAGCTAAGTGAAGATTAAACCACAAAAAAATGCGGGTTCTGACTGAGGAGTTGCACAGCTTGCCACAGGGCTGAGCCGCCGAGCACGGCCAGTAAGCTGAGAATCAGCCAGCGAAATTTCTGCTGGGAAATATGGGCACGTAACTGGCCGCCCGCCCAGACCCCCAGCAGCGACACCACGGTTAATAAGCCTAGTAAGGACCATTGTTCAGATTTAAATTGCAGCATCACCGGGTAAAGCAGCAGCAGCTGAATCAGTTTACTGACCGCAAAATTCAAGTTGCTGATCAGCACAATTTCGGTTTTGCTGTGTTCGGTACTCAGCAGGTACATCATCAGAAAGGGTGCCATGGCATTGGTGGCTCCGCCGATCACACCGGCCAGCAGACCAAACAGCAGCATGTTTTTCAGACTGGCCTGAATGCGCAGGGGCTGGCTGCGAAACTGATCCAGCACATACCATAAAATAAACAGCCCCATCAGCAGTTTGAGATAGCCATCATTTAGATGTAGCAGTAACTGCACACCGAATACACTTCCGATCAGACTGCTGATAATCAGGCCCCAATATTGACCGGAATAATAGCGCAGCGCCTGAAGAAAGCTGCGTTCGGGGTCGCTATTGAGTAAAAACAGATTCAGGATCAGGCAGGGTAATAGTACAAAGGCTACCGTGGTCGACAGCGGGTACAAGGTGGAGATGGCCGCGGTACTGACCATAGGAAAGCCGAAGCCGCTGATCCCGTGTAACAGGGCAGCAATGACGCAAAAGATCAGAACCATCAGGTCGGCTTTAGACATGCGTATTTCAACGGACTGGCAGAGTACTGACTAAAACATGCACATACTGGGCTTGTAAAGGGCAAGCTGGCTTATTTTTTATACCAAATGGAGAATTAAATCTGGGTAGAAACAATCTGGATGGGTGAGTTGAATTCATACACATCGCAGTTGGGACCAGAGCCAATCCGGTCAATCACGGCAAAATCGCTGGGTGCCTCCAGCGTCAGCAGGGGATGATGCCAGGTCCCGGCGCGGTAATTCACGCCTTGTGAACCATCGCTAATAAACGCTTGAAGCTGACTAATGTCTGGCTCATCTGCATTTAAACCCGGTGCCACCACCACCAAAAACGCTTGCCCCTGCATCGGAATAAAAGCCTGCGAGCCTTGAGGATGGCGCTCCAGCATTGCTACCTGAAACGGTATTTGGGTACTCTGGATATTGCGGAAAATACTAATGCCTGCTTGTGCTTCACCAAGAATTTCCGTCATGGCCAGCGCATGATAACGCTCGGTTTGGGCATGGTTAATATGAAAATAGTCATGTCCCTGACAGCTAATCACTTCACCAAAAGGGGCAAAATTGTCCTGGGTCAATGCTTGAATCTGAATGGTATTTTTCATGTTGTTTGAGAGTTCCAGGGCGGGTATTTTTATGGTCATCATCAACTGGTAGAGATGGAGGTCGCTGTCAGCCTGTGGAGTGGGCCAACAGCGACGCTGGTGCGTTAGTTCGCCAGTGTGCCCCAGAGGCGAATCCGGCTGATGCCGCCGTCGGGAATCATATTGACCCGGATATGCGAGATTTTATCGTGCTTTAAAATCTGCTCGATAAAGGAATGCACATGGTCCATCTGCATGGGCTGCGCCTCCAGTAAAAATGGCCAGAACATGCTTTGTGGAATCAGTTGCGGATCGGTGGCATCTTCAATATAGACGGCCTGAATCGACACTTCTGCCGGGTAGTTGCCCTTGAAATGGGCGGTGTCGATATCAATTTTTTCAATCTGGCCGGCCTGTCCCAAAGCCAGAATACACCAGTCAAAGCCGGGCGTGCGGCGGCGTTTGGTTTCCCAGCCATCGCCCATATTGATGCTACGACCCGGATTAATCAGATTGCGTGGATGGCCAAAGTGGGCATCGCTATAGGCAATTACCCGGCCGCCGTTTTCAAGCGCCAGTAAATCCAGTGTACCCTGATGATCTGTGGTCTGAATTTTCACCTCGCCATATACGCGAAAACGTGCCACACCGCCATCGGGGAAAATATTCAGACGCACATGGGTATAGACCGCATCAGAGCTGACTTCAAACAGATGATGCTGGCTGGGTCCCAAAATACTGTTGGCTAAAAGCGGCTGCCATTCGGCCTGCTCCAGATTACCTTGCGGCGCATAGCAGGCTTCGACACTGGCTGAAGCGGGATAGTTACCGCTAAAAAAGGTGGTATCAATATCCAGCGCCTGAATTTTGCCAGCCACACCTAACTGGACAATGGCCCAGTCATAACCGGCATGGCGCTTGCGGCGGGTTTCCCAGCCGTCCATCCATTTGCCATGATCATCAAATTTATCTTCCACAAATACTGGTGCTGCAAATTGCAGCATACGCTGCGCATCGGCAAAAAAATCATCTGAACATTCAATAACTTTTGCACCAATACGGGTATCTGCCAGGTTGGTTAGTGTTTGAAGCTGGGGCGGTAGGTCAAATGTTGGTGCAATTAAAGTGGCCATAATTCTCTTCCATTTATTGTTCATTCACAGCAGGCACGGCCGTGCATCGAAATCAGGCAGTGGCGCCAGATTTGGCTTGTACAGCAGGCCTATTGCTACGGGTAGAAGCACAGCCTGTGCCAACTTCTGGCCATGCGACCCAGGCTAAGCATGAAATGGCACGTTTTTCGCTTCAGCTGTTCAGTTTTGACAGGCAAGCCTTGGGAGGAAAAATGAAAATTACAATTATTGGTGCAGGTATTGGCGGATTAACCACAGGGATTGCACTAAAAAAGTTTGGCCATGAAGTGCGTATTTATGAACAGTCCGAGCAGATTCTTCCGGTGGGTGCGGCTATTTCCCTGTGGTCCAATGGGGTGAAATGCCTGAACTACCTCGGGCTGACCGAGCAGGTGGCCCAGCTGGGCGGGCAGATGGATCATCTGGCCTATGTCGATGGCCTGAGCGGTGATGTGATGACCCAGTTCAGCCTGACGCCGTTAATTGAAGAAGTCGGGCAGCGTCCGTATCCGGTGTCGCGCGCGGAACTGCAAAATATGCTGATGGATGCATTTGGTCGCGAGCACATCTATTTAGGCAAGAAAATGGTGGCACTCCAGGAAGATGGTTCACAGGTGACGGTCAGCTTTGCCGATGGCACACAGCTACAAACCGAACTGCTGGTCGGGGCCGATGGTACCCACTCTTTAACCCGCGCCTATGTACTGGATGAAACTGTCGCACGCCGTTATGCCGGCTATGTCAACTGGAATGGGCTGGTGGAGGTGTCCGAACAGCTGGCCCCGGCCGACCAGTGGACTACCTTTGTCGGAGAAGGCAAGCGCGCTTCCCTGATGCCGGTGGCCGATCAGCGTTTTTATTTTTTCTTTGATGTGCCGCTAGCGGCCGGACTGGAGAATGACCGCAGCCAGTATAAAACACTGTTAAAACAGTATTTTCAGGGCTGGTGTCCGCAGGTGCAGCAGCTGATAGACTCGATTGATGAACAGCGCACCAATCGCGTGGAAATTCATGATATTGAGCCTTTCGCCAATTTTTATAAAGGCCGGGTGGTGCTAGTGGGAGATGCCGCACATAGCACCACGCCAGATATTGGACAGGGCGGTTGTCAGGCCATGGAAGATGCTATTTATCTGGCACGTGCCTTACAAATTAATACCTTGGGTGTGCAGGATGCCTTAAGCCGCTACCAGAATAAACGCAATGAGCGCGCCAATGAACTGGTGCTGCGCGCGCGTAAACGCTGTGATGTTACGCATATGAAAGACCAGCAGGTGACGGAAGCCTGGTATGCCGAACTGCGCCAAGAGCAGGGGCCACATATCATGAAAGGCATTATCAGCAATATAGTCGGTAATCCGCTGGATTAAACTTTCTGTGCAGGATGCTTTTCAAGAAATACAGGTCAATCGACTGGTGTTGAGGCTGGCTGCTCTGATGCTGGATCCAGAATGAGTTGCATCAGCACCAGATCACGCCATTGTCCGAATTTTCTTCCAACTTGGGGCATATAGCCGCAATGCTGAAAACCTAATTGCTGATGCAAGGCCATTGAACCGCTATTGTCATGGTCAATGGCGGCCACCATCACATGAACCTGATGTGCCTGTGCATGCTGGATTAAGGCCTGCATCAACTGTTTGCCCAAACCCTGCCGGCTGAATTGACGGTCAATAAACACCGAATGTTCGACTGTATGTTTAAAACCGCTGATGCTGCGGAAGGTAGAATAATCGGCATAGCCGGCAATTTGTCCGGTATCCAGATGTTCGGCTACCAGCAGGGGAAAATTCTGTTTTTGTAATTGCTGGAACCAATGCTGGAAATGTGCCAGATCAAAGGGCTGTTCATTCCAGGTGTTTACATGCTGTAGCACTTCCGGGTTATAAATCGCCTGAATGGCAGCAAGATCGTGTTCGGTGGCAGGACGAAGATGAAAGCGCATAAGCAGTACATCAGGGTAGGAATAAGCGCATTATCATGCCGCTGCGGACATAAAAAAAGCAAGACCGGAGTCCTGCTTTTTTATGTCATGTAAATGACTTAGAAGTGGTATTTCACCAGCGCGCTGACATCATTCTGGTCTTTACCTTTCCGGCCATATTTGTTGTTCCATACTGAGTGTTCAACCCCCACGTATAAACGTGTTTCTGGAGAAATGTGTTTACCCACATTCCATTTGTACTGAGAAGTCCAGTTTAATTCGCTGGCATGCTGAGGACCTTCAGCAGTTGACCAGTCTAGGAAAGCATCAACCAGGAAGTCTTCATTGCCCAGTTTAAATGGTACAGCATAGGTGATGGTCATTTGATAATCATCTTTCGTGCTCTCATTATTAGCACGATAGAAGTTGATGTTCGCATATTGGGTATATGGAATATCTAAAGCAAAGCCGACACCGTATAAGAAGTTATCGAAACCTTCACCGCCTTCCCATGTAGTGGCTACTAATATGTCTTTCACCGGACCAAATGCCAGGTTTTGACCGGTTACTTCGCCTAGGCTTAAACGTGGTGCCAATTCGAAATAGGTAGCTTTAGTATCAGTTTCATCACGGCTACGATCCATGAAGAAAAATACGTCTGCGTATTTTACTTTGGCAGCATACTCAACCGTTAAGGTTGCTTGTTCTTCTGCCTCAGAAAAAACCTGTTCGTAATTGGTGCCATAAAGACCAGTCAGGCTAAAGTCCTGCCATACTGGCGCCGCTTGCGTTAAGGCAGTAGTGGTTGAGAATGCACAAAGTGCAGCAAGTTGTGTAAGTTTCATAGCGGTGTCTTCGTCTTCCCCAAAAAGCGTGTCAAGGATACAGGTTATTAAGCAAAAATAAAGCCAAATTTAACTTTTTATTGGCAATTTTCCGACCAAATTTAGCTGCCACGATAGGTCGAATAGGCAAAAGGACTGATCAGTAACGGGATGTGATAATGCTGTGTCGCCTCCTTAATCTGGAAGTAAATCACCACTTTAGGAAAGAAGCTGTCCAGGCCTTTTTGCTCAAAATAGGCCGCAGTATAAAACTCCAGACTATATGAGCCTTCCGGACAGTCGGCCAAAGCAAAATCGGCGGCTGTGACCCGGCCATCGGCATTGGTTTCGGCTTCGGCCAGCAACTGTTGTTGCTGATTAAATAGCCGGATTTTCACGCCGGTAGCCGGTTGACCCAAATGGGTATCTAAAATATGGGTGCTGATCATGACTGAAGCTCCTGGCTTAAACGCAGTAAGGCAATGTCTGAGAGTTGCTGCTGCACAATGCGCTGTTCAGTGTCGGCATCATTCAGCAGACGATACTGTAAGGCTTGCAGAATATCTTCACTGCTCAAGCCAAAGGCTTTAATCAGGAAAATAAATCCGAATTTTTTTTCATAGGCCAGATTACCCTGTAAAAGTGCCTGCTGGGTGTCGCTATTGAGCTGGACCGCGGCCTGTTCCCGGGCAGAAAATGCCTGCTCCTGTGCGGTGAGTTGCTGCTGCGCCTGTTTCTCACCAATTCGAGGATGATTTGCGAGTGCGGCCTGAATCTCAGGCCAGTCCCAATGGCTGGCCTGCTGCCGGGCAAATTCTAAAAGTTGCTCGATACTCTCAAAAGGCCGTTGTTGGGTTATAGCAGTTGCCCATGCCGGAATGTGTACACATTGCTGCAAGAATTGGTGAATCTCAGCTTCAGGGGCCTGATTAAATTGATCCAGTTGCACAGTAAGGGTCTCATCATTACATTTAATTTTGTTGCTAAAAGTGCAATATCAGTGCCAAATTTCGGTGAAAAGACAATTTTTCACTGAGACGGCTAAAGCTGCACAAGTCCAGTGCGAGTTTTTTATTTGACGGGTTCTGGTGCATGATGGCGATACCAATGCGTAGCAATATCACCGCGGCGGCAAATCCAGACCTGTGGATGCAATTGAATGTAGTCTAAAAAGCGTTGCAGGGCTTTAAAGCGTCCCGGGCGCCCCAAAAGACGGCAGTGAATACCAATCGAGAGCATTTTAGGTGTAGTTTCTCCTTCGGCATAGAGTACATCAAAAGCATCTTTCAGGTATTGATAAAACTGCTCGCCGCTATTAAAGCCGGCTGCAGCGGCAAACTTCATGTCATTGCTGTCGAGGGTATAGGGAATAATTAAATGCGGTCGTGACTGGCCTTGGGCATTGGTCAGCGTCTGCCAGAACGGTAAATCATCGCCATAATAATCACAGTCATACTGAATTTGCGGGAATTCGGCCAGTAACTGGCGGGTATTGGGGCTGTCGCGGCCTGTATACCAGCCAATGGGTGCATGACCAAACAGGGTTTCTAAGACACTGATCGCCTGATCCATATGCTGGCGTTCAGTGGCCATGTCCATGCTCTGATAATGTAGCCAGCGTTGCCCATGCGACACCACATCATAGTCGGCCTGCTGAATGGCCTCGACCACATACGGGTTCCGCGCCAGCGCCATACCGACCCCAAAAATGGTCATCGGTAACTGGCGTCGCTGAAATTCCTGATGAATGCGCCAGAAACCGGCCCGCGAGCCATATTCATACATCGAATCCATCGACATATGTCTGGCCGGAAAGCTGGCCGCACCGACAATTTCGGATAAAAACTGCTCGGAACCGGCATCACCATGTTCAATATGATTTTCGCCGCCCTCCTCATAATTCAGCACAAATTGCACCGCAATACGTGCCTGATTCGGCCACTGCGGATGCGGCGGCTGGCCATGATAGCCAATTAAATCACGTGAATAAGGGGCAGAGCGGATTGAGTCAATCAGTGCCTGGCCACGCAAGTAAGCAGTTGTCACAACAGGTTATCCTTTTGCTAATTTTTATCAAATATTGCTTGCATATTTTTGAGTTAGGCCCGATATTCAAAGTATAAGGACACGGTTCTGCAGACTCAAAAGTGTTCATCGTTCAATGTGGAGGGTAGCGTCCAAATTAGGTTGAAGATGTTCAATATGCTGGAAAACAGCAAGCGACAAACGTGCCAAGATAAAATAGTTTTGCACAAAAAAGATTCAGAAAACGAAAGAAAGAGAGGATGAGATTATGAATATTGAAATCCGTACAGATAAGAATATCCAAGGTAGCGAACGATTAATTAGTTACGTACGTGCAGAGCTAAGTGATGAATTTAAACGCCATAGTGAGCGTATTACCCATTTTTCCGTACATTTAAGTGATGAAAACGGGGACAAAGGCGGAGATGATGACATCAAATGTATGATTGAAGCACGCCCGGCCGGCTTGAAGCCTGTGGTGGTCAATCATCGTGGTCATAATGTCGATACCGCAATTCATGGCGCCATTGACCGTTTAAAACGTAGTCTGGAGCATGTCTTTGAGAAAAAAGAACATCCGCGTGGTGGACAGCCGGGTCGGGTTGACCTAGATACCGATGTCGACGAATAAGACAGGTATTGGCTGAAAAGCAGAAAAGCCCCAGTATTGGGGCTTTTTTTATAGCAAATTCATGCGACAAGATTACATTTCGCTTAAACAATTTTCACTGAATTGGGCATAATAGAACGAAATTGATTTGATTGAAGAGAGCTCTCTGCATGTTAACGGCACAACAACAACGCTTGGTGCAAGCCATAGAAGAACTAGATCAGGCCCAAGTGCAACAGCTTCTGGCCGCGGGGCTTGATCCGAATTTTATTGATCCTGAAAAAGGCCCGGTAATTTCAGTCTGGTCTGATGGCCTGTTTCAGTGGTGGGAAGCCATTTGCGAGGCCTATGAGGCGGGCCAGCCGCACAATGAAGCACAAAAACAGCAGGATTTGGCCGTCCATATGGAAATTCTGGACGCGTTAATTCAGGCCAAGGTCAATTTGCATTTGTGGGATGCGGAAGAAGTCTATGGCCCGTTATGGGACGCCGCCAGTGCCGCCTGTGCACCTGCGGTAAAGCGCCTGCTTGAAGAAAACGTCGATCCAAACCGTAAAGATGAAGATGGCCTGACCATTTTGTCATCCATCAGTGATTTATTCTTTGATTGCGACTTTGATGAAATTAACTGGGCTGAAGCCTTGCCTGAAGAACAGCAAACCTTAGAACTGCTCCGTGCCCATGGCGCGAAAATGACCAAAGAATTGGCTTAAAATTGAGATAAACACTATGTCAGCATTGAAATTATTGGGTGTGATGGTGGCGACTGCAGTCAGCAGTCAGGTCTTTGCCGCCGAGTTTGTATTTGACCGTCCGGGTGTGGGCATGAGCACCGGAATTACGCCGGTCGGTCAGTTGGCCTGGGAGCAGGCGCTGGCCAATGCGCACTATCAGAAAACCAAAGATGACAATGGTCTGACGCAGGAAATTACTCAGCTGCACGCCGATACCTTACTGCGTACCGGTCTGGCGGATAATCTAGAATTACAGCTGGGCTGGCAGGGTCCGGGCTGGAGCCGGGTAAAAAGTGCTGGCCAGTCGGTTGAAGAAGATGGTCTGGGGGATGTCAGCATTGGTCTGAAACATGCCATTGATTTAGATGATGAAAAACTGTCGATGGCGGTGCTGGCCGAAGCGCAGATTGCCACCGGGAATGACGGTTTTAGTGCCGAAGAGGATATTTACAGCCTCAGCTCGGCAGTGGCCTACGCCTATAATGATTTACTCACCACCTCAATTAGCATGCGTTATGAGTGGCAGGACAGCAATTGGGCCTTGCAGGCAGTGCCGGGGATTCAATATCAGCTCAGCGATAAATGGGCCGGCTTCTCCGAGTTTATTTACCGCAAAGCAGAAAGCCAGAAGGTAGAATATGCCTTGGGTTCAAGTCTGATTTATGCCTTAAATGCACGTACCCAGCTGGATGCCAGTGTCGGTGTTGATTTAAATGGCGCTGATAAAAGCTATCATGCCGGTTTAGGTGTGGCCTTTCTGTTCTAAGTCCGCTCTGGTTATGGTGCTGTAGAAAGCGGGGAGTGCATAGCCTCTCTCGCTGACTGCTAGAGAGCTGCAACTTATTTCTGCTGACGGTCTGTTCACAGGCCGTTTTTTCTATCTGGATCAGCAGCAGAATTGCTACAGATCTTGACACAGGCGCTGGCAGATCACGCTATCATGATGGTGATGATCACAGCGGATAAGCGCGAGGCCTGTCCGCCCATTAAACTTTAGCTTTTAAGTCGCTTTGTATAGGCTTTGGCGCCATATCCCTTGATCTCATCAGGTGGCACTGCCCAGCTCGTGAATATTAAAAACAACAACAGGAGGATGAGTCATGATGGAACTGTACATTGCCAACAAGAATTACTCCAGCTGGTCCATGCGGCCGTGGCTGGTCCTTACTGCTTTTGAACTGCCGTTTCGTGAAGTGCTGTTACCTTTTCCTAAAGAACGCGGCACGGGCCATTTTAAACAGGATGTACTGGCAATTAACCCGAATGGCAAGGTACCGGTCTTGGTACATGACGGGCTAATGGTCTGGGATTCACTGGCGATTTGTGAATATTTGGTCGAACAGTTTCCGGAGCGCCAGCTATGGCCGGCTGGTCGGGCACAGCGGGCTCGGGCACGCGCTTTGGCTGCTGAAATGCATAGCGGTTTTCAGGCACTGCGTAACCATTGCGGCATGAATATTCGCGCTGATCTGGCAGAAGTCGGACAGACGTTATGGGCTGAGCAACCTGATTTACGTGACGATGTAGCCCGTGTCTGTCAGATCTGGTCTGAGCGTCCGGACCCAGGCGGTTTTCTCTGTGGTGATTTCTCGATTGCTGATGCCTTTTATGCACCGGTGGTCTGGCGTTTGAAAAGCTATGCGCTGCCCGTGAATGAAGACAGCCAGTATTATATGCAGACCATGCTGCAACATCCGGCAATGCAGGCCTGGGAACAGGCCGCGAAACAGGAACAAGACTGGGTCAATTATCTGGAGCCTTATCAGTCTGAACCATCCTCTAGCTAAGTCTTAAGAGGCTGCTGGTTCCAGCGGCTGATACAGCACCACCTGATTACGGCCATAGGCTTTGGCCTGATACAGGGCCTGATCGGCCTGACTGAGCAGCTTTTCATAAGGGGTATTGTGGTGCGATAAGGCAATCCCGAAGCTGGCGGTAAAATGGATGGGCTGGTTATGTTCATCATACAGTTCAATCTGGGTGATGGCCTGCCGGCAGCGCTCGGCCACCTGTTTGGCCTGGTGCGCAGTGGCCTGTTTCAGGACCAGAATAAATTCTTCGCCACCAAAACGGCCCAGCACATCCTGCTCGCGGATATGGCCGGCCAGCACATGACAGACTTGGACCAAGGCTTCATCGCCTTTATGATGGCCATGCTCATCATTAATCTGCTTAAAATGATCCAGATCGACCAGAATCACTGCATAACTGGGTGCCTGTTTGTGGTTCAGTTGTTCCAGACACTGGTTGATACTGCGCCGGTTAAAGGTATTGGTGAGCGGATCGACCTGACTTAAATGTGCAATCAGCGCCTCCCGATAGCGCCACTGACTCAGCAGAATTTCAAACAGCACCAGGCAGGTCAGCAGAATCGGCACAATAAAAAACAGCATCGACAGCACCCAGAAGCCATTTTTATTCCCTTTAGCCGTAAAACCTCGCCCTTCAGGGCGGGGATATAAGGCTGCAATCCGCTAGTCCCCCTTGTGGGGATTAGCTAGGATTGCTAATGCGGTGTTTGCTGTTGTTGGATATATTGTTTAATAATCCCAATGGGAGCACCTCCACACGATGCAGCGAAATAACTAGGCGACCACAAAGCATTCCCCCATAATTTGTTTTTAATTTCAGGGTGTTTAGTTCTTAAAATACGACTAGATGCACCTTTTAGGCTGTTAACCAAGCTAGAAATAGCTACTTTTGGTGGATAGTTCACAAGTAAATGAACATGATCATGCTCACCCTCAAATTTTACCAACTTAGCTTCAAAGTCTAAGCAAATGCGCTTGAATACTTCATTCATAGTTTCGAGCATAGCTTTGGTAAAAACATCTCTACGATATTTAGCCACAAAGACTAAATGAACGTGCATATTAAAAACACAGTGACGACCTGTTCTAATCTCTTGACTATTATCCATAGACCAAATATATTTTAGTGATGAAGACACTTAAATTACGCATAAAAGACAAACATTGCAAGGTGCTAGACCAATTGGCATCTGAAGTTAATTTTGTCTGGAACTATGTCAATGATTTGTGTTTTAAACACTTGCAAAGAAAACAACAATTCTTTTCAGCTTACGATATTGCTAAATACACGAAAGGTACATCAAAAGAGTGCAATTTGCACAGCCAAACCATACAGGCAGTTGCGGAAGAATTAGTTACTCGAAGAAAGCAATTTAAAAAAGCCAAGCTAAAATGGCGTGTCAGTAACAAAAAAAACGCTAGACGTTCTCTCGGTTGGATTCCATTTAAAAAAGTGGCGGTGAAATATGCCGATGGGTATGTCCAATACGGCAAGCATCAATTCAAGCTATGGGACAGTTACGGACTAAGTAAATACAATGTTAAAACAGGCTCGTTTGTCGAGGATAGCCGAGGGCGTTGGTATGTATGTCTTGTGGTTGATTCAATTAAAACAGAGAAAACCACCGCTAAAACCTCAATTGGCATTGATCTAGGACTCAAAGACCTTGCGACTTGCTCAGATGGTGTAAAGTTCAAAGCCCCTAAAATCTATCGTCAATATGAACAAAAACTTGGTATTGCTCAAAGAGCAAGAAATAAAAAACGTGTCAAAGCGATTCATGCCAAGATCAAAAATCTACGTCAAAATATGCTGCATCAATTCAGTCATAAACTGGTGAATGAACATGCAGCCATCTTCGTTGGTAATGTGAATGCCAAAGCATTGGCACAGACAAAATTAGCTAAGTCTGTACTCGATGCAGGTTGGACGACCTTAAGAACCATGCTCAAGTATAAATGCGAGAACGCAGGGGTATGGTATGAAGAAGTCAATGAAGCCTATACCACCCAAACTTGCTCGTGCTGCGGCTCACGCTCCAGTAGTCTGAAAGGTAGAGCAGGACTTGGAATAAGAGAATGGCAGTGTGTGGAGTGCGGTACATTCCACGATAGAGATATAAACTCAGCACTGAATATTCTTGCGCTCGGACATGGGCGTCTCGCAGGAGGAATCTCCGTCCTTTAGGTCGGAGAGGATGTCAAAAGGAAAGTCGGTTAATAACAATAAAGGTGCATAGGTTAACTGGCTGAAAAAGCTTAAATAACCGCAGCTGACCAGATACAGTGTGGCCGGAATTAAGGCCGAATAGACAATTCTGCGTTCAAACAGCACCAGACCGACCGTGGGTAGACTGATATAGGTCACCATAGTGGCCGGACTCAGCACCCCGACCAGATAGCCATCGCGGCACAGACTGACCACAAAGGTGGCCACCGCAATATAGGGCATATAGCGCCGGGTCCAGTCCTGTTTGCGAAAGTAGTGGCAGATGCCAATCATGCCAATAAACACGAACAGTCCGAATAAATTAATGACCAGCTGCTGTTTTAACAAGGCCAGATTGACCCAGCGCCACAGTTCCGGGGTGAGTAATACCACACTTTTCCAGATGGCCCAGATCACGTGCATCAGGCTGCCCAGAAACAGCATCAGAATACATTTGTTTAACGTGCTCCAGTTCATCACCACTTCTTTTTCGAGTAAATAACGGGTGACTTTGTATTTAAATGTGGGCACAGCACTGTGCGCAATGCGACTTTTCATGCGTGAATCACGACCCCAAAAATGAGCGTCTAAAGTCTCATTTTTATACAATTATTTTTATAAAACCTAACATATCATGATTTTAGATAATTGGTAATGGCTATTTTTTGTACTTTTCGGGAAAATATCGTTGCATGGGTGCAACAGTGTGTGTTGTTTAAATCACTTATTTCTATTTTAAACTGCAGTAAAATGGCGCTATTGAAAAAATCACAGTTTAGGATTCTCTCCCATGAAAATTTTGCATATCGACTCGAGTATTTTAGGCGACGCTTCTGTATCACGTCAGTTGTCTAAAGCTATTGTGAACCAGCTACAGGCGAAAAATACAGCGGCCCAAGTTGACTATCTGGATCTGGCTGAACAGACCATTCCGCATTTAACCGCTGAAATTTTAATGGGACAAAATGCCGAGCAAAGCGCTTTAGGCGAACAGATTCTGCAACAATATCTAGATGCTGATGTCGTGGTGGTGGGCGCAGCCATGTATAACTTCGGTCTGCCATCGACTTTAAAAGCCTGGATTGACCGGATTAGCGTGGCAGGTCGTACCTTTAAATACACCGAAAATGGCCCGGTCGGTCTGGCAGGTGACAAGAAAGTGTATATCGCCAGCAGCCGCGGTGGTGTCTATGGCGAACAAAGCCCGGTTGATTTCCAGGAAGCATTCCTGAAAACCGTGTTTAACTTTACCGGTGTCAGTGATATTGAAGTAGTACGTGCTGAAGGGGTTAGCATGAGCGATATTAAAGATCAGGCGATTACTACGGCATTAGACCAGATTGCCAAAATCTAAGCTTTACGGCGCTGCATTAATCACAAAAAAGGTCAGTTTCTACTGACCTTTTTTTATGGCGTTTTAATCTCGGTCCTGCTGATGGGCAAATTCGGCTAAATCGGCCAGCGCCATTTTGGCTTCATCAAACCACGGTGAGAACATAATAAAGTTATGCCACATACCGGTATACAGTTTAAAACTGACCTTCACGCCCGCCTGTTCGGCCTTGTCACGAAAACGCTGCGCATCATCCAGCAGCAGTTCTTTAGAACCCACCTGCACCAAGGTTGGTGGTAAATCGGTTAAATCATCAAATAGCGGCGAAACACGCGGATCACCACGATCGACCGACGGTGGCACATAGTATTGAATCCCGGTTTCCAGAGTTTCAATCGACAATAAGGCATCGTGTTTGCGGTTATAACGAATTGATTCACTGGTCAGGGTTAAATCCAAAAATGGTGAAAGCAGCATGAGGCCGCTGACTTGCGGTAACTGTTCATCACGGATTTTTAAGGCTAAGGCCAGCGCCAGATTGGCGCCGCAGGAATCTCCTGCCAGCAAAATATCTTTGGCCTGTACGCCCTGATCCAGCAGGGTCTGATAGACATCAAAAATTGCTTCTAAGGCTTCCGGGAATGGATTTTCAGGCGCCAGCGGATAATCGATATGAATCACCTGCATCTGGGTGCGGGCGGCCAGTTCAGTCAGAAATGGGCGATGGGTATTTAAAGACCCTAAATAAAAGGCGCCACCGTGAATATAGAAAATCAGCTGGGTGGCTTCATCTTGTGGCTTGATTTCTTCGGCTTTCAGGCCAGCCAGACGTAAAGCGCGGACTTCGACAGTTTTATTGGTCGGAAACAGCCGGCACATCTGTTCGAGGGCGAAACGCAGCGGATTATGCGGTAAATTATATTGGCTTGGCAGGCGGATGGTGGTTTTTAAAAAGCCTTCTGTGAAAATTTGTTTCAATAACGGGTTGATCTTCATTGTTCTTCCATCTTGTTCTTGATTTTGGCCTGTGCTTGCGTATTTACCAACACAATTTACAAGGTTACACTAAATGGTCACATTCAAAAATTGCAAATTTGTAGTGACTTTTTAATACTAAGGCTGTCTAACACTAGACTAGGGAATCAAAAAAAATGAAAAAAATTGCACTGGCATTAGGATTAATGGGTTTAACAGCTTTGGCGAATGCTGCTGATCCGCTAAATGGTACTGTCTGGAAAACAATTGATGACAAAACCAAGCAAGCAAAAGCAACCGTCAAATTTACCGAGCAGAAAAATGGCACGTTAACTGCAACAATTCAGTCCATTTTAACGCCGGGTGAAGAAAATGCCTGTACAAAATGTGAAGGACCTTACAAAAACAAATCCTTGAAAGGTTTAACCATTGTACGTGGTTTAAAGAATTCGGGTGGTACCAACTATGACAGCGGTTCAATTCTGGATCCGCAATCAGGTAAAACCTACAAGTTAAAAGGTCAACTGGCTGATGGCGGGCAGAAATTACAATTGCGTGGCTATATTGGCGTAGCAGCGCTGGGTCGTAACCAGACCTGGGTTCGTGTGAAATAAGCCAGCCAATAGAAACGGATTAAACCAGAAAGCCTGATGCAGATGCATCAGGCTTTTTGATTTTTAACGGATAAGTAAAAGGTAGATAAAAAGAATTTATCCGTTTAAGGCGCGATAGGCGGTTTCATCAAAACCAACAATAAAGCCGTCTGCGGTGGCCAGCACAGGACGTTTGATCAGGCTGTTGTGAGTGCGTAAGGCTTCAATTAAATCTGCTTCGCTGGACAGGGCTTGTGCCTGTTCCGCTTCCGACAGTTTGCGCCAGGTGGTGCCTTTTTTATTCAGAATTTTGTCCTGACCTTCAGCATCCAGCCAGTGTTTTAGCGTTTCTGCATCAATCCCCTGTTTTTTATAATCATGAAATTCATAAGCCAGGCCCAGTTCATTGAGCAGATCAAAGGCTTTTTTCATGGAGTTGCAGTTTTTAATACCATAAATTTTAAGCATAAAGCGGATTCCAGCAAGAAACACAATGCTCAAGAGATTAACCAAAAAATTGGTTTTGCACTATAGCGGGTATAAATATTGAGTTCATGGTTCTGAAATTAAACCGTCATTAAAATGCAACGCTACCGCGCCATAATAGTGGCAGAAAAACAAGACAACACTTGAGAAGAATTATTCGTACTAAGAAAAAAACGAAAAGCAAAGAGCCAATATAAAAAATAAAAGCCCAGATGTAGAAAACCCGCATTTAATCATCCTGATTATGCGGGTCTCACTACAACGTCCGATGTCACATCCTTGAAACAAAGACCATCATGGCTTTGTTTATTTGCATCCTACGGCTTCCTGTCCCTTTGCTGTCATCCTGACACTGTCCCTTTGCCGTGCTGCAATAATGCGCCGATTTAAAAAGCAGATAAAGGTCTGAATGACGACAAAATATGTCGGAAATAAACCTCTATTGAGTGAACAATTGTTCACTCAATAGGAAGGTTTTTAGTTGAGTTTATAATCAATAATCACCGGGGCGTGGTCGCTATACCATTCCTCTTTGTAGACCCAGGCATTGACGGTACGTGCTTTCCAGTCCGGTGAGCAGGCATGATAGTCAATCCGCCAGCCAACGTTCTTGGCACGCGCTTGGCCACGGTTCGACCACCAGGAATACAGTTCGGCTTCTTTGCGCACTTCACGGAAGGTGTCGACATAGCCCAGATCATCATAGATATGATCGAGCCAGGCACGTTCATGCGGTAAACAGCCGGAAGATTTCTGGTTGCCTGACCAGTTTTTAATATCAATACGTTTATGCACGATATTGTAGTCACCGCAGACGATGATCGATTTATTTTCATCGCGCCATTGTTTCAGAATTTTTGTATATTCTTCGAGAAAGTGGTCTTTACGGACTTGTGCTTCTTCACCCGATGAACCCGATGGGAGGTACAGCGAGCAGATATGCACCGGATAACCCAGCCCTAAATCAAATTCTGCCGTGACAAAACGGCCTTGGGAGTCGGCCAGTTCAAAGCCTAAACCATCCTGAATAGATACAAACGGCAGGCGGCTGTAAATAGCGGTGCCAGCATAGCCCGGACGTTCAGCTGCGAACAGGTGGGTATACCAGCCTTCCGGTTTGAATTTATCAGTCCACTGCGCATGGGTCAGACGGCTTTCCTGAATGCAGATGACATCAGCCTCTGATTTTTCCATCCACTCCAGCAGGCCTTTACTGACCGAAGAACGCAGGCCATTGACGTTAATTGAAACCACACGAAGAATTTTTTGATCACTCGGATAGCTACTCTTTGGTATCATGCGCAGGTCTTACCTCAATTTATGAATTTTGGAGCACCTCATGTCAACGCAAGCGACATTTAACCCTCAAGCTTTTATCGAACTCGCATTATCACGTGGTGTGCTTAAATTTGGTGAGTTTACTTTAAAATCGGGTCGCGTGAGTCCTTATTTTTTTAATGCCGGTTTATTAAATGATGGCGAAGCCTTGTCATTACTGGCTTCAGGCTATGCAGCCAAGTTAACAGAATGCGAAAATGTTGATGTGATTTTTGGCCCAGCCTATAAAGGTATTCCATTTGTGGCGGCAACGGCGGTGGCTTTATCGCAAAATCATGGCGTGAGTGTGCCTTGGGGTTTTAACCGCAAAGAAGCCAAAGATCATGGTGAAGGTGGTGTATTGGTCGGTGCGTCGGTTGAAGGTAAAAAAGTCTGGATTATTGATGATGTGATTACCGCAGGTACAGCAATTCGTGAAGTGGTGACCATTTTAAAAAATGCGGGTGCCACAATTGCCGGTGTACTGGTCGCGCTAGATCGTCAGGAAAAAGGGCAGGGTGATTTGTCTGCGATTCAAGAAGTTCAAAAAGAGCTAGAAATTCCGGTACATGCCTTAATTACGATGAAAGATTTAATGAATTATCTGGATGCCAAAGGTGAAAAAGAGGCTTTGGCGAAGATGGAAGCATATCGTGTGAAGTATGGGGTCTAATAATTAATACAACATATTGATTTTTAATAAAGCTCTATCCACGATAGGGCTTTATTTTTATAAAAAACAAAAATGAATCTAGATTGGAATTTAATGATCGCAAGTTTTTCAGCTATTGCTGCAAGTGCAGCATCGATAGCGACTTTTTTGGGTTGGAAAGAAAATAGGGAACTTAGAAAAGTTCAAACCGAACCATTGATAGATATTAAGTTAGAACCTGTTGAGTACAGAATCCATTTTTTACGTTTAAAAATTACAAATGTAGGAAAAGGAGGAGCTCATAACGTAAAAATAAAATTATTTCCTGAACCTTCACTCGATGCTTCTTTTTTAGTTACTGCTCAAAAAGCTATTAAAGTTTTTATGCAAAGAGATTTTATGATTAAGGGAATCAATTATTTAGCGCCGAATGATTCTAAATATACGGACTATCTAAGTTTTACTGGTTTAAATCCTAAAGAGTTAGATAGTGAATACTTCTTTAATCTTATTTTTAATGCTGAGATCAGATATGAGGATTTAAAGGGAAAGAAATATAAGAATACATATAAAATTGATACTTCAGAACTAAAAATTTATAAATTAGGAGAGAGTTTTGAAGAAGCTCTTCCCAAAGCATTAGCAGGAATTCAAAAGTCTTTAGAAAGTATGAGTAAAAATATTAATAGGCAAACTGCATTTTTAGATAAAAAATCAAAAGCAGAAGAAACTCATTGGAATGAATAGGAGCTAAAACAAAAGTTGAATTATATGAGCTATGTAAAACGTCGCAATAAAGAGTTAAATATCGATCAGGATGCATATCTTTTTAAAAAAATAGAACGTAGATGAGAGCGTTCAAAATTCTGTGTCAGCCGAATTGGCTAGAGTTTAATTATATCATCGAGCCTGCCTTCAAAGTAAATCGATAACTGTGTGATGGTTTGCCCCCAGTTTGTCACCGGCATTGTCCATTTTTCAGAAGCCTGTTGAATGCCAATATACAGCAATTTCAGCAGGCTATTTTCATTCGGGAAAGCCCCCTTGGTTTTGGTCAGTTTTCTGAATTGGCGATGTACTGCTTCAACCGCATTGGTGGTATAAATTGGCTTCCTAACCGCTTTCGGATATTTGAAATAGGCACTGAGTAAATGCCATTTTTCACGCCATGAACGAATGACTTTCTCGTATTTATCCCCCCATTTGGCTTCCAGCTCATCTAGCGCCATTTCAGCTGCCTGCTTGGTATCTGCTCGGTAAACAGGCTTCAGATCAGCCATAAAGGCTTTTTGATCCTTACTGGCCACATAACGCAAGCTATTGCGGATTTGGTGAATAATACATAACTGCACTTCTGTCTGCGGAAATATCGCAGCAATTGCTTCAGGGAAGCCTTTAAGCCCATCAACGCAGGCGATCAGAATGTCTTGTATGCCACGGTTCTGCAAATCTGTGAGTACGCTGAGCCAATAATTAGCACCTTCACTTTCTGATAGGTAAAGACCCAGCAGTTCTTTATGGCCTTCGGTATTTAATCCCAGCACGGTATAAACGGCTTTGTTGACATAACGGCCTTCATCCTTGATCTTGTAATGGATGGCATCGAGCCACACAAAGGGATATACGGCATCAAGCGGCCTCTGTTGCCAGGCACGTAATTCGGGGATTAGCTTGTCTGTAATATTGGTAATGGCACCCTCGGAAATATCCAGTGCATACATATCGGCAATATGTTTTTGAATATCACGGTAGCTCATGCCGAGCGCAAACAGTGAGATGACTTTACTGTCGATCTCTTCAGAGAGTTTGGTTTGATTTTTCTTGACGAGTTGAGGCTCAAAATCACCAGTGCGATCACGAGGTGTTTCCAGTTCAAATGAACCGGAGGATGATTTTACGGTCTTGCGAGAGTAACCATTCCTGCGATTGGATGGTTTAGGATTTTCTTCCAGATAGTTTTCAATTTCAGCATTTAAAGCCGCTTCTGTCAGCTGTTTGATTAGTGGTGTCAGGATACCGTTTTCACCAGTGAGGGGTTGTCCTGATTGTAATTGTTTTAAAGCTGCTTCGAAATCAAAGTTGTTTGCCATGATGTGTCATTTCCTGTTTGATTCAGTTTATTGAAATGACACAGATTTTTGAACACTACCACGTAGATTGTCTATTCATGAAATAAGAAGGAAAAATAAATAACAAAATCATCCTTCCTCACACTTCTTACACTCTAGCATCACCCCTAATTTTTCTTTGCGTCCTTGCTCCGTCATCACCCAGGGCCGGTTCTGCCATGGCGGATTATGCCGCACGTGCTGGCCATGACCACAGGCCAGCTCTGCGACCCAATGATTTTCTTCATCTAAATGATATCCCACAATTGGCTGTTGCATGGGCAGCTTCCTGAAATCAGCAAATACAGTGCTGCAAAGCTTTACTCAAATTCAGAAAAACAGGCAGCGAATCTCCGTTATACTCCACATCATAGCAATTTTAAAAGAGCAGTCATTATGCGCGTACTTGTGGTGATGGACCCGATTGAAACGGTGAACCTGAAAAAAGATTCCACCATGGCCATGCTGTGGGCCGCGGCACGTCGGGGTCATGAACTCGGTTATGCACTACAACAAGATTTATATATTGATCAGGGCAAGGCTTTCGGTCTAATCAGCCCGTTAAAAGTCTTTGAAGATTACAACCATTATTATGAGCTGGGCGAAAAACAAAAAGAATCCATCGCAGCCTATGATGTGGTGCTGATGCGTAAAGACCCGCCATTTGATATGAACTTTGTCTATAGCACCTATATTCTGGAACAGGCAGAGCGCGAAGGAGCGTGGATTATTAACAAGCCGCAAAGCCTGCGTGACTGTAATGAAAAACTGTTTGCGACCCAGTTCCCGGAGCTGCAGGTGCCGACTTTGGTGACCTCTCAGCAAAGCCTGATTCGTGAATTTATTCAGCAACATGGCGATGTGATTGTGAAACCGCTCGATGGGATGGGCGGCATGGGCATTTTCCGTCTGTATCAGAATGGTGTGAATATTGGCTCTACCATTGAAATTCTGACCAATAACGGCACCCAGCCAATTATGGCGCAGCGTTATATTCCGGAAATTGTAGAAGGGGATAAACGCATTTTAATGGTCAATGGCGAGCCAATTCCGTATTGTCTGGCACGTATTCCGCAAAACGGCGAAGTGCGTGGCAACCTGGCCGCTGGTGGTCTGGGTGAAGCACGTCCATTGACCGACAATGACAAGGCAATTGCTGCCAAAGTCGGGCCATTTTTACGTGAAAAAGGTCTGGTATTTGTCGGTCTGGATGTGATTGGTAACTATGTCACTGAAATTAACGTGACCAGTCCAACCTGTATCCGTGAAATTGATGCCCAGTTCGGCACCTCAATTGCCGATACCCTGTTTGATGTACTGGAAGCCGGTCGTTAATCTATCTTTCAAAAGAGTCACCTTGGGTGGCTCTTTTTGTATTCTTAAGCGAGATTTGAGCTTGAAAAACTGCGTTGAGCAAGAAAATTATAGCGATTTTGTAAATCAAAACCAGTAGACATAATTCAGTGAAAAATGCAGGAAACTTAACAATTTCGGTGAATTAATAATAAAACTAGTTTAAACTTTCAAAACTGTTGAAAAAAACAATGAGCCGCTTGGTGAAAAAAAGTAAATAAACTTTCAAGCTCATACGATTGTGATTACAATTGAGCGCTTATAAAGAACTTTCATTAGCCATATTTGGATTGAAGAATTAGACCGTGACTGATGTAGCGCAAACCAAGCCTAAACATGTGATGATGATGGCCGCAGGCACTGGTGGCCATGTGTTCCCAGCCCTAGCCGTGGCAAAAGAACTCCAGCAGCAGGGAATCCATGTGTCCTGGTTAGCAACGCCTACAGGCATGGAAAACCGTTTATTACAAAACCAGAATATTCCGATTTATCAGATTGATATTCAAGGCGTGCGCGGTAACGGGCTGGCACGCAAACTGATGGCGCCTTTTAAAATTCTAAAAGCCACCTTAAGCGCCATGCAGTTAATGAAAAAACACAAAGTAGAGGCTGTCGCCGGCTTTGGTGGCTATGTGGCTGGACCGGGTGGTCTGGCCGCACGTCTGCTTGGTATTCCGGTCATTATTCATGAGCAGAATGCAATTGCCGGCTTTACCAATACCCAGCTGTCGCGTATTGCCAACACTGTTTGTCAGGCGTTCCCGGATACGTTTCCGGCCAGCACTAAAATTGTCACCACTGGCAACCCGGTGCGTAAAGAAATTAGCGCGACTCTAACCCCATCCTGGCGTTATCAGGAACGTGAAAAAGCAGGTTTGCCGCTGCGTATTTTAATTGTTGGCGGCTCTTTGGGCGCGCAGGCACTGAATGAACGTGTCCCTGAAGCCTTAAAACAGCTGAATGTACCTTTAAATGTGTATCATCAGTGTGGGCAAAATCATGCAGACAGCACCCGAGCGCGTTATGCCAACAAGCCGGACAGCTTAACGGTTGAAGTGCAACCCTTTATTGAAGATATGGCACAGGCCTATAGCGATGCCGATCTGATTATCTGCCGGGCCGGCGCACTGACGGTTACGGAAATTGCAACCGCGGGTGTGGCTGCGGTATTTGTGCCCTTGCCAAGCGCTGTGGATGACCATCAGACGGCCAATGCACAATTCCTGGCCAAGACGGGCGCGGCAAAAATCTGTCCGCAAGCCAGCATGACCCCGGACAGCTTAAAAGAACTGTTAATGCCGTTGATGAACCGCCAACTGCTCTCTGAAATGGCCAGCAAGGCGCGTCAACAGGCACAACCTAATGCAACCCAACATGTGGTTGCTTTAATTCAAGATTTGTAAACCGAGTAAACTATGTCTCCATCTATCCCTGCTGATCAAGTAAAAGAACTGATTAAAGTGCCTGAAATGCGTCGTATCAAACATATCCACTTTGTCGGGATTGGTGGCGCCGGGATGTGTGGCATTGCCGAGGTATTAAAAAACCAGGGCTATGATGTTTCCGGTTCAGATATTAAAGCCTCAAAAACTACAGCCCAGCTGGAAGAAAATGGCATTCGGGTGTTTATTGGTCATAGCGCAGATAATATTCAGGGCGCCAATGTACTGGTAGTCTCTACTGCAATTGATCCGGAAAACCCGGAAGTTAAAGCCGCTATTGAGAGCCGTATTCCGGTGGTGCGCCGTGCTGAAATGCTGGGTGAGCTGATGCGTTATCGTCACGGGATTGCCGTGGCCGGAACACATGGTAAAACCACCACCACCAGCCTGGTTACCTGTATGCTGGCAGAAGAAAATCTGGACCCGACTTACGTGATAGGCGGTTTGCTGAACCGTACCGGGGTTAATGCTGCACTGGGTGCGAGCCGTTATATTGTGGCTGAAGCCGATGAATCAGATGCATCTTTCCTGCATCTGGAGCCAATGGCAGCGATTGTCACCAATATTGATGCCGACCACATGGATACTTATGGCGGCAGCTTTGACAAGCTAAAAGATACCTTTATTGAATTCCTGCACAAACTGCCATTCTATGGTTTGGCAGTGGTTTGTGGTGATGATGCCAACATCCGTGAAATTATGCCGCGCATTGCCCGTCCGGTGCTAACCTACGGCTTTAATGAAGACAATGATATTCGCGCAGTCGATGTTGATCAGGACGGTATGCGTACCCACTTTACCGTATTGCGTAAAGACCGCGAGCCACTGCGTGTTACCGTGAATCAGCCCGGTCTGCACAATGTACTGAATGCCTTGGCCGCCATTGGTGTGGCGACGGATGAAGGTGTTTCTGATGGTGCGATTTGCCGTGCACTGGAAGGCTTTAGTGGTGTAGGTCGCCGTTTCCAAGTGCAAGGTGAATTTGAACTGGACGGTGGCAGCATCAAACTGGTCGATGACTATGGTCACCATCCTAAAGAAGTGGAAGCCACCATTAAAGCAGCGCGTCAGAGCCATCCGGACCGCCGTCTGGTGATGTTGTTCCAGCCGCACCGTTTTAGCCGTACCCGTGACTGTTTTGATGACTTTGTTGAAGTGTTATCGCAGGTCGATCAACTGCTGTTGCTGGAAGTGTATCCTGCCGGTGAAAAAGCCATTGTGGGTGCCGACAGTCGCAGTCTGGCACGCAGTATCCGTCTGCGTGGTCAGGTTGAACCGATTCTGATTGATCCGGTTGAAGGCAATCTGGAAACACTGGTACAAAAAGTGTTACAACCGAATGATTTATTATTGACCCAAGGTGCGGGTAATGTAGGAGCAATCTCCATCGAGCTTGCTCAAAATAAATTGTATTTAAAATAATCACCCAAAGTGATATTTGAATTTGGTCGCTCAGTGTAAAGTTTAAGGATATAAACGTGTCAAATGCTTCAAAGTTCGGCAAAGTTGCCGTGTTATTTGGTGGAAAATCTGCCGAGCGTGGGGTGTCTCTGGATAGTGGACAGGCAGTGCTCGATGCGCTGCTGCGCGAAGGCGTTCAGGCAGAAGCGTTTGACCCGAAAGATCGTAGTGTGACCGAACTGGTCAACTATGATCGTGCCTTTATTGTCCTGCACGGCCGCGGCGGTGAAGATGGCCAGATTCAGGGTGTACTGGAATGGCTGAATGTGCCGTATACCGGTACTGGCGTACAGGGTTCAGCCATTGGCATGGACAAGGTCAAAACCAAACAGGTCTGGCAAGGTTCCGAGCTGCCAACAGCGCCGTATCGTATTGTCACCAAAGATTCAAACCCGGCTGATATTGTCGCTGCATTGGGTCTACCGCTGATTATCAAGCCGGTACATGAAGGTTCCAGTATTGGCATGAGCAAAGTCGAACGTATTGAAGACTTTGCTGAAGCGATTGCCAAAGCCACCGAGCATGATGCAGTGGTAATGGCTGAAAAATGGATTACCGGTCGCGAATTCACGATTGTATTACTGAATGGTCAGGCCTTGCCGGTGATTCGTCTGGAACCGCCTAAAGATGTGGCGTTCTATGACTATGAAGCCAAATACAACCGTAATGATGTGCAATATGGCATTCCATGTGGCTTAACCGAGTCGGAAGAGCAGCAGTTACAGGTCTTGGCCCTGCGTGCGTTCCAGGCGGTAGGTGCCAGCGGCTGGGGCCGTATTGATGCAATGCAGGATGAACAAGGCAATTTCTGGCTGCTTGAAGTCAACACTGTACCGGGCATGACCAGTCACTCACTGGTGCCAAAAGCCGCGCAGGCGGTGGGCTACAGTTTTGATGCCTTGTGCGTGGCAATTCTTGAACAAACCTTAACGGATGCGACCCACTAAGCCATGGCTCAACTTCCTGCTTCCATGCGCCGTAAACGCGCAGCGATTACCTCGATTCACGATAAGCCACCGACGCGTAAAGAAAAGCTGACGAACCTGGGTGGATGGGTATTGCTGTGCGTGGCGATTGTGGTATTGGCAGCAGGAATCTATGGTCTATATAAAGTCATGACCGATGCACGCGTGGCTGAACTGGACGTGGTCGGTACCCGTTCCAATACCGAACTGCGCCAGGTCATGACCCATGTTTCGCCAGTGGTCACAGATAACTATTTTACTTCCGATCTGGAACAGATTCGTGATACCGCACTGGAACTGTCCTGGGTCGATCGGGTGGTGGTGTCACGCGCCTGGCCGAATGCCATCCGTTTACGGGTCATGCCACGCCATGCGATTGCGCGCTGGGGCACCGGACGTTTACTCAGTGACAGCGGTGATGTGTTTTCGGAAGTGACACCCAAGAATAATCAGCATCTGCCGTTATTACATGGCCCGATGCATCAGTCCAAAATGATGATGCGTCGCTATAATGAAATTAACCAGTTATTTTTACCGGTGAATCTGCGTTTAAAAGAGTTATATCTCACCGACCGGATGACCTGGTTTATGCAGTTTGATTCTGGCCTGCGGGTGATTGTGGATCAGGATCAGACCATGAATAAATTGCAGCGCCTGAGTCATCTGGCGCAAAGTGACTTCAAGCCGGTATGGTCCAGGATTTCTGCAATTGACCTGCGTTACCGCAATGGTCTGGCCATCCAGTGGAAAAACTCGGTGGCACCAAAAATTGCCAATGGTCATTTTGTTGTAACGATTGATGACACAAGCATTGCGAATGCAATAGCAGCAAAGCCATAATACTTGGCTTTAAAAATAGAGGCATTAAGCCATTAATTAAACAAACATGTGATGGTAGTAAATAAATGAGTGAAGCTGTTCCCTCGGTTGTTGCGATTGACATTGGGACACACAAAGTTTCAGTTTTGATTGGTAAGGTACACGCGCCAGACAATATCCAAGTGATTGGTATGGCTACCGCTCGTAACCGAGGCATGAATAAAGGAAAAATTGTAAGTCTCGATAAAGTCATTACAGCCATTAAAAATGCCGTTCAAGAAGCAGAAGATATGGCGGAATGCCGGGTGCATTCAGCCTGGATTTCTATTCCAAGTGCAGAATTAAAAAGTTTTTATGCTGCGGGGCGTACCCCGATTGAAAATAGTGACCACACAATTACAACAAGTGAAGTGGTTCGTGCCTTAGATCTGGCCAAAGCCAGCCATTTAACTTCAGATCATTATCTGGTCAGCGCGGTGCCGTTGGGCTTTGATCTGGATGATTCCGGTGAATGGGTACAAAACCCGATCCGTATGTCGGCGCATAGCATGACCGGTCATTATCAGCTGATGATGCTGCCGATTAGCACCATGCAGAATCTGGACCGTGCCTTAAAAGGGGCCAATATTGGTGTAGAAAAAATGGTGGTGTCGCATCTGGCCACCGCTGAAGCCAGTTTACTGAAAGATGAAAAAGAATATGGCGTGTGCCTGGTTGATATTGGCGCCGGTACCACCAATATTGCGGTCTATCTGGATGGTCGTCTGGCGCTGTCACAAACCCTGCAGCGTGGCGGTGAGCATGTGACCCGTGATATCGCGGCGGTATTGCAGACCACCACCGAAGAAGCCGAGCGGATTAAACTGCTTTACGGTTGCGTCGATTTAAAAGTGGTCAAACCTGATCACATGATTCAGATTCAGGGCATTGATGGTCCGCAAACCATCAGCCGGATTGAACTGTCGGAAATTATTATTGCGCGTTATGAAGAAATTTTTGCGCAAATCCGTCAGGAACTGGAAAACAGTGGCGCCATTCATGGCTTATATCATGGTGTGGTGCTGGCTGGTGATGCCTGTCAGATTGAAGGCATGGTCAGTCTGGTACGCCGCACCCTGGGTGTGTCTGCGCATTTGGGCAATCCGCCGGTACAGGTTTATGCCGATGAACCGCATCAGGCTGCCTTGCGCCGCTCGCAGTATGCAACCGCAGCGGGCGTGCTGATGTATAGCCAGAGCTACAGTCAGGACACCATTGTCGAAACCGAAGACCCGGAGACCTTATCGGTCTGGGCGCGTGTAGGACGTGCCTGGTCAGGACTCAACGAAAAACTGAAATCAATTTTTTAGTTGATTTTTTAGGGAATATTGTTAGGAAGTTGTACGGATTATCGCTTGTACTTGACAAGGCAGCCGTTGGACAGCATTCTTAAAAACAATTTTTTATTAAGATCAAGGCAGTATACGGGCTGAAGTGACTGCCAATTATGAATTAGGAAAGCTAAAGGTCATGGCCTCATTTGAATTTTTTGAAGATGATCAAACCGATAACAACGGTCAAGCCCGTTTCACTGTATTTGGTGTAGGTGGTGCAGGCGGTAACGCCGTACAGCATATGCTGGAATCAGATATCCAGGGTGTGAAATTTGTCTGTGCCAATACCGATAAACAGGCACTGGACCGCATGAATGCACAGTGCAAAATCCAGCTGGGCGAGCAAAGTACCCGTGGTCTGGGCGCAGGGGCTAATCCGCAAGTGGGTCAAACCGCTGCTGAAGAAAGCCGCGAGCTGATTCGCCAGCAGTTAGAAGGCACCGATATGGTGTTTGTGACTGCCGGTATGGGCGGTGGTACCGGTACCGGTGCTGCACCTGTTGTCGCTGAAATTGCCAAAGAAATGGGCATTTTAACTGTCGGTGTCGTAACCACACCGTTTAACTTTGAAGGTAAACGCCGTCTGCAATCTGCAGAAAAAGGTATTGAAGCTTTAGAGCAGCATGTTGATTCCCTGATCATCATTCCAAACCAGCGCTTGTTAAAAGTGTTCCGCGACATTTCCATGAAAGATGCTTATAAAAAGGCAGATGACGTGCTGTTAAATGCCGTGCGCAGTATCTTTGATTTAGTGGTACGTCCGGGTCACATCAACCTTGACTTTGCCGATTTGAAAACGGCCATGAGTACCCGTGGCTATGCCATGATGGGTGTCGGTCTGGGGCGTGGTGAAAACCGTGCCCGTCAGGCAGCAGAGCAGGCGATTCGCAGTCCGTTACTGGATAACGTGACCATCATGAATGCCAAAGGTATTTTGATTAACGTGACCGGTGGTGATGACGTGACCTTTGGTGAAATTGAAGAAATTACCGATGTTGTCAACCAGATTGTCGATCTGGATGAAGGCCAGGTATTCTACGGTACTGTATTTGATCCGGATGCGCGTGATGAAATCAGCGTGACCGTAATTGCCACCGGTTTGACCCGTAATTCAGCCGATGCGGTTGAGCCAGTCAAGCGTTCTTCAGTGGTGCAGTCTGCACAGGCAACCGCTCAACAGCCGGTTGAAGAAGATGATGTTCCGGCCATTCAGCGTCAGGCAGAGGCAGCGCCGGCCATCAATGCGACTGCAGGCAGCAGCAATAATTCACGTCCAACGCCAATGAGTATTCAGGAATATCTTAAAAATCAACAACGTAAATAATTTTTACGATATAGATTTTTATTCCAGAACTTGTAAAAGGTAGCCAAATGGCTACCTTTTTGTTTTTTATCAATGGCTAAATATGCTAACGTATAGCGGTTTTATATACAGATGAATTGAGAGCATGTTGAAACAACGTACCCTAGAACGTGTCGTGAAAGCGAGTGGTATAGGTCTGCATAGTGGACAGAAAGTCATGATTAACTTTGTGCCGCACCATGCTGACGGGGGAATCGTGTTTCGCCGTATTGACCTGAATCCACCGGTCGATATTCCGGCCGATGCCATGCTGATTCAGGAAGCCTTTATGTGCTCGAATCTGGTTCAGGACAATGCCAAAGTCGGCACCATTGAACACATTATGAGTGCGCTGGCGGGTCTGGGAATTGATAACCTGATTATCGAGGTTTCCGCCTCTGAAGTGCCAATTATGGACGGCAGTGCCGGTCCCTTCATCTATTTATTAATGCAGGGTGGCTTAAAAGAGCAGGATGCGCCAAAAAAATTCATCAAGATTTTAAAACCGGTCGAAGCGCTAATTGATGATAAACGTGCCATTTTCACCCCGCATGACGGTTTCCAGCTCAATTTCACCATCGATTTCGATCATCCCGCCTTTAAAAAAGAATATCAGTCTGCCACCATTGATTTTTCTACCGAAACCTTCGTCTATGAAGTCAGTGAAGCACGCACCTTTGGCTTTATGAAAGATCTGGATTATTTAAAAGCCAACAATCTGGCCTTGGGCGCCAGCCTGGAAAATGCCATTGGGGTCGATGACACCGGTGTGGTCAATGAAGAGGGCCTGCGTTTCTCGGATGAATTTGTTCGTCACAAAATATTAGATGCGGTGGGCGATCTGTATTTGCTCGGTCATCAAATTATTGCGAAATTTGATGGATATAAATCGGGTCATGCACTGAATAACCAGCTCTTACGGAATGTGCAAAAAGATCCAAGCAGCTATGAAATTGTAACATTTGATGACATCAATCAATGTCCAATTCCGTATGTGAGTGTGACATAAGTCATTGTCTTTCCTTGGTGATGTTATAATGTAACATCTAAAAAAGTGAACTAATTCTCGTTTTTATCGGTTTTGTATTTTTTAGATTGGCGCAATGTTACTTTTTATTGCTTGCCAAACGTAACAAAGCTTGGCTAAGCTTAGGGTCGCTCACAAAGTCAGCAGCACCGCGAAGCATTTCCTGGGTTTCTGTACTGAGTGTTCTTGAAGATTTTTCCTGTTTTGGGGGCGTTTGCAACTGCGGTTTTAACCGGACCTGAATCTTGTGTAAATCTTGAAGTTCTGCCAATTGTGATAGCTGAGCAACATACTGTTTTTGCAAATAGGCCAGTTGACTCACCATCGCCTGATTGGTGCCAGTAATGGTAAGAATCCCTTGCTGATAACAAACAACCTGCCAAAGTTCGGGTTGGGGCAACAAGGGTTGAATAATTTGAGTAAGTTTCTGCCAGGCAGCAACTTGCGTTGAGAGAAACGTTAGGTTTCCTGTTTTTATGTGTTTTCTTGTTTGGCGAAAGACGTTACAAGGCTCGGACATACATATTTCCTTCATGTTTATGTCTTAATCTTATGCGCTCCTTTCAGTGAAGATCAAGGAAGAGATCACCAAGGAACTCTGAGTAAGAACAGTTTTTATGAGGTTTTTATGCATACGCGACGTATTTTATTAGCGTTTTCTTTGGCGGCTTCTGCGGCGTCAGTGGCTTTTGCTGATCTGGTTGACTTAAACAGCCAAAATTCATCGACAGACCGTATTGAAGAATTGACCCGCACCCTGGCACAAGGGACCTATAGCGAGTCACAAGACATCAATATTCCGGCGCAAACTGAAATTAATGTCAAACTGCGTGAAAAAACGGTTGAATTAAACAACGAATCTTTAGCGAAAAAATACGGTTCAGCGTCTTCTGCGAAATCTTATAGCGCTAATCCATATAGCTGGTTAGTGGCGCATCCTTTACCCAATGCCCGTGTAAGCTCAAACTATGGCGGTCGTACCATGAATGGTCGTGCTGAACGTCATTCAGGTTTAGATTTAGCAGCGCCAAGCGGCACACCAATTTATGCCACTGGCCCGGGTATCGTAACTAAATCAGGTTGGGGTACAGGTTATGGTCAATATGTTGAAATTAACCATGGCAATGGCTATTTAACCCGTTACGCTCATGCATCACGCTTAATTGCACGTGTCGGCGATCGTGTTGCTGCAGGTGAGCATATTGCAAACGTGGGTTGTACAGGTCGTTGTACCGGTCCTCATTTACATTATGAAGTAGTAAAAGACGGCGTTCGTAAAAACCCATCAACTTACCTGGCAATGCTGCCTTAACAGCTTGCGGCTTTTGCTCAAAAGACCTAATTTTTGAGCACGTCATGCATTAAGACCTTATAACGATTATATTATCACTCAAAAGAATATTGTCTGTATATTAAACCGCCGCTATTGGCGGTTTTTTGTTATTTTGGGTAATAAAACGTCAATAGATATTTTTTCTCGAAATACTAGTCTAAAGTCGTATTCACCGATGGCCATACCTTTAGAAAGCAGAAATATGGTACATATAAACCATATAATTAGGATTCAGGAATGACCGACTATGGCGTATTATGGTGATACCGACGCGCAGGAAACCCAAGAGTGGCAGGATGCGTTTGATTCAGTTTTGCAGCACATGGGAACCGAGCGTGCGGCATTTTTATTAGAAAAACTTTATCAACGGGCAATCGCGAAACATGTTCCCATTCAGCGTCTAAATACGCCTTATTTAAATACCATTTCCGTTGAAGAGCAACCACCAATGCCGGGTGATCAGGATATGGAACGTCGTATCCGCGCCCTGATTCGCTGGAATGCACTGGCAATGGTACTGCGTGCCAACAAAACGGGCGATGACCTTGGTGGTCACCTGGCCAGTTTTGCTTCTTCTGCCACCCTTTATGATGTCGGCTTTAACCATTTCTTCCGTGCCAATAGCGATAACTTTGGCGGCGACATGATCTATTATCAAGGTCACTGTGCTCCGGGTATCTATGCACGTTCTTTCCTTGAAGGTCGTCTGACGGAAGAGCATTTAAATAATTTCCGCCGTGAAGTGGGTGGTAAAGGTCTGCCATCTTACCCACACCCATACCTGATGCCAGACTACTGGCAGTTCCCGACCGTATCCATGGGTCTGGGTCCGATCATGTCAATCTATCAGGCGCATATTCAAAAATACCTGATGAACCGTGGCCTGATCAAAGAAGAAGACCGTAAAGTCTGGGCTTATCTGGGCGATGGCGAGATGGACGAACCGGAAAGCCTGGGTGCAATCTCGCTGGCCGGTCGTGAAAAGCTCGACAACCTGATCTGGGTGGTGAACTGTAACCTGCAGCGTCTGGATGGCCCGGTACGTGGTAACGGTAAAATTATTCAGGAACTGGAATCACTGTTCCGCGGCGCAGGCTGGCGTGTAATTAAAGTGGTCTGGGGCCGTCATTGGGACCCGCTACTGGATAAAGATAAATCTGGCGCGCTGAAAGCAGTGATGGAAGAAGCGGTTGATGGTGACTATCAGCGTTATCAGGTGAAAGGTGGTGCTTATGCACGCGCACATTTCTTTGGTAAATATCCAGAAGCAGAAGCTTTGGTTAAAGACCTGAGCGATGAAGATATTGATAATCTGAACCGTGGTGGTCATGATCCGTACAAAGTTTTTGCTGCCTATGCAGAAGCGACCAAGGCCAAAGGTCAGCCAACCGTGATTCTGGCCAAAACCGTAAAAGGCTATGGTCTGTCTGATGAAATTGAAGCGGTGAACAAGACGCACCAAATCAAGAAAATGCAGCTGGAATCATTGAAGTACGTACGTAACCGTTTCAACCTGCCATTTACCGATGAGCAGCTGGAAGAAGTGCCATTCTATCGTCCAAGTGAAAACTCGCCTGAAATTAAATATATGAAGGCGCGTCGTGAAGCACTGGGCGGCTACTTGCCGGCACGTCGTAAAGACAGCGAATCTCTCGCGATTCCTGAGCTGTCGGTGTTTGATGCAGTGCTGAAAGGTTCAAACGGTAAAGAACAATCGACCACCATGGTGATGGTGCGCCTGATCTCTGCGCTGTTAAAAGAAAAAGCCATTAAAGACCGCGTAGTGCCAATTGTTCCAGATGAAGCGCGTACCTTCGGTCTGGAAGGCATGTTCCGTCAACTGGGTATTTATGCCGCACATGGCCAGAAATATACCCCGGAAGACCAGGAACAGTTGATGCATTACCGTGAAGCCAAAGACGGTCACATGCTGCAGGAAGGGATTAACGAAGCCGGTGCAATGAGTGCCTGGGCGGCGTTGGCGACCAGTTATTCGACCAATAACCTGCCAATGATTCCGATGTACATGTACTACTCGATGTTTGGTTTCCAGCGGATTGGCGACATTGCCTGGGCAGCCGGTGATGCACAGGCGCAAGGTTTCTTGCTCGGTGCAACCGCAGGCCGTACTACCCTGAACGGTGAAGGTTTACAGCATCAGGACGGTCACTCGCACATTCTGGCCAATACCATTCCAAACTGTGTCTCTTATGACCCATGTTTCGGTTATGAACTGGCGGTTATCGTCCATGACGGTTTACAGCGCATGTATGTCAATCAGGAACGTGTGTTCTATTACCTGACGGTTATGAACGAGAACTACGAGCATCCTGAAATGCCACAGGGCGTTGAAGAAGGCATCAAGCGTGGTATGTATCTGCTTGAAGAAGATGAGAAAGCCACGGTTCAGCTTCTTGGTTCCGGCGTGATTCTGCGTGAAGTGATTAAAGCCGCGAAAATCCTGCGTGAGGAATACCAGATTCACTCCAATGTCTACAGCGTGACCAGCTTCAACGAACTGGCGCGTGATGGTATGGCATGCGAAGAATACAACCGTCTGCATCCGCTAGCGGAAGAAGCCAAAGAGCCGTGGGTATCGAAACAGCTGCGTGGTACGGACGGTATTGTGGTATCTGCAACTGACCATATGCGTGCTTATAGCGAACAAATCCGTGCTTATCTGCCAGACAGCCGTCCGTTTGTGGCGCTGGGTACAGATGGTTATGGCCGTTCGGATACACGTGCCAACCTGCGTAGCTACTTTGGTGTCGATGCCGCGCACATTGTGGTGGCGACCTTGAAGAAACTGGCCGATGAAGGCGAAGTTGATGCGCGTCTGGTCAAAGATGCCATTTCAAGCTTTGAGCTGGATACCGACCGTCCGGTCGCGTGGGCACCACAGGCTACGCCTGAGCTGCACGCTGTGGCTGACTACAAAGAGGAGAACTAATCATGCACATTACGACTCCTGATATTGGTGTAGATAAAGCCACCGTGGCTGAAATTCTGGTCAAAGTCGGCGATAGCATTGCGGTCGATGACAGTATTGTGTTGCTGGAATCCGACAAAGCCTCTGTTGAAGTGCCAAGCACTTCAGCCGGGGTGGTGAAAAGCATTCTGGTCAATCAGGGTGATGAAGTCGCAGAAGGCGCGGTGCTGATTGAACTGGAAGCCGAAGATGGAACGTCACAAGCCGTTGAACCACAACTGGCTGATGCACCGCAAAAAACGTCTGAAAACACCCCGACCTCATTGTCTGATCAGGACATTATTGCGGAAGTGAGCAGCCATCAACCTGCGGCAGCCTCGCAAAACCAGACAGCAGCGGCTGGCAGCGCTGTAACCGTTGAAGTGAAAGTGCCGGATATTGGTGTAGAAAAAGCGCTGGTTGGTGAAATTCTGGTTCAGGTCGGCGATCAGATTGATGTCGATCAGAGCATTGTGGTGGTGGAATCGGACAAAGCCACGGTGGAAGTGCCAAGTACGGTATCAGGTACGGTGGCCTCTATTGAGATTCAGGCTGGCGATAGCGTCAAAGAAGGTGTGGTGATTCTGACCGTGGCCACGGCAGAGGCAGCACCAGCAGCTGAACAGTCGCAAGCTCAAGCCGAACAGCAACCCGCTGCTCAGGCGGCGCCTGAACCCAAAGCTGAACCAGCAGCGCCAGCTTCTGCAGCACCGGCGGGTGATGTCGAAGTGAAGGTCCCGGATTTAGGGGTTGATAAAGCCGCGGTTGCAGAAATTCTGGTTCAGGTCGGTGATACGGTCGAAAAAGATCAAAGTATTATTGTGGTGGAATCGGACAAGGCCACGGTTGAAGTGCCAAGTACCGCCGCGGGTGTAATCAAGGCGATTCATGTCGAGCTGGGCCAGAATGTGTCAGAAGGCATTGCCTTGGTGACTATTGAGGCGGAAGGTCAGACAGCGCCTGCACCGCAAGCAGCAAAAGCTGAAGCGCCAGCACAAAAAGCCGCACCTGCTGCGCCAGCTGCACAGGCCTCAAGCGCTGTACCGAGTACACATACTGCAGACAAGCTCACCAAAGAGCAAAATGCAGCGAACTCGAAAGTATATGCTGGTCCTGCAGTGCGTAAACTGGCACGTGAACTGGGTGTCATCTTGGCCGATGTCAAAGCTTCCGGTCCACATGCACGGGTTATGAAAGAAGACCTGGTGGCCTATGTGAAGTCGCGTCTGACAGCACCGCAAACTGCTCCGGCAGCCGCAGCGGTGGCAGCAGCACCATCAGGCTTGCCGAAACTGCCAAGTTTCGATGCGTTTGGTGGTGTGGAAGAGAAAGCTTTAACCCGCTTGCAGCAAGTGTCCATCCCACAGCTATCTTTAAACAACTACATTCCGCAAGTAACTCAGTTTGATGCAGCAGATATCACTGAACTGGAAGCATGGCGCAATGAGCTGAAAGGCAACTTCAAGAAAGAGGGCATCAGCCTGACCATTATGGCCTTTATTATTAAGGCAGTGGCCTACTTGCTGAAAGAAGAGCGCGAGTTTGCCGGTCACTTGTCTGATGATGGTAAGTCCGTGCTGCTCCGTAATGAAATCCATATGGGGATTGCGGTAGCGACACCAGATGGCCTGACGGTACCGGTACTGCGTAATCCAGATCAAAAATCAATTAAGCAGATTGCAGTTGAATTGGGCGAGCTGGGCCAAAAAGCGCGTGACAAGAAACTGTCACCGAAAGACCTGCAAGGCGCCAACTTTACCATTTCCAGCCTTGGCGCAATTGGCGGCACCGCCTTTACGCCGCTGGTGAACTGGCCGCAAGTGGCAATTTTGGGGATTTCTCCTGCCACCATGCAACCGGTCTGGAATGGCGAAGGCTTTGATCCACGCTTAATGCTGCCACTGTCGCTGTCTTATGATCACCGTGTGATTAATGGCGCAGATGCAGCCCGATTTACCAACAAGCTGACCAAGCTGCTCAAAGATATCCGGACTTTGTTAATCTAAAACGCCGCTTGGTGTTTCTCTGTGACGGAGAACACGCAAAGTTGAAAAAACCCTGCTTCGGCAGGGTTTTTGCTTTTGGTACTTGAGTTTTTTCTGTGGCCGATTACAATAACAGCACTTCATTGGGGAGTAGCCGCTTTTTACGCAAAGTAAAAAGGTGATGGTCAACATATTTGCTCAACAGGGCATGGTCATCATAGCAAAGAACCAAAATGCTTTTCTCAAGCTTTCTTTTGTTGGCAAGACCTTTGATTTATCACTCTGCAGATTTGGCTAGCAGGAGGGATAGGTCATTGGTATGTGTGCTAGCCAGAGAAATCCATCATGTATGAATTCCTGATCTCAACTGCAATTGTCGCTTTGGCTGAAATGGGTGATAAAACCCAGCTGTTGGCCTTGTTACTGGCGGCCCGCTTCCGTAAACCGCTGCCAATTTTACTGGCGATTCTGGCCGCTACCCTGATCAATCACGGTTTATCTGCAGCCTTGGGACAATGGATTACCACCATTTTAAGTCCTGAAATTCTGCGCTGGATTCTGGCACTCGGTTTTATTGGAATGGCGATCTGGATGCTGATTCCGGATCAGCTGGATGATGAAAATGAAAGCATCAACAAATGGCAGAAATACGGAGTGTTTGGTGCCACCTTTATTCTGTTCTTCCTGGCAGAAATTGGCGATAAAACCCAGATTGCAACCGTGGCGCTGGCTGCGCGTTTTGACAGTATTTTCTGGGTGATGATTGGCACCACCTTGGGGATGATGATTGCCAATGCGCCGGCAGTATTTATCGGCAATAAAATGGCAGAGAAATTACCGGTATCCTTGATTCATAAAATTGGTGCACTGATTTTCCTGATCATCGGGGTCAGCACCTTGTTGCAATATTATTTCTTTTAAAGGCTGCTACTGATTTTGGCCCAATCTTCCCGGTTGGGCTTTTTTATGGGCTGAACCTGACCCGTGCTTCTACAAAATAGTTGAAAGTTAAATTGTATATTGATTGTAAGTTGGCGGAATACCCTTTATTTTATAGGGAATTAAAAATTTAATGTAAAGATAAGATTTTTTTGGGGACAAGGTATGGCGTTCGATCGCACCACATCACAAGTATTATTTGATAATGGCACGCATAAATGTATCAGTTTCACCAGTCTGGTCAAAGGTGAGGGCGTACAGGCCAACCAGTTTCTGATTCTGGACAATGACCGTGCCGCAGTTCTGGACCCGGGCGGCGATTTGACCTATGTACCGCTAACCATGGAACTGAATAAATATACCCGCCTGACCAATCTGGACTATGTGATGGCATCACATCAGGACCCGGATATTATTACCTCAATGCCGCGCTGGCTGGTGTATACCGATGCCAAAGTGGTGGCTTCGAAATTGTGGGCGCGTTTCTTGCCGCACTTGAACTCGGCCTTTATGAGTGACCGGATGAAAGGCAACTGGCTGGAGCGTCTGATTGAACTGCCCGATCATGGCCAGGTGATTCCATTGGGACAGGCATCCATTGTCGCCATTCCTGCGCATTTTCTGCATTCGGTCGGTAATTTCCAGTTTTATGATCCGGTGGCCAAAATCCTGTTTTCCGGCGATATGGGCGCTTCAATGGTCGAAGATGCGTCCAAGCCGTTAGAAAACTTTGCCGCGCATATTCCAAAAATGAAAGCTTTTCATCAGCGTTATATGTGTGCCAATAAAGTCATCCGTTTATGGGTGAATATGGTGCGTCAAATGGATGTCGAAATGATTGTACCGCAGCATGGTACCGCGTTTGTGGGCAAGGAGCAGATCAACCAGTTCCTGAACTGGATTGAAACGCTGGAATGCGGTGTCGACCTGATGGATGAGTCGGTATTTACCTGTCCGACTTAAGCCAAAAAATCGCGTAAAAAAACTGAAAAAATAACTTGAGTGTAAAAACAACATTTTTTATATTTTCTTCCCCAAAAAAACTCTTTTTTGATGACGAGAATTTTAACAATGTTGTCTCAAGTTGCTTCCTCAGATGCGTGTCTTAGCTGCGGCGCATGCTGCACCTATTTTAGAGTTTCATTTTACTGGGCAGAAGGCATTCCCATGCCTGAGCATTATACCGAACCGGTAAATGCCCTCTATTCATGCATGAAAGGGACCAATCAGGCCAATCCGCGTTGTATTGCGCTGGAGGGAACGGTCGGACAACAGGTCAGCTGCTCTATGTACGAGCAGCGCAGTTCCAGTTGCAAAGAGGTACAGATTGCCGATGAGCAGTGCAATAAGGCACGCCGTGCGCATAACCTGATTCCTTTAGTGCTGGTCGAAGCGGCCAATGATGGCCAGGACCCGGATTTTGACCGGGTCAGTTAAAGACTTCAGCATCCAGATGCTGTTATCGTAGAAAAGCAGGCCATGGCCTGCTTTTTTCATCAGCAAACTCATCCGAATTGTCAGGATGTGCGGAATAAATAATTATTTATGCAATAACAAATGAAATTTATAGCAAGATTTGTTTATAATAGCGCACGGAAATTACCAGTGAGACTGTTATGTTGACCATCGTTCAAGAAGCGCTAACCTTCGATGATGTCTTATTACTCCCTGCCTACTCAACTGTCCTCCCAAAAGATGTCTCTCTAAAGACACGTTTAACTCGCGGCATTAATCTGAATATTCCTCTTGTGTCTGCAGCCATGGATACGGTGACTGAATCCCGTATGGCCATTGCAATGGCGCAAAATGGCGGTATTGGTATCCTGCATAAAAACATGGATATCGCAGCGCAGGCGGCTGAAGTACGTCGTGTGAAAAAATTTGAAGCCGGTATGGTCAAAGACCCGATCACTGTGACCCCAGAAACCACAGTACGTGAACTGATTGCCTTAACTCAAGCCAACAACATCAGCGGTGTGCCTGTGGTGAAAGATGGCAAAGTGGTGGGCATCGTCACCGGTCGTGATACACGCTTTGAAACCAATCTGGAGCAGCCGGTCAGCAACATCATGACCGGTCAGGACCGTCTGGTGACGGTGCGTGAAGGCGAATCAAAAGAAAATATCCAGGCACTGTTGCAACAGCACCGTATTGAAAAAGTACTGGTGGTGGGTGAGAACAACGAACTGCGTGGTTTAATTACGGTCACCGATTTCCGTAAAGCCGAACTTTATCCAAACAGCTGTAAAGATGACCTCGGTCGTTTACGCGTAGGTGCTGCAGTCGGTACCGGTGTAGAAACCCCAAGCCGTGTAGAAGCGCTGGTTGAAGCTGGTGTGGACGTGATTGTAGTCGATACTGCACACGGTCACTCTGCCGGTGTAATTGAACGCGTACGCTGGGTAAAACAGAACTATCCGCAAGTGCAAGTCATTGGTGGTAACATCGCAACGGGTGATGCTGCGCTTGCGTTATTAGATGCCGGTGCAGATGCAGTGAAAGTCGGTATTGGTCCGGGTTCTATCTGTACCACCCGTATTGTGGCCGGTATTGGTATGCCGCAAATCTCGGCGATTGACTCTGTAGCAAATGCATTAAAAGAACAGATTCCATTAATCGCGGATGGTGGTATCCGTTTCTCTGGCGATATGGCCAAAGCGATTGGCGCAGGTGCCAGCACGATTATGGTCGGTTCACTGCTGGCTGGTACTGAAGAAGCACCGGGCGAAGTTGAATTCTTCCAGGGCCGTTATTACAAGGCTTATCGTGGTATGGGTTCATTGGGTGCCATGGCGGGTGCAACCGGTTCTGCTGACCGTTACTTCCAGGACTCTAAAGCCGGTGCTGAAAAACTGGTGCCAGAAGGTATTGAAGGTCGCGTACCGTACAAAGGCCCAATGGGTAATATCGTGCATCAGATGATGGGTGGTTTACGTTCATCAATGGGTTATACCGGTTCTTCAACCATTGAAGACCTGCGTCAGAATGCCAAATTCGTGAAGATTACTGCAGCCGGTATGTCTGAATCTCACGTGCATGATGTGACCATTACCAAAGAAGCACCGAACTATCGCGTTGGTTGATTTTTGGTAATTCGCCTTATAGAAAAGCCGTCATAAATGTGACGGCTTTTTTAATTTTGGTGTAAAGTAAGCGTGTTGAAACAGGATGATGAAAATCACCATAACCCTATAAGAAGTGAGTAAGACATGAGTTATTTTGGAACCGATGGTATACGTGGCAAGTTTGGGGAGCTTCCAATTACACCAGAGTTTGCATTGAAACTAGGTTTCGCGGCAGGTAAAGTTTTAAAAAAATACAGCAAGAAAAATAAACCGATTGTGGTACTGGGCAAAGATACCCGTCTGTCAGGTTATATTCTGGAATCGGCGCTACAGGCTGGTCTGAACGCTGCCGGTATTTATGTACATTTACTGGGGCCATTGCCGACCCCCGCGATTGCACATTTAACCCGTGCCTTACATGCCAGTCTGGGCATTGTCATTTCTGCATCGCATAACCCGTATTTTGATAACGGGATTAAATTCTTCTCCAGCGAAGGCAAAAAACTGCCGGATGAACTGCAGGAAGCGATTAATCAAGAACTCGAAAATGAAATTCAGATTGAAGATAACGCCAATCTGGGTAAAAGCTTCCGCGTTAAAGACTCTGCCGGACGTTATATCGAATTCTGTAAATCGACCTTTCCTTATCATTTCGATCTGAACCATTTAAAAATTGTGGTGGACTGTGCCAATGGTGCAGCCTATAACGTTGGTCCGGCGGTATTTAAAGAGCTGGGTGCCAAGGTCATTCCGCTATATAACACCCCAGATGGTCTGAATATTAATGAAGATTGTGGTTCGACCCATCCGGAACAGTTACAGCAGGCGGTGGTAGAACATCAGGCGGATTTGGGCATTGCCTTTGATGGCGATGCTGACCGGGTGATTATGGTTGACAAAAATGGTGAGCAGATCACCGGTGATCATATCCTTTATATTCTGGCGACGCAGGCCAAAAACAAACCGGCAGGTATTGCCGGAACTGTCATGAGCAATATGGCACTGGAACTGGCGTTAGAAAAAGCTGGAGTCGAGTTTGTTCGCGCCAAAGTTGGTGACCGCTATGTGTTGCAGGCGCTTGAGGAAAATGGCTGGAATATCGGCGGTGAGCCATCGGGCCATGTCCTGACTCTGGATAAAAGCACCACTGGTGATGCGATTATTGCCGCATTACAGGTCTTAACCGTCATGGTAGAGCAGGGCAAAGCCCTGCATGAACTGGTTGCCGATTTTAAACTGTTCCCGCAAGTGCTGGTGAATGTACGTTTAGAGGCCATGTTTGACCCGTATGCCGTGCCCGCTTTAGTGGAAGAATTTGGTAAAGCAGAAGCGCAGCTGCAAGGCCGTGGCCGTATCCTGATTCGTAAGTCAGGCACTGAACCGGTGATTCGTGTAATGGTCGAAGGGGATGACCAGCAGGAAGTGACCGTACTGGCCAACCATCTGGCCGATGCCGTGCGTCATCATGCGATTGCTGCCTAAGGGGAGTATAGATGTCTGATTTAATTAAAGACTTAAGTGAATTACGTTTAAGCTATCAAAAAGGCGAGCTGCATGAGTCAGCCGCTTTGGCTGATCCGCATCAGCAGTTTTTAAACTGGTTTAATCATGCGCTGGAAATCAAGCTGCATGAACCCTATGCCATGTCTTTAGCCACAGCCAATGCGCAGGGCCGTCCGCATGTGCGTACCGTGCTACTGCGCGGTGCAACCGAACTTGGTTATGACTTTTATACCAACTATGACAGCCAGAAAGGCACCGACTTACTGGAAAATCCTTATGCGGAATTGCTGTTTTACTGGCCGGAACTGGAACGCCAGATTCGGGTTAGCGGCCGGGTGAGTAAAATTCCAGAGGAAGAGTCGCATCTGTACTATAACAAGCGTCCACGTGACAGCCAGATTGCGGCGCATATCAGTACCCCGCAAAGTGGTGTGATTGCCAGCCGTGAAGCGTTGCAACAGCGTTTTGCACAGCTTGCTGCCCAGGTGGGTGAGCAGGATGTACTGAGCAAGCCGGAATTCTGGGGCGGTTATCGTCTGGAACCGGATTATTATGAATTTTGGCAGGGGCGCCCGAATCGTTTACATGACCGTTTAAGTTATGAAAAAACCGATGGGGCATGGACACTGCAACGACTGATGCCTTAAATGTCGAATATACAGATTAAACAACGACCTTTTCTGACACGCCCTGAAAGTTTTCAGGGCGTGACGCCGTTGATTGCCCAGATTTTGGCGCGACGTGGTGTGCAATCCGAGCAGGAACTGGAACTGAAGCTGAAACACTTGCTGGCGCCGACCATGAAAGGGCTGGATCAGGCCATTCAGCTTCTGGATCAGGCCATTGACGAGCACAAAGAGATTGTCATTGTCGGTGATTATGATGCCGATGGTGCCACTAGTACCGCCTTAATGGTACTGGCCTTGCGTGAATTGGGTGCCAAAGTGCAGTATCTGGTGCCGGACCGGTTTAAATATGGGTATGGCCTGACCCCGGCAATTGCCGATCTGGCCTTTACCCGTTTTCAGCCTGATTTATTAATTACCGTTGATAATGGTATTTCCAGCCATGCCGGCGTGGAACAGGCGCAAGCGCATGGTATGCAGGTTATTATTACCGACCATCACCTGACCACCAAAGCTACACCAGCGGCGGATGCCGTCGTCAATCCGAACCAGCTCGGCTGCGAATTTCCGAGTAAAGCGCTGGCTGGCGTCGGGGTGGCATTTTATGTCTTGGCCAACCTGTCCAGCTATCGTAAAAAACAAGGCAAATCCAGTTCCAATCTGACCCAATATCTGGATCTGGTGGCCTTGGGCACCTATGCCGATGTGGCCAGTCTGGACTATAACAACCGTATTCTGGTGGATGCCGGACTGAAAAAAATCCAGCAACATCTGTGTCGGCCGGGAATTTCAGCACTGCTGGATATAGCCGGACGAGAGGCAGCCAGCCTAAAAGCCCAGGATTTAGGTTTTGTGTTGGGACCACGGATTAATGCCGCGGGCCGAATGGAAACCATGGATATTGGTATTGAATGTCTGCTGGCCAATGATGCACAAACTGCTTATCGCTTCGCTGAACAGTTAAACCAGTTAAATGTAGAGCGTCGTCAGGTTGAAGGGCAGATCAAGCAGGAAGCATTGCAGGAACTGGAAAAAATCCAGCTCGATGCTAGCGAACTGCCTGCGGCCTTAATCATGTTTGAGCCGCACTGGCATCAAGGGGTGATTGGTATTGTCGCAGGTCGGCTGAAAGAACAGTTCCATCGCCCGAGTATTGTGTTTGCGGCTGATGAAGATGGTATTCATATTAAAGGGTCGGCACGTTCCATTGATGGTATTCATATCCGTGATGCGATTGAACAGGTAGCCGAGCAGTATCCGCATCTGGTCAGCCATTTTGGTGGACATGCAGCTGCGGCCGGACTGACCATTCAAAAAGCTCATTTTCAGGAATTTAGGCAGATTTTTGAACAGCTGATTGCCAGCATGGACCCTGAGCTGTTTCAGGCCACCTTATGGACCGATGGCGAATTGCCGGTAGAAGATTTTCATCTAGACACTGTGCATACCTTGCAGCACTTGGCGCCGTGGGGGCAGAAATTTCCACCGCCAATTTTTGAGGGACAATTTCAGATTGTAGATTATCGCTGGTTAAAGGATAGCCATTTAAAGCTGCGTCTGGCTTTAAATAACGGGCAGGTATTAGATGCAATTGCTTTTAGCGCCAAAGATAAATTTGCATTTGACCCGATGCAGGATAGCGTGCATTTGGTCTATGAGCTGGAACGCAATGAGTTTAATGGCAATGTCAGCTTACAGCTGCGGATTTTACATTTACAACAATAAAAAACCGCTCAAGTGAGCGGTTTTTTACTTTTAATCTAAAAGATTAGAAGCGGTACGCAGCACGAACGCCGAATACATTGCCTGCATCTTCAAAATTAATAGAGCCTTCTAGGCTAACTTGCTGATTAAAGAATTTCTTAGCGCGAATTTGGAAAGCATCGTCTAAGCCATCATCTGTATATCCAAGACCCACACTAAATGTTTTATCTAGATATAAATCGGTGCCTAAGTTAACTGCTTCATCATTAGCAAAAATAACGCCACCTTCGAAATTCATATCGTAAGCACCAACTTGAGTGACATATTTCGCACGTAATGTTGGGTCTACATCGTCTCCTACATCATTATCGAAACCTGCTAGACCCGCGGCGATAAGTAAACCAGGGACAGGTAGATAACCTAATTCAGCAGCATATACTGTTGTATCAAAATCTTCAGCGCCATCAGCTTCTAAAGTTATTTGACCAATACTGCCACTAACATAGAAATCTGTATTCGGAACGAAATATTCAACGCCTACACCAAAAGTAGTGCTTTCAACTACATCAAAATCCATATAAGTAATGGCTGCATTAATATTACTTGCACGGTTTAAAAAAGCTGCTTCATTCAAAGGCGAGTTTTTAACTTGCACTGGATTGAAATAATAAGTTCCATCAACCGCAAAACCAGTAGAAGTATCCCCATTATCTGGGTCTACAAGAGCAATTGTGCCCCCGATTTCAGCTTGATAAGCGTGTGCAGTTCCTAGGCTAGCAATAAGTGCTGTAGCAAGAGCAAGTTTCTTCAACATTTAGATTTTCTCTCTTTGTTATAAAAATATGACTGTTTTATGAACAGTTGTAACAAATTGTACAGTTTATATTCGTTCAGTCAATGTGCAAAAACTACCTAAATGCTTCTTATCAGTGCAAAAAACCCATCCGAAGATGGGTTTTTTTACGATTTATACGTTTCTATACAGATTAGAAGCGGTATTTTGCTGCTACACCAAAGCGGTTGTAGTCGTTGCTACCTGCTTCACCGAAACCGACACGACCTTCAAGGCTGACTTGTGGGGTGAAGAATTTACGGGCATTGATACCAAACTCGCTGTTGTCGTTCAGATCATTGTTGTAATAATCTGCACCGATACTCAGGGTTTTATCAATGTAGTAATCTGCTGCCAGGTTGTATTCGTCCAGATCGCCGAATGCTGCACCGGCTTCAAGGTTAATATCTTTACCATTGCTTAAGGTAGTGACATATTTGGCACGTAAGGTAGGGTCTACACCGTCGTCATAGTCATTGTCATAACCTTTTAAACCTGCAGCAATTAACAGACCCGGTGCTGGCAGATAACCTACTTCTGCACCATATACAGTGGTATCAAAATCGCCACCTCTGTCAAATTTAATGTCATCACGTCCGACATTACCGCTCAAGTAAAAGTCCGAATTAGGTACAAAGTACTCTGCACCTACACCATATTGATGACGTTCATCATTACCGAGTTCGTCATATTGGTATTTGGCATTTACGTTGCTGGCACGATCAAGGAAGGCTGCTTCTGCCAAAGGCGCATTACGCGTTTGAACAGGGTTAAAGTAATAGGTACCATCTACACCAAAAGAACCACTTGTGCCGCCATGATCTGGATCAATTAATCCTGCAGAAGCACCAATTTCAGCTTGGTATGCATGTGCTGTACCTGCGACTGCGAATACAGATAAAAGTGCTGAAGCAATTGCTAGTTTTTTCATGGATCTTACCCCTCTGAAATCAGGTTGACTGTTTAATTTTTTGTTACAACTTCAGTCTAGGCCAAATAAAATTTTGGTCAATCCAGCAAAAGTTACCGCATTGTTTCAGCTGTAATATTGTGTAATTGATTAATTTTAAGATATTGATAAATAATATAAAATAATTAATGTTTTGTTTTATTAAAAGTATGGAGATTCTGTGAATTTAGGTCAATTTGTATAATTTTTGCGCTGTATTATAAGTTATGATGCGGCTTTGTAAAACCCTTTTGCGAAAGATGAAAAATTTCATTTTTATCAATTTGAAAGCCAAGAACGGGCAATTAAACCGAATTTTAAACGTGGTTTTTTCTTGATCTTTCTTCTAGTTTGCTGGGTTCTGTAGGTTGTGCTCATCATGGCCGTCTAAGTTTATATCCATCATTTTAGTTGAGTGGATGCAGGCGCCTCTTACTCCTGATTGGCTCTATGCTACAATACACGGGTTTTATCGATATTTTTTGAGAGCATTCACGTGGAAATTAATCCTTATCTAAACCAGCTAAAAGACTTGAACGAACGTGGTCAAACACTACGGGGGTATCTTTGACTACGATCTTAAAAAAGAGCGTTTAGAAGAAGTTCTCCGTGAATTGGAAGATCCGGCCATCTGGAATGACCAGAACCGCGCCCAAGCCATGGCCAAAGAAAAAGGCGAGCTTGAGAACGTTCTGAATGTATTAGACGGTCTGGCAACACAGCTCGAAGATGCGCAGGCAATGCTGGATCTGGCGGTGGAAGCCGATGAAGAAGCCATGCTGGAAGATGTGCAGGCCGAATTGAGCGCCGCTGAAGAAGAGTTGGCAAAACTTGAATTCCGCCGGATGTTTAACAATCCAATGGACCCGAACCCGTGCTATGTCGAAATTCAGGCCGGTTCTGGCGGTACCGAAGCACAAGACTGGGCTTCAATGCTACTGCGTATGTATATGCGCTGGATTGAGCGTCATGGCTTTAAGGCCGAGCTGATGGAAGAATCAGACGGTGATGTGGCCGGGATTAAATCTGCGACTATTCGTGTAGAAGGCGAGTATGCTTATGGCTGGTTGCGGACTGAATCGGGTGTCCATCGTTTGGTGCGTAAGTCACCATTTGACTCGGGTAACCGCCGTCATACGTCATTCTCTGCAGTGTTCGTTTCACCTGAAGTAGATGACAATATTGAAATTGAAATCAATCCGTCAGATGTCCGTACCGATACCTATCGTGCATCGGGTGCTGGTGGTCAGCACATTAACAAAACTGACTCTGCCGTGCGTTTAACCCACATTCCAACCGGTATTGTGGTGGCCTGTCAGAACCAGCGTTCACAACATGCCAACCGTGACCATGCCTGGAAACAGTTACGTGCCAAACTCTATGAACTGGAGATGAACAAACGTAACGAAGCTGCGCAAGCGCTTGAAGATTCCAAGTCAGATATCGGCTGGGGCAGCCAGATCCGTTCTTATGTATTGGATGACTCGCGGATTAAAGACCTGCGTACCGGTGTCGAAAACTCCAACACAGGTGCAGTGCTGGACGGTGATCTGGACAAATTTATTGAAGCGAGCTTAAAGCAGGGGCTTTAAGCCGCTGGCAATAAGAAAGTATCAACAACAAGGCACTAGCAGTGTAAAACTAATATATCTAAAAAAATCGATATATAAATCGAAAAAATACGATATATTGGATAAGAACACTGAATAGTGCTTTGTTGCGTTCCTTGAACACAGCCTGATGCGACGTGCCTGAATTATGGATATTGATTTAATTTTTAAAGCCTTAGCCAATCCGACGCGCCGACAAATCTTGCTCTGGTTAAAACATCCGGAACAGTTTTTGTCAGAAGAGCAGTGCGGCGGCTTTCAACGTGGCGTCTGTGCCGGCAATATCGAAAAACTCGGTAAGGTGTCGCAGTCAACCATGTCCAATCATTTATCTGTGTTACAGCAGGCCGGTTTAATTCAGGCTGAAAAACATGGTCAATGGTCCTATTTCTCCCGCAACGAAGCCCTGATTCAGCAATATATTGAATTTTTAGAAAGCTCACTCTAAGACAAAACAGCATCTGTTTGGTCGCGTGCAGCTACAGAGGCATCTATGGCAGAACTGAATACTCCCTTAACCCTGGGTCAACTCCAGTTAAAAAATCGTGTGGTGATGGCACCCTTAACCCGTAGTCGGGCTACGGATGATCGCGTTCCGACGGCATTAATGGCGGAATATTATGCCCAGCGTGCCAGCGCCGGTCTGATTATTTCTGAAGCCACAGTCATTTCTGAAGAAGCCAATGGCTATTTAAATACTCCGGGCCTGTTTAGCGATGCTCAGGTTGAAGGCTGGAAGCGGGTCACCCATGCAGTGCATGAGCGCGGCAGTTTAATTGTGGCGCAGTTATGGCATGTGGGCCGGGTGTCGCATCCCGATTTACTTCAAGGCGAAACGCCAGTGTCTGCCAGCGCTGTGCAACAGGCTGGTCATGTCAGCTTGCTGCGTCCAAAACGTCCTTATGTGCTGCCACGTCCGCTAGAAATTGCTGAAATTCACGCGATTACCGAGCAATATAAACAGGCAGCGATACGTGCCAAAGACGCCGGTTTTGACGGGGTAGAACTGCACGCGGCCAATGGCTATTTAATTGACCAGTTCCTGCAAAGCAAGACCAACCAGCGTGAAGATCAGTATGGCGGTTCAGTTGAAAACCGTGCCCGTTTCTTGCTGGAAGTGGTGGATGCCTTGATTGAAGTCTGGGGTGCCGGTCGTGTGGGTGTACACCTTGCACCGCGCGGTGATGAGCATGATATGGGCGATGATGATCCACGTGAAACATTTGGCTATGTGATGCAGGAATTGGGTAAACGTCAGATCGCGTTTTTCTTTACCCGTGAATATTTGGCAGAAGACAGTATTTCTGAGTATATGAAACAGCGTTCAGGTGGTGTTCCCTACATTGCCAATATGCGTTTAAGCCGTGCCGATGCGATTGCACTGCTGGCTTCAGGCAAAGCCGATGCCGTGTCTTTTGGTAAGGCCTATATTGCCAACCCGGATTTATATGAGCGTCTGCTGGATGATGCACCGCTAAATGAACTGCAGCTGGAGACCATGATTGGGGTGCAGGGCGCAGCAGGCTATACCGATTATCCAACTCTGGCTGAAAGCGTGGTGACTGCCGACTAAAGCAGCCACGTTATTGCTGTGCTTTTTTATTTGGAGCCATATCCATTAACATGCGGATAGGGCTCTGTTATATTCTCAGGGCAAAAATCAGTTTGAGGCATCTCTTTGGCTACTCCGTTTTGGTATAACGCAGCGTTATCTGTTCTAAAACCGTTGTATCGGTCGCGTATTAAAAAGCGGGCCGAGAGTGAAGCGCAGTATCAGCAGGAAATTGTAGAGCGTTTTGGGCCATTTCAGCCGCCGAAAAATCTGCAGGCGATCTGGTTTCATGTGGTCTCGGTGGGAGAAACCAACGCGGCCCAGCCTTTAATTGAACATTATTTAAAAGCCGGTCATCCGGTGCTGGTCACCAACACCACCAAAACCGGACAGGCACGCGCTAAATCTCTCTTTTTAAAAGCACCGTATGAGGCGCTGTTTCAGGCAGTGTATTTACCAGCTGACCAGAAACATCTGATTCGGGATTTTTATCAGAAATATCAGCCGAAATTATTGCTGTTGATAGAAACCGAGCTGTGGCCGAACCTGATTGATCAGGCCAAAAACTTCCATGTGCCATGCCTGTTGCTAAATGCACGGCTGTCTGAAAAATCGGCCAAAGGCTATGCCAAAGTCTCCGGCCTGACCCGGGCGATGTTGCAGGGTTTGACGCAGCTGTTGGTGCAAGATCAGGCCTCACATAGCCGCTTTGTGGCACTGGGTGCAGCTGCTGAACAGACCCAGGTGGTGGGTAGTATCAAGTTTGATATTAGTGCACCGCCTGCTTTTATTGAACAGGCCAAAATGTTGCAGCAGGACTGGCAGCTGACAGGCCGTAAAGTGATCACACTGGCCAGCACCCATGCTCCAGAAGAAAAAGACGTACTGGCCGCGTTAAAACCAGCCTTGATGGCAGATCCGGCACTGGTCTGTATTGTGGTGCCGCGCCATCCGGAACGTTTTGATGAGGTCTTTCACGCGGCACAGGCTTTGGGTTTGCGCACCCAACGCCGTAGCCTGGGACAGAAAATTGAAGCGGATACCCAGATTTATCTGGCAGATTCAATGGGTGAGATGTGGCTATGGTATGCACTTAGCCAAGCTTGTTATGTCGGCGGTTCTTTAAATGAACCGGGCGGTGGACACAATATTCTGGAGCCGATTGCGCTGCATGTGCCGACCATTCTGGGCAAGAATTATTTTAATTTTCAGACCATTGTTGATGAGTTTCTCGACGCTCAAGCGGTGGTGGTGGTAGAGAATGCTGAACAAGCGGCACAGACCATGCTGGAGATCTTATCGGATTCCTCCAAAGCACTGACTTTAAATACTGCAGCACAAAAGATTATGCGGCAGAATCAGGGTTCACTGGCAAAGCATATTTCGGTGATTGATCAATATCTTTGATGATATTCTGATGGGTAAAGAAGCTGATTTTCATGGATTTACGAGATCAGATTAAAACTGAGCCTTCTCTTTATCGATTTAATGCCAGGAACTCTTCTTCTTTTACTTTAGTTTGGAAAAAGGAGTCCTGCCTCGGACCGTTGTGGATGACGTTTCCGCCTATCCAGTGATGGATTTGTTGAGTTATTTTTTTTATGAATATTGTCCTTCTTGATCCTCGCCAAACTGAATCTGAACTGTGGTCAATTAATTCAACGCGGCAGTTAGCGCATTTGCAACAGCATTTGGATATTCAGGTTGGTGATACCCTGAAAGTTGGGATTCGTGAAGGCAAACGGTATCTCACGGAAATTATCGAAATTACAGACAAAACGGTTCGCCTAAAACCGTTAAAAGAAGAAGCTGTGCCAGCAAAATTGCCAGTGACGTTAATTGTGGCTTTACCACGTCCGAAAGTGCTGCGCCGTTTAATTATGGATGCAGTCACGGTCGGGGTGGAAAAAATTATCCTGATGCATAGCTATCGGGTCGATAAAAGCTACTGGCAGACGCCATTTTTACAGCAGCTGGAGCATTATATTGAACTGGGGCTGGAGCAGGCCGGCGATACCATTGCACCAAAAGTTGAACTGTACAAACGCTTTAAACCCTTTGTTGAAGATGTTTTACCGGGTCTGATTAGCGCCGATTGTCCCGCCTATGTGGCACATCCCTATGCAGAGATGCGCATGCCCGCCGCGATTCAGCACCCGTGCAGCATTGTGATTGGGCCGGAAGGCGGTTTTATTCCTTATGAGGTCGATCTTTTGATACATAACGGCTGCCAGGCGGTGAGTCTGGGCAACCGGATTATCCGTACAGAAACCGTGATTCCGTATGTGCTGGGACGTTTATTTAGCCTCTGAGCTGTCTGCCACCGATGGATCACCGCGATAGACTTTCACTTCCTGCACCGGGTAAGGAATGGAAATGCCCTGTTCGGCAAAGCTTTGAATGACTTCTTCCTGAATTTTACTGATAGATGCCGCGCTATTGGTTTCGCTGGTATTAATCCACCATTGCACGCGTAAATTGACCGAGAAATTGGCCAGCGCATCGACATTAACGCTAAATTCCGGCTGGGTCAGAATAGTCGGGTCACGTTTCAGAATGCACATCACCAGATCTTTGGCTTTCTGAATGTCATCTTCATAGCCAATGCCGACCACAAATTCGCAGCGGCGGCGTGGAAAGGCAGTATTGACAGTAATGGCGCTGGTATAGACCGTGGCATTGGGAATCACAATGCGGCGACCATCGGCCGAGCGTAAAAAGGTCGCGCGAATCTGGATATCTTCGACCGTACCTTCTAATCCATTCACCAGAATGCTGTCGCCAATTTTAAAGGGCTCACCCAGTAAAATCAGCACGCCGGAAAGCAGGTTCTGGAAAATATCCTTAAAGGCAAAGCCAATGGCAACCGAGCCAATCCCGAGGGCGCTCATCAGCTGGCCCGGGGTAAAACCAGGAATGGCAATCACCAGACCAATTAAGAAACCGAAGAAGATAATCACCGAACTGCCAACCCGGTTCAGTACCAGCACCAGATTTTGCCGGGTATAACTGCGGTTGGATAAGGTTTTTTTCACAAAAAATTTAAACAGCTGGGCAATCAGCCAGAAAATCAGAATCACGCCAAGCGCGATCAGGAAATAGGGCACACGCTCCCAGAAGCCTTCCATGATTTTATCAATAGCAGAATAGGCATCATTGTATTTATGGGTATGTTCAATGACTGTCTGGGTGGTTTTTTCCGTGGCCTGTTGAATCAGCTCGGAAGTTTCTTGGGTGACTTCGCCCAGTTGGGTTTTTTCTTCGGCCACGAATCTGCCAGTCCTCAGCAATAAAATTGTATTTTGCCTGAAATCCGGCCGGATTTTAATAAACATTCTGCAAGCGCGCTGCCGATTTTTGCAAAGTACACTGCGGTTTTGACTGCAAGCGGGTTGTTTTTATAGATAAAGCTACTGCTTTTATACTGAAAAGTACGGCAAAGACATTGAATCTGCTGGTGTATCTGTGCTTAAAATTAAATCAATCGCTACGACCAAAGCATGATTGTGGTGGAGAAAAAATAAGCGTCATACTGCTGATATGCAGAAATAAAAAATCAAGAATGTGGCATATATCTCGTGATGAGATGAGAGAAGATCAAGGAAGTATAATATGAATGAGATCTATCCTGTACCCGAAGAATTTAAGAAAACTGCGCGTACCAACGAGGCAGAATATTTCGAACGTTATCAGCAATCCATTGAACAACCCGACGAGTTCTGGGCCGAGCAGGCCAAGCGTCTGGACTGGATTAAACCGTTTACCCAGGTCAAAAATACCAATTTTGATCCGGACAATTTCAAGATTGAATGGTTTGCCGATGGCCAGCTCAATGTCAGTGCCAACTGTCTGGACCGGCATTTAAAAGAACATCCTTATAAACCGGCAATTATTTGGGAAGGTGACCATCCTTCACGGCATAAAATTATTTCCTACCGTGAGCTGTACGATGAAACCTGCCGCTTTGCCAATGTGCTGAAGAAAAATGGCGTCACCAAAGGCGACCGCGTAGTGCTGTATATGCCAATGGTGTCCGAGGCTGCCATTGCCATGCTGGCCTGTGCCCGGATTGGCGCGGTGCATTGTGTGGTGTTTGGTGGATTCTCTCCAGATTCGCTGGCCAGCCGGATTGAAGACAGCCAGGCCAAACTGGTGATTACCGCAGATTCGGCCATGCGCGGTGGCAAGCCGATTTATTTAAAGGCCAATGTCGATCAGGCCCTTACTGTGGCCGGTACCGAGTCGGTGCAAAACGTGATTGTGGTCCACCGGACCGGTAACCCGATTGAAATGAAAGCCGGGCGTGACCTGTGGTATCACATGGAAATCATGACGGTCAATGAAATTTGCCCGCCTGAGCCAATGAATGCCGAAGACCCGTTATTTATTTTATATACTTCCGGCTCGACCGGTAAGCCGAAAGGGGTGCTGCACACCACCGGCGGTTATCTGACTTATGTCAACAGTACCTTCCGTGAAGTGTTTGATATTAAACAGGATGATGTGTTCTGGTGTACCGCCGATGTCGGCTGGGTGACCGGGCACTCCTATGTAATTTACGGGCCATTATCGAATGGCACCACCACAGTGATGTTTGAAGGGGTGCCGCAATATCCGACCTGGGCGCGCACCGGGCATTTGATTGATAAACACAACGTCACGATTTTATATACCGCACCCACTGCGATTCGCGCCATGATGCGTGAAGGCGACAGCTTTGTACGGGAAAGTGACCGCAGCAGTCTACGTCTGCTTGGTTCGGTTGGTGAACCGATTAACCCGGAAGCCTGGAACTGGTACTACACCGTGGTTGGTGAAAGCCGCTGCCCAATTGTGGATACCTGGTGGCAAACCGAAACCGGCGGGATTCTGATGTCGCCGCTGCCGGGCGCAACGCCACTGAAACCGGGCTCGGCCACGCGTCCGCTGTTTGGGGTACAACCGGCCCTGGTCGATGCTGAAGGTAATGAGCTGGAAGGTGAAGCCGAAGGTAACCTGATTATCAAGGATTCCTGGCCAGGGCAAATGCGCACCATCTGGGGCGATCCGGCTCGCTTTATTGAAGCCTATTTTGCCACCTATCCGGGCAGTTACTTTACCGGAGATGGCGCGCGCCGCGATAAAGATGGCTATTACTGGATTACCGGCCGGGTCGATGATGTCCTGAATATTTCCGGACACCGCCTAGGCACGGCTGAAATTGAAAGTGCGCTGGTGGCACATGATGCGGTGGCCGAAGCCGCGGTGGTGGGCATGCCGCATGATATTAAAGGTCAGGGCATTTGTACCTTTGTTACCTTGCAAGCCGGCGTGACAGAAAGTGATGAGCTGCGTACCGAACTGGTCAACTGGGTCCGGAAAAATCTGGGACCGGTGGCCACTCCAGATGCGCTGCATTGGGCACCGGCCTTACCAAAAACCCGTTCCGGTAAAATCATGCGCCGGATCTTGAGAAAAATTGCCGCCAATGAGCTGGATAGTCTGGGCGATACCTCAACCCTGGCAGAACCACAAGTGGTAGATCAGCTGATTGCCACGGTGCAAGCCAGCCGTTAAAAATAAATATTAAAATACCGCCTCTCGCAGGCGGTATTTTTATGCTGAAAACCGTGTAGCATAGCTGGACACGATGCGAGCACAACAGCCAGCTCCACCCACAGTATTACGATTGATCAAGGATATGATTTTCAGATGAACCCGACTACGGCCACTGTTTTAGACCCGCGTGAAATTGCCCGACAACTGGCCCGCCAGTTTGCCCAGACCGCTGCTGAACGTGACCGGCAGGGCGGTAATCCCAAAGCAGAGCGTGATCTGATTCGCCGTAGCGGTTTGCTGAGTTTATCAATTCCGACAGAATATGGCGGGCAGGGTGCCGCCTGGTCGACTATATTTAAAACGGTCCAGATTTTGGCACAAGCGGACAGCTCCTTGGCGCATGTCTATGCATTTCATCATTTACTGATTGCCACCGTGCAGCTGTTCGCCCAGCCCGCACAATATCAGCACTGGTTGCAACAGACAGTTCAGCAGCAGCTGTTTTGGGGCAATGCTCTGAATCCGCTGGATCGGCGTACCACGGTCACACCGGTTGCAGATTCTGAATATCTGTTTCAGGGCGATAAAAGCTTCTGCTCCGGTTCGGTCGATTCAGACCTGTTGCTCTGTTCCGGTTATGATGCGACCGGCAGGCTTTTGATTGCGGTGATTCCGAGTACCCGGAGTGGTGTCCATTTTCTGGGTGACTGGCACAATATGGGACAGCGCCAGACCGATAGCGGCACGACCCATTTTGAACAGGTGCGTGTTCATCAACATGAATTGCTGCTGAATCCCGGACCGCTAAGTACGCCTTATGCCAGTTTGCGGCCGCTAATTGCACAACTGATTTTTGTGCATCTGTTTTTGGGTGTGGCCGAAGGGGCATTTGAAACAGCGATTCAGAGCGTGCAAGGTCAAAAAGCCTGGTCCAAATCTCGGGTCGAGCAGGCGGTGGATGACCCGTTTATTCAACGGCATTGCGCCGAGTTTTATCTGCAGCTAGAAAGTGTCCGGCTTTTGGCAGATAAAGCCGTGCAGAGTGTGCAGCAGGCTTGGCGCATCGGACCGGAACTCACGGCTGAACAGCGCGGTGAAGTAGCGGTGGCCATTGCTACGGCCAAAATTGCCTCGACCAATACCTCTTTATATATTACCGAGCAGATGTTTCAGGTAATGGGCGCACGGGCCACCACCGCCCAGCTGAATCTGGACCGTTTCTGGCGCAATGTGCGTACTCAGACCCTGCATGATCCGGTAGATTATAAATATCAGGAACTGGGCGAATGGGTGCTGACTGGCAAAGTGCCAGATCCCAGTTTTTATTCTTAGGACTAAAACCGCTTCATTCTCATTTCATTGAGTCAGATAAAATGAAAAAATCCCTCAAGCCGAGTCTTGAGGGAAAAATAAGGGGCCTGTTGTTGTGTTTATTTGATCCGGCATTGCAGCGATGTTTCGCTGCAAGCTTGCGGACCCAGGCTGCTGCAAGCCTGAATCCGCAGGATCAATGGCCAAGACTTCACTCGGAAGAAGGGAATGCCAGCGGGTCAGCCAATTACGCGACTTGCGGTTTGACCTTGTTCTGATGCAGACGCGATTCTGCTGCATCCAGACTAGGTACTGCAGCAGAAGGTAGTACTTCATCCTGCTCAATCTGTTTATTAATGCCCAGGTTCTGGTTGGCCTGCTGGGTTTTACTTTTCACCACTTCGGCGCGCTGGCCTTTGGCCGGTGCCCATTCCAGAATGGGCAGGGCGCGTGCCACAGCCAACGTAATCCGGTCACGCAGGGCCTCGCTATGGATGGTGTATTCCAGGGTAAAGTCACGGTCTGTGGCATAGACACCAATAGGCAAGGTTTGCGCCTGGAAAAAGCTGAATAACGGACGCAGCTGATGCTCCAGTACCAAGGCATGGCGGTCACTACCCCCCGATGCCGCCAGTAATACCGGTACATCTACCAGCGCAGTCTGTTCGACAAAATCAAAGAAATGTTTGAATAGACCGGTAAAGGAGGCGCGATATACCGGTGTACCGACAATTAATGCATCCGCTGCTTCAACGGCAGCCAGATCATCCTGCACGCGCTGTGGTAACTGCTTGCGGTAAATGGCACCGCCCAGCAAAGGGGCAATTTCACTGAATTTAATAAAATGCACCTGAATCGGGGTGGCTTCGCCCAGTTCATCAATAATGGCTTGCACCAAAGCTTCGGTTTTAGACGGATGATTTAAGCCGCCCGATACTGCGACAATATTGAGCGGTTTGGTTGAATTGAAAACAGACATAGGCTTACCTGAATTGTGGTTGATCTCGGAATGTCTGTTATTAATCAATAGTTGAATTACCCTGTAAAATAAGCAAATACAGAAAAGTTATCTGTTTTTCAGATAACTTTAAAATGAGCAATTAATAACCAAATTTAATGAAATAAATAATTGAAATTTATACTTATATGCGACTCAGATAAGCATCTGAATCAGGCTGATAAATGTTATATCAAAATCAGATTTCCTATCTCAGATTTAAGAAAATGTAAGAAAATATGAATAATCGGACAAAAAATCTCGTTTAAGCCAAAAATAGTTCACTCTTGCATATCCTTAACCGCATTTGTATGGGTAGAATAGGAGCCATTGTGCACAAGATCTCTCACGTCACTTATGAATATTTTAATCGTTGATGATCATCCGCTGTTTCGTCATGCTTTAATTCAGGCTGTACGCTATAGCTTACCGCAAGCTCAAATTCATGAAACTGCTGCAGTCAATGAATTCTATGAACGTTTAGAAAAAGGACCTGAACCTGATCTTGTTCTCCTCGATTTAAACTTGCCAGGCGCTTCGGGTTTCTCGGCGCTGGTGCATGTGCGTGCACAATATCCTTCAATTCCGATTATTGTGGTGTCGGCACATGAAGAAGTGTCGATTATCCAGCGTGCCATTGCGCACGGTGCCATGGGCTATATTCCAAAATCTGCCCACCCAAGCCATATTGGCGAAGCGATTCGTCAGGTGCTGGAAGGGGAAATCTGGTTACCGCCAAACCTGCCGGCCAATGTCAATTTTGACCCGCGTGCTGCCGATGAAACTGCACTGGCAGAGCGGATTCAGTCCTTAACGCCGCAGCAGTTCCGTGTGTTGATGATGGTGGCTGAAGGCTTGCTGAATAAACAGATTGCCTATGAACTGGATGTTTCTGAAGCGACCATTAAGGCACACGTGACGGCGATTTTCCGTAAACTGGGCGTACAAAACCGTACCCAGGCGGTATTGGCGATTAATGCGCTGAATATTGAAGAAAAGAAAATCTAAATATTGAAAAATATATAAAAAGGACATCAAATGATGTCCTTTTTGTTTTGCAGATCGGCTAAGGCTTAAGCCAGACAATCCTGTTTCGGTGTGGCATCGGTACAGAACAGCGGATTCAAAGCGCATTGCAATTCATCAATCTGTTCCTGAGTCACATAGTCCTGAGATTTTAAGTAGTCGGCAATACGGTTATCGCGCAGGCTTAAAAATGCCGGATCATAGACGCCTAAATCGACAAATAGCGCGGCAGTTTCCAGACTGTTAAAACGGTCCAAATAGACATCATTGCCATACATCAGGAAGATATGATCTTCATGGGAATGAATATCCACACCTAAACGCTGTGCCAGTTCATGCGGCGGGGTTTTGATAAACAGTAAATCGGACAGTTCATCAAACTGGCTGGTATCGAGTTCGGTTTTATCGGTTTTGACTTTGCCGAGCCAGGCTTTAAATACCAGGACCGCACCACCGCGCAGCAGCATGCTCCAGATCTGGTGACGGGTGGTGGCACCAAGACAGTCACATTCAGTTTCCAGCGAACGCAGCAGTCTCTGTTCCTGTTCAGACAGTTTTTCAAACAGGCCCAGTCCTTGTGGTTTATAGGCTGCTGGACTAAATACATCAAAATGCAGTTCATCAAAGACCTGTAAGGCCAGCGGTACAGCGGTTTGATAAATGGTATTCAGGGCTTCAATATGCGCATGTTCTAATTTGCTGTGCTGAAACAGGGTTTTCCAGTCGATGGCCGGCAACAGGGCATTGGCGCCATACTGACGGTGAAACTGTTGGTTCTGCTCATGACCTTGCTGTACTGCGCTTGAAAGACTCATCAAAAAACTCCTCTAGGCTGGATGATGATCAGCTCCGGACAGGACGTTCAGGGGCTCATCTCCAGACTAAACACTGATCTTTTCTTTTTAATGTCTTTTTTATGCGCGTATTGCTACATATCAGATATACGACTAAAGTCTAATGTGTATTTTTTAATCAAAAAATAATTTTAAAAATCATAAGATTAAAATTTTGTAACCAGGTATACAGCTGTACACTGAGATTTTTGGTAGCCTTTGCCATAGTAAATAATTCAATGGAATTTTCTGCCAATGGCTGTCAGGCAGATAGCGCCTGTTTTGAGCAGTTTTGCCTAGCGGGCTGCAATAAATCGCCATTTTCAGGCCCAAAATACAAAACCTCTTTGTTACCGAAGCCGCAAAGAGGTTTCAAAATATGTCAGCCTAAGCTGAAATTTTCAGACCGGATAACCAGGCTCGCAAGGAGGCCGGTTTCAGCGGTTTTTTCAGCAACACGATATTCAGCTCTTTTAGACGCTGCGGTAATTCCGGATCCGAATCGGCGGTAATTAATGCCACTGGTACATTTTCCTGACGGTTGGCCAGAATAAAGTCCAGACCGACTTTATTGTTATTTAAATGCTGATCGACCAGCCAGACCTGAATATTTTCCTGCTGGATAATCTCCAGGGCCTGTTCCGGTTCGGTGGCTTTAAAGACCTGATAGCCCCATTTGCCCAATAAGGTCGCCATGCCTTCTAAAATGGTTTCATCATTATCCAGACACAGAATTTTATAGGCCTTGGTTTTCAGCGGTACGGCCTGAACCGGTGCAGCCACGGCTTTAGGTGCATCCACCACCGGTACTTCAATCATGAAGCAGGAGCCCTGTCCGAGAGTGGAATAGACATAGACCGGATAATCCAGCAGGCTGGTCATACGCTGCACAATGGCCAGACCGAGGCCCAGACCCTGTTCACCCCACGGCGAGGTATGGCCGCAACGTTCAAATTCCTGGAACAGTTTAATGCGCTGTTCTTCGGCAATGCCGGGACCGGTATCCCAGACCCCGATGCGGATATGCTGCGGACGCTGTGCAGAACGTAATACCCCGACCACGACTTTGCCTTTGGCGGTATAACGCAGTGCATTGCTGACAAAGTTTTGGATAATCCGGCGAATCCATTGCGGATCGGTGTCAATCCAGAACTGGGCATCATGCACGGCAAACTGGATGCCCCGCTGCGCGGCAATGGATTTAAATTGCAGTTCCAGATCACTGAGCAAGTCATGCAGTGGATAAGGCTGACGTTTCGGCTGAATGGTGCCGCCTTCTAAACGGGCAATATCCAGCAGCGCAGACAGCATACTTTCAGCGCCATGCAGGGCACGATCCAGCTGCTGCAAGGTTTTACGGTCATCATCCGACTGGATGCTTTGCTCTAGCGCGGTACTGAACAGACGGGCTGCGTGCATCGGCTGTAATAGGTCATGACTGGCCGCGGCAATAAAGCGGCTCTTGGACATATTGGCTTTATCGGCCTGTTCGCGCGCCAGCTGCTGTTCGGCCAGGGCATCGGCCAATTGCTGGGTACGGTCTTGTACACGTGCTTCAAGGACCGCTTCATTTTCACGGAAGGCGGTAATATCGGCAAAGGTGGTCACGAAGCCACCGCCTTCAATCGGATTACCGCGCATTTGAATCACGCGGCCATCTTTACGGATACGTTCAAACTCATGCGCACTGCCGACTTTCATCCAGTGAATCCGTTTACGCACGTGTTCTTCCACCGAGCCCGGGCCACATTCGCCGCGCTCGGCGTTATAGCGGATCAGGTCGGCAATTGGACAGCCGACATAGACAATATCTTTTGGATAATCAAACAGTTTCAGATATTGATTGTTCCAGGCCACCAGACACATATTTTCATCGACCACGCTCACCCCCTGGGTCATGTGGTCGATCATGGTCATGATCAGATTCTGGTTAAAGCGCTGCCATTGGGAGGCCTGGTCAAGAATATTGGCGACCTGACCTAGCGCCAGACCATTGTTGACCATCGCCGTGGTGAGCAGGGTTCGCGCCGATGCCGCGCCAATGGTGCCGGCCAGGTACTGTTCGGTAAAACGCCACCACATGCCGTTGGCATTGCTGTTTTCATTCAGCACCACATTATTCTGTTCACTGAACTGCCGGAAGGCCTGCATGGTTGGCTCATCGCCGGTAATGCGTTTGGCCAGCGTAATCAGGTCACCGACTTTTAAACGCGCCACATCCTGATGCGAATAGCTGACTTCATTGCTGGTGGTGTGCGATGGCAGCGGCTTGGTTTCATAGTAGAAGAAACTTTCAGCCTGAATCTGTTCGGCCACGCTCGGGCGGAATATGCGCGATACCCAGACATACAGCAACAGGTTCAGACCAAGTGACCAGACCACACCATGTGTCAGCGGCGCAAATGATTCAAAACCTAACAGCGCTTCCGGACGTAAGCCATTAATACCAAATGGCCCCACAGTTAAATAATACTGGGTAATCGCCGAGAACTGTTCTGGCAGACTGCGTAAAACCGTTGGCCAGAGCAGGGTATAGGCCCACATGATAAAACCGACAATCAGGCCGGCATAGACGCCCTGTTTACTGCCGCCGCGCCAGTACAGCCCGCCAATCAGGGCAGGGGAGAACTGCGCTACCGCACTAAAGGCCAGTAAACCGAAGACCGAAAGCTGGTCAATATCATTAAAGAAATGGAAGAACAGGAAGCCAAGCAGCATCACCGCCAGAATACAGATGCGGCGGGTGAATTTCAGCACCAGTGGCAACCGTTTGTCATGACGCGAAATCAGGCCCGAGCGCCACAGCGCCGGCATGATCAGGTCATTACTGAGCATGATCGACAGCGCCACTGAAGACACCAGCAACATCCCGGTTGAAGCCGAAAAACCACCCAGGAAGGCCAGTAAGGTCAGCCATTCCTGATTATAGCTGAGCGGTAAGGACAGCACCGCGACATCCGGAATCATCAGATATTGCGGCGCGGCATGTAAGGCCCAGCTGGCAATTGGAATAATCGCGATGGTGGTTAAAATCAGATAAACGGCAAACCAGCGCCGTGCCCCGCGAATATGTTTTTCATCGCGTAATTCGACCACCGCCACGTGGAACTGGCGTGGCAAGCAGATAATCGCCAGTGCGGCCAGCAGGGTTTGCACCCAGAAAGTTTCCGGTACGCCCAACAGCTGCACTTCATGGAAGGTCTGGGCCACATCATTGCTGATCTGCTTCAGGTTATCGGCCGATTCAAAGACAAAGAAACCGGCCACACAGAGCAGGGCAAACAGCTTGACGAAAGATTCAAACGCCACCGCCAGCATTAAACCGCCGTGCTGTTCGGTGTTGGCAATTTGCCGGGTGCCAAACAGCATCGCCAGAATTGCCAGCAGCGCGGTTAAAAACAGTACACCATTGGTGGTACTTTCGACATGGGTGGTCTGATCCAGAATTACGGCAGCACTTAAGGCAATTGCGCGTAACTGCAGGGCCAGATAGGGAATAATCGCAATGACTGCCAGAATGGTCACCAGCGAGGCCAGGGCACCACTTTTGCCATATCGCGCTGCCACGAAGTCGGCAATCGAGGAAATGGCATGATGTTGCCGGACCCGACCCAAACGGCGCCAGATGTCATAGCCAACCGCCACGAACAAGAGCGGCCCTAAATAGATCGGCAGGAAGATAATGCCTTCACGTACCGCTGCACCAGTGGCCCCGTAAAAGGTCCAGGATGAACAGTAGACGCCCAAGGTCAGACTGAACAGCAGCATACGACCGCGCGTACTGAGGCGGCTCGCATGTTTTTCACCAAAAAATGCACAAATAAAAAGTAATGCAATATAAAGGGCTAACACCCCGATAATCAGCCAGCTGTTCATAATACCCGCGGTGTATTTATCTCGCGTTATAATACTCTATTCGTGAACGCATCAGTTTGAATTGCTCAAAATTTAACGACCAAAGTCTAAATTACAAGCACCCTACAAACTTGTTAGTTTTCATCATGAATATAATTCGAATTAAAAATTACGCCTAAGGCTGGGCGTTTCAAGGAGTAAAACTATGGATGAGGCTCAAGTAGATCGAATTCTACACAATCCAAAATTCAAAGAAATGGTTGCAAAAAAGCGTAATCTTAGCTGGACGCTTACCGCAATCATGTTAATCGTTTATGTCGGCTTCATGTTGTTAGTTGGCTATAACAAAGAGTTTCTATTATCTTCCATTTCTGGTGGCGTGACGACCTGGGGTATTCCACTGGGTCTGGGCATCATCGTGTTATCTTTCATTTTGTGTGCAGTGTATTCCTATATTGCGAATAACAAGCTGGATCAACTGAATGAAGAAGCAATGCGTGAAGTAGAAGCAATTGCACAACAAAAAGGACAAGACTAAGATGAAATGGACTTCATTGAAGGCGCAAGCTGCTGCAGCTTCAGCGTTGATGATGTCAGGTATGGCTTTCGCCGCACCTGATCTGGGCGCAGCAGAACAACAAGCCACCAACTGGCCTGCAATTATCATGTTCCTGATCTTTGTGGGTGCGACCCTGTTCATTACCAAATGGGCGGCGAAACAAACCACCAATACCAAAGACTTCTATACTGCCGGTGGTGGTATTTCAGGTTTCCAAAACGGTCTGGCCATTGCCGGTGACTATATGTCGGCTGCGTCTTTCCTGGGTATTTCCGCCATGGTGTTTATGTCAGGCTTCGACGGCTTGCTGTATTCACTGGGCTTCATGGTGGGCTGGCCAATCGTATTGTTCCTGATTGCAGAACGTTTACGTAACCTGGGTAAATACAACCTGTCTGACGTAGTTTCCTTCCGTTTATCAGAAAAACCGGTACGTACCCTGGCGGCATTCAGCTCGCTAGTCGTCGTGGCGTTCTATCTGATTGCACAGATGGTGGGTGCAGGTCAGCTGATCAAACTGCTGTTCGGTCTGAACTATAACATTGCAGTTGTGCTGGTTGGCTTATTGATGATGGCTTACGTTATGTTCGGCGGCATGCTGGCAACGACCTGGGTACAGATCATTAAAGCGGTACTGTTACTGTCTGGTGCAACGTTCATGGCCTTCATGGTAATGAAAGGCGTGGGCTTCAGCTTCACCAATATGTTTGAACAATCAATTCAGGTGTTCTCGAAGGTACATGACCTGAGCCTGGCTGATGCAGCCAATATCATGGGTCCAGGTAGCCTGGCATCTAACCCGATTGATGCGATCTCACTGGGTCTGGCATTAATGTTCGGTACTGCAGGTCTGCCACACATCCTGATGCGTTTCTTCACGGTAAAAGATGCCAAAGAAGCACGTAAATCTGTTGTGGTTGCAACCGGCTTTATTGGTTACTTCTACCTGTTAACCTTCATCATTGGTTTCGGTGCGATCCTGTATGTGGCCAACAACCCGCAATTCCTGGATGTCGCGAAAATGGCAGTCACTGGCAAACTTGAGCTGGTGGGTGGTAACAACATGGCAGCGGTACACCTGTCTGATGCAGTCGGTGGCGACCTGTTCATGGGCTTCATTTCAGCGGTTGCATTCGCCACAATTCTTGCGGTGGTTGCCGGTCTGACCCTGTCAGGTGCTTCAGCAATCTCTCACGACTTGTATGCCAACGTATTCAAGAAAGGTCAAACTACACCTGAATCTGAACTGCGCATGTCTAAAATCGCAACTTTAGGTTTAGCGATCTTCGCGATGATTCTGGGTATTCTGTTCGAGAAACAAAACGTTGCGTTCATGGTGGGTCTGGCATTCTCGGTAGCGGCATGTGCGAACTTCCCGGTACTGGTTCTGTCGATGTTCTGGAAAGGTTTAACTACACGTGGTGCAGTGATTGGTGGTGTTGCTGGTCTGGTGTCTGCTGTCGTGCTGATCGTATTGTCGAAAGCAGTTTGGGTCGATACGCTGGCAATTTCTGATACACCAGTGGTGCCATTTAACGGTCCTGCAATCTTCGCAATGCCATTGTCATTCTTCTGCTGCTGGTTGTTCTCGATTACCGATAACTCTGCGCAAGCACAAGCGGAACGTAAAGCATTCGATGCACAGTTTGTCCGCTCACAAACCGGTATTGGTATCTCAGGTGCATCTGATCACTAAGATGAGCAGATATGCCTAAAAAAAGCCCCGCAAGGGGCTTTTTTATGGCTGCGGTTTTTGCTTGCTGGCCCAGTAGGCCTGTAGTTTGCGATATAGTGCTGATTCTTTTTCAAACCAGGTGGCTTTGGCATTCAGTAACAGCTTGGCGACCAGGTAGGCACCCGTGACCTGACCGACCACCGGTAGACCCAACAGCAGACCAATAAAGGCAATTTTACTGACCTTGATGCCAGATACTTTGGCCGCCATCCATTTAAATTCTGACCAGCTGATTTCCTGCTGCTGATAGCGCCGGAACAGTTCATAAATCGCCAGTGAAACACTGGCCACGGAGATGGCCGGAAAGTAGTCCCAGAAATGTTCATCATTCGGGTCTTTGGCGGTGACAATCACATCAATCGCATCTTCCACGCTCTGGGTCAGCTCTTTGGTGCTGAGACCAGAACTTTCCAGACCCAACTGTGCCGCGATTTCTTCAGTGGCAAGCAACATTTCTTCAGGAGGGGCAGCAATCCAGTCTTTGCCGGTGCCAGTACCTTCGATGGCTTTTAGTTGCAGTTGCCAGCTTTCGCCGCTGTGCTGATCGGCCAGAAGCACATCAAAATCGGTATGGTCGTGCTGGTCCAGATACGCGGCATACAGACTGTCGCCATCTTCATGGTCCAGCCGTACAAACTCCATATCATGCAACATGCCTTTAACCGTCGATACCAGCCCGACAATCTGCTGCTCATCAAAACCCTGTAAATAAGCCTGAATATCTTCCAGAGGGGCGTTTGCCAGTTCAGCATGGCTGCGTCTTAATGCAGCCAGTACCGCCTGATCCGCTTCAGTCAGTTGCGGCGTGCGCGCGTTCCAGGCCAGTTTGGCCAATACGGTGGTGATGGCCAGCGCATCAAAATTTTTACGGAGATAGTAAATCGGAGAGGACGATCGGGTCATGGCTTAATCCTCTGGCTGTTGCAGCTGCTCTGCCTGAGCCTGTCCCTGTTTTTTACCTTGCTGGAACGCCTGTTTCCATACCGCTTTAATGCGTTCCTCACTGAGTTTTTCATTACGGGCTTTATGGGAAAAATACAGATCAGCCACTTTCATAATCGCAAAAGTCAGGCCGTAGACCAGTGGAATGGTCAGCAGGCCGCCAAAGCCAAAGGTCACGGTTTTCCAGACCCCCAGTGCAATCTGCTGCGCGGCGATGCCCAAACCCACCAGCCCGATCAGCTCCTTGACCCAGTCCAGCGCTTCATTGTCGGTCAGTTTAATGCCGTGAATGGCAGCAATCCGGCTGGCAAAGTAGCCTTGTAAGGGTGTCAGAATCAGAATATCGGCAAAAGGCAGGGGCTGAATGGCGACACCGGCACAGGTGGCACAGGCCAGATGGGTGATTTTGGCAATTTTTTTATCCTGAGAAAGGTCATCCCGGAATTCAATCTGGGTGATTTCTTGACGTACTTTTTCTGTAATTTTCATACAAAGGAGTGATCTGTCTGCGCTTTTAAGCATGCTATGGTAATCAGAACAAAAAAGAAAGTGATGTCCGCATTACACCAAGATACCCAGGATGTGCCCATGCAAGCATTCATTGATTTATGGAAAGGATTCCGGCTGTTGCCTTCGGCCTGGCTGCTGTTAATGCAGTTTTTTATTCTCGTATTGTCGCTGCTTAGCCATCATGCCACCTATCGCGTGCTGATCTGGATGCTGGGCGTGGTGGTATTGCTGTTAATTGCCAAAGTCATTCGTCAGACCCCGATGTTTACTTTTTTAGGGCTGAGCTTTGTCACGGGCGCCTTGTTTTTTTCCCTGCTGATTGTGCTGGGGGTTAACAACCCGACCGTGCTGGTGATTAGTCATGCCTTTGAAGCCGCGGCCTATTTAAGTGCGGCCTATGGTTTGCTGCATTATATGTTTGAAGACCGTTACCTGACTCGCGATGCACTGTTTGCCGCCGGCGCAGTATTCACCTTAATTGCCTGGGCGTTTGCCTTTGTTTACAATATTTGCCAGATACTGGATCCTTCCAGTTTTTATCATCCGACCCAACCACATTTACAAAGCTGGCTGGATCTACTGTTTCTGAGTTTCAGTTTGCAGTCTGCCACCGGCCTGTCTGACCTGATGCCGATTGGTCCGGCGGTACGGGTGATTGCCATGCTGCAAATGTTTTGCGGAGTGATGTATCTGGCCTTAATAGTTTCCCGGCTGATTGCCTTGCAATACATTCGTCATTTGCCCAGAAACAAAGATTAATCATCGGCTTGGGCTATTTTGTTACAGCAGTTCAATAGTGTTTCTGCTGCGAGAGGACTAAGCTGTGCGCGAGTTTAAGCTCACGACACTCATCTTTTGTTCACCTTTGCGGTGAATGCTGCCCGGACCTGAAGCGTCTGTCTATCATCTTTAAAAATAAAATGGGGGAGTTATGCCTTCCGAAAAATTGCCCTGGTGGGGCAATATCAATCCGAATGTATTTATCAGTACGGTCGCGGTTATTGCGATTTTTCTGGCGGTGGTGCTGCTGGCGCCCAATAGTTTTGAACTGCTGACCCAGCGCATGAACCAGTGGATTACCGATTCTTTTAGCTGGTTCTATGTGCTGTCGGTGGCGGTGTTTCTGATTCTGCTGATTTATATAGCACTGTCCGATATGGGTAAAATCAAGCTTGGTCCGGACCATAGCCAGCCGGAATATCATCAGGGTTCCTGGTTTGCAATGTTGTTTACCGCCGGGATGGGCATTGGCCTGATGTTCTTTGGCGTGGCTGAACCGGTGATGCACTATGTCTCGCCACCGGTCGGTGAGCCGGCCACCATCCAGGCAGCGCAGCAGGCGATGCGTATTTCTTTTTTCCACTGGGGTATTCATGCCTGGGCCATTTATGCGCTGGTCGGGTTGGCACTGGCTTATTTTGCTTACCGGCACAATCTGCCACTGAAAGTCCGTTCCGCCCTGTATCCGCTGATTGGCTCAAAAATTTACGGCCCGCTCGGAGATGGGATTGATACCTTTGCCACGCTCGGCACTGTCTTCGGGATTGCCACCACTTTAGGTTTTGGTGTGACCCAGATCAATTCGGGGCTGAATTATTTATTCGGGATTGAGCAAAGTGCCAGTACCCAGATGATCCTGATTATTGTGGTCAGCAGCATGGCGTCTTTATCGGTGTTTTTTGGTCTGGACAAAGGTATTAAACGGCTGTCAGAGCTGAATCTGGTGCTGGCGGTGGTGCTGCTGTTATTTGTATTTATAACGGGGCCGAGTATCTATTTACTACAAACCACCATTCAGAATATTGGTCAGTATGCCTCGAATCTGTTTCATATGACCTTCAATTTATATGCCTATCAACCGAGTGGCTGGATTGGGGGCTGGACCATCATGTACTGGGCCTGGTGGATCTCCTGGTCGCCATTTGTGGGACTGTTTATTGCCCGGGTGTCCAAAGGACGCAGTATCCGTGAATTTATTGTGGGGGTAATGCTGATTCCGACTGGTTTTACCCTGGTTTGGATGGGTTTTATGGGCAATGCCGCGCTGTATAGCATTTTGCATGAAGCGAATCTGCAATTGATGACCGCAGTACAGCAGGACTCCTCGGTGGCCCTGTTTGAGTTTTTAAGTAATCTGCCTTTTGCCTCCATCATGAGTCTGCTGGCGACCCTGCTGGTGATGCTGTTTTTTGTTACTTCGGCAGATTCAGGTGCGCTGGTCACAGATTTTCTCACTGCAAAAACGGAACATTCTCCGGTCTGGCAACGGCTGTTCTGGACCGTATTGATGGCGGTGCTGGCGATTATCCTGCTATTGGCCGGTGGCCTGAGTGCGCTCCAGTCGGCCACCATTATGAGTGCCTTGCCATTTACCCTCATTCTGCTGCTGATGTGCTGGGGCCTGCTCAAAGCCCTACGGCTAGATGTCACCAAAATGAATGCCTTGCAGGAAGCGCGGATTACGCCGCGCGCCATTCATAATCCACGCAGCTGGCAACAGCGTCTGGGGCTGATCATGCATTATCCGCATAGCCAGGCTGAGGTAAAACAGTATATTCAGATTCGGGTACAGCAGGCTTTCGAGAATATTCAAAAGGAGTTTCAAAAGCGGCATCTGACTGTGTCGATTGATTCACTAGAAGATGGCCTGCGTTTAAAGGTCGATCATCAGCATGAGATTAACTTTATCTATCAGGTGGTGTCCCGTGAAACTGTGCCGCCGAGCTTTATGCCAGAAGTCACGGCCGATGCATCGTTTTATCAGGCTGAGGTATTTTTAAGAGAGGGCGGGCAGAACTACGATGTGATGGACTGGACCCAGGAAGATTTACTGCAGGATATCCTAGATCAATATGAACGGCATTTATATTTCCTGAGTATTGTACGTAGTCCGGAATAATCATTTCTTTCAAACAAAAAAAGACGCTCATAGAGCGTCTTTTTTACATCAGTTTCTAAATCAGATTAGAAACGGAATTTAGCATTTAAGCCAACAGTTTGAGTGTCACGCACGTCACCTTCAGCATTAGCATTTACATAGCTTGCGCCAACTGCAACTGCTGGAGTGATGAAGTAATTTACGTTTGCACCCCAAGCTTTATCGTTAGCGATATCAGCGCTAGTTTCAGCATAAGAAGCACCTACGCTAAGAGCAGGCGTTAAGTAAAGATCAGTTTTTAATGCATAAGCAGTGCTTTCACCGTAAACAAGGCCAGTTTCAAAACCGATCGCCATGTTTGTACCATCAATTGCACCCACGTATTTAGTACGTGCAGTAATAGCGTCTTGGTCATCTGCGATTGTTTCAGATTCTAAAGCAGCTTTAGCAACACCATTAGAAAGGATGTTAAAAGCATCATAAGAAACTTGATCTGCAACGCTGGTATAACCTACAGCAACCAGGAAGTTTGGCGCTACTAATGCACCAAGTTCTAAAGCATAGCGATCACCTTGATCATCAGTTGCTAAAGCATTTTTGCTGTCATTAATTGTATGGCTATAAGATGCGCTTGCATAAGCTGGAACGAATTTTGTTGGAATGTAAGCTTCTGCTTTAGCACCATAAGTATGAGAAACAATATCTAAACCATTTTCATCATATTCACCGTAGTTATACGCTAAAGAGAAGTTTGATGCTTGGTTTAAAAACGCAGCTTCAGCTAAAGGACCTTTAGTTGAATCAACATTTTTGAAGTAGTAAGTACCTTGAACTGCACCAGTGAAGTTTTGCTCATTTACAGTGTTGTCGATGAATTCTGATTGACCTTGAACTTCGAATTGGTACGCTTGAGCACCGGTCATGGCTAATAATAAAGCTGTGGCTAAACCGAGTTTTTTCATGATAGTTACCAGTTTTGTTAAAAATGGATTAAACAATAGGCATTGTATTGTAACAATTTATTAAGTCAATGAAGACAAAGGAGATTATTTAGTTGAGTAATTGCTCTAAAATGTGCATGGGCGAAAAAGTAGTCAATTGATAAATCTGTTGTCAACCTAAAAAGTGTATAAAGAACAAGCGGCTAAATCTCATTTGCGAAAGAAAAGTGTTTGCTGCCTCACTTTTCTTTATAGTTAATATGAATTGATTCAATATAAATTATCTATAAAAGCAATCTAATAAAAATGTGAAAAGCAGCGCATAAAGCTTAAAAAATGAAACTTAAGACCAGGATTATGTAGCTGAAATTGATAACGCTTTACTTTTTTCTACGTTTTCTGGTTTTTATAGGTCTAAATTCGCTGACTATTAATACTGGTTAAACTAAAAGTAGACTATTTTAATAGGCTTTACAAAAAGTGTGATAAGTATCATAATGGCTAGATAAAGTTATACCGTTTGGTCGGCTTTATCGAAATTGTGATTTCGGTCATGATTTTTCTTGATGCAGGACTAGAGGTTAGAGGAACTGCACTGAGATTCTCCACAAAGTTTTACTTTTTATATGCCCAGCTTTCCCCAAGGCTGGGTTTTTTTTATGCCTGAATCCTGTAGTCAGGATTAAAAACCGCTTAAGTATAAATTTATGGTGCACTATATTGGTGCAATATTTCTTGAATTAAAAAGCGCTATTGAATATATGACCATAAAAAAATCCCGGTTTTCAACGAAAACCGGGATTTTTTAGCCAAAATTTGCGGGAAAATTTAAAATTCTGCTGAGGAATATCTAAAGTCGCCCCAATGCGGTGCATTATGCACTTATTTGATGCAACTGTAAAATGTTTTCTTTAATTTTTTATACAATTTTTAAAACCTTGTTTTTGTTATATAAATCATTGACTTATATTTAATTTTTAAGAGAATGCAATCTCGGTTGCCCTTCAAAAAAATAGAAACTTACTCTAATTTCGTCGGTTTTTATTCAATTTAATCAATAAATTTGTTAACCTTGTCACAATTTTTTGGTTATCTTGCTGATTTATTCGACTTATAGTTGAATGAACGCTGCCGCTGTCCTGTTATTTTTTTCCTCAGTAGTGTGGTCATCCGCTTCAGGTCGTTGCTCTGCCTTTGTTGATTCAATACGTTCAGTTCATGCTCATGGTAGTGAGGTTATAAACATGTCCCATCGCTTGCATTCAGAGAATACTAAGCAGCGTCTGTTTATTTCTATGCTCATTATCATCCTGTCGATTCTGTTTATTTCGGTTCCGGTGACGCTGAAGAGTTATCGCTCTTATCAGCAGTCCGATGTGGTGCTGACCGAAATTTCAGTCTTACGTCATGTGGCCGATCTGGCCAATGAGATTTCACGCGAACGTGGTCCGGCCAATAAGGTCATGTCCAGTACTCCAGATGAACTCAGTGCCAACCTGAAAGAGCTGACCCTGTTTCGAGAGCGGGTCGATCTGCAGATTGAACACACCATGCAATTGTTAAATAGCGCCGGTTTTGCTGCACAGGCCAATGCCTTGACCACCGATTTAAAACCGGCTTTGGCAAAAGGACGTGCTGCGGTGGATGCCTATGCAGCACAACCCTATGCCCAGCGCAGTTCAGCACAGCTGGATCAGGCCATTCAGGCCATGTTTCCTGCCTGGGATGAAGTCTATGAGGTGCTGAAGCATGTCATGATGCAGTCGGAAGGCAAAAAGACCATGCTGTCGGAGTCCTATAGTCTGATTCTGGTACTGGCCGACTTACGTGATCAGGCCGGACGTCTGGCCTCGACGATTATGGCGGCCGTGACTTTTAAAGAACCAATTCCTGAACAGAACCTGGCTTATTCTTTACAGAGCCAGCGGCAATCTTATTATTTATGGGATCTGGTCAACTCGATTCAGCCTGAACAGCACAAAACGCCTGAATATCTGGGACTGCATCAACAGGTTAAACAAAAATATCTGGATCAGGGGGTTCCTATTGTCAGCCAGCTGATTGAAGAAAGTCTGCATGCGCGCCCGTATTCGTTAAGTGGGACTGAACTGACCCTGAATATTGTCGATAAATTTACGACGGTGGTGAATCTGCAGAAATATCTGCTGGATTATAGTGTCTGGCTGGCCCAGCAGGAGCGTCATGCTGCCTGGCAGCAGTTTATCCTGACGCTGTCGGTGTCGATTATTTCTTTGCTGGCGGCGCTGTTTACCATGGTCTATGCGCGTTTTAAGGTATTTAAACCTTTAATTGAAGCGCGGGATCTGATTTTAGAGTTATCTGAAGCCCAGCCGCAGACGGCCACAGCTCCAGATTCCTCACCCACCTCTTTATTTGCTGCGCTCAAGCAGTTGCAGGCACGTTTGGCTGAACGGGATTTGCTGGAATTCCAGCTACGCAATATGGCCAATACCGATACCCTGACCGGAGTCTCCAATCGTCTGGCGCTGGAAGAATATATTCAATATCTGAATCAGAATCCGGACAAGCTCCATCAAACCGGTTTAATTATTATTGATATTGATGACTTTAAAGAGGTCAATGATCAGTATGGGCATATTGTCGGTGACCGGGTGATTCAGGGAATTGCCGAAGTGTTAAAACACAGTGTGCGTTCATCTGATCTGATTGTGCGTTATGGGGGCGATGAATTCCTGATTCTGATTGAGCAGATTGATCTGGACGGGGCCTTGAGTATTGCCGAGAAATTACGTCAGGAAATTAGCCAGAATGTTCTGACCCTGCCGGGACTGGACACGCCGTTAAATATTTCTGTCAGTGCCGGGGTCGCCGCAGATGCAGGCAGCTGGATGGAACTGTTTGGCCGGGCAGATCACTCCTTATTTAAGGCCAAAGAGAAGGGGCGGAATAGGGTGGAAAGTATGCTCTAAACCGTAAATTAAAATAGAAAAATATTTTAAATATATATCTTGATATTTTTCAGGTGAATCTAATAACAAAGAAAAGGGCTCCTCAGAGCCCTTTCATTTTATTTTAACATCGGTTTCAGGAATTTTCCGGTATGGGAGGCTTTCACTTTCACCACCTCTTCCGGGGTACCTTCGGCAATAATCATCCCGCCGCCGGCACCGCCTTCTGGGCCTAAATCCACAATCCAGTCTGCGGTTTTAATCACATCCAGATTGTGTTCAATCACCACAATGGTATTTCCCTTGTTGCGCAGCTCATGCAGGATGTCCAGTAGTTTGGCAATGTCATGGAAATGCAGACCGGTGGTTGGTTCATCCAGCACGTACAGGGTTTTACCGGTATCCCGTTTTGCCAGTTCGCGTGCCAGTTTGACCCGCTGCGCTTCACCACCAGATAAGGTGGTGGCTGACTGACCCAGACGGATATAACCTAAACCGACTTGATTCAAGGTTTCCAGACGGCGGTGAATCACCGGAATGGCATCAAAGAAATGCATGGCATCTTCGACCGTCATTTCCAGCACATCGGAAATATTTTTGCCTTTGTAATGCACTTCCAGGGTTTCGCGGTTATAGCGTTTGCCATGGCAGGCATCACAGGGGACATACATATCCGGCAGGAAGTGCATGGCGACTTTAATCATGCCATCACCTTCACAGGCCTCGCAGCGTCCGCCTTTGACGTTAAAGGAGAAACGGCCCGCCGCATAACCGCGGCCTTTGGCTTCAGGCGTCTGGGCAAACAGTTCACGAATTGGGGTAAACAGACCGGTATAGGTGGCCGGATTGGAACGCGGGGTGCGGCCAATCGGACTCTGGTCAATATCCACCACTTTATCCAGGAATTGCAGTCCTTCAATGGTGTCAAACTTTTCCGCGCTGAGCGTGGTGGCGCCATTCAGCTGGGTTGCGGCCAATGGCAGCAGGGTACGGTTAATCAGGGTCGATTTACCCGAACCGGATACCCCGGTAACGCAGGTCATCACGCCTAAAGGCAGGGTCAGATCGACATTTTTCAGGTTATGGCCGCAGGCGCCCATCAGCTTGATCTGCTCATTTGGTTTCGGTGGCTGGGTGCGCTGTTTCGGCACTTCAATCTTGAGCTTGCCCGACAGGTATTGACCGGTCAGGGAATTGGCATTGGCCGCCAGTTCCTGATAGGTACCTTCAGCAATCACATTCCCGCCATGCACGCCGGCGCCCGGCCCAATATCAATAATATGGTCTGCGGCACGAATCGCATCTTCATCATGTTCGACCACCAGTACGGTATTGCCCAGATCACGCAGGCGAATCAGGGTTTCCAGCAGACGGTCATTATCACGTTGATGCAGACCAATGGACGGTTCATCCAGCACATACATCACGCCCATTAACCCGGCACCAATCTGCGATGCCAGACGAATACGCTGGGCTTCACCACCCGAGAGCGTTTCGGCAGAACGCGACAGACTTAAATAGTTCAGACCGACTGAGACCAGAAAGTGCAGACGTTCACGGATTTCCTTAAAAATTTTATCGGCAATTTCGCCTTTGGCGCCTTCCAGATTCAGGTTCTGGTAGTAATGCTCGGCATCGCCAATCGACATTTTGGTAATCTGGCTGATGGTTTTGTCTTTGACTCGCACATGACGCGAAATTTCATTCAGACGTGAGCCGTCACAGGCATCACAGGCGGCATTGGAGAGATACTGCGCCAGGTCATCGCGGACATAATTACTTTCCGTTTCACGATAGCGGCGTTCCAGATGTGGCAAAATTCCTTCAAACGGCTGTACCCGGTTATGGCGACGACCACGTTCATCGACATAGCTCAGGTCAATTTTTTCCCGGCCACTGCCGTAGAGGAATTTTTTCTGGGTGTCTTTGTCCAGTTCATTCCAGGGCGTATCCAGGGAAAAATCATAATGATCGGCAACTTTTTGCAGCATGCCATAATAATAAGGACGCTGACGGTCCCAGCCACGAATTGCACCCTGGCTTAAAGAAAGTTCCGGATTGGGAATGAGTTTGTCGGCACTAAAATGGCTGCGTGTGCCCAGACCATCACAGACCGGACAGGCACCAAACGGGTTGTTAAACGAGAATAGGCGCGGTTCCAGTTCGGCCACGGCACGGTCACATTCCGGGCAGGAGTGTTTGGCCGAGAATACCCGGTCCGGATGTTCGCCTTTCATCCACGATAAAATCGCAATATCTCCACCTAAACGTAAAGCGGTTTCAAAACTTTCGGCAATACGGTTGCCCAAATCATCCCGGACTTTAAAACGGTCGACCACCACTTCAATGCTGTGTTTTTTCTTTTTGTCCAGTTCTGGTGGCGGATCAATCTCCATAATTTCGCCATCTACCCGGGCACGGACAAAACCCTGGCTTTGCAGCTGTTCAAACAGATGGGTATATTCGCCTTTACGTTCACGTACCACGGGTGCTAACAGCAGCAGGGCGGTGCCTTCTTCCAGACCTTTAACTACATCGACCATTTCAGACACGGTCTGCGCCACCATCGGCAAGTCATGTTCCGGACAGTAGGGCGTACCCACGCGTGCATAGAGCAGACGTAAATAGTCATAAATTTCGGTAATGGTGCCGACGGTAGAACGCGGGTTGTGGCTGGTCGATTTTTGTTCAATGGCAATGGCCGGACTTAAGCCTTCAATCGAGTCGACTTCCGGTTTTTCCATTTGTGACAGGAACTGGCGCGCATAGGCCGAGAGCGATTCGACATAACGGCGCTGACCTTCGGCATACAGGGTATCGAAAGCCAGGGAAGATTTACCTGAACCGGAAAGTCCCGTAATCACCACAAACTTGTCGCGTGGAATATCAAGGTTCACATTCTTCAGGTTATGGGTACGTGCGCCTCGAATACGGATATGACTTTGGCTCATGCAATGATCCTAGAAAATTCATTTAAAACCTCTATATGATAGCGCATGAAAAATGTTCAAGTGCAGGCTTAAGGTATTTCTACGTCAAATTATGTCGGTTGATTGCAAATAAAGGCCAAGATCTGAAAACGTATAAGGATAAAAAATTGTCAGGAGAAAAAGTACGGGGATCAAAGCACGCAAGAATGAAAGAGAGCTGTCGGCCCTTGTGCAAGTCTGCTGATCTTGCACCAGGGCGAGTAATCAAAGATTAGTTGCTGCTGTCCAGTCCCGGCCAGTTACGCTGTGCATAGGCACTGTCCCAGAACAGCCATTCCAGTTCAGCAGCACGGGTATAGGCCTGACGCATTTTCGCCAGTGTGTCTTCATCACAGCGCTCGGCCACGCGGTCAACCGTGGCAATCACATTGCGCACTGCGGTATGGAATTCTTCGCCGGCATAGGTATCGACCCAGGCCTGATACGGATTGTTGGCGACCGAGTTACCGACAATATCTTTACCGACTTCGGCATAAATCCAGAAACATGGCAATAATGAGGCCAGCACCACCGGATAACTCTCCGACCAGGCAGTGGCAACCAGATAACTGGTGTAATGATGGCAGGCCAGGGTCAGTGGCGTATTTTCAAACTGTTCTTTGCTAATGCCAAAATCCTGCATAAAGCCGTTATGGAGTGAACGTTCTACCACAATCGCTACCTTGGCGGCTTCGGCAAACTGGATCACATCATCGGCATCAAAGGCTTTGGCAGCACACACCGCCAGCGCGCGGCCATAGGCCAGTAAATAATGCGCATCCTGAATCACATAGTGGCTAAAGGCCTCACGACTTAGGCTGCCTCGCGCCAGTTCCTGGTTAAAGGGTAGGGCCAGGGTGTTTTGATACAGTTCTAAATTCTGTTGCCACAATTGTTCAGAAAAACGCATGTCCGGTTCCTGTAAAGCATCAAGATCAATGCCCAAAGACTAGCATACTTGCACCGCAAAGATGAGCCGCTTTGATTTGTATCAGAATAAACAAAAAAGCATACGAAGTGTTTTGGCATCGTCATGAAAAAGCGTCATAATAGCGGCCATATCTCTATCGCCGAGGTCCTGCATGTCTTCAGCAGGATGCACGCGGCGCATTCGGTGTAATTCAAGTTTAATATTTACCGAATTTCTTTATCTAATAATGTCATAGGTCGATTTGTCATGATGAAACATTTTGGTTTCTCTATTGCATTTACGATCGTGTGTCTCGGTTTGTCTGCTTATTGGGGCTATACCCACGGCCCGGAAGCAGGCCTGAAAACCATGTTCACAGCACTGACCATTACGGCCATTCTCGCCATTATGGAAGTGTCGTTATCGTTTGATAACGCGGTTGTTAACGCATCAGTCCTGCGCGGTTGGGACCATTTCTGGAAAATGCTGTTCCTGACGGTCGGGATTCTGATTGCCGTATTCGGTATGCGTTTAATTTTCCCGGTGGTGATTGTTGCCGTCACAGCCGATATGGGCATGATGGAAGTGGTGCAGCTGGCACTGAATAATCCGAAAGAATATTCGGCCAAATTAATGGCGCATCATCCTGAAATTGCAGCATTTGGTGGTGCCTTCCTGTTAATGGTGTTCCTGAACTTCTTTCTCGATGATGAAAAAGACACCCACTGGTTCCGCTGGATTGAGCGCCGTTTATCCAATCTGGCCAGCGTACCGGCCATGTCGGTCTTTATTGCACTGGTGGCTTTGCTGATCATGGCGGCCAATGTGGTTGAGGACAAACGTCTGGTAGTCACCATGGCCGGCATTTGGGGCATCGTGATCTATATTGGTGTACAGGTATTGAGTCATTTACTGGGTGGCGAACCTGAAGTCGATGAAAATGGCAATGCGATTCGTCATGATGAAAATGGCGTGCCGACCGGTGTGGTGAAAGCCGGTATTGGTGGCTTCTTGTATCTGGAAGTGCTGGATGCCTCGTTTAGTTTTGACGGTGTGATTGGTGCCTTTGCGATTACTTCGGATGTGGTAATTATCATGCTGGGTCTGGCGATTGGCGCGATTTTCGTGCGTTCGATGACCATTTATCTGGTAGAAAAAGGCACCCTGGATGCTTATATTTACCTGGAACATGGTGCGCATTATGCGATTGGTGCGCTGGCCTTTATCATGATTGCCAGCGGAACCGGTTTACATGTCCCGGAAGTGGTCACCGGCCTGATTGGTGTGGCCTTTATTGTCTGGGCGGTATTTGCCTCAATTCAATATAAAAAACGTCAGGCACTGCACTAAGTTGCAGTCTGATCTGAAGAAGGTGCAAACAATTGCACCTTTTTTTATGACTGGCAGTTCAGATGCAGAATATTGTGCTGAATATCGCAGCATCTGCAGCATGAATGATGTAGGATATTCGCATACAAAATTGTTGCACTTAGCCTATTGATATGATGAATGCCTTAGAACGCCGTTCAACTTTTGCCTTAAGCAGTATTTTTGCCTTACGCATGTTGGGTCTGTTCATGATTATTCCGGTTTTCTCGGTGGCAGGGCAATCCTATCAATATGCAACCCCGACCTTAATTGGTCTGGCGGTTGGGGTGTATGGTCTGACCCAGGCCATTTTACAGATTCCATTTAGCCTGATTGCTGATCGCTATAGCCGTAAACCGCTGGTGGTGCTTGGACTGTTACTGTTTGCTTTAGGCGGTGCCATTGCTGCAATGTCAGAGACCATTTATGGGGTCATCATTGGCCGGGCCATTGCCGGTGGCGGCGCAGTCTCTGCCGTGGTGATGGCTTTACTGGCCGATGTCACCCGTGAAGAACAGCGCACCAAAGCCATGGCCATTATGGGCATGAGTATTGGTTTATCCTTCGTGATTGCCTTTAGTGCCGGGCCGTGGCTGACCGGACTGGTTGGTATTTCCGGCCTGTTCTGGGTGACCACCATTATGGGACTGGCGGCCATTGCCATGTTGCTGCTGGTGCCTAAAGTCACGCGCCATCATCGTAATTTCCAGCAGGGCTATTTGCCGCAGCTCAAACAGGTGCTAAAAATGGGCGATTTAAACCGCCTGCATCTGTCAGTGTTTACCCTGCATTTACTGCTAACGGCGATGTTTATTTATGCACCACCGCAGCTGATTGAATATGCCGGTTTGCCATTGTCCAGTCACGGCTGGGTGTATTTGCCGCTGCTGGTGCTGAGTCTGTTTTTTGCCTTCCCCAGTATTATTCTGGCGGAAAAATATCGCAAAATGCGCGGTATTTTCCTGACCGCGATTGGCGGGATTATTCTTGGCCTGATCGTGATGATTTTTGGTTTTGAATCTAAATATATCCTGCTGATTGGACTGGGTCTGTTCTTTATTGCCTTTAACGTGATGGAAGCGCTGTTACCGTCCTGGTTATCGAAAGCGGCACCGATTCAATCCAAAGCCACTGCAATGGGCGTCAATGCCAGCAGCCAGTTCCTCGGTGCCTTCTTTGGCGGCATGATTGGCGGGCAACTGTTACTGCTGAATAACACGGCGATGGGTTGGAGTATTCTGACCGCAGTTGCTATAATTTGGCTGCTGATGAGTTTTGGTCTGGCCCAGCCGCGTTATCTGTCGTCGATGGTATTTCGCCTGCCTGAGGCCAAACAAACGGATGAGTGGACTTCTCAACTTTTGGCCATTCATGGTATTGAAGAAGTCGTGGTGATGTCTGAACAGCAAGTTGCCTATATAAAAGTCGATAAACAGCAAATTGATGATACTGCGCGACAACAATTAACGCACTTGTTGGGTAAAGAGGTAGCCATTTAAGCATAACTCTTATAAAGTAAATAATAGAAACAAATAGGAAGAATACAGCTGATGCGTGGTGTAAATAAGGTCATTTTAGTTGGTACTTTAGGTCGAGATCCAGAAACAAAAACTTTCCCGAATGGTGGCTCGCTTACTCAATTTTCCATTGCCACCAGTGATGCGTGGACCGATAAAACCACCGGTGAGCGTAAAGAGCAAACCGAATGGCACCGTATTGTGCTGCATAACCGTTTAGGTGAAATCGCGCAGCAATACTTACGCAAAGGTTCAAAAGTCTATATTGAAGGTTCGCTGCGTACCCGTCAGTGGACAGACCAAAACGGTCAAGAGCGTTACACCACAGAAATTCGTGGCGAGCAAATGCAGATGCTGGACTCTGGTCGTCAGCAAAGTGAGCAGGGCGATAATGGTTTTAGCCAGCCACGTTTTAACAATAACCAGGGCGGTGGTTATAGCAATAACAACCAGGGTGGCTATGCGCCGCAAGCTCAAGGTGGTTTTAACAACAATAATGCTGGTGGTGGCTATGGCAACCAGGGCGGTTATCAGCAACCGAAACCAGCTCCTGCTGCAACGCCTGCACCGGCAGATTTGGATGATGACTTACCGTTCTGACACACTCTAAAGCAGAAATTGATAAAAACCCTTTGTTTTGGCAAAGGGTTTTTTATTGCCTGTGTGAAAAGTAGGATAGATCAATTGAGGAAAACGATAAAAACTTCAATGGAGATAGAATATTTAAATCTGTATTTCCGATTATTTTTATAAAAAAGTACTGTTTTACCGATTTATCTCAGTTTTGTATTCTAGCTTCACAAGATAAGCAATCCCCACAACGCACTGAGGAATACAAAATGAGTTTAATCAATACCCAAGTGAAAGCCTTTAACGCTACTGCTTACCAGAATGGTCAATTCATTGAAGTATCTGAGCAGGACATGATCGGTAAATGGTCGGTGGTATTTTTCTATCCTGCAGACTTTACCTTTGTCTGTCCAACCGAATTAGGCGATCTGGCTGATCATTATGCTGAATTCCAGAAAATGGGCGTTGAAATTTATGGCGTATCCACTGATACCCACTTCACCCATAAAGCCTGGCACGATACTTCAGACGTGATTGGTAAAATCCAGTATCCGCTGATTGGCGATCCAACCTGGACTCTGGCAAAAAACTTTGAAGTGTTAATTGAGGCTGAAGGTCTGGCTGACCGTGGTACTTTCGTGATTGATCCGGAAGGTACCATCCAGATCGTTGAAATTAACGCTGGCGGTATTGGCCGTGATGCCCAGGAACTGCTACGTAAAGTCAAAGCAGCGCAATATGTCCATGCACACCCAGGTGAAGTTTGCCCGGCAAAATGGAAAGAAGGTGAAGCAACGCTTGCACCGTCAATCGACCTGGTCGGTAAAATCTAATCCAGTTGCATTTATCTTCTGATGAAAATCCAGAACTCCGGTTCTGGATTTTTTTTGTCTGTTGAAAGAGAAACCAAGCAGAATCCGGATACGCCCGGATGATTCTATTCTTGCAATGCAGTATGCCAGATTTGCGCTAGCTGGCCGCACTACAAAGGCTTAACATGAAACGATCAATTCTCCTTGCAGGCGCAGGACAGTATGAAAAAAATAATTGGTTTATATCGAAACAAAAACATGCACTGGGTCGGTGATGGTTTTCCGGTACAGAACCTGTTTGCTTATGACCGTTTAGGTCAGGCCATCAGCCCGTTTTTAATGCTCGACTATGCTGCGCCTTATCCGTTTGAGGCGACGAAAGCGCAGCGTGGTGTGGGTTCACATCCGCATCGTGGCTTTGAAACTGTGACTCTGGCCTATCAGGGTGCCGTCACCCATCAAGATTCGGCCGGTGGCGGGGGCACTATTCAGACGGGTGATGTGCAGTGGATGACAGCCGGTGCCGGCGTGGTGCATGAAGAGTTTCATTCTGCCGATTTTGCCGAAGCCGGTGGACTGTTTGAAATGGTCCAGCTCTGGGTCAATTTGCCAGCCAAAGACAAAATGACCACGCCGCGTTATCAGGCCATTGCCGCTGCCGATATTCCCCGGATTGAACTGGACGATGCCGCCGGACACCTCCGGGTGATTGCCGGGAACTATTTAGGTCACACCGGGCCGGCACAGACCTTTAGTCCGGTCAATGTCTGGGATGGTAGCTTGCATAAAGATGCGCAAACCTTTGTGCATGTCCCGGTGACTCACAATGTCCTGCTGGTGGTGCTAAAAGGTGAGCTGCTGGTGAATGGCAATCAACAGGTGCAGGACAGTTCTGTCGTGATGTTTGCCCGCGATGCCGAGCCGACCATTCAGTTGCAGGCGCAGCAGGAAACACAGTTTTTAATTCTGACCGGTGAGCCATTAAATGAGCCAATTCAAGGCCATGGTCCTTTTGTGATGAACAGCAAACAGGAAATTATTCAGGCCTTTGAGGACTTTCATTCTGGTAAGTTTGGCCAAATTCCGCCGCAAAGCTAAGCATTCAGCGATCCTGCTGCGAAAAGAAAAAAGCCTCTGATAAAAATCAGAGGCTTTCTTGTTATTGCGCTGTTAAGTTTCTTGTTTTATCTCATTTGTATCATTATCTGTAATTATTTTATGTGATGTGGTTGTCATTCTTGTGTGGAGCGTATACTAGCGGAAAACACGCACTTTGTAAAACAACTATTCTAAAACTGGTTAATTTATACCTATTGTTTTTAAATGATTTTTAAAAATTAATAAATAAAATTTCAGGTATTTCTTATATTTACACGGGGCTTGAAAATACGTTAAAAAATGTAACAGAAGTGGCATTTTAGAACTTTATTACACTTTGTAAAAAGGGTGAATCTGGTAGTTTTTAATAGCTCATTTTGGCAAGGCATGGTTCATAATTTCGGTCAATGTTTTCATTAACGGATAAGACGTTTTGGATATTGCAGTCATCGGTAGTGGCATGGCTGGGCTAGCTACCGCAAGAATTCTTAAAGATGCAGGGCATAACATTACAATTTTTGAAGCTCTGCCTGGACGTGGAATGGACAGCCACAGTACTGAGTTTGAAGGCGGTTTAATTGACGCACCGCTGCGGGTCATGAATCCGCATTTGTGGAAAAACACGCTCAGTTTAGCCACCTATCTGGGTATTCCGACCTTCCCGGTACGGACCTATATGGCCTGTAGCTGGTTATTTGAAGACCGGACCGAAACCTGGTTAACCACCTCGCGTACGCGTATCGGGAATTTCCCGATTATCAATAACCGTAAAGGCTTGCAGCAATACGGCTGGCGTCTGGTTAAAGGCATGTTGCAGTTAAAAACGGCAATTGCCAAATTCTTCCGGTCGAAGAATCAGGACATTACCCTGGCTGAGTTCATCAACCAGAATGAAATTGAAGAAGTGTTCTGGCATGGCGCGGTAATGCCGGTGTTGTACACCATCTGTACCTGTAACCCGAAAACCATTGGCGAATGGCCAGCGAAGCCGCTGTTGACCTTCTTGCGTCAATTGACCGATGGTGATGCGCTGTTGCGTATTCAGGGTGGCACTCCGGCGCTGGTGAATAAGCTGATTGAAGGTATTCATATCAAGAGTGGTTCACCCATCACCCATATTAGCCAGCAAGATGATCAGGTCTATGTCAAAAATGCCGAAGGCGAAACTGCGGTATTTGACCGTGTGGTGGTGGCCACCCCAACCACCAATATCGAGAACTTCCTCGATCGTGAACAGTTTACCGAAGATATTGCCTTGTTAAAGCAGTTCAAGTTTGAACAGGGCGAACTGGTGATTCATACCGATAGCACAGTGATGCCGCCAAAACGCAAAGACTGGTCGGTACTGAGCTATATGATGGACCGCAAGTTTACCCGTCAGCAATTTACTGTCTGGCTAAACTCGATTGAGCCATCGCTGGTCGGTAAAACGCCGGTGTTCCAGACCTGGCGTCCGGTCACGCCTATTGATCCGAAGAAAGTTATTTCTTCTGTCACCCTGACCCGTGCGGTGGTGGATTCAAAAACCGTGGCATTGAACAAAGAATTGCAACAGCGTCATAAAGTGGCTGATCGCAAGGTGTTCTTCTGTGGTTCATGGTCATGTGACGGCTTGCCAATTTTAGAATCAGCCGTGACTTCAGCCATGCATATTGCAGAAATTTTTGGTGCACCGTTGCCGTTTGTGGGCTTAAAACCTAAAGTAGAGGTTGCTCCCCAACTCGGCTATTAATCTATGCGCTGGCTTCAGGCAATTTTTCGACAGGCTCCTTCCCATAAATATGCAATCAATGCAGCGCTTTTGGGAGATCCTGCCGAGTTGCCCTGGAGCAATCTGGGCTACTGGCACTCATCTGCACAGGACTATCCGGCGGCGTGCCAGCAGCTGGCCGATCATTTGGCCGAAGCCGTTCAGTTGCAATCCACAGATCGGCTGCTCGATTTAGGCTGTGGACAGGGCGCCAGCCTGTTGCACTGGCAACAGCATTATCAACTCTCAAATATTACCGCCGTTGAACTGCAAACGACCTGTGTCGAGCAGATTCAAGCGCGCTGGCCAGAGCTGCCCATCTATGCGCAGTCTTTTTTAAATTTAAAAAATCTCATACCTCTGGCGCCATTTGATGTGGTGCTGTGTATTGATGCGGCCTATCATCATGCTTTGAATTCATTTCTGGATGCCGTGCAACCGGTTTTAAATTCAAAAGGCCGTCTGGGTTTTCACACCCTGATATTGTCACCGCAGTTTTTAAATTCAAATACTGTGCAGCAGCACGCTTATCGCGCTTTATTAAAGGCGGCGGATGTGTCGTTGCCGGAACTGAAAACCGCAGTACAACTGGAGCAGTGTTTGCAGGAACGCGATTTTACCCAGATTCAGATTGAAGATTTATCTGCACCAGTGTTAAACGGATTTGCCGAATATATCCAGCAGCTGCACTGGCCGCAGCACAGTCCAGGTCTGGACCGGATCAAGATTGCCATGACCGCAAAGCTGTGCCGACGTTTATATAAAGATGGCTTGGTGAGATATGTGCAAGTGACCGCACACACGCAATAAAGCAGAAAAAATAGCGCCATAAAAACAACAAAGGCCCACTAAAATAGCGAGCCTAAGAAAATGGTGCCGGCACACGGATTCGAACTGTGGACCTACTGATTACAAGTCAGTTGCTCTACCAACTGAGCTATGCCGGCATTGTGGAGTTGCATTTTACAGATTTTTAATTCGGGCGCAAGCGAAAAAATAAGCAATTAAAAGTAGGCGACAGGCGCTGTTTTATTTTTATCCAGCTCTTGTTTTCGCGCTTAAACATCGTGGAAGAGGCAAGTTTCTGCTCAAGACAACAATAGCTCACGTTCAGGGCGAGCTATTGTTTTGAATTTAAAATAAAGGGGGGTTAAGTGCCGCAGAGGCGTGCTACTTGCTCCTTAAAATACGGTCTAAATCTTGTGCACATTCTTCAAGGGTAAAAGCCATATCGAGTTGCATTTGTGGTTTGAGTTCGTTGGCGAGAGATCTCCACTGCTCAATAAGTTTAAGGGCTTTTTGAATTTTATGTCGATTGAGGTCTTTGGCGATGGTGGGGGTATAACCACCACGTTTGGCATTTTTAATTTGTTTGACATAATTTGCGCTGTTATTCATGCTCGCTCCCGAATAGCAGTTTTTTGACTGATTGGCTTTAAACATCTTTTTTGGCACGATTAAATGAAGAATATTTTTTAAGTTAATAGTTTTAAACAGTTGTTTATTTTGCCTATTGTTCTCCTTGTTCTGTTTAGGTCTGTGTTTAACATAGCACAATGCTTGCTGCTGTAAAGCTTGCGAATTCTATGCCACTTTTTATTGTTGTAGCATGAGATGATGACTTTTTGTTGACATCTGTGGTTTAAAAACAGGTTGGAACTGTGGCAGGCTGTAATTTTCACATATATGCGGGCAGGATGGCATAACCCGAAGATCATGCTTAACAACCCAAGAGATGAACGGGAAGTCAGAAAAATTGATGCTATTTTCAGCAAAGCCTGAGATGGTGCTGGAAAAATAAGCGCTACAAGTCAATGAATTTATCAATATAGTTTTGAATTTAATAGAAAAAGTCTATCTCAGGTTTCCTGTTTTATCTGTGTTAAAAACTTGACCATCCATTTAAATTTTAGGGAAGCAGATGCGATAGAGGCTCTGCTTTTTCAATTGTAAATTTAAATTCAAAAGCCGATGAATTTAAAACTTAGCGGATGTATTCAGGCTCAAGTTTTTAAATTCAAAAAAATAAAAGTACTGTTGTTATTTTAAAATCTAATCCAGAAACAATCAGATAATTTCACTGTCTGGAATTAAATAATTTTGAAAAAGCAGAAAAGTCGAAGCATAAAAAAAGACCCAAATTTTACAATTTGAGTCTTTTTAAACATTCTGGCGGTGAGAGAGGAAGTCGGAATATATTTGTAAGATATTGAAAAATATAATTATAAAAATGTATAAATTTAAATATACCGACAAATATACCGACAAGTGTTCAGAGTTGTACGGGTAGTGCGCGTATCGTCAATTAGATTCCGAAGCTCTCGATTTGTGTAATTTATGAATATAGAACTTAGGTATTAGCAGAAAAAAATATAAGATTTTTACCGTGCTTATAGATTGGTTAACATGGAATAACCGATCAATATTTAAAAAAACCAGCTTCACGCTGGCTTTCCTTTCTGTTCCAGTCCCTTATAAAAGATTATCCCGAACATAACGCCAGCGCCCAGACTGCCAGGCATTAAATCGACTATTTCTGTACCTGGTACTAAGGCTAGCTTTACTAAAGTCATAATCGAGGCAGTCAAAGCAAACCAGACTAGAGTAATAGCCTGCTTCTTGTTGACAGACCAATTAGCGATTTCAGGTTTTGACTTCACAATGGATTTTGCAATCACGAAAGATAGAATGGCTAAAACCAGTGATGTTGTAAGCAGCATATTTTCCCCTCTTTATTATCTTAAAAGTTGATTTTTCACCATTTTAAAATACAGCAAACTCGATATTTTTTGTTAATCGAATAATTGAAAAAATATCTCTTGAAAAAATCGTGCATGGGGTTGTTTCCCAAAACAGGGGAAAACAACCCTAATTTAGTTTAAAAAATTATATAAGTATTTGTTTTGTATAATTAATATTGAAAACGTGCAAAAGTGTGCAGCTAAGGCTTAAATCCGGTCTTTTTTTGGTAATTTTTGCCAATAAAAAATAACGTAAATTTTTAAAACAGAATTGTAGGCCGACGGCGTAAAAATTAGTTCTGGATACAGAGATGCGAATCTACAACCTGTTTATGTTCATCTATGGCTTTTGCTATTCAGTGTTTTTGTTATGGCTACTTGGAAAATTTCTTAGTTTTAGAAGTACGACCTGGTATCCATCACACTTTCTTTGTTTGCGTTTAAGCATTGGTCTAATTTCTTAATCTGCTTGTACTTGGATATGTGTCTTTTTCACTATGACAAGTGCGACCTTCAATTCTTAATTTATATATTTCTATATGAAAGTCTGACTAAATGACTAAATGACTCTGTAACTATTGATATAAAAGACTTTGTATTTAGTGGTCACCTAGAATCCATCTGACTAAGCGACTAAATAGAATATCGATTTAAAGTTTCTACTTAGTCAATTAGTCAGTTAGTCAAATAATGACTGCTAAATGTAAAGCCTTTAGCAGTAATACTTTCAGGCTCATTTAGTCACTTAGTCACGATTCTGTTAAACAAGGGTGAATTACAATGTATCTTTTACGTCCTATAGATTCGATCTTGATATAGTTTGAATCTATCAACTGCTGGAGAACCATCTCAAAAAGATTTTTATTCTTTTGCATTGGTCTAGGGCATGAAGTTTGAACATATGAATAAGCTATACGATCAGTATTTTGGGCATTGCATTGTTTGGCAATCCATTTAATAAGACGTTCTGCATCACTTTCGGTTTTAACCTCAATATCTGCATACATTGCCCATTCATTTAATGAATGCTGAACGACTTCACAAGCTCCCTTTAGCGTTTTGGCATCAATCCACTGTAAGCCCTCAAAATAAGCAAATACAGTGGCTAAACGACGCGATAATTGGCTGGCACGACTGGCAAATGCTTGTAGGTACTCATAGCGTTTTCCTTTGCCTTGAAGCAACTCAAACATATTATAGAATTCTTGATCTATTTCTCTTGCCTCATCGCTCATAGGTAGCACATAGCGTCCATTATATAGCTCATGCTCAGATTTTACTTGTGGGCAGTCATCAAGTAGATATTCGCAGCGTGTCCAGTAGGCGATAAGCCTATGGTCAGTGCTGGCATTCTTATTTCGATAAATTGCATCCTGTATTCGTTTACCAGCAAGGTTTTCAGGGATAGTTAGAATAAATCTAGGTAAAAACCCTTGTCCCCTTAACACGGGGTCTTTTAATGCCTCTGCCAATACTTCATGTTGTCCTTGTAGATTGAATGTAAGCCGAACATCATAGGCTCGACCACTGCCATTCAGATTTGATTTAGATCGGGTACGTTCTACAAAGCCATCATCAAATAACTTGGCATATCCTCCTAGTGCTTGGTTGCGTGTATCACCTTTCATAGTATGGCCACCAAAAAATTGGCCTGCCTCATCACTTGCGATAGAGGCATTATTCAAAATGCCATCAATATAAAGCCCAGCAATAGATTCTAGTGTTATATCGCTATATAGAGTGCTTGGGTCATTCGGTGGTGGATTCTCTACACAATATGCCTCACGGTCTTTTTTAGATAATCCAGCTAGGCCACTTTTCCATTGTTCAAGCTCTTGGCGATATGCTTCGTACTGTTTACGTTCATGATTAATGATTGCCCGATCTGCTAGGTTTCGGCTGGTACTCTTACGGCTTCCGCTTTGTCCCTCAGTTAGCAAAAATAAACTACATGGCTCTCCTTGTTCATTAAACGGATGTGGTGCATTTACTTTAGCTTGGGCAATATGTGACATAGCACCAATAACACATTGTGCAGTCATGGCAATCGGTGCTTGTACATGCTCAGAAATGGCTATAACGGCCTCCTTTGCTAATGGTGGGAGTGCATGAATCGGGTACGGATTCAAAGTGGTTTCTGATTGGGATAATGGTAATAACTCGCCCCATTCAGTCGGCTTAATTAATTGTTCTATAGCTTCATCAATAAATACCTGTATTTCGGATGTATCTTCCTCTTTAACAAACTGATAGAAAAACTCGCTTACATCAATTTTTAGATACTGGTTTAGCAGCCTAACAGCCGTGTTTTGTTCCAGCTTTTGAAATGGCTCAAGCTGTATATGCTCAGGTCTGACAGGAATATAAAGTTGTTTGTATCCGGCATTTGATAACTGATTAATCACAAATTGAATTTGCTCAAAATCAAACGCTTTAAGTTCAGTCTGCTTGGCATTGCATAAGGTGGGTAATATCACCAAAGCTACGGCGTACCCAGTCTGGGTAATCTTAAAGAATGCTTCTAGGCTGTAAGTAACAATAACTGGCTTATCTTTTTGCAGTTCGCCGTAGTAGGCAAAGCCCTTAGCTAGTCCATCAGGAATGACAATTACATGCTGTCCGTCCTGCATGACTGCACACTGTACAAGCTCTAATTGCCCATCATAGATAGGCATAATCAAAGGCTGTTTATAGGTAGTGCCGTTTATATTTACATTGCTCTGTTCAACATAGATCGGCTGATTTGGACTGCCGAAACGCTGTATCAATGGATGTGAAAAATAAGCATCATTAATCGATACAAGCTGCATACATTCAGCTAAAATAGCTTCGGGTGTTATTAGTTCTTCGGGGTGGTCATAATCAAGCATTGTGACTACCCCTTATTATTTAATAAAGAAATACGTTCATTATGTTTCTTTTGCCATTTTTTCCAAAATACACAAGAAACTCGTTCCATTGCTTTCTTAACGTGCAAAGCCCCTGTAATGAAATAAAAACTATAATCAGGGTGTTCTAACTGAATAGCGTTCTTAAATTGATTGGCTTCTTCGAAAGAATAGAAGGGAATATTCCAATTCCCTAGCGGATAGGCAATACCACTATTTACACGTCCAACGGCCATATAAAAGCAATAGCATTTATCATTTGCCATTGAATCAATCCATGTTTGGATTTTTTCTTGTGATTGATTTCCAGGATTAACAAAAGATACAGGATGAATTTGATTAGGCATGGTTGCCTCCTATGAGTTTTGAGTTTTGAGAAGTTTCGCCAGATTTAAAACTGGTGAGGGGATTCACTCTCGGCCTCATAGAGCCGCCCCACATATTCGCCACGAATGACTTATTTTGTGATGTCATCCCCTCATAGAGGGAGTTCAGCCTTGTTAGTGTAGCTGAAACACTTGTGCTGTATAAATGCAAAGATTGAGAGCCAATGCAGTTAAGAGGCACAAAAAAACCTGAATGACGTTCAGGGGTGACGCTATGAGTTTTCGAGAGGCCTACAGCATAAGCGGAATGACTCATACTTGCAATAACGAAGCAAAGCACAACAAAGCAAGTGCCTAGAAATATGCCTTTGAGCAAATTCAAAATTAACTCTTTCATACCGCCACCTGCTGAATAAGCTCATAACGAGCATGTCTGCCAAGGCCTGATTTATTGCGTATGTTATGAGTCACAATGTCATAACCTGTGTTGCGTAAACGCTGGATGATTGCACTTAAACGGTAGCAACCAAACAGGTCGATAGCCTCGGCCTGTGAAATGGTTTTACCTTGTTTGAGATGAGCTAAAACTTGTTTTAATTGGGTGTTATTCATGTTCTAGTCCTCATTTCATTGGATACGGCTCACTAATGGCATTCATCAAAAGGCCATCAGTAAAAGGTCTAAGTTCTTTACGATGTTGCATCATTAAGCCTCCAATCCTTTTGAAGCCATCCATTCTTCAATATCTTCAATACGCCATGCGGTGATGCGCTCGGTTAGTTTTACTGGTTTAGGAAACTCTCCAGTACGTACCTTGTCCCAAATAGTTGTTTCACCCATCGGCAGAATGCCTTTGCGTTCAGGACGAGCCTTGATGATTCTGGTTGTGCCATCTTTCGTGGTGTACTTGCGTTCCTTACGTGCAGCCGTAGTCGCAAGCTGTGACATGCGGTAAAAGCCTTTTGGGGGATGATTGAATTTTTCAGTGGACATAAAAAACCTCTAACTATGTAGCGTATTGCAACGGTGTTAGAGGCAGTATCTAGTTTGATTAAATGAAAAGTAGGGGAATCGGTTAGCTAATAACTTTCCCTACTTTTTGCTGAAATTTCTGATCTGCAAGATAAATCAAATACTGACTGTCTGTACTTTTAGAATCTAATAATGATGTAGCAAGTGGAAGAATTGTTTCATTGACCCGATCACTCTCAAAACCTCCATTTGGGAATAGCAGTTGTTCGAACATTTTTATTTCAAGTGTATGGTCATTTAATTTAGCCCATATAAGTAAGTCCATTGATTGGATAATTTTGTATTGTTTAATTTTTTCAATAAATTCTTTAGGTTTATTAAATATAGCTTTGTGCTCTGTTATCTGTCTTAAAAATTTTAAATGCTGCTTAAATTCCTCGATTATCGCGTGATTTGAGAAGTTTAGATTAATTGAAAATGAATAGTCTGTTTGCTTATATTGTTTAGATTTAATCAATAATCTAAATTCATCATAGCTAAGGTCATATCGTTTTTGCAATCTGTCATTGGTGTTGCGTACTGGTGTTATATAAGGTCTAGAATCCCAGTCTTTCTTATTTATAAGTTGTGGACTTTCTTCTGGAGATATTAATTTGGTAAAACTTTTTGATATTTTTTGAAGTCTTTCTTCATAATAGCTTTTTTCAATTTCTATTTTTTCAGTAATGGTAAGTTCTCTACTACTAGGAAGACTTTGTTTATATTTATTAAATAAAATGGAGAGGGATATACCAGGAAAAAACTTTTTATTACTTCTATTATCTATTTCAGGGTGTCGACAAAACTTTTGAAATTCTATTATTTCTAAATAAAGCATTTGACGTTTATGAATCTCAATAGAAAGTCGTCTAGCACTATAGCTATCTTGATATTCATCATAAGCGGGGCTTTTTAGATACTCAGGAATAAGGTCAATATACTTACTGGAAATATGCTTAATTTTCTTCATTTAGTAATCCCTATATTCATTCAAATAGTTAAATAAAAAGGCATTGAAAATGCCTTTTTGTGTAAAAAAACTTAACTAAATAATGAATTATGCTTCTTTAAAACTTATGCGGTTTTAACGCTCTGTTTGAACTGAATCAAATTTTCATCATCATTTGGCTTAAACCTTGATACATCCCCACCTTGACGAAGTGTGTCCAAATAATCAGCCCATAGCTGCATCATTTCACGTCTACGGCGTAAAAACTTAGTTCGGTTATAGGCTGTACCATTTGGGTCTTTAACCTTGTGAGCAAGCTGGTGCTCCACAATATCAGTTCTGTATTCAATTTCTTCATCAAGCAGTGTTCGCGCCGTTGCCCTAAACCCATGTGCTGTGTGCTTTCCTTTAAATCCTAAACGTTTCAAAACTTGGGTAAGGGTGTCTGTACTCATGCACTCAGATGAGGTTTTGACACTTGGAAATACATATTTTGAAGTAGTTCGCATTTCCTCTAGTTCTTTGAGAATGTCATAAGCCTGAATTGATAACGGTACAATGTGGTCTTGATTGGTTTTACTAGCTGCAAATGACAAGCATCTATTTTCAAAGTCCACTGACTCCCATAGAAGGCCACGTATCTCATTTGGACGTTGATAGATATAAGCAGATAACTTTAGTGCCAGCTCTGTTCTGATTCTTGTACGTGGAAAGTCCTTAGTTAAACGCCATGTCTTACGTAATAGATCGGCTAACTCTTTCTCGCTAGTAATGGCGTTATGATTGCCTTTAATTGGCTGGGGTAAGCTAATGTCGGGTGCAGGGTTATAAGTAATGATTCGGCGTTTTAACGGAAGTTTAAGCACCATATTCATAATTGACTTAACACGTCTAGCTGATTCAAGTGCACCACGTTCAACAAGTGCATCAGTCACATCGCGTTCTAGCTGTTCTGTGGTCAGTTGTGTAACTGGTAAGTTTCCAATGAAGGGGAGGATGTCTTTATTCAGCTTGCGTATTGTTTCACTGTCTACCTTTCCCTCATGTCTACGAATCTCTAACCATTCCGCAGCAAATTTACTAAAAGTGTTCTCTAAGGTTTCAAGCTGCTCGCGTTTTTTATTATTCCGTTGCTCGGCTGGGTCGATACCATCTGCCAGCATCTTTTTAAATTCATCACGTTTAATTCTTGCTTGCTCAAGGCTAACCGTTGGGTAAGTGCCGATTGCTAGAGTGTTATATTTTTGCGTTACTGGTCGACGGTAATCCATGCGCCAATATTTCGCTTCGGTTTCATCAATCAATAAATACAGTCCACCGCCGTCTGGGTGTCTTTGCTTCTTTGCACCGTTCACATCAAAGCTAAGATTTTTAACCTGTTTAGCAGTCAGCTTATTAGACTGTTTTGCCATACTGATTTCTCCTTGTTGTCGGTATAAATCAGCACTTTTTTAGAAATGGAGGTCAAAAAATAGCTGATTTGAGTTTATACCGACAAATATACCGACAAAGTTGTCGGTATACTACCGTTCTCCATAGGAGTGTATCGGGCAACAAAAAAGGCTTAAACCCTTTAGATTCAAGCCTTTTGCACTACGGTAAAGTACCGTAAAAATCGAATTTGGCGGTGAGAGAGGGATTCGAACCCTCGATACGCGTCAACGTATACACACTTTCCAGGCGTGCTCCTTCAGCCACTCGGACACCTCACCATAGGCCGTGGATAATACCCAAAAAAAGTCACTCTGCCAAGCTGAAACAATTGATTTGCGGAAAAACTTTTGGGCTGGTGCTATTATGCGCAAAAATACGGTCTATCCATGAAGACATTCTATGCAAAGTACTGCAAAAAAAGCCGCCCTGCCTGTGATTACCCTCGCGGCACTGGGCGTAGTTTTTGGTGACATTGGAACGAGTCCACTCTATGCCTTGCGTCAATGTTTCCTGACCGCACATCTGGCCATTTCTGAAGGCAGTGTTCTGGGGATTTTATCGCTGATCTTCTGGTGCATGATGCTGACCATCAGCTTTAAATACGTCACCATCATCATGCGCGCAGACAACAACGGTGAAGGCGGAATCATGTCGCTGCTGGCCTTAAACCTGCGTACCACCCGTATTTCTGAACAGAAGAAAATCTACCTGATTGCACTGGGCTTTATTGGTGCATCGCTGTTTTTTGGTGATGGGATTATTACCCCGGCCATTTCGGTGCTGTCGGCGATTGAAGGGCTGAGTATTGCCACCCCGATGTTTAACCAGTGGCTGATTCCCTTATCTATCGGGATTCTGGCCGGACTGTTTCTGGTGCAGCGTCATGGTACCGGCATCATGGGCACCTTCTTTGGGCCGTTGACCCTGCTCTGGTTCCTGTCGATTGGTGGGGTGGGGCTGTGGAGTATTATCCAGACGCCGTATGTGCTGGCGATGGTTAGTCCGCACTGGGCCATTAACTTTGTGCTGGAACAGCCTTATGTGGCCTTTTTAACCATGGGCGCAGTCATTTTGACCATGACCGGTGGTGAAGCGATTTATGCCGATATGGGCCATTTTGGCCGCTTGCCGATCCGGATGGCCTGGTTTGTGATTGTGCTGCCATGTCTGTTATTGAATTACGCCGGACAGGGCGCCTTGTTGCTGCGTGATCCGGATGCGATTACCAATCCTTTCTATCTGCTGGTGCCGGACTGGGGTCTGTATCCGATGATTGCGCTGGCCACGGCTGCGGCGGTGATTGCCTCACAGGCGGTAATTACCGGTGTATTTTCGATGGTCAATCAGGCTATTCAGCTGCGTTATTTGCCGCGTTTATCGGTCAAGCATACCTCAGAAGTGGAACAGGGCCAGATTTATTTGCCGTTCATTAACTGGGTACTGTTTGTATCGGTGGTGATTCTGATTCTGCTGTTCGAAAACAGTGCCAATCTGGCCAGTGCCTATGGCGTGGCGGTGACCATGACCATGCTCTGCGGCACCATTTTAATTTCCATTCTGGCGTATGGTTTCTGGCGCTGGCCGGTGTGGAAAGTGCTGCTGTTTGCACTGCCTTTTTTAATTCTGGATCTGATTTTTGTCGGTTCAACCTCACTGAAAATTGTCGCCGGTGGCTGGGTACCAATTTTAATTGGTGCCATTGTATTTACCCTCCTGATGACCTGGAAAGATGGCCGTGCCTTGCTGATTCATCATCTGGAAAAAGATGCCTTGCCGATTGAGCTGTTTATTAAAAGTATCAGCATGGGCAATGACACCAAATTTGTGCCGGGTGAAGCGGTATTCTTGACTGGTACGCCGAATATCGTGCCACATGCGATGTTGCATAACATCAAGCACAACAAGGTGCTGCATGAGCGTAATATTATGGTCACGGTGGTGACACGTGATATTCCGTATGTGCCGCAAGAAGAGCGGGTACAGATTGAACGGCTGGATGAACGTTTTTACCGGATTTTTATCTATTACGGTTTTAAAGATCAGCCAAATATTCCGCGCGCGTTAAAGCAGGCCTATGATGATTTGGGCTTTGAATTCGACATGATGCAAATGAGCTTCTTTATTTCACGTGAACGCATTATCAGCACAGTCGGCGAAGGCATGGCACCGTGGCGGGAAAAGCTGTTTATTTCGATGCAGCGCAATACCAGTCCGGTCAGTGACTTCTACCAGATTCCGACCAACCGGGTTGTGGAGCTGGGCAGTCAGATCCAGATCTGATGCAACGGCGTGGTCTCAACGCAACTGCAATAAAAAAACCAGAGCATAGCTCTGGTTTTTTTGGAGGATAAAAGCCTAAAATAGGTCTTTAATTGGCTTCATTCAGGCTTGGGGCTTCAGGTAAGGCTTGAACAGGCGCTTGCATTTGCTCGGCGCCAGCTTCAGGTGCAGCGGCTAAGGCTTCCTGGGTAACATCGGTTTCGGCTTCTATACCATTCACCGGCGCTTCAGCTGAGGAGTCCATCATGGGCGCTGCATTCTGGGCGGCTTCCGCTGCAGGTGCAGTCAACTCTGCTGCGGGTGGTTCAGTAATAGGCTGTGCGCCCTGGGCCAACGGATCAGTTGACTGGCCAGCCGGTACCGGTTGTGAGGTCAGCGCTGATGCATCGGGTGCAACCGCTTGTACCGGAGCATCATGGCCTGGTACCTGGGCGGGTGCATCTGCCGGAATCACATCCAGCTGCGGATTGGTCGGCATCGGCTGAACCACTTGCGGATTGGCTTCAGAGACAATGCGCACCTGACCGCTGGCCACGATATCCTGCAATGAACCCGGCTGACCATTAACCGTGGTCACCACTTTGGCTTTCGATAAGCTTTCCAGGGTATCACCCGGTTGAATGGGAGGTTCGGCAAAGGCAGTTGCACTCATTAAACCGGTAATCAGGCCGGCACCCAGTAATTTGGAATACATAGATTCCTCCATCAAATTTTTATCACACGATTTTTTCGTGAACTACCTTGGCATATAACACTGGCCTGACGCAACGCAGCACACTGAAAGCCATCCAGACTTATCATAAACTGTGTTAAAACTCTGACAGACTGTTACACAGTCACCGCCTGTACAGCGGTTTATTGTCTAATTGTTAAGCGAACAACAGCCAGAACATATACAAGCTGCAGACCCCTTGTTAAGCTCGGCCAATATGTGATTCTTATAGTTTTTAGCAGTGTAATGGCCAGAAAAAAGCGCAGTACAAATCCGCCTCTCTTTCCCTTTTTTCATCAAGGAAGTTTAAAAGTTGTTTTAGGTGTGGTGGCCGCTGGCAGTTTCGCGATTGCCTTTGGACAGGAAAAAATCAGCCAGTGGATGTCCTTGACACCAAGCACTTCGAATAGTGCCTGTCTGGAACAATTTTACCGTGATGTGCCGCCGTATTTAATTAAAGACAGCCTGCGCAAAGACAGTTATCCGCTGTGCTTTAATGGTTTTAACGTGATGTATTCCGGCGTGTCCAAAACCCCGCTGTGGGTGGCTGAAAGTCTGACCCCGGCGCGTTTAAGCCAGAAAATTCCCCGTGAAGACAGTTTCCATGAAGAAGAGCGGGTGAAAGAGCAGCACCGCGCGACCTTGGCGGATTATCGTGGTTCAGGTTATGACCGCGGACATATGGCCCCAAATGCGGATATGTCCAATAAAGCGGCGCAATACGACAGTTTCTCGCTGGCCAATATGGTGCCGCAAGCGCCGAAGAATAATCAGCAGGTCTGGCGTGAACTGGAAGAAGCCACCCGTGCGCTGGTGACCAAGCATAAACAGGATGTGTATGTCATTACCGGGCCGACTTTTAGTGGCAAAAAACTGAAAGCGATTGGTAATGGGGTGATTGTTCCAACCTCGGTGTATAAAGCCATTTACTTACCTAAAACCGGCGCAATTGGCGCCTACTATGCACCGAATGACAATTCCCTGCAGGTCAAAGTGGTCAGCGTCTGTTATTTAGAAGAACAGTTGGGCATTAACCTGTTTCCGCAGCTGACCGAAGAGCAAAAACGCAATACCTATAAATTGCCGCTGACCGCCAACGCGGTAAAAGCCAATAAACCACTGGAATATTCGCATTGGGATGCAGAAAGCCAGTGTGCTGAAGATGTTGCTCCGGAGCAGCTACAGGCCTTACAGCGTCAGTTTAAATCGGGAGGTAGCACGGCCACTGCCAGTGGTACAACCTTGGATGCCGAAACCCAGGATGCCATCATTAAGCAGTTGATTGAGGCCTTGTTGCACTATATCTTACAGTTAATGAATAAAAGCTGATCAGCACATATAAACGGCAGGATGAGCAATTGATCCTGCCACAACAACCAGCATTACGGCCGAGGTGGGTATGTTTAAACCGTTTCAACATGGGACAGAATCTCATGCCATTCATGATCTGACTGTCGAGAATGATCTGGACTGCGTGAATGTCTATGGCAATTTACAGCTCACCAAGGACCAGGCGGGTCTGGCTGCGGCTAAAGCCTTGCAGGCACTGCTGAATGAGGTGGTTGCGGCTCTGGAAAAAGAGCCAAATCTGCCTGAAAAAGTCCAGCGTACCGAAGTACGGGAAATCGAAAATCCTTTTCTTTGACAATAGATTTCTTTCATAAGTCATTTTTTACTCAGCTCCAAGTTATAAATTCCAGCAATTAGATTGAATCTTAATGCTAGTCTTTTGCCTCGATTGCGATATCGCTCAGCAAGAATTTTGAAGGTTTTCAAACTGCCAAATACATGCTCAATTCCAATTCTTCTTTTATTGATTTCCTGATTATAGATTTTTAGTTCGGAATCCAGTTTACAGCGCTTCTTTGCTTTTAATGGCAACAAGCTATTTGGATACACTGTATAAATTCCCTGATAACCCTTATCCGCAAGGATAAATGCACCTGCAGGAATCTGATTCAAGTTACGTTTGAAGAGTTCGAAATCATGTACGGCACCACGACTCGTACATAAACTCAGGATTTTTTGAGTTTGATAATGAATGATGGCCTGTACTTTGAAGGTGTGGGTCTTTTTCTTGCCGCTATAGCTTTTCTTCTGTTTTTTTAGGCCTTTGGATTGGAATTTCTGTGGCATCCACGATCACAACATTCCAATCGATGCCTTCGCCCTCGGGTAAATCTTTGGATAAATTAAAGAGATTGGACCGAATCAGGCAGTCTTCAACATGACGGACAATTCTTGAGGCTGTGGGCTCTGACACGCCATAACTTGTTGCGACATGGAACAATGTTCGGTATTCACGCCAATAGCTTAGACAGAGCAGAACCTGGTCTTCCAGGCTTAACTTGGGCGGTCTGCCTTTGGCAGGGACATGTTTCTTCAATTGCTCAACCATTAAATCAAAGGTTGACCATGAGATGCCCGTGTATCGCTTGAACTGAGGATCAGAAAGCTTGTTTGAATCGATGTATTTCATCTGCAGATTATGCATGAATGCCAAGAAATCTGGAGTGCAAATATCAACCAAAAAGAAGATCGTTTTTTGATTTATGAAAGAGATCTATTCTTCCTGTCTTAGAGGACAGGGTTTTTACGCTCTAACTAATAAACTGTTCATTTAAAATATAAAAAAGCCCACCGAAGTGAGCTTGTAGGACGTGCAGCAAGATTAGTCCTTCTTGCCAACCACTTTATAAATCACCGCGCCAATTACCGCACCAATCATTGGTGCAACCCAGAATAACCAGAGCTGGCTTAAGGCTGCAGTTTCTGCAAAGAACGCTACACCGGTACTACGGGCCGGGTTGACTGAGGTGTTGGTGACCGGAATACTGATTAAGTGAATCAGGGTTAAGGCCAGACCAATTGCAATTGGCGCAAAACCGGCCGGCGCACGCTGATCGGTAGCGCCTAAAATAATAATCAGGAAAAAGGCGGTTAAGACAATTTCAATGATCAGTGCTGAAACGAGTGAATATTGCCCCGGGGATAATTCACCAAAACCATTGCTGGCAAAACCACCGGTGCCGCTAAAACCGGCCTGACCCTGGACAATCAGGTATAAAATCCAGGCCGCGACGACAGCACCCAATACCTGGGCAATGATATACGGGAGCAGTTCTTTGGCTTCAAAACGGCCACCGGCCCATAAGCCCAGACTCACCGCCGGGTTAAAGTGACCGCCTGAAATATGCCCCAAGGCATAGGCCGCGGTTAAAACGGTTAAACCAAAGGCAATGGATACGCCGACAAAGCCAATGCCCAGTTCAAGGAAGGCTGCAGCCAGCACGGCACTACCACAGCCGCCGAATACCAGTCAAAAGGTCCCCAGAAATTCTGCACAATATTTATTCATTTTCATGTCTCCAGAATTTTATTTATGTGATGAAAATTACAAATTGTGAAATATATCACACTATTTTTGTAAAATACTCTTTTTTTATGTGCTTCAAATTAAACTAAAAAGATGAAAGATTGATTAAGTTGTTCTGACGCCATTGCTGTGGAGTGTGCTGGGTCCACTGTTTAAAGGCACGCTGAAAGGCACTCTGTTCCGAATAGCCGAGCAGCAGGGCAATTTCCTGTAGGCTTAAATGTGGATCTTTTAAATATTGTTCGGCCAGTAAGCAGCGTACTTCCTGAATCCGTTGTTGATAGGTGGTGCCTTGCTGCTGTAAATGCCGTTGTAACTGCCGTACTGACAAATTCAGCTGCTGGGCAATATGTTCAATCTGGTACATATTGCGTTGTAAACCGGTCAGAATCGCCTGCTGTAAACGGTGGTCAATCTGGGTGGAATTTGGCAGTTTTTCCAGCAGAGCCTTGGCCTGTTGGAGCAATAAATGCTGTAAGGTCTGATCTCCCTGATAAAAGGGTTTCGACAGTTCCTGCAATGGCATCAGCACCTGGGTTTTTTCCTGGGAAAAACGTACCTTGCAATGAAAATACTGCTCATACAGCGCCACATGCCGTGGCGCCGGATTCTGGAAATGTACTTCATGCAGGCAAATATCCTGAAATTCCATAAAATGTTTCAGGAATTCCACCATCAGCGCAATGGCAATTTCATTGGTCAGTTGCGTGGTCATGGTTGGCGGCAGGTCAGCCCAGCGAATGGAGAGATAATTGCCTTGCACTTCCACCTGTAACGGACTGCCGTCGTAGACCAGCCGGTGAAAGTCATGATAGCGTTGCAGCGCTTCGCCCAGATTGTCACAGGACAGGGCAATATAGGCAATAATGCCCAGATGTTTGGGCTGCACCAGCGCGGCAATTTCCAGTCCCAACGCCGGACGCTGTAGCTGCTGTTCCAGTTCGGTCAGCAAGTCGCGCCAGAGAATATAATCAAAACGTTCCTGATGTTGAACCTGCTGTAATTTTTCTGGAACCGGCAGCTGTTGTGCTTGATAAAAGTCGTACAACAACTGGGCCAAGCCACCATAAATCGAGCCGGTATAATCCTTTATCCGTTGCATAGCTTGTCATTTTATTCTTGTCGTGATTTGTCAATCATATTCAATTTTTCCGTCAATATCTAGCCTGTGCCGACGCTTATAGTGAAGGAAAAGCACAGGAGGACTGGAGCATGTTAAAAGGATTTATTGCAGGTTTATTGGTGGCCAATGCCTTTGAATGGGTGGCACATAAATATGTCTTACATGGTACCCATCGCCCGGGGCAGCCGCGTCACAGTCCGGTGCCACGCAGTATGCGTTCGCATTGGGAGCATCATCGTGAGGTGCGGAAAAATCAGTTTAATGATGAAAGCTATGTGATTGGCTGGTCGCACTGGCGCAATAAAAACGAGATTATTTCGCTGGCCGCCGCCGCGGGTGTGTTTGGGCTGGTCTTTTTCCCGATTTCCAAAGGCATGATGGCCGGCAGCATGTATAGTGCCCTGAATTATTACTATATTCACCGCCGTGCCCATTTGGAGCCAGAGTGGGCCAGAACAAAAATTCCCTGGCACTATGACCATCATATGAACAGCAATCAGGATGCCAACTGGTGTGTAACCAAGCCCTGGTTTGACTATATTCTGGGCACCCGGGTTATATCTTCACCGGATTTGCAGGAGCAGAATCCGCTCGGGATTGCCTTGCCACGGCCGCTGTCGGCGCTATTAAACCGCGGCGCGGAAAAATTCTTCCCGGCCAAATGGGTCGACCGGAATGAAAAGCCATCCCCAGATCTTGAGCCGCTACCCAAAGCCAGTTAATGAGAGGGTTGTTTATCTGCTGAGTAAATTCATCGTTGATTGGCCCAAAGTCAGTATATTCGCGGAACAATAATACTGGATCAATTATGTGATAGAGATCAAATAAAACTGATTGAAAACAACTGCTTTGCAAGCTGTTGTCGTGAATTGTCAATAAAATTGGCGTTGATGGTCAATATCTGTTCAGGGAAGTTTTCTATAGTAAAGAAGCTGAAGATAGCGGCAGAACTTCTGCCTACATCGAAGGTGATTCTGTTGAAATATGTACGTTTTAATGCCAAGCGCTGTAGCAATTCTTGGTTTATAGGGAGTCTTCAAGACTCCTTTTTTTATCTTCATTTTTTATTTGTTTTGCTTTGCCGCATAAAAAAAGAGTGTATGGCTACACTCTTTTCAGTTCTGAAATTTTTGAGCCAATGGGCTTAAAGGCGCATTTCAATACCTTGTGCCGCCAAGTATTGCTTGGCTTCCGGAATGGTGTGCTGACCAAAGTGGAAAATTGAGGCCGCCAGAACTGCATCGGCGCCGCCTTTTAAAATCCCGTCTGCCAGATGCTGTAAATTGCCAACACCGCCAGAAGCAATGGTTGGAATATTGACGTGGTCATTAATGGTCCGCATTAGCGCTAAGTCATAACCGGCTTTGGTACCATCGGCATCCATAGAGGTAATTAGCAGTTCGCCAGCGCCGTAATCGGCCATTTTCACGGCCCATTCAATCGCATCAATCCCGGTCGGTTTGCGGCCACCGTGGGTGAAAATTTCCCATTTGTTGTCGCCGGTTTTTTTGGCATCAATCGCCACCACAATACATTGTGCGCCAAAACGTTGTGAGGCTTCCTGTACAAATTCCGGATTAAACACCGCAGCCGAGTTAATGCTGACCTTGTCGGCACCGGCATTTAGCAATAAACGGATATCTTCGACCTTACGCACGCCGCCGCCCACAGTCAGTGGAACAAACACGGTTTCTGCCATACGCTCAACGGTACGGTAGGTGGTGTCACGGCCATGATGGGTAGCGGTAATATCTAAAAAGGTGATTTCATCAGCGCCCTGTTCGTTATAACGACGCGCCACTTCAACCGGATCACCTGCATCACGAATATCCAGAAATTGCACACCTTTCACCACGCGGCCGTTATCTACGTCTAGGCAAGGAATAATACGTTTAGCAAGCATAATTTTTTCCAGTCATTTCAGCTGATTATGAAACTCACCCACACAAGCGCTACACCTTGGCAGATGGACACGCTATTCTATCAAACTTATGTAAGATTTTTCGCAGGTTTTCTATGTCGGTTTATACGCCTTTGACTTTAAAGGAAGTTCAGGATTTTGCAGCCCCTTATGGACTTGAGGTGGTCGATCTGATTCCGATTCAAGGCGGTATTCAAAATACCAATTACTTTTTGGTGGCTCAGGACGGTACACACTATGTGTTGACCGTGTTTGAAGACATGGATGAACAGGCAGCCGGTGAACTGGTGCCGGTACTGGAACATTTGGGTCAGGCAGGTCTGGCTGTGGCGGTGCCGCTCAGTTATGCTGGCAAGGCCATCCACTCGATTAAACAGAAACCGGCCCAGATTGCGCCGCGTTTAATCGGCGAGCATCCAATGCCGGCCAGCATCGCTCAGGTGGAAGCGATTGCCGTGGCACAGGCCAAAATGCATGTGGCCTTAAAAGATTTTCCTTTAAAACGCGCTTTTGTCCGCGATCATGCGTACTGGCTGGCGGTATCCCAGGAAATTAAACCCAGCTTGAGCGAGGCCGATAAAGTCCTGCTCAGCAAATTGCTGGGACTGTATGAAGCGCTTACCGCGATTTATCCGGACCGTCCAAAAGGGTTTATCCATTCCGATTTATTCCGCGATAATACCCTGTTTGAAGGCGATCAGCTGCAGGGCATTCTGGATTTTTACGAGCTGAATCAGGATGAATGGCTGTTTGATATTGCCATTACCTTAAATGACTTCTGTACTGAGTATCCGCAGGTCAGCCTGAATGAAGACAAAGCCATGGCCTTTTTAAAAGCCTATGACCGCATTCGTCCTTTAACCGAAGATGAAAAAGCCTGTCTGGAGCTGTATCTGGCAATGGCTGCTGGCCGTTTCTGGATGATGCGTTTACAGGTGGCACAAAAAAATGCTTTGCAAGGACGCAGCGGTGACGCAATTTTGCAGAAAAATCCGCTCGAGATGCGTAATATGTTGATTGAACGCTTAAAGTTCGTCACAGCTTAAACATAAAGGGTAGGGAAATGCGCGATCAGGGCCGGTTAATTGAATGGTTTGATGACAAGGGCTATGGCTTTATTCAGCCCAATGATCCGGACAAAGACCGCGTATTTTTGCATATCAAGGATTTTGCCCGTCCGGGGCCGCGCCCGATTGTCGGTTGTGCACTGGATTATCAGGTCATTTTAGATGAACGCGGCCGCTATCGGGCCCAGCAGGTGGTGTATTTAAAAGCCTCGCAGGTCAAGCCGCGTGCTGATGTGGTGAGCAAGCCGCGGCAGCGTCCTGCGGCCAAACGTCCGGCCATGCAAATCCTGTGTGTGGCCTATATTCTCGTGCTGGCGGTACTGACCCTGACCGGTTTATTGCACGGCCTGCTGCTGTTATTGATCAGCCTGATGAATGCACTCAGCTATTGGCTGTATGCACAAGACAAGGAAGCGGCCCAACTCGGTCACCGCCGGATTCCGGAACAGAGCCTGCATCTGGTTTCGGCTCTGGGGGGCTGGCCGGCGGCCTGGCTGGCACAGGAAAAAATGCGACATAAAACACAAAAACAACCTTTTCGTAAAATTTATTTTTGTACAATCGGTTTAAACATTCTTTTGATTTTATGGTTTATTTCTCCTTTTAATCTGTTGACGCTCTGAGCATAGCGGGGCGGGGAGTGCAGGACAACAATATGAATACTTCCATTGACCGTGACCCGAATCGTAGTCTGACTTTTATTCTGTATCTTCTGTATATCGTGGCGATTTTTAGTGCCGGCTTGCTAGCAATCGTCGCGCTAATCATCAATTATGTAAAACGCGGCGCGGTACGCGGTTCGATTTTTGAAAGCCACTTTACTTGGCAAATTCGCAGCTTCTGGTGGTATCTGTTCTGGAATATTGTGGCCTTTGTACCGTTCTTTTTTATTTTCTTTATTGATGAAGATCCGACCCGCTTTGCCCAGGTGATTTTTGGTGCTTCGGCCTTCTGTCTGGCGGTGATTGGCCTGTCCTGGCTGTGGATTGTCTATCGGGCTATTCGCGGTATTATGCGCCTGAATGACAATGAGCCGATGTATTCTTAAATATCTGAATCATCAGACCGATCTTCCCGAAATTTAGTCCGGAAGATCGCTCGCTGATGGGGTGTGCTGCTGTTTCTGACGCAGAAATTTTGGTTTCCATTCACTGATAATCACGCCCAGCACCACCAGAAAACCACCGACCAAAGCCATAAACGGTAAACGCTCGCCGGCCAGACGGCCAAACAGCGACGCCCATACCGGTTCGCCAGCATAAATAATTGCCGCCTGTGCCGGGCTGACTGCACGCTGCGCCCAGTTCATCACCAGCTGAACCAGTGCACTGGCCAGACCTAAACCGCCCGCCAAGAGCAGCAGCATCCAGGAAAATTGTGGCAGTTGCTGCTCACCGACCAGTGGCATGGCAAGAAAGGCAAACAGGGAGGCGAACAGCAGTTGAATCACCGTGACCCGTTGCAGATTGACCCGTCCGGCAAAATGGCTGATCAGGATAATTTCCAGTGCAATCGCAATGGCGCCGAGCAGGGTAATCAGCTGACCAAAACTCAGCTGTAGCTGCCCCAAACCATTGCCGGTCAGTAAAACCAGCCCGATAAAGGCACAGCTAGCGCCCAGCCAGATCATGATATGCAGCCGTTTCCGGAACAGCAGCCACAGTAAGATCGGCACCAGCGGCACATATAATGCGGTTAAAAATGCCGATTCACTACTGCTAATGGTTTGCAGCCCCACGGTTTGCGTACCATAACCAACGGTCAGGCTGGCCCCAATCAATGCACCGGCCCAGAGTTCTTTGGCTTGCACAGCGCGTAAATGCGGCAGTGAAATCAGCGCGACCGCCAGTGCAGCGGCGGCAAAACGGCAGCCGACAAAAAACATCGGGCTGGCATAATTCAGCGCCAGCTTGACTGCCACAAAGGTACCGCCCCACAGCATGGTAATCATGATCAGAGCCAGTTGCGGCGCTTTGCTGTTAAGTGTAGTTTTAAGGTTCACAGGGGCATCAGACATGGCAGATCAGCGAGTATTCAAAAAAAGACATCAACCCGGTGAGGGCATAAAAAAAGAGGCCCGAAGACCTCTTTCTGACAGCAGCACTTAGAGGGCTTGCTCATCCAGCAGCAATTGCGCTTCACGCAAATTCAGGCTGCCTTCATAAATGGCACGACCGGTAATCGCCCCTAAAATGCCCGGTTGGCCTTTTAAGTTACGGACATCATCCAGATTGGTCACGCCGCCTGAAGCAATCACTGGTAAACCTGAATATTGCGCCAGATTGACAGTCTGCTCGACGTTTACGCCTTGCATCATGCCGTCACGGGCAATATCGGTATACACAATGCTGGAGACACCGGCATCGGCAAAACGTTTGGCCAGATCGGTGGCTTTCACTTCAGTCACGTTGGCCCAGCCATCGGTCGCGACCATGCCATTCATGGCATCAATGCCGACAATGATATGCCCGGCGAATTTTTTGCAGGCTTGTTCGACAAATTCTGGCTCTTGAACGGCTTTGGTGCCAATAATCACAAAAGATACGCCTGCATCGAGGTAGTGTTCAATGGTTTCAAATGAGCGAATACCGCCACCAATCTGAATTGGCAGGTCTGGCTGTGCCTTGGCAATGGCCTCGACCACCGGTTTATGGATTGGGGTACCTGCAAAAGCGCCATTTAAGTCGACCAGATGCAAGCGACGCGCACCTTCATTGACCCAATGCTGTGCAGTGGCCACCGGATCATCAGAAAATACGGTATCGTCTTCCATACGACCTTGTTTTAAACGGACACATTTTCCATCTTTCAGGTCAATTGCAGGGATGATCAGCATGCTTTCGCTCCTTGCTTCATCGGTTAAATTTCTTGCCGCCCATCTTAGCAATAAACGAAAATTTTCTAAATGCTATATTTGCATGCAAAAATAAAAACAGCCTGTGCTGTGTCAGGCGGTCAACAAAGGTTCGATGAAGAAAATCCGGCTGTCTGTGCAGCTTGATCTTCAAAGCGGTTTAGGGCGGGGTTTTAGATGGCCGGATTCTGAGTTTGAGCGAGGTATTGGGAATCTGTTTCGGCAACAGGCCCAAACGCAACAATTCTTCAAAAACCAGTACCGGGGCATAAGCATCGGCGGCGGCATATTCTATTTGTGCTGTGCTTAATACCGGATTGGCCCAGTTCGAGGTGCTGAGCCGTTTGCTTTTGGGAAAATAGACCTGAAACAGCAGCGCCATGGCATGTTTTAATCCGACCGGGTTTTTAAAGCCAAAGCTGTGAAAGCATTTGGACAGTTCCAGCACACTGTTCAGTTCTACGCCTTTTTTGCGAAACAGATGGGCATCATTTTTCAGGCCAAAGCCGACTTTAATCTGGTCACGGTTGGCGAAGATTGGCTTAAGAAAGTTCCAGATTTCCTCATTCATCTGAAACAGATAGGCCCGATCTAGTGTGGCCAGCTGAATCAGGTGCGGGCCATCCGACACTTCGCCACTTTTAAAAATCGGTTTGGATTCCGAATCAAAGCCGAGTACCGCTGCAATATTCAGTTCATGCGCATAGTGCTGACATTCGGCCAGCGTTTGAATCAGATGAATTTTAGAGGGTGGCAGACTTTGAAAGCGCGGCAGCTGTTCCAGCTGGCTGGAAGAGGGCATATGGGGTGATGTTGAAGATAAGCTCATGCCATCTTTTCCTTGGGCTGGCGATAAAAATAAGGCCTGAATTGTCAGGCCTTATTTTAAGCAAGCGGGACCTTTTAGGCCAGCACTGCGCCAAAGATGGCAAACGCAAATAGCAACACCAGTAGAATAATATAAATCCAGGCCAGCGCCGCTTCCCAGCCAGCCGTGGCACGTGGCGGGCCATAGCTGTTAACACGTTGATCACCCGGGGCGAAAAACAGATACAGCATCAGCAACAGGTTGGCCACTGGAACCAGCATCAGTAACGATAGCCAGCCGGTATGGTTACGGTCATGCAGACGGCGGATGGTGAAAATAAACATCAGATATAACACCCCCAGATAAATCAGTGCGCCCAGCACCAGTGGGGTGAGCGGAATGCCGCCAGCAGGGTCAATATTCATCAGCCCGGGAAAGAGCAGGGCCAAAACCAGAAAAACCGGAATCATTAACAGTGCAATCAGGCAGTTCCAGGCCAGATAGGAGAAACGTCCAAAACGCCCCGCCGCGCTGAGTGCCGAATCTTGTGTCGTGATGTGTTGGGTATGAGTGGTGCTATGCATTTTTGAATTACCTGTTTTATTTTTATTGAGTTGTATAAAAAGCAGTCAAATATTACTAAAAATTGCTTAAAAAAGAAAGAAATAAAAAATAGGTGAAAACAAAGCCGGGACGAACCCGGCTTTATACATCTTGCGCAACAGAGGAAGGGTGTTAAATCTTCCAGTCGACAAAGTTCTTTAACAGTTGCAGACCAGCAGTATGGCTTTTTTCCGGGTGGAACTGGGTCGCGAACAGGTTGTCTTTGTGCAGGGCGGTACAGAATTGCAGCCCATAGTCACAGGTCGCTGCCACAATTGTGCTGTCTTTCGGCTCGACATAGAAGCTGTGCACGAAATAGAAACGTGCATCCTGTTCAATGTTGTTCCACATTGGATGGCTCGGGTCAACCTGATGCACCTGGTTCCAGCCCATGTGTGGCACTTTTAGACCTTCAACCTCCGGGAAGCGTTTTACCACCCCTTCAAAAATACCCAGTGCATCGGCACCGCCATTTTCTTCGGAATGTTGCATCAGCGCCTGCATACCCACACAAATGGCCAGTACTGGTTTATTAAAAACCGCCTGACGTACCACGTCATCAATCCCGGCTTCATGCATGCCTTGCATACAGTCACGCATGGCACCGACACCCGGAAACACGATTTTATCGGCCTGGGCAATCAGTTTCGGGTCATTGGTGACATCCACCGTAGCACCGACGTGTTCCAAGGCTTTGGCGGCAGAGTGCAAATTCCCCATGCCATAATCAAGAAGGGCAATACGGGTCATTACAGGGTACCTTTGGTCGATGCCACAGTATTGGCAGCACGTGGATCAATTTCACAGGCCATACGCAGTGCGCGCGCAAATGCTTTAAACACACTTTCAATCTGGTGGTGGCTGTTTTTGCCTTTCAGGTTGTCGATGTGTACGGTCATTAGCGAGTGGTTCACAAAGCCCTGGAAGAATTCAGAGAATAAATCGACATCAAAACGGCCAATGGTGGCGCGGGTAAATGGTACATCCATAAATAGGCCCGGACGACCAGATAAATCCACCACGGCACGGCTTAAAGATTCATCGAGTGGGGCATAGAAGTGACCATAACGCTTTAAGCCTTTTTTATCGCCCAGTGCCTGTGCAAAGGCCTGACCCAGGGTAATACCACAGTCTTCTACGGTATGGTGGTCATCAATTTCCAGATCGCCATCACAATGAATATCAATATCAAACAAACCGTGTCGCTTGATTTGATCAATCATATGGTCTAAAAATGGAATACCAGTGTTGAGTGTGCCTTGACCGGTACCGTCGAGGTTTAAACGAACTCGAATTTTGGTTTCGTTAGTGTTTCTTACCACTTCACTGATACGCTCTGTCATGGACACGTTCCTCAAAAAACGTTAAAAATGATGGATGTAAAAATGTTTCGCTGCGACGAAGTCCCAGCATATTAGATTGCTCAGGAGGGTTAATCAATGCCTATTACCGTACATGCTTATACTTCACTGGAAAATGATGAAGTGCGCAGCCAGCTTGAGCGACTGTATGACACCAGTCCAGAGTTTGGTGATGGCCAGGATGCGGTAGAGCAACTCGAGCAACATCTGAACCAGTATACCCTACTTTATACCGCAGAATTTAATACAAAATTAATTGGTGCAATTTGGTGTACCGGGCAGGGCGAAAGCAGGACCCTGGAATATATTGTGGTGCATCCGGCCAATCGTGGTCGCGGTGTGGCCGAGCGTCTGGTCAGTGAAGTCTGCCGCATGGAAGAAGCCAAAGGCGTGAATCAGTTTGAACCGGGCTGTGGCGCAATTCACCGCTGTCTGGCACATCTGGACAAGCTCTAAGCGAGTTAAAATGAAATTCAAGAGAGGCTAATCGCCTCTCTTTTTTTATCTGCTGGCCTGCAAATGACTGGAATCATGGGCGTTTCACTTAAAAAATAAGCAGACAGCGTACAAAATGCTGTAAAAGTAAACAAATACTTGAATTTATGCAAAAGCTGCTTGACGGCACCGGGCGGAGATTGTTTAATACGCGTCATCGGCGTGATAGCTCAGTTGGTAGAGCAACGGATTGAAAATCCGTGTGTCCCCAGTTCGATCCTGGGTCTCGCCACCATATTCAAACGTTTAAACGTTTTCAATCCCTGATCCCATCAGGGATTTTTTTTGGGTAAAAAATACTCGATTAAATAAAAATGTCATGATTTATATTGACTAATTTCCCCAGATGCGGCTTAATACACGGCATCGGCGTGATAGCTCAGTTGGTAGAGCAACGGATTGAAAATCCGTGTGTCCCCAGTTCGATCCTGGGTCTCGCCACCATATTCAAAAAGCCCCTGCATTGCAGGGGCTTTTTTTATGGCATTTAAAAATGGCAGCATGATCTTTCATCTTTCATCTTTCATCTTTCATCTTTCATCTTTCATCTTTCATCTTTCATCTTTCATCTTTCATCTTTCATCTTTCATCTTTCATCTTTCATCTTTCATCTTCAAGATTCACTGGGTCTGATCAGATCGGGAACACAGTTACGCTAATAACAGCTCAATAACACGAATCCTGCTGAATAAGATTGCATTCTGGCGCTTAATAGAGAGACATGTTTCATTACTGTTCAGGAGGCCGTGTATGACGCGCTTTCAGATGTTCTCCTCGACTGTAATGATTATGCTGGGAATCGGCTCAACGTCGGTCTGGGCGCAACCCGAGCGTCTAGCAACGCTTCAGGTCATGGCAGAACCTGAACTACGTCAGGAAGTGGGCTTTATTCCGTATCAGGAAGATCGTGCAAAGCGTAAGGCATTACAGCACCGGATCATGCAAATTCAGCAGGACACTCAAAACCGGGTCATTGACCCGGACCCGCCTGTTCTCATTACCATGCCGGCCAAAGAACCGGTCAATATGGATCACCTTTCTCCCGCGTTGCAGCAGCATATTCTGGCGATTGCCGCCGGTCTGCAGTCGGATAACCCGCTACGTGGCCTGGAAACCCTGCTGGCGCCATTTCGTGGCCCGGATGGGCAGATTCAGCTTGATTTACCCAATGTTTCGTTAGGCGTGGTCGATTATGAGATGAATCTGGGCAATAGCTTGTTCCCCGATATTAGCTCACAGTTACGCAACCCGACCCGATAATAGATGACGTGACAGGGGAAACTGTCCAGCCATAAAAAAACGCTCCAGAGGAGCGTTTTTTTAGATCTGATTCAGGCCGAGATTAAGCCGTTTTTACCGCTGCTTCTTGGGCCAGCATGTGACCATTTTCTTCGAAGTTGCTGTGCCAAGCCAACGCTTCACGTAACAGGTGAGGAGTGTGGCCGCCTTTTGCACATGCGCGGTCGAAGTAGTCGTTTAATGCATCACGGTACATTGGGTGTGCACAGTTGTCGATAATCGCACGAGCGCGCTCACGCGGTGCCAGACCACGAAGATCGGCAAGACCCTGTTCAGTCACCAGAATGTCAACGTCGTGTTCTGCATGGTCAATGTGTGATGCAAATGGAACAACAGATGAAATGTCGCCACCTTTGGCAATAGACTTGGTCACGAAGATGGCCAGGTGTGCGTTACGCGCGAAGTCACCTGAACCACCAATACCGTTCATCATTTTGGTGCCGCATACGTGAGTGGAGTTCACGTTACCGTAGATATCGAATTCAAGCGCAGTGTTGATGCCGATAATACCTAAACGACGTACCAGTTCAGGGTGGTTTGAAATTTCCTGTGGACGCAGAACCAGTTTATCTTTGTACTGTTCTAGGTTGTTAAATACTTTCTCGCCGTATTTCGCAGACAGGGTAATAGATGAACCTGAAGCGAACTTCATTTTACCGGCATCAATCAGTTCGAAAGTACAGTCTTGCAGTACTTCTGAGTACATGATCAGGTCTTCGAAGTTTGATTCTTTCAAGCCGGTCAATACTGCGTTAGCGATTGAACCAATACCTGCTTGTAAAGGACCGAGGTTTTTCGGTAAACGGTCTTCAGCTACTTCTTTTTCAAAGAATGCGATCAAGTGGTTGGCAATTGATTGAGTCTCGTCATCTGGTGCAGTGACAGTTGATGGAGAGTCATGTAATTCGCTGTTAAATACGATACCAACGATTTTTGCAGGATCGATGTTAATTGCTTGAGTACCGATACGCTCGTCAACTTTGGTCAATGGAATTGGTTGACGGGTTGGACGATAGGTCGGGATATAAATGTCGTGTAAGCCTTCAAATGCCGGGCTTAAGTTGGTGTTAATTTCAACAATGACTTTTTCAGCAAAAATTGCAAAGCTTGCAGAGTTACCTACAGAAGTGGTTGGCACGATGCCGCCATCTTCAGTAATTGCAACGGCTTCAATTACCGCTACATCTGGCTTTTTCAGCTGCTGGTTACGCATTTGCTCAACTGTTTCAGACAAGTGCTGATCGATGAACATGACTTCGCCTTTGTTGATGGCTTTACGTAAAGTGTTATCCACTTGGAAAGGCAGACGACGTGCCAGTACACCGGCTTCAGTCAGTTGTTTGTCGAGATCGTTCCCTAAGCTCGCACCAGTAATTAATGTAATTTTTAGAGGATTCGCTTGTGCTTGTTTCACTAAAGCCAAAGGAACAGCTTTCGCTTCACCGGCACGTGTAAAGCCACTCATACCAACAGTCATACCGTCTTGGATGAATTGAGCAGCTTGCTCCGCACTCATAACCTTGTCATGTAGGGAAGCTAAACGGATGCGATCTAGGGACATGGTTTACTCTCGTTTGAAAAATCAGAACTGATGGCGATTGTACCCATCAAAAAAGCCATTTTGCATACCTGTTAGGCTAAGGTCTAATTTTTTCAAAAAATGCAGGTATAAATATATTTGATGCTTTTTATCTTGTTGAAAATTCAATAATAAAAATTAAAAGCCAAATCTTCACCAAGAACTAATTGATCAATGTTTAATCATGATTTAGAAATGTTCTGTAATACTTTGCTTAATTTTTTCTAGGGTGCTGCTGTTGTTTTTTTCATCATCTGGCTGTTCGGGCAGCGGTAAAGAGATGATGACTTCCAGTCCACCGTGCTCGCGATTGCGAATAATCAGCTCGCCTTGGTGAATATCGACAATCCGTTTCACAATGGCCAGACCTAAACCGCTACCTTGGACGGTACGTGCGGCATTCCCACGCACAAAAGGCTGCATTAAAGATTCAATCTGATCTTCAGGAATGCCTTCACCATGATCGGCCACACTAATGCAGATAAACTGTTCCTGCACCTTGGCAGACAGCTCAATCGGTTCAGTGCCATAACGCTTGGCATTGTTAATCAGGTTGCCAATCAAGCGTTTCAGCGACAGGCTGCGTGCCTGCAAAATCGGTAATTCTTCCGGGCTAAAGCGAATGTCCAGCGGTTTAAACTGGATCACCAGTTCCTGTAACAAGGCATTTAAATCGGTATCTTGCAGTTCTTCATCCGAGCCATCACGCATATAGGAAATGAACTGGTCCAAAATGGCGTCCATATCTTCGACATCGTAAATCAGGCCTTCTTTTAAAAAGTCTTCATCCGGCATCATTTCTGCACTCAGGCGAATCCGGGTCAGAGGCGTGCGCAGGTCATGCGAAATTCCGGCCAGCATAATCCGGCGGTCACGCTCGGTCTGTTCCAGGGTAAAAATCATCTGGTTAAAAGCCTGATTCACCTGACGGATTTCCAGTGGGCCGTGGTTGGTTTCTAAATAAGGCGCTTTGCCGGTTTGACTATAGGTGTTGGCCGCTTCCTGCAAACGGCGTAATGGCCGGTTCAGCTGACGCACCAAGGTCAGAATAATAATCGCAGACAGCAGTGGAATGCCGAGCAGCCAGCCAAACACCAGTTCCGGGCTGTAGTTGGCATAGGTTTTTAATGGTTCACGAACCCAGTGGCCGTTCATTTCCGGCGTTTGAATCCAGATGCGTGGGCTGGGCTTGAACTGGAAATACACGGTTACATCATCGGCTTTGAGTTCATTGGCCAGTTTTTTCTCGATTTGTCGGGTAAAGAATTCGGCAATAACCTTGTCACGGACATTCGGATATTCCTTGGGATCGGTAATGTATTCAATCCCGACCCGGTTTTTTAGCCAGGCATCCACATCGACTTCGGCATCATTATGGAAAATCCGTAATTCCGGATTGTTTAGAATTTCCAGTTCAACTGCCAGATAACGGGCATGTTGCTGGATTTCCGGCAGATACAGGGTACGCCAAAAGAACCATAGTGACATAAACAGACTGAAAATCACCACAAACAGCACCAGCACGGTGGTCCGCATGGCAGCCGAGCGCGGTTTGATTTTATCCAGAAAGCGTTCCCACGGTGTGCGTTTGCGTTCTGAATAGGTTTCAAAGTCGGTAAAGTCTTGTGGATCGATGGGGTCGAGTTTCACAATGAGTCCTTTTTAAAAAGGGAAAGTTCTCCCCCAAAATTGGATACGCGTTAGGTCATCCGCAACTGTTTGAGGCAGGACTCAAGTAAATTACTTATGTTTCTGCGAAATATTGGTTGAAATGACGGAATTTGCCGAGTTTTGCGGATGACAATGGTTTTGCTTACTTTTGCCGAAACAAAAGTAAGGCGAACCGCAGGTTGTATCCCATCAGTGGGGAATAGACCGTAAGACTCCGTCATAGATTCGATGAGTGAGCTTTATTCCGCACCATCTGGAACAAAGACATAACCCACACCCCACACCGTTTGAATATAACGCGCACGTGCCGGGTTTTCTTCAATCAGGCGGCGTAAGCGAGACACTTGCACATCAATCGAACGTTCCATTGCGCCCCATTCACGGCCACGCGCCAGATTCATCAGCTTGTCGCGGGTCAGCGGTTCACGAGGATGTTGTACCAGCGCTTTTAACACTGCGAACTCGCCTGTAGTTAAAGTCACGACTTGACCTTCACGGGTCAGGGTACGGGTCGAAAGATCTAGCGCCCACGGTCCAAAGCTGACCACTTCCATCTGCTGGCTTGGTGCGCCTGGGACTTCACGTACCTGACGGCGTAATACGGCACGAATACGCGCTAACAGTTCGTTCGGGTTAAACGGTTTTGGCAGATAGTCATCGGCACCTGCTTCAAGGCCGGCAATACGGTCTGAGTCGCTGCCGCGTGCGGTCAGCATGATAATTGGCGTATCAATACTGGACTGGCGTAAACGGCGGCAAATGCTCAGGCCATCTTCAACCGGCAGCATGAAATCGAGCACGATCAGGGAAAACAGCTCGCGTTGTAACAGGCGATCCATTTGCGTAGCATCATGGGCAGTTTTGACCACGAAACCTTTATCTTCCAGAAAACGCTGTAACAGCGTACGCAAACGCACATCATCATCGACAACGAGAATGCGTTCAACGCGGTCAGTTTCGGTATGTACGGCATCTGTATTTTCAGCAGGTACAACTAAACTCATGATGTGCTCCTTTATTCTTTATTGTGGTCGTATGCAAAGCTTTCACTGACTTTGAGTATACGATTCATCTGTATGCCTTGACTATGCTCTAAAGCAACAAATATTGCAGTTAAAATCAAGACATAGATACCAAATATATACATCTATGATAGAAGATAAATCCCACAATTTGGGGAAGAAAAGGCCCTGAAATGATGAATTTACCGCAAAAATGTGAAATATCTGCGAATTGGCAAGAATCGCCATCTGTAAATTTCATAAAACAATTGTGGATTTTATGGGCCTGGTCTTTATAATCATGCCATTTAGTACTTATCCTTGTGGGATCAAACACGATGACTGACTTAGTTCAGCAGTTGGCAAAAGAACTTGCCGTACGTCCAAATCAGGTAGAAGCTGCCATCAAACTCATTGATGAAGGTGCCAGTGTTCCTTTTATTGCACGTTACCGTAAAGAAGTAACGCAGGGCTTAGACGATACGCAACTTCGCCAGCTCGATACACGTTTAGCGTATTTGCGTGATTTGTTTGAACGCCGTGAAAAAGTGATTGAATCACTAAAAGAACAAAATAAATTATCTGATGATTTATTGGCACGTGTGAATGCGGCTGAAACTAAAAATGCCTTAGAAGAAATTTACGCGCCGTACCGTCCAAAACGTACCAGCAAATCTTTTAAAGCCAAAGAAGCCGGCTTGGGTCCAATCGCAGAGAAAATCTTTGCAGAAGCGATTGATCCAGTAGAAGCGCTTGCCGGCTTTAGCCATGAAGATTATCCAGACCTGGAAAGCCAGCTCGATGCGATTCAGCATATTTTAATTGATGACTGGGCGCAAAATATTGCACTCACCACTGAACTGAAAGCAACCTTTGCCAAAACCGCTGTGCTGAAAAGTCTGGTGGCCAGTGATGAGAAAAAAGAAGTCGGTAAAAAATTCCGTGATTACTTCGATTTCTCTGAAAGCCTAAACAAAGTGCCATCACACCGTTTGCTGGCCATGCTGCGCGGCCGTCAGGAAAACGTGCTGGGCTTAAAAGTTGATGGTGAAGATGAAGCACCACTGGCACGTATTGAAACCGAATACAATTTAGATGCCGTGCAGCCACAAGCGCGTCAGGACTATTTAAAGCAGACCGCAAAACTGTTCTGGCTGGGTAAAGTTCGCCCGACCATTGAGCATTCCTTACTGACTGAAAAACGTCTGGCGGCTGAAGCAGAAGCAATGCAGGTGTTTGCTGAAAATCTCCGTCATCTGCTGCTGTCTGCACCTGCTGGCGCACGTACGACGCTGGGCGTTGACCCGGGCATCCGTACCGGTGTGAAACTGGCGGTAGTGAATGAATCAGGCGATGTATTGGCGCACAGCACTATTTATCCATTTGCACCAAAAGATGATAAGGCAGGTTCATTAACGGAACTGGCGCGTCTTTGCCGTGAATTTAACGTCGATTTAATCGCGATTGGTAACGGTACCGCAAGCCGTGAAACTGAAGCGCTAGTGGCTGAAATGATGGCCGCGAATTCTGACCTGAAACTGACCCGTGTTTCGGTGTCTGAAGCAGGTGCTTCGGTTTATTCAGCTTCTGAACTGGCTTCACAAGAACTTCCAGAACTGGATGTGTCGATTCGTGGTGCAGTATCCATTGCCCGTCGTTTACAAGATCCATTGGCAGAGCTGGTGAAAATTGATCCGAAATCAATTGGTGTGGGTCAGTACCAGCACGATGTGAACCAGACCGGTTTGGCCAAAACCCTGGAAGCAGTGGTGGAAGACTGTGTGAACTCGGTAGGTGTGGATGTGAATACGGCATCTGCAGCAATTCTGGGTTATATCGCCGGTCTGAACAAATCTATTGCTCAGCAAATCGTGGACTTCCGTAAGGAAAATGGCCGTTTTGACAATCGTCAGGCTCTGAAAAAAGTGCCACGTTTAGGTGAGCGTACTTTTGAGCAGGCGGCTGGCTTCTTGCGTATTCAAAATGGTTCTGAGCCACTTGATGCCTCTGCGGTGCACCCGGAATCGTATGCGCTGGTGTCTAAAATTGTGGAAGCCAAAGCGACTACAGTCAAAGATATTATTGGCAATACTGAAATTATCCGTCAGGTCAATGCAGAAGAATTTGTAGATGACCAGTTTGGTTTGCCAACCATTCAGGACGTGCTGAGCGAACTTGAAAAGCCGGGCCGTGACCCGCGTCCGGAATTCCGTACTGCCAAATTCCGTGATGATATTACCGAAGTATCGCAATTGTCTGAAGGCATGCAGCTAGAAGGTGTGGTCACCAATGTCACCAACTTCGGTGCCTTTGTGGATGTCGGTGTGCATCAGGACGGTTTAGTCCATATTTCTGAACTGGCCAATGAATTCGTGTCTGATCCGCATAAAGTGGTGAAACCGGGTCAAATTGTTCAGGTGCGTGTTTTAACGGTAGATGTTGAGCGTAACCGTGTGAACCTGTCGATGCGTCCGGAAGGTGCTGCTGCAGCGAAAGCGCCACGTCAGCCACGCCGTGACCAAAATGAACAGCGTACTGAACGTAAGCCGCAGGGTAAACGTCCGCAACAGGCGCGTCCGCAGGGTGATCGTCCTCAGGGCAAAAAGCCGCAAGCGGCAAAACCACAAGACAATAAGATTGGTGGTTTAGGTGCATTGTTATTGCAAGCCGGGATTAAAGGTTCGAAGTAATCTTTAGCTCTTAAAAAAACCTCCCAATTGGGATAATGCCAGTCAGTTAAGCAAATTTTAGTAAAATGTAGTAAAAATGAGTGTATGTAAATACGCTCATTTTTTTATGTCTTTATCTGAACATTTAGAATCCACTCTTGAACATGCTCTCCCATCACTTAGCCATTTTTGTGAACTTATTGACTTAAATTGGATTGAAACATCTCTGCATCAAACAGGTAAGGCATCGATCAGAAGGAGAAAATTACCTGCTGAGCACGTGGTTTGGCTTGTTCTTGGGCTTGCCTTGTTTCGCAATCAACCCATCAGCTATGTGGTAGAACAATTAAAACTCGTGTTTGGTACAACAGATTATTGTGTTCCTAGTGCAGCTGTCCAAGCTCGACAACGTTTAGGTCGAGAACCCTTAGCTGCCTTATTCTCCTTAATCAGCCAAGCATGGTTTGATGAATCACAACAACAATATTCAACCTTTCAAGGTCTTAGTGTATGTGCTGTTGACGGGGTGGTTTGGTCTATGCCACTGACCAAGGAGAATTTTAATCATTTTGGCTCATCTAAAGGTAAAACTGCTGTAGCACCTTACCCACAAGTTAGAGCCACGTGTCTAGTGAATACCAATACTCATGAAATCATAGATGCCCAAATAGGCAGTATGGATCAAGGTGAACTCACATTAGCAAATCAATTATCTCCTCCAGCACAAAGTATTACTTTGTTTGATCGAGCTTATTTCTCTGCTGATTTTTTAATAGGCTGGCAAACACGTGGAGAATCAAGCCATTGGCTTATGCGAGCTAAAGATAATTTACGTTATGACATAATTAAACGGAATTCCCCACATGATTTTCATATCAGGATGCCAATATCAGCAAGAGCCAAAAAACTTAATCCAGCATTAGGAGATTACTGGGAAGCACGTTTAATTGAAGTTGAGCAGGCAGGAAAAATCCGCCGTTATATCACTTCATTATTAGATTCAAAGATATACCCACTTATAGCCTTGGCAAAGTTATATGCTCAGCGTTGGGAAATTGAAATGTGTTACCGAGAAATTAAAAGCAATTTACAGGAAGGTAAGCACTTAAGGAGCAAACAGCCAGACTTAATTTATCAAGAATTATGGGGTGTCTTGATTGCTTATAATGTTCTAAGAAGACAAATGAAATATATGGCTCAACGTGCCAAAGTAAGCCCGTTGAGGATCAGTTTTCATATTGCATCTATTGCCCTTCTTAATTTACTCAGATTCGACTCTTTGGCTTCTGCAGGTAATTTACCCAAACATCTGGAAAGTTTAATGGAGAAATCTAATCGGTATGTTATACCTGAGAGAAGAGTGAGGAGTTATCCAAGGGTTGTAAAAGGAAAACCTCAAAAATACCCAAGAAAAAGCCAGTCAATCTCTTAACTGACTGGCATTACCCAATTGGGAGGTTTTTTTATTGCCCTATTTAATTGACCATCGGCACAATCCAGCTACATAAAATCAGCATAATACCCAAATGCCCCAGCTTGCGGGTAAAACTCACCAGTGGCGTAGGCGGCTGTTCCAGCTGTTTGGCATATTCCTGCAAACTCAGCTTATTGGCAGCTTTACTGGAAAATAAAAACACACCTAAATCAATACAGATCAGAATCGTGCCCACATCGGCAATCAATTCCATCAGCTCATAATCCTGATGATATAGCGCCATCGCCACCTGATAGCCCAGAAACAGGGCAAAGGCAAAACACCCATATTGCAGAATAAGGGAAAAGGTCCGCATAGTCTTACTTTAACTGTTCAAAATGAGGGGTTTTATAACATAAAAAGACCTGTCATTAGACAGGTCTTTAAAAAGGATTATTTTACCAGTGTTCACCCGGGAACAAACGGGCATACGCTTTTTGTACCCAGTTCAGCTTTTGTGGCTGACCCACCGAAGCCGATGAACTTGGGAACAGGTTATAACCAATCGACATCAGCTTGTTGTTAATATCCGGTGCAATCGCATAAGTAATTGAAGCCAAACGGCCTAAATGTGTGGCAATTTTCTTCGGACGTTTCACAATGGCATAGCAGATTAAATCGGCCGCCTGTTCCGGTGAAAGGGTAGGAACATATTTATACATCTTGGTCGGTGCGATCATTGGAGTGCGCACCAGCGGCATATAAATGGAGGTAATTGCAATATTGTGTGAATGTACTTCGGCCGATAGACAGCGGCTAAAAGCATCCAATGCGGCTTTAGAGGCAACATAAGCCGAGAAACGGGTCGCGTTGGCCAATACGCCAATCGAGCTGATGTTAATAATCTGGCCGCTACGACGTACCATCATTTGTGGCAGGATATTCATCACCAGACGCACGGCACCAAAATAATTCAGCTGCATGGTGCGTTCAAAATCGTGGAAACGGTCTAAAGATTCATGCACGGCACGACGGATTGAACGTCCGGCATTGTTAACCAAAATATCAATATGATCGACAGACGCTAAAATATCTTTTGAAGTCTGGTCAATGGCTTCCCAATCGTTTAAGTCACATGGGAAAATAGATGCTTTGCCGCCTTTGGCTTCAATCTCTGCTTTGACCTGCTCCAGGGTTTCCTGGGTACGTGCCACCAGCAGCACATGCGCTCCCGCCTCTGCCAGACGATAAGCGGTGTTCAGTCCGATACCACTGGATGCACCGGTAATCAGTACGGTTTTTCCATTTACTTTTTTCTTGAAAAGTTTCTCTAGTTTTGCCTTCACACTCGTATCCCTGCTTGATTAAAAGATCAGACTCAATGGTCTTTGTTATTTGAATTTTTGCGCCCAATCTCATTGGTTCGGGCTGTTATGATGGGCATTATAATAACCGAAGTTTAAAAAAAAGCTATAAAATAAGTGCTTGAAATTGAAAGTTATTTTAGAGTAATTGCTCTAATGGGGTGTTTTGGTGGATTGGTAAATTCTGCTTAAAATTTTTCGACAAAGCAAGTCCTTGTTTCTATGTTTAAAAAGCAAAAAGTCTGCCATTGCAGCGCAAAAGCAGACCGTTTGTCGTGAAATTGCAATAATTAGACGCTAGCCAGTGCCTGCTCCAGATCAGCAATCAAATCATCAATATGTTCAATGCCAATCGACAGGCGCACCATATCTTCACTTACCCCCGCCGCTTTCAGCTCTTCATCATTTAATTGTCGATGCGTTGTTGTAGCCGGGTGGCAGGCCAGACTCTTGGCATCGCCAATATTGACTAAACGGGTAAACAGTTGCAGCGCATCAATAAAGCGGGTGCCGCCTTCACGGCCATCTTGCACACCAAAGGATAGAATCGCAGACGGTTTGCCTTTAACATATTTTTGCGCCAGCGCATGTTGTGGATGATCTTTTAAGCCGGCGTAATTGACCCATTTCACTTTAGGGTGCTGCTGCAAATATTCCGCCACTTTTTGGGCATTTTCGGTATGACGTTCCATGCGCAGGCTTAAGGTTTCCAGTCCTTGTAGAATCAGGAAAACATTATGTGGGCTAATCGCTGCACCAGTATTGCGTAGCGGCACCACGCGGGCGCGGGCAATAAAGGCCGCTTCGCCCAAGGCTTCGACATAATTCACCCCGTGATAGCTTGGGTCAGGGGTATTTAGAGATTTAAAACGTTCAGGATATTTGCCCCACGGGAATTTACCGCTATCGACAATAATTCCACCAATCGAAGTGCCATGACCGCCAATATATTTGGTCAGCGAATGCACCACAATATCGGCACCAAAATCAAAGGATTTTTGCAGCACCGGTGTGGCCACCGTGTTATCCACCACCACCGGAATGCCATATTCATGCGCAATTTGGGAGATGGCTTCTAAATCAATAATATTGCCGAGCGGATTACCAATGGATTCCACAAAAACCAGTTTGGTTTTGTCATCAATTAGTTCGCGTAAGGCTTCCGGGTTCTGATAATCAAAGAAACGGACTTCGACGCCCTGTTTGGGCAACGTATGTGCGAACAGGTTGTAGGTACCGCCATACAGGGTTGAAACCGATGCAATATTATCGCCGGCTTCGGCCAGAGTCTGAATGGTATAGGTAATTGCCGCCATCCCCGATGCGAGTGCCAGCGCACCAATCCCGCCTTCGAGCGCTGCCACGCGTTGTTCCAGCACTGCCGTAGTCGGGTTCATGATACGGGTATAAATATTGCCTTGTACTTTTAAATCGAACAGATCGGCACCGTGCTGGGTATTGTCAAAGGCATAAGAGGTGGTCTGGTAAATGGGTACTGCCACAGCTTTGGTGGTCGGTTCAGGGGTGTAGCCAGCATGAATGGCCAAAGTTTCAGCTTTATACGTCATTTTTCGTTCATCTTGCGTGAGTTATATTTTGATCAAGTGTAGCAGGTCTATTTATGAAATAAAGAGGGAAATATCTGCAATAATTATCTTTAAATTTCATAAATACGCCCTCATTTTAAAATTTCAACGGCGGATAAGGCTGCAATGTATGCCTGAATTTTGGGCACTTTAAAGAGTTGTAACAAAGCGTGGAAGATGAGGCCGATCCCTTATCTTTTTCTGGCTTTCAGGTATAATAGCCGATTATTTTTTCGCTCATTTGAGTAGGGGTGGCGGTTTTGCCCCCGAAATTGGTTTTTCTATTGAGGAGTCCTACGTGGCCCAATATATTTATACGATGAACCGAGTGTCGAAGATGGTTCCGCCGAAGCGCGAAATCTTAAAAGACATCTCTTTATCATTTTTCCCAGGCGCAAAAATTGGTGTGCTTGGTCTAAACGGTGCAGGTAAATCGACCTTGCTTCGTATTATGGCGGGCGTAGATAAAGATTTCTCTGGTGAAGCACGTGCACAGCCAGGAATTAAAATCGGCTACCTTGAGCAAGAACCACCGCTCGATCCAACCAAAGACGTTCGTGGTAACGTGGAAGATGGCGTACGTGAAGCGCTTGATGCATTGGCGCGTCTGGACGAAGTATTCGCTGAATATGCAGCTGAAGATGCAGACTTTGATGCGCTTGCAAAAGAGCAGGAAAAGCTGGAAGCCATTATTCAGACTTGGGATGCGCACAACCTGAATAACCAGCTGGAGCAAGCCGCAGCGGCATTAAACCTGCCAGCATGGGATGCAGATGTGACTAAGCTTTCAGGTGGTGAGCGCCGTCGTGTGGCACTGTGCCGTTTGCTATTGTCTAAACCAGACATGCTGCTGCTGGACGAACCGACGAACCATTTAGATGCTTCATCTGTAGCCTGGTTAGAACGTTTCCTGAAAGACTTCCCGGGCACCATCGTGGCGATTACGCACGACCGTTACTTCCTTGATAACGTTGCCGAGTGGATTCTGGAGCTTGACCGCGGACATGGTATTCCATATCAAGGCAACTATTCGTCTTGGTTAGAGCAAAAGAACGCGCGTTTAGAGCAAGAGCAGAAGCAGGAAGAATCTTTTGCGAAGGCATTGAAAAAAGAACTTGAATGGGTTCGTTCAAATGCCAAAGGTCAGCAAAAGAAAAACAAAGCGCGTATGGAGCGTTTTGAAGAGCTGAACTCACGCGAATTCCAGCAGCGTAACGAAACTTCTGAAATCTACATTCCACCTGGTCCACGTTTGGGTAACAAGGTGGTTGAGGTTGAAGGCATCAGCAAGTCATTTGGTGATCGTACCCTGTATAAAGATTTAACCTTCACTGTACCACCTGCAGCAATTGTCGGTATTGTGGGTGAGAACGGTGCAGGTAAAACCACACTGTTTCGTATGATGACTGGTGAAGAGCAGCCAGATACCGGTACGGTAACACTGGGTGAATCGGTTAAAGTCGCTTACGTGGGTCAGATTCGTGACACGCTAGATGACAACAAAACCGTGTGGGAAGAAGTGTCTGGCGGTTTAGACATCTTACGTATTGGTGAATACGAAATTGCGTCACGTGCTTATATTGGTCGCTTTAACTTTAAAGGCCAAGATCAGCAAAAACGTGTTGGTCAATTGTCAGGTGGTGAGCGTAACCGTTTACAACTGGCAAAAATCCTGCAAATGGGCGCTAACGTCATCCTGCTCGATGAACCGTCAAACGACCTGGACATCGAAACTTTACGTGCGCTTGAAGATGCAATTCTGGTCTTCCCGGGTACCGTGATGGTGATCTCGCATGACCGTTGGTTCCTCGACCGTATTGCAACGCACATCCTGTCATTCGAAGGTGAAACTCCTGAATTCTTCACTGGTAACTATGCTGAATTCGAAGAATACCGTCGTAAACGTGATGGTGATGACCTGATTACCAAGCGTCAGAAATATCGCAAAATTGGTGGTTAATCCCATCTAAATAAAAAACCAGCCTTCGGGCTGGTTTTTTGATGTAGTTTGAATAGAGAGCTATAAAGAGATGGGTATTATCCTGGTCGCGCTATATAGATATAGAAGGAAGGCGTGTAGCGATCGCAGGAAGTGTGCAATACTTTTAGCACTTCATTGAAGGAGATGATTTTTTACCTTTTTATAATCATGGGCTGGCGTTGGGAGCTATCCTGATCAACGCCAGATGCAGCTTTGTTTGAATCAATGAGAAAAATCAGATTTCCCACTCATGGTTGCATTCGCGGCATTTCCATTTCTTCTGGTTTTGCATAAAAGCCTGCATTGAAATTTTAAAATCTGGCAAATCACGATAGAACATGAAGCCGGCAATTAAACAGATCACAAAGACAATTACGGTTGCTGTTTGCAGGGTAGTGCCCGCACCATCACCAAAAATCCACATGGCAATACTAATCAGCACCAGCAGCAATAAAATAAAAATGGCTGGAATCAGAAATACCAGGCTTTTTGGCACCACCGGACGTGGAGCTGCTTGGCCTGCTTGCGCAACAGGCATGATTTTCGGGCTTTGACACTTCGGGCAACGGTATTGCATTACAACTCCAAAATTCTAATCTGTGGTTTATTTTAATCGGAATACATCAGAAAGCAAAAAAGCACAGCAAAATAAAACAACAGGCAATAAAAAACCCAAGTCATAATGCTTGGGTTTTTTATCAGATCACTTTAAAAGTGAGCTTAAATATGGCGTCCCTACGGGGATTCGAACCCCGGTTACCGCCGTGAAAGGGCGATGTCCTAGGCCTCTAGACGATAGGGACTTATTGAGGCAACACAATTATGAAACCATGGTGGAGCCAAGCGGGATCGAACCGCTGACCTCTACAATGCCATTGTAGCGCTCTACCAACTGAGCTATGGCCCCAGTCTGTGTGAGCGCTATATTATGAAGATAATGCTCACACGTCAACAAAAAACTGCATTAACTTGCATCAACTGCATCATTTTTCGGCAATTTTAAGCTTTCATTGAGTTTTTCCCAAGCTTTTAGCTCTTTTTTGCTTGGTCCACCCACAATTTCCAGCGCATGGCGCAGGCGGGCAAAAGTTAAATCCGGGCCAATAGTGACCATGGTCTGCATCACTGGCGTAGATGCAGTTGAACCGGCAATGGCAATAAAGAATGCCGGCATAAAGTCGCGCAGTTTAATTTCCATTTGTGCGGCCAGGTCCATTAAGGTCTGGCTCACGGTGTCATTGTTCCAGGTGAACAGACTTTCCAGACGCCAGATGGCAAACTGCAAGCTTTGACGAACCTGTTCTTCAGACAGTTTTTTATTTTCAAACTGTTCTTTTGAAAGTGTCGGGAAATGGTTGAAGTAGTGCGCAGACCAGTTCACGGCTTCAGATAATAAGTTGATACGTGGCTGAATCGCGGCAGCAATTTCTTCCAGTTTGGCACGATCAGCTTTCCAGGCTAACAAGGTATCAAGCAGTTCAGCCGGAGAAAGGGCTTTAATCCACTGACCGTTGAGCCAGTTCAGTTTTTCCACATCAAAGATTGGACCGCCCAAAGACACACGGTTGATGTCAAAGTGTTCAATCATTTCCGCCAGGGTGAATTTTTCACGCTCGTCTGGCATTGACCAGCCCATGCGGCCCAAATAGTTCAGCAAGGCTTCTGGCAGTACACCGATGTCTTTATAGTAGTTGATTGAAGTCGGGTTCTTGCGTTTTGACAGTTTGGATTTGTCCGGGTTACGCAGCAGCGGCATGTGGCACAGTACTGGCATATCCCAGCCAAAGTATTGATACAGCAACTGATGTTTCGGTGCTGATGGGATCCATTCTTCACCACGAATGACATGGGTGATTTGCATTAAATGGTCATCGACCACGTTGGCTAAATGATAGGTTGGCAGGCCATCGGTTTTTAGCAGAATCTGCATGTCGACTTGCGCCCAAGGAATTTCCACTTCACCGCGCAGCATGTCGTTAAATTTGCAGATGCCTTCGGTTGGAATTTTCATGCGGATTACGTGCGGTTCGCCTGCCGCCAGACGACGCTGAACTTCTTCGGCAGAAAGCTGTAAACCGCGACCGTCATAACGTGGAGATTCGCCACGTGCTTGCTGCTCAGCACGCATCTGGTCCAGTTCTTCTGCAGTTGCGAAGCAGTAGAAGGCATGACCTTTTTCAACCAGTTCCAGGGCATACTGTTTATAGATGTCCATACGCTCCGATTGACGGTATGGCGCATGTGGGCCACTCACATCTGGACCTTCTGACCAGTTCAGGCCTAACCAGCGCAAAGAATCAAGAATCATTTGTTCAGATTCAGGGGTCGAGCGCAGCTGGTCGGTATCTTCAATACGCAAAATAAATTCGCCGCCATGCTGTTTGGCAAAGCACAGGTTAAACAAGGCAATATATGCAGTGCCTACATGCGGAAAACCGGTAGGAGAAGGAGCAATACGGGTACGAACAGTCATAATCAGTAATGAGTCAGAATGTAAATTGGAATCTATTATAACGAAAAAGCCTGATCACTTAATGCTTTATTCTGCATTCGATGATCAGGCTGCAACAGCACGCGGCTTGAGGGGGAGTCAGTCGCGCGCAGGTTCAGTTCAATCCGGTCAATTAAGACTGGTTCGAGCTGAAGAAGGATTGTACAAAACGGCTAAAACGCTGGTTTTGTGAAGCAAAGAAATTCTGGGTTGGCGCTGCTTTAATTGACGTCATCATTTTCAGGTCATTATCGGCTTGCAGCTTGTCTGTTTTGGTGGTGCCTAACTGTTCTTTTTGCTGCAACAGGGCTTTTTCAATGAGGGAAGGTTTTGCTGGCGTCATTTTCACCGCAGTATGGGTATTTTTAACCACTGCCGTATGGCTGGTTTGCGCCATCAGGCCCAATCCTAAACTTAAACACAGTACATAGACTGACTGTTTCATCCTGATACTCCCCCAAACTGGTTTTGGATTTAATTTTTTTACGTTGTGGCTACTATATAACCACAGATAAAATGTAAAAAGTAAGAACTGCATCACACTTTTTACAAAAATATAAAAAATGTCAGGCTGCTGGTTACTTCTATTCACATTTCGCTGTTGAGTACATGTTTTAGCAAATAACTGTGAAGAGAAAGTGAAGATCAGCAACAAAACTTATCTTATATCATATTTTTTTATATATAATTATGCAAGTTTCGTATTTTATTGATATGTAACTGGGTATTTAGGTGAATGGATCAAGCGCGGGCTATCTCATCTTAATCTTGCTTTAAATCAGGACATCTCGTTAAGCGTTTGAAAGCCGGGTTTATTCATATTTTTGAATATCTATTCCATAAAAAGCTATAACCTGATTTTGGCCCATCGGTTATGCTGCTTTTTAAAAGAAAAACAAATGATTAAAAGAAAAAATTGCCCCTCTTAAAACGAAAGTAAAAATTTTTCTGAATTGCGATTTATGATTTTATTTCATATAGTTAGCATTAATGTAGATAACCTATTTGTGCTGTCATGAAATCTCAAATTAAAGCTTTATTTTCAGCGGCTTTGCTGGCAACCGGCCTTGCGGCAACAGTCAATTCTGCCCAGGCAGCAGATCGTCAATTTTTAAACGTGTCTTATGATGCGACACGCGAATTCTATGATGAATTTAATGCCTCGTTTGGTGATTACTGGAAAAAGCGCACCGGTTTAAGCGTGAATTTCAAGCAGTCTCATGGCGGTTCAGGCAAACAGGCGCGTTCAGTGGTCGATGGCCTGAAAGGTGATGTGGTGACTTTGGCACTGGCCAACGATATTGAAGAAATCGTCAGATCGGGTCAAATCCAGCCGGGCTGGCAAAAAGAGTTCCCGCATAACTCGGCACCATATACCTCAACCATCGTATTTATGGTGCGTAAGGGCAATCCAAAGCACATCAAAGACTGGACCGATTTAACCAAACCGGGCGTACAGATTATTACCCCAAACCCGAAAACCGGTGGTCTGCCACGTTGGGTATACCTGTCTGCATGGGGCTATGCATTGAAACAGCCGGGTGGCAATGAAGCCAAAGCCAAAGATTTTGTCAGCAAGATGTATCACAACGTTAAAGTGATGGACTCTGCAGCACGTGCCTCAATGACCACTTTCGCAGAACGCGGCATTGGCGATGTACTGCTGACCTGGGAAAACGAAGCGCTGGTGACCCTGAAAACACTGGGTAAAGACAAGTTTGATATTGTTTATCCATCGATGTCGATTTTAACCGAGCCTTCAGTGGCAATTGTTGACCGTACCGTAGAGCGCAATGGCAACAAGTGGCTGGCAACCGGTTATATCAACTATTTATACTCACCGCTGGGACAGGAAATGGCAGCCAAACATTTCTATCGTCCACGCAATGAAAAGGTACTGGCCAAGTATGCGCATCAGTTCCCGAAACTGAAAACCTTCACCATTGATGAAGTATTTGGTGGCTGGGCCAAAGCGCAGCAAACCCACTTTGCGAACGGCGCCATCTTCGACCAGATTTATAGCAGCAAACGTTAATTGTCTGCATACTGGTTAAAAATAAATTCAAACAGCCTCCTTGTGAGGCTTTTTGAATATTTGGCAAAATCACAAAACGGTTTTCTCTATGAAAAGTAATATTTCTGTACAAAAAGTCGTTTGGAGCTTTGTCAAAACAAGGTAATAATGTGCAGTTAAATTTTGGCTGTATTGATTGAATCCTTATGTCGCATATTTCTGTATTACTCCACGAAACTGTTGATGCCTTGCTGGCAGAACGCAATACAGGAATTTATGTCGATGGCACCTTTGGCCGCGGCGGGCATACCCGTTTATTGCTGTCCAAATTAGATAAACATGCGCGTGTATATGCCTTTGATAAAGACCCACAGGCCTTAGCGGTTGCAGCAGAACTGGAACAGCAAGATCCGCGGTTTAAAATTATTCATGCCAGCTTTGCCGATTTAAAGCAGGAACTGGCCGCACGTGGTATTGAACAGGTTGATGGGGTGATGGCCGACCTGGGCGTATCGTCTCCGCAGCTGGATCAGGCTGAACGTGGTTTTAGCTTTATGCAGGATGGCCCGCTGGATATGCGTATGGACAACTCGCAAGGTGAAACCGCGGCAGAGTGGCTGCTGCAGATTGAAGAAGAAGCACTGGCCAATATTATTTTTAAATATGGCGAAGAACGTTATAGCCGCCGTATAGCTAAAGCCATTAAAAACGCCGGTTTGATTGAAACCACCGGCCAGCTGGCCGAAATTGTAAAAACTGCCCATCCAAAATGGGAAAAGCATAAACATCCGGCAACGCGAACATTTCAGGCCATTCGTATTGCTATTAATAAAGAATTAGAAGATATTGATATTTTCTTGCCTCAGGCCGTGGAAGTGCTGAAGCCTGAAGGCCGTCTGGCGGTCATTAGCTTCCACTCTTTAGAGGACCGTTTGATTAAACAGTTTATTCAAAAAGAATCAAGCTTGGCAGAAGATACCGGTTGGGGGCTGCCGCAAGTACAACAAGATACCCGCCGTTTAAAAAAGATTGCTCGTATCCGTGCGAGTGAAGAGGAAGTCAAAGCCAATCCGCGTTCACGCAGTGCGTGGCTGCGTGTGGCTGAAAAGTTAGCTTGAACAGGCGAAGAATGAAAACCAAAGCAGTTGAAAACAATACAGAACAGTCACGACTGAAAAAAATGGTCGTCTATTTGATTTTGTTGGCCCTGGTGTTTATCAGTGCGCTCATGGTGGTCTTTCAGGTGTTTGAATATCGACATGATTATCGTCAGCTCAGTTCTTTTATGCGTGAGCGCGATGATCTCAATGCCGAGTGGGGCCGTCTGCTGATTGAACAGCAGACCTTTGGTGCCACCGCCCAGATCGGGACACGTGCCGTAACCCAGTTACGCATGTATTCACCACCCACCGCACAAACTGTGGTGATTTCATTACCGACGACTTCAGAACAGAAACAATAGGGCTGGCTGTACATGGTAAATTCGCGTAAGAAGCAAACAGGTAAAAAACAGCAGTCTGTTACCCAAAAAAGCAGTTTAAATGTCGATATGTGGCGCTTCTACCTGATGTGGGGAACGGTGCTGCTGGTCTTTGTGGCGCTGGTCTGCCGGGCCTTTTATGTGCAGATTATCAATCATGATTTTCTGCAGAATAAGGCCAATGCCAATATTCTAAGAACTGAAAAACTCAAAGCCATGCGCGGCGTGATTTACGACCGGCATGGCGTGCCTTTGGCGATTAGTACCCCCATCATGAAAGTGGTGATTGATCCGCGTGATTATTTTGAGGCCAAAGAGCTGTATGACGACACCATGGCCGAGCTGGCCAAAGACCCGAATAACCGCAAACTCAAGCGTCAACTGCCCAATAAAAACCTGAATCTGGATGAACTGGCCGATGCGGTGGGCATGGACCGTCAGGAATTGCATCAGAAAATGCATGAGCGTCCGCGTTCGCGTTATCTGGTGCTGCAAAAAGAAGTACCGCCACAGCAGGCGGAGCTGATCCTGAAGCGCAACTTCCAGGGTGTCTATACCGAGAAAAACTATAAGCGTTATTATCCGCAGCCACAGCCGAATGCCCAGATTATTGGCCTGACCAATAGTGAAGGCACCGGGATTGAAGGTCTGGAAATGCAGCTGAACAGCCGTCTGGCTGGGGTCGATGGCGAACAGCAAATTATCCGTGATAAACGTGGTAACCGGGTTAAAGATCCGGAAGTGATTAAAGAAGTCGAGCACGGTGAAAATATCACTTTAAGTATCGACTCGCGCCTGCAATACATCATGTATCGTGAACTGACCGCTGCCGGCGTGGCCAATAATGCCCGTTCTGCCACAGCCATTGCAGTCGATGTGAAAACCGGTGAAATTCTAGCCATGACCAGCTGGCCATCGTATAACCCGAATGACAAAAAGGGCCTGGAGAACAAAGATGCCATGCGTAACCGCGGGGCAGTCGATTCCTTTGAGCCGGGCTCGACCATGAAGCCATTTACCGTGGCCATGGCGCTGGAAAGTGGTAAATATTCGGCCAATACTGTGGTCAATTTAGGGGGTGGTTCGATGCGTGTTGGTAACCATACCATCCGTGATACCCGCAATTATGGCAATTTGACCCTGGCTGGCATTATCCAGAAATCGTCTAACGTCGGCGTGGCGAAAATTGCCCTGTCTTTGCCCTATCCAACCTTGCCCACCTTCTATAAACGCTTGGGCTTTGGCCAGCGTTCGGCTGTGAAATTCCCGGGTGAAAGTGCCGGTCTGATTCTGCCGCCGAGTAAGTGGAATGTCTCTGAAGTCGCAACCATGTCCTATGGTTATGGCCTGAATGCAACCGTGCTGCAGCTAGCCGATGCCTACGCCATGCTGGCCAATAAAGGCGTCAAGATGCCGCTCAGCCTGTTCAAGCTGGAAGAGCAGCCACAAGGCGAACAGATGATTGATCCAAAAATTGCCGATCAGGTACTGCTGATGATGGAAGCAGCCACCTTGCCGGGTGGAACCGCGACCCGTGCTGCTGTACAGGGATATCGCGTGGCCGGTAAAACCGGTACCGCGCATAAGCTGCGCGCCGACCGTAAAGGTTATTCGCAAAGTGAATACCGTGCCTTGTTCGCCGGGGTGGCACCTGTGAGCGATCCGCGTATTGCGATGATTGTCGTGGTTGAAAATCCGCAAGGTACCTACTACGGCGGTACAGTCTCTGCACCGGTGTTTGCCCGTGTGATGCAGGAATCTTTACGCCTGCTCAATGTCCCGTTGGACAAACCTCTAGAATCTCCCAAAGTCCAGTAAACAGGTGATCAATGTCGATAACATTTGAAGATCTTTACGCCGTTCAAGATAGCGCTGAATGGATGCGACAATCCTTTCAGGGTTTCGAACTGGACAGCCGCAAAGTTACAGCAGGGCAAATTTTTATTGCCCTGACCAGTTTTTCGCAGCCTGAAAAAACCGTCCAGTTTGCCGAAGCAGCGTTGGCACGTGGCGCGTTGGCCATTATTGCAGAAACCGATTTGGGTCTGCCGAATCAGCTGATCGTACCGGAGGTACGTCACTTAATGGGGCAGTGGCAAAAACAGTATCTGCATGCCACGCAGCCGCTGCAGGCTGCACGTATTCTGGCGGTTACCGGTACCAATGGCAAAACCACGATTTCCCGTCTGATGGCAGAACTGCTGATGTTACAGCGCAAACCGTGTGCGGTGATGGGCACCACCGGCAATGGCATTTTGCCGAATCTGGAAGCCTCTTCGCATACCACGCTAGATGCCTTACAGCTCCAGCAGGCCCTGCACAGCTATGCCCAGCAAGGCGCTGAATTTGCGGCAATTGAAGCCAGTTCACACGGACTGGAACAGGGTCGTTTAAATGGCTGTAGCATTGAAATTGCCGTGTACAGCAACTTAAGCCGTGACCATCTGGATTATCATGGTACGCTGGAGGCCTATGCTGAAGCCAAAGCCGCGCTGTTCCGTTTTGCCAGCTTAAAAGTGGCGGTCATTAACCTGGATGATGCCTTTGCTGAAGTTATGCTGGCCGCCGCGCGTCAGAATCCGGCACAACCAAAAATCCTGACTTATTCCACCACGCAAGCGGCGGATTATCAGGTGCAGAATATCGAATACAGTCTGGCTGGTGCGCAGTTTGAACTGATCAGCGCCCAGCAGCGTTATCGTGTACACAGTCCGTTACTGGGCCATTTTAATGTGGAAAATCTGGTGGCCAGTCTGATTGCCGTTGAGCAGGCCGGATTTGACTTGTCGGATTTAATTGCCAGCGCGCCACAGCTGCAAGGTGCACCGGGACGGATGCAGGTGATTCGTGATGGCGAACGTCTGTTTGTGGTCGATTATGCGCATACACCAGATGCCTTGAAACAGGTGTTAATTACCCTGAAACGGCATGTATCACAGCAGCTCTGGGCTGTCTTTGGCTGTGGCGGCGATCGTGACCGCGGCAAACGTCCGTTAATGACCCAAGCCGCGCTAGAGCAGGCCGATATCGCCTTGCTCACTTCGGACAATCCACGGACTGAATCGCCTGACCAGATTTTTGCTGACATGCAGCAGGGCATTGATTTTAGCGGCCACAGCTATCATGAAATCCGTGATCGTCGTGAAGCGATCAAGTTTGCGGTGAAGCAGGCCCAGCCGGGCGATATCGTGGTGATTGCCGGTAAAGGTCACGAAAATTATCAGGAAATTGATGGGGTGCGACACTGGTTTGATGATGTCGTTGAAGTTCAGGCTGCAATTGATGCCCAGCATCATGCTACCAGCTCTGCCTATCCCGCCTAATCAGGAATTTTTATGCATACTTCAACCACCAGTACTGCGGTCCTAACGCCGTGGAGCGCAGCGCAGTTACAACAGGCTACCCAGGGTTATTGGCTGAATGGTCGTACGCCAAGCACTGAAATTAAACGTATTTTAACCGACTCCCGTCATGCCGAAGCCGGCGATGCTTTTCTAGCACTGAAAGGTGAGCGTTTTGATGCCCACGATTTTGTGGCACAGGTGGCAGCCAGCGGCTGTCAGGTGGCGCTTGTCAGCCAGCCGGTCGATGCCGATATTTTTCAGTTGGTGGTGCCGGATACCCGCTTGGCACTGGGTCATTTGGGTGCTTATCGTCGTGCTCAATATCCCGATCTGAAAGTAATTGCCTTGACCGGTAGCAGCGGTAAGACCACCACCAAGGAAATGCTGGGCAGTATTTTATCGCGTCTGGCGCCGACCTTAATTACCCGCGGTAACCTGAATAATGATTTAGGCGTACCGATGATGTTGCTGGAGCTGCGTCCGGAACATCAATATGCGGTGATGGAGCTTGGGGCCAGCCATCAGGGTGAAATTGATTACACTTCGCAGCTGGTACAGCCACAGGTAGCGGGGATCATTAATATCGGGACTGCACATCTGGGCGAGTTCGGTGGCCGTGACGGCATCTGCCGGGCCAAATCTGAAATTTATGCGCATATTGTGGCAGATGGATGTTCGATTGTACCGGCCGCAGATGATTTTGCTGACTCGATCCGTCAGGCGGTTCGCACTGAACAGTGCCTCAGCTTTGGTAATGGCGGTGATGTGTTTGCCACCGATATCGAGCTCCAACCCCAATCGGCCCGTTTCCAGTTGCATACCCCGCAAGGCGTGCGTGCAGTCGATTTACCATTTGCTGGTGAACATAATATCCAGAATGCCACAGCCGCAGCGGCATTTGCGCTGGCGATTGGCATTGGTCTGGATGATATTGTTGCCGGACTGGAACAGGCCCAAGGTGCCAAGGGTCGTCTGAATTTTATTCAGCACGGTGCGCATCTGTTGATTGATGATACCTATAATGCCAACCCGACCTCAATGCGGGCGGCCGGTGAAGTGCTGGCGCAGCAGGAGGGGATTCGGGTCATGGTCATCGGTGATATTGGCGAGCTGGGTGCATCGGCGGCAATTGAGCATTATAAGCTCGGCCGAGATTTGGTGTCGCTCAAAGGCCTGAACTTTGTGGTGGCGGTGGGCGAATTTGCCCCGGCCAGCCAGGAAGGGGCACGCAGTACCCAATACGGCAAAAAACTCCAGGCCTTTTTGAATCAGGAACAGGCCTTGCCATTTTTAATTAGTCTAGTCGAAACACATCAACCTCAGTCCATGAGTTTCCTGTTCAAAGGTTCTCGTTATACCCATATGGAAACGTTGATGACTGCATTGATGGAGAAACTTTAAATGCTGTTATGGTTGTTTGAACAGCTTGCGGGCTATCACAGCTCGTTTCAGGTGGTTCGTTATTTAACATTACGTTCATTGCTGAGTGTCCTGACAGCGCTCGGGATTGGTCTTTTGCTTGGACCAGTGATGATTCGTAAGTTACAGGCATTAAAATACGGTCAGGCAGTCAGCTCGTTTGCGCCAGAAGGGCATGCGAAAAAAATGGGTACCCCGACCATGGGCGGTGTGCTGATTTTACTGTCGATTGGGATTTCGACCCTGCTCTGGGCCGATCTTTCCAACCCCTATGTCTGGATTGTGCTGGCGGTTATGGTGATCTTCGGTGCGGTTGGCTGGGCCGATGACTGGATTAAAATCCGCTATAAAGACAATGCCGGACTACCGGCACGCAAGAAGTTCTTCTGGACTTCGGTGGCCTCTTTGGGCGCAGGTATTGCGCTGTACTATATTGCCACACAGCAGCCGAACCCGGCGCAAACCGCCGATATGCTGGATGTCTTAATTCCGTTCTTTAAAGATTTCAGCATTCCGTTATCCATGATTCCACTGGGTATTGGCTTTATTATTTTCACCTATCTGGTGATTAATGGTGCTTCCAATGCGGTGAACCTGACTGATGGTCTGGATGGTCTGGCGATCATGCCAATTGTACTGGTTGCGGCCGGTTTAGGTGTATTTGCCTATCTGGCCGGTGATGTGCGCTTTGCCGATTATCTGCATATTCCTTATGTCAAATACGCCTCTGAACTGGTGGTGATCTGTGCCGCCATGATTGGTGCCGGTCTGGCCTTCCTCTGGTACAACGCGCATCCGGCGCAAGTCTTTATGGGTGATGTCGGCGCTTTATCGTTAGGCGCGATGCTCGGCACAATTGCGGTGATGGTGCGTCAGGAAATCGTTTTTGCGATTATGGGTGGCGTGTTTGTGGTTGAGGCGATTTCGGTCTTCCTGCAAATTGGCTCACTGCGGATGCGCAATAAACGCGTGTTCTTAATGGCACCGCTGCATCATCACTATGAAAAGAAAGGCTGGCGTGAAACCCAGGTGGTGATTCGTTTCTGGATTATTACAATTATGCTGGTGGTTTTAGGCTTAATGACCTTAAAATTGCGCTAAGCAAATTGAACTGAAAAGTCGGCGCTTGCCGGCTTTTTTTATGGCAGCAAGCTTGGGAGAAAAACATGAACCTGCTGATGTGTCCTGTCTGTCGTCAGCCCTTAAGCCTGACCGACCGAACATGGCGCTGTGACAACAAGCACAGTTATGATGTGGCCAAACAGGGCTATGTCAATTTGCATGTAGTGCAACATAAGCACAGTAAAAATCCGGGTGATACCCCGGAGTCTGTACAGGCGCGCCGGGCATTTTTAAGTGCAGGACACTATGCGCCGCTGCAGCAGGCTGTGGTAGAGAAAATTCGCAGCCTGCGTATTGAAAACCTGCTTGATATTGGCTGTGGGGAAGGCTATTACACCAACGCCATGCAGGCTGAAGTGCTGCAATGCGTGGGCGTCGATATTGCCAAAAATGCAGTGCAAGTGGCCGCCAAGCTGAATAAAGACGTGACCTGGGTGGTTGGAACCGGTGCAACTTTACCGGTTTTGGATAAATCAATTGATCTGTGTACCAGTCTATTTAGCCCGATTCCAAAAGCGGAAATTCTGCGGGTGCTGAAACCGGAAGCTTATCTGATGGTGGTAACCCCGGGACCGCAGCATCTGTTTGCGATGCGCGAAGCCTTGTTTGAAGAAGTTAAAGTGCATGAACCACAGAAGTTTGTGGAACAGCTAAAAGATGTGTTTGAGTTGGTCAGTGAAGATGTTGTTGATGCAGCAATGTGCTTAAATCAGAGCGATTTAAAACATCTGATTGCGATGACGCCATATGCCTATAAGGCCAAACCGGAACGCCGTCAGGCGCTGGAGCAGCAGGATCAGTTCCCGCTGAATGCGCAATACCAGATATATCTGTTTCAGAAAAAGTAAGTCCTAAAAAAGCCCTTAACTGAGGGCTTTTTGTTGTGCGTTTATAAGACTTCATCAATCAGGTTTTCAATCGCATCAGGGCGAGAATTCTGCTGCTGATTTTGCGCTGGTTGTTGCGGCTGTGCCGGTTGCTGTGGCTGAGGCTGCATTGGTGGTGGAGTCGCCTCATCCGGAATCAGGATTTCCTCACCCGGCAAATCATCAAAATCATGCTGCGGTGCAGGCGCGACCGGTGCCGGCGCAGGACGATACAGCGGACGGGCCAATGGCGGTGATGAACGATAGCGCTGCTGCAACTCCTGGTCCATGCTGTCATTGCTGGCACTATCGCGGCTTAGCTGGTTGCCTTTACGGTCCAGACTGACCCAGGCTTCCGGTGTACCTTGCAGGGCTTTACCCATAAACTCGGTCCAGATCGGCAGGGCTGCGACACCGCCATATTCACGACGACCCAAAGTCGTTGGCTGGTCAAAACCGACCCAGGAAATGGTCACCAGTTTACCATTAAAGCCGGCGAACCAGGCATCTTTGGCATCGTTGGTGGTTCCGGTTTTTCCACCAATATCATTACGGCCAATACGCAGGGCAGCGCGTCCGGTACCGTACTGAATCACATCACGTAGAATATTGGCCATATCATAGGCCGAGCTGGATTTTAAAATACGCTGTGCCTGACGATACTGGCTGCGTTCAATCTTGTTGGCTGGCGCTGCATCTGCAGTTTGGATTGACTGATTGGTGAGTTCAATCACTTCATCATCTGGCGTTTTTACTTCAGCTGTTTCAGGATTTTTTTCATCTTCACTGATACAGGCAATGCAGGCATATTCAGGATTGGCCTGATAGATGGTTTTGCCATACGCATCTTCAATACGCTGAATAAAATGCGGTTGTACCCGATAACCGCCATTGGCAAAGGTGGCATAGCCGGTGGCCATTTGCACCGGCAGCACCTGTGGCGTACCTAAGGCGATGGTGTAGTTACGCGGAATCTGGTCTTCCTGCAAGCCAAAATCCATAAATAGTTGGCGGGTACGGTCCAGACCGACGGTTTGAAGTAAGCGGACTGAAACGGTATTTCGAGATAAATACAGCGCACGGCGTAAAGGAATCATGCCCAGATAACGGCCATCCGAGTTACGTGGTGACCATTTGCCAATGGTAATTGGCGCATCATTCACCATGGTATGCGGTGTCATGCCGCGTTCCAGCGCCATCGCATAAACAAAGGGTTTGATAATTGAGCCTGGCTGGCGCCAGCCTTGCAAGGCACGGTTAAAGGTCGATTGATAAAAGTTATAACCGCCGACAATGGCTTCAATCGCGCCATTGTTTGGGTTAATTGCAATCAGCTGCCCCTGAACTTTGGGAACTTGCACCAGTGACCAGGAACTTTTGTTCTGGTTGGGGCGTAAACGGACAATATCGTTAACTTTGACAATTTGAGCTGCCCGGTTTGGTGCTGCGCCAACACTATTGGCATTGCGATAGGGACGCGCCCAGGACATGCCAGACCACGGGACAGTGACGGTAGAACCATCCTGCATCAGAGCTTCAAAAGAATTGTTCAGGACTTTGGTGACTTGTGCGGGATAGGTGTTGGCAAAGGCACGAAAGTCACTCAGTGGCTGGTCATGCGCTTCGGCACCGCGCCAGCCATGACGGCGGTCATATGCTTCTAGACCATTTTGCACCGCCTGTTCGGCATAAGCCTGACGTTTACTGTCAATGGTGGTGTAAACCTTATAACCAGAATCAACCGCCTGCTTGCCGAATTTCTTGACCAGTTCAGCTCGGACCATTTCCCCAACATAGGGGTGAATATTACTGATACTGCGATCCGGCATATCCAGGTTAATTGGCTCGGCAATCCCAGCCTGATATTCATTCTGGTTGATATAACCGAGTTGCAGCATCCGGCCCAGAATCCAGTTGCGACGTTCTAAGGCACGTTCCGGATTGACCACTGGATTGTAACGTGATGGCGCTTTTGGCAGACCAGCAATCATCGCCATTTGCGCAATACTCAGTTCTTCCAAGCTTTTGTTATAGTAAATTTTGGCTGCTGCCGCGATCCCGTAAGCATTTTTACCGAGAAAGATTTTATTGACATACAGGGTCAGAATTTCTTCTTTGGACAGGTTCTGTTCAATTTTTCGGGCTAGAAAAATTTCAGTCAGTTTGCGTCTTAAAGTGCGTTCCGGGCTTAAATAATAGTTCTTGGCCACCTGCATGGTAATGGTCGAGCCACCGGTTTGCACATTAGAACCGGTCACCGCTTCACTCACCGCACGGCCTAGGCCTTTAAAGCTGATGCCGCTATGTTCGAAAAAGGCCGAATCTTCAGCCGCTAAAAAGGCATAGATAAACTTTTCGGGAATCTGGTTGTACTCGACAGGTACAGAAAGTTTGCCACCATACTCTGCAATTAACTGATTATCCGTGCTATAAACTTGTAAAGGCTTCAAAAGAGGCGCTTTTTTTAGAGTGGTCATTTCCGGCAAAGATGGGGCAATATAGAGATACATGCCATAAAAACCCATCGGAATGGAAACTAACACAATAATTATGAGCAAAAAAAATGGATGAACACGGCCCGAACAAGATAGCTTTTTCATAACAAGTAAGTTTTAATAAGAGCTAATGGCAAACTAATTGCTGGTCAGTATAGCCTTTACCCATACGGATTGTTAGATGAGTTATTGTATCCGTACAAAAATATAGACCACAAAGCAACTTAGTGAATGGCATTTTTTTTGGGGATAAAAAAATAATAGGAAAAACTTATTGTGCGCAGGTTATATCGTAAACCGAGTAAGGGGTTAATAGGTGTAGATATTAGTTCTACTTCTGTTAAGTTATTGGAGCTCTCTGTAAAGAATGATCGTTACTGGGTGGAAAGTTACGCCTTGGTACCGCTCCCAGAGGGCAGTGTGGTTGAGAAAAATATTCTGAATCCTGAAGCTGTAGGGGATGCGCTCGAGCGTGCCTTTAATTTGGCCAATACACCGACAACAGCTGCCGCTTTAGCGATTCCAACCTCAATGGTAATTAGCAAGACCATTGAGATGGATGCCGATATGACGGATGACGAACGTGAAGTTCAAATCCGGATGGATGCAGAGCAATATATTCCTTTCCCATTAGATGAAGTTAGCCTGGACTTTGAGGTGCTGCCTGATCGTCTGGCCAATCCAAACCGGGTCAATGTTTTGCTGGTGGCGACACGACTGGAAAATGTCGAGAGTCGCTGTGAAGCGATTGAACTGGCCGGTTTAACCCCAAAAGTGGCAGATGTCGAAAGCTTTGCCATTGAAAATGCCTTTAAAGTCTTCGCCGATACCTTGCCGATGGGGGTAAATACCATTGGTGTGTTAGACATTGGTCATACTATGACCACGCTGTCGGTACTCAAAGACAATAAAATTATCTATACCCGCGAGCAGGTCTTTGGTGGCAAGCAGCTGACCCAGGAAATCCAGAACCGTTATGGTCTGTCCTTTGAAGAAGCCGGCCGCGCCAAGAAAAGCCGTACCTTGCCAGATGATTATGATGTTGAAGTGTTGGAGCCATTCCTTGAGGCGGTGGTGCAGCAGGCGGCACGTTCGCTGCAGTTCTTCTTCTCCTCATCGCAGTTTAATGAAATTGACCATATTCTGCTGGCCGGTGGGAATGCCAATATTCCAGGCCTGGCCAAGCTACTACAGCAAAAACTGGGTTACCGCGTCACCATTGCCAATCCGTTTTTACAGATGGGTTTCTCCTCCAAAATTGATATTAAAAGAATTGAAAGCGATGCCTCTTCATTGATGGTGGCATGTGGCTTGGCATTGAGGAGTTTTGATTAATGGCAAAAATTAACTTACTCCCTTGGCGTGATGAGCTAAGAGAAAAACGAAAAAAAGAATTTATTGCGGTTTGTATTGGGGCTGCATTAATTGGGGTGCTGGCCGTCACGCTGGCATGGTTCTATTACAACCATAAACTGCAGGATCAGGAACAGGCCAATCAGCTGGTGATCAGTACCAATCAGAATCTGGATGTACAGTTAAAGTCGCTGGAAGGTCTGCAAGAGCAGCGTAATGCCATTGTCGAGCGCATGAAGCTGATTCAGGGTCTGCAAAGTCAGCGTCCGGTCGCGGTACGTTTGGTCGATGAGCTGGTCCGCGTTACCCCAAGTAGCATGTATTTGACCAAAGTGGCCCGTATTGGCAATAAATTTACCTTTGAAGGCAAGGCCGAAAGTCCAAACACGGTAGCAGAGTTCCTGCGTAATCTGGAAGCATCGCCATGGTATCGTAACGCCTTCATGAATTCTTTCTTGGCCGTTGAAGAAAATAAAAACAAGGCACCAAGTTCGGTTGTTCCACGGGTAGAAGAAAGCTATGGCAGCTTCGTGGTAACGGCAGATTTGGATGAAATTGCACTTCCAGGCACAGCACCTGCGTCTGGTACTCAAGCAACAGCGGGGGCAGTACAATGAGTCTCGATCAATATGAAGAAATGAATCAGGATCCTGTTGCTGCGCCAAAGAAAAAAATGACGCTGGATAAATTCCTGCAGCAATGGAATACCTTAGATCCGAATAACTATGGCAGCTGGCCGTTTTCCGTCAAGCTGACCATCTGGATCTTTATCATTATTTTAATTGCCTTCCTGGGCTATTTCCTGGCCATCAAGCCGAAGCTGGATGCAATTTCCAATGCGCGTGCACAAGAGCAGAACCTGCTGAATGAGTTTCGTGAAAAAGATTCCAAACTGCGTAACTTGCAGCAATATCAGGCGCAGTTACAGGAAATGGAAGCCAACTTTAACCAGCAGCTACAACAGTTGCCAAAAGAAACCGAAATTCCAGGTCTGGTTGAAGATGTCAACGTTACGGGCGTGAATTCAGGCTTAAGATTTAAAAATATCCGTCTGGAAAATGAAATCAAGCAAGAGTTCTTTATCGAGCAGCCAATTTCGATTGAAGCCACCGGTGATTATCATGCTTTTGGTTCTTTTGTGAGCGGTACAGCCGCTTTACCGCGAATTGTGACCATGCATGATTTCACTATTACTGCCGGTGAAAACAAGGAAAAGAAAACCGATATTCCACAAATTACCTATGTCGCGAAAGCCAAGACCTATCGCTATGTCGGGAATACCGATGCACAGGCAGGGAATAGTACGACTCCAGCCACAGGAGCAGCACAATGATGAAATTTGAAAAACTTTCGTTGGTTCTGGTGTTGGGCCTACTGGCTGCAGGCTGTGATTCACGTATTGATGCCGTGAATGCACAAATGGCAGAAATCCGTAATCAGCCGCCGTTGCCGATTGAGCCGGCACCGACTTTTGAGCCGGCACCTGTATTTAACTATGCAGCGCATCAGCTGAAAAGCCCGTTTATGCCAAGTTCTCTGGCGGCCGAGCTGAAAATTATGGCGGGTAAACGGGTTTATCCAAACCTGTCGCGCCAGTTGCAGCCTTTAGAAAGCTATGCACTGGAAACTTTAAGTATGAAAGGTAGCATGCGCGGGCAACGCGGCGAGATTCTGGCCCTGATTCAAACTCCAGATGGGGAAATTGAACGGATTCAGCGCGGCAGCTATATGGGCTTGAATCATGGTCGGGTCATCAATATTACGCCGACACAAATTGACTTAATTGAGATTATTCCAGATGGTCGCGAAGGGTATGTTGAACGTCCAAGAAGTCTAGTACTGATTGGGCCGGCGCCATAAATTAAAGGAATAAAAATGAATAATACTGTGAAAGATTTTATTTTTGGGGATGGCATTACAATGAACAATTTGTTCCGTCAGTTTTCAATGGGCGCTGTTGCGATGGCCGTCATGCAAGTGGCCAATGCGCAGGTCAGCATTACCAATATTGTACCAATGCAAATTCCAGGACAAGGTACTGAAATTCGTGTCATGTTCAATGGCTTGCCACCTCAGCCTGCAGCCTATCAGCTTGAGCAGCCATCACGTTTGGTGCTGGATTTTGATAAAGCCCAGCAGAGCTTAAAACAGGCCAGCATTCCGGTTGCGACCCGGGAAGCCAGCTCGGTTGATGTCAGTTCCGATGCCCAGCGTGCACGTTTAACGGTTAATCTGGCTGAAGCGGGTGCTTTTACTACCCGTGTCGAAGGTAATACTTTTATTCTTAAAATTAACAGCACTCAGGCAGCCGCAACACCAGTAGCTGTACAGCAGACGGCTCAAGGCATATCGAATATCGGCTTTCAGCGTGGTGCAGAAGGGGAAGGTCAGGTGGTAATTGACCTGGCAGGCAGCAATACCCCGGTCGATGTACAACAGCAAGGCAGTAAAATTATTGTCCGTACCTTGGGTAATAAAATTCCTGCACATCTGGCACGCCGTTTAAACGTCAATGATTTTGCTACGCCGGTATCTACCATTGATGCACAAAATGATGGCGGTAATGGGGTAATTACCATTCAGTCTGCGGGAAGCTATGAATATATGGCGTACCAGGCAGAAAATAAACTGACCATCAGTCTGAAACGTCCGGTAGATAAGAACCCGTTCAAACCGCGTGCAGCACAAAGCTATACCGGCAAAAAGATTTCTTTAGATTTTCAGGATATTGAAGTGCGTCGTGTGCTGCAGTTACTGGCTGATTTTACCGGAATTAACATGGTTGCCGCCGATACGGTACAAGGCAATATCACCTTACGTCTCAAAGATGTGCCGTGGGATCAGGCACTAGATATTATTTTAAAAACCAAAAATCTGGATAAACGCCGCAATGGTAATGTGATCTGGATTGCACCCGTCGCAGAGCTGATCAAGGCCGAAGAAGAAGAAGCCAAAGCGATTGCACAAAGTATTAAACTGGCACCGCTGCAAACCGAATATATCCAATTGAATTATGCCAAGGCTGCTGATATCGAGAAACTGATTACTGATGGTAAAAACGCATCCAATTCTCGAGGCGGCACAAATTCGGGTTCTGGGGCAGATCCACTTGGTGATAGCGTCGGTAGTCTGCTCAGCCCACGTGGTACGGTGTCGGTTGATCCACGAACCAACACCCTGATTATTAATGATACTGCACAAAAAATTGACCAGATTCGCGGCATGATTGACTTGCTGGATGTATCGGTGAAACAGGTGATGATTGAAGCGCGTATTGTGCGTGCCACCACTGACTTCACCAAAGAGATGGGGGTCAAGTGGGGCATCCTGTCACAAGGGATCATGAATAATAACCATCTTCTGGTCGGTGGTAGTGATACCACACTGTGGAATTTACGTGAGCCGGAATTTGACGATGAGCGTGGTGGTTATACCTATGAAATTGAACGTCCACAAAACTTGAATGTCGATTTGGGGGTCACCAGCCCAGGTGCGAGCCGGATTGCTTTTGGTCTTATCAGCCTATCTGACTTTATGCTGGATTTAGAACTGTCTGCCCTACAAGCTGATGGTTATGGTGAAGTGATTTCGACACCGAAAGTACTGACTGCTGATAAGCAACAGGCCAAAGTGGCTTCAGGTACGCAGATTCCGTATCAGTCTGCTGAAGGAGGCGGTGTCAATGCGGTATCCACTACAGAGTTTATTGATGCAACTTTAAGTCTGGATGTTACGCCAAGCATTACCCCGGATGGTAAAGTGCAGATGAACCTGAATATCACCAGTGATAGTCCGGGAGCACCAACGCCGACCGGTCAGCTGACGATTAACAAAAACTCGATCAATACCAATGTACTGGTCGATAATGGTGAAACCGTCGTACTCGGTGGTATTTTTGAGCAGCAGACAGCCAATCAGCAAACCAAAGTGCCATTCCTGGGGGATATTCCGTATTTAGGCCGTTTATTCCGTAAAGATATTAAATCGGACAATAAACGTGAGTTGCTGATTTTTGTGACACCACGAATTGTTAATGACAGTGTTTCAAGAAATCATTAATATATTTTCAATTTAACAAAATAAATAGGTGACTCCTTGCCAAGCAAAGAGTTTAACGCCCTGCCAAATATCTATTTGGTGGGGCCGATGGGGGCCGGAAAAACCACGGTAGGGCGACATTTGGCAGAGCTGCTCGGACGCGAGTTCCTGGACAGCGATCATGAAATCGAGCGTCGTACCGGGGCCACCATTCCCTGGATTTTTGAAAAAGAAGGGGAAAGCGGTTTCCGTAGCCGTGAAACCACCGTCATTGACGAGCTGACCTCTCGTACTCAACTGGTTCTTGCCACCGGCGGTGGTGCAGTCACCCAGGCCCCAAACCGTGAATTCCTCAAACAGCGTGGTATTGTGGTGTATCTGTATACTCCGGTGGAAATCCAGTTGCAACGTACCTACCGCGATAAAAACCGTCCTCTCCTTCAAGTTGAAAATCCTGAACAGAAACTGAAAGATTTGCTTGCAGTACGCGATCCATTATATCGTGAGGTGGCGCATCATATTATTGAAACCAATCAGGGGGCAGCCCGTGATCTGGCGCAAAAAATCCTGAATGTGATCGTGGCGAAGAAATCAATTTAATTGAGTATAGTGTTTTAAAACCATGCAAACCTTATATGTTGAACTCGGCGATCGCCGTTACCCGATTTTTATTGGCAGTGATTTAAATCCGCAGACGTTACTGGAACCTTATATTCAAGGCAAGCAGGTCATGATTGTGAGCAACAGTACCGTAGCGCCTTTGTATTTAAAGCACTATCAAACTGCCATAGAAGCACTGGGTAAACAGGTGGCAACATGTATTTTGCCCGATGGTGAAAAATACAAGGATATTCAGCATCTCAATCTGATTTTTGATGCCCTGCTAGAGGCCGGGTTTAACCGCGATTGTACCGTGCTGGCACTCGGCGGCGGTGTGATTGGTGATATGGCCGGTTTTGCCTCAGCCTGTTTCCAGCGCGGCGTGTATTTTATTCAGGTACCGACCACCTTGCTGTCTCAGGTCGACTCCAGTGTGGGTGGGAAAACCGGGATTAACCATCCGCTAGGTAAAAACATGATTGGTGCCTTCCAGCAACCGCAAGTGGTGCTGGCCGATATGTCACAGCTAAAAACCTTGCCCGATCGTGAACTGTCTGCCGGTCTGGCCGAAGTGATTAAATATGCACTGCTGGGTGATATTGAGTTTCTGGACTGGCTAGAACAGCATATGGATGCCTTGGTGGCGCGTGATCCGGTTTTACTGGCAGAAGCGGTGTACCGTTCTTGCGCGCACAAAGCCCGTATTGTCGCCAATGATGAAAAAGAGCAGGGCGAACGCGCATTGCTGAATTTGGGTCATACCTTTGGTCATGCCATCGAGTCTTATCTCGGTTATGGCGAATGGCTGCATGGTGAAGCGGTTGCGACCGGCATGGTGATGGCTGCCGATTTATCGCATCGGATGGGCTGGATTTCTGCAGACGATGTTGAGCGTACAAAAAGAATCATTTCTCGTGCCCAATTGCCGATAGTATGTCCTAAAATTCCGTTGGATGATTTTCTCGGTTTTATGGCCCATGACAAAAAAGTGTTGAATGGCCAGTTGCGACTGGTATTAATGCAGCGTTTGGGACAGGCCATCATTACCCGGGAATTTGATCCGGAATTGATGAAACAGTCTATTCTTGCGCATCAGGCAGCATAAATAAGGGATCCCATGGCAGCAGCATCACAAAGCGTCAAACAACGTGTTCAGAATTCCATCTGGTTGGTGTGTGGTGCGCTGTGTCTGCTGCTGGCGATTATCTTCTGGGCCATTACCGATCGTGATGAGCTGGTTGAAGTCGAAAAAGCCCCGGAATCAGAAGTTGAATTACAGATTCAGCCGGCAAAAGTCGCGGCAACCGCGCATTTGGGTGCCCTGATCGACGAAGTCAAACCGCTGGAACAAACCAAGCGTTTAACCGCTTCCGGTTTGCATGAGCCTGAATTTCGCGGCACCAAATTTATCTCCGAGCAGCGTAAAAACCAGACCATTGAGCTGTTTCGCGTGAGTGAAGAAGATATTATCAAGGGCTTTCTGAAAAAACAGGCTGATCGCCAGAATTTTCTTTATATTCGCTTGAGTGGTGAAAACCGCGCCGAGCAATATGTGTTGCTGTATGGCAATTATAAAAATACCAGTCAGGCGCGAAGCGCTTTAGAACAGCTGGCGCTGCAATTGCCTGCATCGGTCAAACCGGTGGTAACCAGCTTTATGGACTATCTACCGTTTGTGAATGACCTGGGTGCAGAGGAAGTGGGCCTGAACAATAAACTTTATGAAGTGGCTTTAAAGCCGGCTGCGCTGCCGAAAATTGATGAAAGTCTGCTGGCTGCACCAAAACAGAGCGCAACCAGTCCGCAACGCTCCACCACAACCACCACCGTAACCCGCCGTGATCAGGACGGAAACGTAGTGGATGTGCAAAAATCACAAAGTGGTGTCGCTCCACCTGCACCAGCATCGAATAACACCACCACAGAACAAGAAATTAGCGATCCTTTCAATTAAACTGCCGTTCTAAAATAGCGCAGGCTGGTGTATAAAAATAAAGATATGCACAAAAACAGTGCGTATAAAATAAGCGAAACTTCCCTGAAAGCGCACCGCTCTCACTGAAACTTGCCCAAATTAAGTCATTTAAAAATAGCACAATAAAGTTGGCATCATTTTTGCATTATTGGTGCATCAATTGAGTTAATGTCCCTATTTTGGAGCAAGAAAGATTCAATGATTGTGCGAAATCGTCAAATGTTTATGCTTGATTTAAGTGCGTAAAGGCAGTCACGGTTTTCCTCAGCTTGTCATCTTGATCACTCAAGATCAGAGCCAGGAGAAATGAACTTGCTCAACATGGATCTTAAGCTAAGTCAGTCGGACCAGGTCGCAAAAGAAAGTAGATTGTTAATGCCCAGCAAGGGCGCGTTGAAAGAAGGGTACGCTATGCACATGCCATCGCCTAATACTGTAGCTCCCGCTCAAGGTTTATACCAACCGGATGAGTTTAAAGATAACTGTGGTTTCGGTTTAATCGCCCATATGCAGGGTGATGCAAGCCATGATCTCGTCAAGACCGCCATTCATAGTTTGAGTTGTATGACCCACCGTGGTGGTATTGCCGCAGATGGCAAGACGGGCGATGGTTGCGGTCTATTGCTTGCCATGCCAAAGCAGTTCTTCCGTGAAGAAGCCAAACGCTTAAGTGACATTACCTTAAGTGAAGTGTTTGCTGTGGGCACCATTTTCCTGAGCCTCGATCCGGCCTTAGCTGCGCATGCCAAACAGACATTGACCAAAGAAATTGAAGCAGAAGGCTGTAAAGTCATTGCCTGGCGTGTAGTGCCAACCAATAACGATGCCTTAGGCTCAATTGCCATGCAGTCTTTGCCTGCCTTTGAACAGGTCATCGTGAACTGCCCGATTGGCGTGACTGAAGTTGAATTTAACCGTAAATTATTTTTGGCGCGTCGCCGTGCCGAGCAGCAACTCAGCAATGATCCGTATTTCTATGTGACCACTTTATGTTCAACTGTGATCAGCTATAAAGGTCTGATGATGCCAGCTGCGATTGCTGACTTCTATACCGACCTGGCTGATGAGCGTTTAGCGTCTCATATCGTGGTGTTCCACCAGCGTTTCTCGACCAATACCTTGCCACGCTGGCCGCTGGCGCAGCCGTTCCGTTATCTGGCGCACAATGGTGAAATCAACACCATTACGGCAAACCGTAACTGGGCGCTGGCGCGTACCCCTAAATTTGAAAACCCGTTATTGCCGGGCTTAACCGAGCTGAATCCAATTGTGAACCGTACCGGTTCAGATTCATCCAGCCTGGACAATATGCTGGAAATTCTGGTGGGTGGCGGTATGGATCTGTTCCGTGCGCTGCGTATGCTGGTACCACCAGCCTGGCAAAACGTGGAAACCCTGGATGCAGACCTGCGTGCCTTCTATGAATTTAACTCGAAACACATGGAAGCCTGGGATGGTCCGGCAGGTCTGGTGATTCAAGATGGTCGTCATGCCATCTGTATGTTAGACCGTAACGGTCTACGTCCGGCACGCTGGGTCATCACCAAAAATGGTTACATTACGCTGGCTTCTGAAATTGGGGTTTGGGGTTATGAACCGGAAGATGTGGTGTCGAAAGGCCGTGTCGGTCCGGGCCAGATTCTGGTGGTTGATACCATGACCGGTAAAGTGCTGGACACCAGTGATGTGAACCAGCATCTGAAAAAAATGCGTCCTTACCGTGAATGGTTACGTGAAAATTCAATTCGCGTTCAAGGCAGCCCGGAATTAGAAGAATATTTATGTGATCAGGGCTTAAAAGGCGATGGCCTGAAAGCGGCACAGAAAATGTTTATGGTCACTTTTGAAGAGCGTGACCAGTTGCTGCGTCCAATTGCAGAAAGCGGTCAGGAAGCGGTCGGCTCGATGGGCGATGATACCCCAATGGCCGTCTTGTCACGTCAGGTGCGCCATGTATCGGATTATTTCCGTCAGCAGTTTGCGCAGGTCACCAACCCACCAATCGACCCGTTACGTGAATCGATTGTGATGTCACTGGAAACCTGTCTGGGCCGTGAGCAAAACGTATTTGAACAGGGGCCGGAACATGCTGATCGTCTGATCATTTCCAGCCCGGTGCTGTCAAACTCGAAAATGCACCAGATTCGTACTTTAGGACGTAAAGGCTATGAAATTGCCGATATCGACCTGAACTATGCTGAAACAGAAGGTCTGGAGGCAGCAATCACGCGTATTTGCGAGCAGTCTGCGCAAGCGATTCGTGATGGCAAAACCTTGCTGGTACTTTCCGACAAGAAAATCCGTGAAGGCTATCTGCCGGCCAATGCGGTGATGGTGACTGGTGCGGTGCATCACCACCTGATTAATACTGGTTTACGTACTGATGCGAACCTGATTGTTGAAACCGGTTTCGCCCGTGATCCACATCAATTTGCCGTTCTGCTTGGCTTTGGTGCGACAGCAATTTATCCATACCTGGCATATGACGTGATCAATGATCTGGTGGCTAAAGGTGAATTGCTGGGTGATCCGGTCTATGCACAAAATAATTTCCGTAAGGGGATTGAAAAAGGCCTGCTGAAAGTCCTGTCTAAGATGGGTATTTCAACTGTGGCTTCTTACCGTGGCGGTCAGCTGTTTGAAGCAGTCGGTTTATCCAATGAAGTTGTGAATAAATGCTTCGTAGGTGTTCCGAGCCGTATTCAGGGTGCAACTTTTGCTGATCTTGAAAATGACCAGAAACAACTGGCAGATTTGGCATGGAAAAACCGTAAGCCAATCGATCAGGGCGGTATGCTGAAATTCGTCTTCGGCAAGGAATACCATGCGTTTAACCCGGACGTGATTAACTCACTGCATAAAGCAGTACGTTCTGGTAATTATGCTGACTTTAAAGAATATGCAGAACTGGTAAATAACCGTCCGATTGCAACCATCCGTGATTTATTCAAGCTGAAAACTGACAACTCAATTCCAGTGGATCAGGTTGAGTCTGTAGAAGATATCCTGCCTCGTTTTGACTCCGCGGGTATGTCTTTGGGTGCACTATCTCCTGAAGCACATGAAGCGATTGCGATTGCCATGAACACTATCGGTGGTCGTTCTAACTCTGGTGAGGGCGGTGAAGATCCAGCGCGTTATGGCACCATTCGCAACTCGAAAATTAAACAGATTGCATCCGGACGTTTTGGTGTAACCCCAGCGTACTTAACTTCAGCAGAAGTGTTACAGATTAAAGTGGCTCAAGGCGCGAAACCGGGTGAAGGTGGTCAGTTACCTGGTGGTAAAGTGAATGGCTTGATTGCGCGTTTACGTTATTCAGTTCCGGGTGTTACTCTGATTTCACCACCACCACACCATGATATCTATTCAATCGAAGATTTATCTCAGTTGATCTTTGACTTGAAACAAGTTAATCCACAGGCAATGGTATCGGTGAAACTTGTTTCTGAGCCAGGTGTCGGTACGATTGCGGCCGGTGTTGCGAAAGCTTATGCCGATTTCATTACCATTTCTGGTTATGATGGCGGTACAGCGGCTTCGCCACTTTCTTCTATTCACCATGCCGGTTCTCCGTGGGAGCTCGGTCTGTCTGAAGCACATCAGGCACTGCGTGTGAATGACCTGCGTGGTAAAGTTCGCGTACAAACCGATGGTGGTTTAAAAACCGGTCTGGACGTGGTGAAAGCGGCCATCCTCGGTGCTGAAAGCTTCGGTTTTGGTTCTACCCCAATGATTGCTTTAGGTTGTAAATACCTGCGCATCTGTCACCTGAACAACTGTGCGACCGGTGTAGCGACGCAGCAGGATCACTTGCGTCAGGAACACTATATTGGTGAGCCGCAAATGCTGATCAACTTCTTCACTTTCATTGCTGAAGAAACACGTGAATGGTTGGCGGCACTTGGCGTATCTAGCCTGAAAGACCTGATTGGTCGTACAGATTTGCTGGAAATCCTGCCAGGTGAAACTGACAAACATGCTCACCTTGACCTGAGCAAACTGCTAGAGTCACATCCAGCAGCAGAAGGTAAAGCACAGTACTGTGAAGTACAGGGTAATGAACCATTCGATAAAGGTATTTTGGCTGAGAAAATGGTAGAGGAAATTCTGCCAGCAATCGAAGCAGGTACAGGCGGTGAATACAGCTTTACCGTAGGTAACTGTGACCGTTCAATTGGTGCACGTCTGTCAGGTGAAATTGCCAAACGTTATGGCAACCTGAGTATGGAAGCACATCCGGTTAAAGTAAATCTAACTGGTACAGCGGGTCAGTCACTCGGTGTCTGGAATGCCGGTGGTCTGCATCTGAAACTGGAAGGTGATGCGAACGACTACGTGGGTAAAGGTATGGCAGGTGGCCGTATCTCGATTTTCCCACCGAAAGGTTCGCCATTCCAGACTCAAAATACTGCGATCATTGGTAATACCTGTCTGTATGGTGCGACTGGTGGTAAATTGTTTGCTGCGGGTACTGCAGGTGAGCGTTTTGCAGTTCGTAACTCAGGTGCCTTCGCCGTGATTGAAGGTGCAGGCGATCACTGCTGTGAATATATGACTGGCGGTATTGTGACCGTCCTAGGTAAAGTAGGCCATAACTTCGGTGCAGGTATGACCGGCGGTTTCGCTTATGTATTGGACCTGGACAATGATTTCGTAGATCATTACAACCATGAGTTGATTGAACTGAACCGTATCTCAACTGAAGCGATGGAAGAACATCAGACCTTCTTGCTTCGCATTTTAGATGAACATATTGCAGAAACAGGTAGTGCTTGGGCGTACAAGATCCGCCATGAGTTTGATTTCTATAGTCGTAAGTTCTGGCTGGTAAAACCAAAAGCAGCTAACTTATTGACCTTGTTGAAAACAACTCAAGCTGATCCACAATAATTCCACTACTGCAGATATAGGCAGACCTAAGGTAATGCGAATAAAGCCTTGGGTCTACCCACGGAGAGAGAGATGGCAGAGCGCCTAAATAATGACTTTCAATTCCTGGATGTCGCACGCCAAGATCCAGAGAAAAAAGAGATTGACGTCCGCAAAGCAGAATTTGTGGAAATTTATAAACCTTTCACAACAGAAGTGGCTGCAAATCAGTCACATCGTTGTCTAGGTTGTGGTAACCCGTACTGTGAATGGAAATGTCCGGTTCATAACTACATCCCAAACTGGTTGAAGTTACTTGCAGAAGGCCGTATTTTCCAGGCGGCAGAACTTTGTCACCAAACCAATACTTTGCCAGAAGTCTGTGGTCGTGTTTGTCCTCAAGACCGTCTGTGTGAAGGTGCTTGTACCTTAAATGATGGCTTTGGTGCAGTCACCATTGGTAATGCTGAAAAATATATCAATGACACCGCTTTCGCTTTAGGCTGGCGTCCAGATATGTCTTATGTGAAATGGACTGACAAGAAAGTTGCCATCATTGGTGCGGGTCCTGCCGGTCTAGGTTGTGCTGATATTCTGGTACGTAATGGTGTTAAGCCAGTTGTATTTGATAAACGTCCTGAAATTGGTGGTCTGCTGACTTTCGGTATCCCAGAATTCAAGATGGAAAAAGACGTCATGAAACGCCGTCGTGAAATCTTCACCGGTATGGGTGTTGAATTCCGTCTGAATACTGAAATTGGTACCGATGTCACCATCGACCAGTTACTCGCTGACTACGATGCTGTCTTTATGGGTATGGGAACATACACTTATATGAAAGGTGGCTTTGCTGGTGAAGATCTGGATGGTGTGTATGATGCACTGGATTTCCTGATTGCTAACGTGAACCGTTGCCAGGGCTGGGAAAAAGATCCATCCGAATACATCAGCGTTGAAGGCAAAAAAGTGATTGTCTTGGGTGGGGGTGATACCGCGATGGACTGTAACCGTACTTCGATTCGCCAAGGCGCTGAGTCAGTGGTTTGTGCTTACCGTCGTGATGAAGCGAATATGCCGGGTTCACGTCGTGAAGTAAAAAATGCACGTGAAGAAGGTGTGGAATTCCAGTTTAACCGTCAGCCTATCGAAATCGTGGGTGAAAATGGTAAAGTGACTGGCGTAAAAGTGGTAACCACTCAACTGGGTGAACCAGACAGCCGTGGCCGCCGTAGCCCGGAACCAATTCCAGGTTCAGAAGAAATTCTACCTGCAGATGCAGTATTACTGGCATTTGGTTTCCGTACCAGCCCAGCAGACTGGTTTACTGATGTAGAAATTAACTTGGATGGTTCAGGTCGCGTACTTGCAGCCGAGCAGCAGCAATATAAATTCCAGACTTCAAATCCAAAAATCTTTGCCGGTGGTGACATGGTCCGTGGTTCTGACCTGGTCGTGACTGCGATCTGGGAAGGTCGTCAGGCTGCAGAAGGCATTCTGGATTATCTGGATGTCTGATTCACGCTGAATTCATTCAAGAAGCCCGCTTTTAGAGCGGGTTTTTTAATCACTTTGGTTTTAGAATCGGTAGGTGAAGATGAAAAAGAGACAGGGGCTGCTAGCAAATTCGCTGTAAACACACTTTATGCAACAGGTCATTTTGAAGTTTTTTGCAAATTGAATCGGTCTTTTTGCCATAGGGGAAAAGTGATTTTGTTCACATACTGAGCTTCTCCAAAATAAAAAAGGTCAGTAACCATGACGCAAGTGACGGCAGAAAAATCCTATCTTCATCGTCCGAAAGCCATTGGGATCACGGTTCGCCGGCTCAAATTTAATCCTCATGCTATCCGCCGGCATTATTTTGCCAATTCGCCGGTGATGTCGCATCTGCTTACCGCCTTATCTTCCACTTTTCCCATCGGTGAGCAGTTTTTTGTACATAGCGTGCGTAATGTGCGCGATCAGGTTCAGGATCCGCAGTTACAGGCACAAATTGCTGCGTTTATTGGGCAAGAGGCAATGCATTCCAAAGCGCATCGTGAATTTAACAACGCCTGGCGCCGTGATGATTATCAGCTGGATCGTTTTCAGGCCTAGCTGGCGCGTAAAGATCATCATGTCAAAAGTCTGCCACCCAAAGTACAGTTGGCAATTACCTGTGCCTTTGAACATTTTACTGCGCTACTGAGCGGTTATATCCTGCGTCATCCGGAAGTGTTGAGTACGCTGGATGATGATGCAGCCAAGCTGTGGATCTGGCATGCGATTGAAGAAATTGAACATCGGGCGGTGGCATTTGAGGTATATCAGCATGTGTATGCCGATCATCGTCTGCGCCGTATGATTATGCGCAGTGTTACTGCCGGTTTTGCCAGTCTGACCTTTTATAGCACCTCACAGCTGTTTTTGCAGGACAAGAAAAACAGTATGCCGAAAATCGGCGGTAATCTGTTTGGTTTGTATTTGCTGGCGAAAATGCTGCTGCAGTTATTGCCGGAATATCTGTCTTATTACCGGAAAGATTTTCATCCGGCCAAAATCAATTACAGTCGCAGTCTTAGATACTGGAAGCAGCGCATGGCAACGCAGTATCAGGTTGAAAGTTTCCAGCAGCAACAGCCACAATTATTCAGTTAATTCAAACAGATGTTAAACCGCTAATTAAAACCGGGCCGATTACGCGTCCGGTTTTTTCATGCGTGTATGTTTTCCAAGTGATAAATAAAATTAACAAAACTGGGCTAAAATACCGTTAGAATCAAATTATTGAACAAATACAAATAAATAATTAGAGGATAAGGCATGAACTTGATGAAAAAAACACTGCTGATGCTGGCACTCAGCAGCAGCTTGACCCTGAGTGGCTGTGGCTATAACACCTTACAGGTCAAAGATGAAGCTGTGACGGCTGCCTGGTCGGAAGTACAAAACCAGTATCAGCGCCGTGCCGATCTGGTGCCGAACCTGGTCAATGTGGTGAAAGGCTATGCCGCACATGAAGAGCAGGTACTGACTGAAGTGACCCAGGCACGTGCCAATGTGGCCGGCTTAAAAGTCGATCAGGCGGTGCTGGAAGACCCAGCCCTGTTCCAGCGTTATCAGGAAGCGCAAGCGCAAATGACCGGCGCGTTATCGCGTTTAATTGCGGTATCAGAAAATTATCCGGATTTAAAAGCCAATCAGCAGTTCCGGGATTTGCAGGTACAGCTTGAAGGTACCGAAAACCGTATTGCGGTAGCGCGTAACCGTTATATCACTACGGTACAGGACTTTAATGCCTATTCACGCCAGTTCCCGCAGGTCATGACTGCAAAAGTGATTGGTATGGACACCAAGCCAAACTTTAGTGCCGATCAAAACGCACAAACTGCACCAACCGTGTCGTTTGAATAATCCCACGCCCCAAGGAGCCGCGGATCATGCCTGATTCAATTACTGCTCTCATCCGGTGGATACTACACAGCCTGCTGTTGTGCTGTGCGCTATTGCTCAGTTCACTCAGCCTGGCAGACACCGCTGCTAGTGGTTCAGCAGATGATCTGGCGGCGGCACGCATCATTCAGGAACAGCAACGTGAGGCCAATGCTCGTCATCAGAGTCAGGCAGCCGCTGCATCCGAGGCAAGTGTTGAACAACCGGTGATTGCCAATGATATGGCAGAAGGCGAGTCCATCCGTGGCTTGCCGACTTTAAATGAACCGGTAGTTGATCAGGCCAATTTGCTGAGTGCAGCGCAGAAACAGGCGATTAGCCAGCGGATTTTAGCGCTGCATCAGCAGGGTAAAGCGCAAATTGGGGTGGTAATTGTGCCGACCACCGGTCAGGAAGATATTTTTGATTTCGCCATGCGCGTTGCAGAACGCTGGCAATTGGGCTCTGCCAAATATGACAATGGCTTGCTAATGGCAATTGCGGTGAATGACCGCCGTATTCAGATTCTGACCGGTTATGGTCTGGAAGGGGTATTACCCGATATTGTGCTGGGCCGGATTATCAACAACCAGATCACCCCGTATTTTAAACAGGCGCAATATGCCAGCGGTATTGAAGCCGGTCTGGCTGAAATTGAACGTATTTTGAATATGGACCCGGAAGTAGCGGCTAATGCTGCCAAAGAGCTGCAAGAACGCCAGCAACAGGCCTTACGTGAGCAGCAGGCACGGGAAAAAACTTTTAATACAGTAATTTTTATTTTAATTGCCGGGGTGATTGGCTCTTATATTGTCGGTAAACGTCTCAGCGCTTCAACCGCTGCGGTGGCGGCTACGGTGGCGGGGTTGGTCAATGGTGTGGGTATATTCACCAGTTTATTAATGGGACTTGGGATTTTCTTTTTACTCATTACCGCACTGGCACAAGCGATTTTTCATATTTTCCTGGCCTCGGCCGGTCGTGGCGGTGGAGGTGGCGGCTTTGGTGGTGGCGGTGGATATAGCGGCGGAGGCGGCGGCTTCGGCGGGGGAGGAGCATCAGGATCATGGTAACCACAACAGATACAACTGAAATTATTACCCAGCCGAAAACTCAGGAGCTGAGTCAACCCAGTTTAAAACGCTGGTTTAAGCACTTTTTCTATATGCCAGCCACCAAACGCTTTTTTAACCAGCAGGATCAGTATGCAATTGCGCAAGCGGTCACAGAAGCCGAGCATGGTCATATTGGTGAAATTCAGGTGGTGATTGAAGGCTGTCTGCCTTCGCGTTTGGCTTATTATCAGGATACACGTACCCGCGCACGGCAGCTGTTTGCTGAATTAGGTGTTTGGGATACGGAATACAATAGTGGCGTGCTGTTGTACTTAAACCTGTGTGAACGTAAAGTCGAGATTGTGATTGACCGTGGTATTAAGCATGCCACCGAGCAGCAAGTCTGGGATGAGATTTGCCAGAAAATGGTGTATGGCCTAGCGCAAAGAGAGTATCAGCAGGCAGTGATCTTGGGTGTTAAAGAAATTGGCATAATTCTGGATAGTTTTTATGACCGGAAAATTCAGGATGAAGCCAATGAGTTGGGGAACAAGCCAATTATTCTTGGTTAATGTTGTAAATATGTGACATTAAGTGTCACTTTTTTACATAAAAATACACTAAAAAAATAAAGTGAAAATTTTTTATACTTAAATAGCTGTTTTTTCTTTAAATATATTTATAATAAAAGTTGGCACATATAGTGCTATATACAAAATAGCTTATAAAGCTTATAAAAAATTAACAAAACATTTGTGGAGAATGTTATGAAAACTGTTCAAAAGGGTTTCACCCTAATCGATACTCCATAAGTGTCCATACAAAATGAACAATCCATAAGTAAGTCAATATGGACATAAAAATAATAAATTTGATATGAAGAATACATCTTATCTTTTTCTACTTTTTTCACTCTCTGTTTTTACTCATGCTCAAGAACTAGACTTCATTCAATATTCAGATATTTCATCAATTCCTCAAATTGTTTTGAATCCAAAAATCCAAACAGGACTTCAAACATTGTTAAAGCATGATTATCTAAAATTTCAATCTAATTTTGACAATTACTCAGCGCCATATTTACTGAAAACAGATGAGGCGCTGTATTATGAAGGTCGTTCTGTAAGCAGTTTAGATGCTTCATCCGCGATTGTGTTTAAAGATGGGCGATTGTTTGCTGCAATATATTTTTCCAATACCAAGACTTTAAAATACTTTAGCAACGATGCCAGTTGCTCAGAACAGTTACATCCTGCGATTCAAGTTTTTGCTCAGCAGCGTGAAATTCAAGGTATTGAATATGCAACAGCTAGAGCCAATACTGCTTTAAAATATAATTTTGGCCCCGCTTCAAAATGTGAAACCTATTTTAAAAAAATAGGAAGATAGCTGTGTTAGCGGCAGTGTAAAAATGCCCCCCTAACAGCATTTAAAAACTGCCCACCTTGGTTAATATAGTGGTCGATTTATTGTTCGTGTTCCATCATTGTTCATCAAAAACTTGCCTTGGAAGCAGCATGGCGTGGTGTAAGTATGAATCATCAGGTGTCGGCAAAATTAGCTTATGTGACTATTTCTGGTCGTCTAACAAGTAAGAATAACCGGTATGCTACGAACAGGAATAGGTGATCGTTTTATCTAGAAATTTGTATGATATTGTTAGATTTAAGGCTTGATCAGTAAAATTAGAGCTTGAGGTGATGCTATGACGTTATTGGAACAGCAGGTAGTACCAGCAGCTGTATTGGGAAAGTCAGTACTTAGGGCTGCTAAACTACTTTCCCTTAGTCAGTCTCAGCTCGCAATAGTGCTAGATATGGATGTTGAGGCAATCACTCAATTGCAAAACCAACCTGAATTAGATCCAAATTCTAAACAGGGGAAATTAGCACTGTTGCTGATTCGTCTATACCAGGCTTTACATGCTTTGACAGGTGGTGATCAGGCTGCGATGAAGATTTTTTTAACGTCCGAAAATAGAGTCACTAGCGGTATCCCAATTCATCAAATAGAAACGATGAGTGGCTTGATTTCTGTTCTTAATTTTGTTGAAGCCCTTGAGTGACAATATACTCCTATGGACTAACTTACAATCAACTTTCACAAATTATGTTGTGTAACGCATGTAACAAGTTGGAATTATTTAAAAAAGGATAACTAAAAATGCAACCGACTGAATTAAAACAATTACCAGACTGGCTGTTAGAACAGTTACCCCAAATAACTGAACCAGCAATTTTATCACTGCGAGATACGAAACTTGTCGTCACTTACCCTGATCGTATGGAAGCAATTCATGAAAGCTTAAAAGACGTACAACACCAGATCCATCATGTCAAACCTACAGATTTACAGATTTTACCAGAGGTTTATCAATATTTTGGTAAGGATAAAGAGAGTGGAGGCTTATTTTTTAAAACCTCTGAGCATCTTTCTAGTAGTTTGTTTTCCTACACCGATAAAAATAAATTTGAGCATTTACAATCTGCTTTACAGACTGCCTTTGAAAATGAGCAAGCATATCTCGCAAATCCAACAGACTTTTTAACTGCCTATCATTTTATTGATACACACCCAGCTTTCTGGACGGTTATTGGTGATGTACCATCATGGCACTGGAATACATGGGGGCACTGCCAAAATGTTTATCACGGTGCATATAATGATGAAGATAATGGGCAATTAGTGATTTATTTAGAAACTGGCTCACATCTCAATAAAGTAGAAGATGGTGGTAAATTATACCAAGAGCATTATCATGATTATCGTTTAGATGTTTGGGCAAATACGTTTGAACAGGCGTTTATCAAGTTGGCGGCAAAGGTGTATAAGTTTTTTGACCATCAAGGTGTTGAGCGCCTAAATGTGCCACATATAAAACCAGCATGGGTTCTGGAGCTTGAAGAACGAATTGCAGAATTTAAAAAATGGAAAGATGAGGAGCTGTGAGTATTCACTATTAGGTGGCGTTCACGAGTTGTTAAAGTATGTCGCTTAAAACATCTGCCAGCTTTTGCCCACTCTTACGATCAATTAAACGTGCTGACATACCAAATTCAGTTGGACCACTGTAATCAGCTAAAAGAGTATCTCCAATAAACAAAATGTCTTTGGCATGACATTGTAATTTATCAATTAAATATTGATAAATTTGTGACTCTGGTTTAATTGCTCCAACCTCATAACTCCAAGCATAAGCATCAAGAGAAGGTAAAAATGAAGAAACAACTTTTCCATATGGCATCGCTAAATTTGAGCATACTGCCAATCTGAATCCCAGTTTTTTTAATTCTTCCAAAGTTGATAAGGTATCTTCATACAGTCTAATAGAGCGTAACTCTTCATCTAAATCATGCTCAAGTTCTTGCAGAAATTGGTCTGGAATATTTACTGCTAATCGCTTTGTAAGCTCTGCCAAATTCAAATTGTGGGACATAATAAATTTGGCATCATCAGGTTTTGGTTGTCGCCCATTTTCTTTTAGCTATTTCATTAATTTTCTATATGGGGAACGTCTTTCCTCTATTTTTACAAGTGTACCAAACACGTCAAAAATAATGACTGAAGGCTCAATATGGCCTGCTTTTATAAATAATTCCATATTTTTACAACCAATTAAATTGAATTTCACTTTTTGTTGAGATTACCATAAGAGCATTGCTATAAAAATTAAGGGAGATATTTGATATCTCCCTTTGATTATTTTATTCACTGAAATTTGCAAACATAATTTTAGGAAAATTTTTCATAAAGTGGCGTCTAACATGATTGAAGTCACTGAGATCATGTTGGTTTTTTTCAAAATAATTCACCCAGGCTAAAGTCGCATCTTGGTCATTTAAGTTAGGGTTAACATTCAGAAACAAAGCTAAATCAAATGTACGGTCAATATTAAACTCTTTGATTAGTGCAACAGCAGTTGAACGAACTTCCTCTGAAACAGAGAATTTTGGAGAAAAATAGTTATTCATAGCTGAACTTCCTTAAAAAACTATATAATGAAATTTAGAACGGCTAATTTGTTTTTTAATAAAACAATATAACCTGCTGCAAGTTAAATTATCACGGTAAAAGTTATTTATCAAGTTGAATTGACCTGCTGTAGGTTATTTTTTTTAATTTGAAGGTTGTTATGATTAGATGTAGGTTGTCAAATTTGATGGGTGAGCGAAAAATTTTAAAGTTAAGTGAGGTAGCTCAAGCGACTGGTATTAATCGTAATACGCTCACAAGTCTTTACTATGATCGTGCAGTACGAATTGAACTTTCAGTCGCTGATACCTTATGTGAATATTTTAATTGTAATATGCAAGATTTATTTGAATACAGTGAAGACTCGTAAAGCAGGGAACCAAGTGGTTCATAATTTATTGATAAATTTAAAAATAATATAGAGTCAGTAAAGTTTTATGTTAGTGATAGCTTAAATTTTGATTGATATATTTTTTTGCTAAAAATATAGCATAAACTCTACCTAGACAAAAAACTACAAGACATAAAATTAATGTTGACATTAATGGGATCAAAGGCTCCATTAAATTATGTTTCTGAAACATAATACCCGCAAAATTTGGTAAACGTCCCATAATGAAATAAAATCCACCAATTACTAAGGCAAAGATTACCCAACAAATCGCGATAGCATGTTTTTGATAGCGAAAAAATGTCTGATTACGGAATGATGAGATACATTGATTACAATAAGGAAACCTCTGATAGTCTTCATAAGAAAGCATCCCATCACCATTTTTACATGGTAATGAGGGTAGTGTTCAAAAATCTGTGTCATTTCAATAAACTGAATCAAACAGGAAATGACACATCATGGCAAACAACTTTGATTTCGAAGCAGCTTTAAAACAATTACAATCAGGACAACCCCTCACTGGTGAAAACGGTATCCTGACACCACTAATCAAACAGCTGACAGAAGCGGCTTTAAATGCTGAAATTGAAAACTATCTGGAAGAAAATCCTAAACCATCCAATCGCAGGAATGGTTACTCTCGCAAGACCGTAAAATCATCCTCCGGTTCATTTGAACTGGAAACACCTCGTGATCGCACTGGTGATTTTGAGCCTCAACTCGTCAAGAAAAATCAAACCAAACTCTCTGAAGAGATCGACAGTAAAGTCATCTCACTGTTTGCGCTCGGCATGAGCTACCGTGATATTCAAAAACATATTGCCGATATGTATGCACTGGATATTTCCGAGGGTGCCATTACCAATATTACAGACAAGCTAATCCCCGAATTACGTGCCTGGCAACAGAGGCCGCTTGATGCCGTATATCCCTTTGTGTGGCTCGATGCCATCCATTACAAGATCAAGGATGAAGGCCGTTATGTCAACAAAGCCGTTTATACCGTGCTGGGATTAAATACCGAAGGCCATAAAGAACTGCTGGGTCTTTACCTATCAGAAAGTGAAGGTGCTAATTATTGGCTCAGCGTACTCACAGATTTGCAGAACCGTGGCATACAAGACATTCTGATCGCCTGCGTTGATGGGCTTAAAGGCTTCCCTGAAGCAATTGCTGCGATATTTCCGCAGACAGAAGTGCAGTTATGTATTATTCACCAAATCCGCAATAGCTTGCGTTATGTGGCCAGTAAGGATCAAAAAGCCTTTATGGCTGATCTGAAGCCTGTTTACCGAGCAGATACCAAGCAGGCAGCTGAAATGGCGCTAGATGAGCTGGAAGCCAAATGGGGGGATAAATACGAGAAAGTCATTCGTTCATGGCGTGAAAAATGGCATTTACTCAGTGCCTATTTCAAATATCCGAAAGCGGTTAGGAAGCCAATTTATACCACCAATGCGGTTGAAGCAGTACATCGCCAATTCAGAAAACTGACCAAAACCAAGGGGGCTTTCCCGAATGAAAATAGCCTGCTGAAATTGCTGTATATTGGCATTCAACAGGCTTCTGAAAAATGGACAATGCCGGTGACAAACTGGGGGCAAACCATCACACAGTTATCGATTTACTTTGAAGGCAGGCTCGATGATATAATTAAACTCTAGCCAATTCGGCTGACACAGAATTTTGAACGCTCTCGTAATGAGTGATTAATTGTTAAATTGCCGCCACATACATTGCCTGTATTTGAATGACCGACAGAAACAGAATTATTTGTCATAAGAATCCTAGCTATTTATTTAAGAGTTATATCTCTTCCTGCAACATTCCCAGTATTTGAGTCACCGACCGTAACAATATTACCCTTAGGTGGTTCTGGAGTATTTTGAGTTAATAACCCAGCCAAGATATGTCTTTGTACAGTTTCTGGTGCTTGCCGAAATAATTCAATCAGCACTTTTTCTTGTGTTGCCAGACTTAAAGACTCTCTTTTTCCTGTTAAAACGTAATTAATATCAAAGCCTAATTCCGTAAGTTTAGCAAGATACTCTGCATCTGGAGAGCGTTTGCCATTTTCATAATTAGACTGTGTAGGAATTGCTACACCAACAAATTCAGCTACATCTTTTGCTTTTAAATTCAACCTATTACGTTCTTCTGTTAAAAAAATCTTATTCATTTGAATAAATCCTGTTGATTTTAGTTAATCAAACGATTAATATTAATTTGTTAGCGATACTAACATAGTGTAACACGCTCGAGAAAATCATGAACTAACACGCAAGGGTAAACGATATGAAAGGAAAGCCATTCTTGGTTCGGCTACCGAATTCTGAAATTCGTGAGGCTTATCAACGATATTGTTCAGATCATTTAAGAAGTCTTGATGCACAGTCTTCAGTACTGATTATGAGAGAACTTAAAATCCAAGGCTATTTGAATGATTTGTCAAGTATAAATCAAAAAACGCTACAAAAGAGATAGATGCTGTGGGCTAAATTTTAAAAGTAATTATTTTCATTCGGCAAAAAGTATAAAAGCCCATGCGGGAACATGAGCTCTTATGAATGTCTTCATTGCTGATCAGACATTTGTATTTTGATGAATAGGGGCATTTTTGTCAATCCTATCTCAAGATCACTTTTTGCCTGTTTTTTAATAAACAGGAGGCTCAAAATGAGCACTAAACTTAAAAATGGTCAGTCACGTTACCAATCGAAAGCCAAAGTTGTGACTATTAAAAAATTTCAGTTATCGACGTTGAGAAAGGCAACTGATCGTTTAAATGATGCAGCATTCGAAAAACATGGTGATGTGTATCTTGAATTCCCTGTAATTATTCAGGGAGATGGCAGCCCTTCTGACGTTTTTAATCTGTATTTGCTGAAAAAACTTGAGCAAACAATACAGTATGATTCTAAAACATTTGCATCTATCGCCAATCAGTTGGTTGATTTTCAGCGTTTTTTAGAAGATGAGCAACTGGACTGTTTGAAATTCCACAAACTAAAACAGTCAAATGCGATTTTTAAATATCGCACTCGTCTTATTGAGCAAGCGAATGCAGGTCTAATTTCAGCTCGCTCTGCGAGTAATCGAATTAATGCGGTAGTGAATTTTTATCGATTTCTCGTTACAGAAGACTTAGTTGATCATCAGCGTTATGGCATACCGTTTAAAGACGTCTACAAATATATTGCGGTGGATAATGAGTTTGGCGCACGTAGAAAAATGGCAATTAAGTCGCATGATCTTGCGATTCATGTTCCAGCCAAAGCTCCAAATTCTGAAGCGATTGTGGATGGTGGTGAATTAAGCCCTCTCAGCGTTGAATCGCAAACTGTCATATTAAAAGCACTGCAAAAATCATCACGAGAATATCAGTTGATGTTCTATCTAGCATTATTCACAGGTGCTCGTTTACAAACGATTTGTACTTTACGAATCAAAAACTTAATTGGTTGTGAGCTTGATAGTCATGGCTTTATTCGTCTGCCAATTGGGGCAGGTACAGGTGTGGACACTAAATTTCAAAAGCCAATGACATTGTTAATTCCAAATTGGTTAGCACAAGATCTTAAAATCTATATCAATAGTGAGCAAGCACGCCAGCGTAGAAACAAGTCCAATTATGGTGATTCGGATGAAAATTATGTGTTTCTCACCAAGCTTGGCACACCATTTTATACAAGCAAAGCCGAACAGCAAGAACTAACTGAGCAGATCAAAGCCTCTGACTCATTTGGGGCGAGGCTGAAACTGTATGAGGGTGAAGCGGTACGTAGTTATTTAAAAGTCGTGCTATTACCCGAAATTCGCTTGATTGATCCACAATTTAAAAGTTTCAAATTCCATGACTTACGTGCCAGTTTTGGGATGAATCTGCTGGAAAGTCAGTTACAGCATCTACCTGAAGGGCATTCTGCTATGACTGCGGTTGAGTATGTGCAAGCTCGGATGGGACATCGCAACATCAGCACGACTTTACAGTATTTGAATTATAAATCACGATTGCAATGGCGCAGTAAAATTCAGCATGAGTATGAATCAAGCTTAATGAAGTACGTGATGTCTTGTACAAATTTAGCAGGAGAATTGTCATGAATTTTAGACGCTCTCCAATTTTTGTGCATATCTCAGATATCAACAAACAAATTAATGAGCATGAGCGACTTGTTCTTGTCTGCAAAGATAAGACAGCTTCTTTTGCTTTTAAAACATTTGACATCGGAACTCTGTTTTATCGTAAAAGAGTATTTGGCGAGGTTTTGTCAGAACAACAGTTATCTGCATCTTTTGATGAAAAAAGACGTTATTTTTTGCAGTGTTTAACGGACTATTTGTTGCAAATGAGCGGATCAGATTTGTCAAAAGGATTGTTTTACTACACTAGTAAACTTTTTTTAGATTGGGTGGATAGCCAAAAGAAAAATTTTGATTTATCAAATCAAGACAGTGTAATAGATGCGTATCGTCGTTACAGCAAATATTTAGTTGATCGCACTTTGCTTGCAGATACTGATGAAGAAAACCTAGCTGCACATACAGCAAAGCAATATCAGCGTAATGTGGCGAAGTTAATCGCATATGTATTTGACTGTCATGAAATTGATATTGTTAGTCAAGCGATGCAAGTACAGTCTCAGCGTTATGATGTGCCTGTTTTGCCAATCGCTAAAGAAGATCATCAAAAAACTTATGCAACTTTGTTGAATGTCTTTCTTGAAATTCATCGTATTGTTGTACAAGAAAATGACTTTCCTGCGCATTTTCAATCTATAGATGAAGAAGATTTTTATTTTTACTCGGGCTTTCATCATCAAACTGATAAACAACATATTCAGTTTGATGTACAGAGTTACTTAGCCAAATATAGCTCAATTCCGACATTGTCAAAAATGCTAGCTGATTTTGAGTTAGAAGAAGATAGTGAGCATCGAAAACGTGTACGTGAAAATCGCAATCAAGCGATCCGTAAATTTGAAGAACGCAACAAAGATAAGAGACATTTAGAGCGTGAAAGACTTGCCTCCTACGGTCTTGCCATCGGCATGCTGTTATTTATTGCACAAACTGGAGCAAATCTAGACACTGCTCAACAGTTACAACTTGATACGATGGAAATCCTACCAAGTACCCAAGGGCGAAGGTTTTCAGGAACAAAAAGCCGTGCAGGTGACAAGATAGTACGACCAGAATTTGGGGTGAAATTTGAGCCAGTTTTTAGGAAGATTTTGGAACTTCGAGAATGGTATGTACAAGATGAAGCATGTGATTTTGTCTTTCCATTGCGCAATGAAATTCAGCAATTGGGACCTGTAAGCAACGGCAGATTACAATTAATAAAAAATTTTTTACAGCGCATTTTCCCGAAAATGGCTTGGATCACTCCGCAAGAGTGGCGCAAGCATGTTAGCAGTCAATATGTTGAACTGAGCGATGGCGATTTATTGCTTGAAGCTGAAGTCATGGGTCACTCACTCGATACCGCAAGAAATAATTATGCACGTACTTCATTCAAAGATGCAGCTCAACAAATTTCACAGTTTTTTAATGAGCTGCGAGAAGTTGCCGTCGCAAAAGCGCGAACAGTTGAACGTATTCAGGTGCAAATGCTAGATGAAACTATTGAAGCTCAAGCCTCGCCTGTCGGAGCATGTGCCTCTATCCATCCACAGCCTGAAAAAGCTATTGGGTTTACTGAACAAGCCCCTACACCCAATTGTCAGCAATTTGAGCATTGCTTATTCTGCCAACACTATGCAGTCCACGCTGATGACGAAGATGTGCGTAAGCTTTTATCACTGAAAAGCCTGCTCGGCTACGTTAAACAAAAAGCTACGGACTTAATCAAGTGGGAACAGCAGTTTGGGGTTGTACTACACCGAATTGACGAAGTACTCAACGATTTATCAAATACTTATGAAAATTTACGTAATCGTATTTTTTCAATTCAAGAAGAAGTAGAAAGTGGGGATTTAGATGCCTATTGGCTCAATCATTTTGAGCTTTTAATTGATCTGGGGTGGATATCATGAGTTCATTTAATTCATATCTATATTCATTGGGTATTGCTGAGCAGTTTTTACCTGATGAGTACAATCTACAAAATAATCAGCTGACTATTCCAAGTTCTTTTGTATTGTCTCGAATGAAAAGTGGTGCAACATTATCGGTTTATGCAGACAATGTTTGGGATCTTTCACCCTATTTACCGAAGTGCCACTGTCGCCTGAATTTTGATAGCTGGCTTGAAAATGCTCGTGAAGATAATTTTTTATTCTGTCAAATACGTGCAGAAATGAAAAAAATCATCTTTGCATTATTATACGTTAAAACAGGTAAGTCGATCATTAAAAGTATTAAGCAACGCCATCTTGCATTGCGTCAGTTTGCACGACTTGCATACAAGAATGGTTGTACGTTGCAGCAGTTATTTGGTAATGGTGCTTATCTATCGAAAGTCAATGATGCTTATGCTGGCGTGAGTTATTCAACCGCTTTGTGCATCAAAGCATTTTTAACCGATTGTTTTACGCTACAACAGCAGTACCCCTTATTAATCCCTGCTTTTAGTACATATCAACCGATTGAGCATTTAGTCAAACTCGTTGCATTATTGCGCTTACAGTCAGGTAAAGTCGGCCCGCAAACCAAACTTATTCCTTCACGGCTTTATATCACTTTAATTAATGCTTTAGCAGATAAATTGAATGAATTTAATCAAAATGCACCTGCGTTGTTGCAATGGTTTCAGCGTATTCAGCAGGATGCCAATTTTGCACTGATGCCTGTAGAGTTTAAACGTGCTAAACGAGCAATAAGTTTCGACGATGCTCGTGATTTGCTGGGTTTAACAGAACTATTTGAGAATCATCAGATTAAAAAACACCCAAATCTGACCCGTTATATGACGTTGATTCAAGGCATGGCCAAACTTTGGATTCACTTATTCACAGGTATGCGGGATAACGAAGTCAATCAACTGTCTTATGATTGCTATCAAACGGTTAAGAGCAATGAGCATCTTGTGCATGTGCTGATGGGTTATACTTCAAAATTACACGGTGGCGGTAATAAATCCACCTATTGGATCACATTTGAAGATATTCAAATCGGAGTGAATGCTGCTCAAAGCATTGGTGAGATTTATGCTTTGCTCAATCCACATTATGATTTTTCTAATCCTCGTGAATATCCCTTATTTCCAACAAGATATTTACAAAAACCTCGGCATAAAAATAATCGAAATATTGAGCATGAGGCGGATTTTATTTCTAATTATGAAGGTGCGCCGACTCGCACAGAGACTAATTTTAATGACTATCGTCAGCATCTTCTAGAAAAGTTGGGAGATGAACTACGAATCACTGAAAGCGATATAGCTGAGCTGGAAGCATTCGATGGCTTCCGCAACTGGCGAGAAGAAAAAGACTGTCAAATTGGTAAATATTGGAATATTTGCACGCATCAATTCAGACGTTCTTTGGCGGTCTATGGTGCACGTTCAGGCGTTATTGGGCTAGGGGCCTTGTCGGTGCAATATAAGCATTTAACCGAAGCGATGACGCTATATTATCGAGAAAATTCAGTATTTGCTCCGAATATTTTAGCCAATGATAGCCAAAAAGAGTTTATTCAAGAGCTTGAGTATCAGCGACTGGTACATTCTTATGCCCAGTTCGAGGACAGTGTAATTAATAGTTCTAGTCGCTTGGCAGGTGGTGCAGGAACCTACTTACAGTTGCAAAAAGACCGTGAGCAGTTATTGAAAGTTTTTCCAGATCGGGATGAAACGATTAAGCGCATGAAGAGGGGTGAAATTGCCTATAAGCCAAGTCTATTTGGTGCCTGTACCAACCCTGATTCTTGCGAAAAAATTTCATTTACGGCTATTACCAGCTGTTTGAGTTGTGCCCATGCTGTATTTGATGCAGAGAGTGCGGAAAAGATGCAAAAAGCGGTTCATCGACTACAACGAGTCAGAGATATGCAAGTACAGAACAGTCTGCTATACGGGCAAATGGACAGTGATATTTTGGCTTTAAACAAAATGATTCAAAAAATTAAAACGATTAATATTGAGGTGTAAAATATGAGTGCACTCAATGATTATTACGCTGCTTTAGAGCGATTAAAAGCCAACAAACCGATTATTCTACCGAAAGGCTCTGCCATTAATAACGATACGGTTGCAATGGAGGCTGGACGTAAACGAGGCTCGATTAAAAAGAGCCGTCATGCTGCGCTTATAGAGGCAATTGAGCTAGCTGCGCAGGAAGTAGGGCAACATATTCTTGCGCCTGCACAGCAGGTTGAACTAGCTAAAAGCAGGACCAAAGCGGTGAAAAGTGATTATGAGCAATTGAAAGAAGATTATGAAAAATTGCTTGAAAAAGTGAATTCGCTATTGTTAGAAAATTTTGAGTTAAAGCAAAAAACGCATCAAATTTGATGCGTTTTTATATCTAATACTTAATTAGCTAGCAGCAAGATTACGGCATTCAGTCGGAACATATTTGAAATTAGTTTCAATAGTAGTACAAGTCCAAGCAATACCAGGGTTGTTTACTGCTTTTGAGTCTGCCTTATCTGGATCAGCTAAGCTATCTGGACTAGGAGTAAGAGTAAGAGCCACTCCCTTACCTTTGTCATTCATAGTAACTGTGATCGATCCATCCTCAGGATCACACGCTAATGTACTTACATTACCAACCCCTTTTCCATCTTTAGCAGTAGCATCAAAGATACCTACACCAGCACATGCACCCTTTCCACCATTATCGGTTTCAGCTGGTAAAACACCACCATTCATTGTAATATTTTCTGCTACTGTTGCTTTCGCAGTACCTGCAACACCTAAAGCTTCTGAAACACGGGCACGTACAGTGTAATCTTGGTAAGCTGGAAGTGCAATCGCAGCAAGGATACCGATAATAGCGACAACTATCATCAGCTCGATCAAGGTAAAGCCTTTTTGAGCATTCATAACATTCTCCACAAATGTTGTTAATTTAGTTATAAGCTTTGTAAGCTAATTTATAAATAGCATAAAGTGTGCCAAAGTATATTACTCAATTATTTCTAACTAAATCAATACATTGTTTAATAGATTAAAAATCTTAGTATACGCATAGGTAAATTTATGTAACTAAGTGACAAAAAATGTCAGTTTTGTTAGTTTTGAGAGATATGAATATGAAAGTTACTTGCAGCAGAAAAACTAAATTATTAGCAGCTAAGTAAGCAGACAGCTATATTAGTTTAGTGATGATTGCTTGTGCAATTACGAGTGCGGTGTAAAATTGAAAAAACAATGCTCTATACATGGGGGAGTAATAGAATGAAACAGCTAGAAGACTTCAAAGTAAGTGAACGAATACCTCGTCCAGCTGTAAAAGTTTTTCCCATGCAATTTGGTTATGACGAAGCAACTAGACGTATTGTTCTGCATTATGCAAGACGTGTGATTCTTCAGTATAAAAAAGAAATACAGAAGTTGGCTTATAAATGAGTCTGGATTTTCTACTCTATTTTTAGCTTGTCAAAATTTTAAAATAAATCATGACCAGTCTGCTTTTATCAAAATTTATCCTACCACACTGAGTAAAAGCCATTTTCGAATATGGACAAAACTCAAAAATTTGTCCATTAAAAGGCATGTCCATATGGACAAGATGTATTAACAAATAAAATAATATAATTCAATGGTTTGATACGTGTCCATATAAAGTGACTTATGGAATGTTTAAAATTAATGATTGTTGTTGCGATCATTGGTATTTTGGCTGCAATTGCGATTCCTGCTTATCAGGACTATACAACACGTGCTAAAGTAACTGAGGTAATGAATTATGCTGCTGCTGCTAAATCTGCAGTAAGTGAATGTTTAAGTTCTACTGGTGATTCTACAAAGTGTGATACAAATGCGGAAGCTGGACTTGAAGCTGCAGCATCTTTAACTTCTCCATATGTAACAAGTGTTACAGTTGGGGATGGTGGTAGCGTTACTGCTCTAATTAAGGGTACTAATGCTTCATCAGGTGATGTGAATTTAGATGGTGCTAGCTTGGTTTTAACTCCAACGTTGTCTAATGCAGGAGTGGCATGGAGTTGTAAAATTTCTAACTCGGCCCTCAATAAATTTGTACCTCAGACTTGCCGTGGGACCTAATGTTTAATTTAATTAAACATTTTAAAAATAAAGAGCTATTCGTAGCTCTTTATTTTTTGTTGTTTATTGTGGGTTTTTCTATATATGGTTTTAATTTTTATAACGAATTAAGAGTTTTAGAAGTATTTATCTTCATTGGGTTGGTTCTTTTTGGTTTAATTCATAAAAAAAACTACTTTTCTAAATATGATTTTTGTTTTCTTATTTTTACGTTGTTGGGGTTTTTATTTGGGTCTAATTATTCTTATATTTTTTATGAAATTATTCTATTTTATTTGCTTTATAAGGCTTTCTTAAATTTAAACTATAATGAGTTTTTATCCAAACTTGTAATCTGGTTAAGTTTTTCTATTTTTTTGATGCTACCTATTGCTATTATAGAGTTTATGCTAAGTGGAGTCTATAAAAACTGGTATCCTATGCCATGGAATATTAGAGTCTATAACAGCTATTTTTTTGTATTATCTATTTTTGCAATTTGGTTTTACTTAAAACAAGAAAAATTTAAAAATATCTATTTAATTTTTTTATTTTTGGCATTTTTATCTATTCTTTTAGATGGTGGTCGTTCAGCAACTTTAGCGTATAGTGTTTTTATTGCATGCGTATGTATATTTAACCGTGCTGCGCGATTTAAATTATTATTCACTTATATTGCTATATGGCTCGTATATTTTTCTATTTTATTTTTTTCAAGTCATTCTGCTTCTAGTGTAAGATCAATTGTTAGAGAATCAACGAGTGGACGCTATGAGCTTTGGGTAAATGCTTTTCAATGCTGGTCACAAAATCCAATCTTTGGATGCGGGTTTTATCAATTAGATCAGTACTCAGGCGTGATTTCAGCACATCCACACAATTTATTTATTCAAGTGTTAACAGAAACGGGCTTGATAGGATTTGGTTTTCTTATCTTGGTCATTTGTAATATTTTAAAAAGAATAAAATGGAATCTTAAAGAAAATTATTTTGTAATTTCCGCATTTATAGCAGTAAGTATCGACTTATCTTTTTCAGGTATACATATTTATCCTATTACACAAGTTGCACTTTTATGGTTATTCGTCTTTTTACTTAAAAATCCTGAATTTCAGCATGCGACTTCTTTTCAACCATCAACATATGAAGCTTCAAGAGTTTCTCAAGTTTTTGGATATATAGTCTATATTTTAATTGCTCTAGCTTTTATTTATTTGTTTTTTTATACATCTGCCTTATCTGAAAGTTTGCCATCAACACCACCCCGATTTTGGGAGTATGGTTATCAACTATTTTAAAATAACAATGCCGTGAGGTTTTAATGTCTAAACGCCTAAAGTTTTTCCTTAGCCACTTGTCACTGTCTTTTTTAGTAGCTTTGTTGGTAGTAGGACTAGTTTTTTTTTACTTGGTATCCATCTCCACTCGCCACAGCCGTTGGCGTAACGCATATCTTTTTAATGCTATTGGTCATCGACGTAATTTTGGGACCACTTTTGGGGTTGTTGGTCTATAAAGAAGGTAAGAAAACACTTAAATTTGACCTCAGTGTGATTATTCTTATTCAAATTGCGGCTTTGTGTTATGGAGTATATAGTATTGAACAAGGTCGCCCTGCATGGTTGGTTTATAACGTAGATCGTTTTGAACTTGTACGCAAAAATGAATTGGTTGACAGTAATATTCAGCAAGCACAGCCTCAATTCCAACAAGCTTCATGGCTTAAGCCGCAATATGTCGCAACTGAATTTGCCAAAGATACACAACAACGCAATGATGAAATGTTTGCGGAAGTTTTTAGCGGTATTTCAATTGCACAGTGTCCAGAACGCTATGTAGAACTGACTCAAGCCAAAACCCAAATCCAACAACGTGTATTACCACTTAATGAATTGGAACAGTACAACTCAAAAGCAGAAGTTGAAAAAGCTTTAGCAAAATATCCAAATGCAGATGCTTGGCTACCGCTAAAAGCCAATGCAGTAGATATGGTGGTATTGCTCAACAAAGAAACCGCAGAAGTCATCAAAATCGTCGACCTCCGCCCTTGGCACTAATATAAAAATAGAACAGTAATTTCACCAAGCAGCTGATTCCCTCAGCTGCTTTTTTGATTATCATAGCTCATCTTTTTCTCAACTCTTGCAGCATGAAATTTTTCCTCTTGCTTCTCGCTGGTATTTTTATCTCCCTCGCTTGGCTCCTTCCCATCCATTACCGCCCTTGGGTGACCTATACCGGCGAGCTGTATGCCTTTTTTGCACTGTTTGCTTTGGCTGCTATTTTTCTAAAAGAGAAACTAATTCTCCCGAAAATAAGCCTGCCTTTACTGGCCTTAACCGCTGTTCCATTTATCCAATGGGCCTGTGGTTTGCTGTTCTTTTTTGATAAAGCGCTATTTAGTAGCTTATATATCTTTGGTTTTTGGCTGGCAATCGTATTGGGCTATAACCTGACCTTAGATGCCGCGCAGCGAGAAAAAATATTTACGGGTTTAAGTTATGTCTTTTTAGGTGTCGGCTCCATAACTGGTCTCATGGCCATTTGCCAATGGCTCACCATCGACCAGTATTTCCCGTTTATAGTCGATATTCGTACCGGCCAGCGTCCTTATGCCAACTTTGCCCAACCGAACAATATGGCCACCTTTCTGGTCATGTCCTTAATGGCCTGTTTATATCTGTATGAAAAACAGAAACTGAAAACAGCACTTTTGGTTGCAACTGGTTTGGTGATCTTAAGCGGGGTGGTGCTAAGTCAATCGCGTACCTCTTGGGTCGCCTCGCTGTGTATTCTGGCTTATCTCGGTTATCAGCAATATCAAGGCTATATCCGCCTGAAATGGTTCTATAGTGCGCTCTGGTTTGCCGCTTTTGTTGGTTTAATCTTTATTGCACCTTCTTTAAGTCAGCTACTCTCTCAAAGCGCAGATATAGCGGTCCAGTCTCGTGATGTGGTACAGCGTGCTACAGGGGATATGTCGCGGCTGGCAATCTGGGAGCAAATGCTGCATGCCATTGCCCATCAACCCTGGTTTGGCTATGGCTGGCATCAGACCAGTGTCGCATACACGACGATTAGTGAATTTTTCCAGGGACCGGTATGGATTCGTAGCGCTCACAACATCGTGCTCGATCTTCTGCTCTGGAATGGTCTGCTGATTGGCTTGCCATTGTTGGCTTATCTGGCCTATTGGGGTTATCAGCTGCATCGGCAGGTGAATTCGACTGTTTCAGTGATTGGTCTGTTGATGCTCGGTGCCTTCCTGATTCATGCCATGCTGGAATTCCCGCAGAACTATGCTTATTTTCTGCTGCCCGCCGGTTTTATCTTGGGGATTGTACAATCACAACGTCCAAATACTGGCGTGCAGTTATCGCCAATATTCATGCGGGTTGGCTTTGGCGTGGGCTTAGTCCTGCTGCTGCTAATTTATCGTGATTATGAGCTGATGGTACCGAAGCTAAATCAATCGGTGCGTTATGAAAAGACACCGGAAAAAATCACCAATCAGGATCAGATTTATCTGCTCGAGGAATTTAACCGCCGCATTGCCTGGATTCGTCTGAATCCGTATAGCCAGCAAAGTCCGGAGCAATTACAGCAGATTCATGAGATTGTGCTGAATTATCCAACCCAGTATGACCTGCTTAAATATGCCCGTGTGCTGGCATTTAATGGCTATGAAGCCGAAGCCAAACAGCAGCTGGAGCTGTTAAAGATCGTGCGAAAGGTCGAGGTGGATTATGACAGCTTGCTGGATGGGGCAGAAATCAGACCAGAACCATAAATCATCTGCTGATTTTTAAGGCTGCTGTTTGGGATTTGAAGCACATTGCTCAATCCATAAAAAAGACCGGAACTCCGGTCTTTTTTATGCAGTTAATCTTTTTAATTGAGCTTAGAGCTGGCTCTGAATATAGTTTTCAATACCGACAGATTCAGTTAAATCCAGTTGCGTGGTTGCCCAGTCCAGATATTCTTCTTCTTTTTCCAGGATTTCCTGAACCAGATCACGGGTCACATAATCCATTTCCTGTTCAGCCAAAACGACGGCTTTCTGAATGGCTTCAATATTTTCTTTGACTTTACGGACATCACAGTTCAGCACTTCAACGGTGTGCTGACCAATATACAGTTTGCCCAGATGTTGCAGATTTGGCAGACCTTCTAGAAATAAAATCCGCTCGATAATTTTATCGGCATGTTTCATTTGACGAATTGATTCTTTATATTCCGCCGAACCGAGTTGCTCAATGCCCCAGTCATTAAACATGCGCGAATGTAAAAAATACTGGTTAATAGCGGTTAAATGATGATACAGCACCTGATTCAGCTGATTAATCACCTCACGATTGCCTTTCATTGCACTACTCCATCTCACAATTTCTGCCCTAAACAGTTTTAAGGCAATCTAGAGCTTTATCTTAAACAAGATGATGCAGGATGGCGAGTAATTTATTGAACGGCAAATGAAAATCGTCATCAATGCGATTCGGCAGCAATGCCCGGTCAGGCAATAAAACCCCGCCTGAGTCAGAAGCGGGGGAGGAGAGTCGGCCCACGGACCGAAGGATTTATTCTTATTGGAATTAGGCAGCAACTGCGAGACGGCCAGCAAGTTCGGCCACCTCATCGCTAATAATGGCACGTGCTTCAGGGGCACAGCGGCCACAGCAGGTTCCCAGATCCAGCAGGTCACGAATTTCGCGATAGCTTTCAGCACCATTCGCTACGGCGTCTTTAATGTCTTGATCTGTAATACCACGGCACAAGCAAACGTACATTGATACAACCATAAAGAATTAAATAAGATAAGTGTTATTATTGATAATTATTATCGTTTGTCAATAAAAATCATTTGAAAATTCATTTGTTGTGATTGGGTTTTTGAATAAAAAAATACCATCTTATCGATGGTATCTTTTTTGTACAGCTAAGTTATTGATTAATAATCACCACGCCATCCATTTCAACCAGTGCACCTTTGGGCAGGCTGGCCACACCTAAAGCGGCACGTGCAGGATATGGCTGGGCAAAATATTCACCCATAATCTGGTTCACCAACTGGAAATTGGATAAATCGGTCAGGTAGATGTTCAGTTTGGCAATATCAGCCAGCGTGCCACCTGCGGCTTCACAAACGGCTTTCAGGTTGTCAAAAACACGGCGGATTTGCGCTTCAATGCCTTCAACCAGTTCCATGCTGTAAGGATCAAGGCCAATCTGTCCTGACAGGTACACGGTATTGCCAACTAAAATGGCTTGAGAATATGTACCAATGGCAGCAGGCGCATTTTCAGTATGGATCACTTGGCGGGACATCGATTTCTCCTTTTATAAGTATGGACAGCATAAACGATTAGCCGGGCAGGCTCAGGCCTATCGTATCATGATTAACAGGCCTTGGATGTTTCGGCAATATTAGGCGGCAGTTCCAGACGGATAATCCGCGGGAAGCCAAAATGCATACGCAGGTCACGAATAATCTGGGCAATCTGCTTGCGGTTATTTACCACAATATTGACATAGGTTTTGGCATCATGGCTACGGACCATTTCTACCCCGGTTTTGGCTTTACGGCATTGATAGATCAGGTCGGAAATCTGCTCATCATTCATTTCAATATCAATGCATAAATAGGCGGTGAAACTGACGTCATCGACATCATCCGAGTTCCACTGTAGCGGCATGATATTTTCCGGATGCAGATGCTGTTCATGCAGCAGGTTATGGCAACGCGCGCGATGCACAATTAAGCCACGACGGGATAAATGGCCCTGAATCGGATCACCCAGTACCGGATTACAGCAATGCGCATATTTAACATCAATGCCTTCGGTGCCCTGAATCAGACGATCCGAAACTTCCGAGCTGCTGTCCTGTGAATAAAGATGGTTGGCCACCAGTTGGGGTAACAGGTCACCGACTGCAATCTGTTCGAACAGGCGTTCTTTACTGTCGATATGACGCCATTGCAACAGGTTAATCCAGTCGTCTTCGCTTAAATCTTTAATCGAACAGTTAAACAGTTTTAAGGCACGGTTAAGGGCCTGCTCACCGACCAGACGCTGCTCGTCAATATCTTGGTCTCGCAGAATGTTTTGCAGGGCACGGCGTGCTTTCTGGGTGTTAATAAAGCTGAGCCAATCTGGGTTTGGGGTGGCCAGTACATCGGTAATCACTTCCACCACCTGGCCGCTGGTCAGCGGCGTAGAGAGCGGTTTGATTTCTCCATTAATTTTGGCACCGACCGCATGGTTACCCAGGAACAGGCTAGCCGAATAGGCAAAATCCACCGCGGTAGCACCTTGCGGTAATTCATGCAGATGGCCATGCGGAGTATAAACCCAGATTTTTTCCTGATGCAGATAATCCAGCAGTTCGCTAAAGGTGGTTTTGGCACAGGCGCCATCAATCAGCACGTTCAGATTTTGCATCGAGGCCTGAATCGCCGAGCGGCAGGCTTGTGGTGCATTTTCACCGAGAACCACGCCAAAACGGGCCGCTTTACGCATCAGCTCGGTTTGAATGGTTAAGGATAAGGTGGTTTCTTCACCTTTTAGACGCAGCATTAGTGACTGGTTGCCACCGGGTAAGGGTCGGCGAATATGATCGGCAAAATGCAGTACCTGAAAATGTTCACGTAAAATATCGGCTAAGCGGTCACAGTCGGCGATGCTTTGCAGAATAATTTCAAAGGCGTGGCTGTGAGTCAGCTCTTGCAGATCGATGTCGTTTTTGACGAAATAACGGAGCAGTTCGATATTGTTATTTTTCTTTTTAATCCGGCCGCTAATTTGATGATATTGCAGCAGCTCGGCCAGGTTCTTTTCCCATTTGGCCTGATATTCACAGCGTTTCGGCTTGGTTTCTAGCAGGGCAGCCTGAACATTATTGAACATATCTAGGTCAAGATTCTGGTAGCACAGATGTTCCAGGTTGTCGGCCATTTCATTCATACCGACAATACGCGCCATCGGCACAAAAATATCAAAGGTTTCCTGGGCAATGCGGGCGCGTTTATCTGGACGCAAGGCATCTAGCGTGGTCATATTGTGATAGCGGTCAGCCAGTTTAATAATGATCACACGCGGGTCTTGCAGGGTCGCTTGCAGAATTTTACGGAAGGACGCGGCTTTATTGTATTCTTTATCGCTGGAATGGCTGAGTTTGGTCACGCCATCGACCAGCTCGGCCACGGTTCGGCCAAATTTCTCGGTAATATCTTCTTTGCTAAATTCGGTATCTTCAATCACATCATGCAGCAGCGCCGCCATCAGGGTTTCGGTATCCAGACGCATATGCGCCAGAATGCAGCTGACTGCAATCGGATGCAGAATATAAGGCTCGCCGCTTTTACGGGTCACGCCATCATGCGCCAGATCGGCATAGTCACAGGCCGCAAGCACGCGCTCGCTATCGCTTTCACTCAAGTAAGCGTCGATAATCATATTTAGTTGCTGTTTGGCTTGGCTGACCTCTGCGCCTGGCATATACCACCTTTAACTACAATGCTCGTAACAATCACAAAAACTGATCTTCTAATGAAAAACATATTGCATGACTTGTCAATTTTTTTCACCGAAAATATCGAAATAAAAGCTCGTTGTAATTACGAGTTCCGATGCTTATGTTATAACGGTTATTGCGCAATTATTAAAGTTCAAATAATAAAAAAGCCTAGTAAAAACTAGGCTTTTTCAGGATGTATTTTCTTATTGGAAAGAAAAACCATCTAAATTCAAGTTATTTGCTGAAAGTGCAAGGTCAAGGCTAGAGGCTTGGTAGTCCTGATCGCGTTGTTTCAAAATGTCTTTAGAAACGTGGCCTTCTGCAATTTCACGTAAAGCAACAACGGTAGGTTTGTCGTTGTCCCACTCAACGGTAGGTTCAATTCCTTGACGTGCCAATTGACGCGCGCGTTTGCTTGCCACTAGTACAAGCTCAAAGCGGTTGTCTACATGGTCTAAACAATCTTCAACGGTGACGCGTGCCATAAGAGTTCTCGTTTGAATGGTAAATTTAAACAGACTGTGCAGTATAAGGTGCTTTGTCTGAAGACTCAAGTTTTAATCAGGGTGCTGTAGGGGTAATCAGCTTCTGGATCAGCTCCTGGTGACGGTTGGCCTGCTGGCTTAACACCAGACGGTTGGCAATAATCACGGCTTCTAGGTCATGCAGTGCTTTATTGAAGTCATCATTGATAATCACATAGTCAAAGTTGACATATTGCTGCATATCTTCTACCGCACAGCTTAAGCGATGTTCAATCACATCCACGGCATCGGTGCCGCGATTGGACAGGCGCTGGCGCAAGTCAAACTGGCTTGGCGGTAAAATAAAAATCTGTTTCGATTCAGGAAAAAGTTTGCGCACCTGCTGCGCACCTTGCCAGTCAATTTCCAGCAGGACATCGTGACCTTTGGCCAGTTGTTCTTTGACTGTGGCTTGGGCTGTTCCATAATAATTGCCAAAGACTTCGGCATATTCAATAAAACCGCCTTGTTGCACCAGGTCGATAAAATCCTGTTTCTGGGTGAAATGGTAATGAACGCCGTCCAGTTCGCCAGGACGTTGACCACGGGTCGTGTGGGAAACAGAAACGTGCAGATTGTTGACACGTTCAAGCAGGGCTTTAACAAGGGATGTTTTGCCTGTTCCTGAAGCTGCAGAAACGACAAACAAGAGACCCGACATGATATTTTTCCTGATATGATAAAATATCTTCTCTATTTTAGAGCAGAGCTGGCTTAAACAAAATAGTTAAGCATCTATTTGTTTGCATTAATTTCGCATCTGTCTGCAAAAGTTGAAATGAATATCGAGGGTTCTATGGAAATTGTATTGGCTAATCCACGTGGTTTTTGTGCGGGTGTGGACCGTGCAATTGCGATTGTGAATCGTGCCCTTGAATGCTTTAATCCACCAATTTATGTGCGTCATGAAGTGGTGCATAACAAGTTTGTGGTCGATGATTTACGTCAGCGCGGTGCGATTTTTGTAGATGAGCTGGATGAAGTACCAGACGATAATATCGTGATTTTTAGTGCGCATGGCGTATCAAAAGCCGTTCAGCAGGAAGCGGAACGCCGTGGCCTGAAAGTGTTTGATGCCACCTGTCCGCTGGTGACCAAGGTGCATATTGAAGTAACCAAATATGCCCGTGAAGGGGTCGAGGCGATTTTAATTGGACATGAAGGCCATCCTGAAGTGGAAGGCACCATGGGTCAATATGACAAGAAAAATGGTGGTGAAATTTATCTGGTGGAAGATGAAGAAGATGTTGCGGCTTTAAGCGTGCGTCATCCTGAAAAAGTCGCGTTTGTTACGCAAACCACGCTGTCGATTGATGATACCGCCAAAGTGATTGATGCCTTGCGCCAGAAATTCCCGCAGATTCAGGGGCCGCGTAAAGATGATATCTGTTATGCCACCCAAAACCGTCAAGATGCGGTGCGTGATTTAGCCAGTCAGTGTGATGTAGTGCTGGTGGTCGGGTCGCCAAACTCGTCGAATTCGAACCGTTTACGTGAACTGGCCGAGCGCATGGGCAAACAGGCGTATCTGGTCGATAATGCCGATCAGCTGGATCAGGCCTGGTTTAATCCTGAAACAAAAATTGGCGTGACTGCCGGTGCGTCTGCTCCGGAAATTTTAATTAAACAGGTGATTCAGCGTTTGCAGGACTGGGGGGCAACCGCACCTGCCGAGCTTGCTGGTCGTGAAGAGAACATTACCTTTAGTTTACCGAAAGAGTTACGTATTCCTGTAACTCAGGCTTAAACTGAGAAATAGATAACAGTCTAATTTTTCTTTTAAAAATAAGCAGATGATTGTGATATGACAGTCATCTGCTTTTTTGTGCCTTTTATCTGTTCTGTGTAGTTTTTGTAACTTTAATAAGTATGATTTTAACTGGGCCAACATTTTTGCCTAGGGGGAGAGCATGCGAAAAAGTCAGGGGTTTACCTTAATTGAATTGATGGTCACGATTGCGGTGCTGGCGATTGTGGCGATGATGGCAGCGCCTTCTTTTGGAGATTTGATTGCAAAACGACATTTAGATACTTCAATTCGTGAGCTGTCTTTGGTGTTGAGTGATGCCCGAGCACAAGCTACGACTTTAAGAAAGAATGTGACAGTAAAATTTGAAAGTGGAACAAACACAGCAGAAGTTCGTTACTGGATACCCAAATATGAAGATGTGGATATGAATTCAAATGCCAGGGATGTTGATTTTTCTGATGTTACTTATAGTCCAGTCGGGATTCCACAGCAGAGAACTAAAACGATTAATAATCCAGATCATAACCCTGAGGAGGAATCTAAGCCCGATGCTGTTCCTCCAATCAATCCAGAAACATTACAAGTGTTGTTACCGCTCAAATTTGAGTTATGTAATTCAAAAATAAATCAAAGTCGAACGATTACACTTTCAATGAATGGCACTGTAGAAAAAATCGAATCAGGGGTGTGCTCATGAATAACATGAATACGCAAAAAGGGGTTGGTTTAATAGAGGTCTTGGTTGCCTTGCTTTTGTTAGCTATTGGTATTTTAGGCTTTGTTGGTTTGCAGTTGAGAGCTATGGATGCAGCAAATGAGGCAACAGATCGGACCATTGCAATCAATATAGCGCGTGATTTAGCTGAACGTATGAGGGTAAATAGGTTGGCCTTACCTGAGTATAAAGCAGCAATCAATGCCAAGACTGAAAAAAGTGGCTGTGTAGGAAGTGAGCAAGGCTATTTGCCGAATTGTTCTAGTGAAGAAATGGCAGAGGTTGATTCTAGTCAGATTACGGAGAAAGCAGCTGAAGTTGGCCATACTGTAAAAATCAATAATTGTGTTGGCAGTAGTTTGAACTGTATTTATGTCGCTTGGGGCGATACCAATATAGACAGTAACTTAGATGCTTGTATTGATACTTCGACTGGAGCATATGTAGCGAATTCTAAATGCTTGGTTATGGAGGCTTTTTAAAATGAGTTTGAATAAAAAGCTTTTTTCATTTTCCAAACAAAGCGGCTTCACTCTTTTAGAACTTATGATTGCGCTTAGCCTAGGGCTGATTGTTAGTGCAATTGCGATTCAGTTAGCTTTAACAGGACAAAGAGGTGTATCGACTCAGCAGGCACTCTCCGACCTACAAAATGATGCTCTTTTTGGATTGGAAGCCTTTGTTCGTGAAATACGTTTGGCAAACTTAAATGCAGCTGAACCAATGATCAACGACAAGGTTTTACATGGAGGGATTGTACTAGATGCTAGAAATTACACCCAAAAGTTCAAAAATGATGATAGTGGTAATCCCACTTCAAACTTGGATATTACGTTAAAGAACGCTTTATCTGAAGGCAAGGTAGAAAATAGCTCTAATTTAGTGGGGCAAGCAAGTGACCAATTGGTGATCCAATATAAAAACTCTATGAGCAATCAATTTGATTGTGAGGGTCGCCAAATTGTAAAAGATGCGTATGTGGTACAACGCTATTTTTTAAGAAATGACACGAATAGGGGAGACCCAAATAAACCATTGGCTTTAGCGTGTAAAGCTTTTAGCTATATGGGGGATGAGCCTGCAGAAATTGATTTATCTGGTGATGGCCAAATTATGATTCCTAGAGTCGATCATTTAAGTGTGCAATTGGTTGTTGCCAGAGATGGAATGAACAGCACTTGTTCGGCAGCTGCAGATGCAGATGGGCAGTTAGATTGTTTTGGTCAAATTTCAATTGATGATTATAAAAAGCTTACGGGTGCCGTGAAACCGCAGATTGTCGCAGTCAAAGTAGGGCTGTTAGTTCGTTCTAATAATACCGTGGGAAATAATGACTTATTTAATGCTGATAAAGAATATCAAGTTTTAAATACCGGGGATACCGGGGCGAAATTAATTCCACATGACAAAAATAAGTTGTATATGCGAAATGTAGTTACACAAACCATTGCGATACGAAATGGTTTTGGCATTGCGAAGTAAGGAGTTGAGAATGAATCTACTAAAAGTAAATCATAGACGCTCTCAAAATGGTTCAGTACTTATTGTTGTATTGGTGATGCTGATTGTGATTGCAATTGCAGGTACATGGGCAATTCGTTCCAGTATTACTTCTTTAAATATTTCAACAAATGCGCAGGCTCATTCACTTCTTGTACAAAATAGTGACTCTGTTTTTTTTACTTTAGAAAATAAAACCAGTAATGCTTTGCAATTTGCTGAAATGCGTATTGGTGATGGCATGTTGGCTTATGCGCTACGTCCTGAAAATAAAGGTAAAGAATTAGTATTTTGTGTGCGAGGTAATGTGACAGATAACTTTTCTGGGAGTCGTATTGCCAGTTCTGTGTATTGGCAGAATAAAAAAATTGTAAATACCGAATTGGGACAAAATGGTTTTTGTCAAACGACTCGTGGTGATTTTATTAGTGGTCGTCAAGCTGTAATGACTCAGGTCACTGTGCGTGCGGCAGATACGGATCGAGATTGGGAACACATGATGGAAGGGGATGACAAAGAAAGCTCAAAGAGTACGGGAATTCAGCGAGTGGTGATTACTGCAACCTCTTTACTTCCAAATTTAAGTTCAGCCAGTGTCCAACAAGTTAATAATTGTTTAAAAAATCATACCAGTTTTGTTGATCCTTTGGTTGAAAACGATACCGTTACCGATTGTTTGGCAAGAAATAATGTTCCATATAGTACCCAAGATATGGAATACAGTTTGCGTTCGCTTAAAGCTGGCTCGTAGGAGATGAGAAAATGAATAAAGAATTACTTCAAAAGCATCAACTGCAGCAGTTGCAGAATATAAAAGATAAATTCAAGATTGCTACATTGGCAGGGGCTATTGCTGTTTTAATAGCACAAACAACAAATTCTTATGCAAGCGATATTGAGATCTATACAAAGCCAAGTGAGACTTCTACTTCTGGGGTTGTCATAATGATGTTAGATACATCAGGTAGTATGGATATCAATACACTTCATTATACAGAAAGTGGGCATTCTTTTGAGACAAAGAGATATGCATGCGATATACCTTCTAGTGTTACTTCATTTAATATTTTGGTAGCACAAGAAGTTGCCCATAGAGGGTATAGTGTTAACCTTTGTTACACTGGCAATATAACAAAAGTTAATAGATATCGAAAAAAAATTAGTGATAATTCGGTGCAAGAGTGTAAAACAACATGCACGAATAACTCTCCTACTTGGTATAACTTATCTGCTTTACCAAGTACTGTTCTGAATAACACAAATTATGATTACCGGAAATATTATATTCAAACTGTAGAGTTAGGAAGTGGATATAATAAAACAAAATATGAGTATTATTATGAATATACAGGTGGAACAATTTATCTTGATCGAATCAGTCGATTAAAAAATGCACTTTATTCTTTGGCTGTTGCTCCTGTCGATGATCCTCTTACTGAGGACATAAATGAAGGTATCAAGGCTGATGTTAAAATTGGTATTGGAACATATCCAGAATATGTGAGTAGTAGTAATAATAATAGAAGAGGTTTTATACGAATTCCTGCTAATGCATGGGGAGATATAAATTCACGCCAACGTAATGCTGTTTTAGATTTAATACGTAGTAATAGCTTTTATGGTAGAGGAGGAACACCAACGTCAGCTGCTTATGCTGAAGCTGCTGCGTATTTATTAGGTACAACGACAGGTGGGGGGATTTATAGTGGGATATCAAAGAGTAAAACATTTAATGATACTGCAGTTATTTCAGGATATGAAAATATAATTGTAGAAAATGACGATACTTATAAAACACCTCTAACTGCATCAACTGCATCATGTAGTGGACAAGGCATTTATTTTTTAACTGATGGTCAACCCCAAAGTCCTAAAGCAACTAATACAGATGTACTTATGGCAAATGCATTAGGTCTTGATTCATATACAGAGGTTAGTGATTTTGATGCAGATGGATCTAATGATAAGGGAGATCATAAATCTGATTGGCCTTTAATAGGTGCTTTTGCTAAATCTTTAAATGATGTTTCAAAAATTCAAGACGCTTCTGGTTTAAACTTATCTACAGGGATATTAACGGCTGTAGTTGGTTTAGGAACAAGTTTGGCAGGCAAGGATGCGACTTATGCTCAATCATGGGGAGGAGCAAACTATGGAGGTGGTGGATTTATACTTGCAAATGATTCAGAGGAAATTGTTGAGAGTTTAAATAAGTTCATTGGAGATGTAGGTGGAAATATTCCTAGTATTAGCACTGGGTCTTCAACAATTCCATTGGATGCTTTAAATCCTGAAAGTCTACAAGCCTTTTCTTATTTTCCACAGTTTGAACCTAAAGTTGCTGATAATGACAAACAACAGTTATGGTTTGGTAATTTAAAAAAATATTATGTGGTCAATAATAGTGTTTATGCTTCAGAAAGTGGTGGTCCAGCTTCACTAGTGGTGAAAAAAAGTGTTTTACAGGATTTAAAAGATATTTGGGGGGATAGCACCAGTTACCCTTCAGGAACAGCGACCTTTGCGAAATGGGGAGCATTATCTAAACTTCCGCTGGGTACACAGCAAAATGATGATACATTTACAGGACGTAAACTGTTAACCGATTATGATTTTAATGAGGCTGCTTCTGGTACAGAAAAAGTTTCTCAAAATTTACAGCTAGTAAGAATTACCCATCAATACACCACAGATGAAAAAACCAAAACAGACAACCCAGAACGCATTAAAGGTTTAATGGGCTTGTTAGGTTATAACATCGCTTCAGCAAGTGAAAACTTGGAAGGCGCAACAGCAAACTTAAGACAAATGGGCAGTATTTTACACTCATTGCCTGTGTTACTTACCCAAAGTGGTAAAGCCGTTGCTGTGAAAGATGCAACATCAGGTAATGTCTATGTCGATACTACAGACCGTAAAGACTATGTGCTCTTTGGAACAACGCAAGGTTTACTGCATGTAGTCGATGCTAAAACCGGGGTAGAGAAATTTAGCTTCTTACCTAAAGAGATGGCAGAAAAACAATATGAATTATTTAAGTCGGGTGCGGGTACCTGGGATAATGGTAAAAATGCTCTTTATTATGGGGTAGATGGTGAGTGGGCAGCCCATACCGTTTATGTGAGTAAAGATGATGGAACTCTAACCGTTGATGGGGTTGTGCGCGATGTTGCAGGCGGTTTAGAAGGGGAAAAAGAAAATTTACAAGGTAAACAGTGGGTTTACGGTGGTCTGCGGATGGGAGGACGTAGTTATTACGCTTTAGATTTAACCGGTTTAGATGATTCATCCAGCAGCAGTCCTAAAATTAAATTCCATATTGATCCTGCATCAAGTTCAGTCAAAAGTTTGGGTTATGATGAAGATGGCAACCCAGTTTTGATCACAAAAAAATATGCTGCTTTGGCTAAAATGGGCCAAAGTTGGTCTAAGCCGAAGCTTGATTACGTAAATTGGAACGGTGAGCGTAAATTAGTGATGTTTGTGGGTGGTGGCTATGATGCTGGCGGTGATGATGGTGATGGCCTGTATGATGCGAATGGTGTAAGAACAGGTTATGCGGGTTATGAAAAATATAATTATGAGCAAGACAATGAAATCGGTGCGGGTGTGTATATGTTCGATGCCGATAATGGCGAGTTATTGTGGTATGCCAGTAAAACGGAAGCGAGTGGTAGTGTAGAACATACCGAGCACGACGACTTACAATATAGTGTCGTCAGTGAAATTAAAACCGTTGACCGTAACAATGACGGTGTTGTCGATCACCTGTACTTTGGCGATTTGGCTGGACAGGCGTTTCGAGTTGACTTACATCAACCTCAAAGCGATGGTTCTTTTGAGTTTGTACCGCAAATTACCCGTATTTTAAATTTACATAAAACCAATGGTACAAGTCCTCGCTTTTACTACCCGCCGGTCTTTACAGCTCACCATAGTGCAGGGGGAACCGAAGGGGGGAATATTGTCGTAGCATCCTTCCTGTCTGGAAATAAAAGCTCTCCTTTATTAGCCACTAACGATTCACCGACGACTACAGGAACGACTAGTTCTTCAGGATTGGAGTTCGATGGTGTTTATGCTTTGTATGAATATGATATCCATCCGACGGGTACATATTATCCAGCTTCATCACGAGCGGATAAAACTATAGCAGCAGCGGGTGAAGGTATAAGTCTAGATAAGTTAATGCCTTTATCTGTCTTGGTAAATAGTAAAACTGCAACGACGAATCGTGGTGCAGCCATTAGCCCGACCAGTGGTTGGGGAGGGTGGTATTATAAATTTGAGCATAAATTTGAAAGTACTACTGGTGCAGCTAAAACAGAAGGTGCGGGTGTGATAAAAGGTCTTACCCCACTGGTTGCAATGGAAGGAAACCTCTACGTTACTATGTTTGATGCAGCAGAAGCTGGTACGACTTCAGCTTGTGGGGCGGGTGTCAAAGGACAAAGTTTTACCCAGCGTCTCTGTTTACCTACAGGTGTTTGTCCCGAGCTGGCAAATTATAAATACAATTTGGGTTCAGGAATTGTGAGCTTAAACGTCGGTCCAATGTCAGAGCCTACAGGAGGTAGAGGGATTGTAATTCCTGATAATGATCCAGAAAATGTAAAATGTGAGGGAGAAGATTGTGCTGAACCAGGTAAACGTTTTATTCCGGCTGGCGGAGCATTAAAATTTATTCCGCATCGTTGGTATGAACGATATTCGGTAAAGGAGTGAAAAAATGAAATTTATTTTTTCACAGTCTAAGCCCCAAACAGGTTTTACTCTGATTGAACTGATGGTGGTCGTAGTGATTGTGGCATTACTTGCTGCAATTGCGATGCCAAGTTATCAGGTTTATATTCAACGTTCGCATCTTGCTCAAGCACAACAGGAAATGCAAAAACTTGCTGAGCAACTGGAACGACATAAAGCTAAGAACTTTAGTTATAAAGGGTTTGAGGCGAGTTATTTATATAAAGATAAAACAGGCACGTTAAGTTCAAACTTTGATACCGCCAAACAGCAAGTTTTACTTCCTATTCATTCGGATAACCCTAAATATAGATTGAGTATTATTGGGTTTTATTCTGTACGTGAGTTTGCAAAGGATGAAGATGGAAATATTACCGATACGGCAAAAGATTTAGAGGTCAAAGCAGATTTATTGAATAAAAAGATTGATTTTGATCGGTCAGCGCAGGCTGATATGTTTGCTATTGGAAGTAATTGGGCTATTAAAGCAGAAAGTCTAGATCAAAAAAATTATAGTCTTTTGTTAAACAGTTTAGGCACCAAATGTATGAACAAAGAAGACTATACCAAAGTGACTTATACTTCTTGTGGTGAGGCAAATGAGGGAAGCGAATCATGGTAAGACAAGGGTTTACACTTATAGAACTTATGATTGTCATTGCGATTATTGCAATTTTAGCTGCTATTGCTTATCCCTCTTATCAGCAATATAAAATTAAAGTAAATCGGGCAGAAGCACAATCAGAGATGATGTTCATTGCTGAAAGAATGAATGCCTATAAAGGAATGAATGGTTCTTTTTCGGGGGCAACGATTGCACAAATATATGGATCAACAGTAACTCCCAAACAAGGCACTGCATTATATGATTTAAGCTTTGATGCTGCACTAACCAATGCAACCCGTTGGACTCTAATTGCTCAACCTAAGGCAGGTACGTTACAAGCGGGCAATGGTTGGATTTGTTTAAACAATCAATCAGAGAAATATTGGGCAAAAGGCGAAGCGCGTTGTGACTTGTCGCCAAACTCTACCTGGTCCGATAAATAAATTCAAAACTGCGGATAAATACTTTTTGATCTTTCATTCAGGGCAAACTTCGCGTAAAATACTGCCCTCTATGAAAGGGGTTTGAAATGTATCGATGGTCGGTACAGGGATAATCCGTAAAAACTATAAGGTTGTATCATGGTAGTTATTCGTCTTACTCGCGGTGGTGCTAAAAAGCGTCCATTCTATCAAATCGTTGTAACTGATAGCCGCAATCCACGTGACGGTCGTTTCATCGAACGTATCGGTTTCTTCAACCCTACAGCGCAAGGTAAAGCAGAAAAACTTCGTTTAGATGCTGACCGTTTTGCTCACTGGGTAGCACAAGGTGCTCAACCTTCTGAACGTGTTGCTTCTTTAGCTGCTCAAGCGAAGAAAGCTGCAGCTGCTGCATAATTTTAAAGAATTAAGTAGTAGGTAGCCCATGACACCAACACAGAATGTACCCGAAGATCGTATTCAGATTGGACAGCTACGTTCAGCATATGGATTAAATGGGTGGCTCTGGGTCTATTCCAATACAGAACCTATGAGCAACATGTTTGACTACCTGCCTTGGTACATTGAGACCAAAGCAGGTTGGCAAACTGTCGATGTAAAACGTTGGAAACCACATGGCAAAGGCCTGGTTGTCAGCTTAAAAGGTGTGAGCGATCGCACTGCAGCAGACGGTCTGGTTGGCGCAAATATCTGGATTTCAAAATCGCAACTGCCTCAAGCGGGCGTGGATGAGTATTACTGGTCTGATTTAAAAGGTCTAACCGTGTTAGGTCTGGATGATGAGGAACAGGAAGTCAATCTCGGTCAAATCCACGAACTGTTTGAAACAGGTGCTAACGATGTGATGGTGGTTCGCGCAACTGCCGACAGTATCGATGGCGAAGAGCGTATGATTCCATGGCATAAAGATGTGGTACAACGCGTTGATCTCGAAACAGGTCGTATTTATGTCAATTGGGGCGTAGATTACTAATATTTTTGGAAATACGGGAGTCTGCGATGTTTTTTGCAGTCATTACGCTTTTTCCTGAAATGTTTGAAGCGATTACACGTTTCGGTATTAGCGGGCGCGCAGCACAACGTGAGTTGATGCAAATTCATTGTATCAATCCTCGCGATTATGCTGAGGGTAACTACAAACGAGTGGATGAACGTCCATTTGGTGGTGGTCCCGGTATGGTAATGATGGCTGAGCCACTGGCAAAAGCAATCCGCCGTGCCAAAGAACTTGCTCATGAAGCAGGTGCGGTCAACGTACCCGTGGTGTATATGTCACCACAAGGTCAAACCTTAAATGAACCCGCTGTACAAGAATTTGTCCAATATGACGGATTAATTGTGCTGTGTGGCCGTTATGAAGGTGTCGATGAACGTTTAATCCAGAAATATGTCGATCAGGAATGGTCGATTGGGGATTACGTGTTATCGGGCGGTGAACTGCCTGCGATGGTTCTTTTAGACAGTATTATTCGGAGACTTCCGGGTGCAATGTCTGATGAACAATCTCATGTACAAGACTCGTTTGTGGATGGTCTTTTAGATTGCCCGCAATATACAAAGCCAGATCATTTTGAAGGTTTGGATGTACCTGAGGTACTTAAATCAGGTCATCATGCAAATATTGAAAAATGGCGCTTTTTGCAGCGTTATCAGCGGACACTTGAACGTCGACCTGAATTGGTTGAACAAGTGGAGTTGAGCAAGCAGCAAAAAAAATGGCTCAAAGATTTGCCAGAACATAAATCTTAATTTATGCTTCGGGCGCAATCAAAAGCTTGATCTACGGATTAAGTACTTAAATAGGCTCTTTATGTCTTGAAGCGGTCAAGCATAAAGGGAAAGTTAATCGGGTCTATGCGCTTTAGCCTCTAGCCCCAGTGGATCTCAGACCTCTTCTGACCCACACATATTGGAGATACCCCATGAGTGGTAAGCATCCTTTAGTTCAAGCTGTTGAAAATGCTCAGCTTAAACAAGACATCCCAGCTTTTGCACCAGGTGACACAGTAGTTGTTCAAGTAAAAGTTAAAGAAGGTGACCGTGAGCGTCTACAAGCGTTCGAAGGCGTTGTTATTGCGAAGAAAAACCGTGGTCTGAACTCTGCGTTCACTGTACGTAAAATTTCTAGCGGTGTTGGCGTTGAGCGTGTATTCCAAACTCACTCTCCAATCGTTGCTAAAATCGAAGTGAAACGTCGTGGTGACGTTCGTCGTGCTAAACTTTACTACCTACGTGAACTTTCTGGTAAAGCTGCACGTATCCGTGAAAAGTTACCAGCTCGTAAAGCGTAATTTTACGTTTTATCGAATTGAAAAAATGCGCCTTTGGGCGCATTTTTTTATGTCTAAATTTTATAAACCTTGCAACTTGAGACGGTTGGCATGTTGACGGTAGACATCGACAGGGTTTGGCGCAAAGATACCCGTGATACCAAACAATAAATTCACCTCATCTAAGTGATTCCATGGAAAATCATCTCGAATCGTTCTACCAAATTTCGCACTACATACGGAGACAATGCCATCATTTGCACTTGCTTTAGAAGCAGAGATCAAATCCAGTGCCTTCATCGCGGCATCACTGAAATCTAATGCATTGGTCATTTGTTTGTGCCCATTATTGAATATAGCGCAATGCCTTGATCGTTATATTTGCCTTCACCACAATGCTTTAAAGATAGCCCAAGCGTAAAACGTTGATTAAATTCAGCGGTGCCTTCAATAGAAGTGCTATGACCTGCAGCTAAAGCGTTATGCGGAAAAGCATGTGCATCCAAACCCTGTGCCCACATAATCACAGCGCCAAAACTACTAATCAGGGTATTTAGTAAATCAGAGGTACCAGTTTGACTGGCAAATTTCATCACATCCGATGCCACGATTGAGCCTTGATTGGCGCCAGCGACTGTCATAACAGAAGTGACATGTTGTGGCATGACTCCTGCTGCATAGCGCACTGCATGGGCACCGTGGCTATGTCCAATTAAATTGAGTTTTTTGGCGCCCGTAATTGCCATACTTCTTTGAGCTGTTCGACATATTGTTCGCCACGGACTTCTGATGAATTAAAAGGTGACATGCGGGCAGCAAAAGCGGTTGAACCATTACGTGCTAAATCAGGCAAAATTTGATGCCAATAATCCATGCCCAAAACATCCATAGCAATGCGATTAAAGCCCATCATGCCATGTGCAAATACGAGGGGGTATTGCATTTTGGCATAGTTAGAGATCACGTTTTTACTTTGTGCTTTTTGTAAATTTGAAGCAGTACCGAATGAGCTAAAGAGTAGGGCAGCTATGGTGAAGTATATTGTTTTAATTTTCATGCAATATCCCAATCATGAATGCAAAGAAAAGCCCTGCAATGCAGGGCTTTAATGAGTTGAGCTTTATAGCCCTTGTAGTTTTAAACGATTCGCATGTTGACGATAAACATCCACAGGGTCTGGAGCAAACATGGCTTTTAAGCCAAAGACCATATTGACTTCGTCTAGGTGGTTCCAGTTGTAGTTATCACGAATGGTTTTACCGAATTTGGCACTGCAACGCGACACTAAGCCATCATTGTTTTTGCCACCATCAATCAGTAGTGCAGTCACTTTGAGCGCAGAGTCAGGATCTAGTAGATTCGTCACTTGACCTACGCCTGTGAACGAATAGTTATAAATGCCTTTTTCTTGATAGCTACCTTCACCACAACTCGTTGTTGGCATACCAATTGGGAATTTTTGGTTAAAGGCTGCGGAACCCGCAGCAGTTAAACTGCGTCCACCTTCAAGTGAATTGTGAGGGAAACTATTTGGATCTAAGCCTTGTGCCCATGTGATGGCTTTGGATACAAGGTTCACGCCACCTACCAATGTACCCTCAACAACAGTGCCTTCAGCTTTTAAAATTAAATCGGCAACGGGTGAGCCTTTATGTGGTCCACCGACAGAAGTTAAAGATGCAACTTTATTTGGGATGACACCTGCCACATAGCGAATCGTTGGTCCGCCATGTGAATGGCCGATTAAGTTGACTTTCTGTGCGCCGGTAATCGCCAAAATTTCTTCCACTTGTTGTTTCAACTGCTCACCACGAACTTCTGAAGAGTTAAATGGCGAAACACGTGTTGCCCAAACATTGGCACCATTACGCGCTAAATCTGGCAGAATTTGATACCAATAATCTAAACCGAAAGGATCGCTACCAATTTGAATAAAACCTGCCATACCATGACCAAATACTATTGGATATTTGGTTTTGGCATACTGTGTCGATGCTTTGGCAGTATATTGTTTGGCTTGCGTACTGTTGGCTTGAGCCGTCGTCATGGTCATGGCTGCGATACAAGCAGCAGTGATTAATCCATATTTCATTGTTGTTTCCTCTTGTTGTTTTAGGCAGTCCCAGCCTGATTTCAATCTAAACAATCCACGTAGGTTTATGGTTGAATATATGTAATGCTTGTTTATAAACCTTGTAATTTAAGACGGTTGGCATGTTGGCGATACAAGGCCACAGGATCTTGTGCAAAAGTGCCAATAATGCCGAAGAACTGATTCACTTCATCAAAATGATTATGTTGATAATCTTGACGGATAATTTGTCCATAGCATCCGCTGCAAAGAGGCAATGCACCATCATTGGGGCTGCCTTTCAAGAAACTACCACCCAAGGTAACGACGGTGGATTCAATGACATCGACTGCATTGGTGACTTGGCGATTGCCCATCCATGAGTAATGATGAATCCCATTCGATGTGATTTTAGTCCCTTGGCTGTTGCAATCTTTCGGAATAGCACTCGAACCATACAGCGCATTAAAGCGTTGTATTTTTTCTGGATGCATTGCATCTAAAGCCGCGGTGATCTCAACAGGATATTGATTCTGAGTAAGAACATTCATGCTATGCCCGAGCAAACTACTAAAGCCATGTGCAAAGACAATGGGATACTTCGTTTTCGCATAGCTAGAGAGTACAAAAGATGCTTGATAGGCTTGTAAGGCAGTGCTGGCTTTTGTGGATGAGATTGCACCCACCCCTAAAGCCAATGCCAAGAATGGAAATATTTTCATTGTTCATCCTGAGGTGAGCGCAATAAAAAAACAATGCCTTTATATCGCGTAATATAAAGGCATTTTGCTTATAAACCTTGTAGTTTTAAGCGGTTGGCATGTTGGCGATACATCGCGACAGGATCTGGTGCGAATAGACCTTTTAAGCCAAACATCATGTTGGCAAGATCGGTGTGATTAAGTTTGTAGTCATCTTTAATGACTTTACCAATGAAGGCGCTGCAACGTGCCACCATGCCGTCATTGTCTTTGCTGCCATACGACAATGGCCCAAGTTGCATTAAAATCGTATCAATGTCTAAGGCGTTGGTCGCTTGCGCCACACCTGTCCATGAATAGTAATAGATGCCTTTACTGTCACGTGGTTTTAGGTTTTTATTACAGTTTTCAGTCGCTGCTAAAACGCCATCTTTCACGGCATTTTGTGCAACCGTTGCATTAAAGGTTTTTGAACCTGTTTGTGTGAGGGACTTCATCGATGCATCAAAGTCAATTTCCAGTTCAGGTTTGAGCTGACCTAAGGCAATTAATGGTCCAATAATATAATCACCTAGAATATTAAATGCTGTACGGGTCAGCGTATTATTTTGGATGTCATCTGCAACTTTAGAGCCATGATAAGTTCCTGCAACCCCAGTGATTGAAGCAATTGCATTTGGTTTTACTTGTGCTGCATAAAGGACTGTAGGGCCGCCATGCGAGTGACCAATCAGATTCACTTTTGGCTGACCTGTGATTGCCATGACATCTTCAACTTGGGCAATGAGGGCTTCACCACGATGTGCGGTTGTATTGGCAGGTGATAGCTGTGCTGCAAATACAGTTGAACCATTACGTGCCATATCTGGCAGAATTTGATACCAATAATCTAAACCAATGGTATTGGTACCAATACGTTCCCAACCGAGCCAGCCATGAACCATTAAAATTGGGTATTTGGTTTTCGCATAATTTGAAGTGACTTTTGCTGTCACTTGGCTTGCACTACCTGCCGCTTGAGTATGCATGCTGAGCCCAATCGCTAGAGTCGACAAAGCAAGTGCCTGTGTTGTTCTTATGAAAGTTTTCATAAACAATTCCTATGTTTTATATTCTTGTTTTCTAGCCGATGCTCATCCGCAAGGGCATGTTATTTAAGCCACTTATTACAAATAAAAAGTGCTTGTTTTTGGAGCAGTTATTTTTTCATGCTAGGGCTTAAAAACCATGTCATTTTGGGACAGTAACGAGCATTTCGATGAATGCTAAAATATTGTTTTATATACAAATGTATATAAATATTTAACGCTTTGATTTTTAATGAATTTGAAAAACTGCACTTGAATTGAGAAAAATTTGCATACAAAAAAGGGACAATTTATGTCCCTTTTTTAAAGTTATGAATTAATCTGCAAAGGGCAGTTTGCCTCCTTGATCATGTACTTGCTCAAACGTTTCAGCACGTAAGCGTTCTTCTGGTGATTTAAAGTGTTGTTGGCGTAGCTTTTGTACGGCTTGCTGTTTGGCTGCATCACTCATGCCGCTTTTCATAATACCATCTCGTTCCGTTAAGTAGTTATTAACGCTAGACTTCCAGTTGGCACGTTCGCTATCTAGGTTTTCTAAACGTTGTGTGGCTTCAGGACCTACCAGATTCAGACGCATTTGGCGAATTTCTTCACTTGAACCACCACGGGCTTTAATTTCTGCGGTCAGTGCTCTTAAATCTTCCAGCTTGTTGAGCTGTTCCAGATTGGCCTGCCAGTCTTCCGGCAGCTGCTCAAACAGGGCTTTTAACTTCTGGGCTTTTTCTGCTTCGGATAGCTGTTTATTGTCCATCACACTCAGGCGCTCCAGGGTATAGTCATGATAAACATCTTCCACCCCAAACAGACCCTCAATTTCATAGGCCGAGAAAAACTGCTGACGCAGGTTTTTCATGCTAGTAAAAATGCTGCGGTAATATTGCGGACTGTCCGGATCCAGTTGCGGCGGCTGCAATTCCCCCAAACGCTCCCGATAATCCAGATAGCGCTGCCATAAATCCAGAATTTGTCCCAAGGCCGGTTCCTGATGAGTCTGGGCGATATAACGCTGAAAATCCTGACGAATCTGCTCCAGGGTTTTCTCGCCATATTGGGTAATAAAATATTCAAAACAGTTGCGGGTCTGTTCATTGACCATCAACCGGTTGCCCGAGTCGAGCTGTAACTGGCAGTTAATTTCAGTGTCCTGCTGACTGGGACTTAAAAAGGACAGGGTTGCAGAGCTGTTTGGACTGCTCACGGGTAGAGACGAGGTTGCAGATGTACGCGCTGTGGCGGCCTGTGCATGACCGGGGGATGGTGGTGAATGGGGAATTAACCAGTAAATAATGCCCATCACTGCCACGGTAATCAGGCCCAACCAGAGCCATAATTTATGTTTTTGCATTCCTATGCACCTGTTTTTCCATTGTATTTATTTTAGGTTTTCAGTTCGCCCTCAATATGCCATAAAAATGACATTGTTTTATAGAAAAGTTGTAAAGCTTGTGCTCAGATTGCTACCATGGCGCAGTTTAGAATTGTCCGATTTTTGCCATGAAAGCATCTTCTCCTAAAATTCAGCGTCGTCCTGTGCATGGCGTATTTTTATTGAATAAACCCCTGGGTATCAGCTCCAATGCTGCACTGCAAAAGGTGCGCTGGCTGTATCGTGCGCAAAAAGCCGGACATACCGGTGCTTTAGATCCGTTGGCCTCTGGTTTATTACCAATCTGTCTGGGCGAGGCGACCAAGTTTTCGCATTTTCTTCTGGATTCAACCAAGCGTTACCAGACCACCATTCAATTGGGACACAGCACCACCACCGGTGATGTTGAAGGTGAAGTGCTGTTAGAGGCTGCGGTACCGGCATTGACTGAAGAAAATATTTTAACCGTCCTGACGCAATTTACTGGCGATATTCAGCAGGTGCCACCGATGTATTCAGCGCTGAAAAAAGAAGGCCGTCCCTTATACGAGCTGGCCCGTAAAGGCATTGAAATTGAACGGGATGCGCGTCCCATCAGTATTTATGCGCTGGAGCTGCTAGGGTTTACTGACAATAGTATCACCCTGGATGTGACTTGTTCCAAAGGCACCTATATTCGTGTACTCGGTGAAGATATTGCCAAGGCGCTCGGCAGCTATGGGCATCTGACCTATTTGCACCGTATTCAGACCGGGCATTTTGATCTGATCCCAAGCTACACCCTGGATTATCTGGAAAGCTTGAGCGAAGCCGAGCGTGAAGCGCTGTTGCTGCCGGTTTATGCCCCGATTGAGCATTTTCCACAGGTACAGGTGCCAGAAGGCCGGGCCGAATATTTTTGTCGCGGCATGGAAAGTAATATTGACCATGCGGCGGCAACTCAGGTATTGGTATTTGAGGGCGAGAAATGTTTAGGGCTGGCGGAAATTACCGATAAAAAACGTCTGGTACCAAAACGGGTCTTGAATCTCTAATTTTCATCTGCACTGAGGCCACAGGATTGCCCCGATATGGATATTGAAATCGTCATCAGCCTCGTGATTTTTGCCTTCTGTGCCGGTGCAATTGATGCCGCGGTTGGTGGTGGCGGCCTGATCCAGATTCCGGCGATTATGGGCGCAATGCCGCAACTGGCGCCGGCCACGGTGTTTGGCACCAACAAACTGGCTTCCATTTGTGGCACTGCTTCGGCGGCCTTTTCTTTTTTACGCAAAGTGCAGCTGTCCTGGAAATTGCTGGGCGTGATTGGACTATGTGCCTTTCTCAGCTCTTTCGTTGGCGCAGCCTGCGTGTCAATGATTCCGACCGATATTTTGCGGCCCTTTGTGCTGCTGATGCTGATCGTGATTGCCATCTACACCTTCATGAAAAAGCAGTTTGGCCAGCTGCATGTGCAGCAGACTTTAAACCGCAAAATGTTGCTCCTGGCGGCGTTGGGCAGTGTGCTGATTGGTTTTTATGATGGTATTTTTGGCCCCGGCACGGGCAGCTTTTTTATTTTCTATTTTATTCGTTATTTACAGGTCGATTTTTTGCATGCCTCGGCCTTGTCGAAAATTGCCAATTTTATGACCAATCTGGCAGCGCTGAGTTTCTTTATTCCCACGGGGCATGTGCTGTTTATGGTCGGGGCGATGATGGCACTGGCTAATATTACCGGTTCTCTGGTCGGGGTACGTCTGGCCTTTAAATATGGCAGCGGCTTTATCCGGATTGTATTTCTGATCCTGGTTAGTGTGCTGATTGTACGCATGGCCTATCAGATGTTCTGGTTGTAAATCATTCTCATTATTAAAATTTCCCATACAAATTGCTGCAGGAACCGTCGCACGGGCTTGGCGTATAGTGAATGCTTAGCCTGACCTGTCTGCTTAACAATAATGATGCAACCCGTTGTCGGGTGTTTAAATTTTGGCATTTGAAAGGGTAATAACAACATGAATATTTTTGAAGCACTGCGTGAAAGCCATGAAATACAGCGTGATCTGGCCGAGCGTTTAATCCAGACCTCGGGGGATACACCAGAACGCCGCGAGCTGTTTGATCAACTGAAAAATGAATTATTCGCCCATGCTGTGGCCGAAGACCGTTATTTTTATATTCCACTAATGATGACCGATTCCGGGCTGAACATTACCCGGCATGCGCTGGCAGAACATCATGAAATGGATGAGCTGCTGGAAAAACTGACCGAAACCGAATTTAGCAATCCGGGCTGGCTGGCGATTGCCAAGCAGCTGTCTGAAAAAGTGCATCATCATTTGCAGGAAGAAGAACATGGCTTTTTCCAGCAGGCCGGGAAAATTTTGGAAGAGCGCCAGAAAACCGAGCTGGCCAAACAGTATTTAAATGAATACAGCAAATATAAAGCCATTCAAAAAGACAGTCTGGTCTAAATTCAGGACTTAAAAAAGATGGCTCTCTTGGCCATCTTTTTTTATTCATCTTCTTTGATCTACCTTTTTGCTTAAGGGCTGACAGCTTTCTTACGGCTGGCTCTTAGAGTCACGCCCACGGAGGCCAGCATCACGCAGAATAAAGCGACCCATTGCAACAGGCTGATCTGTTCACCGAGTAACACCAGACCGGTTAGCGCGGCCAGTGCCGGCGATAAACTGGACAGGGTGCCATAACTGAGCTTGCTTAAATGCTGTAAGGCTTTCAGGTCCAGTGCATACGGAATGGCGGTGGCCAAAATGGCAATGGCGATGGCTTTGCCCCAGTATTGGGTATCGACCAGGGCCGCGGCATTGTGATACAGACCAATGGGTAACAGGGTCAGCGCAGCCAGACTAATGGCAATGGTGAGGGCATGCATGCCAATATTCTGCTGTACCACGCGCTGCCCGAAATAAATATAGAGGGCCCAGCAAAAGCCGGCGCCCAGCGCACAGAGGGCACCAAAGACTGAGAAATTGTCACTGTTGGCCTGTCCCCAGGGCACCATCAGCGCAATTCCCAAAATGGCTAAAAGCACCCAGATATAATCACTACGCTGTTTAATCGAGAGCAGGGCCAGTCCCAGTGGGCCAATAAATTCCAGACCAACCGCAATCCCTTGCGGCAATTTGCCCAGCGACATATAGAACAGCACATTCATCAGACACAGGGCCGCGCTATAGCAGAGCAGATCCCGCCATTTTAAAAAGGACAGCCGGGAAATAATCTTCCAGGAACGGAACATCAGGCAGATAATAATGGCGGCAAAGCACAACCGTAAAATGGTCACGGTAAGCGGATCGAGCACCTCAAACAGTTGTTTGGCAAAGGAGGCACTAATCTGGTACGAAGTCATGGACAGCACCATGAACAGTACCGACAGCAGTTGAGCATTTTGCATAAGCGCACCACCAACACCGGAAGGTGTCAGCATATTGGGGAGATGCTGCTGATTATAGCAATTTGCTTAAATTTTGATGAGTAGCCGGTCAAAATAAATTCCAGCACTACACAGCAGGAGGCTCAGTCTGGCCAGATCCACTCTACTTAACTGGACTGCTGTTTACGCTGCTGTACGGTATAGGTACAGCCAATAGAGGCGGCAATAATGGTGCTTAAGGCCAGCCATTGATTCCAGAGTAACTGTTCGCCCAAAAAGACAAAACCGGAGAGCGCGGCAATGGCCGGTTCCATGCTCATCAGTGTACCGAAACTGAGTGCGGTCAGGTTGCGAAGTGCAATCATTTCCAGACTAAAGGGCAAGGCGCTGGCCAGAACTGCCAAGGCAATAAAATAGATGAAATTGCCCGGTTCAAATACGCTAACAGGCAGGCCATCCCATAAAGCAATGGGTAATAAAATCAGGGTACCGACTAGCATACCCAGACAGACCGTATGATTCCCGGACACACCCGATGGTTTCTGTCCGGCTACAATATATAAGGCCCAGCAGGCACCGGCGCCTAAGGCAAACAACACGCCCAGACCATCGAGCGGCTGCGCGGTCTGATCAAAAGGAAACAACAGCACCAGCCCAACAATGGCGAGGCCGACCCAAATAAAGTCGAATTTGCGCCGGGCATAAAACAGCGCCACGCTTAATGGCCCGATAAACTCAAACGATACCGCAATCCCCAGTGGCAGGCGGTCAATCGCCAGATAAAACAGCATGTTCATGCCGGCCAGTGCGGCACCGTAACTGAAAATCGCTGGCCAGCGTATGGCTTTGGGCTGAATGTTCCAGAGCTGAAAAATCAGCATCAGCACCAGCGCGCTCAGCAGCAGCCGCATGGCAGAAACGGTCAGAATCGGAAACTGATCAAATAGCAGTTTGGCCATCGAGCCGCTGCTTTGCAGGCTGAGCATGGCAATCAGCAACAACAGCACAGCGCGGAGATGCGGCGCATTTTGAAGTATCGACATAACTGGAATGGGCTGGTGGGGAGAGTAGGGCGATCATCAACAGATCAATAGCCGCTAGCATAGCATGAACAGATGACGCTTCCATGTCGTGGCTGCGTAAGTGGCCAGCAGATAAAACAAGGCTCATTCACGATTTCAAAAGAACATAAAATAAGGATTGCGTATTGTTTTAGAAGCGGGAAATAAAAAACCACAGCGCAAGGGCTGTGGTTTTGGGTGTTACTGTCTAATTGAAATTAGAACAGAACACGTACACGGATAGTGCCTTCAACATCATGCAGCATATCCAGTGCTTCTTGAGATGCAGTTGCATCCACATCCATCACCAGATAACCGACATCACCTTTGGTCATTAAAGATTGACCCGAAATGTTGATGCCTTGCTCAGCAAACAGGTTGTTGATTTTAGACAATACGCCTGGAATGTTTTTATGAATGTGCAGTAAACGGTGTTTACCTTCAGTCAATGGTAAGGCAATTTCAGGGAAGTTCACTGCAGACAGGGTCATACCCTTGTCAGAATAAGCCACAAATTTCTCAGCCACTTCCAGACCAATGTTGGCTTGCGCTTCCATGGTTGAACCGCCCACGTGTGGAGTCAGGATCACATTGTCCAGACCGCGCAGTGGAGAAACGAATTCTTCACCATTGGCTTTCGGCTCTTTCGGGAATACGTCAACCGCAGCGCCAGCCAGATGACCTGATTTAATTGCATCTGCCAGATCTTCAATAATGACACAGGTACCACGTGCCGCATTCAGGAAGATCGCGCCTTCTTTCATTTGTGCAAACTGTTCTTTGCCCATAAAGTTACGGGTTGATGGAACGTCTGGCACGTGTAGCGATACCACGTCTGCATTGGCCAGCAATTCAGCCAAAGAACCGACCTGGCGCGCATTACCCATTGGCAGTTTGGTCACTGCATCATAATAGATCACATGCATACCCAGGCTTTCAGCAAGCACAGACAGTTGCGAACCAATTGAACCGTAACCCACAATACCTAAAGTCTTACCGCGTGTTTCAAAAGAACCCGCTGCAGATTTTTCCCAGCCACCGCGGTGACATGATGCCGATTTGGCTGGTACGCCACGAAGCAGCAGAATCAGTTCAGCAAGGACCAGTTCCGCAACAGAACGGGTATTTGAATATGGTGCGTTAAATACTGGAATACCACGTACCATGGCTGCATTTAAATCGACTTGGTTGGTTCCGATACAGAAACAGCCAACCGCGATCAGCTTGTTCGCAGCTTCAAAGATTTCTTCAGTTAATTGCGTACGTGAACGAATACCAATGAAGTGTGCATCTTTGACCGCTTCTTTCAGCGCTTCACCCTCAAGCGCAGTTTTACGGTAGTCGATGTTGGTATATCCGGCAGCATTTAACGTGTCGATGGCATTTTGGTGAACGCCCTCTAACAACAGGAAACGAATTTTATCTTTAGGTAGTGAAAGATGTTGGCTCATTACGGCTCCGCTACAAAGGCCAAATTTAGTGGCAGTATCATATCATAGGAGCGGGCAGGAGATACATTCCATTTATGGCTGATCGGTCTGCTATTTCTGTAGAAAATATAAACGCAGGATTCATTTTTGGTTGAATTAACTCTGTATTTTCAAAGCTATATTATCAAAATGATGGTTTTTCTCAGGTTTTACAGAAAAATCGCTTATAATAGCCCCAGACGGCAAAAACCAGGCTCAGGCTGTTGGTTTCTTGCCCGTTTTTTATCTTTTACTGTGCTTTGGCATGACTTTAAAATGTACAGCGCCAGTCCGGATAAATCTCTTCTTGTTTAATTCTTGCCAGGTCTGCAAACGATGAATGCTCCAGTCGCTTTAACCCCAGAGTTATTGACCCAATTGACTGCAATTGTAGGTGAAAACCGTATTAAAACTGATGCGGACAGCCTCCAGAATTGGGGTCGAGATCATACCAAGCACTTTGATCCAAACCCATCCGTCATCGTTTTTCCATCGAGCACTGAGCAGGTGCAAGCGATTGTGAAACTTGCCAATCAGTTCAATGTCGCAGTGACCCCATCGGGCGGTCGTACCGGTCTTTCTGCGGGTGCGGTAGCGGCCAACGGTGAAATCGTGGTCAGTATGGACAAGATGAACCAGATTCTGGAATTCTTCCCGGCAGACCGCATGGTGCGCGTACAGGCCGGTGTGGTGACTGAACAGCTGCAAAACTATGCCGAAGAGCAGGGCATGTATTACCCGGTCGATTTCGCCTCTGCCGGTTCATCACAAATTGGCGGTAATATTGGTACCAATGCCGGCGGCATTAAAGTCATTAAATATGGCATGACCCGTAACTGGGTGCTGGGCTTAACCGTGGTGACCGGTAAAGGGGATGTGCTGCGTTTAAACAAAGGTATGATCAAAAACGCCACCGGTTATGCACTGCAACACTTATTCATTGGTGGTGAAGGGACTTTAGGCCTCGTCACTGAAGCGGAAATCAAGCTGGAACGTCAACCACAAGACCTGCAGGTGATGGTGCTGGGTGTACCGGATTTTGATGCAGTGATGCCTGTGCTGCATGCTTTCCAGGCCAAAATTGATTTAACCGCATTTGAGTTCTTTGGTGAACTGGCAATGCAGAAAGTACTGGCCAATGGTCATGTACAGCGTCCGTTTGAAACTGAATGTCCATTCTATGTATTGCTTGAATTTGAAGCGCCATTTGAACCGATTATGGACAAGGCAATGGAAATTTTTGAGCACTGTATGGAACAGGGCTGGGTGCTGGACGGCGTACTCAGCCAAAGCCTGGATCAGGTCGAAAGCTTATGGCGTTTACGTGAAGATATTTCGGAATCGATTGCGCCGTTTATTCCATACAAAAACGATATTTCAGTGCTGATTACCCACGTGCCGGCATTCATTAAAGAAATTGATGCGATTGTGGCCGAGAACTATCCGGACTTTGAAATCTGCTGGTTCGGTCATATTGGTGACGGTAACCTGCACCTGAACATCCTGAAACCTGCCGATTTAAGCAAAGATGAATTCTTTGCCAAATGTCAGGTGGTGAACAAGTATGTGTTTGATACTGTGAAAAAATATGACGGTTCAATTTCTGCAGAGCACGGTGTTGGCATGACCAAAAAGCCATATCTGGAATACTCGCGTTCTGCTGAAGAAATCGAATATATGAAAGCCTTGAAACAGGTCTTTGACCCGAATGGGATTATGAACCCGGGTAAATTATTCGACCTGTAATCAGGCCAATAGAACGAAAAAGCGCATCTCCGGATGCGCTTTTTTTATGGCACTTATCATGTGCACTCTCGCTCAAATTACATTCTGTGCATAGTGTTAAGCGCAAAAAGCCGGCATCATTTTTACAGTGTTGAATCAGTTTGGATAGAGTTATGTTTCGTTTCGCTGCAATGGCAGGACTGGCGATTGCTGTTACAGGATGTGCCACCACCCAGAATATTGTGTCTAAAGTGACACCGTCTGCCGAAACACCGTTGGCACAGGTGTTAAAAGAGCGTCCGGATTTACGTAAACAGCTGGCGACAGTCGAGCTGCGTCAATTCTTTAATAATGTCGAATCACCGACCGCGGCTCAGGTTAAAGTGACTGAAACCGGTTTAATGGATGATTCGGTACGCTCGATTCGTACCATTTACAGTTTTAAACTGGTCAATGGCGACTGGGAAAAAGTGAAAACTGAAAAGAGCTATCAATGTCTGCGCGGCAAAAATACCAAGACTTTCCAGAAGGCTGTATGTCCTTAATCCGCTTGAGTCTTTCAATGATTTTGATTGAAAAGCGTAGCTAAACCCTGCGCTTTTCTGTTTTTAAACCGGGGATTTATACTGATTTTGTTCAGCCGCTCTAGCTAAGTGTTGCTGCCGGAAGTTCAGCATTTCCCCATCAGAAAAGTCACAGATTTTAAAAATAAACTCTGCTACACTGCGCCCATTGTTATGATTGCAGCCTGCTAATCTTGCAGGCTTTTGAGCGCTATGCAAACCACTCCAACTACAACGCTCTCCCGCGCCACCTTAATGTTTCCGCTGGCTTTGGTGCTGTTCGAATTTTCCGTCTATATTGGCAATGATCTGGTACAGCCGGCCATGCTCGCCATTACCCAGGATTTTGGCGTCAGCAGTTCCTGGGCAGCCTCTTCGATGTCGTTTTATCTGCTCGGCGGTGCCTGTGTCGCGGCCATTTTAGGCCCTTTATCGGACCGTTTAGGCCGTAAAAAAGTCCTGCTGGGTGGGGTACTGTTTTTTGTGGTGACCTGCCTGCTGATTTTATTGACCCAGAACATCGAAAGCTTTTTATTGCTGCGCTTTTTGCAGGGCTTTGGCCTGTCGGTAATAACTGCGGTGGGCTATGCCGCCATTCAGGAAAGTTTTGCCGAACGCGATGCAATTAAAGTCATGGCACTCATGGCCAATGTATCGCTGCTGGCGCCGCTACTGGGGCCAGTGTTGGGTGCGTTTATGATCGAGCATGTGTCCTGGCATTGGGGCTTTATTGGGATTGCAGCTTTGGCGGCTTTGAGCTGGCTCGGACTGAAAGCCAAAATGCCGGAGCAGCAGCTCAGTATTCCGAAACAGCCGATTGGCTATATCTGGGATGATTTTAAACAGGTACTGAAAAACCGCCGTTTTCTGACCATGACCTTTGCCTTGCCGCTCTTAAGCATGCCGCTGATGTTATGGATTGCCTTGTCGCCGGTGATGCTGGTGGAGCAGCTCAATCTGAGCAGTCTGCAATATGGTCTGGCCCAATTTCCGGTCTTGGGCGGGCTGATTGCCGGGAATTTATTGCTGCTGAAAATCATTGACCGTTTTGCTTTGGGACAGACTGTGCTGATGGGCTTGCCACTCATGTTGGTCGGTACCTTGCTGTTAATTCTTGGTCTGCTCATACCAGACTATTTAATCTGGTGTCTGATTCTGGGTATGACTTTCATCAGCTTTGGTGAGGGCATCAGTTTTTCAATTATTTCCCGTTTTGCTTTGATGTCGTCCGAGGTGTCGAAAGGGACCGTGGCCGCAACTGCTTCTGTGCTAATGATGCTGAGCTTTTTTGTGGTGATTGAACTGGTGCGCATGCTCTACAGTCATTTTGAACTGTGGGCTTATAGCCTGTCCTGTTTTGCCCTAATTGCCTTGTGGTTTGCTTATCCACGGCTAGGCTTAAAACAGATTATGCACGAACGTGCCGAAAGCGGTCAGTTTTAAGTGGGCTGATCATCTGGCATTTATCAATAGGATAATGTGGTTAAAAGGCCAAAAAACAAAGGCATCCAGCAGATAGTAATCTGGTGGATGCCTGATTCACAGATCCGTCAGAAGTTACACTTCGACCTGCGGTTGTGCCATTTTCTTCAGTTTGGCATCAAAAATAAACGGGCCAAACGGTAAAATAGAGGCAATCACACCCATTAAAAATACCTGAATTGACCATTTCTGTTTTTCACAGACCACAAACAGCACCACCAGAAAGGCAATAAACAGCACGCCGTGACCCATGCCGACGTATTTCACCAGAATCGGGTTACCCCATATATATTTCAGCGGCATGGCAATAAACAGCAAGGCCAGAAAAGATAAACCTTCTAAAAAACCTACCACACGCAAGCTTTGGATGTTCATACTCTGCAATTTCCCCATAGATCTAGCAGCAGTGTAGCGAATATTGGCGCAGAGGGCCATGCTTTTTAGTGCACAGCCCGGTTTTAAGTTTTTGTTTTTTAATATAAATCAGACTATCGTGCTTGGTTTTTGCTAAGCTGTTGATGTTGAAATAAAAGCCAGAAATTTAACTTTAAAACTTTAGATTGCTGTTTAATCTAGGCATAGAAAAAGGCACTCATCTCTATGGATAAGTGCCTTAAAAATCAGAAAACTGTGGATAAGTCGGGATTTATCCGCATCAAGGTTTAGATCACGCCACAGGCAATCCGGTCACCACCACCGCCTAACGGTTTTGGCGTATCGGCATAGTTATCGCCACCGGCATGAATCATGAGCGCCAGACCTTGTACATCCTGTAATTTCAGACGCGGCGCCAGTAGGGTGACACGTGCCGTGCCATTGGCTGCCACATTCAGGACCGGTAAATCACCGAGATGGCCGCTTAATGGATTGCCGTGGTTGGGTGCCTGATTCGGATTAAAGTGACCACCTGCGGCTAGCGCAGCCTGCATTTTACCGTCTTTTTCTGCTGGGGCGCAGGAACCGTTTTCATGAATATGGAAACCATGTGGACCCGGTGGTAACTGGGTCAGATTGGTACGGATGACCAGACCCGCAGCACTATCGGTCAGTTGGACTTCACCGAGCTGGGCGCCAACGCCTTGGGCAGAGACCGCATTAACGGCAACGTTTTTACTGGCGCCAATCACGGTATCGGGTGTGGTGGTACAGCCGACTCCGACCAGCGCGGTAAACGCACATAAAGCACCAAGTTTAAAAAGTGGGGTCATGGTTTGCATCCTGTCTTATTCGAATATGTGGCTTCATTCAAACAAGGCTCAGGAGGCAACACAATGCTGTTTGCGTACAGGCGTGTATAAGTTTCTTAATGAAATTTAGCCTTTTGGTGCAGCCGGTCCCTGATCATCGGGCAGGTCATAGGCCATGGTGGTTTTTGGCATCATCATGGCCTCGGCTTCATTGGTTTCATGCAGCCATTCACGCCAGATTGCCAGCAAGACCGCCAGAATCACCGGACCAATAAACAGGCCAATCAGGCCAAAGCTGGCAATACCGCCCAGAACCCCGAACATGATCAGCAGGAATGGAATCTGGGTGGCGCCGGAAATCACCAGCGGACGAATCACGTTATCTGCGGTACTGACCACACACACGCCCCAGGCCATTACGCCAATTGCTTCAATGGTTTGTCCTTGAGAGAACAGCCATAGCGCCACCGAGCCATAGGCCAGCGGTGGGCCAAACGGAATCAGGGCAAACAGGAAAGTGACAATGGTCAATACCATCGGGTTTGGCACCCCGGCCACAAAGTAGCTGACCCCGGCCAAAAGTGCCTGGGCAATTGCAGTCAAGCCAACCCCGTAAACCACCGCACGGGTGGTTTCAGAAATGGTATCTAAATAATGGTGTACACGTGGTCCGATCACCATTTCCAGCGCTTTACTGACCTGATTTAAAATGGTCTGGCCATCACGATAGAAGAAGAACAGCGACAGCATGGCAAAGCCGAGTTTAATTAAATTGCGGCTAATTTCACTGAGCAGGAAACGGCCATAATTCAGATGGCCTTGAATCCAGACCGAAATGGAATTAATGATACTGTTCGGATCTTCATTAATTTCACGTAAGGAACGGCTAATTTCTTTACCGACAAAGGGCAGATCGCGGATAAAATCCGGCACATTCAAATGTCCGGAAAAGACCTGTTTCTGTAATTCGTAATACAGGTTACGACCTTCGTGCTGCAAGATAAAAATCGCAAAGGTCAACGGAATACCGACCACCAGTGTCACCAGAATCATCATAATTGTGGCACTTAAGGTCGGCCGTGGACCGCACATACGCTGTACCGACTGATACAGCGGCCAAGTCATATAGGCAATAATAGTGGCCCAAACTACAGGAACAATAAAGTATTTGAGGACATGAAAGCTCAAAAAAATCAGGACAAAAAATAGTCCAAATAGCAAGACTTTTTGTAAAGTGGGCGCGTATTGTTGCACTGAGTTCACTGGCTCATTCCTAAGGTCTTGAAGCATATTAACTGAAAACCCAGCGCTCGCAAATGAACGCTGCGTAAGTTCTGTTAAATATTGAAGCGGGAGTGGAAAGGCAAAAGCCGTTTAATCGCTTAGGCGCTTAGAACCATTGGGCCGGATCATCAATAATCGCATTCAGGACAGGTTGCCACTGATTTTGAATGGTCAGGTAATTTTTCTGGGTTTTATCAAATACGCTTAAGCCCTGCATCGCCAGTTGACCATAGGCAGCACGTTCAGAAATCCAGGCCACCGGTTCCTGTTCAATTTTTTCAAAGAAATCACGAATTTCTTTGGAGCTGGCACTGTTGGCCTTGACCCGGTTGGCCAGCAGTAAAATCTGAACCTTGCCTTTACGAATCCGTTTAATTTCCTGCAAATGCTTTAAAAAGCGACGGGTCGAATCAATATCGAAGAAGGAGGGCTGCAGCGGGGTAATAATCGCATGTGCTTCACTAATCAGCTGCTCGGCCTGATCACCAGATAATGCCCCCGGCGCATCAATAATCAGGTATTCGATATTTTTAGGCGCATCACCGACCGATTTTTCATGACGCCAGTCCAGACTCTGAATGGGAGCGGCGCTTTCTGGACGCTGTTTTAACCATTGTCGTGCAGATTTCTGGTTATCGGCATCGGCCAGGGCGACTTTATATCCTTTTTGGGCTAAGGCGGAAGCTAAACTGATGGCGGTAATGGTTTTTCCACATCCACCTTTTTGATTGGCGACTAAGATTGTTTTCATGACCCTACTAAAGATTTTATTCTGCTCATCCCTAGCATATCATTGTTTGATGTGCTGGAGATGACCGTTGACAAAAGTCGTAGCGCTGCTTGCAAATTTTAAAAAATCAGGAAAACCCCATGTCGATATGGATGGCAATGCTTATAGGCGCTGCAATAGGAGTGGTGCTGACCACCATCATTTTAAGTCATAGCCGCAATGGCCGTATTAAGGCCGAATATGAACAGTATATTGCCGAGCTGGAGCTGGAACATCAGCAGGCACTGGCGCAGGCCCAAAAGCGCAGCGTCAATACCAGCCGCGCGGTGCTCAAAGGGAAAATGGCCGAGCAGATGGCACCAATTATGCCGCAATTTGAATACTTGCCCAGCGATGCCAAATTTCTGGGCGATCCGGTCGATTATATTGTGTTTGATGGCTATACCGACTTTCGGGATGGCGATGGCCGGGCTGAGGATATTCAGGTGGTGTTAATTGATATTAAAAGTGGCGGCGCGCGCCTGACCAAAGGCCAGCAGGCCATTGCCGAAGCCATTCAGCAGGGACGACTGCGCTTTGAAACCATCCGAATTGATTTCGAGGATTAATTTTTTGATGACCGAACTTTCTTGTGAATAAAATACTGCTCAGCCTAGCGGGACTGGCCCTGATGATCTGGCTGTGGTCGGAATATTTTCGTGCTATCCCGCATCTACAGCAGTCGGGGGTATTAAAGAACTTCGCGCTGGAAACTGAAGGATATTTTTCCGGGCAGTATCAGGTCGTGGCAAAACGCTACTACAGTCCGGACCGGCGGGTGATTCATCCGGCTGCACCGGTGGTGGGACATTTTAATGATCTGGCCTATGTCAGCAATATTGATCTGCTGCTGGCCAAAGACGTGTTTAGTTCATCAGAACAGGCCAAAACAGTTGATTTTGAACAGACCCAGCGCTGCTATCAGTTTCAGTTGGCGTCCACTAGCCCGCTTGCAGCACAACAGGTGATTGCCAACACGCTCAATATCAGCGCCATTGCTGCCAGCGAACAGATTGCTCAGCGCCTGCGCCGTGTTAAAGCCGGGCAGCGTATAGTGCTGCGCGGCGAGTGGGTCAAGGTGCGTTCAGTCAGCACGGGGCAGTATTTTCAGATCAACCATTACCCGCTACCAGCGAACAATTGCCGGATAGTACGGGTGCAGCAGCTTCAAGTACTGGATTAACCGCGTTTAAGCCGGTTTACGCACACGGGCCAGCAGCATCCGCTGGCCAATTTTCGGAATACCGGCCGCATCTATCTCGTATTTTTCCTGAAATTCAAAACCGGCCTGCTGTAACAGCAGCGCCAGATCGCGGTTGAGATGACAGCCATCCGCCAGCCGTTTTTGTAGCGGCGTGAGTAGATGCTGCAAGCGTTGAATATATAAATTTTCAGGATGCAGCACATGCTCGACCAGATGCAGGCAACCACCCGGTTTCAGTACCCGATAAATTTCGGCCAGACACTGTTCAATCTGTTGCACGCTGCATAAGGTCCAGGTTGATACTACATGCTCCAGACGATTATCGGCAAAATCCAGCTGCTCAGCTTTGCCAGCCAGATGCTCCACCAGAATGGCACTGTCACGAATCCGTGTTTCGGCCAGCTGGAAAATCTCCAGGTTTGGCTCCAGCGCATAGACTACATCGACATTTTGGTAAAAGGGTAAATTCAGCCCGGTGCCAAAGCCAATCTCCAGTACCTCACCCTCAATTGGCAGCAGCAATTCACGGCGTAAATCCATCAGGCTCGGCGTCTGCATCACCTGATTCAGCAGGTGTGGGAAAATATGCTGTTGATAGAATTTATAAAGCATTGAAATCACATATTTTTATTTAATCTATGTTTATTTTAACTGAGCCGCGCAGGCAAAGACAAAAATGAGACCAAAGGTAACTATTTTCTTACCATTTCTTTATTTTCTGCTGATCAACATCAATTAATATCAAAGATATATCTGTTCTGACTGAAGGATCTGAGACTCTCATGAAGCTGCGCTTTGGACTTATTTCGTTTATGACGGCCGCCTTGTTACAGACCAGTGCCATGGCATCGGTCGACTATAATATTGCCAAAGGGTTAGCGCCGGCATCTGCCGATCAGTCGATTTCGGTCTTGCAGTCCTTTCGTGGCGATTTCCGGATTTTAGGTTCAAAAACCTATACCGATGATGAACAGGCCAAGTTTTCTCCGATTGATTATGCCGTGAGCTGGGGCCTGTTTGCAGAGCCGGAAATTGCCCGGCATATTACGGTAAATCAGTATGACCGCTATTTAAACTGGAAGATGGATCGTTTGCCGGTGCCAGCAGAGCAGGCCATGCAGATGGTTTCCAATATGCACATCATTCCGGCCAATCCAAACATTGCCAAACAGATTAAACAGGTCAAACGTGGTGATCTGGTGCGTTTAAGCGGGGAGTTGGTCGAAGTTAAAGACAAAGATATGGTTTGGACGTCGTCACTCACCCCGACCGATACCGGCGATGGTGCCTGTGAAGTGTTCCGGGTCAGTTCAATCCAGTGGATTGAAAAAGTAAAACGCAGTTAATGTGGCCTGACCGGTAAAATGTAGCGGCAGGGGAATGTCGATGAATCATAGGTGGATGAATCATAGCAAGACGCTCATTCTCTGTAGCTGGCTGGGGCTGTTGACCCTCAGCGGTTGTGGCAGTGTCAGTACCCCGGTCGATGGTACTCATGTTTATCATGCCGATCAGCAATGTCCGGCACTGTTAAATTTAAAGATCGGGGAAACTCTAGAATTGCGTCTGGCAGAAAATCCAGCCACCGGCTATCACTGGTCGGTGATGCAACATCCGTCCATCTTTAAGCTGGAAACCTTGTATCTACAGGCGGATGCAGAAAATACTCAGCATGACTCCGCGCAGTTAAATGCGGCTGGAGAAAAAACTTTCCGTTTTCGTGCGGTTCAGGTCGGTGAAGGACTGATTCATTTAAAACAGGCCAGGGCGGGAGAACCGCTTCCCTTGGCAGAATGGAAATGCCGGGTGCGCGTGGCTTAAGACCTGAACATCAGACATAAAAAAACCTCTGTTTTAGAGGTTTTTCGTTTTAAAGGCTTATTTGGCCGTCAGCGCTTCGCCTTCAAACTGTACACCAGCCCAACCTTGCTGCATAAACTGGCGGATATTCTGGTGATCGGTGGCTTCAGGCGTAGCCAGTACCGCCGCATAGTGTTCAGCAAACAGGCTTAAGGTTTGCGCGTGGTCTAAGCCATTTAATTTGGCAAAACTCAGTACTTTGGCGCTGCCCTGGTTTTCGGTGGCGGCATTGTGTTGCTGGCCATTGCTAAACGCAGTTGGCGTGTGGGTATAACGTGCATCAATATAGGCAATCACATCGGCAAAGTTCGCTTTGCCTGCATGCAGCTGGGCCAATAAATCTTGAGCCATCATGTTCTCAGTCCATAGAAAAAATTGGTAAAAGCCCTGCGACAATAGCATGTTTTTTCGCAGGGGTTTAGCCTATTTCGGCCTCAATTTTTGCACCCATTAGATGAAAAAATCTGCGCTTTGGCCCAACTTGTGGATAAAATGGCAGTTATACACATGGGAATCAACACGACATGAATTGGCTTTGGGTGGCATTGGGTGGAGCAATCGGGGCAAGTCTACGCTATGGCCTGAGTCTGTGGCTATTTAAGCCCGGTGTGTTATTTCCCTGGCCGACCTGGTCGGTGAATCTGCTCGGCTGTTTTGCTGCCGGAATATTCTTTGCCTTCAGCCAAAAGTTCCCGGTACTACAACAGGAGCTTCGACTGTTTCTAATGGTGGGTATTTTAGGCGGCTTTACCACCTTTTCCAGTTTTGGGCTGGAAACCTTTCAATTGCTGAAACAGGGACACACCAGCGTGGCGTTAATGTATGTGATCTCAAGTGTGATTTTGGGTGTGCTCTGTCTGGCGGTGGGTTTTTATCTGTTTCAGGTGCTATTAAATACGCAATAAAAAACAGGAAAATCAACTGCATAAAATAAAAAAATGAAGCCTAGCTGGAGATAAAGGTCTAGACTTCATAAAGGATGTGTATGCCAATTTTTTTCTACTGCGCGGCTTAGTCCTTGCTGCGTTTAAAACGGGCAAAGCGTTTATTGAAGCTGGCGACACGGCCTTCATTGCTGGCCTGACGCTGCTCACCGGTATAAAACGGATGCGAAGCACTGGAAATATCTAAAGTCATATAGGGATAGATTCTGCCCTGATATTCCTTAGTCTGCTGCGGTTTCAGGGTGCTGCCAATAATAAAATAGGCATCGGCATTGGTGTCGTGAAACAGCACTTCCTGATATTCGGGATGGATCTCTGGACGCATAACAATTCCTCATGTTTGCTGAATAATGTAATGTTATAACGTAACAAATAAAAAGTAAAGTCAGCCCGAATGGGTCATTCGGGCTCAGTGTGGTTTTTAATATATGGTTTAAGCGTGTGGTGGAACCAGTTCTTCAAACAGATCATTTAAATTGTCATGCACTTTTAAATGAATCAGGTTCCAGTAATGACCCGACACCGTGCGGTTGACCATTAAGGTATCGGGTGATGGCTTGAATACATCCCAATATTTTAACGAGGGTTTCATCAGTTCCATACCATCATGATGGGCCGAGTTTTCGGCAAAATCATAATCGGTGGTCAAAGGGCGCATCAGCACTTCCAGCCAGGCCTGATACAGTTCTGGCGGGAATTTTCCTTGCTCGGACAGGGAGTGCAGGGCAGTCAGTTCCTGTTCCATTAAGGCAATATTCTGGGCACGGCCGGCCTGAATCAGCGCTTTAAAATGCTGCACAATGTCATTGGACAAGGTCTTCACACCGCCGTAATCATAAATAATCACGCTGCCATCTTCACGGAAGGCAAAGTTACCCGGATGCGGGTCACAGTGGAAACGCTTGAGATAGAAAATTTCCTGACCAATAGCGCGAAACAGCCGGCGTCCCAGTTCATTCCGGGTCGCCAGTGGCCACTGGCTGGCGGTTTCAATACTGTCACCCTGTTCCAGACTTAACGTTAAAATATGCCGGGTCGAATAGTCCTTAAAGACCTGCGGAATAATAATTTTACTGTCCAGCGCCTGATGGAAGGTACGCGCCACTTCCAGGTTTTGTGCTTCAATCTGGTAGTTCAGCTCATTGTCCAGACTGTCCTGAATTTCCTGGAACAGTTTGTCCTGCAATTTGCGGTCAATTTTTAACACACCCATTAAACGCAAGGCCAGACGCACCTGTTTCAGGTCACTTTCACAGGCTTCATCGACACCCGGATACTGGATTTTCACTACCACCTGTTCACCCGTCGGCAAAATTGCCTTATGTACCTGGCCAATGGACGCGGCGGCAAATGGGGTTTCATCAAAATGCTGGAAAATCTGCGCGAGGGGCTTGCCCAGTTCTTTTTCGATTTGTGCCTGAATTTCGGCAAAAGGCATGGGCGGTGCCTGACGTTGTAATTTGCTGATGGCCCGCGCCACTTCTGGTGGGAAAATATCTTTATATTGCGAGGCAATTTGCCCCACTTTCATGACCGCACCTTTCATTTCTCCCAAGGTATCGGCAATCTGGATACCAATATCCTGAAACAGTTTGCTGCGTGCGGCATTCTTCTGCTCGTCATCGGCAGAAAAGTTTTTAATTGAATTGGAAACGGTTTTGGTGGCGATACTGGCGGTCATACTGGCCAGTTTCATAAAGCGACGACCCGGTGTACTAGCCGTTTTTGCCATGCGAGGTTCCTTAAGATCATCTTGACTATCTGCCTTGAGCATACCGGCAGTTGGGTGAAAAGCCTACTTTAAATTGTTAATAAGCAAATTCACTACATGTTGCACATCAAAAAGCCGGCGGTAATGGCCGGCTAAAGATGATGAGAGGCGAATCGCTTAGCTGCTTTGACTCAGGCGCTGGTTGTTCATATACAACCGGATCAATAACAGCACACAGGCCACGCTCAAGCCGACAATCAGGCCGACCCAGACCCCGGCGGCGCCCATGCTGCCAAAGCGGGAAAAGTATACCCCGACCGGAAAGGCAATGACCCAGTAGGCCAGCATGGTAATCCACATTGGGCCTTTGGTGTCCTGCATACCGCGCAAACAGCCGGCTGCACTAATTTGCCAGGCATCCATTAGCTGGTAGGCAATTGCAAACAGCAGCAGATACATTGCCACCTGTGCCACATCGACATCCGAGGTATAAATCGAAATAATTTCCGGACGGAACAGCCACATAAAACTCATGGTCATAAAGGCCAGCAGGGTTGCGGTAATCAGCCCCAAATACTGCACGCGGCGCATGGCAGCCCAGTTTTTTTCACCATAATAGGTGCCAATGCGGATGGTCAGTGCAATGGCTAGAGACATCGGAATCATAAACAGCTGTGAGGTCACCGACATGGCAATCTGGTGTGCTGCTACCAGCGTTTCCCCTAAGGGGCTAATCACGATGGCTGCGGTACTGAAAATACTGACTTCAAAGAAAATTGCCAAACCAATCGGCAGGCCGAGCATTAAAATCCGTTTCATCCAGTAACGGTCGATGGGTTCCCAGCGGGTGAAAATCTGGGTGCTTTGGTAGGCGCTGCTTTTGGAAATGTACAGCGCCAGGGTAATAAACATCAGCCACTGTAAAATGGCCGTGGCAAAGCCGCAGCCGGCACTGCCCAGTTCAGGCAGCGGCCCTAAACCATACATAAAGATCAGGTTCAACGGCACCAGTACTACCAGCGCCAGCAGACTGATGACCGTTACCGGCCGTGGATAACCCAGCGCCTCGGAATAGCCACGTAGCGCAGCATACATGGTCACCGCCGGCATACCAAACCCAATGGCATGCAGAAACAGTCCAGCTTTCGGTTGCAGGCTTTCTGGTACTCCAAGCAGCGGCAATAACAGCGGTGCCAGCTGTAAAATCAGGCAGGCAATCCAGCCCAAAATAAACGCCACCCATAACGATTGCCGGGCAATGGTGGCAATTTTTTCCGGTGTACGCGCACCATTGGCCTCGGCCACCAGCGGCGTGGTGGCAATCATGATGCCGCTAAACAGCAGCATCACCGGAAGCCACAGCCCCACACCGACTGCAATTGCGGCTAAATCGGTCGGTGAAAACTGACCGGCCATAATGGTATCAATTAGCCCCAGACCGGCCTGGGCAAATTGCGTCACCAGAATCGGAATCATTAAACGGAACAGTTGTTTTAATTCAAAACGTGTGCTGCCAAGCGTAGCCACAGTTATTACCCATATTCATCATGTGCTTAGAACAGAGCGATTAGCGTTGTAAAGTGAGAAGCACACCTATAAAAATCACCACGCCACCCAGAAGACGTTGCCAGTTGATGGGTGCTTTTTCTGTGCCCAGGACACCAAAATGATCGACCAGCATCGACATGGCAATCTGGCCAAACAGGATTAAACCGGTCAGGGTGAGATAGCCGAGTTTCGGTGCTGCATAAATACTTAAACTGATGGCATAGACCCCTAACACACCGCCCAGCCACATATACCAGGGTAAATGGATGATCTCGTGCAGATTGGGTTTGGGAACCTGTTGAAAAAACACCAAAATAGCCAGCACTATTGTACCAATCAAAAACGAGAAAAGGGCAGCCTGCAAAGGAGAATATAAATATTCGCGTAGCTGGGTATTGATGGCGGTTTGCAGGGTCATGGCAATCCCGATCCCCATGGCCAGTGGCATTAAAAGCAGTAATTGCGAAGATATTTTCATCATTCTAACACGCTAATTCTTCTGTAATTTTTTCTAGTGTAGCGGTATTCGCTGTGAGATTTTATCGGTGTCCTGATGCAGTCATGTTAAAATATGCATCTTCCTTTGCTGTTTTTGAGCTTGTTCCTTGGCTGAATTGAATCCTGCGTCTGTTCCCTTGTCCCTCTATATTCACATGCCGTGGTGTGTGCGCAAGTGTCCGTATTGCGACTTTAACTCGCATGCCGTCCCGGATGGCAAACTGTCACTAGATTTGGAGCAGCAATATTTACAGGCTTTGGTCGCCGATTTTAATACGCAGCTGGAATTTGCCCAGGGCCGTGAAATTCACAGTGTGTTTATTGGCGGTGGGACCCCATCGCTGATTTCAGCAGTCGGTTATCAATGGCTGTTTACACAGCTTAAAGCGCTGTTGCCGTTTCAAGACGATTGCGAAATTACCTTAGAGGCCAATCCGGGCACCATTGAACATGATCCTTTTGCCGGTTATCTGGCAGCGGGAATTAACCGCCTGTCAATTGGGGTACAAAGTTTTAATAGCGATCATTTGCAAAAACTGGGCCGGATTCATAGCCAGAGCGATGCGCTTTCAGCGATTCACTTGGCGCGTGAGGCCGGCTTTCAGCGCATTAACGTCGATTTGATGCATGGTCTACCGGAACAAAGCTTAGAGCAGGCTTTGCTTGATTTAAAACTGGCAGTCGAAAGTGGTGCAACGCATGTGTCGTGGTATCAATTGACCATCGAACCCAATACGGTATTTTTCCGAACCCAACCTTTGCTGCCAAATGATGAAGTACTCGAAGCGATTCAAGAACAAGGTGAAGCCTATCTAAAAGCCCAAGGCTTTATCAATTATGAAGTGTCGGCATGGCGTAAAGAACAGCCTTCGGCACATAACTTAAATTATTGGCAGTTTGGTGATTATCTGGCGATTGGCGCTGGCGCACATGGCAAAGTCACCCGACCAGATGGGGTATACCGTTTCCAGAAAACCCGTCTGCCAAAAGATTATCTGGCCAAGGTGCCGGCCGAGCATGGACAGTTCAAACGGATTACCGTTGAGGAGATGCCGTTCGAGTTTATGATGAATGCACTGCGCCTGAATGCCGGCGTCGATGCGAAACTTTATGCAGAACGTACCGGTTTAAGTCTGGATGATTTGGCACCGGTATTAACCTCACTACGTCAGCGCAAGTTGCTGGTGGAAGATGCCAGCCGGCTGGCCTGTACTGAACAGGGGCATGTGTTTTTAAATTCGGTGCTGGAAGAGTTTTTATAACAATCCAAAACCTTCGCTTAGGATATTCACTATTTTTACAGCATCCATAAAAAAGACCGCTTGCGCGGTCTTTTCTTTTTGGGGCTTTGACTTAGTAGTCGAAGCTAAAATGTTCTGGTGCTAATGCAGTCATGGTTTTAGATGGATTGACCATCGCTTCGGCATGACCTTGGGTACGTGGCAATAAGCGTTCAAAGTAGAAATCTGCCACTTTGATTTTCGCTTTGTAGAACTCTGGGGTTTCTGCGCCATCATTCGATGCCAGTTTGGCCGATGCAACGGCCGCCTGCTGTGCCCAGAAGTAAGCCATCATCACATAACCCGAGAACATCAGGAAGTCGACAGAGGCACTTGAGACGATATCGCGGTCTTTACGTGCTGCCAGCATGATGCGTACCGTCAGGGCATTCCACTGCGCGCATAGCTTGGTTAAGTCCCAGGCAAAACGGCGCATGTATTTATTGCGAGCATGCTGACCACAGAATTTCAGAATTTCTGCGGTATAGTCACGAATCACTTTACCTTTTGAGGTCAGCAGCACTTTACGGCCAATCAGGTCAAGCGCCTGTACACCGGTGGTGCCTTCATACAGGGTTGAGATACGCGAGTCACGTACAATCTGTTCCATGCCCCATTCTTTGATATAACCATGACCACCATAAACCTGCATGCCGTGGTTGGCTGCTTCATAGCCCATTTCAGTCAGGAAGCCTTTTAGAATTGGAGTATAGAAACCGAGGTGATCATCATGCTGTTCAAAGGCAGTAGTATCGCCACGCTCCAGAGCATCAGTCATCTTGTCGGCAATTTGTGCAGCATGATAAATCATGGCACGACCGCCTTCAGCAATGGCTTTTTGTGTTAGCAGCATACGGCGTACATCGGCATGGTGAATAATGGCATCGGCCACTTTTTCCGGATCTTTTTTACCGGACAGGGCACGCATTGACATCCGTTCTTTGGCATACGGTAAAGCACCCTGGAAGGCCAGTTCCGCATGACAGATCCCCTGAATCGCGGTACCAATACGGGCAGTATTCATAAAGGTGAACATGGCATGCAGGCCTTTGTTCGGCTCGCCAATTAAATAACCCACCGCATTGTCAAAGTTCAGCACTGCGGTTGCTGACGCGCGAATCCCCATTTTGTGTTCAATTGAACCACAGGTCACCGGGTTACGCTCACCCACGCCACCATCTGCAGATGGCAGGAATTTCGGTACGATAAACAGGGAAATGCCTTTGGTGCCGGCTGGAGCATCCGGTAAACGTGCCAGCACAATATGGACAATATTTTCGGTCAGGTCATGTTCACCGGCAGAAATAAAGATTTTGGTGCCTGAAATGGCATAAGTGCCGTCGGCTTGCGGTTCTGCTTTGGTTTTCACCTGACCTAAGTCAGTACCACATTGTGGCTCGGTCAAACACATGGTTCCTGACCAGGTGCCTGCCACCAGATGCGGCAGATAGGTATCTTTTTGTTCGTCTGTACCGTACTGGATAATGGTGTTGATACAGCCCACACTTAAACCCGGATACATCTGAAATGACCAGTTGGCGGTGCCCATCATTTCAGATTTGATCAGGTTTAACGACATTGGCAGGTTTTGACCGCCGTACTGTTCTGGATAAGACAGACCTTGCCAGCCGCTTTGCACAAACTGGTCATAGGCTTCTTTAAAGCCTTTTGGCGTTTTCACTTCGCCATTTTCAAAATGACAGCCTTCCTGGTCGCCGGTCTGGTTCAAAGGAGAGAGGACATTTTCACAAAAATCAGCCGCCCCTTCGAGAATCATGTCGACTGTTTCTGGATCTGCTGCTTCACCGTTAGACAAAGTTTGATAATGTGCTGGATAGTCAAACACTTCATTCATTAAGAAACGAATGTCGTGTAAAGGCGCTTTATATGCTGGCATAACATTAATCCTGATTTAAAAATAGTTTTGGATTATCTGATCGGATAGTTTGATTATTCACACTGCGCATCAAAATACATTGATGTTGAATTCAGTTAAAAATGTCAGAAAAGCGAATCAATAGAATCTTATAGACGTGGGATCAGTTCTAATTTAGGAGAAAATCCTGCCCTTGTCACCACTGTTTTTTGTATTCTATTTATTTAAATTATAACAAAATAAAACATAAGTGAGCATGATCTAGGACCAAAGCCTAATAGCGGCAAAGATGTTTAAATCTGGGCAAATCGGTTGCCATATTTGTGTCATTAAATCCAATCATAATACGGGTTAATTGTGCAGCCCAAAGGCTAGGCATAAAAAAAGAACCGTGCAAGATCGGTTCTTTTTCTGGGCAAAATCGCAGATTTTAAAGAAAATCTTTTAAATCGGGTTTGACCCCATTCCAGATTGAAAACGATTCAATTGCCTGTCCGACCAGCATGCCAAAGCCTTCCGAGGTTGGAATCTGACGGGCCTTGGCCTGTTCCAGAAAACTGGAGGGCTTGCCATAGGCCATTTCATAGGCATGTTGAAATTGCAGCGCGTCCGGCAGAATTAAAGCATCGCCACTCAAGCTGGCCGATGTCGCATTAATGACAATGTCAAACTCGCCCGCTAGTGCATCCAGACCAATGGCGGACAGTTCGGCCTGTGGTACGGCTTGCTGCAAATCAGCCACCAGCTGTTCGGCGCGCGCCAGAGTACGGTTGGCAATCACCACTTTTTTGACGCCGGCCTGAACCAGCGGATAAATCACGCCACGGGTGGCGCCGCCGGCACCAATAATCAGAATCTTGGTATTGTCCAAATTCCAGTTCAGCGCACGAATGGCATCGACCAGCCCTTGACCATCGGTATTGTCCCCATGCAGCTGGCCATCTTGCATCCACAAGGTATTTACAGCTTTGGCGGTTTTGGCCCGTTCGCTGAGTACATCACACAAGGCAAAGGCCTGTTCTTTAAACGGCACGGTGACATTCATGCCCACCCCACCTTCGGCAAAGAATTCACGAATATTGGCTTCAAAACCATCCAGCGGTGCCAGGCGTTTGCGATAGACCAGATCAACCCCGGTTTTTTCGGCAAAGGCATGATGCAGTTCTGGAGAGCGGGACTGTTCAATCGGGTTGCCCACAACGGCAAATTGTTTGCGCATTTTCACATGATCCATGTGCTGAAATGCCCATCAATATACGCCAAATCGGGCAGGGGCTAAAGTCTGCAAATGATGAACAATTGGAATAAATCCAATAAGCAAAACGACACAATCGGGTGTCGGGCAGGGAAGAGAGGGATAAGGTAAAAGGAGAGAAAATCGAATAGAGAAAAATAAAAAGATGAAAAACAGTCTGATCTGTAAACCTGTGATGACTTAAGGATTACAGATATCTAAAATAGTGTCTAAAACCAGTAAGACCGAAGTAAAAACCAGAGCAATCAGGGCAAAAACACTGGCCACAATCGACAGGCTGTCACTTAAAGGATGTTCGAAAATAAAGGTAATGCTGAGAGAGCAGACTAGAAGACTGAGAATCAGCCAGAACAGCAGGCCTTTGTGTTGAGCAATAAAATTTTGCAGCATGGGAGCGTTCCTTAAATCGATACTGGCTTAATTCCATCTTTCGCCAGACGCATTAAACCAAGACTATAGAGTCTACTCGCTTTAAATGAAAGTCTTATGAAGAGTTGGCGAAAAAGTGTATGCAAATATATTTAAATGTATGCACCTTGCAAGCGTGTGTTGCAAGAAAAAAGCTACCACTATTTGCGGTAGCTTTTTAGACATTTATTGTAGTTCGCGTAGCCAGTCATGCGGCTTTAAATAATAGTCGGTGAGTTTTTTCTCTGCGGAATCGGCATCCCATTCCGGGCGATAACTCCAGCCGGCCAGATTGGGCAAGCTGACCAAAATGGATTCAATCCGGCCGCCAGTTTGCAGGCCGAACAGGGTACCGCGGTCATAGACCAGGTTATATTCCACATAGCGACCACGACGATAGAGCTGGAATTCACGCTGCGCTTCGGTATAAGGTTTATCCTGATTGCGTTTAAAAATCGGCAAAATCGCTTCCAGATAGCCATTGCCCACCGCCTGAATATATTCAAAACAGGTGTCAAAATCCCACTGGTTTAAATCATCAAAAAACAGGCCGCCCACTCCACGCTGTTCATCGCGATGTTTCAGATAGAAATAGTCATCACACCACTGTTTATGTTCGGCATAGACCTGCTCGCCAAAGGGCGCACATAAGTCATGTGCCGTCTGATGCCAGGACAGGACATCTTCATCATTCGGATAAAACGGGGTCAGATCAAACCCACCGCCAAACCACCAGATCGGGTCCTGGCCTTCGGGTTCGGCCACAAATAAACGCACATTGGCATGTGAGGTTGGGACATTTGGATTTTTTGGATGAATCACCAGGGATACACCCATGGCCTGCGCTTTGGCACCGGCAATGCCAGGATGGCGTTCGGTTGCTGAGGCAGGTAGTTTGGAGATGTTAATATGCGAGAACATCACCCCGCCTTTTTCAATCACGCTGCCGTTTTGTAAGACCCGGGAACGGCCACCGCCCCCTTCAGGGCGCTGCCAGTCATCAATTACAAATTCAGCCGTACCGCCGCCGGCCCGTTCCTGTTGTTCTAACGCGGCACAGATGCGCGCCTGTAAATCGAGAAGAAATTCACGTACGCGTTGAATATCAGCGGAGGTTGGATGCTGCATGATGACACTCATGAATAAAAAACAATAAGCACATCAAAGCACAGATTGGTAAAAAAATTAAGAGGGGGAGGACTGCTGTACGCTGCGCATGGTTGATCTAAGTGAAGAGGCAACAGCATGAGCTTCTCGATTCCCGACCAAAAGGCTAGGTTGAATTCCTGTTTTAAGCTCCGCACAATAGTGAATACGGGCCTTGTGCCTACCTCATAGGGTCAATTGCAGTGGAGCAATGTAGATGTTGAAACCGGCCAGTTCTCTCGTACAAAAATACAATGTTCCAGGACCCCGCTATACCAGTTATCCGACCGTACCGTATTGGGAAGAGGCCAGTTTTTCTCGCGAGGCCTGGCAGCAAAGTCTGCAACGCGCGTTTGCTGAATCCAATGCCAGCGAAGGCATCAGCCTGTATATCCATCTGCCCTTCTGCGAAAGTTTATGTACCTTTTGCGGTTGCCATAAGCGCGTGACCAAACGCCATGAAGTGGAGCAACCGTATATTCAGGCGGTGCTGAAAGAGTGGGATTTATATTGCCAGTTGCTGCCAGACCGGCCGATGATTAAAGAAATCCATTTGGGTGGCGGCACGCCGACTTTCTTTTCTGTAGCCCATTTACAGCAGCTGATTCAGGGCATTCTGGGCAAAGCCACAGTGGCGCCCGAGCATGAATTCAGTTTTGAAGGCCATCCGAACAATACCACTCGTGAACATTTGCAAGCGCTGTATGATCTGGGCTTTCGCCGGGTCAGCTATGGCGTGCAGGACTATAATGAAAAGGTCCAGAAAGCCATCCACCGGATTCAGCCTTATGAACATGTGCAGCGTGTGACCGAATGGGCGCGTGATATTGGCTACACGTCAATTTCGCATGATCTGGTTTTTGGTCTGCCTTTTCAGAATCTGGACGATGTTCTAAATACCATTCAGCAGACCACCCAGTTAAATCCGGACCGTCTGGCCTTTTATAGTTATGCGCATGTACCGTGGATTAAAGGCAATGGCCAGCGCGGTTTTAAAGATGATGATGTGCCAAAAGATGAACTGAAACGTACCCTGTATGAAGAGGGCAAGAAAAAACTGCTGGCGCATGGTTATCATGAAATTGGCATGGATCATTTTGCCCTGAAAAGCGATGCCATGTATCAGGCTTTTCAGCAGGGCAGTCTGCACCGTAACTTTATGGGCTATACCGCTTCCAAAACCCAGCTGATGATTGGCCTGGGATTGTCTTCGATCAGTGATAGCTGGTACAGCTTTGTGCAAAATGAAAAGACCCTGGAAGATTATTATGCGCGATTGGAACAGAACGAAATTCCGGTATTTCGCGGGCATGTATTGACCGCTGAGGACCTGATGATTCGCCGGCATATTCTGAATTTGATGTGCAGTTTCCAGACCTCTTGGGCCGAACCAGAGATGCAGTTCCCGGAATTGCCTGAGGTGCTCAAGCAGCTGGAAGAAATGCAGGAAGATGGCTTGTTAACGCTGTTTGAGGATCATTTACAGGTTACGGAGCAGGGCAAACCGTTTGTACGTAATATCTGTATGGCGTTTGATTTGCGTTTAAAACGTAAAGTACCGAGTACCCGTATTTTCTCGATGACGATTTAATTTTTATCTCATTCAATTCAGCATTCAATCACATGACCCGGCGACAGGGAGGTCGCCATTTCACTGTATGGCAGGGATGCCATATCAGTGAAATAAAGGGGTTTGGTTACTTTGCCCCGTCAAAGTAACAAAGAAAAAGCCTTCATGCAGAATGAAATGTTATTGATACAGGTAGTCTGCCAATTTGAAATAGTTTAAAAAGAAGCCATTTAATCGAGATAAGCGGAAAGGCGACATTCCTGTCGCCGGTCATTTGATTAAAAGGTGTTTTGACTCTAAAAGAGGGAAAGCTGTTTTTGGAAACCTTAAAATGACTTAGAAGTCATCTTTTTGGTACATATGCGCCATACGCTCATGTTTGGTCTTTAAATACTGCTCATTAAACGGATTTAAACCCACCGTTAACGGCACGCGATCCACCACATTAATCCCTTGTTCACGTAGCGCTTCAATCTTCAGCGGGTTATTGGTAATTAACCGCACCGCTTTGACTTGCAGATGATCCAGCATAATGCTGCACATATCATATTGACGGGCATCGGCAGGCAGATTCAGCATTAAATTGGCATCTACCGTATCATGTCCCTGATCTTGCAGGGCATAGGCGCGAATCTTGTTGGTCAGGCCAATGCCGCGTCCTTCCTGACGCAAATATAAAATCACCCCTTGTCCGGCTTCATTAATCAGACGCTGGGTGGCCTGTAATTGCGGGCCGCAATCACATTTTAATGAAGCAAAGGCATCCCCGGTTAAGCACTCGGAATGGACACGAACCAGTACCGGTTCGGTCGGGGCCTGTTCCAGACCTTTAGACAGTGCAACATGCTCTTCGCCAGTTTTCGGATCTTGAAATACAGTAATTTTAAATTCACCAAAAGCGGTTGGTAGTCTTGACGTTGCGACAAATTCTATAGGCACAGTTTTACCCGTTAAATTGTTCATGAATGCGTTAAAGTATAGCCTAATGCTCAGACATTAGTAGAATAGGATTGCTGAATTTCTGCAGAAGATTTTCTTTTTTGTAGAAAGCGAACGATAATAGTTGATAAATAGCAAGGTTATTCAGGATAATCTACGCCACCTAAACACTGCCCGACTGAAATCATTGCTCAAAACTACATCGCTAGAAATGTGGCTGATTGAAGATGGTACAATTCGACTATATGATCGAGTAACTCCCCCTTGACCTAGCTTAGGTTTTGCCAGGCTTTAGAAGGCTTTGCCACATATGTTGTATACAGAAATACCGACTCAACGCCCTGTAACACCGTTGCTGGATAGCATAGATCATCCACAACAATTACGTTTACTCGCGCAAAGCCAGTTAGCACAAGTGGCAGATGAGTTACGTCAATTCATTTTGTATGCAGCAGGGCAAAGTGGCGGGCATTTCGGTGCCAATTTAGGGGTCATCGAACTGACTGTGGCCTTGCATTATGCGTTTAAGACGCCACATGACCGTCTGATCTGGGATGTCGGTCATCAGGCTTATCCGCATAAAGCCTTAACTGGACGCCGTGAACAGCTGACCACCATTCGAGCCAAAGATGGTCTGGCCGCGTTTCCGGCCCGTGAAGAATCTGAATTTGATACCTTTGGCGTCGGACATTCATCCACCGCGATTTCTGCCGGTTTGGGCATGGCGCTGGCTAGCCGTTATCAGCAGCAGCAGCGTGAAGTGGTGGCAATTATTGGTGATGGTGCCATGACCGCCGGAATGGCCTTTGAAGCCATGAATGATGCGGTGGCGCATCAGGCCGATTTAATGGTCATTTTAAACGACAATGATATGTCAATTTCCTGCAGCACCGGTGGTTTTGCCAAACATCTGGCGGCGCTGTGGCAGCGCGGCGAAAGCGTGCATATTGATGCTGCTGGCGAGGCCTATATCCAGCCACATCCCGAGTGGAACTACACCTCACGTTTGCATTGTGCTGCAACCGATGCGGCCGATAATTTATTTAAAGCCATTGGTTTTGATTATTTTGGTCCTTTTGATGGCCATGATGTTGATCAGCTGGTCAATGTATTCCAGGCGCTGAAAAAGCGTAAAGGCCCGCGTTTAATCCACGTTTATACCAAAAAGGGCAAAGGCTTTGCCCCGGCAGAAGCGGACCAGATTAAATATCACGCAATTAGTAAAATCAACAGCAGCGCGTCTGCAGCAGCGGCACCTAAATATTCCGATGTTTTTGGCCAATGGCTATCTGATGAAGCTGCACAAGATTCACGCCTGCTGGCGATTACTCCGGCCATGTGCGAAGGTTCGGGCATGGTGCAGTTTGCCAAGCAATATCCGGAGCGTTTCTTTGACGTAGCCATTGCTGAACAGCATGCCGTGACCTTGGCGGCCGGAATGGCCTGTGAAGGTTTAAAACCGGTGGTCGCGATTTATTCGACTTTCCTGCAACGTGGTTATGATCAGCTGATTCATGATGTGGCGCTGCAAAATCTGGATGTCACCTTCGGTATCGACCGGGCCGGTCTGGTCGGTGAAGATGGTCCAACCCATGCCGGAGCCTATGACTATGCCTACATGCGCACCGTACCGAATATGGTGATCATGGCGCCGAAAGATGAAAATGAATGCCGCCAGATGCTACACACGGCTTATCATTATCCGGGGCCGGCAGCGGTGCGTTATCCACGTGGTAATGGCGTTGGAGTCGAAATTCAGCAGCAATTGAACCTGATGGAGATCGGTCAGGCAGAAATTGTGGCGCGTTTTAATGAACAGTCGGATGAGCAGATTGCCATTTTGGCCTTTGGTAGCCGGGTCTATCCGGCCATTGAAGCAGCACAGGCATTTGCAGCCCGGCATGACATTGCCGTGCAAGTGGTGAACATGCGTTTTGTGAAACCGCTGGATGAAGCCATGATTGAACGCCTGGCTGAAAACACCCAGCTGTTTGTAACCGTAGAAGAACATGCAGTGATGGGCGGCGCGGGCAGTGCCGTCAGTGAATATCTGGCCAAGGCTCAGCTGGTCAAGCCTATTATTCACTTAGGCCTGGATGACAGCTTTATGCAACAGGCCACACATAGCCAGATGTTGCAGCAGGCCGGTCTTGATGCCGCCGGTATCGAGCAGGCCATGACCCAGGCCTGGAACAAGCTGACCGAGAGCGTTTCATCCTGAAGCAATAAATTTTAGAAACATTTATTCCCCAAAAGCCCCAATATTTGCTAAAATGTTGGGGCTTTTATGCATTATTCTTTATCAGTATCTTCAAATTTGTAGTGGGTGTTCAATGGAACCTATGGTGGTGATGGCTGCGCGTGCGGCTCAAACAGTTGGTCAAGAGCTTTTAAAAGCGCATCAGAATCGTCATAAACTCGATCTACAAGTCGAAGAAAAAGGAATTGATGGTCCAGTAACGCGTGTTGACCGTTACCTGGAACAGTTGACCATCGATACCCTACGTAAAAGCTATAAAAATCACAGTTTCTTGGGTGAAGAGTTCGGTCTGCAAGAAGGTAAAGGTCATGACGCCGATTGGTGCTGGGTGATCGATCCTTTAGACGGTACGCTTAACTTCATCAACGGTTTTCCGCATTTCTGTATCTCTATTGCTGTTCAGCACAAAGGCGTGACTCAGCACGGCGTGATCTATGATCCAGTCAAAGACGAATTGTTCTCTGCCAGCCGTGGTCGTGGTGCCATGCTTAATCAGCGCCGTATCCGCGTGAATGTTAAAGACAGCCTGGAGAATACGTTCCTGGCTGTGGGTCATGCTTACCGCGCCAAACGTAATGGTGAAGTGGTATCGTATGCCAAAAACCATTTCGAATCATTATTGAACGTGACTGAAGCTGGTGCGCAATATCGCCGTGCAGGTTCTGCTGCGCTGGATCTGGCTTATGTGGCAGCTGGCCGTTTAGATGGCTATTTCGAGCTGGGCCTAAAACCGTGGGATATCGCAGCGGGCGAGTTAATCGTCAAAGAAGCTGGTGGTACTGTAGTGGATGCACGTGGTGGCAGCGATTCTATGGACAATGGTCAGGTACTTGCGTGTTCTATGAAAATGCTGAAGCCTTTAATGAAGGCAGTAGTACCTGCCTGGGGCGACGCGGCAAAATAATAGACGCATTGAGTGAAATGACAAGGCTTGCTCCCAAGCCTTAAAAAACAGCCCGCCCAGTCGGGCTGTTTTTTTTGCCTGTTATTTGTGCTTGATTTAATTCAAGTTTAACGACTGGTACAGAAATTAACGCAAAAGTTGATTAAATTAGATGACTTTTAAAATAATCCTGCTATAATCCGCCCACGCACTTAATTTCCGTTCATTACCTGAACATTTCTCTTCTAATCATTGTGTATGCGCGTGCGGTCCAAAGAGAGGACGATATCTCGCGCCCCAATCGCTAAAGCGATTCCTTCAGGTTAAGCCGTAATCATGCGTGCGTTATATCAACATCGTCGTTACTCGGATCGCCGCTGAATTCTTAAATTTTCAGCGTTCAATGCTGTGCCGCTTTTTGCCGATGTCCATTTGACTTTATTATTATGGAGCACCCAATTCTCGGGTGAAATACTCTATGAGCAAAACTTTTGCTGATTTTCCTCTACACGAAACTTTACAACAAGCGTTAGACGCTCTTGGCTTTACTGCGCCTACGCCTGTACAGGAACAGTCAATTCCTGCGGCATTAGAAGGTAAAGATCTTCTTGTATCAAGCCAAACCGGTTCGGGTAAAACTGCAGCGTTCCTTCTCCCAACGCTGAACGCACTTGCAAACCAGGACACATTCGTTCCGTTTAAAGAACGTATGAAAGCCATTACTCAGCCATCTATTCTGGTACTTTGCCCAACACGTGAACTTGCTCAACAGGTGAGCCAGGACGCGATTGCATTTGTACGTCACATGAAAGGTGTTCGTATTGCTGCGATCATGGGTGGTATGCCTTTTGGTAAACAAATTCAACAGTTAAAAGGTGCACAAGTGGTTGTAGCGACGCCAGGTCGTCTACTTGACCTTGTGAACCGTCGTCAAATCAAACTCGACAAAGTTAATGCGTTAATCGTTGACGAAGCTGACCGTATGCTGGACCTGGGTTTCTCTGAAGATCTGGAAGCAATCAGTGATTTGGCTGCAAACCGCGAACAGACTTTAATGTTCTCTGCGACATTTGCACCACGTATCATCACGCTTGCTGAACGTATGATGAATGAGCCAGAACGTATTGCGATCGAAACCGGTCACTCTACCAATACGGACATTACTCAGACTTTACACTGGACTGATGGCTTCGAGCACAAGAAAAAACTGTTGACGCACTGGTTGAGCGAACAGGATCTTGATCAGGCCGTTGTATTCGCTTCTACCCAAGAAGATACCGATATGCTGGCTGAAGAACTGGCTGAAGCAGGTCACTCAGTTGTTGCGCTGCATGGTGCAATGCCACAAACCGTTCGTAACCGCCGTTTACGCAGCATTCGTGAAGGTCGTGCCAAGATTTTAGTTGCAACTGACGTTGCAGCGCGTGGTCTGGACGTACCGACTATTTCTCACGTGATTAACTTCGGTCTGCCAATGAAGAACGAAGACTATGTACACCGTATTGGCCGTACTGGTCGTGCCGGTCGTACTGGTAAAGCGATTACTTTGGCGACTTACCGTGAACGCGGTAAAATTCGTGCGCTTGAAGATTACTTAGATGCACGTTTAGAAGTATCTGAAATTGAAGGTTTAGAGCCATCTCCACCTCCAGCACGTCCACGTCGTGACGGCGGTCGTGGTGGTAAACGTGACGGTGGTCGCGGTGGCCGTGGTGGTTTCGGCGGTGGCCGTCGTTTTGAAGGCGAAAGCAACTTCAAACGTCGTGAAGGCGGTGATGACCGTCCACGTCGCAGCTTCGACGACAAACCACGTGGCGAGCGTCCATTTGGTGAAGACCGTCCACGTCGTGAATTCAACAGCGATCGTCCGCGTCGTGAAGGTGGCTTTGGCGACCGTCCACAGCGTTCTTTCGATGACCGTCCACGTCGCGAATTCAACAGCGACCGTCCACGTCGTGAAGGTGGCTTTGGTGACCGTCCACAACGTTCTTTCGATGATCGTCCACGCCGTGAATTCAACAGTGACCGTCCGCGTCGCGAAGGTGGTTTCAATGAGCGTCCACGTTTTGACAGCAATGATGACAACCGTGGCAACCGCGTAGACTACAAACCACGTCGTGAAGGTGCTTTCGGTGACCGTCCTAAGCGTGATTTTGGCGACCGTCCAGCGCGTTCATTCGGTGAAGATCGTCCACGTCGCGAGTTCAACAGCGACCGTCCACGCCGTGAAGGTGGTGACCGTCGTCGTAAATTCAACGACTAAGTTGAACTGAGCGAATTCAGAAAACCGGTGCTTGCACCGGTTTTTTATGCGAGAAAATTTGAATTTTGATGAGGAAAATGTATACTGGTTCAAGTTTATTTAAGAATATATTAAGCGATGTCTCATTATCGTTCGCACAAACTGCCCGGTGTGTCATCTATGAAAGAGGTGCTTATGCCATATATTTTTTTGGTTTTGCTGCTCTGTAACCTCATCTTTTTTATTTACAGAACTTTTGCCTAAGCTGCATCTCTTTGTTTCTACACTCAAATTAGACCATAATAAAATTGTACAACTTGTACACAGTTTTAAAGAATTTCATAGATAACAATTTGTTCTCCAATCCTTTATAGTATGCATGCTGAAAAAATGCAGGAAAATCCTCAGCTATGAATAATCAGACACCTCTACAGGCGCCAGCACTGATTGAAGTCAATCACCTGAGCTTTAAACGAGGGGAGCGGGTCATTTACGACAATGTCAGCTTAAAAATTCGACGTGGGCAGATTACTGCAATTATGGGACCGTCAGGCACGGGTAAAACCACCTTGCTGCGTTTAATTGGCGGGCAGCTCACTCCGGATCAGGGTGAAGTGCTGCTCGATGGTAAGAATATTGGGAAAATGTCACGTCAGGAGCTGTTTGCAGCACGGGCGCGAATGGGCATGCTGTTTCAAAGCGGTGCCTTGTTTACCGATATGACGGTTTATGAAAACGTGGCCTTCCCGATTCGTGCACATACCCGTTTACCCGAACATCTTATTGCCGAACTGGTGGCTTTAAAGCTGGAATCGGTGGGTTTGCGTGGTGCCGAGCAGCTCATGCCGTCTGAACTGTCTGGCGGGATGAACCGTCGTGTGGCTTTGGCGCGTGCCATTGCGCTGGACCCGGAACTGATTATGTACGATGAACCTTTTGCCGGTCAGGACCCGATTGTGATGGGCGTATTGACCCGTTTAATCCGTTCATTGCGTGAAGCACTGGATTTAACCACCATTATTGTGTCGCATGATGTGGCCGAAACCCTATCCATTGCCGATTATATTTATGTGGTGGCGGAAGGGAAAGTGCAGGGTGAAGGCACCCCAGAACAATTAAAACAGCATGCCTCGCCTTTTGTACGTCAGTTCTTAACCGGTTCAGTTGAAGGCCCGGTCGACTATCAGTTTAGCCATCAACCCTATTTAAGTCATGAGGTGCATTCAGCATGAATGCGATTGCTGCATTAGGACGCCGTGTGATTGAGCGGGTACGTGGTATAGGCGTTGCCACATTAATGCTGCTCCAGATTTTATTTTCAATGCCAACCTGGATTGGCGTGAAACTGTTTATTTACCAGATGTACCGCGTCGGGGTGATGTCACTGCTGATTATTGTGGTGTCGGGTTTATTTATTGGGGCGGTGCTGGGCCTGCAAATGTACAGCATTCTGGTGACCTTCGGCAGTGAAGCCATGCTGGGTACTGCTGTGGCCTTAACCTTGCTGCGTGAACTGGCACCGGTGGTTGCGGCCCTGTTATTTGCTGGCCGTGCCGGTTCTGCTTTAACTGCTGAAATTGGCCTGATGAAAGCCACCGAACAGTTGTCCAGTATGGAAATGATCGGGGTGGATCCTTTAAAACGGGTCATCTCGCCACGTTTATGGGCCGGTATTTTCAGCTTGCCGATGCTATCCGTGATTTTTGCTGCAGTCGGCATTATGGGCGGTAAATTCGTTGGGGTAGATTTTTTAGGCGCCGATGAAGGCTCTTACTGGAGCGGTATGGAAAGCACCGTGCAGTTCTATAAAGATATCTTTAACGGCACCATTATTAAAAGTTTTGTTTTTGCATTAATTTGTACCTGGATTGCGGTCTACCAAGGCTATGCCTGCGAGCCTACGTCTGAAGGTATCGCGACATCTACCACGCGTACCGTGGTGTATTCATCGCTTTGTGTTTTAGGTTTTGATTTCGTATTGACTGCGGTCATGTTCGGAGGTGTTTAATGAAATCACGTACTAGTGAGCTGGCCGTCGGTGTTTTTGTCATTCTGTTTGGTATTGCTTTATTCTTCCTGGCGATGCGGGTCAGTGGTCTGGTGGGCACCACCATTCAGGACAGTTATTCCATGACTGCAACGTTTGACAATATTAACGGGATTAAACCACGTGCCAAAGTGGCTTTAAGCGGGGTTAAAGTCGGGCAGGTCGAATCTATTACTTTAGACCCGGTGACGCGTCTGGCCACTGTGACCATGATTCTGGATGGTGAGCTGACCACCTTTAATCAGGAACAGTTACAACAGGTGCAACAATATGCCCTGGAAGAGTTGCGTTACAGCAGCGAATACAGCGAAGCCGATCCTGCGCAACAAAAAGCAATGGAAAAGCAACTGTTGGATAACATGACCTCCATCACCAATATCGATGAAGATGCTTACATAATGGTAGCAACCAATGGTCTTTTGGGTGAGAAGTACCTGAAGATTGTACCGGGTGGTGGTCTGAATTATTTAAAACGTGGTGATCAAATCAGTAATACCCAAAGCACCATGGAAATTGAAGACCTTGTGACCAAGTTTGTGACCGGTGGCGCAGGCAACAAGTCATCATCCGATAACCCGGCAGATGAGACATCCGCTGAAACAACAGATGCAGAAGTGTCATTTGTTGAGTAATTGAGAGGAGAAATTTTAGTGAAGACATTGTTCAAACAAACCTTGACCGCAAGTGTTTTGGCCACGCTGGTGGCAGGTAGTGCATTTGCTGCACCAACCGAAACTCCTCCCGCATTTATCAAGAAAGTGGCGGATGGCCTGATTTCGCGTTTAAAAGCCGATCATGCCAAATTGCAAAATAATCCGGCCTTGGTGAAAACCATTGTGCGCCAGAACCTTGATCCGTATATCGATTCGCAAGCCTTTACCCGTATTGTGATGGGAACCTATGCGACCAATCAGTACAGTTCGGCTGCCCAGCGTGCCCAGTTTGAAAAGAATTTCCGTGAAACCCTGATTGAAAACTATGGTTCAGCCTTTGCGAAATTCAGCAACCAGACTTATACCTTACGTCCGTATAAAGCCAGCAACAGCAAGAACCCGGTAGTGACCATCGACTTTAACAACAAAGGCGAGAAAATTCCGGTATCGTTCCAGCTGGTCGATAAAGGCAATCAGTGGAAAATCCGTAACATCAACGTATCCGGGATTGATTTAGGTCTGCAGTTCCGTAACCAGTTTGCAGCCAACGTCAAACGTAATGGCGGCAATATTGATAAGGCGATTGCGACCTTTAAACCAGATGCAGAAGCTGCGGTTGATAAAAAATAATAGGACGTGCTGTGATTGAATATGTAAATCAGGAACTGCGGGTTTCCGGGAAAATTGACTTTAACAATGCCGAGCAGTATTACCAGCAGGGGCTGCAGCTGATTCAACAGCAGCCCGCCCCGGTGGTGGTGAATCTGGCCGAACTTGAGCAGGGCAGTACCCTGGCTTTGGCTGTGCTGGTGCGCTGGTTAAGACAGACCCCGGATGCGCAAGGGCTGGTCTTTAAAGCCGTCCCGGAAAAAATGATGAAGATTATTCAATCCTGTCATTTGCAGGATGATTTACAGCTCAGCGCTTAAACAAAAAGCACCTCAACTGAGGTGCTTTTTTATGGCATTAAGTTTCTCGCTTGACTCAAGGGAGGTGAGGAGGGATAGAAGATTAGCGAAACCAGCCCTCTCTCTAACTCTCTCCCTCAGGGAGAGAGGACATGTCGCATTAAATCCATTTCTTCCATCTGAAGTAAATCAGCGGCCCGATAAAGAAGCCAATCAGGATAATACTGACAATAATAAAACTGGTGGTGCCTTTGGCAAAAGGCAGTACGTCGGTGTTCATGCCATAAACACTGGCCACCAGCATTGGCGGTGCCAGCATACTTGGTAAAATCGAGAAGCGACGGATGGTGTCATTCTGTTCGGTGTTAATGAAACCCGAAGTAGTATCGAGCAGGAAGCGTACTTTCTGGAACAGGAAGGCGTCGTGTTCGACCAGCGAGCGTACATCTTCACTCAGTTCACGGATATCGGCATCATAAATATGACTGCCCAAGGCACGTGGACGCGCTAAAAAGGTCAGCACACGGCGTAAATCAATCAGACAGAGCTGGGCTTTTCCAAGCATATCTTCCAGTTGAGCCAGCCGGGTAATCATGTCATCAAGGTCTAAAATCATTTCCCGGTGGCGGTTATTCAGCACTTCGGTGGAGTATTTTTCCAGGTCCTTGTGGATATCTTCCAAGATATCCGCAAGCTCATCCAGCTTGGCTTCTAACAGACCGAGCAGCACCCAGGTCGGGTCTTTATAATCAATTTCATAATCATTGCGCCGTGCACGGGCACGAAAGGCACGAAAGGCCACCAGTTTTTCACCGCGCAGGGTTAGCAGGCGGTCCCGGTTTAAAATAAAGGCAACGGTTTGTACCGTGGCGAGAATACTGGAATTTTCTTCCGATTCATCATCGACCTGATAGTTTTTATTTTTCGTTAAAAAATAGGTGCTGATGTGTAAAACCCCATCATCATCACGGTAAAATCGGGCAGATGAGGAAATGTCTTCCAGGGACTTTAAGGTGGGTAAATCCTGCCGGTAGGCGTCCATGACCCACTGTTGTTCTTCTTGTGAAGGGGCGATCAGGTCAATCCAGACCAGTTCTGGATGCAGGTCGAAGCCGCCGTTGATGGTGGCATCTTCCAGACTACCGCGCTCTGTGGCGTAAAAGGCTTCAAGCATTAGTCTTTTCTCCCTTGCGCAGTATGGGTTTTATTGATGGGTGTATTTTAGACAAGGATTTGATTAAAAACACTGTTTGAAGTGCTAATTTATTTAAAAAACCAGCTCAAGGGTATATTTGCGGCATCATAGCCGCTGAACATGGTGAAAAAATGACAAATTCAATTGCAGTCTTCTGTGGCTCGGCTTTAGGTTCCGATGCGGTTTTTGTGGACACGGCGCAGCTGGTCGGGCAAACGATTGCAAAACAGGGCAAAACCCTGGTCTATGGTGGTGGTCGCTCCGGGTTAATGGGCGTGGTCGCAGACAGTGCCTTGCAGGCCGGTGGTGCCGTAATTGGCGTGATTCCGGAGCCGCTGGTTGATCGCGAGCTGGCCCATCCCGGTTTAACCGAGCTGCATGTGGTGAAGAATATGCATGAGCGTAAAACCAAAATGTCAGAACTGTCCGATGCCTTTATTGCCATGCCAGGTGGTGCCGGCACACTGGAAGAAATTTTTGAGCAGTGGACCTGGGCCCAGCTGGGAATTCATTTAAAACCGAATGCCTTTTTAAATGTTGAAGGTTTTTATGATGATCTGCTGCGCTTTATTCGCATGACTACTGACAAGGGCTTTACCCATGCACGTTTTACCGAGGCGTTAATTGTGTCTGATTCTATGGATGAGATTTTAAGCCAGTTTGAACGCTTTCAGGCACCTGAACCGAAATGGGGTATGGCCGACCGTCAGGCCTTGGTGAAATAAATATGAACACCATTACCGTAGCTGCGGCCATTATTCTGAACGAGCAGCAGCAATTGCTGCTGGTACGCAAACAGCACACCCAATGTTTTATGCAGGTTGGCGGCAAGCTGGAAAGCAATGAGCCACCGGAGCAGACCATCTGCCGGGAAATTGCGGAGGAAATTGGCTGTCAGGCCCGGATTAAACAGTTTGTTGGCCGTTTTGAAACCGCTACAGCCAATGAGCCGGATCATCGTCTGGTCAGTTATGTTTATTATGTGCAGCTCGATCAGGACCCGCAGGTTCAGGCGGAAATTGCGGAAATGAAATGGATTGAACTGGAGGATAAGACGACACGTCTGGCACCGTTAACCACAGAAGTGGTGATTCCCTGGGTGAAACAGCATCTGTTACAGTCGGCTTAAGGCTGGCTGTTTTTCAGATGATTTAACCATCGGCACTGGCAATACACACCGCATAGACCTTGTGACAGCCAAGTTGCTCCAGCTGCTGTTTCAGTGCACGAATTGAGCTGCCGGTGGTGACCACATCATCAACAATTAATACCCGGCGATAAGGCCGGCCGGCATCGGGTCGCAGCTGGAATTGCTGGTCCAGATTTTCCAGTCGTTCCAAGCGGCTTAAGCCTTTTTGACTGTGTTGATGGCGCCGTACAACCGGTTGCCAGATTGGTAGCTGTAAATGGCGTGCCAGCACCTGAGCCAGCAGCAGGGTATGATGATAGCCACGCTCTGCCAGTCGCTCGGTTGCCACCGGCATCGGGACAATGGCCTGTACCCGTGGATAGGTCAATTCACACAGGCTGCCCGCCAGTAAAGACTGATAATGCAGTTGCTGCTCATATTTGAATTGCTGAATCATCCGGTCGACTGGATAACGATAATGACAGGCCACCTGAATCTCGGTTTCCTGCCGGTAGACGTTTGCTTTTAACCATGGCAGTTGCTGCAAGCAATCTGCACAGACCCGGTACTGCTGCTGGGCCGCACTGCCACAGAGCTGGCAGGGCAGTAATTTTTGTAATAGCGTACGGCTATGCGCCAGCAGCTTAAACATAGGCATAACGTGGTGCTTCCGGCAGCCAGCGTTTGAGCAGGGCCTCGGCCTGCTCGGGATAATCTTTCAGCATCTGCTGGGCCACATAATGTGCCTGATTCAGTAGATGATCATCGCGTTCCAGCTTGGCCACCCGAAAGCCCATATCGCCGGTTTGTTTGGTGCCCAGCAACTCCCCGGGGCCGCGTAGTTCCAGATCTTTTTCGGCAATCACAAAGCCATCATTGCTTTCTCTTAAAATCCGCAGCCGTTCCTGGCCGTTTTGCGACAGCGGATGCTTATACAGCAGGGCACAGAAACTGGCTTTGGCGCCCCGACCGACCCGGCCACGCAGCTGATGCAATTGCGACAGCCCTAAACGCTCGGCATTTTCAATCACCATAATTGAAGCATTCGGGACATCGACGCCGACTTCAATCACGGTGGTGGCAATCAGCAATTGTAGCTGGTTGTCTTTAAACTGCTGCATCACCGCCTGTTTGTCATCAGCCTTCATTTTGCCATGCACCAGACCAATATTCAGTTCCGGAAAGCGTTCCTTGATTTCAGCAAAAGTCGCTTCGGCAGCTTGCGCATCCAACGTTTCTGACTGTTCGACCAGGGTGCAGACCCAATAGGCCTGTTTGCCTTCGGCACAGTTGCTGGCAATACGCTGTAGTACCTGTTCGCGCCGGTCCAGTGGAATGGTCACGGTCTGAATCGGGGTACGGCCCGGCGGCAGCTCATCAATAATGGAAGTGTCCAGATCGCCATAGGCGGACATCGCCAGCGTACGTGGAATTGGGGTGGCGGTCATCACCAGCTGATGCGGAGTCATGTGATTCAGGCCCTTGTTTCTTAAGGCCAGCCGCTGATCGACCCCAAAGCGGTGCTGCTCATCAATAATCACCAGTCCCAGCTTGGCAAATTCGACATTGTCCTGAAACAGCGCATGGGTGCCGACCACCAGCTGGGCGCTGCCATCCTGAATAATCTGTTCGGCGCTGGCGCGGGCCTTGCCTTTCTGTTTGCCAGAGAGCCAGGATACGGTCAGTCCCAAAGGTTCAAACCAGCGTTTAAAGTTTAAATAATGTTGTTCAGCCAGAATCTCAGTCGGTGCCATCAGCGCCACCTGCCAGCCTTCTTCCAGTGCATGACAGGCCGCCACCGCCGCCACCAGCGTTTTGCCGGCGCCGACATCACCTTGTACCAGCCGCAGCATCGGCTTGTTTTGTTTCAGGTCCTGGATAATTTCCTTGGACACCCGTTTTTGTGCGCCGGTCATGCTAAACGGTAAACCGGCCAGTAACTGCTTGGCCAGACGTTGGCTGGGCGCAAAAGCTGGCGCTTCAATCTGCTGGATATAAGCGCGGCGGGTCAATAAACTGACCTGATGTGCCACCAGTTCCTCAAAAATCAGCCGCTGCTGGGCCGGATGCGAACCCTGACCAAGCTGCAGCATATTGGCACTGGTTGGCGGCTCATGGATATATTCTAGCGCCTGTTTCAGTGCATAGCCGTTGGTAAATTTTTCCGGCAACAGTTCCGGCAGATCATCACTGTGCTGTTTCAGCGCCTGTTTGACATAGTCGCGCAGTTTGGACTGGGTCAGCCCTTCGGTGCTTGGATAAATCGCCGTGAGCTGGGTTTTCGGTAGCGGAGTATGCTCGCTGATCAGCTGGATTTCCGGATGATACATTTCCAGACCACGTGCGCCGACCCGGACTTCACCAAACACGCGCAGGCGGTTGCCGACTTTGGCACGGTCGGTTAGGCCTTTATAAATATGATAAAAACGTAAGGTGACTTTGGCGCTGTCATCATCCAGCAGAATTGCCATCGACTTGCGTTTGCCGGGTGGGAAATCGACCCCTTTGACAATGCCTTCCAGTAAATAGCTGCGGCCGACGTTCAATTGGTTCATCGGAATGATCGTGCTACGATCTTCATAATCACGCGGCAGATGAAACAGTAGGTCATCTGTGGTGAAAATATTCAGTTTTTCCAGTAACGCGGCAGCAGCAGCGCCAACGCCTTGTAATTGATGGACTGCGGCCATGTCCCCTCAACAATGGTAATGAGCAAGTGGGTTATGCATATTTTATTTATCGGTTATGGTAAAACATCTGCACGTGTGGCTAAACAACTATTTCAAGCTGGCCACCAAATTACCACAATTAGCCGCAGCCGGAAAAGTGATGCGCATGCAACGCATCTGATTCAGGATGTGCAGCAGCTGGATTTAAGCCAGCTGGCGCCAATTGACTGGGTCTATGTGCTGCTCAGTCCGGGCCAGAGCACGCCGGAGGCCTATCAGCAGACCTATCTGGATTCGGTGCAACCAATTGTAACGGCGCTGGCAGCGCATCCGGTGCGTCGTATGGTGGTGGTGTCATCGACCCGGGTGTATGGACAAAATGCCGGGGAATGGATTGAGGATACCACACTGCTTCAGCCGCCAGATGCACAGGCAGACATTCTGCTCAAGATGGAGCAGGCCTATTTAAGCGCTTATCCGGAGCGTTGCACCATTATCCGGCCCAGCGGTATTTATGGCAGCTCAATCGCAAGGATGGTCAAGCTGGCGCACACGCTCACTGAATATCCAAACCGGCACTGGTCTAACCGGATTCATATTGATGATCTGGCGCGTTTTCTGGCACAGATGATTCACGTGGAACATCTGCAGGAGAGTTATATTGTCAGTAATGGTCAGCCGCAACTGCTGCATGAAGTGGTGCAATGGTTTCAGCAGCAGCTACATCGGCCGTTATTAACCCTGACCAGTCCGCACGAAACCGGCAAGCGGATTCGACCGAAACGGATGCAGGACAGTGGTTTTAAGTTACAGCATGATGACTGTTTTCAGGATTATCTGGCCCTGTTACAGCAAACGGATGTGAACTAAGGATTTTTCATTTTATTGAGGATGGCTGATATTTCCCGCACCTTTGCACGAAGGCAAAGATACGGGTTATGGACGGTTTTTTATTTCTTTTTACGTTTTAAGCGACGTTTGGCTTGCTGTGCGGCTAGTGCATCTAGTGCATCTTTCAGTTCTTCATCGCTAAAGGTGGTGATGTGTTGCAGCATTTGCAGGGTTACATCATCCAGCACCAGATTGGCATACTGCGCCACATTGCTAAAGTTCTCATCAAAGACAATGGCATTGTCGCTGTTGGTGCTGATATAGCCTTGCTGGGTCAGCACTTTAATAAAGCTCTGGAACAGGGCCTTATCGAAGAATTCCGGTGAGTTGAACTCATACAGCACCGATAAACGCTGACCCACTAGATGGCTCAGTTCTTCAACCTGACGGGCGGAAATATTGCCCGAACCACGCTGGGTAATCAGCGCCAGGGTCATGTAGTAGCGTTCCAGACTTTGCATTACCGGCGCAGCCAATACTACCAACTGGTTATGATCTTCACTGTTCGGTGCCGGAGAAAGCAGATTCCCTTCAGCATCTTCACTAATCAGCTTGGCCTGAATTAGCCCATCAGCATAGGCACAGATTTGCTGTTTCAGTTCTGCTTCATTCCATTTCAGGAACAGCTCGGCTTTCAGGAACGGATACAGCGTGCGAATTACATTAATTAAATCGCCACGCTTGATTGAACCATTGTGCTCAACCAGTGCCGCTACCAGAGATGGCAGGACAAAGGCATGCAGAATATTGTTGCGGAAGTAGGTCAGCAACACCGCCTGATTGTCTTCAATGGCAATAATATCGCCCAGAACGTGCTGCACACGTTTAATCAGTTTCAGCTTCAGACCGTAGGCAATAATTTCCTTGCCTGAAAGCGGGGTGATGTGGGTGCGCTCATCGTAAGGCAGGGCAGTGAGCAGGTCACGATAGGTATCCAGCTGCTTGATACAGATCGCTTCATCCAGGGTATGTTTTGGCGTGGCCAGCAAAATCAGCGATAACAACGATACCGGGTTAATTACCACGGCGCGGTTAATATTTTCCAGAATCGCATAGGCCGAGCTGTTTACTGCATCGGACACTTCCTGCGGAATCGGGTCGTCATTTTTTTCGATACTGATCTGCTCGGCGCCATGCTGTTTCAGCATGTCATCCAAAAAGACTGGCTCGCCAAAGTTCACATGCACCTTGCCAAAAATACGCTCGATTTTTCTCAAGGTTTTTAGAATGCCGACAATGGATTCGGCTTCTTTCGGTTTACCCTGCATTTCACCGACATAGGTCGAACCTTCCATCAGGCGTTCATAGCCAATATAGGTTGGCACAAAGGCAATCGGTTTGGCGCGGCCACGTAAATGTCCATGTACGGTCATGGCCAGCATACCGGTTTTTGGTGGCAACAAGCGGCCGGTACGCGAACGGCCGCCTTCAATAAAGTATTCCAGCGGCGTATTGCGCGACAGAATGCTGTACAGATATTCCTTAAATACGGTGGTGTACAGGCCATTGCCACGGAAAGTCCGGCGAATAAAGAAGGCTCCGCCACCGCGTAATAACTGACCGACAAAGGGCATGTTCAGGTTATCGCCAGCCGCAATATACGGCACCATCATGCCGCGTTTATAAATCACATAAGACAGCAATAAATAGTCGATATGACTGCGATGGCACGGGGTATAAATAATTTCGTAGTCTTTGGCCAGTTCACGCACGGTACTGAAATTATGCACCTCGACGCCATCATAGAGCTGGGTCCATAAACGGGTTAGCGCCGTTTCAGCAAAGCGGATGGCCGCATAGGAATAGTCCGACACGATTTCATTTAAATAGCCAATGGCACGGCGCTCGGCTTCAATCATGCTGATTTTACTGCGGATGCTTTCGCGGCGAATGGCTTCTTGTACATCCGGCGCTTTAATCAGGCTATGCATGACGTTACGGCGGTCCGATAAATCGGGACCTAATACCACTTCGCGCTGGCTGTCTAAATAATTATTTAAGGTATTAATAATACAGGTCGCTGGCGACAGGTTCGGGGCCTGAATCTTGGCGGTCTGCACCATCGCTCTTAAAGACTGTGCCTCATGAAACTCCAGATAGGACTGGCGACCATGCAGGCCAATATTGACCAGCTGCTTGACGGTACCCGGCGTAGCCCAGGTATCGGTCAGGAGCAGTTTGAGCCAGGAATCTTCTTTATCTGGTGCGCGGCCCCAGAGAACGGTTACCGGAATCAGCTCAATATCCAGTTCCGGGTGCTGTTCCAGCAGTTCAATCAGGCGTAGTAAACGCGGCGGAAAGGCGTGCGGCGGCGGATTCAGCAGATTGTTTTCATCATAGTGCTGTAGAAACAGAATCGAAGCTTTTTCCTTGTGCTGGCCAATCTGCATCGGGTCTAATGCGGGCGGCAGCTTTAAGCGGCGTGTTTCACCATCAAGGACCAAGGCATTGCTGCGGGAATGGTTCTGCAACACATAGCAGACAATTTTCTGGGTCGGCTGTTCTGAATGGTCTGTCGCTGCTGCTTCGGCAGGAACCTCGCCCAGTACATGCGGGGTTACCACCAGATCAAGCAGTTTGCTTGAAAGCTGACGATAAATTTGACCAAAACCACTCTTGGACATACCAACTCCTAAATCAATGACCAGTACCGCAGATTATCTGAGGGAAAAATAATGAATCTAATTGTAGCGAAAAATAGCCTGACATTTTCTGACAAATTCTATCTTTAGTGCTCAATTTTATCGTTAAAAATCGTATTTTTAGTGCGGCGCATTATACGGGAGCCGTGACAGGGCAGTCAGTTAAACTTTAGTGTTTTAGTCGACAAATATGGCAAAATAGGCAAGATTGAGCTGTTTCTATTTTGCTTGTTTTGATTTTTAAATATCCCGACATAGGTTTCCCCGCATGAATGCACTGACTCAGGAACTGGTTGAACTGCTTAGCCTGGAAAAACTTGAAGAAAATATCTACCGAGGCATCAGCCGCAATCTGGTCGGTAAGCGCGTGTTCGGTGGACAGGTACTGGGCCAGGCACTGCGTGCAGCCTCGTATACCACCGACCGTCCGGCGCATTCCTTACATGCCTACTTCCTGTTTGGCGGCGATGTCAACGCACCGATTATTTATGAAGTGGACCGGATTCGTGAAGGCAAGAGCTTTGTTAGTCGTCAGGTGCGAGCCATCCAGCATGGCCGGACCATCTTTATGTGTATGGTATCGTTTGCTGCGCCAGAAGAAGGGCTGAATTACCAGATTTCCGAGCCTGAATATCCGGCACCGGAACAGTTAAAAAATGAAGCAGAACTGGTGCAGAGCATTGTCGAATTTATTCCGGAAAACGTTCGTGCCAGCTTTACCCGTGACCGTCATGTGGAAATCCGCCCGGTGAATCCAAGCAATCCGTTTCAGCCGCAGCCGGAAGCGCCGTCTTATGCGCACTATATCCGTACACATAGCCCGATTGCAGCGGAGCAGGATGAAATTGCCTTGCATCAGGCCATTGCTGCCTTTTATTCAGACTTTACCCTGATGACCACCGCGCTGCGTCCGCATGGCCTGAGTTATCTGTCGCCAAGTCTGCAATGTGCCAGTATCGACCATGCCATGTATTTTCATAAGCCATTCCGGGTCGATGACTGGATGCTATATGACATGGAAGCCACCATCAGCAACAGTTCGCGTGGCCTGAACTTTGGCCGTATGTGGCAAAACGGTGAGCTGGTCTGTAGCACCACCCAGGAAGGTTTAATTCGCCTACGCGAAATTGAAACCCAGTAAACCAATATCAATAAAAAAAGCCGAATCAGTCGATTCGGCTTTTTTTATCCTACCTTCAATGGCAATGCGGCAAATCGCTTGGTGCATGTTTATGGCAGCCTTGTGCCTTGCTGTTGCCCGAAGAATGGGCAAAAACCTGAGAGGTGCTACAAATTAGTGCAAGAATAAGGGCGAGTTTTTTCATGAGGTTACTCTTTTAGTCTTAAAAACAAGGTAATGCACTGATAAAGCACATCTTATGCCAGTTTTTCTGGCACCGGGCTTTTTTCCTGAGCTGGATTTGCTTTTGACAAAATAATGCTCGATTCAGCGCAGCTCGCATGGCATAGTGCCAAGCAAGATGACATCACAATATATGCACCCATGAGCTTAAATACACAAATTCTGGTGGCCGCAATTTTAGGGGTTCTATTCGGGTTTTTGTTGAACCTGTTGCCGGGCAGCGCATTTTATGACGGCAGCTTATATGGCCTGAGTATTGCCAGCAGTATTTTTATCGGCCTGCTGAAAATGCTGCTGATTCCCCTGATTTTCAGTTCGATTGTAGTCGGGGTATCCAACCTGCAGGCTTCTGGCCAGCTGAGCCGGGTCTGGAAAATTACCTTGCTGTGCTGTGTGACCACCACCACATTGGCACTCATTTTAGGTCTGGCCTGTGCGCATCTGTTTGAAGTCGGCAAAGGTGTAGATGTGCGTTTATTCCAGGACGCGATGAGCCAGCATCAGACGCCAGATACCTTAACGCCGTCGTCTTTCTTCACCAATTTTATTCAAAACACCCTGATTAATCCGTTTAAGGCCTTTGCCGAGGGCAATGTGCTGGCGGTGGTGGTGTTTGCCTTATTTGTCGGGGTGGCGCTGGTCAAAGGCGGTGAGCAGTTCCGGACTGTGCGCCGGCTTAGTCATCAGTTTTTTGACATCATGATGCTGATGATCGGCTGGGTGATGAAACTGGCACCGCTGGGGATTTTTGCGCTATTGGCCAAGCTGATTGCCACCGAAGATGTGACCGTGCTCAGCCGTCTGGCTGAGTTTGCTGTGGTGGTAACGGGTACCACCATTTTTCATGGTCTGGTGGTACTGCCGCTACTGCTATGGCTGTTTGGAAAAATGAATCCGGTGACCTTCTTTAAAGGAACGCGCGCTGCTTTAATTACTGCATTTGCCACCAGTTCCAGCTCGGCCACCATGCCGCTTTCGATGAAATGTGCCCAGGAAAACCTGAAGGTGCGCCCACAAACAGCTGGCTTTGTAATTCCGCTGGGGACACAGCTGAATATGGATGGCACAGCCTTATATGAAGCCGCTGCGGCGCTGTTTATTGCCAATTTAATGGGGCTGGATTTGACCTTGGGCCAGCAGCTGGTGGTTTGCGCCACCGCCATGATTGCCTCCTTGGGTGCGCCGGGAATTCCAAGTGCCGGCATGGTCACCATGATTATGGTGCTGCAATCGGTCGGTCTGCCGGCAGAAGCAATTGCCATTTTACTGCCGATTGACCGTTTGCTGGATACCGTACGTACCGTAGTCAATGTCCAGGGTGATATGATGATTAGTGTGGTGGTTGACCGTTATACCCGCGACGATGAGATCGCAACTCAATCCTGAGTATCTTCCCAGCACGGATTCCAGACCACTTCCCAAAGATGGCCATCGGGGTCCTGAAAATAACCGGCATAACCGCCATAAAAGGTGGCTTGTGCCGGTTTGACAATGGTGGCACCGGCACGCTCGGCCTGCTGCATCACCTGATCTACGTCCAGCGGACTATGCACATTATGCCCCAGACTGATTTGGGTCGGGCAAAAACGGCTCAGGGGCAGGCCTGAATCTTGCGCCAAGGCAGCCTGCGGCCACAGTGCCAGTGTCAGGCCTGAATCCAGCGTGATAAACGCCACTGCGCCCTGTTCAAATTCCTGCCCGACGATACCTTCACTCTGCCAGCCCAAACCTTGCTGATAAAAGCGCAAAGCTGCGTCTAAATCCTGCACAGCCAGCGTGATCACACTCAAAGATGCGCGCATTGTTCCTGCCTTTTCATTCAAGTCTGATTTTTATCTTAGCGGAAATCTGGCTCGACACAGTGCTGCCTGTGTCGGGCAATTGTATCTCTGCAATTCTGCACCAGGTGGATGCTTTACGCGACTTTAAGCTGGGCGCGCTGTGCCGCCGGGGAGGCTTGCAGATAGGCCAGCGCATCTTCGGTTTTGGCTTCATGCAGCGGGTCATACCACGGCATTAAATAACCCAGCTGCTGTGATACCAGCCAGAATGGTGAGGGCAATAAGCCGTTATTGGCCTGTGCAGTGCGGTACCATTCCCGCCAGATCCACGGTTTATACAGGGCCGGCCGGATTGATGCATAACGCGGGTCCTGACGCATAATATGCGCCGCACCATCGACCCAGAGACCAATTACTCCAGCAATCACCAGCAGGCTCAGATAATAACGGGCCAGATAACTGCCACCCAAATGCCGATACAGGTCAAAGGCCACGGTGCGATGCTCGATTTCTTCTGCGCCGTGCCATTTGACCAGATCCAGCATGGCCGGGTCGGCACCCTGACGCTGCCATTCGCGGTTATACAGCGCATATTTACCCAGCACGCAGGTCATGTGTTCTACCGTGGCAACAATGCCTAAACGGAACAGATCCCAGTGCCGTTCGCTCCATTGCGGCAATTGCAGACCTAAAGGCCGATCGGCCAGTAACTGGTTAAACAGTCCGTTCATCAGGCTGATATTGCGCTGAATATCAATCTGGCGTTCGCTTAAATAATCCTTGTTGGCCGAGTTATGCGCCTGGGCGTGCATGGCTTCCTGGCGGATAAAGGCCTGCACATCCTGTTTTAGTTTTTCATCCTGAATCTGCGGCAAAACCTTGTTGTACAGCCGGCAAAACCAGAACTCGCCGGCCGGCAGAATCATGTTAATTTCGTTAATAAAATAACTGGCAAAAGGCTGCTGCGGAATCCAGTCGATGGGGGTGTCCTGCCATTCAAAGCGGACTTTACGCGGTTGAATAAAGTAGCCAATGGATGAGCCACGGGCAGCACGGCGAAAACGTGCGAGGAGTTTTTTCATGCTGTATTGCACCTCTAAAATGTGATGCGGTTCAAATTGTGCTCAGCATGAGTATGAAAAAAATATCCCCCATTGAAACTAGCAATAGGGGACATTCCAATATCAATAGATGTAAATTATTGTCAGACAGTTTTGAGTTGTTGCAAAGCTTATGGCTCTTTGGCGGCCGTTTCAGTCAGCTGTTCAACAGCTTCTGTATCCGGCAGCTCTTCTGCTTCCAGTTCATCTGCCGTGGCTTCCGGAATGCTGGCCAGATCAAACTGCTGCGATTGTTCCAGGGTAAAGTTCAGACGACCGGCCATTACACTGGCCAGTTCTTCCAGACCCTGACGATTGAGTGAGGAGAACAGTTGAATCGAGAAATCCAGCTTCATCTTTTTCAGCTGCTGTTTTACTTCCAGCAGGACTTTATTGGCCGGGCCACGATTCAGCTTGTCGGATTTGGTCAGCAAAACATGCACAAACAGATGACGAGAATAAGCCCATTCCAGCATCATCACATCAAAATGCTGTAGTGGATGGCGAATATCCATCAGTAACACCAGACCCTGTAAGCTCTTGCGATGAATCAGGTAATTTTCCAGCTCTTTTTGCCAGACAATTTTCATCGATTCCGGTACCGCGGCATAGCCATAACCCGGTAAATCGACCAGACGCTGCTCCGGATTGCCCAGACTAAAGAAGTTGATCATCTGGGTACGGCCCGGTTTTTTCGAGGCACGTGCCAGCTGTTTCTGGTTGGTTAGGGCATTAATCGCACTGGATTTGCCAGCATTGGAACGTCCGGCAAAGGCCACCTCATAGCCGCTATCTTCTACACAGAGATTCAGCTTTGGCGCACTCATCAGGAATTCGGCTTTACGTAGCCAGTTCAGGGCACGAACGGCATATTCGGTAATCGCAGGATCAGCCTTTTTCTCATAGCTAATCTTTTGCTTCGGCGCATTAGCGGCCTTAGTGTTTTTCGATTTTCCTCTGCTATGGTGCATAACTTAACTTCATCACTGCTTTTACAAAGCGGTATTATAGATCAACTCGCGCAGACACGCGAACTTTGCTGTAGCCGTGTGCAAAAGTTATCTAACTCAGAGATTGATCAGCTGAATTGGCGATTGTGTGCTCCACTGTGCCGGTGCAGGAGTATCTAACACGTCGGACAGGGTGTACTGGTCCAGACTCTGATAAAACTGTTCCAGCGCCTGATCTAAAATGCCTTTTAAGCCACAGCGGCTGCGCAGCACGCACGGCGGGGTATTACATTCCACAATCTGGGTTTCACGTTGCAAAATACGCACGATCTGGCCCAGCTTCAGTGCCCGTGCATCCGGATTTAAACGCAGGCCGCCCCCTTTACCGCGGGTGGTAATCAGCCATTCCTGTTTGCCCATGAAATGCACAATTTTAACCAGATGGTTTTGGGAAACATGCAAATCCTGCGCAATTTCCGCAATCGTATACGGCAGATCTCGCGGTGGGGAGATATACAGCAGAATACGTAATGCATAGTCGGTGAATTTATTTAATTGCATGATCGCACAAATATTTTTTCAAAGTTGAAATACAAGAAGGCTAGTCTACCATAAGCAGACTAGCCCTCCTATGTTTTACACGTGTGGGGTTTTAGTGACGTACACCACCCGTACCAAACGCTTCACTGTGAATCTGTTCGGCTTTAATACCACGTGCCAGTAAGGCTTTTTGCTGCTCGGCCATGAATGGCATTGGGCCACACAGGTAGTAATCAGCATTTTCCGGTAATAAGGCAGCATCCATGGTGCTCAGGTCCAGACGACCGGCCACATCATAATCCTGACCTAACACATCTTCGGTATTCGGGAATTCATAGGCTGTAAAGGTATGAATACGTGGATACTTCGCCTTGATGTCCTGAATATGCTGTTTCATGGCATGTACCTGTTTGCTGCGGCAGGCATGAATGAAGGTCACCGGTTGTGGCACATCTAAAGTGACCAGCTGGTTCAGCATCGCAATCATTGGGGTTAAGCCAACACCACCACTAATGAACACATTACGTTTGTTGCTGTCGATCAGGTAGAAGTTTCCGGTTGGCGCTGAAATTTCAAGTTCTGCACCTTCTGGCAGCTGATGCAGCGCATTAGATACCCAGCCTGCAATCTTGTCGGCGCCATTACCCGGTTCGCGTTTCACTGAAATACGTAAGTAGTCTTGCTGCGGGCTGGTTGACAGCGTGTATTGACGTGGTTGTTTCAGGTCCAGTTCAGGGACAAAAACACGTACTGAAATGTATTGGCCGGCTTCATATTTTGGTAAGGCACCACCATCGACCGGTTCAAAGTAGAACGAGGTAATTTCGTCGCTTTCTACCACTTTCTTGGCGATTTTGAAATTACGCCAGCCTAACCAGCTGCCTTGAGTTTGCTGATGCTGCTCGTAAATGGCACGTTCGGTATTAATAAACACTTCTGCAAGCTGGCCATACGCGGCGGCCCAGGCATCAATCAGTGGATCATCCATGGAAATATTCAGCACTTCGCTGATGGAGTGCAGCAGGTTTTCACCGACAATATTATAGTCCGGAGCTTGAATATTCAGACTGACATGCTTGTGTGCGACCAGTTCAATTACTGGCGCCAGTACTGATGGATCTTCAATATTTTCTGCATAGGCCAGTACCGCACCTGCCAGTGCCTGCGCCTGCGCACCACTGCGTTGATGACCCAGGTTAAAGGTTTCTTTAAGGTCCGGATTATTCCCCAACATGCGGTTATAGAAATAGCTGGTCAGGGCCACACCATTTTCACGTAGAACAGGAACAGTTGCTTTTACAAGGTCAATTTGCTGTGGAGTCATGGCTGATCTCTCATGGCTGGTTATTTATAAGATGTATTTAAAATACATTTTATAAAACGCCAGTGCAAGCACTGTTTTTAAAAAACCATAAAAAAATTATGGGATATAAAAATATCCCATAATGAAAGCGGTTCCTATCGGTTTTTTGATTATTTTCGGCCAAACAGGGAGCCTAATAATCCGCGGACAATTTTCTGTCCGGTGCTGCCGCCTAAGGTGCGGGCCGCGCTCTTGGCAAAGGTACCGACAATATCCTGAGTCAGCTTTTCACGCTGTCGTGCAGTGCGTTCAGCTTCTTTTTGCTGTTCGCGGGCCAGACGTTCCTGCTCACGCGCTTGCTGTTTGGCTAAAGCAGCCTGCTCTTTAGCTTGCTGCTTGGCTAGGGCTTCCTGTTCCTTGGCGCGTTGCTGTTCGAGCGCGGCCTGTTCAGCCTGTTGCTGACGTTCCGCTACTTTCTGTTGCAGCATTTCATAGGCACTGTCCCGGTCCAGACTCTGCTCATATACACCGGCGACAATACTCTGGCTCATCAGTGCCTTGCGCTGTTCAGGGCTAATCGGGCTAAACGAGGAGTAGGGTGGCATCACCCAGCCGCGCTCTACAATCTGCGGCGTGCCTTGTTCATCCAGACAGCTAATTAAAGCTTCACCGACGGCCAGTTCGGTAATGGCCTGTTCCACCTGAAATTCCGGATTGGCACGGAAAGTTGCTGCCGCGGTTTTGACCGCTTTCTGATCTTTCGGGGTAAAGGCGCGCAAGGCGTGTTGCACCCGGTTGCCGAGCTGTCCCAGTACACTTTCAGGCAAATCCAGCGGATTCTGGGTGACAAAATAAATTCCGACGCCTTTGGAGCGAATCAGGCGGACTACCTGCTCAATTTTCTCCTGCAGGGCCGGGCTGGCATTGTCAAACAGTAAATGCGCTTCATCAAAGAAGAACACCAGCTTGGGTTTGTCCATATCACCAACTTCCGGCAACTGTTCAAACAGCTCTGATAGCATCCACAATAAAAAGGTCGCATACAGTTTCGGGGTGTGCATCAACTTGTCTGCAGCCAGCAGGTTGATGTTGCCGTGTCCCTGGGCATCGGTCTGCATGAAATCCAGAATATTCAGGCTGGGCTCGCCAAAAAACAGATCACCGCCCTGATCGGCCAGTGCCAGTAAATTGCGCTGAATCGCGCCCAGACTGGCTGGAGATAAATTGCCATAGTCGGCCTTTAACTCTGCCGCATGTTCGCTGACATAGCTGAGCATGGCTTTCAGGTCTTTAAAGTCAATCAGCAGGAGGCCCTGATCATCGGCAATCCGAAACACTGCCGACAGTACACCTTCCTGGGTGTCATTTAAATTCAGCATCCGGGCTAGCAGTAGCGGTCCGATTTCGGAGATGGTGGTGCGAATTGGATGGCCCTGTTCACCAAATAAATCCCAGAACACCACCGGCGAGGCAGCAAAGGGAATACTGTCAATACCCAGGCTTTTAATCCGTTCATCAAATTTGGGATTGCTGGAACCAGCCTGCGCCAGACTGGAAACATCGCCTTTGGCATCGGCCAGAAAGACTGGGACACCAATGCGGGAAAAACTTTCTGCCAGTACCTTTAATGTTACGGTCTTGCCGGTACCTGTTGCCCCAGCAATCAGGCCATGACGGTTGGCAAACTGGGAATGTAAGACTATCGCTTGTGTGGTATCACGGGTTTTTTTGGCAATGGTAATTGGTGTACCCATACTGTACTGATCCTCGTTGTTATTCGTTTTTATGCTGCTTTAAATGTTGTAATGCTTGCGCTATATCTTGAATTAAATCATCCGGATGTTCCAGTCCTATACAGAAACGCACCAGCAAACCTTGTTTTAGGTGTTTATGCTCAAGCACACGCATCTCTTTAAGGTTATACAGCATTACCAGGCTGACCGGCCCGCCCCAGCTAAAGCCCAGCTTGAACAGGGTTAATGCATCACAGAATGCCCGAATATCGTTTAAATTGTATTGCGCATCAAAAATCACACTAACCAGTCCGGCGCTGTGACCGTCTTTGCAGATGTCCTTCCAATATGCATGACCGGCACTGTCCGGATCAGCCGGATGCAGGACCTGAACCAGCTCTTTTTGCTGTTTTAGCCAGTTCAGCAAGGTCAGTGCTGATTGTGACTGTTGCTGGTAACGCAGCTGCATGGAGGCCAGACTGCGCTGGATTTGCGCCGTATCATCTCCGCTGACACAAATCCCCTGAATGGCATGCATCCGGAATAATTGATGATGGAGCTTCTGGTCACGCGTCACCACCGAGCCCATTAAAATATCGCCACCCCCGCTTGGATATTTGGTCAGCGCATGTACGGTCAGATCTACGCTTAAGTGGTCCTCGCCAAAATCAAAGGCATTAAAGGCCAGTCCTGCGCCCCAGGTATTGTCCAGCGCAGTCAGAATGCTATGAGCTTGGGCTTTTTTCACCAGACCGCTTAAGTCCGGAAACTCCAGCGTCACCGAACCAGCCGCTTCCAGCCATAACAGTTTGGCTTTATCACTTGGGTTAAAGCTTTCTACCTCCACCGGGTTATAGACCTTAACGGCAATGCCATAACGCTGCTGCAGATTACGCAGATGCTCCATATTCGGGCCATAAATATTATCCGGAACCCAGACTTCATCGCCCTGACTTAACAAGCAGGAATTGACCAGATTAATCGCAGAAAGGCCGCTCGGCGCCAGCAGGTGATAGAGGCCGCCTTCGATCTGCGCGATGTGATCACCTAAAGTAAAGGTCGTCGGCGTGCCGTGCGTGCCATAACTATAGTCATAGACATCGGTCCAGTGGCGATTAAACAGTGCATCGGTGTTGTTAAAAATAATCGTCGATGCACGATAGAGGGGAGGTTGAACCGTAGAAATCAGTTGAGGGGCTTTTCGTGGTGCATGAATCAGTTCGGTTTGCGGATTTTTTTTCACGACTTCGCTCAAATCAGGACAATCAATTGAATTTAGCTTAAGAGAAAAGGATCAGTTGTGCCATATCTGGCTGTATTTATTTGACTTTGAACATGCAGCGCTAAAGTTGGCTTCATTTTTGCAAAACCTAAAAGCAGAGCTACAACAACAGGTTTCAGCGCATGGCGTCGCATTTAAAAGTACATTATTTTCAGCATATTGCTGGTGAAGGATTTGGAAGTTGTTATACGCATTTAAAACGGTTAAATGCAGAGATCAGTGCCACAGAATTTTTTGCCTTGCCGGTTGATTCAGCACTGGATATTGAAGCGCTGCCGCAGATCGAGGAGGTCGATTTATTAATTGTCATGGGCGGCACCATGAGCGTTAATGATGAAGCCAATTTCCCCTGGTTAAAAATGGAAAAACGCTGGCTCAGGCGTTATTTGGCCATGGGTAAACCGGCCATTGGTTTGTGTTTGGGCGGGCAACTGATCGCCAATGCGCTGGGCGCGGCCGTCAGTCGCAATCCTGTACAGGAGCTGGGCTGGCACGAGGTGCGCAAGGTCAGGCATGTGCCAGCAGACTATTTTCAGTTGCCGGAGCAGTTTAATGTCATGCAGTGGCATAGCGAAAGCTTCGAGATTCCCAAAGGGGCTGTGCATCTGGCCGAAAATGATGCCTGTCGCAATCAGATGTATCAGATTGGCAAAAATGTACTGGGCTTTCAGTTTCACCCGGAAACCACGCCAGAAAGCCTGCAATTATTCCTGGAAGATGAAGAAGAGCTGGCCCTGTTTCAGGGACCTTATGTGCAATCGCTAGAGCAGCTGCAGCGCGCTAATAAAAATAAATTTATTCAAGGAAATCAGATATTAAATCAGGCGATAGATTATGTATTACAGCAAACTGCAGCGCAGCGGCAGGCTGTATAATTATTAAACAATTGATTTGTCGAAATATTTGAAAAATGATGTAAAAAGCCACAAAAGGATTTGCTTATGCATTAAACAATCGTTATAATGGGCGACCCTTTGATATTAAGGGGGTTAACCGCGAAGAAAGTGGTTAACTATCGTTACAGTCGTGGCATCGATCACGACCTTAGTGATATTTCACTGCTCTTGACACTTGCCTTTATTAGTGGGGTGAGATGCGTCAAGAGTGATTCTTTATATATTTTGGCTTGGAGTTAACTGGTATGTCTAACCAGAGAATTCGTATCCGTCTTAAGTCTTTTGATCACCGTTTAATTGATCAATCTGCTCAAGAGATCGTAGAAACCGCTAAGCGTACTGGCGCACAAGTGTGTGGTCCAATCCCGATGCCTACTCGCATCGAACGCTTCAACGTTCTTACATCACCGCACGTTTACAAAGATGCGCGTGACCAATATGAGATCCGCACTTACAAACGTTTGATCGATATCGTTCAACCTACAGACAAAACTGTAGATGCATTGATGAAATTAGATCTTGCAGCTGGTGTTGATGTTCAGATCGCATTGGGTTAAGGCTTTCGGTTAATTAACGCTCTAAGTTAATTAAGCCGCTTTTTTAGAGGTTTATGCACATGGCTATTGGTTTAGTCGGTCGCAAGTGCGGTATGACCCGTATCTTTACAGATGCTGGTGTTTCTGTACCTGTTACAGTGATTGAGGTTGATCCTAACCGCATCACACAAATCAAAACGCTTGAAACTGATGGTTATCAAGCGATTCAAATCACTACTGGTGAACGTCGCGAATCTCGCGTAACTAACGCTCAGAAAGGTCACTTTGCGAAAGCGGGTGTTGCTGCTGGTCGTCTGGTTCAAGAATTCCGCGTTACAGAAGCTGAGCTTGAAGGTCGTGAAGTTGGTGGTACGCTTACTGTAGATTTGTTCACAGTTGGTCAAATCGTTGACGTAACTGGCACATCTAAAGGTAAAGGTTTCCAAGGTGGTGTTAAGCGTTGGAACTTCCGTACTCAAGACGCTACTCACGGTAACTCTGTTTCTCACCGTGTTCTAGGTTCTACAGGTCAAAACCAGACTCCTGGTCGCGTATTCAAAGGCAAAAAAATGGCTGGCCATTTAGGTGCTGAACGCGTAACTACACAGGGTCTTGAAATCGTTGCAATCGACACAGAGCGTTCAGTTCTAGTTGTTAAAGGCGCGGTTCCTGGTGCTACTGGTGGCGACGTAACTGTTCGTCCTACTATCAAGGCCTGAGGGGAAATAACGTGAATTTAAAAACTGTTTCCGGCTCTGCTGTTGAATTGTCTGAAGTAGCTTTCGGCCGTGAATTTAACGAAGCGCTTGTACACCAAGTTGTTACAGCTTACTTAGCTGGTGGTCGTCAAGGTTCTAAAGCTCAGAAGTCACGTGCAGACGTTTCTGGCGGTGGTAAAAAACCATTCCGTCAAAAAGGTACTGGCCGCGCTCGTGCTGGTTCTATTCGTAGCCCAATCTGGGTTGGCGGTGGTAAAACTTTTGCTGCTCGTCCACAAGACTGGTCTCAAAAAGTGAACCGTAAGATGTACCGCGGTGCAATGCAATGTATCTTAGCTGAACTTGTTCGCCAAGATCGTCTTGTATTAGTTGAAGAGTTTGCTGTTGAAGCGCCTAAAACTAAAGCATTGCTTGCAAAACTGAACGACTTGAATGCAACTCGCGCATTGATCGTTACTGAAGCTGTAGATGAGAATCTATACCTTGCAGCTCGCAACCTTCCACACGTTGATGTGGTTGACGCTACTGCAATCGATCCTGTTAGCTTGATCGCGTTCGATAAAGTTGTAATGTCTGTTGCTGCTGCTAAGAAAATTGAGGTAGAACTCGGATGAACAACGAACGTTTATATCAAGTCCTACAGGGACCTGTATTCTCAGAAAAAGCACAAGTTTTAGGTGAAACTGCTGGTGTTCAAGTGTTCAAGGTTGCATTAAATGCAAACAAGCTTGAAATCAAAAAAGCAGTGGAACAATTATTTGGTGTAGAAGTTGTTAAAGTTAACACGACTATCACTAAAGGTAAGACTAAACGCTTTGGTAAAACTATCGGACGTCGTTCTGATGTTAAAAAAGCATACGTCACCCTGAAAGCTGGCCAAGATGTTGAAATGGCTGACTTGGGCGATACCGCTGAAACCGCAGCGGAATAAGGACGAAAATTATGCCTATTCAAAAATGTAAGCCAACGTCTCCAGGACGTCGCTTTGTAGAGAAAGTGGTTCATGATCACCTTCACAAAGGCGCGCCATATGCTCCGTTGGTAGAAGCTAAAAAACGTACTGGTGGTCGTAACAACAACGGTCACATTACGACTCGTCACGTTGGTGGTGGCCACAAACAGCACTACCGTATCGTTGACTTCAAACGTAACAAAGACGGCGTTCCTGCTGTAGTTGAGCGTATTGAATACGATCCTAACCGTACTGCACACATCGCACTGCTGAAGTATGCTGACGGTGAGCGTCGTTATATTATTGCGCCTAAAGGCTTACGTGCTGGTGATAAAGTACAGTCTGGTAACGATGCTCCAATTCGTCCAGGTAACTGCTTGCCACTTCGCAACATGCCTATCGGTTCTACACTTCATAACATCGAACTTAAAATCGGTAAAGGCGCGCAGTTAGCTCGTTCAGCTGGTACTTCAGTTCAGTTGTTGGGTCGTGACGGTTCTTACGCTATCGTTCGTTTACGTTCTGGTGAAATGCGTAAAGTACACGTTGAATGTCGTGCTGTATTGGGTGAAGTTTCTAACTCAGAAAGCAACTTGCGTTCACTTGGTAAAGCAGGTGCTTCACGCTGGCGTGGCGTTCGTCCTACCGTACGTGGTATGGCGATGAACCCGGTTGACCACCCACACGGTGGTGGTGAAGGGCGTAACAAAGGTATTCAACCTGTAAGCCCATGGGGTCAAAAAGCTAAAGGGTACAAGACACGTACCAACAAGCGTACGACTAAGATGATTATTCGCGACCGTCGCGTTAAGTAACAAGTAAAGGAATCTGACTAATGCCTCGTTCATTGAAAAAAGGCCCATTCGTCGATGCGCACTTGTTCGCTAAGGTTGAAGCGGCTGTTGCGAGCAACTCTCGTAAGCCGATCAAAACTTGGTCGCGTCGTTCGATGATTCTTCCGGATTTTGTTGGTCTAACAATTTCTGTACACAATGGTCGTAACCACGTTCCAGTAATCGTTACTGAACACATGGTTGGCCATAAACTAGGTGAATTCGCGCCAACTCGTACCTATCGTGGTCACGGTGTTGACAAGAAGTCTAAACGTTAATAGGTGCTATGATGGAAGTAACTGCTAAATTACGCGGTGCCGCTATCTCGGCACAAAAGGCACGTTTGGTTGCAGACCTTATTCGCGGCAAATCTGTTGCGCATGCGCTTAACATCCTGAACTTCAGCAACAAAAAAGCTGCTGTACTGGTTAAAAAAGCGTTGGAATCTGCAATTGCAAATGCTGAACACAATAACAGTTTAGATGTAGACGACCTTAAAGTTTCTACGATCTACGTTGATGAAGGCATGAGCCTGAAACGTATTATGCCACGTGCTAAAGGCCGTGCAGATCGTATTACTAAGCGTACTTGTCACATCACCGTTAAGGTAGGGGTTTGATATGGGTCAGAAGGTTCATCCAATCGGTATCCGCCTAGGTGTTGTGAAACGTCATAACGCTAACTGGTATGCGAATCCGAAACAATACGCTGAATACTTGCTTAAAGACCTTCAAGTTCGTGAGTTTTTAACTAAAAAACTTAAGAACGCAATGGTAAGCAATATTCTTATCGAACGTCCGACAGGCGCTGCTAAAGTAACTATTAGCACTGCTCGTCCTGGTATCGTTATCGGTAAAAAAGGCGAAGACATTGAGAAATTACAGCGCGAACTTACCAACATTATGGGTGTTCCAGCGCAAGTAAGCATCAACGAAATCGATCGTCCAGACTTAGACGCACGTCTGGTTGCTGAAGCAATCGCTTCTCAATTAGAAAAGCGTGTAATGTTCCGTCGTGCTATGAAGCGTGCGGTTCAAAACACTATGCGTGCTGGTGCCAAAGGTATCAAAGTTGAAGTTTCTGGCCGTTTAGGCGGTGCTGAGATCGCTCGTACAGAATGGTATCGTGAAGGTCGTGTACCTCTACATACACTTCGTGCGGACATCGACTACGCGACTATGCGTGCTGAAACGACTTACGGTACGATTGGTGTTAAAGTTTGGATCTTCCGTGGTGAGATCTTGGGCGGCATGAAACAAGTCATGAACCCAGCTCCAGCTGAAGAACGTCCAGCTAAACGCGGTCGCGGTCGTGGTGAAGGTCAAGAGCGTCGTGGTCGTCGCAATGATCGTTCTGCTGAAAAAGGAGAATAGTCCATGTTGCAACCTAAACGTACTAAGTTCCGTAAGGTTCAAAAAGGCCGTAACACTGGTCTAGCGCACCGTGGTAGCACTGTATCTTTCGGTTCTATCGCACTTAAAGCGACTGAACGTGGTCGTATGACTGCGCGTCAGATCGAAGCTGCGCGTCGTACAATCAGCCGTCGTGTTAAACGTGGTGGTAAGATCTTTATCCGTGTATTCCCGGACAAACCAATTACTGAAAAACCATTAGAAGTTCGTATGGGTAACGGTAAAGGTAACGTGGAATACTGGGTTTGCGAAATCAAACCAGGTAAGATCCTGTACGAAATGGAAGGTGTGAACGATGAATTAGCAACTGAAGCATTCAAGCTTGCTGCTGCTAAACTTCCGTTTAAAACCACTATCGTGACTCGGACGGTAATGTAATGAAAACTAAAGATCTACGTGAAAAGTCGGTAGAAGAGTTGAAAGCTTTGCTTGATGAGCAACAGCTTAACCAATTCCGTCTTCGTATGGCGAAAGCAACTGGTCAATTGGGCAAATCGCACGAAGTGCAAGTCGCTCGTAAAACTATTGCTCGTATTAAGACACTCCTTACCGAAAAACAGGGGAACGGACAATGAGTGATAAAACAGTCCGCACGTTAACCGGCAAAGTCGTAAGCGACAAAATGGACAAGTCTATTGTTGTGCTTATTGAACGTCGTGTTCAACACCCGTTGTATGGCAAATCAATCCGCCGTTCAACAAAATTACATGCTCATGATGAGAACAATACCGCTAAAATCGGTGATGTTGTAACCATCAAAGAAAGCCGCCCAATTTCTAAAACTAAGTCTTGGACTCTAGTTGAAGTTGTTGAAGCAGCTGCTGAGTAATTAACGTTCTTGTTGCATCATCGGTCAATTTCGAGTACTCTTTGAGCCTTTCGAAATTGTGACCGGTGATGCTCGGTTTTGGAGTAGGGCAATGATTCAAACCGAAACGATGCTCGACGTAGCAGACAACAGTGGTGCTCGCCGCGTACAATGTATTAAAGTACTTGGTGGTTCACATCGTCGTTATGCTTCTGTTGGCGACATTATTAAAGTTACTGTAAAAGAAGCAATTCCACGCGCACGTGTTAAAAAAGGTGACGTGATGAATGCTGTAGTTGTACGTACAAAATTCGGTATCCGTCGTCCAGATGGTTCTGTGATTCGTTTCGACGATAACGCAGCCGTTATTTTGAACAACAACAAAGCGCCGATTGCTACTCGTATTTTCGGACCAGTGACTCGTGAACTTCGTACTGAACAGTTCATGAAAATTATTTCATTGGCTCCTGAAGTTCTATAAGAGGCAATCATGGCTAAGATTAAAAAAGGCGATCAAGTAATCGTGATCGCAGGTAAAGAAAAAGGCAAACAGGGTACTGTTTTGTCAGTTTCTAATGACCGCGTTAAGGTTGAAGGCCTTAACCTGGTTAAGAAGCATCAAAAGCCGAACCGTGTTACTGGCGCTGAAGGCGGCATCGTAACTCAGGAAGCTTCGCTTCATATTTCAAACGTGGCAATTTTTAATGCTACAACCCAAAAGGCTGACCGTGTTGGTTACCAAACGATTGACGGCGTGAAAACTCGCGTTTACAAATCAAATGGTGAATCAGTGGCGGTAGCGAAGTAATAGGTTGAAATAGGCAATGGCCAGACTTAAAACACGTTACAACGACGAACTTAAAGCTCAATTACAAGAACAATTGGGCATTAAGAATGTGATGGAGATCCCTCGCATCACTAAAATCACTATCAACATGGGTGTTGGTGCAGCTGCAGCTGACAAGAAACTCCTTGATGGTGCTCTTTCTGATATGCAAGCTATCGCTGGTCAAAAACCAGTTCTTACGTTAGCTCGTAAATCTATCGCAGGTTTTAAAATCCGTGATGGTTGGCCGATTGGTTGTAAAGTTACTTTACGCGGCGAACGCATGTACGAATTCTTAGACCGTTTGATCTCTATCGCGATCCCTCGTATCCGTGACTTCCGTGGTTTCTCTGCGAAATCATTTGATGGTCGTGGTAACTACTCTATGGGTCTTAAAGAACAAATCGTTTTCCCTGAAATCGATTTCGATAAGATTGATCGTATTCGTGGTATGGATATTACCATCACTACGACTGCTCGCACCGATGACGAAGGCCGTGCGCTTATGCGTGCATTCGGCTTCCCGTTCAAATAAGAGGTCGATATGGCTAAGAAAAGTATGATTAATCGCGAATTGAAACGCGAAGCTACTGTTGCTAAATACGCTGCAAAACGTGCTGAATTAAAAGCTGTTATTGCAAACGTAAATGCAAGCGACGAAGAGCGTTTCGAAGCGATGATGAAGTTACAAGCATTACCACGTAATGCGTCTCCAGTGCGTCTTCGTAACCGTTGTGGTTTAACTGGTCGTCCTCATGGTTACTTCCGTAAGTTCGGTTTAAGCCGTAACAAATTACGTGACACAGTAATGCAAGGTGATGTACCTGGCGTTGTTAAGGCAAGCTGGTAAGGAGCGACTAGAATGAGTATGCAAGATACCGTTGCCGACATGTTAACTCGTGTTCGTAACGCACAAATGGCGAAGAAACAAACTGTTTCTATGCCTAACTCTAAGTTGAAAGTTGCGATTGCAAACGTACTTCAACAAGAAGGTTACATTGCCAATGTAGAAGTTGCTGACGTTGAAGGCAAAGCAACTCTTACTTTGACATTAAAGTATTTCGAAGGCAAACCAGTTATCGAAACTGTGAAACGCGTAAGCCGTCCTGGTCTACGTCAGTATCGCGGTAAAGATGCACTTCCAAGCGTTAAGCAAGGTTTAGGTATTGCAATTGTTTCTACAAGCAAAGGCATCATGACTGATCGCGCTGCACGTGCTGCGGGCGTTGGTGGTGAAGTTATTGCTTTTGTTTCTTAATAGGTGATTCCTCATGTCTCGTGTGGCTAAAGCCCCAGTAACTGTACCTAACGGTGTAACAGTTACTCAGAACGGCCGGCAGGTCGAAGTGAAAGGCAGCAAAGGTACATTGTCTTTCAACCTGCATGCGCTGGTCGAGCTAAAACAGGAAGATGGTACTCTTCAAGTTGCTCCAGTAAAAGAGTCGAAAGACGCTTGGATGCAAGCTGGTACTGCTCGCGCTGTATTAAACAACCTTGTAAAAGGTGTGAACGAAGGTTTCGAACGTAAGTTACAACTGATCGGTGTTGGTTATAAAGCTGCGGTTAAAGGTACTGTTGTTAACCTTAACCTTGGTTTCTCTCATCCAATCGATTACAGCCTTCCTGAAGGTGTAACTGCAGAAACTCCTACTGCAACTGAAATCATCCTGAAATCTGCTAACAAGCAATTATTAGGTCAGGTAGCAGCTGAGATCCGTGGTTACCGTCCACCAGAGCCATATAAAGGTAAAGGTGTTCGTTATTCTGACGAAGTTGTACTTCGTAAAGAAGCTAAGAAGAAATAAGGCGCGAGGTTCTTATGAACGAAAAGAAACAATCCCGTTTGCGTCGTGCGAAAAGCACACGCTTGCACATCCGTGCATTGGGTGCGACTCGTTTGTGTGTAAACCGCACTCCGCGTCACATCTATGCTCAAGTTATCTCAGCAGATGGTGGCAAAGTTTTAGCGCAAGCTTCTACTTTAGATGCTACTTTACGTGCTGGTACAACTGGTAACGTTGAAGCTGCCAAGAAAGTTGGTGCTTTAATCGCAGAACGTGCGAAAGCAGCTGGTGTAACTAAAGTTGCATTTGACCGTTCTGGTTTTAAATATCATGGTCGTATCAAAGCCTTGGCTGATGCTGCTCGTGAAAACGGCTTGGAGTTCTAATCATGGCTAAAGTTGAACAAAACGAAGGTCTTGTTGAAAAGCTGGTAGCCGTTGATCGTGTTGCCAAAGTTGTTAAGGGTGGTCGTATCTTCTCTTTCACAGCATTAACTGTTGTGGGTGACGGTAATGGTCGCGTAGGTTTTGGTCGTGGTAAAGCGCGTGAAGTTCCAGCTGCTATTTCTAAAGCACTTGAAGCTGCTCGTCGCAACATGATTACTGTTGACCTTGTTGACGGTACTGTTCAGCATCCTATTCATGCTCGTCACGGTGCAAGCCGCGTTTACATGCAACCTGCTTCTGAAGGTACTGGTGTAATTGCTGGTGGCGCTATGCGTGCAGTTCTAGAGGCTGTTGGCGTGCGTAACGTATTAACAAAATGTTATGGCTCTACAAATGCTGCGAACGTAGTAAACGCGACTTTCAACGGTCTGCGTGATATGACTTCTCCTGAGAAAGTCGCTGCGAAACGTGGTCTGACTGTAGAACAAATTCAAGGGTAATCAATCATGAAAACGATTAAAGTTACCCAGACTAAATCTGCATCGCACCGCTTGAAAAATCACAAGCTTTGCCTGAAAGGTTTAGGTCTGCGTCGTATTGGTCATACTGTAGAAGTGCAAGATACGCCTTCTAACCGTGGTATGATCAACCAAGTCTACTATATGGTTAGTGTAGAGGAATAAGCCATGACTCTGCGTTTAAATGAACTTGCACCTGCAGAAGGTGCTAAACGTGAAAACCGTCGTCTGGGCCGTGGTATCGGTTCTGGCGTAGGTAAGACTGGTGGCCGTGGTGTCAAAGGTCAAAAATCACGTAAGAGCGGTGGCGTACGTCCAGGTTTCGAAGGCGGTCAAACTGCGTTATATCGTCGTTTACCTAAATTCGGTTTCACTAGCCAAATCGCTTTAAAAACTGCTGAAGTACGTTTATCTGAGCTTGCTAAAGTTGAAGGCGACATCGTTAGCCTAGAAACTTTAAAAGCGGCGAACGTTGTGCGTAAAGACATGATCCGTGCGCGTATCGTACTTTCTGGTGAAATTACTCGTGCTTTCACTGTTCAAGGTGTTGCATTGACTAAAGGCGCTAAAGCTGCTGTTGAAGCTGCTGGCGGTAAAGTCGAGGAGTAATCTCCAGTGTCTATGTCTCCTAGTTCTTCAGGTCATGTACATATGATGAAAGGCCAACCATTTCACGTGAAATATCGTGAAATTATTCGCCGAATGATGTTTCTCATTGGTGCATTATTGGTATTTCGACTAGGAGCGCATATTCCAGTACCAGGCATTAATAATGCCGCACTTGAAAATCTTTTTAATGCAAACTCAGGTACTATCCTGGGTTTGTTTAACATGTTTTCGGGTGGTGCATTAGAGCGAATGTCGATTCTTGCTCTCGGGATCATGCCCTACATCTCTGCGTCGATTATCGTGCAGCTGATGTCAACCGTGGTTCCTTCGCTGGAAGCTTTAAAGAAAGAAGGCGAGCAGGGCAAGCGTAAGATTAATCAATATACGCGCCAAGGTACCTTGTTCCTTGCCTTAGTACAGGCAATCGGGATGTGTGCAGGTCTGATCAGTCAAGGGATTACCTTAACGTCAGGTCTTGCGTTTTACGTTCCGGCAGTCACCTCGCTGGTGGCGGGTACAATGTTCCTGATGTGGTTGGGTGAACAGATTACCGAACGTGGGGTGGGCAATGGTATTTCCATGATCATCTTCGCCGGTATCGTTGCCGGATTGCCAAATCTGATTTTGCAATCGCTATCTTCAGTCGATAATGGTCAAACCAGCCTGATTGGTCTGGTGATTTTTGGTCTGTTGTCACTGGCGGTACTGGCAGCCATTGTGTTTATCGAGAAAGCGCAACGTCGTATTCCGGTAAACTATGCTCAAAAACAGCAAGGTCGTCGTGTATTTACTGCACAGCAAACCCATTTGCCATTAAAAATTAATATGGCAGGTGTGATTCCGGCAATTTTTGCCAGCTCTCTGCTGTTGTTCCCGGCCAGTCTGGGTCAATGGGTAGGAAGTGCGGATCCTGATGCAGGGATTATCAAGCGTAGCTTGCAAGATCTGGCACTCGTATTGTCGCCTGGACAGCCATTGTATTTGGTGCTCTTTGGTGCGTTAATTATCTTTTTCTGTTATTTCTATACCGCGCTAGTTTTTAGTCCGAAAGAAGTGTCAGAGAACTTGAAACGCAGCGGAGCTTATGTGCCTGGTATTCGCCCAGGTGAGCAAACTGCTCGTTACTTAGATCATATTCTCAATCGTTTGACCTTTATTGGTTCGATTTATATCACAGTGGTCTGCTTGATGCCGATGGTATTGCAGAGCTCGTTTGGTATTCCATTCTATTTGGGTGGTACCTCATTATTGATCGTTGTGGTAGTCGTGATGGACTTTATGGCTCAGCTTCAAGCACATCTCACCTCGCACCAGTACGATAATCAAACGTTAATGAGAAAAACGACTGCTCATCCTAAGGGATAAGCGCACTTAGAGGTTTCATCATGAAAGTACAAGCTTCTGTAAAGAAAATTTGTGGTAGCTGTAAAGTTATCCGTCGTAATGGGGTTATCCGCGTAATTTGCAGCGCAGAACCTCGTCATAAGCAGCGTCAAGGTTAATCTGATCAAGACCTGTTGATTTCAGTAGGCTAATTAGGTTATTATCCGCCCCTCAAGATTTTTGTGGGGCGGTTGATTATCTTAACTGCCTTTTTGGAGAAAATTGAATGGCTCGTATTGCCGGTGTAAACATTCCGGATAACAAGCATGCTGTTATCTCTCTAACGTACATCTTTGGTATTGGTCGCCACACTGCTAAGAACATCTTAGCTGCTGCTGGTATCGCTACTACCACTAAGATCCGTGAATTAGATGACGCTCAGCTTGATGCGATTCGTGCAGAAGTTGCTAAGGTTCCGACCGAAGGTGACTTACGTCGCGAAATTTCCATGAACATTAAACGTTTAATGGATTTAGGCTGCTACCGCGGTCTTCGTCATCGTCGCAGCTTGCCTGTCCGTGGTCAACGCACCAAAACTAACGCACGTACCCGTAAAGGTCCGCGCAAACCAATTAAGAAATAAGATTTCTGGAAGCTAAAAGATGGCTAAAGATACTCGCACACGCAAGAAGGTCACCCGTACCGTCTCTGAAGGTGTTGCACACATTCACGCTTCTTTTAATAACACCATTGTGACTATTACCGATCGTCAAGGTAATGCACTGGCTTGGGCCACTTCAGGTGGACAAGGCTTCCGTGGATCACGTAAATCAACTCCGTTTGCTGCTCAGGTAGCTGCTGAAGTTGCTGGTAAAGCTGCTTTAGATTACGGTTTGAAAAACTTGGACGTCCTTGTAAAAGGTCCTGGTCCAGGTCGTGAGTCTGCGGTTCGTGCATTAGGTGCAGTGGGTTATAAAATTAACAGCATTACCGATGTGACTCCAATTCCTCACAACGGTTGCCGTCCACCTAAAAAACGTCGCGTGTAAGGAGAAACATTCATGGCTCGTTATATTGGTCCAAAATGCAAACTCTCTCGCCGCGAAGGGACAGACCTGCAACTAAAATCTGGCGTTAAACCATTTGACGTCAAAACTAAAAAACACGCTAAAGCTCCTGGTCAACATGGCCAAGCGCGCGGCAAACAATCTGAGTATTCACTACAATTACGTGAAAAACAAAAAGTACGTCGTATGTACGGTGTTTTAGAGCGTCAATTTAGTAATTACTATAAAGAAGCAGCTCGTGTTAAAGGCGCAACAGGTGAAAACTTGTTGAAATTGCTTGAAAGCCGTCTTGATAACGTCGTTTATCGCATGGGTTTTGGTTCTACACGTGCAGAAGCTCGTCAGCTTGTATCTCACCGTAGCATTACTTTGAATGGCCGTCGTGTTAACATCGCGTCTATCCAAGTTAAAGCTGGTGACGTGATCGCAGTTCACGAAGGTGCTAAACAACAATTACGTATCAAAAACGCAATTGAATTAGCTGCTCAACGTGGTATCCCTTCTTGGATGGAAGTTGATCACGCTAAATTAGAAGGTACGTTCAAAGCTGCACCAGATCGTTCTGATTTACCTGCTGAAATCAACGAAAGCTTGATTGTAGAATTGTATTCTAAATAATCCTTGAGGTAGCAATAATGACGCGTACTGCAAATGAGTTTCTAACTCCGCAAGCGATCAAGGTCGAAGCGGTTAGCGGGACCTCGGCAAAAGTTATTCTGGAACCATTAGAGCGTGGCTTTGGTCATACTCTTGGTAATGCTTTACGTCGCATCCTTCTTTCTTCTTTACCTGGCGCAGCTGTGGTTGAAGTTGAAATTGAGGGTGTTGAGCACGAGTACAGTACCTTAGAAGGCTTGCAGCAGGACATCGTCGAGCTCTTGCTGAACCTGAAAGGATTGTCTATTAAGCTATTCGATCAAAATGAAGCTTATTTGACATTGGAAAAACAAGGTCCAGGTGACGTTACTGCAGCTGACCTTCGTTTACCGCACAATGTTGAAGTGGTTAACCCTGAACACTTGATCGGCACTCTAAGTGCATCAGGCGCGTTAAAAATGCGTTTGAAAGTGGCTCAAGGCCGTGGTTATGAAACATCTGACTCACGTTTCCCAGAAGGCGAAACTCGCCCAGTGGGTCGTTTACAGTTAGATGCTTCTTATAGCCCGATCAAACGTGTGTCTTACATCGTAGAAAATGCGCGTGTAGAACAACGTACTGACCTTGACAAGCTGATCATTGATCTTGAAACCAACGGTACTGTTGATCCTGAAGAAGCAATCCGCAAAGCGGCAACAATCTTGCAACAACAAATTGCAATCTTTGTTGACCTTCAGAAAGATCAGGCACCTGTGGCTCAAGAACCTCGTGAAGAAGTTGACCCAATTTTGCTTCGTCCAGTAGATGATCTAGAGCTTACTGTTCGTTCTGCTAACTGTTTGAAAGCAGAAAATATTTACTACATTGGTGATCTTGTACAGCGCACCGAGGTTGAGTTACTTAAAACACCTAACCTGGGTAAAAAATCGCTTACTGAGATCAAAGATGTTCTGGCATCGAAAGGCTTGCAGCTCGGCATGCGTTTAGAGAACTGGCCACCAGCTAGTCTCCGCATGGACGACCGCTTCGCTTATCGTAGCCGTTAATTAAGTAGGACTATTCACCATGCGTCATCGTAATAGTGGTGTGAAATTAGGCCGTACCAGCAGCCACCGTAAGGCGTTGTTCCAAAACTTAACCAATGCTTTAGTTGAGCACGAGTTAATTAAAACAACTTTGCCTAAAGCGAAAGAACTTCGCCGCGTTGCTGAGCCTTTAATCACTTTAGCTAAAAACGATACAGTTGCAAACCGTCGTTTGGCGTTTGCTCGTACTCGTAATGCAGCAACTGTTGGTAAATTATTTACCGTTCTTGGCCCTCGTTACAAAGAACGTAACGGCGGTTATCTACGTGTTCTTAAAGCGGGCTTCCGTGCAGGTGATGCTGCACCGATGGCTTACGTTGAACTTGTAGATCGCGAAGTTAAATAATTTCGCAAGAGCAGTTCAGTTGTTCTAAAAAAGGTCGGTTTTTTAAACCGGCCTTTTTTATGGCCAGTTGTCTGACAATTTTTCTGTTGTGTCCCGAATTGATATAAATTTTATCGCCTTTTATTAAACTTGACATTGAGTATTGTCAAATTTGTGCTTTAATAAAAACAGAACGTTGAACAGGTATAAAAACAAAATGGAAAAGCATGTTGATATTCTAATTGTGGGTGCGGGCATCTCTGGTATTGGTCTGGCCGCGCATCTTTCCAAACACTGCCCACAGCGCACCTTTGAAATTATCGAGCGTCGTGAGAGCTTTGGTGGCACTTGGGATTTATTTAAATATCCGGGTATCCGTTCCGATTCGGATATGTCGACCTTTGGCTTTAATTTTAAGCCCTGGACGCAAGACAGTATTCTGGCTGATGGCGCTTCGATTAAAAACTATCTGTCAGAAGTGATTGCAGAGTATCAACTGAAATCCAAAATCCATTTCCAGCATCGGGTGCTGTCTGCCAATTATGATAGCCAGACCCAGAAATGGTTTGTGGTGATTGAAAACGCACAAGGTAAAAAACAGACCTGGATTGCCAATTTTGTTCTGGGGTGTACCGGTTATTATAATTATGATCAGGGTTTCCAGCCGGATTTCCCGAATCAGTCGGCATTTAAAGGTACTTTTATTCATCCACAGCATTGGCCGGAAAACTTCGATTATTCCGGTAAAAAAGTAGTGATTATTGGTAGCGGTGCTACCGCTATTACTTTGGTGCCTGCAATGGTCAAAGGCGGTGCAGCGCATGTCACTATGCTACAGCGCTCACCGACCTATATTGCCTCTATTCCATCAGTGGATTTTATCTATAACAGCATGCGTAAGGTGTTGCCGGAGGAATTGGCTTATAAGCTGACGCGGGCACGGAATATTGGCATGCAGCGCGGTGTATATGCGCTGGCACAGAAACAGCCGAAGCTGCTGCGTAAATTCTTGTTAAAATCAATTGAAATGCAGCTGAAAGGCAAAGTCGATATGAAACACTTTAGCCCGAGCTATAATCCATGGGATCAGCGTCTGTGTGTGGTGCCAGATGGCGATTTGTTTAAAGTGCTGCGTGAAGGGCAGGCCAGTGTTGAAACCGACCAGATTGAAGCCTTTACCGAACAGGGCATCCAGCTAAAATCGGGCAAGCATCTCGATGCCGATGTGGTTGTATCAGCTACCGGTCTGCAAATTCAGATTTTAGGCGGGGTTAAAGCCACCATTGATCATCAGCCTTTGGATACCTCGAAACATATGCTGTATCAGGGTGTGATGGTCAGCGATGTGCCGAATATGGCCATGATTATTGGCTATATCAATGCCTCCTGGACTTTAAAAGTTGATATTGCTGCGGATTATATCTGTCGTCTGATTAATCATATGGATCAGCAAGGCTATACCGAAGTGATTGCGGAAGGTGATCCTTCAGAGTTGATGGAAGACACTGTGATGGGCAGTTTAACTTCGGGTTATATTGCCCGTGCCGCGAATGTGATGCCAAAGCAGGGTAAACATGCACCTTGGCGGGTGAGTAATAATTATCTAAAAGACCGCAAGGATTTAAAACAGGCTTCATTTGCTGATCCAGTGCTGAAGTTCCGTAAAGCAGTCAGTGAACCCGCACGTAAACCTAAACTGGTGTCTTAAGCACACATCATCATGATCGTGCAATGAACAAAGGAAGCTCAATTGAGCTTCCTTGTTGTTTATATCGGGTTCTACGCTTGTAATGCGTTATAGGGAGCGGGAAATCAGCTCTTTCATAATTTCATTGGTACCGGCATAAATCCGGTTGGCGCGATTGTCTAAATACGCACGGGCAATCGGATATTCCAGCATATAGCCATAGCCGCCATGCAATTGCAGACATTCATCCACCACTTTGGAAAACAGCTCCGAGATTTTGTATTTGGCCGCCGCTGCTGCATCAACACTTAGCTGATCTTCGAGCTGCAGTTCCATACACCGGTCCAGATAGGCACGGCAAAAATCAATTTCAGTGCGCATTTCCGCCAGTTTAAAGCGGGTATTCTGAAAGGCACCAATCGGTTTACCAAAGGCTTTACGTTCTTTGGTGTATTGTAGGGTATGCGCAAAGGCTGCTTCGGCACCGGCCTGACAGATAATCGCCACAATCATGCGTTCCCAGGCCAGCTCTTTCATCAGCATGATAAAGCCCATACCTTCCATCCCGAGCAGGTTTTCTTTGGGCACTCGCACATTATCAAAAAACAGCTCGCAGGTGTCCTGACCTTTCATGCCAATTTTATTCAGCGGTTTGCCTTTGCTAAAACCGGCACGATTTGCCTCGACCATAATCAGCGATAGGTTGGCCGAACCTTTGTCGCTATTGCCAGTTTTACACACCACAATCGCCATATCGCATAAATAGCCATTGGTAATAAAGATTTTTGAGCCGTTAATGACGTATTCATCGCCCTCTAAAACTGCTGTGGTGCGTACCGCTTGTAAATCTGAGCCTGTGCCCGGTTCGGTCATGGCAATGGCAGTGACCACTTCACCTGTCGCCATTTTCGGCAACCAGTACTGTTTTTGCTGTTCGTTGCCAAAGTTATGAATATAGTTGGCGACAATATCGGAATGCAGCGAGAAGCCGGTGGCCGAGTCGCCAGCATAGGCCTGTTCTTCAATCAGAATCATACTGTAGAGGCGATCTACCCCGGAGCCACCATACTGCTCTGGCATGGTGGTACACAGCAGCCCCTGTTCACCGGCCTTGTTCCATAAATCGCGGTCTACATGCTGTTGCTGTTCATATTTTTCCGTATTCGGCAAAACTTCCTTTTCATAAAACTTGCGCACTGTATCACGGAATGCCTCATGCTCACTCTGAAATAATTTTCGTGGCAACATGTTGTTGAGTGGGCGAATTGCAGCAGATTGCATGGTTAGAGTTCCTTCACTTATTTTTATGCCTTGAAACTAAAGCAAACAGAGCCGGCAGTACAATGTGCAGAAACATCATTTCTGGCTTTTTGCTGGCGGTTTTGGTCAGTCCGATAAATTCATCGAAACTTTTTCTGGGCTGGGTTAAACTAATTGCGATATCAATATGATGTGGACCAAACCATGAGTGAAGACATTAGCTTAGAAGAGCGTAAAGTGATTTATCGTGCCCGTCGCGGTTTAAAGGAAATTGATGTCTACTTTGATCCTTATGTAAAAAACTATTATTTAACCGCTGATCCGGAAGAAAAAGCCACGTTTGCTGCGCTGGTTGAACAGGAAGATCCGGATTTACTGGACTGGTTTATGGAAGTGTCTGAACCGCCACGCCCGGAAATGCGCGAGCTGATCCGTAAATTAAAACACTATGTCCACGGCTAAGCGCGACTTTCAGCTGAAACCGAGCCGTCTGGCGCTGCTGTTTCAGCTGAGCCTGCTGATTCTATTTTCTGTTTTAAGTTTTCAATTATTACATCCGCTGCTTTGGCTGCTAGGTCTGCTCCTGGCGGCTGTCAGTTATTACGGGTTTCAGCGACGCTCCCAATTAACCGCCTTGGCGCATTTAGATGGGGCAGAGTGGAGTCTGCAGTTTAATTCTGGCTCCAAGATTCAACGCGGTCTGCTCGAGCATATTCTGGATCATCAGCTGTATCTGGTGCTGTATTTTCATCATGCACCGGTCAAATCTGCAGTCATCTGGCGTGACCAAGTTTCGTTTGCAGAGTGGAAAGCCTTAAAAACATTGGCAAAAACTATCTAATTGTCAGACAGTTGCATATTTTAGTATAAAAATAAGATATTGATTTTAAATAAATTTATAAAGTCTATCATTTTGTTTGTTCTACACAGTCACGGTAAATTGGCAAAAAATACCGATTGTTGGACAAAAGCCTCTTGTGTTTGAAAATTATCCAGATATATTAAAGACATCAACAGCAAACGGGGAAATCACCAAGGTGATTGCCACGTAGAGGTTTCTGGTCATCGCAATTGTGTTCAATTGTGGCTGGATGATGAGGTACCTCGCTGAAGGAACGAATTGCACCAATAAAATGCCCGTAATCGGGTTCCAGTTAATAAGTAGCATGTGCTGAACCGTCGCAATGCTACTTTTTTTTGCCTAAAATTTGGCTTTCCTGCAAATTCAGTCAATTTTCTTGTCCGCTTTTCATGTCAAAGTACAGCTCTCAGATTAGAGTAAATGCTCTTTTATTCAGATAATGCATCTGATATGTTTGTTGCCATGGACATAAACACAATTATAGAGGACAGGAAAATGTCGCAAGTCCAAAAAATCTGCCAGGGTGTGGCGGTTATTGCATTCACAACAACACTTCTTTCCGGCTGTTCACAAGTGGTGAAAACCGGTGCCAATGTGGCTTTAGGTTTTACTGAAAAACATATTGTTCCTCCCATTCTGGCCATGGATGATGCCGAAATGGTCTGTAGCAGCGGTAATTCCCTGACCCCTGCAATTATGGCCACCAAAGATATGGGTGCAGACCCGACCCGGGTTGCGGTGCTAATGTATTCAGCCGCCGGTATCTGTGCGGAAAACCGTGCTTTGGATGCCGAGCTGCGTTATTTACGTGCGTCAAAAGCCGGACAGGTCAGTGAAGCGCAAGATGCCCGGATTGAACAGAAACGCTGGGCGGCCATTGCGGCACAGCGCCAATATACCGGTTATCAGTTATTCCAGAATCGCTGGGAAAAGAAATACAGAAAACCACTGGGTGAAGGCTGCCCGAAAATGAACAGCGATATTGATCAGACCGTGTATTTGCTTGGCATGATTAGTGGTTTGCAGGCCATGACCAATGACATTAACTCTGGCGGTGCGGTGCATGTGCCCAAAGATATTGCTGCCGTGGTCGAGCGTGGCATGACCTGTCTGAACAACGAAAAGTTCTGGGGGGCACCACAAGCCACCCGTGCCGTGATCTGGACCTTGTTGCCAGGTGCGGGAGAGGGCAAACCGGAGCCGTATCAGACCCTGAAACAGTCGATGCAAATTGGCGAGCAGAAAGGCGTGCGCCTGTCGCATGCTCTGTATGCAGTGGCCGCGCAGGCCAGCGGCGATGATGCCAAAATTCGTGATGCGCTAAAATCATTTGCGGCTGCACGCACCGAAGAAAAACCGATTAACCCACAATTCAAGTTAATTGACAGTATGGCCGCCACCATGGTGCAGGGGATTTCTGACCGTTACTGGACTGAAAATACCGGGGTACGTACTGCCGATGATGGTATGAGCCGTTTCTGGGATGAGCAGGACAATGCGTCTGAACTGGATGATTTATTTGGTGAAGATACAACGGCCGTTCCAGATACGGAACTCAACAATCTGTAAATAGTCGCTACGAGGAGGACGCTTTATACTTAAAAGATTCAACAGGGACAACGACATGACACTTCATTTTTTCAGTAAGAAAATTATTTTTATTGCCGTGTTTATGTCGCTGGCGGCCTGTTTGCAGGTGTTTGCGGATCATTTTATTTATTGGCGTCCTGCTCTCTTACAAGAATTCTGGCGCTTGTGGACAGCGCATTGGGTGCATGTGAGCTGGGTGCATTATCTGCTGAATATTCTGGCCTTTGCCTGTTTGCCTTTTATTTTTCCGCGGGTCAAAACCTGGCATTTTGTCAGCCTGTTATTGCTGTTACCTCCGGCTATCAGTTTCAGTTTCTATTTCCTGTTTCCACATATTGAAGCCTATGCTGGCCTGTCTGGGGTGCTGCATGGAGCGTATATGGCAGTGGCGGTGGTGCATCTGCTTGATGCTCAAGAACGCCGGTTTGCTGCGCTGGTATTGCTGCTGATTCTGGCCAAACTGCTGTGGGAAAATACCTTTGGCAGTAAGGAAACGGCCGAGCTGATTGGCAGCCCGGTACTGGTCGAGGCGCATTTGCTGGGCGTGATCTGGGGTGCGGGATTGGCGATTGTCTATCTGATCTATACCCACAGCTTGAAAAAGTGATCCGGTTGACCATTTCTACCAAAAAGAAAATGAATATTGTCATTTTAAATGAATGTACTTTGATGCACATTCGAAAAGAATGACAACAAGATTTGAATAGCAGCAGGATGGCTGCTTGCTACAGGATGCGCGAAATACGGCCCTGTTGCCGTTTCCGAAAATAAAAAAACAGGAAAAAATATGTCAAATCAAGGACAACGCAGATCCGGACTGGATCTGCTCAGATATATATGGACAGAATGGATTTCTGCCTTTGTGATTCTGGTGCTGCTGCTGCTGACGCTGATCATTGGAACCGGTGAGATGATTCACGGCCAGCTGTTGCGTATGGGCGAACGGCTATACGGTGATCCTGCCACCGGCATGCAGTATTCATTCTTGCGCGCTGAACCAAGTGCCCCTGACTGTGACCGTAATCCAGATATTGACGGCCAGGTGCAGGCACAAATGAAAGCTAACGCGGCCGATGAATTTGCCGATATTTTTGGAACCCCGTCTGAATCAGATGTGCGTGCCTCAATTATGGCCGCGCAGCAGGTCTGTGAAGAAAAATATGTGTTCTATGATCAGGCTGTGCAGCATATGCAGGCGCATCCAAGTTTACGCACCTATCGCAGTGTAGAAACCACCTTCTTTGGCATCTTTAAATTTGGTACTGAAAACCGTGCCTTGCTGCTGGTGTTGATGGTGGTGTTTGCCGCGATTAGTGCCACTTTAAAAACCCATCATATTGGTTTGCGTGGGCCTGCCACACGAATTGATTATCGGATATATACCACCTGCATGACCGTGGCCAATGCCTTTCTGGCGTTCTCGGCCTATAGCCAGTATCGTTCGGTGCTGAATTCCGGGGTGCCGATGACCGGTGAAATGCAGATCATTTACTGGTTGTGGATGATCCTGTTTAGTGCGCTGACCCTCATCAGTTTATGGCAGTTTATTCGCCCGCCTGCACCAACGCGAGAAGGGGGCAGTCTAGGTCTGGCTTTCCTGAGTGTACCGCTGTATGCCTATATGGCCATTATTACCGGTATTGCCTTTACCTTCTTCATGGATTATCCAATGGGGCAGGGGATTTACCTGGGCCAGCTGGTGGAATTCTCCAGCATCTTCCTGAATCTGGCGCTGTTTATCTGGGCCGGTATGCTGCTGAAACAGACCCGTGTGGTGGATAAATTCCTGAACATCATGCGGCCATGGAATCTGGCACCCGAAACCCTGACCTGGTTAATCCTGATTGGTGCAGCATTACCGACAGCCTATACCGGTGCCTCGGGGATTTTCGTGATCGCGGCCGGTGCCATCATTTATAAAGAAGTCTGGAATGCTGGCGGGCGCCGTCAGTTTGCCCTGGCAGCAACGGCTTTATCTGGTTCGATGGGGGTAGTCTTACGTCCATGTCTGCTGATTGTGGTTGTTGCCTCTTTAAACAAGGAAGTCACCACCGATGTGCTGTACCACTATGGCGTGTATGTATTCCTGCTGACTACAACAATTTTCCTGGTGGTATCGCTGTTCTTTGCTGAAAGTAAGTTCCGGATTGCTTCACCAGCTGTGGCTGCACCACGATCTTTACGTGCCATGGGTGCGGTGGTGCCGTATGTGATTATTTTCGTGCTGATCTGGATGTTCTACAAATATGCGCTGGACACCAACCTGAACGAATTTACCGCGCCGGTGATGATGCCTGTGATTCTGCTGTTAATTGTCCTGTTTGATAAATTGCGGCATGAACCGGCGCCAATTCCACCAGTAGGTCATTGGGATGAAAGCCTGACAGCAAAATATACCGATTCATCGCAACCGGCGCTGGCGACCGCCAGTGCAGTCAGTGGTGTGGAATACCGCGATGGCGTACATACTGCAACTGAGGATACTGGCATGTCGGCGGATCATAGCGTGGCGGTGTCCGAGCCGGAGCGTGAGGTTGGCTTCTGGAAGTCGATGCACATTTCCATTAGTGAAACCGTGGGGCATATTGGTGCACTGGTGATTTTGATGGCCTTATCGGTCAGTGTCGGCGGCTTCCTGGAACGGATTGAAATCATGGAAGCTTTCCCGACCGATATCAGTAGTACCTTTATTGTGATTAGCCTGATTGTGCTGGTGATGGTACTGGTCGGCATGATTATGGACCCGTTTGGTGCGGTCATCCTGATTTCTGCCACGGTGGCACCGGTAGCCTACCAGTATGGGATTGAACCGGTACATTTCTGGATGATTACCCTGATTGGCTTTGAAATGGGCTATATCACCCCGCCGGTCGCGCTGAACCACTTGCTGGCCAGGCAGTCGATTGGCGATGAAGAAGTGGCGGCGGCAGATGCCGAAGTGCGCCACAAATCCTTCTACTATCGTTTTGAGCGCTGGATTCTGCCGATTCTGGTGATGCTGCCAGCGATGCTGATCATTGCCTATGTACCATACTTCTTTAAACTGTTTGGCTGGTATCAGTAAGCCAGCCGTTCAACCGTGATGATGACCATACCCTGATCTTTTGCGAAAGGTCAGGGTATTTTTATGGCGCCTGTGTAGGACTGGCTTTTTTAAACAGCGGGCTGCACAGTAAAATCGCAATTAAAATCAGGCCAAAGCCGAGCAGGCTAGACAGATCTGGCAATTCCTGCCAGAACAAAAAGCCCCAGATGCCGGCAAAAATAATCGCAATATAATTTACCGGCCCAATCTGACCGGCAGGTGCCAGACTATAGGCCCGCGACATAAAAATCTGGCTGATATTGGCCAGCACCCCGGCACTGATCAGCAGGCCCAGTTCACTCCATTGATAGCTTCGCCATAGCCAGAACATTGGAATGACTGAAATCAGGGTGCCAATCAGGCAGAAATAAAACACAATCCGTTCTGGTGGTTCGGTTTGCGTCAGGGCGCGCACAGTGACAAAGGCCATTGCGGCCAGAAAACTGGCGCCCAGACCAATGATCGACAGATGATTGAACAGGCCGGCATCTGGTTTGGCCACACAGAGTACGCCCATTAGACCAAACAGGGCGGCGATCAGCATGGCTGCACTGACTTTTTCTTTCAGGAATAACCAGGCAATGAGCGGAATAAAGATCGGGGAAGAATAGGTAAACACCATCGCATTGGACAGTTTAAGCTGGGCAATGGCATAGAAAAAGCCATACATCGCCAGCAGACCGACCACACTACGCCAGGTATGCATCCACAGACGCCGGGTTTTAAAAAAGCCGAGGCCTTTATTGAACAGCAGCGGCAGAAAAATAAACAGGCCAATAAAATTACGGAAGAACACAATAGTGGCATTGTCGACCGTATGCGAGGCGTAGCGGATACACACGCCCATCAGCGAAAACAGAAAAGCAGAGAGGGTTAATAACTGCTAATTGAAATCTACTTATTTCTATATTATTATATACAAATGAATAGATATGTTAGTATTGGCGTTGCAGCTAAAACACTGGGTGTTTCCATCCAAACCCTAAGAAGATGGGATGAGGAAGGCACTTTAGTCGCAGATAGAACCCCAAAAAATCACAGACGTTACGATCTAAGCAAGATCACACCTGAACTTATCCATGATCTATCAATCCAGAACAGCCGAAAAACTATTGCTTATGCAAGAGTATCTAGTCACGATCAAAAGGCTGATCTTGAGCGACAAAAACAAGTTTTGGAAATGTACTGTGCCAAGCAGGGATGGACATTTGAGATTATTAGTGATTTAGGCTCAGGGATGAATTATCACAAAAAAGGGCTTAAGGCTCTTTTGGATGGAATTATTAATAATGAAATTGGTCGATTGGTTTTAACCCACAAAGATCGATTATTACGTTTTGGTGCTGAATTGGTTTTTGCTTTATGTGAAGCTCGGAATGTTGAAATTGTAATTATTAATCAGGGTGAAAATTTGAGTTTTGAGGAGGAACTGGCTCAAGATGTCCTGGAAATTATCACTGTATTTTCAGCACGATTATATGGAAGCCGAAGTAAAAAGAACCAAAAGTTAATACAGGCGGTCAAAGAAGCACTATGAGTCGATTTATACGAGGGCATATCATTGAATTGATGCCCAATAATAAACAAGCAAGCCATTTTGCTCAGGCAAGTGGTGTTGCTCGTTTGTCGTATAATTGGGCTTTAAGAGAGTGGCAGCGACAATACAAGGCTGATAAGGAATATCGAGATCAGTGTGAGTATTATGATGTTGCGGTGAATGAAATGCTTCTTAATAGACCTAAAGAGAGTAAATTAAGAAAACACCTAAACACTTTTAAATTTGAAAAATATCCTTTCATGAAGAAAGTGACTAAGTGCGCACCACAGTTGGCGATTAAGCAGTTGAGTAGTGCTTTTGATAGATTTTTTAACGGCAAATCAGGATACCCCAAGCCAAGAAAAAAAGGCAAGGATGACCGTTTTTCATTATCAAATGATCAATTTAGCGTCAAGGGTCGGTCTATTAAAATCCCTAATTTGGGTTGGGTGAAAATGACTGAGAATCTGCGCTATAAGGGTAAAATTCTCTCGGCCAAAATATTTAAACAAGGTGGTAAGTGGTTTGTATCAATCGCTGTCGAACTCACCCAGATCGAAAAGCTTAAACCGAAAACAGGTTTAAGTATCGGTGTTGATTTGGGTGTCTCTAATCTTGCCACCCTTTCAAATGGTGAGGTTATTCCTTCTAACGCACCACTTAAAAGACAGCTGCAAAACTAAGACGACTCAACAAGTCTTTTAGTCGTAAGAAAAAAGGTAGTCAGAATCGAGAAAAAGCAAAAGCCAAGCTATCTCGCCTGCACTATAAAATTGTCTGTCTACGCAAGAATAATCTTCATCAAGTCACAACGGATTTGGTAACACGTTTTGATGTGATTGCAATTGAAGATTTGAATGTTAAAGGCATGTTGAGGAATCGTAAACTCGCAAGAGCTATATCCGATATGGGTTTTTATGAGTTTAAAAGGCAGTTGATTTATAAAGCCAAACAGCATGGAAAATCGGTACTTTCGGTTGGTCGATTCTTCCCAAGTAGTAAAATGTGTTCGTGCTGTGGTGAATTAAATCAATCTCTCACACTTTCTGCGCGAGAGTGGAAGTGCTTAGTTTGCCAAACCATCCAAAATCGTGATGTTAATGCATCAATTAATATCCTGCGATATGCGGATAAAGATTTAATCACTGCATAAGTGGTGATTAAGGCGGTGAGTTACACCGTGACAGCCTATGGAATTGAGGTAATCCCTAAAGCAAATGCTTTAGGTTCTTGATGGTGAAGTAGGAATTAAACATCAAACCCACATTGAGTAGGTTTGAGTAGGTTTTAAATAACGGTGAGTAAGCCAATGGCTTTGATCAGATCATGCTGAGGCGTGGAGGCAGTCATCATCAACCCGGGCGAGGAATAAGGATGTATTCTAGCCGATTTAACGCAGACTGCCGGTCATAATTATTGCTGTTTGAGCTGGGCTTCGAGCAGCTGAATCTGTTCTTCTTTCAGGCGAATCAGTTCATCAGCATCGGCGTGCTGGGCATTGAGCAGTGCGGCCTGATCATCCAGCTGTGCCTGCAGGTCTTCTAGTTTGGCCATTTCTTCTTTGGCCAGGGTCGCGTTGGTAGCAACCGGCTGTTTCAGAATATCTTCACTCACCAGTTGCTGTGGCATTTCTTCCAGCTGCACCGCTGGTTCTGCTTTGGCTTTGGCAGCCGGTGCGGCCGGCTGACTTAGCAGCTGGGCTTCAGGTGTTACCTCTGCGCTCTGGTTTTGGCTCATCCATTGATAAGACAGCACCACAAGTACGATTACGATCAGGCCCCCAATAATGGCCCATAATAGTTTTGAGCTATTTCTCTGATCAAGCGTCATGAATAAATGAACCTTAATTTTTTTACTTAGGATGACGTGGTTTAAATTGAATCACACCCACTTCATCAGGCGCTGCCGGTGGCTGAGGTTCATCGACATGGGTCGGGCGATTTTCGCTATAGCCACAGTCGATACATTCAATCCATTCATCATCACCTGAGGTCAGCATGACCACCCGATCCATAGCCTGGCATTTTGGACATTTTGCGCCTGCAATGAAACGACGTTTGATGGTCATCATACTGATCCTGTGTTCAAATTAAGGCCCTAGTTTAAGCGTTTTTAATTGGCTTCGTCCAACCTTGATGACGCAATAATGCATCTATTTTTGGCTCGCGTCCGCGGAAATTGATAAACGCGTCAAGTGCTGAATCTTTTCCGCCAACTGCTAGAATAAACTGCCTGAACTGCTTTCCGGTGTCGGTGTTAAATACCCCTTCATTTTCGAAGCGATCGAAGGCATCGCTGGCCAAAACTTCGGCCCATTTATAGGAATAATAACCGGCCGCATAGCCCCCGGCGAAGATGTGACTGAAGCTATGCTGGAAGCGGTTGTAATCGGTGGTTGGCACCACCGCATATTTATACCGGATTTCATTCAGCACATCCTGAATCTGGCTGGCGGTCAAGGCTGGGGTCATGCGGTGAATATTCAGGTCAAACAGGGCAAATTCCAGCTGGCGCAGGGTCTGCATGCCGGACTGGAAGAAGCGCGCATTCAGCAGCGCCTGCAGTAAATCATCCGGCAGGGTGGCCTGTGTGTCGATATGCTGACTGAGTACATCCAGGCTTTCTTTGTCCCAAGCCCAGAATTCCATAAACTGGCTTGGCAGTTCCACAGCATCCCAGGCTACGCCGTGAGTGCCGGCCACCGCAATGTTGTCGACTTCCGTCAGCATATGATGCAGGCCATGCCCAAATTCATGGAATAAGGTCAGTACTTCATCATGGGTCAGTAAGGCCGGCTGATCCCCCACGGGCGGGGTGAAGTTACAGACCATATAGCAAATTGGCTGTTGCAGGCCCTGGCTTTGCTGCATGCGCGAACGGAAACCGCTCATCCAGGCGCCGCCGCGTTTGCCCTGACGGGCATACAGGTCAAAATAGAAACCGCCAATTACCTGACCCTGATCTTGCAGTTCAAAATAACGGGCGTCTGGATGCCAGACTGGTGCTTCACGCTCGATAATATCCACATCGTATAGACGTTTAACGATGCTAAATAAGCCATCAACCACTTTTGGCGCCGGGAAATACGGTTTCAGTGCTTCCTGAGACAGATTGAACTGGGCCAGTTTCAGCTTTTCTGAATAGAAACTGGTATCCCACGGTTGCAGCTGCTGAATGCCATCTGCTGCGGCAATGGCTTTCAGTTCGGCAATCTCCTGTTCAGCCGGCTGACGGGCATGTTCGGCCAGCTCAACCAGGAACTGCTCAACTGCTTCGACACTTGGTGCCATTTTGCTGGCTAATGACAGTTCGGCATAGTTGTTAAAGCCGAGCAGCTGGGCCATTTCCTGACGCAGGCTTAAAATTTCTTCCATCACCGCGGTATTGTCAAAGGCCTGATCGGCCGACTGGTCAGAAGCACGGGTGGTATAAGCCTTATATAACTTTTCACGCAGGCTGCGATCTTCAGCATAGGTCATAATGGCCAGATAGGACGGGAAATCCAGCGTCGCAACCGGCTGCTCCAGCTCACGTTGCTGGCCATACTGCTTGAGTAATTCCACACTGCTGGCAGGCAGGCCGGCTAGTTGTGCTTCTGTGAGCGGTTTAAAGTAAGCCTGTGTTGCATCCAGTACATGGTTGGAAAAGTCAGAGGACAGCTGCGACAGGCGCGCTGAAATTTCCGCATAGCGTTTTTTCGCTTCACCTTCCAAGGCCACACCTGACAATTTAAAGTCACGCAGCGCCAGTTTAATTGCGCTTTGTTGCGCTGCGGGTAAGTCATTAAACGTCACTGCATCATGAACCTGCTGATAGGTCTGATACAGCACCGTGTGCTGACCGAGCTGGGTATAGTATTCGCTCAGGCCAGGTAACAGTGCCTGATAGACTTCACGGGTTTCGGCATTGTTCATCACCGCATTCAGGTGCGAGAGTACGCCCCAGCTTTCGCTCATCTGGTTTTCCAGATGATCGACCTGCGCCAGAACCTGCAACTGTGCATCGCTACTGGCCGGAATGTCTTGGAGTTGCTGTAAAAAGGCCTGCCCTTGGGTGATGGTCTGTTCAACCTGTTGTTTTAATTGGGGCAGCGTAATCTGGTCAAACTGGGGTACTGGCAGGGTTGCCTGTTCTAATGTCATTTCTTTTTCCATGTTGAAGTCCTGTCTTAGCAATAGATGTAGGGCCTCCAGCGTGGGAAATCAAGCGGTGTGTACAGAATTGCTCAACTTCATACAAAAAAGAGCGCCGTGGCGCTCTGTTTCTGATCGGGCTGCTTAGTCCAGCTTGGACTTGGCATTGGACTTTTTCTTTTTCACTTTGGCTTTTTTCTTGACCTTGTCTTTGCTTTCGGCCTTGGCGGTGACTTTTTTCGCCGGCTTTTTGCCATAAGAACTCGGTTTCGATTTGGCCTTTTTCTTCTTCAACGGCTGTTCGCCATCTTCACTCACGGCAAGCTTGACTGGACGATCATGAAAGATTTCTTCGGTGGCTTCAGCACGCGGCGCGGCTTTGGCCACGCGTGGTGCACGGCTGCGGATCGCACGACCGGCATGGGTCAATTGTTTGACCAGCTCGAAATCAATCTTGCGTTCTTCCAGGTTGACTCCGGCCACCTTGACTTTGACTTCATCGCCCAGACTAAAGGTCTGACCGCGTGACTGACCGACCAGTGACTGGCTGGCCTGATCAAACATAAAGAAGTCATCGCCCAGCTGGCTGACGTGAATCATGCCATCGACATACAGATCTTTCAGCGTGACAAACAGACCAAATTCGGTCACGGCAGAAATCACCCCGACAAATTCTTCGCCTAAATGCTGCTGCATATAATGACATTTCAGCCACATGGTCACAGAGCGGGAAGCTTCATCGGCACGACGTTCGGTTTGCGAGAAATGCTCACCGGCATCATCCAGCGCGGCACCCGAAATCGGATATGGTTTCTGGGCCAGATGCGCTTTAATGGCACGGTGCAAGAGTAGATCCGGATAACGGCGAATTGGCGAGGTGAAGTGAGTATAGGCTTCATAGGCCAGACCATAGTGGCCGGCATTGGCCGCGCCGTAATAGGCCTGCATCATCGAGCGTAATAGCACCGCATGAATACTTGGCGCATCAATGCGGTCTTTGGTGGCATCAATCACGGCCTGATAATCGGCCTGGGTTGGCTGTTCCGGGAAATTCAGTCCCAGCAGTTTTACAAATTCACGAACTTTCTGAATCCGTGAAAACTCAGGTGGTTCATGCACACGGTACAGCATCGGAATATCATTTTTGAGCGCAAATTCTGCTGCCGCCACGTTGGCCAGTAACATACACTCTTCAATCAGTTTATGCGCATCATTACGGGTTCGTGGCAGGATTTCCTGAATCCCGCCGAGTTCGTCGAAGGTCATATAGGTTTCGACGGTTTCAAATTCCATGGCATGACGCTGGGCACGTAAACCTTTGAGTACCTGATACAGCTGGAACAGGGTATTCAGCGATTTGCGTACATCCTGGTCTTCCGGAATGGCAGCGCTGTCGCCGTCAAAATATTGCGCTACCTGGGTATAGGTCAGACGGGCTTTGGAATGCATTACCGCAGGATAGAATTCGAATTTGGTTACCCGGCCGGCACGGGACAGGTTCAGGTCACAGACCATACACAGACGATCTACCTGCGGATTCAGCGAACATAAGCCATTCGATAAGGCTTCTGGCAACATCGGTAAGACAAAATGCGGGAAATAGACCGAAGTGCCGCGTTCCTGGGCTTCATCATCCAGCGGTTTGCCCGTGCGGACATAGTGGCTGACATCAGCAATCGCAACCACTACGCGGTAGCCGCCCCCTGGACGTTTTTCTGCATACACCGCATCATCAAAGTCGCGGGCATCTTCACCGTCAATGGTGACCAGAGCTAAATCACGTAAATCGACCCGGCCTTCACGGTCTTTGGCTGACGGTTCTTTAAAACTGTCGGCATCTTTTAAGACATTGTCCGGAAATTCATATGGCAAACCAAACTCTAAAATAGTCTGGGGAATGATGATTTCGGTATCGGCTTTATCGGCCATCGACTGTACCACATGGCCGGTGGCAAATTCTTCACGGCTTGGATAGTCATCAATGGCAACGCGAACTGAATCGCCCAGATTCAGTTTGGCGTGTTCAACCAGCTCTTTTTCTAAAGTCACCGGCTGATGGCTGTTCGGATTGCCCGGCTGAATAAAATATTCACCGTCATACATCGACAGTTTGCCAATGATCTGTTTCACACGGCGCTGCTGGACTTCGGTAATAAAGCCCCAGGCTTTGCCTTTGCGATCGACCGAGGTCTGGCGCACTTTAACGCGGTCGCCATTAAACACCAGACGCAATTCACGCTCGGGTAGCAGGATGTCATTTTGTCCGTCAATATGGGCAGAACCGAGACCCTTGCTATTAATGTAGACCGTGGCTTCATGGGTAGGCTGCTCGGCGGCAAGCTGGAACTTGAATCCGTCTTTCATGAGCTGGCCATCACGCACCATGGCAATTAAGCGGTGGCTCAGGGCATCAATACTTTTCTGATCGGCAATTTCAAAATATTCAACCAAGTCGGCATGCGACTGGGCCTGTTGCAGTTTTTCAATACTTTCAAGAATCAGTGTGCGACTTGGAATCGGATTATCGTAACGTTCGGCTTCAGCTTTTGCTTCAGGATCGACCCAGTTTTTCATCATGTCTTTGGCTTCAAGTCAGAAGATAGGTTTAGCATAAGTCATGCAGCGTCAGACTGCACGTAAATGATTGCAATAATGTGTTTTAAGTCTTTATTTTAAGATGATTGCGAGTAGATAAAATCACATTCCCCATAAATTTGCAGAAAATGCCAGGCTAGAAGCAATAAATTGTTTAAAAAATATTTAATTGAGCAAAAAACTGCAAAAAATAGAGTGACTGCGCTTGCAGTGCTACAGTTAAATTTGTATTATGGCGGCACGTTACGGTGAGATGGGTGAGTGGCTGAAACCACGTCCCTGCTAAGGACGCATACGGGCAACTGTATCGAGGGTTCGAATCCCTCTCTCACCGCCACTTTACTTATGTCGCGCTCATAGCTCAGCTGGATAGAGCACTTGGCTACGAACTAAGGGGTCGGGAGTTCGAATCTCTCTGAGCGCACCAATAAGTAAACCGGGAAATAACGCAGTCTAATATAGACGACACAAGTGACGCGCTCATAGCTCAGCTGGATAGAGCACTTGGCTACGAACTAAGGGGTCGGGAGTTCGAATCTCTCTGAGCGCACCAACTTGAACAATTAACCGCACATGTTGCGGTTTTTTTGTGCCTGCAATTTGGCTACTCAGCTGCATCAGCCGGCTTCCTTATTTGTTACACTTTCAACTGCAATTTAAAACCTGTATAAAATCAGCGCACAAATACATGATTTGTCCAATATCTATCCATTTGGTTGCATTTTTATGAAATAAGACTTAACAAATACCGAAAAGCCCGTATAATGCACCCCATCAAGACGTCGCGCTCATAGCTCAGCTGGATAGAGCACTTGGCTACGAACTAAGGGGTCGGGAGTTCGAATCTCTCTGAGCGCACCAATCTTGATAAAGAATTCTGAAAAAACCGCACATGTTGCGGTTTTTTTGTGTCTATAATTTACTAAAACATTCCCGCATTATTTGATCTTCTGTTGAATCTTTAAGGTCAGCACGGTATTGCCACCCAATGCCGGCAGCAGCTCGTGATACGGCATACTGCGCATGGCGCGTAATAAAAACGGTGCCTGCGCATCAATGTTCATGGCGCTGGTCACATTCAGTAAACTGCCCTCGGCTTGCGGCAAAATCTGCATGCCGCCTTGCACATAGCGTAAATCTCCCCCCACCGCCTGAAACTGCTGCTCCAGAGCGCCTTGTGCCTGAAAACGCAGTTTAAAATCAAACGGAATCTGAATCACGCCCAGTCCGACCGAAATTTTATAGTTGGCATCCAGCTGCCGGGCAGAGGGCTGCTGAATATGAACTTTTTTAATTTGCCGTGGAAACAGGTGCTGGTAGGCCTGCGGTTCAAGCCAGGGTTTTAGCTTGCTGGCCGGCTGGGCATAGTACTGATAGCTGCTGCTAAAACGCATGATTTCCTGCTTTGCACCATAGGACACCTGATAGGCCGGCAAAATAAACGATACGGGTTCTTGTGATTTCTGGCTGATCTGCCGGATTTTGTTCATCTGGCTGACACTTAATTCAGGGGCTGGTACGTCGCCGGCGGGTAAGGCTCGGGGTGTTGTGCTTTTAAATTTACGTTGCAGTGCTTCCAGAATAAAGGCATTGGTGCCGGCCGGCAGGCCCAGTTTGGCATCGGGCAGGGCATTCAGGATGGTACGAAATAAAAAGCCTTTGGGCTGCGCCAAATCTCCCCAGTGCGTGACCGTGACCAGCATCTGATGGGCCGACAAGGCAAACCATTCTATTTTTCCGGCGCCATACGGAATGGGCGCGTCAATCACTAGGGTTTCAATACTGTTGTCGGTGCGCTGATGTTGCAGGATCACATCGTCTTTAAAGTTCAGCACCGGAATGGGCGTGGGAATATGAATCCGGTATTTGACCTGACTGATGTGCTGGCGCTGCTCCAGCATCTTGGCGCTTTTTAAGGTCGGAAACAGCTGGGCATAGCCTGAATAATCACTGAGCAGCGCCGCAACTTTGTGACTGGGCACTGGCAGCACCACCGCAGCACTATAAAATTTACCCCGTTTTGTGGATGCGAAGGTTGGCAGCTGAATCGGTTGCGCGGCATGCGCATAAATCAGAATTCCATCTCCGGTCAGCGCGGCCAGCTGCTCGGCACTGCTGCCATAGCCTTGTAAACTGCCTGGCATTTTTCCTGTCCAGCGAACTAAACTGGCCCAGGCAGAAACCGGCAGCAGCAGACTGCAAAGCAGGGCGATCAATCGGGTGTGCGTCTGTGGCATAAAACATCCTGTTTTTGCTGTGGAGGTGAGCGAATCATCCCGTTTTGAATAGGGTTATTTTTTGAATGGTGGTTGCAGCATCATCATGACAGCACTGGCGAGAAAAAGAATAAGGAAATCACCTATTCTGGTGTAATATTTAGCGTAATTTAACTGATTTGATGATGAGCCGATGTCGGAACTCAAGCCTGCCTTGTCGCTACGTTATTTTTTAAATCTGGAAGAATCTCAGGATGGCTTTGCTCTGGCCACCTTTGGTAAAAAACAGTTTACCCGTTTTATTACCCCGTTAATCAGTGTCGGGATTATTGCCTGGGGCATTTATTTGGGCCTCGATGGTGTAGGTCGTTACTATCTGGCGCTGGGGGTATTTTTTCTGGTGCTACAGATGCTGATGCGCTACTGGTTCCTGCCAATGATGTTTAAGCGTCAGTTTGTCAAATACCAGTTTGGAAAAAGCGAACAGGGCATTGCGCTGTATCAGGATTATGCCGAGATTTCTGCCAATGGCCGTGACAAAGTGGTGCATTATAACGAAGTGCAGAATTTTGCTTCAGGCAAGCTGACCTATATGATTGAGCTGAAAAACCGCATGGTGATTATTGTGCCAAAACGCGTGTTTGAAAGCACAGCCGATCAGACCCTGTTTGAAAATACCTTTAAAAAATAAGCCTGTTAAAACCATCACATCATAAGAGGGAAGATCATGAATACACGTCCATCGAAAATTGTCTGTGTGGGTCGCAGTTATGCGGATCATGCCAAAGAACTGGGCAATGCGGTTCCTGATCGTCCGGTGCTGTTTATCAAGCCGCCGAGCAGCCTGCGTCCGTTATCTGCCGGGATTGCCTGGAATCCGGCCTGGGGCAGCTGTCATTATGAATGTGAACTCAGCCTGCGTATTGACCAGCCCTTAAAGGCAGAAACCGATCCGCAAAAAGCCTTGCAGGCCGTGGGGGCGGTGACTTTGGGGCTGGACCTCACCTTGCGTGACTTGCAGGATGAACTGAAACAGAAAGGCCATCCATGGGAACGGGCCAAAGCCTTTGATGGGGCTTGTGTACTGGCAGACTGGGTCGATGTTGCAGAAATTAATGACTGGAAAGATGTGCACTATACGCTGCATATTAATGACGAACTGCGTCAGCAGGGGCATACCGCGCTGCTGATTTTTGAAATTGGTGCGCTACTGGCTGAAATTAGCCACAGTTTTAGTTTGGAGCCGGGCGATGTGGTAATGACCGGTACTCCGGCCGGGGTGGGTGCCTTAAAGGCCAATGACCAGTTAAGTATGCGTTTGCAGGGCAAAACCCGGGAATTTGTCTGGAGCACTTTTGTTCAGGCTTAAGCCGTATATCCAGACGACAAGGACTGCAATTGCAGTCCTTTTTTATTGAACTTTTCGAGCCTTCCTGGTTTCAGTCTTTGAGTAAATCCTGAAACTTGCTATGCAGCTTCATCAGTTTGGGTGGAATTACAAAGTTGCAATAGCCCTGAGTCGGGTTATTGGCAAAGAAGTTCTGATGATAGGCCTCTGCCGGATAAAAACGCGGTGCAGCGGTCACTTCGGTGACCACAGCAATGCCCTCGGCTTTGAGCTGCTGGATCATCTGTTCGGCCTGTTGCTGCTGCTCCGGATTTAAATAATAAATCACCGAACGATACTGGCTGCCGACATCATTGCCCTGACGGTTAAGCGTGGTCGGGTCATGGGTGGCAAAGAACACATTTAACAGCTGGGTATAGCTGATTTGACTGTCATCGAAATCAATCAGAATGACTTCGGCGTGGCCAGTATCACCATTGCATACCGCTTCATAATTCGGATTGTCCATCTGGCCGCCGGCATAGCCACTCACCACTTTGGCCACACCGCGCAGTTGGAGAAATACCGCTTCGGTACACCAGAAACATCCACCACCAAAAATTGCCTGTTGCATAAGGTTAGCCTTCTGTTGTCAATCGTTCATAAAAAAGCCTGCAAAGATGCAGGCCGGTGCAGTATTAACGCGGTTGTACGGCACTTTCCAGCTGAATCAGCAAATTACCATAACGATCCAGCAGTTTCAGGGTTTTACCAAAGACCTGATAATGGGTTACTTTGGCCAGCGCTTCATTGAATTTCTGATCAATGCCATTGCTGTTGAGGCAGGCCATACGGGTGCCAGCCATTTGGCTTAGCGTTAGCGTGTCACGGCCGGCGCTGTAGCTGCCCATAATCCGGTTACAGCCATCGGCACCGCTAACGCGTTGGGTGGCGCTATCAAATTGCAGGCTTGGAATATTGTGGGCAGTCGGTTCGGTGCGAACCGCAGTATTGCCAATCTGGGTCACAATCCAGGTGCGGTTTTGTAGCTGGACAAGATTGGCAGTTTCAACGGTAGCACCCGGGGTTGGTAAAGTTTCACAGCCACTAAAAGCCAGGGCTGAACCTAAAAGGGCAACGGCAGCAAGATGTTTAAGCATATGGATTGCTCTTTATTTTAAAGCTGATGGATGTATCTAAACAAATTTTAAATTTGATCGCCAGTTAAAATTGTATCATTGATTTGACGGAGAACCAGTAGCGGATGGCGCGGGCAAACCCTGCCGGATTAGTGCTGAAAATTGTGCACTATCCAGCTGGCCCGGCTGTTCCACACGCGGATTGATATAAGCGCGCTGATACCAGCTTTCAATGCTCAAGCTCTGATCAAGCGCCTGTAAATCATACAAATAATTGGGTAAATAACCCGAAGCTAGCAGGCGATAATCGGTGGGCAAGGTCTGGTTGGATACTGCCTGCACCATGTCAAAGACCAGGGTAGTGCAGTTACTGGTCAGGGTGTTATACCATTTGGGCTGTTGTGCCAGTTCATCGGCTTTGGTCAGATATTCCAGAAACAGGGCTTTTTGCATTTCTTGCGGCATCTTCAGCGGGAAAAAATAGACCTGTTCACCGCGAATATTACTGCGGGTATAGATAATATCTTTTTCATCCGCCGCCACCAGACTCAGTTCATATTTGCGGAAGAATCCGCCCAGCGAAGAAAATTCTTCATGGCGTTCTTTGCGGATTTCAATCGAAAAAGTCAGCGGTGCGGCATTGGCAAAATCGAAACTGACCAGGGTGTGGGCAATTTGTGGTCCCATCCAGTAGGAAGTGATGATGTTGACGCCCCGAATCTGGTTCAGGTCATAATGGCGACTTTCCCAGCGCTGCTCGTAGGAACCATCGCTGTGCCAGTTAAAGTTACGCACATTGTGCAGAATGACCTGATCGCCGTGACGCTCGGAATGTAACAGCTGCGCCACTTCGGGATTCCAGTCGCGGTCCTGGCGAGGTGGCAGGCCAAAATACCAGAGCTGGCTGCACAGAAACACCAGCAGATAAATCAGCACATCCAGTTTACGGCTAATCAGATGCCGGCTGATATAGATGCCCAGAATGCTCATGGCAAAGGCAATCCACAGGCCAATCAGGATCCGGCTAAACAGCAGTCCAAACGGCTGCTGAAACCACAGGATCAGCACCAGCCAGATCGAGCTGCCAATTACAAACAGGCTAAACAGGCCATGCAAACTGCCTTGAATCAAACGCTGTGCCAGTTCGGGCTGTTGGGGGGTCTGCATGCTGATGAATTCATTCAGAAAAATAAGCTTTATTTTCGGTAGCTGGCAAACTCAAATGCAATGCCAGTTTTGTCATCCAAATGTTGCTCGGCACTGACTTTCTGGAACGCTGCCGGAATTTCCGGATAATGCGCATCGCCCTGCACATCCAGCTCGACATGGGTCAGTTCCAGACGGTCGGCAATATCCATGGTCTGTTTAAAGATTTCACCACCGCCAATAATAAAAATACTGTCCGGCTTTTCTGAAGCCTGCACATCAGCCACGGCCTGAGTTAAAGCTTCTTCAATTGAATAGGCGACTTTGGTGCCCTCAAAGGCCCAATTTGGATCTCGGGTAATCACCCAATTGACACGTTTCGGTAAGGCACGACCCATTGATTCCAGGGTTTTACGGCCCATCACTACCACGCCGCCCTGGGTAATTTCCTTAAAATGTTTTAAGTCGGCAGAAATATGCCATGGCAAATCATTGGCTTTTCCAATACAGCGCTGCTGATCCATGGCCACCACGTGTACAACTTCTAAACCTTGAAATGCCATGCTGTTTCATCCATATCTCATGCGAAAAATTAACCCTATTAAAATGTAAAATCCCCCTCGATGAAAGGGGGATGGGGCATTTGTCCGGAATTAATTGGCTTTAAACCGCTACCGGGGCCTTAATTGCCGGATGTGACTCATAACCGACAATTTCAATATCTTCAAATTTAAACGCGAACAGATCTTTGACGTCCGGGTTCAGTTTCAGCTGGCACAGCCCCAGCGGTTCACGACTGAGTTGCAGTTGTGCCTGTTCAAAATGGTTGGCATATAAATGGGTATCGCCGCCGGTCCAGACAAAATCACCAACCTCTAGATCACATACCTGGGCAATCATATGGGTCAGCAGCGCATAGCTAGCAATATTGAATGGTACACCCAGGAAGACATCGGCACTACGCTGATACAGCTGGCAAGAGAGTTTGCCGTTATGAACAAAAAACTGGAACAGGGTATGACAAGGTGGTAATGCCACCTGACCGGCTTCCTGCGGATTCCAGCCCGATACAATTAAACGGCGTGAATTCGGGTTGGTTTTAATCTCATTGATTAGCCAGGAAATCTGGTCAAAACCATCCTGATTATAGCTGTTATCGGCATTTTTGCTGGCGCCAAAGTTACGCCACTGATGGCCATATACCGGACCAAGCTCGCCTTCAGGACGGCCGAAACGCGCCGTCTGTTCTGCCGTTGACCATTCATCCCAAATCGTAACTTTGTTGTCCTGCAGATACTGAACGTTGGTATCACCTTTCAGGAACCATAACAGTTCAATCACAATTGAACGGAAATGCACTTTTTTGGTGGTTAACAGCGGAAAACCCTGAGACAGATCAAAGCGCATCTGATGACCGAATACAGAACGGGTTCCCGTGCCGGTACGGTCGCCTTTGTCGCCGCCGTGGTCAAGGATATGTTGTAACAGGTCAAGATATTGGCGCATGAAATTCTCTCAATCAAATAGTGATGTGGCTCCTGTGTCGACCTTCATTGCAGCGCAAAAGGCTGGCTGTGTTGAAGATCTTGGCTTTAAATGAGCACATAAAAGTGCAGCCATCATAACATTGATGCCGGGCCGAGATGAATATTCATCATCATTAAAAAAGGCATCTTAAAAAAGATGCCTCAGCAAAATAGTGGCAGCTTATGCGGTTGGCCGGCCGGTGTGCGGGGTGTAAATCAGATCACTCAGGTCATAACCCAGACTTTTGGCCTGCGCCAGATATTCATTTTGTGTGGCTTCATCCAGCTGTGGATGACGATGCAGCAACCATAAGTATTTGCGGCTCGGGTCACCGACCAGTGCGGTCTGATACTCCGGATCAAGTTTTAAAATCCAGTAATCACCTTTGGTAAACGGAATCCAGCGCAGGCCTTCTGGCAAGAAGCTGACTTCCAGCTTGCCATGTTCAGCATCGACCGGGGTGGCTTCACCAATCGATTCATCTAGTTGACCCTGACCATCCAGACGGCGGTTTTGCACACGCACTTTGCTATCTTCATTCAGGCTGTAGGTGGCGGAAATATCGGTACTGTCTTCGGGTTCATGGCGCATTGGCAAACGGGCAATTTCGTACCAGGTGCCCAAATAACGTTGCAGGTTAAAACCGGAAATGGTGTTCAGTTCTGAATTCATAAACAACTTCCTGAATTATTTTCATAAAGACTGCAGTTATTCTAAGCAGGCTGAACGGGATTCGGGTTATTGTTGTTAGCGCTCCTGTTTCGGCATGTATGCAGTGTAAATTCAGCCCGGTTTTCTGTGCAGCAACTGCTACACAGGTTATTAAAATGCAAAAAATTGGACAGGAAAATAAAGCTTAGGAGTCAAACCGTTTGGCACGTTGCTGGTAGATCGACACCATAAACAGTCCTACCAAGATAAAGCCGAGTGCTTGCAAGGCCATGGCCCAAAGTTGCATTTTCGGTAGAAACAGCAGCAATACGGCCAGCAGGAGCAGCGGTGCCAGATTCAATCCCCCGTACATCAGTCTGCGCTGATGTTCTGGCCAGGAACGACGATTGCTCCATTGATACAGCAGATGTAAGCCCATGCCCAGAATCAGACTGAGGATGACCCAAAACGGTGGCAGCTGTGCCTGCGTCGAGGCCAGATAAATCAGCAGACAGGTACCAATACAGATCATCAGTTTGAGCTGACGATGACAACGCGCGGAATACCAGAAACTGAGCATTTATGCCTGATCCTGATGTTGATGCAGCAATGACAGTGGCGAGAACAGACAAATTGCCAGAGCCATAAAGCCAAGTCCTTGTGCGCCCGGTAATAAAATTTCACCCTGTTGCATATTCATGAAAATTAGTGCCAACAGCAGGGCAATCGGAATCCAGGTCAGCAGGCGATACAGTAAACCGGTGGGACGTTGTGCCGCAAAATGAATTTTGCAGTAACGGCAAATCAGAAAAATAATTCCGGTGCCCATAAACATCAGGATGGCATCATAGGCCAGCGGTTGCATCCAGTATAAAACGCCGGTGACCACTGCAATCAGAATAAACAGCATGAGTTTTTGCAGTACGGATACGTTGGGATTAAACCAGAATTCGAGCATAGCCCACCAGATGAATTGTGCAAGGGTGCATGCACTTTAGCAAAAATGGCATAAAAAAAGCGAGGCCAATGCCTCGCTCCGGTTTAACTATTTTTCTGTGGGCCCCAGTCATAGATTTTTTTCTGGTAGGCGTACCACATCATCCAGAGACCGACCAGAATCATTGGCAGACTCAGGAATTGGCCTTTACTCATCCAGGCAATAAATAGCTGACCATTGTCCGGTTCGCGGAAGAATTCCACCACAAAACGCGCCAGACCATAACCAATCAGGAACAGTGCCGAAACCGCCATACGTGGACGCGGTTTGGAACTGAACCACCACAGCAGAATAAATAACAGCAGCCCTTCAAACAGCGCCTGATACAACTGTGATGGATGACGTACCAGCTGTAGTGGATCGGTCGGGAAAATCATGCCCAGTGCAAAGTTTGGATCACTGACCGGACGGCCATATAACTCGCCACCAATAAAGTTGCCGATGCGTCCAAACATCAGCCCGGTCGGGACACAAGGTGCAATAAAGTCCAGGGTTTGGAACCAGGTCATCTGGTATTTTTTGCACCAGAACAGCATGGCCAGCATGACCCCCAGGAAACCACCGTGGAAACTCATGCCCCCGGTCCAGACTTGAAACAGCCACACCGGGTTAGCCAGAAACTGCTCAAAGCCATAAAAGAACACATAACCGACACGGCCGCCAATGACTACCCCCAGCGCGCCGTAAAAGATCAGGTCCGAAACCATGTCCGGCGTCCAGCCACGCTGCTTGGCGCGATAGGTGGCCAGACCCCAGGCAAATAAAAAGGCCAGTAAATACATCAGTCCATACCAGTGGACTTGTAAGGGACCCAGCGATATCGCCACCGGATCAATATTTGGATAGGTCAGCATTCCTGTTCCTTGTCATTCTGTTTTGCACAGATTTTAGCTGAATAAGATGAAAAATGTTGTACATTCAATGTGTAAAGATAGCGAGCAGGAAATTATGTGTATTGTGGCCTTTGCCTGGCAGGTTCTGGATGAGCTGCCTTTATGTTTAATTTCAAACCGTGATGAGTTTTATCAGCGTCCGACTGCGGCGTTGCATGCCTGGGAAAATAGCCCGATTTATGCTGGACAGGACTTGCAGTCGGGTGGCACCTGGATGGGCGTGACCGCCAGCGGCCGCTGGGCCATTGTTACCAATTTTCGTAATGGACAGGATCAGCACAATTATCCGACCTCACGCGGCCATCTGATTCAGGATTTTCTGGAATCTGAATTAAGTCCAATTCGCTTTGCACAAGCATTGGAGCCGCGCCAGTGCGATTATGCCGGCTTTAATTTATTTGTCGGCGACCGGGAACAGGCGGTGTATATGAGCAACCGAGGGGAGGCGCCGCAAGTGCTGGCCAAAGGGGTATATGTAGTGTCCAATGGCTTAATGGGCGAGCACTGGGAAAAAACTGGTCATTTGCGTAAACGCTTTACCCAGGAATTTTTACCGATGTTACAGCAAGCCCAGATGCCAGAAGCAGATCTGCAGCATGCTGCCTGGGATATTCTGGAAGATGAACGCAAGGTGATTGCAGATTTATTGCCAGAAACCGGCATTCCTGTCGAGCTGGAAGAGTTATTGTCGTCGACCTTTATTCAGAGTCCGGCGTATGGTACACGCTGTTCCAATATTTTAAGATTAAATGCTCAGCAATGGCACTGGTTAGAGAAAAGCCAGCAGGGTGAAACCGCCGGACAGATCGTGGAGCTGAATATTCCATTACAGAAATAAAAAATACCGGCATCAAGCCGGTATTTTTAAGTTTAAGGATGCTTAAGAGAAAGCGTTTTATGCTTGCTCTAGTGCCTCACCTGCAATCGGACCACCGTCTTTACGGGTGATGACCACAGTAGCTGAACGAGGAACTTTACCTAACGCGCTGTAGCGGGTACTTTGGTTCGCTGGCCAAGCACCACCTGGATGCTGAACATTGACAAAGATCGCTTTATAGTCAGGTGTAATGGTTACCCCGGTAATTTCACAGCCAGATGGACCAACCAGGAAGCGGCGGACACGGTCATTAGAAAGCTGTGCACCCACAATTGTTTCTTGACCACCTGCTTTGGTACTTGCTGCAATCGCGGTACCGCCATCACCGACTGAACCTGGAAGTGCTGCAAGCATCATACAGTTGGTTTCATCTGTATATTGACCATCATCGGTTTGAATCCAAAGGATACCACGTGGGTCAAACCACATACCATCCGGGCTAGAGAAGTCGTTCATATCGTCTAGACCAGACAGGTTGATGTTTGACTCAGCGCGTGCTTCAGCACCAAATAAGAAGATATCCCATTTAAATGCTGTAGCGGCTACCGTGTCGCCTTCTTCACGGAAGCGAATAATATGGCCATTCATGTTTCCGGAACTACTTGCGCTTGTGCCCTTGAAGTCAATATAGCTACGTGGGTTAGCGGCATCAGTTGGATACGAACGACCACGGCTGCTGTTATTGGTTAAGGTGACATAAACTTCGCCATTTTCAGGGTTCACTGCAACCCATTCTGGGCGGTCCATTTTGGTTGCACCAACGTGGTCTGCAGCAAGACGGGCATGAACAACGACATCATCCTGACCGGAGAAAGGATAGATTGCATTCGCAGAGGTGAGGCCATTCTGGTTATGCGACAGTTCTAACCATTCACCGGTACCATCATCATTGAACTTGGCAACATATAATGTACCGTTATTCATATATTTGTCGCCAGCAGCATAGCCGCCGTTTACATCTTTAGGGTCCCACACTGCATCTGATACGAACTTATAGATATATTCACCTGTCGCATCATCACCCATATAGAACGCTAATGGCTGACCAGGGATCGGGTTACTACAACGACAATCTTCATGTGCAAAACGGCCGAGTGCAGTACGTTTTACTGGACGTTCAGTTGCGCTAAACGGGTCAATTTCAACAATAAAGCCACAAGTGTTCATGACATTACGGTAGTCTGCTAGCGCGTTTTCACCTTTAACTGAAATATCCCAACGATCATACAGATCTTTGTCACCAGTTAACTCGGCAACTGGAGTATTCCATAAATATTGCGAAGAACGGGCATTAGCACCACCACGACCATAACGTGATAAGGCAATTTCTTCTTTTGCAATGGCACGTGTGTCATTGGCTTGACGAGCGAAATAACCGCTCCAGTTTTCTTCTGCAGTCAGATATGTCCCCCAAGGTGTATAACCGTTACCGCAGTTTGCAAATGTACCACGTGTTAAAGTACCGTCTTGAGAGAATCGGGTTTTAACCAGATCAGAACCGCGCGCTGGACCACGGATTTCCATTTCAGTTGCGGCAGTAATACGACGGTTAAATTCAGAATTTAAATTAATTTTAACGTCTTGGGTATTTTCATCTTTGCTAATTTCAACAACAGATACACCGTGAGCATTTACTTCACGTAAAACCTGATCTTCAGGGCGGATGCCATCTACTGAAATCGTGCCCACAGGGGTATGTAACTGAGATTGCTGCAGATACTCATGGTTTAATACCAGCAAGCCTTGTTTTGATTCTTTGGCAGCATAGTTTTTGTTGGTTGGATGCATACCGAAGAAGCTCATACCATCATGGTTATCGCCGGCACGGAATTGATAAGATGCACCTGATGGTAGTTCAGCATCGGTTTTTTCTGGATAAGTAGGGTTAATTGGATCGCCTACTGCATATAACACTTTCAGCTGGTAGCCTGCAGGAACACTGAAGAAGTTCGCTGTATTTTTTCTCACAGGTTCAAAGGTTAATTTATTCGGGCGGGCGTTCAGATCGCTCCACTCATGCTGATCAGGAGAGGTTGTGTCTGGAGGAGAGGTTGGATTTTCACCTGAATTACCAGAATCATTATCATCATCTGAACAGCCGCTCACGCTTGCTGCAAATGCTAATGCCATTGCCCCACTTGTAGTTTTTGCAATAAAACCACGACGATTCATATGTTGATCAAGAATCGTTTGAAAATGCGTATTATTTGAAGTGTTACTATCTTCGGTCAGATCCTGACACGGAATCATTTCATCGTTGTTCATTTAAAAGTCCTAGCTTTTCTTTAATGGCTTGGTTGCTGCTTAAAAGCTAGAAATAAACTACCCGCTGAATATGACAGTACCTTGAAGAAAATATTTCAAAAAAGTTAAATAAGAACAATGGTTTACTAGAATAAAAAAGAGCAGCCGGAGCTGCTCTTTTTTAATCGGGTTTGTAAAAACTTATTCTGCAGTCAGCCGACGCTTCTCAATCAGCTTGCCAGCAAATAAGCCCAATTCGAATAACATCCACATTGGAATGGCCAGCATAATCATCGACAGCGCATCCGGTGGGGTAACAAACATCGAAACAAAGAAACAGCCGACAATAATAAAGCGACGTTTTTCGACCAGCTGCTGGGTACTAACCACACCAATTAAAATCAGCAATAGGGTAATAATCGGAATTTCAAAGGTAAATCCGAACACCAAAAATAGCTTCAAACAAAAAGTCAGATAACTATTAATATCGGTCATCGGGGCAACTGTTTCCGGTGACACACTGATGAAAAAGTGCAGAATTGACGGCAGTGCAATAAAGTAAGCAAATGAAATCCCAATATAGAACAGGGCAATACTGCTTATGAGCAATGGCAGCGCCAGACTTTTCTCTTTTTCATATAAGGCCGGTTTTACGAAAGCCCACAGCTGATAAATAATAAATGGCATCGCAATCATCAACGCCACAAAAAAGTTCAGCTTAAACGGTGCCATAAAGGTGGCCGTGACATCGGTGGCAATCATGGTCGATGAGGTCGGCAACTGCGCACGCAGCGGCTCAGATAAAATCTGATAGGTGCGATTGGCAAAAGGCAATAAGCAGAAAAACAGTGCAATAACCAAACCCACAATTTTAAATAGATGCTTGCGTAGAATCACCAGATGTTTGGTGATCGGCATTTCTTCTAAAGCAGCCTGCTCGCCCACTGTCGCCGCTGGCAATTGAGAAGGAGAACTTTGACTCATACAGCCACCTTATAATCGGTAAATTGTGACGTGGTCGGAGGAATAGCTTCAGCCGAATTTAGCGGTTGATGCTGAGGACGCAGCAACAGCGAAGGTTGCGGGGCAATAAAGGTATAGCGCATCGGCAAATTTTTATTATCCGTTGCAGCGGTCTGGTTCGGTTGTTCTTCCGCGAATATTTTTTGTTGTTTTAGCTCATGCATCTGAGATTGCATTTTTTGCTCAAGTTCCTGAATACGTGCCATTTCCTGTTGCATCTGTTCACGCAGTTCAGAAAGTCGAAGTTCCCGATCAATATCATTTTGCACATTGCTGATGGTACGTTTAATTTTGCCGTACCACTTTCCAACAAAACGTGCAGCTTCAGGCAGCTTTTCTGGACCCAGCACCAATAATGCAATGATGCCGAAAAACAGCAGCTCCGCCATTCCAATATTGAGCATAACAAAATTACCTGAAAAATTATTGTTTTACAGTCGTGTTAACATCAGATGATGTCGCTTGATGTTCAATGGTACGTGGCTCGTTTAGGGCCGCAGTGGTCGTTTCATCATCTTTAATTGATTTTTTAAAGTCTTTAACCGCACCGCCCACATCTTTACCCAGGTTTTTCAGTTTAGATGTACCAAACAGAAGAATCACCACGATTGCAAAAATCAGAACGTGCCAGATCGATAAACCAGCCATAATATTTACCTCTTTTTAATTCAAGACATATCTCAACAGGTCTAGATGACAGCGAGGTGACAGGAATATTGCGATTCAAAGACAGCAGATGGGCTAAAAGCATGTTGTGCCATCAATTATGTTAGGATAATCACCACTTTTCTACCTTCCTGTGTACCCGCATGGCGCTGCTGCTTCCGCTAATTTCATTTCTGATTGGATACTTCGGGGTCGCGTATTTAAAGCCGTTGCGTCCGGTGCTAGCGATGTTACTGGCCCGGCTGTTTATTCCGTTACTGATTATCTACAACATGGTGTTTTATCAGGACGGCAGCTTGTGGCTGATTGGTTTTAGTCTGGTCAGTTCCATCCTTTTCTTTGCAGTCTTTTATGTCTTGCAAAAAGATAAACTGATCGCACTGTGCTTCAGTTATTTAAATGGGGCCTGGCTGGGTTTTCCCTTTGCCTTGGCCCTGTTTGGACCTGCGGCCAGCAGTATTATTGTGGCGCTGTATATTGGCGGATCCTTATTTGGCAATGTCTGTGCGGTGATGGCGGTGAGCCAAACCCGGCAAGAATTAAAGTTTATTGTTAAAAATGTGCTGCTTTCACCGCCGGTGATTGCCCTGAGTCTGGCGGGTATTCTATCTTTTTGGGATGTGAGCCAGTTTGAACATCAGACCTGGGTACAAGTGATTTACCAAAGCAATAAAGTACTGGTGACCTTTGCCGGCATGTGCGTGCTGGGGATGTGGCTGAGTAAAGTTCGGATTGGCTGGGCTGACTTAAAGCGTAGCCTGGCTTTACTGGTCGCACGTATTCCGCTGGCCTTGTTGCTATGTGCTGTGGCGTACTGGTGTTTACCCATTCCGCAGCAGACCTTGATTTATGCCGTCATGCTAATGTTTTTCCTGCTGCCACCGGCTGCCAATATTGTGGCACTAGAAACCCATTATCAGGGCACCGGTGATTCTGCCAAATATATTGCCTCAGGAACGATTGCCAGTGCGATTTTGATTGGCGTATATGGCGTGGTGGTGCATGCGGTGGTGCCGGGTTTATAAATCAAAAAGTTCTCTCTCCCTTTGGGAGAGAGTTAGAGAGAGGGTATAAAAGTTTTTGAAAGTCCCTCTTTATTAAAGAGGGGGATTTACGGAAACCCTTTGTAGAAATGAGCAATATTTTAGCGTCAGAAGAAAGATGTATAGAAGAATCTCTCCCAGCCTCCCTTTTTCAAAGGGAGGAGTTTTAAAAGGATGTTACTTCTCCAAACTCGCTTTAAACAGCTGCATCGCCTGACCTCGATGGCTGATCTTATTTTTTTCTTCCTTGCTCATCTCGGCGCTGGAAATACCCAGCTCCGGTAACCAGAACAGTGGATCATAACCAAAACCATTTTCACCACGTGGTGCATCCAGAATTTCACCTTGCCAGATGCCCTGGAAAATTTGTGGCAATGGATCTTCGGCATGCTGCACTAGGGCCAGCACACAAACAAACATACCTTCAATCGCTGTTCCATCTTTGCGTAAAGGCAGTAAGTCTGCCAGCAGTTTTTCATTATTGGCGGCATCATTGCCATGTGCGCCGGCATAACGGGCAGAGTAAATTCCCGGTGCGCCGTCCAGTGCCGGTACGCAAATCCCGGAATCATCAGCAATCGCAGGCTTGCCAGAAATTTTAGAGGCATGACGCGCTTTAATAATCGCATTTTCAACAAAGCTCAGGCCATCTTCAATGGCATCTTCAATATTGAGTTGGCCTTGCGGGATGACATCAACCGGTAAATTCAGTTCTGCAAACAGTTTTTCAAATTCCGCAATTTTGCCTTTGTTATTGCTGGCTAGAACCAGGGTGCCTTGAGAGAGCCAAGCAGGTGCAGTCATCTCGAATTACTCATGATTGAAAACATGCCGGCTAGTTTAACCGAAAACCACCAGACAGCAGGCATGAAAAAAGCACCCGAAGGTGCTAGTATTTTTGAACCTGGCTTATTGCGCCTGAATCCATTTGTCGGCACGGTCACGCGCCTGACGAATCTGTTCCTGGGTCAGGTTGGCGGCCAAGGCTGTTTTTTTGCCTTCAGATAAAGAAATCACTTTATTGTCGAGCATGCCATCACGGGTAGACAGCTCATACCACTGATAAGCGCCCATATAGTTTTTCTTTTTCTCTTCCATCATCGCCAGGTTAAAGCTGGCACGGTTATCACCGCGGCTGGCCGCTTTTTCAAAATACTGACGGGCCAAGACTTCATCTTTTTTGGTGCCAATGCCATCAGCCAGCATACGACCTACGTTCAGTTGGGCTGAAGACAGTCCCTGATCGGCAGCGGCTTTATACCAGGCAAAAGCCTGACGTTCATCTTTAGCGACATCTTGGCCATGCAGATATTTGGTTGCCAGATAGAACTGCGCACCGGCCTGACCGGCTTTGGCGGCTTTAATCAGACCCTGAATGTCCATCACCGAATACTGGGCGGCCTGGCTCGACACCGAGCTGCCTGGCGCCACGTAATCTGCATGCGCCTGCAGGCTAAAAAGTCCAACCAGTAGCGTCGTGCTTAATAATAATTTTTTCATAGAGCGCTCACTCGATAAATTGCGACTTCACCAAACAGATTCGGGATATGTTTACTGAGTAAACTAACTTGTTGATCCCCATTCACAGCGAGTCGATTAATAATACGGATATTGTTTTCAGCACAGAGTGCTTCGAAATCACGGAAAGTACAGAGGTGGATGTTCGGGGTGTTGTACCACATATACGGCAAAGCTTCTGAAACCGGCATTTTTCCTTTCAGTGCCAGGAAAGAACGGGTCCTCCAGTGGGCAAAGTTCGGAAAGGTAATAATCGCCTGTTTTCCGACACGCACCATATCACGCAATAATACGTCAGGTGCATCTACAGCTTGCAAGGCTTGTGCCATGACCACATAGTCAAAAGACTGGTCGGCAAAGCGGCTTAAACCGAGGTTTAAGTCTTGTTGGATGATATTTAACCCCCGACTGACGGCAATTGCAATCTTTTCTTGGTCAATTTCCAGGCCGTAAGCACGAATATTGTGCTTTTTACTCATGTGGGCCAGCAGTTCACCATCACCACAACCGAGGTCTAAAACGCGGGAACCGGGCTTAATCCACTTTTCGGCAAGTTGCTGATCAATACGCATTACACAGCCTCCTGCGGGGTTGCCTTGAGGTGTTCTGCACCTCCCAAAAATGCTCTTAAAGATTTGACATATAAAGGAATCGGGAACAGGAAGGAGTCATGGCCCTGTTCGGCATCAATATCTAAATAGCTGACCGGTTTATGGTTGCTAATCAGCGCATCGACAATTTCCTGCGAACGCGAAGGCGAGAAACGCCAGTCGGTGGTAAACGAAATCACCAGGAACTGGCATTGGGTATGGGCCATGGCCTGTACCAGCGACTGTTCGTATTCACGCGACGGATCAAAATAATCCAGCGCCTTGGTCATAATTAAATAGGTGTTGGCATCAAAGTTACGGCTGAACTGTTCACCTTGATAGCGCAAATAGCTTTCCACCTGAAACTCGACATCGAAACCGTACATGAATTTGCCCAGTTTCAGGTCACGGCCAAATTTCTGCTTCATGGCTTCTTCAGACAGATAGGTGATGTGTCCGACCATCCGCGCCAGAATCAGGCCACGTTTTGGATAGCTGTCATGTTCCAGATAACGGCCATGATGAAAATCAGGATCAGAAAGAATCGACTGACGCGCGACTTCATTAAAGGCAATATTCTGTGCCGACAGTTTTGGCGCACTGGCAATAATCACACATTTTTCCAGACGGTCCGGATAATCAACCGACCATTGCAAGGCCTGCATGCCCCCCAAAGAACCGCCAATCACTGCATACCATTTTTGAATGCCTAAGCGGTCTGATAGCATGGCCTGGGTTTTGACCCAGTCACGCACCGTCACCAGCGGGAAATCCGGACCATAAGGGCGGTTTTCATTTTCCGGGTTGGGTGAGGTTGGACCGGTCGAACCATGACAGCCACCAATATTGTTCAGTGCCACCACAAAGAATTTAGAGGTATCAATGGCTTTGCCCGGACCAATACAGCTGTCCCACCAGCCAGACTTTTTATCATCTTCATGATGATAGCCCGCCGCATGATGATGCCCGGACAGGGCATGGCAGATTAAAATGGCATTGGATTTGTCGGCATTCAAGCTTCCGTAAGTTTCAACCATCAGTTCAAAACGTGGCAGAATGCGTCCACATTCCAGCTCTAACGGCTCTTCAAATTGAAACTGTTGTGGCGTTACGACACCCACAGAGTTAGCAGGGAAAGACACAGGAATAATTCGCCTTAGAATCTTTAGAATGAATAAATAAAAAGGATACCACTTGGGGTATCCTTTCTAAAGTACTTTATGTGCTTAAACGGCAGCAGCAACCAATTGTTCTTTGCTTAATACGCCCTGATCAATCAGACGGTTAGTGCTGGCAATAATGGCTTCAATGGATGAAGTCACAATGTTGTCATGCACCCCGGCACCAAAGGCAGATTTACCGGTACCTTTCACCTGCAACTCAACCAAGGCCAAGGCTTTGGCATTGGCACCCGAGCTGATGCCGCGTTCTTCATAGTTCAAGACATCAATTGGTAACTGCAAGGCATCCAAAATGGCCGAGATCGGACCGTTACCTTCACCGCGCAACTGCTGTGTCGAGCCATTCACCACCACTTCAAGTTCAATTACCTGTTTGCCATTGTCATCAGACAATTTATAGCTCTTGGCAGAATAATGTGAATCTTTGGCATCGACATAGGTTTGCTGGAACAATGACCAGATTTGCTGTGCTGAAATTTCAGTGCCTTCTTCATCGGTCACTTGCTGCACCACTTGCGAGAACTCGATTTGTACACGACGCGGCAACACCACGTTGTAGTTCGATTCTAACAAGTAAGCAATCCCGCCTTTACCTGACTGCGAGTTCACCCGAATCACGGCATCATAGTCACGGCCCAAGTCTTTCGGATCGATTGGCAAGTAAGGCATATCCCAGATTTCTTCGTTTTTCTGGTATTCAAAGCCTTTTTTAATCGCATCCTGGTGTGAACCCGAGAACGCCGTGAACACCAAATCACCGGCATATGGATGACGTGGATGCACAGGTAAACCGGTACATTCTTCTACGGTCGCAATAATTTCGTTGATGTTAGAGAAATCCAATTCTGGTGCCACGCCCTGGGTGTACATGTTCAAGGCAATTGCTGCCACGTCAACGTTACCGGTACGCTCGCCGTTACCAAACACACAACCTTCAACACGGTCAGCACCGGCCATAATCGCCAATTCAGAGGCAGCAATACCACAGCCACGGTCGTTATGACAGTGAACAGAGATGATCACCCCGTCACGACGTTTGATGTTGCGGTGCATCCACTCGACCTGGTCGGCATATACGTTTGGAGTCGAAACTTCTACAGTCGCAGGCAAGTTTAAGATGACTTTGTTTTCAGGAGAAGCTTCCCAGATTTCAGTCACGGCGTCACAGACATCTTTAGCCACTTCCAATTCGGTTGCGGTGAAACATTCCGGGCTGTACTGGAAAATCCAGTCCGTTTCTGGATATTGCGCTGCGTATTCTTTCACTTTTTCAGCAGCGTTAATGGCCAACTGTTTGGCACCCGCGACATCAACATTCAAGACTTTTTGACGGAAGGTTGGCGAGTTGGAGTTATAGATATGTACAATCGCGCGTTTTGCACCTTCCAATGCTTCAAAGGTACGCTGAATCAAATGGTCACGTGCCTGAACCAAAACCTCGATATACACATCATCCGGAATGTGGTTTTCTTCAATCAATTTACGGGTGAAATCGAAGTCAATTTGTGAAGCAGACGGGAAGCCAATTTCAATATGCTTAAAGCCAATTTTCACCAACATCTGGAACATTTTGAACTTCTGTTCAATGCTCATTGGTTCGAAAATTGCCTGGTTACCATCACGCAGGTCGGTGCTCATCCAGATAGGCGCTTTTGTAATTTCGTTATTCGGCCATTGACGGTCTGGCAAGTCAACACGTTGATACATGCGACGATATTTTTTACTTGGATCAGCCAACATCATGAGGTAACTCCTTGTGAAGCATGGGTTGCTTAAGCTTATAAAAAAGCAACGTACTACTTATATAGATGGTATCTATGGTATCAATTTACAAGCGTATTTCCGGAAAATATTAGGATCAGTCCACATTTTCAGAAAGAGTTGCTACCTGGCTGGTACCGTTCGCGGTCTTGCAAATTCCTAAGATAAATATAAGCCAACTGAAGTGGAAATTATTCTCTTAATTTGCATCATTAAAGGTTGTGGAGATAAAAAATTTCACTGGATCTGGTTTTTGTGAAAAATATAGCGACTATTGATCTCTTGCAGGCGCGCTGTTCCCATTAAAGCCATGGTCACTTCCAGTTCTTCCCGCAAAATTTTAATCACATGCGCCACACCTAACGCACCGGCTACTGCCAGACCATAAATATACGGCCGGCCAATCAGCACGGCGGATGCGCCCAAGGCCAGCGCCTTAAAAATATCGGAGCCGCGGCGGATGCCACCATCCAGCACTAAGGGAAAATTTGCCGGCAGTTGTGCGCGTATCATCTGTAGAGCTGTCAGTGGGCTAATGCAGTCATCTAGCACCCGGCCACCATGATTGGAAATGACCAGTCCCTGTACACCGTATTGCAATGCCAGTTGAGCATCTTCAGGATGCACAATGCCTTTGAGCAGCACCGGTAAAGACGTTTGCTGTACCAGCCAGGCGATATCTTCCCAGGTCGGTGCCTGTTGCATCAGACCATCAAACAGGGGATGTTGCTCTGGCCTGAGGATGGGGGATGTAAAGGAAGATAGATGCGGATGAGGCAGATGCGCCGGCACTTGAAAACCGGCCCGACGTTCACGGTCACGAACGCCGCTATGCGGTGAATCGACGGTCACCACAATGGCTTTAAACTGTTGTTGCTCTGCCAGTTGCACCAGTGCCAGCGATTGTTCGCGATTGCCTTGCCAATACAGCTGAAACCATTTAAGAGAGGTTGTTGGCGCAACTTCACGCAGATCGGTAGTACTTAAATGACTCAGGACCAGATTACTGCCCACCGCTTCTGCTGCGAGGGCAGTGGCTAGTTCACCCTGTGGATGAAACAGTTGCTGATGGCCAACCGGGGCGAGAAAAATTGGATGGGGAAATTCCTGCCCGAACAGTTCGCAGCGGGTATGGCCTTGGCTCAGGTCACGCAGCATTCTGGGCAGCAGTTGCAGCTGCTGAAACTGGTCCAGATTCTGTTGCAGGCTGCGCTCATCCATGGCGCCGCCTTGTAAATAGTGCCAGGTGGCCGGCGTTAAATGTTTGCTGGCCTGAGCTTCATAGTCAGCAATGGTTTGCAGATAGGCTGGAATCTGGGTAAGTGGCGGCAGTGGCTGGGCAGATGTCATAGTTCGCCCCATTGACGCAGCAGATTATGATAATGCGCGGTCAGTTGCAGCACTTGTTCATTATCGCCAAGTTGCTGACGCAGTTGGCCAATGGTCATATCCAGATTAAACAGCATGCTGCGCTGCCAGTCATCGCGAATCATGCTTTGTGCCCAGGTAAAGGCGGCAATGCGCCGCCCGGCAGTGACCGGTTCTACCCGGTGCAGGCTGGTGGCGGGATAGAGAATCACATCACCGGCATCCAGCTTGACTTCATGAGCCCCGTAAGTGTCTTCAATCACCAGTTCACCGCCCTGATATTCTTCCGGTTCAGACAAAAATAAGGTCATGGAAACATCAGTACGAATCAGCTGCTGATGTGCAGCCGAATAATGCACGGCGCTGTCGACATGATTGCCATACGTCCCTTGCTGCTGATAGCAGTTAAACATTGGCCGCAGAATATGTTTGGCTAAGGTCGCAGATTGTACCAGCGGATGCTGTCTCAGTGCCTGTTCAATCTGTTCAGCCAGCGCTGGATACACCAGATGCTGTGGGTCAAATTGCAGATTGTGTTTGCTTTTTTTTGCCTGTGGCCCGGCACTGTGCTGGCCATCAATCCAGGCGGTATGCTGGTTAAGCTGCTGACGAATATCAGCCACGGCCGCTTTACTGAGAACTTGAGGAACATGCAGCATCATGAGACTTGAATCATCCTTCAGACAGAGCGCTGTCTGTCATCATAAAGCCAAATAAAAAATGAAGCAGCATTTCAGATAAATGCTGCTTCAACAGAACAAAATAAAACTTAGAACTTATAGTTAAAGGTCAGGCTGGCACTGCGCTCCTGACCAAGCGTCATACGCGAACCGCCGTTGTTCAAGGTGCTGATGTATTCTTCATCTGCCAGGTTATAGACATTCAGGTTCAGTGAGGCATTTTCATTGAACTGATAACCGGCCATGGCATCAAATACCACATAGCTTGGAATGCTTGGCATATTGGCTGGAGCAGTGCTGTCGGTGACGACACGTTTTTGCTCATCGATATAACGTGCACCCAGACCCAGTTTAAAGCCGGCAATGTCATAGGTGGTCCATAATGAGGCGGTCCATTCCGGTGACCAGCGCACGCTATCGGTACGGGTCATGACATTGTCACGGAAACTTTGCTGATCTTCCTGTTTGGTTTTCATATGCGCCACACCGGCAGAAATATTCCAGGCATCGGTAATCTGGCCGACTGCACTCAGCTCAACCCCATCGACGATGGTTTTGCCTTCCTGGATGGATTCCTGTGTAATCGCATCTTGGGTAAACTGGTTTTCATTTTCCGTGCGATAGACTGCGGCATTCAGGGCTAGACGGCCATCAAGCAGATCCCATTTGCTACCCAGTTCATAATGATGGGTTTCTTGCGGTTCTGCCGCTGCACTGTTAATGCCCGACTCAGACATCACAAAGTTGGTGCTGCCCGGTGGGGTTAAGGATTTGCCATAAGAAGCATAAACGCTGCTGTAAGCAGTTGGTTTGTACAGACCGCCAAGTTTCCAGCTCAGCAGGGTGTCATGTGCACTGATATCTGAAGCTACAAGGGCATTTTTGCCGCGAGGTAAGGACAGGCCTTGATAGTCAGTTTCGTAATAATCTACCCGTACTCCACCGTTTAACTGGAAGCGTTCGCCAAACTTTAAGGTATCAAACAGATAAGCCGCAGCCGTCTGGGTTTCACCATCGCTATAAGCACCGTTATAGATCAGGTCGGCCATTGGATCATTGGGGTTTGGGTTATACAGGTTGGCTTCAGTGGTGGATACTGCAGGCTCATCCGGCATTTGGGTGGCCAGATTGCGGGTGTATTGCTGCTCTTTTAAAAATTCCAGGCCAGCTACCACATCATGTTCAATAGCACCGGTTTTCAGGTTCAAATTTAAAGTGGTCTGGTTGGCCAGAATTTTATTTTCCTGATCAACCCCCTGACGTGAACGGCTGATGGTCCAGTCGGCTGGATTGGTCGAATCATGTGCAGAAATGGTGTTAATCCCGGTCAGGACTCGGTTCATCTGGGTTTGACCCAAACGGGTGATATTAGTTAGTTTCAGATTATCTGCCAGATCACTTTCAATTTTCGCGGTGAACATGTCGGCATCGACATCTTCGTAATCATCTACATGGCCATAATAGTTTTCACGATTAACCTTGCCAGCTTGGGCAATATCCGGATTGGCATTCCAGAAGCCTTCCATACCAATGGTTGGAATACCGCCGTCTGGAATATTACGCTGACGGACGTGTTGTGAATATAAATACAGGCGGGTCGGAGTATTCAGGCCAAAGGCAACAGATGGGGCAATGGCATAACTGTTGTTTTCGAGCACATCACGGCCTTGCACGCCGCCTTCTTGTCCCATGACATTGAGACGAAAAGCGGTATTGTCATTGATGGCTTGGTTGATATCGGCCGAGAGGCGGGCATTTTCTGCGGTATTGTAGCTGGCAGAGACTTCGCTACTGTTTTGCAGATGTGGCAGTTTGCTGACCAGGTTGATATAACCAGATGCCGAACCACGACCGGCTTCGGCACCGGCCGGGCCTTTCACGACTTCAACCTGTTCCAGGTTAAATACATCGCGGCTGACTGCGCCCAAATCACGGATGCCATCGACATAGGTAGAGGTTTGGGTAGAGAAACCACGCATCTGGAAGGTATCACCAGCGCTGGTATTACCATTTTCACCCATTTGTAAGGTAATGCCCGGGGTATTGCGTAGCGCTTCGACCAGTGACGTCGCGCCTTGTTCTTTTAATAAGGTTTTATTAATAACAGAAACTGTTTGTGGGGTATCGACCAGTGGCTGGGTCTGTTTCGCGGAGCTGAGCTGATTGGTTTTATATTTATTTTCAGCCTGAGATTTCACCGTTATTTCAGGAAGCTGGGTGACTTCTTCGGTTGCTGTGGTTGCATGTGCCATGAGCGGCAGGGTGGCTGCAAGGGCAACGAATGATGCAGTGCGTTGATGTTTTCGGCTCTTAATCTGTGCCATGGTGGTGTATTTCCTGATATGAATGACAAAATTCCCTTACCACAATGATTTGAGTGCGCAGTTCAAATGCAGAGTAATGATGGACTTATTGTATGCGTTCAATAAGTAATGCGAATTTTAGTGATAATAATTCTCAGTAACAATATGTAAGTTGGTTAAAATAAGCTAAACAATCAAGAAAATATTTATGGATTGCTCGCATTTAATGAAATAAATCAATAAGAATATTTGAATAATCGTATTTTTAATTTAATTTGATCGGTTTTTGGAATTAAAAAACCCTGCCGGGGCAGGGTTTTGGGTTCTTATGTGAAATCAGGATTAGAAGTCATAAGAAATAGACAACCAGTAGTTGCGGCCTGGGAGGTAAGTACCAGACATACCAGAGGCAATGTCTAAGTATTTGTAAGCAGTTGCGCTGGCGATAATTGGATTACCGTTCTTATCAGTTGAATCATATTGGTAGGTTTGATTGTCTTCAGTAAAATCTTTGTCTAATAAGTTATTTACCGCCATATTAATTCGGATCTGATCATTCACTGTATAACTTGCACCTAAGTTAAACACGTTATAGCCTGCAAATTTATCTCCAAAAATCAAAGACTCTTGATAGTCTGAAGAACCAAGTCCAGATGCTGGTGTTTTGGGTTGGGTCTGGAATCGGTCTTTACTTGAACGATATTCGTGTTGTAACCAGATATCTAAAGCAGGGTTAATATGCCAAGTCGAGGTCGTATTCAGCGCGTGTTTTGGTACGTTGCTGAAGTAAGCGCCTTTATTTTTACCTTTGGTGATCTCAGTTTCCATCAGCGTATAGGCTGTTTTAATATCCCATTCTGGCAATATTGAATAATTTAGGCTAACTTCTAAACCCTTTGTTTCAGCTTCATCTGCATTGGCACTTTGTGTGTATTCGGTCACACCTGTAGCTAAATTGGCACATTCAGGAGAGGCCGGGCAGTTGAATCGTGAAGATATAATTTTGTCTTCAATTTGGTTAAAGAAAGCTGTTGCAGTTAGATTTAATTGATCACTAGGTTGGAAATTAAAACCTAATTCATAGTTAATCGAAGTTTCAGGCTTTAAGTTTGAGTTGCCTAAAGTCGGAGTTTCACCTTGTCCGCTGTAGTTAATAATTCCGTCATGTAAAGCTTTTGGAGATGGAACTTTATAACCTGTACTCACACCACCTTTCACAGTGAAGATATCGTTGGTGTTCCAAACTAAGTAAGCACGTGGACTAAATTGTCCACCAAAACCTGAGTGATCTTCGTAACGTCCCCCAAAGGTAAAACGGAGATTATCTCGTAATGCCCACTCATCTTCTGCGTATAACGACCAGGAATCTTTAGAGAATTCTTGGCCAATACCTGCAATATCATCAGCAACTGTTGCATCTTTATATTCAGCACCTGCAGTCACGGTGTGATTTGCCAAAGGCATGACAATGTGTGAGTCAACAACTAAGTCTGTATTTTCTAAAGTACGATCTTGACCTTCATATGCATTGTTTGGGAAGGTGCCATTAGGAATCGTACGGCCTATAGTTTCTGTTTCAGTATGGCTAACATAAGTTTTCCATTGACCAAAACTATAGTCACCATCATGTCCTACAGAAACTTGTGTACGGTTAAACTCTAATTCATCTTTATAGCCATTTGCTTTGTTAGGTTTATCAATATTACCTAAACGGTTGTCTTCATTTTTATATTTTTGACTGGAATGGAAGCCGTCTATCCATAAAGTATTTGTATCATTTAACTGGTAAGTAAGCTTAGCACCTGCATCATAATTGTCTGCTTTACTTGGGCGTGGATCACGACCTGTTGAGCCAGGTACTCGCTCTGAACGTTGACGGTCTAAATATGAGCCACGTAGTTGCATACCAAGTCGATCATTGATAATCGGACCATTAACAACAACGCTAGTTTTCCAGGAATCAGCTTCACCATTATGTTCCATTGCATTGCCACTAACCGTGACATTGCCATTCCATTCATTACTGACTTTTTTGGTGATGATGTTGATTACACCACCCATCGCTTCTGAGCCATAGCGGGTTGCCATTGGTCCACGGATGACCTCAATACGTTCAATTGATGAAAGAGGCGGTAAGTAACCATTTGATGATTCACCAAAACCATTAGGCGCAACATCAGAAGAGGTGGTTTGGCGACGTCCATCAATTAAAATCAAAGAATATTCGTTACCTAAACCGCGCATTTTAATATTTAAGCCGGAGGTTTTGCCTACACCATCACGAATATCAATACCAGGTACATCAACTAACAAATCAGCAATACTGGTGGCATTTTTCTTTTCAATATCTTCTTTTGTGACCACGCTAATAGAAGCAGGTGCATTTTTAATATCTTGTTCAAAACCTGCCGCAGAAACCACAATCGTGGATAATTGATGTGTCGGGTCAGCTGTTGTTTCAGTGGTTGTATTTGCAAATGCGGAACTAGCAGAAATTCCAAGAATCGCGAGCGAAAGCGGGCGAAGGTTAAAGGTGCGCATAACCGAATTCCAGTATTGGGATATAAGAAGAATAGTTAAAAATATGAGTTAAAAACCATTGAATATTAATGATAGTACTTATCATTTGCAACAAATATTAGACAATAGATAAAAATAGCGAAGGGAATATGAAGAATTTAAGCCGAAAAATTGTTCTGATCGCTTGTTATTTTGTATATCTTTAAATGTTGTCATATAATATGGCACTTTTTTAAAAACTGTTATTACTAAATATCGAGGAAGCCATGCAAGTAACTTCTGAAGCGGTTTCGGGCGTTGCCCGTCGTTTAAATGTATCTGTACCGACGAGCCGTATTAACGAGCAGTTCGAAGCTCGCTTAAAACGCACAGCTAAAACTGCGAAGATTAACGGCTTCCGTCCAGGTAAAGTGCCTGTAAACGTTGTACGTCGTGAATATGGCGCGGGTATCTATCAAGAAGTTGTAAACGACATCATTCGTGACACCGTATTTGAAGCAATCCAACAAGAAAAAATTAATGCTGTTGGTATGCCAAATATTGAAAAAACTGAAATGAAAGACGACGCTTTAGTATATGAAGCGACTGTTGAAGTTTATCCAGAAGTTGAAGTGAAATTCGAAGGTCTGGAAGTTGAGCGTAAAGCATCTGAAGTTAGCGACAAAGATGTAGATCAAATGATCGAAAATCTGCAAAAACAGCGTGCAACTTGGGCTGAAACCAAAGGCATGGCGAAAAAAGACATGCAAGTGACTTTTGATTTCGAAGGCACAGTAGATGGCGAGAAATTTGAAGGCGGTTCTGCTGAAGACTTCAAACTGGTATTAGGTTCTGGCCGTATGATCCCGGGCTTTGAAGACGGCATCGTGGGCATGAAAAAAGGTGAAGAGAAAGTTATTGATGTAACTTTCCCGGAAGACTACCAAGCTGAACAGCTGGCAGGTAAAGCAGCTCAGTTCAAAATCAATGTAAAACTGGTTGAAAAACAAAAGCTTCCAGAAGTTGATGCTGAATTCTTAAAAATCTTCGGTTTAACTGAAGAAGAAGGCGTTGAAAAGTTAAAAGCTGACGTTCGTAAAAACATGGAACGTGAAGTGAAAAACGGTCTTCGTAACCAGGTGAAAGGTGCAACGTTTGATGCGCTGGTTGCTGCGAACGAAATCGAAGTTCCAGAATCTATGGTTAAGCAAGAAATTGACCGTCAACGTCAACAAATGATCCAACAGTTCACTCAGCAGTTTGGTGCGCAAGGTGCGAAAGCATTTGACTCAAGCATGCTTCCAGACGAACTGTTCAAAGAACAAGCTGAAAAATCTGTAAAACTTGGCGTATTGGTGAGCAAAGTTTTAGCAGACGCGAAACTTGAAGTGGATGCTGCACGTGTTGATGCTTACATCGAAGACATGGCATCTTCTTATGAAGATCCAAACGAAGTAATTGAATACTTCAAAAATGACAAACAGCAACGTGCTCAAATTGAAGCAGTTGTGTTAGAAGACCAAGTGGTTGATCACATTCTTGCAGCTGCAAAAGTGACTGACAAACAAGTCAGCTACGAAGACTTATTGAAAGAGCAACAAGCTCGTCAACAAGGCTAATTTCAGCTGAAGTAAAAAAGGCGCCTAAGGCGCCTTTTTTATATAATATAAAAACTTGGATGGTTTTAAAGTTTACAAAGCTTATGCAAAAAATATCCATGAATTGTGGGTGAATATTTTGCAATTTAGATGATTATCCCTCATATTGTGATCATGGGTGAACTCACAAGAATTTAGGAATAAATAAACGTATGTATGTTCCATCAATTGATAACGCATTGGTTCCAGTAGTCGTTGAGCAATCATCTCGTGGTGAGCGTTCTTTTGATATTTATTCACGTCTTTTGCGTGAACGGGTGATTTTTTTAACGGGTGAGGTTGAAGACAACATGGCCAACTTGATTGTGGCGCAAATGTTGTTTTTAGAGGCAGAGAACCCAGATAAGGATATTCATTTATACATTAACTCGCCAGGCGGTTCAGTCACTGCTGGTATGGCGATTTATGACACCATGCAGTTTATCAAGCCAGATGTGGTGACTTACTGTATGGGGCAGGCAGCGTCAATGGGTGCATTCCTGCTGAATGCCGGTGCCAAAGGCAAACGTTACTGCCTGGAAAATGCCCGGGTCATGATTCACCAGCCTTTAGGCGGTTTCCGTGGTCAGGCTTCTGATATTGAAATTCATGCGCGTGAAATCCTGTTCATTAAAGAGCGCTTGAACCGTTTGATGGCAGAGCACAGTGGCCAGGACTATGAAAAAGTGGCCAAAGATACCGACCGTGATAACTTTATGACTGCACAGCAGGCCAAAGAATACGGTTTAGTGGACGAAGTGTTATCTAAGCGTCCATAAGTTTTAAAGATTTAAATTGGAGAGAATATGTCCGAACATCCTCAAGGACAAAAACATTGTTCATTTTGCGGTAAAACGCAGTCTGAAGTCGGGAAGCTGATTGCAGGCGAGGACGCATATATCTGTAATGAATGTGTGGACGTATGCCTGGATCTGGTTCAGACCAGTCAACAAGTTGAGTCGAGTGACTGGGCCGCCCGTCCGTTGCCAAAACCGCATGAAATTCGCGCTGCACTGGATCAGTATGTGATTGGTCAGGACCTGGCGAAAAAGACTTTATCGGTGGCAGTTTATAACCACTATAAGCGTTTGAAAGTCACGCATAACGGTCAGAAAACCAATGATGCAGTCGAAATTGCCAAAAGTAATATCCTGCTGGTGGGTCCAACCGGTTCGGGTAAAACCTTATTGGCACAGACCTTAGCGCGTTTGCTGGATGTTCCGTTTGCCATGGCCGATGCCACCACCTTAACCGAAGCTGGTTATGTGGGTGAAGATGTTGAAAACATCGTGCAAAAGCTACTGCAAAAAGCCGATTACGATGTCGAAAAGGCGCAAAAAGGCATTATCTATATCGATGAAATCGACAAGATTACCCGTAAGTCTGAAAACCCGTCGATTACCCGTGATGTATCGGGCGAGGGTGTGCAGCAGGCCTTGCTGAAAATGATTGAAGGCACAGTGGCTTCTATTCCGCCGCAGGGTGGCCGCAAGCATCCGCAGCAGGAATTTATCCAGATTGATACTTCCAACATCCTGTTTATCTGTGGTGGTGCATTCTCGGGTCTAGAGAAAATTGTGCAGCAACGTCAGGAAAAAGGTGGTATTGGCTTTACCGCTGAAGTACGTAACAAGGATGAAAGTAAAAAGCTGTCTGAACTGTTCCGTCAGGTTGAAGCAACAGATTTGGTGAAATTCGGTTTAATTCCGGAATTTATTGGCCGTTTGCCAGTCATTGCAACGCTGGATGAGCTGGATGAAGACGCATTAATGCAGATTCTGACCGAGCCGAAGAATGCCTTGACGCGTCAATACGAATATCTGTTCGAGATGGAAAATGTCGACCTGATCTTTGATGACGCTGCATTACGTGCGGTGGCGAAAAAAGCCTTGGAGCGTAATACAGGTGCGCGTGGTCTGCGTTCAATTCTGGAAAATGCCTTGCTTGAAATCATGTATGACTTGCCAAGTCGTAGTGATGTAGGCACGGTCATCATCACTGAAGCAGTGATTAATGGTCAGGCCAAGCCAGAATTAAAAGCGGAACGTCAAAGCAAAGAAGCTGTGGTAGAACAGCCGAAAGCCGATTTAAAAGTCGTGAATTCAAAAACGGCTTAAGACGCTATTCGTCAGAAACGTGCGGGAATCAACGGTTTTCGCACGTTTTTTATTTGAAAAAATAAGACAGAGTGCTAATCTCTGCATCAGGGCCTGGATGCCAAACCCAATAAAAATATTGAAAAAGTGTTAAGTGTAAAAATAAAAACGAAGGAATGAGGGATGTTCATGCGTGCTATATCAATCGTATTTCTGGCTGTCGCATTGGCTGGCTGTCATGGGAAGTCGTCAACCGAGGCGCAGCTGCCGCCCACCTCTACGTTAAAAGCTATTGATCAGAACGAAAAGCCGAGTTTGCTGGAACAGTACCGTTTTGGCATGTTTACCATTGGCGGTTGGGTCAATCAGAAATTGGGCCAGCGCTTTCAGGCCATTCAGCCGCAGCATGATCAGGCCGCCGTGGTGTATTTATATCGTCCGGATTCACGCTGGAACCGTCAGGAAATTGTAGCCTCCAGCCTATTTATCAATAGCGAACGCATTCCAAGCCTGCTGCATAATCATTATTACTGGATTGAATTGCCAGCCGGGGATTATCGTTTATCTACCAGCCGTCCTTTAGGTGTGCAGCATTTTCAAAAACCGAAGTATCTGGATTTTTCCGTTGAAGCAGGCAAGTCCTATTTTATTAAATATGATGAAGAAAATAGCAGTACCCGCCGCACGATTTCTGGTCCCTTAATCATGATGCCGGAAACAGTAGGCCTCAATGAAATTGCTTTTACTCAATTGAAATCGCACAGTTATAATTTTGTGGCTGAAGACCAGAGCACCGGTAAAATTCGCTCTAAGGCACAAAAAATCAAACATGCCGATTATGACCCGGCCAGCGATGTGCAGTTGACTAAGCCATTTAAATTGTGGGACCCACGCACCTGGTAAAAATGCTTGAATCGAGAAATAAAAAAAAGCACCCAGATTTGGGTGCTTTTTTAATCGCTTCAACAGCATTCATTAGCCAGCAGCGGCATCAACCACTGGAATCTTGCCAATTTTAGCTTGCCAGATTTTTGGTGCAGTCGCGTGTACAGAAGTACCGTTTACGTCAACTGCGACAGATACAGGCATGTCTTTTACTACAAACTTGTAGATCGCTTCCATACCCAAGTCTTCAAAAGCAACTACTTCAGCTTCGCGGATTGCTTTAGATACCAGGTACGCAGCACCACCGACAGCCATCAGGTAAGTTGCTTTGTTGTCTTTAATCGCCTCAATGGCAGCAGGACCACGGTCTGCTTTACCAATCATGCCATAAAGACCAGTCGCTTCTAACACCTGACGAGTGAACTTGTCCATACGAGTCGCTGTTGTCGGACCTGCAGGGCCAACCACTTCATCACCCACTGGATCAACAGGACCTACGTAGTAGATGAACTTGCCTTTTAAATCAACCGGTAATTCTTCACCGTTGTTGAGCATGTCAACCATACGTTTGTGTGCAGCATCACGGCCGGTATAGATGGTACCGTTTAGCAGCAGTGTATCGCCTGGTTGCCAAGAGTTCATTTCTTCTTGGGTGATGTTGTCGAGGTCAACACGTTTAGACGAAGATGAGTCCCAAGTAACTTCAGGATAATCTTCAAGACGTGGTGCCTGAATATGGGCAACGCCTGAACCATCTAAAGTGAAGTGTGCGTGACGTGTTGCAGCACAGTTCGGAATCATACCGACTGGTTTGCCCGCAGCGTGGCAAGGGTAATCTTTAATCTTGATGTCAAGTACAGTGGTTAAACCGCCCAGACCTTGTGCACCAATACCGAGTGCGTTTACTTTTTCGAAGATTTCAATACGAAGTTCTTCAAGTTTATTTTGTGGACCACGACGAAGCAGTTCGTCCATGTTGATCTCTTCCATGAGTGCTTCTTTGGCCAGCATCATGGCTTTTTCGGCAGTACCACCGATTCCGATACCGAGCATACCTGGTGGACACCAGCCTGCACCCATGGTTGGAACAGTTTTCAGTACCCAGTCTACGATAGAGTCAGATGGGTTAAGCATTGCCAGTTTAGATTTGTTTTCTGAACCGCCACCTTTGGCTGCAACAGTAATGTCGACTTTGTTACCTGGAACCAGTTTGTGGTAGATCACCGCAGGGGTGTTGTCTTTGGTGTTCTTACGACCAAATGCAGGGTCAGCAAGTACAGATGCACGAAGGACGTTTGAGTTTTCTAGGTAACCTTGACGCACACCTTCATTAATCGCGTCGTCTAAGCTCATTGTTAAATCAAATTTAACATCCATGCCCACTTCAACGAATACGTTGACGATACCGGTATCTTGACAGATTGGGCGGTGACCCTCTGCACACATACGAGAGTTAATTAAGATTTGTGCAATCGCATCTTTTGCAGCTTTGTTTTCTTCACGGTCATACGCACGGCTCATCGCTTGGATGAAATCTTGTGGGTGATAGTAAGAAATGAACTGAAGCGCATCTTTAACCGATGTGATCAAGTCATCTTGCTTGATAATAGTTGTCATATCAAAATTCTCTTGAGCGGGCTGATAGCTAGCGGGCTAAATTATAAGACAAAATGACGGCATTGTGGGCGTTTTAGAAGTGGATTGGCCGAAAGTTTATAGTGGTGCTTTTACACGGGATTTTGGGTGATTTTTACTGTATTTGGCGGGTGGTTTTGTCATATTTGAGCTGAAATTAATGTCATATTACAGCTTAAGTTTAGATGAAACTTTATTAAGTTGTTGAATTTTAATTATTTAATAAAATTTAAATATTTCAGCTTTGTCATATAACTGTCATAAAACTTTCGGATAATTGTCACATCCAAAAACGAGACCTTAAAGATGACAACAGGTATTTTGATGGTTGCGGGCTTTTGTGTATATATCGCTGCAACTTGGATGTATGGCCAAAAAGAAGATCAAGCTTAAGCTTTATCTTCTTTTTTCATTTTAGGCTGATAAAAATAATATTTTTCTCAATTCTCAATTCTCAATTCTCAATTCTCAATTCTCAAAATTTGTTTATAGCTTTGCTTTATCCTCCTTTAAAGAAGGCAAGTTCTAAAGCTCGATATGCTGAAATCTGATAACCCACTTTGTCTTGCATTAAACGATAAAAACTTTCAAAAACTGCCTCATTTTTTAATTCGTCCAGAAGCGTTAGATATTCCAGATAAGTTTCAGGACGTTTAAATGCGAAGTTATGGGGTTCGTTGCCGCTTAAGAATCTAAATACACGGCTATCCCAAATCGCATAGTGTTCAGGATGAATAAAGTGCAACAATTTAGATACACCGACAAGAGAGTTATTGAATGCACTTTTGAGTGTTTGAAGTTCTGGTACTGTTAATTGATGACCTTGTTTTGCTTTGTTAAATATTTTGATCAGATCATCTGCTGCAGTTAAATCAATTTTTTTCAAAATAGTCGGCATCCACGAATAGGTAAAGCTGATGCCGATAACAATGTCATCCAAGGTAAGTACATCTGTTTTTTTGAAATAATTTAAAAAATGGGAATACGCAATGAGATAATTTTTTTGCTCTTTGTCAAATTGATTGGCGATTTCAAAGATCTGTTTAAAAACTTCGTTGTTATTTTTTTATGTTAAAGGCATGTGATTACCACCTCACCTATACAGAAAATGAGATGTATTTGATACGTCTGGTCTAAATTAAAAAACCACCCTATCTTTCGACAGGGTGGGTGAAGCGGAGCTTGTTAAAAACAGTTGTTTAAGCAGACTGCTGTTCAGCCTGAATTGCAGTTAGAGCAATGGTAAACACAATATCATCGACCAATGCACCGCGTGACAGGTCATTTACCGGCTTGTTCAAACCTTGCAACATTGGGCCAACACTCACCACATTGGCAGAGCGTTGTACTGCTTTATAAGTGGTATTACCCGTGTTCAGATCAGGGAAAATAAACACATTGGCACGACCAGCCACCTGAGAGTTTGGTGCTTTAGAACGACCAACGCTTTCAACCGATGCAGCATCGTATTGCAGCGGGCCATCAATCAGCAGGTCTGGACGGCGCTGTCTGGCAATTTCAGTCGCTTGCGCTACTTTTTCTACATCGGCACCGGCACCTGAAGTTCCGGTTGAGTAAGAGATCATGGCAATACGCGGGTCAATACCAAAGGCTTTGGCCGAGTCAGCAGATTGAATGGCAATTTCAGCCAGTTGTTCTGCATCCGGGTCCGGGTTAATCGCACAGTCACCATACACATAAACTTCATCTGGCAGCAGCATAAAGAACACTGAAGATACCAGTGAATATTCAGGTGCAGTTTTAATCAGCTGGAAGGCCGGACGTACGGTATTGGCCGTGGTATGTACTGCACCTGAAACTAAGCCATCAACCTGATCCAGTGCCAGCATCATGGTACCTAAAACCACCGTATCCTGAAGCTGTTCGCGTGCCTGTAATTCGTTAAGTTTGCCTTTACGCAGCTCAACCATTTTCTCGACATAGTTTTCGCGAATCAGATCCGGATCAATAATTTCCAAGTCATGCGGCAATTCAATACCACGGGCTTTGGCCACTTCAACTACGGCTTCAGGTTTGGCCAGCAAGATACAGTGCGCAATACCACGCGATTGGCAGATGGCCGCAGCCTGAACTGTACGTGGCTCATCACCTTCAGGTAAAACAATGCGTTTTTTCGCTGCAATTGATTTTTGTACAAGCTCATGACGGAAGGCAGAAGGCGATAAACGTGGGCTATGCGCACCGCTAATCAGCGAGTTTAACCATTCCGGATCAATATGGCTGGACACAAAACGGGTTACCTGTTCAGCGCGTTCAATATCATCGACCGGAATTTCATTACCGAAAGTCGAGAGTTGTTGCGCCGTTTCAAAGGTGGTTAAAGGGGTATGTAATACTGGTAAACCTTGCTTGATGGCAGTTTGACAGAAATTTAAGGCCTGTTCATTCGGTTGATGCTGCTCGGTTAAGACTAAGCCTGCTAAAGGAATGCCATTGCTGTTTGCCAGACTGCTGGCCAGTAGTACATCGGTACGGTCAGCTGCGGTAATAATCAGTTCACCGGCCACAAACTTGTGCAGTTCATGCTCGATATTCGAAGTAATCAGGCTGCTATGTAACACACGGCGTGTATTGGCTTCGCCTTCATGAATCCACTGGGCAGAAATATGCGCCGCCAGATCAGACAGGCGCGGCACGCTCAGGGTATTACTAAATGGTACCAAACCAATCACTGGCAGTTTTTCTGTGCCAATGTAGCTATAAGTTTGCTGAATGCTGGCCACAAACTTGCTGGTGTCTGACAGTAAACGCAGGTTTGGATCAATCGTCACAGGAATTTGCGCAGAATCTTCTGGCAAACCTTTGGTACGCATAAACAGCACACCGCGTAAACGGTTCGATTCTGCACCACCGAAGTTACGAATCTGGTGTTCAATTCGTTCAGCAGAGCGAAGCGGATTGTTGATGTCGGCACCGCTGACAATCACTACCTGTGCATCTAGGGCTTGAGCCAGCAGGGCATTCAGGTCATCTGCGAAGCTGTCACGGAAATTCGGTAACAGGCCTTCGACAATAATCAGGTCATGCTGTTTGGCCACTTGGCGGTGTAAGCGAACCGCTTCTTCCAGCAATTCATCTTGCTGGTCATGGCTTAGTTGATGCACCACCTGTGCATAAGGAATGGGTTGAACCGTTTTGGTTTTAGAGACATGCTCAAACAGCGCTGTCGTCCGTTCGTTTTCAGGCTGTAATTCTTGAGAGAAAGGTTTGACGAAACCGGGTTTAATGCCCTGGCATTCCAAAGCATACACCAGACCTAAACATGCAGATGTTAGACCAACACCTTCTCCAGTTGGGACAAGTAGAATTGTTTTCATAAGGTATTATTCAAATCAGCCAAAAGTAAACAGGGTAAAACTGCGATTGCTTAAGCAATCGCAGTTTCTAATTCAGACTTTTTTGCCGGAGTTGCTCCCAACTCAGACTCCACCACCGCGCTGGTTTCTTTGGCGATACGGCCTTCTTCATCGGTTGGAACCACCCAGATTTGTGGACCAGTACCGTTATCGATACGGCCTTCGGTGCCACGTTTCAGGCTGTCATTCTTCTCTTTGCTAAAGTTAAAGCCGAAGTGTGGTAAGTAAGACAGAGTTTTTTCACGGATATAAGCCGAGTTTTCACCAATACCACCTGTGAAGAACAGGCCATCTAGACGCGGTAAGCCACAGCTTAATGCTGCTAAAGATTTCGCTAAACGGTAGCAGAATACTTCAATCGCCAGAGCTGCATCTTCATTGCCTTGTTCAGAAGCTTCAATCAGGGTACGCATATCGTTAGAGAGGCCAGATAAACCGAGTAGACCGCTTTGGCTGTTCAGCATCTTGTCAATTTTGTAGATATCCCAACCCAGGTTGCTGGCCAGGAAAGTGTGTAAAGATGGATCAACATCACCACTACGGGTACCCATCACCAGGCCTTCAAGTGGGGTAAGGCCCATAGAGGTATCTACACTTTCACCGTTCCAGATGGCACAGGTCGAGCTACCATTGCCCAGGTGCGCTGTTAACCAGCCGCCTTGTTTCAGGCTGCCGGCCAGTTCTGAACCACGTTCAGAAACATAGGCATGGCTGGTGCCGTGGAAGCCGTAACGACGTACGTTATGATCGGTGTACAGGAATTTTGGCACAGCATAACGATAAGCATGTGCTGGCATGGTCTGGTGGAATGCCGTATCAAATACAGCAACCTGAGGTAATTCAGGGAATAAACGCATGGTCGCTTCAATGCCTACCAGGTGCGCCGGGTTATGTAACGGTGCCAGTGGGGTTGCTTCACGAATGCGTTGAATAATTTCTGGGGTTAAGCGCTCGGCTTTGGTCAAGCTGCCGCCATGTACCACACGGTGGCCAATCGCTTGAGGATTGTATTGTGACAAGCGCGATAAAATGGTTTCTAAGGCTTTTTCATGATCTGCGTGCGGAATAGAAAGTTCGAGCGGTTCACCTCCGACAGTGATCCCTTTAATACGTGCCTCGGCAGATCCTAAATTTTCAGCCAAACCAAAAATACGGTCTTCGCGACGTTCAGAAACAAGCGCGTATTTAATTGAAGAAGATCCGCAGTTAATTACTAATACAGTTGTAGACACGTTGTTTTACCCGAATTCTAATTGAAATATTTGTATCCCGTATTGATCTGCACCTGTTCCAACACGGTGCAATCTTGATCAATAACTAATTTTTATCATGGGATGGGTATCGCTTCTAGATAGACTTTAGGAGATTAGACTTAAGCACTATCGACCCTTTCGGGAATAATAACTAAAATTTATCGGTTGATAGATTTCATTTATTAATAAAATAGTAGTCATGTCCAGTCGCGTTGTTCTTCTCTTTACCATAACACGCCTTGAATCAAAGCATCTGACAGAACTGTTTGAAAATATTTCTTATTCCTTCATATTCAAGGTTTCTGATACTTCATTTCCGACCAGCGCACAATCACATAGGCAAATAGCGCCACCATAAAAAATACCAGCATCATCCAGGCCAAGCCTTGCAGGGTTTCAATTAAGGTGCGGTAAATTTCCAGAAACCAGCGTTCCTGCGTCAGTTCAATAATAATTTTCTGGTCGTTTCCGCTATAGGTGAGTGGGGTAATGTATTTTTCCATGTCATAAATCCGGATTCCGGAGGAAGTCCCGACCACCATACCGGCAAATTTGGTATATCTGGCCCAAGCTTCATGAATCGGATCATGAATAATACGCGCCAGAATACGGTTAATGGAACTGGAAAAAATACGCATCACCACAAACGACACCAGCAGTGCCAGAACAAATGTGGTCACAATTAAATAATAGAACATTGTCCACCTCTTATTCTCATTCTTAAGACAGTGTACGGTGGAATAGACAGGGAAAACAGCAGAAAAATGTTCAGCCTCAGCAAAGGCTGAACATTCATATCTTTAGAAAAGTGAGTTATTGGCGAATCTGGCCATCTCCAAACACCACCCATTTTTGCGAGGTCAGACCTTCAAGACCGACCGGACCGCGGGTGTGGATTTTATCGGTAGAAATACCAATTTCCGCCCCTAAACCATATTCAAAGCCATCGGCAAAGCGGGTAGAGGCGTTAATCATCACTGAACTGGAATCAACACGGGCCATGAACTGACGTGCCAGACTGAAGTTTTCAGTAATAATGGCATCGGTATGATGCGAGCCATATTTATTGATATGGGTAATCGCTTCATCCAGACCCGACACCACTTTAATGGCCAGAACCGGACCAAGATATTCAGTATACCAGTCGTCTTCGGTAGCCGTTTTAACGCTATCGCCTAAAATGCGCTGGGTTTCGGCGCAGCCACGGAGCTCGACCTGTTTTTCTGCATACAGCTCGGCAATGCGCGGTAAAAACTCATCTGCAATGGCTTCATCCACCAACAGAGTTTCCATGGCATTACAGACGCCATAACGATGGGTTTTGGCATTCAGGGCAATCGGCAGGGCTTTTTGCAAGTCGGCCTGTGCTTCGACAAAGACATGACAGTTACCATCCAGATGTTTAATTACCGGAATACGGGCTTCATTGGTGATGCGCTCGATTAAGCCTTTACCGCCACGTGGCACAATCACATCGACATATTCCGACATGGTAATTAACTGGCCTACAGCAGCACGATCTGGGGTATTGATGACCTGTACCGCCGTTTCTGGCAAGCCTGCAGTTTTCAGACCGTGCTGAATGGCTTCGGCAATGGCTTTATTCGATTCCAGCGCTTCTGAACCACCACGTAAAATAATGGCATTGCCTGATTTTAGCGCCAGCGAAGCTGCTTCTAAGGTCACGTTCGGACGGGATTCATAAATCATGCCGACCACGCCTAAAGGCACACGCATTTTGCCAATCTGGATGCCCGACGGACGATAGGCCATATCGGTAATTTCACCAATTGGGTCAAGCAGGCCAATCACATCTTTCAGGCCCTGTAACATGCCTTTAAAGCGCGGGGGAGTCAGTTCTAAGCGATCAAGCAGGGCGCTATCCAGATTGTTGTTGCGACCTTTGGTCATATCAACCTGGTTGGCAGCTAAAATTGCTGTTTCACTGTTTTCAAGTGCAGTGTAAATAGCAGATAAAGCATGGTTTTTTGTTTGGGTAGAAGCACTTGCCAGAACTGCGGAAGCTTGGCGCGCTTGTTGTCCTACCGTTTGCATATATTGTTCAATAGACTCGTGCATAGCGGTTTGATCACTTAGAAATTTCTCCTCGATATTAACAGTCTAGGTCGGGACAATGAAGCAGTTTGATGGAATTTTCCGCAGGAAAGCTGGAAAAGCGCTAAACATTTTGAAATTGTTTCCTGTTTAAAAGCAGACAAGTGGTTGCAGAAGAGGTTGCGTGTCAAAACGACACCTGTATAGAATGAAACACGATGGACATTGAAGTCATACAAATAACAATGAAAGAGCAGGATGCGATTTTTGCTCAATTTTAGAAATCATCTCTTGCACAATAAAAATAAGCGCGAGAATGGAGGAAAGGAATATGAATTCCATTATCCAAATGGACTCGGAAGTCGGGCAGTCAAGTGCTCACTTTGGTTTTTTTGATCTTTACGATAAGCACAGTTTCAAACAGCCAGCGCGTACAACCTGGATTGACGGTTGGAAGGTTGAATACATGGCGATTGCTCGCCCAGACACCTTGCACATGACGCCGATGGTGATTATCGGGGGCGCTTTTCAGAATTTTAACTCCTATAAATACTGTGTTGAACAACTGTTTGATGCCGGCCCGATTATTCTGATTGATTTACCTTCCATGGGCGCCAACCAGCAAATCAGCAATGTCGATACTGGCATATCTGCCGGTACGCTGGAGCTGGAAGATCTGGCAGCCATGCTCGGTCGCTGGCTGGATATTGTTGGCTTGAGTCAGGTCGCGGTATTGGGCATGTCCCTCGGTTCGGTGGTGGCCTCTTGCCTGGCGCATCAGCGTCCGGAACTGATAGACCGCATGATTCTGATGGGTGTCATGCAAAAGACCCGGAAAAGCTGGCGTATGCTGCTGGAAGAATCGCTGCATTTAATGAAAGAGCAGCGCATGGATGAGTTTGGTCAGGCGGTAATTTTATATCTGGTCAATCATGCCAAGCTGGAAGCGACCCGCATGTCGCCAACCGCCAAGCGGCTGTTCTTCCGGCAGATGGCCGAATTCACCGCCACCGAACAGGAACGCTATGATATCAATTGTAATCGTCTGCTGCGCCTGAGTCACGTTCCTATTCCGCAGTGCAAGGTGCTGGTGGCCTGTGGTCAGTATGACAGTTTTACCTTGCCACATGAAAATGCCAATTTTGCCTTGCAATGTCCGGACATGGAATTTGCCATGATTGCCAATGCCGACCATGTGCCGCAGTTGCAGCGCCGTAAAGAAACCATGCGCCTGTTTGCCACCTTCTTAAGAGATGAACCAATTCAGTCGTTAGAAGGTATTATCCCCATGACCCGTGCCCAGCTCTTGACCATGGAGCGCCGTGGAGAAGAACGCATTGCTGTACAACAGCCATTTAGTCAGTTAACGCACCGTCATTCCGATTTAAGTTTTGCCACGGAAATTGTCGATCTGAACTTTTTTGGCGTATTGCTACGTTTTGAAGATGGAGAGGCAGAACGGGCCGCGCAGTATGAGCGTGATTTGGCCCTGACATTAGAAGATGAAGAGGGTAGTTTCCAGATTGAGTGCCTGATTTTTGAAGTGCAGGATCAGCAGATTCGCGCTTTATTAAAACATGGCAGCTTTGATATTGCCGAGCGTTTGCTGCGTTATATCCAGCGTCAAAAAGGTTGTCTGGCAGCAATTGCCTAAATTGAGGTGTCTAAAAATAAAACAGCGCAAAGGCGCTGTTTTTTTATGGGCTGATGAGGCTCAGAACTCTCTTTTAGGCACTGGGCTGTTTATGGCAGGCGTGCAGCACCCAGACAATATCACCCAAATGTTCTTCAGGGGCGGGCAGGTCCGGAGTGTGGAAATAGTGCTGCGGCTGCAGAATATCGACCCGCTCAAAACCGCTGGCTTTAACAAAGTCACGGACTTCACCCGGACTTTGAAAATGAAAACTAAAGGCACTGCGAGACATGACTTTCAGTAATTTACTGCTGGTCCACATAAAGCTGGCCAGTTTGTTTTTCACCGGTTCAGGATAAATATCACTCAAGTAATGCAGTTCCTGAAAATGTTGTCCATATTGATAAATCCCATGCAGCAGTTTGCTGAGCATCGGCTTGTCGAAATAATTGATTAAGCCTTCACTAATAATTACCAGCGGTTGCTGCGGGTCAAAATGCTGAAAAATCTGGGCAAATTCTTCACTGAAAATATCGGCACTCAAGACTTCCGGTGCCTGCTGGTCCAGTTGTTGCAAGGCGGCGGTTTTCACCTTGGCCATATCCGGTAAATCCAGCTCGCGGTAATTCAGTTCCGGATATTTCTGGCGGAAATTCCAGCTCCGTGGGGACAGGCCGCAGGCAATTTCCAGCACCTGGGTACGAGGATTGCGGGCAATCAGCTCGGTCAGTTGCTGGTCAATAATGGTGTGGCGTTCTTTCAGGGTGGTGCGCATACTGCCACCGACATATTTTTCGGCCCAGCTTTCCAGCGGATGGACCAATTTGGCCAGAAACTTGCCTTTTGAAGTAGCAAATACCGGATGCGAGATGCCCATTTGAAACCAGATATAGCCGGTATAGTGGGCAGTAAAGGATATATGGCGATGTTCGGAAAGCGGTTGGTTCATGCAAGGTCCTCTATTCTTTTTATTTATTCGGGGTGGATTTATGTATTTGCATCATAAAGAAAAAGGAACAGCTTGTCCTGTTCCTTTGTCGGTATTACTGGCCGCTGTCTTTAAAGCGGACAATACGGTCGCGTACTGCTTGCCATTCCGGGCCGAGCTCGAGTACATCACCAATTTGAATTTCTGGAATCTGGCCACGCATACGGGCTAAACGGGCCTGATTTGGTAACGGTAAATCCTGAATGCCGTCCAGTGCCAGACAGGCGGCGGCACGGTCATTACAGACCAGTCCCATATCACAACCGGCGTTTAAGGCCGCTTGAATGCGGGCATCGGCACCACCTGCCACACAGGCGGCCTGCATGCTTAAATCATCCGAGAACAGCACGCCATCAAAATTCAGCTGTTGACGTAGCACGGTCTGAATCCAGTACGGAGAGAAACCGGCCGGGTTCGGATCGACCTGATCATAAATTACATGCGCAGGCATTAGGGCATCCAGTTGGGCTTGCAGCTGGATAAAGCTTTGCAGGTCTTTTTGCTGAATCTCTGCATAAGAACGTGAATCAATCGCAGCGGCCACATGCGAATCGGCCTTGACCGAGCCATGACCGGGGAAATGCTTGCCGGTGGTGGCCATACCAGCGCGCTGCATGCCACTTAAGAAGGCGCGTGCCAGTACGATAATATCGTCCATATTGCGGGCAAAACTGCGGTCGCCAATGACATCGCTGATGTCATTTAAATCCAGCACCGGGGCAAAACTGAAATCAATACCGACCGCTAATACTTCGGTGGCCATCAGCCAGCCGCACTGTTCAGCCAGCTCGACCGCCAGTTCCGGCTGCTGCTGATACAGCTCGCCAAAACGGCCCATGGCCGGCAGTAGGGTGAAACCCTGTTTTAAACGCTGCACCCGGCCGCCTTCCTGATCGACTGCAATTAAAATATCCGGACGTACCTGACGCATATGATCGGTCAGGGCGCGTACCTGCCGCGGTGATTCAATATTTCGACCAAATAAAATGACGCCACCGACTTGCGGAGCTTGTAAGAGTTGAATATCTTCTTGAGTAAGTGCTGTGCCAGCGATGTCGAGCATCAATGCGCCAATCATATCGGTTCCGGATTCAAATTTTTATCGAAAAACAATACCTGAATTCTGCAATGATTTGCTACATTTTGTCAGCACAGAATATGATAAAACTACACGACATAAACAGATTAAGTTGTTTAAGATTTTGAATCTGCTTGATTCGTCGCTAAGCAACCTTGTACTACTGGTCGAAAACCAAGGAAATACACATTATTTATGAAACTTCAAACGATAGCTTGTGCAGTTGCCGTGGCAACTGGGGGATTCTTCTTTAGTCACGCAATCAACGAAGCCATTGCTGCCAATAATACTGCTGCTGTTTCCAATACCATTGTTCCAACCCGGGAACAGGCCTTGGTGTCACGCCAGTTAGCGACCTTGGTTGACCGTCAGCATTACCTGAACCAGCGTTTAGACAGCAACACCTCCAATCGCATTTTTGATTTTTACATCGATAGTCTGGACCCGGAGCACACCTTGTTCCTGGCCGATGAAGTCGAACAGTACAAGAAAAAATATGGCGCCAATTTTGGAGCCGCCTTAAAAGCCGGTGATTTATCGGGCCCGTATCAGATTCATGCGCATTATCGTGAACGCATGCAGGCCTTTTATCAGTTTATGCTGGCCGAGCTGAAAAAACCGCAGAATTTAAAACAGCCGAATGTCACCATTGAGCTGGATCGTGAAAAAGCGCCATTCTTTAAGACCCAGGCCGAGCAGCGTGCCCACTGGCAAAAAATGCTGGTGTCCCAGCTGATTAACCTGACCATCAGCAAAGAAGAAGAGCAGGCCAAACAAAAAGCCCTCAAGGAAAATCCAGAACTGGCCAATGGGCAAGATTTATCCGGCCCGGAAGATATGACGCCGGTGGAAACCCTGACCAAGCGTTATACTCGTCAGCTGGAACGCATGAGCCGTCTGAAAAGCGACGATGTGCTGGACAAAACCTTAAATGCGATGATGCTGACCTATGATCCGCACAGCAACTATTTCCCGCCTGTTGATGCAATGGAGCTGAACCGTCAGACCACCTTGCAGCTGGAAGGGATTGGGGTGTCGATTCGTCCGGATCGCAGCAATGAAGATTACACCAAGATTGAAACCATTGTTGAAGGCGGACCGGCGAGTAAATCTGGTCAGGTCAAATCTGGCGACCGGATTATTGGTGTCGGTCAGGATGGCGAGAAAATTGTGGATGTGATTGGCTGGCCAAGCAATGAAGTGGTCGGTCTGATTCGCGGTAAACGTGGCACCAAAGTGACCTTGCGTTTACTCGGTCCGGGTGCCTCGATGAGTCAGGCACGTACCGTGACGTTGGTACGTGACATTATTCAGGAAGAAGATGCCGGGGTGCGTAACCGAACCGTGCAAATTCAACGTGATGGCAAAACCTATACCTATGGCGTGATTGAAATTCCATCATTTTATCTGAACTATCGGGCGCGCCGTGCCGGGGTGGAATACCGTTCGGTATCGGAAGACACCAACAATGCCTTGAAAACGCTGGCTGCCAAAAATGTCGACGGGATTATTGTCGATTTACGCAATAACCCGGGCGGCTCACTTGAAGAGGTGGCACGTATGCTGGGTCAGGTGATTAAATCGGGTCCGGTAGTACAAATCCGTGATGGCAATGGCAACGTGAGCGTGTTTGAAGACAATGATGGCGGTGAACAGACCTATGCTGGCCCGCTAGCAGTCCTGATTAACCTGGCCTCGGCTTCTGCCAGCGAGATTTATTCAGCCGCGATTCAGGATTATGAGCGCGGTATTGTGATTGGTAGCACAACCACCGGTAAAGGGACAGCACAGGTACAATTGGACACTCTGGCCTATGGTCAGGCCACGCTTACCCAGCGTAAGTTCTACCGGATTACCGGCGGCAGTACCCAGAACAAAGGGGTGATTCCGGACATTAAACTGGTAGATATCTACAATGAAGAATTTGGTGAGCGTAAGGCCAAGAATGCGCTGAAGTGGGACACCATTGCCACCGCACCATTTAAACGTGAGGGTGTGGTGCAGTCTTATGTGCCGCAACTGGCCAAATCTTCGCAGACCCGGGTCAGTATTGATCCGCAGTTCAAGTATCTGACTGAGCGTAAAAATATTGCCAAACAGGCCGAAGAGCGCAAAACGGCGGTACTGGATTTAGATCAGCGCCGTGCCGAGCTGATTGAGCTGGAGCGTAAAACCTTAGCCGCTGAAAACGTACGTCGTCAGGCGACCGGTTTGGCGCCGTATCCAAACTGGGAAAGCTATCAGGCCTCACTGGAAGCGCAAGCCGAGTCACGGGCCAAAATGAAAGCCAACCAGCGTCCACCACTGCCGGAAGAAGAAGTCTTTGTGAGCGAAGCGGCCAATGTGTTACTGGATTATAGTCAGTTACAATCAGGCACAGCCAAATAAGACCTTGGATGTGAGAAAAAGGCCGGTAGATGTACTGGCCTTTTTTGATGCTTTTGAGTTGAATAACTCAAGATCCAGATGAGCCGGCAAATCAACATGAAAAATGACGGTTTTCAGGGCGGAAAAACCGCATTTAGGCTTGACCTCAATGCGATAGTATAAGATTCTAGTTTGAGTTTTAATTCCTTGTTTTATTGTTATCTTTTAAAGCGGCAAATTCATGAGTATTTAGCGTTGAGTATAGTAACAACAAAAAAATAACCTATACGGAAGCTTTTTATGGTTCATATTCACTATGACTTTAGCCTGGTGGTAGGTTCAATTGCGGTTGCAATTCTGGCCAGTTATCTGGCTATTTCAACCCAGCAGTTCCTGCTCGGGGGAATCCGCCAGAAATCTGAAAAAGCCATGCTCTTGCTCAGTGGCCTATGCCTTGGCGTTGCTATTTGGGGCATGCATTTTGTCGGGATGCTGGCTTGCCAGTTACCAGCCAATTACGCGTTTAATCTGCCGCTAACCATTTTTTCTGGTGTTATTGCCTTTATTGCTTCCACCTTTGCCATCTGGCTGACCACCAAACCCACCCTGCCTTTTGCCCGTCTGATGATTGGGGCGGTGTTAATGGGACTCGGCATTTCCGGCATGCACTATACCGGTATGCTGGGCATGGTCGTAGAGAATCATCGGACCTATTATGATCCGCTACTGGTGGTGTTTTCGGTGCTCATTGCCATTAGTGGTTCCGGCCTGACCTTCTGGCTGGCGTTTCGTTTTAAAAATACCTTGCTTTACCATCGTCACTATAAGGTGATGATTGCCATTATGATGTCGCTGGCCATTGTCGGGATGCATTATACCGGCATGGCCTCGGTGTCTTACTATCCGATTGATACAGAACGTCTGGATGCGATCTATAAAACCGGTAATGGCATCTTGCTGTTTACCGTGATTTTTGTGACCAGTCTGGTGATGGTTGCCGCCTTTAGTGTGGCTGTGCTGGAGCAGCGTCTGGAAGAACGTAACCGCCAGCTGTCGCTGGTTAACCGTGAGCTGGCCAATCAGGCGGTGCAGGACAATCTGACCAAATTACCCAATCGTTTATATCTGGCTGAATATGCGCATTTGCTGTTTAGTGCCCAGCGCATCAATCAGCAGAATGTCGCGTTTTTATATATTGATCTGGACCGTTTTAAGGCGGTGAATGATGTATTTGGCCATCATGTTGGTGATCAGTTGCTGATTCAGCTGACCACGCGACTGCATCAGCAGCTGAAAGCACAGGAAAAATTATTAAGAATCGGCGGTGATGAATTCTTGCTGGTGCTGGAGCAGGCCACGGTTGAGGATGCGATTCAGGCGGCAGAAAATGTGCTGCACAGTGTACAGGACAGTTTCCTGATTGCCGGCAAGAGTATTAATATTTCGGCCAGTATTGGTATTGCTATGTACCCGGAGCACGGCAACAACCTGCAAGATGTACTGATGAATGCCGATGCCGCCATGCTGACTTCAAAATATCAGGGCCGTAACACCTATTCGGTGTTTAATTACAGCATTGACCAGCAGGAAACCAAAAGCCAGACCAAGCTGTTAAATGATTTATATAAAGCTGTCGATGAACAGCAGTTTATTCTGTTTTACCAGCCCAAATTTACCACCAGCACCCAGCAGATTTGTGGCGTTGAAGCATTAATTCGCTGGATGCATCCGGTGCATGGTCTGCTGACCCCGAATATGTTTATTAAAGGTGCGGAGAAGTCCGGCCTGATTATCCAGATGGGCTATTGGGCCCTCGAGCAGGCCTGCAAACAGATTCAGCAATGGGAACAGCAGGGACTGAACCTGTTTCCATTGGCAGTCAATCTGTCGGCGGTGCAGTTCGAGCATAAACATTTGTTTAGTACCTTGGAAACCTTATTCTGCCGTTATGCGATTGACCCGAGTCATCTCATGATTGAAATTACCGAAACCACTGCCATGCATCATGTGGAATCGAGTATTCGCAGTTTTAGGCGCTTAAGAGAAATGGGCGTGAAACTGGCGATTGATGATTTTGGCACGGGCCATTCCAGTTTCCTGTATTTAAAAGACCTGCCGGTGGATGAGCTGAAAATTGACCGCGCATTTATTAAAGACCTGTATCGCGATTCCAAAGAAGAAATGATTCTGGAAAGTATTATCCAGCTGGCGACCAAACTGGGATTGACGGTTACCGCAGAAGGGGTAGAAACGCCATTACAGGCCGAAATTCTGGCGCGTTTAGGTTGTCAGCAATTACAAGGCTATTTGCTGTCGATGCCGGTTGAGGTTGAGCGTTTGGAAGACTTGCCGCAAGTACAAAATGAAATTATCGGGTCTGATTAAGGTACTGTTTTTAGATAGCCAGATGTTTCAAAAATCACGGTCGATGGTGCAAGAAAAAATGGTTTGAAAATGGATGCCAGATGACATCCATTTACCCCACATATTAAAAACGATAACGAAGCGCGAGCTGTGCATTCAGTGGGTCGCCCATCATATTGGAATCGTTCCCCTCACCATGTCCTGAGACAAAATAATCACGGTCAAACAGGTTGTTCAGATTTAGTGTTACATCATACTGCGCGGTCTGATAACCCAGCGCGGCATTGAAAACCGCATAGACTGGCAAGACATTTTTATTGTCCGGCGCACTAAAGCGGGAGGACTCTGCCCGACCACCCACGGCAGCAAACCAGTGTTCATCCAGTTGATACTTTAACCAGAGATTGGCGCTGTTTTTGGGCGTTAATGCGGCCTGTTTGCCGGCCAGACCGATGGTCGATTTTTCAATTTTTCCATCCATATAGGCATAACCCGCCAACAGGGATAATTGATCGCTGAGCTGACCGGTCAAGGACACTTCAACGCCTTGCGTGCTTTGTTCCCCAGCCAGCATCGCCAGCGGCGGATTACTGTCCGGAATTTTATTTTGGATATTGCTCTGCGTCATTTCAAATACGGCCAGGGTCATATTCAGCCGATCATTGATGTCCCATTTGGTCCCGACTTCCAGGTTTCTGGTTTTGGTTAGTTTCAGGTCGGCACTGTTGCTATAAAACACGAATGAATCTGCAAGTGGCTGAAACGACTGATTATAGGCGGCATATAAGGATAAATTTTTGGTCGGTTGATAGACCACGCCCAGGCGAGGGGAGAGGGTCTGGTCATCGCGCTGGATGCTGCTGTTATTTTTCTGATCATGCCTGTATTGGGAAAGATGATCATAACGTACCCCGGCCAAAACCTTGAGCTGTTCATTCAGGCTGATCAGGTCTTGTACATAGACGGCATAATTTTCAAATTCGCTGGCGGTATTGACTCTTGGAGTGGCGGAGGTATCGACCGGTGCCCAGTGCGGCAAGACCGGATCATACAAATCGGTCGTGGCTTTTGACCCTAACCAGAATATTTCATCTTTGTGCTGCTGGCTGTATTCCGTGCCGATTAAGGTGTCGTGTTTGATTTGACCAGTATGAAAGACGCCAGATAATTCATTCTGCAAGAAGATGCCATCTTCATCGCGCATGCGTTTAATCTGGCTAAGCGTGATCTGATCTGCTGCTGGACTGGCGTTGCTGTATTCCCGGTCCAAGGCATAATTATAATGCCGGGCGACACCGCGATATTTCAGCTGATCATTGAACTGATGTTCTAGCGTAACCGTCTGGCTGGACACTTCAGTATCGACATTGCCTACATCTTTTGCGTTGGATGCGCCATAGAATGTTTTTGGGTTGGTACGTACCGGTTTACCGGTCAGCGGGTCCATGGGAAAGCCCTGATCGGCCAAACGGTCATCGTGCAAATAATCGGCTTGCAAGAGCAGAGTGGTTCGATCTGAAATATCCCATTGCACAGACGGTGCTACAGTTTCCCGGTTCACGAAACTCTGATTGCGATAGCCATCTGAGTGTTCAAGCGCACCGGTCAGACGGACTTTGAGCTGGTCATTGAGAGCATCGGCAAAATCAAGTTCGGCACGTTTTTGCCCCAGGCTGCTGCCGATCAGGCTGATTTCATGCAGTGCTTCATCCAGGGGTTTCTTATTGATCCGGTTGATCAGCAGGCCGCCTGCTGAACCCTGGCCATATAACACCGACCCGGGCCCTTTTAGCACTTCCACCCGTTCTACATTCGACAGATCACGATAATACAGCGCATCATCGCGTACCCCATCGACATACTGATCGGAAATAGCCGAAAAGCCGCGAATCATGACCTGATCACGCTGGCCATCTCCGACACTAAAACTTAAACCGGTCACATTCTGCAATGCGCCTTGCAGGGAGGTCGCATTCTGTTCTTTTAAGACTTGTTGCGGAACCACATTCACAATTTGAGGAATATCTTTCAGTTGTGCCATACCTTTGCTGGCGGTGGAGGCTTGTTCAACCTGGGTTTTTAGGCTAAGGCTTGCGCTGTCATCAAGCTGAGTGAAGACAGCAAAAAAAGAGAAGATTTCATAACATGCTCTGGATGGACCCCGAAAAAAGTGCATGCAGTGTGGGGAATAAACAGTCTGCTGTAAATGATATTGAATATCACTCTCTATTGATAATAATTATTATTTAATTGGCTTTAATGAGATATTTAAATCAAAAATATCCGCAGAGAGGATGCTGATTTTCCCTGATTTTTCCAAATGATAAAGAAATATGGGGAGTTCTGTTCTGCGGTGAAAAGCCTAAGTCTTTTAAAACTAAATAGATGGTGATTTTGAAAACTTTTATCGCAAAGTCGCGATCTCCAGATACTTTTATTTTCCACTTAAAATTTAAACCGATTCCGGCCCAAGTGCTCTAATGATTGTTGGCTGAAATCTGCTACAATTGCGCCAATTTTAAGTTATCCCTTCACGGCTTGGATTCACATGAAAATGTGTGTCGCAAACTGTGTATATATTGAAGATTTCCCTTATGTTTAAAGATCAACTCGCGAAAGAAGTCGCGGCGCGCAGGACCTTTGCGATTATTTCCCACCCCGATGCCGGTAAAACCACCATGACAGAAAAACTGCTGTTATGGGGGCAGGCGATTCAGGTGGCGGGAATGGTGAAAAGTCGTAAATCGGATCGGGCGGCGACCTCGGACTGGATGGAAATGGAAAAAGAGCGTGGGATTTCGATTACCACCTCGGTCATGCAGTTCCCGTATAAAGACAAGATGATCAACCTGCTCGATACCCCGGGGCACGAAGACTTCTCGGAAGATACCTACCGGACCTTAACCGCAGTAGACTCGGCACTTATGGTGATTGACGGGGCCAAAGGTGTCGAAGACCGGACCATCAAACTGATGGAGGTGTGTCGTATGCGTGACACGCCAATTATCTCTTTTGTCAACAAAATGGACCGTGAAATCCGTGAGCCTTTAGAGCTGCTGGATGAAATTGAAAACGTCCTGAAAATTAAATGTGTACCGATTACCTGGCCGCTGGGTACCGGGCGTGATTTTGCTGGCGTGTTTAACCTGCTGGAAGAAAAATTTTACGTCTATAAAGCCGGTTTTGGTTCGACTATTCCTGAAATTGAAGTGCGTGATGGCTATGACCATGCTGACCTGCGTGAAAAAGTCGGTGAACTGGCCTGGGCGGCATTTGAAGAATCTTTAGAACTGGTGCAAATGGCCAATGAACCGTTAGATCGTGCAGAGTTCCTGGCGGGTCGTCAAACCCCGGTACTGTTCGGAACCGCACTGGGTAACTTCGGGGTTGACCATGTCCTGAATGCTTTTAGCGACTATGCACCACCACCAAAAGCGCATCCGACTCAGGACCGTGTGGTCGAAGCGACTGAAGAAGGTTTCACGGGCTTTGTCTTTAAAATCCAAGCCAATATGGACCCGAAACACCGTGACCGGATTGCCTTTATGCGGATCTGCTCAGGCAAATATGAAAAAGGCCTGAAGATGAAGCATGTGCGTATTGGTAAAGACGTGCGTATTTCAGATGCTTTAACCTTCCTGGCCGGTGACCGTCAGCATCTGGAAGAAGCATGGCCGGGCGATATTATTGGTCTGCACAACCACGGTACCATCCAGATTGGTGATACCTTCACCTCAGGTGAAAACCTGCAGTTTACCGGTATTCCGCACTTCGCACCGGAAATGTTCCGCCGTGTACGTTTAAAAGATCCGCTAAAATCGAAGCAGCTGCAAAAAGGCTTAAAAGAGCTGTCGGAAGAAGGTGCGACCCAGGTATTTATGCCGCAAAACAGCAATGACCTGATCGTGGGTGCGGTCGGTGTGCTGCAGTTTGAAGTGGTAGCCTATCGTCTGAAAGAAGAATACAAGGTCGATTGTATTTACGAGCCGGTCAGCATTAACACGGTACGTTGGGTCTCTTGTGAAGATGAGAAGAAATTCAACGAGTTCAAGAAAAAAGCCCATGACCAGTTATCGGTTGATGGTGGCGGTCATCTGACCTATCTGGCGCCAAGCCGCGTCAACTTGCAGTTGATGCAGGAGCGTTATCCGGACATCGAGTTCCGTAACACCCGCGAACACTAAAGGGTTATCGCCGTTAAAACAGCTTCTTCGTGAAGCTGTTTTTCTAGGATGAGGAAAATTTCAGGAAGAGAGATCAACAATGCAAACAAAAATCAGTTTTATTGCTTGTGCCGTGCTGGCACTGTCTTTGGGTGGCTGCGACTCATCTTCCCAGAAAAACGAATCGGCTGAAGATGCACGTCCTGAAAAAAATATCTTCCAGCAGGAAAAGGCTGAGGTGCTGCCATTCCTGCAGATTAAGCAGCAGCCGGCAGAGATTGCTTTGCCATTTTGTGAAAAGAAAAACTGTATTGATCTGGATATTCAAACCATTCAGACACAGGATCCATGGCTGAACCAGTGGATTGCCAAAAGTCAGGCCAAGGTGATTCAGGACCAGATCGGGCTGAAACAGGACATGAGCCTGCAGCAGGCGGTGAATGCCTATGTGAAAAAATCTGATGCCTGGCAGGCCGAGTTTGCCAAAAATCCGGCCTATGAACTGGCGCTGTATACCCGGCTAGCCTATCAGCGCAACCAGTATGTGTTATTGCAGATTGGGGTGGATAGCCATCAGGAAACAGTAAAAGTCAAAGAGCGTTATTATTTTTTCGTGGCTGATCGTCAACAGCAGCAGGCTTTAACCGCACTGGATATTATTCAGCCCGAGCAGCAAACTGCGATGCATGCAATCGTGCAGCAGGCCTATCAGCAATGGCTGAAAGAACAAAGTGCAGAGGTGCAAAACACGGCACCGAAAACCTTATATTGGGGACAGGCCGACTGGTTCTTTGATCATGAAGGCATGGGGCTGCATTATCGCACTCATGAAATTGTGAAAGATGGAACGCAGCTTGATATTTACTTAACGAAAGCACAAACTCAACAAGTTGTAAAAGCTGAAATTTATTCGCGCATGTTTTAATAATCAGAACATCCGCTTTGAATCTGGGATGCACAAAAGGCAATAAAGGTTATTCAATGTTAAAGCAAAAAACAGCATGGGTGATGAGTGTCTTGGCCGTGTCCATGGCATTGACCGCATGTCAGCCCAAAAATAATGAACCGAAACAGGAACAGCAGGCGCAGGCTGCAGAAGTTGAACAGCAGGCGCTAAAACTGATTGGCGAGCCGGAAAAGCTGCAGCTGAACTTGCCGGAATGTGAAGGCAAGAACTGCCCCGAGCTTTCTGTTGAGCGCTTGCAGAGTAACCAGCCTTTTGTCGATGAGCAGATTGATCAGTACATTCTTAAAGAACTGAACCAGACCCTAGAAATTGCTCCGGCAGATAAACCTCTGAATGTTGAAGCACCAGCCTCTGCGGCAGAGCCAGCTTCCTCGGCACAGGCACTAACGCAAATTCCAACGCCAAAACAGAAACTGGAACAGCAGGTGCAGCCCTTTATTGCGGCCTTCTTAAGTCTGGATCAGGAAATCAAGGCGTTGAGTGCCAATCATCAGATTAGCCTGATGATTAAACCAAAAATTTTAAACTCGGAAGGGCCGCTGGCCACCGTGGTGGTAAATAGCAGCAGCTATCTGGGCGGCGCACATGGCGCTACCGCACAAACCTATTTTAATTTTGACCTGGAGCAGAAAAAGCAGGTCAAACTGGCTGACATCTTGCAGCCGCAGCAACGAGCTGCATTGGAAGCTGCCGCCTATGATGCCTTTAAACAATGGGTGGTAGACAGCAAATTGGCCAATAATGTTGCCGAGTACGAGCAGGCCTGGAAATTCAAGCTGTCGGATAATTTCTATCTGGGGCAGCAGGGCCTGATTCTGCAATATGCCGAATATGAAATTGGTCCGTATGTGGTCGGTTTGCCACGGCTGATGATTCCTTATGCAGAGCTGCAGCAGGTGCTGAAAAAACCATATTTACCGGTACCTGAAGCGCCAGCCAGCGAAGCCACTACAGCAGCTGCGTCCAGCGCTGACGCGAAAACCATCTAATGACACTGGCACTGTTTGATACCCATACCCACTTTGATGTGGCGGATTTTGATGCCGATCGGGAGCAACTGGCCTATCAGGCGAAGCAGGCGGGTGTCGAACAGCTGATTTTAATTGGCTTTGTGCAGTCGCGTTTTCAGCAGTTACTGAATACCCATCAATGGCTGAACCGTTTAAGCCAGGCGCCGCGAAGCCATCTGGCACCGGGATTACATCCGTTTTATATCGAGCAGCATCAGCCGCAACATCTGCTGGATGTAGAACAGTTATTGCGTAAACAGGACTGTGTTGCGGTTGGTGAAATTGGCCTGGATACCTTTTTAAAGCAGCATAAACAGCCCGAGCTGTATCAGAAACAGCAAAAGTATTTTACCGCCCAGCTGGAGCTGGCACACCAGTTTCAGCGTCCGGTATTGCTACATATTCGTAAATCCCATGCCGATGTGCTGGCGCTGCTAAAACAGCAGAATTTTAGCTATGGCGGAATTGCCCATGCCTTTAGTGGCGGTGTTGAAGAAGCCAAAGCCTTTATCAAACTGGGTTTTAAAATTGGCGTGACCGGACAAATTACCAATCCGAATGCCAAGAAATTGCATCGGGTGGTGCAGGAATTAGGCCCAGAACATCTGGTGCTTGAAACCGATTGTCCGGATATGACACCGCTGTGCTGCCAGTCCTCGACCGAGCAGCGCACCCGCAATACGCCGGCCAATTTGCCTTATGTACTTGAAGGACTGGCGCAAAGCCTGCAGATGGAGCAGACAGCACTGGCTGAGATGATCTGGCAGAATTCGTTACAGGCTTTACATCTGGCCTAAAATTTAAATCTCTCGCTGATGTTGCGCCGTGCAAAAATCCTCCAATCTCACACGCCATGTGAAAAAACCGTTAAAATAAGCCCTCCTGTATAAGATTTGATTGTGCAATGACTGAACTGCTCCAAGATGATGAATATGACCGCCGTTTTGCCGGTGTTGCCAAAATTTATGGTGAGGACAGCTTTCAGTATTATGCCAACAGTCATGTCATGGTGATTGGTATCGGCGGGGTCGGTTCCTGGGCGGTTGAAGCCTTGGCACGAACTGGTATTGGTGAGCTGACCCTGGTGGATATGGATGTGGTGGCCGCTTCCAACATCAACCGGCAATTACCGGCCATGAGCAGCACTTTGGGCCATGAAAAAATTGAAATTATGGCCGAGCGTTGCCGTGCTATTAATCCACGCATCAAGATCAACCTGATTGATGATTACCTGACCCCGGACAATGTCAAAGACCTGCTGGCGCATACGCCCGATGTGGTGCTGGACTGTATTGATGATGTCAAAGCCAAGCTGGCGCTGATGCTGTATTGCCGCTTTAATAAAGTGCCGCTGATTGTGTCCGGCGGTGCCGGCGGTAAACTCGATCCGCTGAAAATTCGTGTGGCTGATTTATCTAAAACCGAACAGGACCCGATGCTGGCCAAACTGCGTGCCCAGTTGCGTAGCAAAGGCATCTGTAAAAAGCCGAAAGAGAAGTTCGGGATTACCTGCATCTATTCAATTGATAATCCGTTTTCCAGTGCTGATGTCTGTGCCAGTGCCGGGCTGCGCTGTGGTGGCTATGGTTCGGCGGTAGTGGTTACTTCCAGTTTTGCGATGGTGGCCGTGGCCGAAGTTCTGAAAAAACTCGATCAGCTAAAAGCCAAACAGGCATAATCCGGTTACGATCTGATTCTAAAAAAAGCCCTCAATTGAGTAATGCCAGTCAGTTAAGAGATTGACTGGCTTTTTCTTGGGTATTTTTGAGGTTTTCCTTTTACAACCCTTGGATAACTCCTCACTCTTCTCTCAGGTATAACATACCGATTAGATTTCTCCATTAAACTTTCCAGATGTTTGGGTAGATTACCTGCAGAAGCCAAAGAGTCGAATCTGAGTAAATTAAGAAGGGCAATAGATGCAATATGAAAACTGATCCTCAACGGGCTTACTTTGGCACGTTGAGCCATATATTTCATTTGTCTTCTTAGAACATTATAAGCAATCAAGACACCCCATAATTCTTGATAAATTAAGTCTGGCTGTTTGCTCCTTAAGTGCTTACCTTCCTGTAAATTGCTTTTAATTTCTCGGTAACACATTTCAATTTCCCAACGCTGAGCATATAACTTTGCCAAGGCTATAAGTGGGTATGTCTTTGAATCTAATAATGAAGTAATGTAACGTCTGATTTTTCCTGCCTGCTCAACTTCAATTAAACGTGCTTCCCAGTAATCTCCTAATGCTGGATTAAGTTTTTTGGCTCTTGCTGATATTGGCATCCTGATATGAAAATCATGTGGGGAATTCCGTTTAATTATGTCATAACGTAAATTATCTTTAGCTCGCATAAGCCAATGGCTTGATTCTCCACGTGTTTGCCAGCCTATTAAAAAATCAGCAGAGAAATAAGCTCGATCAAACAAAGTAATACTTTGTGCTGGAGGAGATAATTGATTTGCTAATGTGAGTTCACCTTGATCCATACTGCCTATTTGGGCATCTATGATTTCATGAGTATTGGTATTCACTAGACACGTGGCTCTAACTTGTGGGTAAGGTGCTACAGCAGTTTTACTTTTAGATGAGCCAAAATGATTAAAATTCTCCTTGGTCAGTGGCATAGACCAAACCACCCCGTCAACAGCACATACACTAAGACCTTGAAAGGTTGAATATTGTTGTTGTGATTCATCAAACCATGCTTGGCTGATTAAGGAGAATAAGGCAGCTAAGGGTTCTCGACCTAAACGTTGTCGAGCTTGGACAGCTGCACTAGGAACACAATAATCTGTTGTACCAAACACGAGTTTTAATTGTTCTACCACATAGCTGATGGGTTGATTGCGAAACAAGGCAAGCCCAAGAACAAGCCAAACCACGTGCTCAGCAGGTAATTTTCTCCTTCTGATCGATGCCTTACCTGTTTGATGCAGGCTTGTTTCAATCCAATTTAAATCAATAAGTTCACAAAAATGGTTGAGTGATGGGAGAGCATGTTCAAGAGTGGATTCTAAATGTTCAGATAAAGACATAAAAAAATGAGCGTATTTACATACACTCATTTTTACTACATTTTACTAAAATTTGCTTAACTGACTGGCATTACTCAATTGAGGGCTTTTTGTTGATCTTTTAAGGCTGAACAGCGTGTTCCTGCAGATAGTTTTCAGTACGCTGCATCGCGGCCTGAATATTCTGAATGGCCACTTCCACATCTTTTAAGGTTTTGGCATTACCACCACTTAGCGCCTGACGCCATTTGCGTGCGCCCGGTAAGTTCTGGAACAGGCCCAGAATATGACGGGTGATAATCGACAGCGGTGCACCTTCAGCCACGCGCTGTGCGATATATGGCATCATCTGCTGCATAATCTCGAAACGGTCCGGGAGGGGCAGATTCCAGAAATGTCCCAGTTCGGCCAGTAAATACGGATTGTGATAGGCTTCGCGGCCAATCATCACCCCATCGACATGCTGTAAATGTGCCTGTGTTTCTGCCAGGGTTTTAATGCCGCCGTTAATTTCAATGATCAGCTCCGGGCGATCCTGCTTTAAACGGTAAACATCTTCATAGCGTAAAGGCGGCACTTCACGGTTTTCTTTGGGTGATAGGCCTTGTAACAGTGCAATCCGGGCATGCACGATAAAATTATTGCAGCCGGTTTTGGCAACGGTATCGACAAAATGCAGCATTTCTTCATACGAATGCATGTCATCAATCCCGATCCGGTGTTTAACCGTCACTGGAATATCCACCGCATGGCGCATTGCTGCGATACATTCTGCCACCAGATCAGGCTCGGCCATCAGGCAGGCGCCAATTTTATTGTTCTGCACGCGGTCGCTTGGGCAGCCGACATTCAGGTTAACTTCATCATAGCCCCAGTCTTGCGCCATTTTGCTACAGGTGGCCAGATCTTGAGGATTGGAGCCGCCGAGTTGCAGCACAATTGGATGTTCTTCCTGATTAAACTCCAGATGGCGTTTGGCATCGCCATGAATAATGGCGCCGGTGGTGACCATTTCTGTGTATAAAATCACGTTTGGATTAAACAGGCGCGCAAAGAAACGATAATCCCGGGTGGTCCAGTCCATCATCGGTGCGACACTGATTCGTGGAGATTTAGTGTTTTCAATGTTTTTGGTAATAGTCATTAAAAATCATACCTTTAATCTATATTTCGCAACCTGCGCGAATCTGTGTAAACCTATTTTTAGGTGGGTGAATCCGTTTGAATTTACACCAAATTTTACACCATAATCAAAAAAAACAGTTTATGGTGTAAATTATGGGGTCAATTACAGCAAGGAAAGGTGCAGATGGGGAGCTTAGCTATCGTGCTGCAATTCGAGTTAATCGAAAGGGCTTTCCTACTTTTTCTGAGAGCAAAACATTTCATTCAAAAAAGATGGCTGAAAATTGGCTTAAGAAAAGAGAAGTCGAAATTCAAGAAAATCCTGATATTTTGCTTGGCAAAGAAAAGCTGATTGATCTGACCTTATCAGATGCCATAGATAAATATTTGGGTGAAGTCGGGAGCGAGTACGGAAGGACAAAGCGCTATTCTCTTCTCTTAATCAAGAAGCTGCCAATTGCGAGAAATATTATCACAAAAATAAAATCAGTACATTTGGCTGAGCATGTAGCTTTAAGAAAAGCGGGTATACCTAGTCTTGGGCTAGAGCCAATAGCTACCAGTACACAACAACATGAATTATTGCATATCCGAGGAGTCCTTGCTCATGCTGCGGTGATGTGGGAAATGGACATTGATTTAAATAGCTTTGATAAGGCTACTGCTCAGTTAAGAAAAACACGTCAAATATCCTCCAGTCAAAAAAGAGACCGACTGCCTTCAAGAGATGAATTGATTGCATTGACGAAGTATTTTGCAGAACGATGGAAGTTAAATCGTTATGGCTCTAAATACCCAATGCATTTGATTATGTGGTTTGCAATTTTCTCATGCAGACGTGAAGCTGAATTAACACGATTGTATCTTCGAGATTATGACCCACATCATTCAACGTGGAAAGTGCATGATCTAAAGAATCCGAATGGCTCTAAAGGCAATCACAAATCATTTGATGTTCTTGATTCTTCTAAGGAAATAATTAAGAGATTAAAGCATTCAGAAGTCCGTGACCGGATGCTGAAGCTTGGACATAATGAAAATTTGTTATTGCCTTTGAATCCCAAAAGTTTGGGTAAAGAGTTTAGAGAAGCTTGTAAAATTTTGGGGATTGAAGATTTACGATTTCATGACTTGAGACATGAAGGCTGTACTCGATTAGCTGAACAGAGTTTTACTATTCCTGAAATTCAGAAAGTAAGTTTGCACGATTCTTGGGGGAGTTTACAGCGTTATGTATCAGTGAAAGCGAGAAGAAATATATTACAGTTGGAGGAGGTGCTACGCCTCATCGATGAAACGTAGCAAAATCTTTGGATGCCTCTGAATATTGCTTATCAAAGACAGCGAGGGTGTAAATAATTCTGTGTAAATACAGTTTTAAAAATACTTGGTTACACGCTCTTCAAACATGATACTAAAGCGATTCATGGCAGCTTTCCAATTCTGAATAGGCATCGTCCATTTTTTGCTTGCTGCCATAATTGCTAAATATACCACCTTTTTCACGGAATCATCAGTTGGGAAGATTTTTCTTTTCTTGGTTGCATGGCGGATAACGCTGTTCAATGATTCAATCACCTCTGTTTTGTATAAGCCATTCACCGTTTCAGCCAGAGCATTATCGTATGAATCACCAGTTGTACCGACTGATGCTCGTAAATTTGCAGCTTCTAAACGATTGGTATAGCGAATAGAAAGATATTGAACACCTCTATCGGAATGATGAATCACATTCTTTGGCATACCTCGATCGTGCAATGCTTGCTCAAGTGCATCGAGTATCATATCTGTATTCATCCGTGTAGATACTTTCCATCCAACAATTGCTCGTGAGAACACATCAATAATAAAGGCGGTATAGACCCAGCCTGAATTTGTTTGAATATAGGTAAAGTCAGCAACCCACAAGTGATTAGGCTGATCAGCTCTAAAATTCCGTTTCACCAAGTCAGGTGCTCGTTTTTGGTCATCTCGGCTACGGGTGGTTTGTTTATTCTTACCTCGCCAGACACCTTGTATACCTAGCTTTTTCATTAATCGAGCAACAGTACAGCGTGCAATAATATAGCCTTCACGTTTCAGTTTTTGCCAGACTTTACGTACACCATACCGACCTGAACTTTCCTTCCAAATTCGTTTAATCTCCTCAGCATGATGCTCATCATGTAGATCTCGTTTCGCTCTCGATGTTCTGGATTTTCCTCGAGGTCTAAAGTCCGGTAATAGGTTGAAGGTGCGATCGGTAAAATTCTACAAATCGCCTCAACACCATATAACGCCTTATTGTTATGGATAAAATCCATCATTATTTGTGTGGGCGGTCGAGCTCCGCCTGGGCGAAAAAAGCGGCTGCTTTACGTAGAATTTCGTTAGCACGTTGCAGTTCTTTATTTTCGCGTTCGAGTTGTTTAATACGTTCTTGATCTGAAAGTTGCTGTACTTTAATTGGGTTTTGTTTATCTAAATATTTTTGATACCAAATACGTAGAGTTTCAGGCGTACAACCAATCTTAGGCGCAATAGCCGTGATCGCAGCCCAATTCGATGGATAATCTTTTTCGGATTCAATCAATAATTGAACCGCTCTATCTCTGATTTCAGGGGTATATTTTACTTTTTTCATCGGGACATTCTCTCAGAAAGTTTGGTCTCCGACAAACCCGGTACGGTTCAGTTCGTCAGGATGGAGCATCCATTAGGTTCCGATTATCTTTCGATTGGTTTACCCATTAAATTGTCTGAAATACCAGTCCAATATGTTAAAGCACCTCCTTTATTGGGGTGAGGATAAAGATAAAATTTTAAACCGTTTTGTTTCTGAAGATGAGTTGAAAGCTTTAAAGTGTAAAAATATCCTCCCGCAAGGCTAAAATAAAAGGCACCTTATGTGCCTTTTAACTTTTGGTTTTAATCATAGAAAACAGCAAACTCTTCGGCAGGAACACGTGGTGTATGCAATTGATTCACAACGTGAGTTTGGTCTGCGTAACCCAGGGCAACGGCGCAAACGAGTTCTTCATTTTCAGGAATGCCAAGCACCTTGACAACAATTTGATGAAATGGATTCCATGCAGCTTGTGGACAGCTATCAATTCCACGTGCTTTGGCTGCGATCATGACATTTTGAATCATCATCGCAATGTCCATTTTTGAGCCAGTTTCTAAAGTCGTGCTTAAAGTAAAAAATAGGCCTACGGGAGCATCAAATAGCTGATAATTACGTAAATGTTGCTGCTGCATTTTCTGCTGTTCACCTTTTTTAATATCTAGCAAACCGTAAAGTCCCCATCCGTTTTCACGGCGGCGCTCAATAAATGGCGACGTCCATTGCTCAGGATAATACTTAAACGTTTCTTGATAAAGGCTCGCAATTTCAGGCTGTTCAAAAATCTGGCTTTGTGCTGCACAGACCTGCTGAATCAGCTCATTGCGTTTTTGGCCAGTCACGACATACACTTTCCAAGGTTGAATATTGTTGCCTGAGGGTGCACGGCAGGCGATATTTAAAATATCTTTGATGGTCTGTGTATCAAGTGGGGTATTTTTAAAAGCACGTACAGAATGCCTTGAGGTAATGGCTTGATCCACCAAGGTATGTTGCTGCATTTGAAACTCCTTTTAATCTTCATATTTTGATTTTATGCGACTTTATAACTTTTATCAGTCCAAAACCTTGTGCATTGCTAGAAATAAAAATTGTACTAATTCGTGTTAGCATCAGGTTGTGTAAGGTGGATCTGTTTGAGGCCCGTATTCAACTTGTTGAGTAAGTGGATTGAACTGGCTAAATCATCTAATGAAAAGCCAGACATTGCTTGACGGTAGAACTGAAAAAATTGTTCCTGTAAGTCGAGCCAGCTTTGTTGTCCAGATTGCGTGAGCGCTACATTTTTAGCCCGTTTGTCTTGATGAGAGATGACACGCTGTACACTGCCTTCACGCTCTAATCGTTTTAAAACATTGTCTAAACTTTGCCGGCTAATCCCTAAATATTCGGTTAAATCAGAAAATGACATGCCTGCATCATTGAGGTGCGGGCGCGAAAGTGCACCCATCACTGCCCAATGCACGGGTGAAATACCGAGTTCATTTAAACATTGGCGATCGAGACTATTACCTACCTGAAATAATCGAAAAAACAGCCGATTATGAATCGTATATAAAGATGGATCGTAAATTCCAAGTTTTGAATCAGACATGGTGATTAAGCACATTTTCTATTGATATTTGCAGCTAGTATATCGGCTCAGAACATAAGTACAGCTATTTTTGAGCAAAATTCGCTGCCCGTTTTTCTAAAAACGCCTGTATGCCTTCAGCAGCATCAGCGCTTTGGCTGCATTCTACAAAGAGTTCAGCTTCCAATTCGAGCCCCTGATGGATATTTAAATCGGATGCGGATTGAACCGCTTGCATAATTTGCTGAATCGCTGCTGGAAATTGCATTGCCAATGAATCTAAATACGTTTTTCCGCTTTCAATCGGATCTTGCATGTCCACAATCTGATTTACTAAGCCGATGTTATAGGCTTCTTCTGCAGACACAATTTTGCCGCTGGCAACCATTTCAAGCGCTTTTGATACGCCAATTAAACGCGGTAAGCGCTGTGTTCCGCCATAGCCAGGAATTAAACCGAGTTTTATTTCAGGAAGCCCAAGACCGGCAGCAGGGCTGCAAATCCTAAATGTACAGGCCAAAGCCAGTTCAAGTCCGCCGCCCAAAGCCATGCCATGAATACTGGCCAGTGTTGGAAATTTTAATTCGTGTATTTGCTGGAATAAGGCCTGACCCGTTTGTATTTTATGCAGATGTTCTGCGGGACTTTTATTCAGTAATTCTGTGATGTCTGCACCTGCGCAAAAGGCTTTGCCTTCACCCGTGAAAATGGCTGCACGCAGATTCAGTGCTGAAATTTCGGATACGATTTCCTGTAATTTTTCAATCATATCTGCATTCAATGCATTTCTTGCTTCAGGGCGGTGCAATCGAATAACCGCAATATTGTTTTCATAGTGAAGTTCAGCAGGCATGTTCCATTTCCTTGGAAAATCAGATTTATAAAAAGCATAGGCTGAATCGCTTTTATGTCAATATCTAAATATAAATAAATTTAAAATAAGCCATTTATAAGGGTTTTATATTTATATATATGTAATAGCATTGACATAAAAAAAATCATTCACTAATCTAAGTTGGCTGTTTATTCAACAAGTTCGGGTTTTGATTTCTGTCAGAAATATCCAGAATGCAATTGGATGTGTATGGCTGACAGAGTGCTAAAAACAGTAATGAACTAAAACAACAATAACAATCAAGGAGTTGATTGATGAGTCAAGTCGATATGCAGAGTTTAGCGAGTGAAGCTAAATTCAACGGTTTTCATGCCAAAGTTTTAATGTGGTGTATGCTGATTATTATTATCGATGGATATGATATTTCTGTTGCAGGTGCAGCTTTACCTTCGATTATGGAACAAATGAATGTAAGTGCTTCAACGGCTGGATTTATGGCGAGTTCAGCGCTATTTGGAATGATGGTTGGCGCTATTTTTTTTGGTGGTCTTGCCGATAAAATTGGCCGCCGCCTCACCATTGCCATTTGTGTATTTTTATTCAGTGCTTTTACTGCGATTGCAGGTTTAACCAATGATCCCGTGACATTCAGTATTGTGCGTTTTATTGCGGGATTAGGCATTGGTGGCGTAATGCCGAATGTGGTTGCGCAAATGACGGAATATTCACCGAAAAAAGTGCGTAATGTCATGACCTCATTGATGTTTTCGGGTTATGCCGTAGGCGGAATTTTAGCGGCGGTTTTAGGCAAGCAGTTTATTGTGCAATATGGCTGGCAGGTGGTGTTCTATGCGGCAGGTCTACCAGTCGTTTTGCTGCCTTTTATCTTAAAATCTATGCCGGAATCTGTAGTTTATTTGGTGAAGCACAATAAACAGGCCGAACTGCGTAAGATTGCAGAGCAAATTGCACCGCAAGCACAATTCCCTGCGGATGCGGTTTTTGTCAATGGTTCATCAAATAGTAATTTAAAACCAACGGTGGGGCTGTTATTTAGTGACGGACGTGCTTTCAGTACTCTGATGTTTTGGGTGGCATTTTTTACCTGCCTGTTTATGGTTTATGCGTTAAGCACTTGGCTCACAAAGTTAATGGCAATGTCTGGCTATTCATTAGGTTCAGCACTTACTTTTGTAATCGCTCTGAATATTGGCGCAATTGTTGGTGCAGTCGGTGGTGGCTGGTTAGCAGATCGCTTTCACATTAAATGGGTGCTTGTCATTATGTATGCTTTGGGCAGTGTCTTTCTGTATTTAATGACCTTACCTATGCCGATTACCATGCTGTATTTCATTATTGCTGTTGTAGGCGCTTGTTCAACAGGTGCGCAAATCGTTGCATATTCATACTGCGGTCAATTTTATCCAAGCGTGATCCGTTCAACAGGAATTGGTATGGCATCAGGTGTTGGGCGTTTAGGAGCAATTGGCGCACCGCTATTAATTGGTTTTATTGTGACTTTAAATTTACCAATTCAGCAAAACTTTTTTGTGATTGCTTTAGCAGGTTTAATTGGCGCTGTTGCTTTATCTTTAATTAATCATAGACGTGCAGATATGGCGCAAGTACAGAGTAAAACCAATTTTAATTTAAAAGCTGAGGAAGCGTAAAATGAAAGCAGTGGTTGCTGTAAAACGTGTGGTTGATGCCAACGTTAAAGTTCGTGTTAAACCGGACAACAGTGGTGTTGACTTAACTAACGTTAAAATGTCAATTAATCCATTCTGTGAAATCGCAGTGGAAGAAGCGGTTCGTTTAAAAGAAAAAGGAACTGTTTCAGAAATCATTGTTGTTTCTATTGGTCCTAAAGAAGCCCAAGAACAGATCCGTTCTGCAATGGCGCTTGGTGCTGACCGCGGTATTCTGGTTGAAGCTGATGACAGCCAACTGGGTGCGCTGGAAATCGCTAAAATTCTGAAAGGCGTTGTTGACGCTGAACAACCACAATTGATCCTTCTGGGTAAGCAAGCAATTGATGATGACTCGAATCAGGTTGGTCAGATGCTTGGCGCTCTAATGGGTGCAGGTCAAGGTACATTCGCTTCTGAAGTGAAAGTTGAAGGCGATAAAGTACAAGTAACACGTGAAGTAGACGGCGGTTTACAAACTGTTGAATTGAACACTCCTGCAATTATCACAACAGATTTACGTTTGAATGAGCCACGTTATGCTGCTCTTCCAAACATTATGAAAGCGCGTAAAAAACCGCTGGACACTAAATCTCCTGCTGATTATGGCGTTTCTGCTTCAACTAAACTTAAAACAGTTAAAGTTGAGCCACCAGCAGAACGTAAAGCTGGTGTACAAGTGAAATCTGTAGATGAACTTGTTGAAAAACTTAAAAATGAAGCGAAAGTGATCTAATGCAGAAGGATAAAAAATCATGAGTATTTTAGTTATCGCTGAGCACGACAATAAAGCACTTAACGGTGCAACACTAAATGTTGTAGCTGCAGCACAAAAAATCGGTGGTGATATCACTGTATTGGTTGCTGGTTCTGGCGCTCAGGCAGTTGCTGACCAAGCGGCTAAAGTTGCAGGAGTAAGCAAAGTATTACTTGCTGACAATGCTGCATATGCAAACCAATTGGCTGAAAATGTAGCGAAGCTTGTTGCTTCAATTGGTACAGGTTATTCACACATTCTTGCGGCGTCTACAACGACGGGCAAAAACGTACTTCCACGTGCTGCAGCACTTCTTGATGTTAGTATGATCACTGACATTATCGCTGTTGAAGGTCCTAAAACTTTCAAACGTCCAATCTATGCAGGTAACGCAATTGCAACCGTAGAGTCTGGTGAGTCTGTTGTTGTTGCAACTGTTCGTGGTACAGCATTTGATGCTGTAGCAAGCGATGGTGGTGCGGCTAGCGTTGAAGCTGCTGCGTCTACTGGCGATGCGGGTCTTTCTAAATTCATTTCAGAAGAAATTGTGAAATCTGAACGTCCAGAATTAACCGCTGCACGCATCGTGGTTTCTGGTGGTCGTGGTGTGGGTTCAGGTGAAAACTATCACAAAATCCTGGATCCATTAGCGGACAAATTGGGCGCAGCACAAGGTGCTTCACGTGCTGCAGTTGATGCCGGCTTCGTTCCTAACGACATGCAAGTCGGTCAAACTGGTAAAATCGTTGCGCCTGAGCTATACATCGCTGTTGGTATTTCTGGTGCGATCCAGCATTTGGCAGGTATGAAAGAGTCTAAAGTGATCGTTGCGATCAACAAAGATGAAGAAGCGCCAATTAACGCAGTAGCTGACTACTGGTTAGTGGGTGACTTGAATACTGTAGTTCCGGAATTGGTGTCTCATATTTAAAGATATTTGATGACTTAAATTAAAAAGCCAGTCTGTATAAACAGGCTGGCTTTTTAATGGGTTACTATTAATTCAATTGAGCTAAATAAATGTATATAGACTGAGGTGAGTCAAATCTTAGTCTCGAGTGATCTCACTTACAGAATGACATCGCTAGATTAAAAAAAGCCTTTTTAAAGCGCATTTAACGCATCTTCAATATTTTGAACCATGTAAATTAGACGTGGCCCAATTTCATTTTCAAGCTTTTCTTGATTAACCAAATAGCTTGGTGCGCCGCAGTTAAAGACCAGTAAACCATGAATTGGATGTACCATAGGTACAGCAACAGAATTGACTTCTTTATGCCATTCACTCAAGGAAAGGCAATAACCATAGTTTTGATAGTCGTGAAATGCACGTTCTAGACCACGTTTCATCATTGGCCATTCATCTGGATGGCGTTTTGATAAGGCTTCCATAATGAAACTGCGTTCGTTTTCAGGCAGCGCAGCCAAACAGGCGCGACCCATTGCTGTATTGTGTAAAGGAATGGTCGAACCAATCGGGCGGCGCATGGTTAAATTTGACTCAGCCTGTACCACCTCTAAATACAGCATGTTTAAACGGTCACGCGTTGCCATCGCTACCGGCGCTTGCGCATATTTTGCCATTTCTTCCATATAGGGACGGGCATGGATGCGCGCAGAAATATTTGAAAGGGAAGCATACCCGAGTGCCAAAACACCAGTATCTAATGTGTATTTGGTTGAATTGGGTAATTGTTTTAAATAACCAAGGGAAACCAGTGTGTTGGTAATCCGTGCAATCGTAGGCTTGGGTAAGCCGGTTAATTGTGAGAGTTCTTGATTACCGAGAATTTGAGTGGTTGCGGTAAAACAGCGCAGAATTTCTAAGCCGCGTGCAAGAGAGGCAATAAATTGGGGATTATTTTCACGATGGATATGTGAAATTGGATCAAGGCGAATTTCATCTAAATTGATTTTTTTTTCTAATTGCTCAGGAGCAATCTCATCTTGATGATTCATAGTGTTGCATTCATTAGTCAAATAATATATTACGTATAATAACAATAAATTTCGCTATACAAAACTTTTTCAAGATTTGACTTGAAGATAGCTGTATAGCGAATTCTGTTATTTAGCCCAATGTCTATTTTAAAAATGCATTTAATTCAGCTGGGTATTTTCAATCACCATAGCCAAACCTTGTCCAACGCCAATACATAAGCTGATCACAGCATATTTTTTGTTGCGGCGTTTTAATTCACGCGCTGCGGTTAGGGCAAGACGCGCACCCGAGCAGCCCAATGGATGACCAATCGCAATAGCGCCACCATTCGGGTTGACCCGCGGATCATCAAACTCGACATTTAAACCTTTCAGACATGACAGAACTTGCGGAGCAAAGGCCTCATTAATTTCAATAATATCCATGTCATCTAAGCTGAGATTGGCACGTTTTAAAGCTTTATTGATGGCTTGAATAGGACCTGCACCCATGATGCGCGGCTCGATCCCTGACGATGCAGAGGCTAAAATTTTAGCCAGAGGGCGAATACCGTATTTTTCTTCGACACTTTCATTACCAATCAGCAGGGCTGCCGCACCGTCATTCACTCCGGAGGCATTTCCAGCAGTCACGACACCACCTTCAAATAAAGGCTTTAATTTTTGCAAAGCTTCAAAGTTGGATGCAGGACGCGGATGTTCATCTTCATTGACAATTTTCGGCGGCGCTTTACGGCCTTGCGGAACTTCAATCGCTAAAATTTCATCTTTAAAAAAGCCGTCCTGTTTGGCTTGTTCATATTTGGCCTGTGACGCTGCTGCAAAGCGATCGGACTCTTCACGGCTGATGCTATACGCTTCTGCAACATTGTCACCTGTTTCCGGCATGGAGTCATTGCCATATAGTTTGGTTAAGATCGGATTCGGAAAACGCGCGCCTATGGTGGTATCAAAAATTTTCGCCTCACGGCTATAGGCCGATTCAGCTTTGGCCAATACGAAAGGCGCACGGGACATGCTTTCGACACCGCCGGCAATATAAAGACTGCCTTCGCCGCAGTGTATGGCACGGGCTGCATCAACCACTGCGGCTAAACCGCTGGCGCACAAGCGATTGACCGTTTGCGCTGCAACACTGACCGGCAGCTCCGCCAGCAATAAAGCATGACGCGCTACATTTCTGCAATCTTCACCGGCTTGGTTGGTGTTGCCTAAAATCACTTCTTCGATATCTGCAGCATCTATGCCTGTTTTTTGCACTAAGGATTTAATCACCAAAGCAGCCAGATTGTCAGGACGGATGCTGGCAAGACTGCCTGCATGGCGGCCAATTGGGGTGCGTAAACCATCGTAAATATAAGCGTTCATCCTATTCTTTCCTTGAAGTTTTAATTTAAAAATTTATTGTTGATGCATCAGTGATACATTTAGTTTGCAGCGGCGCTGTAACCATGGGCTCGGGCGATAGCGCGGGTCGTGGCTAATGCTGGAGATGCGTTCCAGAATCCGTAATATTTTTTCTTTGCCAATCACATCACCCCATTCAATCGGGCCAAATGGATAACCCAGTCCAAGCTTCACCGCAGCATTAATATCTTCAACCGTGGCGATTTGCTGCTGTGCCATATCGCATGCCAAATTGACCACCATGGCAAGCACACGCTGCGAGACAAAACCAAGGCTTTCATCAATCACAAGGGTTTCGCAGTCTGGCTGGCTAAATAGATCCAGCGCAGCCTCAATCATTTGCGGTTTTGTGATGAGGCTAGGCATTAAAGTACGGCATTGTTCAAAATTGCCCAGCATATCAATGCAAACCACCTGTTCAGGATTGACCCCTAAACGCAGCGCACTGTGTGTTGCATCGTCACCATAATTGGCGATTAAAATTAAATCCTCGGCATCGGGTTGGATATTTGGATTAATCTGAATATTTTGTTGCGCTAAATATGCAGACAGCTTTTCAAAATCATCGTTAAATTCAGTGCTGAGCCAAACCGTTTTTAGGCCATGACGATTTGCTGCGTATTTTTGAATAACAGGAAGTTCTTGTTTGACTTGATCAATATATTTATAAAATCCTTCGTTTGTTTTACGCCCTAATTTTTTTCCGATCAGCATTTGCTGTGTTAATACATTTGGGCGGTAACGCGGCTCTTGATAATACTGGTTGTAAATCGATAGCATTACAGGGTGAGAAACGTCTAAGCCAGTGAGATCAAGCAGCTCAAATGGCCCCATTTTAAAACCCAGTGATTTTTTCAAAATAAGGTCAATTTCAGCAATTGAAGCGATATTTTCACTTAAAATCTTAAGCGCTTCAGTAGTATAAGCACGGCCCGCATGATTAATAATAAAGCCTGGAGTATCTTTAGTACGTACAGGGTGATGACCCATATTGCGGGAAAGTTCTGAGAGCTGTTCAATAATCTGTGTATCGGTATGTAAGCCTTGAATGATTTCAACCACTTTCATTAAAGGTACAGGGTTGAAGAAGTGATAGCCAACGACTCGTTCTGGATGCTGGCATTCTGCGGCGATTTCAGTAATGGACAGGGAGGAAGTATTTGACGCCAATATACATTGCGGACCAACAATGCTCTCAAGCTGTTTCATCAGCGTTTGCTTGATGTCTAATTTTTCAATAATTGCTTCAATAATCAAATCACACGAATGCAGATCTTGAATATTTGCAACAATATGTAAGTTGGATAAAGCTTGCTCACGTTCAGTTTGAGAAATTTTATTTTTTTCGACCAGTCGGCTGAAGGTCGCGGTTAATTTTTCATAAGCATTTTTCGCCGCATTGGGCTGTGCATCATATAAGTAAACCGGATGATTGGCTTGAATGGCAATTTGAACAATGCCAATTCCCATGATTCCTGCGCCAATTACGCCAATGTTGTTGATTCGTGCTTCCATGTTGACCTCAATCGCGTTTAATCAATGTTGCGCTGATGTTTGTTATTTACCTTGATAGTACGGTTTACGTTTTTCTAAAAAGGCTGCCATGCCTTCTTTTTGATCTTCAGTACTAAACAGCAATTGAAACGCTTTACGTTCAAGGGTCAGCCCAGCATGCAAAGGCACATCTTCACTGAGTAAAACCGTTTCTTTAATTTGCTCCAGGGCAATTGCAGGAAGCTTGGCAATTTGCTGCGCCATTTTATAAGCTGTATTTAAGGTCTCGGTATCCGCTGTGACTTGAGAAACCAGTCCCATGGCGAAGGCTTCATCTGCAGATACCAAGCAACCCGTCATAATCATGCGCATGGCTTGAAATTTGCCGACTGCACGGACTAGGCGCTGTGTGCCGCCCGCACCGGGCATAATGCCGACTTTGATTTCCGGCTGACCAAATTGTGCACTTTGACCTGCAATAATAATGTCGGCATGCATTGCCAGTTCACAACCACCGCCCAAAGCAAAACCGTTGACTGCGGCAATAATCGGTTTTGGGCAATTGGCAATGGTTTGCCAGTAGCGTTCATTCCGGCGTAAATACACGTCCATTGAACTGGCTTCAGCAAGTTCGGTTAAGTCGGCACCAGCAGCAAAAACATCATCGCCGCCCGTTAAAATAATCACGCGGATATCGTCATTTTCAACCTGCTCGGCAACAGCCTCGGCAAGCATTTTACGCACTTGTGTATTCAGTGCATTTCTTGCTTCAGGGCGGTTAATTTTTATTGTCGCTACTGCAGGAAGTGCATAATCAATCTGAACAACTTTATTTTGATTCACTTTTATAAATTCCGTATAGCAAAATTAAATTTACAAAACAATTTAAGTCAAATTTGTTCGTTGTTCAATCAAAATGGTAGTAAAAAATAAATTATCTTAAAAAAATCGAATTTTTGTAATTATTTTTATAAATATACACAAATTTAATTGTCAGAACAGGGTAATATTGATAATGTATTTCGCATAACGAAATTTAATACCTGTTTTGATAATTAAAGGAAGTCTCATCCTAAAAATGGACTAGGAGAAAAAATGATTCGTGACGAACAGATGTTAGAACAGTTGCTATCGACGCTTCGTGATTTTGTGCAAAATGTACTAAGACCGCTGGAGCATGAAGTTGATGAAACAGATGCGATCCCTGAACATATTGTGCTGCAAATGCGTGAAATGGGGCTTTTTGGTTTAACGATTCCAGAAGAGTTTGGTGGGCTTGGTATTACCATGGAAGAAGAAGTTCGTGTCGCTTTTGAGCTTGGTCATACTTCTGCTGCATTTCGCTCTTTAATCGGAACAAATAACGGTATCGGTTCAAGTGGTATTTTGATCGACGGTACGGAAGAACAGAAACGGAAATATCTGCCGCGCTATGCAAGCGGTGAAATTATCGGTTCATTCTGCTTAACGGAACCAGATTCAGGTTCAGATGCCGCAGCATTAAAAACGTCAGCTGTGAAAGACGGCGACTATTATGTATTAAATGGAACAAAACGTTTTATCACCAATGCTCCGCGTGCACAGACATTTACTGTAATGGCTCGCACCAATCCTGAAATCAAAGGCGCAGCGGGCATTTCAGCCTTTTTGGTAGAAGCTGGTACTGCAGGTTTGTCATTGGGTAAAATTGATAAAAAGATGGGTCAAAAAGGCTCTTATACCTGTGATGTAATTTTTGATAATTGCCGCGTGCATAAGGATCAGCTGATTGGTGGCGTTGAAGGCGTGGGCTTTAAAACGGCGATGAAAGTCCTTGATAAAGGACGTTTGCATATTGCTGCCTATAGCGCTGGTATGGCGGAGCGAATGCTTGATGATGCTTTGAATTATGCCATTGAACGTAAGCAATTCGGCCAGCCGATTGCAAATTTCCAGCTCATTCAAGGTATGTTGGCTGACTCTAAAACTGAAATTTATGCAGCCAAATGCATGGTATTAGATGCTGCGCGCCGCCGTGATTTAGGTGAAAACATCAGTACGGAAGCATCGTGCTCGAAAATGTTTGCAACAGAAATGTGTGGCCGTGTTGCAGACCGCTGCTTACAGATTCATGGTGGTGCAGGTTATATCAGTGAGTATTCAATCGAACGCTTTTACCGCGATGTACGTTTGTTCCGTTTATACGAAGGTACCACCCAGATTCAGCAGATTATTATTGCACGTGACATGATCAAAGCAGCGACTGCATAACATGATAAATTGAGGAAAAACAAAATGAAAAATACAAAGTTTAACTGGCAAGACCCGTTTTTAATCGAACAGCAATTGACCTCAGAAGAGCGCATGATCCGTGATGCAGCGGCGGCATACTGTCAGGACAAGCTGATGCCACGAGTACTGGAACAGTTCCGTCATGAGCAGACTGATCCTGCCATTTTCCGTGAGATGGGTGAGCTTGGTTTGCTTGGCCCGACCATACCTGAACAGTACGGCGGTGCAGGTTTGAACTATGTCAGTTATGGTCTGATTGCTCGTGAAGTTGAACGTGTCGATTCAGGTTATCGTTCAATGGCCAGTGTACAAAGTTCACTGGTGATGGTGCCGATTAATGAATTTGGTTCTGAAGAGCAAAAACAGAAGTATTTACCAAAATTAGCCACCGGTGAATACATTGGTTGTTTCGGCCTGACGGAGCCAGATCATGGTTCTGATCCAGGCAGCATGATTACCCGTGCTAAAAAAGTCGATGGTGGTTACCGCTTAACTGGCGCAAAAATGTGGATTACTAACAGTCCGATTGCTGATGTATTTGTGGTCTGGGCCAAAGAAGTCTCTGCTGAAGGCAATGTCGGTGACATTCGTGGCTTTATTTTGGAAAAAGGTTGGGAAGGGCTTTCTGCTCCAGCAATTCACGGTAAAGTGGGCTTGCGTGCCTCGATCACTGGTGAAATCGTGATGGATAACGTTTTTGTTCCTGAAGAAAATGCTTTCCCTGAAATACGTGGATTGCGTGGTCCATTTACCTGTCTAAACAGTGCCCGTTACGGTATTGCTTGGGGGGCGATGGGTGCTGCAGAATTCTGTTGGCATACGGCACATCAATACACTATGGATCGAAAGCAATTTGGTCGTCCCTTAGCTGCGAATCAGTTAATTCAAAAAAAACTGGCCGATATGCAAACTGAAATCGCTCTTGGCTTACAGGTGGCTTTACGTTTTGGTCGTATGAAAGATGAAGGCATTGCATCAGTTGAAGGTACGTCTTTAATTAAGCGTAATAACTGCGGTAAGGCACTGGATATTGCACGTTTGGCACGTGACATGATGGGTGGTAACGGGATTTCTGATGAGTTTGGTGTAGCCCGTCATCTGGTCAACCTGGAAGTCGTGAATACCTATGAAGGTACACATGATGTGCATGCATTGATTCTGGGTCGTGCGCAAACAGGTATTGCAGCATTTTGCAATTGATCCGTAACGATTACTTTTAAAAGAACACAGCAATCCATCGTTAAAAGAAACAATGGGCAGTTGAACGTTATTTTAAAAAATCTGTATTTTAAAAGGCATTACCTTCGTTGTAATGCCTTTTTTATGCCCATAGATCAGAATAAAGCCTTTTTATGATAAAAATATTAAATTCCACAATACGAAAATATCTTAATCTTTAAGTCTCATTTTAAAATTTATATGCAGAAACAAAGACGCTATTTTTTTAACTTTATGCTTTAAAAGTTAAATTACATCAAAATATGTAACAAATTATTTCAATAATAAGCCTGTATTTTGAATAATTAATATAAATAACAATAAGATATATTTTATTGAGTTAATTTAATAAAATTTCGCATAGCAAAATATTATAATAGATAATTGAAATTAATTTCCTTTTTGTCTATGTTAGATTTATCGATGAGAAGATCATAATTCCGAATAACACGAAGAAAGGATACTGGTATGAAAGGCCTAAAAGATAAAGTCATTATTGTAACAGGCGGTGCTGGCGGTATCGGCAGTGCAACATGTAAACGCTTGGCGCAGGAAGGCGCAAAAGTTGCGGTATTTGACATGAATATTGACGCTGCGCAAAAGGTGGTAACGGATATTCAAAATGCAGGCGGGAATGCACTCGCAGTGCAGTGCGACATTACCAATAAAGAAGTTGTTGATCAGGCGATTGTGCAAACAGAAGCCGAGCTTGGCCCAATCAATGGTCTTGTAAACAATGCAGGTTGGGATATCTTCAAACCATTTATTAAATCTGTTCCTGACGAGTGGGAAAAACTGATTCAAATTAATTTAGTCGGCATGCTGAACATGCACCACGCTGTACTCAAAGGCATGGTTGAGCGCAATCAAGGACGTATTGTGAATATTGCATCAGATGCAGCGCGTGTGGGCTCATCAGGCGAAGCGGTATATGCAGCGTGTAAGGGTGGATTGCTTTCTTTCTCTAAAACTTTAGCGCGTGAGCATTCGCGCAATAACATTACGGTCAATGTCATTTGTCCAGGCCCAACAGATACAGCACTTTTAGCTGGCGTAACTGAAGGTGCATCAAATCCTGAAAAACTTCGTGAAGCATTTACTCGTGCGATCCCGCTAGGCCGTTTGGGTCAGCCGGATGATCTTGCTTCATCTATCGCATTTTTCTTAAGTGATGACGCAAGCTTCATTACAGGACAAGTCCTGAGTGTTTCTGGTGGTTTAACCATGAATGGTTAAGTGGCTTGCAACGCGCCGAGTTAAGTACTGAGCGATGGACACTACTGAATGTGCAAGTCCTAAAAAAATATATGAAGTAAAAAGTTAAAAGCAGTTTTCAAGGAAAGGAAAAGATCATGAATTTTGAAGATATTTTATACGAAGTAAAAAATGGCGTGGCATGGATCACCATTAACCGCCCAGAAAAAATGAATGCTTTTCGCGGACAAACCTGTGATGAAATTATCCGTGCACTCAACAAAGCAGGCTATGACCGCGAAATTGGTGCAATTGTCCTGACTGGTGCGGGCGAAAAAGCCTTCTGTACTGGAGGAGATCAATCTGCACATGACGGCAACTATGATGGTCGAGGGACAATTGGTTTGCCGATGGAAGAGCTGCATACCGCTATTCGTGATGTACCGAAACCAGTAATTGCCCGTGTACAAGGTTATGCAATTGGCGGTGGTAATGTTTTAGCGACCATTTGTGATTTAACCATTTGTTCTGAAAATGCAATTTTCGGTCAAGTGGGTCCAAAAATGGGTTCAGTAGATCCGGGCTTTGGTACAGCGTATTTAGCCCGTGTTGTCGGTGAGAAGAAAGCACGTGAAATTTGGTATTTATGCCGCCGCTATAAAGGTCAAGAAGCTGTCGATATTGGTTTAGCCAATAAATGCGTACCTGCAGATCAATTAGATGCAGAAGTACAAGCTTGGGCAGAAGAAATTTGTGAACGTAGCCCGACGGCAATTGCCATTGCTAAACGTAGCTTCAATATGGATACAGCACATCAAGCTGGCATTGCAGGCATGGGCATGTACGCTTTGAAGCTTTATTACGATACAGAAGAGTCACGTGAAGGTGTCAATGCGCTCAAAGAAAAACGCACACCTGAATTCCGTAAATTCTTTAAGTAAGGAGAAACAAGCCATGAATAAAAATCCTTACATCTCTGAAGATTTAGAATTCTTAGCTGAAACCGTTGAAAAGTTTGCACAGAAATATATTGCTCCGGGTTTTTTGGAGCGTGATCAAAGCCGCGTCTTTGACCGTGAACTGGTCAAAAAAATGGGAGAGATGGGCTTTATTGCACCGGAACTTCCAGAACAATATGGCGGCCAAGGTATGGGGCGTCTGGCTGCGGGCGTTATTCATGAAGCGGTGGCCAAAGCAGATTTAAGTTTCTCCTATATTAATTTGTTGGCTTCTTTAAATGGTCAGATTCTGGCAGAACATGGTCAACCGGACGTGGTTGAACCGTGGCTCAGAAAACTAACGGCGGGTGAAGCCATCTTTTCAATCGCCCTGACCGAGCCACGTGGTGGTTCAGATGCAGCCAATTTACGTTTAAAAATCGAACGTGATGGCGATGAATATGTGATTAATGGCGAAAAGACTTCCATTTCTGCGGCTGATCAGGCTGATGCATCTGTGGTATTTGGTCGTACCGGTTCAATTGAAGATGGTGCACATGGTGTAACGGCTTTACTGGTACCGATGAATTTACCAGGCATTAGTACCACGCGTTTTGACTGTCATGGGCAGCGTGCGATTGGTCGCGGTTCAATTTTCTTTGATAACGTTCGGGTTCCAGTCAATCACCGTCTGGGTGATGAAAACAAGGGGTTTGTGCAAGTCATGCAAGGTTTTGACTTTTCACGTGCCCTGATTGGTTTGCAGGTTTTAGCCGTGGCACGTGTCAGTCTGGATGAAGCCTGGGAATATGCAGCACAGCGTGAAGCTTTTGGTCAGCCACTTAGCGCATTTCAGGGAGTATCTCATCCATTAGCCGAGTATGAAACCCAGGTTGAAGCAGCTCGTTTATTGTGTTTGCAAACCTTATGGCTCAAAGACAATAATTTGCCGCATACCTCTGAAGCTGGCATGTGTAAATGGTGGGGACCAAAACTGGCCTATGACGTGATTCATCAATGTTTACTGACCTTTGGTCATGCCGGTTATGACCGCGGTGTAATGGAACAGCGAATGCGCGACGTACTGGGCTTTCAGATTGGTGATGGAACAGCACAGATCATGAAAACCATTATTGCGCGTAAAAAGGCTGGACGTAAAGCTGTTCCAGCTTGATGTAAACCGATGACGTGGATGCGTGATCAATCCTGCAGATGACACAAATAGAAGTTTGAGTCATCTGCATAGCAGAGTTTGTATCTGCAATTTTCGGGCTGACGACGATTGTGCGGTCTGACCAAGAGAACAGGTAGATAATTATAAAATTGGAGTTATAGAATGGATTTCGATGCGGTTCTTTTACCCCCACGCCGGGAAAAAATGTTGCAACAAGGTTATTGGTTAAATAAGACCATTCTTCAATCATTGAATGAAGCGGTACATCAACATCCTGATAAAGTCGCCTTGGTCAGTTATAAAACTGAAGATCAGTCTGAAACAAGCTTTAGCTACCGGGAAATGCTGCATACAGCCAATCGTATTGCTTTGGGGCTAAAGCGCCTAGGTGTGCAAAAGCAAGATATCGTTTCTTGCCAATTACCAAACTGGTGGGAATTTACACTGCTGTATATTGCTTGCCGACGTATTGGTGCTGTACTTAATCCACTAATGCCGATTTTTAGAGAGCGCGAACTTTCTTTTATGTTGAAACATACAGAAAGCAAAGTTTTTATTGTGCCTAAAATCTTCCGTAAATTTGATTATGAAAAATTAGCCAATCAGCTACAAAGGAATATACCAAGCCTTGAGCACGTTGTTGTCATTGGTGGAGAAGGTGAAAACAGCTTTGAAAAACTACTGCTCAATCATGGTTTAGATAAAGATCCGCAAATTCTCAATACACTGAATGACGTCACGATTACTGCAGATGATATTGCTCAATTAGTCTTTACCTCAGGCACAACAGGTGAACCAAAAGGTGTAATGCATACGGCAAATACTTTATTTTCCAATATTGTGCCTTATGCGAAACGTCTGCATTTGGATAAAGATGATGTGATCTTAATGGGTTCGCCAATGGCTCATCAGACCGGCTTTATGTATGGCTTAATTATGCCTGTACTGCTGAAAGCAAAAGCCGTGCTCTTGGATGTTTGGGACGTCAATGTTGCGATTGACTTGATTCATAAGCACCAAGCGACATTTACTATGGCTTCTACGCCATTTCTAAATGATCTTTCTGAAGCGGTAATGGAGTCTCATCAATCACTTGATAGCTTGAAATTATTTTTATGTGCTGGAGCGCCAATTCCAAGTACTTTGGTACAAAAAGCGCGTCAAAACATGGGGGTTAAGGTTATATCTGCTTGGGGTATGACTGAGTGCGGTGCTGTGACCATGACCTGTCCAGAAGATGATGACGAACGCTCATTCAATACCGATGGTCTGCCATTGCCCGGAGTTGAAGTGAAAATTGTTGGTGATGACGGTGAAACACTTGCACCTATGCAATCTGGCACACTGATGATTCGTTGCTGTTCAAATTTTGGCGGATATTTAAAACGTCCACATCTGAATGAAACCAATGCAGAGGATTGGTTTGATACAGGTGATATTGCCTATCAAGATGAGCAAGGTTATATCCGCATTGCAGGTCGTAAAAAAGACGTCATTATCCGTGGTGGGGAGAATATCCCCGTTGCTGAAGTTGAATCTCTTATTTACCTGCATCCTGAGATTGCGACAGTCGCTTTAGTGCCATATCCAGATGAGCGTATGGGGGAAAAAGCCTGTGCAGTAGTCAAACTGAAAAATCCAGAACATGAGCTGACGCTGCCATCACTGGTGGAATTTTTGAAAACGCATCAACTAGCTAATCAATATTTACCAGAACGGCTAGAAATTTGGGATGAAATTCCAATGACCCCATCGGGGAAAATCCAAAAATTCAAAATCCGTGAATTATTAAAGAATTAACAAATACATAGACGTATTTCATTCAGCAAAATCCAAACAAGTCTATTCGATAAATATCATTTTTATATTTATCAATGGCTTTGTTTGACCTGAAAAAATTGTGTGTATCCAGAATTAAACATTTGGGGAATAAAGGGATTTCTACCATGAAAAAAAATGTACAGCTTTTTGCTAAAAGCACTTTGACTTTATCCATATTGGTTTTCACCTCATTGGCTCATGCTAACGTGAGTCTGGAGCAGCAAGTTGCACAATTGCAGCAGCAGGTTCAAGCTCTGCAGGAATTGGTGCAACAACAGCAAAAAGCCAATGATCAAAAATTCAATGAACAAAAAATGGCAGCTGCGCCTGCATTGGTTGAAAGTGCTGCACCAAAAAAATCTTCAGCACCCGTTTTACAGCATACGACAAAGGGCGGTGCTGAATTTGAGCTCTACGGCAATGTGCGCGCGGACATGAGCTATCAAATGAAAGGTCCGAATACGATGTATAACTTAATCAGTGCTGTACCGCTGGAAGGAACAGAGGCTGAACACAACAACTCGGATAAATTTCAAAGCACCTTAAATGCCACACGTTTCGGCTTTAATTTTAAAACCCCTCAACTTGGCGAGCATGCTATTGGAGGTAAAGTGGAAATGGACTTTTTTGGCGGAGCTGGGCGCGATACCTTCCGTATTCGTCATGCCTATATGACTTATGATCAATGGCTCTTGGGTCAAACATGGTCTAACTTTAACGCTGTGGAATATTTCCCTGAAACAGTAGATGCATCACTTTCTGTCGGTGGGTCATTAACCCGTGTACCGCAAATCAAATATTCAGTTCCTGTGAACCCTAATCTGAATTTGGCATTTAGTTTGGAAGATTCGAAAGCTGAAACGGTCACAGATCCCGATGCGAAATTAAAATTACCATCAGCAACTGGGCGTGTGAATTATAAATTTGATAATGGTTCAGCACTTTCTGGACGTGCTTTTGTGACCCAAAAAGCGACCAACCATGAGGGTAATGATGATTTCTTAGCATGGGGCGTGGCATTAGGCGGAAAATATCAGGTATCTGAAAATACCTTAGTTCGCTTCGACTATAACCACATTAAAGGGGATACCAAGAACTTACTTTGGTCCAATATGGCCTATGTTTTTGATGAAAATAATAAAATGCGTGCCAATCAGTTTGATGCGATTAGCGTCGGTTTAACGCAAAAAATCACGCCTAAAATCCGCTCAACATTAGGCTTTGGCTATATGAAAGCCGATGATAATAATAGCTTTGCACAGCTGGTACGTAATGATAATGATGAAACCCAAAATTCCGAGCTAAAAGAAGGCTGGATTAACTTATTCTACAATCCAGTGAAACCGGTGAATTTTGGTCTGGAGTATATGTATGGTGAACGTAAAACATTTAATGATAAAAAGGGTATAGATAATCGACTGAATTTCACGGCAATTTATGATTTTTAAAACAATTTTAAGTAGATGTTAATGTCTGCGGGTTCTATCTTTTTATATGACTATGTATAAAGTAATGGAAAATTCCCCTTTGTGGAGTGTTTTACATGCATATAAGTATTGTAATTAGCTGTTTTATTTACATAAATTAGATAGAGTCCCTTGGACTAACATAGTCTTCCTTATGTTGAAATATTATAAGCGAAAATGATATGAGTTTGGTAAGAAATCAAAAAATTATATTAAAAAAACAAAAAATTTTGCAGTCTGCAGAAAGGCTTTTAATTGATCAATGTAAGAATATTGTGATAGATGATTTAGCAAAAGAAGTAGATATGGCAAAGGGCACAATATATAAATATTTTAAGAGTAAAAATCAAATATATGTGGAAATTTTAATCCAAAACGAAAAACGGTTATTAGATATTTCAATAAACTACAATAAAGATATTAAGCAATTCTTATCAAATTTTATGTTGTATCATCTGACTAATTCAAATCGAACGATTACACTGCATACAATAGAGGAACAGGTCACCAGACAGGAACGAAAGCTGAATCCTTTATTTGATGAACTGTATGCTATACGTGAAAAGAGAATTGTCGAAATGAAAGACATTGCAGCGGAGCATTTAAAACGGGTGGGAAGTGTATTTTCTGTCCGTGATTATTTTTCTTATATTTGGAGTATTACCTATGGGGTTGCTTTGCTTATCAGTTCAAACAGCTGTAAACATGCAAGGGGGGATAAAGAGAAATTGATCAATTTTTACATCGATCAAGTAATTAATATTTAAGGTTGAAATGTAGAGATTATCTTTGAGTAAGTAGCTTGGAGTGGCTTTGTTGCACAAAGATTTCATAACTATATGATTTTAAAATTTTTGATTATTTTTTGATCCAAAATTAAATTTATTTAAATCAGAAGCTTACATATTTATGCAACAAAGCCGGTTTGTGCAACAAAGTCGTTTTAAAAAATAAATGAAATGTTACTTTTCAGAAAAAAGCACTGAAAAAGAGCTATGTTTAAATCGGAAGGAATAATTATATTCAGGATGGGTATAAATGAATAAATGCTGCCAGTTACTTGCCAAAAAGAAATTAAAAGTCACCTTTATTGAAAGTGCTTCGGCAGGGTATCTGGCCTATCGTTTTTCATTAAATAAAAATTCAGGCGATATTTTAAATGGCAGCTTGGTTTGTTATGACGCCAATTTAAAAGTCAGTATTTTAAAGATCTCAAAGAAATTCCTGGAAAAATACTCTCCAGAATCTGCTGAAGTAACGGAGCAACTGGTTTTAAAAGCCAAACAGATCATTGATTCTGATATTTTTGTTGGCTGTACCGGTTTATTAAAACGTGGTGGCTCTGAAACTAAGGAAAAACCGGTCGGAACATTTTTTTACTGTATTTCGTATCAGAATAAACTGCATCATTATCGCTGTGTATTTAATGGCACCAAAAAGAAAAAACTGGAACAGCTGTCGCGAGCAATTAGTCAGAGTATTATTGAAGTAGTCAAGCAAAAATAATAGGAATATATAAATCAAATAGAGAACACAAAATAGAAAATCTGCAGAGATAAAACCCACAGATATAAAAAAGTTATAGGTCATAATGACCTATAACTCTGAACCGTATCAGAACCAGACTGAGGGCAATCTAGTTTCTATCCCAGGCATCTTTAATCGCGTGCTTGGCCTGTTCCCATTTTAAACGAGAATCTGCTTTAAACTCTTCCCAGCGCTGTTTCAGGTCGCCTTCAGAACTTTCAAAGTCGCGATCTGTGCCATATTCACTGCGGGCACGTGTACCGAGGTCATAAGCAGAAGATAAGTCCCGATCATAATCAATATCTGGGATATTTCTTTTAAAATCATTGTAGTAAGGACGGTCTGCATGGTTGTCACGCCAGTACCCATGTGGATCATTTGCATTGTTGACCATGATCATCTCCTTCGATTATTTATAATAAAAATAAGTGAAAAACAAAAAATGGTTTTACATATCTTCATCATCTAAGAGATTGTTTTGCTGCTGCGCATTCTGGTTATGGCGTTGTTGACCATATTGCTGCGGTTGTTGCTGTTGCTGCTGGCGGTTTTGTTGCTGGCCAGGCTGTTGCTGGTTTTGTTGTTGCTGCTGGTTGCCCTGATGTTGAGGCTGTTGCTGCTGTTGATCTTGCTGGCGTTGCTGATTGCCTTGTTGCTGGTTATTTTGCTGTTGTTGAGGTTGCTGTTGCTGCAGGCGGTCTTGTTGCTGCTGCTGATTGCCTTGCTGTTGAGGCTGCTGTTGCTGTTGGTTTGAACCATTGTTTTGATTTTGCATTTGAACACCTCTTTTATAGATATCGACGCTATCGCTAGCGCGCTGAAATCATCTGAGAAAAACAGATAGCTTCTTTTTAACATGAAACATCTCATGAAAAACCCTGGCTCTGTTACATCTTATTTAGTTGTAAGCGGTGATTTTAAGCCGGTATTTTTAATTGGCTATCCTACATAGGATTTTTAAGAATGTAATCTTTTGTGTAATTACATTTTTCGTGATTTTATATATAACTTTACATTTCTTTATTTTAAGTAGCTGCTAGATAAAATGTGTTTTAAATATATTTTAAGCTTTCAGATTTTTTATTTATTTTCTCTGTACACGACAAATTTCACAGAACCCTTATCCTATCAGGATTCTGCTTTCTTAAAATTGCCAAAATTTCCTTAAACTCTTCTTTTTTCCCAAAACCAATTAAACGCTGAATCGCCATTTGAACATAGTCTAAACCATAGCGAAATAAACTCATTGAGAGTCGTCCATGCTTCTTTATTTTTATCGCTTTTTTTTGATTATGTTGCCATTCACCCGTTAAGTAACACCAACAGAAGCTTATAGCTAACACCGCAATCAATTTTTTCACTCGTCTAGGGTCTGTCAAGCGCGTATTTTCAAGATTAAACCCGCGTCCTTTGAGACAACTGAATAAGGTTTCAATTTCCCAGCGTAATGCATAATCCTGAATAACATTGGCATTAAACTGAGGAGAAACGACGAGTAAAAGCTCTCCATTTTCTAACTGTAGTGCACTTATATATAGTTTCACCCGACCAACCAAAATCCGTCGTTTACGACATTCAATTTGACCAACTTTAAGATGGCGAAATAAATCACTAATTTTATGATTCTTTCCTAAATGATTGGTGACAATGAAGTTTTTTTAACACGAATGCAGAAGTTGATGTCTTGTTCAATTAACCATGTAAACCACTGCTCACCGATAAACTCTCTGTCTGCGAACACATTCACAATACGGTCTTTACCAAAAATGGCTATAAAGCGTTGAATCAAAGCAATACGCTCTTTCGTATCTGAATTTCCACGTTTATTAAGCAATGTCCAAAGGATAGGTATCGCTATTCCACGATAAACGATTGCGAGCATCAGGATATTAATATTTCGTTTTCCCCATTTCCAATTGGTTCTATCTAAAGTCAGTTGCACTTGGTCGAATGAAAACATATTGAAAATCAACTGAGAAATTTGACGATAATCAAAATACTGACCTGCAAAGAAGCGCTGCATACGTCGATAAAATGATTGTGGTAAACACTTGATGGGCAAGGCTTTAGATGCAGAAGAAAGATTACATGTTTGCTTTAAAATAATCACAAGCATGATGAGCGCAAAGCACTTTAAATGTGACTTGTTCCATTTTAGAGATTTGTTTAAGATAAGATATAACTCATTGAGATGTGTCATAGTATTCGTCGTTAGAAAACAATTATTGTGACATTATTTCAATGAGTTATCTATTTTTGTCGTGTACAGAGATTTATTTTATTTAAATAAAAGGAAAATACTCGGATTTATTTATGCTGGAAAATAGACGGGTAATAAATAAATTGAAGGATCAAAAGGTTGAGACAAAATAAAAAAACCATTACATTGATGCAGTAAGACAAGAAAAAGGATAACAAAGATGCTGGTGGTTGAGGAAATTTACCGCAGTAAAAAGAATGAAAATTCGGTGCATTTTAATCTGAAAATACAGCGCAGCCTGAGCTGGTTTAAAAAAGCCCTGAGTCTGGATCAGGAGCTGGATTTCAAGTTTATGAGTTTATGGATTGCCTTTCAGGCCATTTACCGTGAAGATGCGGCTAGTCCATCCGCTGCGCAGTTACAGCAGTTTTTTCAGCTTCTGCACCAGCAGGATGAAACCCGAAAAATTGATTATGTGTTATGGGAAAAATACCAGCAGCAGATTCAGGCCCTGTTGGCGCACCCGTATACCCATCCGGAATTTTGGGCCTATCAGCATTTACAGCTCACGCGCGATGAATGGCAGCAGCGCGCTGCCCAAGAGCAGATTGATCTGCAACAGACCTTGCAAAATAAACAGTCGGTGGCCTTGCTAATGGCAGTGTTTAAACGTTTTGACAGTCTGCGTCACCAGTTTGCCAGCGGCGGTGCCAACTATAACAGCCTGTTAAACCGTGACATTCTGGCTGGGGCAACCAGTATATTTGCTGCCTTAATTCCATCCTTTATTCAGATTCTGCTGGAATATCCGGCCAGTATTGATTCGGCCCAGCCGCATTATCCGATGGTGCAGGTGTCTTAAACCTGCCTGCACGATTTATACAGTTTTAAGCCAGTTGCTGGCGGCGCAGATGTTGCTGATCTAACCAGGCAAAACAGGCCGAGCAGAGCACCAGGGTTAAACCAACCAGACAGCTCATGCTCCAGCCGCCATGATGCCAGGCGTAAATGCCCAGTGCAGAACCGCAGGCGCCGCCAATAAAATAGCTGGTCATATAGACTGCATTCAGGCGTGATTTGGCATCGGGGCGTAAATGGAAAATCACGTTCTGGTTACTGGTATGCACACTGGCCAGTCCCAGGTTAATTAGGCCAAAACCAATAATATAGCTCCATAAATACTGCGCGCCGAAATACAGGAAACTCCAGCTGACCGCCAATAACGAGAGTCCGGCCCAGGTGATCAGTTTGCCATGACCCCGGTCGGCAATTTTGCCAATTTTTTTGGTAGAGAGTGCGCCAAATACCCCAATTAAGGTGACTAAACCGACTGCGACATCTGGCAGGCCAAAAGAGGAGCCAAGTAACACCGCAATGGTGGAAAACAGCACGCTCATGGCGGCAAAGGCACTGGCACCAATCAGGGCGCGATAGACCAGCCGTTTTTCCTGGCGGATCAGTTGCAGCATCGAATGCAGGATTTTGCCATAGGCCATGCGCACCGTCGGAATATGTGGCAAGCGTTTTTTCAGAATAATCGCCAGTCCCATCATCAACACGCCACTGATGATATAAATCAGCTGCCAGCCATATAAATTGGACAACAGTCCGGCCAGACTGGTCGACAGTAAAATCCCGACCAGTAAACCACTCATCAGTAGTCCGACCACTTCGCCCATTTTATCCGGCTTGACCGACATGGTGGCAAACGGAATCAGAATCTGCGCGGCCACGGAAAATAGTCCGGTCATGATGGTGCCAATCCAGAGCATTGGCAGATTCACTGAAAAAGCACATAGAAACAGGCCAAACGCGGCCAGAAACATCAGCAGTGGAATGAATTTGGTTTTATTGACGGTATCGCCAACCGGCACAATAAATAACAGCCCCAGCGCATAGGACACCTGGGCAAACGTCACCGTGAGCGCGACTTGGGATTCCGGCACCTGAAAATAAGTATGAATCGAGTTAATCAGCGGCTGGCAATAATAGTTGGCCCCTGCACATAGACCACAAGCCAGCGCCATAAGCCAGAGCAGGGTTTTATCCTGACTAATATCGGGAGAGGTATTCATACAAGGTCCAGTTCAGGTTAAATGAACTACTCGGAGCTAAAGCAACCGAGTTTCCGTAGTGCAACCTAAGTTGCACACATCTCTTTTGACGCTTCATTGGTACTGCGAAAAAGGGCTTTAACACCCTTAGTCGTCTTACGAACACCTCTGCGCCCACTAGATGACAAATGATTGTCATCCAACAGCGTTCCACTGTCTAAAATTAAATTAATCGCCCTGTTCTTAATAACAACTGATGCATTGTGATCTGCATTGTCAATGTGTCCACAACTCACGCATTTAAACTTGTCTTGGCTTTTGCGATTGTCGGGGTGAGTGTGACCGCATAAAGCGCACTCTTGACTTGTATAAGAAGCATTGATGGTAAATACCGCTTTACCTAGCTTAACTGCTTTGTAAGCTAGGAATGATGCAATTCTATGCCAACCCACGTTCAGGATAGATTTGTTTAAGCCTGCTTTGGCTTTAGCCTTATTAGGAATAAATCGACCTGATTCATCGATCTTTGGTAAAGGCTTTTTAGTCATGCTCTTGGTATTTAATTTTTCAAAGATAAATACCTTAGCTAAACCATTAACTAGGCTATGACTTGTCTTATGAGCAAAGTCCTTGCGAATATTGGCTTTCTTAGAGTGATGCACCGCAATTCGATGTTTAGTCTTAGCTCTTCGGTTTGAGCCTTTTACTTGTCGAGCGAGTTTTCTTTGCAGTCGCTTAATGTAGCGATCTGCTTTTGTTAAATGATTCTTTTGTTCTTTAGAGAAATCAAATTCTTCATAGCCTGCATGAACAGGAATGGTGACACCACGATCTATACCAACCACTATTTTTTGTAGTTGTTCTTCGTCCATGCCCTGCAAATGATCTAACTGTCTTTTGGCGTATTTTTTAGCATCGAATTTCTTACCGTCAAACTCTTGAATCTCAACACCATCTTCATAGCAGAAAGAAACGAAATATTGACCACGCTCTTTGCGAATATAAAGGGATTTCGGTTCTTTAAAGTTAGCATGAGCCTTAAAACTTAATGAGCCTATATTAAATTTTTTACCACCGATATATAGCTTGCGCTTATTTCTTTCCGTGCGAAACTCGAATAAATCAGAGGTTAAATGAATCGAACCTTTATCTGTCTTCTTTTTACGTTTTGGTCGCCCACATAAACCTTTAATAGATTTTTTGAGTGTGTTGTACCAATTAACGGTTGAGTTCTTTTGTATTGTACTAGGGCAGTTTGCAAGCCATGAACTAATCTCATCTGATTTAAAGTGAGCGTATTTTTGATCTTGGGTTTCATAATAGTGATCAAAAGTTGCAAACTTACGGGCAAATCCTCGAAAGTATTTATCCTCATCGCATTTGGCATTCCAAACGAAACGAGCACAACCCATCCACTGACTTAAAATCAGCTTTTGATGTTGTGTTGGGTATGCTCTTAATTGGATGCCTGTTAGCAATTGAAAAACCTCTAGGTGTTGAGGTTATTTTAGCTTAAAATAAGGTTAAAGTAAATCTAGTATGAGGATAAGATGTACGAGTGGAGAACAGGTAGATCATGCATTTATAAAAACATTGTTCATTTAGTATTTGTTACGAAATACAGAAGAGATGTATTAACAAAAGACATGCTTTCCTCCCTAAAAGAGATTATGGAAGAAACCTGTTTGCAAATGGATTGTGAGCTTATTGAGTTTAATGGTGAAGATGATCACATCCACCTGCTTGTAAGTGTTCATCCAAAGCACTCAGTTTCCAACCTAGTTGGAAAACTGAAAGGGAAAAGTTCTTATGTTTTAAGGCGTTCATTTTGGGATGAAGTTAAGGAAAAACTATGGGGCAATCACTTTTGGTCGCCTAGTTACTGCGCTGTATCCTGTGGTGGCGCAAGTTTGGATGTAGTGAAAAAATACATTGAAGAACAAAGAACACCAACGTCAGAAAAAAATGCTAAAAAGTCCATGTCATTAAAAAAGAGCTAACTCGCCCTTAAAAGAGCGAGAATGCGCTCTTAGTTTTGTTCATTCAATCGCATCTTCGGCAATACTGAGCATGACGGCCAAAGACCACCATTTGCAACATCCTTTTTGCATGTGCAAGACACATGCACAGCAGTCCGGAACAGGCTGAGCTGACTGATCATGGATCAGGCCATCAGCTTTTTCTTGGACAGGCTAATCATCATCACCCCAATGATATTGAGGGCGCAACCCAGCCATTGCCAGGCATTTAAATATTCATCTAAAAACAGGGTGGCCAGCACAATGGTCAGAATCGGGCCGATAGAGGCGATCATGGCCGAATGAGCGGCTCCCAGGCGTTCGATACTTTGCATTAATAAAATGGTTGGCAACACCGTGACCAGAATACCCAGTCCAATGCCATAGGCATAGACGCTGCCCGGTAATTGACTCAGCCGTTGCAGTGGCTCCGGTACGGCCAGCAGATAATGCAGTAAGGTGCCGAAACAGGCCACACTTAGCGCCAGGCCGGTAAAATTCCAGCTGCCAAATTTCTGGATCAGCCGCGGCGTCACCAGTAAATAGGCGGCAAAAGCCACCGCACTGGCAAATACCAGACTGGCACCGAGCCAGAAGGAATGGCCATCTGGCATGTTTTGCTGTTCTTGTAACATCACCAGTACCGTTCCACCATAACTGAGCAGCAAGGCTAGTATCGTTTTCAGGCTTAAGCGCTGCTTGTAGATCAGGCTGCTGGCTAGAACGGTTAAGGTGGGATACAGAAACAGGATAATCCGTTCCAGTGAGGCGCTAATAAACATGAGCCCCAGAAAGTCGAGCCAGCTGGCAAAATAATAGCCGAGCAGCCCGGCAGCCACGAGCAGTATCCATTCGCGCAGCTGAATCTGGGTATTGCGATGCCGGTTAAACCAGCAGATCAGCAGGAAAAACGGCAGTGCGCTGGCCATCCGCAGGGTCATTAAGGTGGTGGCATCCACCAGAGGTGAAAGTGCGTAGGCTTGCTTGATAAAAATAGCTTTGGTGCTAAATAAAAAGGCCGCGCATAGTGCAAACAGTGAACCTAACTGCGTTCTGGTCAAGGAAATGGACATATTCAGAGCAATTTAATCAAGAGGGCAGGTGTCACCAGATTTTCATGCGTTGAGTATAAGCTGTCTGCTCGAAGAAATGAATGTGTAAAGATAGGCTTTATTCTCATTTTATGAAAATTTTAAGATGGTTTATTTCAGGCAAAGATCTATTGATGTCTTGCGGGCAATTGTTGCACAAAAATAGTGCAAAATACGCAAATTTAAGCAGTTGCGCTGCTTTATTCATCATCAGGCAAAATGATCAATAAAAAAACTTTTAATTTTTTATCGCGCTTTCACAGCCAGATGTATGGGTTAAGTCCAGATCAGCGGGCAGGAAATCATTTAGCCAATCGGTGCATTTGCCGCAGGATTTACTTTTCTGCCCGAACATTGGGCAGTTTTGACCAATTTATCCTCGATTCTTCTGTGATTAAGATGTCATTTCAGCCAATCATGAACTGGATGTTCATTTTTTGCTGCGAAAAAGCCGTTCATTATTGGTATTTATCAGCCTGTTGTAAGCCGGCACTACACGATAAGATTTGTCAAAACAATCAATTTTAAGGAAAGAAAAAACAGAACAGGACGCAATTCGCTGTAAAAAGTCAGGAGCTGTGCTGAAAATTTATACACATTATTTCCAGAGTAGTGCCATGAAGAATAGAGAGCCAAACTGATCAATTATATCTGCCACCCTTCTTTTTATGAATCATCAGTTCAAAATATGGGTATTTATTAAATAAATATTGGGTGGTAATTTAAAAAAGTTCAATTAGAATCCAAAAATTCAACAAGAACATAACCTGAGGGGAAGCATCGTTTTGGCGATGTTTACTTAAGAAAAATTAGCTTGAGGAACGCTCATGCAGATCGGAATCCCAACCGAAACTGTCGTCGGTGAAAATCGTATCGCTGCAACGCCAGAGACAGTAAAGAAGTTGATCAACGCGGGTCATAGCGTGGTTATTGAACGTGGTGCAGGCTTAAAAGCTGCCTATATCGATAGCGCCTATGAGCACGTGGGTGCCAAAATTACGGATGATGCCTATACCGGCAGTCAGATTATTTTGAAAGTTCGCGCACCGAAAGGTGAAGAAATTCAAAAACTTGCTCCTAACTCTACCGTAGTGGCAATGTTTGACCCATACCGCAATACTGAACTTGACCAATTTGCTGCACAGCAGGTGTCTGCATTTGCCCTGGAATTATTGCCACGGACCCTGTCCCGTGCGCAAAACATGGATGTGCTGTCCTCACAAGCCAACCTGGCCGGTTATAAATCGGTATTGCTGGCTGCAGCTGAATACCAGCGTATGTTCCCGATGCTGATGACCGCAGCAGGGACAGTCAAACCTGCCCGTGTCGTGATCATGGGGGTGGGTGTTGCCGGCTTGCAAGCGATTGCGACCGCAAAACGTCTGGGTGCGGTGGTAGAAGCCACTGACCTGCGTCCAACTGCCAAAGATCAGGTTGAATCTCTGGGCGGGAAATGGCTAGACGTGCCGATGTCTGAAGAAGAACAGCAAAAAGCTGCTGATGCCGCTAAAAACGGCTATGGCTGGATGCCGGGCGAACAGTACATCAAAGATCAGGCCATCATTGTCGATAAAGCTGTTTCCAATGCTGACATCGTGATTACCACAGCGCTGTTACCAGGTCGTGATGCACCGCGTTTAATCAAGGCGGAAACTGTGGCCAAGATGAAACCGGGTTCAGTCATTCTGGATATGGCGGTAGAAACGGGCGGTAACGTTGAAGGCTCTCAATGTGGTGAAACCGTTGTCACTGACAACGGCGTGAAAATTCTCGGTATTCCGAATATTCCATCAACGGTCTCTACTGAAGCATCGGCGCTGTATGCACGTAATGTGCTGAATTTTGTGGAAACCCTTTTTGATAGTGAAAAGAATTTTGCCATCAGTCAGGACGATGAAATTCAAAAAGCCCTACTGGTTACGCACGGCGGCCAAGTGCTGTTGAAACGAGGTTAAGGAGAACAGTCATGGTTGAAACAATTACAATTTTTGTCCTGGCCATTTTCGTAGGTTACTACGTGGTTTGGGGGGTTACACCTGCATTGCATACGCCACTGATGGCGGTAACCAATGCGCTGTCTTCGATCATTATCGTGGGGGCGATGATTCAAACGGTCGGCTTGCCTGTGTTAGGTGTGGATGCCAATGTGCAGTTCCAGAGCATTAACGTGGTGAGCGTACTTGGTGCGATTGCAGTATTCCTGGCCAGTATTAATATTTTCGGTGGCTTCGCAGTGACTGCGCGTATGCTGGAAATGTTTAAACCAAAACAAAAGAAAAAAGAGGGCTAATTGATGGAATTTATTCGAGACTATGCGGATTGGTTCTACCTGATTGGGGCTGTCCTCTTTATTTTAACTTTACGAGGCCTGTCTGGGCCAAAAACGGCGATTGCTGGTAACCGTTACGGCATGATCGCCATGGCGATTGCCGTATTGACTACCTTCTTTGTGGCGGATCATCCGGTTATCTGGATGATTGTGGGGGCGATGATTCTGGGTGCCATTGTCGGGATTGCCCGTGCGCGTACCGTACCGATGACGCAAATGCCAGAAACCGTAGCACTAATGCACTCACTGGTCGGTCTGGCAGCGGTGTTAATTGCAATTGCAGCGATTATTCATAACAACAAGCTGGTTGAACTGGGTCCAGAGCTGTTGGCAGCCAATGGCGTCAGCTTCCATGAAATGAGCAAAGTGCATTTGTTTGAATTGTTCGTGGGCTGTTTTGTTGGTGCGATTACCTTTACTGCATCGGTATTTGCTTACGGTAAACTGGCAGCGAAAAAATGGGCCAAGACCATTTCGGGTGGCTGGGTTAAACCGGTTCAGGCACTGATTTTCATTGCCATGCTGGGCTTTGGGATTCACTTCTTCTTAAGCGGTAGCATGACCTCGTTCTGGGCCATGACCGCACTGGCTTTAGCCTTTGGCTGGGTCTGGATTGCCCCAGTCGGTGGTGGCGACATGCCGGTGGTGGTATCACTGCTCAACTCCTTCTCGGGCTGGGCGGCAGCAGGGATTGGTTTTACCTTGGAAAACAACATGCTGATTGTGGCGGGTTCACTGGTTGGTTCATCAGGTGCAATTCTGTCGTACATCATGTGTAAAGCCATGAACCGTTCAATCATCAACGTTTTGTTTGGTGGTGCGATGGGTGGGGCGGCAGCGCCTACCGCAGGTGCGGGTGAGCAGGTACAGCGTAACTACCGTTCAGGTTCTGCAGATGATGCTGGCTTCTTAATGTCCAATGCGGACAGCGTGGTGATTGTGCCGGGTTATGGTATGGCACAAGGCCGTGCGCAAAATGCGGTGAAAGAACTGGCCAACTTGCTGAAAGAGCAGGGTGTAACGGTGCGTTTTGCGATTCACCCGGTGGCGGGTCGTATGCCAGGTCACATGAACGTCTTGCTTGCTGAAGCCGACGTGCCGTATGAAGACATTCTGGAAATGGACGAGATTAACTCGGACTTCCCGGCAACGGATGTGGTATTGGTGATAGGTGCCAACGACGTAGTCAACCCGGCAGCCAAAGACGATCCAAACTCGCCAATTTACGGTATGCCAATTCTGGAAGCACATAAAGCACGTACCATTATGGTGATCAAGCGCTCAATGGCGACTGGTTATGCAGGTCTGGACAATGACCTGTTCTATAACGACAAGACTATGATGGTCTTCGGTGATGCCAAGAAAGTGGTTGAAGACATGACCAAAGCGATTAACGGTACGGGTCACTAAGACGTCCGATACCCGCGTTCAAAATCCCCCTCGATTGAGGGGGATTTTTTAATATCTGTGACTAAATAGAATCTTTTATTACATACGATTCAATCTTTGGGTTGGGGGGAGATCGAGAAGCACTGCCGAGAGGTTTAAGTTCAGCTATTGGGAAGTGGAAAAATCAGTCGGTGTCTGGATTCAGCTGTGACCAGCTCTATTTTGACCCAATAAAAAAGCGACCTTCAGGTCGCTTTTTGGGAAATCTTAGTTTACAGATTCAGGTGCTGTACGCCATAAGCTTTCTAGGTCGTAGAACTTACGGGCAGTTGGAAGCATGACATGTACCACCACGATACCCAGATCAATCAAGATCCATTCAGCATCGCGTTCACCTTCCATACCAATCGGGCGGAAGCCTGCTTTACGTGCTTCTTCAGCAACGTTATCAGCAAGAGATTTAACATGACGGGTTGAGGTGCCGCTAGCAATCACAATAGCATCTGCAACATTGCTGATGCTGCTAACATCAAGCTCAACAATTTCTTTGGCTTTTACATCTTCAAGGGCATCGCGCACAACTTGCAGGCAAGCGTGTACGTCATTGTTTGGGGAAGTCATTGCGAGATCGTGAGAATTAGAAGCGCCGGGCGATGGTTCTAAATTCATAAAGGGTATAATTTCCTGACAATTATTCATTGTCTAATATAGCGGCTTTGAGCCTAAATTTCAAATCTATGACAGTGCCGAATTATTGATATTCGGCAAAGTATTTGTTTTTCCACGCAAAGGAATTTGCTGAATCTTTGCTCGGTCGATATTCCGCCGCCACATAGCCTGCATAGTTACTGTGTTTGAGCCAGTCAAACACTTCCGCAAAGGCAATATCGCCGGTATCCGGTTCATGACGACCCGGGCAGTCGGCAAACTGGATATGGCCAATCTGTTGGATATTCTCGATCAGTCCTTCCAGTACGTTTTCACCCATCATGGCCATGTGATAGCAGTCATACTGCATTTTTAGCGCCGGATGTTGCACCGCTTCAAGCATCTCTTGGGCCTGGGCAATGTTCTGTACTAAAAAGCGCGGCATGTCGGTGCCATTAATCATTTCCATTACCGGTTGGATCTGCTGGCTGCTAAGCATATGGCTGGCAATTTTCAGGTTCTCGGCCAGTGTTCTGAGGCAAGGCAGCAGATCGGCATCCTGGGGCTGTTTACCAGCCAGAATATTGACACTTGGCACTTTGAGTGCAACCGCGTATTCAATGGCCTGTTCAACGGCATGACGAAACTCGATTTCCTTGCCCGGCACACCGGCCAGCCCGTTGCCGCCTTGCATTAAATCTCCGGCCGGAACATTAATCAGGCACAGCGTCAGTTCATGCAAGGTTAGCTGGCTTTGAATCTGCGCAATGCTCAGTTCATACGGAAACTGGATTTCAACATGCTGGAAGCCGTGTTGTCTGGCCAGTGCAAAGCGCTCAAGTAGCGGCACTTCAGTAAAAATCATAGAAAGATTTACGGCAAGTTTCGTCATAAACAATGTCCTGCATTCCCTGTGCAAAGGGTGAAATTAAGTGGTCTGTTCCACCTGTTGAATGACCGTGGATAAATCTGCTTCCGCAAAGCCTTTGGCCTGATGCGCTTGCAGTTGTTGCAAAGCCTGCTGTGCCACCGGAATATTCAGCTGATAATGCGCGGCCAGGGTCAGGGCATTGTTCAGGTCTTTGGACAGGGTCTGGACTTTCCACTGCACCGGTTCAAAGCTATGACTGGCCATGCGCGGGGTTAGAATCTGAAACGGTTTGGAGTCAGCAAATCCACCGGCCAGTGCGGGTGCCAGTAAAGTGGTGTCTACCCCAGCTTGAGCTGCAAGCGCGACAGCTTCGGCAATCAGGGTACTGTTGGCCGCGACAATCAGCTGATTACAGATTTTGGTGGCCTGTCCGGTGCCACTGGCGCCCATACGGGTCACGCGCTGTGAGAGCACATTATAAATCAGGGTCAGTTTTTCAATGGTGGCGGCATCACCGCCGGCAAAGATAACCAGGGTGCCTTGTTCTGCGCCCGCTGTGCCGCCCGACACTGGTGAATCAATCCACTTCACCTGCTGACGGGCTGCCTGTTCAGCCAGTGTCAGGGTTTTATCCACAGACAGGCTGGAGAAATCCACAATCACTTGCTTGGCCTGTAAATGCGGCTGAATCTGCTCAAAAACGGCTTGGACTGCATTGTCATCGGCCAGGCAGCTTAAAATTACCGGATATTGACCAATCTTTTCTAGGGCCAGTGCTTCAGCACCCATGTCCAGCAGTTCCTCACAGGCAGCAGCAGTGCGGTTCCAGACCGCGACCCGAAAACCGGCATGAATCAGACGTGCTGCCATGCGTGTGCCCATTAAGCCCATACCCAGAAAGGCGATGGGCGTATTGCGATCAAAACTCATGCTTCTCTTCCCGATCTTGATGCTCTGTGCTTAGTTAAATTGACGCGGTAAAAAACTGGTGTCAGGTTGCTTGTCTTTTTTACGCGCCAGTTGACTGTTTTTGCCAAGCAGTAATTTCAGCTGCCAGATTTTTTCCAGACGTAAGGATTTTTGTGGATTATGTTCCATGGCATCTAGCACCTGTTTGGCCGCAGCCAGCGCATCCGGAGAACGCTGCGCCAGTTCCTGCGCCAGAATCTGGGCATGATCCAGTGGTGTGTCACTTAAGTGGGTGACTAAGCCAATTTCTTTGGCATATTGCGCTTCAAAAATACGGGCGGTGAGGGTCAGTTCTTTGGCCAGGTCCAGGCCAATCAGGCCTTTTAAAGAGCGGCTCAGACCCATATCCGGTACCAGCCCCCAGCGGCTTTCCATAATTGACATCTGGGTTTTAGGATGGGCAATACGAATATCTGCTGCCAGTGCCAGTTGCATCCCGGCTCCAAAACAGTAACCTTCAATCGCAGCAATCACAGGGACGGGCAATTCCTGCCAGATCAGAAAGGCTTTTTGAAACAGGCTCTGGCCGGGTTTGAGTAATTCCCAGGCGGCAAAGGCACGATTTTGCGGATTGTTTAAATCGGCCAGATCAATACCGGCACTAAACACTTCGGCTTCACCGGTCAGAATGACGCAGCGCAAGCTACGGTCTTTTTTTAGCTGCCGGGCAGTTTTGACCAGCTGTTTTAATAATGCAAAGCTCATGGCATTGCGTTTTTCCGGGCGATTCAGTCGCACAATGGCAATGCCGTTATTTTTTTCTACCTGTACTATGGTCATGGTCTAAACTCTTATTTTTCCTCTGTTGAGCATAGCATGCAGATACGCATGATACATGACAGGGCAGTCACATCCATCTTTCAAGACCCTGACTTTAGTCGAGTCAGACTACTGCGTGTGCTTGTTTAGAATCTGCTCGGCGGCATGTTCAACCTGAGCAATCACGGCTTGTAATTCATCAAAGCGTCTTAGCACTTCCTGAATAAAGGCATCATCGGCTTTACGGCGTTCTTTACGTAAGGTCGAAACAAACTGCTCAAAAGAACCGGTGGCTTCCTGCAGGCTTGGGGTGCCGACATAACGGGTGGCGCCATACAGGCGATGCAGCACATGCTCCAGTTGCGGGAAATCTTCCAGTTCAATCAGCTGCTGCATTTCATGCAGTTCGGTGGCAAAGCTGTCGAGCAGCATACGCAGCAGATCCAGTGCCAGATCTTCCTTGTTGGCGGCCAGCATCAGGCTTTGCTGCCAGTCAAGAACCAGCGGATCGAGTGCTTCAATTACCACGGCTTTTTCCACTGCCGGCACCTTGTTAAAGTTTTCAGTGGTCCAGTGGGTCAGAATCTGGATGATCTGTTCAATCTGGATTGGCTTGGTGACGTAATCATCCATGCCGACTTTCAGCAGGTTCTGTTTTTCATCGGCCAGCGCATGCGCGGTCAGGGCGATAATTGGCAGGCGTTTATGCTTGTCGAGGGTGGACTCCAGCGAGCGGATGGCGCGGGTGGTATCAATCCCGGACATCACCGGCATCTGAATATCCATAAACACCAGATCAAACGGTTTGGCATCCTGTTCAATCCGCTCTTGCAGGATATTCAGGGCTTCCTGACCGCTCAGCGCTTTGGTGGTGGTGACATTCAGTTCACCTAACAAGGCTTCTAAAACAATCAGGTTTGGCAAGTGGTCATCTACCGCCAGCACATGCAGCCCCTGTCCATCAAAGACTTCGGTGCCTGTATCTTCAAACGGATTTTCATTGTTTAGTAACTGGATTAGCGCGCCACGGCTTAAAGGCTGATACAGCGGGCGGGTGCGATATTCATTCAGCATGCTTGGATCAAGCGCCATCTGGTAGCCGTAAATGGCCAGATTGCCCTGATAGCGGCTGCGAATTTCTTTCAGTAAGGCTTCGGTGTCACCGCTATGATCGACAATTAACCAGGTGTCTTCTTCCGGTGTAGACAGGTGATTGAGTCGGCTGAATAAGTCCAGAATCGAAGTGGTTTCGGTATGCTGGACCTGATAATTTTCCAGATAGTGACGCAGCACATTGGCGGTTGCCGGATGCGCCAGATAGGACACCACATGCTTGTTGGCAAAGCGTGGGTGCACAATAATTTCATCCTCATCAATGCTGAATACGGCAGTAAACCAGAAGGTCGAGCCTTTTTCAGTCGGTGCGCGTTCCTGATTGTCTTCAAAGCCAATCTGGCCCTGCATTAAATGTACCAGCTGCTTGGAAATCGCCAGACCCAGACCGGTACCGCCAAACTGACGGGTCACAGAAGCATCGCCTTGCGAGAAGGATTCAAACAGTTTTTTCCGGTCGGTGCCGCTTAAACCAATACCGCTGTCCTGCACGCTAAAATGAATCATGCTCTGACCGATATCTTCATGTTCAATGCGCGCACGTACAATAATTTCACCATCCGGGGTGAATTTAATGGCATTGGAAATCAGGTTGGTCAGCACCTGCTTAAAGCGCAGGGCATCGCCAATCACATGCTTTGGCACGTTGTCAGCATAATAAAAGGCCATCGCAATCTGCTTCTGCGCGGCCAGCGGCGACAGCATGTCCATTACATCATAAATGGCTTCTTCCAGATCAAAAGGTGCGGTTTCCAGTTCCAGTTTGCCGGCATCAATTTTCGAGAAATCCAGTACATCGTTAATCAGCGCCAGCAGATGCGCCGAGGATTTGCGAATGGTTTGCAGATACAGGTTCTGCTCATTGCTGAGATTACCCTGGCGCAGTAATAAATGGATAAAGCCATCAATACTGTTCAGCGGAGTACGTAATTCATGGCTGATATTGGCCAGGAAGACCGATTTGGACTGGTTGGCTGAAATCGCCTGGTCACGTGCCTGACGGTAAGTAATGTTCTGGACTTCCAAGGTATCTAGGGTGCGGCGCAAGTCATCTTCGGTCTGTTCGGTATGTTCTTTTAGTTCCAGAAAGCTGAAATGTAGACGCTTGACCACATTGGCAATATCACGCTGCAATAAACGCAGCTCGCCGGTGCTGTTAATTACCATGTGTTGATCCAGCGTGTCGGCATTCAGGCGTTGCAGTTGCATACGGATTTCGTACATTGGCGCAATCCAGCGACGCGAATAGAAATTCAGGCACAGCAACAGCAGCATCAGGGTCAACAGGCCAGTGGCAATCAGCACGGTCATGACCCGATAACGGGCAATTTCCAGAGGCTGATTGTCCAGCTCGATTAGCAGCCAGGCATACTGGCTCTGGCTTTCATCAATACGTAAACCATAGACATGGCTGTCTTTATGCTGAATGGGGCCAAAGAAGGCGGCATCGCGCGGAAAACTGGGCCAGCCGGCCTGATCCTGATAGCCCATACTCAGGCGGCTACGACCTTGGGAATCAATAATGGCAGTCCGAAGTAAATGCTTTTCATTGAGCAGGTCCTGCATATAGCTGCGTGCCTGTTCATATTGCCAAGGAAAGGTGTTGAGCTGCTGTAAGGCCACTTCAGATGGCATTTCATAGCGGGTTAAAATCGCAATCGCCATCTGCTTTTGCTGGGCGCGCGCTGCATTCGAGGTTTCGGTCAGAACCAGCCCTGCACCGACCGCCGCCAGCACCATAATGGGCACAAATATCAGGGCAATCAGTTGCCCATAAGCATGATTTAAATGTAGGCGCTTAAATAACTTTTTATTGATATTTGACATGGTTAAAGCAGTTTATTCGTTCTGCCGAGCAGTTTAGCACGCTTTATTTTAAAACTGACTGTGCTTTAAGCACTTTCACGAAAAAGCTGGTGAAAAGAGTGCAGGCGGGTGGTTTTTTTCATACAATATGCGCACCTAGAGAAAGGTGCAAATAATGAGTAATACCACCCCTGATTTCCAAGCCGATGAATTTCTATTAGATCATTATGTGGGCAAAACACCATTGGTACGCTTGCAGCGTCTTGCAAGTCATACCCAAGCCACGGTGTTGGCCAAATTGGAAGGCAACAATCCGGCAGGTTCAGTCAAAGACCGCCCAGCGTATAACATGATTATGCAGGCGGAAAAGCGCGGTCAGATCAAACCGGGTGATACCTTGATTGAAGCCACCAGCGGAAATACGGGGATTGCACTGGCCATGGTGGCTGCCATGCGTGGTTATCAGATGAAGCTGATCATGCCGAATAACATGAGTCAGGAACGTAAAGATGCCATGCGTGCCTATGGCGCCGAACTGATTGAAGTGACCAAAGAACAGGGCATGGAAGGAGCACGTGACCTGGCCCTGCAAATGCAGGCCGAAGGTAAAGGTCTGGTACTGAACCAGTTTGGCAACCCGGACAATGTCGAAGCGCATTACCTGACCACCGGACCGGAAATCTGGCAGCAAACTGGCGGTAAAATTACCCACTTTGTCAGCTCGATGGGGACCACCGGCACCATTATGGGGGTATCCAAATACCTGAAAGAAATGAATCCGGATATTCAGATTGTCGGTTTACAGCCTTCAGATGGTTCCAGCATTGCCGGTATTCGCCGCTGGCCGGAAGAATACTTACCAACCATTTTTGACCGCAGTCGTGTCGACCGGATTATTGATATTCCGCAAATTGAAGCCGAGCGGACCATGCGTAAACTGGCACAAAAAGAAGGTATCAGTGCCGGGACGTCATCGGGTGGTGCGGTCTGGGCTTCGCTGAAACTGGCAGAAGAAAACCCGGGTGCGGTGATTGTCTGTATTATCTGCGACCGGGGTGACCGTTATTTATCGACCGGTTTATTTTCAGTTCAAGATCCTGAATAAACCACTGTCAAGCTGTAGAGAAAATTATGCGTCTACCGGTGTTGGTATTTGATATTGAAACATGGACTGACCTGAAGTCGGGGGCGCATCTGTATGGTCTGGATTTGCCGGAGGCAGATCTGGAGCAGGCACTGATGAAGCTGCGCCGTCAGGAATCAGGTATGGATTTTCAGCGTTTGCCGCTGCATGAAATTGTCTGTATTTCCGGCCTGTGGATTGATGAAACCGGCTTAATGACCCTGTTTTCTTTTAGCCGGGAACAGTATACCGAAGCCGAAATCCTGAAAAAATTTCTGTCGATTTTTGACAAGCGTCATCCGACTCTGGTGAGCTGGAACGGTTCGCAGTTTGATTTGCCGGTGATTTTATATCGTGCCATGTATCATGGCCTGTCTGCGCCAAGTCTGTTTGATCAGGGCGAAATTGACACGCAAAAGCGCTATAATAACTACCAGAACCGCTATCATCAGCGGCATATTGACTTGATGGATGTGATGGCCATGTTTAATGGCCGGAATTTCCAGAAACTGGATGATATGGCGCATCTGCTGGGTTTTCCGGGTAAACGCGGTGAAGCCGGTTATCATGTGCCGGAATATATCCGCGCCGGTGAATGGCTCAAACTCACCAGCTATTGTGAAGGTGATGTGCTGAATACCTGGCTGATCTATCTGCGCTGGCTCTTGCTGAAAGGGCAGTTGCAGCTGGATGATCATCGCCTGTGGGTTCAGACCACCATCCAGTATTTATCCAGCCTGCCACAGCATGGCGAGTTCCTTGCAGCCTGGCGTCAGAATGCACAAGCCACAGACTTTACTGTTGCAGATTTCCCATCTTCCACACTTTAGGTGCTCATGAAACATCGTCCATCCGCTCGTCCAGCTCAACCCCTGATCCATACCTTTCAGGTTGAGTCGCTGTCCCATGAAGGGCGCGGGATTGCACACTATGGTTCACAGCCTGAGCATCCGCAGGATAAACACGGCAAGAAGGTGTTTATTCAAGGCGCCTTGCCGGGTGAAACAGTCAAAGCACGGATTCATCATGTCACCAAACGGTTAGAAGAAGCCGACTGTATCGAACTGTTATCTGCACCTGCCGAGATGCGGGTCGAGCCGCCGTGTCCGTATTTTGGTGTCTGTGGCGGCTGCAATATGCAGCATATCCAGCTGGATGAGCAGATTCGTTTAAAACAGGATGTACTCAAGTCGCACCTGCAGCATTTTGCCGGCATTCAACCGGATGAATGGCTGACACCGTTACGTTCAACCCGGGAGGATTATCGCCGCCGTGCCCGGATCGGGGTGCGTTATTTCCCGAATAAAGACAAACTGGTGGTCGGTTTCCGGGAACGCCAGAGCAACCGGCTGACCTCAATTGACCGCTGTCTGATTCTGGACCGTGAACTCGGTTCAATCACCCGCCTGAAACAACTACTCCAAAGTCTAAAAGGCAAAGCCGACATTGGTCATGTAGAATTGGCAATGGGTGACACGGAAATTGCCCTGTTGGTCCGGCATACGGAAAAATTATCTGAGTCAGATGTCAACCAACTGCTCAAATTTGCGTTACAGAAACAATGGCAACTGTATCTGCAGCCTGCGGGACCAGACAGTGTGCAACGTGTAGATCAACCTGATCAGGCCATGCGTCTGCATTATGCACTGCCGGAATTTGAGCTGAAATTTGCTTTCCATCCGCTGGATTTTACCCAGGTAAATTCCACCGTGAATCCGCAAATGGTCAAGCTGGCATGTGATTTGCTTCAGTTGCAGGCAGGTGAGCGTGTGCTGGATCTGTTTTGTGGATTAGGCAATTTCTCTTTACCTTTGGCGCGCTGTGTCGGCGAAAACGGTACGGTGGTTGGCGTGGAAGGTTCAGATGAAATGGTGCATCGTGGTGCGGAAAATGCCCAGCTGAACGGGTTAACTCAGGTGAAATTCTTTTCACAAGATTTAACAAAAGATTTTTCGCATCATTCTTGGGCAAATCAAGGATTTGATGCATTATTGATTGACCCTCCGCGCTCCGGTGCCGAGGAAGTCATGCATTATGTGCCCAAATTTGGTGCGGCAAGAATCGTTTATGTGTCATGTAATCCGGCTACACTTGCAAGGGATGCGGGGATGCTGGTGCAACAGGGCTATCGTTTAAGCAAAGCCGGGGTGATGGATATGTTTAGCCATACCGGTCATGTAGAATCGATTGCCTTATTTGAGCAGGAAAAATCAATAAACGATTTATAGAAAATGAAGTATATAGAGGTAGGAGTAGGGTATGGTCACAGTACGTGAACAACTTCCTGGACGATTAAACGAATTGTCTGAGGAAACGACTGTAGAACATGCCGAGCAAGCACGACAGGATCTGGCAGAATGGCTGGACCGGGTTCGTGACATCTTAGATGGGGCAGCATTAGCAAAACTCGAAGAAGTTGCCACCTATACGTTACAAAAAGAGCTGGAAACGACAGTCAAGCACCGGTCCAATACCTTGTATACCGGAATTGAAATGGCCGATATTCTGGCGCATTTGCATGTCGATGAAGATACCTTGTCGGCTGCCATGCTGTACCGCAGTGTGCGTGAAGGGGTGATGACCCTGGAAGAAGTGCGTGAGCATTTCGGTGACAGCGTACATACCCTGGTCAAAGGTACCCTGTCGATGGGTAAGCTGTCCGAGCTGATTGAAAAGAATAAACGGCTGGAAGATCACTTCAATAACAACCAGCGCGAGCATCTGACCGGCATTTATAAAATGCTGATTTCAGTCACTGAAGATGTGCGTGTGGTGCTGATCAAGCTGGCCGAGCGTACCTATGCCTTACGTGAACTGACCACTGCGTCCAAAGAGCGTCAGGAACGGGTCGCGCGTGAAATTCTGACCATTTACTCGCCGCTGGCGCACCGTCTGGGCATCGCCCAGTTAAAATGGGAGCTGGAAGATCTGGCTTTCCGTTATCTGGCGCCGGACCGTTATAAAGAAATTGCGTCTTTACTGAATGAAAAACGGCTGGAACGTGAGCAATATATCCAGTTTGTAATTGATAAGCTCAAGAGTGAACTGGCGGCGCATGGCATTGAGTCGGAAATTACCGGCCGGGTTAAACACATTTATTCGATTTATCGAAAAATGAAGAGCAAAGACCTGAGCTTCGACCAGCTTTATGACATTCGTGCAGTGCGGGTACTGGTCAAAACCATTCCGGAATGTTATCACTCGCTCGGTATCGTACATCAGCTGTGGCGGCATATTCCGCATCAGTTTGATGACTACATTACCAATCCGAAAGCCAATGGTTATCGCTCGCTACATACTGCAGTGATTGCTGAAAACAAGTCGCTGGAAGTGCAAATCCGTACCATGGAAATGCATGAAGAAGCGGAACTTGGCGTGTGTTCGCACTTTAACTATAAAGAAGGCAGCAAAACCACCGATCATTCCTTCAACCATCGTTTGCATTCTTTGCGTGCGGTGCTGGAGCATTATCAGGAGCGTAATGATGCCAGTGCGCATAAGTCCGATGATGAAACTGAAAACTTCGAGCAGCTGCAAGAGTTTGAAGATTTTGAAAAGATTTATGTGTTTAGCCGCGATGGGGATATTAAAGAATTACCGCGTGGCTCGACCGTGCTGGACTTTGCCTACCATGTGCATACAGAGGTTGGTAACAAGTGTTATGCCGCGCGGGTCAATCAGCGTTATGTGCCGCTGACCTATACCTTAAAAACCGGTGAACAGGTCGAAATTCTGACCAAGAAAGACCGTGAACCAAACCGTGACTGGCTGGTGAACTCACTTGGTTATATCAAGACTGCGCGGGCGCGTGACAAGTTACGCCACTGGTTCAGACAGCAGGACCGCAGCAAGAATCTGGAAATTGGCCGTGATATTCTGAATAAGGAATTGTCGCGTCTGGCGATTCACCCGAAAAGTATCGACTTGAATGATTACTGCAATCACTTTAATGTCAAACTCGGTGAAGACATTCTGATTGGTCTGGTCAATGGTGAAATCAGCCTGCATGCGCTGATTAACCAGGTTAACCGGCATATGCATCTGGATCAGGATGAACCGGAACTGGTATTAAAACCGACCCTGAATCCGCGAGCCAGCCATACCTTGTCGGCGCATGGTATTCTGATTGATGGTCTGGATAACGTTGAGCTGCATATTGCTCAGTGCTGCCAGCCGGTACATGGTGAATCCATTGCTGGTTATATTACCCTGAATCGCGGCGTCAGCATTCATAAGGTGGCTTGTCCGGATTATGTACGCATGATCAGCCAGGAGCCAGAACGTGCGGTCGAAGCCGACTGGGAAATGCAGCCAACCCGTGGTCAAAGCGTGCAGATTGTAGTGGAAGCCTATGATCGCCGTGGTCTGCTGAAAGATCTGACTCAGGTGATTTTCTCCGATCAGATTAATATTCGTCAGGTGAATACCATTTCCGAAAATGATGGTATTGCCAATATGAAGCTGTTAATTGAAGTCAAAGGGCTGGCGCAACTGTCACGTCTGCTGGCACGTTTGGAGCAGCAGCCGGGGATTATCAGCGCACGTCGTTTGGTACAGGGCAATTAAACTTTCTTTCTTATCTTTGAAAAAACCAGTGATCTTGATCGCTGGTTTTTGTTTATGCATGGAATGCGTGCACATATGAGCGCACAGATCATTTTAGAATTGGCCCGTCTGGCACAGATTGCACCGCAGCAGCCGGCGCTGGAGCGTAAAGCGTACATCCAGCAGCAGAAGCAGGCCATTTATGCTTTTCGTAACCAGCGCCTATCGGCCTATTTAAACGCGCCAATCTGCTCGGAAGATTTTGACCGTACTGCGTATGGCAAGCCGTTTTTGCCTGCGTATCCGCAGCTGGCCCTGAATCATAGTCACAGCCGTCAGCACTATGCACTGGCCTATAGCGAGCAGCTTCAAGATGTTGGGGTTGATGTTGAAGATCTGGATCGCAAGGTGCGCTTTGAGAGTCTGGCCAGGCACATGTTTCATCCGGCTGAATGGGAATTGTGGCAGGCTTATGGCCAGGAGACAGATTACTGGTTTAAGGTCTGGACCACCAAGGAGGCTGTTCTGAAAGCGTCAGGGCTGGGTATTCGCATGAGCCTGAACCAGCTGAATAGCGGGGTTCATCCGCATCAGCAGGGTGGATTCTGCCATCATGAGGGCTTGGGTACGTTTGCCTATCAGCATCTGAAGATTGGTGGCTGTATGCTGACCGTAGCCTGGCGTTCTGAACGTTCCTGCAAGGGATTTCAGTTTCCCAAGCTGCAACTGATCCGCCATTAAAAAAGCCCATCCGGAGATGGGCTTTTGCTGGTATGGGAGGGATAAGAATTAAGGAATTTCTTCCTCTTCAAATTCCGGTTTTACCTGCACAATAAAGTCTTGACGGTTCAGACCACGCCACAGTGCAAAGGCGGTACCAATATAAATCGAAGAATAAGTCCCGACAAAGACACCGACAAACATGGCAATCGAGAACCATTTCAGGCCATCACCGCCCATCAGCATCATCGCCACCACCACCAGTAACAGTGTCATCGAAGTGTGGATGGTACGACGTAAGGTTTCGGTTAAGGCAATGTTGACCACTTCCAGCGGCGAAGCGCCCCGAATTTTACGGAAGTTTTCACGAATACGGTCCGAGACCACAATGTTATCGTTGAGCGAGAAGCCGATAATTGCCAGCAGGGCTGCCAATACGGTCAGGTCAAACGGCCATTGCATCATCGCAAAAATACCCACAGTCACGATAATATCGTGGAACAGGGACAGCACCGCACCCATCGCCAGTTTAAACTCGAAGCGGATGGTGACGTAAATCAGCATCAGGATCAGTGCCAGTGCCACGGCACCTGCAGAACGTACATACAGCTCGTTACCGACCTGACCGCCGACCACATCAACCTTGGTCACATCGGCGCTGTTGCCCGGCAATTGTGCCGCTGCGGTAATGGTCTGGGTCAGGTCTTCGACCTCAATCTCGTCCTGCACCGGCATACGCACCATCAGGTCACGTTCAGAACCCAGGGTTTGTACCACTGGATCACGGAAACCGGCCTGCGTCAGGGCAGAAGAGACATCGCTGGCTTTCACCGGATTGCTGTAGTTCAGCTCTGCGGCAATACCGCCGGTAAAGTCCAGACCCAGATTTAAGCCTTTGGTGGCAATAAAGAAGATGCTGGCCACGGTTAAAATGATCGAAAGCAATGCCGCCGGCAACGCAATCTTCATAAACGGAATGACGCGCTCATCATCCGGACGGCCGTATTTTTTCGGATTCAGTTGAGTATTCTCAGTCATCATCGATCTCCTTAAATGCTCAACTTTTTCAGGTTACGGCGTTTGCCATAAATGATCTGTACAATCGCACGGGTTACGGTAATGGCCGTAAACATCGAGCAGACAATACCAATCATTAAGGTCACGGCGAAGCCTTTAATCGGGCCGGTACCAATTGCGAACAGAATGAACGCCACCAGGAAGGTGGTTAAGTTCGAGTCGAAAATGGTGTTATAGGCCCGGTCATAACCGGCTACAATGGCCTGTTTTGGTGAGGCTCCCCATTTGATTTCTTCCCGTATTCGCTCACAGATCAGCACGTTGGCATCGACTGCCATACCAATGGTAATGACGATACCGGCAATACCTGGCAAGGTTAAAGAAGCACCAATCCATGACATCACTGTCAGGATCATCGCCAGGTTAAATACCAGCGCGAAGTTGGCAATCACACCAAACAGACGGAAGAACACCACCATCCAGATCGCAACCAGAATAAAACCGATCTGGGTCGAGGTTACGCCCTTGTCGATATTTTCCTGACCCAGACTAGGACCAATCACACGTTCTTCAACGAAGTACATTGGCGCAGCCAGGGCACCGGCACGTAGCATTAATGCCAGTTCAGCCGCTTCTTGCGGTGAATCCAGACCGGTAATCCGGAACTGTGAACCCAACACTGCCTGAATGGTCGCGGCGTTGATCACTACAGATTCTGTATATGGGGTACGCACTTCAGTCTGGACGCCGGTTTCCGGATCAGTTACATAGCTGATGCGCTGCTTGTTCTCAATGAACAGAACCGCCATACGTTTACCGACCGCATTACGGGTCGCGTCTGCCATCAGCTTACCGCCTGCAGAGTCGAGGGTAATATTTACCTCGGCACCGCCAGTATCCTGACTAAAGCCACTCGATGCATTCTGTACGCGCTCACCGGTTAAAATACGGCTACGGTTCAGCAGCAACTGACGGCCACTGTCGAGCGATTCAAAGGCAAAGGCTTCAGTGCCCGGTGGTAAGGTCTGGCTGCTGAGCTGACCGGTATACGGGTCAATATGCTGATCATTCAGATCAGAGACCAGACGGAATTCCAGGTTCGCAGTACGACCCAGAACACGCTTGGCTTCAGCGGTATCCTGTACACCCGGCAATTCCACCACAATACGGTTGCTGCCTTGGGTTTGGACCAGCGCTTCGGCCACACCTAACTCGTTAATACGGTTACGTAGCGTGGTCAAGTTCTGGTTCACGGCATAGGATTCAATTTCCTGCTTGCGCGTGTCGGTATAGGTCAGGCGCAACATGGCACCATCTGTGGTGGCCAGTGCCTGCTGGTTAAACTCGTTGCCGTTACGGCGCAAGAAGTCCATTACGGCTGAGCGGTCATCATTGTTGGCGAACTGCACGGTAATGGTGTTGTTATTCAAAGACAGGCTGTTGAATTTCAGCTTGTTGTCGCGCAGTTGGCGACGTAGGTCAGTCGCAGAGGTTTCCATGCGCTGGCTGATGGCCTTGTCCATATCCACTTCCAGCAGGAAGTGAACACCACCACGCAAGTCCAGACCCAGTTTCATTGGCTTGGCGCCAATTTTCTGTAGCCATTCAGGAGTGGTTGGCGCCAGGTTGAGGGCCACGACATAATCATCACCCAAGCCCTGACGTAATGCATCTTTGGCTTTAAGCTGTGCTTCGCTTGAGTCCAGACGCAACAGGGCTGCGTTATTGGTAAAGCTGTTGTCATGGCTGGCAATATTTTCTGATTTTAGAATTTGCTCTGCTTTTTGTACGATGCTTTGGTCAATTTGGGTACCGGCTTTGGCCCCAGAAATCTGAACCGCAGGTTCATCTGGATACAAACTTGGCAGGGCATATAATGTACTCACCACCAGAACCACAAGGATGAGTAGATATTTCCATGCTGGGTAACGCATTTAATTTTCTTCTTAAAATGAAAAAGTCGTGCGGGCGCACGACTAATTTTTGATTAAAGGTTGTTTAATGTGCCTTCAGGCAGAACTGAAATCACACTGGCACGCTGAATTTTTACTTCTACGCCGCGGTTCAGTTCAACCACTGCAAAATCACCTTCAAGTTTGGTGATTTTACCCATCAGGCCACCAGCAAACACCACTTCGCTGCCTACGCCCAGGCTGTCGATCAGGGCGCGGTGTTCTTTGGCACGTTTTGATTGCGGGCGCCAAATCAGGAAGTAGAAAATTGCAATAAATACTGCAATCATCAAAAGGTTAGCAACCATGCTTGGTTGTTGTGCAGCTTCACCTGCTGCGTGAGCAGTAGAAATAAAAAGGCTCATTTCATTTTCCTAAACTAAAAACTGGAATCAATAACATTGATAATAAATTGACTTGTTCTGCAATTTACCCTGTCTTTTTCTTCAGCGCAAATACTGAAAAGATTAATCTTGCGGACAAGGCGGCACATCCAGACCGCGACGGGCGTAAAAGTCCTGTACAAAGTCATCAAAAGTGCCATTGTCCAAGGCATTACGGATATCTTGGGTAAAGCGTTGGTAATAGCGCAGGTTATGGATGGTACCGAGCATTGAACCGAGCATCTCGCCGCATTTTTCCAGATGGAACAGGTAGGCGCGGGTAAAGTTCTTGCAGGTATAACAGTCACAGTGCGGATCGAGCGGGCTCTGGTCATGACGGTATTTGCTGTTACGAATCCGTACCAGACCATCGGTCACGAAATAATGACCATTACGGGCATTCCGGGTTGGCATTACGCAGTCAAACATATCCACCCCGCGGCGAATACCTTCCACGATATCTTCCGGTTTGCCGACACCCATCAGGTAACGTGGTTTATCTTCCGGCATTTTGTTCGGCAGATAATCCAGCACCTTGATCATTTCTTCTTTCGGTTCACCCACCGACAGACCGCCAATGGCATAGCCATCAAAACCGACTTCTAGCAGACCATTTAAAGATTCATCACGTAAATCTTCATACATCCCGCCCTGAATAATCCCGAACAGGGCATTTTTATTTTCAAGGACATTGTGATGATGTTCTTTACAGCGTTTGGCCCAGCGTAATGACAGCTGTAAGGACTTTTGTGCTTCTTCATGGGTCGCTGGATACGGCGTACATTCATCAAAAATCATGACGATGTCCGAGTTCAGGACCTTCTGGATTTCCATGGAAATTTCTGGAGAAAGGAATACTTTGGAGCCGTCAATCGGTGAACGGAAAGTCACGCCTTCTTCTTTAATCTTGCGCATGGCGCCCAGACTAAAGACCTGGAAACCGCCAGAATCGGTCAGAATCGGCTTGTCCCATTTCATGAATTCGTGCAGGCCACCATGTTCTTTAATGACATCCAGACCTGGACGCAAATACAGATGGAAGGTGTTGCCTAAAATAATTTGTGCTTGAATGTCTTCAATATCACGCGGGAGCATGCCTTTAACGGTGCCATAGGTGCCGACAGGCATAAACACAGGGGTTTCCACCACACCATGTTCAAGAGTTAAACGACCACGACGGGCGCGCCCCGACTGACCTAATTTCTCAAACTTCATATATGTTCCAAATCAAGGCGAAAAAACAGTTCGCTGATTGTTCATGCTAAAAGTGGACTATTTTCCTAGATTATGCACGGAATTACCAGTTGAGATACGTTTTCCTTGGTAAAAATTACGAGTGAATATTTTGCTCAAATTCATTGTGCTTATATGGCGTAAATTTCTGAATATGCGGGTAATTTCTTCTTTATTGGTTTACTTTATTTTGATTTTATATTGTGAGTAAGTTTTATTTATTTTTGCTCAACTACATGGTTGTGTCAAAGCTGAAGAAGAAAATGTCAATAAGACAGAACAAATTGTAGTCAAAGCTCACTTAAGTTGTTACATTGTAATTAAAATAAATTCATAGGGTGGGCTATGAGTGAAATAAACAGTGCATTAAAAGAAGACCAATTCTATAAAACGCTTTTGGAAACCACGAATGCAATTCCCTGGCAGATTAACTGGAAAACCAAAGCTTTTAGCTACATCGGTCCACAAATTGAGCCTTTACTGGGTTGGACGCAAGACAGTTGGAAAACTGCACAAGATTGGATTGATCGGATGCATCCTGAAGATCGAGATAAGACCGTAAATATGTGTGTGAGTTTGTCTGATCAAGGTACAGACCACGAAGCTGATTATCGTGCCTTAACCGCTACAGGAAATTATGTCTGGATTCGTGATGTGGTGCATGTGATTCGTGAAAATGATGAAACTGTAGCGATTATCGGGTTTATGTTTGATATTTCTGCACGTAAACAGATGGAGTTGGAACTCGAAGCATTGAGTCGTAAAAATCTGGCTTTGAGCTTACAAGACCCGCTGACCTTGGTTGCTAATCGAAAGGCGCTCAGCGAGTGTATAGAGAATGAATTTAAACGAGCTTCACGTCATCAACATGCCTTGTCTATGCTGTTTATCGACATCGACCATTTTAAGCCTTATAACGACAATTATGGGCATTTGCAGGGTGATCACTGTTTGATTAGCGTGGCGCAGTTGCTTAAACAACACTTTGCGCGTGCATCTGACTTTGTGGCTCGCTTTGGTGGTGAAGAATTCGTGGTGCTATTGCCTGAAACGCCGCTGGCAGATGCCGTGCAACTTGCTGAAAACTTTAGGCAGGCAGTATATGCACTGGAAATTCCACATACCAAGACGGGGGAAATCACCCAAGTCACTGTGAGTATTGGCGCAAATAGCTATCATCAAAATCAGCAGTATCACAATGTGGTCGATTTTCTGCATTCAGCCGATGAATTATTGTATTTGGCAAAAAATAAGGGGCGTAATCAGGTGCAGTATCTGACACAGTCAAGTGTTTAGTTGAAATCTGAAAAAAACAGCAAGCTTCGTGCTTGCTGTTTTATTGACCTATCAAAAATAACTTAAAAGTTTGGACGATAATCAAAACTTTGCGCTGCACTGTTATCACGAAAAGCGCGCACTGGTTTTTTGGCTGTGGTTGCCGTATTGATCATGTTGTTAGGAAAGACCTGAATATAATTATTAAATAGTTCGACATTGCGGTTATAAATAGTAATTGCAGCACCGACATTTTCATTTTGCTCATCAATTTCATGCATCATTTTTAAATACAGTTGATCGGCTTTTAACTCAGGATAATTTTCGACCACCACATTCAAGCTGCGCATCAATTCTTTGCTTAAGGCTTCAACACGTTGTAATTGATGAACATCAGCATTGGTGATGTTTAGGTTCATAATATTTTGACGCAGTTCAGTCACTTTTTCTAAAGTACCTTTTTCCATGCCTGCATATTGTTCGACCACTGGCGCAAGTTCTTCGAGTGTTTTTAATTTCTGTCGTTCAAAACTTGTCACATCTGCCCAAGCGCGGATAGTAGCGTTGTGGTGGCGTACGATATTGTTACGAATCATGATACCTAGAATCACCAATATGATAACAACCAAAAGAAAAATTGCGATACCCATGCTTTGCCCCAAGATGATTTTCTTAGTCTAGAAAATCGACCAGATCTGTCTGTAATTGTTCTAAATAAGGTAATTTAAAAGTGCGTAAGTGTCCACGCAATGCGGAAATATCTTGAATATTTTTTGCTCTACTGGAAATTTCAAACAGGTTGCGATTGCCTAAAAAACACAGCGTGTTACGCTCAGGGTGAAATAACAAATCACCTTGTTGATGCTGAAAAAAATCATCTAGTTTTAACACCATTGCAGGGCTGAGCGTACGCGCCAGTTGAATTGCATCACTACCAAAAAAATTGAGTTTTTGATTTAGACAAATATCACTGGTATGCCACGGCACATGATAAGGCGCACCAAAGGATTTATTGTTTGAGGTCACTGCTAAACCTTGTAGTTGCACATCAAAGACAAATACGCCCGATAAATAGCGCACGACTTCACGAACTTTGTAGTCATTGCCATTTTGATCTTTAATGCGGGTTTCGCTGACATAGCGATATTCAAACACCAAAACCTGATGCTGCTTGCCTTGTTCATCTTGCCAAACAGTACTGGCGTAACGGCGAATTTCATTAGACAGATTCCCTAAATTAAATAAGGGAAACAGACTTTTTAAATGAGCAATCAAATAAACGGGTTGTAAGGTGCGGGAAAGATGTTGCGGCGGTTGCTGCCATGCCAGTTGATAGCGTTGCGCAATGCTTTCCTGTTCTAAAAAAGTGATAACTTCTTCAATGGGGTCGTCTTGCTCATAGGTAATAAATGCCCAAAAAATACAGACTACACCAATCAGTAAACAAAATTGCAGCCAAATATTGCTCGGTTGAATCAAGAGCAATAAGCAGAACAACACCCCTATAATACCAAGCAAAATAGGCAAAACATTTTCAAACTTGAGGGTGATGTCATCTTGCCAAGGGTGCAAACCATCCAAAATTTCTTGATGGCTTTGCGCTTTTTTTCCTATATCCCATAACCGAGCGATATTGCGAAATACCCGCTGATTCTTCTTACGTCGAATATGAATGGAGTGTTTCACGGTATCGAGCGGCATGGCGATATCTTTTACAGTTTGAAAATTAAGACTGAGCTTGATCAATCAGCATGGCATCGCCATAACTAAAGAAACGATAGCGTTCAGCCACAGCATGTTGATACGCCCGCATGACATTTTCACGGCTCGAAAGCGCAGACACCAACATTAATAAGGTGGATTCAGGCAAGTGGAAATTGGTGATCAAACGATCCACCACTTTAAATTTATAGCCCGGATAAATGAAAATCTGGGTATCACCGGTCCAGGCGGCCAGTGTGCCGCCATGTGCCTGTGCTGCACTTTCGACCGCACGGGTGGCTGTGGTACCAACTGAAATGACTTTATTGCCACGTGCTTTGGCCTGCTGGATCATCTCCACAGCGGCGGCTGGTACATCACACCATTCGCTGTGCATGATATGGTTTTCAATATCAGTAGTACGTACCGGCAGGAAGGTTCCAGCACCGACGTGCAAGGTTACAAAGGTTTTTTGAATGCCTTTGGCTTCAAGCTTGGCCAGCAGTTCGGCATCAAAATGCAGGCTGGCAGTCGGGGCAGCGACACTGGCCAGTTTGGTCGGATCATTAAATACGGTTTGATAGCGTTCGGTATCAATCGCTTCTGCTTCACGGTTAAAGTACGGCGGAATGGGCAGGGCGCCGTAGCGATCCAGCACCTCTAGAATGGGCTGGGAAAACTCGACAATAAACAGGTTCTCATGCCGGCCTTGTACCGTGACTTTCACTTCATCTGGACCAATGAAGAGTTCAGCACCGGCTTTTGGTGAATTGCTGGCTTTAATATGGCAATGCGCAATAAACTGATCTTGCATGCGTTCAACCAGCACTTCCACAGCGCCGCCGGTAGCACGTTTACCTTTCAGGCGAGCTTTCATGACTTTGGTGTCATTTAAGACCAGCACATCGCCAGCTTCAAGTAAGTCGACAAGATCGGTAAATTGATGGTCTTGATACTGACCTTCGGCATTGACATGCAGCAGACGCGAGGCGCTGCGCTGTTCCAGCGGGTAACGGGCAATCAGTTCATCAGGGAGATCGAAATTAAAATCAGAAAGTTGCATGGTTAAATAAATGCGCAAAACAATAACAGGATTGGGCGTAGTATATGCGTTTTTCGGTTTTATCGCTGAAATTGCCTAATTATAAGACAAAAAAAATCGGGTTGATTTATTTTTAAACAAATATGGGAGGCGAGCGTTGACAAGCGGGTGAAACAGTTTATTATACGCATCAACACCTTCCCGAGGTGGTGAAATTGGTAGACGCGGCGGACTCAAAATCCGCTGTCAGAGATGACGTGTCGGTTCGAGTCCGACCCTCGGGACCACAGATTCTAAAGAGCCCCAAGCATATTCAGACTTGGGGTTTTTTATTGCCTGAAAAATAAGAAGAATCAGATTATTCTAAAAAATGTTCGGGTGTCGTAACGTGGAAAGGATGAATAATCAAGATACCTATCAAGATATAAGTAAATAGCTCCACCTTTTACGGCATCACTGAATGGTTAAATTCATCCCTGATCGCTTGTTAATCTAATGGTATTAAACATAAAAAACCGGCGCCTTAGCACCGGTTTTTTTATGAGCTGACTAACAAAGGTCAGTCAAATTCAATTTAAGCTTGTAATGAAGCCAGCGTTGCATTCAAGGTTTCGCTTGGACGCATCACGGCATTTACTTTCGTTTGATCTACCGCGTAGTAACCGCCGATATCTACTGATTTGCCTTGGACTTCTGCAAGTTCAGCCACGATTTTCTCTTCATTTGCAGCTAAAGCTTGTGCAAGTGGAGCAAATTTCGCTTTCAGTTCAGCATCTTCGTCTTGTGCAGCAAGTTCTTCTGCCCAGAATTTTGCCAGGTAGAAGTGGCTGCCACGGTTGTCCAGCTCGCCAGTACGACGTGATGGAGACTTGTCGTTGTCCAGCAGCTTGCCTGTTGCAGCATCTAAAGTCTTCGCTAGAAGTTTCGCTTTCGCGTTGTCTTCTTTAATGCCAAGCTCTTCTAGAGATACCGCCAGTGCCAGGAACTCTCCTAAAGAATCCCAACGTAAGTGGTTTTCTTCAACCAGCTGTTGTACGTGTTTCGGCGCAGAACCACCAGCACCTGTTTCGTACATACCGCCACCAGCCATTAACGGCACGATTGACAGCATCTTCGCAGATGTACCCAGTTCCATAATCGGGAACAGGTCAGTCAGGTAGTCACGTAAGATGTTACCGGTTACAGAAATCGTATCTAAACCACGAGCAACGCGCTCAAGCGTATAACGCATCGCACGAACTTGTGACATGATCTGAATATCTAAACCAGTCGTATCGTGATCTTTTAAGTATTTTTGAACTTTCTTGATCACTTCGTTTTCGTGTGGACGGTACGGGTCTAACCAGAAGATTGCTGGCATACCAGAGTTACGTGCACGTGTTACTGCAAGTTTAACCCAGTCGCGGATTGGGGCGTCTTTCACCTGACACATACGCCAGATATCGCCTTCTTCCACGTTTTGAGTCATCAACACTTCACCCGTGTCAATGTCGGTGATGTTTGCAACACCCGCAGCAGGAACTTCAAAAGTCTTGTCGTGTGAACCGTATTCTTCAGCTTTTTGCGCCATCAAACCTACGTTTGGCACAGTACCCATGGTACGTGGGTCGAAGTTGCCATTCCATTTGCAGAAATTGATCATTTCTTGGTAAATACGCGCGAAAGTAGACTCCGGCATTACTGCTTTACAATCATAAGGCTTACCGTCCGCACCCCACATTTTACCACCACCACGAATCATTGCAGGCATAGAAGCATCTACAATGACGTCGTTTGGAGAATGGAAGTTGGTGATGCCTTTTGCAGAATCCACCATTGCAAGTGCAGGGCGGTGTTCTTGGCATGCGTGTAAATCTTCGATGATTTCTTCACGTAAAGAAGTTGGTAAGGTTTCGATCTTTTCATAAAGACCTGCCATACCGTTGTTGACGTTAATGCCAAGTTCTTCAAACAATTTACCGTGTTTTTCAAACGCTTCTTTATAGTAAATTTTCACACAGTGACCGAATACAATCGGGTGTGAAACTTTCATCATGGTCGCTTTTACGTGTAAAGAGAACAAAATGCCTGCTTCTTTACAATCATCCAATTCTTTTTCATAGAAGTCGCAAAGCGCTTTCTTGCTCATGAACATAGAATCGATGATTTCGCCATCAAGTAACGCTACTTTTTCTTTCAATACAATGGTTTCACCAGAATGAGTGATGAGTTCCATTTTTACGTTACGTGCGCGGTCAAGCGTCATTGATTTTTCGCCATGGTAGAAGTCGCCTTCATTCATGTGTGAAACGTGAGTTTGTGACCATTGCTTCCATTCACCCATAGAGTGCGGGTGTTTTTTCGCGTAGTTCTTTACCGCAGTTGGTGCGCGACGGTCAGAGTTACCTTCACGTAATACCGGGTTTACGGCAGAGCCCAGGCATTTGCCATAACGGGTCTTGATTGCCTTTTCTTCCTCAGTGGTCGGATTTTCAGGGTAATCAGGAACCGCATAGCCTTTAGACTGAAGTTCTTTAATACATGCAGTCAACTGAGCAACAGAAGCACTGATGTTTGGAAGTTTGATGATGTTCGTATCTGGATCTTGTGTAAGACGACCTAGCTCTGCGAGGTTGTCAGTGACCTTTTGCTCGTCGGTAAGGTAGTCAGAAAATTCTGCGAGCACGCGTGCGGCCACGGAGATGTCACTTTTAACGATCTCTACGCCGGCCGGCTTAGTAAAGGTCTCAATAATCGGCAGCAGCGAATAAGTCGCCAGTAATGGCGCCTCGTCAGTCAGTGTGTAAATGATGGTTGACTTTCCACCAGCCATATATAGCCCCTTGCGTTGATTGAGTTTTGAGGGGGTGAAAGTGATGAATCAGCCCCTGCGAACCGGTTTGCTTAAGTAAAACCTTGAGAGTATCGACCCTCAAGCCTTTTCAGTCAACGTAATATCCGTGATAACGACATTTCGCTGAAAAATGATGCATTTTAATTCGTGATATTTGTGCCTGATTTAAATGCACACTTGCCTGTTTGGGGAAGAAAAACACTAAAAAAAGCCATCTTTCCCCTCAAATCCGATCATTCTATCCAGCATATCTGCGTATTAGATTTGAATGATCAACCTGTTTTTTTCAATACCAAGAAGACAGGTCGATAATGCGATGAAGATTCACTGATCAGGCGGATATATTATCGTCCAAAAACATGAACAGAATATGTAAAACTAAAGTAACGTGCTGATCCCATCATCCGGTGAAAATTAACCCGGAAATTCTCTTAAAAATCCGATGAGTTTAAAGAAATCATACCTATTACCACACTGAAAAAAAAGTGTATAAAAATGTGCCAATTTATTTTTAACCAAAATCAGTTAAAGTAGTTTGCTGTTTAAAAAGAGATAAACAAAAGTAGTGAATTTATTTAATAAATGTAATAAAAATATACCTTTTGTTAAAATTTTTTCAGGTTACAAATTAATGAGGGAGTTTAGTTTATTCTTTTGGGTTTGGTGTTATATTCTCTGTTAAAGTTTGTTAACCGGGCTGAGCAATCGGCTTTAAAAATGGCCTAAATATTCTATAAGAATGGATCTCGGATGAGGCAGATATGAAGTTGCAGTTGCTTGAAATAGGTTCAGAAACTGAACAGCTGAGTGCATGCAGGTTGTCTCTGTTATTGGGGGTATTTACTGCCACCAATCAGATTGAGCGTTTTTTATCCTCTGCCCGTAAAATTTTAGGGGTAGAGCGTTCCGCGCTGGCCTTCGAGGGCGAACCCTATTTATGGTATGCCCATCAGGACTGTTTTAAAGCCTTTATTGCACCCGATCATATCCAGATTGTCGAACTGTTTGATGGCCAAGACTGCATTCATACCGAGCATCCTCACTATATACAACTGGTTGAGCGTATTGGCTCTTTAGGCGTAGAAGCAAAACGCTTTATGGCCTTTGATCTGAAAATGTCCGATGGTCGCTCGATTGGACAGATTCTGTTTTTCGACCAGAACGAGCAGCCTTTTTCGCTACAGGCGATTGAAATTCTCAGTGATCTGGCAACTAACCTGGTGAATTATCTGGAGTTAAAAGCCGAGCATGCTGAACTAAAAGAAATGTATGAGCAGCAGGCCGCACTGAATTTCAGTAAAACCAAATTTTTCCAGATTATTGCGCATGACTTAAGAGCGCCGTTTCATGGCTTGCTCGGTTTTTCCGAAGTTCTGGCGCAAGAACGCGAAACGCTGGATGATTCCAGTGTGCAAAATATTGCCGACTATTTATATGATACTGCGCAATCGACCTATAACCTGCTGGAAAGCTTGTTGAACTGGGCCATGGCAGAAGGCGGCCGCTTTATCTATCATCCAATTAACTTCAAGCTGCAACAGTCGTCGCAAATTGTCTGCGATGTCCTGAACAGTCTGGCGGCGAAAAAGAATATTCAGCTGATTAACCAGATTGATGATGATATTAAAGTCTATGCCGACATTAATATGATTACTTCGGTTATCCAGAACCTGGTGTCGAATGCGCTAAAATTCACCCCGACAGATGGTACTGGCAAGGTGACTTTACGCGCCGAACAGGCAGACGATGGCGTGCACATCTATATTCAGGATACTGGTCTGGGCATGAGCCAGTCGCAAATGGAACAGCTGTTCCAGGCAGCGGTTACAGCCAGTAGCAAAGGTACAGCCGGTGAAAAAGGTACTGGTTTGGGCTTGGTACTGTGTAAGCGTTTTGTTGACCTGAACAAAGGTGAAATTGTAGTGGAATCTAATGAAGGCGAAGGAACCACCTTTATTGTGACCTTGCCGCAGGCCACCAGCGCGCATCAGGCTTTAATGCCGGAAGATATACAGTTCGAAAAAGTAAAAATGTAGAAAACGCAATTTTCTTTTCCCCTCTAGCCAGACTCCTGATATAACTAGAAAAAATAGTCAGCTTTGGGTGTGTGAATGAATACGGAACAATTGCGCAAAACCTTAGGTGCCAGTCAATATGCAGAACAGGTATTGGCCAAGCACCAACCCCTCTTAGAACAAGATTATGCAGTTGACCGGTTTTTAACCCCTTTAAGCACCCAGCAGATTCAGCACACCGTGCAAATAACCTTGCAGGATATTCAGGATGAAGCCGAGTGGATGCGTAGTCTGCGGATTTTACGTGCCCGGCTGATGTTTCGCTGGATCTGGCAAGATGCCAACCAGTTAACCGATGTGGTCACCCTGACCCGTGAACTGTCCGATTTTGCTGATGTCTGTGTAACAGCAGCAAAAGATTTTGCCCGGGCTCCCTTGGTGGCCAAGCATGGCGAGCCGGTAGGCTATAATGGCAAGGTGCAGGACTTGATCGTAATTGCCATGGGTAAACATGGTGCGCAGGAACTGAATTTATCCAGCGATATTGACCTGATTTTTGCCTTCGATGAGCAGGGCGAAACCAACGGCCGTAAATGTATTGATGTGCAGCAGTTCTGTATTTTATGGGGACAGAAACTGATTTATCTGCTCGACCATATCACCGCCGATGGCTTTGTGTTCCGGGTTGATATGCGTTTGCGTCCCTGGGGCGATGGTTCGGCCCTAGCGATTAGCCATGTGGCGCTGGAAAAATATTTAAGCCAGCACGGCCGTGAATGGGAACGCTATGCCTGGATCAAGGCACGCATTGTCACCGGAGGCAAAGAAGGGGATGAACTGCTGGAGATGACCCGGCCGTTCGTATTCCGCAAATATGTCGATTACACCGCCTTTGAAGCCATGCGTGAAATGAAGGCCATGATTGAGCGCGAAGTGCAGCGCCGTCATCTGGAAGATGATATTAAACTTGGTGCTGGCGGAATTCGTGAAGTCGAATTTATTGTGCAGGTGTTTCAGTTGATTTATGGCGGGTCCAAGCTGGAGCTACAAGACCGGCAATGTCTGGTCAGCCTGAATCATCTGGATGAAGCTGAATTGCTGGACAGCAAAGCTGTGGCCGAGCTGGAAGATGCCTATTTATTTCTGCGCCGGGTTGAACATGCGATTCAGGCGCTGAATGACCAGCAAACCCAGTCCTTACCGACCGATCCAGAATTGCGTCAGCGTTTGATTAGTACTTTAGGCTTTGCGAGCTGGCCGGATTTTATGGCTTTTCTGGATGAAAAGCGTGCCAAGGTTATCTACCAGTTTGAGCATTTAATTAAAGAAAAAGAACCAGACCCGCTGGTCGAAAGCTTTAGCCAGTTGGAACAGCGCCTGAATGAAGTGCTGGATGATCAGGCCAAAAATCTGGTGCATGAATTCTGGTATGGACATGCGCTGAAAAAATTACCGGCCAAAGCGGTACAGCGTCTGAAAACCTTCTGGCCGCATCTGGTCGAAGCAGTGTTGCAGTCAGATATGCCGCAAGTTGCGCTGGTACGGTTGATGCCGTTGGTGGAATCGGTAATGCGCCGTACCGTGTATCTGGTGATGCTGATTGAAAGCAAAGGCGCATTGCAACGTCTGGTAAAAATGGCCACCGTCAGTCCATGGATTTGTGAAGAGCTGACCCATTATCCGGTGCTGCTGGATGAATTTCTGTCGATGGATTTTGAATTGCCGAAACGTCAGGATCTGGAAGATTCCTTGCGTCAGCAATTGCTACGGATTGAGGTCGATCAGGTCGAAGACCAGATGCGGGTACTGCGCCTGTTTAAAAAATCCAATGTACTGGCAGTGGCAGCCAGTGATGTGCTGGCCGAAAGTCCGCTGATGAAAGTTTCCGATGCGCTCACCGATATTGCCGAAGTGTCAGTCAATGCTGCTTTGCATCTGGCTTATCAGATTACCGCGAAAAAACATGGTTTCCCGCTGGATGCTGAAGGCCAGCGCTGTACGCTGGATCATATGGCTTTTACCGTGATTGGTTATGGCAAGGTAGGCGGGATTGAGCTCGGTTATGGCTCGGATCTGGATCTGGTCTTTATTCATTATATGGATGAACAGGCCGATACCGACGGGCTTAAACCCATCAGCGGTTTTGAGTTTGCGATGCGGGTGGGGCAAAAGTTTGTGTCATTGATGACCACCCAAACTTTAGATGGCCGCGTTTATGAAGTCGATACCCGGTTACGTCCGTCTGGGGAAGCAGGATTACTGGTCACCAGCCTGAAAGCGTTTGAGCATTATCAGCTAAAAAGTGCCTGGCTGTGGGAGCATCAGGCGCTGGTGCGCGCGCGCAGTATTGCCGGTGAACGCTGCCTTCGGGACAAGTTCGAGCAACTACGCTGCCGGATTCTGACCCAGCCACGTGAACAGGCGCATGTGCGTGCTGAAGTGCTGAAAATGCGCCAGAAGATGAAAGACCATCTCGGTTCATCAAATGAGCAAAAAAAAGATGGAATTTTTCATTTAAAACAGGATGCAGGTGGTATCGTTGATATCGAATTTATGGCACAGTATGCGGTGTTAGCGTGGAGTGGGACGAATAAAGATCTCGCCCATTACTCCGACAATGTACGAATCCTTGAGGATGCCGCAAAGACAGGTTGCTTATCCAGCAACGATGCGACTGCTCTGATTCAAGCTTATCTCCGTGAACGCGCAGAGAGCCACCGCTTAGCCCTTGCAAATCAATCCATGCAAGTGTCTGCAAGCGACTGGCACGATACCCGAATGACCGTTTGCAAGTTATGGCAAAGACTGATTGATCCAGCTGCAGCATTTGCGCTGGAGAGTGAATAATTGTGAAAAATTGGAGTTTATGGCATGAATTTGGCTGATCGTGATGGTTTTATTTGGCAAGATGGACAACTGGTTGACTGGCGTGAGGCCAAAACTCACGTGTTGACCCATACCCTGCATTACAGCATGGGTGTGTTTGAAGGTGTCCGTGCCTATGAAACCCCGAATGGAACGGCTATTTTCCGTCTAAAAGAGCACACAAAGCGTTTGTTAAATTCTGCAAAAATTTATCAAATGAAAGTGCCGTTTGATCAGGCAACTTTAGAGCAAGCACAAATTGATGTGGTGCGTGAAAATAAACTGGCATCTTGCTATTTACGTCCAATCATCTTTATTGGTTCTGAAAAACTCGGTATTGCGGCAACAGACAACACTATTCATGCCGTGGTTGCAGCGTGGAGCTGGGGTGCTTACCTGGGTGAAGAGGCAATGGCGAAGGGTATTCGCGTAAAAACCTCATCATTTACCCACCATCATCCAAACGTGACCATGTGTAAAGCCAAAGCGTCTGGTAACTATACGCTGTCGATTCTGGCCCATCAGGAAGTGGCGCATTCAGGTTATGACGAAGCGATGCTGCTGGATCCACAAGGTTATGTGTGTCAAGGTTCGGGCGAAAACGTATTCCTGGTTAAAGATGGTGTGATTCATACCCCAGATATCGCTGGTGGTGCGCTGGATGGGATTACCCGTCAATCGATTATTACCATTGCTAAAGACTTGGGTTATGAGGTGGTTGAGCGCCGTATTACTCGTGATGAATTCTATATTGCCGATGAAGCCTTCTTTACGGGTACGGCTGCAGAAGTAACGCCTATCCGTGAATACGATGACCGTCAGATTGGTGAAGGTGTCCGTGGTCCAATCACCACGCAAATCCAGAAAGCCTACTTTGATGCAGTGCAGGGCAAAGATCCGAAATATGCACACTGGTTAACTTATGTAAAATAAGTGCAAACTGTAAAAAAGGACTCAGCTGAGTCCTTTTTTATTGGCTGGGAAAATGTTCTTAATCATCCATACCAAAAATATCGCGGCTATAGACTTTCTCCAGCACATCCGCCAGTTCATCGGATTGACGGTTGGCAACAATCACATCGCTATATTGTTTAAATTCATCCAGATCCTGCATAACTTTGGAGTGAAAGAATTCATCTTCCTGCAAGGTCGGCTCGTAAATCACCACTTCCACGCCGCGGCCTTTGATGCGTTTCATCACCCCCTGAATGGCCGATGCTCTGAAGTTGTCTGAACCACTTTTCATGACCAGACGGTAAATACCGACCACTTTCGGGTTGCGTTGCAGGACGGACTGGGCAATAAAATCTTTACGGGTGACATTGGCATCGACAATGGCCTGAATTAAATTGCTCGGTACATTGTGATAGTTGGCCAGCAACTGTTTGGTGTCTTTCGGCAGGCAGTAGCCGCCGTAGCCAAAGGACGGATTGTTATAATATTTGCCAATCCGCTGATCCAGACAGACGCCGTCAATAATCTGTCGGGTATCCAGCTGAAACAGCTGTGCATAGGTGTCCAGTTCATTGAAATAGGCCACGCGCATAGCCAGATAGGTGTTGGCAAACAGCTTGATGGCTTCGGCTTCGGTGGAACCGGTAAAAAGTACCGGGCAGTCTTTTTTGATGGCGCCTTCGAGTAGCATATCGGCAAACAGTCGGGCACGCTCCGACTGTTCTCCGACAATAATCCGTGATGGATACAGGTTGTCATGCAGGGCTTTGCCTTCACGCAAAAATTCCGGTGAAAAAATAATATTTCCACTACGATATTTCTGTTTGATTTTTTCGGTAAACCCGACCGGAACGGTGGATTTGATGATCATGGTGGCGCAGGGATTAATTGACAGTACATCCTGAATCACGCTTTCAACACTGTCGGTATTAAAATAATTGGTCTGCGGGTCGTAATCGGTAGGCGTGGCGATAATCACATAATCGGCATTCTGATAGGCGTCGGCCTGATGCAGGGTGGCTTTAAAATTCAGGTCTTTATTTTTCAGGAAGTCACTAATTTCAGGGTCTTGTAGGGGAGAAATGCCATAATTCAGCAGTTCGACTTTTTCAGGAATGATATCGAGCGCCACCACTTCATGCTGCTGCGCAAAAATCATGGCATTGGAAAGGCCAACATAGCCGGTACCGACAATACTAATTTTCATAATCTATTGTTGTTCTGCGATGAGTTCTAATCTGCATCTTGAATGTGCAAGTTCGATGACGCTTTTCTGACAGTTATTTTGCAGTGGCTTTTCTTTTCAGCCATTCTGCTAATTTGTAACTCTGTGATATGATGGCGCCATTGCTCAGGTGGATCATGCGGCATGGCTTTACATGAAACAGAGATGAACTCTCAATCTTCTTTAATGCAGGAACAGAATGTTGTTCTGTGCATGAAATGGGGAACCAAATACGGTTCGGAATACGTTAACCGTTTGTACAATATGGTCAAACGCCATACCACAGTCGACTTTAAAATGGTCTGCCTGACTGACCGTACTGAAGGCATTAATCCGGAAGTAGAATGTTTTCCGATCCCGCCGCTGGCTTTGCCAGAAGGGGCGCCTGAGCGTGGCTGGAACAAGCTGTCGACGTTTGAGCCAGATTTATATGGCTTGACAGGCAATGCGCTATTCCTGGATTTAGATGTGGTCATTGTCGACAATATCGACGCATTTTTTACCCATCCGGGTGATTTTCTGATTATTCATGACTGGAAACGTCCATGGCGAATTACAGGCAACAGTTCAGTCTATCGTTTTAAACTGGGTGCTTTTCCGGGATTATTGCCGTATTTCCGTGAGCATTTTGATGAGATCCGTCAGAAGTTCCGTAATGAACAGGCGTATTTGTCTTGGTATGTCGATCAGGAGAAAAAATTAAGCTACTGGCCAGAGAGCTGGTGTAAAAGCTATAAATATCATTGTCTGCAAAAGATTCCGATGGCCTATTTTAAGCCGCCGGTGAAACCGGAAGGTGCCAAAATTATTATTTTCCATGGGGAAATTAATCCACCAGATGCAATTCATGGCGGTGGAGGAAAATGGTATCGTTATGTGTTGCCATCGGATTGGATTAAAGAGGCTTGGCAGTAGTCAATTTCGGGTTGTAGATAAATGCCTGTAAGAAAGAAAAGTAAATTTGAACAATGGTTTTCATTCAGTCGCCATCAGCGCCGTTTTGGTGCAGATAAAGTATATGCACAATTCAATGATGTAGATCTGGATAAACTAAAGACGACAAGAATAGAAGGCACTGAGTTAACGTATACACATGGCTCAGCAAAAGATTTAAATGAGCATATTGAGCAATTGAAACAGGAATTTGTCGGACAGCCTCAACTGAATCACTATCATGCCAGTTTGATTGTGCTGATTCGCCGTGAAGTCGATAGCCAAAATAATTATGCAAAATTTAAGGCTTTATGGCTGGCTGAACGAGATTTCCTGTTGCGTTCCTTAAATATTCGCTGGCTGATTTCTGCCTGCGATACTTTTATTGATTTTGATGAAGATGCCTGTTTAAAGGCAACGTTAATGAATGCTGTGGTTTTAATTAACACACTCAAGTTGCAAGAAACAGAGCGCTTTTTGTGTGATCAATCCATAACGGAGAATCCAAAACATCAGCAGCATTTGCAGCATCAGCGTTATGCCTTGTTTGATGGGACCTCCGCATTTGCAGTAGGTACCGATGATACCTTGCGAAATATGCGTTGGCGTTTGGAAAAGGTCTGTGAAATTCATCCACTTGGGCAAATTGTGATTGAGATTTTTGACCGTTTACAACGTGATGAAAATAACAATGTGTATTCACGTTTTAAGCAACGACATACGCGTGAAAAAACACGCTGGTGGTAACAGATGCAAGTACTGATTATCAATTTGGCGCGTTCAACTGAACGCTTGGCCTTTCAGCAGAAACAATTTGCTCGGCTCGGACTTTCTTTTCAGCGTTTAGATGCAGTATCGGTTAATGAGATTAGTGAAGAGGTCTATCAACGATTAGGTTTTGGTTGGCAACGACCACTCCGTAAAGTTGAAGTGGCCTGTTTTTTGAGTCATCAGAAAGCATGGGAAATCGTAGTTCAAACCAATGCGCCAGCGCTGATTTTAGAAGATGATGCAGTCTTAGCTAGTCATGTACCTCAGCTACTTGAAGACATTGAACATCATAATTTTAAAGATATTGATCTGATTAATTTTGAAGTCAGAAGCCGGAAGAAAATTATTTCTAAAACGCCAGTCTATTCTTTTGCAAATAGTCAGACCAACCTGTTCGAGTTGTATCAGGATCGGACAGGTGCAGCAGGCTATATTTTGTATCCCTCCGGTGCTCAAAAATTATTAGATAAGCTTGAAACATCTGCACCCGCCATCGCAGATGGATTTATTTTTAGTCATTATGGTTTAAATAGTTTACAAGCTGAGCCAGCTGCAGTGATTCAAGAAGATCAGCTAGCGGCTTATGGTTTAGTGCCTGAGGAACAGTTTGAGTCGGTGATTGGGCGTTCTGAACATCATAAACCTGTGTATGCATCTGCTGCGGAAAAAAGAAAATTTAAGACTAGACGTCTTGCAGGGCAGTGGGCAATGGCTTGTCGTTATGTGCAAGTGATGTTTAAAGCGCAAAAGCGTTTTATTGCTTTAGATAAAAACAAATTCAAACAGGTTTAATTGCCAATGAAAAAGAAAGTAATTCTTGCAATTTTTACTCTGCAAGGGAATGGAGCTGAGCGCTTTGCATTAACCCTTGCCAAAGGCATTAATGATGCGGGGTATGAAGCTCATATTATTTATTTTAAAGATATTATTGATTTGCCGATTCCTGAAGGTGTAAAAACACACTTTTTTAATTACCAAAAATTCCGTGCTATTCCTAAATTTATGCGGGCAAATATTGCAGCTAAAGCATTTGATAAATTTATTCTAAACGAGATTGGTACTCCTGATCTGGTTCTCTCAAATTTATTCCCTGTAGATTTTGTTTTGTGCAAAAGTAAGCTGCCAAATGTACATCTAGTTATTCATAATACAACTAGTCAGGAATATGCTGGTCGTTTAGATAATAAAATGATGAAACAGCTCAAAAAGGTTTATTTAGCCAAGCCTTGTGTTGGGGTGAGTCAAGGTGTTACAGATGATTTTAAACAGCTTTTTGAAACTGAAAACATCTCAACTATTTATAATCCAATTGATGTAGCCCAGGTGCTTGCAACAGCAGATGAATATCATCCTGAGCTGCAAGGTGATTATATTGTGAACGTGGGCAAGTTTAAGCCACAAAAGCGTCAGGATATTTTGATTCGTGCTTATGCACAGGCAAATGTAAAAGAAAAATTAGTGCTTGTGGGGACAGGGGAGCTTTTGCCGAACTGTCAGCAATTAGTCAAAGAACTGCACATTGAAGATCGTGTGATATTTACCGGCTTTAAAAAGAACCCTTATCCTTATATGAAGCATGCCAAATTGATGGTGCTTTCATCCGATTTTGAAGGATTGGGGCTTGTTATTTTGGAAGCGTTGGCTTTGGGGACACCTGTGATCAGCACAGATTGTCCATCAGGGCCGAGTGAAATTTTAGCTGCAGAGGATTTAGTTGCAGTCGGTGATGTTGCTGCCTTAGCAGATAAAATGGTGACCACTTTACAACAAACAGAACAACGTCAAATCCAGCTTGATCAACGTTTTTTACCCGATACTGCCGTGCGTCAATATTTAGATTTGATTGTTTAAGCTCAATTATCGCTGATACGGTCGTCCTAAGCGTTTTTTAATGGAGCGTACCAGACGACTCATGAATTTGGATAGGTAAAAACCATACAGGCCGAAAGCTAAACAGTGATATAACATCCGGTTGTGTTCATTTTGAATCAAATCACTAGCTTGGGGTAATTGTTGGATAGCACCTGCAAATTTGCTCCAATTGTGTTTTGCGCACTGTTTATTTTTAAATTTAGTGCTTTGATATATATAAATATAAAAGAAATGCATTAATGGAATGATGAAAATTACCTGTGCTTTGGTCTTTTCAATCAAGGTTGGGATGAGTTGCTCAAGGCATTGCAGTGATCGATCAATATTGGACGCATTTTTGCAATTGGTGGCACTGCTGGCACGTATACGGTAGCCATATAAAGCGGCTTGGATTGTATAGAAAGAGCGGGCTTGCATGATGACATCTGGAATCGTGGCTGCATCTTCATAATGACTGAGTTTAGGAAATTCGATGCCTTGAAAAAGTGAGGCTTTATAGAGGTGAATGCCTGAAAACCAACGGTTTACATTAAAAATATCAATCAGTGTCTGCTGATGCTGCTGCGTTTGATCAAGGACCTGCTGAGGAATAAATGGATGTGAGATTGGCGTGAGATCTTCAGAGAGACTTTGATAGCCAAAACTGATGACATCGGCATCACTTGCAATCGCTCGCTGAATTTCTTGTGCATAAGCCGGCAACAGCACATCATCTGAATCCAAAAACGTGAGATACTTGCCTTGCGCATGTCTAATACCTAAATTTCTAGCAGCAGCCACCCCAGCATTTTGCTGCTGGAGAATTTTAATATTTTTGATGTGTGTTTGTGGCTGTTGCTTCAGGTATGTGCTGAGGACATCGATCGAATGATCCGTTGAACCATCATCAACACAAATCACTTCAATGTCATCGGTTAATTGAGCAATGACACTTTGAATACAATCAAGGATATACTGCTCAACATTATAAATAGGAATGATGATGGTTAAGTTAAACATGTGAACAGTGATCATCCTGAATCAGACTTAAAAATTTCCCGACCATATTTTCATTACTAAGCAATGTTTTATCAAAATTTAAAGCGGGGTATTGGGCGAGATTCTGATCTATTTTTTCAGCTAATGCATCTATATTTTGTGGCTGAACGAGATTATCTTTTAAATTTGCAATACTTAATTGATGATCAATTGCATCACTGACGTAATAAGCCACTACGGGTACATCCAAATACAGTGCTTCTGAAATAACAAGACCGTAGCCTTCACTTTGTGAACTGGAAATCAGCAAGCGGCTTTGTTGGATATATGCATATGGGTGATTGACCCAACCCAAAAACTCAACACGATCTTCAATCTCTAGTTGTTTGCATAACGCCTGTAAATCTGTTTTTAACTCTCCATCGCCAATAATCAGCATATTTTTTGCTGTCTTAGATTGGGCAAATGCCCGGATGGCATGATCTGGCTGTTTTTCATGACTTAAACGTCCGACAAATACACAGTCCCAATGTTTTTGTTAGCGGCAGTGTAAAAATGACCCCCTAATGGCATTTAAAAACTGACCCCCTTGGTTAATATAGCGGTCATTTTGGACTGCTCAACATGTTAACTTTGGAGCAAGCAGTGACAATCCAAATACTTCATCAACAAGGTAAATCTATTAAAGCCATTAGTCGTGAACTGGGGGTGTCCAGAAATACCGTACGTAAATATTTACGGCAAAACACCACACCTCAGTATCAACGTATACAGCCTAGAATAAGTATCCTTGACCCATATAAACCCTATTTACTCCAACGTGTAAACGCAGCTCATCCTGAATGGATTCCTGCTGTTGTGCTCTACCAGGAAATTTTAGGGTTGGGATATCCAGGAAAGATCAGGATCTTGAGGGAATATCTTGCAACATTAAAACCAGTTGCCAAACCGGAACCGATCATTCGTTTTGAAACCCAACCTGGCCAACAAATGCAGGTGGATTTCACCACAATTCGACGCAACAACACGACTTTGAAAGCCTTTGTCGCAACATTAGGGTATTCCAGAGCGACTTTCGTGAAATTTTATGATCATGAACGTACGGATGCATGGATCGATGGTCTAGAAAATGCATTTCAGTTCTTTGCAGGAGTACCTCAAGAAATCCTGTTTGATAACGCTAAAACGATCATGATTGAACGGGATGCCTATCAGGAGGGGCAGCATAAATGGAACCCCAAACTGCTCGACTGCGCCAAGAAGTACAGCTTTCGTCCTCGCGTATGTAAGCCCTACCGTGCACAGACCAAAGGCAAAGTTGAACGCTTTAATGGATACCTCAAATCAAGCTTTATTGTGCCATTGAAAGCAAGCCTGAAGACTTCGGGTTTACTGTTAGATGTTGATGTCGCCAATGCCCACATTGGCCGGTGGCTGCATGAAACCGCCAATCAGCGGATTCATGCCACCACGCAAGAAAAACCGGCTGTTCGACTACAACAGGAGCAGCAAAAATTTACGCCATTACCGCAATCAGATACAGGTTCCAGCACTGTACCTGTTGCAGCAGCACAGCATGTCATGCCCTACGAGAGTTTGCAGCATCCCTTATCTGTATATGACCAGTTGCTGGGAGTTTCCTGATGAATCTGCAATACGACCGTATAGAGCAGCTTTGCCAAAAGCTCAATCTGCCTACCATCGCATCACAATGGTCACATCATGCACAACAAACATTAGGTCAGGATGGAAGTTATGCCGACTTTGTTGAAGCTATCTTGACGCATGAATATGCTGTCAGGCAACAGCGCAGTCAGCAGGTACTGATGAAACTCTCAGGCCTGCCTCAAGTCAAAACCCTGGAAGACTATGATTTTAATTATGCCCTAGGGGCCCCTAAATCACAGGTGATTGAACTGTTCAATCTGAGCTTTATTGCTAGAGCAGAAAATGTGGTGTTTCTGGGGGCTAGCGGAGTAGGAAAAACGCATTTATCTATGGCATTAGGCTATAAGGCCATCATGAACAACATTAAGATCAAGTTCATTACTGCAGCGGATTTAATGCTGCAACTGAGTACAGCCTATCAGTAAGGTAAATTGAAAACCTATATGCAGCGTGCGGTACTGGGACCAAAGTTACTGATTATCGATGAAATTGGTTATTTACCGTTTGGACGTGAAGAAGCGAATCTGTTCTTTAACGTGATTGCCAAGCGTTATGAAAAAGGCAGTACGATATTGACGAGTAACTTACCCTTTAGCAAATGGTCTAAGTCATTTGCGGATGATGTCACGTTGACCGCTGCGATGTTAGATCGGCTATTACATCACTGTCATGTGGTACAAATATCGGGTGAGAGTTATCGTTTGAAGGATAAAAAAAGAATTGGGATTCAGCCCCAGGTTGAAACTTAATACGAGATCAAAGGGGTCAATTTTACTTTGCCATTTGTAAGGTAAAAGGGGTCAATTTTAGAATGCCGTTGACATTTTTGAGGGGCGGCTAATTTATGTTGATCAATCTGTGTGATATCAATGCCATTATAAATCGTTGTCAATTGTGCATTAGGTAACAGTCGTTGATAGTCTTTTTCCAAGTCTTGATTGACGGTGATGATCTTTTTGCCATCAAATAGCCGAATAAAATATTTTTTCTCCAAATAGTAGCGTCGATATTCTTTATACCATCGAAACAAATTTGCGGTGGGTTGTCTGTAAGGTTTAAAAATTTCACCATGTATCCATAGCCAAACATTGCCGTGAATGACATGGGAAAGACAAAATGCAAATGCATGAGAAAGAAGAATAAGATCAGGTTTTTGCGCAGCAATGATTGTTTTTATTTTTTCGACATCAGCATCCGGTAAGGTGCGCTTTCTTAATAATTTGCCTGTATAAAGGGATGCGTCAAAGTCTGGGCAAATCAGGGTCAAGGCATCAGGAATATCGATCTTTATATCGTTTGGATTTAATGGAACAATTGTGACTTGATGACCTTGTTTGGTTAAATGAATAGCTGTATCAAGAAGAATCTTTTCTGCACCACCACCTTTTAAGTGGTCAACGATACACAGAATTCGATAGGGGCGAGATGCATTTTTCATCATAATCGACCAAAGCAGAAGATGGGTGTTTTATGTTATTTGTAAAGATTAGAGGGTGTGCCTTCTAAATTGCGAAAGCGCTTATAACTCCATAAATACTGTTCTGGAGCGACATTAATCATGCGCTCCATTTCTTTATTAAGCGTATCGACTGAAAGCTGCAAATCTTTGGCATTAATCTCTGCAGACAAAGTCTGCACATGCAGCTCAAAGCCACTTAAATCTTCACGGCGTAAACAGCTTAAGCCAATCACTGAACACTGGGTCTTGGCTGCCAGTTTAGAGAGCAAGGTAGAGGAAAGTGCATTCTGACCAAAGAAAGGTGAATAAATGCCACCCGACTCTTTAGGCACATGATCTGGTAAAATTGCGGCAAATCCACCTTGTTTTAAATGCTTAAATAAGGCACGTACGCCTGTTTCATCGGTGGGTACCAGTGTGGCATTAAGACGCTGCCGTGCTTCCAGCATAAACCGGTCTACATCCGGATTTTTGCTCGGTTTATACATAATGACCGGTGCAGTATGTAAATTCACCCAGGCATTCATCAATTCCCAGGTACCAAAATGCGGCACCACTGCCAAGGTCCCATTCGGGTTTTGCAGGGCGTCTAAAAAAATATCTTCCCCATGCACGACCTTGATCTGTTCAAGGGCAAACTCCGGCGCAGAACCCCAAATCTTGACCGATTCTGCATAGGTCATACATTGGCTTTTCAGGCTGCGCCGCGTGAGTTGCTCCCGTTCTGATTCAGATAACTCCGGATAAGCAGACTTTAAATTAATTTCGGTCACGCGTCGAGCAGAGGAGTTGCTCACATACAGTAACCAGCCCACAGATCGGGCAGTGACCTGAATCAAACGCAGGGGGAGTTTGGAGAAATTTTTAAGAAGGGAATACATGAATCAAGCAAGAGTCCGCGCAATTATGGTCGATCTGCATTGCCTTTTAAGACCATATAAATCAGTCCGACAAAAATCAGCAAGGCGCCGATAATACTACTCAGGCTGAAATACACAATACGGTCATTGGTATCAAGCGCAAACAGGTTATTCGCCAAGATATAACGCATGAACAGCCATTGTACAATCGAAAAGACAATGAGCATGATGCCACGGTTACGTACTGCAGGACGCATTGCCATTGCTGAATCACCTAAGAATGAAAACTGCAGTTATTATGCCATTGCTCGGCAGTGATCTCAATGTAATAAAAAAGCCCCGCAAGTGCAGGGCTTCTTTAGAATGACAAGCTATTATTCTTGAGATTCCGCTTTTGGTTTTTCACGTAAGCGAATACCCAAATCACGCAGTTGAGTCACTTCAACTGGTGCTGGTGCTTGAGTCAATGGACATTCAGCAGTCTTGGTTTTCGGGAATGCAATCACATCACGAATAGACGCACCGCCGGTCATCAGCATCACTAAACGGTCCAGACCGAATGCTAGACCACCGTGTGGAGGCGCACCGTAACGTAAAGCATTTAGTAAGAAGCTGAATTTCTCTTCAGCTTCTTCTTCACCAATACCTAAAGCTTCAAAGATGGCTTTTTGCATTTCCAGGTTGTGAATACGCAGTGAACCACCACCGATTTCAGTGCCGTTCAATACCATATCGTAAGCGACAGACAGCGCAGCACCCGGGTTGTTCTTCACGTCTTCAACGCTTGATTTTGGCAGCGTGAATGGGTGATGCACAGAAGTCCATTTGCCATCATCAGTTTCTTCGAACATTGGGAAGTCAACTACCCAAAGCGGAGCCCATTCGCACGTCGAAAGATTCATGTCGTGACCAATCTTGACACGAAGCGCGCCCATCGCATCGTTTACAACTTTGGCTTTATCTGCACCGAAGAAGACGATGTCACCATTTTCAGCACCAACGCGTTTTAAGAGATCCAGCACGATTGGCTCGATGAATTTCACGATTGGCGATTGCAGGCCTTCGATACCTTTTTCAAGTTCGTTGACTTTGATGTAAGCCAGACCTTTGGCACCGTAGATACCCACGAATTTGGTGTATTCATCAATTGCACTACGTGGCAGTGAACCTGCACCCGGAACGCGAAGTGCCACAATACGGCCTTTCGGATCTTTGGCAGGGCCAGCGAATACCTTGAACTCAACGTCTTGCATTAAATCTGCAACATCAATCAGTTTCAACGGAATACGCAGGTCCGGTTTGTCGGATGCATAGTCACGTATCGCATCAGCATAGGTCATACGCGGGAATTTGTCGAATTCAACGTTCAGAAGTTCTTTGAACATCTTCACCGTCAAACGTTCCATCAGATCCATGATGTCATCATCGCTCATGAACGATGTTTCAACGTCGATCTGGGTAAATTCTGGCTGACGGTCCGCACGTAAGTCTTCGTCACGGAAACATTTGGCGATTTGGTAATAACGGTCAATACCACCTACCATCAATAACTGTTTGAACAGCTGTGGTGATTGTGGCAGTGCGTAGAAGCTACCGTTAGACACACGACTTGGAACCAGGTAGTCACGTGCACCTTCAGGCGTTGCACGAGTCAAAATTGGAGTTTCAACGTCTAGGAAACCGTTGTCTTCGAAGTAGTTACGAATCAAGTTGGTCAGTTTAGAACGGAAACGTAAGCGCTCTAACATTTCTGGACGACGGATGTCCAGGAAGCGGTATTTCAGACGGATTTCTTCAGAAATATTGGTGTTTTCATCATTCAGTGGGAATGGCGGCGTTTCAGATTGAGCCAGCACTTCAATTTCTTTGCCCAATACTTCAATCTGGCCACTGACCATATTGGCATTTTCAGTACCCGCATAACGGCGGCGTACACGGCCTGTAATTTTTAATACGAATTCAGAACGAGCTTTATCTGCTGTGGCAAATGCTTCTGGGGTATCCGGGTCGATAACCACTTGTACCAGACCGTCACGGTCACGCATATCCAGGAAGATCACCCCACCGTGGTCACGGCGACGATGTACCCAACCACACAAGGTTACGGTTTGGTCGATTTGAGCTTCGGTTAAAGAACCGCAGTAATGAGTTCGCATCATAGCGTAAAAAATCCAACTATATGGGTTAATGACAGCGCATACGTAAACAGCGTACCGCTTGAAGTAAATGTTGGATTATGCCTCTTTGCAGGTTTTGTCACAAGAACTAGCGTGAAAAACCCGGCAATTTCCTGTTATTTCGAGTTAACCGAACTCATGATTGCGGTCCAGAATCTGGAATAAAATACAGCCCGTGGTTAAAATGATTAAGGCACCCTGACTAAACTCATTAAAAGCCCGGCCCAGAAAATAATAACGATGGCTATACCAGAGTTCATCACTGAAATAGCGGGCATAATCCCAGACCGAATAAGCACCTAGCAAAATAGCCAGGCCAATCAGGATGGCTGCCGCTTGTTTGACCCGTCGGCTCACTGGCCAATGCTGACGATAGCGCTGATAATAACGCCAGCACATCCACAGCAAAAACGGCAGGGCCAGAAGCGAACTGCCAATCTGCAAGATAAAATGTAGTGGATAGGTCTGGGAGAACCAGGACACCGGCTGGCTTAAGACGTTATGAAAGGCAAAAGTGCGAAAGTCGAGGTGAGTTAAACCATCCCAAATTAAATGGGTGGCATTGCCCAGCAATAGCCCGAGGATTACCGCAAGTAAAAAACCAAGGGCCGACTTGAACGAATCCAGATTGAGCTCATGTTGTATGCCTAGCGCCCGATACAGCACCGGACGATAAATCAGATACCACGCCGCACAAAAAGCCAGACCCAGCCATAAATTTGGATGAACAATTGAACTCCATAAATGATTCAAGCCGCCCTGATCGGTGGTAAATAATCGGCTTAAATCGGGCAGCATACAGCCAATGGCAAGGGCTGCAACGGGAAGACGATGGCCTGTTAGCTGGGCAATGGGTGGTGCTAAAACCGCATGAGATAAGGTAAAGGGCATACAGGCGTAGACAATAAAAACAGAAAAATCCGTGAGGCCCTATAGCTTAACCAAGCAAAGATGAATTTTATGTTTTTTATTGCAAAACAGTTGAAATGTTATATTATAACATTATTCAAATTTGTTACTCTGAGCCTGAGTCATGTCCTTCCATAAGAATTTAATAACACTGTCTATTTTTGCTGTTGTGACCCCTGCAGTTTTTGCAGATGAGGCGAATCTATCCAATGCACAGCAACTTGAAACCATCCAGCTAAAGGCCCATCCTCTGGTTCAGACTGCAGCGGACTTTGCGGTAGCAGATCAGGTGGTGGAACAGAAAGTATTGGCTGAACGCCCAACAACCATTGGTGATGCACTGGCTGATGAACTGGGCGTGTATTCAAATCAGTACGGCACAGGTTCAAGCCGTCCCGTGATTCGTGGTCAAGATGGCCCGCGTGTCAAAGTCTTACAACACGCATCTGAAACTGCCGATGTATCGACTTTATCTCCAGACCATACAGTTACGGTAGATCCAATTCTGGCAAAACAGGTTGAAGTGATTCGTGGTCCATCAACTTTACTCTATGGTGCCGGTACCGTGGGTGGCTTGGTCAATGTAACCGATCAGAAAATTCCAACCCAAATCCCAGCAGATGGCTTAGAGGGCACCGTCGGCGTGCGCTATAACTCGGGTAGCGATGAGAAGCTGGCCAGTGCGGGGGTGACGGCGGCAATTGGTGACAACTTTGCCTTACGTGTAGAAGGCTCCAAACGTAAAGCGAATAACTATATTACGCCGGATTACTGGGTAGAACATCATAATGATGAAGCTGGCCATGAAGATCATGGACATGATGATGCACATGAGGGTGATGAAGAGCATGAAACACATTTTGATAAAGCCCGTCGTGTAGACAATACCTTTGCAGAAGGGCAAACCGTGAATATTGGCGGCTCATGGATTCATGACCGTGGTTTTGTCGGGGTGTCTTATAGCAACCGTCAGGACAAATACGGTTTACCAGGGCATAGTCATGAATATCATGGTTGTGGGCCAGATCATGACAATCCGAATATAATTGAATGTCCTCCTCACGATGATCATGGTGATGACCATGCGCATCATGGTGGTCCATGGGTCGATCTGGAATCACACCGTTATGACGTCCGTGCTGAGCTGGACCAGCCATTTTCCGGCTTTGACAAGTTACGTGCCCATGCCAGCTATACCGATTATGAACATGACGAGCTGGAAGAAAATGAAGTCATCAGTAACTTTAAAAATAAAGGTTATGATGCCCGTTTAGAATTGGTACATAAACCAGTCGCCGGTTGGGAAGGGGTCTTTGGTACCCAATATAGTCAACAAAATATTGATTTATCCGGTGAGATGGTTCCACATGATGATCATTTTCATGAATCAGTCTTAATGCCAGATACTAAAACGGAAAAATATAGCCTGTTTGGTTTAGAACATAAGCAGTTTGGTGATGTGCATGTGGAATTGGGTGCACGTGTAGAACATCAAAAAATTGATGTAGATTCAACTCAAAAAGACTATTCAGATACCGGTGTGTCAGGTTCAGCAGCAGCCAATTGGGAATTTGCTCCAAACTATAAGCTTTCTGTGGTTGGCTCACATCAGCAACGTTTACCACTGGCACAAGAGTTGTATGCGGACGGTATTCACTTTGCCACCAATACCTATGAGCGTGGAAATGAGGATCTGGATGTTGAGAAGTCAAATAACCTTGAGTTAGGTCTGCATTATGAAGGTGAAAAACTCGACTATCATGTGCATGTTTATCACAACTGGTTTGATAACTATATTTATGGCTCAACAACCGACAGCGAAGGAACATTCCGTCTAGTTGATTATAAACAAGACAAAGCCCGTTTCTACGGTACAGAAGCGCAGTTAGGCTATGCCATTAACGATGCTTATAAAGTCAGCCTGTTTGGTGACTATGTGCGTGGCAAAATTGATGGTGAAAACGCACCGCGTGTACCCGCAGGCCGTTTAGGTACCAAAGTAGAAGCCGATTTTGCTGATGGCTGGTCAGGTCTGGCAGAGTACTATCATGTCTTTAAACAGGACCAGATTGCCAGCTATGAACAGGAAACCCAAGGCTATAACATGGTCAATGTCGGTCTGGCGTATGCAGGTGCCATGGCGAATAACCAGGACTACCGCGTGTTCTTTAAAGCCAATAACCTGCTGGATGATCAGGTTTATTCACACACCTCATTCCTGTCCAATATTCCGCAAGTGGGCCGTAATTTTACCGTTGGTTTAGAATATAACTTCTAAGCAGAACTTAAATTTATTGCCAAAATCAAGAGGATGTCACGGAAATCCTCTTGAAAAAAGCCTGAAGAAAACCTAGCCTGAGTTGATTGGGTTAGGTTTTTTCTTATGCGTATCTTTCAACGAATTCACAATAAACTGAACTGGTCACCACGGCGTTATCTGGGCGTGATGATGGGACTGCTGGCGTTAAGCTATTTATCCTCGGCACTGTATCACACCTATAAGCCCTTACCGGATGGTTTGAATTATGCGGGAACGCTACGTCATGCCGAAGTCAAATTTCTGGCCGATCAGACCTATCTGGATGCACAGGGCCAGCAGCATTATGATCATCAGATTTTTAATGAAATGCTGCGCCTGATTGATGAAGCACAAAGCTTAATTGTGCTGGATATGTTCCTGTTTAATCCGCAAACCGGGGCATCACAGGCCCAGCATCAACCGCTCAGCCAGCAATTGACTGATGCACTGATTCAAAAACGCCGTACCCAGCCGGATATTGAAATCAGGCTGATTACCGATCCGATTAACTCGGTTTATGGCGGGCTTGCGCCAGAGCATTATCGGCAACTGCGCCAGGCCGGAATTGATGTGATCGAAACCAATTTAACCCCGCTACGCGCTTCCAATCCGATGTGGTCCGGGTTCTGGTACATCTGCTGTCAGGGCATCCGCAATAATCCGGATGCCGGCTGGCTGGCCAATCCGTTTGGCGAGGGCAAAATCACCCTGCGCAGTTATTCCGAGCTGCTGAATTTTAAGGCCAATCACCGTAAAACCATTGTGGTTGATACCCCGGACGGCTGGGAAGCTCTGGTGACCTCAATGAATCCGCATGATGCCAGTTCCCATCACTCCAATGTGGCGCTGGTGGTCAAAGGCAATACCGCGGTAGATATTCTGAAAACCGAGCAGTCGGTGGCGCTCATGTCCGGCAGCAATATTCCCGGGGTGATTGTCGGTGAGTTTCAGGCCGCTGCTACTGAACCGCAGGTGCAGGTGCTGACTGAAAAAGCCATTTATGATGTAACTTTAAACCTGATTAATAGCGCCAAAGCCAATGAACAGGTCGATCTGGTGATGTTCTATCTGTCCGAGCGCCAGATTATCAAAAGCCTGCTTGCAGCCCATGAGCGTGGGGTGAAATTGCGGGTGCTGCTGGATGCCAATAAAGATGCGTTTGGTCTGGAAAAGAATGGCGTACCGAACCGGCCAGTGGCAGCAGAATTACATCAGGCCGGCATTCCACTGCGCTGGTGTAATACCCAAGGCGAGCAATGTCATAGCAAAATGCTGATCAAGCGCAATGCCCAGCAACAGGAGATGATTTTAGGTTCGGCCAATTTCACCGCGCGGAATTTAAAAAACTATAATCTGGAAACCAATTTACGCGTGTTAGGCCTGGCTCAAGCACCGGTATTTCAAGATGCCCAGCAGTATTTTGATACCGCCTGGTCAAATTTGAATGGCCGTCAGATGAGTGTGGATTATGCCCAGTATGCCGATGAATCGACGCTGAAATATGGGTTGTATCGTTTGATGGAGTGGAGTGGCTGGTCGACGTTCTAATCTCCCTTATTCCACGCTTCTGTTTGGGAGCCGTGGCTTCTGCTTATAAGAGAGCTGGAAGAATGAGTTTTCTTCCACCTTGTAAGAAAGGGTTAAAAAGAAGCGATTTTCCCCTTCCTTGCAAGAGAGCTAGGAACAATAGCTTTTCCTTCTCCTCGTAAGAGAAGGTTAGGGAGACACGCTTTTCCTTAACCTTCTAGGAGAGAGTCAGGGAGAGGTCAGTACTAAGGTTTAACGCTTAGTTTTGCCCCGGATTCGGTGGTACCAGTTCATCCAGATCTTTATCAGACAGCTCATCCAGCTCGCTCAGGTCGGTTTTAATTTTCCACTGGCTTTCATCTTCAACCGGATTCGGCAAACGCGCTTCCAGCCAGTCGCAGACCACATCGGGCGGGAAATCGGCATGATTACACTGGATCACCCAAGACAGGAAATCTTTGGCTTCACCATTCATATAAGGTGGTGGCGATACCGGTAAAAACTGCGTTGGCAAACGTTCATTCTTGGAAATATAGTTCAGCACATGACCCAGTTCCTGTACGGTTTGCCAGGCCAGTGGGTGTGCTACATTAATCTGAAATTTAAACCACCATGCCTGAGCACCATCTGTGCCATAGGCATCGATCAAGTTTTTTTGAACACTGGGTACTTTGCAGAAATATTCATAAAGACGATCAAAACTTAAATCAGACACAAGCATGAACCTAGTATGAAAAAAAGCGAGTGTAGCATAAAAGTAGGCCATTATTTTCACTGAGAAATACGGCCGATCTACCGCCATTCATCTAAAAAACTTGTATAAAGCATGCATGTTCATTTTTTATCCTTAATCCTGTTTTATAGTAAAATCAATAGGCTGATGTTTGGGAGTCGGGTAGTGAAAAGAATACAAGCAGGTTTATGGTTAGGCATTGGATTGTCTGCCATCTCGACATTATCGCTGGCCGATACCAATCGCTGGGCCAGTTATCAGGGTGTGGAGCGAAAATCGCATGCGCAGCATTATCCACAGCATCGCCCGTCTTATCCGCAGCACAGGCCACCACAATATTATCCGCCCCGTCCGCAATGGGGCCATCAACCGGTACGTCCGGGCATCAGTATTCAATATCAGGCGCCCACCACCATTTACCAGAATTCGCAAAGTTATAGCTGGGTCAATGGTGACCCGAATGTGGCCCGGATTGAAAGCAGCACGCAGACCATCATTACTGACTGGCGCCGTTTAGGTTTGCCGGCTCCGCCAAATGGCAGCTACTGGATTTATGAAAATGGTCGTTATATTTTGGTGCCAAACCGTTAGATCATCCGGAGCGCTCCAGCGCTAAGGAAAACTATTTGAACCAAACTGATGATCCGGTGAATCTTCACTCAAAAATCAGCGCGCCGTAGTGGTATCCAGGCGCGCTTTTTGTTCTTCAGATTTGAATGATGGATGTGATTTTGGTGTTTAGGCCAGTTCATCATCTTCCGGGCGTGGGGTCTTGCCTTGTGGCAACGGTTTTTCACTGTGTTTATCCCGAATTACCGATGGATAATTCCAGGAGGCAAAACGTACCACCAGAATCGCAAAGGCTAGAATCAGAATCGAACCGGTAATAATTACTAGGTCAATATCCGCTTTATGGTCGTGCTGGATATCGGAAATCAGCAGCCGGGTCAGGGCGGTAATGGCAATATAAATCAGGAAGCGTACTGGCATGTGGTTGGTTTTAAAGTAAATACCCACCATGGCACCGAGCTCCAAATAAATGAACAGCAGTAAAATATCATCAATCGTGGCATATTGTTTGACGGTCAGAATATCGACCACAGTATGGCCGGCCGACCAGATCACCATACAGCCAATCACGAACAGGGCAATATAGTGAAAACTTTCAACGGCCAGATTACCCAGCCGGTCGAGGAGGGTTTCTATTTTTTCTACTTTGGGATGCCGTGCTGTCATATGCTCCTCCTGATTCTGCTGAATGAATAAGAAAAACTTATGCAAAAACTGTGCACAACTACAGGAAAAGTGGTGTAAAAACAGCAGGAAAACATGGATGCTATAAAAAAACGCCTGACAGTGCAGGCGTTTTTGAGAGATAAAAAGCTTAAGCCTGATGAGTGAAATAATCTTCCGAGAATTTCATGATCACATCAGAACCGGCTTTGATACGGGTAATTCGCATTTCCAGCTCTGGCAGAATGCGTTGTACAAAGTACAGACCCAGCGCCAGTTTGTTCTGATAGAACTCACCCTGTTTGGCCTGCGCTGCTTGGGCAATACGGGCAAACATATAGGCAAAGCTGAGCAGACCAACCGCGTGTAAATAATCGACCGCTGCTGCATTCGGGAATTCTGCATTTTCAGACGCCGCATTCAGAATGTATTGCGTTACCGATTCGACTTCTGTGGCTGCATCTAAGGTCGCATCTTTAATGAAGTTCAGATCGGCATCTAACTGGTTGGCAAAGTCACGGATTTCAGCAATATATTCTGTAATATAGGCGCCCTGACATTTAATGGTTTTACGGCCAATTAAATCTTGTGACTGGACGCCATTGGTACCTTCATAAATTTGCGCAATACGTAAATCACGTACACATTGCTCCATGCCCCATTCACGGATATAGCCATGACCACCGAAGCACATTTGCGCATCCAGTGTTGCCTGGAAAGCGGTATCGGTTAAATAGGCTTTGGCAATAGGCGTTAGCAGCGCCACACGGTCATTGGCTTTTTTCACCGCGTCTGCATCAGTCGAGAATTTGGTGATGTCCAGCTGTTGGCCGACATAGACTGCAAAGGCACGTGATGCTTCGTTGTTGGCGCGCACATTTAAGAGCATACGACGTACATCACCATGCACTAAAATGCTGTCAGCCGGTTTGTTTGGGGATTGTACACCGGAAGCGCTGCGGCCCTGTAAACGGTCAGTCGCATATTGCGCTGCATTTTGATAAGCAAATTCAGACGCACCTAAACCCTGAATACCCATTGACAGACGTTCATAGTTCATCATCACGAACATGGCTGCCAGGCCTTCATTTTCTTTACCGACCAGATAGCCTTTGGCACCATCAAAGTTCATGACACACGTGGCAGAGGCTTTAATCCCCATTTTGTGTTCGATAGAGCCTGGGCCAACGGGGTTACGTTCACCGAGTGAACCATCGGCATTGACCAGGAATTTCGGTACGATAAACAGCGAAATACCGCGTGAACCGGCAGGTGCATCTGGGGTTTTGGCCAGTACCAAGTGAATGATGTTTTCAGCCAGGTCATGATCACCACCGGTAATAAAGATTTTGGTCCCGGTAATGTTATAGCTGCCATCTTCGTTGCGTTCCGCTTTGGTTTTAATAATCCCCAAATCGGTACCGGCATGTGGTTCAGTCAGACACATGGTGCCAGACCATTCACCTGAATAAATTTTTGGTAAATAGGTTTCTTTCTGTTCCTGAGAAGCATAGCTGCTCAGTGCCATGCCCGCACCGACTGACAGCAGTGGATACAGCATGAATGACGGGTTGGTGGCAAAAATCATTTCATCTGACAGAACGGTCAGCATTTTTGGCATGCCTTGACCGCCCCATTCTTCATCGGCACCCAGGCCAATCCAGCCGCCTTCGGCATATTGCTTGAATGCTTCTTTAAAACCGGCCGGTGTAGTTACGCTGCCATTGTTATATTGGGCACCTTCTTCATCACCAGTGCGGTTTAAGGGCAGGGTAACGTTCTGGGTAAATTTGGCCATTTCTTCAAGAATGGCTTCTGCGGTTGCAGCATCGAGGTGGGCGAGATTTTCGTTATTTTGCCAGAATTGTTCTGCTTGGAAGACATCATTCAGGATGAATTTCATATCGGCAAGCGGTGCGTTATAAATTGGCATAGTTCATTTCACCTGTTTCTTGTTTATTCATAGTGATCAGGTCAGTCTAAACGATGAGATTTCAATTGATTAGACGACGAAAGGTTAATATAGCGTGATAAATAGAGAAAAAGGACCGCCAACAGCTGGCCGTCCTTTTTACATCCATTACAAGTTACTACACATCACGTGCATTAGAAGGCGAAGTGTTCAGCATCAAGCGCCATCAATGGATCCAGGCCAGTCGCAATCACGTCAACATGCGAGCGTACACGTGGCAGGATCTTCTTGAAGTAGAAGCGTGCAGTGGTCACTTTGGCATTATAGAAGTCGACATCGGTAGTACCCGCAGCCAAGGCTTCTTGTGCAACCAGTGCCATACGTGCCCATAGGTAAGCCAGTGTCACATAGCCAGAGAAGTAGAGGTAATCGACTGCTGCAGCACCGACTTCTTCAGGGTTTTGCATCGCACGCATACCAATTTGCATGGTCAGGTCGCCCCATTCTTTGTTCAGCGCGGCCAGCGGTTCAACAAACTCTTTCATGCCGGCATTGTCTTTGTTGGCTTCTGCGAATTTGTGAATGATCTTGGTGAAATCTTTCAGCATCGCGCCTTGTGTACCCAGAACCTTACGGCCAAGCAGGTCAAGTGCCTGAATTTCAGTGGTACCTTCGTACAGGCAAGAAATACGCGTATCACGTACAATCTGCTCCATACCGTGCTCGGAAATAAAGCCGTGACCACCGAACACCTGTACACCGTGTTTTGCAGCTTCTGAACCGGTTTCGGTCAGGAAGGCTTTGGCAATTGGTGTCAATAAAGACAGGATGTTGTCGGCAAATTTACGGTCTTCTTCCTCAGCAGCCTGCTCAACCACATCTGCATATTGAGCCAATAAGTAAACCAGCGCACGGCCACCTTCAGCAAATGCTTTTTGGGTCAACAGCATATTACGTACTGCTGGATGCACAATAATCGGATCGGCTTCTTTTTCTGGCGCTTTCGGACCAGACAGTGAACGCATGGCCAGACGGTCTTTTGCATACGCCAAAGCGCCCTGGAATGAAGATTCAGATGCAGACAGACCTTGTACTGCAGTACCGATACGCGCCGTGTTCATGAAAGTGAACATACAGTTCAGACCACGGTTTTCAGGTCCAATCAAGTAACCTTTGGCGTTGTCAAAGTTAATCACGCAAGTCGCGTTACCGTGAATCCCCATTTTGTGTTCGATCGAGCCACAACGCACAGCATTACGCTCACCGATTGAACCATCAGCATTCAGGTTGAATTTCGGTACGATGAACAGTGAAATACCTTTGGTGCCTTTCGGTGCACCTGGTAAACGTGCCAGAACGATATGGATGATGTTCTCGGCCATGTCGTGCTCACCAGCAGAGATAAAGATTTTCTCGCCAGAGATCGCATAGCTGCCATCCGCATTTGGTTCCGCTTTGGTACGGATAATGCCGAGGTCAGAACCGGCATGAGATTCGGTCAGACACATGGTTCCGGTCCAGACACCTGATACCAGATTTGGCAGATAGGTATCTTTTTGTTCTTGCGAACCGTGGTGCTCAAGGGTACGTACTGCACCATGAGACAGACCCGGATACATGCCCCAAGCCCAGTTTGCGGTACCGACCATTTCAGAAATGGTAATGCCCAGAGAGTTTGGTAAACCCTGACCGCCGTACTGTTCTTCAGCAGATAAAGACGGGAAACCCAGTTCGATATATTTTTGATACGCTTCTTTAAAGCCAGTCGGCGTGGTGACTACACCATCGTTCCAGGTACAGCCTTCGCGGTCGCCCACCTGGTTTAAAGGAGATAATTCATTTTCACAGAAGTCTGCAGCAGCTTCTAAATATTGGTCAACCAACTCACGGCTTACGTTTCCAGAGAATGCAGGGAGTTTTGCATAATGTTCTTCAGCATTTAATAATTCATGCAAAACAAATTGCATATCACGTAGTGGCGCTTTGTATTGTGGCATATCGGGTTCCTCAATACTGGTTTAACCAGCGGTTATAATCCTAAATCAGTGAGTTCACGCGCCTTCACAGGCGCATCTTGAATGTTTTAATCGTGCAACATCTTCTAATTGGGTACAAGCATTTCAATGGCTTTTCTTGGTGACTGTAAAGTCAAAGATTTTTAACTTGAAATAGCTAAGTGTATTGAGTGTAAACAGATTTATCGGTATAGGAAGTGGACAAATAGTCAAAAACGTAAACAGATATGTCCAATAAAAAAGGCGCACCATGCGCCTTTTTTATTTGCTGACTTCGCTTAAGCCACTTTGGCCGGAATGGTCACAGCGGTATTCGGTTTAAAACGCAGGCTGCATTGACCATTGACCGATTTATCCCCCAGTTTAATCTGGACAGTCTGACCGGCTGTTTTGCCGTTACAGGCATTGGCCATAGCCTGTTGACGGGCCTGACGCTGTGCCAGGCGCTGATCATACTGTTTCACCAGTTCGGCACGTTTGGCATCGGTTAAGGCACCTGTCTGAGGACTATGCTGTTTAAACTGGCGTACATCGCCACGCATTGGACGATGTTCACGGCTGTGTTTAAGCTGCTGGCGTTCCGGCGTAAATATTAGGGTACAGGTCCCATTCACGGTTTTTTCACCGGCTTTGACCTGAACCACCTGTCCGGCAGCTTTGCCTTCACAGGCCGTTTTGATCTGCTGCATCATCTGGCGGCGTTCAGTACGCAGCTGCTGCCATTGTTCACGCTGTTCCGGGCTTAGGCGTGCATGTTTGCCGTGCATGGAATGAGCCATACGGCCTTCACGTTCCGGCGTTGCTGTACTATTGGTTGACTGACAGGCTGTCAGTGTCCCGACACTGAGTAAACCCACTGAAACAAGCGCAATTTTTGTCATCGTTTTCATGATTATTGTCTCCACACAGAACCGCGATACAGTTATTTTTACCTGCGACAAGAATAAATAATAAAGATGAAGAAACAATGGAGAGTTTTTTCAAACACTGTTCGCTACAATAGTGAAATAAAAGAAAAATTGAGATGAGTGTTTTGAAAATACGCCGGATTCCAATCGCCCTGCGCCTGTTTTTGACTGTGCTATTGACCGCGCTGGTCATTTCCACGGTCAGCCTGTGGGTGCTGCACTGGAATATGCAACGCAATTTCACCAAATACGTGGCCGATGTCGAAATGCAGAAGCTGGATCATGTGATTCATAATCTGGCCGGTGTGTATGGCGTCTATCATGATTGGGGCAATGCCATTCAGGCACAAATCCTGCAAATTGAAGGGCAGGCCGGCCCGGAAGATTATGACCGCCTGTCGCGCTGGTGGTTGCGCCGTCAGTACGATATTGCCTTGCAGCAGCGTTATTTTGAAGAACATACCTTAATGAATGTGGCGCCAACGCTGGCTGAACCAGATCCGCAGAAACGCCAGGCCTCGCAGGAGGAACTAAAATGGCTGGAAATGAATCTGCCTTCCGAGTACCGTCCCTTTGAAGGCCTGAAATTTCCTTTAAGCGCGCAGCAGAATACCACCCGGGTTAATCAGGGCAGTGCCCAGAATCCGCGTCCGAATCAGCCACAATCGGATGGCAAAAAACAGTTTATTTCCATGCCGGACCGTTTGGGTCTTAGCTCGCGTCTGGCTTTATATGATGCCAAACGCCAGTTTGTGGTCGGTGAGCCGGCAGAAGGACAAATGTCGTATCGCCCGATTTTAATGAACAATCAGGTGGTCGGTTATCTGGGGTTAAAACCGGTGCTGGATCAGGATGATGCACTCAGCATCAATTTCTTCAGTGAACAAAAGCGTTATCTGCTGCTGATTTATGGTCTGTCCTTTATTGCCAGTTTACTGGTGGCCTGGTTATTGGCGACCTATTTTAAAAAGCCGATTCAGCGTCTGCTCCATGGGACCCGTGAACTGACCAAAGGCAATTATCAGTATCAGGTGAAAGTAAACCGTAATGATGAACTCGGTGATTTATCTACAGAGCTGAATCAGCTGGCAGTCATTTTAGATCAGCATGAAACCTCACGCCGGCAGTGGGTGGCTGATACCTCGCACGAATTAAAAACCCCGCTGGCAGTGTTACAGGCCCAAATTGAGGCCATGCAGGATGGTATCCGTAAAGCCACACCGGAACACTTAGATGCGATGATGCGTCAGGTCAGCAGCCTGAAAAAACTGACTCAGGACCTGGCTGATCTGGCGCAGGCCGAAGCCATGCAGCTGAAATTCTATCTGGCCTCAATCAACCCTTGGCAGGTGATTGAACAGGAAGTCGAGAATTTCCGGCCGAAGTTTGAACAGGCCGAGTTAAGCGTGCGTCTAGAAGGTGAAGCTGTGCCTTTACAATTAGATATAGACCGCTTTAAACAAATTATGGTGAACTTGATTGCGAACAGTATTCGTTATACTGAGGCCGGTGGGCAGGTTCATATTCATAGTGAGCAGACGGCAACAGAATGGAGTGTCTATGTCGATGACAGTCCATTTGGCCTGACCGATGAACAGCTAGCCCGTTTAGGCGAGCGTTTTTACCGGGTGGATGATTCGCGTACGCGGAGCACTGGCGGTACCGGTTTAGGTCTGGCGCTGTCTGCTAAAATTGCGCAGGCCATGGGTGGCCAGCTGAGTTTTGCGCATTCGCCATTGGGTGGCTTGCGCTGCAAACTGACTTTCCCGATTCCGACCAAACAATAAAAGGAAAAGATATTCATGAAACATGTCATGCTGGTTGAAGATGAAGTTGAACTCGCTCAATTGGTCCGCGACTATCTTGAAGCTGCTGGGTTTGAGGTCAGTATGTTTCATGATGGACAAGAAGCCTATAACAGCTTTTTGCAGCGTAAACCGAGCCTGATGATTCTGGATTTGATGGTGCCACGTATGGATGGGCTGACCATTTGCCGTAAAGTACGTGAGCAGTCTGATTTACCCATTATTATGGTTACGGCGCGTACCGAAGAAATTGACCGGGTATTAGGCCTGAATATGGGTGCAGATGACTATATTTGTAAGCCATTTAGTCCGAAAGAACTGGTGGCACGTGTGCAGGCAGTGCTGCGTCGCTTAGACCGCAAGGCTGAACCGGAAACCAATGATTTATTCCGGATGGATAAAGCCCAGCAACGGATCTGGTATCAGCAAAAAGCACTGAACCTGACCCCGACCGAATTTCGTTTACTGGAACTGTTTTTAGAGCATGTTGGGCAGGTTTATTCCCGTGCCCAGTTGCTGGACCATATTAACCCGGACAGTTTTGATGTTGCAGATCGAGTGATTGACAGTCATATCAAAAACCTGCGCCGCAAGATTTCCGAAGCGGCAGAAACCGGTAATCGTCATGAGTGGATTCAGGCAGTCTATGGGGTTGGCTACCGTTTTGAATATCCGGAAGATTAATTTCATGCGGAGTGAAAAAGCGAATAGATATGTGCCTATTCGCTTTTTTTATGAGAGTAGGTTGTGCAGTATTTAGGGGCAGGATGGTGATAAATCAACAGACTGATCAAGCATAAGACCAAGATAAAAGGGGGGGGGATTTCTAATATTATAATTTTTAAATGAATTTAATTTTTAACAAGAATATTTTGTAAATTTTAATAAGCCTGAAAATTGAAGTAAATAAAATTCCGGTATAATCCGCAGCCCGCTTTTGGGAATTTTTCTATGCACGTCAATACTGAGCTTGTCGCACGCTTAATTCAGCGCAATATCACCCCCGCGATACACTATTTTGAACAAACCCAGGATAGTTCCCGCCTGGAACATCAGATCAACTTCTGTGTACAGCAGATTATTGTCTGTTTAAATTCCGATACAGTGGCCACCATCAAAGCACTATTGCAGTATTTAATTGCAAAAAGCCAGCACAGCAGTGAACATTCAGGGTGGCGCAAAGCCTTTGAGTTGTTCAATGATAAATATAAAGTTTAATCGCTGATTTTACATACGAGAGACAGGATTAAACTGTGGGCACGATTTATCTCTGTGTTTTTGCCCGAGCTAAACACGCGAGCTTACAGTTTTGAGTAACGCTATACGTTGTCGATCCAGTTTCTTGAGTTTGGACACCACCAACGCATAAGAATTCAGCACTAAATCTTCGATTAAAGCTTCATCCAGCTCTTCATCTTCATACACTGAAATCCAGTGCTGTTTATTCATATGCCAGCCGCTACGAATATACGGATAAATATCACGCAGCATGGCACCATGATCTGGCGCTACTTTTAAATTAATGGCCGCTTGTCCGTGCAGATGAAACTGTAACATAAAGACTTTATCCTGCACTTTAAACACATCACAACCCTCACCAAAAGGCTGGGTCACTGTGACTTCAGGCAGGGTAGTAGCGACTTTTGCCGCAAGTGGATGCAAAGCCATACGCAATTTAGGTTGAAGGGCACTTTGTGGATAATGCTGAAATTATCCACAATTTACCAGGCTAATGTGGATACTTTAAGACGAGCAGCTGACCATCACTTCAGGCACATCGCTTGGCAGCGGCGCTAAATCTTCCGGTTTTTCCAGCGCGGTCTGCCGGGTATAGGGTTGGCTGAGCAGGCGAAATAAACGCTCGACTTCAGAAAAATCATCCCGCTCGGCCAGTTCAATCGCTTTTTGCGCCATATGGTTGCGCAGGATGTAATGCGGATTGACGGCGGTCATGGCGGCATCCAGTTCATCGGTATCCTGATGTTCACGAATACGCTCATATTGCGTCAGGAAGGCTTCAAACTGACGGCGGTCCAGGCAGTCATCTTTAATCGTTTCATAGTCTTTATGTTGCAGGCGAATAAAGCTCTGGGTGTAATCCAGCTGCTCGCTTTGCAAGATTCTTAAAAAAGCCATCGCACAGTCAAAGCTGTCTTTATGGAAGCTGGGTAAGCCCATTTTCTGGTTTAAACCATGCTTGTAGTGTTCCAGGAAGGTCGGTTCAAAATGGGCCAGACATTGAGCCAGATCCGTTTTCCATTGCTCCTGGTCATCGTCTGCGGGACAAAGCGGAATCAGGTTGTTCAGCCAGGTCCACAAGTTCCAGTGCCCAATACTCGGCTGCTGCTGATAGGTATAACGTCCCTGATAATCGGAATGGTTGTTGATCCAGTTCGGACGGAAGCGCTCCATAAAACCGTAAGGGCCAAAATCCAGGGTAGAACCGGTGATATTTAAATTATCGGTATTCATCACCCCATGGGCAAAGCCGACCAGCTGCCATTGGGCAATCATCACTGCGGTACGCTGCACCACCTGTGTGGCAAAAGCTAAAACAGGCTGCTCGGCCTTCAGACATTCCGGATAATGCCATTCGATACATTTCTGGGTAAATTCAGGCAGTAAATCTGGCTGATATTGATTGATCCATTCAAAATGCCCCAGCCGAATATGACAGTCCGAGGTACGTAACATCATTGCACCCGGTTCCAGTTTTTCACGCTGTACCCCTTGGGTGGATGAAGTAAATCCCACGGCATTACTGGAAGGTACGCCCAAGGCATTTAAGGCATGACCGGCCAGATATTCACGAATCACCGAGCGTAACACCGCGCGACCATCGCCCATCCGTGAATAGGGAGTGGCACCGGCACCTTTTAAATGCAGATCAATGGTCTGCTGATGCTGGTCAACAATCTGGGCAATCAGTAAACCACGTCCATCACCGAGCTGGCCGGCCCATTGCCCGAATTGATGCCCGGCATAAACCATGGCCAACGGCGGAAATTCAGCAAATGTTTTCTGGCCGCTACAGATTTCGACCCACTGTACTTTGTCTTCATCTGACCATTGCAGTTCATCGGCCAGTGCTGCATTGAAATGCCCGGCTTTGGCGCCTTTTAAAGGCAGCGGTTGTTGCTGGTGATACAGACGGGAAGGCAGGGTAGGATAGCGCGAGTTAAATTGCATTGCAGAACAGCCATTCAGAACAGGCCTTCACTATAACAAACTTGGCTGGAGAAAAGTGTCGTGTTTCCGAATAGAAAAAGCCTCCATCAGGATAATGCCAGTCAGTTAAGCAAATTTTAGTAAAATGTAGTAAAAATGAGTGTATGTAAATACGCTCATTTTTTTATGTCTTTATCTGAACATTTAGAATCCACTCTTGAACATGCTCTCCCATCACTCAACCATTTTTGTGAACTTATTGATTTAAATTGGATTGAAACAAGCCTGCATCAAACAGGTAAGGCATCGATCAGAAGGAGAAAATTACCTGCTGAGCACGTGGTTTGGCTTGTTCTTGGGCTTGCCTTGTTTCGCAATCAACCCATCAGCTATGTGGTAGAACAATTAAAACTCGTGTTTGGTACAACAGATTATTGTGTTCCTAGTGCAGCTGTCCAAGCTCGACAACGTTTAGGTCGAGAACCCTTAGCTGCCTTATTCTCCTTAATCAGCCAAGCATGGTTTGATGAATCACAACAACAATATTCAACCTTTCAAGGTCTTAGTGTATGTGCTGTTGACGGGGTGGTTTGGTCTATGCCACTGACCAAGGAGAATTTTAATCATTTTGGCTCATCTAAAAGTAAAACTGCTGTAGCACCTTACCCACAAGTTAGAGCCACGTGTCTAGTGAATACCAATACTCATGAAATCATAGATGCCCAAATAGGCAGTATGGATCAAGGTGAACTCACATTAGCAAATCAATTATCTCCTCCAGCACAAAGTATTACTTTGTTTGATCGAGCTTATTTCTCTGCTGATTTTTTAATAGGCTGGCAAACACGTGGAGAATCAAGCCATTGGCTTATGCGAGCTAAAGATAATTTACGTTATGACATAATTAAACGGAATTCCCCACATGATTTTCATATCAGGATGCCAATATCAGCAAGAGCCAAAAAACTTAATCCAGCATTAGGAGATTACTGGGAAGCACGTTTAATTGAAGTTGAGCAGGCAGGAAAAATCAGACGTTACATTACTTCATTATTAGATTCAAAGACATACCCACTTATAGCCTTGGCAAAGTTATATGCTCAGCGTTGGGAAATTGAAATGTGTTACCGAGAAATTAAAAGCAATTTACAGGAAGGTAAGCACTTAAGGAGCAAACAGCCAGACTTAATTTATCAAGAATTATGGGGTGTCTTGATTGCTTATAATGTTCTAAGAAGACAAATGAAATATATGGCTCAACGTGCCAAAGTAAGCCCGTTGAGGATCAGTTTTCATATTGCATCTATTGCCCTTCTTAATTTACTCAGATTCGACTCTTTGGCTTCTGCAGGTAATCTACCCAAACATCTGGAAAGTTTAATGGAGAAATCTAATCGGTATGTTATACCTGAGAGAAGAGTGAGGAGTTATCCAAGGGTTGTAAAAGGAAAACCTCAAAAATACCCAAGAAAAAGCCAGTCAATCTCTTAACTGACTGGCATTACTCCATCAGGAGGCTTTTTGCAGGGCTTTGGTATTATTGTGAAACCGGATTCTTTTTCAGGTTACGCATTAGAATGTTCAGGGTTTCCCGATGATGGGTTAGACGCTGTTCTACCAGCTGGAATTCAACTTTCAGCTTGTCATCCATTTGATGGATTTTTTCTGCCACCGCCGATTTCTTGGCCTGAATTTCCTGCTCTTTTAACTTGGCCCAGTCATTTAGGGTATGGGTAAAGGCTTCATATTCTTGTGCCAGACGCTGTTTGACGCTGCTGATGTCGTCATTGACATTGTGGCCATATACCGCCAGGTCCTGCTCGGCATATTTGAACTTCATCGCCAGTTCCGCTTTTTTAATATTAAAGCTTGGAATACGGCGCAGGTTTTTTGCCAGACCCAGTTTCGAACAGCTCCAGATTAACCATTTGGTTGGGTCATATTGCCACCATTTCACGCCATTACGGTAATCGTACTGGAAGATATGATGATAGTTATGATAACCCTCGCCCCAGGTGGCAATAGCCAGCCAGAAGTTGTCACGCGCCGTATTTTCGTCGGTATATGGACGTTTGCCCCACATATGACACAGCGAGTTAATAAAGAAGGTCACATGGTGGCTCAGAATCAGACGCATTAAGCCGCCTAAAAGTAAAACACCCCAGATGTCGCCCACAGCCCAGCCAATTGGTAGCAAGATGCCAACATGTACCAGAATCACTAACGGTACATAGTATTTATGCTGGAACATCACCAGTTTGTCATTCAGCAAATCTGGCGCATTTTTATAGTTTGGTTCGGCTGCCGGATAGTCACGCAGCATCCAGCCTAAATGGGCGTACCAGAAACCGTTATTGATCGAATACGGATCTTTATCGACATCATCGACATGACGGTGATGGGTACGGTGACCTGAGGCCCAGAACAGGATACTGTTCTGTACGGCAAAGGTGCCCATAATCATTAAAATGATTTTCAAAGGTAAAGTGGCTTCATAGGCACGGTGCGCCCATAAACGGTGATAACCTGCTGTAATACCCAAGCTGCTAACGCCAAGTAAAACAAACATGCTGATCCAAGCTGCGAGGCTAAAATCATGGTGGTAAGCATATAACGGGATGGCAATGATTGCGACAATTGGCAAGAACACCAGAGCAAAAACGGCAACCCAGTTAATTGGGGCTTTGGGTAGGGGAGCATTCATCTCCAACAGTACTCCTGAAAGCTGGGGAGGTGTAAAGAAGTGCTTAATCCATTACTTTTTGTATGGAATAAGATTTGAGCATATTAGCATGCGCGTTTCGGCGTCACTAGCATTATTGTACAGATGTATTGTACCAAACAGTAACAGAATAAGATTGAAGCTTCATTGATTTTATCGAAGGCTGCGGCATGATAAAGATAAATCCTTGATCAATGCGAAATCAATCACATGAGATACCGTAAAATTAGTTTAATTTTGCCGTATTTGATCGCGGTGGTTTTCATTACGGCCTGTCAAAGCACACCGCCGTCTTCTACAGCCTCCAAAGTCCAGTCACAGCCACGTGCGGTAAAAGCACCGGCAGCGGTTAAACGCAGTAGCGATGGTCTGCAGGATATTCGCTGGGAAATTCAAACCATTCAGGGGAAAAAGGCACGTTATTTTCATGCCAGCCCGTATTTAATGCTCAATTCCCGTTTTCAGAATCTGCAGGGCAATACCGGCTGTAATTCTCTTTTCGGCCGCTATCAGCTGCAGTTCAGTCAGGGCCGTTTAAGCCTGAACAGCCGTGCCACGCATAATAGTTGTGATCATGCGCTGGCGCAGGAAGCCGACTTGATGGATGCCTTGCAACGGGTCAAACGCTTCCAGTTACAGGGTAAAACCTTATATTTGCTGGATGAGCGCGGGCTAATGCTGATTCAGGCCAATCAACGCTAAATAGAAGTTCAATCAATATAAAATCAGCCTGTAACATGCAGGCTGATTGAGCATCTATTGTTTTAAATATGTTGCATCATCAGTTTTGGGAAATCGGTAATTAAACCGTTAATGCCTAAATCTTTCAGCTGTTTGGCACGTTCCACTTCATTGACCGTCCAGACACTCACCCCCAGTTGTGCTTGCTGGGTGGCCTGAATCATGCGCGGGGTCGCCAGTTCATTCATCCAGCCAATCTGGCAGCAGCCAAAGTGCAATGCCTGTTCAATGGCCTGTTCCTGAATATCTTCTTCAATCAGTAAACCGCGCTTAAAGGTCGATTGCTGCGCCTGTAAGGCCTGATGAATTTTCAGGTCAAAACTGGTAATCACAGCAGAATGTTCAAAGCCTTTGAGCTGCTGATGCAAGGCCAAGGTCAGCTGTTCAGCCTGCGCCTGGGTTTCCACCGCTTTAATTTCAACTTCGATATGTTCAAAGTTCTGGATTAGGGCCAGGGTCTGGTTTAAATACGGGGTGATTTCAAAATTCGACCAGTTTTTCCAGCCATAGGCCTGATTATAATGATGTAAATCTTGCGTGCTGCATTCATACAGCGGACGGTCCTGACCGGTGGTCCGGATCAAATGATCATCATGCATAATGACCAGTTGCTGGTCTTTGAGCTGACGTACGTCAAATTCGACAGCGCGTACGCCTAAATCCTGAATATACTGAAAACCGCCCAGGGTATTTTCCGGGGCTTCGCCGCGGGCACCACGATGTCCAATTATACGCATAACAGGCTCAGCGTTTGGAGAGGAAGTTTCATTGTGAGCCTTTAAGATGACCGGGATGTGACAGCGCTATTGTGCGCTGATCTTAAATTTATACAATTCAGATCAGCGCATATTTTCATCAATTTTTTCTATGAAAATGACGGCTTTATTCAATCGTTTCGTTAATATTTTTTTGCCACAGCACTTCAGCGCCGCCTTCACTGCGTTGCAGGGTGCGTGAAGCCACAAATAACCAGTCAGATAAACGGTTTAAGAGCTGCAAAGACGTGGCCTGAATATTCTGGTCACGGCTATGCACTGACATCACGCTGCGTTCTGCGCGACGGCAGACAGCACGCGCCTGATGGGCAAAGCTGCACACCAGCGTTCCGGCAGGCAGAATAAAGTCTTTTAACATCGGCAACGCTTCATTCATGCGGTCAATATCATTTTCTAAAAACTCAATTGATACCGGTTGTACCAGAGTAAAGCCCGGAATGCAGACTTCACCGCCCAGATCAAATAGCCAGTGCTGGATCAGGCTTAAAGATTTATCCCAAGCGGCTTGATCTTCAATGTTACTTGCTGAAATTTGTGCACGTAATACGCCAATCACGGCATTCAGTTCATCGACATCACCCAAAGCGGTAATACGTAAGTCATCTTTGGCAACGCGTGAACCATCACCAAGCCCTGTAGTACCCGAATCGCCTGTGCGCGTGTAGATTTTGCTTAAACGGTGGCCCATAATAGATCCTTAAATAATTAAATGCTGTAAATAAAAAGAATCATGCCATAGGCATGACATGATTCTCAAAAGTATTTATTTAAACTGTAGTGAACTTAATATTTGAAAGTAACACCAGCAGAGGCGAGTCGGCCACCGTTGATGTAATAAGTACCATTCCCGCCAAAATATTCTGTCTCATACTGAACATCACCAACATTTTCAATATTGGTAAAGACTTTGACAGATGGAGTGATATTCCAGTAAGCATTTAAATCAATAGTAGCATAACCTGGATTCTTATATCGGTTGTCCCAACTTTTGGATTTTGAACTTCCAACAACTGACGCACTCAAACCATAGATTTCATTTTGAATACCTGTTGAAAGTGTAACTTTTTGGCGTGGTCTTTTTTGCAGGTCTTCTTTGAGATCAACATCTTTTGCCTGTACATAAGCATAAGAGGTATTCAGGAATAGATCATTTGCTTTCCATTTATAAGAAAGTTCGCCACCCGTAAATTCTGATTTATTTACATTGACCAATTTCCCTGCTTTGGAGGTAATCAAATTATCTACTTCATTGCGGTATATCGATAAACTCAGGACTGAATGATCTGTAAGTTTTTGATCTAAACCTATTTCGTAAGCAAAACCTTCTTCTGGTTTTAAATCTGGATTTCCACCCCAACTCAGTGCGTACAAGTCATTCATGCTTGGTGCCCTAAATGAGCTGCCAATATTGCTATATACACTTGTAGAAGGGTTAAAATGATAGCGAACTGCAGCTTGACCCACAGTATGTGAGCCAAATCGTTCGTTATCTTCTACACGAATTCCTGCTTGAGTTTGAATTTTGTCAGTCTGATATTGGTGTTGAGCAAAGTAGCCCGTAGATTTGATTTCTTTATCGTAAAAAACATCTTCTCCAGGATAGAAAATGCCATCCCACTCATATCCCTCACCTTGATAAAAGATATCCGCCTTCATATTTTTGTGTGTAATACCAGCAAGAATATTCTGTATAGGTGAGAATTGCCATTTGCCATATAATTCTGCTTCTTGTGCAGTGTTATGGATAAAATCTGGTTTATCCAGCTGATCTAAATCATCTTTAAATTGAGAAAGACGAGCATTTAATTCAAAGTTTGATGCAAGCTGGGCTCTACCTTTAAGGTTAATAATTTCATTTTCAAAATCTTGAGAAACAAGATTTCCATTTAATTTGTACGCACCATTTCCTTCATTCTGACTGAAATCTAAAGAAGTTGAAAAACGTTCTTTTTCTAAGCCGACTTTGGCACTATAGCCTTTTTGATCATAGCTATATTTACGCTCATCATTATCTAAAATGACATCGCCATCTGATTCAAGACGTTGACCACGGATTTGTGCATAAAAGCCATCTTCCGCAAGATCAGCTCCGATAATGGACTTGTAGGTGCTGTTTTCACCCACTTCTCCAGTAAGAAATGCACCTGTCGTTTCAGGCGTTTTTGAAACCAGCTGGATAACACCGCCAATGGCATCGGTACCATACAGAACAGAAGCGGGGCCTTTTAAAATTTCAATCTGTTTTAGGTCGGTCGTATCTATAAACTGAATAGATGCTGACCCTTGAGAAGGTGTATTTAAGCGAATCCCATCACGCATGATCAGGGTATGATCAGATTCAGTACCACGTAAAAAAATTGAGGCTTGCTGTCCGTAACCACCTGTTTGCACCATATTAATCGAGGCATCATCTAATAACAGATGAGGTAATGATGCGATGGGAGATTGTTGCAATTTTACTGGTTCAATGACATTAATTCGCGCGGGTACATTTTCAATTTTTTCTTCAGATCGGGTAGCGGTCACCACAATGGTATCTAAAGCTGCTTGTGCAACTTTTTGCTCGGCAGCATAAACTGATGAGGAAAAACCCAAAGCAAACGCGATAGAACCTGCTAAGGCAGCAGGCTGAAATGGAATAGACATAAGATGTGCTCCATACATTCACCCCACGTGAATGATTGAGTTAAAGGGCACAACAAGCAGGTATCCGGACTTCAATGTGGCGCCAGGCATCTTGATGATGACCTGGACCTATATATCCACCTTCCCATATCTGAATACAGTGGTGTAAATCGCATGATTTAAACTGATATATGTTTCATTGTTACCGTTGCGGGGGCAGTGTTGGATTTTCACCAATTTCCCTAAAGCCAAGGCTTAAACTTGCTGTGAAACGGGCGCAGTATAAGTGCCGTATGCATTTTAAACAACTTGTGCAAGAATTATCAGGCTGAACTTTACTCAAGTGAAAAAATTTGCATTACAATGAGCCGGCCCCATATTTATAGATAGGCTATAAAGCGGGCATTACGAGAGCCAAACAAGTTATGCGAACCCGTGCCAAAATTTGCGGCATCACCCGGGTTGAAGATGTACATGCCGTCGTCAACAGTGGTGCAGATGCAATTGGTTTTGTATTTTATCCTCCAAGTCCGCGCAGTGTGAGCGCAGAACAGGCCAGCGTTCTGGTACAGGCCATTGCGCCTTATGTGCAGGTGGTGGGTTTATTTGTAAATAGCTCAGCCCGTGAGATTCAGGCCACTCTCAATACAGTCGCGCTGGACATCCTGCAATTTCATGGCGATGAAAGCCCGGAACAGTGCCAGTCGATTGCGCAGCAGGTTGGACGTCGCTGGTACAAGGCGATTCAGGTTAAACCGGGCCTAGATGTGGTGGCTGAAATTCAAAAATATCAGCAGGCCGGTGCCAGCGCTGTACTTTTAGATGCCTGGCATCCTGAATTAAAGGGCGGAACCGGGCACAGCTTTGACTGGAGCAGCTTTCCCCAACTGGATATTCCACTGATTTTGGCCGGTGGATTAAACCCTGACAATATTGAAGACGCCATTCACACCACAGCCGCGTTTGCTGTAGATGTGAGCGGAGGCGTAGAATCCGCAAAAGGTATTAAAGACCAACAACTCATAGAACGCTTTATGCAAGGAGTCCATCGTGGATCAGCAAACTGTTAATACAGAAAAACAGGCAATTGACTATACCCAGTTCCCTGATGCAAAAGGGCACTTCGGTATCCATGGCGGACGTTTTGTGTCAGAAACCCTGATGGCGGCTTTAGAAGACTTGGAAAAGCTCTATTTCCGCATGAAGAATGATGAACAGTTTCTGGCAGAATTCGACCGTGATCTCGCTTATTATGTCGGTCGTCCAAGTCCACTGTATTATGCTGAGCGATGGTCGAAAGAGTTGGGTGGTGCACAGATTTACTTAAAACGCGAAGACCTGAACCATACCGGCTCGCATAAAGTGAACAACACCATTGGTCAGGCGTTATTGGCCAAACTTTCAGGTAAAAAACGTATTATTGCCGAAACTGGTGCCGGTCAGCATGGTGTGGCGACAGCAACCATCGCGGCGCGTTTAGGTCTTGAATGTGTAGTGTTCATGGGTGCGGAAGATGTGAAGCGCCAGGCCATGAACGTGTATCGTATGCGTTTGCTGGGTGCCAAAGTCGTCGCGGTAGAAAGTGGCTCTAAAACTTTAAAAGATGCCATGAATGAAGCGATGCGTGACTGGGTCACCAATGTCGATTCAACCTATTATGTGATCGGAACTGTGGCGGGTCCACATCCCTATCCGCAGCTGGTGCGTGATTTCCAGTCCATTATTGGCCGTGAAGCACGCCGTCAGATTCAGGAACAAGCCGGCCGTCTGCCAGATGCACTTGTGGCTTGTGTGGGGGGGGGCTCCAATGCCATGGGCCTGTTCTATCCATTCCTGAATGATCAGGATGTGAAAATGTATGGTGTTGAAGCTGCGGGCTTAGGCATTGAAACGGGTAAACACTCTGCACCATTAAATGCCGGTCATGTCGGTGTTCTTCACGGCAACCGTACTTACCTGATGTCAGATGAACAAGGCCAGATTATTGAAACCCATTCGATTTCTGCTGGTCTGGATTATCCGGGCGTGGGTCCTGAGCATAGCTTCCTGAAAGATATGCATCGTGTGGATTATGTGCCAATTAATGACCAGGAAGCTTTGCAAGGTTTCCGTGACCTGACCAAGATTGAAGGCATCATTCCGGCATTAGAAAGTTCACATGCGATGGCGTACGTGACCAAGCTGGCGCCGACCATGTCGAAAGATCAAATTATTATTGCAACGGTTTCAGGCCGTGGTGATAAAGACTTGATGACGGTAGCGCGTATTGATGGCGTGGAAATGGTGGATATGTAAAAAATCTCCCTAACCCTCTTTAAGAAAGAGGGAATAGCCCTCCTTAGTAAAAGAGGGTTGGGAGGATTTAAATCGCATTCAAGCAATTGGGTGCGATTTTTTTATTGTTGTAATGAAAGTTCCCCACTTTTTTAAAGGAGGGACGAGGGGAGGATTATTATTCAGATCCGATTTTTGACACAAATTCAGGCAATTATAATTCATCCAGATTTTCCCTTACTTTGGAAAAGCCCAAAGTAAGCAAAGACTTTTGTTGAGCAGATCTGACGTCCCTGTCATGCTGCTCAACAGGCGACATCCCGATCGCCAACGCGTATCATATTGCTGATTTATCTTCTACCTGGTTAAAACCATCTTCTGGAGTCTCCCATGCCAAGTCTGTTTATCGTCATGTTAGGCGGTCGTCATGCCCGCGCCAATACCGAAGTGCACGATGTGGTTCTTACCGTGGGTAACACGCTGGAAGAGACTTTCCCTCAGCTAAGACAGGCCTGGTTTGGTGAGCAGCAAGGCTTACATATTGATGCCTGGGCGCAAATCAATGGGGTGGAATTTGAAGGCAAACAATATCAGCTGCAATTTAGTAATGCGGCCCCGAATCAGGCGCATGAAAAACTCTGGCTAATCAATTTAGGCGGCTACGATGCGCGTGAATTTGGCGAATTGCATCGCTATGTTCTGGTGGTTGCACAAAATACCATGGTGGCCAAACAGCGTGGCAAGGCATATTTTGCTGCACACTGGCAAACGCAGCATACCGACCGGGTACTGGATGTCGATGACTGCATCGCCATTGATCAGGTGCATGGCCGTTATGTACAACTGGTGGCCGGGGAATTTGCCGGAAACCGCTGGGAAAATACCTATTTGCCTATTGCCGAGTCCTGACTGTAGCAGACTTAAGCAATCAGCTTGACTCCAATATTGTGAAAGAAAGCAATCTATGTTTTTGTTATTGTTTAGATAAAATAATCTTATTTTTATTTTTCTGGCCAGATTTTATAGGCATAATAAAGCGGTAGCTACAGTGTCTCAAACCACATGGAATGTCGTACATGGATTTAATACAACAGAATGGACAGCCACGTTACGGACGTTTTAAGCAATTACCGACCAGTATCCAATACCATCATTATCAATATAAAAGCCCTTATGGTGATGTGCTGTCTGGGTGGCGTAAACGATTAAAATATAAAAAGTTTAAATTTTGTTGTATTCAGCATGAGCACTATACCATTGGCTTGGCTATTGTTGATATTGCCTGGGCCGGACATGGTTTTGTTTATATCTACAATCATTTGACCGGTGAAGTGCTGGAATGGGATGCGATCAGTTTTCTGGCCCGGCATACGGTGCTGGACGAGCAGCCGCTGTTTAACCATAGCCATTTTCATAAAGCCGGCTATCAGCTGGATATTCAGCATGCCAATGGGGTGCGTTATATCCGGGTGACTAAATATGGCGAACTGCGCCTGAGTGCGCGAATTTTCTGTGCCGGCACCGATCCATTAAGCATGTGTAGTCCGAATGGGATTAATGGCTGGACCTATACCCAAAAGCTGACCACGCTCGGCTGTGAAGGTTTTTTTATCAACAAGCAGGGACAAACCATCCAGTTTCATGACAAAACTTTTGTTTCTCTGGATGATACCTGTGGTTTTTTACGCCCGGAAACGGCCTGGTTCTGGCTGTCCTGTAATTTCTGGGATGCCCAGAACAAGCGGGTCGGCATTAATCTGGCTTCTGGCGTGAATGAAAGCTTTGGCAATGAAAACTGTCTGTGGGTCAATGGCCGCCTGTATCCGCTGGCAGATGTGTTATTTGAGCAGCAGTCAGATAACCAGTGGAATATTGTCTCGCTGGATCAAAGCCTGAATTTAACTGTGACCACCGGCTGGCGCCGTTATGAAAATCTGAACCTGCGCCTGGTGGGCAGCCAGTTTAGCCAGTGGCAGGCCAAAGTCAGCGGCACCATTGTGCAGGATGATCAGGAAATTGTGTTCCTGAATGAATATGCCTTGCTGGAACAGCATTATGCCAAATGGTAGATCTTCGTCGCTGCTCCTTCTCACCAAAAAGCTACAACTCATCCACTCAATAAAAAAGCTGAACCTGACATTCAGCTTTTTTAATCCATCATAACTTTTCTTTAATCTTTAGCCGCCTGCCAGAAGGCTTCACCGGCCTGAATCGGATCATTGGTCTGTTCCAAGGTGTTAATCCAGACTTCATACTGGGCAATAATCGGATGCTGGCTGGGATGAAAATCTTTTTTAAACCAGTCCTTATATAGCCGGCCCATCCGGGTCAAGGTGCCTTTTTTGCCAAAGAACCACGGCAAACCTTTGGCATTCAGTTGCAGACGCTGCCACAGACTAAAGCCATCCTGTTTTAACATGATATTGGCCCGATAAATGGTAAAACCAAACATCAGGAACGTGGTCCAGACCAGGGCAAAATGCCGCATCGCTTCAGAAACTTGGGCCACATCACGCATTACATCAAAGGCCACATCCCGATGTTCCATTTCTTCAATCGCATGCCAGGCAAACAAGGCGCGTACATACGGATGTGCTTCAGCTAACGTCGAGCGATGGGCATAAAAAGTTTCGGCCATGAGGGCGGTCAGGTGCTCGGCTGCTGCCGTGGTGGCAATATTGTATTCCGGTGAGCGTTTTTCCAGTTCAAATTTAAAAATCCGGTTGAGCTGGCGGATAAACTGATCCACCGGCATACCCTGATTTTTCATTAGCTGGTTCATTTTGTCATGCGCGATGCCATGCTGGGCTTCCTGGCGGATAAAGTCGGCCACGCGTTGCTGCAGTTCTGGCTGCTGAATCTGCTCGCGGTACAAGCGTACCGACTGAATAAAATAGCGTTCCCCATCGGGAAAGGTCAGGCTTAAGGCATCAAACATGCGGGTCAGAAAAGGATCTCCACCAAACCAGAAGCGTGGAATCTGTTCCAGCTTAAAGTCGAGATTGCTGCGCACCACTGGTTGCGCCTGATATTGGACTATGGCATTCATCTTGTTTTACTTCATCTAGTCGTTCATATCTGCAGTATGTCGGGCTTTAGCGGCTTTGTTTTGACAAGTCTTGCCAGTTTTTATACATTTTACGCCATAGTGAAAATAAGAAATGTCAGGATGACAACTTACCCGAGTGATATTCAGATTCCAAACGGCTATGTACACTTGTGGCAGTCCTACCTGCAGGCACAAGGTGTGCAGCCGCAACAGCTCGAGCTGTCAGACAGCTTGCAGCAATATGTGCAGCATGTACTGAGTTTGCCGATTGATGGCCAATCTTCCTGTCAGGCTTTTATTACGCTGCTGGAACAGACCCGGCAGCAGCTGAACACAGCCTATCTGGTGTTTGAACTGGCGCGTTTTATCCGTCCGGAACATTTTGGTGTGCTCGGCTATATGGCCTCGCGCAGTAATAGCGTGGCCGAGGCCTTGCAGTATATTGCCCAGTTTAGCCGGCTGGTGATTGATGCTAACGAAGCGGTTCCCATGCAGATTCAGCAGCAGGATGATCTGCTGATTGTCTCCTGGCCGAATCCGCAGGATCAGAGCACGCTGATTCACGAAATCACCTTTGCCTGTATGCTGCAGCTGGCCCGGCAGATGTTTGCGGCCGAACACTTTCCCTTGCGCCGGGTTCATTTTGCCCATGCTCCGCAAACGGCGCTGTATCAATATCAAAAGTTTTATGGCTGCGAAGTGTTGTTTGATCAGCCGGATTATCAGCTGGTGCTGAGCATCGACAGCCTGCAGCTGCAACCACAGCAGCCTGATCCAACTTTAATCGGGATTTTAAAAAAACAGGCTGAAGAAGCGATGGCGGCCAAACCTTTGCTGGAAGGGCTGGACCAGAAGCTGCGTCATTTGATTGCCGATTATTTAAGGCTGCAGCAACAAGCACCCAAGCTGGATGAGCTGGCTGTCGAGCTGTGTATGTCCAGTCGCACTTTGCAGCGTCAACTGAGTGAACTGGGGACCTCATTTAAACAGCTGCTGGACATGGAAAGGATCAAACGCTGTGAGTTGCTATTACCGCAAAAGCTGAGTCTGACCGAGATTGCCAGCCAGCTCGGTTATTCCGATCAGTCGGCTTTGGCGCGTGCCTATAAAGCGCATTGCGGCCAGACCTTAACCGAGCGGCGCCGGGTACTGCGTCAGCAACAGACCACCAATAAAAAGCGGCTGAATAGCCGCTTGGAAAATTAAAAAGTACAGTCTTAAGCCGTGCGCAGTTTAGGGAAACGCAAGGCAATAGCGGCAATCGCAAAAATCGCCAGCACCCAGCAATAATAGACACTGCCAATGGCGCCACTGGTGCTGGCAAAGGCACCGGCCAGCATAAACACCATAAACATCAGGATCAGGTTGGGATGGCTGGCGCCCTGCAAAAATTCTTCAATGGCCCGGTTCAGCTGACCACGATAGAGCAATAATGCCAGGATAATGGCTGGAATGGCTGCCACCGGCGCCTTGACCTGATAGAAGGCAAACTCGGTCCCAATCAGGGAATGGTAAATGCCACTGCCTAAAAAAATGGCTAAAAATACAATAAGTGGCAACAGCGCAAGCCCGCGAGCGTGCACTTTTGCCTGGGAGTCGGAAATCATAGAAATAAGAAAAAGTCTGAAAACGGCGCTAGTATAAAGCAGCTTTTGCTATTTCTGAAAACTTTAAATGTAAATGCTAACTGTCCTATTTTTATCATCTTTTTTGCTCAGCCATTGGGTTTTTCTAACTGCTTGAGATTGCTGGGAATAGCGAAATTAGGCATCTTTGATCATTGAGAAAAAAACCGAAATATCGGTAAATGTAGCTTTCGGGTTGTTCTGAAATTCGCGCTTTGCTGATGAAATCGGGCATCGACCAGCTGTGCTCTGTTCAATGAGCAAAAAATAGCGTTACAATGCGATGTCCTGTATTTCGACAATAGCAACTTATCAGTTTTGAATTATTCAAGGAAAGCACAGCCCTATGTCACGTTTAGCCACCCGATTTGCACAGTTGAAATCTCAACAACGTAAGGCCCTCGTATCTTATGTCATGGCAGGTGACCCACAGCCACAGGTAACGGTACCGCTGTTACATCAAATGGTTGAGGCGGGTGTAGATGTGATTGAGCTTGGACTGCCATTCTCTGACCCGATGGCCGATGGTCCAGTCATTGCCTTGGCTGCAGAACGTGCATTGGCAGGGGGAACCAATACCCTCGATGCACTGAATATGGTCAAGGAATTCCGCCAAAAAGACACGGAAACACCAGTGGTGCTCATGGGTTATTTAAACCCGGTTGAGGTCATTGGCTACCAGAAGTTTGTCGCCTATGCGCATGAATGTGGGGTAGATGGTGTCTTGCTGGTGGATCTGCCGCCAGAAGAAGCTGCCGATTTAGACCAGATCTTACAGCAGTATGATATGGACCAGATTTTCCTGCTGGCACCAACCTCTACCGATGAGCGTATCCAGCATGTAGTGAAACAGGCCAGCGGCTTTATTTACTACGTGTCGCTTAAAGGCGTGACCGGTGCAGCCACTTTAGATGTTTCTGAAGCGGCGCAGCGGATTGAGAAAATCAAGGCAGTCACCGATGTACCGGTTGGTGTCGGTTTCGGTATCAGTGATGCGGCATCTGCCAAAGTCATGGGTGCCGTGGCAGATGCCGTCATCGTCGGCAGTGCTTTCGTAAAACAGTTTGCCAACCTCGAACCAGAACAAGCCGTGGTTGAAACGGTTAATAAAGTCAAGGAGCTTCGAGCCGCGCTCGATGAGTTAGTATGAGTCAAGAAGTCAAGCCAGGGAAAATCTTAAGCCCAACTACGCCGTGGACAGAACGCGGCGTACCGGGAATTCATGTACCGGATGAGCAGCAAGCCTTAAAGGCGACATTCACCGAACCAACTATCGAATGTCCGGAATGTCATGCACTGGTGACTCGTACAGCCATGTCTTTCAATGCCTATGTCTGCCCGCAATGTGACGAGCATTTACGCATGAAAGCGCGTGACCGTTTAACCTGGTTCCTCGATCAGGTCGATGCCGAATTGGGTCAGGAATTCTCTGCCAAAGATCCACTGAAATTTGTGGACAGCAAGCCGTATCCGGACCGTATGGCCGAAGCGCAAAAGAAAACCGGTGAAACTGAAGCTTTACTGGTCATGCAAGGTTTATTAAAAGGCGTGCCGGTAACCACCTGTGCCTTTGAATTTGACTTTATGGGTGGTTCTATGGGCACGGTGGTCGGTGACCGTTTTGTGCTGGCAGCGGAACGTGCCATTCAGCAACGTCAGCCGTTAATTTGCTTTGCAGCATCGGGCGGTGCGCGTATGCAGGAAGGCATGCTGTCTTTAATGCAGATGGCGCGTACTTCAGCAGCCATCCAGCGTTTAAAAGAAGCGGGCTTGCCGTATATCGTGGTCTTAACTCATCCGGTATATGGTGGCGTAACGGCATCGTTGGCAATGTTGGGTGATGTTCATCTGGCAGAACCAAAAGCCATGATTGGCTTTGCCGGTAAGCGTGTAATTGAGCAAACCGTACGTGAAAAACTGGATGAACCGTTCCAGCGCGCGGAATACCTGCTTGATCATGGTGTGGTCGATCAGATTGTTCATCGTCATGCATTACGTGATACTGTATATCGCATTGTCACGAAACTGATGAATTTGTCTTGAATACAGCACCACTTGCAACCGACTCTTTAGAAACATGGCTCAATTATTGGAGCCATGTTCACGTTACAGGGATTGATTTAGGTCTGGAACGGGTGATTCCTGTGGCTGAAAAGCTGGGCGTCACTCACCCGGACGCAAAAGTGTTTACCGTCGCGGGCACCAATGGCAAAGGTTCCACCACCACCACCTTGGCCGCGATTTTAAATGCTCAGGGTTATCAGGTGGGGCTGTATCAGTCGCCGCATATTTACCGTTTTAATGAACGGGTCAAACTGGGCGGCGTCGAGGTCGATGACCAGCAACTGATTGAGGCCTTTGTACAGGTTGATCAGGCGCGTCGTGACTGTAATTTAAGTTTATCATTTTTTGAAGCCACCACGCTGGCGGCTTTTGTCATTTTTAAACAGCAGGCCTGTGATGTCTGGGTGCTGGAAGTTGGCCTAGGTGGCCGTCTGGATGTGGTTAATGTGGTACATCCCGATATGGCCGTGATTACCAATATCGGGCTGGATCATACCGACTGGCTGGGCGATACCATTGAAAAAATTGCCTTTGAAAAAGCCGGCATCATCCGCCCGAATATTCCGGTGATCTTTGGCGGCGTGCAGGAATTACCGCAAGCCATTCAGGACAAGGCAGCACAGTGTCAGGCCCCGCTGTATGTCGCCAATCGTGATTATTTTTATCGCACCGCTGCAGATGGCCAGTCCTGGTTATTTGCCAGCAGTGGCAGCACCTTGAAATTACCGCTTGGCACGCTGGCGCTGGAAAATATATCGACCGCAGTTGCCGCCGTGTTACTTAGCGGTCTGAACATCCAGCAGCAGGCGATTGCCGAAGGCATCCAACAGGCCCAGCTCCCGGGCCGTTTTGAAATTCGCCAGATTGCCGGCAAGACCGTAATCTTTGACGCCGGGCACAATCCGCACGGTGTAGAGTTTTTGTTAAAGCAATTGCGAAATTATTTAAATTACAATAAACAGTACACCGAAGTGATCAGTGTGTTTTCCATGCTGGCCGATAAAGATGTGAATTCTGTCGTTGCCTTATTGAAAGAACATGTTTTAATGTGGAAAATTGCACAATTAAATGTTCCTCGTGCGGCAGACATCACACAACTGGATGCGGCTCTCGAGGGCGAAACAGTACAGCACTTTGATAGTGTTCAATTAGCTTTTAAATCAGCGCTGGATGAAACGAACAATAATCAGCTGATTTTGGTATGTGGATCATTTCATACCTTAGAAGCGGTATGGGAGTATTTGGAAGAATGTCAATGAATAACAAACAGCGCTGGATGGGCGGCGTTGTTTTATTGGGTGGTGGTGTGTTATTGGCAGCATTACTCCTGAAAGGCCAAGAAGAAATACATCAAAATAATGTCAAAACGCCAGAACGGGTCGAACAGTTACAGCAAAATACTGTGCCTGAAGCCGAAATGATTCAGCTACAACCTTTAACGGTAGATGTAGAAACTGAAAAACGTCTGCTGGAAGAGCAGCGCCGTGCCCGTGAAAAAGCCGTGGCTGAACAGGAAGCGCGTGCAGCTGAATTCCTGGCCATGCAGCAGCAGGCAGAAGCTGAAGCCGCCCGTAAGGCTGCAGAAGAATATGCGGCCTTAAATGCACTACGTAATGGCCAGCAGCAAAGTTCCGACAATATTCCGCCAGAGCTGGTTGAAGATGAGCAGGCCAAACAAAAACGTCTGGCTGAAGAAAAACTGGCTGCCCAGAAAAAGCTGGAACAGCAAAAAACAGCTGAAGCCAAAAAAGCTGCCGAGCAGAAAGCGGCCCAGGAACGTACTGCTGCCGAGAAAAAAGCAGCAGAACAAAAAGCTGCGGAAGAAAAACGTTTAGCCGAAGAGAAGCGTCAGGCAGAAGCCAAACGCAAGGCCGAACAGGAACGCAAGGCTGCTGAACAGAAAGCTGCAGAAGAGAAGCGCAAAGCTGAAGAAAAACGTCAGGCAGAAGCCAAACGTAAAGCCGAAGAAGAAGCCAAAAAGAAAGCTGAAGCCGAGAAAGCACGTAAACTGCTGGAAGGCGAAGATGATGGCAAACAGTGGATGGTGCAGGTGGCACTGGCCGCCAATGAAGCCAATGCCGATGCACTGGCCGCGCGCTTAAAAGCCAAAGGCTATAAAGTCACCAAGAGTCCAACCTCTAAAGGGATCCGGATTATGGTGGGGCCATCTAAAGACCGTGAAAGTGCCGATGCAGCACGCAAGAAAATTGCAGCAGATGCCAGCCTGAACATGAAATCAGCCTGGGTCATTGACTGGGTGCCGTTAGATAAGCGGAACTAGTTGTCAGTATCCTTCGGTATTTTGCCCTTAGTTTTCATTCGATGGATTCGACAGTTGCTGTCGAATCCATTTTATATTTTCAGGACGAAATAAGGCATCAATATTGACCCAGATCGGATGGAAGCCAAAGCCGCCATATTTCATTTCTGCCAGCGCCTGTTCCACCGGCCAGTGTTCAAACATAATCCGGTACATGGCCACACTGGCCCCGGTCCGGTCTGCACCATGATAACAATGAATCAGCACTTTCTGCTGTTGGGCTTGGGCGCTTTGAATCTGCTGCATTACCTGCAATAAATCTTCCCGATCAATGGCCCAGGTATGAATCGGTAGATGCACCGATTGCAGTCCATGCTGCTGTAGCGGTTCAGCATCTGTCGCTTTGGGGCGTAGATTAATCACTACATCAATCTCATGCTGTTGTAACAATGCTGCCAGCTGCTGATCGGGCTGTTCGCTGCGAAACAGCATCGGGCTGACCTGATAAAAATTATGCTGTGCATCCAGCGGTTGAGCCCAGGCACTCGGGCGCTGCTGTTCAGGCAAGGCCGGTGTAGTCATACAGCCCGTGCAACAAATGCAGGTCAGGACCAGGGCAAGCAGATTTTTGGGCATAGTGTTCTAATCGGTTGTGCTGGACCATCCCAGTGTAGCACGGCTGAGGTGCTGACCTTGTACCATGAAAAATGCCCGTCCGAAGACAGGCATACAGGAAGATGAACGGACCTTGATTATTTAGTCACGATTCGGCTGCGGGGTTAAACGCAGGTATGGTTTCACTGCGGTATAGCCTTTCGGGAAACGCTGTTTTAATTCGGCTTCATCTTGCAGTGAAGGCACAATCACCACATCTTCACCCTCTTGCCAGTTGGCCGGGGTGGCCACTTTATAGTTGTCGGTCAGTTGCAGGGAATCGACCACGCGTAAAATTTCATGGAAGTTACGCCCGGTAGAGGCCGGATAGGTAATAATTAAACGCACTTTTTTATTCGGATCGATAATCACCAGGGAGCGTACCGTCAGGGTTTCGCTGGCATTGGGATGGATAAAATCATATAGCGTCGATACTTTACGGTCCTGATCGGCAATAATCGGAAAATTCACGCTGGTGTTCTGGGTTTCGTTAATGTCATTAATCCAGCCTTTGTGTGACTCGACATCATCGACCGACAGGGCAATGGCCTTGACGCCACGTTTTTCAAATTCCTGTTTGAGTTTTGCGGTATAGCCCAGTTCGGTGGTGCAGACCGGGGTGTAGTCGGCAGGATGTGAAAACAGGATGCCCCAGCTGTTGCCCAGAAATTCATAAAAGTTCAGGGTGCCTTCGCTTGATTCCTGAGTAAAGTCGGGTGCGGTATCGCCTAATCGTAAACTCATTTTAACTGCCTCATATCGTTGTTGTATTGGGGGATGGGATTGACTATGGCGCAATTCTTTTAGCATTGAAAATACTTTTTTTGTAATTCTTTATGAATATATTGAATAAGTGATTGAATGAAATGCTGAAAAAACATGCAGTCATATTGTCATGCTTTGACTATATCATCCGATTAAAATTTGCTACATTATCTTGCCTTAGCTTCGCTGTACGGATAGAAATCATCAGAATTTTTTGATGGGTTGTGTGCAAAACCCTTGTACTTCAAATTTCTAGCACCATAATAACGACTGAGAACAAATTATTCTTTTGACAAGCAAGATTTAGAGAGTCTATTCATGTTGGCAAGTCTGATCGGAGGAATCTTCGGTACCAAAAATGAGCGCGAACTCAAACGCATGCGTAAAATCGTAGACAAGATTAATGCGCTCGAGCCGACGATATCAGCCTTAAGCGATGCAGACTTATCTGCAAAAACCGAAGAATTCAAACAACGATATAACAAGGGCGAAAGTCTAGATAAGTTATTGCCAGAAGCGTTTGCAGTCTGCCGTGAAGCCGGGAAACGGGTCATGGGCATGCGCCATTATGATGTACAGCTGATTGGTGGTATTACCCTGCACGAAGGTAAAATTGCAGAAATGCGTACCGGTGAAGGTAAAACCTTAATGGGGACTTTGGCCTGTTACCTGAATGCCTTAAGTGGTGAAAGCGTACACGTGATTACCGTGAACGACTACCTAGCGCAGCGTGATGCCGAACTCAACCGTCCACTCTTTGAATTTCTGGGTTTAAGCATCGGCATTATTTATTCGATGCAGGACCCGACCGAAAAAGCGCAAGCCTATCGTGCCGATATTACTTACGGGACCAACAACGAATTTGGTTTCGACTATTTGCGTGACAACATGGTGTTCTCGCTGGCAGAGAAAAAGCAGCGTGGCCTGACCTATGCCATTATCGATGAAGTCGACTCGATCCTGATTGATGAAGCACGTACCCCGCTGATTATCTCGGGTCAGAGCGAAGACTCATCACAGCTGTATGCGGCGATTAATACCATTCCGCCTAAACTGCATCCGCAAAAAGAAGAGAAAGTGCCAGATGGCGGTCACTTCTGGATTGATGAAAAACAGCGTTCGGTTGAAATGACCGAAGTCGGTTATGAAACCGTAGAAAATGAGCTGATTCAGATGGGGCTGCTGGCAGAAGGGGAAAGCCTGTATTCTGCTTCCAACCTGAATCTGGTACATCACGTGTCTGCGGCCATTCGTGCCCATTTCCTGTATCAGCGCAATGTGCATTACATCATCCATGATGGTGAAGTGATTATTGTCGATGAAAACACCGGCCGTACCATGCCGGGTCGTCGCTGGTCTGAAGGTCTGCATCAGGCAGTTGAAGCCAAAGAAGGTCTGGAAATCCAGCCTGAAAACCAGACTCTGGCCACCACCACCTTCCAGAACTACTTCCGTCTGTACAAAAAACTGTCCGGTATGACCGGTACTGCCGATACTGAAGCGGCAGAAATGAAAGAAATTTATGGTCTGGATGTGGTAATTATTCCAACCCACCGTCCAATGATCCGTCAGGACCATAACGATTTAATCTATTTAAATCGTGAAGGCAAATACAATGCGATTATTCAGGAAATCCTGCGCGTGCAGGAATCCGGTGTCGCGCCGATCCTGATTGGTACTGCCACCATTGAAGCCTCAGAAATCCTCTCGGACAAACTGAAAGAGGCCGGTATTCATCACGAAGTTCTGAACGCCAAACAGCACGAACGTGAAGCCGATATTATTGCCCAAGCCGGTGCACCACGTGCGGTGACCATTGCCACCAACATGGCGGGTCGTGGTACCGATATTCTGCTCGGTGGTAACTGGAAAGCTCTGCTGGCCAAAATTGAAAACCCGACACCTGAAGATGAACAACGTCTGAAAGAAGAATGGGACCAGAACCACGAAGCGGTACTGGCCTCAGGCGGTTTGCATATTATTGGTTCTGAACGCCATGAATCACGCCGTATTGATAACCAGCTGCGTGGTCGTGCCGGTCGTCAGGGTGACCCGGGTGTGTCGCGTTTCTATCTGTCACTTGAAGATGACCTGATGCGTATTTTCGCCGGTGATCGTGTGGTGGCCATGATGCGTGCCATGGGCCTGAAAGAAGATGAAGCCATTGAACACAAAATGGTGTCGCGTTCGATTGAAAATGCCCAGCGCAAAGTTGAAGCACGTAACTTCGATATCCGTAAGAACCTGTTGAAATACGATGACGTCAACAATGAACAGCGTAAGATTATTTACTCACAGCGTGATGAAATTCTTGCCGCAAACTCATTGCAAGATTACATCGAAGAAATGCACCGTGAAGTGATTCAGGGCGTGATTGCCAACTATGTACCACCAGAGTCGATTCATGATCAGTGGGATATTGACGGTCTGGAGCAGGCGTTACGTGAAGATCTGGCTTTAGATCTGCCAATTAACCAATGGTTAGAAGAAGATCGCCGTCTGGATGAAGAAGGTCTGGTCGAACGTATTTCTGATGAGCTGGTGGCTCGTTATAACAGCCGCCGTCAGCAAATGGGTGATGAATCTGCAGCCATGCTGGAGCGTCACTTTATGCTCAACTCGCTGGATCGTCACTGGAAAGACCATCTGGCGGCAATGGACTACTTGCGTCAAGGCATTCATTTACGTGGTTATGCGCAAAAGAATCCGGAGCAGGAATACAAGAAAGAAGCCTTTAACCTGTTTGTGAACATGCTCGCTGTGATCAAGTCTGATGTCGTGACTGACTTGTCTCGCGTACACGTACCAACAGCTGAAGAACTGGCTGAACTTGAAGCACAGAAACAGGCACAAGCCGAGGCGATGCAGCTGAATCTGTCTCATGCCGATGTGGACAGTCTGACCGGTGAAACTTTCGAAGCCGATGCGCAGCAGACAACCCCAACCGAAACGGTGTTTACGCCACCGGCAAGCCGTAATTCACCATGTCCATGTGGTTCAGGTCTGAAATACAAACAGTGCCACGGCAAAATCTAAGCCATTCAAAACATCTCGCAAAAAGCAGAATTTCGATTCTGCTTTTTTTTATTCCGCTAAGTGTTTGAATAGTTTTGCAAGATGTGAATACAGATTGCAGTGCAGGAAATTAAATGGTATTTAGTTGCACATTGCACACCGAAAAGTGGAAAACACAATGAAAAAAGTATTACAACCTTTACTGATTGTTGCTTTAGCAACGCCTGCTTTGGCTTTTGCCAATACCCAAACCACCACGCCGGCAAAAGTTCAGGCCGCAGTCGGTGTAAGCACCACCCAAGCAGTGGTCAATAATGACCAGGTGACGGTTGCAAGCCCACGTACCGGTATCCGTTATACCTTTGCCAACCCGAATAAACGTCCGATTGTGCTCCAGACTGCAGCCATTGCTCCGGCCAATGCTGCCAATGCCGACCGCATTGTTGCTTCTAACCCGGCCCTGTCTGCAGAAAGCCAGCAAAAAGCCAAACAGGCTTTATTAAACGAAGCTGCGCAACTGGCCAAAAACTAAGGATCAAGCACACAACACTAACCAGCCTGCGGGCTGGTTTTTTATTGCACGGCAGTTGAGTCTGGCCACAATTTTGTGGATGATGGGTTCTGCTCGATTTTTTCCTGATTTTGTTCTAAGCTGTGCACACTGAATTATTAACTAGTTGGACGTTTAAAAATGGCAGTAGGTGACGTTTCTATGCCACAGATGCATGTGGTCAAAGGGGTGAGAATTGGGACAGCAGAAGCCTATGTTCGTTATAAGAACCGACGTGACCTTGTTATTTTTGAACTGGCCGAAGGCGCCAATGTCGCCGGTGTGTTTACCCAAAACGCCTTTTGTGCAGCACCTGTGCATATCTGTAAAGCGCATCTGCAGGCGGGTAATCCACGCTATTTAGTGATTAACACCGGCAATGCTAATGCCGGAACCGGTAAAACCGGTATGCAAAATGCAGCAGCAACCTGTGCCAAGCTGGCTGAACTGGCAGGTGTACAGACCGCCGAAGTATTGCCATTTTCTACCGGTGTGATTGGCGAGCAGTTACCAATTGAGCGTTTAACTGCGGGTTTACAACCGGCCCTAGACAGCTTGCGTGCTGATGCCTGGGACGACGCTGCCCGCGGTATTATGACCACAGATACCACACCGAAAGGTGCATCTGAGCAGTTTGAACTGGATGGCATCACTTATACCATGACCGGTATTTCTAAAGGTGCCGGCATGATTCGCCCGAATATGGCGACCATGCTTGGTTATGTGGCCACTGATGCTCCAATCAGCCGTGAACTGGTACAGCAACTGTTGAGTAGTACGGTTAATGTCTCGTTTAACCGCATCACTGTCGATGGCGATACCTCAACCAATGACTCCTGTATCTTCATTGCAACTGGCCAAGCCGGTGGTACAGAAATCAGCTCGACCGAAGATCCGCGTTATGCCGTAGTATTAGAGGTTTTAACCCGGGTGATGACACGTCTGGCGCAGCTGATTGTGCGTGATGGTGAAGGCGCGACCAAATTTATTACCGTTGCAGTCGAAGGTGGACAAAATACCCAGGAATGTTGCGATATTGCTTACAGTATTGCTCATTCACCGCTAGTAAAAACCGCTATTTTTGCCTCAGATCCAAACTGGGGCCGTATTCTGGCGGCCATTGGTTATGCGGGCGTGCCAAATTTAGACGTTGAAAAAATTCAGGTTTGGTTAGATGATGTACAAATCTGTAAAGATGGCGGCGCCGCAGCGGACTATACCGAAGAAGCCGGCGCACGTGTCATGGCGCAGCAGGAAATGACCATTCGTGTAGATTTAGGTCGTGGCCAGGCTCAAGATACCGTCTATACCTGCGATTTATCTTATGATTATGTCAAGATTAATGCAGACTACCGTTCTTAAGTCCCTGATGTATTTCTGAAAAAGCCTCCGTTGTGAGGCTTTTTTACAACGCTGTATTTTTAATGATTGGTCAAGCACTGACACTGACCAATTGCTGATGTAACTGCTTGTGCAAACAAGCATTTCGATAGAGAAGACGCTGTTATGAATGATGCGACCAATTTAATTGCCAATGAAGCAAAGTCGATTGTGCAGGCGCATTTAGACCGTTTGGGTGAACCGAAAGAAAATCATTTAACTGAAGAAGCCAAGCAGGCCAAATTTGCCTTAATTCAGGCCGAACTTAAAAAACGTGATGCAGTACTGGTGGCACACTATTATTGCGATCCTGAAGTGCAAGAGCTGGCAGAGCTGACGGGTGGTTGTGTATCGGATTCACTGGAAATGGCACGTTTTGGTCGTGATCATGCAGCGTCAACCTTGGTGGTGGCCGGGGTGAAATTTATGGGCGAAACCGCCAAAATCCTGTCACCTGAGAAAACAGTGCTGATGCCGACGCTGGAAGCCACCTGTTCACTCGACCTGGGCTGCCCGGTAGATGAATTTACCCAATTCTGCGATGCCCATCCTGATCATACCGTAGTGGTGTATGCCAACACCTCGGCTGCTGTGAAAGCCCGTGCCGACTGGGTGGTAACCTCAAGCTGTGCGGTTGAAATTGTCGAGCATCTCGATAGCCTGGGTGAAAAAATTATCTGGGCACCGGATCAGCATTTGGGGCGTTATATCCAGAAAAAAACGGGCGCAGATATGCTACTCTGGGATGGTGCCTGTATCGTGCATGAAGAATTCCGTGCCCGCGGGATTGCACAAATGAAAGCGCTTTATCCGGATGCAGCGGTGCTGGTGCATCCAGAATCACCAGAATCGGTGGTGGATATTGCTGATGCAGTCGGCAGTACCTCACAACTAATCAAGGCTGCCCAGACTTTGCCACATGAGCGTTTAATTGTGGCGACCGACCGCGGGATTTTCTACAAAATGCAGCAGGCGGTACCGAACAAGATTCTGGTAGAAGCGCCGACCGCCGGTGAAGGCGCGACCTGTCGCTCATGCGCGCATTGCCCGTGGATGGCCATGAACGAACTGGATGGCATTTTGCAGGTTTTACAGCAGGGGGATCAGGAAATTTTTGTTGATCCGGCGCTGGCAGAACGCGCTAAATTACCGCTTGATCGCATGTTAAACTTCAGTGCGCAGCTAAAACGCTAAAAATTGATTGAAAAATGTCTAAAATGCTTGATAAATAAGCGGTTGAAGAGATTTTTCATATTTTTTTAAAGATAGGTGTTGACGTCCACGGGCGTCGCGCCTAGAATGCACACCGTACCGCACGATGTGCGATACACGAAAAGCTGAGATGAAACGGAGCATAGCACAGCCTGGTAGTGCACCTGGTTTGGGACCAGGGGGTCGTAGGTTCGAATCCTACTGCTCCGACCAATTTCTCAAGGCAACGATGTGTTTTTGGTATCATCGGTTAAGCGCTTGTAGCTCAGTTGGATAGAGCATCCGCCTTCTAAGCGGATGGTCACAGGTTCGAATCCTGTCAGGCGCGCCATTTTGGTGGCTTGGTATTGTAGAACTAATTGATGGTGGATGTAGCTCAGTTGGTAGAGCCCTGGATTGTGATTCCAGTTGTCGCGGGTTCGAATCCCGTCATTCACCCCAACTTTTAAAGTTGAAAATCGGAGCATAGCACAGCCTGGTAGTGCACCTGGTTTGGGACCAGGGGGTCGTAGGTTCGAATCCTACTGCTCCGACCAATTTCCCTAAAGTTGAAAGATAAAAGATGCCGCGTTAAGCGGTTTTTTTATGCCTGAAATTTAAGTCTGCTGATAAAATCTCCCCATAAAAAAAGCCTCTGCAAGAGGCTAGTTCTACAAAGTGGCAAAATACTTAAGGCACAATCACCACATTTACACGACGGTTCATCGCCCGGTTTTCAGGAGAGGTGTTTGGTACCAGCGGCTGTTCTGCACCGCGAGGAATTACCTGTAAATTCACTGGTCGAAAACCTTGTTGCATAAAAATTTGTGCGACATTTTCGGCACGTTCTCCGGACAGCTTAAGGTTATAGGCCAGGTCACCGACATTGTCGCTATGTCCAATAATTTTGACTTTATCCAGTTTATATTTCAGCAACTTGCTTGAGAGTTGCTGTAAAGCTTGCTGGTTGTGTGCCTGGATCTCGGCCTGATCAAAACCGAACAGCAGTTTTTCTGGTAGGCTTAAGCTCCAGCCCTCGCTGGTCAGGCTAAAACCTTCCTGCTTGAGCATGCGGGCCTGTTTGTAATTGAGCTGCCCCAGACTCATGCAGGCACTGAGGGTAGTCAGTGCAAGCAGCAGACAAGCAGTTTTAAAAATATGTTTTAACATGAATAAACTAACCTTTGGCCATGCGCCCGTGCTCTGCAAAAATGTACCAGTGTTGTGCGAGCTGCTTGGCCTTATACATGGCCATATCTGCATTATTGATCAGCATTTCAGGAGATGATGCTGACTGCGCGAGTGCGATGCCAATACTAAAACTGAAATAAATAGGATGATGATTAAAAATTAAAGGCTGGCGACAGCAGTGGAGTAAATTTTAACTTATTCTAATTAAATCATGATGATATTCAATATTTTTTACAATAATTGCGAACTCATCACCACCGAGGCGGGACATAAAATCATGCTGGTTTAACGCTTGGCGCAAGCGTTTGACCATTTCCAGCAGCACGGCATCACCGGCGGCATGGCCGTGGCGATTATTAATTTCTTTAAAGTTATCGTTATCAATAAACAGCAGGGCAATGCTGTCTTGCGTACCTTGGGCAAAACTCTGTGCCAGCATTTGATGGAAATATTCACGATTAGGAAGTTGGGTCAGTCCATCATGACGGGCCTGATGCGACAATTGATGATTTTCATGTTGCAGGGCCCAGGTTGAGGCTTCAATTTTGTCCAGCAGTTCATTTACCACGCGATTAATTTCCTGAAACTCAGAAATTTCAGACGAGGGCAGGCGTAGCTGATAATTTTTATTGGTGCTGATGGTCTGGGTGGTCTGTACCAGTGGATTGACCGCTTTCATCAAATGTCGGTAAACCGCATTTGCCGACCAGAACAGTAAGGCCAGCAGTAAAATAAAGCTAATGGTCAGCGCCAGTAGAATGGTATAGAAAAAACTGACATGGGTGGAGGCATTGCCATAGACCACCAGTTGTCCAAAATTTTGCTGCTGATGCTGAATCTCGACTGTCACTGGCTCACGAAAATACAGCCAGTCCAGTAAATACTGAATAAACGGTAACGCATTTTGATGATGATGAATGGTCGACAGGACTTCACCATTGGTTGCGATGACTTGAATTGAGTGAATTGGATATTGCTCGGCATATTCAGCCAGAATCTTCTGAATTGTATAAGTATCATGAAAGACCACAGCGGGCTGAATCCGCTCTGCCAGAGAACCGGATAAAATACTCAAACTCTGTTTGGCATAACTTTCCAGGGTGTAATTAGACACCACACAAAAAATACCTAGGCATAAACCAAAAGTCAGAATAAAAATCACCAGCTGGTAGGAACGGAAAATACGACGCAGCGATACCGCTTTGGGCTTATTCATGCTTTAGGCCCCCGTTTTTACCCAGTAATAATACCCGAGGGTCAATATGTATCTGCGATTGCGTCAGACTTTGCATATTCACCCTAAATGAATACTGCTGATTTTTCTTCTGGTAAAGGCAAAAGACGCTGCCCAGCTCACAGGCTGAATTGGTGGTGCTAATGCTTAAGGCGGGATAACGCACTGTACTGTTCAGAATATTCTGTTCTTCACGTGGGCTTAGGTTGGAAAAGACAATGGCCTGACAACTGGTCTGTTTTAAATCGTCTAATTGTAGTGGGCTGATTTTATAAACATGCTGTGTGCTACGCTGGCTTTTAAATTGTTGTGCTAGCGCTGGATTATTCACAATACAAATATTCGGCGTGTTTTGCTCCCATTTGGCATAACTTAAAATGGCATACACCATTTGCGGTGCACCAGTGGTTGGGCTATTGGCATGGGCAGGGTGCAAAAATAAACACAGCAAAAAACACAGTGTTTTGTGTAAGGGGGGAGAAGGCATTTTTATAAAAAATTAAAAATAAAATTATGGCCGCAGTCTAACTAAAATAAAAATGAAAGAAAAGGATAGAAAATAAACTGAAAAACCTGAAATTGGTCATAAAAAATACAGTTAAGATATATTTCCCAAAATAATTAAAAATAGGGGTTGCGTCAGGTTTTATTTGCTCTATAATGCACATCCATCGGCGGTGATGTTGATAAGAACTTGTTAATAAACAAGGATTTAGCTAAAATGGTTGAGTTCTGGTTTAGGTGGTAAGTTTAGAAATAAAATCAACATTGCATGTTGACTTTCTAAAAATAGAGAGTAATATAGCCGACCTAGCTTGATGCTGACGAAGCATCGAGAAGATCATTAAGAGATTATGAAGAACAACTTGTGTGGATTTTTACTGGTTGATTGATCGAAATTATTTTCATTGATTGATTGGTTTAAATTACTCGAAGTTTATTTGAGCGAAATTTAAGTCAGAAAATTGATGAGCCAAGTTTAAGAACTTTACTTATAAAGTTCGAAATGATTTTAACTGAAGAGTTTGATCATGGCTCAGATTGAACGCTGGCGGCAGGCTTAACACATGCAAGTCGAGCGGAGCGAGGGTGCTTGCACCTTAGCTTAGCGGCGGACGGGTGAGTAATGCTTAGGAATCTGCCTATTAGTGGGGGACAACATTCCGAAAGGGATGCTAATACCGCATACGCCCTACGGGGGAAAGCAGGGGATCTTCGGACCTTGCGCTAATAGATGAGCCTAAGTCGGATTAGCTAGTTGGTGGGGTAAAGGCCTACCAAGGCGACGATCTGTAGCGGGTCTGAGAGGATGATCCGCCACACTGGGACTGAGACACGGCCCAGACTCCTACGGGAGGCAGCAGTGGGGAATATTGGACAATGGGGGGAACCCTGATCCAGCCATGCCGCGTGTGTGAAGAAGGCCTTTTGGTTGTAAAGCACTTTAAGCGAGGAGGAGGCGCTCTAGGCTAATACCCTAGATGCGTGGACGTTACTCGCAGAATAAGCACCGGCTAACTCTGTGCCAGCAGCCGCGGTAATACAGAGGGTGCGAGCGTTAATCGGATTTACTGGGCGTAAAGCGCGCGTAGGTGGCTAATTAAGTCAAATGTGAAATCCCCGAGCTTAACTTGGGAATTGCATTCGATACTGGTTAGCTAGAGTATGGGAGAGGATGGTAGAATTCCAGGTGTAGCGGTGAAATGCGTAGAGATCTGGAGGAATACCGATGGCGAAGGCAGCCATCTGGCCTAATACTGACACTGAGGTGCGAAAGCATGGGGAGCAAACAGGATTAGATACCCTGGTAGTCCATGCCGTAAACGATGTCTACTAGCCGTTGGGGCCTTTGAGGCTTTAGTGGCGCAGCTAACGCGATAAGTAGACCGCCTGGGGAGTACGGTCGCAAGACTAAAACTCAAATGAATTGACGGGGGCCCGCACAAGCGGTGGAGCATGTGGTTTAATTCGATGCAACGCGAAGAACCTTACCTGGCCTTGACATACAGAGAACTTTCCAGAGATGGATTGGTGCCTTCGGGAACTCTGATACAGGTGCTGCATGGCTGTCGTCAGCTCGTGTCGTGAGATGTTGGGTTAAGTCCCGCAACGAGCGCAACCCTTTTCCTTACTTGCCAGCATTTCGGATGGGAACTTTAAGGATACTGCCAGTGACAAACTGGAGGAAGGCGGGGACGACGTCAAGTCATCATGGCCCTTACGGCCAGGGCTACACACGTGCTACAATGGTCGGTACAAAGGGTTGCTACACAGCGATGTGATGCTAATCTCAAAAAGCCGATCGTAGTCCGGATTGGAGTCTGCAACTCGACTCCATGAAGTCGGAATCGCTAGTAATCGCGGATCAGAATGCCGCGGTGAATACGTTCCCGGGCCTTGTACACACCGCCCGTCACACCATGGGAGTTTGTTGCACCAGAAGTAGGTAGTCTAACCTTAGGGAGGACGCTTACCACGGTGTGGCCGATGACTGGGGTGAAGTCGTAACAAGGTAGCCGTAGGGGAACCTGCGGCTGGATCACCTCCTTAACGAAAGATTGACGATTAGTAAGAATCCACAACAAGTTGTTCTTCATGATGATGTATCTGAGGGTCTGTAGCTCAGTTGGTTAGAGCACACGCTTGATAAGCGTGGGGTCACAAGTTCAAGTCTTGTCAGACCCACCACTAACGACAAGCAAGCAATTGCAGAGCGAATAGAAATCAGAACATTGACTTATTGATAAGCTGGGGACTTAGCTTAGTTGGTAGAGCGCCTGCTTTGCACGCAGGAGGTCAGGAGTTCGACTCTCCTAGTCTCCACCAAATTTCAAGATCAGAAAAACAACGTTTTTCCTTGGAATTTAAGCAAAAAGCTATGCTTTGCGCAGGCTTTAATCGAACGAAGTCTTAGATTATAGAAATTAATAAGAAGTTAGCGTAATATGCGCGTCTTGTTAACTTCTGTGATTTATCACAGTTGACTGCAGTCCGACGAGGATGTAGTGAATCATTAACAGATTGGCAAAATTGAGTCTGAAATAAATTGTTCACTCAATCAATATACGTTAACGCGTTGTTATGACGGGTTGATGAACGTAGATTGAATTGAGAACTAGCAAATTAACTGAATCAAGCGTTTTGGTATATGAATTTAGATTGAAGCTGTACGGTGCTTAAGTGCACGTGACTTCGAACTGTAGATTAAATAGATAATTGATTATTTATTTAATTGTCTTAATCCTACTTGTAGGGATTAACGACTGTTTGGGGTTGTATAGTCAAGTAATTAAGTGCATGTGGTGGATGCCTTGGCAGTCAGAGGCGAAGAAAGACGTGATAGCCTGCGAAAAGCTCCGGGGAGGCGGCAAATATCCTTTGATCCGGAGATGTCTGAATGGGGAAACCCACTTACCATAAGGTAGGTATCAATACATGAATACATAGTGTATTGAGGCGAACGAGGGGAAGTGAAACATCTCAGTACCCTTAGGAAAAGAAATCAATTGAGATTCCCTCAGTAGCGGCGAGCGAAAGGGGAACAGCCCATTAAGTTATGTGTGTTTTAGTGGAATGCTCTGGGAAGTGCAACCATAGTGGGTGATAGTCCTGTACACGAAAGGGCACACATAATGATGACGAGTAGGGCGAGGCACGTGAAACCTTGTCTGAATATGGGGGGACCATCCTCCAAGGCTAAATACTCCTGACTGACCGATAGTGAACCAGTACCGTGAGGGAAAGGCGAAAAGAACCCCTGTGAGGGGAGTGAAATAGATCCTGAAACCGCATGCATACAAGCAGTGGGAGCCGACTTGTTCGGTGACTGCGTACCTTTTGTATAATGGGTCAGCGACTTACATTCAGTAGCAAGGTTAACCGCATAGGGGAGCCGTAGGGAAACCGAGTCTTAATAGGGCGTATAGTTGCTGGGTGTAGACCCGAAACCAGGCGATCTATCCATGAGCAGGTTGAAGGTTGGGTAACACTAACTGGAGGACCGAACCCACTGTCGTTGAAAAGCCAGGGGATGACTTGTGGATAGGGGTGAAAGGCTAATCAAGCCTGGTGATAGCTGGTTCTCCCCGAAAGCTATTTAGGTAGCGCCTCGGACGAATACCATTGGGGGTAGAGCACTGTTTCGGCTAGGGGGTCATCCCGACTTACCAAACCGATGCAAACTCCGAATACCGATGAGTACTATCCGGGAGACAGACTGCGGGTGCTAACGTCCGTAGTCAAGAGGAAAACAATCCAGACCGCCAGCTAAGGCCCCAAAATCATAGTTAAGTGGGAAACGATGTGGGAAGGCATAGACAGCTAGGAGGTTGGCTTAGAAGCAGCCACCCTTTAAAGAAAGCGTAATAGCTCACTAGTCGAGTCGGCCTGCGCGGAAGATGTAACGGGGCTAAAACTATGTGCCGAAGCTGCGGATGTATACATTGTATACGTGGTAGGGGAGCGTTCTGTAAGCCGATGAAGGTGGATTGAGAAGTCTGCTGGAGGTATCAGAAGTGCGAATGCTGACGTGAGTAACGACAAAACGGGTGAAAAACCCGTTCGCTGAAAGACCAAGGGTTCCAGTCCAACGTTAATCGGGGCTGGGTGAGTCGACCCCTAAGGCGAGGCCGAGAGGCGTAGTCGATGGGAAATTGGTTAATATTCCAATACTTCAGTGTAATGCGATGAGAGGACGGAGAAGGTTAAGTCAGCCTGGCGTTGGTTGTCCAGGTGGAAGGCTGTAGGCATGCATCTTAGGCAAATCCGGGGTGCTCTATGCTGAGAGCTGATAGCAAGCTAGTTTACTAGCGAAGTGGCTGATACCATGCTTCCAGGAAAAGTCTCTAAGCTTCAGTTACACTGGAATCGTACCCGAAACCGACACAGGTGGTCAGGTCGAGTAGACCAAAGCGCTTGAGAGAACTCTGCTGAAGGAACTAGGCAAAATGGTACCGTAACTTCGGGAGAAGGTACGCTGTTGACGGTGATGGGACTTGCTCCCTGAGCGGTTGACAGCCGCAGAAACCAGGCCGCTGCAACTGTTTATTAAAAACATAGCACTCTGCAAACACGAAAGTGGACGTATAGGGTGTGATGCCTGCCCGGTGCTGGAAGGTTAATTGATGGGGTTAGCGTAAGCGAAGCTCTTGATCGAAGCCCCAGTAAACGGCGGCCGTAACTATAACGGTCCTAAGGTAGCGAAATTCCTTGTCGGGTAAGTTCCGACCTGCACGAATGGCATAATGATGGCGGCGCTGTCTCCAGCAGAGGCTCAGTGAAATCGAAATCGCTGTGAAGATGCAGTGTACCCGCGGCTAGACGGAAAGACCCCGTGAACCTTTACTGCAGCTTGACATTGAACTTTGACCTTACTTGTGTAGGATAGGTGGGAGGCTTTGAAGTTGGAACGCCAGTTCCAATGGAGCCGTCCTTGAAATACCACCCTGGTAATGTTGAGGTTCTAACTCTGTCCCGTGATCCGGGACGAGGACCATGTCTGGTGGGTAGTTTGACTGGGGCGGTCTCCTCCTAAAGAGTAACGGAGGAGTACGAAGGTGCGCTCAGCGTGGTCGGAAATCACGCGTAGAGTATAAAGGCAAAAGCGCGCTTAACTGCGAGACCCACAAGTCGAGCAGGTACGAAAGTAGGTCTTAGTGATCCGGTGGTTCTGTATGGAAGGGCCATCGCTCAACGGATAAAAGGTACTCTGGGGATAACAGGCTGATACCGCCCAAGAGTTCATATCGACGGCGGTGTTTGGCACCTCGATGTCGGCTCATCTCATCCTGGGGCTGAAGCAGGTCCCAAGGGTATGGCTGTTCGCCATTTAAAGAGGTACGCGAGCTGGGTTTAGAACGTCGTGAGACAGTTCGGTCCCTATCTACCGTGGGCGCTGGAAATTTGAGAGGATCTGCTCCTAGTACGAGAGGACCAGAGTGGACGAACCTCTGGTGTACCGGTTGTGACGCCAGTCGCATCGCCGGGTAGCTATGTTCGGAAGGGATAACCGCTGAAAGCATCTAAGCGGGAAGCCTACCTCAAGATAAGATTTCCCTAGGAATTTATTCCTCTAAAGAGCCGTTCGAGACTAGGACGTTGATAGGTTGGGTGTGGAAGCATAGCGATATGTGAAGCTGACCAATACTAATTGCTCGTGAGGCTTGACTATACAACACCCAAACAGTTGTTGTATCAAGCTGGATTCTAAACTAATCCTTGATTTAGTTAATGCGACACAATAAAATTCAGACCCAATAGCCAATCCGTTAATAACTCATTTGGAACAAAGTAAGGCATTACATGCAAAAGCATCAAGCTTAAGCAAAGTAACTAAGACCCGAACAAGTCCATAACAGTTGTGCTGGCGACAATAGCAAGAGTGAACCACCTGATCCCTTCCCGAACTCAGAAGTGAAACCTCTTAGCGCTGATGGTAGTGTGGGGTTACCCATGTGAGAGTAAGTCATCGCCAGCTCATTAATTCAAAATCCCCCTAGCTTAAACAGCAGGGGGATTTTTTTATGCTTTTAATAAAGCTAAAGAATTATAAGTCCCAGAAAAGTATCTAAGCATCATGATCAAATAAATAGAAAGACAAGTATTCGGTCGCAAAAACCGGTCTTTAAATTGTCACTGAATCATCCCAACACTGTCATTTTTTCTTGTTTGAATGGTTTCCCCAATTGCTATTTTTAAACTTTATGAAAAAAAGATCTATTGGCCTTTTTATGGCCGTTGTGTTGGGCTTGAACGGATGTAATGATTCTGATGAAAAGACGCAGGTGACGCCTACACCCTTGATCAATGAGCCAACTTTGGTGGCTTTTGCAAAACTGGATGTGGCCACCTATGCAGAAGGACCAGATTCCGGTGCATATGTGACCGGTGCAAACGGAATTTTGCCGCCATTTTCTGGGCAGCCTGTGCAAGGTTTTTCGGCTGCTTTAAAAAATAATGATGGGACTTATCTGGTGATGTCTGACAATGGTTTTGGCACGCAAGATAACTCGGCTGACTATCTGCTGCGTTTGCATGTGATTCAACCGACCTTTAGAACAAAAATAGCAACTAACACTGAAGTAAAGCATTTAAGTTATGTGCAGCTGCGTGATCCGAATAAACTCATTCCCTTTTCTATTGTCCATCAAGATACTGCCGAACGTTTGTTAACCGGGGCGGATTTTGACCCGGAATCGATGCAGCGTGCACCGAATGGCGAGATCTGGATTGGGGATGAGTTTGGACCCTATTTACTGCATTTTTCTGCCGACGGTATATTGCTGAGTCCACCAATTCCATTACCGAATCCACTGAATCCGGCGCAAGAGCTGCGTTCACCTCAGAATCAGTTCAATAAAGAACAGCTGAATTTTGTTGAACCACTGGTACAGCGTAGCGGTGGTTTTGAAGGCATGGCGATCTCTCAAGATGGAAAATATCTGTATCCGCTGTTGGAAAAGCCATTACTGAACGATAGTTCTAATCGTTTAATCGTGTCTGAATTTGATTTGGCAAAAAAAGCCTATACAGGCAAATATTATTATTTTCCATTGCATACTAGCGCCACCGCGATTGGTGATTTTCAGCTGTATAGCCCGACTGAAGGAATTATTATTGAACGGGATGATAGTGAAAACGATCTGCTGGGCTATAAAAAGCTGATTAAAGTCACGCTCAGCACCGCTGGTCAGAATATGCAGAGAGAAGATCTGGTCAATTTGATGGATATTGCCAATCCGGATTTACTTTATGGCACTGCGCGAGCGGGCGATATTGCGACCGGTGAGCGTTTTGGTTTTCCGTTTCAGACCATTGAAGATATTGTCATTGAAGGTCCAGACCTGATTACTGTGCTGAATGATAATAACTTTCCAGGTTCAAGCGGGCGAAATGCCAATCTGGCCGATGATAATGAAATTATTCAGATTCGTTTGCCAAAAGCATTGTTCTAAATTTATCCGCAATTACAGAAGGTCACCTCGGGTGGCCTTTCTTTATGAAAATTTTTTTGTATATTTTTTAATAAAAGCATGCTATAAAAATTAAAACAGGCATAAAAATTGCTTATAAAACGCGGTATTAAAAAAGGTGGGTAGTATGAAGTTATCAGTGGGATTAAAAGTTGCCAACTCCCTGTCATTGACACCCCAGTTGCAACAGGCCATTCGTTTACTTCAATTATCAAGTTTAGAACTTGAGCAAGAAATTCAATTACAGCTCGATAGTAATCCATTATTAGAGAAAGTTGAAGAACAGGCCGATGTTGAGAGTCTGTCAGCGGCAGATACAGATCGTGATCAAAAAGATTTAACCAATGAATTAAATGCCGATCATCTGCCAGATGATTTACCGGTCGATACCGACTGGGATGATGTCTATACCCATCAGCCGACCAGTTTGGGTACGCCAGAATATGAAGAGCGTGAAGATAACCGTCAGGGTGTACTGGGTTTAAAAGAGCATATGCTGGAGCAGATTAACCTGCTGCATTTTTCTAAAATTGACCAGCTGATTGCTTACTGCATTATTGATTCTCTGGATGATAAGGGTTTTCTGGAAAGCGATATCAGCGAGATTACTGCTTCAGTCCAGCATCTGCTCGATTCGATGGAGTATGAAGACAGCATCGAAGACGATGAAGTGCTGGTGGTATTGAAACATATTCAACGGCTGGAGCCGGTGGGGGTTGGTTCGCGTCATCTGGCGGAATGTCTGTTGATTCAGCTGGAAAGTCTGCCGACAAATACCCCATGTCGTCAGGATGCTATGCAGCTAATGACGCATTATGAGTTATTAATCAGCAATGAAATTCCAAAACTACTCAAGCAGACTGGTTTAAATACCGATCAGCTGAGATGTGCGGTCGAGTTGCTGAAAACTTTGAAACCGCATCCGGGTATGGAGTTTGAAGATAAAGAGTCGGATTATCAGATTCCAGATGTGGTGGTGATGAAAAAAAATGACAGCTGGCAGGTACAGCTGAATCCGGATGTCATGCCAAAGCTCCGGGTTAACTCGTTTTATGCCAATATGATTCGTCGTGCCGATCAGAGTGATGACAATCAGTATTTACGCAATCAGATGCTGGAAGCCAAAAACTTTATCAAGAGTATTGATGAGCGGCATAAAACCTTACTGAAAGTGGCAACCTGTATTGTTGAGCATCAGCGTACTTTTCTGGAAATTGGCGCAGAAGGCATGAAACCTTTGGTGCTACGCGATATTGCCGAAGAGGTCGAGCTGCATGAATCTACGGTATCCCGTGTGACCACCAATAAATATATGCTGACCCCGCGTGGCCTGTTTGAGTTGAAATATTTCTTTTCAAGTCATGTTGGCACTACATCGGGCGGTGAAGCATCGTCAACTGCGATTCGTGCCAAGATAAAAAAACTGATTGCTGAAGAGAACCTGCGTAAGCCTTTGTCTGATAACGCAATTGCCAATATTTTAAAAGAAGAGGGAATTGATGTGGCGCGACGTACGGTTGCAAAATATCGCGAATCTTTACATATTCCATCTTCTTCTGAAAGAAAAGTCTTGATCTAGTTTTGAAAATCTGCCTATTCTAGAGATTCATTATGACAACATAATGAATCTTTTTTCTATGAGGATGAGTCAAAATGATTGCATGAAGGTATCACTGAGCAGCAGTTCTGGTCCTGTACGTGAATCATTTTGATGATGACTCGTCTAATCCTAACGAAGGTGAGGGATAGAATTATGCAAATAACAATTCGTGGCCATCATTTATCAATTACACCTGCAATTGAAGAAAATATAAAAGCAAAGTTCGCGCAAATGACCAAACATCTGGATCAGGTCAATAGTATGCAGGTGAAGCTCAGTAAAGATCATCAGATCGATAAGCATTCTAAAAAAGGCAGTGCCAACCACATCGCAGAAGCGATTATCCGTTTACCTGGAACGGAGCTGTTTGCCCAGGCCTGTGCTGATGATATGTATACATCGATTAAGAAAATGTCAGAAAAACTAAAACGCCAATTAGACAAGCATCGCAAAATGCAGCTGGTTTATCAGCCTGTCGCGATTTAGCTGAAACAATCGGCAAAAAGAGGTTTTTAAAAAACCTCTTTTTTTATATATATAATGTATGTGACTAATGAATTATTTTTTTCATTTATAGTAAAATGACCGGTTTTACACCGTTGGTCCTATAAGAGGTCTTGTGATGAATAATGAACAGCTCGCTGAAATTTTAAAAGCTGCTTTTCCAGAGGCAGATGTAGTCGTTAGTGGGCAGGGTGGTAAATTTGATCTTCGTATTGTCGATGATCAGTTTGAAGGCAAACGTCTTGTTGCACGCCAACAGGCAGTGTATGCGCCGATTAATGCCTTGATCGCCAGCGGTGAAGTTCATGCGGTAACAATTAAAGCAATGACCAAAGAAGAATGGCGTAAAGCAAGCTTATTCGGAGCTTAATAAATTAATGGATAAATTTTTAATTCAGGGCGGTATTAAGCTCGAAGGTGAAGTGCGCATTTCTGGTGCAAAGAATGCAGCATTGCCATTACTGGCTGCCATGATTCTGGCCGACTCACCTATTACCCTGACCAATGTGCCTAATCTGAAAGATGTAAACACACTGGTTAAACTCATTGCGGGCCTCGGTATCACCATGTCTTATGAAGGCGATACTGTGGTGGCCGATACCTCGACCCTGAACAACCAGTTTGCACCGTATGAGCTCGTTAAAACCATGCGTGCGTCTATTTTGGTGCTTGGACCGCTATTGGCGCGCTATGGCAGTGCACAAGTATCACTCCCGGGCGGCTGTGCGATTGGTTCGCGTCCGGTCGATCAGCATTTAAAAGCTTTAGAAGCTTTAGGTGCAGAAATCCAGGTCGAAAATGGCTATGTACATGCCAAAGTCGATGGCCGCTTAAAAGGCGGCGAAGTGGTTTTTGATATGGTAACCGTAGGCGGCACTGAAAATATCTTGATGGCTGCCGTGCTGGCGGATGGTGTCACCACCATCCGGAATGCTGCGCGTGAACCGGAAATCACCGATCTGGCACAAATGCTGATTAAGATGGGTGCCAAAATCGAAGGCTTGGATACCGATACTTTAGTGGTGACCGGTGTTGAAAGCCTGCACGGCTGTGAATATGCGGTAGTGGCAGACCGGATTGAAACCGGTTCCTATCTGGCGGCGGCAGCCATTACTGGTGGCAAGATTAAAACCACGCATACCGATCCGGCCCTGCTGGAATCAGTATTAGACAAATTTGAAGAGATGGGCGCAGAAGTCACCCGTGGGGATGACTGGATTGAACTGGATATGATGGGTAAACGTCCGAAAGCAGTCAGCTTCCGTACCTCGCCACATCCCGACTTCCCGACCGATATGCAGGCCCAGTTGATGGCGGTGAATGCCGTTGGTCGTGGTTTTGCCACCATCTCTGAAACGATTTTTGAAAACCGTTTTATGCATGTTCCTGAATTGGCACGTATGGGCGCCAATATTCAGGTTGAAGGCAATGATGCTGTGGTAACCGGTGTAGAAAAATTATCTGCAGCACCTGTCATGGCTACAGATTTACGTGCTTCGTTCTCTTTAGTGTTAGCAGCTCTGGCGGCTGAAGGGGAAACACTGATTGACCGTATTTATCATATTGATCGCGGTTATGAAAATGTCGAAGCGAAGTTACAAGGTTTAGGTGCCCAAATTAAGCGAGTAAGTTAATGAGCGATATGAGAAACGATGATCCAAACTTTGACGTAATGGGCAATTTTGATCATGGTTTAACTTTAGCATTAAGTAAGGGACGTATTTTAAAAGAGACACTGCCGCTGCTGGAAACAGCGGGCATTAACTTGCTGGAAGATCCTGAAAAATCCCGTAAGTTAATTTTTCCAACCACCCATAAACAGGTGCGTATTCTGATTTTACGTGCTTCTGATGTGCCGACCTATGTGGAAAATGGCGCAGCAGATTTAGGTGTGGCAGGTAAAGATGTCTTGATGGAACATGGCGCACAAAATGTCTATGAACCATTAGATTTAAAAATTGCCAACTGTAAACTGATGACAGCGGGTAAAGTCGGTATGGTTCGTCCAAAAGGCCGCTTAAAAATTGCGACCAAATATGTGAACCTGACCCGTCAATACTATGCCAGCCTGGGTGAACAGGTTGATGTGATCAAGCTTTACGGTTCGATGGAACTGGCACCGCTGGTCGGCCTGGGTGATTACATTGTCGATGTGGTCGATACCGGAAATACGTTACGTGCCAATGGTTTAGAACCACTGGAAGAAATCTGTAAAGTATCTTCCCGTTTAATCGTCAACAAAGCCAGTTTTAAACGTAAACAGGCGTTGTTAAATCCGATTATTGCCCAGCTAGAACAGGCTGTGGCTGATCGTGAACAGGCCAAACAGGCGTAAGTTGTTCAAATAAAAGACCGCTCTTGAGAGCGGTTTTTTATGGCGGTCTATGAGAACAGTCCTGTTAATACTTTTCTTCAATTTGAGCAAAAGTAATTTTCCATAAAAGTCCGTGGCCCAATACGCGATTGATACCCACAAAAGCCTTGAAAACAGGTAAACTAATCTTTTCCATATCAACCTTGTGGGTAAATTGATGCGACGTTTATCGACTCAAGATCAGAACTTCAAGCAGGTGTTTGCTGACTTGTTGGCTTTTGAAACAGTGAGTGATCCAGAACTGTTAAAAACCGTAGACCAAATCATTGCTGATGTCCGTCAGCATGGTGATGCTCATGTTCTTAAATTAACTCAGCAGTTCGATCGACATCCCGCGCATCAATTTTCAGATCTAGAACTGACCCAGGAACAGCTTAAAGCCGCTTTTGATGGATTGAATCGTGAGGTGCGTGAGGCACTGGAGCTGGCTGCAGCACGTATCCGTGAATTCCACCAGGCGCAAAAGCAGGATGGCTGGACCTATGTTGATGCCTTGGGCAATACCTTGGGTCAGAAAGTCACGCCACTGGACCGCGTGGGCATTTACGTGCCGGGTGGTCTGGCGTCTTATCCATCTTCAGTACTCATGAATGCTGTTCCTGCGCATGTCGCGGGTGTGCCTGAAATTATCATGGTGGTTCCGGCGCCGAATGGTGAGTTGAATCCACTGGTTCTGGCGGCGGCCTATTTAGCGGGCGTGACACGTCTGTTTACCATTGGTGGTGCACAAGCGGTCGCGGCGCTGGCCTATGGTACAGAAACCATTCCATCGGTCGACAAAATTACCGGTCCAGGTAACCGTTTTGTCGCAGCAGCAAAACGTGCGGTATTTGGTCAAGTCGGTATTGATATGATCGCCGGCCCATCAGAAATTCTGGTCTATGCCGAAGGTGAGAATAATGCAGAGTGGCTGGCGATGGATTTATTGTCACAAGCCGAGCACGATACCGTCGCACAAGCAGTATTCATTACACCAGATGAAGAATTATTGAATGCTGTTGGTGGCTGGATTGAAAAGCACCTAGAAGCATTGCCAAAAGCTGAGATCGCCCGTACCTCGATTGAAAACCGTGGTGCATTGGTATTGGTGAAGGATCGTCAGGAAGCGATTGAGTTGATTAATCAGGTGGCACCTGAACACCTGGAATTATGCATGGATGATCCGCAAGTGATGGCAGAAGATATTCGTCATGCCGGGGCAATCTTTATGGGGCGTTATACCCCTGAAGCGATTGGGGATTACTGCGCTGGTCCAAACCACGTGCTGCCAACCTCAGGTACTGCGCGTTTCTCCTCACCGCTGGGTGTGTATGATTTCCAGAAACGTTCTAGCCTGATCATGTGTTCGCAAGAAGGGGTGAAAACTCTGGCCAAAACTGCGGATGTATTGGCGCAGCAAGAGAACCTGGATGCACATGCGAGATCAGCACGTTATCGTTATCAGTAATTAAAGAAATAGAAAACCTCTCCCTAGCCCTCACTTGCGCTTCATTTTAAAGCTGTGCTTTAAAACTTGCTCAGGAGAGGGAACTTTGAGAATTTAAAAATGAATATCACCACCGAACAAATGCGCTTCTGGAGTCCGGCAGTACGTGAATTAGAACCGTACGTACCGGGCGAACAACCGAAAATCCAGAATTTACTCAAATTGAATACCAATGAAAACCCGTATCCGCCATCGCCAAAAGTGGTGGAAGCGGTGCAGAAGGTACTGGCAAACTCGGCGGATGCGTTACGTTTGTATCCAGATCCGGATGCCTCCGAGTTAAAACAGGCCATTGCCAAACAGCAGCAGGTACCGGTTGAGCAGGTTTTTGTCGGCAATGGTTCTGATGAAGTGCTGGCACATATCTTTAAAGCCTTCTTTGTTCAGGATCTGCCGCTGTTGTATCCGGATATTACCTATAGTTTCTACCCGGTCTATAGCCAGTTTTTTGGGGTTAATACCCAGGTCATCCCTCTAAATGACAATTTTGAAATTGTGGTGGATGATTATAAGCAGCCAAATGGCGGCATTATTATTACCAATCCGAATGCACCAACCAGTATTGATATGGGCCTGGCTGCCATTGAGGAAGTGCTTCAAGCCAATCCAAACTCAGTTGTGGTGATTGATGAGGCCTATGTAGACTTTGGTGCCGAATCTGCGGTCAGCCTGGTGGAAAAATACGAGAATTTAGTGGTATGTCAAACCACATCTAAATCGCGTTCTTTGGCTGGTTTACGGGTCGGTTTTGCGATTGCCCAGCCACATTTAATTGCTGCGCTGGAAGCGGTGAAAAACAGCTTTAACTCTTATCCAATGGATCGTTTCGCGATTGCAGCAGCTGTCGCATCGTTTGAAGATCAGGAATACTTTGAAGCGCAGAACCAGAAAGTGATTGCGAGTCGCGAAACACTGGTAGCTCAGCTGGCTGAGCTGGGTTTTAAGGTATTGCCATCGAGTGCCAACTTTATTTTTGCTTCACTGCCAAGTAAAGACGCGGGTGAATTGGCAGCTGAATTGCGTGAACGTGGCATCATTGTGCGTTATTTTAACAAGCCACGGATTAACCAATTCCTTCGGATCACCATCGGTACCGATGAACAAAACCAGCGTTTAGTGGATACTTTGAAAAACGAGATTTTGGCTTAAGTGAATCCACCCTAACCCTCCTTTGATAAAGGAGGGAACTCTTCCCTCTAGAAAAGGTGAGAAACAATGGTTCTCAAGGGGAGGGATTCATAAAAAAGCGACTCAATTGAGTCGCTTTTTTATTTATTCAGGTGTGTACCAGGTATTGAGTAAATCCAGCATCGCCGAAACCTTATCAAAACATTCCTGATATTCTGCATCACAATCAGAGGCAATGGTAATACCACCACCGGCCCATAACGAAACTTCGTGTTGATATTTTTGAATTGAGCGAATCAGAATATTCCAGGAACCGGTACCATCAAAATTAAAATAACCCATTGATCCGCAATAGGCCCCGCGTGGTGTGCCTTCCAGCTCTTCAATAATCTGCATGGCGCGAATTTTAGGGGCGCCAGTAATCGAGCCGCCCGGAAGTGCAGACAGCAATACATCCAGTGGATTGATTTCTGCTTTTAACGTCGCGGTGATTTCACTCACCATATGATGTACTTGTTTAAATGATTCAATATTGAATAACTTCGGCGTTTTTACTGAACCGGTTTCGGCATAGACACTCAGATCATTACGCAGTAAATCGACGATCATCACATTTTCAGCTTGATCTTTTTCAGAATTTTTTAAGGTCTGTTTAGATTGTTCATCTAATCGTGGATCTGTATAGCGTGGCATGGTGCCTTTAATCGGTTTGGTGAGGAGTTGCCGATGAGGCAGAAAATCAATAAATAATTCAGGTGAACAGCTAAGTAATTCAAAGTCATTTATTTTTAAATAACCAGCATAAGGAGCATGGGTTAGCGCCCAAAAATCTGCAGCGGTATTTAATAATAATCCTTCCGCAGAACCTTTAAATTCCTGGGTTAAATTAATCTGATAACAATCACCTGCAACAATATAATCCTGGACTTGATTAAAGGCCTGTTGATATTCAGTTTTATTCCAGCGTGCGGTACAGGCCTGAGTTAATTTAAATGAATTCTCCTGTTTTTGAGCCAACAAATTTTGAATATAAGTTAATAAAAATTCGGCTTGCTGCTCATCGCTGGTGAAATACCATTGCCCATTTTCCAGGGTTAGAAAACTGTGAAATTGTCCTAGAAATAAACACGGTTGAGCTTTGCTTTGAGTATGAATGTGCTGTTGGGCGGCATAATCGTAGCTGATAAAACCGATCAGTCCACCTTTAAAATAACTGTCGCCAATACAAACAGTTGCCTGCAAAAATTCATCTAAAGAAGGTGCTGCTGTTTCTTCAAGATAATCATTAAAACTGTGCTGCTTAAAATACTGCCATTTATTTTGTTGAATAAGGTAGTAATGTTTTGCCGATAAGCCAATAATCGGTTGGCCATTATTTTCTAAATAAACAAGATGTGAGAGTGAACCCAGCGCCTTTAAAATTTCTGCTGGGGTATAGGAGGATTCACAAAGTACTTGTTTGTAGAAAGATGAGGTGGCCATAAATTTGGAGAAAATCAATAATAAATATCTATTTTACCTGATTCTGCGCCAAGAAAATGCTTATGACCGTTTATCGGCAAGCTGAAAAATATGATCAATAGCAGTTGAACAAAAATTGACAGGGGGATAACTTTGTTAGTGCTATCCAGCCGCTCAAGGAAATACGTAGCAGGTTGCTAAAAACAAATAATCAACCCGCTGCACAAGAGTGGTAACAATCAAAAAAATAATACTCTTGGGAGAGTAAATATGAAAACATTTACTAAACTAGCTTTAGTATCTTCAATGGCATTAAGTGCAAATGCATTTGCAATGCAGGCAATGGATGATTCAGCACTTAGCGCAACCACAGGTCAAGATGGTTTATCGATTGGTATCGGTATTTCAAAAATTGAAATTGAAAAGCTCTTTATCCATGATAATGATGGTTTAGATGTTAATGGTACTGCAGGTGCTGCTGGTGCGATTGTTATTCAAGGGAATGGCATTGCTGGTGATGCGAATGAAAACTTTGGTATCGTCGTTGGTGCTAACTATGATGATGGAGGTGATTATCTACTTGACTCTCGTAACTTGGCAGATTTAAAAATTGACTCTGATGCCGGTGCAGGTAGTGGTAACACAGCCTTTATTAACATCGCAGCTGATGTGTCTGGTCTGGATATTAAAATTGGTGAAATTGGTGTAACTGCTTCGGGTGTACAAGGTAGCAGCACAACCTCGACACTTCGCCGTGGTGGTGTAGATTCGAATTATAATGCCATTATTTCAGGCTTATCGCTTAAGACAGGCCCAATGTCAGCCAATATCCAGTTAGGTGCTGCACCACAAGGGGCGATGATTAAACTGAATACTACGATGATTGGTGGTCTTGAAATTAATAATTTGGGTATTCTTGATAACTCAACGGCAAGTGCTGAGCGTGCAGCAGGTGAGATCTTTATTGAAAGTATTAAAATTGCCGATGCAGATGCTAATAACTTAACCATTACACAAGATGTGCGTGTTATGGGGGCAAGTGTCAGCAACCCGAATGACAAAGGTTATATCCAGATGATTAGCCATGGTGGTGCTAAAGATCACTATGTACAAGGTGTTCATTTAGGTAGCCGAGATGCTGCATCTATCGGTGATGTTGAAATTCAAGGTATGCAAACCTATTTCAGCCCAGAGGCTGGTAAATATAGTCCGGGGGCGGTTATCACTATTCGTGGTCACTAAGTCTTCTATTGAAAAAGCGCGTGTTTTCACGCGCTTTTTTTTACACAAAAACTGTAAAAGTTGGCAAAAAGATAAAAAAATACTGTTTTTTTTCTAAAAAAAAGGTATCTTGCTAAATACATGGAAGTAGAGTTCTTACTCTAAAAATAAAAAATGAACTGGCAGAGCTGCCTGGAACTTGAAAAGTAAAAAATTATGTTAGAGATCGCATTAGGCTCGGCATTGATGTATTACGCTGCCACACAAGCCTTCGACTTAAAGGAACAACATCCGGAAACCGTACGCTATACGGAAACACTGGATTCCCGCAATTCTTCTTTTACCCGTATGCATCGTGAGCCTGTACGTATTCAACCTGCTTTACAAGATCAATTCCGGGGCATTGTACGTCAGGCTTATGACTATAGCTGTGGATCGGCCGCTTTAACCACGCTGTTAAATGGTTATGTCGGAACCCGATTGACAGAGCAGCAGACCATGAGTGGTTTGCTACGTTATGGGGAGTACGAGCGCATTATTGAACGGCGTAGTTTCTCTTTGCTGGATATGAAACGTTTTGTTGCTGCATTGGGCATGGAAAGTGGCGGCTATCGTGGGGAATTTTCAGATCTGGTCAAGCAGGGCCAGCCCGCAATTGTGCCGATTTCCTATGCCGGTTTTAAGCATTTTGTGGTGTATAAGGCCTATAAGGATGGCCGGGTCTATGTGGCCGACCCGGCACTGGGGAATATCAGTTTTGATGAGCAGCGTTTTAAAGAGGTGTGGGAAAACAATACCTTGTTCCTGATTAATGTGGCGCCTGAATATCGTAAAGACTTCCTGGCTTTACAGGATAGTGATATGCGCCATGTTGAAGATGCCACTGTTAACCATCATGCCTTTGTCAATATTCAATATCCGCAATTCTATATGGACAAAATTGCCGATAAAGCCTCGACCATTCGTTTAGAACGAAACATGAATCCTGAGTCAGAGAATTTCGGCGAACATCAGTACAACTTTTTAAGACTCTATTATAAAAGTAAGTAAATATTTACTTTAAAAACGAAAAAAAATTAAAAATTGGAAGGGAAGAAGATGAAATCTAAATGGATGAATAAAACCGTATTGGCTATCAGTATCCAAATGGTCTGGGGAGCAGCTGCTTATGCTGCAGAAGAGCCACAGTTAGGACAATATGAAGCAGTAGAAGAGCAGCAGCTTGCGTCAGAAGCCACAGCTCCAGCAGAAAACTCAAGCCCTGAAGAAGTTAGCGCTGAAGCAGTTGCTGAGGCCAATATTGAAACAGCAACAGCGACTGCACCGAGTGCTGAGCAGGCTGCATCAACTGCGTTACAGCAGCAGGAAGGGGATGCCACCAAAGAAGCCAATCTGGAAGAAGTCTTTACCTCCAATGAACGCCAATATTCCTTAATCAAAAAAGGCAATATCTCATCTTATTACGATATTGATTATACCTATTATCGTGATACGCAAATTGATATGGAAATGGCGCAAGGCCAAATCTATCAGTTACGTGTTCAGGAAAATGCATCGCATGCATTGACCAATACTTTCACCGTTCAATATGGATTATTGGATAACCTGACCTTAACCGCCTCTTTACCTTTGGTGGCCAAGACCGATCAATTAAAAGATGCGAATACCGCGGGTCTGGGAGATATTTCTTTAGGCGCACGCTGGGAACCTTTCCCTTTAAAAGCCGGCCGTTTGCCACTAATTTTATTCGGAAATCTTTCGACCAAAACCGGTGATAGCCCGTATGAAATTAATAGCACTACCGAACTTGCGACCGGTAAGGGCTATTATTCTGCAGGGATTGGAGCCAGTACGCGTAAATATATCGACCCAGTGGTGTTATTCGCTTCGGTCTCCGCCAATTATGGTTTTAAAGAGTCGGGCTTAAACCAAGTTCGTGGCCCACGTATTATTGAGGAATTTGAGCCGGGCATTAGTGGTGGTTTCGCCTTTGGTTTTGCCTATTCCTTTAACTACGATGTTTCAATGACCATGTCGTATCAGCAGAGTTTTAATACTGGCGCTGAATTCCTCTATCACACCGGCGAAAGCTATTCTCCGGCCGATCAGACCAGTTCTACCCTGGCCATTTCTTTAGGGGTGCGCGTTTCTCCTGAAACGATTGTCAATGGTACTGTTGGTATTGGTTTGACAGAAGATGCACCGGATGTGTCTTTAGGTCTGTCTTTCCCACTCGATATTCTGGGCTTTGGTAAGAAACTTCGCTAAGAGGCTGGTCGTATGAAAATAATTCGACTTCGCCCGTTAGTGTCTGCGCTGATCTTATCGGGCTGTTCGAGTGCTGCTTTTGCACAATTGGGACAAAACCTGTCTGTCGATATCCGTTCCCTGACCATGGGCAACGCGGTCACGGCAGATCCACCGGGCATTAGTGCCATCCATTTTAACCCGGCAGCCTTAACTAAAATTGAAGGCTTGCAAACCGATGTACAGGGGGTGCTGGCGCACTTTGATGTACAGCGCGAGTTTTCTGCGCCAGCCGACTATAACGTATTTGGTTATTCCGATGATCCACTGGTCTGTCATGATGGACCGGAAATTCTGGCTGACTTTTGTACCGACTTTAAAGGTGAAGTATCGGGTGATGTGGAATATGCATCGCTGTATGTGCCGGTACTGAAAAAGTTTGTTGATCTGGGTGAAGGCATGCCACTGGCCGCACCAACAGCAGGGATTGCCTACAATCCGCCGGGGTCTAAAACCACCTTTGCTACTGCGATGTATGCGCCTTTAATTGCCGGTTTTGGTGCTGAAGATGGCAACCCAGGTAACTTCATGGGGCAGCAGGTGGCACTGGAACGGATTACCTATCTGTCACCGTCAATTGCCTATCAGGTCAATGATGAGCTATCAGTCGGGGCATCGGTGGGAATGTCCTACCAGGCCATTGCCATGAATACCGACTTGCGTTTCCCGAATGACCTGATCGGGATGCTGCGGATGATTGATGAAGTCGTCTGTACCCCGTTTAAAGAAAACTCCGATATTATTACCGATATTCTTTTGCTGGGGATTTGTAACGCACAGGAAGGCATGAATCCGTTTGGTCGTTTTGGACAAATGGATCTGGCCGTCGAGCAAAGTCTGAGCCCAAGCTATAACCTCGGGGTGTTATGGGAGCCACGTGAAGATTTCAGCTTTGGTATGGTCTATCAAAGCTCCGCCAAAATGCGGCTCAAAGGTAAATATCATATTGATAATGCCAAGGCGCCGAGTGAGCTGATTAAAGGCTTGATGTCTTCCCCAACCGGGCAAATTTTGGCGGCAATTTTAGGCTTCCCGAACTATATTCCGGCCAGTGAGTCAGGGCTGGTGGCGATGGATTTTGAATATCCAGCGCATTTCCAGGCCGGGATTAAATACAAGGTAATGCCAGATTTACAGGTGAACTTTGATGTCGGCTGGACCGATTATGCTGCTTGGGACAAGTTCAAGTTTGAATTTGACCGCCAGATTTCTGCCCTGAAAATTGCCAAATTATTGTCTGAACATGTCTCTGACAGCTCACTGGCCTTGCCGATGGGCTTCCAGTCACCATGGAGTTGGGGCATCGGGATTGAATATTCTGCTACCGACCGTTTAAAGCTGCGTGCCGGTTATGAACCACGAACCAGTGCGATTCCAGATGACAAGCGTAATACCATGGTACCCATTAATAATGCACGTCTGTTTGGTTTAGGTGTGGGCTATCGTTTTGATGCCGATACTGACCTGGATTTATCGATCGGCTTTCTGCAAAGCCGGGACAAAATTCCAGCCAATACCAGTAGCCTAGCCAACAAAGAAGGGGTGAATAACTTATTACTCAACCCGTATGCTGGACTGAATGTCAAAACCGCTAGCAACATTACAATTTTAGGTCTGAGCTATAGAACACGATGGTAAAAGTGACAAAGCGTTTATCTGGCTTGATTTGCCTGTCTTCACTCTGGGCGCTGTCTTTGGGCTCGGCCAGTGTAAGTTATGCCAATGAGTTTTATACCATTATTGGCCCGGATGGCCGGCCGATGGTGGTACAGCGTAAAGCCGAAACCCGGCCGGCCGCGAAAAAAGAAGCTGTGCCGGTAAACAAAACGCAGGCACAAAGTAGAGCATCCTCTGCTTTGAATCCGGCGCAGCCGCAAGCGCAAATTCCCGTTTCTGAACCTGTCAGAGCTCCTGCTGTTGCAGTCGTACCCACAGTTAGTACTGTACCGACTCAACCAGTCACTACGGTAAAACTCACAGAAAGTATCCCACAAAAAACACCAGATACAGCAGTTGTGGAACAGCCTGTCGTCACACCAGTTGTATCGGCAACCACAAAACCGGTATCAGCTTCATCATCTCCAACGATTACATCTGTCATCCCGCAAACTGAATCTCAGAAAGTATTGAAGACTGTGCAAGCTGATCAACCAGACCGTACTTCATCTTCCGGTTTTACCGAAATGGAAGGGGAGCAGTACGTCAATAATGAATACCTGGAACACAGTGAATTTAACCTGGAGGGGAAAAAGCGTTTTTATATGATGCCGGAAGGCGTAGTTGACAGTAAATTGGGCGGTGGTGCGACCCGGGTGCAGGTGGTAGAACGTGAAAAAGGAGTCGGACAATCGGTGCTGGATCGCCTGTTCAAGAAACGCCAGCCAGAAAGTGTCAAGCCAATGGTGCTGTCATCGACTTATTATCGTATTGCACAGGCCGATGCCATCAGCAGTTTAGGCCAGTCCTGTTTTAACAATAAAAAAATTAAACATGCCAAGACCCTGGCCGTACAGAAAGACGTCAATCTCTGGCCACGTGCACCATTAACAGATGAATTTGATTATGAGGTGGTGAAGCTGGAGGGAGATTTACGCCATCTTCAGGTGAATTCATACGCTTCTAAAACCCGGCAACCTACATTTTACTGGCCTTTTGCCGTTTTTCTGGATGCGCAAGGCTGTGTGATTGAAGGTGCAGGCGGCTACAAGAGCCAGGATACTCAATCCACCTTATTGCAACATGAGCAGGTGGAAGGGGTGATTCAATTGCCGGCTCAAACCCGTTATCTTCTTTTAACCCCGCTGGCATCGGCAATCGATATGGAAAACCGCCAGTTAAGTAATCAGGGCCAATTGAAAATTATTGCCTTAGATCAATAAAAAACATGAGACATCAGGATGAAGAAATCAAATATTTTAGCCTTGAGCAGTACCGCCTTGATGATGGCACTCAGTGGCTGTGGTGGCGAAAGTGCCAATGTCATTCCAGAGCCGAATATTGTGTCGGAAATTAATGGCAGTTGTGTTAGCGGGCAAAACTGTGTGGAGTTTGCCCTGGATTATCCGGTGGATGGCCTGAATTTCACCTGTAGCAGTGATCCAAGCAAAACCTATATTACCCTGATTGCGCCAACCACCAATGCCGCCACAGGTAAATGTAGTGCCGGTGATAAAGTCCATTTCTTTATTCAGGAAAAAACAGAAAAATCAATTAATCTGGGGACAGTAAGCCTAGCTGATATTGGTCTGGCCAATTCGGTCAGTGCCAGCTTGCCGCGTTTAACCCTGCTGGATATTGCCCGTGGCTTAACCGGACAGGCCGCAACCGAACTGACCCCATCGGATTCAACTGTTCAAGTGGCACAGGCAATTACACGTATTTTACAGGCTTTATCAATTGAAAGTTCCAAGAACCAAGAACGGCCGACCATTGCCGGTGATGTGCAGCCACTTTATATTTCTGCGCTAAAAAAAGAACAGCTGGATGATATTTTGGGTTCGGTGACGCTGGAGGATTACCGTTCCGGTGCCTATGTCAGCAAGTTAAGTCCTTGGGTTGACTTGAGCACCGTCAGTGATGCGCAGGCCTTTGACGCGCTGAAAACCCTGGTTTATATGACCAACTCTGCCTCTTATCAGGCCAACTATCCGGTACTGGCTGTGGAGGGTTCGACCTTACCACAAGGTTTATATGGCTGTAATCAGGATGATTGTAAACAGAACTCGAATACCTTAAGACACCTGATTGGCCAGTTCCAGTTGATGACCGATCGCTCGGGTTATACTTTCGGTTATGGCATGCAGTGGCGTGGAACCATGTCGACCAGTAATGAAAACCCGTTATTGACCATTACGGCCGATTTCTTGAAACGTGTCCGTCCGGAACTGATGACCGCAGCGGCACAAAATAACTGGATTAATCCACTGAATGAAACGATCCAGGGGCCTTATCGTTTTAGCATCAACAGTAACCGGACTGAAGATTTTACCGTGACCCAGGGGAAACTGTATAACGATTATATGATTGCCGGCACCGAAGGCATTTATAAAACCCTGACCAAGTTCCCGACAGGAAAGCCGGAAGAATATGGCCGCTGGACCCAGACTATTGGCACGGATCAGTTTAAGGGCTCACTGGATATCTATAAATATTTTCAGGTGAATTTCCTGGATAACCGGATTTTTACTTCGGCGAAAAATGTGGCCTTGGGTGAGCGTTATATTTTCCCGTTATATGCCACTCTGAATTTCAATTTTGCTAATAATGCCGCGCCAGCAATGAAACTCGGGATTGTGCTGGATGAGCAGGGCAATATCCGTACCGATATTGGCCCAAATCCGACCGCAACCGATCTGTCGGGGACCTGCGCAGTCGCTACAGATAGCAGCACACCAGAGATTGTGGATAGTAATAATGTCACGCAATATCGTATTGGTGTGCTGGGAGCAACCGATCTGAGCAATCAGGCGATTACCCTGCGGATGATTCTGGCCAATCCGGTCTTTAACCAGCTGAATGGTGCCGTAATTGGTCTGAATACCCGGGTTGACAATACCCAGGGCGAGCAGGCCATGGTGGTGGGTGGTGCGCGGCTGAATATGGGTAATCTGGTCAATCATACCTCGACCCGGATTAGCCTGAGTGACTTCTCCGGCAACAATACCGTGTCATGGAGTAACCTGTATACCTTGCAGCTCAAGACTTTTACCAATCAGGATAGCAACAATGCTACGGATGCCGATAAAGAACTGGCTAAACTCACCGGTGGAACCGTGAGCATCGAAGTGGCGGACTGTTATAACCCGGAACAGGTGCGTATCCAGTAACAGCAATATATTCATTAAAATACAAAAGCCCATCTACGGATGGGCTTTTTCTTGGCGAGGATATTTATTGTTAACCAGTATGATCCAAACGCGTACCCAAGGTTTCCAGATGAGTCGGGAAATGCTGGTTTTTGCGGTCTTCAAAATAATGTCTTAAGGTATGTTCCACGCTTGGGAAGGCTAGTTCTGCCCATGGAATTTCATCTTCGCTAAACAGACGCGATTCAATAGTTTCTTCACCCGCCCCAAATTGACCTTCAATCAGCTGCGCTTTAAACAGCACATAAATCTGGCCAATCCGTGGAATGTTGTACATGCAGTACAGCTGCTCAATCTCGATTTCCGCTTCTGCTTCTTCACGGGTTTCACGTGCCGCGCCTTGTTCCATGGTTTCAAACAGTTCCATATAACCGGCAGGTAGGGTCCAGAGTCCATAACGCGGTTCAATGGCACGGCGGCATAATAACACCTGATCTTCCCACAGCACCAAAGCACCGCAAATCACTTTCGGATTCACATAATGAATACTGCCACAATGGCTGCAAACACGGCGTAACTGATGATCGCCTAAAGGAATTTTTTCCGTTGTTTTATGTCCACACGTTCCGCAAAAGTTCATATTCAGCATCAACGATAAAGTTGCTGATCAGCATAACTGAAAAAATGAACTTTGGCATCATTTCTATCCTTTTGCCCAGAATTTCAGCTATGATGAAAGTCAGGCAATCAGGATAATAAAAGATGGTAGAGCATTCATTGACACAGGAATTGCAACAGCGCTTACGCTTCTCGCGAAGTATGCGTGAGGCGCATGCGGCCGTGTTGATTGCGATTACCGATGAAGCTCAGCCGAAAGTCCTGCTGACCCGCCGCTCGGCCTATTTAAACAGCCATGCCGGTGAGGTGTCTTTCCCGGGCGGCAAGCGCGATCCACAGGATACCAGTAATATTGTGGTGGCACTGCGCGAAGCACAGGAAGAAACCGCGCTGAATCCTTTTGATGTGGAACTGATTGGCGATTTGCCAATGCAAAAATCGCGTAATGGCATGCTGGTCAAACCCATTGTCGGCCTGATTCCACCCGAGGTGCAGCTGTCAGCGCAACCGACCGAAATTGACCGTATTTTTTTCGCCTCTTTAAAAAATCTGATTGAAGCGCCGCCGGTGCCATATGAGGTGCGCTATGCCCATCAGTCCTTATATTTTCCCAGCATGCGCGTTGAAAATGAGATTGTCTGGGGATTAACTGCACGGATGCTGGTGGCTTTATTTCAGTATGGGCTGGATTATCAAAAAGAATGGCCATTTTTACTGAATTCACCGACGTTTCGATTTAAATCATCTAAATAGGGAATTTTAATGTTGTATAAATTTCAGGGCATTGCCCCAAAAGCATTACATCAACCATGGGATGGTTGGGTCGCCGAAACCGCAACGGTCATTGGTCAGGTCGAGCTGGGCCGGCAGGTGAGTATCTGGTTTGGCGCGGTGGTGCGTGGCGATAACAGCCTGATTCGTCTTGGAGATTTTAGTAATGTCCAGGAAAATGCGGTGCTGCATACCGATGCGGGTATTGAGATGCAGATTGGTAACTATGTCACTATCGGTCATCAGGCCATGTTGCATGGCTGTACCATCGGCGATAACAGCCTGATTGGTATTAACGCGGTGGTGCTGAATCATGCTGTGATTGGGAAAAACTGTATTATTGGTGCCAATGCGCTGATTCCGGAAGGCAAAGTCATCCCGGATAATTCGGTGGTGATGGGTTCTCCCGGCAAGATTGTAAAAACCCTGGATGAAGCAGGAGCGGCCCGTCTGAAACTGAGCGCCTTACATTATGCCGAGCACTTTCAGCATTTCCAGCAGCTGGAAAAAGTCGAACTTTAAGATACCTAAAAGCCAGTTTGAAACTGGCTTTTTTCTGTGTGAAAGCCGGTGAAGTTCTCGCCTAGTGTCTAGGAGTGGAGTATGATAGCGGCCAGTTTTTAAAATTTAATTTTAAGGTTGTGCATGAAGTTACTGGCATTGGAAACTGCCAATGAGCAGTGTTCCGTTTCGATTGTAAATGACACGCAGGAACTGTTTTTTCAGTTGGATGAGCGCGCCAAGGCACAAACCCAAACCATTCTCCCGATGATTGAGCAAGGTTTTGCTCAGACCGAAACGGCCACTGCCGATTTAACCGCAGTGGCCTTTAGCCGTGGCCCGGGCTCGTTCAGTGGCGTGCGGATTAATGCCGCGGTGGCACAGGCACTGGCCTGGTCACATGATCTGCCGGTCATTCCGGTATCGACCTTGCAGGCACTGGCACAAGCGGCTTATCGGCTAGCAGGTTTAAGCGCGGTAACAGCAGTGCTGGATGCGCGGATGAATGAAGTCTATATCGCCAGTTTCCAGTTAGATGCAGAAGGCATTATGCAGCCGGTGAGCGAAGAACAGTTATTGGGCTATAGTGATGCGGCGGCCGTAGCGCAGTCCCCATTAGTAGGCTCAGGTTCAACCTTATTGCAACAAGAACAAACACAATACAAAGACTTAAGTGCAACGGCGCAAGATATTGCTACCATTGCACGCGTATTGGCCCAACGTGAAGCATGGGTCAGTGCGGAATACGCATTACCGGTGTATTTGCGGGATAATGCTTGGAAAAAAATTCCAGAACAAGGCAAATCATAACTAGGATTTTCTATGGATTTTTTACTGCTGCTGAAAGCGGCAATTATGGGAATTGTTGAAGGAATCACAGAATTCTTACCAATTTCCAGTACCGGCCATTTAATTTTGGCTTCAGAACTGATGAACTTCTGGACCAAAGAAAAAAGTGATGTTTTTGTAATTGCCATTCAAATGGGGGCAATTGCAGCAGTGATTTATGAATACTGGACCCGGCTTTGGGGCGCAGCCACCGGCATGTTCACCGGCGAAGAAACCGGACGCCGTCTGGGCTTTGGCCTGATTCTGGCCTCGCTGCCGATTATTCTGATTGGTTTGACTTTCGGGCAAACCGTGAAAGCGATGTTGTTTAATGATATCGCCGTGGCCATTGGCCTGATTATTGGTGGTCTGATCATTATCTGGATTGAGAAGCATCCACCTCAAGTACGGGCACAGGAAGTTGAAGACCTGACCTATAAAGATGCAATCTGGATTGGTCTGATTCAGGTACTGTCTTTAATTCCGGGCACTTCACGTTCGGGTGCGACCATTATTGGGGCGATGTTCCTGGGCGTATCACGTAAAGCGGCGACAGAATTCTCGTTCTTTCTGGGAATTCCGGTGATTATTGGCGCAGGCTTGCTGGATTTATATCAAAGTTATGATGTCTTCCAGACCACGCAGGACTGGACCGTACTGAGCGTCGGGATTATTGTTTCCTTTATCTCCGCATTAATCTTAATTCGCGCGCTGGTGGCGTATGTGGCCAAACGCGACTTTATGATTTTTGCCTGGTATCGTATTGTGTCAGGCCTTCTGATTTTACTCTTTGCATATACAGGCTGGACCTTATGGTAAGCGAACTTCGCTGCTATACCGAACCCGCATTTTTTGAGAAAGCACAGCACTATCAGGCTGTGCTTTCTTCACGTGGGGTTACCCTTCAAATTGATGTCATCGACAAACTGAATGCACGTTTTTTAAGACTGCATCCAGACATGGCGCTGTGCGTTGATGCCGATGGCCTGTGGCTGTGTGCGCTGGGCATGAAAATGCAGCCAGACTGGCAGGCTGAAATTCCGCGTTTAAAACGCGCGTCATTAAAGTCAGAAATGCTGGCCCGTGCCTGTAACCTGGCGGAAAAACCGCAGCTGATTGATGCAACTGCAGGTCTGGGCCATGACAGTTTGCTGATGGCGCATTTGGGGGCTGAAGTAACGCTGGTAGAACGGCATCCGATTCTGTTTAGTTTATTGGAAGACAGCTACCAGCGCGCCCTACAGGACCCGTTTTTAAGCAAGGTTGCCGCACGCATCCACTTGGTCTTTTCTGATTCGGCTGATTACTTAAAAGCGCAGGCAGAAGCAGGGCAGGCTGTTGATGTGGTGTATCTGGATCCGATGTTTCCACAGCGTGACCAGAACCAGCAGGCGGTAAAAAAACAGGCACAAGTCAAAAAGCAGATGCAGCTGCTGCATTTGTTATTGCCGGAACATGGTGAAATGGATTTGGGCGATGCCTTGTTGCCGCTGGCGCAAAAAATCGCCAAACGTGTGGTGGTTAAGCGACCACGTCTGGCGGTATATCTGGCCGGGCAAACACCGGATCATCAATGGACCGGAGATGCCTGCCGCTTCGATGCCTACTTCCAGCAGGACGCGACCAAAGTAAACGGGTAATCGCTTCAAAACTGGGCAAAGATTTGTTATATAGTTAAAAAAGAGCATTGATAATTATGACATCAGGCATAAACTAAGTCTGCACAAAGCGAGCCACTGCTAACGACAATCTTATGATCGACTTTAAACCCTCCATCAATTTTTGGCATGATTTTAAAAGCAACCAAACAGCGGGGATGTGGTTATTTTTTGGTTCGCGCCGATCTTTACAGATTGTCCGTCCTTCCATTCTGCAACTGATTTTCTGGGGCATTTTAGGCGGTCTGGCCAACACTTTATTTAGCTGGCTCAGCGCCGGTGAAACCGGTGATTTTAACCCGCAAGGTCTGGTCAGTTATGCCTTGTGGCCGTTTATTGCCTTAATTGTCGGGATTTTCCTGTCCCAGCGCGTTAATAATCCACGCCTCATGCTGGTGCCGGCTTTACTGTGGCTGGTGTTAGATACTCACATCGCCTTATTGCAAAGCCTGATTCAATATCTGGGCATGATTGATGTGCTGCCTTATGTTTTCTATGACTATCTGCCGCTGATTTTCATGGTGCTGTTTGTCTGGCAGAGTCTGGCCGTGGTCTGGGTATTTTCCCGTGAACTGAAATGGCCGTGGTGGGAACGTGCGCTGATTGTTCTGGCCACGCTGTTTACCCTGGTGGTGTGGCAGATGTCGGTCAAGAGCCAGCCAATCTGGAAGGTGGAAGAGGTCCCGCCGACCTTTAGCGAAGAAGCCTTTTATGCACAAAGCAAGATACTGAATCAGGCGCTGGAGAAGATTCAGTATGGTGAATTTGCACAATCACACTGGTATTTTCTGGGCGTGGCCGGGGCCAGTTATCAGGATGTGTTTATGTCCGAAGTCGAGCGGATTCGGGAACAGTTCGATACCCGCTTTGGCACTTTTGGCCGCTCGATGATTCTGGTCAATAACCCGATGACACGCAATGTCACCCCGATTGCCTCACGCACCAGTATGGAACTGGCACTGCGCCGTATAGGCCAGCAGATGAATCCGGAAAGCGATGTGCTGTTTTTATACATGACTTCACATGGCTTGCCGAACCAGTTTGAAATGGAAAATGCGCCGCTGGAACTGCAACAGGTTGATCCAAAATGGCTGCGCGATGCGCTGGATAAATCCGGTATCCGCTGGCGCGTAATTGTGATCTCGGCCTGTTATTCGGGCAGTTTTGTTTCGGCCCTGCAAAATGACAATACTTTGGTAATTACCGCATCGGCCGCAGATCGCGCTTCATTCGGCTGTTCTAACGAAGCCGATTATACCTATTTTGGCCGGGCTTTCTTTGATCAGGCCATGCGTGAAAATAACAGCTTTGCCGAGGCTTTTGCACAGGCCAAGCTGACCGTGGCAAAATGGGAGCAGGCACAAGGTTTTGAACCATCTGAACCGCAATGGTCGATGGGCAAGAACATGCAGCTGATGTTGCCGCAACTGGAGCAGCGTTTATTCCCGCAAGCCATGGTGGCGCAGCCAAATGAAATGCCTTTAACTTTAGACAGCCCTTAAAACAGGATAAGACGATGGAATTAATACAGAACAATCGATGCTTTGATGGCGAACAGCGAATTTACCGTTTTAATTCCAGCAGCTTAAACGGGGAAAGCCGTTTTGGTATTTTTCTGCCGGCACAAGCCTTGGCCGGTCAGGACTGTCCGGCGCTTTTTTACCTGGCGGGTTTAACCTGTACCGAAGAAACTTTTGCAATTAAAGCGCATGCCCAGCGTCTGGCGGCACAGTTGGGCTTTATTCTGATTAGCCCGGACACTTCACCTCGCGGTGAGCAGGTGGCGCAGGGCGATCACTGGGATATCGGGCAGGGGGCAGGTTTTTATATTAATGCAACCCAGGCACCCTGGGCAGCGCATTACCAGATGGAACAGTTTGTTGCAGAAGAGCTGTATAAGCTGGTGTGTGAACAGTTTGCGGTGCAAACCGACAGTATTGGTATTTTCGGCCACAGTATGGGCGGCCATGGTGCGTTAACGCTAGCTTTTAAATATCCGGAAAAATTTAAATCAGTTTCTGCCTTTGCACCAATTTGTGCACCAAGCCAGTGCCCGTGGGGCGAGAAAGCTTTTAGTGCCTATTTAGGTGAGGATCGTCAAGGCTGGCAAGCGCATGATGCCACTGCACTGGTCCAGCAAAAAGGCAAGCAATTTGCCGATATTTTAATTGATCAGGGCCTACAGGATCAGTTCTATAGCCAGTTGAATCCGGCGCTGTTCCAGGCCGCCTGTGCCCAGGCCGGACAGCCGCTGAGCTTACGTGAACATGCCGGCTATGATCATGGTTATTACTTTATTCAAAGTTTTATCGATGATCATCTGCAATTTCATGCAGTCCAATTACAATCCTAATATAATCCATCGCTCAGAACACCGCTTTTGACCTGTTGCAGGGTGAAGGCGGTCTGTGATTTTTTGTTTTTTAATTTTTAACCGTGTCTTTATTTTAAAAAATAATTATAAGGCCTGATATGCAAAACCAAGATATACATCCGACTTTTACCGCAGAGGAACAGACCCAGCTGCCGCCAGCGCTTGTCGTTGATTCACCTGAACCGCAGCTGCTTGGACAGCGCCACCCTTTTCATTTTTATGGCACTGCCATGGAATATTTCGGCATCTGGATTGTCAATATTCTGTTGATTATTGTCACGCTGGGACTGTATGCGCCGTGGGCCAAAGTACGCCGCTTGCGCTATTTTTATGGCAATACCGAATTTATCCAGCGCCGTTTTGACTTTACCGGTGTGCCGAGCAAGATTTTAATCGGGCGGCTGATTGCAATTGGTCTGTATCTGGCCATTTCGCTGTTATCCAACTACTCGGTACGCGCCACCCTGATTGGGGTACTAATCCTGTATCTGGCGGTACCCTGGCTGATTCGGGCCACCATCCGCTTTAATGCACGTAACAGTAAATTTGGTAACAGCCGCTTTTTCTTTTCCGGCACTAGCAAGAAAGCCTATATCGAATTTCTAAAAGGGATTCTGGTGTATATCTTGACCCTGGGCGTATTTTTCCCGGTGCTGATCTGGCTGTATAAGCGTTATTGCCTCGATCATCTCTATGCAGGGCAATTGCAGTTTAAATTGCAGGCCGACTGGCCGGCCTATATGCGCGCCATGTATGTGCCGCTGTTTCTGTTTATCGGCTTGCTGGGGGCGGCAGCACTAGTACTGGCCTTGCTGGCCGATTTTTCCAGTCTGAGTGCGGTGCAGTATGTCTGGATTTTTATGGGCATCTATTTGCTGGCGGCTTTATTCATCTGGCCATTAATGCTGGCGCGGATTTTTATGACCAGCTGGAACAATACCACCCTCAGTCGTAGCCAGTTTCAGACCAGTTGCAACCAGTGGCGCTATGCCTGGATTGTGCTCAGCAACTGGATGGTGAAAATTTTAACCCTCGGCCTTATGACGCCGTGGGCGGCAATCCGTTTATATCGCTATCAGGTGGAGTCTTTAAGCCTGCATTTAAACAATGATCCGGACCTGCTGATGAACCAGTTACAGGGTGATCCAAGCGCGATTGCGGAAGAAATTAGCGATATCTTTGATATTGATGTGTCTTTATAAGGAAAGCCCTGATGCAACAGATGACGGTTGAAGCCGTGTTTTATGATGGTCAGAGTGCCAAGCCTTATACTGCTCAGGTGTTGGCAGCCGATGCAGACAGTATCTGGGTTCAGTATGGTGAAAACTTTGCCTTGCAGCGCCGTTATCGTTATCAGGACATGCTGCTGATAGGCGCATTGGGCCGTATCCAGCCGGTAATTGAACTCCAGGATGATGCACGTCTGGAGTTTCAGCAGCCTTTACCGGACTGGTTTCAGCTGCAGCAAAAGAATATTTATCAGTCGATCTGGAAGCTGGAGCGTACCCCCAGCCTGATTCTGTTTAGCACCATTTTTATTGTGGCGTTGGCCTTTGCCACGGTGAAGTGGGGCATTCCGTGGGCCTCGCATGTGGTGGCCAATCAGTTACCGGAAACCACCCTGAACAGTGTCGGCAATGAAGCAGAACACTATGTGCTGGAGATGACGGGTCCAAGCCGTTTAAGTGCGGCGCGCCAGCAGGCAATTTTACAGCAGTATCAGGCATTGGTGGCAGAAGACCGGCCGGCGAAACTGCTGTTTCGAGAAGGGAATCGGTTGGGTGCCAATGCGGTGGCGATTCCCAACAATACTATTATTCTGACCGATGAACTGGTTGAGCTGGCACAGGATGACCGGGAAATTCTGGGGGTGCTGGCACATGAGCAGGGTCATCTGGTCGAGCGGCATAGTCTGCAACAGGCGCTGGCCAGTTTAGGTTTTGGGGTAATTCTGATTGCGATTACCGGTGATGGCTCCGATTTAATGACCAGCCTGCCTCTGGCTTTGGTGGGTGCCAGTTATTCGCGTAATTTTGAAGCCGAAGCCGATCATTATGCCTTAACCACCATGCAGCACAAGCAGGTGCCAACCATCCATTATGCCAACCTGTTACAACGGCTGGCAGATGAAAGCGGCGAAAGCGAGCAGGGTAAGTCGGTCTGGGATTTTCTGCAAAGCCATCCGGCCACGCAGGAGCGTATTGAAGCAGTCAAGGCCTTTGAAGCCAAGCAATCTGCCGAAGTAAAATGAGCAGATCTAAGTAGGTTTAATCGGCCTGCTGCCAGTCAGCACTTAACTGTTCCTGTCCCATGCGTTGCAGATGATCCAGCACCACCTGTTCCAGCCGGTTCAGGTCGGTGTGTTCATCTAAAGCAATAATTTCGGTATAGAGCGCATCAGATTGTGGCTGTAACACAATGGTCGCGCTTGGCATCAAAATACGCAGTTCCTGTGCTGTTTCCTGTACTTCAAATTTGTGTTTCCAGTGGTTACCCAGGCGTTTGGCCAGACGGGCCGCTTGTGTGGTGGCAATATGACTATAACGTTTCATGAAAAATCCTGTTCAGTAAGCCTTAAGCCTAAGAGAAAAGAGCGCCCAGACAAAGCCGCGTGTTGCAACACAGCGTTGTAGATTTGCAATCTTGCCGCAGGTGGCCATCTGCCGCCCCAGAGCCGGGGACAATTTGTTATAATGGCGCAGTCACTCAAATACTTAGCCAGGGTCTCCCATGTCCAAGCCATATTTAATTGCGCCTTCTATTCTTTCTGCAGACTTTGCCCGTTTAGGGGAAGAGGTAGAAAAAGTGCTTGAAGCCGGTGCTGATGTTGTCCACTTTGATGTCATGGACAATCACTATGTACCCAACCTCACCTTTGGTGCAGGCGTATGTAAGGCCCTGAAAAATTATGGGATTCAGGCGCCAATTGATGTGCATTTAATGGTCTCTCCGGTGGATCGCATGATTGGCGACTTCTTGGAAGCCGGTGCCGATATTATTACCTTCCACCCGGAAGCTTCGGACCATATTGACCGTTCGCTGCAACTGATCAAGTCGGGCGGTGCCAAGGCGGGTCTGGTTTTTAACCCGGCAACGCCGCTGCATTATCTGGATTATGTGCTGGATAAAGTCGACCAGATTTTATTGATGAGTGTGAACCCGGGCTTTGGTGGCCAGAAATTTATTCCTATGACCCTGGAAAAATTACGTCAGGCGCGTCAGATCATTGATGCCTCAGGCCGTGATATTCGCCTTGAGGTTGATGGTGGTGTTGGCCCGGCCAATATCCGTGAAATTGCCGAAGCCGGTGCCGATATGTTTGTGGCTGGTTCAGCGATTTTTGGCAAACCGGATTATAAAGCTGTGATTGATGAGATGCGTGCCGAACTGGCCAAAGTCGGTGCCGTGAATACCTAATAAAACTGGATAAGTTATCGGCACCCTGTGGATAACTTTGTGATTAACTCTATGGATATCTATGTTGATAACAGTATGGATAACCGGATTAATTTATAAACAGTTGTGCATCAATCGTTTGCCAATTAGACGTAAAATGTATAAAAAGGACTCAAATGAGTCCTTTTTATTTGAGCAAAAGCCCTAAAATTCCTGCTTTTTTATTCAGCTCTGCTTAAGAGTTATACTGCACAATAAATAACTTTATTATTTTATTGATATGCAAAACAATCTTCCCGGCAGCAGCGATTTAAAATTTAAAGCATTGTGTATAACTGTGAATTTCTCTATGCTGGTTTGCACAGGCGTTTAGCTGTTTTAAGCAGCTTCAACGCTGGGGTTTGGTCTTATGGGGTGAGGAAATCCTGTTGTATACACAGCGCAGACAACCGGTGTGGTTCAGCTATCTGATGGCATTTGTCATGGGATGGAGCAGTCTTGTGCTGGCGGTTGTACAACCAGCGCATGCGGCCATGCAACTGTCCAACTCTGCCGCGATCACCAGTGCGAAATCATCCCTTTCATCACCTACACCTTGTCATGCTGAAAAGGCAGATTCTCCTGTAGAACAACATCACCCAAGCCATCATAGCACCAGTCCATCTGCACAGTTACCCGACTGCGAGCAGGTACATCATCCAGAGCAGCATTTAAACTGTCAGGATTGTCCACCCCTACATTGCCAGCCGGGTCTGAGCTATCTCAAGATTGCGCTCCCTGTGCTGGAACAGGCAAGCCCGACCTTTGAGTCTGAGCCGCACTTTCATCTCTATCATGCCCAGCATTTACCCGGCTACTGGCAGGAAATCCTGCGTCCACCGAAAACCTTATCCTGACTTTAAAAACTTTTCTTTTTTTATTGTTTTAAGGATAAATCATGTCAATTCAATTGCGTCAGGCCATCGTGCTTGGCTTATGTCTGTGCGCATCGTCCTGGGCGATGGCCGCAGTCCGGGAATATCATCTGTATATTGATGAGCAGCCGGTCAAGCTGACCGGAAAAACTGTCAAAAAAATAAGTGTGAATGGCCAATTCACGGCCCCCTTACTTGAATTTGAGGAAGGTGATGAAGCGGTGATTCATGTGCATAACCAGCTTCAAAATCGCGATTCTTCCATTCACTGGCATGGCTTGTTATTGCCGGGTGTAATGGATGGCGTGCCGGGCTTTAACGGCTTTCAGGGCATTGCGCCGAAGGGACATTTTACTTATCGCTTTCAGCTACGGCAGCAGGGCACCTACTGGTATCACGCCCATTCCAAAGGCCAGGAACAGGATGGGCTGTATGGCCCGTTAGTCATTTACCCCAAAGGCAAACAGCCTGTGGCTGCGCATGAGCAGGCCGAGCGGGATTATGTGGTGATGCTGTCCGATTTTCACGCATCTTCCAGCGACACGATTTTAAATAATCTGAAAAAGTCGGCCGAGTATTATCAGAACCAGCGTGAAACCCTGGCCGATGTGTTGCAGCAGGTGAAACAGCAGGGCCTGAAACAGACCTGGCAGCAACGTTCCATGTGGAACCAGATGCGTATGCTTAGAACCGATTTGTCGGATGTCACCGGTTATCAGTTTTTAATCAATGGCAAAACACCGGAACAGGCCTGGACCGGGCTGTTCCGACCGAATGAAAAAGTGCGTTTACGTTTTATTAATGCCTCGGCCATGTCGTTTTTTGATGTACGCATTCCGCAGCTCAAAATGACCGTCATCAGCGCTGATGGCCAGCCGGTCCAGCCGGTGCCTGTAGATGAGTTCCGGATTGGGACGGCTGAAACCTATGATGTACTGGTGGAACCAAAAGCCGGCCATTACCAGATTGAAGCAGAATCAATTGACCGTTCAGGCTTTGCCATTGGTAGTTTATTGCAACAGGGCATGCAACCACCGCCACTGCACATGCCAACCGCACGACCACGTGCGGTATTGACCATGGAAGATATGGGACATGCTGCTCATGGTGCAGAAAGTACTGCGCCACATGCGGTACATAGTGCGTCATCCACATCTTCGACCCTGCAGTATCCATCGATGACGCATGCTGCCATTAAAGAGACTGAATCTTTAACGGTAGCCGAAGATCATCCTGCAGTGCATTCATCGCATGCAACGCAGGCGCAGTCAAAATCTTCGGCCAGTTCGGTCCCTCAAGGTTGGGCCAATGCCTCGACGCCCGCCGGACATAAAGCACTTCGCTATGCGGACTTAAAAGCCTTAAAGCCGCAGCCGGATACGCGCGCGCCGGTGCAAGAGCTGGTGATTCGTTTGGGCGGCACGATGGAACGTTATATCTGGACCATCAATGGCAAGAAATTTAGCGAGGCTGAACCGTTGCAGGTGGCCTATGGCGAACGGATTCGGCTGAAATTTATCAATGACAGCATGATGGCGCATCCGATGCATTTGCATGGCATGTTTATGCAGCTGGAAAATGGCCAGGCCGCTGCCGACCTGCCAAATAAACATACCCTGATTGTACCGCCTGGAAAAACCGTGAGCGCGTTATTGACCGCCGATGAGCTGGGGGAATGGGCAATCCATTGTCATCTGCTGTATCACATGAGTTCGGGCATGATGAATAAGTTAGTGGTGGCACAGGTGATGCCAGAGCAGACGGCTTCATTACCCGCAGCTCCATCTGCGCTGCCAGCTGCTGTTCAGTCTTCGGGAGATGCACATGCACATCACTAATTTTGCCCGTTTCAATCTGCTGGGAGCCATGCTGTTTGCGACACCGATGTTATCGGCGCAGACACAGCACCCATCTTCCCATGTTACAGAACATGAAGTTGTACCGCAGACGTCAGTAAAATCTGTCGATAAACATGCACAACACAAGCAGATGATGCAGGCTGAACATCAGCAACATCAGCAACATCAGCAACATCAGCAACATCAGCAACATCAGCAACATCAGCAACATCAGCAACATCAGCAACATCAGCTCATGAGCATGCCTCATCTGGTGGAGAAGGCTGCAACGGCAACAACGCATGATCACCGACAGGAGCATGGCGGGCAGTGGTATCAGTCCAGTATGCTGGAATCGAAATGGATGCAGCATGCGGGTGGACGCGGAGTGTGGCAGTCCGAGCTGGAAAGCCGGGTCGGAACGGATGAACACAAGCTGTTTTTCAAACTGCATACCCAGCAGGCCGAGTCGCAACAAGCTGAATATGAGGCACAGGTTTTATATAGCCGGATGATTTCTGATTTTTGGGATATCCAGGCTGGTGTGGCCTATCAGGAGGATCAGACTTCGGCACAGCAATGGCGTGGTGTGGTTGGCCTGCATGGGCTGGCGCCGTATTTCTTTGAATCTGAGGCCTATTTGTCGCTTGCCGAAGATCAGCAGGTGCTGCTGAGTCTGGACACTGAGCGAGATCTTTTGCTGACCCAGAAACTGATTCTGGCACCTTATTTGCAGGCCAAGCTGGTACTTTCAGATGAATCGGTGCAAGCGCAGAAAACTGGTTTAAACCAGCTGCAGACCGGGCTACAGATGCGTTATGAAATCAGCAAAAAAGTCATGCCGTTTGTAGATGTGGCCTATGGCTATCATAAAGGGCTGGCCCAGACAGCTGAGCGGGATGCGACGGAGTCGGAACAGGGCTGGCAATATGGCGCCGGGTTACGGTTGAAGTTTTAATCCGATCCAGCGTTTATCCATACACCGGATGGGCTTTGGTTCATCCTTTTGTTTGCTGGAGAAACGACCTATGCTCCAGCAAGCAATTTATTCACTTAAGTGAAAAAGTTTGAATCGCCTTATCTGGGTTGTGATTTTTAGTCCCTCTTGAGCTGAAGGTCATTCCCCTCCAACGGTGTTTTACTGGCAGGCGGCGGATTTTTGCTATACTGATACCGTAATTCTGGAGGAACGACCTCCCTTAAAGGTGCTGTCTTTAAGAAAAATCGTCAGGACGGCCTGACTCTATCTGAATAATGGAGGAGGGCGTGATGGCCTGGATCGTATTAATTTTTGCCGGTATTTTTGAAATTGTCTGGGCTTATTTTATGAAGCTTTCAGACGGTTTTACCAAGCTTACCCCAAGCATTCTGACCATTTTCTTTATGGTGCTCAGTTTTGGCCTGCTGGCCTATGCCATGCGTAGTTTGCCGCTGGGCACGGCCTATACCATCTGGACCGGAATTGGTGCGGTCGGTTCTTTTCTGGTGGGTATTTTTGTACTGGGCGAGCCGGCATCGGCCATGCGTATGCTGGCGGCAGTGTTAATTATTTCTGGTCTTGTGCTGATGAAACTTTCATCGGCATAATCAAGCTAGACTAAAACTGAACAGGAGAAGGAGATGAAACTTGCATTTATGTATATGCCTTCTCCGGTCGGGCGTTTAAAACTAGTGGCCACAGACAGCGCGCTGGTCGCCGTGATCTGGGACAATGAAAATCCCAAACGGGTCCAGCAGGCCGAGCTGGTAGAGCAGCTGGATCATCCGATTTTGCTCGATGCGCAACAACAGCTGAATGAATATTTTCAGGGCCAGCGTCAGACTTTTGAACTGCCTTTAGATTTTGAAGGCACAGAATTTCAGAAAAAAGTTTGGCAGGCACTGCTGAATATTCCTTTTGGCGAAACCCGCAGTTATCGGCAAATTGCTGAGCAGGTCGGCAGTCCCAAAGCGGTACGGGCTGTCGGTGCGGCCAATGGCCAAAATCCAATTTCAATTATTGCACCCTGTCATCGGGTGATTGGCAGCGGCGGTAAACTGGTTGGCTTTGCCGGCGGATTAGACAATAAAGAGATTCTGTTAAAACTGGAACAACAACAAAAATAAATATAGATATTTTATGGTGTTGCATCGCTTAGTGCAGGCCAATAAACAGCTTAAATCAGTAAGCATCCGTTGATTAAAAAAATAGATCACTATCCAGATTGAACATCTTCAGGTAGATGGGATCTTTCTGTATCCACCTGATAATGAAGATTAAACCAGCATTATCATTCCTGAATGGAACGCCGTTTTATGTTAGATTTGGGCCAAGATCATCACTATTAAAATAAAACCGAAATGCATGATGTAAATATTTTGAGTATGTTGATTTCACAGCTGTGGTGGCTGTTGCTGATTCTGCTGGGCTTGAGCCTGCTGCGGGTGTTTCTGCCGGATTTAAAAGGCAAAATTGGGGAGTGGGCTGTTCTGCGACAGGCCAAGCAACATCTGGATGAGCGTTATATTTTACTTAATGATTTGACCTTGCCCGATCAGGATGGTGGCACCACACAAATTGATCATGTGCTATTAAGTCCTTTTGGCGTCTTTGTGATAGAAAGCAAAAACTATAAGGGCTGGATTTTTGGCAGTGCGCGGCAAAAAATGTGGACCCAGAAAATTTATAAAAAGAGTTATAAATTCCAGAATCCCTTGCATCAGAATTACAAACATACTCAGGTGTTGAGTCATTTGCTGGCTGATCTGCTGGAGCCGGAACATTTACATTCAATAGTGGTATTTATGCCGGGCTGCGAATTTAAAACAGAGATGCCAAAGCAGGTATTTCAAGGGACAGGCTGGGTAAATTACGTACAGGAGAAGTCATCTCCGCCATGCGCTTAAAACGTTTGCAATTACGACTGGAAAAAGAAGTACTGGACCCGTCCTGGCAAACCCGGCGAGCGCATGTGGCGCAGCTTAAATCCAGACATCATCAAGACTGAACCCAAGTATCGTGTTGAGCTGAGTCGTCTACGCTTACCAAACTCTCCTGAACTGTTGAATAAGCACTATATTTTTCTGGCTCTCAGCTTGCTAGATTGGTGGATATTAGCCAATTTTTGCCAGATGTTCAGGCCGGAACAGGAGCGTTCACGATGTCAGAGCCGTATCTACTGTATACCCCGCAGGTTGAACAGGAACAGCCGAATGAAAGCCGCTTGATTGAAGATATTATCGAGCATATGGCCCAAGCCCGACAACAGGTGTTTGACAAGCATCGCCATGCAGTCCGCGATGCGCATGCCAAATCACATGCATTTCTGAAAGGTATTTTGACCGTGCCGGTGTTGCCGCCGCATTTGGCGCAGGGAATTTTTGCCGAGCCAGGACATTATGATGTGATGGTGCGTTTATCGGCTGCACCGGGAGATTTACGCAGTGACCAGGTGCCAGTACCGCATGGCTTTGCCTTAAAAATCCTGAATGTGCCGGGCGCACGCTTACTGGCCGATGATCCGAGTGATGGTAAAAACCAGGATATTCTGATGGTGAATATTCCGGTGCTGGCCTTTGGCACGCTGCGTAAATACCAGCAGATGCTGCCCCTGGTGACACGCGCGGAACAGGCGCCCGATCCGATGTTAAAAGGCATGCGCAGTATGGCGCGCAGTTTAAATACACTGGTGGATAAAGCCGGTTTAGAAGTACCGGTAACTTTAAAAGGCTGGGCGCGCAGTCAGAACCATATTCTCGGTGAAACCTATCACACCATGGCTGCACTGCGTTATGGCGACTATATGGCAAAACTCAGTGTGGCGCCGGAATCGACCTCGGTACGTCAGCTGACCAATATCCCGATGCAGATTAGTCATGACTCCAGCATCCGGGATCTGGTCCGCGATTTCTTTAAGCACCATAGCGCCGATTATGTATTGCGTGCGCAATTGTGTACCAGCCTGGAGCGTATGTCCATTGAAGATGCCTCGGTATTATGGCCGGAAGAAGAATCTGCGCATCAGACCATTGGCACTTTGCATTTTCCCAAACAGGACAGCTATAGTCCGGAGCGGCGGGTTTATGCCGATGATGTGTTGTCGTTTAACCCGTGGCATGGCGTGCAGGCGCATCAACCTTTGGGTTCAATTATGCGGGTACGTAAACAGGCTTATGAACGTTCCGCCTCGTTCCGGCACCGGATGAATACCCAGCCGCGAGCCGAACCGCAGCAGCTGGATGATATGCCGGATTAAAGGGCTTCAGATTCAGGTCGAAAAAATACCTGCCATGGGGCAGGTATTTTTTATAGCAGGTATTTTTTATATTAAGGATTAAAAGCGTTTTGGAATCTTCTGACCATTCGGTACCGGACTTTCTGCCTGTTTTAGTACCCCAAACAGCCAGGTTTCAGCATAATTCACAGCGGCTTGCAGTTCATCACCTAGTGCTAAACGGCCGGCAATAAAGCTGGCCAGCGAGCAGCCCGAACCGTGGTATTCGCCTTCTAAACGCGGGCAACGGGTTTCTGAAATCAGTTCACCATCTATATATAAAGCATTGCGGATGTGATCCGGGGTATCTTCATGGCCGCCTTTAACCAAAACCGCCTTGGCACCCATCGCAAACAGTTTCTGGGTGGCCAGTTCCAGATCATCTTCACCGGTCAGGGCACGCAGTTCTACCGTATTCGGGGTCAGTAAGGTTGCCAGTGGAATCAGCTCGACAAAGGCCTTGACCAAAGTCGCCTGATCACCCAGAGAGCCACCGCTGTTGGCGACCAGAACCGGGTCCAGCACATAGTAATAGTCCGGATGTTCTCTCAAGAAATCTGCCAGCGCTGCAATATTGTCGGTGGTGCCGAGCATTCCCGATTTAACACAGCGAATTGGCAGATCGTTCACCACGGCATTGGCCTGGGCCAGTAGCAATGCTTTGGAAGTGGCTTCAAAGCCAAACACCTGCTGCGAGTTTTGCACCGTGAGGGCGGTACAGGCAATGGCCGCATGTGCGCCACTTTGACCAATCGCTTCAATATCAGCCTGTAAGCCCGCGCCCCCAGAGGGATCTAAACCAGAAAAGCAAAGTACCGTTGGACGCACATCCATATCCTTCAATCATGAATTTACGTTAGTATAGGCAACTTTGAATCAAGTCTCGAGTGTATTTCACGGTCGAAGGGGGAGAAAAATTCATGATTAAACATCTGCTGATTGATTTGGATGGCACCCTGACCGATCCAAAAGTGGGTATTACCACCTCGGCGCGTTATGGACTGGCAAAAATTGGTCATCCACTACCAGAATCTGAAAATATTGACTGGATTATTGGTCCGCCACTGAAAGCTTCACTGGCAAAAATTTTACAGGTTGAACCGAATGATGTGCTGGCGGAACAGGCACTGATGGGTTATCGCGAGCGTTTTGCCGTGACCGGTTTATATGAAAATAAGGTTTATCCGACTGTGGCAGAAACCTTGCAAACCTTGAAACTCCAGGGCTATCAGCTGTTTTTAGCCACGGCCAAGCCGACCATTTATGCACGGCAGATTCTGGAGCATTTTGAGCTGGAACAGTATTTTACCGGCATTTATGGCAGCGAGCTGAATGGTGATCGGACCCATAAAGATGAATTAATTGCCTATATTCTGGAGCAGGAACAGCTGCAGGCCAGCCAATGTCTTATGGTCGGCGACCGGGAATATGATGTGCTGGGGGCGCGACATAACGGGATTGAAGCGGTCGCGGTCGAATATGGTTATGGCACGCTGCAAGAGCTGGATCATGCTGCACCAAAAGCCCGTATTCAGCAGTTTTCCCAGTTGCCGAATGTGGTGGCTGACTTAAATAGTGCATTGGCATCCTGTCAGGCTTAATATAAAAAATTCATTCGGCTGATGCTGTATTCATCAGCCGGTGGCTGGATTTTCCATGCGCCTAATCACATCGACGGATCTATCGACTCTCTGAAACATCAGCCTTCAATATTTAAATACAGACTTTCTTTAACTTCTTCCATTACCACATAACTGTGTGAAGAGGCTGAGGCCGGCAATTTTTTCAGTAAATCGCCAAGTAAACGCCGGTAGGCGCTCATTTCTTTGAGCCGTGCTTTAACCAGATAATCAAACTCGCCGGAAATCAGATGACACTCGAGCACTTCCGGAATATCCACCAGATCTCGCGCCACCTGATCAAACACATCGCCCGATTTGGCCGACAGTTTAATCTCCAGAAATACCAGCAGTTTCTTGTCCACCAGTTCAGGATTCAGGCGGGCATAATAGCCCGTAATAATGCCATCGCGTTCCAGCCGTTTAACCCGTTCCGAGCAGGGCGTGGTGGATAAATTGACCTTGGCCGCCAGCTCACTAATCGCAATCCGGCCATTGTTTTGCAGGATGTCCAAAATCATGCGATCAATCCGGTCTAATTTACGCATCTAAAAATTCCTTTATTCCAAAAAATATCCTGAAAAAATGGGCGGATTATCTGAAAATACCCACTAAAAATAGCAAAATTCACTATTGATCCGAAAATATACTAGTTAAATAAACTGGAATGTATTTGAGGTCAAGTCTATGCGTGTAATTGTGTTGGGAAGCGGTGTCATTGGGGTGACCAGCGCATATTATCTGGCGCAGCAGGGTGCAAGTGTGACGGTGCTGGATCGTCAAACCGGGCCGGCGGAAGAAACCAGCTTCGGGAATGCCGGACAGGTTTCACCGGGCTATTCAACGCCGTGGGCAGCGCCGGGGATTCCATTTAAAGCCGTGAAGTGGATGTTCCAGCATCATGCACCTTTGGCCGTGAATTTGGATGGCAGTATGTGGCAGTTACAGTGGATGGCGCAAATGCTGAAAAACTGTAATGCGCAGCACTATGCTATTAATAAAGAGCGGATGGTGCGGGTAGCCGAATATAGCCGCGATTGCCTGAGACAGTTACGCCAAGACACCGGAATCAGCTATGAAAACCGCTCTAAAGGCACGCTGCAGCTGTTCCGTAAAGATGCCCAGCTCGATGCCGTACAGCGTGACATTGAAGTATTAAAAGAAAGCGGTGTGGAATATGAGCTGTTAGACCGTGATGGTCTGGCACGGGTTGAACCGGCTTTGGCTGCGGCCAAGGACAAACTGGTTGGTGGTTTGCACTTGCCTAATGATGAAACCGGCGACTGCTATCTGTTTACCAATGCGCTGGCCAAACTGGCACAGGAGATGGGTGTCGATTTCCAGTTTAACCAGAATGTAGAAAAACTGCTGGTTGAAGGCGACGAGATTAAAGGCGTGCTGGTCAATGGCAAAGTGCTGACCGCAGACCGTTATGTATTAGCCTTTGGCAGTTATTCACGTGAATTCCTGAAACCGCTGCATCTGGACCTGCCGGTCTATCCGGTGAAAGGTTACTCGCTGACTGTGCCAATTGTCGATCCAGCCATGGCGCCACAATCAACAGTTCTGGATGAAACTTACAAGATTGCGATTACCCGTTTTGACCAGCGGATTCGTGTCGGTGGTATGGCTGAATTAAGCGGCTTTAACCTCGGTCTGAATCAGGATCGTCGTGCCACGCTGGAAATGGTCACCAAAGATTTATTCCCGGGTGGTGATTTACCGCAGGCCAGCTTCTGGACCGGTTTACGTCCAATGACGCCAGACAGCACCCCGATTATTGGCGGCACCCGCTATAAAAACCTGTTCCTGAATACCGGCCACGGGACTTTAGGCTGGACCATGGCCTGTGGCTCGGGCAAGTTAATCAGTGATCTGGTGATGCAGCAGCAACCGGAAATTAGCACTGAAGGCTTGTCGTTACAGCGTTACGCCGCTTAAGGTATTGATTCAAGGAAGAACGATGTCTAGACCAATTCAGGCAGTGGTGCATCTCGATGCACTGCGCCATAACCTGCAGATTGCTCGGCAGTATGCCGGGGATAGCCAAGTTTATGCCGTGGTCAAGGCCAATGCCTATGGTCATGGCATCGAGCGGGTCTATCCGGCTTTTCAGTCCGCCGATGGTTTTGCTTTGCTAGATCTGGCCGAGGCATTGAGATTACGCCAGCTGGGCTGGCAGGGTGATATTCTGTTGCTGGAAGGCATTTTCTGTCTGGAAGATTTATCAGTCTGTCAGCAATATCACTTAAGTTTTAGCATTCACAGTGCCCATCAAATTGACTGGTTACAGCAGTTCCAGCGCCAGCATCCGGAAGCACGTTTTCATGTCTATCTGAAAATGAACAGTGGCATGAACCGTCTGGGTTTTGCACCCGCCGCTTACCGGGGCGCCTTTGCCCAGTTACAGGCACTGGAAATTGTAAGCTCTATTACCCACATGATGCATTTCTCCGATGCCGATGGCGAACGTTTTGGTGCGCCGGGCATCGACTATCAGCAGCAGTGTTTTGAACAGACCATTGCCGGCCTGCCTGGCCAGCGTTCACTCTGTAATAGCGCGGCATTGCTGCGTCATGCGCCGGCCCTGCACAGCGATGTGATGCGTAGCGGCATCATGTTGTATGGCAGTTCGCCCGATTTTCCACAGCATACGATTCAGGACTGGAACCTGAAACCGAGCATGAGCCTGCGCAGTGAAATTATTGCTGTCCAGCAGCTGAAGGCTGGAGAAAGTATTGGCTATGGCTCCAGCTTTGTTGCTGAACAAGCCATGCGGATTGGCGTAGTGGCCTGTGGCTATGCCGATGGCTATCAGCGAATTTCTCCAAGCGGTACACCGGTACTGGTCAATTCGCAGTGCAGCCAGACGCTGGGTCGGGTCAGTATGGATATGCTGGCGGTCGATCTCAGCCATCTTCCTGACGCCGATATTGGCGCTGAAGTGGTGCTGTGGGGCTATTCCAGCAGTGGTGCCATCTTGCCGGTCGATGAGGTCAGTCAGGCAGCCGGTACCGTTGGCTATGAGCTGATGTGCGCCATCACCGCCCGGGTGCCGTTTGTGGTGCAGGCATAAAATTTTATTCAACAGGATCACAACATGAGTTCTCAAGATATTCAACGTATTCACAGCACTGAAGTGATGAGTGCGGCAACGGTATTTAATCAGGTGGTCTATCTGTCGGGTCAGATTCCGAAAACCACTGCCGGGCAGGACATCACTGCGCAAACGCAAGAAGTGCTGCAGACCATTGATACGCTGCTGGCCGAAACCAATAGCGATAAAAGCCGGATTTTATCTGCGCAACTCTTTTTAAAGAATCTGTCCGATTTCCAGACCGTGAATGCGCTCTGGATTGAATGGTTGCAGGGCCATGCCACACCGGCACGCGCCACCATTCAGGCGGAACTGGTCAACCCGGACTGGCTGATTGAAATTGCAGTGACCGCTGCACAGAAATAAGCCGTCTGGTTTTTTTCTCTCCCAGCCACTGACGCTGCGTACAGCCCAAGATAGGATTTGTTGGGATGTACAGGACCATCATTGCAGGATGACGTATGCACAGCCTGCGCTGATGGCAGGGTCAGGGCACAATAAGGATATTGAACATGACTTCCTCTCGTCACGATGACGTTCATTCGTCACCACATGAATTACAACGCAAACTCTCCAACCGGCATCTGCAGTTAATTGCCATTGGCGGCGCTATTGGCACCGGACTGTTTATGGGCTCCGGCAAAACCATTGCCTTGGCTGGCCCGTCCATCCTGTTTATTTATATGATTATTGGCCTGATGTTTTTCTTCCTGATGCGCGCATTGGGTGAAATCCTGCTGTCCAATCTGCACTATAAATCCTTTATTGATATGGCGCATGAGCTGATCGGGCCGGGTGCGGGCTACTATATTGGCTGGTCCTACTGGCTGGGTTGGATTCTGGTCGGAATTGCCGATCTGGCAGCCATCATCAATTATCTCGGTTTCTGGCTGCCACCAGATACCACGTTTACTCCCATATTGGCCTGATGTTTTTCTTCCTGATGCGCGCATTGGGTGAAATCCTGCTGTCCAATCTGCACTATAAATCCTTTATTGATATGGCGCATGAGCTGATCGGGCCGGGTGCGGGCTACTATATTGGCTGGTCCTACTGGCTGGGTTGGATTCTGGTCGGAATTGCCGATCTGGCAGCCATCATCAATTATCTCGGTTTCTGGCTGCCACCAGATACCACGTTTACTCCCATGGGGCAGGCGCTGATCAGTGTTGGTTGTGTGCTGTTTGTACTGGGACTGAATTTACTGACGGTCAAGCTGTTTGGTGAAATCGAGTTCTGGTTTGCCCTGATCAAGATTCTGGCCATCTTAGGCCTGATTGGTATTGGTGGCTATATGGTCTTTAACCAGTTTGCCGCGCCAGATGGCACCACTGCCAGTTTTCAGCATGTCTGGTCACATGGTGGTATGTTTCCACAAGGCGGTAACGGTTTTCTGGCCGGTTTCCAGATTGCGCTGTTTGCCTTTGTCGGGGTGGAGCTGCTGGGCACCATGGCGGCTGAAACCAAAGATCCGGAAAAGAATTTACCCAAAGCAGTCAATGCAATTCCGACCCGGATTATCCTGTTTTATGTGCTGTCTTTATTTGTGGTGATGTCGGTGACGCCGTGGAACCAGATTCCGGCAGACCGTAGTCCGTTTGTGTCGTTGTTTTTACATGCCGGTATTCCCACCTCTGCGATTATTATGAATCTGGTGGTGTTATCTTCGGTGATGTCTTCCATGAACAGCGGTGTGTTTTCGACCAGCCGCATGCTGTTTGGCCTAGCGCGTGGCCGGCAGGCGCCACAGGCGTTGGCGACCTTGTCAAAACGGGCAGTACCGGCCAAAGGTCTGCTGTTCTCCTGTCTGTTTATTATGGCCGGTGCAGCCTTGCAGTATTTTGTGCCGAATACCGTTGAAGCCTTTACCTTGGCCAGCTCGCTGTGCGTGATTCTGTTTATTAGCATCTGGGGCATTATTATGGTGTGTTACCTGCGCTATCGTAAACTGCAGCCGCAGTTACACGCTGCTTCACGCTTTAAAATGCCGGGCGGGGTGCTGATGAGCTATGTGGTGTTGGCCTTCCTGCTGTTTGCACTGGTGATTCTCAGTCTGGAGCCGGATACGCTGAAAGCACTGCTGGTTAGTCCGTTGTGGCTGGTGATTTTAACCGTGACTTACTATGGTCTATATAAACCGCGGCTGCGTAAATACCAGCAATATGCCCAGACCGAGCAATATGCCAAGTCAGAAACCCTTCGCTAGCCCACAAAAAAGCCTCGTATCAAACGAGGCTTTTTTTATCTGTTCTTCGATGGAGCTAGAACACAGGTTTCACCACCACCAGAATCACAATTGCAAATAACAGCACTGTCGGCATTTCATTGAAAAAGCGCCAGAACTTGTGTGACTTGTAATGGGCATTGCCAATCAGTTTCAGACGGTAATAACCGCAAACCAGATGGTAAATCACCAATAATCCGACCAGTGCCACTTTCAGGTAAAACCACAAGGCATCGTGGTAGTTCCGGGTGGCATCACCCCAATCTACCAGAAAGTGGGCGGTAATTAGGGTGGCAATCATGGAAGGCCACATAATTCCGCGGTACAACTTGCGTTCCATGACTTCAAAACGCTGATGACTGACCGCATCTTCACTCATGGCATGGTAAACATATAACCGTGGCAGATAGAACAGTGCAGCGAACCAGCACACCACGGCAATAATATGTAATGCTTTTACCCATAAAAAAGCATCAGAAGGTGCATCCATCGAAAATCCTATTTAGGGATTATGCATCCCATTTCTTGAAAATCAGACAAGCGTTTACGCCGCCAAAACCAAAACTGTTACTCATCACAGTATTCAATTTTGCGTCACGTTTTTCAAGTACGATATCAAAGCCTTTCGCGCCTTCATCCAGCTCGGTCACGTTGATGTTTGGCGCAATAAAGTCGTTTTGCATCATCAGGACAGAGTAGATCGCTTCCTGTACACCGGCAGCACCCAGGCTGTGACCGGTCATAGATTTGGTCGAGCTCAGGGCTGGTACCTGGCCTTCACCAAAGGCACGTTCCATGGCTTTCAGTTCAGTCACGTCACCTGCAGGGGTAGATGTACCGTGTGTGTTCACATAGTCAATCGATTCAACACCATGCTGTTTGGCTTCATCCAGCGCCATCAGGATACAGCGTGTTGCACCTTCACCGCTTGGCGCAACCATGTCAGCACCATCTGAGTTGGCTGCATACGCGACCACTTCTGCCAGAATGTTGGCACCACGTGCTTGTGCATGTTCCAGCGATTCCAGTACCAGGAAGCCACCGCCGCCGGCAATCACGAAACCATCACGGTCTGCTGAATATGGACGAGAAGCAGTTTCTGGGGTGTCATTGTATTTGGCACACAGCGCACCCATCGCATCAAACAGCAGGCTTTGTGACCAGTGATCTTCTTCACCACCGCCAGCCAGCATAAGATCCTGTTTACCCAGTTGAATCAGGTTGTAGGCATAACCAATCGCATCGGCAGAAGTTGCACATGCGCTGGTAATCGAGTGCGCAACGCCTTGCAGTTTAAAGGCAACGCCCAGGTTGGCCGTAATGGTGTTTGACATGTTACGTGGTACAAAGAATGGGCCAATTTTACGCGCGCCTTTTTCTTCCAGTAATTCCACCATTTCAACCACAGATGCAGTCGAGTTGCCGCCTGAACCACCGGCAATACCGTAACGCGGGTTACCAGCTAAATCTTCAACTTTCAGGCCGGCATGTTCAATGGCTGCTGCCGCTGCGTTATAGGCATACATTGCACACACGCCCATGAAGCGTTTTAAACGACGGTCGATATTGTCAAAATTCTGTTCTGCAGCTGCACTGACATGGCTCTTAAAATTCAGTTCAGCATAAGTCTGGTTAAAACGTGTGCCTGAAATACCATTTTGCAAAGAGTGGGTTACATCTTCTAATGTATTACCAATGCACGAATTAATGCCCATGCCAGTGATTACAACACGTTTCATCTACAGTTCCCTTATGGTGATATTATCGGGTCCAACCCTGGAGACTGTCGGCGCAAATGCCGGTGTCCAGTGCATTTCCCAAGTTTTTCAATTGGATTCATAATAACAGAAAGAATTTTGAATTCTTATGGCAAATCCTATGCCTCTTTGGGAATGACCAGATTTGGGGAGCAGACTACGTGAACATAACCAAAAGAAACACAATAAGGTTGAGATAAACGCAGACTATACCTAGTATTTAGCAATAAATCTTAAGAAAGAAAATGAGGAGCAAGAATGACAGATTCTAATAATAAGCAATCAGGCGGATTCCTCTCGAGTGCGTTTGGAGTGGCTAAAAAGCTCAGTCATACCGGCATTGACCTGGTTCAGCATGTGGCGCCCGGTTCGACCAGTAAAGAAGAGGCGGGTAGCAGTCAGGGGCGGGTGGTGGAAGGCAGTGCCAGCCCGGTATTCGGCCGCCATTCATCGCGTTATGACAATCCGCAGCAGGTACTGAAGGCACATTTGCCGCAGGTCTCACGTCAATTGCTAGGTCGTCATTATAATAAGGTCAATAATCTTGCCCATTTTGTGGCGCCTCAGTTTTCTGACAAGGTGTCGGATTACTTCTTTCACCAGCTAAATACCTTTACCTCCAATATCAGTTCGGTCGATGCAGTTCTAGATGAAGCCGGGGTACGTGATCTAGAAGAACTGACCCAGGATGTGAACCGTTCCAAACGCATCAGCCAGGCGCTGGCAGAGCAGAATAAATGGCTGGCCTCAATTCAGGGCGCAATTACCGGGGCTACCGGCGTGATTGGAACCGCGGTAGATGTGCCGGTTTCGATGATCATGTCGTTACGTACCATCTATCAGGTTGGACGTTCGTATGGCTTTGAGCTGAATAAAGAAGAAGGCCAGGCCATTGTGCAATATATTTTCAAACAGGTCGATCTGGGCCTGATTGCCGAAAAGCAGGCGGTCTTGCTGGGCATTAAAAGCGTGCTGAACATGCTGCAAACCCATGATGTGCATCAGCTGCAGCAGCTGGTTGGTTCCAGCAATGACATGGAAGCGCTACGCAAATATCTGGTCAATGAGCAGGGCGAAATGAAATGGCAATGGATGAACTCAATGCCGAAGTTCTCGCTGTTAAGCAAATTAACCCCGGTAGCGACAGCCTCGGTCAGTGCCGCCTACAGCTGGAAGCTGGTCGAGCATGTGCACCAGAAAGCGCAGGAAGTGTTCTCGCATGCCCGTGAATATCTCATCCAGCATAAGGGCAGTCAGCTGTCCCCGGTCGATGCCTATGAAAAAGCCGCAGCCTTACTGGCACAGGCCGCACCAAAATTACTGGAACAGCCAGCTGCGGCTACACCAGCCGTCGAGGAGCTAAAGCTGGATCAGGATATTGAGCTGCAGCAAAACAGCACCATCTCCAAGGTGAAAATCCAGAAAAAATCGGCAGAGGAAAAACCGGAGCCGGAACAGATCGATCAGGATATCCAGCAGGGCCTAGAGCAGCTGGCCGATAAAATGGTTGAGCCGAATGCTGCGGTAGAGCCGCAAAAACCGGCGATTCCACCGGAATCGATTGAGCCGGAACCTGAAGAGAATGAAGACTTTGACGACACACCACCGGTAGTGGAAGAGCCGCCAGAAACAGATGCAGAACCGCAAAAAGCAGACGCTGAGAAGCCGGTAGTGAAGAAGGTTACAAAAAAGCAAAAAGCGCAATAAGGTGCTAATACCTTAAAAAGCAGTAAAATCAGCCTTTAATGCGGGAATGGTCAATATTTGCCGGTCTGTCGAATATTGACCATTTTAGTATCTTGACTTACAATTGCATGCCCTCAAAAAGTAGTATGTTTTTGGGGCTTTTTATTAACGGGAGAATTGCCACATGGCAACAACAAATCAGTTGATCCGTAAGGGTCGTACGACTTTAGTTGAAAAATCTAAAGTTCCTGCGTTGAAGGCTTGTCCACAACGTCGTGGTGTTTGTACACGTGTTTACACAACTACACCTAAAAAACCTAACTCAGCAATGCGTAAAGTTTGCCGTGTTCGCTTAACTTCAGGTTTCGAAGTTTCTAGCTATATCGGTGGTGAAGGCCATAACCTGCAAGAGCACAGTGTTGTTCTGATCCGTGGTGGTCGTGTTAAAGACTTACCAGGTGTACGTTACCATACCGTTCGTGGTTCTTTAGACTGTGCTGGCGTGAAAGATCGTAACCAGTCACGTTCTAAATACGGTACTAAACGTCCTAAGAAATAATCTTTCGAGATTAAGCTCTTAGTTCGTTAGAACTGCAATCCTTTATCGTCTCGCTTGTCTGATTTCTGCATTTATTTTGTGAATATTCAAGCGACGTATAGTAAGGCCAGCGAATGCATACGACACTTTATGCTACTGCTGGATTAACCTGAAGTGTCATATTTATAGGTAGTTTTAAAATGCCAAGACGTCGCGTAGTCGCTGCTCGTGAAATCCTTCCGGATCCTAAGTTCAGCAGCCAAACAATCGCTAAATTCATGAACCACGTAATGCAAGATGGTAAAAAATCTATTGCTGAAAGTATCGTTTACGGTGCTTTAGACCGCGTTCAAGAAAAAAACAAAGTAGACCCAGTTGAATTTTTTGAAGCTACGCTTGAAAAAGTTCGTCCTATGGTTGAAGTAAAAGCACGCCGTGTTGGTGGTGCTACTTATCAAGTTCCTATGGAAGTACGCCCATCCCGTCGTACTGCTCTAGCGATGCGTTGGTTAGTAGATGCTGCTGCTAAGCGTTCTGAAAAAACTATGGCTTTACGTCTTGCTGGTGAGTTGCTTGATGCAGCTGAAGGTAAAGGCGCAGCGGTTAAAAAACGTGAAGATGTGCACCGTATGGCTGAAGCCAACAAAGCCTTCTCTCACTACCGTTTCTAAGCGGATAAAACAGGACCTAATCAGGAGGGTGATGAATTTAGTTGTCACTAGTTTGTCATCAAAGCGCTTTAAGTTGCTATGCAGCTTAAAGCGTCCTGTTTTAAACAACAAAATTTAGGAATGCTAGAAATCATGGCACGTCAAACCCCAATTTCTCGTTACCGTAACATTGGTATCTCTGCGCACATTGACGCAGGTAAAACAACCACTTCTGAACGTATTTTGTTCTACACAGGTGAGAGCCACAAACTAGGTGAAACTCACGAAGGTTCAGCAACAACTGACTGGATGGAACAAGAGCAGGAACGTGGTATTACCATTACTTCAGCAGCTGTAACATGCTTCTGGAAAGGTATGGCTAACCAGTTCGACCAACACCGTATTAACGTAATTGACACCCCGGGACACGTTGACTTCACAATCGAAGTTGAGCGTTCTATGCGTGTTCTTGACGGTGCGTGTATGGTTTACTGTGCTGTAGGTGGTGTACAGCCTCAGTCTGAAACTGTATGGCGTCAGGCGAACAAATATAAAGTGCCTCGTATTGCGTTCGTAAACAAAATGGACCGTACTGGTGCGAACTTCTTCCGCGTTGTTGAGCAAATGAAAACACGCCTTGGTGCGAACCCAGTGCCAATCGTTGTTCCAGTGGGCGCAGAAGACACATTCACAGGTGTTGTTGACTTAATCGAAATGAAGTCAATCATCTGGGACGAAGCTTCTCAAGGTATGAAGTTTGAATACGGCGACATTCCTGCTGATCTGCAAGATACAGCTGAAGAATGGCGTACAAACATGGTTGAAGCTGCTGCTGAAGCATCAGAAGAACTCATGGACAAATACCTGGAAGAAGGCGACCTTTCTAAAGAAGAAATCGTAGCTGGTCTTCGTCAACGTACTTTGGCTAGTGAAATCCAACCAATGATGTGTGGTTCGGCGTTCAAAAACAAAGGTGTTCAACGTATGTTGGACGCAGTGATTGAATTCCTTCCAGCGCCTACAGACGTAGAAGCGATCAAAGGTATCCTAGACGACAAAGACGAAACTGAAGGTTCTCGTGAAGCGTCTGACGATGCTCCGTTCTCTGCGCTTGCGTTCAAAATCATGAACGACAAATTCGTAGGTAACTTAACGTTCGTACGTGTTTACTCAGGTGTTCTGAAAGCAGGTAGCCCTGTTTACAACCCAGTGAAAATGAAACGTGAACGTATCGGCCGTATCGTACAGATGCACGCAAACGACCGTCAAGACATCGAAGAAATTCGTGCGGGCGACATCGCAGCGTGTGTAGGTCTTAAAGACACAACTACGGGTGATACACTGTGTGACGAAAACAACGTAATCACACTTGAGCGTATGGAATTCCCAGAGCCAGTAATTCAATTGGCTGTTGAACCTAAGACCAAAGCTGACCAAGAAAAAATGTCAGTTGCGCTTGGCCGTTTAGCGAAAGAAGATCCATCGTTCCGCGTATTCACAGACGAAGAATCTGGTCAGACTATCATCGCTGGTATGGGTGAGCTTCACCTTGACATCATCGTTGACCGTATGAAGCGTGAATTCAACGTTGAAGCGAACATTGGTAAACCAATGGTTGCTTACCGTGAAACGATCAAGAAATCAATCGAACAAGAAGGTAAATTCGTTCGTCAAACTGGTGGTAAAGGTAAATTCGGTCACGTATACGTACGTTTAGAACCGCTTGATCCTGAAACTGGTAAAGACTACGAGTTCGCTGAAGAAGTTGTTGGTGGTGTAGTACCTAAAGAATTCTTCGGTGCGGTTGACAAAGGTATCCAAGAACGTATGAAGAATGGTGTCCTTGCTGGTTATCCAGTCGTTGGCATCAAAGCGACATTGTTCGACGGTTCTTACCACGATGTCGACTCTGACGAATTATCGTTCAAAATGGCGGGTTCTTACGCATTCCGTGACGGTTTCATGAAAGCAGATCCTGTTCTTCTTGAACCAATCATGAAAGTTGAAGTAGAAACTCCAGAAGACTACATGGGCGATATCATGGGTGACTTAAACCGTCGTCGTGGTATGGTTCAAGGTATGGACGATTTACCTGGCGGTACTAAAGCAATCCGTGCTGAAGTTCCACTGGCTGAGATGTTCGGTTACGCGACTCAAATGCGTTCTATGTCTCAAGGTCGTGCGACTTACTCTATGGAATTTGCTAAATACGCTGAAACTCCACGTAACGTGGCGGAAGGCATCATCGCTAAGTTCCAAGCTGGCGGTAAAAAAGGTGACGACGAGTAATCTTTCGATTACTATATTGCCTAACTAATTTTATAGTTAAAATCTAATGCTCATGCAGTGATCCTGCATGAGTAATCTACAAAGGAAGATGAACATGGCTAAGGCTAAGTTTGAACGTAATAAGCCACACGTTAACGTGGGCACAATCGGTCACGTTGACCATGGTAAAACAACTTTAACAGCTGCAATTGCAACTGTATGTGCGAAGAAATTCGGTGGTGAAGCGAAAGATTACGCTGCAATCGACTCTGCTCCAGAAGAAAAAGCACGTGGTATTACAATTAACACTTCTCACGTAGAATACGATTCTCCAACTCGTCACTACGCTCACGTTGACTGCCCAGGTCACGCCGACTATGTTAAAAACATGATCACTGGTGCTGCTCAGATGGACGGTGCGATCCTTGTTTGTTCAGCGACTGATGGTCCAATGCCACAAACTCGTGAACACATCCTTCTTTCTCGTCAGGTAGGTGTACCTTACATCATCGTATTCTTAAACAAATGCGATATCGTAGACGACGAAGAGTTAATCGAATTAGTTGAAATGGAAGTTCGTGAACTTCTTTCTACTTACGACTTCCCAGGCGACGACACTCCAGTAATCCGTGGTTCTGCTCTTGCAGCACTTAACGGTGAATCAGGTCAATATGGCGAAGACGCTGTTGTAGCTCTTGTTGAAGCACTTGACACTTACATTCCAGAGCCAGTACGTGCAATCGACCAAGCATTCTTGATGCCAATCGAAGACGTATTCTCAATTTCTGGTCGTGGTACAGTTGTAACTGGCCGTGTTGAAACTGGTATCGTTAGAGTTGGTGAAGAAGTTGAAATCGTGGGTATCAAAGATACAGCGAAAACAACTGTTACTGGCGTTGAAATGTTCCGTAAGCTTCTTGACGAAGGTCGTGCTGGCGAGAACTGTGGTGTTCTTCTACGTGGTACTAAGCGTGAAGAAGTTCAACGTGGTCAAGTACTTGCTAAACCAGGTTCAATCAAGCCGCACACTAAATTCGACGCAGAAGTATACGTACTTTCTAAAGACGAAGGTGGCCGTCACACTCCATTCTTAAATGGTTACCGTCCACAGTTCTACTTCCGTACTACGGACGTAACTGGTGCGATCCAGCTGAAAGAAGGCGTTGAAATGGTTATGCCAGGTGACAACGTTGAAATGTCAGTAGAATTAATCCACCCAATCGCAATGGACGCTGGCTTACGCTTCGCGATCCGTGAAGGTGGTCGTACTGTAGGTGCTGGTGTAGTTTCTAAAGTAACTGCATAATCACTTCTATAGTGTGAAAAAAGCGTCCCAAAGGGACGCTTTTTTTATCTCTGCAGATTAAATTGTCTGACAATTTAACTGCAAGCTGTCCTAAACTGATATTCGCCTGACCTTAACTGCACTTATCTCCATATCAGAACCACGTAAGATAAAGCTGAAGAAAGTAAATAAAAGTTTCAGGTGAGACGCTTCACTTGAAAGGAGTTGAGGTCATGAATGCTAAAGTAAATATTACCAACCGCGCAGGTGCCAGTTTCCCGGTACGTCGTATGGCGTTTGAGTTTGATCAGGTTCCAGAATACTGGATGCAAGGTTCGGCTGGCCTGACGCATTTTATGACCGCTTTATCTGCCTTGTTTCCAGCCGGTGAAAAATTCTTTATTGATAGTGTACGTGCAGTGCGTTACCACCCGGCAATTAAAGATAATCAGGAGCTGCAAAAAGAAATTTCAGCCTTTATTGGCCAGGAAGCCATGCATACCCAGGAGCATGTTGGCTTTAATGCCTCGGCACAAAAATATGGCCATGATGTAGAACGTTTAGATCGTTATACCGATAAAGTGATTCAAGGCGCGCGTAAGGTATTTGCCGGTGTTGGTAAACCCTTTGGCATTACCCAGGAAATGGTTGATTTGACTGCAACCACCGCACTGGAACATTTTACCGCGACCATTGCCACCCAGTTGCTACGTAATTCGCATATTCAGGAACTGATGAGCGATGACACCATGAAAACCATGTGGTTGTGGCATGCGATTGAAGAAAACGAGCATGAAGCCGTGGCCTATGATGTGTTTGAGGGTGTATTCGGTCAGGGCACCAAAGCCTATTTACTGCGCACCAGCTCACTGGTTGCCGCGATGCTGACCTTATTTGTAGTGCAAAACTATTTCCTGTTCCGTCTGTTAAAAGAAGACAAACAGCTGAATCTGGAAGCATTCAAGGCCATTTATACCTATGCCTATAGTCCGTCTAAGGGCATTATTACCGGTATGGGCCGTGAGATGCTGGCATATTTCCGCCCGGGCTTTCATCCGAACGATTTAGATACCGTCAGTCTGCTGGACACATGGAAAGCCAAATTGGGCTTCTAACGGTGTTGACTCTTGGGGCAATGAAAATTGCCCTTTTTTTTGCTCGATTTTTTATCCAGAGCTCTTATAATGCGAACTTTGTTTTGACCGATGATGAACGAAGATGATTCGTTTAATGCAACACGCTGATATTCATAGTGTATTTAACATTGAGCAACAGGTACAAAGCCATCCCTGGAGCTTGAAACAGTTTGCTGAAGCGGTAGACAGTTATCAATGTACTGTAATCGAGCAGCAAGGCCAGCTGGTCGGGTTCTGTATTTTGCAACCGGTGCTGGATGAAGCTAACCTGTTGCTGATGGCGGTTGTGCCTGACCAGCAGGGGAAGGGGCTGGGTTATCAGCTGCTGGAGCATTCGATTGCGCAGTTGCCGAATCAGCCGGTACAAATTTTTCTGGAAGTGCGTGAAAGCAATACCGCGGCTATCCGTCTGTATGAAAAAGCTGGCTTTCATCAGATTGATGTGCGCAAAAATTATTATCCAAATCCGGATGGCACACGTGAACATGCGGTTATTATGGTTAAAGCCTGTAGTGATGATTTTGCCGCGCTCTTCTCATCACCTTAATTTTTAAAATTATTGGGTTTTATTTGATAATCGAATTATTCCAACCACTGGGCAGGGTGGTCATGAGAGAGTTTCCCAATTGCCGGATTTCTTCGCTGCTTAAGCTGCGGTTGAGCCGGCGCCATTGGCCATCAATCAGCAATTCCAGCGGTACATACTGCGATTTATAATTCATTTTATTGGAATGCGGCACCCAATAGCCTAAATAAACATAAGGCAGTCCGAGTTTCTGGGTGTGTTCAATCTGCTTTAAGATCGCAAATACGCCCAAGGAGCGGCGGTTTTCATCCGGATCAAAGAAGGTATACACCGCAGACAGGCCATCATCGAGCAGGTCGCAGGTCGAGACTGCAATCAGCCGGTCTTGGTGCCAGAGCTCTAAAAAGAAACTGTCGGTGCAGCTGTGTACCAGAAATTTTTCAAACTGATCCTGACTTGGCGGATACATATCGCCATCGGCATGGCGTTCATTAATATAACGCTCATACAGCGCATAATGCTGTTCATTGGCTTCTTGGGTAGAGCGGATGGTGACGTGCAGGTCCTGATTGCGTTTCCAGGCTTTTTTCTGGGTGCTGTTCATTTGAAATTCGTGTACCGGCACGCGCGAAGACAGACATTGACGGCATAAATGGCATTCCGGCCGATAGACAAAGTCACCGCTACGACGAAAGCCCATGCGTGACAGTTCAGACAGGGTCACCACATCAATCCGGTGCGCCGGATCTAAAAACACCATGCGAGCAGATTTATCATCCAGATAACTGCAGTTATGCGGCGGCGTAATATAATATTGTAATTCGTTGAGCAGGGATTTCGGTTGATATGAATTCATGGCAATCCCTCTTTATTTATTCATCCAGTGAGTCGTTTTGCGCTATTGTTTTACTTGAAAATACACCCTCCTGGTATTTTTTCCAATCTATCGCCGGCTGTTTTACAATATCTTGTAACGATTTTAAGTATGCTTGGCGAGTTATTGTACAGGCGCCCAGACTTAATAGATGGTCATTGACCAGCTGGCAGTCAATCCAGGGCAGGGCGTTGTCGCGGCCAATCAGCATTAAGGTATAAAACGCCATTTTAGAGACATCTGTGCGCTGGCTAAACATTGACTCGCCAAAGCAGCCGCGGCCAATGGTGACGCCATACAAACCACCGACCAGCGCATCCTGCTCCCAGACTTCGACACTATAGCCATAACCGGCCTCAAACAGGTCAATATAGCCCTGAATGATGTCTTCGGAAATCCAGGTGTCATTGGCATAGGCCCGTGGCAGCGAACAACAGCGAATCACCCGTTCAAAGGCCTGATTGATGCTAATCCGGTAATCACCTTTTTTCATGTTACGCAGCAGTGACTTGCTTGGATGATAATCCTGAGGGCGGATAATGCAGCGCGGCTCGGGACTCCACCAGCAAATCGGATCACCGTCGGAAAACCACGGAAACAGGCCGTGGGTATAAGCTTCAAACAGGGTCGAGGGGGACAGGTCTGCACCAATACAAATCAGTCCTTCACCCTGTGGATCAGCTTCATCAGGATGGGGGAAAATAAATTGTGAGGGTGCAAGTGCGGTCATACAGCTACTCTGAATCGAAACAGATCTCTATCATACATAAAAAAGCCGCCCGGATTGGGCGGCTCGTGCTTTAGGCAAAATTATTCACCTAGGGCATCCAGATATTTTTCAGCATCTAGGGCTGCCATACAGCCTGAACCAGCTGATGTAATCGCTTGACGATAGACGCTGTCTGCCACGTCACCGGCTGCGAATACGCCCGGTACAGAGGTTTGGGTTGCGTTACCGGCAGTACCACTTTGAACCTGAATATAACCATCACGCAGGTTTAACTGGCCTTCGAACATGCCCGTATTTGGCTTGTGACCAATCGCCACGAACATACCAGATACATCTACATTCTGGGTTGAACCATCGACAGTAGATTTCAAACGTACGGCAGTCACACCAGATTGTGCATCACCCAGGACTTCATCGACCTGGTTGTTCCAGAGAATGCTGATTTTGCCTTCTTTTTCTTTGGCAAAAATATGATCTTGCAGAATTTTCTCTGAACGCAGGCTGTCACGGCGGTGTACCAGGGTCACGTGAGAGGCGATATTGGAAAGATACAGCGCTTCTTCAACTGCGGTATTACCACCACCAACAACCATCACGTTCTGGTTTTTGTAGAAGAAACCATCACAGGTAGCACAGGCACTAACGCCTTGGCCCATGAATTTGGCTTCAGATTCCAGACCGAGGTATTGAGCCGTAGCACCGGTGGCAATAATTAAGGCATCACAGGTGAACTCTTCCATATCGCCTTTAAGGACGAATGGACGCACACTTAAATCGACTTCATTGATATGGTCATAGACAATTTCGGTCCCGAAACGTTCTGCATGGGCCTGCATACGTTCCATGAGCACTGGTCCTGTCAGACCTTCCGGATCACCCGGCCAGTTATCTACTTCTGTTGTCGTCGTAAGTTGACCACCGAGTTGTAAACCTGCAATTAAGGTCGGTTTTAAATTGGCACGTGCAGCATAAACGGCAGCACTATAACCTGCAGGTCCTGAACCTAAAATAATCAAACGTGAATGACGAGCACCCATCTGTAGCATCCTTTTATTATTGAGCAATTTATGGAATTATACGTGAAACTGTATAACAGTTGTGTGAGATTCAGTGGATATTATTGATCATAGAAATCGATTTAAGCTATATAGAAAAAGTTAACAACTGACTTCAATAATCTTGCATCTTTTTTGCTGCAACAGGTGCATAATATCTATTTTATGGCCATGCCAAACTGGCGGGTTGCACAAGAACATTTATGAAAAATTGGTTACAGGACAGTATATGACTGCGGTGTCGGGTGCCTATGCACAGCGCTTAATAATGACATTATTTTTGGTCTCATTCGGGATTTATCTGTTCCTTGCGACAGTCACCTATACCCCTTTTGATCCGGGCTGGATGCATTTGTCTAGTGATACCCAGCAGGTGTCCAATGCCAGCGGGGTCGCCGGCGCATGGATTGCCGACCTGTTGTTCGGCTTTTTAGGCTGGGCCAGTCTGCTGATTCCGCTGTACCTGTTTATTGAAGCCATTCAGGTGTGGTGGCCGCGCAGTTTCCTGAACCGTCCTTTCCGTTATGCAGCGCAGTTCTTTATTTTGCTGGCCACTGCCAGTCTATTGTATTTGTTCTGGCAAGTGCCGGCCGATACGCTAGAAAATGCTTCTGGCGGGATTATTGGTTATGAACTGGGGCAGAGCCTGTCGCAGCTGCTCACTATTTATGGCGCGGCCTTTTTCCTGCTGGTGTTCTGGGGTGTCCTGTTTACACTGGCCTTTGGGATTAAATGGAACCGGACCTGGGTGACTTTAAAAGCCACGCCAGCTTATTTACAAGACCTGTTTTACCGTGATGTGCCTAAAGCTGATCAACCGGCACCGGTCGTTAAAAAAACAGTGGTGGCCACTGCGCCAGCCGCAGCTGAAGTGGTTACACCGGCACCAGAACATCGTGAAGTCGAAGAAGCTCCGGTGGCACCAGCGGTGTCCCGTCATGAACAGGTGGCTGAGCGTCTGTTTGATGATATGGTCGAGCGTGAACAGCAGCGTTCTGCAGAGCAGGATCTGCTAGATGAAGAAGAGCAGGCCTTTGAGCAGACGGTCGAAAAAGCCCATCGCCTGACCCAGGACAGTCAGCGTGTGGTGGCAACCGGTGAAGTCTGGCGCGCCCTGAATGATGATGCTGACCAGAAGCACAGTCAGGATATTCATGAATTGTTGCGCGCCTCTCAGGACCAGATTCCGCACGCACCGAAAGATCATTTTAATGCAGTGGTCCAACCCGTGCATGATGCACCGCCTGCATCGAATACGCCGCAGTCTAATATTGACTGGGATGATGATGAAATCTTTGATGAATTGCTGGCTGCTGTACCGAATGGGAAAGCTGCTCAGGATCTGCACAGTCCGTTTAATAGTCAGTCGCAGCCTGAACCCGCGCCGCACATTCAGCCGGTGCCAGACGCACAAGCAGTTGAAATGCCATCGGCTGCCACAGCGCAGTATGCAAGCCCGAAAAACCGTCTGAGTGATGAAGAATTTGAAGGGCTGGATGATCTGCTGGTTGATGATCTGAAGCCAGAAGCACCTGCCCCAAGAACTACCAGCAGTTATGCGCAGTCTTCGGCTTTTGTACAGGCGCCTATTCAGCATCAGGCTGCGGTAAGTGCCACAGCGGCTGCACCAGTGGTCAATGACGCGGTGAAAGAAGCCCTATCGAAAGAAGAATTCATTGAGGCGTGGCATGAAACTGCCGGAAAACCGCAAGAAGAAGATGAATTTGACTTTGATGCGCCATTAACCGATGCCATGGGCCGTCCAATGTCGCGTGCCATGCAGGTCGCAGAGAAACGTCGTGATTTATCACCATTGCCGGGTCTGGAGCTACTGGATAAGGTCGATCCAAATAAAAAGGTCAACTTCACCGCAGAGCAGCTGGAGCGTTTATCTGAACTGCTGGAAATCAAGCTGCAGGAATTTAATGTCAAAGCCAAAGTGGTGGAAGCGCAGCCGGGACCGGTAGTTACACGTTTTGAGCTGGATCTGGCGCCGGGGGTAAAAGCCTCGAAAGTCACCAATATTTCCCGTGACCTGGCCCGTTCCATGTCGATGGCTTCGGTGCGTGTGGTCGAGGTGATTCCGGGCAAACCGTATATCGGTATTGAGGTGCCAAACAGTACCCGCGAAATGGTGCGTCTGATTGAGCTGGTGCAAACCCCGAAATTTGAAGATCAGGATGGCATCCTGTCGATGGCGATGGGTAAAGATATTTCTGGTAATCCGGTGATTACCGAACTGGGCAAAGCGCCGCATATGCTGGTTGCGGGGACCACCGGTTCGGGTAAATCGGTGGCGGTGAACTCGATGATTCTGTCGATGTTGCTTAAATACAAGCCGGATCAACTGCGTTTAATTCTGATTGACCCGAAACAGCTGGAACTGGCCAACTATAACGATATTCCACATTTGTTAACGCCGGTGGTAACTGACATGAAAGATGCGGTCAGCGCCCTGAACTGGTGTGTCAATGAAATGGAACGCCGTTATAAGCTGATGTCATTCCTGAAAATCCGTAAACTCAGCGACTATAATCGCAAGGTTGAAGAAGCACTGGCTAATGGCGAGGACCTGATTGATCCGACCTGGAAACCGGGCGATTCAGCAACCCAGGAACGTGCACCGCGCTTGACGCCGTTACCATCAATTGTGATTGTGGCGGATGAGTTTGCCGACATGATTATGCAGGTCGGTAAAAAAGCCGAAGAAATGATTACCCGTCTGGCGCAGAAATCACGTGCAGCTGGGATTCACTTATTGCTGGCTACCCAGCGTCCATCGGTGGATGTCATTACCGGTCTGATCAAGGCCAACATCCCGACTCGCGTGGCCTTGCGCGTGAACTCAAAAATTGACTCACGGACTATTCTGGATGCTGGCGGGGCAGAAGACCTGCTCGGTCATGGTGACATGCTGTTCCTTGGACCAGGTAAAATTGAACCGGAACGTGTGCATGGTGCCTTTATTTCCGATGATGAAGTCAACCGGATTTGTGATGCCTGGCGTGAACGGGGTTCACCGGATTATGTCGATGAAATTCTGACTCCATTTGATGAAGAACCAGCGTCACGTGGTTTTGAAGATGGTGGTGATGGCGGCTCAGACCGTGATGCGCTGTATGACCAGTGTGTGGCCTTTGTGCTGGAAACCCGTAAAGTATCGGTATCGTCTTTACAGCGTAAGTTTAGCCTCGGTTATAACCGTGCGGCGCGTATTGTCGATCAGATGCAGGAGCAGGGTATTGTCAGTGAACAGGGTCCGAACGGCAAGCGTGAAATTCTGGTTTAAGCTGTTCTCGATCTTTATAAACAAAGCCCACCAATAGGTGTAATGCCAGTCAGTTAAGAGATTGACTGGCTTTTTCTTGGGTATTTTTGAGGTTTTCCTTTTACAACCCTTGGATAACTCCTCACTCTTCTCTCAGGTATAACATACCGATTAGATTTCTCCATTAAACTTTCCAGATGTTTGGGTAGATTACCTGCAGAAGCCAAAGAGTCGAATCTGAGTAAATTAAGAAGGGCAATAGATGCAATATGAAAACTGATCCTCAACGGGCTTACTTTGGCACGTTGAGCCATATATTTCATTTGTCTTCTTAGAACATTATAAGCAATCAAGACACCCCATAATTCTTGATAAATTAAGTCTGGCTGTTTGCTCCTTAAGTGCTTACCTTCCTGTAAATTGCTTTTAATTTCTCGGTAACACATTTCAATTTCCCAACGCTGAGCATATAACTTTGCCAAGGCTATAAGTGGGTATGTCTTTGAATCTAATAATGAAGTAATGTAACGTCTGATTTTTCCTGCCTGCTCAACTTCAATTAAACGTGCTTCCCAGTAATCTCCTAATGCTGGATTAAGTTTTTTGGCTCTTGCTGATATTGGCATCCTGATATGAAAATCATGTGGGGAATTCCGTTTAATTATGTCATAACGTAAATTATCTTTAGCTCGCATAAGCCAATGGCTTGATTCTCCACGTGTTTGCCAGCCTATTAAAAAATCAGCAGAGAAATAAGCTCGATCAAACAAAGTAATACTTTGTGCTGGAGGAGATAATTGATTTGCTAATGTGAGTTCACCTTGATCCATACTGCCTATTTGGGCATCTATGATTTCATGAGTATTGGTATTCACTAGACACGTGGCTCTAACTTGTGGGTAAGGTGCTACAGCAGTTTTACTTTTAGATGAGCCAAAATGATTAAAATTCTCCTTGGTCAGTGGCATAGACCAAACCACCCCGTCAACAGCACATACACTAAGACCTTGAAAGGTTGAATATTGTTGTTGTGATTCATCAAACCATGCTTGGCTGATTAAGGAGAATAAGGCAGCTAAGGGTTCTCGACCTAAACGTTGTCGAGCTTGGACAGCTGCACTAGGAACACAATAATCTGTTGTACCAAACACGAGTTTTAATTGTTCTACCACATAGCTGATGGGTTGATTGCGAAACAAGGCAAGCCCAAGAACAAGCCAAACCACGTGCTCAGCAGGTAATTTTCTCCTTCTGATCGATGCCTTACCTGTTTGATGCAGGCTTGTTTCAATCCAATTTAAATCAATAAGTTCACAAAAATGGTTGAGTGATGGGAGAGCATGTTCAAGAGTGGATTCTAAATGTTCAGATAAAGACATAAAAAAATGAGCGTATTTACATACACTCATTTTTACTACATTTTACTAAAATTTGCTTAACTGACTGGCATTACACCAATAGGTGGGCTTTTTATCGGCAGTGCGACTTAAGCAAATTTTGCCAGTACTGCCAAGAATTCTGCGCTTTGGCGCGGGAATTCTGCAATCACGTCATGAATGCGCTGTCCTTCAGGATTGGTGGCATTTACATCACGGCCATCGGCAACAAACTGGGTCAGTAAGCGCTCATAGTCTGTTGGGCGCATATGTTTAAATGCATGGTAAAGCACATGGAAATCAGCATTCACACCATGAGGAGGAAGCTGATTCAGGTAGGCAAATACACGCTCATCTGACCATTCTTCATTGAATGTTGCTGGTTGAGACAATGCCATCGCAATCTCCTGGAATAGTTTTTCGAAATGAAAAAAAGGCAAAATATGAGTTCGCAAGAGGCAAAGTGTCTTTGTGCACTTTATCTTGAAGCACAGCTTCTCGTCTTGCGGCTGGGCAAATCCTTAAAGCAATGCTTTAAGTTTGCTATTTCCGCCTCATATTCTGCCTTGATTCAATTTGCTTGACTAATCAAAAATCAGATTATCGCTCTTCAGGCAAATTGATATTCATTTCAAGCATTTCAATGTTGGCTTCAGAACGTACCGACATTTGAATGTGCTGTTCATCGACACCGCGGACATAGCGGTTCACGACCTGCATGATTTCTTTTTTCATCTGGTCAATTTTGTCCTGGCTCAGGCGGCGGCCTAAACCATTTTCAGAAGCAACAATGACTTTTAAACGATCCTTGGCGGTTTGAGCACTTGATGCTTTTTCTTCGCTGCTAAATAATTTACTCCAGAATCCTGCCATAATTATGCTCCAAATAATCGTGCTAACCAGCCTTTAGGTTTAGCAGTAATGTGACGGTATGGACGCTCTTCACCCAAGAAACGTGCCACCAGGTCATCATACGCCTGACCCGCTTCAGTTTCGCTATACAGAATGACTGGCTTACCTTCGTTAGATGCTTGCAGAACGCTTTTACATTCTGGAATTACACCTAAAGTTGGTACACGTAAAATATCTTTTGAAATATCGTCAATGGTGAGCATTTCCTGTTTATCGGCACGTTCCGGATTGAAACGTGTGATACATAAATGCTTACGGATACGTCCTTCGTTTTGTTCTACTTTTTTGGTTTTGCTGTCGAGCATGCCAATAATACGATCCGAGTCACGTACTGAAGAAATTTCAGGGTTGGTCACAATAATCGCTTCATCGGCATGGTACATGGCTAAAATGGCGCCACGCTCAATCCCTGCTGGTGAGTCACAGATAATGTAATCAAACTCTTGAGCAAGCTCATCCATGACACGTGCCACACCTTCATCGGTCAGGGCATCTTTATCACGAGTTTGAGAAGCAGGTAAAATATAAAGGTTTTCAATATCTTTATCGCGAATTAATGCTTGTTGTAAACGCGCTTCATTATTTAAAACATTCACAAAATCATAAACAACGCGACGTTCACAACCCATGATCAAGTCCAGGTTACGCAAACCCACGTCAAAATCGATAACAACAGTTTTGTGGCCACGTAGGGCTAAACCTGTTGCAAAAGATGCACTCGTTGTAGTTTTACCTACGCCACCTTTGCCTGATGTTACGACAACAATTTTCGCCACCGAATCCACTCCTGTTATGGTTTAAATCCCCCTTTTGTGTATGGGGTTTTTTGGTGTTTATTTATACATTAAAATTCCAGAGCTTCAAATACAAGCTCTTGGTTGTCATTTAGGTAAATATGTACCGGTTTTTTCGTTACGTGCGGGGGAATATCGTCTGCCACACAGTAAGTGCCTGCAATAGATACCAATTCTGCTTCTAGGGAATGACAGAAAATTCGTGCTGAACTGTTCCCACCTGCGCCGGCAATGACTCTACCACGAACGCTACCATAAATATGTATATTTCCTGAAGCAATCACTTCCGAACCGCTGTTAATACCAGCTTTCAAGATAATATCGCCCTGGTTCTGGACCAGACATTGACCGGTACGCAGAATTTCATCGTGATAAGAGGTCACATGCGAAATTCGTGCCGCTGCAGCTTCTACCACCGCGGCTTCTGCGGCAGGCGCTTCAGGTTCTGCCGGAGTTTCAATGACCTGTTCTTGGGTGGCTTTGATCTGTTGTAACTGACGATCTTGCGGAATTACCGGGAACTGGATGGCACGCGCCTGTTCCGACAGAATGCCTTCTACCACGGCCAGTGGCTGTACATTCAGATCAATCAGCAGTTGAATCAGGGCAATTAATTCCTGATCTACCGAACTTTCAATCACCGCCGGAATTTGGGGTGGAAACCCTTTTTGTAACATTGGGCTCAATTGCTGGCGGATCGCATCATGATCATCTGTATCTAAGCTAATGCGAATCGCATTGACCATTCTGCCTTTTATCCGTATGTCAGCCATAATGATTCCTTAAGACTTCTGACCTGTTCATTGTTGTCGAAGTAAATGTTGTAAATAGAGCAAATCCTAGAACAATTCGGCCGAATACTCTAGCCGAAGGTTTAAATATTTTTATTGCTGGCTATTCTTTGTCAGTTTCCTGCTCATTCAGGATCTGTTGCCACTTTTTCACTTTCACCTGTTTGCGAATGGCTTCCAGGGTTTCAAATACCGCAGATTCTACCAACGCATCAATATGCGGATTATGTTCAATCTCGATCTGGCTGACTTTGTCAGCAATATGCGCATAGGCCACATTATCTGGCAGGGTGTCATGATGGGCAAAAGGCTGAATCAGCCCTTGGGTAATATTTTCGCCCAAACGTTGGCCAATGCTTTGAATCTGCCGTTCCATACGTCCGCCGACAATTGGCAGCAGGCGCAGTAACTGGGTCAGCTCCGGGGTATCTTCAATGGCCTGACTCACCACCTGACCGACATTTTCGGCAATGCTCTGACGCTGGCTCTGCAATTCTTTACCCAAAGATTGCTGCAAGATGTCGGCCAGTGCTGCGGCCAGCAGTTTGCGGTGCTGCTCGACCAGATCATCAATAAACTGGCGATGACCAGTGCTGCTGCTCAGTTCACGTTGCAGGTTATTGACAATGGTCAGCACAATCCGGCTCGACAGTTCTTCCATCACCAGGTTGTAATAAAAGTTGGCACGTCGGAAGATGCTGTCCGGGATGACCTTGTAGCCATGACTATATAGGTTGTAGCCAATTGCCACGGCACGTAATAAACGCAGAAAACGCAGCTGTGGCAGAATCGACAGCACTTCATACCAGTGTACGAAGGGGAAGAACCACCAGCGGGCATGATGCCGGAAAATAATCGCCAGGCCCCAACGTACCAGTAATTCGATAATCAGGAAGGTGGTAAACCAGCCTTCGGTAATAATGACCCAGGGACGCAGTTCTGTGCGATAAAATTGCAGTACCTCCGGCAACTGAATAAAGTTGAAAAGCCAGTCACCAAAATCACTCATCAAAATGGCATTGGCACTCAGGCAGAACAGGTTGATGAGGATCAACGCCATCATAAAGATGTCGTATACCAGCACTACTTTCCAGCTCCATGAGTCCTTTCTGACAAAGTGAAAGGAAGATTTGATCACCGGCTCTTCGCGTTTCTTCATAATGCTTTTGGTACTCGCTTACTGCTCAGCAAATTTCTGTTTCATTTCATGAATGAGCTGATCTTTCTCTGTCCAGAGTTGATGCACCCAGTCCTGAAAACGTTCCCGATATGCGGCATCTTCTTCATAGTCACCACCCAAGACCCAGTCTGGAATGTCAATTTTTCGCAGATTGACCGCAATACGTGGCACTTCACCCAGCCAGAATTCACCATAACCCGGTGCGCCGTCCGGATACACAATGGTCATATCTAGCAGCGCATCAATTTCATTGCCCAGAATATTCAGCGCCAGCGCCAGACCGCCAGCTTTGGGTTTCAGCAGATGCTGATACGGTGATTGTTGCTGATCATGCTTTTCCTGGGTAAAGCGCGTGCCTTCCAGATAGTTGAGCAGGGTAAATGGCTGGCTGAGCAGTTGCTCGCAAGATTTACGCGCTTCCAGCATATCGCGGTCTTTTAGCGCCGGATTTTTGGCAATCTGTTCTTTGGTGTGCCGTTTCATCATTGGAAAACCCAGAATTTTAAAGGCCTGTCCGACAAAAGGAATGAAGATCAGTTCCCATTTGGTAAAGAAACGGGTCAGCGGCATGCGGGTTAAACCGAAATACTGGTTGACGGTGGTATCGACCCAGCTCTGGTGGTTACAGGTCATTAAATAACGGCCCTGCATGCTCAGTTCCAGACCATCTTCAATACTGATGTCCCAGTGGGTATTGGGTAATACATGGTCAATCAGCCAGTTGTTGACACTCAGCCAGCTGTTGGTAATCTGGATATTGGTCTGGTCGACCTTGGCCGATTTCTTGAACAATTTGGTCAGGCCCAAAGCCAGTACCGGCGGTCCATGTAAAAAAGTGCTGCCGGTGATCACTGAGCTGACCGTAAGCCCTTTTGTGATTTTTTTTAAGAGCGGTTGCTTATTGGTTTTAGATGACATAAACAGTCCTGAATATAAAAACAACTTATACGAAGTTCTGCCCAATATAATTGTTGTTTTTAAAATAAAAAAGTGTTGAAGTGAAACTGTGTAGGAATTATGGTGAACTTATGCGTAGAACAACATGAGATTATTGCAAATTGTAAATAAAAGTTTATTTATTAACAAAAAATCAATGGTCTAAGCACTTTATTTCATCCAAACTTTCCCATATACGAAAAACACAAGTAAGGAGGCATGCGATGCGTGCACTAGCAATTTCAGCAGTAGTCGGGGCAATGGTATTAACAGGTTGTCAAACCACTGGTAATAACCTGGGCGGCGTAGAATATGACAAAACCGCATTAGGAACCATTATTGGTGCGGCAGCAGGTTATGGTGTTTCTAAAGGGAATGCCAATACCAGCGCACAAAACAACCGTGCAGCAGCAATTGGTGCGGTACTCGGTGGGGCTGCAGGTATCTACTTGGACAATAAAGAGAAAAAATTACGTCAACAAATGGCTGGTACCGGTGTAGATGTTAACCGTAACCCAGATGGTTCTGTTGGCCTGATCATGCCAGGTAACATTACTTTTGATACCAACAAGTCAAACATCAAGCCAAACTTCTATGCAACTCTAGATAAAGTGGCGCAAGTCCTGACAGAAGATAACAAGAGCGGTATCTTGGTGACAGGTTATACTGACAGCACCGGTAATGACTCTATCAACATCCCGTTATCTCAGGCGCGTGCGCAATCTGTAGCGAGCTACCTGGCATCTCGTGGTGTATCAACTGCACGTATTAATGCCCAAGGTCACGGTTCATCAAACCCGATCGCGTCTAACGCAACTGCAGAAGGCCGTGAACAAAACCGTCGTGTTGAGATCAGCATTTACGCGATCCAGTAATTCGGTCCAGAATTCAAAAAACCACCTTCGGGTGGTTTTTTTTATGACCAGAAAAGCAGCATTTTAGATTAGGCAACTGTGGTGGAGATGACTATAATCGAGCTCGAACCGAAATAGAGGAAACACTATGTCACTGGCAAGTCAACTCAATGACAAGCAACTTGAAGCCATGAAATATACTCAAGGACCCTTGTTAGTGCTTGCAGGTGCAGGTTCAGGTAAAACCTCGGTGATTACCCGGAAAATTGCCTATCTGGTGCAGCAATGCCGTATTCCGGCGCACCGGATTACCGCCATGACCTTTACCAACAAGGCTGCGCGTGAAATGAAAGAGCGGGTTGGTAAGTTGCTGTCGCGTGAAGAAGCCAAAGGTCTTTCGGTCTCGACCTTCCATACGTTCGGTTTAAATTTACTGCGTTTAGAGCTGAAACATACCCCGCTTAAAGCCAACTTTTCGATTCTGGATGCCGACGACTGCAAACGCATTCTGATGGATCTGATGCATCGCGACAATTTATCGGGTGCAGAAAGCAAAGAGCTGATTGCGCGGGCCATGAAAATGATTTCGGACTGGAAAAATGACCTGATTCCACCGGAGCAGGCACATACCACCTGTGAAACGCCAGAAGATATCCAGATGGCGCATTTATATCAGCTGTATGAGCGTAATTTACGTGCCTATAACGCAGTCGATTTTGATGACCTGATTGTGATGCCAACCCGGTTATTGCAGGAAAATGCTGAAGTCCGCGATAAATGGCAAAACCGGGTGCGTTATTTGCTCGTCGATGAGTATCAGGACACCAACACCGCGCAGTATATTCTGGTCAAACTTCTGGTCGGGGTAATGGGACAGTTCACCGCCGTAGGGGATGATGACCAGTCCATTTACGCCTGGCGCGGCGCCAAACCGGAAAATATGGCGCTCTTAAAAGAAGATTTCCCAAATTTAAAAGTGATCAAGCTGGAGCAGAACTACCGCTCCACCAGCCGGATTCTAAAAGCGGCCAATACTGTAATTGGCAATAACCCGCATATTTTTGACAAAAAACTCTGGTCGGACAAAGGCCATGGTGAAGTCATCCGGGTGATTACCTGCCGCAATGATGATGATGAAGCAGAGCGCGTGGTCAAAGACCTGATCACGCATAAACTGATGAACGGTAAAAACTGGAAAGATTATGCGATTTTGTATCGCGGTAACTTCCAGGCGCGTATTCTGGAAACTCAGCTGCGCCAGATGCAGATTCCGTACAAGCTGTCAGGAGGTCAGTCTTTCTTCGCCCGGGCAGAAATTAAAGATGTGATGAGCTATTTACGGCTGATTATTAACCCGGAAGATGACAGTGCTTTCCTGCGCATTATCAACACGCCAAAACGTGCCATCGGCCCGGTGACCTTGGAAAAACTGGGCTTATTTGCACAGGAAAACCATCTGTCCTTGCTGGCGGCAGCAGGTGATCAGCGTTTGACCATGGCCATTCCGAAAAAAGCCACGACTCAGCTGGCCGAGTTTGCCGACTTTATCCAGAACTTTACCCGTGAATTGCTGGAAGATGATGAACCGGTGCCAATCATCCGCCAGATGATGAACGAAGCTGGTTATATCGACTACGTCAAAGAAAGCGCCGCCACGCCTGCGCAGGAAAAAACCAAGCTGGACAATATTGAAGTGCTGTACAGCAGTATTCAAAGCCTGATTAACCGCGCTGAAGATGTGGACGAAAAAAATATTGAAAGCGTGATCCGTAAAATGGTGCTGCTGGATATGCTGGAGCAGCAACAGGAGGAAGAAGACACTGACAAGGTCAACTTATTAACCTTGCATGCCTCCAAAGGTCTGGAATTTCCGTATGTCTATTTAATTGGACTGGAAGAGGAAATTCTGCCGCATAAAAACTCGATTGTGGCTGAGACGGTCGAAGAAGAACGCCGTTTGATGTACGTGGGCATTACCCGTGCGCGTCAAGGCCTCACCATTACCCTGGCCGAGCAGCGTAAGGCTGGCGGGCAGATGAAACAGATGACCCCAAGCCGCTTCCTAGATGAAATGCCACAAGATGAGCTGGAATGGCTGGGTCGCAAGAAAAAGCTGGCTGGCGATATCGATCCGAAACTGCAGGCCCAGCATTATCTGGAAAATTTACGTGCGTTAATTAAACGCTAAACCATTCATTGATATAAACAGGAATTACTGATGAAAGTTCAGGTAAAAGTGCTTGATGCACGTTTGGGCCAAGAATGGCCAATGCCAACCTATGCCACCTCTGGTTCGGCAGGTTTGGATTTGCGTGCCTGCGTGCATGAGACCACTGTCATTGAGCCGGGTCAAACCGTATTGGTGAAAACCGGTCTGGCGATTTATATTGAAGATCCGCATTTTGCCGGTTTAATTCTGCCGCGTTCGGGTCTGGGCCATAAACACGGTATTGTGCTCGGCAACCTGGTTGGCCTGATTGATTCTGACTATCAGGGTGAGCTGATGGTGTCGGTATGGAACCGTGGTCAGACTGCATTTAGCCTGGAACCAGGTGAGCGTCTGGCGCAATATGTGCTGGTGCCGGTGGTACAAGCCCAGTTTGATCTGGTTGAGGAATTTGAAGCCACTGAACGTGGTGCTGGCGGTTTTGGCCATACCGGTAAAGCTTAAAATCTGCTTGAATGATAAAGCCTAAACATTAGGCTTTATCACAACACGCTAGAAAGTAACGCAACAAACACTTAAAATTACATTTTGTAGCGTGAATTCTGTTTTCGGCCGCATAGAATCAGTTCTTATATTAAAAAGCCTAAAACAATCATTCTCCCTATTCATATATAAAGTAGTTCTGCCATGGATATTCAACAGTCCAGTTTCCCTTTTCAGGTTTTCCGTGCTTACGACATTCGTGGCAAGGTGACTTTGCTGACGCCTGAACTGGTGCAAGCGGTGGCGTTGGGTTTGGCCGTACAAATTAAAAACACGGGCAGCACACGTGTGGTGATTGGTTATGATGCCCGTCTCAGCAGTCCGGCCTATGCCGATCTGATCATGCAGGTGCTCCAGCAGCAGGGCTTAAGCCCGACCTTAATGGGCTGCTGTTCCAGTCCGATGCTGTATTACATCGCCCGCCAGTTTGATGGCAATGGCATTATGGTCACGGCCAGTCACAATGCCAAATCTGACAATGGTATTAAATGGATTCTGGGTGGAGAACCCCCGACGCCAGACAAAATCCAGCAGGTGGCGGCCCATGCCAGCAACTATTTTCTGGCGCATCGCCAGCAGCCTGTGGCTGAACAGCCGCATCAGATTTATTCGGAATTTTGCCTGCAATATCAGCAGGCGCTACTCGATGATATTCAATTACAGCGCCGTTTTAAGGTGGTGCTCGATGGTCTGCATGGTTCAGCGGGTCGCTGCGCTGCGCTGGTCTTGCAAAAACTGGGCTGCGAGCTGATCACAATCCGCTGTGAGGCCAATGGGCATTTCCCCGATCATGCCCCAGATCCCTCTCAGGAAAAGCATTTAAGCAAGCTGAAACAGGCGGTACAGCAGCATCAGGCAGATTTAGGCATTGCGCTGGATGGCGATGGCGACCGTCTGGTTCTGGTCGATGAACAGGCCAAGGTGATTGGTGCAGACCGTTTGCTGGCATTGTTTGCCGAAATGTGTTTACAGCAACATCCACAGCATGAAGTGGTGTTTGATGTGAAGTGTTCGACCATGGTGCGTAACACGGTACGCGCGCTGGGTGGCCATCCGGTAATGATTCGTACCGGCAGCACCTTCCTGCGTCAGTATCTGGCGCAATCAAAGGGACACGCAGTGTTTGGTGGTGAATATGCCGGGCATTATGTCTTTAATGACGGGCGCGGCTTTGGCTATGATGATGGCCTGTATGCTGCGCTGCGGGTAATGGAATATTTAAGCCAGCGCCCGGAGCGAAGCCTGTCTGAACTGCTGGCCAAATATCCTGAACGCTGCTGTACTGAAGATACTTATATCAGCACCCACAACATTGCTTCAGCGCATGTTTTACATGAGCTTGAAACCTTAAGTCAGCCATTGGCCGCACAATTAAGTAAAATTGATGGCGTTCGACTTGATTTTGAAGATGGTTTTGGCATTATTCGAGCATCGAATACGGGCGAATATTTTACAGTACGTTTTGATGCCGATAATCCGGCACGATTAGCGGATATTCGTCATACCTTTGTTTCCATGCTGAGCAACCGTTATCCGCAGATTGCTCAAGACATTTTAGATGCTCAATAAGGAGAGGCGCATGCCACAGCAACAGACTGGCATCGACAAAGCACAGATTCTGACAGAAGCTTTGCCGTATATTCAACGTTTTATGGGTAAAACGCTGGTCGTGAAATATGGTGGCAATGCCATGACCGATCCTGAGCTGGAAAGTTCATTTGCACGTGACATTGTGCTGCTTAAAACGGTCGGTTTAAACCCGATTGTGGTGCATGGCGGTGGTCCACAGGTCGATTCCTTCCTGAAACAGCTGGGCCGCGAATCTGACCGTATTGATGGCATGCGCGTGACTGATCCGGCGACCATGGAAGTGGTAGAAATGGTGCTTGGCGGTAGCGTGAATAAATCTATCGTCAATTTAATTAACCAGCATGGCGGCCGTGCCATTGGTTTGACCGGTAAAGATGGCAACCTGATTCGGGCCAAAAAACTGCTGATGGAAAAAACCGCAGAAGATGGTTCAGTACAGAAAATTGACTTAGGCTTGGTCGGCGAAGTGGTCGGCGTGAAAACCGACGTACTGGAAATGTTTACCCAAAGCGATTTTATTCCGGTAATTGCACCGTTAGGCGTCGACGAAGACGGTAATACCTATAATATTAATGCCGATCTGGTCGCTGGTAAGGTGGCTGAAGCTTTGGGCGCAGAAAAACTGATTCTGTTGACCAACATTACGGGTGTACTGGATGCCAACAAGAATCTGCTGACCGGTTTAACCACTCAGGAAGTCGATCAGTTAATTGAAACCGGCGTAATTTATGGCGGTATGATTCCGAAAGTAGGCTGTGCGCTGGATGCCGTCAAAAATGGCGTGGTCAGTGCGCATATTGTCGATGGCCGTGTGCCACATGCTTCCTTGCTGGAAGTCTTTACTGACCATGGAGTGGGCACTTTAATTACCAACCGTGCCGCCAAACACTAAGAGTTAAAACAACTCAAGGTCTCTAAGGAGGCCTTTTTTTATGGCTGATTTTTGGTCATTGAATTGTCATCTGCATCGCCTAGTGTATAGGCAGAACATTAGGAGTGCTGATCGATGTTAGCCAAACTCAATCAATATCGACAAAATTTGAGTTTTCCTTTAAGCAAAAAAAATCATACCAAATATGATTTTAAAACCACAACAAAAACAGAATACAGCTTTGAATGGGTTGAAAATTTAAAACAGTTAAAAGAAGTACAGCAATTTCGTGCCGAGCAGTTTGCCAACCAGTTCGGTTTGCAGTTTGAGCATGGACTGGATCAGGATGTTTACGATTTTGGCTGCGAACATGCCGTATTAAGGGATAAGGCCAGTGGGGAAATTGTGGCCTATACCCGATTAAAACTGTTTCAGGGGTATGAACTGGCGCAAAGTTATAGTGCCAGCGAATTTGCCATTGAAGAGCAATTAAAGCATCTCAACAATATTGTGGAAATTGGCCGTACCTGCGTGCATCCACGGCATCGGGCCGGTAAAGCTCTATCCATTTTATGGCTGAATCTGGTGCCGAAAGTACTCTGGAGCATGAAAGCCCGTTATTTGATTGGCTGTGTCAGTGTGCGTTTAGAAGGCAATGAAGCGCGTGCCTATCATACCCATCAGTATATCCAGCAGTTAAGCGAACAGCAGCGCTGTAACATTGCCTCGAAACAGGTGTATATTCCACAGGCCTCTGAAATGACTTCGCTGAAACAGGGCCGGATTCCCAAGCTGTTTGATATTTACCTGAAAATGCAGGGCAAACTGTCCACCGAAGCCTATTATGATCAGGAGTTTAACTGTCTGGATTATTTTGTCTTTGTCGAAATGAACCAGGTGCTAAAAAAGATGGTACTCAAGAAAAATACCCGTCACATTGTGGAATAAATAAAACTTTGCAGTGATTGTGATTTGCATGGCCTGACAGAGTCATGCACAATAAATGCAGTTTTAATCAGATGTTGAAGTCCTGTATGTGCCAGTTACTCGGAATGAATTGTGCAACACCTACTGATATTACCTTTTCATTTCGTGGTTTTTCACAACGTGCTGGCATAACTTCCGACCATAGTGATGGTTTTGGCATCGCCTTTTTTGAAGACAAGGCCTGCCGCTTATTTGTCGATAACCAGTCGGCAGTGGAATCGCCCATTGCCGAGCTGGTACGCAACTATCCAATTAAATCACGCAATGTGATTGCGCATATTCGCAAAGCCACGCAAGGCAAAATTACCCTGGAAAATTCCCATCCCTTTATTCGGGAGCTGTGGGGACGCCACTGGATTTTTGCCCATAATGGCGATTTACACCATTTTGATCCAGCCTTAAGCGGTCATTTTACCCCGGTGGGCAATACCGATAGCGAGCGGGCATTCTGTTATTTGCTCGATCAGATGGTACTGAAATTCGGTTTTGTGGAACCGTCTTTAGAGCAGCTCTTTGAACTGCTGACCGAAATTTCCCCGAAAATTGCCGAGCATGGCACCTTTAACTTCTGTCTGTCTAATGGTCAGGCGCTGTTTAGCTATGCCACCACCAAACTGCACTGGCTGGTGCGTGAATACCCGTTTAAACCGGCACAATTAATTGATATTGATGTCGAGGTCGATTTTAGCCAGGTTACCACACCGGAAGATCGGGTGGCGGTGATTACCACTGAACCGTTGACTCAAAATGAAACCTGGCAGGCTTTTAGCCCCGGCGAAATGATTTTATTCCAGCAGGGACAGCCGATCAGAAAACAGCTGACTTATATTGAACGTTTGGAAAAAGAACGTCTGAATCCGGAATTAAAACGGATTACCCGCGCCGATCAATATTAATCTACTGTTGTATATTTTATTTTAAATAGTGCCGTATTTTATTTAAGTCTAAAAATACGGCAGAAAATAATAAAACGGTTAAATAATAACTGACTCTTTTGCTCAGGTTAAAATAATATAAACATTATAAAACAAGTATTTGTGTGAATTTGTTGGCAGAAACAGGAATCCCGAGTAAATCACTTCATTTTTATTTTAAATTAAATATGGCTACTATGCTCAAAGCTTATAAATCATTTGATTCAGGGGTGGTCGTATGAAAATGAAGTGGATTCCAGAATATAATACTGGCATCGATGTGATTGATGACCAACATAAACGTATTCTTGATTATATTAACGAAATTGTCGAGATTGGTGAAAATACCGATCGTGCCCGTATTAAACAGATTCTCGATAATATTATTGACTATACCCAGTCTCATTTTACCTTTGAAGAATCTTTACAAGAAGAAGCCGGTTATAAATACCGCGTACCACATAAACGCGTACATGACTTATTTATTAAAAAAATCGAGTCGTATCGTGAACGCTTTGAAATGGGGCATTCCATTGAAGGAGAACTGCACGAAGTGTTGTCAAAATGGTTAATTAACCATATTCAGCATGATGATGCAGATTATGTTGGCGCTGTAAAAGAAAATATGATGGGTATTATTCGGGAAAAAGAAAAGAAAAAAGGTAAAAACTGGTTTGCCCGTTTCTTCTCATAAACAGAATAAATTACTGCACAATGGCTTTGTTGCATAAAGATTTTAAAGATAGAGCTTTCCTAAGTTGTTTAAATTTAAGTGACAACTTGGGTATGAGCTCGGCCTAATTCTATAAATTTATTTAATACTGCCACACGTGCATGAATCTCATTCACCTGGCTTTGAAAACTCCGTGCACTGAGTTTATCTCCCAATAATTTGATGCAATGCATCTTGGTTTCTACCAAGCTTCGGCGATGATACCCAGACCACTTTTTCCAAATTGCTCTTCCTAGGCATTTAACCGTTTTCAACAATTCATTTCTTTCTAAAGATCTCAGCTTTTTGTCTTTCCAGGGCTTCGCATTTTTTCTTGGCGGAATCACCGCATGTGCCTGTCGATCTGAAATGACTTTTCTGCAGTGTTTCGTGTCATAAGCACCATCTGTATAGACAGAATCAATCTGCTCATCAAGTGGAATTTGATCAAGTAAATCTTCGAGTACTTGTGAATCACTGACATTGTTTGTCGTGAGCTGAACGGCCCGTATTTGCAGCGTTTCAGCATCTATACCAATGTGAAGTTTACGCCATTGGCGACGATATTCAGGCTGATGTTTCTTACGTTTCCATTCACCTTCACCTAAAAACTTCAAGCCAGTAGAGTCGACGAGTAGGTGGAGACCATCACGACTTTTCTGATAGCTTATCGCAATATCAATATGCTTTTGTCTTCTACAAATAGTCGAATAATCTGGCGCTGTCCAATCTAATCTACAAAGTTTAATGAGGCTCTGAACAAAGCCAGTGACCATGCGTAAAGTGAGTCTAAATAGAGATTTGATCATCAAACAGCATTGAATCGCTATGTCGGAGTAGGTTTGACTTCGACCTTGTTTGCCTTGAGGTTCTGCATACCATTGTGTTTTTGGATCGAACCAAATGGCAATATTCCCACGATTAATGAGAGCTCGGTTATATGCGGGCCAATTGGTTGTGCGGTAGATTTTGTGTGTAGGCTTCTTCATTTGGAAATTATATTGCTGAAGAAGCCGTCTATGCTAGGTTTGTGCAACAAAGTCCTGCACAATTAATAAAACCAGAGAACAACAATATTGGACTAAAAACTAGCGCAGCAAACCATTGATGGCAATGGTTTGCTTTTTCTTTTTTAGTTTTTGATTTTCCCGGGTGACAAGGGCAAAATAGCGATAGATTTTTATTAGGAAAGCATCATGCAGGACAATGCTATGTCACGATGGTTATCGCCGCTGATGGCATTTTGTTTATCATTTATTCTGATTGCCACACTGGCACCGGTCACTGGCATTCAGCTGGAACGTCAACTGGACTTCTGGCTGCTGTGGTTAGGTACCATGCTGGTGCTGGCCTTGCCATTGACCTATATGGAAATTGCGCTGGCCAAGCGCTCAAAAACTACAGCCTTGCAGGCTCTATCCAGTTTGACCCGTGATGCCGATGCCTCTGCACAGTGGCGTCTGGTGGGCTGGCTGGCCGCGGTGTTTATTCCATTTTTAGCAGGCGCGATGCTGTTTAATGTCAGCCAAATGCTGACCCAGCTGGCACTGCCAACGATTCTACCGTTGTGGATTTTTATTGGCTTGGCACTGGTTGCCCTGGCATTGTCTTTTATTTCGCGTCTGCTGCTGCTTGGCCTGACTGCGGTCGGTGTGATTGCTGCCTTTATTCTGGCGCAAGTGATGGGTGCTCCGGTTGCTGAATGGCAAATGACCGCGCTTGAGTTTGGCGAGTGGGGCAATGCCACAGTACTGGCGTTGGTGGCCAGTGGCCTAGGTCTGGGTCTGTACTGGCAAACCAGTTTGCCGGCGGTACAACAGCAACAGGTGGCGACCAAAACCGTGTTCCCGATCTGGCTGGCGCAATTACTGGCCGTGGTTGCCTTTGCTTTCTTTGCCGCGACTGCCCAGCTACCCGCTTTTGCGCTGGCTTTTGCCGTGGTGATGGCTGCTGCGCTCATCCTGCAACTGGCACGTGAACAGTTGGCACAGCGTCAGATTGCAGTGGCAATTCAATGGATCATTCTGCTGGCAGCCACGTTGATCTGGGCCATTCCAGGTCTGGCCAGTGTGTTAAATCCACTGCTGATGATCTGGGGCCTGGTGATTTGTCTGATTTATGCGATTTTCGCCGGTTGGATTATGAAAATCAGTCATTTGCGTAAATCCATGAACTTCAGCAGTGAAGCCTTTTATAACCTGTGGCGTATTGCCATCCGTATTGTCTTGCCACTGGCAATTATTGCTGCGCTGCTGGCCGTGATTGGACAAATGTTCTGATGACTGCGCAGTATGTCTGGGTGGCTTTTGCCTCAGCCGAACAGCAGTTTCATCTGGCAGTGCCGTATCAAAATGGCATGACTGCGCTGGATGCGATTCAGCAGAGCGGGATTAGCGAACAGGTCAGTTTGCCTGAACCGCTGCAACTGGGAATTTTTGGTAGCCGTTTAACCGATGCGCAGCAGCCACTGCAACCGGGTGACCGGGTCGAGATTTACCGGCCGCTGACCATTAATCCGAAAGATATCCGCCGCAAACGAGCAGCGAAAAACCCGGTGGGCCGCTATGCCAAAGGCAATCGCTTTAAGCAATTGAGTTCATAAGAAAAACCCCTCACTGAGGGGTTTCTTTTTATCTGAAAGGGGCTATAGTGGGGGCGCGGTTAAAATTGCTTCTTTTGAACCCGGTAAGCCTGGTTGCTGTTCAGGAATGGTTTCTAAACCTTCAATTTTCTGCACAATACCGGTTTGATCGAAGTAGATTTTTAAGTGTTGACCTTGTGCAGCGGGAATCTTGGCTTTTTTAGCATAGGTTCCTGGGATATAATGGTAAATATAGTCCCAACGTAAAGGATTCATTGGATCTGAAATGGTTGGGCTACCCAGCAAAAAGCGGACCTGTTGGTGGCTCATGCCGACCTGAATTTTTGCAGCTTGTGCTTGGGTTAAGGGGGTGCCTTGAGGAATATCTACTTTATAAACGCCCAAGGTCGAACAACCCATGAGCAATGAAGTGACGAATAACGTCAACATGACTTTTTGCATTTTGCTACACTATCCCAATTAATTATTGATGCATTCGATCCAAGCATAGATCATACTGCATCTTAACTTTGTTGCATATTCCAACTTTAATTTTGTTGAGAGACCTTTTTTCATGCCTATTTCAAATCAAGATCTACGCAAAGCTGGCCTTAAAGTTACACTTCCACGAATTAAAATATTGGAATTATTAGAAAATTCAAGACAACATCACTTAAGCGCGGAAGATATTTACAAGACTTTACTCGAACAGGGTGAAGATGTGGGTTTAGCAACTGTGTATCGCGTGTTAACACAGTTTGAAGCCGCGGGGATTATCGAGCGTCATAATTTTGAAAATAATCATTCGGTTTTTGAAATTATGCAGGAAGATCACCACGACCACCTGGTATGCCAGAACTGTAATAAAGTGGTGGAATTTACCAACGACGTGATTGAACACGAACAGCATGAAGTGGCGAAAAAGTTTGGTTTTGAACTGACCGGTCACTCACTGAATTTATATGGCTACTGCGATGCGCCGGAATGCCGCGAAGCGTTCCGTAAAAAATAAGCGCAAAACTGCCCATCAATAAATCAACCCATAAAAACAGGCTGAAGATCAGCCTGTTTTTTTTGCCTAAAATTATTGCCCGTCGAAGGTAATATTCGAAGTGGCATGCATTAAACGCTCGCCGCCTTCTTCCGACAGCTTGATTTGCAGACGCAAATCGTTTGGTGAGTCAGCATGTTTCAGGGCATCTTTGTAGCTGATCTGCTTGGCTTTATACAGGTCATACAGGGCCTGGTCAAAGGTTTGCATACCCAACTCACGTGAACGCTTCATCAGGTCTTTAATTTCGTGCACATCGCCTTTACGGATTAAATCGGACACCAGTGGCGAGTTAATCAGCAGTTCAATCGCGGCACGACGTGAGTTGCCATCAATAGTAGGAATCAGCTGCTGTGCCACAATGGCTTTCAGGTTCAGTGATAAATCCATAAACAGCTGGCCATGACGGTCAGCCTCAAAGAAGTGGATAATCCGGTCAATGGCTTGGTTGGCGTTGTTGGCGTGCAGGGTGGCAAATACCAGGTGACCGGTTTCGGCAAAGGCAATTGCATAATCCATGGTTTCACGTGAACGGATCTCACCAATCAGGATCACATCTGGGGCCTGACGCAAGGTGTTTTTCAGTGCCACTTCAAACGAATCGGTATCAATGCCTACTTCACGCTGGGTAATAATACAGCCGGCGTGTTCGTGCACAAATTCAATCGGGTCTTCAATGGTGATGATATGACCTTTGGAATTCTGGTTACGATAACCAATAATTGACGCCAAAGAGGTCGATTTACCGGTACCGGTTGCCCCGACAAAGATGATGATGCCACGTTTGGTCATGGCCAGATCTTTTAAAATCGGTGGCAGTTTCAGTTCTTCCATGGTCGGAATTTTGGTTTCAATCCGACGCAGCACCATGCCCGGTTCATCACGCTGCTGAAAAGCGCTGACACGGAAACGCGCGCTTTTATCACGGTTGGTGATGGCAAAGTTACATTCACGGGTGTCAGCAAATTCCTTGCGCTGCTTGTCGGTCATAATCGAGTTGAGCAGCTGGCCAACAATTTCCCCGGTCAGTTTGGATTTGGCCACCGGCACAATCTGGCCGTTAATTTTCATGGAAGGCTCAACATCGGCCGTAATAAACAGGTCCGATGCTTTTTGCTGAATCATTAAATTCAATAAATCATTAAAGTCCATAGCGCTGTCCTGGCTTCCTGCACACGATTAGAGGAACGATTCTGGCTGTTTCGCCACAGTACGCGCGGTCTGCGGACTGATCACGCCACGGCTGACCAGGGCTTTCAGACTCTGGTCCAGCGTACTCATGCCGTAGTTGGCACCGGTTTGAATGGCTGAGTACATCTGCGCAACCTTGTTTTCACGAATCAGGTTACGGATGGCCGGAATCCCGATCATGATTTCATGCGCCGCCACACGGCCACCGCCATTTTTCTTGAGCAGGGTTTGGGAAATGACCGCCTGTAACGATTCAGACAGCATGGCACGTACCATGTCTTTTTCTTCGGCCGGGAAGACGTCAATCACACGGTCAATGGTTTTTGCCGCCGAGGTGGTGTGCAGGGTACCAAAGACCAGGTGACCGGTTTCTGCCGCGGTAAGTGCCAAACGGATGGTTTCCAGGTCACGCATCTCACCGACCAGAATAATATCCGGGTCTTCACGCAGCGCCGAACGTAGTGCTTCATTAAAGCCGTGGGTATCACGATGCACTTCACGCTGGTTGACCAGACATTTTTTAGACTGATGCACAAATTCAATCGGGTCTTCCACGGTCAGGATGTGGTCATAGCGATTGTCATTGATATAGTCAATCATCGCCGCCAGGGTGGTGGATTTACCCGAACCCGTCGGCCCCGTGACCAGCACTAGACCACGTGGATAGTCACAGATATCTCTAAAGATTTGACCCATTCCCAAATCTTCAATGGTCAGCACTTTAGAGGGAATGGTACGAAACACCGCGCCTGCACCGCGGTTCTGGTTAAATGCGTTAACACGGAAACGCGCCACGCCCGGGACTTCAAACGAGAAGTCGGTTTCCAGGTTATCTTCATAATCACGGCGCTGTTTGTCGTTCATGATGTCATAGACCAGCTTGTGGACTTCTTTATGTTCCAAGGCGGGCAAATTGATGCGGCGTACTTCACCATCCACACGAATCAGTGGCGGCATGCCTGCCGACAGGTGTAAATCCGATGCCCCATTTTTTGCCGAAAAGGCCAATAGTTCTGTAATATCCATAAGTTCCCCGAGATCATATAAATCTTAATTATTTTGTTAGAATAATACGGCTTTCCCTCAGCTTAACCAACACCTAGCACGAGGGCAAAGTAAAAAAGATGAATGAAAATGAGAACCGCATCAATGAATAGCCTGCAAAAATCGCGTCAACATGTGTTAGAACAAATTCAGCATGCCTGTCAGCAGGCGCAGCGTGACCCGGCAGAGGTCCAGCTGCTGGCGGTTTCCAAAACCCATCCGAGTGCTGTGTTGCAGGAAATGTACCAGACCGGACAGCGAGCCTTTGGCGAAAACTATTTACAGGAAGCGCTGGAAAAAATTGAGGCGCTGCAGGATTTAGAGATTGAGTGGCATTTTATTGGCCATGTGCAGCGCAACAAAACCAAACATCTGGCTGAAAAATTTGCCTGGGTGCATGGGGTAGACCGGCTGATTATTGCTGAGCGCTTGTCCAATCAGCGCAGCGATCAGCAGGCGCCACTGAATATCTGCCTGCAGGTCAATATTGATGGACAGGATAGCAAAGATGGCTGTAGCCCTGGCGAAGTACCGGCGCTGGTCGAGCAGATCAGTCGGTTGCCGAATTTACGTTTACGTGGCCTGATGGTGATTCCGGCACCAAATAACACTGCCGCCTTTCAGGATGCCAAACAACTGTTTGATACGGTCAAGGCGCAACATGCACAGCCTGCAGATTGGGATACGTTAAGTATGGGCATGTCCGGTGATTTAAATGCAGCAATTGCCGCAGGTTCGACCATGGTGCGGATTGGTACGGCATTATTTGGTGCGCGCGATTATTCGAAATAATGCTGCATCACAATATTCAGCTTATTGTTTGACATCACAGTCCGCTTAGGACAAGTGTCGTTCAATCCGGCGTGGTGGCTCCAGTTTTTGCGCCACCAGCCAGGCAAAACCAATCAGCACCGCCATTGTGATAATCAGGCTGAGCAGAGCTACTCCTAAACCGTGCTGCAGCGTAAACGGAAAACAGCCCAGGATAAAAATCAGCAACGGGAAATGGGTGATATACAGGGTATAGGAAAACTGCGCGGAAGCCGGCCAGATCACCTGAATCTGCCGTTCACCACGCGCCAGTTGTAGCAGCCAGCAGGCCGCCGCAATCCCGATACACAGGTTAAACAGCCTGAAATTTTCGCCAGTATAGTACTGCGCCAGATAAATGGAGTGAAACTGGTAGGCATCAAACAGGGCAATCAGCAGCGCCAAGAGCAGAAAACCGGATTTAAAATAGTGCAGCTGAGTGGCTGGAATCTGTTTGCTCCATGCCGGACTGGCAAAAGTAAAAGCCAGCAGCCAGACCAGAAAATAAATCAGAAACTGGATATTGAGCAGGCTTAGGCCGAGCAGTAGGGTTAAAAACAGCAGGATGCTCCCAGGTCTGAATGTCACCAGACAGCCGGCCAGAACATAAAACCAGACCTCATAGCTCAGGCTCCAGAGGGCAGCATTGGCCGATACCGTCGGCGTTACAAAACCATTGACGAAAAACAGTGAACCGAGAAAATCGGCTGCACTAATGTCATAGCTTTGCCGGATCATAAAGCTTTGGCTCGCCTCAATGTTATGGGAGCCGGATGCAAAAAAGTAGGGCGCCAGTGCATACAATAACAAGGTCAGCAACATGGCAAATAAAAATGGTCCCAGAATACGCTGGCAGCGTTGCCGGCTATAGGCCAAGCCTGAAAACTGTCGATGGCGATGGATATTGTGACGGATGGAATGTCCAATCAGATAGCCGCTTAGAACAAAGAACATCATCACTGCGGCTTGTCCGAGCAGACGCACACCCGAATAGAGGGTTTGATCCAGCGGACCAATAAAGGCCTGAAAACAGTGGCTGAACAGCACCAGAATGGCACTCCATCCGCGCAAGCTTTCCAGCTGCAGGCTGAGCTGCGGCGAGAGCGGACGATAGTGCCAGAACATGGTCTAGCCTACGATCTGCAGGGTACTGGCCCCAGCACCAATTGGTTTGACCTGAATTTGGACTGGAATCCGTTCGTGAATTTCCTGAATATGGGAAATCAGCACCACTTTACGGCCCTGGCTTTGCAGCCGGTCGAGTGCGTTCATCACCATATGTAGCGAGGCCGGATCGAGCGTCCCAAAGCCTTCATCAATAAACAGCGATTCCAGTTTCATGGAGCCGGAGGCCATATTGGCAATGGCCAGTGCCAGCGCCAGTGATACCAGGAAGGTTTCACCCCCCGATAAAGACAGTACCGGCCGGATTTCGCCATTCATGTCATGATCCAGAATCGCGAGGCCCAGACTGTTGGGAATACGTTGTAGCTGATAACGCGGCGCCAGTGGCTGCAGTTGCTGGTTGGCATGTTCCACCAGAATATCCAGATGATGTTCCTGGGCAATTTTCTGGAATTTGGTGCCTTCCTTGCTGCCAATTAAATCGGCAATCCGGCCCCAGCGATATTCTTCAGCCTGAATTTTTTCAATCTGGCTCTGGAATTTGGACAGTTGTGCCTGCGCCTGTTGCTGCATGCGTAACTGGGTTTCCAGCTGGTTAAACTGCTCCTGCAAGCTGTTTTTTTCTTGTTCCAGCTGTTCCAGTTGGGTGGTCACCTCATCATAGCTGGCAGTTGGTTGCTGGGCCTGATGCTGCTGGAATTGCTCCTGCAATACATCCAGCGCACTTTGTGCACTGAGCATGGCTTGCTGCTGTTGCTGGATGGCCTGACGCATGGCCTGCCAGCTGGCCAGATCAATACCCAGACACTGCTCAATCTTCTCGGCAGTGAACTGTGGATGCTGGCTTTGCCACTGCTGAATGTTGTGCTGTAGCTGCTGTACACTTTCCAGAAGCTGCTGCTGGCGTGTATGCAGGTCTTGCTGTTTCAGCTGCGCCTGCTGGAATTGCTGTTCCAGCTGACGGCAGTGCAGGTGTTGCTGTTCTACCTGCTGCTGGAGTTGTTGCTGCTGCTCTCGTAACAGCTGCTGCCAGGCTTTGCCGGTATCCAGCACCTGTCCAGCATGTTGCTGGCTGAGATCACGTACCTGCTGGCGCAACTGGCTGCCTTGAGTTTGTGCATGGGTAAGGTCATTGCTCAGCTGTTGCTGTTGCTGCTGATAGAACTGTAGTTGCTGTTCGCCGTCTTTGATCTGGCGCTGTAATTCCTGCTGCTGTTGCAGGCATTGCTCGCGCTGTTGCAGGTATTGAGTCCGGCTGCTCAGCAGGGCAATAAGAGTCTGACACATCTCGGCCTGGTTCGCCCATTGCGCTTGCTGGGCCGGTTCCAGTGCCTGGGTAACCGGTTCAATCAGTTGTTCCAGCTGCTGGAATTGCTGACAGAGTAACTGCAGGGACTGAATCTGTTGCTGCAAATGTTGCAGCTGCTGGGTCTGGCTTTTCAGCTGTTGCTGGCGAGTTTTTAGCTGCTGTAACTGCTGTTGCTGCTGATTTAGCTTGTGTTGCAGTGTGGTCTGCAAGGCGGTCAGATCGTGTGCTGTATCATCCAGCTGTGTGCTTGGGCTGAGCTTTTGAACCTGCTGCAGTTTCTGTTGCACACTGTCTTGAAGCTGGCTAGAGCGTAGCTGTTTCTGTTCCAGCAGGGTTTGCTGTTTGGAATGTTGCAATTGTAATTGCTGGAGCTGCTGCTGGCACTGCTGTTCCTGCTGCTGGGCCTGTTGTAACTGGGTGTCCTGCACCGACTGCAGTGCAGATTCCAGCAAATCCTGATGACTGACAAATGGATGCTCAGTGCTACCGCAGACCATACACGGCTGTTCTGCTTGCAGCTGCTGACGCAACTCCTGCACACTTTGTGCCTGCAATAAACGCTGCTGGGCAAAAATCTGTTCCAGCTGTTCACGTGCCGTCTGGGCATTCTGGTAGTGCTGCTGTGCTTCAGTTTGCGCCTGTTGCAAGCTGCTTAGCTCGGCCTGAAGCTGGGTCATGTGCTGCTGTAATTGCTGCTGTTCCTGCTGCTCGTTCAGCATGTGTTGTAACAGGAACAGGGCTTGTTCCAGCTGCTGGCTGTGTTGCTGGTGCTGTACCTGCTGCTGTTCCAGTTCTGTTGCTTGCTGTTCCAGTTCAGCCATTGAGCCGGCCTGCTGGAGCGCATCGGCCTGTTGCTGTTTTACATCATCTAGCTGCTGTTGCAACTGGGCCAGTGAACTGTGCGCATGTGCCGGTGCCTGCTGCTGTTGCTGTTGCTGCAGTTTCTGAAATTGCTGCAAGCGTTGCAAAATACTGTGCGGCTCACGGTCAAATACTGCCAGAAAGGCATGCTGGACCGATTGCTGTTCCAGATGTTCTAAATGCGTATGCAATTGCTGTAAGTGCTGTTGCTGGCCGTGCTGCTGGGTGGTTAGTGGCGTAATTTTTTCATGTTGAATCTGTTTCAGCTGGGCATCGGCTTCTTTATAGCGCTGAATCAGATGCTCAATCTGGCCATCCAGCTGTAGTGCCTGTTCTAACACGGGTTGTAACTGTAGCTGTTCTTTCTGCTGTTGTTGCGCGCTGTGCTGCAATTGTTCCAGCTGCTGCTGTGCCTGCTGATGCTGCTGTTCACAGTGTTGAAATTCCGGCTGGAATTGCTCAAGTTGCTGCGCCAGCTGTTGCTGTTGCAACTGTTGCTGGCGCTGCTGCAGATACTGTTCACGGATTTCCTGAAACTGGTCCAGCTGCGCCAGCAGGTCACGCTGCGGCTGCATTTTCTGGTTGGCATCGACCTGCACCAGATAAAATTCTTTTTTGGCCTGAATTTCACTGTGCAGACGATGTTGCTGCTTGTACCAGCTTAAATCATTCAACAGCAGTTTTTCGCTTTGCAGTTTTTCATGCAGACTCAGTTTGCTCTGGGCATGCTGCTGTTGCAGGGCTTGTAGCTGCTCATCACTAAGCAACTCAATATGCCCCATCAGTTGTTGTAACTGTTCTTTTTCGCTGCGAATCTGGCGGATTTTTTCAAAGGCTTTCTGACTGACCAGACTGAAAATATGGGAATTGGTCAGATATTCCAGCAAGTCGGCGCGGTCCTGATCTTTAGCCTTTAAAAACGCACCCACTTCAGACTGGGCCAGCAAGACGGCGCGGGTAAACTGCTCAAAACTCAGCCCAATCAGCTTTTCAACAGTCGGGGTGCATTCCGAAATTTTCTGGGTCAGCACGCGCTGATCTTCCACAGCGGTAATCGCGCGTTCGACTTTTAAATTGCCATCGACCTTGTTACGGGCGCGGCGCACTTCCCAGCGTGCCAGATAACGCTTTTGATCCAGCGCAATAAATTCCAGTTCGGCAAAGCCTTGGGTACAGCCGCGGCGCAGAATATTTTTAGAATCTTTAATCGAGATGCCCTGACCGCTGGCATCTTTAAGCGCCCCGGCAGCGCCGTTTAAGCGCGGAATCTGGTCATACAGCGCCAGACACATGGCATCAAGCAGGGTCGATTTACCGGCCCCAGTTTTTCCGGTAATCGCAATCAGGCCGGCATGAGCCAGCGGTGCGCTTTCAAAGTTGATGTCTTGGGTGCCGGCAATAGAAGCCAGATTATTCAGACTTAAACGTAAAATTTTCATGTCTGATCCTTAGGGCTGTTCTTGTTCAAGGCTATGCTGCGCTTCAATCAGCAGCTGCATAAAATCTCGCTCGACCGAAGCATCCGGCTGATAGCCCATTTTGCTCCATAGCTGTTTGAATAAGCTGTCTGGTGTGGGCGGTGCCAGATCAATTTTGGACTGATCTGCGGTCTGATCTTCCTGCGGGCTATAGACCCGGCAAATGCGTAACAGGCGATAGCGCTGTTCCGGTAAGGTCTGTTCAATCTGCTGGCGTAAATCGACCGGTGGTGGTACATCGGTGCTGTATTCAATTTCCAGATAATCACGCTGGCAGATGCGTTCCACCGTACCTTGCGGGAGGGCTTTCAGTTGCTGAAACACTTCATCCAGACTGCCGCGAATACGGTGCAGCTGTACACTGCGCGGAATCAGCAGTGAGCCCAGTTGCAGGCGCTGTTCGGGCGCAGCCTGCGGGTCAATCTTGACCTCGAGCACCTGATGCTTGTACTGGATTTCACTAAAAGACAGCGGAATTGGAGAGCCGCTATAGCGGATATGTGGATGCTGGACTTTTTGCGGTTTATGCAGATGCCCCAGCGCGACATAGTCAATCACATCATCAAATAGGGCAGTGGAAAGTGCTTCTTCATGACCAATAATGATCGGCCGTTCTGAATCTGAGGTTTCGCCACCTTGCATATGCGCATGTGACATCAGGATTAGTGCCTGATCTTCCGTTTTACGGCGTTTGGCTTCGGCAATCAACTGCTGATGTAAATAGGCAATCGCATTCTGGGCGTTCTGGGTCTGCTCATTCAGTCCGGTAATTTCCGCAGTGCGCAAAAACGGCAGGGTCAGACACCAGGCAATAACTTTGTTTTCGGCATCATAAATTGGCACCAGTAAACGGTCGAGATCCAGCTGGTTGTCGGCATTGCGCTGAATCACCCCAACCGCCTTGGCCTTAAACTTGGCCAGCAACGGTTCCACCTGTTCAATGCGGTAGCCGGAGTCATGGTTGCCGGCAATCATCAGGGTCTGCATGTGCGGTGCAATGGCGTGGGCATCGGCCAGAAACTGGTACAGCTGGCGCTGCGCGCTGGAGGCCGGGTTAATCACATCAAAAATATCCCCGGCAATAAACAGGGCATTCGGCTGTTTTTCCTGGATTTGTTCTAATAACCAGTCTAAAAACTGTGCATGTTCATATTCACGATCGTGGTTATGGAAAAATTGCCCCAAATGCCAATCTGACGTATGAAAAAAATGCACTGCCATGTCATCAACCTGTTTTGCTTTAGGCAAGCATACTATAGCTGAGGGCGAAATTTAAAATTCTGTACCGGTATAAAACGCTAAGGTTTAATCTTTATTGTCCTGAAGATGAGTGCTGCTCACCAGCAAAGGCCAGACAAATAAAAGCCGACGATTCGAGTGATGATAAATCGTCGGCCAAATAAAAAGTGCGATGAACAAAGCATTTGGCTGCTATACAAAAACTTGATTCACATTCGCTTATTGCTTTAGCAAAGCTTCCCGAAAAATTTGTGGATGCCGTTACAAATTCGCCGGAGATGAAGCTTGTGCCCTATATAACGCCTGTTCGGGCACAACGGTTGACAGGATCATGCAAAAAAAATTAATTTTTTTTATACTAGTTGCTTATGGCTCAGGTAGACAGTTTAATGATTTCTCTAACACGTTATTTTCTCTGGTTTTTATTTTTCTGTCTGATCTTTACCTGTATCTGCGGGGTACTGGCTGCATTGTTACCAGCAGGTGTGGGCGGCATTTTAACCGCAGTGCCTTACTTGGTTGCCATGATCTGGGTGCTGTTTAAATTTTTAAAACAGCAGCAGCGCGCACCGTCTCAGGCCGAGCGTAAAAAGCTGACCTTGGGTTTTAGCCTGATTTTCTGGGGCTATAATCTGGCCTTTTTATTACTCGGCATCTGGATTTTTTCCCGTCAGAGCCCAACCATCTGGCAGGATTTTTTGCTGTATTTACAGCAGCCGCAATTTTTAAGCGTGGTGGTGATTATGTGGTTATTAATTGCCATTCCGCTGTATCTGCTGACGTACTGGTTTTATGGCAAACAGGCGCAGCGAATGGCGGCCAGAATGTTTGGCCCACAGCATCAGGGCTAAATTATCTGGCATATTTCCCTTCGCCTCATCTCGGGTAGGGGAATTGTTCCAATCTTAACTGGCCAGTGCAGCATGCTGTAAACGGGCCGGACTATAAGCCTCCGGAGATACATCTGGGGTCTGGCCCAATAGCAGTTGACGCAGCAAACGCGCAGAGGCTGGTGCCATACACAGACCATTACGGAAATGGCCAAAATTGGCCCACAGATTGTCAAACTCCGGCATCAAGCCAATATAGGGAATACCGCCGTCTGGTGAGCCCGGGCGTAAACCGGCCCATTGCTTGATGATGGGCAGGTCTTTTAAGGCTGGCACCATGGCATAGCTGGCCTCCAGAATATTGGCCGTGGTATCGGCATTCAAACGGGTATCAAAGCCCTGTTCTGCCATACTGGAACCACAGACAATATGGCCGTCCTGACGCGGAATCAGATACATGACTTGATTCATGCACATGGTGGGCAGCCAGTTTTCAGGAGTTTTAAACAGTACCATCTGTCCATGTACCGGACGTACCGGAATCTGTACATCAAGCTGCTCGGCCCAGCGCGCTGACCAGGCGCCGGTGGTCAAGACATAGTCATCGGCCTGATAACGCTGTCCGGCCTGATCGACAATAGCGCATACCTGCTGACCGTGCAGTTCTAGGCGTTCAATCGGGCAGTGTTCAAACAGCTGCACCCGTGGATGCTGCTTTAAATAGCACAGAATTGACTGTAATAAACGCGGATTACGCACATTGGCCAGCTGCGGGAAATAGATGGCCTGCTGGAACTGGGCGGAAATATGTGGATTCAGTTGATGCAGTTTGGTGCTGTGCAGATGCTCTGCCTGCTGCATCGGTTGCTGAAACTGCTCGGCAAAATTCAGGCCAATGTCAAAATCGCTTTCATCAAAAATCAGCATACCGGTTTCATGGATCTGAAAATCAATGCCGGTGTCAGGCTGAAGTTTGGCATTCCAGCGCAGATATTCAGTCTTGGCCGATTGCGCCAGCACATTCACCGCTGCCGGATAACGCCACGGATACATTGGAGAGAGAATACCACCACCGGCCCAGGAAGCGGCCTGACCGGATTGCTGCTGATCAAAAATACTGACCGAGCAGCCCTGTTCCAATAGCTCCAGCGCCGACATCAGTCCACTAATGCCGGCGCCAATCATGGCAATGTGCTTCATTGCAGTGGCAATATCCTTATTTCATGTCTTTGAGTTTGAGTGCGGCTTCTTCTGCAAAGTAGGTCCAGATCCCATCGGCACCGGCACGGCGGCAGCTCATCAGCGATTCAATGATCACGCTGTCGGATAACCAGCCATTTTGAATGGCAGCAGCCAGCATCGCGTATTCGCCACTGACCTGATAAACAAAGGTTGGCACAGCAAAGGTATCTTTGACTTCACGGACAATATCTAGATATGGCATACCTGGTTTGACAATGACCATGTCGGCGCCTTCCTGAATATCCAGCGCGATTTCATGCAGCGCTTCTGCACGGTTGCCAATATCCATCTGGTAATTGTATTTATTGCCGCCTTTTAAATTGCTGGCCGAGCCGACGGCGTCACGGAACGGGCCATAAAAGCTGGAAGCATATTTGGCCGAGTAAGCCATGATGTTGGTATAGATATGACCTTGTGCTTCCAGTGCCTGACGGATAGCACCAATACGGCCATCCATCATGTCACTTGGTGCCACCACATCGGCACCGGCTTCGGCATGGCTTAAGCATTGCTTGATTAAGGCTGCTACGGTTTCATCATTCAGCACATAACCGCTGTCATCAATAATGCCGTCCTGACCATGAGTGGTGTACGGATCGAGGGCGCCGTCGGTAATCAGCACCATCTCCGGGAGTTCTTTTTTCAGTAAACGGACCGTGCTTTGTACCAGGCCATCTTCGCGCCAGGCGGCTTCGGCGGTCAGGCTTTTATCTTCTTGTGGGGTGACCGGAAACAGCGCCAGTTTAGACACGCCCAGTTCCAGCAGGCGTTCGGCTTTTTTCAGCAGCAGATCGGCCGACAGGCGCTGAATGTTGGGCATGCTTGGAATATCTTGGGTCTGGTTTTGACCGGGTAAAACAAATACTGGATAAATGAGATGATCAACCGTGAGCTGGGTTTCTCGCACCATGGCACGTAGCTGGTCATTTTTACGGATACGACGCATACGAGTGGCAGGAAATGCGGGACGATTGAACGTATAAGTCATAACAATCTCACTGATCAGTATTAAACTAGGCAATATTGTAGACCCATAAACAGGATTGTGGGGCAAAATACATGCGTTTTTTCTCAATTTAAGGTAATTGGCCAATTTATGAGCGATATGGCAAAAAAGTGGACCGGAGGCATTCATTTGGGTTCGAAAGTAGATATTGATGTCGTCTTACAGCAATTGTGTCAGGCCTTTAACAGTTCACCATTTTTTAAGCATAACGGTATGCAGATGCGCGTGGTGGATCAGCAGATTGAAGCCTATATCAAGATGCAGCCGCAGCTGATTGGCAATGTGGCTTTCCAGATTTTACATGGCGGGGTTGCTGCGACAATTCTGGACAGTGTGGGCGGGATTGTGGCGATGGGCGAGCTGTATAAGCGCACCGAGCCGGAGCAGTTACCTGATACCATCAAGAAAGTGACCCGATTGGCCACGGTGGATATGCGGGTGGATTATCTGGCGCCGGGGCGAGGCAAATATTTTACGGCCCGTGCTGAAACCCTGCGTTTGGGCCGTAAAGGCTGTACCATGCGCATGACTCTGGTCAATGATGAACATAAAGCTATTGCCACCGCAATTGCGTCTTATGCTTATTAATCCAAATGGATTGATTGGCAGATAAAAAAACAGGCTCAATCGGGCCTGTTTTTTATTTGGATCAGTCGCGGTGAATAGCGTAAAAATCAAGCTTGAGCGATTTCGCGGGGCGTGTGCCGTTTAAAGATCGGAACGGGCACGTTTTAGCGCCTGTTGCCATTTTTGCAAATGTGCCTGACGCTGATCTTCTCCCATGCCGGGTTCAAACGCGCGTTCCAGCTGCCAGTTATCAGCAATATCATTCAGGCTGTTAAACACCCCGGATTTAAGCCCGGCCATTGCCGCTGCGCCCCAGGCGGTGGATTCTCGCATTTGCGGCCTTAACACTGGCACATTGAGCAGATCGGCCTGAAACTGCATTAGCATATCATTACAGCTGGCGCCGCCATCGACCCGTAATTCTTTGAGCGGTTGCTGAATATCTGACTGCATCGCGCTGAGAACATCGGCCACCTGAAAGGCAATTGCTTCAAGCGCTGCCCGGGCGATATGGGCTTTGTGAGTGCCACGCGACATACCGCAGAGCAGGGCACGTGCATCACTGTCCCAATGCGGCGCACCTAGACCGGTAAAAGCCGGCACCAGCACCACGCCATCGGTATCGCGGACCTGACTGGCCAGCTGTTCGACCTCGGCACTCTGTTGAATGATGCCCAAACCATCGCGTAGCCATTGCACAATCGCACCGGCCATAAACACACTGCCTTCAAGCGCATAATGGGTCTGGTTCTGGCATTGCCAGGCCAAGGTGCTGAGCAGTTTATTCTGGCTGTATTGCAGTGTCGAACCGGTATTAAACAGCATAAAGCAGCCGGTGCCATAGGTGTTTTTGGCCATGCCCGGCTCAAAGCAGGACTGGCCGAACAGGGCCGATTGCTGATCACCCAGAATGCCGCTGATTGGAAGTCGGGCGCCGAGTAAGCCGGCAGCGGTATCGGCCACATAATGGTCGGAACTGATGATTTTTGGTAAGACCGAAGCGGGAATCTGAAAAAGTTGCAGCAGCTCTTCATCCCAGCTTTGGGTCTGTAAATTCATGAGCATGGTGCGTGAGGCATTGCTGACTTCAATTACATGCTCGGCGCCTTGGGTCAGGTTCCAGATTAGCCAGCTATCGACGGTACCAAAGGCAACATGACCTTGCGCTGCCAGTTCGGCCAGACCGGGAATATGCTTAAGCAACCAGACCAGCTTGCCGGCACTAAAATAAGGGTCAATTAATAATCCGGTGGTCTGCTGTATTTTTTGTTGCAGTCCCTGTTGCAGCAGCTGATTACACCAGTCGGCTGCGCGCCGGTCTTGCCAGATGATGGCCGGCGCCAAGGGCTGGCCATTGCGTTTGTCCCAGACGATGGTGGTTTCCCGCTGGTTGGTGAGGCCAATGGCCTGAATATCTTTGGCCAGAATCCGTGCAGATGCTAGCGCCTGTTGCACCACAGCCATCTGGCTGCTCCAGATTTCCTGGGCATCCTGTTCCACCCAGCCGGATTGCGGGGTGTTGATTTGGGTTTCGCGTTGCGCGCTGGCCTGAACCTGCCCATGTTCATTAAAAATAATCGCGCGACTTGAGGTCGTGCCCTGATCCAGGGCGAGTAAATAAGTCATAATTTATACTGTTATCTGACTTGAAATTTAAAATATTAGCGCAATTATGTTATTAAGCGCAGATCTTGCGGTGAATAGTTGTGAAATGATCTCGTAATTTTCAACTTTTATGCTATGATGGCGCTGTAGTCTGGGGGTGTTATTGGCTTCGACGCTGATGATGAAACTCATAGATGCATGCCGAGAGCGCATTTTCTCTCGTAAATCAAATTTGCATTTAAATAGTCGCAAACGACGAAACTTACGCTCTAGCTGCCTAAGGGCCGCTTGTCCGCTTCACTGAATACTTGTGGTCAGTGAACCCGACCGAAGCGAACGCACACAAGTCCGTATAGAGCCAAGCCTCGGGGCTTTATACCAAACTTAGAGGATCGCACTTTGAACCCTGTTCGTCGGGTCTTAAAGTGTTAAAACAATAGACGATATCTAAGCATGTAGTATTCTCGAGCGTAGTGTTGGCGGACGCGGGTTCAACTCCCGCCACCTCCACCAAAATTCAACTTCATATGATCTCATATGACATCTAAAGGCATGAAAATTAAACATTTTCATGCCTTTTTTGTTTCTTATAGTGTCTTACGGTTTCATACAGTCTCATGCGTTGTGTTGGTATAAGTGTTGGTATAAAACTATTTCCAAGCTAATTTTTGGAATGGCTTTGTTGCATAAAGATTTTAAAGATAGAGCTTTCCTAAGTTGTTTAAATTTAAGTGACAACTTGGGTATGAGCTCGGCCTAATTCTATAAATTTATTTAATACTGCCACACGTGCATGAATCTCATTCACCTGGCTTTGAAAACTCCGTGCACTGAGTTTATCTCCCAATAATTTGATGCAATGCATCTTGGTTTCTACCAAGCTTCGGCGATGATACCCAGACCACTTTTTCCAAATTGCTCTTCCTAGGCATTTAACCGTTTTCAACAATTCATTTCTTTCTAAAGATCTCAGCTTTTTGTCTTTCCAGGGCTTCGCATTTTTTCTTGGCGGAATCACCGCATGTGCCTGTCGATCTGAAATGACTTTTCTGCAGTGTTTCGTGTCATAAGCACCATCTGTATAGACAGAATCAATCTGCTCATCAAGTGGAATTTGATCAAGTAAATCTTCGAGTACTTGTGAATCACTGACATTGTTTGTCGTGAGCTGAACGGCCCGTATTTGCAGCGTTTCAGCATCTATACCAATGTGAAGTTTACGCCATTGGCGACGATATTCAGGCTGATGTTTCTTACGTTTCCATTCACCTTCACCTAAAAACTTCAAGCCAGTAGAGTCGACGAGTAGGTGGAGACCATCACGACTTTTCTGATAGCTTATCGCAATATCAATATGCTTTTGTCTTCTACAAATAGTCGAATAATCTGGCGCTGTCCAATCTAATCTACAAAGTTTAATGAGGCTCTGAACAAAGCCAGTGACCATGCGTAAAGTGAGTCTAAATAGAGATTTGATCATCAAACAGCATTGAATCGCTATGTCGGAGTAGGTTTGACTTCGACCTTGTTTGCCTTGAGGTTCTGCATACCATTGTGTTTTTGGATCGAACCAAATGGCAATATTCCCACGATTAATGAGAGCTCGGTTATATGCGGGCCAATTGGTTGTGCGGTAGATTTTGTGTGTAGGCTTCTTCATTTGGAAATTATATTGCTGAAGAAGCCGTCTATGCTAGGTTTGTGCAACAAAGTCATATGAACATAGCAAATTCAGGCAATTACACAATTTAATTTACAGTCTCGAGTGATGAGTAATTGCACTTCTGGATTTTTTTAGTCAGCACGATAAACTCCAATTTCTCTTTAAAAATCCTCAAATTGGGGTAAGATGTGACAACAGATTCTACCGTTGAGATCACAATGAGCTTTTTAAAAAAGAAAAATAGCGCGAGTTTTGTCTTCTTTATTATTACGCTGTACTCATTGATTGGTTTTGGTCTAGGCTATGTGATTTGGGAATATCTGTTGTAACATTTTCTTATTCGCTGTATCCAATAATTATTGAATCATCAGCAAGTTCTTAAACTTGCTGACCATCACTGTTTTTATTCTTCCTCTAAAGCCGACCCTCATCCAGATAATCAGCTTTTATATGTAAGGATAAATTTTTTACGCTATTTTCTGTGCCAATAACGTCGCAAAACGCTGTTGAATACGCTTGCCCTGTTCATCGACACGGTGCAGTTCACCGATATTTTCATTGTATTTCAGCAAATTCCAGCCCTCATAATAAGCCTTTAACTCTCCGGCTTTAAAGCTAAAAGGGAAGTCCGGTTGAACCGGATAATCTTCACTATCCATTGCACAAACAATCAGATTAAGGCCGCCAGCTTTGGTGCCCTGCTGCATCTGCCGAATTAGGGTTGGGATGGTGTCGGGTTGTAAAAACATCATCACCACCGTGCAATACACAAAATCGTATTGGCCCTGAATCTGTGGATTAATATTTAAATCCCGCAGTGCGGTGTGAATGTTCTGAATCTGTTCCTGCTGAATAATCTCGTTCAGGCGCTCCAGACTTTGGGCATTGACATCCCAGGCATCGACCTGAAAACCGTGCTGACTTAAAAACAGAGCATTACGACCACTGCCACAGCCAACATCCAGCGCCGTGTTGCCCTGTAAAGATGGCTGTGCGGCCAGAATTTCTGAATGGGTCGGGGTCAGTTTATATTTTTTGGCAAAGTAGTCATCGGCTGTGCAGTAGAAGCTGAGCTGACATTCAATATCGGCACTGGCTGAAACAATCTTGTGCCACACCTGCGGTTCAAGCATGGGCGGTTGCTGCTTCGGGCTAAACAGATGTTCAGACAACAGCGTGCCTGCTTCATCGAGCAAGGCAAAACGCAATTCACCTTTTAAAACCTTCAGTTGGGCCCAAGTGCCGGCTTTGGTATTGTGCTGGCGTAAAAAGCCGGGCGGGATAGTGTCTTGTGTCCAGATCGGCAGCTGTTTATAGCATACGAGCGTTTGCATCTTTTCTCCATGTGCACTTGGGGCAAATGTCATTAAACCCTAAGCCTGCACAATATGCCAGAGAGGGGAGGGTAAAGGGCATGATTTCATCGGCCCACTTCCAATCATCTAGATGGCTCAATCCATACTATTTCAGCCATGAAGATTCAGCTCAAAATGATCTCCACATTTCCATTTTTGCAGATGTATTAGCTTTTTGAAAAATGCTTCAGTATCAAATGGTGAGAATTTAAAATTGAAAACCAGATCACATTTTGGGCTTATAAAAGCGTCTACCCTTTAGAAAATTATCAACTGACCCGTTGGCGGGTGGCTAAAAAATAAGTAAAACTAAGTGAATGATATAAAATCATAAATAGATCTCTTTCATAAATCAAAAAACGATCTTCTTTTTGGTTGATATTTGCACTCCAGATTTCTTGGCATTCATGCATAATCTGCGGATGAAATACATCGATTCAAACAAGCTTTCTGATCCTCAGTTCAAGCGATACACGGGCATCTCATGGTCAACCTTTGATTTAATGGTTGAGCAATTGAAGAAACATGTCCCTGCCAAAGGCAGACCGCCCAAGTTAAGCCTGGAAGACCAGGTTCTGCTCTGTCTAAGCTATTGGCGTGAATACCGAACATTGTTCCATGTCGCAACAAGTTATGGTGTGTCAGAGCCCACAGCCTCAAGAATTGTCCGTCATGTAGAGGATTGCCTAATCAAGTCTAATCTATTTAATTTACCGAAGAATTTGCCTGAAGGCGAAGGTCTTGACTGGAATGTGGTGATCGTAGATGCCACAGAAATTCCAATCCAAAGGCCTAAAAAAACAGAAGAAAAGCTATAGCGGCAAGAAAAAGACCCACACCTTCAAAGTACAGGCCATCATTCATTATCAAACTCAAAAAATCCTGAGTTTATGTACGAGTCGTGGTGCCGTACATGATTTCGAACTCTTCAAACGTAACTTGAATCAGATTCCTGCAGGTGCATTTATCCTTGCGGATAAGGGTTATCAGGGAATTTATACAGTGTATCCAAATAGCTTGTTGCCATTAAAAGCAAAGAAGCGCTGTAAACTGGATTCCGAACTAAAAATCTATAATCAGGAAATCAATAAAAGAAGAATTGGAATTGAGCATGTATTTGGCAGTTTGAAAACCTTCAAAATTCTTGCTGAGCGATATCGCAATCGAGGCAAAAGACTAGCATTAAGATTCAATCTAATTGCTGGAATTTATAACTTGGAGCTGAGTAAAAAATGACTTATGAAAGAAATCTAATATTTTATTGCTTTATTTTGAAAGCAAGGGCAAAAAGCAAAAAAACGGGATTAATTAACAAATGTATACACAAATAATAATAAAATAATGGTTGAATCTGCGCAATTGCTCGAATGTAGCATCGTATCTTCTTGTCTGTACCATGAATTCCGCGCGCCTTATGTCTCCTCTATTTCAGTTTATTAAAGCGGTCCAGATTTTTGTTTTCTTTCTTTGTAGTATGCTCATGGGTTGGGCACAGGCGGGAAATGAAATGAAAAACTTGACGATCCTTGCCTACCACGAAGTCACTTCTGAACCACAACCGTTAATGCCTGAATATGCGATTGAGCCTAAACAATTGCAGCAGCATCTGGACTGGCTGGTACAAAATGGCTTTCAGTTTATTGGCAGTCAGCAACTGTTAGAGGCACAGCAACACAACAAGGCGCTACCGGAAAAATCAGTCTTGCTCAGTTTTGATGATGGCTATCAAAGTTTTTATCAGCATGTCTATCCTGTTTTAAAACAGCGGAATATTCCGGCTGTGTTGTCGGTGGTCGGGCACTGGTTAGAACCAGCAGAACAGCAACAGGTTAATTTTGGCGGGAAAATGGTGTCACGCCAGCATTTTTTAAGCTGGGCACAGTTAAAAGAATTACAGGCCAGCGGTCTGGTGGAAATTGCCAGCCACAGTTATGACCTGCATAAAGGCATTGTGGCCAATCCGCAGGGCAATGAATTGCCGGCCACCGTAGCACGTGCCTATTTTCCGCAGCAGCAGCGTTATGAAGATGACAACGCTTATCAAAAACGCATTCAGCAGGACTTAAAGGCCAATCAGCGTCTGTTGCAAAAACATGGTCTGAAAGCACCAAAAATTATGGTCTGGCCCTATGGTCGCTATAACTTGCATACGGTAAAAATTGCTGAAAAACTGAAGATGCCAATCAGCCTGACGCTGGATGATGCCGAGAATCAACCTGTAAACAGTTTTTCCAGATTGCCGCGAATCCTGATTCAAAAACACATGGATGCAGCGCTACTGGCCAAAGAAATCCAGAAACATCAGCAGCAGCGCACGGACAATGACCGTCCGCAAAAGATCATGCATGTCGATATTGACTATATTTATGATCCGGACCCGCAGCAGCAGGAACGTAATTTAGGCTTATTGCTGGACCGGATTCAGCAGATTGGCGTCAATACCGTATATTTGCAGGCATTTTCTGATCCGGATGGCAATGGCTCGGCCGATCTGGTCTATTTCCCGAACCGTTATATTCCAATGCGTGCCGACCTGTTTAACCGTGTGGCCTGGCAAATCCAGACCCGGACTCAGGTACGTCGTGTCTATGCCTGGATGCCGGTATTTGCCTGGGAATTACCGGTCTCGAATCCGGTGGCCAAAGATCTGGTGCAAACCGAGCAGCCACATAGCGGCAAACATCTGAACATGGGCTATCACCGTTTAAGCCCATTTTCGCCGCGCGCCCGCAACACCATTAAAGGCATTTATGAAGATCTGGCCAAATCGGCGCAGTTCAACGGTATTATTTTCCATGATGATGCCACCTTGTCCGATTATGAAGATGCTAGCAGCTGGGCCAAAAAGGCCTATCAGCAGCAGGGCTTAGCGACCGATATGGCACAACTGCGTGCTGATGATGCTGCCTTGCAGAAATGGACAGCCTATAAAGTCAAAGTAATTGATGATTTTGCCATGGAGCTGGCCGAGACCGTGCGGCAGTTTCAGCCTTATTTGCAGACCTCGCGTAACCTGTATGCGCAGGTGGCGCTGTCGGCCTATTCAGAAAACTGGTATGCCCAGTCGCTGGAACAGTCGCTAAACCGTTATGACTTCACCGCGATTATGGCCATGCCATATATGGAACAGGTCGATGATCCGGCGCAATTTTATCGGCAGCTATTGAGTCGGGTGCAGCAGTATCCGCAAGGGCTGCGTAAAACGGTGTTTGAATTGCAGGCCGTCGACTGGCGTAATGGCAATAAAATTCCATCTGCGGAAATTGCGGAAACAATTCAAACACTCTATCAGGCCGGTGTGAAGCACATTGCCTATTATCCGGATGATCCAATCCAGAATCATCCCGATCCGACTGTGCTGCGTCAAGCTTTTCAGCCTCAGCCAATATCTGCACCGTAACCGGCTAGAGAACAACCATGTTGCAAGAACTCTGGCAATCGGTGCTGAACTTTGTGTTTTATTATCCGCTGTTCATGTCCTATTTATGGATGATGGGCGCGCTGATTTTCTATGTCAAAGAGCGCAAAGATCCGGCCTTTACCCAGCCACCGGTTTTACAGGAATATCCTTTGGTGGCGGTGCTCATTCCGTGTTTTAACGAAGGTGATAATGCCGAGGAAACCATCACCCAGGCACTGGCATTAAAGTATCCCAACTTTGAAGTCATCGCGATTAATGATGGCAGCTCGGACAATACTGGCGAGGTACTGAACCGTCTGGCGGCCCAGCATCCACGGTTAAGGGTGGTGCATCTGGCAGAAAATCAGGGCAAGGCCATGGGCCTGCAAGCCGGCAGTCTGGTTACCGATGCCGAATACCTGCTTGGAATTGATGGTGATGCCTTGCTCGATCCGCATGCCGCCAGCTGGATGCTGCGCCATTTCCAGCGTGATCCGGCGGTGGCCGCCGTTACGGGCAATCCGCGAATTCGCAATCGCTCGACCTTATTGGGCCGGGTCCAGGTCGGAGAATTCTCCTCGATTATTGGCATGATTAAACGTGCCCAGCGCACCTATGGCCGTATTTTTACTGTTTCAGGGGCGATTACCGCCTTTCGTAAAAGCGCGGTGCACCAGGTCGGTTACTGGTCGCACGACATGCTGACCGAAGATATTGATATTTCCTGGAAACTGCAGCGTGCCGGCTGGAAAATTGAATTTGAACCGAATGCACTGGTCTGGGTACTGATGCCGGAAACCCTGCAAGGCTTATGGAAACAGCGTTTGCGCTGGGCCATGGGTGGGGCGCAGGTGTTAAATAAAAATATTGATGTAATTTTTAAGCCCAAGCTGAATTATTTGTGGCCGCTGATTCTGGAAATGATGCTGACTCTGGTCTGGTCATATCTGCTGCTGTTGCTGTGTCTGCTCTGGATGTTAAGTTTCTGCCTGCCTATTTTACCGTTGCCGGAACTGCAATCGCCGTTTTTACCGCAAGGGGTGGGTATTATGCTGGGCGCGACCTGTTTGTTCCAGTTTATGGTCAGCAAATGGATGGACAGCCGCTATGAAAAAAATCTGGCCAAAAACTATTTCTGGATGATCTGGTATCCGTTCATGTTCTGGCTGATTACCGTATCGGCCAGTATTGTGGCGTTTCCAAAAATGCTGCTGCGTGGGGAAGGGAAACGTGCACGCTGGATCAGTCCCGATCGTGGAATTAAACGTGACAGCTAACTGTCGCGATGTGATGTGTTGAGAGTAAAGTTGTGAAAGCCAATACTTTAATTATTGATTATCGCTATGAATTGCCGTGGCAAAAGCGTTATGCCTCGAACGTGTGTACCGCCGGCTTATGGCTGACCTGGGGCCTGTTGTGGCAGCCAGTTTTAAGCAGTCTGGGTTTACTGGATTTGGAACGGGATGCACTGATTCAGCAAGTGGCCCAGCTAATGCTAAGTATTCTGCAAAATGGCTTTAGCGCGCTGGTGGCTTGTGGCTTGAGTTTATGGCTGTGGACTAATTATATTCCGGCGCACTCCATCCAGACCATGCAACCGGCACCGCTAAACCAGTTTGCCGAGCATTTTCAGCTGGAACCGGTCATGTTAACGCAATCCCGTCAGGCCAAAATTGTCACGGTCTATCATGATCAGGAGGGCAAGATTGTCGATTTACAGGCACATTCCCAGCACCCTGTATCTTAAAGGTTGGCTGGAATTCGGCTGCTCTGGTTTTATATCTGCAAAAAAACAGGCAGCCTGATAAGCTGCCTGAATGGAGATAAGAATCGCGCTTGGAATGAGGATTAAAGCTTGCGCCAGACCTTGTGTTCATCTTGAAATGAAATGGTGAAATTAAATTCAGTGTCGGCGGTGACCAGATACGCCGTTGGCGTGGTCATCAGAACTTTTAAAATAGTGCCTGTCTCAAAATGGATAGGTGGGCAGTTCTCTTTCTCAAGTACCAGAGGCTGAATAAGTTCAACAGCTTTCACTTCCATCATGATTTCCCTCAAAAATGTATTATGTATCACATATTTATCTTAGCATTGTCTGGTCGGGAATATGGGTTTTATTTGTCAGATTATAAATAAGTAATTGATATTTTAAAAAATAAAGTTAAATTTTTAGTCTAAAAATTGGTATTTTAAGCTCTTGATTTTTTATTGTTTTACTAAAAATAGTCAGGGGGAGTATTGGGGTTTTATATTGCTTTAAATACTGGTCAGCGGAAAAATCGGTACTGAAAAGTACATGCGCTGTCGGGGAAATCTTGTATATTGCTCATGTTGAAGTCATCGCGTGGCGCATTGCACGCTGCAATGTTGTAAACGCTGCTTTTCAACATCTTGAAAAGAATAAAGGAAATAGAACACTGCATGTTTAAGTCATTTTTTCCACATCCGAAATGGTTTTTTAGTTCGCTGTTACTCTGGTTCATCTTTAATCTGGTGCTGTGGTATTCCGGTGGACAAGGCTGGGGCACTATCATCGGTTTGCCTGAAGGCTATCATGAAGCAGAACTCCCGATTGGGGTTAGCCGTTTCTGGTCACCGGCATTTCTCTGGTTCTATCTCTGGTATTTTCTGGCCACAGCCATTTTTGCAATTTTCTGGCGGATTCAATCGGATAATCCCTGGCAGCGCTGGTCGGTATGGGGCTCATCTTTCATTCTGTTTAATATCTGGTTCTGGGTGCAGGTGAGCGTGGTCATTAACGCCTGGTACAGCCCGTTTTATGACCTGATCCAGCAAATGCTGAGTAATGGCGGCGGTGATGTGAATAACCTGTATGCCGAGATCATGACCTTTTTGTATGTGGCAATTGTGGCGGTGACGGTTTCGGTATTTAACCTGTTCTTTGTCAGCCACTATGTGTTCCGCTGGCGGACGGCAATGAACAATTATTACACCGCCTACTGGGACCGCTTACGTCATATTGAAGGGGCATCGCAGCGTATTCAGGAAGATACCATGCGCTTTGCCCGTACCACCGAAGGTCTGGGGGTGAGCCTGATTGAAGCGCTCATTACCCTGATTGCCTTTTTACCGGTTTTGGTAACGCTATCGAGCCATGTGAAAACCCTGCCAATTCTGGGGGAAATTCCTTATGCGCTGGTGTGGGCGGCAATTGGTTGGGCGGTGTTTGGTACCGTACTGCTGATGGTGGTCGGTTATAAACTGCCAGGACTGGAGTTTAACAACCAGAAGGTGGAAGCGGCTTATCGTAAAGAACTGGTCTATGGGGAAGATCATGCCGAGCGTGCCGATCCGCTGACTTTAAAAGAGCTGTTTAGCAAGGTTCGTCTGAATTATTTCCGCCTGTATTTCCATTATGCCTATTTTAACCTGGTACGAATCTGGTACATGCAGCTGGACAATATTTACGGTCTGTTTGTGCTGTTCCCAAGTATTGCTGCTGGAGCGATTACCCTTGGCCTGATGATGCAGATTGGTAACGTGTTCGGTAAGGTACGTGAATCGTTCCAGTATTTAATTGCCTCCTGGCCAACCATTATTGAACTGCTGTCGATTTATAAACGTTTAAAAGCCTTTGAATCGACCCTGGATGATTAAGTCATTCCCAACTGACCCGCTGTTAAGGTGGGTTTTTTAATGATCGGATGAAAGTGTTAAGGCGTTCAGGTTTCGTTGTTAAAACTCTGGATATTTTGCATTTATCAGATGATAGTGCGGGGCAGTAGTAATAAATAAACGAGAAATATCAAGTAAAATCAATTGGCTAGATTTGTTATTTGCGCCTATTTGAGCTATGTTTTGAGTGGGGAAAAATAGAGAATAAAGACGTGAATGTCAAAACCTTCATGATGTTGGCTGGGGTCGGTGTCGTCTTTTCGGGCTGTGTCAGTGTAGAAAGTTTTAGTCCAGATGCCTTGAAGCACTTTGCTTCGCCACAAGAGCTGATTGCGAAAAAAAATCTGAATCAGGCCAATGGTTCAGCCAAAGCCTATGTGTATGACTGGGGACCACAGCGTAAAGAGCTGGCGGCAGAATCGCTGATTCCGCGCAAATATATGGGCAGCTATTGTCAGTCGCAGCAAGGACATTTAAAACTGGCCTATAAAAGTACGATGTCGATGCTGAAAAACAGCTGGTCCAAAAAACTGTTGGCGACTTATCGCGATGTTAATCAGGGCATTGGTGCCTATCGCTGTGTCAGAAAAAATGGCCCGGACTGGATTGTTTCAATCGAGCCGGTCAGCGAGCGTAAACGCGATGGCCAGGGTGAGGTGCGCATTGTGCATTTACTTACTCAAGTCATGACGGAAGATGAAGCACGGCGTTTTTATCGTTCGGCATCTTCCAGCAGCAAGAAGGCTAATACGAATACCAATCGGAATAATAAAAACACTAAAGCTGTTGCCAAAGAGCCCGAACCAAAAGAAACACCGGAACTTCCAGCCGAGAAAACCCCTGCACCCGTAAAAGCGGCGCCTGTGGTGGCTGCGACCCCACAACAGCAGCAGATGAAATATTATGTCGCTGCACGCCGTGATTTAAACAGCGGCCGCAATGAGTTAAATGCCTGTAACAGCGCACAGCGGGCCTATAATTATGGCCGGTTGCAGGGCACCAATGCGCGGAATGTCTATGCTGAATCGGGGATTTTGCTGGCGCGTTGCTTAAGCGCTGTGCCGAGTTTTAGTAACCGTTTTTCCCAGCCCAAAGCCCGGGCCAAACGGATTTTGCAGGAGCTGGCCAACCAGCATAATCATGCCGGTGCCAAGCGTATGCTCAGGCAAATGAAATAGTCAGTATAAGTAACAAGGAGAAGCACATCACTTCTCCTTTTTTATACGCGTTACACAGTCATAACAGGTGAGATTGCTACTGGCATGCTACAAATAGGCTATTTCTGGTATGAGCCGATATTAGTGAGGTATAGCATGATGCAGTTGAGTCTAAAGCAGCTACGAGGATGGGGCCTGGCGATTGCGCTCTTGGGTTGCTCACAAGTGAGTACGGCTGGTCCGGCCGTTGATCAGCTGAGTGACTGTCTGGTGAAGTCGACCACGGCAACCGATAAAACCGCGGTCTTGCAGTGGACCTTTGTGGCGCTATCTGCACATCCGGATTTGAAACACTTGAGTCAGGTAACGCCAGAACAAAAACAGGCTTTAGATCAAAAGCTGGCAACCGTTTTGCAACGGATACTGGTAGAGCAATGTTCCGCGCAGGCCAAAGCAGTGATTCAGTCTGAAGGCATCCAAGCGGTCGGTAGCAGTTTTCAGGAACTGGGACAAATTACCGGGGAAGAACTTTTAAAGACGCCTGAAATTAAAAGTCAGTTGAATGGTGTACTGCGTTATCTGGATTTAAACAAGTTGATGATGACCTTTTTGACGCCAGATGTGTGGAATAAGTTGGGGGTGATTCGGGGGCAGTGATGCGGGTTTTGTCTTCTCGCTTATACTTCGTTTTAAAATTTACCTCTCCCTAACCTCCACTAGTGCGTTAAAACTTGCTCAGGAGAGGGAAGCTTTTAATAATCCTCTCCCTAACCCTCTCCTTTTTAAAGGAGAGGGAACACCGCGTATCCAATTAATCACATGACAAAGTCTCCCTTTTTTAAAGGGAGATTTAGAGGGATTCTGAAATCACGCATACAAAATGACTTTGACAGTTGAATGCGTCCTAAGTCTTCAAGTTTGGTAATAGAGGATACTTTTTTTATAGTCATAATGAATTGGGCTTAGGATTTGACTCATGATCATTAGTTGTATTGAGATTAAGTCTTTCTGACTTTAATAAACTCGTAGTCATTTTTAGGACTTCAGTTGATGATTTGATTTGATCTTGTATTAGACTTTCCGTGGATGAATAATGTGTTTCATCTAATGGTTGTCCAAAATATTTTAAAGCGAGTTCTTTTCTTACTTCATTTTGAGCTTGGTCACTAATTGTAGATAAGAAACGACTTTGTTGCACAAACCTAGCATAGACGGCTTCTTCAGCAATATAATTTCCAAATGAAGAAGCCTACACACAAAATCTACCGCACAACCAATTGGCCCGCATATAACCGAGCTCTCATTAATCGTGGGAATATTGCCATTTGGTTCGATCCAAAAACACAATGGTATGCAGAACCTCAAGGCAAACAAGGTCGAAGTCAAACCTACTCCGACATAGCGATTCAATGCTGTTTGATGATCAAATCTCTATTTAGACTCACTTTACGCATGGTCACTGGCTTTGTTCAGAGCCTCATTAAACTTTGTAGATTAGATTGGACAGCGCCAGATTATTCGACTATTTGTAGAAGACAAAAGCATATTGATATTGCGATAAGCTATCAGAAAAGTCGTGATGGTCTCCACCTACTCGTCGACTCTACTGGCTTGAAGTTTTTAGGTGAAGGTGAATGGAAACGTAAGAAACATCAGCCTGAATATCGTCGCCAATGGCGTAAACTTCACATTGGTATAGATGCTGAAACGCTGCAAATACGGGCCGTTCAGCTCACGACAAACAATGTCAGTGATTCACAAGTACTCGAAGATTTACTTGATCAAATTCCACTTGATGAGCAGATTGATTCTGTCTATACAGATGGTGCTTATGACACGAAACACTGCAGAAAAGTCATTTCAGATCGACAGGCACATGCGGTGATTCCGCCAAGAAAAAATGCGAAGCCCTGGAAAGACAAAAAGCTGAGATCTTTAGAAAGAAATGAATTGTTGAAAACGGTTAAATGCCTAGGAAGAGCAATTTGGAAAAAGTGGTCTGGGTATCATCGCCGAAGCTTGGTAGAAACCAAGATGCATTGCATCAAATTATTGGGAGATAAACTCAGTGCACGGAGTTTTCAAAGCCAGGTGAATGAGATTCATGCACGTGTGGCAGTATTAAATAAATTTATAGAATTAGGCCGAGCTCATACCCAAGTTGTCACTTAAATTTAAACAACTTAGGAAAGCTCTATCTTTAAAATCTTTATGCAACAAAGCCATAAGAAACTAGGGATTGCTTCTAATTCTAAATGTCGTTGTTCTGCAATATCTGCTAACTTTCTATAATGTGTAGCTTGTTTAAAATAATAAGTTATTAAAAATATCGCAACTAGCAAAATTGTTACTTTTAAAGCAATCAAAGATGATAATAAGTTTTTGTGAAAGCTGTAAATTATTAAAAAAATAACAGTGCTAATTATACTTAAGCCTATTGTGGGTAGTGTTCAAAAATCTGTGTCATTTCAATAAACTGAATCAAACAGGAAATGACACATCATGGCAAACAACTTTGATTTCGAAGCAGCTTTAAAACAATTACAATCAGGACAACCCCTCACTGGTGAAAACGGTATCCTGACACCACTAATCAAACAGCTGACAGAAGCGGCTTTAAATGCTGAAATTGAAAACTATCTGGAAGAAAATCCTAAACCATCCAATCGCAGGAATGGTTACTCTCGCAAGACCGTAAAATCATCCTCCGGTTCATTTGAACTGGAAACACCTCGTGATCGCACTGGTGATTTTGAGCCTCAACTCGTCAAGAAAAATCAAACCAAACTCTCTGAAGAGATCGACAGTAAAGTCATCTCACTGTTTGCGCTCGGCATGAGCTACCGTGATATTCAAAAACATATTGCCGATATGTATGCACTGGATATTTCCGAGGGTGCCATTACCAATATTACAGACAAGCTAATCCCCGAATTACGTGCCTGGCAACAGAGGCCGCTTGATGCCGTATATCCCTTTGTGTGGCTCGATGCCATCCATTACAAGATCAAGGATGAAGGCCGTTATGTCAACAAAGCCGTTTATACCGTGCTGGGATTAAATACCGAAGGCCATAAAGAACTGCTGGGTCTTTACCTATCAGAAAGTGAAGGTGCTAATTATTGGCTCAGCGTACTCACAGATTTGCAGAACCGTGGCATACAAGACATTCTGATCGCCTGCGTTGATGGGCTTAAAGGCTTCCCTGAAGCAATTGCTGCGATATTTCCGCAGACAGAAGTGCAGTTATGTATTATTCACCAAATCCGCAATAGCTTGCGTTATGTGGCCAGTAAGGATCAAAAAGCCTTTATGGCTGATCTGAAGCCTGTTTACCGAGCAGATACCAAGCAGGCAGCTGAAATGGCGCTAGATGAGCTGGAAGCCAAATGGGGGGATAAATACGAGAAAGTCATTCGTTCATGGCGTGAAAAATGGCATTTACTCAGTGCCTATTTCAAATATCCGAAAGCGGTTAGGAAGCCAATTTATACCACCAATGCGGTTGAAGCAGTACATCGCCAATTCAGAAAACTGACCAAAACCAAGGGGGCTTTCCCGAATGAAAATAGCCTGCTGAAATTGCTGTATATTGGCATTCAACAGGCTTCTGAAAAATGGACAATGCCGGTGACAAACTGGGGGCAAACCATCACACAGTTATCGATTTACTTTGAAGGCAGGCTCGATGATATAATTAAACTCTAGCCAATTCGGCTGACACAGAATTTTGAACGCTCTCCTATTGTGCAATAACCCTGAAATTCTAATTTTTTATACCTTTTTTCATATCTTGTGTTTGCACCTTCATAAACTTTTTCAGTTGCAACCCCTTGTAATTTATTTGTTAACTGATCGATTTTTTTTAACTTTTGTTCTGCAACTTCGATTTTTTGATTAATAGCAACTTCAATAACTTGATTTACGAAATGATAGTTATGTCTAAAATTATCAATTAAATCTAATGCTGTAGTAACGTGATCAATTTGAGTTTTCATGTGTAGGTTAGAAAAGTTATTTGAGTTACTAGCTTTAATGTTATCAAACAATATTTTTATATTTCCTAATACATCTGATAACACTTTCTTTAAATTAGTAAAAGTATCTAATTCATTTCTGTAATTTGTAATTTTAGTTTCTAGTGATCCTAATTGAACTATAAGTTGTTTTAATTCTGAATCAAGTGTGGAATGTTTGGTAATCGCTGGGTCTTGAAGCTTATGACTAAAAGCGTTTGCATCATCTAAATTATTTTTGAGTATATTAAGTATTTCATTCATAGAAAAAACCCCGCATTAAGCGAGGTTTTTATAACATAAAATCAATTGATTAGCGAATAAATCAACCAATCAATTTTTTCATCAATTCATTTACTTGTGCAGGGTTAGCCTTACCACGTGATGCTTTCATCACTTGACCAACCAGACCGTTGAAAGCTTTCTCTTTACCAGATTTATACTCTTCAACCATCTTCTCATTGGCAGCAAGCACTTCCTTAATAATCGCTTCAATCGCGCCTGTATCAGTTTCCTGTTTCAAGCCTTTTTCAGCAATAATTTCGTCCGCAGTTTTGCCTTCTTCCCACATAAAGCCAAACACTTGTTTCGCGATTTTACCGCTAATGGTGTTGTCGACAATACGCGCAATCATACCGCCCAATTTCTCACTCGACACAGGAGAGTCGGCAAGGTCTAGGCCAGCTTTGTTTAAAGCACCTGAGAATTCGCCCATCACCCAGTTAGCAGCAATCTTACCTTGCGCAGCATCGCCAGCAGCTTTTACGACTTCCTCATAAAACTCTGACATTTCACGAGTCAGTGTCAATACGTGCGCATCGTACTCAGTCACACCGAAGTCAGCCACGAAACGTGCACGACGTGCAGCAGGCAGCTCAGGCATGGTTGCTTTAATTGCTTCAATTTGCTCGTCTGCAATGATCACAGGTAACAAGTCTGGATCAGGGAAGTAACGGTAGTCATTGGCTTCTTCCTTCGAACGCATTGAACGTGTTTCCATTTTCACAGGGTCGAACAAACGAGTTTCTTGGTCGATGGTGCCGTCCCATTCCAGGATTTCCATTTGACGTTCAATTTCAACATTAATCGCCTGTTCAATGAAACGGAATGAGTTCAGGTTTTTCAATTCACAACGTGTACCGAACGGTTGACCCGGACGACGTAAAGACACGTTACAGTCAGCACGGAATGAACCTTCGGCCATGTTACCGTCAGAAATACCTAACCAGCGCACCAGCGTGTGAATCGCTTTAATGTAGGCAACCGCTTCTTCAACAGAGCGCATATCGGGTTCAGATACGATTTCTAAAAGTGGTGTGCCTGCACGGTTCAAGTCGATGCCTGACATGCCTTCGAATTGGTCATGGATGGATTTACCCGCATCTTCTTCAAGGTGCGCACGGGTTACGCCAATACGTTTGGTGGTGCCATCTTCAAGCTGGATGTCGATATGACCGAGGCCCACAATCGGGTTGTCCATCTGGCTAATTTGATAGCCTTTAGGCGAATCCGGGTAGAAATAGTTTTTACGTGCAAATACAGAGGCTTGGTCGATGTAAGCATCAATCCCCAAACCAAAGCGAATTGCCAGATCAACCACTTCTTTGTTGAGTACAGGCAGTACACCTGGCATGGCTAAATCTACAAGGCTGGCCTGAGTATTTGGATCATTACCAAACTCGGTTGATGAACCGGAGAAGATTTTAGAGTTGGTCGCAAGCTGGGTGTGAATCTCGATCCCAATGACAACTTCCCAGCCATCAATCAGGTTAGATTTTGGTTTCGCGTTATTCTTCGCCATTATGCGTTCTCCTCAGCAATTGCCGCACGTTGTGTATGCCAATTGGTGGCTTGTTGGTACTGGTGCACCACAGACAACAATTGAGATTCTGACCAGTAATTACCAATCAGCTGTAAGCCAACTGGCAGGTTGTTCTGGTCAAAACCAACAGGGGCATTAATGGCAGGCAGACCGGCCAGGTTCACCGCAAGGGTGTAAATATCACCCAGATACATTTCTACCGGAGTCAGGTCAGCACCCACTTTATAGGCGGTAGTCGGTGCAGATGGCGCAGCAATCACATCCACCTGTTCAAAGGCTTTCAGGAAGTCTTGCTGGATTAAGCGGCGGACTTTCTGCGCTTTTACATAGTAGGCATCGTAATAACCGGCAGACAGGGCATAGGTACCAATCAGGATACGGCGCTGAACTTCAGCACCGAAACCTTCTGAACGAGAACGTTTGTACAGGTCCAGAATATCTTTTGGATCTTCACAGCGATAGCCATAACGTACGCCGTCATAACGTGACAGGTTAGAAGATGCTTCTGCTGGTGCAATCAGGTAATACGTCGGTACATAGGCTTCAGTCATGTTGAGATCAACCTCAACCAGAATGGCACCCATCTCTGCTAATTTTTTCAGCGATTCTTCAACGCGTGCTTTTACATCTGCGGCCAGACCGGCAACGTTAAAGTACTGTTTTGGAATACCAATACGTAAACCTTTTAACGATGTACCATTCAGGTTCGCCACGTAATCATCGACATCTTTCTCGACCGACGTTGAATCTTTGGCATCATGACCCGCCATCACGTTCATCAGATACGCACAGTCTTCCGCAGAACGCGCCATAGGACCGCCTTGGTCTAAAGATGATGCGTATGCGATCATACCGAAACGTGAAACACGGCCATAGGTTGGTTTCAGACCGGTCAAGCCACAGAAAGAAGCTGGCTGACGAATCGAACCACCGGTATCGGTACCGGTTGCAAATGGCGCCAGATCAGCCGCGACCACCGCAGCCGAACCACCTGAAGAACCACCCGGTACACGATCCAGTGCCCACGGGTTTTTGGTTGCGCCAAAGTATGAGCTTTCCGAGGTCGAACCCATTGCGAATTCGTCCATGTTCACTTTACCTAAAGTGACTAAGCCAGCAGTTTTACCTTTGGCAACCACCGTAGCATCGTAAGGCGAGATAAAGTTATCCAGCATTTTAGAACCAGCGGTGGTTTTAATGCCTTGGGTACAGAAAATATCTTTATGCGCAATAGGCACACCGGTCAGCACACCAGCGCCGCCAGCTTGACGCAACGCATCGGCAGCATCGGCTTGGGCCAGCGCCTGTTCCGCAGTTACGGTGACATAGGCATTGACCTGGGCATCAATTTTTTCGATGCGTTTTAAATAATGTTCGGTCAATTCGCGAGCAGAGAATTTTGCATTGGCTAAACCCTCAGTCAGTTCACGAATGGATAAGCGATGTAAATCTGTCATGAGAAATATTCTTTACCTGAATTCAACAAAAAGATGAGCGCTGAAAAAATTATTCAATTACGCGTGGTACCAGATACAAACCGTCCTGCACGGCAGGTGCAACGGCCTGATATTCCTCACGATGGTTATCTTCAGACACCACATCTTCACGTAGCGGTTGAGGGTGGTCAAATGGGCTTTTGAGTGGCTCAACGCCATCGGTATCGATGCCTTTTAAGGTTTCCATCATGCCTAAAATTTTATTTAGACTTTGAGCATATTCAGCAGATTGCGTATCATTGAGCGACAACCGAGCAAGATTGGCGATTGCTGAAACTGTTTGTGCATTTAAATCTGCAGAATGCTGTGCATCCGATGTAGACATAACATCACCTAATCAGTATTAAAAATTTTCAAAATATCGTGCGTTATAATAAGCGATTGACTTGTCCAAAGCATCACATTTAGTTAAAGTTGCCAACTTGCGTCCACATAAAGTTTAATCGAGAACGACTCCGTGATTCTAAAACGACTAATTGGCTTGTTTTCACCAGATCTAGCCATTGATTTAGGTACAGCAAATACACTTATTTATGCGCCAGGACGAGGCATTATATTAAATGAACCGACGGTTGTGGCAATTCGTCACAGCGGTTCACAGAAAATCGTTGCCGCAGTCGGTCTGGATGCTAAACAGATGCTGGGTCGTACACCTGCCAATATTTCTGCCATTCGTCCCATGAAAGACGGCGTCATTGCCGACTTTGAAGTGACTGAAACCATGCTGAACCAGTTCATCAGTAAAGTGCATGAAAAGCGCCTGTTTCCGCCTGCACCGCGTGTGGTGGTCTGTGTGCCATGCAAATCGACGCTGGTTGAACGTCGCGCCATTCGTGAGGCAGTGTTTAATGCCGGTGCGCGTGATGTCCGTTTAATTGAAGAACCGATGGCTGCAGCAATTGGTGCCGGTATGCCGGTTGAGCAGGCGTGTGGTTCGATGGTGGTCGATGTGGGCGGTGGTACAACTGAAATTGCGATTATTTCGCTACAAGGTTGTGTCTATGCAGATTCACTGCGTATTGGGGGCGATGTGTTTGATGAGCAGATCATCAACTATGTCCGTAAAGCGCATGGCTGTGTGATTGGTGAAACCACAGCAGAAACCATCAAGAAAGAAGTGGGCATGGCAGTTCCGGAAGAAGGTGCGAAGCCTCTGGAAATTGAAGTACGTGGCCGTAACCTGGCCGAAGGTGTGCCTCGTGCCATTACCGTGACTTCTGATGAAATTACCCAGGCGATTTCTGATCCGCTACAAAATATTGTGTCGGCAGTAAAATCGGCGCTGGAACAAACACCACCAGAATTATCTTCAGATATCGCCGAGCGCGGTATCGTCCTGACCGGCGGTGGTGCCTTGCTGCGTAATCTGGACAAGCTGCTGGCCAAAGAAACCGGCTTGCCAGTGGTTGTGGCTGAAGAACCTTTAACCTGTGTCACCCGTGGTGGTGGCAAGGTACTGGAATTCTTTGATAATCCAAACCATGACATGTTATTTGTAGGCTAATCAAAAGGACCCGGCGGTGCAATCACATCTGTTTTCCAGACAACCGCCATCTTTTCGCTCCTTTATTATTGCGGTCATTACATGCCTGGTGGTGCTGTTTTTTAACTGGCGCATGCCGCATGTAATTCAACCGGCAAGGGATCTCTTGTACGCGGCATATAATCCGATTTATGCGCTGGCAAGTTATCCGGTGTTGTCGCGAGAATGGCTAAGTCAACAAAGTAAATCTGAAGCCCAGCTGCGTCGTGAAAATACCGCGATGCAGGCCGAGCTGCTTCAGGCACAGGTACGCCTGCAAAAACTCTCCGAACTGTCTGCCGAAAATACCCGTTTACGTGGCCTGCTCGATACGCCACTGATCATTGACGGACGCATGGAAATTGCCGAAGTGATTGGGACCGATGCCGATCCGCTACGACATATTATTGTGATTAACCGCGGCGCCAACCGTCAGCTCAAAGTCGGGCAAACCGTGCTGGATGATCGTGGTATTATGGGCCAGATTGTTGATGTCTATCCGCACAGTAGCCGGGTGATGCTGCTGTCTGATAAAGAACATTCGCTGTCGGTACGTCTGGAACATACCGGTATGCGCGCGATTGTTTCGGGTATGGGTGACTTAGGTCGTTTAAAAATGGAATATGTGCCGACCAGCGCCAATATCAAAGTCGGTGAAAAAGTCTATAGCTCCGGACTCGGTGAACATTTCCCGGCAGGTTATCTGGTCGGAACTATTTCCAAGGTCAGCCGGCATAACTCGGGCGAGTTTGCGCAAATTGATGTGATTCCTGCTGCACAGCTGGCCGGTGGACATCATGTGGTGGTGTTATTCTCTGAATCCTTATCACGGGAGCAGCCACATGCCAATCGCTAAAATGGGCCAGCGCAAACCCAAAGATCCTTTATTCCCGATTATTTTTTCGGTCATTATTGCCTCGGTGCTGCTGGTTTATCCTTTGTCTTATGGCTTATCGGGCTGGCGTCCGGTATTTATGATGATGGTGATGCTGTTCTGGGTCATGAGCCAGCCGACCTGGTGCGGCGTCTGGTTTGCCTTTGGCACCGGCCTGTTTGCAGATTTGCTGCTGGATGCACCGCTGGGCATGAATGCCTTAAGTTTTGTATTAATTACTTTTGTGGCGCGATTCTTGACCCGTGAACGCCGGGTGATGACTTTTGCCAATTTATGGGTGATTGCCAGTATTGCCATTGTGGTCCATCTGGCGCTGATCTGGCTGTTACAGGTTATGGCTGGTATTGAATTTCCATTTGCCCGTCACTGGCAACCGGTGCTGTCCAGCATTCTGGTCTGGCCGGTGCTGTATTATCTGCTACGAAAATGGCGCAGCTTATAATTCTGGCCTCCAGCTCACCTCGACGCCGTGAGCTGCTTGAACAGTTGGGGCTGCAATTTGAGATTTACAGCCCGGACATCGACGAGTCTATTTTGCCAGATGAGCCAGTTGAGCAGTATGTTGAGCGGCTGGCCTGTGCCAAAGCTGATGCTGTGTTGGCACGTTTTCCAGAGGCGATTGTGATTGCCGCTGATACCAGTTTGGGCGTTGATGGGCAGATTTTAGGAAAACCAGAATCCAAGGCGCATGCCTTTGCCATGTGGCAGCAGATTTCTGGTCGAAAACATGATGTATTTTCAGGTGTTTGCGTACGCACAAAAGCAGAAAAATACAGTATAGTGGTACGTACTCAGGTTGAATTTCAAGCGCTGAGCCAAGCTGACATGGAGTGTTATTGGGCCAGTGGAGAGCCGGTGGGCAAGGCGGGAGCCTATGCCATACAGGGCATTGCAGCACGTTATATCCCGCGTATTGAAGGCAGTTATAGCAACGTGGTGGGATTGCCGCTGCATGAAACCGTACAGTTATTACAGACAGTTAAGGCACTAAATTAACTGCTGCTACAAGAATTTTTATAAGGCTTTGAGTTGTATTATGTCTGACGAGTTGTTGATTAACGTCACGCCTATGGAATGTCGTGTCGCGTTAATTCAAAACGGCACGGTCAATGAATTATTTGTTGAACGTACCGCCAAACGTGGTTTAGTAGGAAATATTTATAAAGGTAAAGTGGTACGGGTGCTGCCAGGTATGCAGGCCGCCTTTGTCGATATTGGGCTGTCACGTACCGCTTTTTTACATATCAATGACATGGTCTGGCCACGCAGCCAACCAACGCCAAATGTCTTTGAGCTGTTACAGCCGGGGCAAATCCTTACCGTGCAGGTCATGAAAGACATGCTCGGCACCAAAGGTGCGCGCCTGTCGACCGATCTGTCAATTCCTTCGCGTTATCTGGTCTTGATGCCGTTTGGTAGCCATATTGGCGTATCACAGCGGATTGAATCGGATGAAGAGCGTGACCGTTTACGCTCGATGATTGAACGGATTCAGAAACAGCATAAACTGCCGGGCTCGGTGATTGTCCGTACCGCCGCAGAAGGGGTGGAAGAAGCCGCCATTGCCCAGGACATGGCCTATCTGGCTAAACTGTGGGAGCATATTCAGCGCAAACAGAAAATTATTGCGGTGCCGTCTTTAATTTTTGAGGAGCTGCCTTTGCCGCAGCGCGTGATTCGCGATCTGGCCAATGAAGAAACCGCCAAAATCTATGTCGATTCACGTGAAATTTATGCCAAGTTGAAAGACTTTGTCGATGAGTTTGTGCCGAATATGCAAAACCGATTGTTGCATTATCCGGGCGAACGGCCGCTGTTCGATTTATACAATGTCGAAGAAGATATTCAGAAGGCACTTCAAACCCGCGTGGCGCTGAAATCGGGTGGCTATCTGATGATTGATCAGACCGAAGCCATGACCACCATTGATATCAATACTGGTTCTTATGTCGGCGGGCGTAGTCTGGAAGACACGGTCTTTAAAACCAATATGGAAGCCACGCAGGTGATTGCACGTCAGTTGCGACTGCGTAACTTGGGCGGGATTATCATTATTGATTTTATTGACATGCAGGAAGCACAGCATCGTGAAGAAGTGATGTGCCAGTTCGAGAAAATGCTGGAACGCGATCATGCTAAAACCAAAATTACCCAGGTGTCTGAACTGGGTCTGGTGGAAATGACCCGTAAGCGCACCCGTGAATCTCTGGAACATTTGCTGTGTGAGTCTTGTCCAACCTGTCAGGGCCGTGGTTATGTGAAAACAGCCGAGTCAGTGTGTTACGAGATTTTTCGAGAAATTATGCGCTATGCACGTGCCTTTGAATCTCAGCGTGGCTTTACTGTCGTTGCCCATCCATCGGTGATTGACCGGCTGTTAACCGCAGAAGCACCAGCCGTCGCGGATCTGGAGCATTTCGTGAATCGTGTCATAAAATTCCAGGTTGAAAATTTATACACGCAAGAGCAATACGATATCATTTTAAGCTGAAATTGTAACAGGATATCGTTAAACAGTTGTTACATCTGAAATTTTACTTTTTTAGGTAGATTCACAATACTAAGCATACACCAGAGCCAAAGCCGTAATCTCCCTTACGGTTTCAGCAAAATGAGGTCTATCATGGGTATGAGCGAAGTCGTGATTAATAAAAGTCTTAAAGTTTTAGAACCAAAAACTGTACACAGTGCGGCGTATATCGTAGATGAGCAAGGTAAAGAAGTACAAATTACTACCGCCATGATTCGCACCGTCTGTCAGCAATTATTAAAACAATGTCGAACCATTAAAAATTAAGGGGCCTTTTGAAAGCCCCTTAATTTTTTCTCTTATCATTACAATTTTAAAAAAGAGATTCATACTTTTCGTCTGAATCTCGATATTCTTCCGGCCTGGGCCGAGTCTTTCAACTGACTTTTTGTTCCACCTCGTCCAAGGTCACATCTACCGTTTCAATAATCCGTTCAAAACGCTGAATTTCATCTTCCAGATGCTGTAACAGGTTCTGCATTTTTGGCAGGGCATTGCGACAGGCCGTTAAACCGACTTCCAGCTTGTCCTGATAACTAGTCATGGTGATATTCAGCGCTTGACCATCCAGCACAATTGAAGCCGGATACAGTGCTTCGAGTTTGGCACCATTCCAGTACAGCGCTTCACGCGGTCCCGGTACATTGGAAATGACCAGGTTAAAGGCCTGACGTTTTGGCATTAAACCAGACACAATGTTTAGGCCGGCGGCGCTATAAACAAAGGCGCTATAGTTGAGAATCTGGTTGGCATTCATGCGTTTAAAGCGTTCTTTGGCATTCAGCACGCTGCGGCGAATAATGCTGAGACGTTCCAGCGGATTGTCCTTGTGCGTCGCCAGGTTGGCCAGAATCATGGTAATCCGGTTGGATACATCGGAATCATCGCTACGGACTGAGGCGGGTACCATGGCAATTAGTGGTTTTCTTGGCAGGGCATTCTGGCTGAGTAAATATTCACGTAAGGCACCTGAACAGATGGCCAGCACAATGTCATTAATCGTCACGCCTAGGGCCTTGGCAATTTTATGCAGACGGGCAAACTCATAGGACTGTGCAGCAAAGCGGCGTGAAGAACTGACGCGCTGATTCAGAATTGAACTTGGCGCCTGGAAGCTGGATACATAATCCGGATTACGGCCCATATCTTTCATTACGGTTTGTGATAACTCGTACATGACTCGCGGTGTGGCTTCCAGCTGGCTTTTCAGGCCTGCTGCAATATTTTTAAAGCGGCTGGCTTTTGGCTCTTTCAGGCGTTTGGCGCGGCGGCCTTCTACACACCAAGGCGGTACAATACTTTTGGCATCCGGATCGTGTGAGAGCGATTTTTCCAGTAAGCGCATGCCGGCAATGCCATCGACCATGGCATGATGGATTTTGAAGTACATGGCAAAGCGGTTGCCTTCAATGCCTTCAATAATATGACAGGTCCACAGCGGTTTGGCGCGGTCAATCAGCGCGCTGTGTTCTTGAGAAATATAGGTCAGTAATTCACGGATTCGTCCCGGATGAGGCAGGGCGATATGACGGAAATGGTGGTCCAGATCAAATTCAGGATCTTCATCCCAGAATAGTCCATTTAATTTATTGTTAAATGGTGGAATCGGCATCGATTGAGAATTACGGATGTCTTCGACCAGATCTTGAATAAAGGTTTCAGGTGCGTTCTCTGGAATCTGAAATAGGAATAACCCCCCAACATGCATTGGTTGCTGGCGTTTTTCTAAAGACAGAAAGATAAAATCAATCGGATGTAATGGACGCATAGCGTTAATTGCCTCACTGCAATATGACCGACCCTCATTGGAACGGCTTTTTAGAATTATAGGTGAACTGACTTAGTATATAGTGTTTATCATATAAACGCGGAACTTTGTTTATTCTGTTGCGTAAAAAAATAAACCACTGCTGGGCAGTGGTCTAGCGTATTTATTTTTTCAGATTTCCGGCGTGAAGTCCACATTCTTTATGGGTTGCATCTTCCCACCACCAGCGGCCTTCGCGTTCATGCTGGTTTGGTAACACCGCACGGGTACACGGTTCACAGCCAATCGAAATAAAACCTTTTTCATGTAATGGATTATATGGAATTTCCATTAAACGGATGTAATTCCAGACATCACTGCTGGACCAGTTGGCCAGCGGATTGTACTTGATGAGCTGTTTGCCAGGACCAGAAAAACCCGGGTCAGCCTGAACCACTGGAATTTCATTGCGCGTGCCCGGACTCTGGTCTTTACGCTGACCGGTAATCCAGCCATCTAGCGTGGCCAGCTTTTTACGCAGCGGCTGAACTTTACGGATGCCGCAGCATTCCTGATGACCATCGGCGTAGAAACTGAATAAGCCTTTTTCATTAACCAGTTGCTGAATCGCTTCAGTTTCCGGGAAACAGATTTCAATTGGAATATTATAGTGCTTGCGAACGGTTTCAATAAATTGATAGGTTTCGGCATGCAAACGGCCGGTATCCAGGCTAAAGACACGAAAAGGCAGACCCAGATTGGCCGCCATATCAATCAGCACCACATCTTCAGCGCCTGAAAAGGAAATCGCAATTTCACCTGGCTGGCTGAGTGCCAGTTTTAGAATTTCACTTGGAGATTTATCTGCATATTCGGCGGCAAGCGCGTCAACGAGATCAATAGTGGGAATGGTAGTCATAATATTCCTGGCTATAGGCTTGGAGATGACAAAACCTATATTAATTTATTTCGGCTGTATTTTAATAGAAATGCCAAAACCGACTTATCACTAAAAAATCAATGCTTATGAAAAAAATAGATTTAAAAAAGAACAAGTCAAAAGCGCGATCTTGGTCTATGATAGAGCAAATTTTTTTCAATGACAGATATGGGGAGCATTCATGGAAGTTGTATGTCTTGATCTTGAAGGTGTGTTGGTTCCAGAAATTTGGATTAACTTTGCAAAAAAAACTGGGATTAAAGAGCTAGAAGCGACAACCCGTGATATTCCTGACTATGATGTATTAATGACACAGCGTTTGAATATCTTAAAACAGCATGGTTTGGGTTTAAATGATATTCAGGAAGTGATTGCCGATATGGGCCCATTTCCGGGTGCCAAAGAATTTGTGGAATGGCTACGTACCCATTTCCAGCTAATTATTCTATCTGATACATTCTATGAATTTGCTCATCCGTTAATGAAGCAACTGGGCTGGCCAACTATTTTCTGCCATAAACTGGAAACTGATGAAAATGGCATGATCACCGCGTACAAGCTGCGTCAACCTGACCAGAAGCGTCAGGCCGTAAAAGCATTACATGGTTTGAATTTCCGTGTGATTGCCGCAGGCGATTCTTATAATGACACCACCATGCTTGGCGAAGCCGATGCCGGTTTCCTGTTTGATGCACCTGAAAATGTGATTGCAGAATTTCCACAGTTCCCGGCCATTCATGGCTATGAAGCGCTAAAAGAAGCGATCCGTAAAGCTTCTGTGCGTGATATTCCAGCTTAATGGATACCCGCTGAACTAAGGAAAGCCGCAAATTATGCGGCTTTTTTATTGAGATTTTCATTCATTAAAACAATAAAAAAGGGCGCCCGAAGGCGCCCCCAAACAAGCTTTGCATCAAGAGAGTGTTTTAGAAGCGATAACCGATTTTCATACCATATGCTAAAGCATAATTATTCTCGAATTGGCCTACAGGTTTGCCACCGGTTTGCGCAATTGCATCACCTAACCAGAGGTATTTAACACCGCCGGCAATAAAGTAGTTGGCAGCAGGGCTGTATTGAGCCCCTAGACCTAGGCTCCAATAACCTTCTGTTGGACCTAAAGTGGTGACAGGGTTGCCTGCACCAGAGTCATAACCTACAGAAGCAGAACCAGACCAATGACTATTAAACTTGCGACCCACGCCTACGGTTGCAGACCATTGATCATCTGAATAGTCAATAAGGTTATTGCCAGAAGCTGCATTTAAAAACTTTGGTGTGACCGCAAATTGATCCCAATGTGCCCAACGGATATTGGCAAAAGCTAAAGTGTTGGCTGCAACACCTGTTTGAAAATCAATGTTTACTGATTGCGGAGTTACAACTTCAGTGAGTGCATTTGGTCGTTGAATTGCACCAAACCCAAAAGTTTCTGTAGTATCAAGTTCATGTTTGATTTCTGAACGATAGGTAACTGCAGTTTTTAACGCGATTTCTGGAATTTGATAAGCAAAACCAGCAAGCCAACCGTATGCTTCATCTTCTTTTAAATTAATGTCGTAGCTGCCAAGTTTAGAAGCACCCCCGTACGCAAGTCCACGTAAAGATACTGTACCTTGTACGGTTTGATAAACAGGACCCGCGTAGAAATTCCAGTTTTCTGTAGGTTGGTAACCAATTAAAGCTGAAAGATTGTGTGTTTCTACTTCTACTTGGGTTGCTTCACCATTCGCGCCAAAAACTGGATTATTTGAAGGGTAGAGAGATTCGGCGCCAAATGGTTGGTCATATAAAAGACCTATAGAAATGTGTTCAGTTGCTTGTACTTTAATCGCAGCAGAAGGGAAATAATAATCTTCTGCCATATCGTTAACTTTCAATTGATTAGATTGAACTTTGGGATCTAAAACTGAAATACCTGCTTCTGCATAATTACCCGGTTGTAAAAATGCGGCAATAGATTGACCAGAACGGTCTAAACCAGCAGCAAGCGCAGGTGTAAGTGGGAGAGTACTAAGTAAAATAGCCGAATAAATTTTATTGAGCTTCATGGTCGTTCCCTGATGCTTTATGTAACAAAAAGTGCAGGAAAAGTAACATATTTGAAAAAAGAGTAAATGCTCAACTTCGCAGAATAAATGAACTGAATAAGTTATAAATAGCAGTTGATTAGAGTGAAAGTACTATTTTTAGGTCTTAAGTAAATGAATTTTATTAAATAATTTTTTAGGGTGGTATTTGGGTAAATACGTGTTTAATTGTTTTAAATTTGAACATTTGGTTAACACTTGTATAAAAACTAGAAGTTTTTAGTGCAAAAAAACCACCCCGAAGGGTGGCTCTATTGAAAAATATTGAAATTAGAAGCGGTAACCGATTTTGAGGCCATACGCCCAAGCATCGTTATCTTCGAACTCTGCTACATACTCATTGCCGCCTGCTTGAGCACCGGTCTGTGCTTTAGCATCACCTAACATGAAATATTTAACGCCCCCAGCAATGAAGTAGTTTGGTGCAGGTGAATATTGAACACCTAAACCGACATTCCAATAACCTTCTGTTGGGCCAAGTGTTGATACAGGGTTACCTGCACCTGAATCCCAACCTACAGAAACGTTACCCGCCCATTGCTCACTTAGTTTGCGACCTACACCTACAGTTGCAGAAATTTGGTCATCTTCATACTCAACTAGATTGAAGCCATTAGGACGTTCAACGATAGGGCCAACTGCTTCGGAAATTAAACCGAACTTATATGGGCGAATTGAGAAATTAGACCAATCTACCCAACGTACATTTGCGAAGGCAACAGTATTGGCCATAATACCTGTCTGGAAATCTAGATTAACAGATTGAGGTGTAGTAATTTTAGTTTCACCACTTGCCGCTGCAATAGCTGCTGCTGCTTCAGCACCTCCATCTAAAAGTGCTAAAGCAGGAAGGGTAGGAATATTCTCATTAATATTAACGTTGTGATCAATCTCTGAGCGATACGTTAGGGATGCTTTTAATGCAATTTCAGGAATTTGATAAGCAATACCTGCTAACCAACCTACAGCGCTGTCTTCTGGAATGGAGGCATCATAGCCATTGTATAGGCTGTATGCCTGACCACGTAAAGATACATTACCTTTAATAGTTTGATAAACAGCACCACCATAAATATTCCAGTTCTCAGTCGGTTGATAACCCATTACAAACGATAGATTTTGAGTATCAACTTCAACTTGAGTATTGCCTACACCCAGTAAACCATTGACATTGGCCAATCCTGCATCAACTTGAGCTTCTACTCCAGCGAGAACACCTGCATCAATTTGTTCTTTTACTGCATCAATAGTGTTGTATGCGGTTAAAGTGGCGGCATATTGAGCTTGTCCTGTTGCCGTTGTTAAATCAACTCCTTGAGCTTGTAATGCTGCGCCAACTCGTTGTTCTGGTGTTAGACTATTAAAGGCAGTATCAATAGTTTCTTGGCGAATTCCAGCGAGGGCAGCGGGATCAAGAATTGTATTTGTTGCATCGGAAACAAAGATGTTATTTCCGCTATATGCGGCATCTGCTCCATATGGTTGATCGTATAAAATACCAAATGAGAAGTTTTTAGTTGGTTGCAGTTTTAAAGCAGCACTTGGGAAATAATAATCATCTGCCATGTCACCGATGTGGCGACTAGTGTTACTAGTACCAGCTTCTTTACCAGTAACTTTTGGGTCTAATACAGAAATCCCTGCTTCAAAATAGTTACCTGGTTGTAAAAATGCAGCCATAGATTGGCCAGAACGATCTAGAGCTGCAGCAAAAGCACCTGTCATTGGTACAGTTGCTAAAATCATTGCTGTGCTAAGTGCTTTTAATTTCATTATACATTTCCCTTGGGCTATAAAGTCTTTTATGACAGTTTTTGTTGATGCTTTAAGCTTTCATTTTGGATGATTTCGATTTGTGCAAACCGAGAGCATTTGTTACTCCATGTGACAAAAATATCACAATTAAAATAAGAGTAAATGCTCTAGAAAAAACTAATCAGTATAAAAAATACGCTGAATAGAGTATTTGTTCTAATTGGTGTGGGTTTTTGGCTTTTTAGTGATTGAAAATTAAAGAATAAAATTTAAAATCAATCTCTTGTTTGAATGTTTTTAATTGATTGAAATTTGATCGATTTTGGTAGTTAAAAATTTGAGGCTTATTTATGTGAAACTATAATTTTTGAGATTTAATTCAAAATTTTAGAGACTCGCGTGCTCTTAAAAAATCAGGTGATTAGTGGGTTAAAAACAGAAGCAGCTATATCGCTGCTCCTGATCTGTGGAATTTAAGCTGCATCTAGCCCCGTTGTGATCAGCTTTGCCCCTGTAGCAGCCTGAATTTGTGCAAGGGTCACATCTTTGGCCAGTTCTACGAGCTTTAAGCCCTGTTCAGTCACATCAATCACGCCGAGATCACTAATAATCCGGTTGACGACGCCTTGACCGGTCAGGGGTAGACTACATTCGGAAAGTAGTTTTGGGCTGCCATCTTTGGCACAGTGTTCCATGAGCACCACGACTTTCTGTACCCCAACCACCAGATCCATGGCGCCGCCCATGCCTTTGACTTTTTTACCTGGAATCATCCAGTTAGCCAAATCGCCACGTTCCGACACCTCCATGGCACCTAAAATGGCAATGTTGACATGCCCACCGCGAATCATAGCGAAGGACTCTGCGCTCGAGAAAAATGATGCACCCGCTTGTGCGGTTACAGTCTGTTTCCCGGCATTAATTAGATCGGGATCAACCGTGTCCTGAGTCGGAAACTCACCAATGCCCAGCAGGCCATTTTCAGACTGTAGCCAGACGTTGATATGTTCTGGAATATAGTTAGCAACCAGGGTGGGCAGGCCAATCCCTAAATTAATATAAAAGCCATCTTGCAGCTCAAGCGCAGCACGCTGGGCCATTTCATTTCGCGTCCATGTCATGGTTTAAGCCTCCGCCTTTAAGGTCATCTGTTCAATCCGTTTTTCGGGTGTGCTGTTCAGTACCACACGGTTGATATAAATTCCAGGCAGATGGATCTCGTCCGGGTCCAGCTCGCCGATTTCCACAATCTGCTCGACTTCCGCAATGGTAAATTTGCCGGCCATGGCACATTCAGGATTAAAGTTACGGGCAGTTTTGCGGAATATTAAATTTCCGGCTTTATCTGCCTTGTAAGCTTTAATTAATGCAACATCGGCAGTTAAGGCGTGTTCCAGAATATAGGATTTTCCTTCAAATTCACGAACTTCTTTGCCTTCGGCAATCAGCGTGCCGACCCCGGTTTGTGTATAAAATGCCGGAATCCCTGCGCCGCCAGCACGTAATTTTTCTGCCAGTGTGCCTTGAGGGGTTAGTTCCACTTCCAGTTCACCACTTAAATACTGGCGTTCAAATTCCTTATTTTCACCAACATAGGAGGAGACCATCTTTTTAATCTGTTTGGTCTGTAGCAGTTTGCCCAAACCAAAATCATCGATCCCAGCATTGTTGGAAATACAGGTCAGTCCAGTCACTCCGGTATTTTTTAGCGCTTCAATTAAGGCTTCAGGAATGCCACAGAGGCCAAAACCACCTACCGCGAGCGTTTGATGATTGGCCACCACATCGGCCAACGCCAGCTCAGCAGTTGCTACTACTTTATTCATCTGTTTTAACCTGCTTGTTTAGCTGTCGACTTTGGCACTGCCAGCGTTGTTGTCTAACTCGGAGGCATGCAGGAAATGGGTATGATGCGGCGCGCGTTTGGTTTTGCTCCATTGCTCCAGCATTTCATGCTTCATGTCTTCGGTAATCAGGGCGATTTTTTCTGGCGCAGCTTCATCATCGTAGGCCAGTTCCAGACGATGGCCATTCGGATCAAAAAAGTAAATTGAATGGAAAATGCCATGATTGGTCACGCCTAAAACCTCGACACCATTGGCTTCCAGATGCGCTTTGGCTTCGAGCAGTGCAGCGCGGTCTTTGACTTTCAGGGCAATATGCTGCACCCATTTCGGGGTGTTTTCATCACGGCCCATTTCTGGCTGGGTCGGCAGTTCAAAAAAGGCCAGTACATTGCCATTGCCGGCATCCAGGAATAAATGCATGTATGGGTCAAAGGCTTTGGTCGACGGTACATAGTCTTCGGCAAAAGCCAGAATAAAGTCCATATTCAGGTTTTTTTTGTACCACTCGACGGTTTCTTTGGCATCTTTACAGCGATAGGCAACGTGGTGAATTTTTTCAATTTGAATGGTCATGGTTCAATATCCTTATTGATGAATCTTAAGCGGCATCTGCCTGTGCTTCGGGTGCGGCCTGTTGAAATGAAGGCAGAGTGAAACAATGGCTATAAATCGCGGCAATTTTTGGAAAGTCGGTTAAATCGACATGAAAGCGCTGGGCGTTATAGACCTGTGGAATCAGGCAGCAGTCTGCAAAAGTGGGCTGATCGCCAAAACAGAAACGGCCATTGGAATCGGTCAATTGTGCCTCCAGACTCTGAAAGCCCAAAGTCACCCAATGCTGATACCATGCCGTTTTCTGTTCATCGCTGAGTTGTAGCGTTCCGCTTAAATATTGCAGCACGCGCAGGTTATTAATCGGATGAATATCGCAGGCAATGCTCTGGCAAAAGGCGCGGATTTTGGCGCGTTGCTGTAGATCGGCCGGTAACAGGGCTGGCTGCGGATATTTTTCTTGCAGATATTCCAGAATGCTCAGCGACTGGCTCAGCTGAAAATCATCCTCCACCCAGGCCGGAATCAGGCCGCTTGGGTTGATTTGACGATAGGCAGGCTGATGCTGTTCGCCGCCATTGTTTAGCAAATGTACCGGAATAATCTCAGCTTTTAAGCCCTTCAGGTTTAGCGCAATCCGCACCCGGTAAGCAGCTGAACTGCGAAAATAACTATACAGTTTCATGGGCAGCATCCTGCGCTTCATCTGTGGCAAAGTTAAATTGCACTGCAGGCAAGACGGTGCCGCTGACTTCACCAAAGCCAATGCGCAGGCCATCTTTTTCACAGTAGCCTTTCATGATTAGCGTGTCGCCATCTTCTAGGAAACCACGCTGTTGACCGTTGGCCAAAGTTAACGGTTTGCTGGTGTTCCAGGTCAGTTCCAGCAAGGAGCCATAAGAATCCGGCGTTGGACCAGAAATGGTGCCGGAACCCATTAAATCGCCAACCTGAACATTACAGCCTGAAACAGTGTGATGGGTCAGTTGCTGTGCCATCGACCAGTACATATATTTAAAGTTGGTCTGGCAGATCACATCGCTCTGTTCCGATTGTGCGGCTTTGAGCTCAACCGACAAATGGATGTCATAGCTGTTATCGACCTGTTCTTCACGTAAATAGGCCAGGGGACGTGGCTCTTGCACCGGGGTACGGGTTTTAAACGGTTCCAGCGCCTCCATGGTCACAATCCATGGTGAAATGGATGAAGCAAAGGTCTTGGCATTAAACGGCCCTAAAGGCACATATTCCCATTGCTGGATATCACGTGCTGACCAGTCATTGAACAGCACCATGCCAAAAATATGCTCCCAAGCATTCTCAATTGAGATTGGTTCACCCAGTTTGTTGGGTTTGCCAACAATAAAGCCGGTTTCCAGTTCAAAATCGAGTTTACGGCAAGCCGAGAAAATTGGACGTTCGGCATTTGGTAACTTGATCTGGCCAGATGGGCGTACCACCGGTGTACCACTCACCACCACAGAACTGGCGCGGCCATTATAACCGACCGGTAATTCTGACCAGTTCGGTAATAGCGCATTTTTTGGATCGCGGAACATGCAGCCGACATTGGTGGCATGTTCTTTAGATGAATAGAAATCGGTATAGCCCGGAATATGTACCGGCAGATGCATATGCACTTCTGCCTGAGCGAAGAAAGCCTGCGCACGTAAACTGTCATTGTCACGTAATGTCGGGTTGTCAGCAGACAACAGGCTTTGTAATTCCTGACGGATTTTGCGCCAGTTGTGTTGACCCGATTCAATAAATTTATTCAGGGTTGGCTGATTAAAATAACTTTCGCCGGCCTGAATGCTGAGAAAACCGTTCGCTTCCAGCACAGCCAAATCCACCACCCATTCACCTAAGGCCACCCCAATACGGCGATGGCCCGTTGGGCTTTCGCTAAATACGCCATACGGCAGGTTCTGAATCGGGAAATCTGAATGTGCTGCAACGTCTACAAATGCTTGCTGAGTCATATGGGGTTCCTGCATATCTCGATGAAAACGGTCCAGTGTTTTCGATCTGGGGGAGTGATCTGGATCACTTGATTTTTGTCATAAATCTCATCATACTCATTTTTATTAATTACACAATAGCTAATTAAATTACGAATATCGTAAAAATGTAAATAAAAGAATTCTGCAGAGATGCATTTATCAAATGGAGCGTAAACCTCTGTCTTTCAGGTCAGAGATATAAGCGACACGACATGAAATGTCGTTTAATTGCTAAAAAACAATATTTTAAGTCTGATATGAGCTAATATAAGCCCATGAAAACACTTAAATTACGTATAAAAGACAAACATTGTAAGGTGCTAGACCAATTGGCATCTGAAGTTAATTTTGTCTGGAACTATGTCAATGATTTGTGTTTCAAACACCTACAGCGCAAACAACAATTCTTTTCAGCATACGATATTGCTAAATACACGAAAGGCGCATCAAAGGAATGTAATCTTCATAGCCAAACCATTCAGGCTGTAACAGAAGAATTGGTCACTCGCAGAAAACAGTTCAAAAAATCAAAATTGAGATGGCGTGTCAGTAATAAGAAATCAGCAAGAAGATCACTGGGTTGGATACCCTTTAAAAAGGTCGCTATTAAATACGCCGATGGATACGTTCAGTATGACAAGCATCAATTTAAGCTATGGGATAGTTACGGATTATCGAAATACAGCATTAAAACAGGCTCATTTGTAGAGGATAGTCGTGGACGTTGGTATGTCTGCTTAGTGGTTGATTCACCCAAACAAGACAAACCTACCGCCACAAAAGCCGTGGGCATTGATCTAGGCTTAAAAGATATTGCTACTTGTTCAGATGGTACGATCATTTCCAATCCCAAGTTCTACCATCAATATGAACAGAAATTAGGGATTGCTCAGAGAGCGAGAAATAAAAAGCGTGTCCGTGCATTACACGCCAAAATTGCAAACTGTCGTAAAGACCATTTGCACAAGGCTAGCACCCAGCTGGTGAAAGACAATGCACTGATTGTCGTTGGTGATCTAAGTGCGAACAAACTTGTAAAAACTAAAATGGCGAAATCTGTTTTAGATACAGGATTTTCAGCACTCAAAACCATGCTCAAGTATAAATGCGAGAACGCAGGGGTCATGTTTGAGGAAGTCAATGAGAGATTCACAACCCAAACCTGTTCGAGCTGCGGTGCAATCACCGCAAGCAGTCCGAAAGATAGAGCAGATTTGCGAATAAGAGTATGGGAATGTGAATGCGGAAGTGTAAATCAACGCGATTTAAACTCCGCCAAGAACATACTTGCGCTTGGGCATAAGCGTCTAGCAGTAGGAATCACCCTCCTTTCAGGTGGGTGAGGATGTCAAAAATCAGAACAGCACGCTAAAATGCTCGGTGTTTACAGGAGAGTAAAATTCTTATGTCAGAAAAGAATCAGGTGGGCGTGCAATCTTTAGAGGTGGGTTTAACCGTGCTGGATGCGCTGATGACCTATCGTCATCCGGTCATGCTCAAAGATTTATCTGAAAAACTGGCCATGCATCCGGCCAAGGTGCACCGTTATATGGTCAGTCTGGTACGTATGAATTATGCCAAGCAGCTGGAAGATGGTCGTTATGCACTGGGCGATCAGGCTTATCGTTTTGGTCTGAGCTGTATCCAGCGCAGTGACAGTCTGCAGGCGGCACAGGCACAGATTAATGAACTGCACCGGCATTTGGATTGTGGATTGCAGATTAGCAAATGGACGACGCAAGGCCCACTGATTGTACAGTGGCTGGAGCCGAATCAGCCAGTTTCGGTAATTACCCGTGTCGGTTCGATCATGCCGATGCTGAATTCGGCCACCGGCCGGGCTTATGCTGCGTTTATGCCGGAAGCATTGGTGCGACCTTTGCTGGAAAAAGAATGGCAGCAGCATCAGGCACAGCAGAAAGTGGTCTATCCGCAGAACTGGGATGAATTTTTAACTTTAAAACAGCAGATTCTAAGTGAAGGTGTGGCCACTGTCGCAGGCGATTTGCTGGCCGGAATTCATGCGATTTGTGTGCCGGTATTAAATCAGCACCATGAAATTGAATATGCGATTTCGGTGTTGGGCACTGCTTCGGATTTGCCGCTGGATATGCAGCATCCAAAAATCCAGTATTTAAGAGAGATGGCAGCACGTTTAAGCGCACAGTTACAGCCGATTTAAAATGGTGGGGGAATTCGCCAAGGCAGCTACGCGAGTTGCTTCATCTCGGTGAAGTGCTGAAGATAAAAAAGGAAGGAGATGCGCCTTCCTTTTTTATAGATACGATGGTGTGCCCTGCGGGACTCGAACCCACGCCGGTCGCTTAGGAGGCAACTGCTCTATCCAGTTAAGCTAAGGGCACAAAACACCCTTAATTTAGCTGAAAAAAAGCTGAAAAAAAAGTTATTACCGAAGTAATAACTTTTTCTTTTGTCAGTAAAAATAACTTAGCTGTTTTTTTGTTTTAGCAATTTAAACAGACCCCACATCAGCACAATCCAGACCGGAATCATATACACCGATTCGCTAAAGCCTTGGGTCCACATAATGTACAGGATGGTGGCAATAAACAGCAGCACAATCACGTTACCCACAGGTGACCACAGTGCAGGGAAAGAGGTGGTTTGACCTGAGTTTTTCATGGCCTGAATAAACTTCAGGTGAGTCAGGGTAATCATGGCCCAGTTCAGTACCAAGGCACCGACCACAATATAAATCAGGTGGCTTAAAGCATCTTCCGGTACAAAGTAGTTCAACAATACACAGCCAAAAATCAGCAGGGCAGAGAACAGCACCGCAGGAATTGGCACGCCTTGCTTGTTCACTTTCAGGAATACTTTTGGCGCATTGCCTTGTTGGGCCAGACCGAACAGCATCCGGCTATTGGCATACATACCACTGTTATAAACCGACAGCGCCGCCGTTAAAATAATAAAGTTCAGCAGATGTGCCGCCCAGCCAATGCCTAACTGGCTAAAGATCATCACGAATGGGCTTTTATCCAGACCGCCCAGTTCCAGCTGATTCCATGGCACTAACGACAGTAAAATCGTCAATGAACCAACATAGAAAATCAGGATACGGAACACCACCTGATTGATGGCTTTGGGAATGGTCTTTTTCGGATCCTGCGCTTCTGCTGCTGCCATACCAATTAGCTCGATCCCGCCAAAGGCAAACATCAGGAAGGCCAGCATGAAGAATAAGCCTTCAAAGCCGTGCGGGAAGAATCCGCCATGGCTCCAGAGGTTGCTAAATGAAGCAGTCGAGTTGGCATCTGCGGTCAACAGGAGGTACAGACCAAAAATGATCATCGATACTACTGCAGCCACTTTAATAATTGCCAGCCAGAATTCTGATTCCCCATAAAATTTTACATTGCCGAGGTTGATCAGGGTAATGACAATAAAGAAAAACAGGACCGAGGACCAGGCCGGAATATGCGGCCACCAGTAGTTAATATATTTGGCGACAGCGGTGAGTTCGGTCATGGCGACCAGAATATATAAAATCCAGTAATTCCAGCCGGCCAGGAAGCCAGGGAATTTCCCCCAATAGCGATAAGCAAAATGGCTGAAAGAACCTGCAACCGGTTCATGAACAATCATTTCGCCCAGTTGGCGCATAATTAAAAATGCAATCAAACCCCCAATCGCATAGCCTAAAATAATAGAGGGACCTGCGGATTGGATGACTTGAGCGGAACCTAAGAATAAGCCAGTACCAATCGCGCCGCCCATGGCGATGAGTTGGATATGACGGTTCTTTAAGCCACGCTGAAGTTGAGAAGACTCGTTGTTCAAAGTGTTCAGCCCGACAATGTATAATAAGTGGCTCGATTGTAATAGATAGTTGCAAATTAGCCTAGTAGATCACCAGTCGCTTCAGAACAGCTCATAAAATCGAAAAATGGTCATTTTGTTGAAACAATAATTGAATCAAGATATTAATTTTATTGGCTATATTTTTTTAGGCTTGAAAATTTCAAGTCTACAGCCCAAGATTTGGGTAAATTTTATACTTAAGTCCAGTTCGCCTGATTTTTTAAGCAAAAGACGTTATCATTTAAAGCAAGCAAAAACCTTGCTTTGGATTATGTAATACAACGAAAAATCAAAGGATTAGATAAGAATGCGCTGCGCTCCACAAATTAAAATTGCAGCCACCTATATGCGTGGCGGTACTAGTAAAGGTGTCTTTTTCAAATTAGATGACTTACCAGTCGAAGCGCAAGTGCCTGGAAAAATTCGTGATCAGCTACTGCTACGGGTCATTGGCAGCCCGGACCCTTATGGCAAGCAGATTGATGGCATGGGCGGCGCCACTTCCAGTACCAGTAAAACCGTGATTCTGGCCAAAAGCAGCCAGCCGGAGCATGATGTCGATTATCTATTTGGTCAGGTGGCAATTGATCAGCCTTTTGTGGACTGGAGTGGTAACTGTGGCAACCTGACTGCTGCGGTGGGTGCCTTTGCCATCAGTCAGGGCTTGGTGGATGCCGATAAAATTCCGGAAAACGGTCTGTGTACCGTACGCATCTGGCAGAAAAATATTCAGAAAACCATTATCGCGCATGTGCCAATCACCAATGGTCAGGTGCAGGAAACCGGTGATTTTGAGCTGGATGGTGTGACTTTTCCGGCAGCAGAAGTACAAATTGAATTTTTAGATCCGGCCGATGATGGCGAAGAGGGCGGGGCCATGTTTCCGACTGGCAATGTGGTGGATACCTTTGTGGTACCAGATGTCGGGACTTTTCAGGCGACTTTTATTAATGCCGGTATTCCGACCATCTTTTTAAATGCCGATGAAATTGGCTATAGCGGTACCGAATTGCAGGATGACATTAATAGTAATCCGGAGGCGCTGGCGCGTTTTGAAAAAATCCGGGCTTATGGTGCCAAGCAGATGGGGCTAATTGATGATGTAGCGGAAGCAGCAAAACGTCAGCATACTCCAAAAATTGCTTTTGTTGCGCGTCCACAGAACTATACTGCATCAAGTGGTAAAAATATTCAGGCTGAAGATGTCGATTTGCTGGTGCGTGCCTTGTCGATGGGTAAACTGCATCATGCCATGATGGGCACTGCTGCGGTGGCCATTGGGACAGCTGCTGCCGTGCCGGGGAGCTTGGTGAATCTGGCTGCTGGTGGTGGCGAGCGTGAAGCGGTGCGTTTTGGCCATCCTTCCGGGACTTTACGCGTCGGCGCGCAAGCGGTACAGGAAAACGGTCAGTGGCAGGTGAAAAAAGCGGTGATGAGCCGTAGTGCGCGGGTGCTGATGGAAGGCTGGGTACGTGTACCGGCCGAGGTGCTGGAATAACGCTGACTTTATCTTGCCTGAATTAATGAATTCGCCTCTATGTTCAATAGGGGCGTTTTTTTATGGGTTGAGATTGAAAGCTGAAAAATTGAAATATCCGCTTGTCTGTAGTTAAGGCTTAAAAAAACTTAAATTAGAGGTACAATGCGGACAGGGGTTGGCCAGTGACGGCTAACAATCTTATAGAACAACCAATTCGAGGCAAATGTGTCATCTCTCACTGACGTCCCTGTAACAGTGTTGACTGAAGCGCAACAACGTATCCAACAAGATTTATTGACAGCCTTAGACGCTTTTGCCATTCCTGAGCCTTTAAAAGGGGCGGTCTATCACGCGGTGATGCTGGGTGGAAAACGCGTGCGTCCGGCCTTGTGTTATGCCACAGCAGCCTTAAAACCGAATACCAATATGGCGGCAGTGCGCCGTGCGGCGGTGGCGATTGAGCTGATTCACTGCTATTCGCTGGCGCATGATGATTTGCCTTGTATGGACAATGATTTGCTGCGCCGTGGCCAGCCGACCTGTCATGCCGCCTTTGGTGAAGATACTGCACTGTTGGCGGGTGATATTTTGCAGTCAATGGCCTTTGAGGTATTGGGCAGCCGTTTGTTTGATCAGGGTGCGGCAGTAGATGCGACAATTGTGCTAAAGCAGATGCAGATTCTGGCGACCGCGTCTTCCAAGATGGTATGCGGACAGGTGCTGGATTTACAGGCCGAAGGCAAGCAGGTCGATCAGGCTGCGTTAGAAACGATTCATCGCAATAAAACCGGTGCTTTAATTTCTGCGGCGATTATGATGGCTGCAGTAGCGATTTTTGAGGGTACTGATCGCGCGATTCCACAACTGCGTGAATATGGGCAGGTGATTGGTCTGGCCTTCCAGGTCCAGGACGATATTCTGGATATTATTTCTGATACTGAAGTGTTAGGAAAAACTGCCGGTAAGGATGAGCAGGTGGAGAAATCGACCTATCCGGCATTGATGGGGCTGGAGCAGGCACAGGCTTATGCCACAGATTTGCATGATCAGGCTTTGCAGGCGCTAGACTATTTTGCTGAAGATGCCGCCGCATTAAGAGCCATTTCACAATTTTTATGGCAACGTAAAAGTTAATTAAAAAAGCGTGTTGTCAAAACACGCTTTTTTGTTTTATTCCTGGATTTTGGCATCCGGAGCAATCAGGGCTTTGCCTTTCTTAAGGCCTTCCAGTGCAGCCTGATTAAAGTCAAACAGCAGCTTATTGTCTTTGGCATCAATACTGTAGCGGCTAATCAGTTTCTGGTCACCGTCCAGGGTATCCACCGTGTACTCATCAGCAATATTTAAAATACCATCGAGGTTAATACTGGCTGAGGCTTTGTCCTGACGGAACAGCTCGTAAATATCACGTAAATCGAAAATGGCATTGTTCGCGTCTGGATGTTTCTCAATATAATTTTCAATATGACGCATAATTAGCTGGGCAAAGAGAAAGTACTCAGGATGATGGGTAAATTTTAAGCTCATGTATGTACTCCTTATTATTGAAATTTATAGTTCTTCTTAGGAATACCATAAGCCTTCAGATTGATGAAGCCTTAAGCGCTTTAAATTGCAAAAATATACAAATCACGCCGGCATTCAGGCGCAGAATAAGATCATCATTTTAATTCGGTGTAAATGAAGCCGAATACGGCTGGCAGGATTGGCCATTGCAAATTTAGTGATCAATAGCAGCGACTCACGCAAAATTTTGGAAAAATTAATAAATAAACATATCTTGATTTAGTAAAGCGATTATGGCCTGTAGGGGCCAACAGAATGGTGCTCTGGCATTTGTTTCGCGGAAAAATCATCCGAAAGACTAAGGCTTATAAGCTAGCAAGTGAAATCATAAATCAGGTACAATTGGCGGGATTAATTTTGTGTTTGGTGTATTTGAAGGCCAATACATACATTCTTTGTTAATAAATAGGCCTGCCAGGAGTTATCCCCGCATGAGTGCCATTACTCCATACGAATGGGCAATTATTGCCTTCGTGATCGGCGTTACATTTTTATGCGTCTTTATGCTCACTGTCCCGTTACTCCTAGGGGGTAAATCATGGGGCCGTGCCAAGCAGGAGCAGTTTGAGTCAGGTGTTGTGAGTGCAGGTGGTGCACGCATTCGCTTGTCTGCCAAGTTCTATTTAGTTGCGATTTTCTTCGTTGTGTTCGACTTAGAAGCCCTCTATCTCTACGCATGGGCAGCTTCTGTTCGTGAAGTAGGCTGGGTTGGTTTTGCAACTGCTGCTGTATTTATTTTAGTTTTACTCGTTGGTTTGATTTACGAACTGTCAACCGGTGCACTGAACTGGGCTCCATCTGACAAACGTAAAGCTGCAGGGATTAAACCTAAAATCGGTTCACCAAATATGGATCTTGCAGAAATTACCCGCTTTAACTCAATTGAAGAGCTGGTAATCGACCCTACTGGTCAAATTCCTGCTCAATCTGCTGGTCATGTGAAAAAATCACAGGCTATATCATCTGATAAGGAGTAACTCGGGATGAAATATACCTTAACCCGTGCGAATCCGGATGCTGATCAATATCCACTTCAGGAGCGCCAGATCGTTACAGATCCGCTTGAAGAAGAAGTGAATAAAAATGTGTTCATGACTCGTTTAGAAGACTTGGCACATACAGCAGTAAACTGGGGGCGTAAGAACTCAGTTTGGCCGTTTAACTTTGGTACATCTTGCTGCTACGTAGAGTATGCAACGACTTTAACCGGCGTGCATGACTTGTCACGTTTTGGTGCCGAGGTTATTCGTGCTTCACCTCGTCAGGCCGACCTCATGATTGTCGCCGGTACCTGTTTCGTGAAAATGGCCCCAGTAATCCAGCGTTTGTACGAGCAAATGCTTGAGCCAAAATGGGTCATCTCAATGGGTGCATGTGCAAACTCAGGCGGTATGTACGATATTTATTCGGTTGTACAAGGTGTGGATAAAATCATTCCTGTCGATGTGTATATCCCAGGTTGCCCACCACGTCCTGAAGCCTTAATTCAGGCATTAATGTTGTTGCAAGACCAAATTCAATTAGAGCGCCGTCCGCTGTCTGCGGTGATTGGTGATGATCTTAAGCCAGTGTATAAGCCAAAGATGATGCCAGAACGTGACCGTAAGCAAGCACAGCGTATTGCGGTGAAAAACCTGCGCTCTATGGATGAAATTAAATAATTTAAGCGACAAAATCGTGGTGCACCCGTTATGGGTGTAGTTGTCGTTTAGGTTGACTGAATTTGTATTAAATAGGAAGCCAAGCCAATGGCTGAAACTGACATTGCTATGCCAGAATCAACAGCAGTTGATTCCCGCCCAGCATTTGCAATTGTAGAAGAGCTCAAAACCAAATTTGGTGAGAACTTCTATGTGCAAACGACTTTTGAAGATTTTCCAACGGTCTGGGTTGAGCGCGCACGCGTACAAGAAGTCTTGATGTTCTTGCGTACAGTGTCACGTCCATACGTGATGCTGTTTGACCTGTCTGCGGTAGATGAGCGTTTACGTACGCACCGCGACGGATTGCCTGCATCTGACTTTACCGTGTTCTATCACCTGTTGTCGTTAGAACGTAACAGCGATATCCGTGTCAAAGTTGCGCTAAATGAGAACGATCTGAATATTCCGACTGCGACCAATATCTGGCCAAATGCCAACTGGTACGAGCGTGAAGCTTACGATATGTTCGGCATTAACTTCGAAGGGCATCCAATGCTCCGTCGTATCTTGCTGCCAACCTATTGGGAAGGTCACCCGCTGCGCAAGGAATATTCTGCACGTGCCACTGAATATACCCCGTATATGCAGAACCAGGCCAAGCAGGATTTTGAACAGGAACACTTACGTTTTGTACCGGAAGACTGGGGTCTGACCCGTGGTAACGAAGACGAAGACTTCATGTTCCTGAACTTAGGTCCTAACCACCCATCTGCGCACGGTGCGTTCCGTGTCATCTTGCAGCTGGATGGTGAAGAAGTAAAAGACTGTGTACCCGACATCGGCTACCACCACCGTGGTGTGGAAAAAATGGCTGAGCGTCAAACCTGGCACTCATTCATTCCGTATACCGACCGTGTCGACTACCTCGGTGGTTGTGCGCAAAACATGCCGTATGTGATGGGTGTGGAGCAGCTGGCCGGTATTCAGGTGCCAGAGCGTGCACAATGTATCCGTGTGATGATGTCGGAACTGTTCCGTATCAATAACCACTTGCTTTATATCGGTACAGCAATTCAGGATGCCGGCGGTATGACCCCAGTATTCTATATGTTCGCCGACCGTCAGAAGATTTATGATGCGATTGAAGCGATCACCGGTTACCGTATGCACCCAGCCTGGTTCCGTATTGGTGGTACCGCGCATGACCTTCCAAACAACTGGCAGCACCTGATCCGCGAGATTCTGGAGTGGATGCCAAAACGTCTGAAGGAATACCACACTGCAGCGCTGAAAAACTCGGTGTTTGAAGGCCGTACCCGCAATGTAGCGCAGTACGATGCAAAATCTGCATTGGCCTGGGGTGTGACAGGTACCGGTTTACGTGCAACAGGTATCGACTTTGACGTACGTAAATACCGTCCATACAGCGGCTATGAAAACTATGACTTCGAAGTGCCGGTGGAGTACGAAGGTGATGCCTATGCGCGTGTCATCGTTCACTACCGCGAAATCGAACAGTCTTTAAAAATCATCAAGCAGTGCTTGGATAACATGCCATCTGGTCCATATAAAGCGGATCATCCTCTGGCTGTTCCACCACCAAAAGACAAGACATTACAAGATATTGAAACCCTGATTACGCACTTCTTGAGCGTGTCTTGGGGTCCTGTCATGCCGGCAGGTGAAGCATCTGTAATGGCAGAAGTGGTGAAAGGGGCGTCGAACTACTACTTGACTTCAGACAAGTCAACCATGAGTTATCGTACCCGTATCCGTACACCAACCTTCACGCACTTACAGCAAATTCCTTCGGTGATTAACGGCAGTCTGGTCTCTGACTTGATCATTTATTTAGCGACAATTGATGTCGTAATGGCTGACGTGGATCGCTAAGGGGTAAACGCATTATGATGATTTTGACTGATAAAAAGCCACGTGTGAATGTTGAAGGGATTTTAACTGCAGATGAAATCCACGAAATCGAACATCACATTGGTCACTATCCGTACCCACGTGCGGCATCTCTGGATGCGCTGAAGTGTGTACAACGCCGTAATGGCTGGATTGATGACGCACAGCTCAATGCGATTGCTCAACTGCTTTCAATCAGTGTTGCTGATTTAGAAGGGGTAGCAACGTTCTATAACCGTATTTACCGTCAACCGGTAGGTCGTCACGTTATTCTTCTGTGTGACTCTATCGCGTGCTTCTTGATGGGGGCGGAAACTTTGGCAGAAGCGTTCCAGCGCGAGCTTGGCATTCAGTTTGGTCAAACGACTGCAGATGGTCGTTTCACTTTGCTGCCAATCTGCTGTCTGGGCAACTGTGACAAAGGTCCAACGTTAATGATTGATGAAGATACTCACGGTCTGGTTGAAGTGACATCAATTAAACAGTTATTGGAGAAGTATGTATGAATACCGAACCAAAACCAATTTATGGCGACGGTAACCCAGAAACTCATCCATTAACTTGGCGTTTGAGTAAACAAGAGCATGTTCGTAATGCAGATGATTACGAAGCGCTTGATGGTTATGCCGGCTTCAAAAAAGCCATTAGCATGACACCGGCCGAAGTGCTGGATGTGGTGAAAGCTGCAACCGTTAAAGGTCGTGGTGGTGCAGGCTTCCCGGCAGGCATCAAATGGTCGCTGATGGCGCCAAACGACAATTCAGGTCCACGTTACCTGATCTGTAATGCCGACGAAATGGAACCGGGTACCTTCAAAGACCGTTTGTTGATGGAAAAACTTCCACATCAATTGATTGAAGGCATGCTAATTGCGGCTTATACACTGGAAGCGACTCACGGCTATATCTTTATCCGTGGTGAGTACATCGAAGCTGCACAATACTTAAATGAAGCAATTGAGCAGATTCGTGCCAAAGGTTACCTGGGCGACAACATCCTGGGTTCTGGCTGGAACTTCGAGCTGTATGTACACACCGGCGCGGGCCGTTATATCTGTGGTGAAGAAACCGCACTGATTAACTCGCTGGAAGGTCGCCGTGCCAATCCGCGTACCAAACCGCCATTCCCGCAAGTTGCAGGGGCGTGGGGTCGTCCTACGATTGTCAACAACGTAGAAACCTACAACAACTTGCCAGCTATTTTGTTACGTGGTCCTGAGTGGTACATCAACCTGTCTGCGGGTAAATCTAAAGATCCAGGTACGAAAATTTACGGTGCATCAGGTAAGGTGAAATTCCCGGGTCTTTGGGAACTGCCTTTTGGTACCACTGCACGTGAAGTGATTGAAGAACATGCCGGTGGTATGCGTGACGGCCTGAAGCTGAAAGCATGGTTACCAGGTGGTGCATCAACAGACTTCCTTGCTGCTGAGCACATTGACCTGCCAATGGATGCAGAAAGCATCATGAAAGCGGGTTCACGTTTAGGTACCTGTCTGCTGATGGTAGTCGATGAAACCCAATGTATGGTTTCAGCAACCCGTAACTTAGAAGAATTCTTTGCGCGTGAATCATGTGGCTGGTGTACACCTTGCCGTGATGGTTTACCGTGGGCGGTGAAAGCACTGAAAGCACTCGAAGATGGTACGGGTACGAAAGAAGACATCGATCACTTACAGGAACTGACCCGTAAGCTTTGGATTGGTAAAACTTTCTGTGCACACGCACCAGGTGCGATGGAACCGTTAATGGGCGCACTCAAATATTTCCGTGGCGAGTTTGAAGCGAAAGTGGTGAATGCCGCAGCTCAGACCAGCAACGTAGAACAAGCTTAAGGAATTCGACTATGGCTACAATTCATGTCGATGGAAAATCGTATGAAGTCAACGGCTCAGAAAACTTGCTGCAAGCTTGTTTAAGCCTTGGCATCGACATCCCATATTTTTGTTGGCATCCATCCTTAGGTTCTGTCGGTTCTTGCCGTCAATGTGCTGTGACGCAATACGCGAATCCTGAAGATACGCGTGGTCGTCTGGTCATGTCATGTATGACGCCTGCTGCTGACAATACCTACATCTCGATTGAAGACAAAGAAGCAAAAGATTTCCGTGCTTCTGTTGTTGAATTCTTGATGACCAACCACCCGCACGACTGTCCGGTCTGTGAAGAAGGTGGTCACTGTCATTTACAGGATATGACTGTAATGACGCAACACGACCGTCGTCGTTACCGTTTCACCAAGCGTACGCATTACAACCAGGAACTGGGTTCGTTTATTGCGCACGAGATGAACCGCTGTATCGCCTGTTACCGTTGTGTGCGTTACTACAAAGACTATGCTGGCGGTACCGACTTTGGCGTGTATGCCAACGCATCACGTGTGTACTTCGGTCGTCCAGAATCAGGGACTTTAGAATCTGAATTCTCGGGTAACCTGACTGAAGTCTGCCCAACAGGTGTATTCACCGACAAAACTCACTCTGCGCGCTACAACCGTAAGTGGGACATGCAGTATGCGCCTAGCGTATGCCAAGGCTGTTCTTCAGGCTGTAACATTTCTCCAGGTGAGCGTTATGGTGAACTGCGTCGTGTAGAAAACCGTTTCAACGGTGAAGTGAACCAGTACTTCCTGTGTGACAAAGGCCGTTTCGGTACCGGTTATGTGAACCGTGAAGATCGTCCGCGTCAGCCACAATTCCGTGATGGTCAAAATGTCACGACTGTGTCTGTCGATCAGGCATTAGACACCGTGATTGAGAATCTTCAAGGCAAAAAAGTGCTGGGTATTGGTTCGCCACGTGCATCACTTGAATCGAACTTTGCACTGCGCGAACTGGTTGGTCAGGACAACTACTCAACCGGTATGTCGCAAAAAGAGCAAAGTCTGGTGGAACTGGCGGCATCAATCATGCAAACCGAAGGTGTTTACAACCCGGGTATGCGTGAAATTGAAAGCTATGACGCCGTGTTAATTCTGGGTGAAGACCTGACACAAACTGCACCACGTATGGCTTTATCTGTTCGTCAAGCGGCGAAAAACAAAGCCAAAGAAATGGCGGCAGAGCGTCGTACTCAAGAATGGCTGGCTGAACCAGTACAACGTATTGCGCAAGATGCGAAATCTCCGATTTACATTCTGGCTGCAACACAAACCCGTCTAGCAGATGTAGCAACTGGTGAAGTGGTTGCATCTCCAAATGACATCGCGCGTTTAGGCTTTGCTATTGCAGCTGGCGTAAAAGGCGAAGTGATTACCGGTTTAGATGACGATGCCAAAGCATTTGCGCAAACCATCGCAGATACCTTAAAAGCGGCGAAGAAGCCTTTAATCATCTCTGGTACAAGCTTACAAGACGCTGCCATCATGGAAGCTGCGGCTCAAGTGGCTCAAAACCTTGGTAATGCAGGCTTAACATTGACTGTTCCTGAAGTGAACTCAATGGGCTTGGCGATCTTTGGTGGTCAGAGCTTGGAGCAAGCCTTTGCACAAGACTATGACACCGTGATTGTGGTGGAAAATGACCTTTACCGTCGTTTACCAGCGGCTCAGGTCGATGCTGCACTTGCAGGTAAATACATTATTGTGATGGATCACTCTGAAACTGCGACTGTAGCGAAAGCAGACATCGTACTTTCAGCAGCAAGCTTCGCTGAAGGTGATGGTACTGTAGTCTCGCAAGAAGGCCGTGCACAGCGTTTCTACCAAGTGTATGACCCAAGCTACTACAAGCCGGAACTGGCGATTAAAGAATCTTGGCGCTGGTTACATGCCCTTGAAACTGGCATGAAAGGTAAAGCGATTTCATGGACCTTGCTGGATGATGTGATCGAGTCTGTAGCGAAAAACGTACCGGCATTAGAAGGTATTTTAGACGTTGCACCAGATGCGGGCTTCCGTGTCCATGGTCTGAAAGTGGCACGTGAACCACGTCGTTACTCAGGCCGTACTGCCATTCGTGCACCGCTTTCGATTCACGAACCAAAACAGCCGACCGATGTCGATTCTGCATTAACTTTCTCGATGGAAGGTTATGTCGGTAATCAGACGCCATCTGCACTGGTGCCATTTGCGTGGTCTGCAGGCTGGAACTCGCCACAGGCCTGGAACAAATTCCAGGACAACGTGGGCGGTCACTTAAAAGGTGGTGATTCAGGCGTACGTTTATTCGACCGTTTACCAAAACGTCCAGCACGTAGCTTCGTAGCACCAAGCCCTGTATTGGCCAATCCGGACAGCTTCCGTTTGGTGCCAATGCATCATATTTTTGCGTCAGGTGAATTCACCATTAAAACACCAGCGATGGAATCACGTATTCCTGAAGCCATGTTTGCCGTGGGTGAACAGGATGCAAGCCGTTTGAACCTGAAAGATGGTCAGAAGATCACTGTGAAAGCAGGCGAGACTTCAATTGTTCTTCCAGTTCAAGTGATTGAATATTTACCTACAGGTTATATTGGTTACCCAATTGGTCTAGCACCGACGGTATCTCTTGCTGAGCCTGTGTCAGTCGCGGTAGGAGTATAATTCATGGAACAAGAATTAATGCGTCAAACACCGCTTTGGGCTGAGAACTGGCCAATTGCCTATTCAGTCATTCAAGCGATTGTGATCTTGCTGGTTGTGGTACTGGTTGCAGCATTAATGTCATTTATCGAGCGTCGTCTGCTCGGTTTATGGCAAGACCGTTATGGTCCGAACCGTGTAGGTCCGGGCGGTATGTTCCAGATTGTCGCCGACATGCTGAAAATCATGTTCAAAGAAGACTGGACACCAAAATTCGCTGACAAGCTGACTTTCCGTATGGCACCTGCAGTTGCAATGGCAACTGCGGTACTGTCGTTCATGGTTATTCCTGTATCACCGTATTTAGGTGTGGCAGACATGAGCATCGGCCTGCTGTTCTTTATGGCAATGGCGGGTATTGCAGTCTATGCGGTACTGTTTGGTGGCTGGTCATCAAATAACAAATATGCATTGCTGGGTGGTCTACGTTCTGCAGCGCAAACCATTTCTTATGAAGTGTTCCTGGGTATTTCCCTGATGGGTGTGGTGGCAATTGCCGGCTCATTCAACATGCGTGAAATTGTAGAAGCACAACAAGATGTCTGGTTTGTAATTCCTCAGTTCTTGGGCTTCTTGATTTTCGTGGTTGCAGGTGTTGCGGTAACGCACCGTCACCCGTTTGACCAACCAGAAGCAGAACAGGAATTGGCAGAAGGTTATCACGTTGAATACGGCGGTATGAAATGGGGGATGTTCTTCGTTGCGGAATACGTCAACGTGGTGCTGATCTCTGCGCTGATCGTGACGTTATTCTTCGGTGGCTGGTTAGCGCCATTCGGACTTGATTTCTTACCTCCAGCATTCTGGTTCATTATCAAAACAGCATTCTTTGTAATGATGTTCGTTCTGGCACGTGGTTCTTTAATGCGTCCACGTTATGACCAGGTAATGAACTTTGGCTGGAAAATTTGCTTGCCATTAGCGTTGGTGAACCTGCTGGTTACTGGCGCGGTTATCTTGTGGTAAGGGCAGGGAGAACAAAATGTATAAGTTTCTAGCTGGATTTGGGTCAATCGTGCGCTCGTTGTGGATGGTGTTCAGCCACGCAACCCGCAAACGTGACACCATTTTATATCCGGAAGTGCCAGCCGAAGAAATCGTACCACCGCGTTTCCGTGGTCGTATCGTGCTTACACGTGACCCAGATGGCGAAGAGCGCTGCGTTGCCTGTAACCTGTGTGCCGTTGCGTGTCCAGTGGGCTGTATTTCACTGCAAAAAGCAGAGCAGGAAGATGGTCGTTGGTATCCGGAATTTTTCCGTATCAACTTCTCTCGCTGTATCTTCTGCGGTATGTGTGAAGAAGCCTGCCCGACAACCGCAATTCAGCTGACACCAGACTTTGAATTGGGTGAATATGTTCGTCAGGACCTGGTCTATGAAAAAGAACACTTGCTGATTTCAGGTCCGGGTAAATATCCTGACTATAACTTCTACCGTGTAACCGGTATGGCAGTTACAGGTAAAGACAAAGGTCAAGCACAAAAAGAAAGTGCACCTGTTGATGTACGGAGTCTATTACCATGATGTGGCCGTTTTATTTGATGGCACTCGTGGCCATTATCTCTACTGTTCGTGTTGTCACCAACACGAACCCAGTACATGCGTTACTGAGCTTGATCGTGTCATTACTTGCAGTTGCAGGGATGTTCATGATTGTGGGTGCACCGTTTGCCGGTGCCCTGGAAATTATTGTGTATGCCGGCGCGATCATGGTGTTATTCGTGTTCGTGGTGATGATGTTGAACTTGGGTCAGCAAACTGTTGAACAAGAGAGCAAATGGCTCAACTCATCTGCATGGGCATATCCAGCATTAATGAGCTTCTTGATGGGTCTGGTTCTGGTATGGATGCTTGCATCTGATTACTCCAGCACGCCAGCTGTCATGGGAACCGAAATTGTTGGTCCTAAAGAAGTCGGTCAAGCACTCTTTACTCACTATTTATTATTGGTTGAAGTTGCCGCGATGTTATTGCTAGCAGCCCTGGTTGCAGCATTCCACTTAGGTAAACGTGAACCAGGTGCAGAAGAGGAAAAACAATAATGGGCAACATCCCTTTAGAACATGGTTTGATCGTTGCAACCATTCTTTTTGCACTGGGTTTTTACGGTGTAATGGTGCGACGCAACCTGTTATTCATTTTAATGAGCCTTGAAATCATGATGAACGCAGCAGCACTTGCGTTCGTTCTGGCGGGTAGTGCCTGGGTACAACCAGATGGCCAGATCATGTTCATCTTGATTCTGACGCTGGCTGCGGCAGAGGCGTGTATCGGTCTTGCGATCGTCCTTCAGTTCTATCATCGCTTCCATCACCTGGATGTGGATGCTGCTAGTGAGATGCGCGGATGAGTTATTTATATTTAACAATTTTGTTCCCGCTAATCGGTTTTATTTTATTAGCGGCAGGGCGTCACAATCTTCCTGAGAAAGTTGCGGCGATTATCGGGGTAGGGGCAGTTGGTCTATCGGCATTATTTGCCCTGATTGCCGGCCTTGACTTTGTCAATAACGGTAAAGAACTTTACGTTCAGCATTTGTGGACGTGGTTTAGCGTGGGTGATTTTGCCCCAGGCATCAGCTTGCAGCTTGACGGCTTATCGTTGCTGATGATGGGCATGATTACCGGTGTTGGTTTCCTGATTCACATCTTCGCATCTTGGTATATGCGTGGTGAGGAAGACTTTGCACGTTTCTTCTCTTACTTCAACCTGTTCGTAGCCAGCATGTTACTGCTGGTACTGGGCGATAACCTGGCGTTATTGTTCTTGGGTTGGGAAGGTGTAGGTCTGTGTTCTTACCTGTTAATCGGTTATTACTACCAGAACCCGGCCAACGGTTTTGCTGCAATTAAAGCATTTACCGTAACGCGTGTTGGTGATGTATTCCTGCTGATTGCACTGTTCTTACTGTACCAACAGTTCGGTACCCTGAATACACAGTACATCGTTGAGAATGCTGCTGCGGTTATGACCCAAAGCTCATCAATTACCATCTGGACAGCCTTAATGTTGTTCCTGGGTGCTGCCGGTAAATCTGCGCAAATCCCGTTACAAACCTGGTTGGCAGATGCGATGGCAGGTCCGACGCCAGTATCTGCGTTAATCCACGCGGCAACCATGGTGACTGCGGGTGTTTATCTATGCTGCCGTATGTTCAGCGTATTTGAACTTGCACCAGAAGTGATGATCTTCATTTCTATTACCGGTGCAGTAACCTTGCTGGTGGCTGGTTTTGCAGCGCTGGTTCAAACCGACATCAAACGTATTCTGGCTTACTCAACCATGAGTCAGCTCGGTTATATGTTTATGGCCGTGGGTGCTGAAGCGTACCAGGCAGGTCTGTTCCACATGCTGACTCACGCATTCTTCAAGGCATTATTATTCTTGTCTTCAGGTGCGGTGATTCTGGCTTACCATCATGAACAAAACATCTTCAAGATGGGTGGTCTGTTCTACAAGAACAAATTCCTGTTTGCATGTTTCGCGATTGGTGGCGGTGCCTTGGCAGCCATTCCATTCCTGACCATCGGCTTCTTCTCTAAAGATGCGATTCTGGCCGCGGTGTGGACACAAAGTCATTTAGCTGGCGTACCAGTCTTCAATACACTGTATTGGGTGGGTGTTGCTGGTGCGTTCTTAACGTCTATTTATACTTTCCGTTTAATCTGGGTAGTATTCTTCGGCAAAGAAAACACGCCTTATCATGAAATCAAAGGCATTACTTACTGGGCTCCACTAGCAATTCTGGCAGTGCTTTCAACGGGTCTGGCGATTGTGCTGAAAGCACCAGTGATGAGCATTCTGGATGCTGCACAAATTCCAGCCTTCATTATTCCTGAAGCGCTTGAAGCCGGTGCACATGGTGCTGAATACATCGCGATTGGGGTTGCTTTGGCAGGTCTTGCTGTTGGCGTGGTGCTGTTTGCGTTTGCTTACAATGCCGTGAAAGGCTTTGCTCAGACTTCTCTGGGTTCAGGTCTGGCCAATATCTGCCGTAATGCACTTGGTTTCGATGCGTTGTATGACATCGTATTCGTGAAGCCTTACCTGCTTATCGCTAAAATTTTAGGTCGCGATCCGATTGATGGCTTGTGGCTGGTGCTTCCTGCAATTGTTAAAGCAGGCAACAGCTTTACCAGTTCACGTCAAACCGGTTCATTGCGCGAATACGCCTCTAGTATGGCCCTCGGTGTTGTTGTTTTACTGCTGGTCGTGGTCGTGACTCAGGTCGTGGGGAAATAAGATGGAAGCTCCAAACAATATCATTTTACCCGCACTGATCCTCGTTCCGTTCATTGCAGGTTTTATTTGTTGGATCGTCGACAAGCTCGACGACAAACTGCCGCGCTATATTGCGCTGGTGGGTATGCTGGTAACGCTGGGTCTGACCCTGGCGTTATGGCAATCAGGTACGTATCAATATGAATTGGGTGCACAGGTTCCAAGCTGGGCTGCCCAATTCCAGTTGCCTTGGATTCAAACCCTGGGCATTAACATTCACCTGGCGGTAGATGGCTTATCATTACTCATGGTTGGCCTGACAGCGCTGCTGGGTATTTTGGCCGTCGGCTGTTCTTGGGGTGAAATCCAGAAGAACGTGGGCTTCTTCCACCTGAACCTGTTATGGTCTTTAGGTGGCGTAATTGGTGTATTCCTGGCGATTGACCTGTTCCTGTTCTTCTTCTTCTGGGAGATGATGCTGGTTCCAATCTACTTCCTGATTGCGCTTTGGGGGCATAAAGGGGCAGATGGTAAATCGCGTGTTTACGCAGCAACCAAGTTCTTCATCTATACACAGGTTGCAGGTCTGATCATGCTGATCGGCATCCTGGGTCTGGTGATTTACGGTTACATGCTGTCAGGTACCATCTCGTTCAACTACCACTATCTGTTAGCGGTGGCGAATACACTTGATGCACAGTTACCGGCAGTGGCTTATGCCTTCATGATCTGTATGTTCATCGGCTTTGCGGTAAAACTTCCAGTTTTCCCGTTACACGGCTGGTTACCAGATGCCCACGCACAGGCACCAACAGCGGGTTCTGTTGACCTTGCAGGTATCTTGATTAAGACTGCAGCGTACGGTTTACTCCGTTTCGTGATTCCATTCTTCCCGGCGGCTTCTGCACAGTTTGCAGACATCGCGATTATTTTCGGTTTAATTGGTATTTTCTACGGCGCTTGGTGTGCCTTCCAGCAAACCGATATGAAACGCCTGTTGGCTTATACTTCTATTTCGCACATGGGCTTTGTGTTACTGGCGATTTACGCAGGTAATATCCTGACTTACCAAGGCTTAATGATCATGATGCTGGCACATGGCTTGTCATCTGCTGCATTGTTCATTATGTGTGGTCAGGTCTATGAACGTGTGCATACCCGTGACATGCGTCTGATGGGTGGTATTCGTGGTCAATTCCCGTATCTGGCCTTCTTCCTGATGTTCTTCGTGGCAGCATTGGTCGGTATCCCGGGTCTGGGTAACTTTATTGGTGAATTCCTGATTCTGATGGGTTCATTCAACCAGTTCCCTGTATTTACAATCATTGCTGCAGTGAGTCTGGTGTTTGCAGGTCTTTATGGTCTGATCCTGATTCACAAAGCATTATTTGGTACACCAAACGAAGAGCAAAAACAGCATTACAGCAATCCGTTAAAAGATCTGGATGCGCGTGAAATTGTGATTCTGTTAATTTGTGCCGTTGGTCTGTTATGGCTTGGTCTGTATCCACAAAGCTTCCTTGATATTTCCAATTCAAGCATGGCGTGGTTAGCAAACAGCTACATTCCAGTTCAAGAGCTAGTTGAAGTGACCGAACAGGTAAGCACTCAACTCGAAAATGTGGAGATCCAATAAGTCATGAACTTCACAATGTCATTTTCCGAGCTTATGCCATTAGCTCCTGTGATGATCGTGGCTTTAACTGCGATCGTCGTAATGATTCTCACCGCAATCAAGCGTAACCATAACCTGATTGCGACAGCATCTGTAGTGGGCTTAAACCTTGCTGCAGCGTATATTCTGCTCTCATTATTCGGTGGTGCTTTTGCACCAGCGAATGTCATGGGCATGTTTATGATTGATCAGTTCACACTGGTTTATCAGTTACTGATCCTGGTTGCTGCACTGGCTTGCTGTACCTTGTCACATGCTTATATTGAAAGCTATAAAGACAATCGTGAAGAGCTGTACATCCTGATGTTGTCCTCAGTTGCAGGCGCAATGCTCATGGTGGCAAGCTCGCACTATGCTTCATTCTTCATCAGCCTGGAATTGATGTCGATTCCGGTATATGGCTTGTTGGCCTATACACATCAGCGCTCGAAGTCTTTAGAAGCAGGGGTGAAATACCTGGTACTTTCAGCAACCGCATCTGCGATGTTGCTGATGGGTATGGCGTATATTTATGCCTACACCGGTTCACTGTCATTCTATGACTCTGTACAGGCGCTTATGCAGAACCTGCACCAGCCATTGGTCATTTTAGGTATTGCCTTAATTATCTTTGCGGTTGCATTCAAACTGTCTTTGGCACCATTCCACAAATGGACACCAGATGTGTATGCGGGTGCACCAGCACCAATCGCGACCTTCCTGGCGACGGCTGCCAAAGTGGCGACCATTGGTCTGTTCGTACGTTATTTGCTGACTTCAGGTGCCATCCTGCAAGAATCAGTTATTACACTGCTGACCATTATTGCCGTACTGTCGATTGTGGTCGGTAACTTCCTGGCGGTACGCCAAGTGAACTTGAAGCGTGTCCTGGCATACTCTTCAATCGCACACTTCGGTTATCTGCTGATTGGTCTGATCAGTCTGACTTATGCCAGCTTGGGTAATGTGACTGTTTATGTGATTACCTATGTATTAACCACGATTGGTGCTTTCGGTGCCGTAGCGTTAATGTCGAGTCCATATAACAACACTTCAGAAGCAGAAAGTCTGGCTGAATACCGTGGTCTGTTCTGGCGTCGTCCAGTGCTGACTGCTGTATTAACCGTGATGATGCTGTCTCTGGCCGGTATTCCACTGACTGCAGGCTTTATTGGTAAGTTCCTGATTGTCATGGCTGCGGTAACAACCCAGCACTGGTTCCTGGCAGCGATGATTATTGTCGGTTCGGGTATTGGTCTGTATTACTATTTACGTGTGATGGTGGTGATGTATATGACTCCGCCAGAAACACCAAAAATGGATGCAGTCGATCACTGGGGTCAACGTGTTGGCGGGATCATGGTTCTGCTGGCTGCACTGGCAGTATTGGTGATTGGTGTTTATCCGGATCCAATTATCCAGATGGCACTTGAAGCCGAGATTTTATCTCCAATTCACTTCATGCTGTCTCAGCAATAATCTTGAAAAAGAGAATTGTCTAGCAAAAAGCCCTCAATATTTGAGGGCTTTTTTGTTTTTATCAGGGTCAAAAAATGATTATAATAGACGGAATTTTATCTTAACCTTTTAGGTGTTCTCCCGTGGCTATCCATGAAATTCGTCATCCGCTCATTCGTCATAAACTCGGTTTACTGCGTCGTGCAGATATCAGTACTAAAAACTTCCGCGAGCTGGCGCAAGAAGTGACCATGCTGTTGACCTATGAGGCGACCAAAGATTTGCCAATGGTCGAGCATGAAATTGACGGCTGGAATGGTGCGGTCACGGTAGACCGTATTGCCGGTAAAAAAATTACGGTGGTACCAATTTTACGTGCCGGTATTGGCATGCTGGATGGTTTCCTGAACCTGATTCCAAGCGCCAAAGTGTCTGTACTGGGCTTAGAGCGTGATGAAGAAACGCTGGAAGCACGTACCTACTACAAAAAACTGGTACCGGATGTACAAAACCGTATTGCCATGATCATTGACCCAATGTTGGCCACCGGTTCATCTTTAGTGGCGGCGATTGATGTGTTAAAAGCCAGCGGCTGTAAAGATATTCGCGTGATGGTGCTGGTGGCTGCGCCAGAAGGCATTCAGCGTGTAGAAGCAGCGCATCCGGATGTGGTAATTTTCACTGCCTCTGTGGATCAGGGCCTGAATGAAAATGGCTATATCGTACCGGGCCTGGGTGATGCCGGTGACAAAATTTTCGGTTCCGTGCAAAAAGACTGATTTTGCCAGTGAACAGAGAAGGGGCTTTTATAGCCTCTTTTTTATATACTAAGCTTGAAGCGCAAAAGGGGGACAGGTCGATGAGCAACGAACAATATCAGGGTAAAGTTAAGCAATACAACGCAGACAAGGGTTACGGCTTTATTGCCTGTCCGGAAGGCGAAGTGTTTTTTCATATTTCCGATTTCCCGGCCGATGGGATAGAACCGAAGCGAAATGACCGGGTGAAATTTAATGTGGTCAAAAACGGCAACAAGTTTAAAGCAGTGAAAATTGAGCGGGTTGAAGACCAGTCGGCCAAAGCCAAAAAATCCAAAGTGGCCGCCCATAACCAGTCGATTACTTCTTCCCTGCTGTCCAATTTCCGACGTTAGTACTGAGGTAGAATTTATATATTCTGCTTAAGTCGAGTATAAGAATAGAAAAGAGGCTTTTTAGCTTCTTTTTTATTACAATTATTAAAAATATCAAAGATAAGAGCGCATTATGTTTCAAGAGGGGAAAATCAAAAGCTATCATGAAGATCGTGGTTTTGGTTTTATTCAGATAGAGAAAGAGTCAAAAGATTTATTTTTCCACATCAAAGATTTTCCCAATAAGAATGTTCCACCTAAAATCGGTGAAAATCTAAAATTTATAATTGTTGAAGATGCAGGAAAATTTAAAGCCGCGAATATTGTGCGCTTAGACCTAAAAGTATCAGAGCCTGCTGAACAGAACAATCTACGATACAGAAATATCGAGGGTAAAGTTTCGTCAAGAGATAAAAAGAAGTCTTCATGGCTTAACTCAAAGATCATTACTGTATTAGGCTTAATCATTATTTTAGGATTAAGTATTTTGGTATATAAGAAATATCAAGAATATCAAGCTCAGAAACAGCAAAAACTTGAAGAACTGATGATTGCTCAGCAACAGATCGTAGCTGAGCAAAGAGCGGTACATGGCGAATTACCGGAACTTGGACTTAGTGAAAAAGGGAAAAAGAATTTAGAAAATGTCCAAGAGAATGTAGAGCAAGCGCTGCCGGTAAGTAGCAGCTCATCTGAACAATTTAAATGTGATGGCCGCGAGCATTGTAGTCAGATGAAGTCTTATGAGGAGGCTTTATTCTTTATTCGTAATTGCCCAAATACCAAAATGGATGGTGATGGCGACGGGATTCCATGTGAAAGCCAATTTCGATAAGGTATGAAAAAAGCGCCCGCAGGCGCTTTTTTATGGATTAAATACAGTCTTATTTGCTGTCACAGAACTTCATAAAGGCTTTCAGACCTGGACCCTGGTATTTCTGACGATGCACCAGCATAAATAAAGGCCGCGCCAGTTGCCAGAATGGAGTGTCTAAAATCACCAGCTGGCCTTTTTCACGTAAAGGCTCAATCGCCAGTTTTGAAATACAGGACATGCCTAAGCCGCCGGCCACAATTTTCAGAATGGCTTCATTATGACCCAGGGTTAAACGGATTTTGGCATCTGGCACATCTTTTAAAATGGCGTTATCAAATACTTCACGCGTGCCTGAACCTTCTTCACGTAAAATCCATTCCACCTGTTTAAAGTCTTCTGCGGTTAAGGCACGGTCTAGCTGCGCCAGCGGATGATTCGGTGAACAGCAGACCGCCAGTTCATCATCACGCCAGTGGATACATTGCAGCTGCGGTAAATGACAGGAACCTTCAATCAGGGCTAAATCGAGCTGGAACTGGTTGACTGCTTCAATCATTTGACGGGTATTACCGACTTGCAGCTGTAAATGCGCCTGTGGCTGAATTTGCAGGAAGTTGGCCATTAAATCTGGCATCAGGTAATCGGAAATGGTCAGGGTCGCGCCCAGGCGCAAATCAATGCTTTGCAGCTCGCCTTTGGCGGCCTGTTCAAAGGCTTCACAGCGGCCTAGAATTTCAAGCGCCTGCGGGAGTAAAAAACGGCCCAGATCATTCAATTGCAGGCGTTTACCTAAACGGTCAAACAATGGTGCGCCTAAACCATCTTCCAGATCTGCTAAAGCCATACTCGCCGCACTTTGCGTCAGTTTGACGGCATCACTGGCCTTGGTTACTGTGCCTTCTTGAGCGACTGCTACAAAAACAGCCAATTGGCGTAAAGTCATGCGCATGAATATAGCCTTAACATTTAAAAAATATTAATAAATTATGCTGCCATGCTACCATGAGCGCAGTCTTTCATGCCACGTACAAATTATGTCAATTGAAAAATTTAGCCTAGAAACGGTGTTATCTGTACATCGCTGGACCGATACCTTGTTCAGCTTTACCATGACGCGTCCAGCCCACTTTAAATTTACTGCCGGGCAATTTGCGCGTATTGGCCTTAAAGTCGGCGATGAACTGGTGGTGCGGGCCTATTCAGTGGTGTCCTCACCTTTTGATGAAACCCTGGAATTCTTTTCAATTGTCGTACCCGATGGGGCCTTTACCTCCAATCTGCAACATCTACAGGTTGGCGATGAGCTGTATCTGGAAAAAGTCCCCTATGGCTTTTTAACCTTGGCGCGTTATCAGTTGCCTTTGCCACAAGACTTATGGCTCTTGGGTACCGGCACCGGACTGGCACCATTCCTGTCGATGCTGCAAGACTTCGACACCTGGAATAAATACCAGCATATCCATCTGGTCTATAGTGTCCGTACTGCCGCTGAACTGGCCTATGTCGAGCGGATTGAAGAAATTGCAGCGACTTTTGGCGAAGGGCATACAGGTTTTAAATTTGTGCCGATTATTACCCGTGATCCGAACGCACCTTTGCATGACCGTCTGCCGGTGTTAATCGCCAATGGCGAGCTGGAAAAAGCTGTGGGCCTGTCTTTTAATCCGGACAGCAGTCATGTGATGCTATGTGGTAACCCGCAAATGGTGGAAGATACCAAAGAAGCCCTAAAAGCGCGTGGCCTGAGCATGAATCGCCGTGGAGAAGGCAATATCGCGGTAGAGAATTACTGGTAAGCTTGAGTGTTACAGGCTTACTTCAATGGTCTGCTGTTCTCAGCCTGGTTTATTGTTCTGTGAGGATGTGATGCAAGTGTTTCAATCCATGCTTATGGCCAGCGTCGCGCTGGTGGCGGCAACTACGCTGCAGGCAAATATCACAGGCACGGAAACAGAAGTGACGGTACAAGAAAATGTGCTGATCTATACTGGCCCGCTCAGCCAAGATGCCAATACCCGTGCAGCTGCCTTGTTAAAGCAGTTCCCGTAAGTACAGACCCTGAAAATCACCAGTCAAGGGGGTGAAATTGGTCTGGGAATGGATTTGGGTGATCTGGTCTATGTGCATCAACTGAATGTAGAAGTCGGGCAATACTGTTTTTCCTCCTGCGCCAATTATGTGTTTCCGGCCGGAAAGGTCAAATATCTGAACTGGTGCAGTCAGCTGGGCTGGCATGGCGGCGCCATGTAACCAATGCAGTTTGATGATGCAGACATGGAGCAGGCCTATCAGCAGTATATTGGCCCGATGCGCGCCAGAGAAACCGCGTTTTTCCAGAAAATTCAGGTCCAGCAGGCATCGACTACAGCAGGGCAAGCGCCTGAATATGCGCGCTATCAAGATTGTATTGGCTGGCGCTATACACGCCAGAAAATGCAAAGTTTTGGAATAGATCAGGTGCGCTATAAACAGCTGATCTGGCTACCCAAATCCAGTTTTAAGCAGCAGTGTATTTTTACCATTCGCTAGCGGATTAAATGAAACGTATATTCTATTAAAAAACCTCATCTGTATGATTCAGATGAGGTTTTTTTGATGAAGTGTCAGCACCACTTGAATATGCTTAATGCACAAACATATCCATAAAATGACGGATTTCCTGAATCGCTGTTTCTGTATCAGTAGTCAGCCAGGTCGGTTCAAAAAAGCCGGCATAGTGTTCGACACGGTCTGCAGGGACCACCAGACGCACTGGACATTCTTCTTCCAGTAAGCGCCATGGAATAATCGGCACTTCATTATCGAGCCAGGCCGCGACATTACGCACATCAATCACCATGGCATTAATGCAGTCTGGAAACGGCATCACTGAAAACTCTTCAGTACGACGGCGGAAATATTCCAGATCGCCCCATTTCAGAAGAAAGCTCGGCTTACTGAACTCAATAATCCCGATTAAATGCTGATCACGCGTGTAGTGCAAAGCACATTGATGTGTGACGTCAGTGTCAAGATCAAGCGTTACACTTTGTTGACGATACGCCATAAAATTCTGGAGCATGAAAAAAAGAGTGACGTATTATAGCGCATTTGTATGCGTTAAGGCAGCGCTTGTGGTGGGCGATCTGAAGCAAATTGTTACCTGGCATTTTGCTGTATTAAGCAAGGAGGGGCTGATCAGGACTGGAGGATGCTCAGGCTGCTGATTTTTTCCTCACATCTAGGCGGCTCTATATTCCTTTTCATGTGCTTATTCTTCTAATTTTGCATCAGTTATTCATCTGCTTATTGCGACTAAAAAGTATACAAGTCCTGTCAGCTGCTAAATCCAGTTTACGTCAAAATTTTGAATAAAATGAAAGCAGTAAAAAACTTCATTTTTTGTAATTACATTTTTCACCATCTCACAATGCTTTGTCACACAACACAACAATGCTTCTTGTTAGTATAAAAATTCGACAAGCGAATAGAAAAGAAGTGAGGGAAACATGAGCCATGATTTTAACAAGCCACCTCATGTCACAAGCGCAGAAGAAGTACAAAAGAAAAAACGTATGCCAGTTTTTATCTTGATTGCTGTGGGTGTTTTTCTGCTGGCACTGGTGGTGTACATGTTTGCGGATCGTGATCCTAAACCGAGTGAGGCACCACCTGGGCATCCGAATGCCAATGTAGAACAGGCTACACCCAATAACAGTACGCCTGCAATGGCTGAAGAAGGTGTGGCGACCACAGGTGTGGATGGCGATATTGGCACCGCTGTAGATGGTGATTCAGCCACTGCCACTGATGGCGATACCGCTACGGCCACTGCTCAATAAGTCTGAAGATTGCATAAACCCTGACCATCAGTTCAGGGCTTTTTGCGATAGCCGTGCATTTTTACACGCTTGGTACTTCATAAAAACACGGTACTTAAAAACACAAAGTACTTAAACCTTTCATTTTTACCATGATCAAGATGCGCATCTTTTGCCATGAACAACGAATGTAGAAAGTCATAACAAGAGGGCAAGACATATGAATGATTATTTTGATGGAAACCCGAGAGGTGCAGGCTTCGATGCCATGTACTACTGGGAACAGTTTCATCCCATTTTATCGGCGATTGCCATACTTATTATTGGTTGGATTATTGCATTAATTGTCGGTGCAGCCATTAAAAAAGGCTTAGAAAAGCTGGGCATCAACCAGAAGCTGTCGCATGCCACCGGGCACCGTCCCAATGTAGAAAGTATTCTGTCCAGAGTTGCCTTCTGGATCATCATGATTATCGCGATTATCGCGGCGCTGAATGTGCTGAATCTGACCAGTGTCAGTGGACCGTTTAGCAATATGATTCAAAGCTTCCTGGTCTTTATTCCCCAGTTGTTGGCAGCCATTGCGGTCGGTTTTATTGCCTGGATTGTCGCAACGCTGGTCAAAATGGGCCTGCAGCGCGTACTGAACCGTACCCAGCTGGATGAAAAGCTCAGTGCCGATGTCGGGGTTAGCCCGATTAGCCGCAATATCAGTGATATTGTGTACTGGTTAATCCTGTTACTGTTCTTGCCAATTGTGCTGTCGATTCTGGGCTTAAACGGCCTGTTGTATCCAGTACAAAACATGGTGACTGAAGCCCTTTCTTATCTGCCGAATATCTTTATTGCCGGCGTGATTATTTTTGTCGGTTATATTCTGGCTAAAATTGTCCGTGGTATTGTCGAAGGTTTAATTGGTAGCCTGAATCTGCAACAGCAGGCGCAAAAAATTGGCCTGTTCAAGAACTCTAACTTGCCGAAGCTGGTCGGTTCTTTTGTTTTCGCCATTATTATCATTACTGCATTAATTATTGCATTTGAAGCCTTGGGTATTGAGGCGATTTCTCAGCCGGCAACCGCCATGCTGCATGAAATCATGTATGCAATCCCGCATATTATTGCCGCCGGTTTAATTCTGATCATTGCCTATGTGGTGTCGCGTTTCGTGGCCAATCTGGTGGTTGAAATTATTTCAGGCACAGGTGTCGATGAAATTCCGGCCAAACTGGGTGTACAGCGTTTCCTCGGTACCACCAAAGTATCGACCATGGTTGGTTGTCTGATCGTGTTCTTTACCATGCTGTTTGCTGTGTCTGAAGCGGCTAACCGTCTTGGTTTCGAGCAGGTGAGTGGTCTGATTTCCATGTTCATTTACTTCGGTGCCAATATCCTGCTGGGTGCGGTCATTCTGGTGGTCGGTTTCTGGCTGGCGAATGTGGTGGCCAAAGTGGTCGAGCGTGGTGAATACAACAGTTCACGCTGGTTAGCGACGCTGGTACGCGTACTGATTATGGGTCTGGTCGTAGCAATGGGCTTACGTGCCATGGGCATTGCCGATTCTATTGTGAACCTGGCCTTCGGTCTAACCTTGGGTGCAGTTGCGGTGGCCTTTGCTCTGGCCTTTGGTCTGGGTGGCCGTCAACCGGCAGAACGTGTTTTAACCGATCTGATTGATAAAGCCAAACGCGAAGCCAAGCAGCCGAATCCGTTGAAACAGGAGCAGGACAGTGCGGCCAATAGTGGCTTTACGACCCCAGGAGTGAATCCAATGAACAAACAGGACCCGTCACAAGGGACAAATACCCCCATGACTACGGATTTGTCGAATACCACACCGGCAACGCTGACCACTGCACCACAGGAAGATGAAGCATCCGGTGCAGATCAGGTTACACCTGATACGCTGAAGGTAGACCCGGCGCATCCGGCCAGCAATAATCCGTTTGGTTCAACTGGTGAAAAAGAACCGGATGTCGATGCACATCAACCACGAAAAGATGATCCGAAATAACCTGTCATCTATCTACAAGGTCGATCAAACTGAGTGTTGATCGACCTCGTTTTTTGTTGAAAACTGGAGAAGCAGAATGACGAAAAAGAAAGCGCCTTCCAATCTTTTTGCACCCGTAGTGATTGCAGGGATTACCCTTGGCTTTTTGGCCAGCGCCTATAAATTTATTTTTGCCAAAACTCAAAACCAAAATCAAAACCAACCCGCCCAGAGCGCTGATGATTCGGGCGATACCGGGCAAGCTGCGACCAAAGTCGATGATGTTGTATAAATGAACAATTTTTTGTTATAGTAAAGCTTCATAAAAAAGGAATAAATATTTCATATATTTTAGATGCTTATATTTAATCTGTATGAAATATTCAGGGAATAAAATCGACGAAAGTCTATTTGGGGAAGACCTTATGTTAAAAATTAGCTTAAAACAATCAGAACAGCCGGCAGTACTACCAAAGCATGTTCAGTGCGCCGTGGTGAAAATGCAGCAGACTATTTTACGTGTACAACGCCAGAATCATCTGTGCTTATTGCGCACAGATTATCTGGAATAATTCATCCACCAGTTTTATAAACCATCAGACATATTGGGCGGCGGCATGCGCTGACGCCCAGGCCCACTGGAAGTTATAACCACCTAAATGGCCCGTCACATCCAGCACCTCACCGACAAAATACAAGCCTTTCTGCTTTTTACTTTCCATGGTTTTGGAAGAAACTTCAGTGGTATCGACGCCACCTAAAGTCACCTCTGCGGTACGGTAGCCTTCGGTACCTGACGGTTTGACTTCAAAGCTGTGCAGGCGCGCTGCAATCTGCTCCAGTTTTTCATCACTCAGCTGTCCGATGGCGCTTTCCGCCTGTTCCGGCCAGATCAGCTGTTGCAGCTCTGCCACCACACTTTTCGGTAAATGTTCGGCCAGTAAGGTACGTAACAGCACTTTCGGCTGGCTGGATTTTTTGGCTTTAAAAAACTCGGCTAAATCCACGGCCGGCAGGAAGTCGATATGAAAACTTTGGCCGACATCCCAGTAATTGGACAGCTGCAGCGAACTTGGTCCGCTTAAACCGCGGTGAGTAAACAGCAAAGCTTCGGTAAAGCTGTTTAGCGTATTGGAAAGTGTGGCCTCTACGGCATTACCACTGAGGCGGGTAGTGACTTCTTTAAAACTGTCGGAAAAGGTAAACGGCACCAAGCCAGCACGGGTTGGATAGACATGATGACCAAACTGCTTGGCAATTTCATAACCGATTCCGGAACCCCCTAGCGTCGGAATGGACAGGCCGCCACTGGCGACGACCACAGATTCCGCCTGAAAATAACCTAAAGTGGTTGCGACCTGAAAACCCAAATCATCTATGGCGGTCATGGCTTTGACTTCACAGCTGGTTTTAATCTCGACCAGACCGGTTTTGTCACACTCGGCCAGCAGCATATTCAGAATGTCTTTGGCACCATTTAAGGTAAACAGCTGCCCATGTTTACGTTCTTCATAGTCAATGCCGTATTCGCAGACCAGCCCGATAAAATCCCAATTGGTATAACGACTGAGCGCGGAAATCACAAAATGCGGATTATGTGAAATATAGTTGCTTGGCTCGACATAGAGGTTGGTGAAATTGCATTTGCCACCGCCCGACATGAGGATTTTCTTGCCGACTTTATTGGCTTTTTCCAGCACCAATACTTTGCGTCCGCGCTGGGCAGCTATATAGGCGGTCATTAAACCAGACGCACCGGCACCCAAAACTAGAACATCGTATTGATTTGCTGTTGCCATGTTGCACCGAGAGAAAATGAAAGCGGACTATTATAGACTTTATCGTTTGATGATGCCGCATTTTCCAGATTGAAATGTGCGCAGAATATTTACTTTTCCTATAAAGCAGGAATGGTCTATCAATAAACCAAATCATCGTTAGCAAGGCCACATTTTACTGTTTTAAGGTGATTTTTTACGTGGCAAAGTCGTGTTTATTTGATCTGGTTTTATTTTAAAGTTGTTTTAAATCAATAGTTTAGTATTTATTAAAGGGGCATTGTTGTTCAGAATAAATAGCAATTTTTAGACATATTTTTTATGTCATGACTTTGTCTCTTGGGGAACACAATGAATAAAACATTATTAAGCCTGGCGGTAATTTTGAGTATGGCTCTCACTGGCTGCGGTGGCGGCGGTGGCAGTGACAGCAATACGGCAGCATCTTCAAATCCATCTGCACCGGCTCCTGTGACGCCAACTTCACCTGGTTCAACACCTGATACCACGCCTGTCACTGCCAGCTTGATCAATGACGTTCGCTTTGCAGATCTGGCCACCGAATTTAGTGCCCAGACTTTTGGTCTGGACAGCTGGAATCCGAAAGCGATGGTGGTGCATTAGGATATTTTGTATGTGGCCAATGACAGCGCCGAGGCAAGCATTTTGCGTTATGACCTGAAAGCCAAGCGAGTCTTGAGTTCGATCCATGCCCAGAATATTTCCGGCATTGGTCGGCCGTGGAATCGGTTGTTTGATTTAAGTGTACATAACGACCGCTTATATGCGGCTTCTTATTCGTCTAACCGGGTCGATGTCTTTGATTTAGGCTCAGGCGAACCACAATTTCTGATGTCGTTGGGAACCGGCAGTTGGTCGGGTGATCAGCACAATACCGTGGTGGTGCATCCCATGTCGGTGGCAGCGAATGATCAATATGTATTTGCCACAGATACGCATAGCCGGATTAATGTCTGGAAGCAAAGTGAGATCAGTAGCACCAATCATTTAAAAGCCAAAAAATATGCACGTTTGTCCTTGCCGAACTGTGGTTATAACTGTAGTGCGCGTTTGGAAGCTGTCGGTAATTTGCTGTATGCCAGTTTTAATAATGGCATGAGCTATGTATATGACCTGACTCATCTTGAAGAAGGCGCAACAAACGTGGCGGCGACACGACAGGAAAATGTGGGAACACGGGTATTTCATGCCGCGGATGACCAGCGTTTTTATGCAGCCCATACTTCAGGCCGGATCGACAGTTCAGCTTTACCAAATACGCAAAATCTACAGAATATTTTTCCAGCCGCAGAAGAAAGTTTTTATAAATATCGTACGGCAGGGGCGAGTACCGATCAGCAACTGGCCGGTGCCTTAGATATTCAGGTTAGTCAGGAACATTTATTCAGCCTGTTTAACGGCAAAATTGTCATGATGCCGCTTAAGCGATTGCAGCAGTTCCAGTCCAATACTGCTGCCACAGTCACGGCACTCAAGCAGCAGCAGGCCCAAAGCCGCAGTTATGTGCTGCAAGATGGGGAAAGCTGGGAAACCCTGACCAATGAAAACCTGCGCCATTTTTATATGGATAATATTTTATCGGCAAATTTACAGCATCAGCTTCTGGCCTTGCAAAGCTATAGTGCGGCACCGGTCCGTGATCTGGAAATTCACGCCAGACTGAAAGATACCGAGCAATGGTTTGTGTTGGCCCGCTTGGACCATCTGGATGCTTTTAGCCAGGTCAAACTCAAACTGAATATCAATGAAAATATGCATTTCCCATTGCTGCAGGGCACAGGTTCGGTTCAGCTAAGAAATTTAGGCAACTTCCAGCAGTTACCGGCAGATTTACTCGAGTTAAAAATCAGCTCCGCAACCGATCCGCATGTACAAAAGCTCATGAGTTTAAAGCCGAAATGGAAAATTCATTTTGGCAACTTTGCCCCTAAAACGCATGGCAATTGGGGCAAAATTACTCCAGCCTATGCGCGTGAATGGGTGATTATGATTACCAATTTTGCCTATCTGGTGAATAGCCCTGAGTTTAAACACATCTGGTTTAACCATAAAGCGGTCATGGGGCATGACTTCTTTGGCAACAAGGGCCAAGTGGTCGGAGATGGCGGTTACTTTACCGCAGCGGAGTATCAAAAATATTATGATGAGATTATGAACCGTGGCAAAGTGACGCTCGGGGTGACCACCGTGGGCGGCGGTTTAGGCGGACGCAATGTGCTGGGAGTCGATACCTGGCTGTTCTATGCGCATTATTTTAATACCAGTATTGGTATTGTGGGCCATGAGTTCAGCCATCACTGGGGCAGCCACGACAGCGCCTGGGCCAAAGGGGGCTACGGTTTACAGGAAATTAATCAGCAATTGCATCAATATTTACAGCGTAAACAACGCTTGCCGTATATGGACCCAGAGCTGAATAAATTCCACTTAACGCCACGGGCTGAGCTCTATAACGGGGTCGCAGAAAATATGCGCCGACCACGTCCGGATTCACATGTGAATCATCTGGAGCGTTATTTTGCGGCCAATCCATTGCCAGAAACCAAGCAGCCTTAAGTTCTGATTTTTTCTTCCATCCAGTTGAAACTGTATCCGCTGGATGGAAGCCCGATTGAGGACGTGACAACAGACGAACTTTGAATTTCACAGCACATACAGATCATCAACAAAACTTTCATCAGACTTTTTTATGATCTGTTTATATTAAGGTGTCGAGCTTCAACTTGACGCAGTTACACTTTGATTTGCTTAACAATAAACAGAAATGTCGGCTAGGCATCTACATCTGGTATCGGACTTTATAAAAAAGGAAAAAATCAATGAATCAAACCGCGGGGCTGGATCAGCTCAAACAATACAACCTGATCACCTATATTCTGTATATCGTCGGCTTTTTTGTCGGTGTTACGCCAATTATTGCCATTATCATGAATTATTTAAAACGTGCAGAAATGCGTGGCACCTGGCTGGAAAGTCATGTGAACTGGCAAATCAAAACTTTTTGGGTGACGCTGATTGCCTATCTGGTCGGTGCGGTTCTGACCACCATTCTGATTGGTTTTATTGTGCTGTTGCTGGCCTTTATCTGGCATATCTACCGTTTGGTGAAAGGCCTGATGGCGCTAAACAATAACCAGCCGGTATCATAAATAGACTGCACTTGAAGCTAATGCTTTAAAACGCGCGTCCCTGTAGCCCGCCAGTATGGATCAGTAAAATTTTCTGGTCTGGCCCAATTTTATCTTGATCAATCAGATCAAAGATGCCGCGCAGCATTTTGCCGGTATAAACCTGCTCCAGCGGAATATTATAACGCTGCTCAAACGTCTGAATAAACTGGATTAATTCGGGTGTGGTTTTGGCATAACCGCCACAGCAATAATTATCCAGAATACGCCAGTTGCGTTTGGTCGTGAGCTGCGCGACCTCCTGAGTTAAAAAATCACCTTTTAAGGCCGAAAATCCCAACAATTGCTGATGTTGCTGGCTGGCCTCAATCAACCCGGCAAACGTGCCACCCGTACCGACGGCACAGCAGATTAGATCGAATTGCGCATCTTCCGCTGTCAGAATTTCCCGACAGCCTTGAACCGCCAGCGCATTGGTGCCACCTTCCGGAATCAGATAAAAATCGGGATATTGCTGTTGCAGGTGCTGCAAAAAATCGGGCTGATCTTTCTGGCGATAGGCATTGCGGGAGATAAACTCCAGCTGCATGCCAAATTGCTGCGCCGTAGCCAAGGTTGGGTTTAGAGGACGCTGCGCCAGTTCTTCACCGCGAATCATGCCTAGACTCTGAAAACCAAACTGGTGTGCGGCAAAAGCGGTTGCAGCAATATGATTGGAATAGGCTCCGCCAAAGGTCAGTACTTTTTCAAACCCCTGTTGCCGGGCGGCCAGCAGGTTGTATTTCAGTTTAAAAAACTTGTTGCCCGAAATCTGCGGATGAATCAGATCCAGCCGCTTGATGCTGATGCGCTGGTGGCGATATTCAATGTGCTGATCAGGCACCTGCTGGGCAATAGAATCAAACATAGACAGAACGGAACGTTTTTGACAATTCTAACTGAAAACGGGGCGCGGTCAGTAAAGACATTTAAATAATCTCTCACGATAAAAGCCGGATCGGGCTTGCATAAAAATAGTAACTGTGTAAAAAATAAACATATAGACCTTGCAGAAAGGGAGAATAATGATGAAAAGAATCATCTTCCTGCTTATTTTAATCCAGGGTGCTTTACTGGCGGCTTGTGACCCGACCAGAGATTTAAACCAGCCCAAAACGGAAGAAACACGCAGCATGATTATTGGCGGTGTGCCGGTGCATGATCAGGATTATCTGCTGCCCAAGCAAGAAGCGAGTGTGAGGCCAGAGCAGACCGATCCATCACAGATTTATTAATATTGTATTTAATTGATGATCTTGAAAAGCGCTCAGGCCATGCTGGTATCTGGGCGCTTTTTTATGGCAAGCAAATTTCAGCAGATTGATTAAAATACGGAGTGAATTTTATAAGGTCAGTATAAAGATCTATAGTGAAAAATATCGTGAAAATCAAAACAACTGGTAAAAAATAGGAAGATATTCAAAGCACTTGCTTGTAAAATGCCGGCAGATCATTGTATTGGATAGGACTGTGGAATCCGTTTTTATTTTGGGATCAATTGCGCTGGCATTGATGTTGGGGGCCATGAGTCCGGGGCCAACATCAATTTATGTGGCGAAAAACTCGATTGCGATTTCACGTCAGCATGGTCTGTTTACCGCGCTGGGCACCGGCTTGGGTGCAGCTATCTTTGGTTTACTTGCGGTGCTTGGCTTACAGGCCTTTTTACTGGCTGTGCCATCGGCCTATCTGGCCTTAAAAATTTGTGGCGGCTTATACCTGCTGTGGCTGGCATTTAAAATTCTTAAACATGCCAAAGATCCGATTCAGGCCGATCATGCGGCTGGTACGCAAATGTCCTTACGCCGTGCTTTTATGACCGGTCTGATTACCCAATTGTCGAATCCTAAAATTGCTATTGTGCTGGCCAGTATTTTTACCGCGCTATTACCCAAAGATATTCCGCTGTATTTTTATTTTGTCCTGCCTATTCTGTGTTTCTTTATTGATGCCGGCTGGTGTTCCTTGCTGGCGGTGGCACTATCGGCGGAAAAACCGCGCGCAGTCTATTTAAAGTTTAAAAAAGTGTTTGATCGTGCGGCCGGTGTGGTGATGACGGTGCTGGGTCTAAAGCTGATTTTTGGTATGAAATAGATGGCTTAAATTGTGTTGATCGTTGATCAACATATCTCAAAAAAGCCTCCGTTTTGTCGGAGGCTTTTTTATCTTAGAACATATTTTCTTCAGAATTGGCGGAAATCCGGTGGATAGATAAATCTGCGCCATTAAATTCTTCTTCTTGGCTTAAACGGATCCCCATCAGCAGTTTCAGTACGCCGTAAACCAGGAACCCCCCGGCCAGCGCAATCAGAATTGCCAGCGCTGTGCCGAACAGCTGGGAGATCAGGGATACGCCCCCCATACCACCGAGCCATTGCTGCCCAAAGATGCCAACTGCCAGCCCACCAAAAGCACCACATACGCCATGCAATGGCCAGACACCAAGCACATCATCAATCTTGAGTTTATTCTGGGTATAGGTGAAGAGTTTGACAAACATAATCCCGGCGATGCCGCCAATCACAAAGGCACCGAGTGGATGTACCACATCGGAGCCGGCGCAGATGGCCACCAGACCGGCAAGCGGACCATTATGTAAAAAGCCCGGGTCATCTTTACCTGCAATTTTGGCGGCTATTGTGCCCCCGACCATCGCCATTAAAGAATTGATTGCCACTAGTCCGGAAATGGCATCCAGACGCTGGGCACTTATCACATTAAAGCCAAACCAGCCGACAATTAAAATCCAGGAACCCAAAGCCAGAAAAGGAATAGACGAGGGCGGATGCGCACTGATACGACCATCTTTTTTATAGCGCCCATAACGCGCGCCCAGCAGAATCACCGCGGCCAGTGCAATCCAGCCCCCCCATGGCATGTACCACCACCGAACCGGCAAAGTCATGGAAACTGGCACCAAAACTGTGTGCTAGCCAGCGTTGCAGACCAAAGTTGCCATTCCAGATCATCCCTTCAAAAAATGGATAAATCAGCGCCACCAGAAATAAGGTCGCCAAGGCCTGCGAGCGCATTTTGGCACGTTCGGCAATCCCGCCAGAAATAATGGCCGGAATCGCCGCTGCAAAGGTCAGCAGGAAAAAACAGCGCATCAGGTTGTAGCCATGATCGGCCGCCAGAGTGGTCGAGCTATGGAAAAAATGCTGGCCATAGGCAATATAATAGCCCACCAGAAAATAGGCCACCGCAGAAATGGCAAAGTCCGTGAGAATCTTGCTTAGGGCATTGACCTGATTTTTATGCCGAACGGTGCCGAGCTCTAAAAATGCAAATCCGGCATGCATGGCCAGTACCAGCACTGCACCAAGAAGGAGAAATAATAAGTCGATATTTGGCATTGTGCGTTCCAATTGAGTGCACGGGATCAGGAAAAGAAGCTCAGTATATCGAGGCGAATAGATTGTCAAAGAGGGGCAGACTGCGGAAATTTTGATGAAGAATTTCGTGAAATGAATAAGACTCGATATAAAGCACAGTGCGGTTTTTTGCACCAAATCAAGTCTTTTTTGAACGCTGTAAAATTCAATATTATTGGCTATTTTTGAAGGATTTAAATTGATTGATACAAAGATGCGCAGCAGTTTGTATGTTTACGGTGCATTTTGAAACAGGCTGGACTGTTTAGAAAATTTTAAAAATTAAGGCGAAAATTGCTGCGAGGGCTAATGTGGTTGCGTGTAGGAACAGAAAAAGTGCGAAAGAATAGCAAGGAATACTGGATGTAAAACAGCAGAACCCCATTAGCGGGGTTCTGTTTATAAAACTGACTTAGCTCAAGAGAACTGAGTTAATCGGTAAAATGTACTGGAATCCATTGATAGCTTTTGCCATCTTTTGAATAAATATGGCCGATGCCCGGGAATGGTAAATGCGCGGCCGCAATGGTCTGCCCGTCTTTGGCATATTCAGCAAAATGCTTGAGACGAGTGGCGACCGCCGCTTTCGGGTCAATATCGAACTCAATGGCGGTTTCAGGCTTATCAAACTGAATGGTATGCGAATGTACAATATCACCAATAAATACCAGTTCCTGCTGCTCATGCTTTAATTTAAAACTGTAATGTCCCGGTGTATGCCCGAATGACGGTTTAAACTCGACACCACCAAAGGCCAGAGATTTATCGGAGAAGACTTTAATCTTTTTGGCTTTTTCATAAGGTGCTAAAGCCGCTTTGATTTTTTCCACCGTACCCAAAAAGCCAGCCTGTTTATCTTTAGGCAGTTTTTTTACAGTATTGGGGTTGAGCCAGAACTCATATTCAGTTTTGGCAATATGCAAGGTCGCATTTGGATAATTGGCTACACCATTATTTGAGATGCCACAGACATGGTCAGGGTGTAAATGTGTCAGAAAGACACCATTCACTTGTTCAGGCTGATGGCCTGAGGCTTTTAAATTGTTATAGATTGAACCTAAGTGATCGCCAAAACAGCTGGCTGCACCGCTATCAACCAGATAAAGCTGACTGCCGGTATTCACCAGAAAAGCATTGACGGAGGTCTGGATGCCTTTGGCTTGATCGGCATAGTATTTTTGCAGAATCTCGCTAACTTCCTGATCTGCCGCACCTTTAAATTGTGAGCGGTTGAGATAGTTGGTGCCATCGAGCAGGGCGGTAATCTGATAAGGCCCAAACTGATGCTGATAATAGCCCGCGACCTGTTTTTGTTGGGGGATGGTTGGTTCAACGGCTTGGACTGTGGTGATAGTTGTGGTGCTTAGGGTTAGAGCGAGAAGGATTGGTTTTAAAGTTTTCATAGAGTTCTTATAAGTTTTAAAGTGATACATCTTTTTATCATATTTATTGGTGAAATTTACAACTAGTTGAAAGCTTCTTCTCTTGCGCCATAGATGACTCAGGGAGAAGGTTGGGATGAGGGTTATAGCTTTTCGCCTTACTTTTGTCGGGGCAAAAGTAATAAAACCCCTTTGTTCGTTAGAGGGCACGTCCGTGTGCCCCTAACGAACGGGCGACATCCATGTCGCAAGTCATGTAATCAAATTTCTTGGAAAAATATCAAAGATGAAGTTACATGGTAATCCCCCCTAAAAATAAAAGGATCTAAAAGTAGAATTTTCTCTTAAGATACGAGCAGGAGATTCTGCATGAAAACATCTAAATTTACTGACAGCCAGATCATGTCCATTTTAAAACAGGCGGAGTCTGGCACACCTGTAGCCACCCTTTGTCGTGAACATGGCATGAGTAATGCCACGTTTTATAAATGGCGTGCCAAATATGGCGGTATGGATACCTCATTGATGGCTCGACTGAAAGAGCTGGAAGCAGAAAATACCAGACTAAAAAAAATGTATGCTGAAGAGCGATTAAAGGCAGAGATTGTTCAGGAAGCAATGTCAAAAAAGTGGTGAAGCCATCTTGCCGACGTCAGATGGCTCAACAAGCCGTTGCCCTGCATGCGGTTAGTATCCGTTTAGCTTGCTCTGCATTTGGCATTAGTGAAACCTGCTACCGTTATCAGGCTAAACTTTGCGATGACAATGCATTAATTGCTAAACAGCTCATTGAACTCACTGAGGAAAATTCCGATTGGGGATTTGGTCTGTGCTTCTCATATTTACGACATGTTGAGAGTCACTGCTGGAATCACAAGCGGGTTTACCGCATTTACTGTGAGTTGGCACTAAATCTGCGTATTAAACCGAGAAGAAGACTAAAACGGCACGCGCCTGAACCATTGAAAGAACCAATCCGAGAAAATCAGGTCTGGTCATTAGATTTTATGCATGATCAGCTGATCGATGGTCGAAAGTTCCGATTATTAAATGTGATTGATGACTACCGTCGAGAAGGCTTAGCGATTGAAGCAGGATTCTCATTACCTACAATCCGAGTTATTCGTACGTTGAATCAGTTGCTGGAGTGGCGAGAAAAGCCGTTAGTTATTCGGTGTGACAATGGCCCGGAGTTTATCAGTCATGAATTTGTACGCTGGGCAACTGAACAAGGTATTCGTATTGAATATATTCAACCAGGTAAGCCACAGCAGAATGCGTATATTGAACGTTATAATCGGACTATACGTTATAGCTGGCTAAGCAAGCATCTATTTGACACACTGGAAGAAGTACAAGATTATGCAACGAGTTGGCTGTGGCATTACAACTATGAAAGACCACACCAAGCAAACAAAGGAAGGCCACCTCTAATGGCTGCTTAACCTCTACTTTTAACTTCGGTTATTTATGGGAGGATTACCGGTTCTTTATACGCAATGAAGGAATCAAAAGAAGATATGTTACTTGTAGGTCAGTCTAATTCTGGTTTGACTGATCCTGCACATTTTACTGCAATTAGTTTATCTCAAATTACTTCAATTTTTTTAACAGCATATTTAGAAGATAAAGAAAGTGAATTGAATTATACCGATTCACTTATATTTATTAAAATTATTGAAAATTATGTACAAGAAGTTGGTGAAGCTTTTTTACAAATTCAGAAAAATAAAAAAGCCCCTACAACGTAGAGGCTTTTTCTCATCTTAATCTAACAATTAAGACACTTTATCACCCGGTTTAGCACCAGTTTCAGGTGAAATTACCCAAACACCATCGCCATTACCCGCAGCTAACACCATACCGTTTGAAATACCAAAACGCATCTTACGTGGTGCAAGGTTTGCCACCATCACCACCAATTTGCCTTTTAAGTCTTCAGGTTGGTAGAACTCACGAATACCGCTAAATACGTTACGTGGTTCAGCTTCACCTACATTTAACGTCAATTGAAGAAGTTTATCAGAACCTTCAACCGTTGCAGCATCCAGAACTTCAGCTACACGCAGGTCAACTTTAATGAAGTCATCAATCGTGATGATTTCAGCTTCACCGACTTTAGGCTCAGCTTTCTTCTCTTTAGCTTTCTCTTTTTTCTTCTCAGCTTTTGGTGCTTCAGCAGGTGCAGCTAAAGAATCCTTAGACGCATCGACCATCGCAGCCACAGCTTTCGGATCAACACGTTGCATCAGTGGCTGGAACAACGCAATTTCATGACCAGTCAAAATTTCAGTGCGAGAAGCAAAGTCGAAAGAAGCCAGTTTAAGAAAGTCCTGAACCTGAGCAGCCAATGTTGGTAACACTGGAGACAGGTAAACAGCCAATTGACGGAACAGGTTGATACCTACAGAACATACATCGTGAACCTGTTGTTCTTCGCCTTCAATTTTCGCTAAAGCCCAAGGTTTTTTCTCATCAATGTACTGGTTGGCTTTATCTGCAAGTGCCATGATTTCACGGATCGCTGCCGAGAATTCACGAGTTTCATAAGCTTTGGCAATTGAATCGCCAGCATCAATAAAGCTTTGAACCAGTTCAGGCTCGGCACAAGTTGCACTTAGCTTGTTATCAAACTTGGTATTGATGAATTTTGCACAGCGGCTTGCAATGTTTACGACTTTACCCACAAGGTCTGAATTCACTTTCTGAACGAAGTCATCCAGATTCAGGTCAGAATCTTCCACCTTGTCAGAAAGTTTAGACGCGAAGTAGTAACGCAGGTATTCAGGGTTCAAATGCTGTAAATAAGTTTCAGCCTTAATGAAGGTACCGCGAGATTTCGACATCTTCTGGCCGTTTACAGTCAAGAAACCGTTTACAAATAAACCGGTTGGGGTGCGGTAATTAGCACCTTCCAACATTGCTGGCCAGAACAGCGCGTGGAAATAGACAATATCTTTACCAATGAAGTGATAGACCTCATTGTCAGAATCTTTTTTCCAGTAATCATCAAAATTCAGGTCTGGACGTTTGGTTTTGACGTAGTTTTCAAAGCTCGACATATAGCCGATAGGTGCATCGACCCAAACGTAGAAATATTTATTTGGCGCATCTGGAATTTCAAAGCCGAAGTAAGGTGCATCACGGGAGATGTCCCAATCGTTCAGGCCATTGTCAAACCATTCATCTAACTTGTTGGCGATTGATACCGGCAAACGGCCTTCATCACGGGTCCATTTTTGCAGGTATTCACCAAAGTTTGGCAGTTTAAAGAAGTAGTGATCCGATGATTTCTCAACTGGTGTAGCACCGCTTAACGTCGATTTCGGATTTAACAGTTCAGTGGCGTTATACGTGGTTCCGCAGACTTCACATGAGTCGCCGTACTGATCTTCGGCTTTACATTTCGGGCAGGTGCCTTTAATGAAACGGTCCGACAGGAACATGCCTTTTTCCGGGTCGAACAGTTGTGTCACAGGACGAACGGCAATATTGCCGGCATCACGGTTCTTGAGATAAATTTCTTGCGCGCGCGCCTTGTTGGTGTCGCTATGGGTGGAATCATAATGATCAAAATCGACCTTAAAGCCGGCAAAATCACGCATATGTTCGGCCTGAACATTGGCAATCTGCTGTTCTGGTGAAATACCGTTGGCTTCAGCACGTAGCATGATGGCGGTACCGTGAGCATCATCCGCACAGACATAAGTCACTTCATGGCCCATTGCACGCATGGCACGAACCCAGATATCTGCCTGGATATAACCGAGTAAGTGGCCCATATGGATTGGACCATTGGCGTATGGAAGGGCGTTGGTGACTAAAATTTTACGCACGGATTAACTCTCTCATTCGTATTCATTATGCAATGTCCGCGATTTTACCTTAGATGATGCAGGCTTGCACAAGGGAATCGGTGAATTCTTTTCAGGACCGGATAAAATCTGCATTTCTGTGCCGAAAAAACAGAAAAAACCAAGTCTTTGACTAAGATTTATAATTCCTGTGGCTGCGCTGGCTTAACCTTCGTTTAAATACCCGTTAAACTAGGGCATTCGGTTGTATATCCAGATTTGGAGTAACTTTATGTCGTGGCTTTCTTCACTAAAATCGGTCTTTGCTCCTGCACAGGAGGTGAAAGAGGAAGAAATCCAGAAGGTACTGCAAAACTATGTACTTCCTGCTTCCCAAAACGCACTCAAAGAGCGTATTTCTCAGGTCAATGTACAGGGACAAATCCTGCAATTAACCATCAATACTTATCCGGAAGAAAAACAGTATTTGCAGCAGATTCATGATGAACTAGCCGATGCACTCGAGCAATGCGGCATCAAGGAACTGAATCTGCATGTGGTGCAGCAAAAAACCGGGGCGAAAAAAGAGGGCGGCTGTGGTCATAACCATGCCGAAGGTGAAAGCTGTTCCAGCAAGCCACAAGTTGCAGCAAAATCCAGTCTGCCACCTGTGGTCGATGCTTCGGCAAGTTCAGATGCGCTCAAGCAAGCCAATGCCAACTATCAACCCCAGCAAGAAGAAGCGCCAATTCAAAAAGCTGCACCGCAGCAGCGTGATGTGCCAAAACATCCACGTATTCAAAACGTAATTCTGGTGTCATCCGGTAAAGGTGGGGTTGGAAAATCAACCACTACCGTTAATCTGGCCTTGGCGATGCAACAGCTGGGTCTGAAAGTGGGTGTATTGGATGCCGATATTTATGGCCCGAGTATTCCAACCATGCTCGGCAATGCCGGCCAAACCCCGATGATTGAAGCCGAGCATTTTGTGCCTTTAGATGCTTATGGGATGGCGGTGCTGTCGATTGGTCATTTAACTGGTGATCATAATACCCCGGTGGCTTGGCGTGGACCAAAAGCTACGGGTGCCCTGATGCAGTTATTCAATCAGACCTTGTGGCCAGATTTAGATGTACTGGTGATTGATATGCCGCCGGGAACCGGTGATATCCAGTTAACCCTGGCGCAGCGTATTCCGGTCACGGGTGCCGTAATTGTCACTACACCGCAAAACGTAGCCTTAATGGATGCGACCAAAGGCATTGAGCTGTTTAACCGTGTACAGATTCCGGTGATAGGTGTGATTGAAAATATGTCGACGCACATCTGTTCTAACTGTGGTTTTGAAGAGCAAATTTTTGGGACCGGTGGTGGCGATCAACTGGCCGAGCAATACGATATTCCATTACTGGGCCGTTTGCCGCTGAATGTACAGATTCGTGAAAATGCCGATGCCGGTAAACCGTCTGTGATTGCCGAAGATGATGCAGCCGACAGCTATCGGGAAATTGCCCAGAAAATCATGGATAAACTGCCAAAAGCAGACAAAGACCAGAACCGGATTTTTTAATTCTGTAATGTAGTGAATAGAAAAAAGCCCAATCTTCAGATTGGGCTTTTATTTTAGGCAGATGATAAACCGGATGGCGTCGATTTTTGCTTTCTGGCTTGCAGCACATTAACAGCCACTGCAATCACCACCATGATGGTACCGGCAATATCGGTATAGGTTTCCGGAATAATCATCATTAAGGCACCCACCCCCATGAAAATTCGCCAGAACCAGTTTAAACCGGTTTTGAAATAGCCCTCGACCGCCGCGCCCAAGGCTAGAATCCCAATAACTGAAGTCACGGTAATGCTGACAATGGTGGTCCAGGCCGGGAGGGCAAATTCACGCGCATTAACGGCCACATTGGTGGTATCAATCATCAGCATGGCCGGGTTATATACAAACAGGAACGGCACAATAAAACCGGCCAGTGACAGTTTCAGTGCCTGAAAACCGGTCCGCATCGGGTCGCCGCCAGCAATCCCGGCACCGGCAAAGGCGGCCAGCGCCACTGGCGGGGTGATATTGGCAAACAGACCAAAATAGAACACAAACATGTGCGCTACCAAGGTCGGAATATCAAAATGGGCCAAGGCTGGTGCAGCCATGGTCGCGGTAATGATATAGGCCGGAATCGAAGGCAGGCCCATGCCCAGAATCATGGAAGCCAGCATGGTAAAGAACAGGGTCAGGAACAGGCTGCCCGCACCAATACTCATAATAGATGAGGTCATGACGGTACCGAAACTGGTCAGGCTGACCACCCCAATGATAATCCCGACCACTGCACAGGCCGCCATCACAGATAAAGACTGCCGGGCACCATCGGCCAGGGCATCCAGAATCTCCCGAATTCCCATGCGGGTAGATTTTCTAAAGGCTGCCACAATAACCGTAAGCACAATGGTATACACTGCGGCATAACTGACCGGAATTGACTGGAACAGGAAAAACACCAGCGCCACAATTGGAATCAGCAAATGTCCGCGCTCTTTCAGCACTTCTTTAACCCGGGGCAAATCTGCTTTGGGTACCCCTTTTAGGTTGTCTTTCCCGGCACGAAAATGGACTTGGGCCATCACGCCTAAATAATACAACAGCGCCGGCAGGGTCGCGGCTAGGGCGATGGTGCCATAACTGACGCCGGTGGTTTCCGCCATAATAAAGGCACTGGCGCCCATCACTGGCGGTAAAATCTGTCCGCCGACCGAAGCACTGGCTTCCACCGCGCCGGCAAAATTTTTGTGATAACCAATCTTTTTCATCAGCGGGATGGTAAAGGAACCGGTGCCGACCACATTGGCCACTGCCGTACCATTAATACTGCCCATAAAGCCACTGGAAATAACCGCCACCTTGGCCGGGCCACCCTGTTTATGTCCGGCCAGTGCCATGGCCAGATCATTAAATAATTTGCCCATCCCCGATTTGGCCAGAAAAGCGCCAAATAAAATAAACAGGAAAATGAAAGTCACCGATGCGCCAATCGCCGATGAATACAGGCCTTCGGTTTTCAGATACATCTGCCCGAAAATATCACTCACGGTATAAGGCCGGGTCAGTAGCCGTTCCGGCATCCAGTTAAAATGACTGATAAAAGGATAAGCCAGGAAAATCAGCCCGAGAATCGGCAGCATCCAGCCCATGACCCGTCGTGCTGCTTCCACTACCAGCACCACGGTCATAATTGAAAACACAATATCCAGTACATTGGGAATCCCGCCGCGGGTGGTCATAATGGCCTGATATTCTTTCCATAAATATAAAAATGAAGAGAGAGAGGCGAGGGCCAGAATCCAGTCGAACCAGGCCACATGCTGGCGGGAACTGGACTGTCGTGCCGGATAAAGCAAAAATACCAGCACCAGACCAATGGCCACGTGCGCCGAGCGTTGTAGCAGCTCTGGAAGCGGGTTAAAGGTAATAAACAGATGAAACAGCGAATAGCTGATGGCAATCGCGGCAATAAACCAGCTGACCGATTTGCTGCGAGGCTGACGCGTGACCGATTCCCGGTCAAATTTTTCCAGCAGGGCCTGCTGTTCTTTTTCATCCAGCTGTTCAATGGTTACTTTTTCTTGTTGTGTCATACGCAGTCTCCTTGACCCCACCATTTCCAGAACGGTCGTTGCTGTACCGAAAAATGCACCACCGTGTAATCAGGAAAATCTTCGGCTATGGGCCAGCGTTTCTGATTGATCTGGAGCTGTCCTTGCATACGGCGTGAAATGGTCCAATGTAATTCTTTTAAATGATGATTGACCTGCATACGTACCTGGCCATTGGCTTGGCGCAGCACAGGATAATGATCCGGTGTACCGGCACCAAAGGACACCAGGTCGGTATGCGTTAAAATAAAATGCTGATCTTCACGCTGATAATGTTCCTTCCAGCGGGTTTTTTCTACCGAATGTTGCCACTGCAACTGAAACTGTTGCGGGCGAATCACACAGCTGGTGTTAGGACCTTTATGACTCTCTTCAATCTTGACTAAGGTATAACTTTGCGGAAACCACAAGCCGAGCAGGATGATCAGCATCAACAGAAAAAGTGCAGCCCAAACTGCACTTTTATGGCTGAACATTAAGGTGCTGCCACCTCATCATAATAACGTTTCGCCCCTGGGTGCAGCGGTGCAACCAGACCTTGCTGGGCTTTTTCCAGAGTAATATCTGTAGCGGCCTGATGGGCATTGGCCAAATTGCCTAAATTGTCAAAGAAGGTTTTGGTCAGCTTATATACATCATCTTCAGACAGGTCGGAACGTACCACCAAGGCATTCATAATGGCCGCGGTCTGCACATCTTCTGCATTGCCATACGTGCCTTTTGGAATCACCATCGGCAGGAAGTAAGACTGGTTCTGGGCAATCTGTTTGACTTTGTCTGCATTAATACTCACCAGTTGCAGATCAAAACTCTGCTGTAGTTCCATCAATGATGAATTTGGAATACCACTGGTCAGGAAGGCCGCATCCAGTTTGCCACCTTTTAAGGCATCGGCGGCTTCGGCATAACCTAGGTAATCGACTTTGACATCGTCATAGCTAATCCCAAAACCATTCAGCAGGGTACGCGCATTAACTTCCACCCCGGAGTTTTGTGCACCCACGGCAATACGTTTGCCTTTTAAATCTTCAATAGAGCGAATCCCGGATTTTTTTGAAGCCACAATCTGCACATAGTTAGGATATAAAGCCGCAATTTGCTGCACATTGCCAATTTTATCTTTAAAGCTGCCTGTGCCCTGAATGGCTTCGGTCAGACTATCACTCATCACAAAAGCCATTTCGACTTTATTCTGTTTTAGCAGGTTCAGGTTTTCAACCGAAGCGCCGGTGGTCTGGGTTTTGGAGTTAACGCCGTAGGTTTTGTTATACAGTTCGGCCAGACTGGTCCCGATCACGTTATAGGGACCGGAGGCGCCACCCGTGGCAATACTGACAAAACGGGTTTGCAGTTTGTCGGCAGCAGCGGCACTGCTTTGTGGATCGGCCTGGGTGTTGTTCTGGCCCGGATCATTGGAACAAGCACTTACACCAGCTAAGGCCAGCGTCAGTAAGGTCAGTTGCGTCCATTTTTTCATTGACTTCTCCTGTGATTATTATCGTCATCCATTGTTGAAATATTGAAAGATTTCAAACTTAAAGCTGGTTCTGGTTATTCTGATTAAGGCAGCTTGTTGAGTTAAAAATTAACCGAATAATTTGAACTTGAACAGTTTTTTTACGCATTTATACAATTAGAGGTGGGTAAAAATGGACTAAAAACTCTTGATTTATTGGAGATGAACGGCCCAGTTTTGATGACTGTTATATATTCTTTAATATGTTTTTAAGTTTATGATAATTAATAATAAATATATTGTAATTGACTGTGTTTTTAGTTGAGGAATTCCTCTGTTTTGCTGCACACTGAGGCCAGTTACAATTTATTTTTTGCCTATGCCTTGCAACTCCATTACATTTGCAGCATTCGCGCATGAGGCTGGCTATGATTTCATGGTTTTTTATTGGTTTGGTGATCACCATCTTGTTGACACCTGGTCCAACCAACACCTTGCTGGCCTCTTCCGGAATTCAGGTCGGCATCCGTAAATCTTTTCATTTAATTCCCGCTGAAGCCTTTGGTTATCTGATTTCCATTACCCTGTGGGGCATACTAATCGGGCAGGTGTCGAGCCAGTTACCGTTATTGCCTACTGTACTAAAACTATTTAGTGCGGTTTATATCATTTATCTGGCCATCAAGTTGTGGCGTACTGCCAATGTCGAACAGCAGTTTCAGCAGCCGACCATTCGTGCACGTGAACTGTTTGTGGCCACTTTACTAAATCCGAAGGCCTTGCTGTTTGCTTCTGCAATTTTTCCGGCCATCGCCTGGACCAGCGCCGCACATTATGTGGCACATATTCTGATGTTTCTGATCCTGATTATTCCCATTGCATTTTTCTGGACCCTGATTGGTTCCTTTTTGGCCAGCAATAAAATCCGCTGGCTTAATCCGGCCAATCTGCAAAAAACAGCATCCTTGCTGCTGTTCAGCTTTTCAATTCCGTTAAGCTATTCGGCGCTTTTAAGGCTTTAAATGACCCATCTACAGCAGGCAGAAAAGTCGACTTCATGCCTGCTTATTTCCATTGGTGCCGATTTCAGTTAAAGTACAGCGCAGTAAAACATTCGCTTTTGGATAGAAATAAATGGCAATTAAGTCTGATCGTTGGATTCGCGAAATGAGCGAAAAACACGGCATGATTGAACCGTATGCACATAATCAGGTTCGATTTGATGAAAATGGCAACAAACTGATTTCCTATGGCGTTTCAAGTTATGGTTATGACGTCCGTTGTGCGCGTGAATTTAAAGTATTCACCAATGTCCATTCTGCCATTGTTGATCCAAAAAACTTTGATGAAAAAAGCTTTATTGATATTGAATCGGATGTCTGCATTATTCCACCAAACTCGTTTGCCTTGGCGCGTACAGTTGAATATTTCCGTATTCCACGTAATGTTTTAACCGTGTGTCTGGGCAAATCGACCTATGCGCGCTGCGGTATTATTGTCAATGTCACGCCGCTCGAACCAGAGTGGGAAGGGCATGTGACCTTGGAATTCTCTAATACCACCAACCTGCCTGCACGTATTTACGCGGGTGAAGGCGTTGCACAGATGCTATTCTTTGAATCAGACGAAGTGTGTGAAACCTCCTATAAAGATCGTGGTGGTAAATATCAGGGCCAAACCGGGGTAACCTTACCGAAAGCCTGATAGTGGAAACTTAAAATAAAAACAAGCGAGCCGTTGTGCTCGCTTGTTTTTTCTCCAATTCATTCATCGGAAAAACGGGCTTTTTGGCCCGTATTTTTTTGCAATTGATAAATTATTACGCATAATGAACAACAATTATGACTTGGTAATCGCATGTTTTTAAGGATAAAAACACATAAATAAATAGCCAAGTTCTGGATAAATAAAAGAATGATGCGGAGCATCTGGGAATAGGATGGTCGAGATGACTGAATATGGAATTGGCCTAAATTTTAGAAAAAGTTGCTTAGCTGCCTTGGTCGGGATGTTGCTAAGTTCTCCTGCATATGCTTTACAGAATCTATCCGATGAACATCTGGCAAATACCACAGGTGAAGGGATTGCCTTGCTTCCTGAAAATTTCAAAATGGTATTTCAGCGCCCGAATGATGTGTCTGCGGCATCAAGTTATACCCGTAATCTCGATAATCCGGAACAATATGACACCGGTTTTATTCGCATCATTCCGGTAGGTGAAAATTACGATAATTTAACCCTCAGTCAGACTGATGCTGCCAATCAGAGAACCAAAGCGGATATTTTTATTTATGGTCTGGCGCTCTCTGAAACCAATAACAATATGAACCAGCGCTATAGTAATCAGGGGTTTGATTGGGGCAGTGCTGCGAATCCCTGGTTATTTCGCGCTGGTACAGCCGAAAATATCCGTCAATTTGACAGTACGAATGCAGCGGCCGATATCAGTTATATTTCTTTAGAAGCTCCTTTGGCCAAAGTGGATGCTGATGATCAGGACAATAATATTAAACTTGGGCTTTGGTTAGATGCTTTTTCACGCAGCTGGAACTCAAGTAACAAGGTGGACCCAATTACGGGGGCACCTGTCACGACCGATGCGGTCAATGATCCTGACTTATTAAAAAATCAGCGAATTCGTTTGCAATTGGTGGCCAATGGTCTAAGCCTAAGTGGTTCACAGGTTCGACTGTTTCAAACCATGCCTTCTACCAATGCGGTAGAAAGTCAGACTTTAGGTATGGCCAGTCTTATCCGTCTGAATACCAATGATAATCCTGAAGCTCTAATTTATGAAAATACCCAGGCTAATAAAGAACTGCTCAATGCCAGAGGTTTGCGTATAAGTACAGCAACCCTCAATGATGGTACCGCGGTTACGCCTGCACTCGACCGTTCTTTAGCCCCAATTTTCCATGCTGAAGAGGGTTTGTATTTGTATAGCCCTAACATCAATTTAGTGCTCGGCAATATGCACCAACCGTTTATTTTGGGCTCGGAAGGCCAGAATATTATTTTAGAAGTGACCCGCATTCCGAATGTCCCTGAAATTTATAAACAGATTTATACCTATTATGCCGATATTGATGGTGATAACACCGAGATCAACCCTGCTGACTATAAAGGCTCAACCTGTAATGTTGCTTATTGTGGCTCTAATATTTCCCAAGTACTTTCAGGGGCAGGAACCACCAACTATCAGGGAACCAATGCAACACATAGCAGTATTTCAATTGGTAGTGTGACACGTGATCCGACCACGAATCTGTTAAAAGCCAACACTGCGAGTAATTCTACCGGTGTGGTATTTAGAAGTCCGCATGCAACTACAGCACCTGTAAACTTGGGCTCGGTGGCAATTGATGGTGTGCTGATCCAGCACTTGAAGTTTAAGACCACGGGACTATAAGAGGGAATTTGAGATGCTGAAAAAAATCTGCTTTCCACTGGCTCTTTGTGTCAGCACATTCAGTTCTGCTCAACTGGTTAGTTTAAATCAAGATGAACTGTTAAATACGGTCGGGCAGGGCGGTGCCGATTTAAGCTGGACGCTTTCTTTAAACCATAAATATGCCAATGACATGAGTCTCAAGAATATTTCCGAACTCAGTAATGGTGAGGTCACTACGGCAAATTATCAGTATGAATGTAGCAATGATGTGTTATGCCGTTTTGCTTTTTCTCCCAATAATCATCGTGATGAAAATGGTCAGAAGTGGCTGGTGTTTAAACAGATTCAAGGCACGATTCAGATTGATAAATTCTCCTTGGAAGGCACCACCATTATTAATAAGGATAAAAATCCACAAACAGCGATGCTGCTTAAATTTTATGATCAGCATCCTCTGAAAATCAGGAATCTAGGTTTTGCGAGTCTGGCGGTTGAGTCAGGTAATGAAGGTTATTTAAACAATACCCGATATACCACCTATAACAATGGTTCCCAGGTTCCTTCATTTGATCAGGGACAGGAACAGGGATTTATGGGACTGAATGTTCATGGCAACTTGCATCTGTCAGGAGATATCAAAATTTTCAGTTATAACTGCTCAGGAGCTGTAACCAGCCGCTGTTAAGCGTTGGGATTTCAAAAGGACATTGAAATGAATAAAACAATAAAATTAAATGTACTTGCCTTATCTATCTGTTTAGCTCAGCAGGCATACGCACTACAGCCTATTTCTGATCGTAGTCTCAGTCAGGTGACAGGGCAGGATGGTATTTCTATTACCCATGAAGTTTCGAAGGTGACAATTGATCAATTGAACTGGGTGGACTATCACAATACCGGAAGTATGAAACTGGGGATGCATGATATTGAAGTGCTCAGCTCGGGGGGGCAGAATATTAAAAGTACCCTTGATGTTGACGTTGGTACCACAGCAAATGGTGTCGGCATGCATATCCAGGCGAGTATTTCACCATTTAAATCTACGGTTCAGAACATCATGCTCATTTGTGAGCCGAACTGTGGTGATAACCAAACGGATCAGAACCTGGGGTCTTTAAGCTTTCATACTATTTCACCACTACGTTTTAACTTAATTACCAGTAATGGATTATTTAACCGAAATGATCTGGCTCATTTAGATTTTGAGCTTAAAAATGCCAGTATTTCTTATGGTCTAAATGGCCAGAACCTGACCTTAAAAGATTTTAACTTTAACCTGTCTGCAGATGGGTATATGTATTTGGATCAGGATGAAGGGATTGTGCTGGCAACTAAAAACAGTCCTACTGGCCAAGACCATATTGTAAATTTAGGACGGGTAGAAGATCTGACCAATGTATCCGATAACCGGTCAGGAGCAACCAATCCAGGGGTGAATATCGATTTACGTTATGGTCCAGAGGGAAGCCAGAATAACCTGATTCGTATGGGGGCTTCTGGAGCAGTGACCAACGGTAAGCTCTTTATTAATGCTAACCAGGCTGGAATTGGAAAGTTTAATACGGTTAGTCGTAATTCAAGCGATTTGACCGAAACAACACGGCAAGCCGGTGGTTATGATATAGCCGGCCCGGGTGGTTTACATCTGGGGATGTCTGCCGAATTTACCCGAGAAGGCAACCCGCTACTCAATGGCAGGGCTCCGACTACACTCGAGATTGGGCATACAGGTGCAGGCAGCTATGCACTTGAATTTTCTAACTTATCGCCACTTGCAGTACGTGATAGTATTAATGTTGATGACTTGACTAAACGCAACGCCTATATTGATTTTGGTGATATTTTTATTAATACCGTTCAGGCCAAATCTTTAAACTTTATTATCAATGAGAATATGCAAAAGGTGCTGGGCAGTAATACTCTAGAATTGATTTATAACATTAGCCCTGATCAGAATGCACAAAATTTAGCGCTTATTGCGGTGCGAGGTATGGATTTTCAGGCCATCGCGCGTAAGGCCAGATTCATTTCAGATAACTCGATTGATGCCATTACCGCGACTTCTGGCGAGTGGGGGATTGGTATTCCAATCTTTAACTTAAATACCAACCTGGCTTTGTATGCAAAAAATTATAGTCGTAATGGCATTGACCGTTCTGGTTTAGGCTATAACCTGGCACTTTCGACGGAAGGCTATGGTATTGACCAGAAAACAGGCGCACCAAGTACAACCTCTATTCTGATTATTGATGGTGCGACCGGTAAATACAGTGGTGAAGAAGTCAACTATTATGCGGGCCTAAGAAATATAGATGCGTACCTGAAATCGGATGGGGTGATTGGTTTTGAAGAAGATGGCATTTATGTCAAGGCAGATAACTTGCTGCTGGCTGCAAAAGCTGAAATTGCAATTGGTCAGTTGCCTGGCTCTTTATATAACTGTGCTGAAGTGGAGTGCCAGAACCGGGTAGTTCCTATCGATAACTTTGCCAGAAAAGATGACATCTTGGCTTCTTTAGCCTTCAAGCTTGATGGTAAAGGTGAACTTATGATTATTCCTGGTCTTGAGTCCACGAATGCCACACCCGATACTAATTTTTTATCTTTAAAAGCAAATTTTGAATTTAATCCGATTGCAGAGACAGATAAAGATAATCCAAGTGTTTTGGGCAGTTATATCAGCCTGATTAATGAAGACCGGAATGGCGTCGGGACTAAAACCTCCAGTGTAAATTTAAACAAAATGCAAGGTCATGTTGGTTTAGATGCCCGTGTTCTAGTGAAACAAGATACGGTGGTCTTAGATAATCAGGTGAACTTTAATTATAAAGCGACAATGCAGCCTGGATTGGGACAAGCTTTTAAAGCAGAAATGGCGATGTCTCCATCTGGAACGATGCAAAAAATTGCTGATTTTGCCATTCCTGGTGGCAATATGCGTAGCACTTTAGGGATCACACCACGCTAAGTAGATGAAATAGGCTTAAGGATTTGAGTATGAAAAAAACAATAATGTGGGCTCTTATAGGTTCAGCTTTATCCATGACGAACACAAGTCATGCCTTATCTATGCTTGAAGATGCTGAATTATCGGATGTGACAGGACAGGCTTTACTTAATTTAGAAATGCAAATGGGTGAAGATACAAGAGATGCTTTAAATAACACTTATAATCAATCGAATATTAGCTTTTATAAGTTAGGTTTAAGTGCCGAAATGGAGCTGAATGCGAATATTAAAAAACTACAACTGGGTTGTGGTGGAGTTAACAACTCACTTATTTCAAATACCTGTGATATTGATATCGATAATATTTCTTTAAGTGGTTTACCTGCAAGTACTGATTACACAGCAGATCAGCGGGCAGCAAGTTCTGCAATCATTACTAACCCTTTTATTCAGTTTGCAATTAGAAATGGAAATTCAACAGCAACTCGCGAAATATTGGGTTTTCGTATAAGTGCTGAAAAAATCGCCGGTTTAATGACGTTAGGTACTGAAAATAGCAATGTTCCGAATGGTATTAATACTTTTAGCGGTTATATGAAAACTAAAACAGCCTCAGGTGTTGCGATTACAGAAGAACGTAATATGGCCTATGCTGATACAGGTATGAAAATTAAAGGAGAAGTATCAGGTGGTCTGGGGATTGGTAATTGTGGTGGATTCTTTAACCCTTGTTTAGATATTGAGTACGAGTCAGACCAGTATAATTTAAAATTAAGTTCTACAAATGCTCCTTTTACTATTCAGTCTACTGTGGTTTCGGGTACGCGATTAACAGATGTTAAATTGAAAGGAGCAGGGACGGTTGGCCAAATTAACTTTGAGGGACCATTAACAGCAACTGTTTTAGGTTTTTTAAATTTAGAAAAACAGGTAACGGGTAATATTACGGGATTAACAACAGATATTACTGTATCTCAAGACCTTGGCCTGATTCATGCGTTATATTTAAATAACCCTGCCTCTCTTTCTTTGCAAGCTGAGAATATTTTGTGGCCAGGTGCTTCAGTGGGGGCAAATAGAGGTTGGTGGCTTGCTCTGGAAGATGAGGTTGAATTAGGAAGTTTAAGTCCAACTACTAAAGTTGCAATTAGTAATGCTGTACTTCAGCAGACAATTAATGGAATTAATGCAGATTTAACAAATAATCCAAGAGCATGTGGTAACTTGTTAACGGGGTGTATAGGTGGTGATGCTTTAGAGGTCGGAAATATTCCTTTGACAACTGATCTGGATTTTCCTTTAACAAATCTGGTCTTGCAGGGGCAGGAGTTTAAATCAAACTGCTACGGTGGTATGAAATTCTGCTAAGCCTTAAAACTAAAAAATCCCGCTGAAGCGGGATTTTTTTATAAGCCAAGATTTATTATTTTGCGAGCTTCGCCAATAACTCATCTTTGCTTAAGTTGGTTGATTCAGCATCACGGCGACCTTTATATTCAAAAGTACCCGCATCTAAGCCTTTTTCACCAATCACAATACGATGTGGAATACCGGTTAACTCCAGATCAGAGAATTTCACTCCTGGGCGTTCATTACGGTCATCCAGTAGTACATCATAACCGGCAGCACTTAATTCTGCATATAAGGCTTCTGCAGCTTCTAATGTGCGCGGTGACTTGTGTGCATTCATTGGTACAATTGCGACTTCAAATGGAGCAATGGCAGCTGGCCAGATAATCCCTTTCTCATCGTAATTCTGTTCAATTGCAGAAGCCACGACACGGGTCACACCAATACCATAACAGCCCATGGTTACTACAAATGGTTTGCCATCTTCGCCTAACACTTTACAGTTCAGTGCTTCAGAATATTTTTGGCCCAGCTGGAAAATATGGCCCACTTCAATTCCGCGTTTAATTTGAAGTACACCTTTACCATCTGGAGATGGATCGCCTTCCACCACATTACGAAGATCATAGACCTCAGTAAACTGTGCATCACGCTCCCAGTTCACACCCGTAGCGTGTTGATCTGCGGCGTTGGCACCTGCAACAAAGTCAGACAAGACAGAAGCAGCACGATCGACAATCACAGTCATGCCTTTTTCAACTAGACCTTGTGGACCCACAAAACCAGCGGTCAGACCCAGTGCAGCAATTTGCTCTTCAGTGGCGAAGGTTAATGGCGCTGCAATTAAAGGATGCTTTTCAGCTTTAATTTCATTCAGTTCATGGTCGCCGCGCAGGAACAGGGCAATCACCGGAACAGTGCCATTTTCATCGGCAATGCCTTGTACCAGTAAAGCTTTAACAGAATGCGCAGGATCAGTACCGAGGAAGCTTGATACATCCGCGATGGTCTTTTGATTTGGAGTATCTACAACAGTTAAGGCTTGGCTTGGCGCTGCGCGCTCACCGACCAGAATCGCTTCCGCCATTTCAATATTGGCTGCGTAATCTGATTCAGTCGAGAAGGCGATATCATCTTCACCGCTGTCTGCCAGAACGTGGAATTCATGGGAACCTGAACCACCAATTGAGCCGGTATCGGCCTGTACCGGACGGAAATTCAGACCAAGACGGCTAAAGATCCGGCAGTAGGTGTCATACATGACATCATAGGTTTCTTGCAAAGAAGCCTGATCAACGTGGAAAGAATAGGCATCTTTCATGATGAATTCACGTGAACGCATCACCCCGAAACGTGGACGGATTTCGTCACGGAATTTGGTCTGAATCTGATAGAAGTTCATTGGCAGCTGTTTGTAACTTTTCAGCTCAGTGCGTGCCAGATCGGTAATCACTTCTTCATGGGTTGGGCCCAGCACAAACGGGTTGTTGTGACGGTCGGTAAAACGCAGTAATTCCGGACCATATTGCACATAACGGCCTGATTCTTCCCATAACGATGCAGGCTGGGTCACTGGCATAAAGGTTTCTAAAGCGCCGGCGCGGTTCATTTCTTCACGGACAATCGCTTCGACTTTATTTAATACGCGTACCCCCATCGGCAACCAGGTATACAGACCTGAAGCCAATTTACGGATCATCCCCGCACGTAACATGAGCTGATGTGAAATCACTTCAGCATCATTTGGGGTTTCTCTTAACGTAGCAAACAAAAAGCGACTCGCGCGCATGGAAACTGTCCTGATAATTAATCGTGAAAGCAGAGATTATACGATAAAAAAATGAGGTGAACATTCGGAATGTCACCTCATTGTGTTTTCTTCTGGCTCAAGACATCAGTTTGCGGCTTTGGCGTAGCATGAAATTCTTGAAATCATCCAGATAGGTGAAGATGACGGGCACCACCACCAGCGTGAGCAGGGTCGAGGTAATTAACCCGCCAATTACCGCATGGGCCATGGGCGCACTCTGTTCGCCGCCTTCACCCAGACCGAGTGCCAGCGGGACCATGCCCATCACCATGGCAGAGGTAGTCATTAGAATCGGGCGTAAACGGGTTTTACCGGCCTGAATAATCGCCTCATATCGCGGCTCACCTCTGTCCATGGCCTTTTTAATAAAGTCGATCAGCAAGATGGCATTCTTGGTGACCAGTCCCATCAGCATGATAATCCCGATAATCGAGAACAGGTTCATGGTGGAGTTCAGCAGGAACAGCGCCAAAAACACCCCAATCAGCGACAGTGGCAACGAGGCCATAATCGCAGCTGGGTGAATAAAGCTGTTAAATTGCGAGCCCAGCACAATGTAAATAAACACAATCGACAGGGTGATGGCGGTCAGTGCATAACCCGCAGATTCAGCCATATCGGCATTGGAACCTTGGGTATCGAAGCTGTAACCCGGCGGCAATTCAAAGTTATTTTGAATGGCTTCAATGTCCCGGCCAATATCACCAGCTGGGCGACCTGCGGTATTGGCTTCGACCAGAACCTCACGGGCCAGATCACGACGGTTAATCTGTGAAGCGCCGAGGTTTTCTTCAAAGCTGGCCACACTGGCCAACGGCACCAGAATGGCTTGACCATTGGCATCGGTTTTTTGTGAGGTCAGCGACATTTGCTGGACATCACCCGGCAGGCTGCGGCGGTCTTCAGTCAGACGGACATTTACATCATAGGTTTCGCCGTTTTCATCTTGCCAGGTGGTGACGTCATCGCCGGCAATCAGCGGACGAATCACGTTGGCAATCTGGTTCACAGAGAGGCCTAAATCACTGGCCAGTACCCGGTTGATCTGCACTTCCAGTGTTGGTTTCGGCTCTTTCAGGGAGCTTTCCAGGTCGACAATGCCATCTACCTTGACAATTTCCAGCATAAAGCGGTCGGAAATCTGTTGTAGCTGGTTTAAATCCGGCCCTTTAATCGAAATCATTACTGGTTTTTGCCCGCCCGATACGGTTTCATCTGCCGAGGCCACCGAAGTAACGCGAATGCCAGCCACGGTTTGCAGGCGTTCACGGAATTCATTGTTCAGCTCGGTCAGGGTTTGTTCACGCTCATTTCGCGGTGTAACCCGCACGCGTAAATTGACATGGTTTTTACCGCGGTCAGTCAGGCTGTTGACCGAACCATAGGTAGAAATGACCTGTGGATGCTGGCGAATAATCTGATCGACCTGTTTCAGTTTGGCTTGTGAATATTCCAGCGAGGCATCCACCGGAGTTTCAAACTTAATCCGGATTTCACCTTTGTCCGGTACCGGTACAAATTCGGTACCAATCAGTTTGGATAAACCGAGTGCGCCAAATAACGAGGCCACCGCAATCAGTAGGGTAATCAGGCGGAAGCGTAAGGCCAGTTTCAGCAGCTTTTCATAGACATGACTAAGATTGTCCAGTTTGGTGGAAATCCAGTTCAGGAAACGTTTAACCCGGCCTGGCTGTTTGTTGGGATTTTTACGCTCGGCCCAGTGTGCCGACAGCATTGGGTCCAGGGTAAAGCTAACAAACATGGAAATTAAAACTGCGGTACTGACCGTGACCCCAAACTGATAGAAGAAACGGCCAATAATCCCGCCCATAAAGGCCACCGGCAGGAATACCGCAACAATGGTCAGGGTGGTGGCCAGAACCGCCAGACCAATTTCTTTAGTACCATCCAGCGCTGCGCTAACATGGTCTTTGCCCATATCGGCATGACGGACAATATTTTCCCGCACCACAATCGCGTCATCAATCAGCAGACCAATACTTAAGGACAGGGCCAGCAAGGTCATCATGTTGATGGTAAAACCAAAGGCCCAGATAAAGGTCAATGTGCCGAGCAGGGCAATTGGCAGGGTCAGGCCGGTAATGGCGGTGGAGCGGAACGAGCCTAAAAACAGCAGGACGATCAGTACTGCCAGTGCTGCACCTTCAATAATGGTGCGGGCCACATCACGGATACTGCCGCGAATGCCTTTGGAACTGTCGACCACCACTTTGGCTGTGGTGCCCTCAGGCAATTGTTGCTGAAGGTCATCCAGCACTTTATAGGTGTTATCGACCACCTCAATGACATTAGAATCTGAACTGCGCAGAATATCCACCGCAACCGCAGTTTTGCCATCTAAAAAGGCACTGGACTCTAGCTCGGCCTGGCTATCCTGAATGTCAGCGACCTGTTTCAGATAAATCGGTGCACCATTTTTATTGGCAATAATCAGGTCCCCAAAGGCCAGCGGATGGATAACCTTGGAGTTAATTTCAACCACCAGCTCGCTGTTGGCTTGTTTCAGGGTGCCGCCCGGCACTTCAACATTTTCTGCTTTTAGGGTGTTGATGACCTGATCTACACCAATCCCGAAACTTTGCAGTTTTTCCGGTTGTACTTCAATCCGGATCTGGCGCTGTGCATCACCGAGTAAATTGACTGTTCCCACCCCCGGTACAGTGCGCAGTTGCGGCACAATGCGTTGGTCCAGATAAGCACTTAAATCACGCAGTGACATCTGCTCGGATTCAAACACAATCGACATAATCGCGTTGGCCGTCGGGTCGTAACGCTCCACCACCGGGTCCTGGATTTCATCACGGAATTCGGCGGTGACACTGGCAATTTTATCGCGTACATCCTGCGCTGCTACGGCAGAAGATACCTCCAAGTTGAACTCGGCAATAATGGTGGAGAGGCCCTCACTGGACTGGGAAATTACCTGTTTGAGACCGGAAATGGTGTTGATCTGATCTTCCATTTTCTTGGTAATTTCAGATTCAACCGTTTCCGGCGAGGCGCCCGGATAGTTGGTATAGACCACCACAAACGGGAAATCGACATCCGGAAATTCTTCAACGCCCATACGCTGCCAGGAAGCCAGACCCAGCACCATCAGACACAGCATCATCATGACCGTAAAAACGGGATATTTGACACTAATTCGGGTAAACCACATAGTTTTCTATCCTGAGGCGTTTTCGGCGGTCTGGCTGATGCTGACCGGTTGCTGTTCATTCTGCGGACTAAACTTGACCCGACTCACTAAATCGCCGGCCTGCAATCCGCTTACAATGGCGGTATTGTCACTATAGCGCTGCTCGAGCACGTGAATATCGATCCGGACAATCTTGTTCTGGCGAATGGCCCAGACATAAGGTTTGTTTTGTATATCCTGAATGGTGTCTAAAGGAATCAGCTGACCAGAAATCGAGTTGGATGAAACAATATTGCCTTCAACAAAGGCACCGATGCTGAGCGAGTTGATGGATTCATTGGGTGTGGCAAAAAACTCGATCTGACGGCTGGCCAGATCGGCAATCGGGGATACCCGGCTTAAGGTGGCGGTCAGTTGGGCCGGATTGCCCTGAATTTTATATTCAATCTTTTGGCCGACCTTGAGTGCAGACTGCTGGTCACTTGGCAGTTTGGCCTGAATTTCCAGCCGGTCCGGATTGACAATTTCAAACAGGGTCTGGCCGGCAGAAACCGTCTGGCCGGGTTCAACCTGACGCTGGGTAATCACGCCGCTAATCGGGCTGAGAATGGTGCCATCGCGATCGGCTTTTTCGGCAATATCGACATTGGCCTGCTGGGCACGGACATTTTCCAGCTGGGCACGATAATCGACCTGACTTTGTTCATATTCAACTTTGGAAATAAAGCCCTGATTCAGCAGGCGACGTTTACGCTCCATCATCACCCGGGCCTGATTGGCTTGTGCCTGCGTGGAGGCAAGGTTGGCGCGTGCTTGCGCCAGACGCGCGGCATTATCCTGATTGTTTAAACGGACCAGCACCTGACCTTTGCTAACCCGCTGACCCACTTGCGCATTGACTGCACTGGCGGTGGCAGTGACCTGTGCCTGAATGCTACTGTGTTGTACGGCACGAATAGTGCCGGTAAAGGCAGTTTTGGACACCGAGTCGCCGGTTTGCACGGCCACCACATCATCCTGAATCAGTTCAATGGTTTCTGGTTCGCTACGGGCCTGTTCCGGTTCTGAGTTCTGGCAGGCGGTCAGCAGCAGGCACAGGCAAAGTGTACTGAGGCCGAGTAGGGGCGTACGAAAACGGGTAGAGGTATGTGATATACGCGGTGCTGGTCGCATGCATATTTATCCTTATTTTTCTTGTCACATGACAATTCAATTAAAAACTTCACTTTATTCAAGTGCTTTTAAGCGAGTAATAATTCTGTCGTATTCTGCCTGTGTTTTTCGATAGCTCGTTTGTAACGATTGAATCTGCTGTCTTTTCTGATTTAAGTTGGTCAGGTTGTTGTTTAAATTGTTTTTCAGCTGTTCCGGGACCGGTTTGACTTTGCGCAGATATTCCATTTCCTGACGTTTAAACACAATCCGGTCATTCTGTAATTGTTTTAACTGTTCCTGCTGAAAGGCAATCTGCTTTTTAATATGTGCCAGCGCATTGTCACGTTGCTGGGTAGCAATATGACTGTTGGTATAGGCCTGTTTTAGTTTTAAATCCTGCTCGCGCTGACGGGCCTGCGCGGCACGTTGTGGCGCCTGACGGGCATCGGTTTCGCTATTATAGGGACGCGCACGCTGAATCACCTGCATGTTGCGGTCCAGTGCTTCATAGCCATAGCGGATATGGTTTGGCGTAACATTGCTGCTGATATTGGCCACGCCGTTTTTATCGTAGTAGCGATACCAGGCCGGCTTGTTATCGGTATTGGCAGACAGCTGTCCCATCTGTAAAGCCAGCAGCAAGCCCAGTAATGATTTACTGAACAATGATGTATGCGCCCTTTTTGTGAGAGCTTTTTGAAAAAAAGTACGCACAAGCTTCCCCGAGATAAAGTTGACTAATTTACTTATTTTTAAGTCTTTAAACTGTTATATTAGACCAGAATCAGAAATTTAAAAAATACAATAGACAAAAAAAAATCAATGGTCATGGAAAAGTGTGAAGCAGTTATACAAAGTTTCTATAAAGTGTAGGTTTGGGCAAAAACTGTTCATTGAAACCTAAAGTAAAGATATGTTAAAAATAACCATAATTATGTAAATAAAATTCTACTACACCGAATTGCTTGTACAAACAAAATGGGAAGGGTCATTAAATGGACGATAAACTCCAAAATCTAAAAGTCATGGTGATTGATGATTCAAAAACCATTCGTCGTACAGCTGAAACTTTATTACAGCGTGAAGGCTATGAAGTGGTCACTGCCGTCGACGGTTTTGAAGCATTGTCTAAAATTGCCGATGCAAATCCGGATATCGTTTTTGTTGACATCATGATGCCACGTCTAGATGGCTATCAAACCTGCGCATTAATTAAAAACTCGCAAAACTACCAGAATATTCCAGTCATCATGCTGTCCAGTAAAGATGGTCTGTTCGATCAGGCCAAAGGCCGCGTGGTGGGTTCAGATGAATATTTAACCAAACCTTTTAGTAAAGATGAGCTTTTAAACGCGATTCGTAATCACGTAAGCGTATAACTCGGGGAATATAAAGATGGCACGTATTTTAATTGTAGATGATTCTCCAACAGAAACATTCCGCTTCAAAGAAATTCTGACCAAGCATGGTTTTGAAGTGCTTGAAGCAGCCAATGGTGCAGACGGGGTGACCATGGCACAGGCCGAGCTTCCTGACTTGGTGCTGATGGATGTGGTGATGCCGGGTGTAAACGGTTTCCAGGCAACCCGTCAAATTGCCCGTGGGGATACCACCAAGCATATTCCAATTGTGATCGTGAGTACCAAAGACCAAGCCACTGACCGCGTTTGGGGGAAACGTCAGGGTGCCAGCGATTATCTGACTAAACCTGTAGATGAACAACAATTAATAGACGTTATTAATCAACACCTGAATGCAGGATAACTTATGGCCGCAAATGGATTTATCGAATTACTTCGGTTGTCTAAACGGGGAAATAAAAACTACGTTACAACTGAAAATGAAGTAAACCGATGGTCTGGCATTGCGTTTGAGATGATGGGGCAATATTTCGTTGCCCCGTTGGGGGAAGTCACTGAGGTTATCTATCCACCAAAATATACGCCGGTACCTAACACCCAGAACTGGGTGATGGGACTGGCCAATATCCGGGGCCGATTACTCTCAGTTTCAGACTTGGCACATTATGTTTCTGGACATAGCAGTGCTTATTCACCGACTCAAAAAGTAATGTGTATTAGTCATCAAGACCATTATGTCGGTTTGGTTGTAGATCAAGTTTTGGGGATCCAACACTTTAATAAGAAAAGTTTCTTTTCTAAACACAATGATTTAGATAGTAATTTACAAGAATATTGTCAGGGGTATTTCCACCAGCATAACCAGCAATGGCATATTTTCTTATTTAGTCGTTTATTGCAAAACCCAAAATTTATGAACGCATCTATAAAATTTATAAATTAACTATCGCGTACGCATATATAAAGGCGAAAATCGGGGAGAAGCTGCATGGGCTTTAAACTTAAAAAGAAAAACTCAGGCGATGGAACCAACCGCAAAAGCGGTTCGGCATCGGTCGCAAAATTACAGACGCAAATTGACCAGTTTGCGCGTGTATTCGGTGATACCAATAAATCAAAGCCACTTATTTTCATTGCCGCAGTTGCGCTGTTGGTCTCGATTATCAGTCTTTTGTCTTTATTCTATAGCGTACCGCGTACCAACCAGTTAACCCAGAGTCTGGGTGAATTACGTTTGTTATCGCAGACCATTTCACGTCAGGCCACTGAAGCCACTGCTTCAGGCACCAAAGAATCGATCCAGAAGCTGACCCAGTCACAACAAAGCTTTAAAGAAAATCTGGAAACGGTAAAAGATATTGGCAGTAACTCGGCCGAGCTGGAAAAAGTCGAAGCCGACTGGGCCAAAGTTTCTCAGAATATTGATGCGATCAGCTCGCAACAGGCTATTATTAGCAAACTGTATGACACCAACATCGCGATCAGTGAAACCATTCCGGGGATTCAGGCCGAATATAACCTGATGGTTGACCAGATGGCACGTCAGGACATGCCAAGTAGCCAGGTGGTTATTGCCAAGAACCAGGTGTTTATTGCAGAACGTATCCTGCGTTCAATCAGCTCGGTATTAACCGGTTCAGAAAACTCGCGTGAATCTGCTGATGACTTCAGTGCCGATACCGAAACATTCGGTGCTTACTTAAATGCCCAGCTGAACGGTAGTGCAGAGCTCGGTGTACAGCGTATTGCTGACCCAGGCCTACGTGAAGCTTTAGAAGGCATCCAGTTTGAATATGATGACGTTTTAAAATCTGCATCGGTAACGGTATTAAATAACTCGGCGCAGATTGTACGTGTACGTCAGGCTGCATCGGACATTTTCAGTCAGTCAGATGAGCTGTTAAACCAGTTAAACAAATTATCCAGCGGTGCAGGCCCGGCAGTCATTATTCCGGCCGTACTGTTAATTGCCAGCTTATTGGTCTTCCTGGTACTGGTATTCAAATTACTGACGTTACGTGGTCAATCCGATAAACAGCGTGTAACCCGTCTGCAAGACGAATATGACCGTAACCAGAACGCGATTTTACGTTTACTGGATGAAATTGCCGACCTGGCGGATGGTGACTTACGTTCATACGCGACCGTATCGGAAGACTTTACCGGTGCGATTGCCGACTCGATTAACTTCGCAATTGACCAGTTACGTGACCTGGTATCGCGTATTCATGAAACTTCTCACGAAGTAGCGCGTTATACCGCCAATACTCAGGAAATTACCAACCAGCTGGCCGAAGCATCTGAACACCAGGCGCAGGAAATTGCCGGTGCATCTGCCGCGATTAACGAAATGGCGATGTCGATTGACCAGGTATCTGCCAACGCCGAAGAATCTGCAGCGGTTGCGGAACGTTCAGTACAAATTGCATCGAATGGTGCGGAAGTTGTAAACCGTTCAATTCAGGGTATGGATATCATTCGTGAGCAGATTCAGGAAACCTCGAAACGTATTAAACGTCTGGGTGAATCTTCGCAGGAAATTGGTAACATCGTTGCCCTGATTAACGATATTGCCGACCAGACTAACATTCTGGCTTTAAACGCAGCAATTCAGGCGTCGATGGCCGGTGAAGCAGGTCGTGGTTTCGCGGTCGTAGCCGACGAAGTACAGCGTCTTGCGGAACGTTCAGCATCTGCAACCAAGCAGATTGAAACGCTGGTTAAAACCATTCAGACCGATACCAACGAAGCGGTAATTTCGATGGAACAAACCACCTCTGAGGTTGTTCGTGGTGCGAACTTGACCAAGGATGCCGGTGTGGCACTGGATGAAATTCAGACTGTATCGAATAACCTGGCGAAACTGATTGCCAACATTTCTGACGCTGCGAAACTGCAGTCGGCTTCGGCGGGTCATATTGCGACCACGATGAACGTCGTACAGGAAATTACCTCGCAAACCACAACAGCAACCTTCGATACGGCACGTTCGGTTTCTGAACTGGCCAGCATGGCAGAATCATTACGTGAATCTGTAACCGACTTTAAACTTCCGGACTAAGGAAGCCACAGAGAGCTTCTTTCGGGAAGCTCTCTGTTTTACACAGATCAAGCCAAGCATCGACAAGATCAGCTTAACTTCAGGGTTAGGTTACACGTGATGGTTACAATTAAGTTTGAGTGCCGCTGGGCGCTGAAAACATAAGAAGCCTTAGCTATGAAAGAAATATTAAAAAATTTAGTTGAAACGACTGCGCTTCCTGAAGATAGTTATCTTGATCAAGATGCAGAAATTCTAGAAATTTTTGTTGAAGAAATTGAAGAAATCTTCGTTGAGCTAAAAGACCTGTTGGCTCAATGGGCCACGCAGCCTAACGATCAGGAAACGCTAACCACCATTCGCCGTCATTTTCATACCTTAAAAGGTTCTGGACGCATGGTTGGTGCCAAGTCGGCAGGAGAGCTGGCCTGGACGGTTGAAGATACCTTAAACCGGGTCATTTCCGGTAGCCTGACCCTGTCAGCGCAGGTGCAGCAGTTTGCAACCGCGGTGGCGAACGTCTTTGAATACAAACTTTATCCAAGCTTTAAACATGCTCAGCCGATGGCACTAGACCTGCGTCCATTGGTGCTATTAGGACAACAATTACAACAAAATTTAAGCCCTGAACCGGCTTTAGAAGAGCTGTTACAACTGGCAAGCAGCCTAACATCCAGCGACAGTATCACCGGTCTGGAGTTTGATACAGCAAGTACTGATGAGCAGGTTGCTGCAGACACCGAGCTGGCTGTGGCTGATAGTGTTGAAGAAGATCCGCTAGCAGCTGAAACACTGGCCATCTTTATTGAAGAAGCGGAAGAACACCTGTTAACAGTGGATCGCTTCCTGGCACATGATGAGCTGAAAACCCAAGATTACAATGGCCTGATTCGTGCCCTGCATACCTTGCGCGGCAGTTCATCCATGGCACACATCGAGCAGATTTTTGATGCCAGCTCCAAGGTCGAAAACCTGTTCAAGACCCTGTTGCAGGATGAAATTGAATCGACCTCTAAAGAAACCGCACTGTTGCTGCAATATGCTGAATTTGTGCGGGATTATCTGCATCTGTTGCCGCAGAATGACAGTGCCGGCATGGACCGGATTTATCAGACCTTCAATACTGCATGGCAGAACTATGGCTTTAGCCTGGAAGATGTTGATGAATCAGTGAATCCGCAAGGTCTGGTATCCAAGCTGATTGAACTGAATATTGATCAGTTGCTCGATGCTGAGTTCGAATTTGACCAGCGTGCGCAGGCTGAATATCCGGAATATATCCAGACCCTGAGCCATCAGGCGAAGCTGCTGGTAGAGCGTACCGATAACCGCGCCTCTCAGGGTATTCATGATTTTACCCAGGAATTACAACTGGCCTATGCGGCCTTGCTGGACAAGCCAAGCCTGCTGCATAGCGATTATGCCTTTGAATTATTTGGACAGGCGCATCAGGAATTTATCCATCTGTTTGATACCCTGGCTGCCGGACAACGCGTCAGCTTAAGCGAAGATGCCCAGCAGATCATCAATAACCTGAGTGCCTTTGTACAGCAGGATATTGAAGCGCTAAGCTCAGAAACTGGCACCACAGAAGCTGTCACCGAAACGGTTGAAGCCGGTGCCGGGCTGAATCTGGCCGTATTGTCACAGCGTCTGGAAGCTGACCGTCAATACATGGATAGCGCTGAAGCCAACAAGGACTTTGATCCAGACCTGCTGGAAATTTTCCTGGAAGAGGCCGAAGAGTTACTTACGGGTATTGACCAGGATGTTAACAGCTGGAGCCAAGACCCGAGCAATACTGCTGCGCTGAACAATCTGATGCGCCATTTGCACACCTTAAAAGGTGGTGCCAACATGATTGCAGCCAGCCATATCGGTCTGATTGCGCACCATTTAGAAACCATTTATGAGCGCATCATTAACCGTCAAATGAATGCATCAACCGCATTGATCCAGATTATCCGTCTGGTTCAGGACAATATTGCGGACCGTATCCAGACCATCCGTGAACAGCAGGTCGATTATCCGGCGCAAGAATCACTGGCGATTCTGGAAAATATTAGCGAACTGGCCCAAGGTCAACTGGTTGAAGCTGAATCGCTGGCAGTGGCGGCTGAAGCAACCTCTAGCGCAGATGTACAACAGTCTGATGCATCTGCACTTGAGTTTGAACTGGAACAGCCAGCACCTGCAGAAACAGCCTATACTGCGCCTGAAGATGAGCAGCCAGACACCAGCAGCGAACCGGTACTGGAAGATGCACCGACCCTGGCTGAGCAAACCATCCCTACAGATGCGGTATCTACTACTGAAAATGACGGTGAAGACAATCTGCATTCGATTGTGGAAGAAACCTTCCTGGAAGAAGCTGAAGAGCTGCTCGACACCACAGAAAGCCTGTTAAAGCAGTGGTTTGACCATCGTAGTGATCGAAGCATTTTGCTGCAGTTACAACGTGCTGCGCACAGCCTGAAAGGCGGCGCGCGTATGGCCGAAATCGAGCCGGTGGCCGTGATTGCCTATCAGCTGGAAAATACCTTTGAACAGTTCGCGGTGCATCAGTTTAATTCCAATGCCTATGATGCCTTGCTCAACACCACTGTGGCTTGGTTAAAAGAAGCCATCTTCCAGCGCGATTACAGCAATTTTGATAGCCTGAAAGCCAGCCTGGAGTCGATTGAATACGTCAATGCGACGGCGCAGCTGCCAGAACGCTTCAATACCGCCGATCTGCTGGCGCCAAGCAAAACCTTCGAATTTGTGCAGGGTGATGGTGCCGAGCCGCCATCCATGCAGGGCGAATGGAGCGAAACCGCACAGCTGGATAACAGCAATGAGATGATCCGTATTTCGGCTGATCTGGTTGAGAAGATGATTGACCTGTCGGGTGAAAACGCGATTAACCGCTCGCGAATCGAGATGGAGCTGGGTCAGCTGGGCGGTACCCTGAATGAAATGGAACTGGCGATTAAGCGTCTGGCCGATCAGTTACGCCGAATGGAAGGCGAGCTGGAAAGCCAGATTATTGCCAAACATGGTGATGAACATTCACGCTATACCGACTTCGACCCGCTGGAGATGGACCAGTACTCCTCCTTGAACCAGCTGTCAAAATCGTTGGCGGAATCGGCGTCGGACTTGGTGGACTTTAAGACCACGCTGGCGGACAAGATTCGTGATGCCGAAGGTCTGTTACTGCAACAGTCGCGGATTCAGGCAGAAATTCAGGAAAGCCTGATGCGTACCCGTCTGGTACCGTTCTCGCGCATGTTGCCACGTTTACAGCGGATTGTGCGTCAGACTTCATCGACCTTAAACCGTCCTGCCGAGCTGGTGGTACACAATACCGAAGGCGAGCTGGACCGGACCATTCTGGAACGCCTGATTTCACCATTTGAACACATGCTGCGTAATGCGGTGGACCATGGTCTGGAAGATGCCGCTGTACGTAAACAGGCAGCGAAGCCGGAAGTGGGCCAGATTGAGCTGAACATCGGCCGTCAGGGTACCGATGTACTGATTAGCTTTACCGATGATGGTAAAGGTATTGATGAAACCAAGATTCACGCCAAAGCCCTGAGCCTTGGCCTGATTCAGCCAGAGCAGCAGCTGGACAAGAAAGAAATTCTGCAGCTGATTTTCCATCCGGGCTTTAGTACCGCACAAGCCGTGACCCAGATTTCAGGTCGTGGCGTCGGTCTGGACGTGGTGCAAAGCGAAATTAAAGCGCTGGGCGGCCATGTCGAGGTCGATTCTGAACTCGGTAAAGGCACTACTTTCAGTATTCGCGTACCGACCACAGTGGCGGTATCCGATGCCCTGATGGTAAAAGTTGGCGATCAGCAGTTCGCAATTCCATTGGCGCAAATTGACCGTATTGTACGAATTTCACCTTCTGCGCTGGAAAGTTACTTCAGCAGCAAAGATGACTACTTCAAGATTGATCAGCAAAACTATAAGTTGCGCTATCTGTCCGAGTTTGTTGCCAATCAGCCATTGCCGCGTTTAAGCAATATCGCGCATTCATTGCCGGTGCTGCTGATTAAAGGCAATACTGGTCAGACCATTGCCTTACTGGTCGATCAGCTGATTGGTTCACGTGGCCAGATTGTGATGAAACCGATTGGGCAGCAGTTCTCCAGCGTGGGTTCGATTGCCGGCGCGACCATTCTCGGTGATGGTCAGGTCTGTCTGATTCTGGATGGTCAGAATATTGCCCGTCAAATTCAGGCAACCCAGCGCATCAAGCATGTGATGGAACCGCGTGAAGTACAGCGTCGTGATACCCGTCGTCTGGTGATGATTGTGGATGACTCGGTGACCGTACGTAAGGTCACGTCACGTCTGCTCGAACGTCAGGGCTTTGATGTGGTCACAGCCAAAGATGGTGTCGATGCGATTGAGCAGCTGGAAAATGTTAAACCGGATCTGATGCTGCTGGATATTGAAATGCCGCGTATGGATGGCTTTGAGGTGACCAACCTGGTACGCCACCATGACATCCATCGTGACTTGCCAATTATCATGATTACCTCGCGTACCGGTGAAAAACACCGCGAACGTGCCTTTAGCTTGGGGGTAACGCACTATATGGGTAAACCGTTCCAGGAAGCAGAATTGCTTGCCAATATTGAAAACATTTTGCATAGCAGTGAGGCTAAAGCATGAGTCAAAGCAACAGCACCAGCAAAATCGACCAGATTAGCCAGCAGGAACTGCAACATCTGATTACCGTTTCGACCGGTTTTATTGATGCCTATATTGTGGAATGTCATGATCAGGAAGATATGCTGATTCCGCAGAATATTGTCCTGTCGGCGCTGGACAGTTCTACCGCAGTCGATCATGTCGAGTGGCATGATCTAAAACTGCCGGTATATCGTGTTACCCATCCAGAGCAAAATCAGGGCGTTGCCTTGGTGATTGAAGGCGATGAAATTGACCAGCGTTTTGCCCTGATGTGTAATGCCATGCCAAAAACCATCCGTCTGCGTATTTCGGAAGTGGTTGATGATGAGCGTGAAGGCCAACATCCGGCGGTATTCCAGTATGTGCGTATGGGTGAGCAGGTATTCCATGTCCCGAATCTGGCACATATTCAGGCCAGTCTGGGTTTGAATAGCTAATTTAACAGTTGGCAACAGACACAAAAAAAGGAACTCCGCGGAGTTCCTTTTTTATGCAACAGTAAAAAATTAAGTCAGCAGGCCTTCAAGAATCTGCTCATAAATTTCAGCCAGTGGTTCTAAATCATCAATATTCACGTGTTCATTGATCTGGTGAATGGTCGCGTTCAGCACACCGAGTTCCAGCACTTGTGCACCGGTTGGCGCGATAAAGCGGCCATCTGATGTTCCGCCCGAAGTAGACAGTTCAGTTTCAACACCGGTCACATTGCGAATTGCATTTTTGGCGGCATTGACCAGTTCACCAACTGGGGTCAGGAATGGTAAACCGGACAGTGTCCATTGAATGTCATAGTTCAGTTGATGGCGGTCCAGAATTTCCAGTACCCGGGCTTTGAGCTGCTCAGCAGTCACTTCAGTCGAGTAGCGGAAGTTAAAGGTCACGGTCATGGTACCCGGTACCACGTTGGTTGCACCGGTACCGGCCTGAATATTCGACACCTGGAAAGAGGTGGCCGGGAAGTATTCGTTGCCATTGTCCCAAACGGTTTCGCACAGTTCAGCCAGCGCTTTAGAGGCGGTATGAATCGGGTTAATCGCCAGATGCGGATAAGCCACATGGCCCTGTTTGCCTTTCACGGTTAATACCGCATTTAATGAACCACGACGGCCATTTTTGACAATATCACCCAGACGATGGGTGCTTGATGGTTCACCGACCAGACACCAGTCCATTTTTTCATTACGTGCTTCCAGGGTTTCAACCACCTTTACGGTACCGTTAATGGATGGACCTTCTTCATCTGAGGTAATTAAGAACGCAATTGAGCCTTTATGATCTGGATGTTTGGCCACAAAGCGTTCTGAAGCCACCACCATGGCTGCCAATGCCGTTTTCATATCGGCACTACCGCGGCCATAGAGCTTGCCATCACGAATTTCTGGAGCAAACGGGTCAGAATGCCAGGCATCTAAACTACCGGTAGGGACCACATCGGTATGACCGGCAAAACAGAACACCGGGCCTTCTGTGCCTTTACGCGCCCAAAGATTATCGACATCTTCAAAACGCATTGATTCAATATTAAAGCCAATCTTTTTTAAGCGTTCCGCCATGATGTCTTGGCAGTTATGATCAACGGGTGTTACGGAAGGTTGACGTAATAACTGTAAGCTGAGCTCGAGCGTATCTGAGTGGTTCATGGCTTTGGAATCATGCAAAAATTTGCCCCCTATAATAGGGGAATCATGCCGAGAAGGGGAGTTTTTAATATAAAAAAACCTTATCAGGAGATAAGGTTTTTGCCGGGAATTTGCATTGAAATTTGATTATTGACGGATTTCATCCTGAGTTTTTTCAGCCGTATTACTTACCGCATTACCTGCTGAAGAGACATCTTCACCTAGACCTTTTACTGTATTACAACCAGTCAGAACAAACATCATTAGTAATGAAGTCGCTAGAATTTTTTTCATCATCATCTCCGTATCATTAAGCATAAATTATTCTGATGTGAAAATTAGAGTAAGAAATATACAGCCAAAAAAATATAGTGCTTTGATTGTGGTTGAGTAATTAAATGTTGTTCAAAGATAGGCTTTTAGTCCAATAGTGCTGATAACAGGCATCCATCAGCACCGGGTTACGATACATATAAAATGCTGACTGATCCTGATTCAGATATAAGCCATTGCTCCAGAATGCGTTGGCTGAACTGCTTGGACTGGCATGTGGGCAAATCCATTCATGCCGTTGCAGTCGGTAAAAATCCTGATGATTTTTCGGCAAATGCTGGCCCCAGGTGCCAATTCTGCGCTCGGGATTGACCCAGTCAGGAAGAGCCTGTGCAGTAGCATGTTCAGGCAGATACAGCTGGCCTTTTAACACGGCAAAGCGCTGCTGAATGGTATGACCTTGGGCCTGCTGAAACTGAAACTGCTTTTGGGTAAAGTGGGTTAACTTGCGTAATAAGGTGTCGCTGCGGTTCAGCCCATACCAGTAGGGCAGACTCAAATCACGTTCAGCCAGATAATATTTGAGCGCCACTTCCCAATGTTCAACTTGCTGGTGGTCATGGTTTAGCAGCAGAAAATCGAGTTCGCCCGTGGTGCGTGGTCCATCAATTATCTGAATGCTATGTCCGAGCAATTCATAAGGATGATAGTCACGCTCGGTCAGCCAGAACCAGAGCAGCATTTCAAACCGTAGCCCTAGCCGGGTACTTTTGAGCTGGCTTAAAAAATCTTCCAGTGCAGCCGGATGCTGGTCTAAATGCTTCAGCCGGCTTTGATAATGATCAAAGTGCTGCAACCAGCAATCTGTGGGATGAAAATCAAAGCCATAACGCTGCTCCAGTGCTGGTGGCAGCTGCTGTAAAATGTTGGGACTGGCCACGCTAAAGGCCAGTTGCCGCACCAGCGGATTGCGGAAATTTAACCAGGGTTCAGCAGAAATATCAGTAAAGGTGTTAGGCGACATCAGTAAATCCATGGTTAAACAGCAGAATTACAACGAAGAAAAGTTTAAAAACGCTTTATACTAGCGCAATTCGACGGGTAGGGTTGCGGTATGAGAGTATTGTTTTGGCGAAGTTTGGTGGTGATTTTTGTCATCCTCGGCTTCATTGGTGCAGTGTTGCCCGGTATGCCAACAACAGTCTTTCTGATTTTAGCTGCCTGGGCCGCATCCAAAGGCTGGCCGCAAATGGATGCCTGGTTGTTGAACCATCCCAAATATGGCCAGACCTTAAGAGACTGGCGTGCCAATGGTACCGTACCACGTAAAGCCAAATGGTTTGCCACCATCATGATGCTGATCAGTGCCTGCATCATGTTATTTACCACGGCTCCGCTGGCAGTCAAAATTTTTACCAACCTGACCATGTTTGTGGTGGCAATCTGGTTATGGCTACGCCCTGAACCTGTTGTTGTCACTCCACCAAAGGTAAAGCAAGAATGATCTACCCTCTACATGCTGCAGATATTCTGGTCGATTTATCTGAGCAGACCTTATATCTGCCAAAACACAATAAACTGTATGTGGTGTCTACCGGTGAAAAGGGCATTGGTGAAGCGGAAAATAGTGGCAAAACCCCACGTGGCTGGCATCAGGTGGCCCTCAAGTTTGGTGCAGATGCGCCGGAAAATACCGTGTTTATTGCCCGTCAGCCAACGGGTGAAATTTATGATGATGAGCTGGCCGAACAGTTTCCTGAACGTGACTGGATTTTGTCCCGTATTTTATGGCTATCAGGGCTGGAGGATGGTTTTAACCAGGGCGCTGGCTGTGACACCTTTAAACGTTATATTTATTTGCATGGCACGCCAGATACCGAACCGATGGGCATTCCCAAGTCACATGGCTGTATCCGGATGCGCAATCGCGACATTATCGAGCTGTTCGAGCTGATTCCAGAACAGGCATTGGTGTATTTGTCTGAAAAGCGGCTGGATTTTAGCCCCTTGGCCATTGAACCACAGCCATAAGACTTAAGCCTGAATTTGCTGCCATTTTTCACAGGGAAAAAATAAAAATGTGCAGGCGAGCAGGGGGGTAATTGCAAGAAATTTCTTCTATTCTCAAGTGGGCTAAAAATAAAATTTTTTGAATAAAGTCAAATAACATACAGAATTTGTTTGTTTTTCTAGCGAATCACTTATTTTTTAATCACTCAGTCATAAAAAAGTGAAAACTGGCAGAAAAGCGTTTGACAGGCGGTAAAGATTCTCTATAATGCACCTCACAAACGATGAAGACGTTAAGGGCGCTTAGCTCAGTTGGTAGAGCGTCTGCCTTACAAGCAGAATGTCGGCGGTTCGATCCCGTCAGCGCCCACCAAGCCTTTACGTTAAAGATTCTTACGTGCAGCGGTAGTTCAGTTGGTTAGAATACCGGCCTGTCACGCCGGGGGTCGCGGGTTCGAGCCCCGTCCGCTGCGCCACTTAAGCTTCTTTAATATTCGTTTGAACCACAATAGTGACTTTGTGTAAGTGCAGCGGTAGTTCAGTTGGTTAGAATACCGGCCTGTCACGCCGGGGGTCGCGGGTTCGAGCCCCGTCCGCTGCGCCATTTACATAAAATGCTTTTGAGGGCGCTTAGCTCAGTTGGTAGAGCGTCTGCCTTACAAGCAGAATGTCGGCGGTTCGATCCCGTCAGCGCCCACCATGATTCTTTTGCGATGCAGCGGTAGTTCAGTTGGTTAGAATACCGGCCTGTCACGCCGGGGGTCGCGGGTTCGAGCCCCGTCCGCTGCGCCATCTCAAAGAATAGCCTTATAAGTTTCCTGAGCTTATAGTGGACTCAAGATTGACAATCTTAATCAGGGCGCTTAGCTCAGTTGGTAGAGCGTCTGCCTTACAAGCAGAATGTCGGCGGTTCGATCCCGTCAGCGCCCACCATATTCAAGCTGTAAAGCTTAAAAGACCTTAATTGCTTACGCAATTACCGTTGCAGCGGTAGTTCAGTTGGTTAGAATACCGGCCTGTCACGCCGGGGGTCGCGGGTTCGAGCCCCGTCCGCTGCGCCATTTTTCATGCCCTGATGTGAAAAATGTGATCAATTACCAAGACTACACACTTCGTTGGTCTTGCGTCGTAAAAAATAATATATTATTTTTTACTCTTCAGGGCGCTTAGCTCAGTTGGTAGAGCGTCTGCCTTACAAGCAGAATGTCGGCGGTTCGATCCCGTCAGCGCCCACCATATCTTTCTTGCCTAAATCTTAAATATTCCATAGAATCCCAGCATTATAAAACAATAAAATGGACTGGATGATCTATGCGCAATCCATATCAACGCAAAGCCGCGTCTAAATCTCAAACTTCAAGCTATAATGTTCAAGATATTTACAAACAGTTTATTGAAATCATGGTCAGCCAGGGACAAGTGTTTGCGCTGTATCATGACGGCTGGGCCTTATGTGCCACACCCACCGGACAGCGCGCTTTTGCGGTCTGGCAAAATAAAAGTCTGGCCAAACTGCTGGTCAAAGACAACTGGGAAAATTACGATATTCAGGAAGTCAGCTTTAAAGATTTTATTGAAAAAGTCCTGCCATTTTTAAGGCAGGAAAGCACACTGGTGTCGATGAATCTTAGTCCTGAAGGGCAGAATGTGCTGGTGGCACCGGAAAAGCTGCTGCTGGATATTAAAAACTATCTTTACCAGATTTATTTGCAAAAACCTGAGGTCTATAAAAACCTGCAACTGCCTTCGCCACGTTCCATTCGCCTTAATTAATATTTATTGGGTATTAATATTCATTGAGCAGCCAACCACTTACATAAGCAAAATATTCGCGTAACCAAGAGTTATAGCGAATATAGAGTGGTGTAGGAGCGCTATAGGGCAAGGGCTGCTGATAGCCCTGTTTGCGGGCAATGGCCAGCGCACGCGGTAAATGAAAATCACTGGTCACCACGGCAATCGGATCACTGAGCTGAATATCGTGTTGTACCAGCAAGGCCTTGGAATTGTGGAAATTCAGAGCGGTACTGGTGCTGCGTGCTTCCAACAGAATTCGTGTTTTCGGAAGATGATGTTGCTCTGTTAAATAGTGCGCCATCACTTCGGCTTCGGTCCACTGATTCCCAAAAGCGGCGCCACCACTGACGATAATGGGAATCTGTGGCAGCTGCTTGGCCAACACTGCCCCGGCATCCAGGCGTTTGGCCAAGGTCGGTGTTGGCTGGTTGTGTTGAATACCACCACCTAAGATCAGAATCGCCTGCGTATTTGGATTGGGTTGGTTATGCAGGCTTTGCCGGTGTAAGTAGCCAAAGAACAGCGCTACACTGAGTAGCCAGGCCCAGAAAGCACCCCATACTAAACGCCAGCCTTGTTGATAGATCGGGCGCTGTCGAATCCAGCGCTGTAGCGGAACATAAGCCAAGGCATAAATGAACAGTGCTGCACCGAACAGCATCGGCAGCAGGGTACCAAAATGAAAGCTGTTCAGACTGAGCAACCACAGACCATTGGCCAGTAGTAGAATTGCAGCCATCAGGCTCAGAAGACGTTTCAGTGGGGCGTGGTTGTGACTCTGCATGGCGGAATGATCATAAATAGCGTGATGTATCTGCAGATTATAAAAGATCAAGATGAAAAAACCGGACATCAAGTCCGGTTTTTTCAATTTTAGTTTTCAGCAAGTTAGCAAAACTTAGTAGACATCACGGCGGTAACGGCCTTCACTGCGTAACTGATCCACCGTAGCTTCACCAAGCAGTTCAATCAGGGTCTGGTCAACATTGCTGGCCATGCCATCAATACTGCCGCAGACATAAATCACGGCACCTTGCTCAATCCAGCGTTGCAGTTCTTCGGCCTGTTCACGCAATTTATGGTGTACATAAACTTTCTGTTCCTGATCACGCGAGAAGGCCACGTCCAGACGCTGCAACATGCCGGTGCTTTGCCATGCAGACACAATAGTTTCATAGAAAAAGTCATGTGCGCGCTGACGTTCCCCGAAAATCAGCCAGTTCTGGGTATAGTCGTGACGGATACGTGCCTGTAACAGACTCATCAGTCCGGCAATACCAGTCCCGTTACCAATACAGATGATTGGACGGTTGTCATCAATCAGGTGGAACGACTCATTGGTGCGAATGCGCAGGGCAATACTGCTCTGTAGCGGCGCATGTTGGGTGAGCCAGCCCGAACCAAGACCCAGTTGACCTTGGGCATCGGATTGCTGACGGACCACCAGACGCAGAATCTGCTGCGATGGAATGCTGGCAATTGAGTATTCACGTGCAGGCAGGGTCGGTAACTGTTCCAGTAACTGTTCCAGATTGGCAAACGGCTCGACTTCAATGGTCAGGTCTTTGTCCCAGAGCGCCTGTTCAATCGGTTCACCGGCCGAATCTAGCAGGGTACCCGGCTGAATCTGATGCTGTTGTATAAAGGCTGCCAGACGCTCAGGACTGTTCCCTGGCTGGATTTCGGCAATATCACCGGCTTCCCAGTGTGCTTCGTGTTGCGGCGCCAGCTCGATATTATAGGCTGGTGCACCCAGACTGTTCGGATTGAGCAGATCACGCTGTTTCAGAATCCAGCTGTCAAAGGTCTTGTGAATGTCCATGCCTTGCAATTCAAGCTGGGTGGCTTGAGCTAGTGCTGTATTCCAGCGCTGGATATCTTCATTGCTGGCATTGTCCACTTCAATGGTGGCAAACAGAGGCTGCGCCTGATTGCGTTGTAACCACTGATCAATTTTATGACCAAAGCTGCAGTAGCTGTCCGGATATTCCCTGGAGCCCAGCGCCAGTACCGCATAACGCAGATGCTGTAAATTGGCCGAGCTGCTCAGGATTTTCTTGTCAAAGCTGGAGGCTAAATCAGGTGCTTCACCGGTACCATAGGTACTGGCTACAAACAGCACCTGTTCTACCGATTGCAGATCTTCCAGACTCAATTGCTGGACCGGTTTCACGGTCACCGGCTGATGCGCTTCCTGCAAACTGGTCGCAGTACGCCAGGCCAGCTGTTCAGCCACGCCGGTTTGGGTGGCGTAGGCAATCAGCCACGGTTTGGCATTTGGATCAACCGTGACGGCGCTTGCGCTATTCCGTGCTGCCTGGGTCAGTTTCTTCTGCTTGCGACGTTTCAGATACAGCATCCAGCCGGTGACAAAGAACAGCGGCATCAGCAGGGAAGCGACCATGGCAAAGAACTGGTACACCGGACCAAAGAAGCTGCCACGGTGAACCGGTAACATGCTGCTCATGATTTTTTCATTGAGTTTTTTATCTTCATACAGGCTGATGTCGGTGAGGCTGGCCGTCTGATAGTTATAGGTTGCACTATTGCGGGCACGTTCATGCTGCGGTACTGCATCGACAAAGTTCAGGCTGACTTCACCATTGGCCTGTTTGGGCAGGTTCAGGGTCATGGTTGAGTAGTCACGTCCCAGTTGTGCCTGTACGCCAATCCAGGTCTGGTTCAATACCGCCTGCATTTGCAGCGAATCCAGTCCTTCTGCACGCTCACCACGACCTTCACGCGCAGCACCTTCGCCACGTTCACGGCCTTGCGGCGCACCACGCTGACCTTGCGGCGCGGCATTGGCCTGCATTTGCGGTTGTGGACGCTCTACGCCCAGCACCTTGAACATGCCATTACGCCACCAGTCATAGGACCAGTACAGACCGGTACAGGCCAGAATCAGGTAGAAAATCACCACCCAGGTGCCGACAACGGCGTGTAAATCCCAGATGAAGTTCCGGCCTTTAAGTTTCGGCTTCACAAAGAACCACTGTTTTACCGAATGCTTTTTCGGCCAGCGTAGATACAGACCACTCAAGACAAAGAAAATCAGCATCAAGGCACAGGCGCCGGTAATCTGCTTGCCGACCGGGCCAACGGTCAGGTTACGGTGTAACTGCTGGATAAACTGGAAAAATTCACGGCCTTTAATCTCGGGTAACACTTCTGCGCTGTAGGGGTTAATCAGCACATTCTGGCCGCGACGTGCGCCTTCTTTGGCAATATTGACACTCGAAGATGCTGCCGGATCGGAGGCGATAGTAATGCTATTAATTTTGGTTTCAGGTTGAGTCAGCTGAAAATGCTGATAGATTTCCGCCGGGGTGAGCTTGGCCCGGTTTTCGACCTGCACGGTATAACTGTCCGGATTCATCCATTTTAGAATTTGTTGTTCATAGGAATAAATCGCACCGGTAACACCCATCAGTGCGAGAATCAGGCCCGCACTAATTCCAAGGAACCAGTGCAGCTGGAAAAATATTTTTTTAAGCATAGCAATACAGCAGCAGTGTGAAGAGAACAATGGGCGAAATTATAACTGAAGAATAGCGAGATGGAATAGAGTTTGAATATAATATTTATTCTCATTATCATTTAGATTGGTACAAACCGGATAAAAAAACCTCCAGCAGGGTGGAGGTTTTTTTGAGCTTACAGGCTTAAAGCTGTTTTGGCTCACCTACAGATTCAAGCAGGTGCTTACGAATGGTTTTAAAAGAAAAGTTTTTAGAATCCAGACGTTTTGGCAAGATATAAGCGCCTTGCTGACCTTTGACGGTAAAGTTCACCAGAATGAAATCCGGGGTAGAATACCATTCATAAATATCTTTCCAGCTAATCGCGCCCATGCCTTCTTGCAGGCCCATTTGCTGACGCATGATGATGCCGTGCGGTTGTACGCCTAGACGGATGCCTTTAATTTCCTGTACCGGAAATTCGTTCATTTTACGTTTGGCATACCATTCCAGACCGAATTTACGGATCAGGAAGTACAGCACTACACAGACCAGAGCCACCCAGCAGAAAATGGTGGAATAGTTCTTGATCAGGATAATCCCCAGAATAGACAGGGCCGTAATAATGCCCATGATCGCCCAGGCTTTGGTGCCAATTTTGTTGGTGCTACGCCAAATTAAAAGCTGGGCATGACGTTGCTCGGCTTCGCTAATGTCGTAGTTCACAGGCTGTAAAGTATAAGCGTATAAATTTTTCGCGGTCATAGTGGAACTAACAAATTTCAAACTCAGAAAAGTTTAGCATTAATTACAGCATTTCAGGAGTCTATTGTTGCAAAATCATCCGAATTATAACGAGGCCAGTTCGGTGGCATCCTGATCACGGTCATGGCTTAAACTCTGTTTTAGCTGACTCAGTTGATGCAGGATGGTCAGCATCAGCGATAACTGCTGCAAAATAATCAGTCCCTGTTGATCTTCCTGATGATTTTGGCTTAAACGCTGCCGGATGGTATGCAGCATATTTTGCGAAGACAGATCGGGTACTTCATCGTTCAGCAAGGCACCGCGAATATCTTCCAGCGCTTTATCCAGCAGGGTTAAAATCTCCGGATCTTCAATTTTTTCCCGGTGTGCGCCCAGCGCGGCAATATAGCTGATAAAGGTATGATTCAGGCACAGCAGTTCAAAGGCTTGAGCTTTTTGCGAGGCATCAAAATCCGGCTCAGTGGCCAAGGTAGAAATGAGCGAAGCTAACTCGGCATCGGTATTATGCGCTGCACGGCGTACCACGCGATAGGTCAGGCCGTTATTGCGCCCGGTTTTGTATTGTTCAACCACTTCGGTCAGATAATCACACTGCGCATTTAAGGCACGACGGATGGTGCGCGGCAAGCGGCGGAATTTCCAGTCCGGGAAAATAAAGCTGACGCCAAACCAGGCCAGTGCACAGCCAATTAAAGTATCAATCATACGCGGCAGGGCGGCGGCAAAGCCCATACCATCGAGGTTAAAGTTAATCAGTGCCAGAATGGTAATAAAGGCGGTGGCTTGTGCATACTGCTTACTGCGTAATTCAAAGAACAGAATTCCGCTGACTACCAGCAGCAACAGCTGACCTTCGACCGATGGAATAAAATATAAGATGCTATAACCGACCAGAATCCCGACCAGGGTGCCGACAATCCGCAGGCGTAAGCGGCGTTTGGTGGCGTTAAAGTTGGGTTGGGTGACAAACAGCGCGGTCAGTAAAATCCAGTAGCCGTATTCAATATTGGTGACCTGGACAAAAATATAGCCAATCAGCAGTACCGCCGATAATCGGATGGCATGCCGGAACAGCACCGATTCCGGAGTTAAATGCTGCTTGATCCGGATGACCATATCATCCCAGCCTTTCAGGTCATCATCTTTAAGCTGGTTTTCAATATGTTTGGTTTTATCCAGCTTGATATAACGCTCGGTTTCCAGGTTGCGTAACTGCGCGTCAATAGATTTAAGGTTCTGATACAGGGCAAACAGGGCATTGACCCAGACCTGATCATACTGCTGTTCGCTACGTAGCTTTTGCAGCGAGTGTTTCAGGTTTTCAAAGGCATGTTTAAAACGTTTGCTGTGAATATAGGGTTCACGCTTCAGGATGCTTTCGCTTAAATCTTTACAGGCCTTGCCCTGAATCGCCAGAATGCGCTGGAAACGGAACAGGATGTCGCTGTGCTCAAAAATTTTGGCCAGTTTCTGATAGTCAATATGCGCAGAGTCGGCACGTTCATGAATATCCTGGGCAATAAAATAATACTGCAGGCTGCGGCGGGTATCTTTCTGGCCACGGTCACCTTTTAAACGGGTCAGTAGCGCGGTTTTCAGTTCATTAAACAGGCCAATCAGCTTGCCATTTTCCATTGACAGGTCAATCAGGCTTTGCTGATAGCTGCCGGGTGTCATATCGACATCAAACAGATTGGATTTGCCAAACAGGAAATCGCCTAACGAGGCATAGCTTTGCGAAAGTTTGTCTTGTAGCTGCCGTACCGGAAACAGTAAAAAGCTGATGGTGGAAATCAGCCCGTACCAGACTGCACCAACCACCAGCAAGGCTGGCTGGGTGTACCAGTCTTCAAACAGGTCCACGCCGAGCATGGCATAAACCGAAATCACCAGACAGCCATAGGCAATGGTGGCATAACGCCGGCCCAGAGAACCAAGCAGAATCAGGCCGATACAGGAGATAATCAGGCCAATGGCAAACAGCACCGGATGTGGAAACAGCAGCTGAATGGAGGCGGCGGTAATAAAAAAGCCGATATAGGTATAAGTCTGGTTCAGGATTCTTAAAGAGAAGCGGTCATCAATATCGCTTAAACCGGCTGCGACCACGCCCAAGGTTAGCGGAATGGTGGCCAGCTGATAGCCGAGCAGATAAGGAACAAAGGCGGTGCCGGCAAAGGCGATCATCATCCGGATGTTATAGATAAAGGCCGTGTTGTAGGCAAAGTGTTTGAGACGTGTGAGCCAGGATTTCAAGACTGTTCCTTAAACGAAGCCAGATGCTATGCAGCGGGCAGCAATTATGTGAAACTTCACTTTCAGTACCCTGAAATAATACTATGGACTGTGTACTTTGTCTTTAAATCAGTCATTTAAAAAAGAAATATGAATATGTCCGATTCCCATGCCAGTGCAAGCCCGCAGCAGTATCCATCTTCCTGGATTTTACTGCTGGCTTTGCTGACCTCGCTTGGTCCGCTATCAATTGATATGTATCTGCCGGCCTTGCCTCAAATGGCAGATGATTTTGGCGTCAGCACGCAAATGGTGGCCAACAGTCTGCCGGCTTATTTTCTGGGGCTGGCGATTGGACAGTTAATTTATGGCCCTTTGAGTGACCGGATTGGCCGTAAAACCCCACTGTATTTTGGTTTGGGACTGTATTTTCTGGCCAGTCTGCTCTGTGTTTATGCCCAGGATGAATGGAGCCTGATTGCAGCGCGGGTGTTGCAGGCCTTAGGGGGCTGTGTCGGGGTGGTAATTGCCCGTGCGGCAATTCGTGACCGGCTGGATATGCAGGCCTCCGCGCAGGCTTTTTCCAGCATGATGATTGTGACCGCCATTGCGCCCATTATTGCGCCGGGTCTGGGGGCCATCGTCCTGAGCTTTTTTGACTGGCAGGCGATTTTTGTCTGTCTGGCCATCATGAGTTTAGTCTGCTGGTTATGTGTTCATTTTTTCTTTCAGGAAACCTTGCCGCCAGAGCGCCGTCTGAAATTGAATTTCTATCAGGTGCTGACCCTCTATCTGGCGATTTTTAAGGACCGCAGTCTTTATTTACCGATGATTGCCGGCTGTTTTACCGGCGGGGCGATGTTCTGTTATATCAGCAGTTCTGCCGCTGTTCTGATGGATGGTTATGGCCTGAACCAGCAGCAGTTTTCGATTGCTTTTGGTGCCAATGCGGTCGGTATTATGCTGGCCTCGACCTTAAACAAGCATTTGGCAACCAGCAGCTCTTTAATGACCCGTTTAAAAATAGGCGGTACGGTGCAGGGCACTGGCGCGCTAATTCTGGTCATCGCCGGGCTGATGAGCCATGCGCCGATTGTTGTGGTTTTTGCCGGGCTGTTTTTAGCTGTGGCCGGAATTGGTTTTACTGGCCCCAATGCCATGGCGTTGGCGATGTCGGAGCAGGGTGCCCGTGCCGGTACAGCTAGCGCGATTATGGGCAGTATGCAATTTAGCTGCGGTTTAATTGGCGGCTTAATGTTGAATGTACTGATCTGGGATGCTTTATTAAATATGGGCAGTGTGATGCTGCTGTTTATTCTGATTGGGGTGAGTGCGATGTATATCATGCATCGGGAGCGGAAATTAAAAACAGCCTAACCCCGATTCATTCTTATAAATAAAAAGAAGAAACCCGGGCGGTTTCTTCTTTGCTCTTTAAGCTGTTGCAGCGTGAGGGCCAGAGCTAAAAAATTATTCTACAAATACGGCAAATTCTTCGACCGGTACGCGCGGGGTAATAAAGCTATTTACAATATGCTCTGGATCGGCATAACCCAAGGCCATACCACAGACCAGTTCTTCATCGGCCGGGGCATTTAAGACCTCCAGTACAATGCGATGAAAACTATTCCATGCCGCTTGTGGGCAGGTGTCCAGCCCGCGTGCCTTGGCGGCAATCATCACGTTTTGCATCATCATAGAAAGATCCATTTTTGAACCAATTTCCAGGTCGCGATGCAGGGTAAAAAACAGGCCTACCGGTGCATCAAACAGCTGAAAATTACGCAGATGCTGCGCGGCCATCTTCTGTTTTTCGCCTTTTTCAATATTGAGCAGGCCATACAGTCCCCAGCCATTTTCACGGCGCCGCTCAATAAACGGCGAGAACCATTGTTCCGGATAATAGGAAAAGGTGGCCTGATAATCGACCGCACGTTCAGGATGTAAATACAGTTCAGTTTGTGCCTGACAGACCCGATCAATGAGTTCCTGACGCTTTTCACCGGTCACCACATACACCTTCCACGGCTGAATATTGGTGCCGGATGGTGCGCGGCTGGCCACGCTTAGAATATCTTTAATCATTTGCGGATCGACCGGACGATCTAAAAAGGCGCGCACCGAATGACGCGAGCTAATGGCCTGATCGACCAGTTGTACTAGTCCTTTATCCATGAAAAATCCCTTAAAATGTTTATGTTCTAATCAACTGTCGCTATATACAATAGTCTAATATTTAACCGGGTAAGCAGCTTTTACTTTTCGATAAAACCATGATAATTCGATATTTTTGCAAATGAGAATTAGAAAAATTGATCAGTCCTTTATCCTTATACGTTAAAAGTGATTTTAATAAAATAAATTAATTGTTAGATTGAAAGCATAAAACGATTACAGTTTTGTGTAATTCTTTATCGATAAGACTTTTAATTATTTGATAAATAGCAAAAGTGTGATGATTAAATGACATTTAAATCAGGGATGCTTGCCATCTGAGTCAGTATTTAAAATGTCTTAAAAGAGCACGGATGAGCATTATTTTTTACTCTGGAGAAACTCATGGATCGTAAAATCCAAACTTCACTTATCACAAAAACATTAGCGGTCGCAATTACAGCAGCAATGGCCTCTACGGTACAGGCAGCAAGCACTGAACAACAACAAATTCAAGAATTACGCCAGGAAGTACAAGCACTCAAAGCTTTAATTCAACAGCAGCAACAGGTTCAGCAACAGCAACAAGTCCAGATCCAGCAAGTTCAGGCGCAACCGGCACCTGCAGCAAAATCGGCTTCACCATTTTCCTTAAAGTCGAAAGGTGGTGCTGAAGTCAATCTGTACGGTTTTGTGCGTGGGGATGCTGCGTATCAAATTGAAGGTGGTAATGGAATTTTTAACCGTATCCACGCCGTTAGCTTGGGCGATGACAATAACGCAACTGAAGACCGTTTTGATTCAACCGCAACCACTACACGCCTTGGTTTAGACTTTAAAGGTCCAGTCGCAGGGAAAGATGTCGGCGGTAAAATTGAGATTGATTTCCGTGGTACTAATGACAGCGTACGTATTCGCCACGCTTACTTAACTATGGACAACTGGTTATTAGGTCAAACCACTTCATCCTTCCTTTCCGGTGAAACTACACCTGAAATGCTGGACTTTAACTCACCACTCGGTATTGGTACTTACCGTACACCACAAGTGCGTTATAGCGACAAACTTAATGCAGACACGACTTATTTTGTTGGTTTAGAAAAAGGGCATGACGATAACAGACTGCCGGCAGCAACCGCAAAGGTTGCACATAAATTTGCTGAAGGTGCAGGTACGCTGACAGGTCGAGCGCTGGTCCAGGAAGTTCGTGCGCGTGATGTAGCTGACGAAACAGATTTTAGCTGGGGCTTGGCTGCGGGTGTAAACTTTAAACCAACTGAAACCTTAACTTTAAATGCCGACTACTCTCATGTAACGGGTGATGACAAGTTTATTCTATACACCAATGGGAATGAGCGTTATTCAGTAGATGGTAATGACATCGACTTAAAAGAATTTGATGCATTTACTTTAGGCGCTACTTTGAAAATTACACCAAAACTTCGTAGTACATTAGGTTATGGTGCAGTCTTTTTTAATGATGCTGTAGATGAAGAAAATGACGAATTACAGCAAGGCTGGTTAAATGTCATGTATAACCCGGTACAACCAATTACCTTGGGTGCTGAATATGTTTACGGTGAACGTGAAACAGCTGATGGCCAAACAGGTAAAGATAACCGTTTTGGTTTAATGGCACGTTATAACTTCTAAGTGCTGAACCAAAAAAGAGGTGGCTTGCCCACTGCTGTCCCATAGTTTGCTTTAAATAAAAAAACCTGAGTCCTAACAGTTAAAATATGAGTGCAAACAAACACTTTAACGACCAGGATTCAGGTTTTGTCACATCAGAATACCGTATTTCATGAGCTAATTAAACCTGTTGTGCGACAGGATTTTGAACAACTTGCTAAAGTACACCATGTTGGACAGAAATTTAGAGCGGCTTCCCGGTGGGATCAGTTTATTGCCATATTGATGTCTCAATTCTCTTGTAGGCAAAGTCTGAGAGATATTCAATCCAATTTGGAGTGCCAACAGGAAAAGCTGAGTCATCTCGGAGCAAAGTCTATTCCCCGAAGCACGCTGGCACGAATCAATGAGCAGCAGCCTGCTGCCTTGTATCAACAGCTATTTTACAAGTTGCTTAAATACTATGAACACTCAAAAGTAGCTCATAAATTTCGCTTTAAGAATCCCTTGTATTCCTTGGATGCCAGTCATATTGACTTGTCGCTTTCCTTATGTGAATGGGCCAAAGTTCACGACTCAAAAGCCAGCATGAAACTCAGTATAGGATTGAATCACAGCAATGATATTCCTGAGTTTGTTGCAGTTGAAAATGGCAAAGAAAATGACATGGTACAAGGCCGCAAATTCCAGTTTCCTGCTGGCAGCATTGTAGTTTTTGATAAAGGCTATGTCGATTACCAATGGTATGCAAATCTGACTGCTCAAAACATTGGATTTGTCACACGTTTTAGGCCTAAATCTGTGTATCAGGTGATCCAGCAACATCCAGTGCTTGAATCCAAAGGTATTCTAAAAGATGAAACCATTCAGCTGAATAGCGCACATGCCCTAAAAAGAAAAGCCCCAGTGTTAAGAAGAATTGAATATAGAGATCAGCAAAGTGGCAAGCACTTTAGCTTTCTCAGCAATAACTTTCATTTAGCCGCCTCCACCATTGCAGCGATTTATAAAGATCGTTGGAAAGTTGAGCTGTTCTTTAAGGCGATTAAGCAGAATCTCAAATTAAAAGCGTTTCTAGGCCGCAGCAGGAACGCAATTCAGACACAAATCTGGATTGCGATGATCGCCTATTTATTGGTGAGTTTCGCTCGACATTTAGGAAAAACAGGTTGGACAGTTCAACGTTTACTCAGAATAATTCAAGTGAATTTGTTTGAAAGAAGAACTTTAAAAGCTTTATTTTCACCCGATAAAATACCCATAAAACAAGAGGAAGCTCAAATGAGCTTCCTCTTGTGAAAAATTGTGGGACAGCAATGGTGGCTTGCCACCTCTTTTTTTTATTTACCGATTTTTAAAAAACAATTTTAAATTCAGTTGCTTAAATTTATAGTTAAAAGCAATAAGTTAGACTAATAGCGAATAGCGTTAAAAAAATAAAGATTTTTAGAGAAAAAGATGCATAATGTGCGATTTTTTAAGCTGTATTGTTCAGCTTTTTCTATGAATTAAGATGTATTTGTTGGCTACATGAAGCAATGCATTTTCTATGTTTAGGAGCCTATATGAGATTATCTTTCTATAGTAAGCCTATTCAGAGATTTCAGCCTGACATTACCCTGCCACTGAAGTGTCTGTATTTTATTTTTCACTCCCTCTTTTTCAGGCAGTGCCGGTTGATATGAATTTGAGGAGCGAAGCTGAGTCTTGCGCTCCAGCTCAGATGCTTCTTCGCCAACTCAGAACTTTTTCTGATTTACATTATTCATATTGCAGAGTTTTCCCGTTTATTTAAATTAAACAGAGCAGCCTTATCATAAAAGGTGCTTATATCATCAGGTTTAAATAATCAGAACCGGAAAACAATAAGCATTGACCATATTAAATGGATATTGCCATGGAATTTACTTTTAATGCGTTTTACACCTTAATTGCGGCTGTAATCGTTCTCCTTTTGGGACGTTTTTTAGTTAACAATATTGATTTTCTAAGACGTTACAACATCCCGGAACCTGTCGCGGGCGGTTTGGTCGCTGCGGTAGTGTCTTTAATCGTGCACAATTTCTGGGGCTACAGCATTACCACCAGTAGTGCGCTACAAACCAGTTTTATGCTGATTTTCTTTGCCTCCATCGGTTTAAGTGCCAACTTTGCCAAACTGCGTGAAGGCGGTATTGGTCTGGTGATCTTTCTGATCGCAATTTCACTATTCATCATTGTACAAAACTTTGTCGGGATTAGTCTGGCGACAGTATTGGGCATTGATCCGCTAATTGGTATGATTGCCGGTTCCATTACCTTAACCGGTGGTCACGGGACTGCGGGTGCATGGGGTGAAATCCTTGAGGTTGAACATGGTATTCAGGGGGCTTTGGCCCTGGGGATGGCCAGTGCGACCTTCGGTCTGATTATTGGTGGTATTATTGGTGGGCCATTGGCCAAACTGCTGATCAACCGTTATCAGTTGGCTACACCACGTACCGATGCGCAAATTGAACAGCGTGACAATACGCCAGTTGAACCGGTACCGGGTGAGTTTGTGCCATTTGAATATCCGCATCAGGTGCGTTTAATTACCGCAGACAATGCCATTACCACTTTAGGTTTATTTGCAGCCTGTCTGGCCTTTGCCGAGTTTATGACTGGTTATGCCAAAGGTACGCTGTTTGAGTTGCCAACTTTCGTCTGGGCTTTGGCTGGTGGGGTAATTCTGCGTAACGTATTAGAAGGTATTTTCAAAGTCACTATTTTTGACCGTGCGATTGACGTATTTGGTAACGCTTCATTGTCTTTATATTTGGCGATGGCATTGCTGTCATTGAAATTATGGCAACTGGCAGATCTGGCGGGCCCGCTAATGGTCATTCTAGGCGCGCAAACCATCACCATGGCCTTGTATGTGGCCTTCATTACCTTCCGTGTTATGGGTAAAAACTATGATGCTGCTGTACTGGCTGCGGGTCACTGTGGTTTTGGTATGGGTGCAACACCTACTGCGGTTGCCAACATGCAGGCCGTTACCAATATGTACGGTGCTTCTCATAAAGCCTTCCTGATTGTACCGCTGTGTGGTGCTTTCTTTGTCGACTTGATTAATGCGACTGTCATTCAAGTCATTCTTAAGTTTTTTGTTTAAGTAATTTGAGTGGAAAAGCCTTGTTAAAAGGCTTTTCTTTTTAGGATGACTCAATCAGCAAAGGGTGCGAAAAAATGAATGAACAATTAAATGAAACCCTAATGTCCTGGGTGACGCTTCTAAATACCCCGCTGTGGGATTTTCTGGTGATCTTTCTGGTTGGTGTCGGGATATTTTATACCCTGATCACCGGCGCTGTACAAATTCGCCTGTTCTGGCACAGTATTAAAGCCATGAGGTCGAGCCGTAAAAAAGGCGAAGACAGTTATGGGATTACCCCATTTCAGGCCCTTGTGACCGGTTTGGCCAGTCGGGTCGGGGTCGGTAACGTTGCCGGTGTTGCGATTGCGATTGCGATTGGTGGTCCGGGTGCGGTGTTCTGGATGTGGTTTACCGCATTTTTAGGCATGAGTTCGGCCTTTGTCGAATCTTCACTGGCGCAGCTATTTAAGGTGCGTGATACCAGCAACCATCAGTTCCGTGGTGGTCCGGCCTATTACATTACCCAAGGCCTGAAACAGAAATGGCTGGGTGTAGTATTTGCGGTTGCCCTGATTTTAACTTACGGTTTCGTGTTTAACGCGGTGCAGGCCAACTCGATTATCAGTGCCACATCACATGCCTGGGGCTGGAATCAGGCCAATCTGACTGTTCCAATGGGTGCATTCAGTTTTGAACTGTCCTGGTTGGGTCTGGTTCTGGTCGTCATGACCGCCATGATTATTTTTGGCGGGATTAAACGTATTGCCAAAGTGGCAGAGAAATTTGTCCCGATTATGGCGCTGCTGTATCTGGTGGTGGCATTGTATATCGCCGTGATTAACCTGCCGATTATTCCGGATATTTTCCGCCTGATTTTCAGCAAGGCTTTTGAATTTGATGCCGCTGCCGGTGGTTTCTTTGGGGCGATGGTGTCGATGGCGATGATGATGGGCATCAAGCGTGGTCTGTTCTCCAATGAAGCGGGGATGGGTTCTGCACCAAACGCGGCTGCTGTGTCGGATGTAAAACATCCAGTGAATCAGGGGCTGGTACAGATGCTGGGCGTATTCGTGGACACCTTTATTGTCTGTTCATGTACCGCAATTATCATCCTGTCTTCCGGTTTATATCAGAATGCCGGTTTTGAAGGGGTGACCCTGACCCAGATGGCGCTGGAAAGCCAGATTGGCCATTGGGGCGATGACTTCCTGGCCATTATCCTGTTTATGTTTACTTATTCGTCGATTATTGGGAACTACGCCTATGCCGAAGGTAACGTGCAGTTCATTAACAACAACCGCAAGATCATGCTGATTTTCCGTCTGCTGGTGCTGTTTATGGTGTATTTCGGCGCGATTGCCACCGTACCACTGATCTGGTCGATGGCCGATCTGTTTATGGGCGTGATGGCCACCATCAACCTGTTTGCCATTTTACTGCTGACGCCATTTGTGCTGATGTTGCTAAAAGACTTCAAAGCACAGCTGAAGCGTGGCGTGAAAGAGCCGGAATTTAAACTGGACAATCATCCTAAATTTAAAGACCGGGTTAATTCCGATATCTGGTAATGCAAACAACAACAGCCTCATCATGAGGCTGTTGTTTTATCAAGAGAATATTCTTTTAGATGCGTTAGCTCAGCAAAGACAGCAAACCCATATACACGCCAAAGCTACCAATCAGGCTGACCCACACCGGCAGTTTGCTTTTCAGTAAAACAATCACAAACATCACAAACGCCAGATCCAGCACTGATGTTAAATAATCCTGTCCCATATCAACAATGAGCGCGAGCAATAAACCCACCACCGCGGCATTAATACCAATCACCGCATGTTTGATTTTGTCCTGATGCATCAGCCAGGACCAATGCGGCAGGGTAGCAAAAATCAGAAAGAACGAGGGCAGGAAAATGGCGATGGTGGCAATGATCGCGTTCAGCACAGGATAGGCAGTTAAATCCAGAAAATAGCCGACATAGCTGGCAAAGCTGAATAAAGGACCCGGCATGAGCTGGGCAAAGGCATAGCCTAAATCAAACTGCTGGGCTGAGATCATGCCGGTACTGACAAAGTCCTGATGCAGCAGCGGTAAAATAATATGCCCACCACCAAAGACCAGTGCAGCAGACTGATAAAAGCCTAAAAAGCCTTCAGCCAGCAGATGCGGATTGATCCAGTTCAGCGCACCGAGCAGCAGAAACGGACAGATCAACAAGATTAGCCAGAGTGTAGTTGAGCCGAAACTGCGCTGTTCCAGCTGAAAACTCGGCGTGGTATTACTACCAGTTTGAGGTTGTGTTTTGGCAATCCACATGCCGGCCAGACCAGCCAGCACAATCACCAGAATCTGGTTATATGACAGTGGCAGGAACCAGATCATGAGCGCAGACACAAGCATCAGCAGGTATTGCCACCAGCTTTTGCAAAAGCTTTTCAGCATTTGCCAGAAGGCCCAGAACACCACCGCCAGTACAATCAGTTGAATGGCATGAAAATACGCCGAACTGATCCACGGGAATAACTGCTGACCGATAAAGGCCAGTAGGGTCATCAGCAAGGCCGAGGGCAGGGTAAAACCCAGCCAGGCCACCACCGAGCCTAAATAGCTACGTTTTAAATAGCCAATGGCCAGTCCAACCTGACTGCTGGTCGGGCCGGGCAACAGTTGCGCTAAAGCGACGACCTGGGCATAGTCTTCATCTTTGAGCCAGTGCAAACGCTGCACAAAAGTCTGGTGAAAAAACACCAGATGCGCGGCTGGGCCCCCAAAAGATAAGCATCCCAGCTTAAAGAAAATCAGAAAAATCTGTGAATAAGATAAAGAAGACATTGGCTAGAATTTTAAAAAACCCGACTTAAGTTTAAACTGAGCAGATGACAGTTTAACGAATTTAAACAATGCACTGCAGAAAATCTCCTTAGACTACAGCAGGCCTGTCGAGTTCAGATCAAGGAATTCATGTTGAATAAAAATCTTGGCTTTATCAGTGTGATGGGGGCAGTCATGCTGACCTTAGGCGCCTGTCAGCATCTGCCAGAACAGCATCAGGGGGTGTCCTCTCAATTACTGGCGACCCCGGCAATGGCTGAGGCCAGCCAGCAGAATGCACGCATGAACTTTAAAACATTGCCGCAATATACCGGACAGGACCCGGTCATTGCCTTGGTGCTGGGCAGCGGCGGCGCGCGCGGTTATGCTCATATTGGCGTGATTGAAGTGCTGGAGCAAAATGGCATCCGTCCGGATTTTATCGTCGGGACCAGTGCCGGCAGTATTGTCGGGTCGATTTATGCCAGCGGCAAAAGCGCGCATGAGCTGCGTCAGATTGCCCTGAACATGAAAGCCAATGATGTCCGTGACATCAAACTGGATATGAAAGGTTTCTTCGATGGCAAAAAAGTCGAGAACTATGTCAATACGCAGGTCAACCAGTTGCCGTTAGAGCAGCTGCCAATTCCGATGTATGTGGTGGCCACTGAATTAAAACAGGGCAAGAAAGTGGTGTTTAATGCCGGCAATACCGGACAGGCGGTACGGGCTTCGGTGTCCATTCCAAGCATGTTTATTCCGACCCGAATTGCCGATGCCGAATATGTCGATGGTGGACTGGTCAGCCCGGTGCCGGTAAATGTCGCCCGCGAGCTGGGTGCGGACATTGTGATTGCAGTCGATATTCTGGCCCAGCCGATGTATACCGAAACCAGCCATGTCTGGGGACTATTTAACCAGAATATTAATATCATGCAGAAGCATCTGGCCCAGGAAGAGCTGAAACATGCCGATATTGTAATTCAGCCAGATTTACGCGAAAAAGCACATATTTTTGATGTGCAGGGCCGCGAAGCCACCATGCAGGCCGGTGTAGTGGCGGCTTATGGCAAGCTGGGGCAGATTTCGCAAGTCTATCAGCATAAAGGCTATGCCGATGGTCACCGGATTCAAACCTATAACCTGCAACAAAATACTGTTGAGATACATTCGGGGCGCTAGAATGCTGCCGGTTTTTTCTATAACTTAAGTCGAATAAAAATGGCAAGAATGCTCATATTGAAATTTGCTTTTGGCGTTAATTGCCTGATGTTATTCAATAAAGGTATTTCGATTCATGCTCAAAAGGTTGTGATTAATATTTAAAGTTTATATATAAGTGTATTTTAATTCAGCTATTTAAGTTTACCTGTTGTTAATAAAGCTCTTATACTGGCCGCATCAGAATATAACGATTTATCTTAGAAGCTAAAACTGAGCAGGGCATGAGCATGAAGCAATTACACATTGGACAATCTGTACAACTGGCCAACATGGAACAAATTATTTTTACCATTAAAAAAATTAATGCCGATGGTTCCTATGAAATTGAAGCCCAGCTCGATGTACAAAATGTTTTAAATTATGGTCACGTGTCGCCGGAAATGTTGCGTCATATCAACCCGGCTTAAAAGCTCAGGCAGTAAAAAGTCCAATTTTGGGCTGAACTCATCTGCCCGAATGGAAAAAATCCACCTCCTGACGCGCCTGCTGAAATCCTGTTCAAGTGGTGTCGGGATGTGGATAAATAATTGAAAATTCAAGTAATAGCGCAAAACACTATATATTTTTCTAAATAATACCCCAATCACCATAAATAATAATGATGACTTTATTGCCGAATTGAACATTTAATTTGTGTTAAAAACGATATAATAATATTCACATATCCTGTCTTTTATAAGAGCCGAAAACAAGATGTCCCCATTAGATCAGCTTAAACCCATCTTAGAAGATCAATCTGAATTAACCATGTCGGTGTTAATGACGCCAGATATGGCAAACTTTTCCGGTAATGTTCATGGGGGAACAATTCTAAAATTACTGGATCAGGTGGCTTATGCCTGTGCCAGCCGTTATTCAGGCAGCTATGTGGTGACACTTTCGGTAGATAAAGTGAACTTTAAGGAACCAATTCATGTCGGTGAGTTGGTGACTTTCCTGGCCAGTGTGAACCATGTAGGCCGTACTTCCATGGAAATTGGCATTCGCGTCGAAGCGCAGAACATTCAAAAACGCACCGTGCGTCATACCAACAGTTGCTATTTTACCATGGTCGCAGTTGATGAGCAGGGCAAACCCAAACAGGTGCCGGCCTTAAATCTGGACAATGACTGGAAACGCTGCCGTTTTGAAGCGGCAGAACAGCGTAAAGTGGCACGTTTACAGGAAGGTACTCATCCATCTTGCAGTATTTACAAGAAGTCGATTTAAGTCCGACTTTCACTGTGTTGAAGAAAGACCTGAAATTTCAGGTCTTTTTTTATTGCCAAATTTTTTCATACCAGACGACAAAAGAATCACTCGCCAGCCGGCACCAACTGGCTTATTATAAAACGATACGTATCGTTTCGTTTTGGGCTAGGTATGGAAACTGAAAAATCATCACGGCGGCAGCAATGTATTTTAAATGCTGTGGTCGAGGCACTGGCAGAGTATGACTATAGCCATCTGACCATTGAGGATATTGCCACGCGGGCCGGTGTGGGGAAATCGACCATCTACCGCTGGTGGAAACATAAATCCGAACTGGTGTTCGATGCCTTTAAGCTGCAAACCGCCTCGATTTTTGAACTCGACTTTAGCCAGTCTTTGCAGTTTAACCTGACCCAGCAATTGTTTAAGCTGAGTCAGGCGCTGAACCATCAGGTTGGGCGGGCGGTACTGGTGGTGATGGCCGAGCAGCGTGAAACTGCCGCAGCATTTTTTCGTGAATATTTGCTGCCACGGCGTGAACAGATGCGCAAGCTGATTCAGCTGGCGATTCAGCGTGGCGAAATTGTGGCGCAGTATCCGTTTGAACTGATGCTCGACACGCTATATGCACCGATTCATTACCAGATTATTTTCTTTAACCGGATGCCCGATGCCGACTATATTCAGCAGCTGATTGAGATGGTGCTGGCACCAGTCCGGGTTCAGCCGCTTATTGATGCGCAGGAGCGCTAAGCCTATGTCTGCTCAAAGTTCTGCTGCATTATGGAATCGTGCATTTATTCTGTGTCTTTTCAATAACCTGTTTCTGTTTGTTTATTATTTTGCCCTGCTAGCCGTATTACCAATTTATATCATGAATGATCTGGGCGGCACGGTCAAAGAAGCCGGTTTGGCTCTGACCCTGTTTCTGGTGTCCTCGATTGCCATCCGGCCGTTTTCCGGTTTAATCGTGGAAAAGCTGGGCAAGAAACTGTCTTTTCGTGGTTCTGAGCTGTGCTTTGTGCTGTTTGCCTTTTGCTATATCTGGATTGACAGCATGTGGAGCCTGCTGCTGGTGCGTTTTTTACATGGCATCTGGTTCAGTATTTTAACCACGGTGGCGGTGCCGGTGGCCAGTGACTTTATTCCAGAAGCGCGTAAAGGCGAGGGCATTGGTTATTTTGTGATGTCGACCAATTTGGGCGTGGTTTTTGGGCCTTTAATTGCCTTAACCACCATCCAGTTCACCAGTTTTCGGGTGTTGTTTGCCGTGCTGGCAGTGATTATGGCGATGGGTTTTCTGTTCTGCCTTAGCCTGAAATTACAGGATGATCGGGTCAAACCGGCCAATCCGCCCGATCCATCTGCCATGAAACCCCGGCTGAGCCTGCATGATATTGTCGAAACCCGGGTCATTCCGGTAGGGCTGGTGGCAATGCTGACTGCCTTGGCCTATTCCAGCGTGATCAGTTTTATTACTGCCTATAGTGAAGCCAAGCAGTTACTGGCCTATACCAGTCTGTTCTTTGTGGTCTTTGCTGTGTCCATGATTGTGGTGCGGCCGTGGGTCGGCAAGCGTTATGATCGTAAAGGTCCAAGTGCGGTGATGTATCCGTCCTTTGTGTGTTTTGCCATGGGACTGGTGATTGTCAGCTTTTTATCTAATCCGTGGATTTTATGGCTGTCGGCGGTGTTTATTGGTATTGGCTACGGCACCTTGTTTCCGTGTCTGCAAACCGTGGCCATTCAAACGGTCAATAAACAGCGCATGGGTCATGCGATTTCAACGTTCTTTACCCTGTTTGATCTGGGGCTGGCACTCGGTTCCGTGCTGATGGGCATCCTGATTGCCTGGATGGGCTTCCAGCTGACCTATTTACTCTGCGCCGTGCTGGTGCTGTTGACCTTGCTGCTTTACAAAGCCATGGTCACACCAACCTTGCGTCAGGCTCCCTAAGAGGCTTCAACATGGAATTAAGACATTTACGTTATTTTGTTGCGGTGGCAGAAGAGCTGAACTTTACCCGGGCCGCAGCCAGAATGTATACCGTGCAGCCATCTTTAAGCCAGCAAATTAAAGATCTGGAACAGGAGGTCGGGGTGCAGTTATTGCTGCGTTCCAACCGTAAAGTAGAACTGACTCCAGAAGGCGAGGCCTTTTTAAAGCAGGCGCGTTTGTGTCTGGACTATGCCGACAAAGCCATTCAGGAAGCGCGGCAAGTGGCACAGGCGCAAAAAGCACAGTTGAATATCGGCTTTGTGCCGGTGGCCGAAATGAAAGTGTTTCCTTATATCATGCCGAATATTCGTGCCCAGTTTCCCGATTTAAAAATCCATTTTCATAGCCTGCCGGATGCCGAGCAGTTTAAGGCCTTAAGTCGGGCGGAAATTGATATTGCTTTTACCCGCTATCCAGATGAATCGGGAGCGTTTGAGTCAATCCGGATTTTTGATGAACCACTGACCCTGATTGTGCCGAAGGATTCTCCGGCGGCCAGCTTAAAACATATCAGCATCAAAAGTTTTCAGCAGCAGGATTTTGTGATTAGTGATGAGCACGCCTCACCGCAGCTGTACAAAATTATTCAGGACTTTTTAAAGCAGTCTAGGCTGGAGATTCATGTGGTGCAGCATTCCACCAATATTCTGATGAACGTTAATCTGGTCGGGATGGGCGTCGGCTGGAGTCTGGTGCCCGCTTATGTGATTCCGCTACTTGGCGATAAAATTGTGGTGAAAAACACATTGGAACCACTGCCGATGATTGGCCTCTATGCCAGCTATCGCAAACAACATCGCAGCGAAGCGATTGAGCTGATTTTAAAAGTATTGAAAGCACAGTTTTATATGGATTTTGGCTAAAGCAAACGTGTTACGCCCAACTACATATCGGCGCAGCCGGTTTTTTAAAATTGGTGAAGCCGTTAAAGATGGACACAAATCAACAGCGTTTCTCGCCGGACAGCAGGCTTAAAATATAAGCATTGATGCACTGTCGAGGAACTCCACATGCAACTGTATACGCATCCTCAATCACGTGGTCAGACCCTAATGCCGCTATTACAGGAGCTGCAGATTCAGGATCAGATCGAGATTATTCAGGTCAGTTGGGAAGATCTGCAACAGCCAGAGTATCGGGCCATGAATCCTTTGGGCAAAGTGCCGCTACTGGTCGATGGCCCGGTTTTTATTAGTGAAACCCCGGCAATTTTTGCCTATCTGGCTGATCATTTCTTTGAACAAGGTTTGGCCCCGGCCCTGGATGATCCGCAGCGCGGCGCCTATTTCAAATGGCTATTTTTCTGTCATGGCCCATTAACCGAATGGATTGACTTGAGCAATTTCCAGATCAGTCAGGCCCAGCTCGAACAGCATAAACGCGGTTTAGGGATGGGATTGCCGGAAGATCTGATGGCGTTTTTAAAACAGGGACTGCAGCAGGCCAACCCCTATTTGCTCGGTGAGCGTATGAGTGCCGCAGATTTGTATCTGGCGTACTGGCTGGCCTATGCCATTGCTCTGAAGGCCATTCCTTATCTGGAAGAATTCCGGCCGTATCTGCAATGGATGGCGCAGCGGCCATCCTTAAGTCAGGTGATCTGGTTTCAGCAGCTGGATCAGCATTGAAACAGCGGCATGAACATGAGCGCGAATAGCAAAAAACCACGCCTGAGCGTGGTTTTTTGAAGGGTTCATCTTATTGGGCATGCAGTTTCTGGAACAGTTGCTGACTGGTACTTTCCAGGGTTTGCGGAATTGCCAGCGCCGCAACGAAACGGTCAGGGCGTAAAATTACCACCGAGCCTGTGGTTTTGCCAAACCAGCTGCGAATTTCTGTGCCCAGATCACCAATGGTAATCACATCTGCAGAGTGTTTCGGCTGTGGATGTTTGAGCTGCACCGCAGGAATTACCTGAATAAATTTCACCCCCAGTTTCTGCCATTGCTGCATGCTGCTGTCAGACAGTCCCCATTTTGGATCAACCCCCCAGGCGATAATCGCAAAGTCATTGCCCAGTACGTCATCCAGCAGCACCGTTTCACCTGAGGCCAGTTGTACCTGCGGCTGAATAAACATTTTACCGACCGGCGAGTGTTTATCGGTTTGTGGCAACAGGGCGCCATCCTGATATTTCGGCATCGGCTTAAAGCGCATTTCCAGCAAATACTGTTTGATTGGCTTGATGTAATTCAGCACATAGGAAATACCATCACGGATAATACCTTGCCATTGTTTTGGCGGTGCCAGCACATGCCCGGCCATCACCGATAAATCAATCATGGCTTTGGCATGGTCTTTACGTTCAATCTGGTATGAATCGAGCAGCTCGGCAGCGGCTTTGCCCTGAATCACCAGCGCCATTTTCCAGGCCAGGTTAAAGGCATCACGCATGCCGCTGTTATAGCCCTGACCCTGCCACACCGGCATAATATGTGCTGCATCACCGGCCAGTAAAATCCGGTCAACACGGAATTTTTCGGCAATACGCGCATTGTGGGTATAGACGCGCTGGCGAATGACCTCGATGCCATCGGTGGTTGGCAGTACTTTAGACAGTAACTTGGCGATATTTTCCGGTTTGCTCAGTTCTTCCTGGGTTTCGCCCGGCATCACCATAAACTCGAAACGGCGGATGCCATGTGGCAGGGCGGCGGACACATAAGGACGCACCGGGTCACAGCACAGATAAATATGCGGCGTGGCCAGTGGATCATTATCAATATCAATCACAATCCACTGGTTCGGAGCTGTTTTACCATCAAAGGCAATATTCAGACGACGGCGTACCAGAGAGTTGCCGCCATCGCAGGCAATCAGATATTGTGCCTGAATCACTTCCTGCTGACCCTCACGGGTATGCAGTTTGAGCGTCACGCCGTTGGCATCCTGAATAAATTCGGTCAGTTCCCGGGAAAAAAGCACTTGGGTCTGTTCATATTGGGTCAAGCCGTTTAACAGCACCTGATCAACCTGCGGCTGGATAAAGGCATTACGGCGCGAGAAACCAAATTCGCGGGTCAGCGGTTGAATATCGGCAAAGCAGCGGCCTTTCGGGGTAAGAAAACGCATGGCATGATTGGGCGTGGTATGCGGCAAGACCTGATCGACCAGACCTAAAGACTGAATGGTCCGCAACGATTCATCATCAATCCCGATGGCGCGTGGGTAATCAATCAGGCGATCCAGCTGTTCCACCACCATCACCTGAATACCTTGTTTGCTTAAATAATTGGCGATGGTTAAGCCGACCGGACCGGCACCCAAAATTGCCACTTCAGTTGTATAGTTTGTTGTGTTCATCGCGAGGTCCATCAATCACGTCAGATTAACGCCCATTAACGGTGAAAGGCCGGGATTCAACAAGTTATGCCATAGTGGAAACAGAGGGGGACTGTAGAGGATAGTAAATAAGATGATTTTTATAATTTGTTGATTAGATGAATATTTATAATAAAAATACAATCATTCAGGATGATGTTACGATCATTTATTTCTATAGTAAGAAGATCATTTTTATAAAAGTGAAACCGCATCAAAGCGGTTCCACCTTCACGCAATAGTATTGAATACGGTGCTGCCATCAAAGATAGCAACGCACAGTATGGCAATTATTAACGTGCAGTTTTCTCTTTTTCATCGCTTGATACGGCTTCAGACGCAGGCTGATCTGCTGCCCCGGCATTGGCCGCTGCTGCTGGCTGCTCCTGGGTGCTGACAATCACTTTGTCTTCAGTTTGGGTATTGGCTGGTGCTGCCGGTGCAGCAAAAGTGGTTGCGGTAGCAGCCGCAAACGTGGTCGCAAGTAAAATTTGAGTTAATTTCATGTTAGGCATCCTTTAATATTCATTTTAGAGTTGACCTCGTATGCACATCACCTGCATCGAGGACAGGCTTCATGCTATGCCGCAGTAGGAGATTGAGCAATCGAAGCAACAAAGCAAAAAATCTGCTTAACATTGGCTCTACATGAATGAAGAAAATGTAGCAATTGGGTAAGAATTTACCGTTTTTTGCATCTAAAATCGGCGAACTTACAGAGGAGATAGCTCGAACTATCCCCATGCCAAGATAAATAAAATTACATTGCTACCGATATTGCAGCGTTACAGGAAAAAACTGCGGGCAGATAAATGTAATTAAATTTTTCTAAAAGATAGCAAAGGTAGGCGCATTTTCTGGCTCAAGCTGAAAAAATCTCAGCCAGAAAGCCGCAGTGCTGGCTTGAACCACATGGCAATCTTGCATAGCATGCAAACGTTGCCCAGCCAAAGAGTAGACCTGTGAAACTGATTGCACCGACACGCGCCGTTCCAACCCATATTATTTCCGGTTTTCTGGGAGCCGGGAAAACCACGCTGTTACAGCAATTGCTGCGTCAAAAGCCGGAGCAGGAAGTCTGGGCGGTGTTGATGAACGAATTTGGCCAGATCGGCATCGACCAGCAGATTTTGCCGCAAAGTGACGGTTTTGAAATTAAGGAACTGCTCGGTGGCTGTTTATGTTGCAGCAGCCAGTTACCAATGCAGATTGCCTTGTCACGCTTACTGGATGAAGCCAAGCCCGACCGGCTGTTTATTGAACCTACCGGATTGGGCCATCCGCTGCAATTACTGGAACAGCTGACCGAACCGCACTGGCACAGCCATCTGGATATGCGCGCCTTGGTCACGGTGGTGGATGGTTCACGTTTGCACGATGCCGACTGGACCCAGCAAAACCTGTATACCGACCAGTTAAAAGCCGCCCAGATTATTGTGATTTCACATCCGGATCAGATGCAGCCGGCAGATGAACAGGGCCTGGAAAAATTAAAACAGGAATATCAGGCCTATGCACCGCGCTGGCTAGCTGCTGAAAACGGTCAGCTGCCATTGGCTGAAATTGATCTGGCCCATGTCGGCATCCAGCGTAAAATCCAGCCTTTATTGCAGCTGCAACGCACACTGCCGGCACAGGCAGAGCTGCCGGAAATTAAACAGTTGCCCTATCATTATGTGGAAACGGCGCAGGGGTATTCGGTGGCCGGCTGGAAATTTTCCCGGCGCTGGCAATTTGACTTTTATGCATTGCTGGATCTGCTCTGTGAACAGCAGGACTGGTTGCGGATTAAAGCAATTTTTCACACCAATCAGGGCTGGAAAACCTTTAATTTCAATCCGCAGCAATTTAACTATCAGTCATCGCCCGAAAATACCGATAACCGGATCGAGCTGATTTATCGTAACGCCCGGGACTGGAGCGCGTTTGAGGAACAGCTGCTGGCCTGTCGCATTGACAATACTGCCTAGAATCTGTTCAGCACGGGGCAGCAAAATCCGATATGCTAGGCGCCAAATTTGAGGATCACGTGTATGGCGCTTAAAGCAACAATTTATAAAGCAGATTTAAATATTGCCAATATGGATGTGCATCAATATGGTGACTATCAGCTCACCATGGCCTTGCATCCGTCTGAAACCATCGAGCGCCTGATGGTGCGTATTCTGGCATTTGCCCGCTATGCCGATGAGGCACTGGAATTCACCAAAGACCTGTTTGAAACCGATGAGCCGGCGCTGTGGCAAAAAGATCTCACAGGTCAGCTAATAAACTGGATTGAAGTCGGCTGCCCGGATGAAGACAAGGTCAAAAAAGCCAGCGCCCGTTGCCAACAGGTGGCGGTGGTGGCCTATGGCAGCAATGTCGATGACTGGTATAAACGCTCCAGCAAGCTGAAAACCCTGAAAAATGTTCAGGTCTGGAAACTGTCTACCGCCACCACCGAAGCAATTCAGCAACTGTGTGAACGTACCATGCAGCTACAGTTAAATGTGATGGATGGCGAATGGACCTTAATTGGCGATCAGGCCCAGGCTGTGATTGAATGGGAACAGTTGCAGTAACCCATCCGGTTGCTGCTGTGGTGTCAGGTCAATAAACGGCTGCAATTTAGCGGCCTAAATTATGCAGCTGTCATCAATTCCTTTTATACTCATGCACAATTGATTTGGTTGAAGAGAGCAGACGCATGTCAAAAGAATTAGAAATTATTGATTTAAAAGTGGGTGAGGGCAAAGAAGCGGTCAAAGGCGCTTTAATTACCACTCACTATACCGGCTGGCTGGAAGATGGTACCAAGTTCGACTCTTCCATTGACCGCGGTAACTATTTTGAAACCGTGATTGGTACCGGCCGTGTGATTAAAGGTTGGGATCAGGGCATTCTCGGGATGAAAGTTGGCGGTAAGCGCAAGCTGATCGTGCCATCCCATTTGGCATATGGCGAGCGTAAAATTGGCAATATTATTCCGGCCAATTCCAACCTGATTTTTGAAATTGAATTATTTGACGTGAAAACCCGCGACGAATAAGCCTTCCACATTCCCTGACCGGAGAACAGGATGTCTCTGGTCGGCTTGTGCAAAAATAGTGCAAAAAGTAATTTGAAAGCCCTTCAATACACAGTACATTAAAATCATTCCTTTCCAATGTCTGCAGGGATTATCATTTTATTGGAACAGCGCGCGTACTTTCGGATTTCTCTCCTGTTGATGGCCTGGCTGTGTCTGTGTGCACTCAGCCTTGCTCCGGCGCGAGCACATCATTATGATTCCCCACCAGACTCCTATTATCAGCAGCAGCTGATTACGACCCTGCAGTTTAGTGAACGCTCCAGCACCAATTTGGATGGTTCGTGGCTGTTTTACAATCAGCAGTTTATTCAACAGCCCAGTGCAGTACTGACTGCAGAACGGGTGCATTTACCGGCTTCTTTTCAGCAACTGACTGGCCAAATGGAAGGCTATGGCACATTTATTGGGCATTTTCAGTTGCCAAAAGAGTTTGTCGGTCGCCGCATTGCGATCTGGATGCCTAGCCAGCAGGGTGCCTACCGGGTGTATTTAAATGGTGAGCCGCTGGCACGCGTGGGGGAAGCCGGTCCTGATGCTGCCCGCCATGAAAACGGCAATAGTCATCGGCTTGCCTATTTTATTGCCGACAGTGAATATTTTACCCTGGCGATTCAGGCCTCCAGTTTCCAGAACTTCAGGGGCGGGCTGGAACATTCAATAAAAATTGGACTTAGCCGTACCATAAACTACCAATACCAGCGCCTGATGATGAGCGTGGCCATGATCAGCGGTGGGGTGCTCGGGATTGGACTGTTTACCCTGGTCTTTTCCTTTTTCCGTGGGGTGATGCCGCCGAATGCACAAAGTGTGTTTGTATTTGGCATTTTTATTGTGTTTCTGGCGCTGCATAACCTGTTTGCAGCCCCGTATGCCTATACCGCCTTTACCGGCATCAACTGGATTTGGGGATTGCGGCTGCAATATCTGTTCAGCTTTCTGGCCATTTTATTTTTCTTGAGCTATATGTTCCTGTTTAACCAGCGTTATTTACATCGCTGGGTATATTGTGCTGCGCTGTTGCTCATTGCCATTAATCTGGTCGCTGCATTATGGGCACCGCCGATGGTGCTGGAACAGCTGGCGTTATGGAGTTCTTTATTCAGTCTGCTGGTACTGGTCAATTTTATCTACGGTTTTGCCGAAACTTTGCGGCAGAAACTGAGTTATTCCAAATTAACCGTATGTGCAGTGTTGCTGCTGTTTGGCAGCTTTATTCATGATCTGCTGCTGGCCTTAAACCTGATTGAATCAATTGCTTTATCGTTTATTTCTACCAGTCTGTATGCCTTGCTGATTATGCTGCAGCAGGCACGTAACTATGCGCGTGATACTGCCTATATTGAAAAACTGAATAACCGTTTGCTGAGCCTGAATAATTCGCTGGATGTTAAAGTCAAGGAACGTACCGCCCAGTTAAGTCAGTTAAATGCCAAGCTGGAATTGCAGGTAAAAATTGATGCGCTGACCGGTGCCTATAATCGCCGTGCCTTGAATGATGAAATCCTGCTACGTTTTGAGCAGACCTGTCAGCAGCCTGAATATACCCTGGCGTTTGTGATGCTGGATGTCGATTATTTTAAAAAATATAACGACCATTATGGCCACTTAAAAGGAGATCAGGTTTTGCAGCAGCTGGTGCTGATCTTAAATCGTGCCTTGCCTGAAAATGCCTTTGTGGCACGTTATGGCGGTGAAGAATTTGCCTTGATACTGCACAATGTCCCGATTGCCTTATTAGAGCCGATGATGGCACAGGTATTACAGGCGGTTCGTGCCGAGCAAATGCAGCACATTGCCCGTCAGGATACGAAAGACTATGTTACGGTCAGTATGGGCGTGGCCTGGATGACCGGCAAGCAGCCCTATGCCAGTGTACTGGAATTTATGAAAGCGGCCGATCAGCAGCTGTATCTGGCCAAAGAAGCCGGCCGGGATCAGTGCAGAATTGCCGGGCACTAAGCCAGAGAAAAAAATCTTTAGTCCAGATATTTGACCAGGGGAATATGTAAAACAGGTTCAATTGCCTGTGGCTGAATCTGAAAGCCATATTTTTGATAAAAGGGCAGCGCCGTGCGGGTGCTGGCCAGCACAATCCGTTTCATCTGGCGTTGCTGATAATAATGCAGCACTTCATTGAGCAGCAGCTTGCCAATACCGCGCTGCTGGACATCGGGCGCGACATAATTCATTAATACTTCACCCTGATCGCTGGCCAGAATAAAACCGACCACCTGATGCTGTAGCTCATACACCCAGCAGTTGTTATAGTGCATCAGTAACAGCAGATTTTCCTGATTTTTATTTTCGAGCAGGCGTTGAATCTTGATTTCACGATGTTGATGATCGAGGCTACAGGATCGGATACTGTCGTGCAAAACGCGAATAAGGCTCGGGACATCTTGAATTCGAGCGGATCTAATCATTGTGTTGGTAAAGGCAAACAAGCACCTATTTGAATGTAAATAAACCTTCAATAAAATGACAATCTTGTTGTGATTTACGCAGTTTTTTAGGCGTTGTGAGAATTTTTTATTGGGGGATTGATACTGTTTTGTGTCAAAATGAATAAAAAGACAGCAGTTTGGCAGCGCAGATGCGATGGGGGCATCTTGATGAGCGCATGGAATCATCCTCATCGTCAGGCATGATCCATCTGTAAGAGCGCTGAGATAAGAGACACGAGACCAAACGTTGGGAAATGAGAACCGAACCATTGAGGTAAGCGGGCTTATGGCAAAAATACTGGCAATCCTCCTGATTTTTCTGGTCTTTTATGCGCTGTGGAAAGTCATGATCAAAATCAGAATTAACCGTGCCTTTCAGAAACATCAGGCCGCCTATTGCAATATGGTGCAAGGCCCGATTAGCCAGAAATGCCCGCGACCGGTTGAAGAGGTGATTGAAGAAGTCGCTGCCTATGAACAGCAACTGTTTGATGATGTGGCGGACATCTTTATGCAGGACGCATTAGTTGTACAGCATAAAGAGGATGGCTCAATGCTGCAGGAACAGGTATTGCGTAAAATGCCGGCCAAAACCCAGACCCGGATTGCAGATACCGATCTGGGCGAATGGGCCATTTACTGGACCTTCTATGAGCAGTCGCTGGAATACTATGTGAGCCAGTACGGTATTTTTATCACCCATGTGGATCGGGAGGGCCGTGAAACCCAGCAGCGCCTGTCTTTACCGTCCTGATTACTTTGAAATGCTCACTTCGGTGTTTGCATCGGATGGCAGATATAGGTCAAACGTGGCCGCCACCTGATCCCAGATTTGTTCTGCGCCTTGGCGGAAATAGCCCATATGTCCAATCTGGCTTAAGCCAAACTGCTGCGGACTCAGGTTGATCATTTTCACTGAGGCATTGCAATAATGCTGCATAAAGGCATACCGGGAATTGGGTAAGGCCCAGTCATCATCCAGTGAAGAAGCGGCATAAATTGGGGTTTTGACCTGTGCATAACATTCAAACAGCGCCTGTTGTGCCGGGTCACCAAAAAAGTAAGTCGGATTTTTACACCATTTACGCCATTCCTGATATACGCCCAGCGGCAGGTCTGCGCCCATGTTCAGCTTGCTCCACGGCAAATAACCGGCCAGGGCCACCATTGGCGGGAAAATCAGGTTCCAGACAAATTGCACTTTAATTTTTTCTTTTAGTGGCATATAGCCATGCCAGCCGGCGCCGGTACCAAAACAGTACAGTGCCGTGACCTGCGCATGATTCGGTGCCAATCCCAGCGCTTGTCCGCCATAGGAATGACCGACCATAAATAGCGGCATCTGCTCACGTTTAAAATAGGCAATCGCACCGGCCAGATCCAGTTTGCCCCAATCCAGATAGGACATCTGAAAACCTTTCAGCCGTTTAGGTGCCGATTTGGCCACACCGCGATAATCAAAACACAGCACCTGATATTGATATTGGCTCATGTACTCGGCAAAGCGGCGATAAAAGGCTTGCGGCACACCGGTTGCACAGGCCACCAGCAGCTGCGCCTTAACTTGTGGCGGGGTATAACAGGTGCCGGTCAGCAGATAACCATCGCTGGCCGGGAAAGTAACGCTGCTGATTTCAAGCGGCGATGTGTGAATTGCAGAAGCAGTGGTGTTCATCCTGAACTCGTATATTTTTAGACTGGCTCTAGTTTGAATGTTGCAGAGGGGCAGTGTCAAAACTGGCGCGTTCATCGGCCAGAAGGTTTAAAATAAACAGCGATAGAAATAAACAGCAATAAAAGCAGGATGAGATAAGCCATGCTGATTGATTTTCGCCAGCAGCAACAGGCCAGGTTTGAACAGGTGGCACAGCGTCTGCAACAGGCCGCTGCCGAGGGCCTGCATTTTGATTCAGTCGCCGATTTTTATCAGTCGGGCTGGCTTGAGCAGTTTCCGGCCGGCATTCGCTGGTCGGTGACCGGACTGGATGATGGTGCTGAACAGTTTTATGGCCGGATTGATTATCTGGACTGTTTTGTCCGGATTGATGCCGGTGAGATGCTGCGGATTGAATATGGCCGACACCAGAACAATCCGACCACATTCAGCCAATGACAGCGCGTGCAGAATTCTTTTAAATAAACAGGCGATGAACCGGCTGCAACAGCAGGTTCCCCACCAAGAACAAGACCGAAGAAAAAGACAAAATCAGGGATCAACTATGGCGCATCAATTTACTGTCAATGCCACCATTCAGGGTGTTTCATTGAGCGAATTCAAACAGCTGGCTGCAAATACCGCATTACATGAAAATGTGTGCAAACGCATTCCGGGGGAAAATCTGGAGATTCTGGAATCGCAGATCCAAGGTGATATTTACACCTTGCGCCGTGCCTATAACCTGGATGTGAATATTCCAGACATCGCCAAAAAACTGCTAAAAGATGCTTTTCGTTTAAAGCGCACCGATGTCACCAATCTGAGTGCATTGACCTCGACCATTGATTTAGGTGCGAACTTACCCTTAGAGGCCCGCTGCGCACGTTCGGTGACAGGCAATGATCAGCAGGTTCAGATCCAGCTGAACTGGACAGTAAAAGTGAAAGTGCCGTTAATTGGCGGGATGCTGGAAAAACATGCAGAAGGTGAAATTCGCCGCTTTAGCGAAGTGGAAATTAATATTGTTGAAGATGAACTCAAGAAGAATTTAAAAAGTTAAAATCTGCACATCTTTGTATAAAAAGCCCGGATGAATCCGGGCTCTTTTGTTTTGAGGTGGATTAAACCGAAGATCGGGCACGCTCAAAGCGCTGCTGATAAAACCAGGCGGTTATAAACGCCACCAGACACACCACCCAGATATAATATAGCGCGCCAATATTGCTATACAGGCTTAGCCACTGCACCAGCGGTAAGGTGATGCCACCGGCAATGGCATAAGCCACATTATAAGAAAATGAAATACCGGAAAAACGGATTTGTGCCGGGAACATTTTTACCATGCTATATGACACCATCCCGACTGTTCCAGAGGCCAGACCCAAGAGCATATACAGCATAAAGATTGTTGATGCTTCAACATGGCCCAGGCTGTTATAGAACAGTGAGGCAATTGCAGCGACCAGCAGGGAGCCGAATAAAATAACGCGGCCAGCACCAAAACGGTCGGCCAGTAGCCCGGCCACAATACAGCCAATCATCTGCATGACAATGGCGGCACTTTGCATTTTAAAGGCATCGGCGCGGTCAAAACCAAATGCACCGACCAGCAGATTTGGCATGGCCAAAATCAGCACCACCACACAGGCGGTCAGGAACCAGGTAAAGAACATGCCCATCACCACACCGCTACGATGCTGCGCCAGCACCTGTTTCACTGGTAATTCCTTGGCCAGTTCCTTGCGTGCCTGCATGGCTTTAAATACCGGGGTTTCATGTAAATAACTGCGTAAATACAGCGCTACCAGACCAAAAATCCCACCAACAATAAACGGAATACGCCATGCCCAGTCCTGAATTTCGGCTGCAGTAAATTGCAGTGAAATAAACAGCGACATTAACGCACCGAGTAAAATCCCCAAGGATAAGCCGGCGGTCAGCAGTCCATTGGCAAAACCAATTCTTTTTTCTGGCACATGCTCGGAAACAAAGGTCCAGGCCGCAGGAATTTCACCACCAATGGCAATGCCTTGTACCACGCGCATTAGCAGTAACAATAATGGCGCGGCATAACCAATGCTTTCAAAGGTCGGCATGATGCCAATAAACAGCGTGGGTAGGGCCATCAATAAAATCGACAGGCTAAACAGTCGCTTACGGCCAATTAAATCGCCAAAATGCGCCATCACCACACCGCCGAGTGGACGGAAAAAATAACCGGCTGCAAAAATCCCATAGGTATTCAGCATGGCCCAAAATGGACTGAGTGTGCTTGGGAAAAACAGATCGGAAATAATTTTGGCGTAAAAGACATAAATGACAAAGTCATAAAATTCGAGTGCACCGCCGAGTGAGGACAGGCCAAGTGTGCGTTTGTCTTCGCGGCTTAAACGGGGAGTAGCATCCATGCGTATCTTCTGACAGGATTAAAAACAGGAACCGTAATTTTAAAGAAGAGCTATAGCTATGAATAATCAAACTTTATTTGGGAAAAATAAACTAATAGTTATAAAAGTCTGCACGTGTGGATGATTGTTATTGTTGCCAGTGCAGCTGGTTGTGGCCCAGATTTTTGGCCTGATATAGCAATAAATCGGCCTGCTGCGCGGCCTGAGAAAACTCATCAAAGTGCTGGAAAAAGCTGATGCCGAAACTGCCGGTCATTGAAATGACCTGACCACTCTGAATCAGTGGTGTGGTTTCGATGCCGCTGCGAATCCGTTCTGCCACCTGAATTGCGATATCCAGCGGGGTATCTTGCAGTAAAATCAGAAATTCTTCACCGCCCATCCGGCAGATTTCATCGTATTTGCGTACCGCTTTGCTGATAATTTCGGTGACATGCTGTAGCGCGACATCGCCAACCTTATGGCCATATTGATCATTAATCTGCTTAAAAAAGTCCAGATCACACAGAATAATCGCATTCTGTCTGGAACGGCTGTGCTGTTTTAAGCGTTTCAGCCGTTCCTCCAGCGCCCGGCGATTCAGCAAGCCGGTTAATGGATCAAGATTCCGTTCTTTTTGCAGCTGCTGGAAAATATCCTGATAGGCACTATGAAACAGCAGCCCGGCCATCAGCAGGCTCAGGCAGAGAATAATCAGCTGGGTGCCGGCAGCGACCAAGTTGTTACTTAAAATCTGGTTGGTCGGCTGTAATACCACAAACAGATACAGGGTGCGCAGCGCAATCACCGCGCTTAACAGCAACAGTGACAGGCGTAACAGGCGATCCAGTTTCTGCTTGAGCTTGACCTGATATAAAGCCTTTAAATTATGCGAAAAAATCAGGGTAATGGTGATGGTCAGCACCAGCATCCGCTGTGCATATTGCTCATCAAACACCGAAAAATACACATAAATTGACTCGGCAATGGTAATTAGCACCAGCAGAAATGCCCAGCGCGTGGTGACATTCAGCCGTAAATGAATGGCATGGGTGAACATCGCACAGCTGATAAACAGCAGCGTGGACGGAATAAAGCTAAAGGTCGGCAACACTTGGGCGGAGACCACAGTAATGATCAGTACGGCCAGACCCGTACACAAGGTCGATGCGGCATACTACAGAAAATAGGTGGGAATCGGTTGGAACAGCCGCAGCAGCAGAATGACGCTGCCAAAGGCCATCATAAACAGCGGGATTAGCACACTGTAGAGGGAGAAATTTTCGGCTAACATGAACAAATTGCAGGTAAGTCAAAAAATCGCGCCATCATAGCAGCTTCTCCCAGACAGTGATCTAAAAAAGTGCACAATCTTGAACGCATAATTGAATCAAGAAGATTTAGAAAAGCGATGCGTGTAGCGATGCTGTAACTGCCGGGCCAAAACGTGCCGGCTTGCGGTATAAAATAAAGTTGCCATCTACAACAATGATAATGCCCAAAGAAGGACCCACCCTATGCAAACGCCTGTTCCAGATTATTTAAAGCATGTTTTGTCACAATGTCAGCGCAATGTGGGCGGGCAGCTGGCCGATTATATTCCGGAACTGGCACAGGCTGATCCTAACAAGCTGGCGCTGGCCCTGTCCACCGCAGATGGCATGATCTATTCCAGCGGTGATGATGGTCATGAATTTACCATCCAGTCCATGTCCAAACCCTTTGCCTATGCACTGGTGCTGGAGCAGTTGGGCATTGAAGAAGTTTTGCAAAAAGTAGGTGTTGAACCCTCCGGAGAAGCCTTTAACCAGATTTCCTTAGACAAAGAACTGAATATTCCGAAAAACCCGATGATCAACTCGGGGGCGATTACCACCCATTCATTAATTCAAACTACGGCTGGCATTTCACGGGCCGAGCAGCTGCGCCGTTTTTTAAGTGAACTGGCCGGACGGGAATTAAGTTTTGATGAGCAGGTCTATACCTCCGAAATGAAGACCGCATTCCGGAACCTGTCGATTGGCTATATGTTGCGTACTGTCGGTGCACTGGACACTGACCCGGTCGAGATTGTGAATGGGTATATCCAGCAGTGTGCAATTAAGGTCACGGTTAAGGATTTGGCACACATTGCCAGTGTCTTGGCCAATGGCGGCCTACATCCGAAAACGGGCGAATGTTTACTGGATCGGGCCGTGGTGCGGCAGGTGTTAAGCGTGATGCTGAGCTGTGGTATGTATGATGCTGCCGGAGACTGGCTCACGACAGTGGGGATTCCGGCCAAAAGTGGCGTTTCAGGTGGGATTATTGGTGTGCTGCCGGGTCAGGTCGGTATTGCGGTATTTTCACCGCGCGTAGATGAACATGGTAACAGTGTCCGCGGGATTAATATTTTCGAGCGCTTATCTGCCGATATGGGCCTGCATCTGATGGAAGGGACGCCTTCCGCACAAACCATTATTCAAAGCTGTTATTGGGCTGGCAAAAATGATGATGTTCGCGTCTATGAACTGCGTGGGGTGTTGCAGTTTACCGAGTCAGAAATGTTGCTGCGCAATTTACAGGAAGAGCCACCGGGTGATACGACGATTGTACTCGATCTGACCAACCTCACCTTAATTCATGATGTGGGTGCACGGATGCTGTTTGAAGGAGTAGAGCGTTTGCAGCAAGATGGACATCGTGTGGTGGTGGTTGATTCGGAAGGACTGTTAAGTCAAACGCAAATTCAGAAGCATGCAGCGGTGCTGGTTCAGGAAGAGCTAGAGCGTTATTTGCAACAGTATGAATGAGGAAAGGGCCTCTCCTTCAACTTTTCTGGCGCTTTGTTTTAAATACCTCTCCCTGACCCTCTCCTGAGAGGCAGAGGGGGAACTTTACGCGAATTTGGTGGTGGTTTTGAATTCGTAATTCATTTAATCACATGACAAAGTCCCCCTTTGAAAAAGGGGGATTTAGGGGGATTTTTAGTTCCCCCTTTAATAAAGAGGACTAGAGAGATTCTTAAGAAATCGAATCATCCAAATTTGGCGCTAACCAACGTTTCGCTTCATCCAGTGTCCAACCTTTACGCTGCGCATAATCTTCAAGCTGGTCGCCTGCGATTTTACCCACGTTAAAGTACTGGCTTTCAGGGTTGGCATAGTAGAAACCACTGACTGATGAAGGTGGCCACATCGCAAAGCTGCTGGTCAGTTGCGTACCAATCTTGTCAGTTGAGCCTAACCAGTCAAATAAAGGCGCTTTTTCAGAGTGCTCTGGGCAAGCAGGGTAGCCCGGTGCAGGACGAATCCCGACATACTTCTCTTTAATCAGCTCTTCATTTGACAGTTGTTCATTGGCCTGATAGCCCCAGAACTCTTTACGGATACGTTCATGCAAATGCTCGGCAAAGGCTTCGGCAAAACGGTCACCTAAAGACTGTACCAGAATGGCATTGTAGTCATCGCCTTTGGCTTTGTACTCATTGGCCATTTCTTCTGCACCAAAGATCGACACGGTAAAGCCACCTAAATAGTCTTCCGCTTCACCTTTTGGCGCGACAAAATCGGCCAGTGACAGGTTCGGTTTGCCAGTGACTTTGTCTGACTGCTGACGAACGTGCTGGAAAGTATGCGTGACATGCGTACCTGTTGCATCATACACTTCGACTGAATCTGCACCGGAACGGTTGGCCGGATACAGGCCAAATACCGCGCGCGCATCAAAGCGTTTATTGTCGATAATATCTTTCAGCATCGCCTGCGCCTGATTGTATAAGTCGGTCGCTGCTTCACCCACCACTTCATCGGTCAGGATGGCGGGGAATTTACCGGCCAGACTCCATGAAATAAAGAATGGCGTCCAGTCAAAATATTCAACCAGTGTTTCCAGCGGATAGTTGGTCAGGGTCTGGGTACCAATAAAGTTTGGTTTTACCGGTGTATTGGCTTTAAAGTCAATTTTCAGGCCGTTTTCAATTGATTCTGCATAAGACAGTTTCGCCGCTTTCGGCTGCTTGTTGGCAATCCGCTCACGTACTTTGGCATATTCAGCACGGGTGTCTGCTACAAAGGCTGGTTTCATCTCTTGTGACAGCAGGGTAGTTGCAACACCAACAGCACGTGAAGCATCAGCCACATAAATCACCGCATCATTGGAATATTGTGGATCAATTTTCACAGCAGTATGCGCTTTCGAGGTGGTCGCACCGCCAATCATCAATGGAATATTGAAGCCTTTACGCTGCATTTCTTTGGCCACAAAGACCATTTCATCCAAAGATGGAGTGATCAGACCCGACAGGCCAATAATATCGACTTTTTCATCAATCGCGGTTTGCAGGATTTTCTCTGCCGGTACCATCACGCCTAGGTCAATAATGTCATAGCCGTTACAGCCCAAGACCACACCGACAATATTTTTACCAATATCGTGGACATCGCCTTTTACCGTGGCCATCAGCACTTTACCTTTGGACTCGCCCACAGTTTTTTCTGCTTCGATGTACGGGTTTAACCAGGCCACCGCCTGTTTCATCACACGGGCCGATTTCACTACTTGCGGCAGGAACATTTTACCGGCACCAAACAGATCGCCGACCACGTTCATACCGTCCATGAGTGGACCTTCAATCACATCTAGCGGACGTTTGGCTTTTAAGCGGGCTTCTTCGGTGTCTTCATTAATAAAGGTGGTAATTCCTTTGACCAGCGCATATTCCAGACGTTTTTCCACCGGCTGGTTACGCCATTCCAGGTTTTCTTCTTCTTTTTTAACGCCCGACTGACCGCGATATTTTTCCGCGACTTCCAGCAGTTTTTCCGTAGCATCCTGACCGCTGGTACCCTGATTCTGGTTCAGAATCACGTTCTCAACCGCATCTTTCAGTTCCGGGTCAATATCATCATAAATGGCTAGCTGACCAGCGTTTACAATACCCATGGTCAGGCCCTGTTTAATCGCATAGTACAGGAACACGGCATGAATTGCTTCACGCACTGGCTCATTACCACGGAAAGAGAACGACACGTTAGAAATACCGCCAGAAATCATGGCATGTGGCAGATTCTGTTTAATCCAGCCCGTCGCTTCAATGAAATCTACCGCATAGTTGTTGTGTTCTTCAATACCGGTTGCAACCGCAAACACGTTCGGGTCAAAGATAATATCTTCAGCCGGGAAGCCCACGTCATTGACCAGCACATCATAAGAACGTTTACAGATTTCTTTTTTACGTGCGGCAGTATCGGCCTGACCATTTTCATCAAAGGCCATCACAATCACGGCAGCACCATACTGACGGCATAGACGCGCTTTTTCGACAAACTCGTCATAACCTTCTTTCAGGGAAATCGAGTTGACGACAGCTTTACCTTGTACACATTTCAGACCGGCTTCAATAATTTCCCATTTAGATGAGTCAATCATGATTGGCACACGGGAAATGTCCGGCTCAGAGGCCACCAGATTCAGGAAGTGCACCATCGCGCCCTGTGAATCGAGCATGCCTTCATCCATGTTGATGTCGATGACCTGTGCACCGCTTTCAACCTGTTGACGGGCCACATCCAGCGCTTCGGCAAAGTTTTCTTCACGAATCAGGCGCAGGAATTTTTTCGAACCGGTGACGTTGGTCCGTTCACCGACGTTCACGAACAAGGAATCTTTGGTGATGTTAAATGGCTCTAAACCACTTAAACGGCAGGCAGGTTCAATTTCTGGCAGTTGACGCGGTGCAATACCTTCTACCGCCTGCGCAATGGCACGGATATGATCCGGCGTGGTGCCACAGCAACCACCGGTAATATTAATTAGACCGCTTTCGGCAAATTCTTTTAAGAAGGCAGCAGTTTGTTCCGGGGTTTCATCATAACCGCCAAAGGCATTTGGCAAGCCGGCATTCGGGTGTGCAGAAACAAAGACATCGGCCACATCGGATACGGTTTTTACGTGTGGACGCATGGCATCTGCACCTAAGGCACAGTTAAAGCCAATAGAGAGTAAATCACCATGACGCACCGAGTTCCAGAACGCTTCGGCAGTCTGGCCGGTTAAGGTACGGCCTGAGGCATCGGTGATGGTGCCGGAAATCATCAGCGGTAATTCGCGGCCCAGCTGTTTAAAGACTTCTTTTACCGCAAAAATTGCCGCTTTACAGTTCAGGGTATCGAAAACGGTTTCAATCAGCAGAATATCGGCACCGCCTTCAATCAGGGCGTGCGCAGCTTCAATATAGTTTTCTTTGAGTTCATCAAAAGTGATATTACGAAATGCCGGATCATTCACGTTTGGTGAAATTGAACAGGTGCGTGAGGTTGGCCCCAAGACACCCGCCACAAAACGTGGTTTTTCCGGTGTTGAATATTTTTCACAGGCAGCTTTGGCCAGACGCGCAGCTTCACGGTTAATTTCCGGAACCAGCGTTTCCATGTGGTAATCCGCCATGGAAACACGTGTGCCGTTAAAGCTGTTGGTTTCAATAATATCGGCGCCGGCATCTAGGTAGGCTTCATGAATGCCTTGAATAATCTGCGGCTGGGTCAGTACCAGCAGGTCATTGTTGCCTTTCAGGTCATAGGCCCAGTCAGCAAAACGCTCACCACGATAATCGGCTTCTTCCAATTTATGGCGTTGGATCATGGTACCCATAGCACCATCAATAATTAAAATTCTTTTGGCAAGAAGTTCTTTCAGGGTAGCAAGCGTGGACATAAAAAACCCTTGTTTTGATGAATCAGAAATGCGCAATATTTTAGCAGAGTTCGACTGCTTTTTTCCGTAATTGATGGGATGGAACGGAACTTTGTGGCATCTTTGCTGAAAAAGTATACGTTTTTATGGGCTTATTTTGAAAATATACACATCGTTATAAATAAATCATTGTAAGGATTCATAAAATTGTCATATAGCTATGGCAGCATGAGAAGGTCTAAAAATGGGCCGGGTTTTACTGTGCTTGTAATATTTCAAGGTCATCAAAGATGACAGCAATGACAGAAAACCGGATGAAGATGAGATGGTGGTTTATAAGTTTTTGATTTATTTTGAATAGTTTGATTTTTTGTCTATAAAATTATCAGGAAATTGTGGCAAATAAAGTAGAAAAATTACTTTATTTGACCTGCTTTTGTCATATAATTGTCACAATTTAACTGAACAATAAGGGGATTTTGTATCCTCTTTTCCTGCTTGCATGAATTCTAATCAAACTCCCGTAGATTCAGCACACCAGTCGGCTCCGAAAAAGTCGACCAATGTTCATGTGCCAACACCGAAATTCTTTATGCCGGTGTTTCTAACGCTTATTATTTCAACGCTTATTTATATTGGCTTTCAATTATCGGCAGATTTATCGCATGTTCCGGCGCTTAGCCTGTATTCGGTGATTCTGCTGGCCACCGCTTTATTTATTGCGCTGGGCTTTGAATTTGTTAACGGTTTCCATGACACCGCCAACGCGGTGGCTACGGTCATTTATACCAATGCCTTGTCTGCACCAGTTGCGGTAATGTGGGCAGGTTTCTGTAACTTCCTTGGGGTGATGGTCGCCAGTGGTGCCGTAGCCTACGGTATTATTGCCTTACTACCGGTCGAGCTGATCATGAATGTTGGCTCAGGCGCAGGTTTTGCCATGGTCTTTGCCATGCTGATTGCGGCCATTCTCTGGAACTTAGGCACCTGGTTCCTCGGTATTCCGGCTTCAAGTTCGCATACCTTAATTGGTTCCATTCTGGGTGTGGGAATTATGAACTACATCCTCAATGCGGGCGCTGGTGCATCCGGCGTGGATATGGAACAGGTGATGAAAGTCGGTAAGGCTTTACTGTTCTCGCCATTAATTGGTTTTGCCTTTGCTGCCGTACTGTTCCTGCTGGTGAAAAAGATTTTCAAACGTCAGCTGGAACTGTTCCAGCCGCCTGAAGGCAACAAACCGCCACCACCATTAATCCGTGCCATCCTGATCTTTACCTGTACTGGGGTGAGCTTTGCCCACGGTTCTAATGACGGTCAGAAAGGCATGGGCTTAATCATGCTGATCCTGATTGGGATTGTGCCATTGGCTTATTCCTTGAATAAGGAACTGGACAACCAGCATATTCAGTCTTTCCAGCAATTGTCGACGCAAACCGCGTCTGCAATTTATGCCAACCATACCGATATTCCGGATGCGCAGGCCCGTGAAGTAATCACCAAGTACATCCAGACCAAGGAAATCACCCCGGAAGTGGTACCGGCTTTGGCCAGTTTGACTGATCATTTAGGTGAGCGCGTGGGTCAATACGGCGACTTGAAAAATATTCCGGAAGCAGAAGTGGCAGCATTGCGTAATGATATGTACCTCAGCACCACGTCATTCAAGCGTCTGGATAAAGCGGAAGCTTTACCTGCCATGAGCAAGGAACAGGAAAAAGTGGTCGATGATTACCGTGACCATCTCGATTCCTTCCTGCAATATATTCCAACCTGGGTTAAAGTTGCGGTGGCACTGGCACTGGGCTTAGGAACCATGGTCGGCTGGAAGCGTATTGTGGTCACCGTGGGTGAACGGATTGGTAAACAGCACATGACTTATGGTCAGGGTATGTCAGCCGAGCTGGTGGCGATGTCGACCATTGCTGCAGCAGATGGCTTTGGTATGCCGGTATCGACCACGCATGTCTTGAACAGTGCGGTGGCCGGGACCATGGTGGCGAATAAATCTGGCCTGAATTTCCAGATGGTTAAAACCATTCTATCGGCGTGGATTTTCACCTTGCCTGCAACCATCTGTTTATCGGGTGGCCTGTTCTGGTTATTCCTGAAAGTATTCTAAGCCGGTTCATCCGCAATAAAAAACGCTGCCTGGGCAGCGTTTTTTTATATCTGTAGATGAAACAGATGATCCAAATGCTAAGTCGTGACGTCCTTTATTTTTTAGATAGACAGCAAATCTACAATGCATTCTCTCAAGGGGTGAGGGCTGGGGGGTAAGGAAATAGCCTAAGCAATATCAAAGCTTCTCTTTCTTTAATGAACCTATCCACTCTTTTATCTTTCAGGTAGACAGCAGGTCTCTAAAAAAATCTCCCTCTCCGTTTTGGATACGTAGCACCGCTACACAAGAGAGAGGGAACGATCGAAGAGAGATTAAAATCTCTTATTTCTTTAACTTGGCCAGTAAGCCTTTAGGCAGCTTCTCGGTAGCAAAACCATATAAGGCTGCAAAAGGCAGGGCAGTACGGGCCAAATATGCGACACGCCATAAACCGCCATGGTTGGCCCCTTCCATCATCAACTCTAAAGGATGGTTCAGAGTCACTTCCGGATTGGCCACGGACTGTGGATTACGCAGGTCATGAATCCAGAGCGCGGCCATAATCGCATTGGTGGTTTCTGGCGCAAAAGCTTCTACATCAAACAGGCTGGCACCATTAAATGCCGCTTTTAATAACGGATTTTTAGTCACCGAATAGGTCGTGGTTGATGGTGCAATATTAATGCTGACGCGTTGTCCCTGATGACGGGCGAGGGTGGCGCGCCATTGCTGAATACGTTTGGCCAGCGCATAGTTCGGTCCTTGTTCCACCACCAGACAGTCGGCAATCCCGTAATCCTGTCCATTGTCTGAATGCACCAGATCATGCAGGTTTTTCTGGAAGAAATGTTGCGCCGTGACCGTTGAAACCCCACGGGTCAGCAGTTGCTGGGCTTTCGAGCGTTGCTGATACTTGTCTTTTGAGGCCTGAATCACATCGGCAGGCACTGCATAGACATCGGTTGGGGTGCACATAAACATCAGGCTGGTATCGGCTTTTTGCGTGCTGACGGCCTGCATAATTGCATCCATCGCCATGGCCACACGCACGTGTTTTTCACCATCTAAATAGGCAATGGCAGCCAAATCCAGCTGCTGTTCAAACTGGGTTAGCCACTGGGCAATTTCAGGAGTTTGGGTCAGCAAATTGGTGCCGAGCTGCTCTTTTAATAGCTCAGTCGCGCTGTTTTCATCTAGCGCTTCAGTCGCTGGTGCATACAGGGTGGCATTACCTTGTTGCACGGTCTCTAGAATTTTGTTCCAGACCCGGGCATTGGGTAAATCGACCGCGACAATATTGGCTTTCCATTTCGATAGCCAGGTCAGAGGGCCAGCTTCAGAAGCAGCGCCAAACAGCACCATGGTACGGTCTGATAAATCGAACCATTCTGGATGAGCCACTGCTGCACGTAAAGCTTGAGCATGACTGTGTTCAATAATCCCGCCATCTTCCCAGCGCTGGATTTGCTCAAGCAGTGTCTGACCTTGCAGTTTCTGTCCCTGATACGGCACATACCATTCCGGCGCCGCCGTGCTTTGGCCCTGGATTTTAACTGTGTGCAAAGGCTGGGCATCGAGGCTCATCACATCTTTCAGCAGATGTTTTTGACCATGTCGATAAAACTCGAAACTGCCATGTGCTTTATTCAGGCCCTGTTCAGCAATTTGAATCGGGTTCTGGCAGGTCTGAATGCCGTATTCGACCAGCGCCTTAAAATATTTGGGATACTGTTTGCGCCAGTTTTTTTCAGACAGGGTTTGCTGGGACAGTTGCGGTGCAACACCGGCCAGTGCCTCGGCAATAATCGCACGTCCTGTGCGTGAAGTACTGGGTTTCTGGTTTTCGAAATGTGGAAATTGTAGGCCGTCTAATGTGGACATGCAAAAACTCGCAGCTTGAAAGCAAATTAATATACAGATGTATACATTATCTATGCCAAATTGTGAGATGGGGTGGCATTAACTACCAAAATTGTATGAATTATCCAATGAAATTGCAGTTTATGAGGACGCAGTAAAAAGCCTCCATTCTGGAGACTAAATGGAAAAATGGGCTTAGCAGCGGCCTTTTTTGGCCTGACCTGGTGGGCAGAAATCTCCTGGATGACCATAAATACGTGAGTCAGGATCAATCACCAAACGGCCTTCTGGGGTATGGACGGCACAGGCACTCAAGCTCAGTAAACAGCCGGCAATCAGAAATAACTTTTTCATCTCTCATGTTCCATCTTCGTTATTATTCGAGTTATTTTAGACGCCAACCGCTGAGGCATACTGTGTTAATTTGTAGTTATGCGTTGTCAAAATATACCGCAGGCGCTTCAGATTGCTCAAATTTAGAACGGAAGCTGGCTAAGTTTATTCAGGAAATGTGGAATTAAACGCGGCTCAATCATGATGGTGATAATCACCCCATAGGCTGCTCCCCACAAATGCGCGCTGTGGTTAATATTGGAATTGCCACGTTTACCCGACCAGATGCTATAGGCCACATACAGCACCGCAAAAATAATAGCCGGAACCGGAATAAAGAACACGAAAATCAGTTTCCACGGTTCAAACAGAATATAGGCAAACAGTACTGCAGACACCGCACCGGAAGCGCCTAGACTGGCCCAGCGATGATCATTTTTGTGTTTCAGATAACTCGGTAAAATTGCGGCAATCAGACCGCCTAAATAAAACAGTACAAAGCCCAGATCATACAGATATTGACGGTAAAAGCTTTCAATAATACTGCCGAAGAAAAACAGGGTAATCATGTTAAACAGCAAGTGGGTACCATCGGCATGGACAAAACCGTGGGTAATGAAGCGGTCATATTGACCCCGTTCCAACGCCGGTGGCCAGAAAATCAGCCGGTTCATGACTTTTTCTTTGGAAAAAGCAATAAAGGAGATAATCGCTGTAATCACAATCAGCGTAACAGTATGATTAAACGGTAAATCTAACATAAACAGATGTTCTTCTTTTCGGGTTTCCTGATCATAATGCCATTAAAAAACAAATGAAACAGAACTTTCATAGGATAATTCCGACAATTTTAGTTGAATTTTTTTAATTCCCCCGCATCTTCAGTTAAAATGGCAACTTCAGCATGAGGAAATATTGTTATGTCGACTGAGAACCACAGCACTGCAGTTGCAGAAGAGATTCCAAACTTATTGATCACCCCAAATGCTCAAGAGTATTTAAAAGATTTATTGGCAAAGCAAAATACACCGGGGATTGGTGTGCGCGTTTTTGTTGAGAATCCTGGAACGCCGCGTGCTGAGTGTTGTATGGCTTATAGTGCGCCAGAAGAAGTCGTACCAACAGATTATAAGCAGGATTATCCGGATTTTCCGGCCTATATCGACACCCCGTCTATTCCATATTTACTGGATGCGGTTATTGATTACAACAAAGACCGTTTTGGGGGCCAGCTGACCTTCCGTGCGCCTAACTCGAAAGTGCCACGCGTGGGTCCGGATGCCTCAATCGAAGAGCGTATTACTTACGTATTACAGTCTGAAATTAACCCGGGCCTTGCCGGTCACGGCGGTAACTGTGCCTTGGTGGAAGTGGTTGAAGATCCGGAACACGGTTTAACCGCGATCCTGAAATTCGGTGGCGGTTGTCAGGGCTGTTCAGCGATTGATGTCACGCTGAAACAGGGTGTGGAAACCACATTAAAACAGCATGTGCCTGAATTAATGCGTGTGGTAGACCAGACTGACCACAGCCAGGCCGAAGGTGCTTATTTCAAATAAGTCTTTAAGCTATTTAAGTTTAACTTAAAAAAAACCTCGAATATTCGAGGTTTTTTAACAACACTAAGGTTAATGATAATAATTATTAATAACAATTGCATTTAGATGTTTTTCCGTTACAATGCTTCACAAATTCATCACTTTTTATTCATAAATTACCTGTGGGGCACCTTCGGATATGAACAAGCCGTTTATGAAATCGACTTTAGCTTTTGCTGTACTTTCAACATTGGCTGCTTCAGTACAAGCACAAAATAAATCAGTTGAAGAGCAACAACCAGTCGCGCAGTCTGAAGCTACAAAACTGCAGACTATTGTTGTAACGGCAAGTGGTTCTGAAGTAAATGTAAAAGATGCTCCTGCTTCTATTACAGTCCTCACCGCAGAAGAAATTGCCAAGCAACCAGTAAAAAGTATTTCTGAGCTTCTGGCAAAAGTACCTGGTGTATCAGGTGGTATGGGTCTAAATGGTGAAGGTGCGAAAATTAAACTTCGTGGTTTACCTTCTGAATACTCTTTGATTCTGGTTGATGGACGCCGTATTGGTAATTCATCACGTACAGCTTATCGTACAGACTTACAACGTCAGGATTTAAACTGGATTAATCCAGAGAATATTGAGCGAATTGAAGTTGTAAAAGGCCCAATGTCGTCTTTATATGGTTCAGATGCGATGGGCGGTGTAATTAATATTATTACCAAAAAGACAGCTCAAGAATGGGGTGGCTCAGCGACTATCAATTTAGAAAAACCTGCAGATAGTACAGAAGGCGATACTCTTCAAATATCAGCAACTGCGAGTGGTGCAATCACAGATACAGTGAGTGCTCGTATTACAGCAGGCCGTACTGAACGTGAAGCTGACCAGAATGTTAAAGATCTTGAAAGTTCAACAACTGGTATGCGTAATGATACGGTTGAAGGAAGTCTTGTTTACCGCCCAACAGATAATCATCAGTTTGAGCTTTTTGGTAGTTATGGTAGTCAAACCAATACGAATCCGACCTATGCACCAAATGTTTCTGATGGGGAATTCTGGTTAGGTTCAGCTGGTGATAAAAATGAAACAGAATCTCAACGTCTTGGTCTGGCTTGGGATGGAATATATTCTTGGGGAAGTTCAAATCTAAGTGTTTATCAAAATAAATATGATCGCAGTACTACAACAGAAGTTGATGGGGTATTTAGCCCAACTGTTCAAAAGACAGAATTAACTGTTGTTGATGCTAAAGTGAATTTACCGTTTGATTTTGTTGTGCCGCATAAATTAACTGTAGGTGGTCAATTCCGTTCTGAAGAATTAACTAATGATCGTACTTTAGGTATTGATTCAAATGGTGCACCTTCGATTGATGGTAATGATTACACAGGTGATTCAACAGTAGCGGCTGATGTTTGGGCGCTATTCTTTGAAGATATTTTAAGTATTACACCTAATTTCGATGTGACAATTGGTGGTCGTCTGGATAAAGATGAACGCTATGATGCGAACTTCAGCCCACGTGTATACGGTGTATATCATTTCAATGACGCATTAACATTCAAAGGCGGCGTTTCTACGGCTTTCCGTGCTCCTGATCTTGTTCAAACTGCGCCAGGTTTCAGTACAGGTTCACGTGGTAAAGGTTGTACTTCTCAATTTGGAACATATGATCCTGTAACTAATCCTACCGGTTTCCAAAGTAGCTATGATGCAAATACTAATCCGTTTGTAAACTGCTATAATACTGGTAATCCTAATCTGGAAGCAGAGGAATCAACAAACTATGAATTAGGCTTCCAATATGATGACGAAAAATATTCAGGTGGTTTAACTTATTTCCATACCGATTTTGATAACAAACTGGTGAACATGCCTGTTAAGCATATTCCTGCTGAACAAATTAATGACCCGCGTTATCCGAAAGGCGTATGGTATATCGCACCTGATAATGCTGAAAAAGCTCGTATTCGTGGCCTAGAAGGCACCTTTGCAGTTAATCTGACTGATTATGCACGTTGGTCAACAAATGCAACTTATTTCTTTGAATCTAAAAATTTAGATACTGGTGCGGCATTAATCAGTACACCTGAGCTGTCAGTTCATTCAGCACTAGATTTACAAGCTTCTGATGCACTCGCTTTGCAAATGAACCTGCAGTATATTGGTAAGCAATATACAACAGAAACAACAGATGTAAATGCGTGGGCAAAAGCCTATACCTTATATGGTGTGAATGCGAACTACACTTTGAATGATAATGTCACTGTGCGTGCTGGTATATCAAATTTATTTGATGAATCCATGGAAACTACCGATAGTTCTGAAGATTATTATTCAATTCAAGGTCGTACTTATTTCGTTGGTTTAACGACACGTTTCTAATTTTATAAGTAAAAAAAGCCGCTTGAAAGCGGCTTTTTTTTAGTCTTCAATCTTTAAAATTTTTAAGGTATTTTCAGCATAATAGAATTTTGCCAGATAGACACGGGCACGTTCCCGTAAATACTGCTGCGACAGCATCTGCTGAATCACCGGGTTCAAAAGCTGCTGTAATTCTTGCTGAATCAGGGCTTCATCAATATTCAGATCACGCAATAACAGGTCAAAAGTGCGTTCCTGATTACGTACATACCAGGCGTGTACCCCATCATGTAGCTGCTGTTTTAAATAATCGCTCTGGCGCATAAAGTCCCAGATTTCATGGCCCAGCGCTACAGTCTGTGGCAGGTCCTGTACTTCAATATAATTTTTTAAGACCGACAAAGGCAGGTCTTTAATCTTGTGCCAGATATTGGCCTGCAGATGATAGAGCTTGTCATTATCAAAATGCTGGTTCAGGACCGACTCACTCATCTGGCTAAGCTTTAAGATATTCTTTTGCAAATAGGCGCTGACTGCACTGTCTAAACTGGAATCGGTCACTGTTTCCAGTACCGATTTACCCATTTTCATAAAACGCGATACACCAGGCACGCTTTTGGCAATCAGTGAATTGTCCAGATAATCCTGAATCGAGTGCTGGATTAACTGGCTAATCATTGCAGAAAAGGCCGGATTGCTTACTACGGTTTTAATCAGACGCTGACGATGACCACTTTTGCTGGCCACATACTGGGCAATTTTATCAATGGTCAGTACCGGAATGACATCGGCAATTTTGGCGCTGTCATTTACCGGATGCACCAGGGCAAAGCGGATGTGTTCTGCAATCTGTTCAATCAGAAAGGCGCTGGCCGGCGTGTCCAGAATCTGTTTTTGCAGCAGGTCATTCAGCTGTTCGCAGCTCCAGAGATCTTTCAGATGCTGCTTGCGGAACCAGTGATAAAAATGCAGAAATTCCTGCTGTACGGTTTCAGACTGAGAAAACTCATGTGCTAAAAAGTCAAGATGAGCTTCAATCAACTGCTCAAGCATCGGGTTTTGCTGCATACAATCTCTGGAACTTAATTTAAAGGAATCAGTTTATCAGCTAGCGGGTTTTTTAGGTTCTGTGTTTTGGCCAGGAAGGGTAAATAATGTTGTACCACCTGCTGTTCGGCTTCCAGCATTGGCACATGACCGACATTATTTAAAATGACCGGGGTTTCTGCGCGTTTAAACAGACCCTGTAATTCTTTGGCCACTTCAACATTAAGAATTTTATCGTGCTTGCCCCAGAGAATCAGGGTCGGTGCTTCAATATTGCGGGTGAGACGGGCAAAGCTGTCCGGGGTGTAAATCCGGTTTAGGGTCACCATCTGGTCAATAAATTTTAAGGATTGACTGGCCCGTGAAATTAACAGTTTTTCCTGGGCAGATTTAAACTGCTCTGGCACTTTCGGCGGGTTTTGCATCAGCTGATGCGCAATATGGTCTAAATCGCCCGGCGCGGTGACCACCAGATTTTTCAGTAACAGCGGATCTTTGGTATAAGGCGTATTGGAGTGTTTATAAATACCGGCACTGTTCAGCAGGAACAGGCTTTGGGTATCAAACGGATATTGGGCTGCATAGACCGTTGCCACAGAGCCACCCAATGAGTGCCCGGCAATATTCAGCTTGTCGGCAATATTCAAGGTTTCTACCAGCTGACGCAATTGTGCGCTCATGCTTGGTACAGACAGGTCGAAATTGCCCGAACTCTGGGTTTCACCGGTATTGGGTAAATCGGGGATAATCACATGATAGGACGGGGTGAGAAATTTGGCCACCCGGTTCCAGTTGTCGCGGTGTCCGGCAAAGCCATGTAACAGCAAAATGGTTGGCCGATTAACATCGCCGCCTTCATTATAGCGCCAGGTAATATTGCCAATTTTCAAGCTTTTCGAGACCAGACCCGCCGCCTGGCGTTCAGTCTGATAATAATGCTGCACCACCTGCTGTTCAGGCGAGAGTTTGGCGGCAGAGCTGAGCAGAGGCGCAGACAGTGCCAGTGCCAGGACTGCCAGTCGTGGCCAAGACAAAAATCGCGAAGAATCCTGCTTCATTGACGATATCCCCAAGAATATTTTTTAAATAGGCGTCGGCTTGGCTTGTTTGAATTGTGTAAATTTTCGCCTTAAGTCGAATTGAAAATGCTGTTTCTGGTTATTGTAAGGGCTTTGCAGAAAATGTCACCTAGCTGTTTTTTGACCGGGTTGGTGTGCTGCTTTTGAAGTGTGATGTAAATCGCAATTACTTTAGGAAAATTTGAAAAAATTTATCTTATAAAAATTGATCAGCTATTTTTTTTGCAAGTGACTTTGCCCCGGCAGAGGATTAAAATGCTGAAAATTCAAAAACTGGTGGTAACAAGAATGCTCACAGCTCAAGAGGCTTTAGAACGTCTTAAACAAGGAAACCAACGTTTTGTTTCGGGCAATACCAATCATCCGAAACAACTAACCCACCATCAACGTGCAGAGATGGCCGAAGACCAGAATCCTTTTGCGATTGTGCTCGGTTGTTCTGATTCACGTGTACCTGCAGAAATGGTTTTTGATCAGGGACTCGGCGATCTGTTTGTGATTCGTGTGGCAGGGAATATTGTTGCGCCATCTCAGGTCGGCAGTGTTGAATTTGCGGCAGAGCGTTATGACTGCGCCGTGGTTGTGGTTTTGGGCCATAGTCACTGTGGCGCGATTCAGGCCACCATTGATACCTTGATGTGCCCGGACTGTCCACCATCTGCCAATCTGATGTCAATTGTGAACCGTGTTCGCCCGTCCGTAGAAACGCTGATGCAGACTGAACTGAAAAATGATTTGGCCAAGCTGTCGAAACATGCGGTTCGTTCCAATGTGTTTGCCTCAGTCAATCAGCTACGTCATGGTTCAGCAGTGTTAGAAAACCTGATTGAGCAGGGTCAGCTGAAAGTCGTAGGTGCAGAATATTCATTAGAAACCGGTGAAGTAACTTTCTTTGATTTTTAATTGATTCTAAAAATAATCAAAAAGCGGGCATTGATGTCCCGCTTTTTTTATGGCTGAAATCCGGATCTTGAAAACCATCTCAGCGTTGAATCGGCTTTATTTTAATGCTGCCTGAATCAAGGGATAGGCATTTTTCAGCAAAATGGGCTGGGCTGCAGCCGTCGGATGGATCAGATCTTTTTGCATCAGGGTATTTTTACCGGCGACACCGTCTAGGAAGAAGGGCAGTAATTTGACCTGATAACGCTGGCTCACCACTTTGTAGTTATTTTCAAACGCCTTGCTGTAGGCGCTGCCATAATTGGGTGGCATTTTCATGCCAAATACAATCACCTTGGCTTTGGCCTGTTGACTGTGCTGAATCAGCCGCGCCAGATTATTTTGAATCAGCTGCGGTGGTTGACCACGCAAGCCATCATTACCGCCCAGTTCAATTACCACCACATGCGGCTTATGCGTTTGCAGTAATTTGGGCAAACGTGCCAGCGCGCCGCTGGTGGTTTCGCCACTCACACTTGCATTGACCACTTTATGCTGTTTCGGATACTGTTGTTCTAAACGTTTTTGTAACAGATGGACCCAGCCTTGTTGTGGTTGCAAACCGTAACCGGCACTTAAGCTGTCACCCAGAATCATGATGGTTTTGGCAGACACCAGCATGGGCATGAAGGCAAGCCCCGCCACAGCGAAATAAGCAAAACAACTCATTTTGAAATTGCGAATGTGCATTTAAGGATACTATGACTCAATTCACTACAGATACCGCCATCATGCCACAAAGCATTATTTCTGCCCAACAATTGACACAAAAGATACAACTTGCACAAAAAACACTGACGATTTTTGAAAATTTAAATCTGGAGATCCGGGCGGGGGAACAGGTGGCGATTACCGGCCGTTCCGGTTCAGGCAAATCAACCTTATTGGGGATTCTGGCGACCTTGGATCAGGCCAGTGCCGGGCAGTTAACGGTCTGTGGTGAATCAATTCAGGAGCTGAATGAAGAACAGCGTGCGCTGGTGCGGCTGAAATATATTGGTTTTGTATTTCAGTCATTCCAGTTATTGCCGCATTTAACCGCACTGGAAAATGTCATGCTGCCGCTACGCTTGCAACCGAATTTTAAATTTGCCGAGGCCGAACACAAGGCGCGTAATCTACTGAAAAAAGTCGGACTGGAACGGCAGGCAGAGCAGACCCCGAAAGTCCTGTCGGGTGGTGAGCAGCAACGGGTGGCGATTGCCCGGGCTTTAATCAGTGAACCTAAAATCATTTTTGCTGATGAACCGACCGGGAATTTAGATGGCGAAACCGCCAAAGAAATTGAACAGCTGTTATTTCAACTGAACCGTGAACTGGGGACCACCTTGGTGCTGGTGACGCATGATCCGAAACTGGCGCAGCAATGTCAGCGCCATTTTGAACTCAGTCAGGGACAATTGCTGGAACACCCGGCAGGAGGATGAGATGAACCCGCTATTTCGTCCTTTACTGACCCAGAGTTTTAAAAGTACCGGTGTTTATCTGTTACTGATTGCGCTAATTCTGGCAATTAGTGCCACAACCGCGCTGAAATTCAGCAATGAGCAGATTCAAAATGCGGTGGCTTTGCAGGCGGCAGAAATGCTGGCCGGTGATCTGGTGCTGTCCGACAATAAACCGATTGCACCGCGCTGGGAAGCGGCGGCCGATGAATTGGCGCTAAAGCAGTCACATGTTACGGTGTTTAGCTCGATGGCACATACCGGCGATGAATTTGTGATGGTGAATGTCAAAGCCATTGATCAGGCCTTCCCGTTACGCGGTGAGCTGCGGGTTGCGCCCCAACCTGCTGCTGCCATTCAACCGGGCGAGGTCTGGGTTAGCCAGCGCGCGATAGAGCTGCTGAAAATTCAGGTGGGCGATACCTTAAATATTGCCGATGGCGCCTTTCAGGTCACGGCCAGCATCGAGCATGATTCCAATCAGGAACTGGGCTTTAGCGGTTTTTCACCGACGGTGATCATTGCCCAGCAAGATGTGGCGCGTACCAATGCCATTCAGGTCGGCAGCCGGATTAATTACCGCTTGCTGATGGCCGGTACACCCCAGCATACTCGCCAGTTCGAGCAGGATTTTAAACAGTATCAGGAAAGCTTGCCCAAGACCCAGGAAATTGACGGGCAGAATATCAGTGAGCCGGATGGGCTGCGCCTGCGCAATGCCAGTGAAGGCAATACCCGCTTGATGCGTCCAATTGCCAATCTGGATACCTTTTTACAGCTGGCCAATATTCTCACCATTTTACTGTGTGGCATTGCCATTGCCCTGACCAGCCAGCGTTATGTGCAGCAGAATCAGGATCATATTGCTTTAATGCGTTGCATTGGCGCGACCAAGAAACAGATTCTGGGCGCTTATCTGACCTTGTTGGCGGTGGTGCTGTTACTGGCGATGCTGCTCGGTAGTGCGGTCGGCATTACGCTAGGCTATGGGCTGTTGCAATTGATGTTACAGCTGATTCCGCATTTGCAATTGCAGTTTTCGGCTGTCGAGATGCTGCTGGGGCCACTCCCGATTGCCATGCTGACCAGTGCCGTGGTACTGCTGGGCTTTATTCTGCCAAGTCTGTGGCAGCTGCTCAATACCCCACCAATCCGGGTGATTCGCCAGCAGGAAAAATCAGTCCAGTCGATGCTATGGATGCTGCTGACCGGCACACTCAGCCTGATGCTGTTTAGTGTGGTGCTGACCGAAAATATTGTGCTGACGCTATGGGTCATGGGCGCCATCATCCTGCTGTGCAGCGTACTCTATGCCGTAGTCTGGAGCTTCCTGAAACTGATCCGCAATTTAAAAAGCGGCATCTCGGCCTATGTGCGCACGCCGTATCAGACTGCATTTCAGATTACCGCACTGGCGCTGGGCCTTAGCCTGATTACCGTGCTGGCAGTATTACGTACCGATCTGCTGGATCGCTGGCAGCAGCAATTGCCGGAAGGTACGCCAAACCAGTTTGTCTATGGTTTACCACCGTTTGATATGCCAGAGTTTCAGGCGCAACTTGAACAGCAGGGCTGGCACAGTACGCCGCTGTACCCAAATGTGCGCGGGCGGCTGGTGGCCAAAAACGATCAGCCCTTTGCAGAAGCGCTAATCCAGCACAATAATTCGCTCCGACGTGAACTGAACCTGACCCAGGCCGAACGCTTTCCGGCCGATAACCTAATTGTGGCCGGACAGGAACAGTTTAGTCAGGTCGGGCAGGTTTCGGTTGAAGCCAATACTGCGCAAGAACTGGGCATTGAGATTGGCGATACGCTGACCTTTAGTTTGCCAGAAGGCTTGTTGCAGGCCAAAGTCATTAATCTGCGCAGCGTGGAATGGGAAAGCTTTAGCCCGAATTTCTTCTTTATTTTTTCACCGCAGACCATGGATGAAAATGCCGGCAGTTATCTGGGCAGTTTCTATGTGCCAGAGCAGGACCGGCCGGCACTGGTGCAGCTGATCCAGCAGTTTTCCAATACCGTATTTATTGATGTCAGTCTGATTCTGGAAGAGATTAAACGGATTGTGAATGTGTTGGTACAGATTATTACCATTCTGGCAGTGTTGGTGGCCGTGTCCGGGATTCTGGTGCTGATTGCCTGTTTAAACCTGCTGATGGATGAGCGGAAACGTGAGGTGGCCTTGCTGCGTTCTTTTGGTAGTTCCAAGCAGAAATTAAAACGGATGATGAGTCTGGAAATTGGCCTGATTGGCGGAATTGCCGGAGTGGTGGCCTGTCTGTTTGCCGAGGTGATTAGTGCGATTGCCAGTTACCGGATGGAACTGGCAATTCAGCCACACTGGGAAATCTGGCTAATCTTGCCGGTTGTAATGACTTTATTGTGTGCTTTAATTGGCCGTTATAGGCTTAGTTATTTATCTGATATTCCGCCTTTGCAAAGCCTGCGAGAGATGAATCAATAAGTTTCATCTCTGCATTAAAATGGTGGGGTATGCGTTACAGCTGCAATTGCTGGCGCATCATCTGTAGAATTTCCTGCCACAGCGGGGCAAGCATCTGTACCTGTTGCAGACAGTACTGATAAAACAGCCAGCTGATGATGGCGGCGCCGGTCAGCGCCAGCAGTGAAAACAGCGCTGACTTGTGCAGCTTCTGGCCAATGTACCAAAGTGCTGCCAAGGCTGCACCCATCACCATGCCGCCAATATGTGCGGCATTGTTAATTCCGCTAATCATAAAGCCCATAAACAGGTTCAGGCCCATCACCAGTAACAGGGTTTTCTTATCCAGCAGAAAACGCTGTTTCGGCAGGCGTGGCAATAATGATAAAACCGTCAGGGAAGCACCCAAACCCATCACCGCACCGGATGCACCAGCGCTCACACTTGGCAGTAAATCCGGGCTGGTCAGGCCATGCGCGAGAATCTGTAAGGAATCCTGAATCTGTAAATAGCCACTGAGCAGGCTGCCCATCAGTCCGGCCAGTACATACAGGCCTAAAAAATACGGCCGGCCAAAAAGCTGTTCGGCCACGCTGCCAAAAATATACAGGGCCCACATATTCAGCATCAGGTGAATCATGCCAAAATGGAAAAACATGCTGCTGAACAGACGCTGCGGCTGTTCGAGAAAGGTCAGGGGAGCATAGTCAGCGCCCCAGAGAATCGCATCTCGGGTGCTGGGCTGGCTGGCATCGACACCGGTCAGGATTTGCCAGGAAAATACACCAATATTGAGGGCAATCAACAGGGCCGTCAGCCACCATAAATGCGTTTCGGGTTTACGGTGAATCAGCGGCGGTGAATATTCAGACATGCTATTTTTATACAATGATGATTTATTTCGTTATAAGCTTAACACGAAAAATTCACGCCTCAGGAGCCCCAAGCTGACATGAAAGCTTTTATTGTCCGTACCTTATTAATTCTTGTCAGTCTGTTTTTATTGATCCAGTTGTGGATTTTCTCGAGTCTGGCCTGGTGGCGAACCCAGCCGGTACAAAGTACCATGATGATGCGCCTGGACTACTGGTCAGATACTTCCCAGCCTATCCGGCATGAATGGCGTGACTATGACCAGATCAGTGAATATCTGAAAAAAGCCGTGGTCGCTGCCGAAGATGGCAAGTTTATGCAGCATCATGGCTTTGACTGGGAAGGTATTCAGCATGCACTAGAACGTAATAAAGATCAGGGTCAGGTGGTGGCTGGCGGTTCGACCATTTCCCAGCAGCTGGCGAAAAACCTGTTTTTATTTAACCAGCGTTCGTTTTTGCGTAAAGGTCAGGAAGCCATTGCCACTTGGATGATGGAACGCATGTGGAGCAAGCAGCGGATTCTGGAAGTGTATTTAAACTCGGTAGAGTTTGGCGACAATATTTACGGTATTGAGGCGGCGACCCAGCATTATTTTGGCAAGTCTTCACGCAGCCTCAGCCGTGAAGAAGCGATTTTTCTGGCCGCGATTTTACCGAATCCGAAATATTATCAGGACAACCGTTACGGTCGTGGTCTGGAACCACGTAAACGCATGATCCGTAAATACATGCGTTACAGCGAGATTCCTTGAGTTGTAAAATTGAAAAAAAGCCCACAGCAGTGGGCTTTTTTTATGAAATTGTCACAAAATTGAAGCATACTTATGAATAGTGAATACTTGAGAAAAAGTCATAGGGTGCATATGAATACGGCAGCGAGCGCGACCCCTGCGCAAATAGACTATACCTATAATGATCGATACATCAATCGTGAGCTTTCTATCCTCGATTTCCATTTGCGCGTGCTGGAGCAGGCAGTCGATCCTTTGCATCCGTTGCTGGAACGTATGAACTTTTTACTCATCTTTTCACGTAACTTAGATGAGTTTTTTGAAATTCGTGTTGCAGGTGTCATGGAGCAGCTGGATTTGGGTAATGAAAGCCGTAGCCCGGATGGCTTGACTCCAAAACAGGTACTGGAGCAGATTTCACAAACTGCGCATACTGCCATTGAGCGCCAATACCGTATTTTAAACCAGGAAATTCTGCCTAAACTGCGTGAAGAAGACATCTGTTTCTTGCGCCGTGGTGAGCTGACACCGGCTCAATCGGCCTGGGTGAAAAAATATTTTCAGGAACAGGTGGCACCGGTCTTAACCCCAATCAGCCTGGACCCGGCTCATCCATTCCCGCGTCTGGTCAATAAAAGCCTGAACTTTATTGTGACGCTGGAAGGGAAAGATGCCTTCGGCCGTCAGATTGACCTGGCTGTGGTGCCAGCGCCGCGCTCTTTACCACGTGTGGTGCGTTTACCAGATGAACTGACCGGTGGTAAAGAACATCACGTGATGCTGTCTGCGATTATTCATGAACATGTATCGGACCTGTTCCCGGGCATGACTGCGACTGGCTGTTATCAGTTCCGTGTCACCCGTAATGCTGACTTGGCCTTAAACGAAGATGTCGAAGATCTGGCCAAAGCGCTGAAAGGCGAGCTGAACTCCCGCCGTTTTGGCCGCGCGGTGCGTCTGGAAGTGACCCAGAACTGTCCGCAACCGATTTATGAATATCTACTAAATGAGTTTGATCTGCATGAAGACCAGCTCTATAAAGTGGATGGTCCAGTGAATCTGGCGCGTTTATTGTCTAACTTTAAACGTCCGCATTTACGTTATGATTCACATACGCCAGTGATTCCGAAAGTGTTGAAAAAGTCCGAGAATATTTTTTCGGCCATGCAAAAGCAGGATATCTTGCTGCATCATCCGTTTGAATCCTTTGCCCCGGTGATTAACCTGCTGCGTGAAGCGGCGCGTGACCCGCAGGTACTGGCAATTAAACAGACCTTGTATCGTAGTGGTGCCGATTCTGAAATTGTACAAGTCTTAGCGGAAGCGGCGCGTAACGGTAAAGAAGTGACCGCGGTCATTGAGCTGCGTGCGCGCTTTGATGAAGAATCCAATATTGCTGTGGCCAACGTGCTGCAAGAAGCTGGCGCGGTGGTGGTCTATGGCATTGTCGGTTATAAAACCCATGCCAAAATGATTCTGGTGGTGCGCCGTGAAAACAACAAGCTGGTGCGTTATGTGCATTTGGGCACCGGTAACTATCATGCCGGTAACGCGCGGATTTATACCGACTACGGCTTGCTCACCACCGACAAGGAACTCTGTGAAGATGTACACCGTATTTTCCAGGAACTAACCGGCATGGGCAAAATGGCCAAGCTGAAAAAGCTGTTACATGCGCCGTTTACCCTGCATACCCAGCTGATCAACTTTATTGATGATGAAATTGCCAATGCTAAAGCCGGTAAACCAGCACAAATTATTGTGAAGGTGAATGCCTTAACTGAAATGCAGCTGATCAATAAACTGTATGAAGCTTCCCAGGCTGGCGTGCAGATTGACCTGATTATCCGTTCGATTTGCTGCCTGCGTCCGGGCTTGCCGGGGTTGTCGGAAAATATCCGGGTACGTTCCATTGTCGGCCGATTCCTGGAACATACCCGCGTGTATTACTTCAGCAATAATGGTGATGCACGTATTTACTGTTCAAGTGCTGACTGGATGGACCGTAACCTGTTTAACCGGGTGGAAGCCTGCTTCCCGATTGAAGATCCGGCACTGAAAAAACGCATTTATCAGCAAGGTCTGCAAATTTATCTGCAAGATAACCAGCAGGCGTGGCTACTGCAGGGGGATGGCACCTGGGTTCGTGCACAGGCCGCAAAAGGCGAGCCAGCTTCCAATGCGCAGCGCACCCTGATCGAGATGATTCAGTAAGCGAAGCAAGCCTGATATTTAAAGAATGTCAGGCTTTTATCCGCTAAAAAAATAAGGAGCTGATGCTCCTTATTTTTATGGGTATTGAAGAACTTAGCTGTGCGATATTTTTTGCAGAATCTGCAATAACACATCAAATTCGCTTTGCAGCGGAGTACTCTTACGCGTTACTAAGGCCAGGGTGCGGGTAGGTGCTGCGTCAATCTGTTTTACCACCAGTTCTGAATTGGCCTGAATCATATTGGTATGAATGGCAATTTCAGGCAGCAGGGTAAAGCCGAGGTTGGCTGATACCATTTCCACCAGGGTTGGTAGCGAGCTGGCTTTTAAACGATGATCATTTTTACGCTCGCCAATCGGGCAGGCACTTAAGGCATGATCACGCAAGCAGTGGCCTTCTTCCAGCAGCATCAGGCGAGACAGGTCCAGATCTTCTAAAGACTTGGCCTGAGCCGAGTGTGCATCGGATTTATGGTGGACCAGTACCAGATTTTCTTTGGCAATTTCGGCAACTTTCAGACTGCGGGTATCAAACGGCAGCGCCAGTAACACCATATCCAGGTTACCATGTTCCAGTTTTTCTACAATTTTTTCACTTTGTGCTTCATGCAGGTGTAACTGGATTTTTGGCAGTTGCTTATGCACTTCATCTAACAGCTGCGACAAAATGAACGGTGCAATGGTTGGAATCACACCTAAATGCAGGTCGCCGGTTAAGGGCTCGCTCATTTCACGGCTTAGGCGCATCAAGTCCTGCGCATCAGCCAATAGAACACGCGCTCGGGCTACAACTTGTTCACCGAGAGGAGTCAAACGTACATTCTGGCGATCGCGTTCAACCAATACGCCACCCAATAAGCGCTCTAACTCCATGATTCCGCCCGACAATGTCGATTGAGTCACGAATGAACGGCGCGCCGCTTCTGTAAAATGCAACGTTTCAGACAGTGTAACGAGGTATGACAGCTGTCTTAAGGATGGTAATGCAGCCATAGTGTCCTAATGCTTATAATTTAAAGTGATGAGCAAATAATTCGCTAAGATATGGAATGAAATGCGGAGGGATATCATGCCCCATTCCTTCAATTAATTCAAATTTAGCGTCAGGTATTGCTTTCGCAACAGCCTTACCATGTGCAGGTGGAAGTAAGCGGTCACGAGAACCATGAACAACCAGCGTGGGCTGTTGGATCTGCTTGTCCAGACTGCGCAATGAGCCTGTACATAATATTGCTAAAAACTGCTGAAGTACACCCGCTGGATGGTAACTTCGCTGATATAATTTACGGGCGGTCTGTACCGCTTCCATTTCATTCAGATAACCTGGCGAACCAATCACTTTAAACAGTTTCAGGCTGTGGTTAATAATGCCTTCTTCATCATTGGATGCCGGCTTGCCCACTAGGCTGAACAGCTGTTTCGGGAAAGGAGGCGGTAGGAAAGGCTGGTTGTTGCTGGTAAACAATAGTGCCAGTTTTCTGACCTTGTCCGGATAGCGGGCCGCCAGAATCTGTGCAATCATGCCGCCCATTGAAGCGCCAATCACATCAACCTGTTCCAGCTCCAGTTTATCAATCAGCAGGGCCACATCATCGGCCATATCATACAGGTTATAAGGCGCCCCCTGATTTTCTAAACCCAAGGCAAAACGGCCCATCAGTTTTAGGGTATTCAGGCGCTCGCCCTGATGGCGTACTTTAGAGGACAGGCCAATATCGCGGTTATCAAAACGGATGACCCGAAAGCCTTGGTCAATGAGTGACTTGCAGAAAAAGTCTGGCCAATACAGCAGCTGTGCACCCAGTCCCATGACCAGTAAAATGGTCGGATTGCCAATTTCGCCGCCCATTTCGACATGCAATTCAATGCCATTGCCCAAGTCGACTTTGGTTTCGTGCATAAAACTGCTGTAAGGTGAAACATTTAACCGCAAACTATTCATTCTTATATTCCTTTCTTCAAGGTGAGCGCGCACCCCTGATGGATTAAAGCGCTAAACTGCCGCTGGAATCAAGTCAGGAACAAGTTTACTTAAAGCCAGGCGCTGTTTGCCGGCTGTTGGCCCGAGCAGCACAAAGCCGCGTAAGGTGGCAGTGCTGTCAAAGGCTTTGGCAATCATGCCATCGTCCAGTTCTTCATTTTGCCAGGTCACTTCCACATCTACCGGGGCCGGTAACACCGTTAATGGTGCCGCCGGGGTTTTCACTGCAACCGGCATAGCCGGGTAGTGCACTTGTGTGGTTTCACCATTTAAGGTTTTGGCCAGGGCGCGTGCCTGCTGCATGATTGGCATGACATACGGCAATAAAGTCCCGTTGACTTCAGCGCAGTCGCCCACTGCATAAATATCAGCCAGGTTGGTTTCCAGTAAGCCATTGGTGAGCACGCCGCGACTGGTATGAATGCCGGCTTCTTTGGCTAAAGTGATATTCGGCTGTAAACCGACGGCGGATAGCACCACATCGGCACTCAGGCTACGGCCATCGGCCAGTGTCACCAGATAATCACCCTTATCCAGTTTTGATACTTTATCGACCGTGGTGCCCAAGACAAAATGAATCCCAGTTTCTTCCAGGTTCTGTTTAAATGCAGTGGCAATAAATTCAGGCAATAAACGGCCCAGCGGTTGAGGTGCCAGATCAATCACCGTGACTTGATGCTCGGTGTTTTGCAGGTCATTGGCAAATTCACAGCCAATCAGGCCCGCGCCTAAAATCACCACACGTTTATCCTGACGCGCTGCCAGCTGTTCGCGGAAGGCTTTATAGTCATTTAAATTATTGACCACGTGAATATCATCACTGCCATCGCCAGAAATGGCCAGACGAATCGGGTTGGCACCGACTGCCAGTACCAGTTTGGCATAGGCTTGCTGGCTTTCGACGCCATCTTTCTCTAAAGTCAGCAGATGCTGCTCGGCATCAATGGCTTTGACCCAGGTATGCACTTCAATACGCATATTCAGCTGTGCCCCCATTTTTGCGGCATCCCCCAGCGCAATCTGTTCGGGTGCTTTTTTGCCGGCCAGGGCATTGGAGAGGGTAGGTTTTGCATAGTTGATTGCATCATCTGCGCAAATCATGACCAGTTCCTGTTCAGGGTTCAGTTTGCGAAATTCACGGGCGACTGTATAGCCAGCCATACCAGAACCAATGATGACAATCGGATGCATTATTTTCTCCATAAAAGGTTGAGCATAAGTTTCAAGACATAAAAAAAGACCATGCAGTTATGGTCTTCGAGGCGTACTTAGATTTCGACCATTTCAAAATCGACTTTAGATACGCCACAGTCCGGGCAGGTCCAGTCATCTGGAATATCTTCCCATTTGGTGCCCGCGACGATGCCATCTTGCGGCCAGCCTTCTGCCTCGTCATAAATCCATCCACAAACGATGCATTGATACTTTTTCATTTGACTCTCCAAAAGCCGATCTTCAATAAACCTGACCGGCAAAAAATTCCCTAACCAGCATGACTCAGTTGATATGATTTTAACACTTCATATTCGCTTAAATTTTTACGCAGTTATGAGGTTAAAGTAAAGTAAATATCGGAGTCTAATGCTTCATTTCTAAAGCTGAATGGCTAAGAAGGACAAAATTTATCTTTAAAATCTCAAACATTGCATAGTGTCGGACAATATGCACACTAAAAACCAGCGCAAATCTTTTCAAAATATATGAGAGATCACCTAAATTTCGACTAAAGTCGGACAGCTATTTTTGCTTAAATAGGCTATTCTATAATTAGGATAATCTATATTGGTTATTTAGTATAAAAATACCAATAATAAAAACAATGATTTACTAATTTTAATCGGGTTTTATTTAAACCTGAAGGGCGGACTTTGGCTGGTCTTCGCGGTCAAGACGCTGTAAAATTCACCTATTCTTTTTAATCTCTCTCCGATCTCCTTATGAGCAAGCTGTCTACAACGTTGTGGTCTCACATTCGTACTGTCCAAAACTTTCCTAAAGCCGGTATTTGTTTTTATGACTTGACCCCTTTATTCATGAAAAATATTGGTCCGTTGACAGATGCTTTAATTGAAAGTATTCCTGCAGAAAAACTGGCTGAAGTAGATAGCTTTATTGCGGTAGAAGCACGTGGTTTTGTGCTGGCCAGCCTGTTGGCACAGCGTACTGGCAAGGGCTTATTGCTGGTGCGTAAAGCCGGTAAATTACCACCACCGGTAGTAGGTGTGGGGTATAGCCTGGAATACGGTCTGGACCGTCTGGAAATGGCGGCGGATGTCACCGGTCAGAAAGTTATTATTGTGGATGATGTTTTAGCGACTGGCGGTACCTTAAAAGCAGTGAAACAACTGGCAGAAAAATGTCAGCATGAAATTCTGGGTGCGAGCATTTTCCTGGATTTACCAGATTTACACGCAGATTTGGGTCTGAACATCTGGTCGGTACTGGATGAACGCTCTAAGCCGGTGGAAGCAGTTGCTTAAGTCTGAGCACTACCCTGTGAAACATAGAAAGCCTTGCCGAGTGCAAGGCTTTTTTATTTGTGCAGTGATTGCTGTTCCAGTTGCCAGATTAAAGGATTGATATTTTCCGGACACACCAGTCGATGATGACCGCCTTTAAAAGCATGAATTGGCATGTAATTTTCCAGCTGGGTTTGTACCCAGTGCATGTCCAGCTGTTCATCGCCGAGTTCCAGATAGGCCAGCTGCGGAATATCATGGTCCAGTTCCTGTTCGGAAATCTGCGGATAGTCCGGTCGAAAGTCGGGCTGTAAACTCGGATTGGCAATCACGCAGGGAATACCATGCAGCGCCGACATTTTTAAGGCCCAATAGCCGCCGAGGCTATGTCCGACAATAATTTCAGGCTGGATTTTAACAATAATATCGTTATAGAAACTGGCCACAGTCTGGTAGTTCAGATTGCGATAATCCACAGTAATACAGTATTTTTTATCTGCGCAGATGGCATGGAACTTACTCGATTCACGTGAGGAATCCAGCCCATGCAGAAATAGGATTTTCGAGGTGCATCTATTCATTGTTTTCATTCACACTCAAGCGTCTATTGAATAGTTGAAAAGTTCCCTTTTCAATTAATTTCTCCTGCTTATTGTAAGAGTGGTGGTGCAAGAAAGAAGTTAGCTATTGGTCTAACAGTTCAGCAAAAGGCGAGGTGCTGTTTAGCAGAGGTTTAGAAAATGAAAAAAATGGCTTAGGATTCAGCAGAGCATACGAAAAGCCAAATAAATCTGATATGCTATTGCACTTCATTTTTTAGTAATTTTTGAGGCAGAGATGACGCAACCAAACGCTCAGTCGACTTCTGAACCCACTATTTCCGAAAACGATTTAATTGCACAGCGTCATGCCAAGTTAAAGCAAATCCAAGAAAAGGCTCAGGAAAGCAACAGTAGCCCATGGCCAAACACCTTCAAGCGTGAACATTACGCGCAAGATTTACAAGAACAGTTTGCCGACAAATCTAAAGAAGAAATTGAAGGCGGCGACAAGGTGTATGTGTCGGTGGCTGGCCGTGTCATGCTCAACCGTGGTTCATTTATCGTAATTCAGGACATGACGGGTCGTATCCAGCTGTATGTGGCCCGTAAAGAACTTAGCCCTGAAACCTTGGAAACCATTAAAGGTTTGGACCTCGGCGATATTATTGCTGTTAAAGGTTATATCGGCCGTTCAGGTAAAGGCGATTTATATGTGCATATCGAGCACTTTGAATTGCTGACCAAATCGCTGCGTCCATTACCAGACAAGTTCCATGGCCTGACCGATACTGAAGTGAAGTATCGTAAGCGTTATCTGGACCTGATTGTAAACGAAGAAACCCGTAAGACTTTTGAAATTCGTGCCAAAGTGGTATCGGGCATCCGTGCGTTTTTAACTGAAAAACGTTTCATGGAAGTCGAAACCCCAATGATGCACGTGATTCCAGGTGGTGCATCGGCGCGTCCATTTGAAACCCATCACAATGCGCTGGATATGCCATTATTCCTGCGTATTGCGCCAGAACTTTATTTAAAACGTTTGGTGGTGGGCGGTTTTGAACGCGTGTTCGAAATTAACCGTAACTTCCGTAACGAAGGTGTATCGACCCGTCATAACCCGGAATTCACCATGATTGAATTCTATCAGGCTTATGCAGACTACAAAGATTTGATGGAACTGACCGAGCAGATGCTGGAGAAACTGGCCATCGACATCTTGGGTTCGACCGATGTGCCGTATGGCGATGAAGTGTATAGCTTCAAAGGTCCGTTCAAGAAAATCTCGATGTTTGATGCGATTCTTGAGCACAACCCGCAATTCACGCCTGAAAACGTCAATGACCGTGAATTTCTGGCCAACTTCGTACAAAACGAACTGAAAGAGCAGGTAAAACCGGGCTTTGGTTTAGGCAAGCTGCAAACCATCGTGTTTGAAGAAACGGTTGAAACTCAACTGCGTCAGCCAACCTTCATTACTGAATACCCAGCAGAAACCTCACCGCTGGCTCGCCGTAATGATGAGAACCCGCACATCACTGACCGTTTTGAATTCTTCATTGGTGGTCGTGAGCTGGCAAACGGCTTCTCAGAGTTAAATGATCCAATTGATCAGGCGGAGCGTTTCCAGGCACAGGTGGCTGAGAAAGATGCTGGTGATGATGAAGCGATGCACTACGATGCAGACTTCGTTGAAGCACTGGAATATGGCTTGCCACCTACAGCAGGTGAAGGGATCGGGATTGACCGTCTGGTGATGTTATTCGCCAATGCACCAAGTATCCGTGATGTGATTTTGTTCCCACATATGCGTCACAAGAACTAAAATCTGCTACATCAAATAACCCGCGAATCTCGCGGGTTATTTTTTTGTTTGAGTATCATCAAGCTATACGTAAAGCACAGATCAGAAGAATCGCTTAGATTAAACTGGTCTGAATACGCACTTTCATGTTCAGGCTTTGCTGCACAATAAAGGATTTCATCCACTGCACCTGTTCACCCATTGGATTGGTTTTGACTGCGGTGTCGAGGAAGGCCAGTTCCGGGCGCTGGAACAGTTGCTGTTCAATGGCCTGTTCCAGCTGGCTTGAGGTGGAGGCCAGTGGCATGCTGACCAGATAAAAGGCCTTTGGATAATTATAAAAGGCATACATCAGGTTAAAGGCTTTCTGGTCACCTTTTAAATTGCCGGCACCAATTTCATAACCGCGATCCTGATTACTGTGGGTCAGACCAATCAAAAACTCGATATTATGGTCCGAAAGTCGTAGACCAAATTGCAGCCCGATCTGATCGGCACTGAACTCGTGCTGGACAAAGGTATTTAGTGCAGAACCATCTTCATCAAACGCTTCCTGCAACACCAGCATGTGCTGCTGATGCTGATACAGAAAGCCGGCAAGCTGCGCCTGTTCCAGCTGGGCTTTTAAGGTGGCTAAATCGTAATGACTATAAGGCATGGGAGCAATCAGAAAAAATTAAAATTTGTTTTATTTTAGGTGTTTCACTTGGAAAATGAAGCGATCTATTAGAGCTTTTAACAATAACTCAATAGATAGAAGTGAGCATAAAAACGGCGACTGGAAAATAGTGATCAGGCTAAAAATAAGCGATGCTGTGCAGGGTATGAGTAAACTTTGATAGCAATATCAGTAATCCTGTATATGACGTTTTTGCATATTAATATAATAAAACAAGCAATAGTACAGATAACTAAATCTCTATAATGAATATAAATTTTATAAAGTGTAATAAGTACACGTTGATTTAAGCTGGTGTTGTCCATGTCATTAAATGAGGAAAGACTTACTCATCTGAAACAGCTTGAAGCTGAGAGTATTCATATCATCCGTGAAGTTGCTGCCGAGTTTGAAAATCCGGTTATGCTGTACTCGATTGGTAAAGATTCTGCGGTGATGCTGCATCTTGCCTTGAAAGCCTTCTATCCTGCAAAACTTCCATTCCCTCTGTTACATGTCGATACAGGCTGGAAATTCAAAGATATGATTGAATTCCGCGACAACATGGCCAAGAAACATGGTTTTGATCTGATTGTGCATCAGAACCAGGAAGGCCGTGACGCCGGAATCAATCCATTTGATCATGGTAGCTCAAAATACACCGACATCATGAAAACCCAGGGGCTGAAACAGGCGCTGGACAAATACGGTTTTGATGCTGCATTTGGTGGTGCGCGCCGTGACGAAGAAAAATCACGTGCCAAAGAACGTGTCTATTCTTTCCGTGATTCCAAACACCGTTGGGACCCGAAAAACCAGCGTCCAGAACTGTGGAACCTTTATAACGGTAAGGTCAACAAGGGCGAAAGCATTCGTGTGTTCCCATTGTCGAACTGGACCGAGCTGGACATCTGGCAATACATTTATCTCGAGCAGATTCCAATTGTTCCATTGTACTTTGCTGCTGAACGTCCAGTGGTAGAACGTAGCGGCACACTCATTATGGTTGATGATGAGCGTATGCGTTTACATGAAGGCGAAGTGCCACAAATGAAATCGGTACGTTTCCGTACACTTGGCTGTTACCCACTGACCGGTGCAGTTGAGTCAGGCGCAGATACCTTGCCCGAAATTATTCAGGAAATGTTGCTGGCCACCAGCTCGGAACGTCAGGGTCGTATGATTGACCATGATGAAGCCGGCTCGATGGAGAAGAAGAAGCAAGAGGGCTACTTCTAATTTCTCCCGACTTCTCTTTCTAAAGAGAGAAAATTTCCCCTAGGTAAAAGGGGGATACAGGGAGATTAAACCGGTTTCTAAAGAATTTGTGGAGTTTGAGCAATGTCTCATCAATCAGAACTCATTAGCCAAGATATTTTGGCCTATTTAAAACAGCACGAAAATAAAGACTTATTGCGTTTCCTGACCTGCGGTAACGTCGATGATGGTAAATCGACCTTAATTGGTCGTCTGCTTTATGATTCAAAACTGATTTATGAAGATCAGTTGCAAGCGGTAACCCGTGACTCGAAAAAAGTCGGGACGACAGGGGATGCACCTGACCTGGCTTTACTGGTCGATGGCCTGCAGGCAGAACGTGAGCAGGGTATTACCATTGATGTGGCGTATCGCTATTTCTCGACTGAAAAGCGTAAGTTCATCATTGCCGATACCCCGGGACATGAGCAATATACCCGTAACATGGCCACTGGTGCATCAACTGCGGATCTGGCAATTATTTTAATTGATGCACGTTATGGCGTGCAGACCCAAACCCGTCGTCATACCTTTATTGCCAGCCTGCTGGGTATTAAGAACATTATTGTTGCCATCAACAAAATGGACCTGGTGGAATTCTCTGAAGCACGCTTCAATGAAATTCAGGCGCAATATAACGAGTTTGTGAATCAGCTTGGTGATCGTAAACCGGCCAATATCATTTTCACCCCAATTTCTGCCCTGAATGGCGATAACGTGGTGAACAAGTCGGCCAATACTCCTTGGTACAACGGCGAAACCTTGATGGAAACGCTGGAAAACGTGGAAATTAGCCGGACTTCAGGTAAAAACGAATTCCGCTTCCCGGTGCAATATGTCAACCGTCCAAACCTCGACTTCCGTGGTTTTGCTGGCACCATTGCTTCGGGCGACATCCGTGTGGGTGATGAAATTGTCGCGTTGCCATCAGGCAAACGTTCTACCGTCAAAGACATTGTAACTTTTGATGGCAATTTGGAACGTGCTTTTGTCGGTCAGGCGGTTACCCTTACCCTGAATGACGAAATTGATATTTCACGCGGTAACCTGCTGGTCAAAGCGGGCGATCAACCGGAAATTTCACGTTCTGCACGCGCAACTGTGGTGTGGATGAATGATCAGCCACTGGTCAAAGGCAAGCTGTACAACATTAAGCTCGGTACGCAAACTGTTCCAGCCAAAATTGCTGAAATTAACTATCGTGTAAACGTGAATACGCTGGAAAAAACTCAGGTAGAGCAGCTGGAACTGAACGCGATTGCTGATGTTCAGATCGAGTTTGATGCGCCAGTGGTATTTGACCGTTATCAGGACAGCCGTTATACCGGCTCGTTTATTTTCATTGACCGTTTAAGCAACGTGACCGTTGGTGCGGGCATGGTGGAAGCAGTGGTAGAATGGACTGCGCATGATGAACCTGTGACTGCGGAAGACCGTGCTGCCCGTTTAGGTCAAAAACCTGCTGCGGTGACTGTAACAGCACAAGCACTGGAAAATGCACAAGCGCTGGAAAGTCTGTTGATTCAGCAAGGTGTAGTTGCAATTGCAAAAGCGGGTCTGAATGCTGCTCAAGTGGCATTACTTCGTGAAACTGGTGTTGTGGTGGTCACCGATGTTGCTGAAGGCACTGACGTAAGCTATGGCACCGAAGCCGTTGAAGAACTGGCTGAGAAAATTGTGGAGCTGGTTCGTCTATAAGACTGGACTGGTTTAAAAACCCGTCTGATTGGCGGGTTTTTTATTGCCTAAATTTTGATTGCATGAGAATCATTCGATTGGTCAAAATGTGATCTTTCAATTTACCGGTCAATTAATACAATGCTCCCTAGATTTAGGGGATATATGAAAAAATTAATATTGCTGGCTGGCTTGTGTGTGGCTTTTGGAGCTGAAGCCAAACAGAGCAGCCAAAGCATTGAAGCAATCAAGCAGAAAATAATCCAGCAGTCGATTGAGAATTATCCGGGAAATTGTCCGTGTCCTTACAATACTGCAAGTAATGGTAGTCGTTGTGGTAAGCGTAGTGCTTATAATCGTGTAGGCGGATATGCACCGCTATGTTATCCGGAAGATGTGAGTGATCGAATGGTAAAGGAATATAAAGGGTGTAGTTAATTAAAGGCTCCGTATTTTAGATAGCGAGCTAAAGGAAATATTTTTGTTGGATTTAGTTTTATATGGATAATCATTCATAAGAATCATTGAGGATTAAGGCCAGAATAGATTTCATCTCTGTCAGACATTTGACCCCTGCAATTCTGTGGATGATCTGTCCCTGCTTGAAAATCAGGGTCGAAGGTAATCCATAGACATGATAACGCAGGGTGAGAATGGGAGATTGATCCACATTGATCTTGCCAAATTTAATCTCTGGCTGATGGTGGGCATAATAGCCGGCCAGTTCGGCAAACACCGGAAAATTCTGTACGCAGGGTGCACACCAGTCTGCATAAAAACGGATCACGGCAAAGCCATCAAACCATTCAAATTCACTGTAATTATTTTCGTTATAGTCGATGACCTTGGCCATGGCTCACCTGAGTTATCAATCTGCGAAATATACATCTCATTATACATAAGTCCGGCTTGGCTTCATTCCGTCATTTTTCTATGTTCAAATAGAGTACAGAAACTTGCACTGAACAATTAAGGAAAATCCATGTCACAAGCGACGATGCAGCAGGTCATTATTACAGAACCAGGCGGCCCGGAAAAACTGGCCTATGAAAGTGTGGCTATTCCGACACCAGCAGCCAATGAGGTGCTGGTTAAGGTTCATGCCTTTGGTTTAAACCGCCCGGATATCTTGCAGCGCCAAGGCCTCTATCCAATGCCGAAAGGGGTGACGCCTGTGCCGGGATTGGAAGTGGCAGGTGAAGTGGTAGCGGTAGGCGAAGAGGTCAGCAAATTTAAAGTCGGCGATAAAGTTTGTGGCCTGACCAATGGCGGTGGCTATGCAGAATACTGCGTGGTTCCGGAAAGCCAGACCCTGACCATTCCTGAAGGCTTGAGTTTTGTACAAGCTGCGGCTATTCCGGAAACCTTCTTTACCGTATGGGCCAACGTGTTCCAGATGGGGCAAGCCAAGGCTGGCGAAACAGTACTGGTCCATGGGGGTAGCAGCGGTATTGGTACCACAGCGCTGATGTTATGTAATGCGCTGGGCATGAAAACCTTTGCCACTGTCGGTTCAGATGAAAAAGTACAGGCTATTTCCCATCTGACCACCGCCATTAACTACAAGACACAAGATTTTGAGCAGGTGATTAATGAGCAGACTGACAATGGCGGCGTCGATGTTATTTTAGATATCGTTGGTGCACCTTATCTGGAACGTAACCTGAACCTGTTACGCCGTGATGGTCGTCTGGTTTATATCGCGTTCTTGGGCGGTGCCAAAGCCAAAGATGTGAAACTTGGCCCGATTATGATGAAGCGCCTGACCATTACCGGTTCAACCATGCGTGCGCGTAACACCGAAGAAAAAGCCGAAATTGCCCAAGGCTTGCAAGACACAGTGTGGCCATTATTGAGCAAAGGTGAATGTCTGCCGATGATTTTTAAAACCTTTAAATTTGATCAGATCCAGGAAGCGCATGCGGCCATGGATACCGGTGATCATATTGGCAAGGTTGTGGTAGAAATTATTTAATTCTGCACCTAAAAAAGACCGGCTATTGCCGGTCTTTTTTATGCTTATTTCAAGTTAGTACATAGATGTTTATTACTTAAACTGTACAAGTTTTACTAAAAATTAAAATATATGTGATGTATTTGACACAACCTGTCGAAACTGTGTTGTACATTAGCCCACATCCAAAACAGACATCATAAAAATAAACTGGATATTTCAATGAAGAGACAGAGGGCAGAATCATGAGAATTTCATCTACAGCATATACCACCACCCAGAATATACGTGCTTTAAGGCGCATTCATCGGGCCATTATCCGTCAAAAAATAGGTCTGGCAGATATCCACCGGGTGTATAGTGCCATGCTGCATTTAGAGCGTTATGTTGATCGCCTAGATCAGAATAAGCCTTAAGTTTAAGCTGAATGCAGCCTTGTGATACGTATTTTGATTTACTTTTAACGTAAATGTATTTAAAGTTTTGGTCTAATTATTTATATGATTTTTATTTAATAAATTTCAATTTACGGTTGTTTAATTGATAGAAAAAACAGTGCCTTAAAACAGCACCATGAGGGTATCATGAAGTGTGTTACTTCAACACATGAACGACTGGCTGAACGGCTGGTCAGTATTTTAACCAAACTCAATGTAGGGCATCAGCTGAGTATTCCGGAACTGGCCCAGGAATTTAAAGTCAGCACCCGCACCATTGAACGTGACTTTGATCGGCTGAATGCCTATCTACCTTTATTGCAGGACAAACGCAGCAAAAAATACTATCTTGATGCTTCCTATTTGGGACGGTTTAAACTTCAGGATATCCAGAACTTTGCCCAGTTGTCGGGCATTAGCGATCTTTATCCCTCGCTGGATATTTCGTTCCTACGTGAGCTGATGGATCATCGTGCCAATCTGGTGTTTTCCGCCAAAGGTTATGATTATGAAGACAGTAGCCAATATGCCGAACATTTTAAAACCCTGACCCAAGCCATTCAGCAGCGTCAGTACATTGGCTTTGTCTATAAAAACAAGTCCCGCCGGGTGCAGCCTTATCGCCTGATTCATCATCATGGTAACTGGTATCTGGCTGCGGTGCATTCGGACACTTTAAAAGTGTATCGCCTGAGCCTGATTGAGCAGATTGAACTCAGCTATGAACTGGACCCGTTTGAGCATGATCCGGCTATTCTGCAACAGTTGGAAGATGAAGAAGGTATCTGGTTTGGTCATGAACAGCAGGAAGTGCATTTATCGGTTGCGGCAGATGCCGCGCTGTATTTTAAACAGCGCCGGCTGTTTCCAAAGCAGCAGATTCTGGAAGAAAAGCCGTGTGGCAGCCTGTTGATTTCCTGCCAGATTCGCCATCATATTCAGCTTTATCCGCTGGTACGCTACTGGATTCCCTATGTCAAAATTGTAGCGCCGCTGCATTTACAAACCGAGCTGGAGCAGAGCCTTAGCCATTATCTGCATTAATTCGTATTGTGGGTATGCATTTGAGTTTTGATGACCATTAAGACTGGCCTCTTATTCCTGCCATAATTGCTACGGAATCTGTCGAGCTTTAAGTGAAATTATGCGAAAATAGCGTTTTACTTTTTGCCCAAGGCTATTTCATGATTGACCAGTCTCCTGAATCTTTAAGCGATATTGAAATTATAGACATCCTTCAGAGTATGAAGAATGATGTGCTCAATAGCGAAGCCAAAGAGATTATCCGCAAAGGCGGAAAAGTGGGACGTCAGGAAGCGCATAAACAGGCCTTGGTGGCATTGCATCAATCTTTTGAGGAAAAATTTGTTGAAGCGGTGACGCTGGCATTGAGCTTGAATGAAGCACAAGCCAAAAAAATCCGCTATAAAAAAGACCGGATTCGTATTTTAAAAGCCCGTCAGATTGATTATCTGGCCATTGATGGCGCAGAAACCGCCCAGGTGCTGGCACAAATTGCACAAGCCATTGTCCGTGAAGATGCGATTGTGACCCATGACCTGCACAATATTTTCCCGTTCTGGAAAGAAGGCTGGCCAATGGTGCAGTTCGACAGCGCCTATAAAATTCTGGAAGATGATATTGCCATTCACTATCAGGCGGTGCTGGATGAATTGCTGCGTCAGTTTTAAGTGAATTGCTGCATGAAAAAAACCTTCTAGAGTCTAGAAGGTTTTTTTATCGCTCTTGATTGGAGGAAGATGGATTATTCCTGTTCCGGCGGCTGGTTATTTTCCAGTAAACGTGTCACCAACAGCTGGTCAATTTTAAAATGATCGACATCGACCACTTCAAATTTATAACCGCCATATAACACGGTATCGGCTGGACGCGGAATTTTACGCAGCTGATACATCATAAAACCGGCTAAGGTTTCATAGTTTTCTTCATCGGGCATTTCTTCAATTTCAAGTGCATGTTTCATGTCTTCAATTGGGGTACTGCCGTCAATCAGCCATGAATTATTATCACGTTTAATAATCTGCTGTTCTTCTTCAATAGGGGTTACCCAGTCGCCCATTACGGTAATCATAATATCGGACAGGGTAATGACGCCGACCACCAGTGCGTACTCATTAATCACCACCGCAAATTTTTCTTTGGTCGAGCGGAAGCGGTCCAGCACTTCAGACAGGGTCAGGGTATCGGGAATGGTGAGTACATTACGAATGGTTGATTCATTCAGCTGGTTGATTTTCTGGTTATTTAGAATCCGTACCAGAATATCTTTGGCATCAACATAGCCAATCACCTGATCAATATTCTCATTACAGACCAGAAATTTGGAATAGGGGAACTCGGCCAGTTTCTGGCGAATACTGTCTTCGGCTTCATTTAGGGTAAAGTACACCACATTTTCACGCGTGGTCATGCTGGATGGGACATTACGTTCTTCCAGTTCAAACACGTTTTCAATAAAGTGATGTTCCTGTTTTTGCAACACACCCGCTTGGGCTCCGGCATCCATCACTGCGGAAATATCATCAAAGGTAATATTGTCATCGCGGATGGTATTGACCTTAAACAGCCGGAACAGCATATTGGCGATGGCATTAATAAACCAGGCCAGCGGTTTGCAGACGGTAATAAATACCTGTACTGGATTGATCACGGAAATAGAAATTTTCTCTGGTGCAATCATGGCCAGGCGTTTCGGCATCAGGTCGGCGAACAGAATAAATAAAGAGGTGACTAAGGTAAAAGACAGCGCGAAGCTGAGGGTTTCCGCCCACGGTCCGGTATAGAAGCGGGTGACAAAATCGTAGAAATACGGGCGAAAAGCACCTTCTCCTAAAATACCGCCTAAAATGGCAATCGCATTCAAGCCAATTTGCGAGGCGGCAAAAAAGTCTGCCGAGTTTTCCTGTAAATCCAGCACTTTTTGCGCACGTTCATCTCCGGCTTCAGCCAGAATTTTTAATTTGACCTTACGCGCACCGGCCAGGGCGATCTCGGTCAGTGATAAAAAACCTGCTCCTGCAATCAGTATGAAAATAATAACAATGTTCTGGAAGAGGCTCACGAATCCACCTGCGGATTTTTATTCTGAATATTTTTAACGTCAAAAACATCGAGTAGTGCACCGGGCACTACTCATGTTCATCTTAGTATAAGCTTTAAAAAGAGAGATTTATGAGCGTTTTTTGTCAAAATTGAGAAAATTGTGAGTTATTCATTAAAAACTCACGGTTTTCTTCTTCAATCATTTGACGGGCTACATACAGAATCAGCTGACGTAACCAGCGATGCGCCGGATGATGATGCAGTAACGGACACCAGGCCATCTTCAATTCAAATTCCGGAATATAAAACGGCGGGTCTTTAATCAGCAGATTCTGGCTTTTGGCCTGTAAACGGGCAATTCGGGTCGGTAAGGTGGCCACCAGATCCACATTGGATGCCAATAGTGCCGGCATCTGATAATGACGGGTAAAGACTGAAATCTTGCGTTTTTGACCAATCCGCTCCAGCGCCTGATCAATCCAGCCTAATCCGGCCTGTTTTTCAGGATTAACGCCAAAGCCAACGCCCATACCGGTTTTAGAGACCCAGATATGCTGTGCATCTAAATAGCTTTTTAGGTTCAGGTTGCCGGCCGCCGGGTGTTTCTGATTGAGTAGACAGGAAAAACTGTCACGCCAGACCAGTACCTGGTGGAAACTTTGCGGAATTTCATTAAAGCGGTTGATGGCTAGGTCTACCTTGCCTTGTTCCATGTCACGATAGGAGACATCACTTGGGGTCAGAAAGTCGAGCACCACATTTGGCGCTTCAGAACGCAAGGCTTTGACCAGACGCGGCACCAGAGTGGCTTCGGCATAGTCTGAAGTCATAATCCGGAATACGCGATTGGAGGTATACGGGCGGAACTCGGTACGGGGTTCCAGAATCATCGACAAGTCAGCCAGGGCATCACGAATACGCGGTTGTAATTCAAGTGCGCGTTCGGTCGGGGTCATCCCTTCAGATGAACGGATGAGCAGGGGATCATTAAATAAGTTACGTAGACGACGTAAAATGTTACTCATGGCGGGTTGGGTAACGCCCAATTGTTCAGCTGCTCGAGTGACATTTTTTTCGCGAAGTAATACGTCCAGGTAAATTAGTAGGTTGAGATCGACCCGCTCCAGATTCATAAAAAAAATACCGAAAATAAACCCAAGAAATTATTTGGATTATGCCATAAGCCTGAAGGCTTGGGTAGAACAATTACCGAAAAAGCCTGTTCCCTGATCGGATCAATTCCTGCATATTTACCGGGTTTTTCGGCCCAATTCGCGCGGGGTTTAAGCGGCTTAAATCAGCGCGTGTCGGGTTGATTCAAACCTCATCGCATCCACCTGCAGAAATGCTTGAGTTGAGCGACTCAACACAAGCATGGTCTTCTTCTATTCACTGTCAGGTTGGCTCTACCAGGCTAAAAATAAGCCGGATATTGCCTTGATTTTGTACGGAAAAAGCCGTACCCGACTTAAGTATAATGAATATAAAAAAAGCAAATGGTGTGTTTTTTAATCGGTTATTTGAATTGTAAAATAAAATTTATTTAATAAAAATCAAATATTTGTTTTGTAATATAAATTTTCGGATACGACTTTGATCTACATATTTTTTAAATAAATAGTGAAGATTCTTTGAGGATATTGGATTAATTTTCTAACTCACTCTAATCTGTACTCAACACGACGAAGTGCTCTAAATCTGAACACATCCAGAGGTATGATTTTAGTCATTTCGTTGGAGAAAATCCTAAAATTAATACAGGAAAATATCATGACTACATACCAAACAGCGATTGATGCAATCCGCGAATTGAAAGCGAAATTCGGTAACACTTGGGCAGACATCAGTCCTGAAGATGCTGCGCGTATGCAGATGCAAAACCGTTTCAAAACTGGTTTAGACATTGCTAAATATACAGCTGCGATTATGCGTCGTGATATGGCTGAATACGATGCAGACAGCAGCAAGTATACTCAATCATTAGGTTGCTGGCACGGTTTCGTTGCGCAACAAAAAATGATTGCGAACAAAAAATACTTCGGTACAACCTCTAAGCGTTATATCTACCTGTCTGGCTGGATGGTTGCTGCACTTCGTTCAGAATTCGGTCCACTTCCTGACCAATCTATGCACGAAAAAACTTCTGTTCCTGCATTGATCGAAGAAATCTACACTTTCTTACGTCAAGCTGACGCAAAAGAATTAAACGATTTGTTCCGTGCACTGAAAAAAGCACAAGACGCAGGTGATACTGCTAAAGCAGCTGAAATCACTGCTCAAATCGACAACTTTGAAACTCACGTTGTGCCAATTATTGCCGACATCGACGCTGGTTTCGGTAACGAAGAAGCAACTTACTTACTTGCGAAGAAAATGATCGAAGCGGGTGCTTGTGCACTGCAAATCGAAAACCAGGTTTCTGATGCGAAACAATGTGGTCACCAAGCAGGTAAAGTAACTGTTCCACACGAAGACTTCATCGCGAAAATCCACGCGCTTCGCTATGCGTTCCTGGAAATGGGTCTTGACGACGGTATCATCGTTGCACGTACTGACTCTGAAGGCGCTGACTTGACTCAAAAAATCCCAGTGGTTAAAGAGCCAGGTGACATCGCTTCTCAATACATCAGCTACTTAGACACTCAAGAAATTGACATCTCTGAAGCGAAAGAAGACGAAATCCTGATCAAGCGTGATGGTAAATTACACCGTCCTAAGCGTTTAGCATCTGGCCTGTACCAGTTCCGTGAAGGCACTCAAATTGACCGCGTTGTACTTGACTGTGTAACCAGCTTACAAAACGGTGCTGACCTGCTTTGGATCGAAACTGCAACGCCTAACGTTGAAGAAATCGCTCACATGGTGAACCGTGTACGTGAAGTTGTGCCAAATGCGAAGCTTGTTTATAACAACTCTCCATCGTTCAACTGGACTTTAAACTTCCGTCAACAAGCGTACGACCGTTGGGTTGCTGAAGGTAAAGATGTATCTGCATACGACCGTGCTAAGTTAATGAGTGCTGAGTACGACAACACTGAATTAGCTGCTGAAGCTGACGAAAAAGTACGTACATTCCAAGCAGATGCTTCTCGTGAAGCGGGTGTATTCCATCACTTAATCACACTTCCGACTTACCACACAGCTGCGCTTTCTACTCACGAGCTTGCTCAAGGTTACTTCGGTTCTGAAGGTATGTTGGCTTATGTTGCTGGCGTACAACGTAAAGAAATCCGTGGCGGTATCGCTTGTGTGAAACACCAAGCAATGGCGGGTTCTGATATCGGTGATGACCACAAAGAAATCTTCGCTGGTGACAACGCGCTTAAAGCGGGTGACGATGCGAAAAACACAATGAACCAGTTCAACGGCTAATCGTTAGACGGTTTAGAAAAAACCCTGCATCTGCAGGGTTTTTTTATGCTTGAATGACATGGACAAAACTAAGAGCGCATTCTCGCTCTTTTAAGGGCGAGTTAGCTCTTTTTTAATGACATGGACTTTTTAGCATTTTTTTCTGACGTTGGTATTCTTTGTTCTTCAATGTATTTTTTCACTACATCCAAACTTGCGCCACCACAGGATACAGCGCAGTAACTAGGCGACCAAAAGTGATTGCCCCATAGTTTTTCCTTAACTTCATCCCAAAATGAACGCCTTAAAACATAAGAACTTTTCCCTTTCAGTTTTCCAACTAGGTTGGAAACTGAGTGCTTTGGATGAACACTTACAAGCAGGTGGATGTGATCATCTTCACCATTAAACTCAATAAGCTCACAATCCATTTGCAAACAGGTTTCTTCCATAATCTCTTTTAGGGAGGAAAGCATGTCTTTTGTTAATACATCTCTTCTGTATTTCGTAACAAATACTAAATGAACAATGTTTTTATAAATGCATGATCTACCTGTTCTCCACTCGTACATCTTATCCTCATACTAGATTTACTTTAACCTTATTTTAAGCTAAAATAACCTCAACACCTAGAGGTTTTTCAATTGCTAACAGGCATCCAATTAAGAGCATACCCAACACAACATCAAAAGCTGATTTTAAGTCAGTGGATGGGTTGTGCTCGTTTCGTTTGGAATGCCAAATGCGATGAGGATAAATACTTTCGAGGATTTGCCCGTAAGTTTGCAACTTTTGATCACTATTATGAAACCCAAGATCAAAAATACGCTCACTTTAAATCAGATGAGATTAGTTCATGGCTTGCAAACTGCCCTAGTACAATACAAAAGAACTCAACCGTTAATTGGTACAACACACTCAAAAAATCTATTAAAGGTTTATGTGGGCGACCAAAACGTAAAAAGAAGACAGATAAAGGTTCGATTCATTTAACCTCTGATTTATTCGAGTTTCGCACGGAAAGAAATAAGCGCAAGCTATATATCGGTGGTAAAAAATTTAATATAGGCTCATTAAGTTTTAAGGCTCATGCTAACTTTAAAGAACCGAAATCCCTTTATATTCGCAAAGAGCGTGGTCAATATTTCGTTTCTTTCTGCTATGAAGATGGTGTTGAGATTCAAGAGTTTGACGGTAAGAAATTCGATGCTAAAAAATACGCCAAAAGACAGTTAGATCATTTGCAGGGCATGGACGAAGAACAACTACAAAAAATAGTGGTTGGTATAGATCGTGGTGTCACCATTCCTGTTCATGCAGGCTATGAAGAATTTGATTTCTCTAAAGAACAAAAGAATCATTTAACAAAAGCAGATCGCTACATTAAGCGACTGCAAAGAAAACTCGCTCGACAAGTAAAAGGCTCAAACCGAAGAGCTAAGACTAAACATCGAATTGCGGTGCATCACTCTAAGAAAGCCAATATTCGCAAGGACTTTGCTCATAAGACAAGTCATAGCCTAGTTAATGGTTTAGCTAAGGTATTTATCTTTGAAAAATTAAATACCAAGAGCATGACTAAAAAGCCTTTACCAAAGATCGATGAATCAGGTCGATTTATTCCTAATAAGGCTAAAGCCAAAGCAGGCTTAAACAAATCTATCCTGAACGTGGGTTGGCATAGAATTGCATCATTCCTAGCTTACAAAGCAGTTAAGCTAGGTAAAGCGGTATTTACCATCAATGCTTCTTATACAAGTCAAGAGTGCGCTTTATGCGGTCACACTCACCCCGACAATCGCAAAAGCCAAGACAAGTTTAAATGCGTGAGTTGTGGACACATTGACAATGCAGATCACAATGCATCAGTTGTTATTAAGAACAGGGCGATTAATTTAATTTTAGACAGTGGAACGCTGTTGGATGACAATCATTTGTCATCTAGTGGGCGCAGAGGTGTTCGTAAGACGACTAAGGGTGTTAAAGCCCTTTTTCGCAGTACCAATGAAGCGTCAAAAGAGATGTGTGCAACTTAGGTTGCACTACGGAAACTCGGTTGCTTTAGTTGCTTTAGCTCCGAGTAGTTCATTAAAAAGAATAAATAAGAAAGAAAAAAGAAGATCAGTACAGCAAGATAAAAAGAAACGGCAGAATAGAAAATGAAAGAAAAAAGAAAAGCTATTTCACCTTAATATAGTCCGCCACCGCATTGTCCGGATAATTAAAGCTGATTTTATTGTAGCGGGTTTGCTGGGCCGGAATAGGTTCTAAAAAGCTTTCATCAACCAGCGCGTTATATTCCTGATAGTTTTGATCGACCAGAATAATATCGCTGACTTTCAGTTTTAGCGGCTGATCTGACTGGTTATGAATACGCATATAGTAGTCATGCGCTTTGACGGTATCGATAATATCGCGAAAGTTTAAGCTATCAATATGTTCGGCCTGAATGTCGGCATGTTTCAGCGCATTGCTGACTTCAATGGTCGCAACACGTTCCAGTTTTAGTGCTGGCTGTTTGGATGAGGTATCTACAAGTTCCAGCCCGTTTGCTGTGGGCTGCAATTGTTGAATCTGTTGATCAGTACTGATTAATTGGGCAGTCTGTTCATTGGTATAGCTGACCTGACCTTGTGTATTCTGGCTACGCTGACGGCGAGCATAGATACGGGTATCTTGCAGGCTGTAGCTCTGATCCGGATGAATCTTTAACTCAAGAATACGCTGCTGGCAATCATCACAGTCAAGGATGGTTTTGTAGTGACCGGCCAGCGGCTCCGGCTGTGGTGCTGCTGTTTCAGCAGCAGGCATTAGGCTGTCTTGCGGTTGGGTTTCAGTTTGGGCCTGGGCATTGCTCATGGTACTGCTTTTTTCAGCTTGCCCACCGCAACCACTTAAACACAAGGACAAGGTGCTAATTGCAAGAAGAGGACGAGATAACATGGCAACAGATCAATCTTTGGATAAGGTATTAAACATAAACTTTTCGGGCATATTCGCCTAGAGCAGAGGGCTAAATTGAGCCGCTGTTTTGTAGCAAATTTTATCGCGGGCAAAAAACCGTTTTGAAACAAGAAAAGCCACCAAAGTGGTGACTTTTAGCGATGCTAGATCTTGTGCTTTATTGCAGGTCTTTTTGCAGACGATAATTCTGGCTGGCATCAATATTGTCGCCATTGTTGACATCGCGCGCTTCAATAAAGTTTTCACCGACAAAGAATTTACGGTTATTGGCAGCCTGATCCAGAATAATAACGGCAGGATCATTCGGGTCAAATTCAAATGTACCGGTAATTTTGGACTCCTGACCATTGGCGCGGCCTAGGAATTCCTCATTCAGCTCATAGGTTTTATCCATTTTTAGCTCAAGCTCGGTTTCAATGCCTTGACAGTCGCTACACGGCAAGACCCCTTTATATTCTCCCGGCCAGTCCAGTGCGGTGGCGGCTGTATCATTGGCGCTCATGTCAGTGGCTGCGGCAGGCGAGGTGGTTTCTGCATCGCGGGCGGTTTCAGGGGTTTTATTGTTATCACAGGCGGCCAGTAACAGCGCCGTGAGGGCAAGGCTCAAAATTTTTATTTTCACCGATCAATCTCCTGACAGGACAGATAGGGTCAGCATAGCCTGATTGTAAAAATTGCCCTGTTGGGTTTCTGTGAGTATTTATTTTCAGTTTCCGGCATCCGGTTTATTTAAGAAAAACCCGAAAGATTGGCAGGAATGGCGATTGACGGTTTGGCTAATTGTATACATTTATATATTAATTGATTAAATATTCGGCAATCTGCTCTTTTTTAAATCTGTTGAGTTGTTAAACTTCGCGCAATTTTTATTGTGTGGATTGTGCTTGTGTTTGAGAAGTTGGCAGAACAGAGCTTGGGGCTGATGGGCTGGGAAATTGACAATCACTGGCCGCTGGATTTGGACCAGTGTGTGATGATTGCCGCGCCGCATACCAGTAACTGGGATGCACTATATGCACGTTTGGCGCTTAAAGCCTTGGGCGTGAATGTTCGCCTGACCATTAAAGACAGTTATATGAAGTTTCCGTTTGGGCCTTTTGTCCGTGCAATGGGCGGAATTGGCATTGACCGTCGTCCGAAGGCAGCCGGTGAGCAGCGTCCGAGCATGGTGCAGCTGATGAGTGATTTGTTCAAGCAGAATCCCAAGCTGGTGATGCTGGTTACGCCAGAAGGTACACGTGCCAAACAGGAACAGTGGAAAACCGGTTTTTACCATGTGGCAGTAACGGCTGGCGTGCCGATTGCATTGGCCTATATGGACTACGCCCAGAAAAAATGTGGGGTGGGTAAAATTGTCTATCCATCGGGAGATATGGAAAAAGACATGGCCGAAATCATGGCGTTTTATGCCAGCATTGCCGCCAAATTCCCGGAACAGTTTAGTGTCGATACCCGTTACTATGCAGAACCGGCTGAATAATCGTTCATCGTTAAAAAAAGAAGACAGGGCATCGACCCTGTCTTTTCATTTATGCACTTTCAATATCAACATTGGCCGTACATCAAGATGTGAGAGATTGAAGCTTCTCTCTGATTGATCCGCTGTTTTGTGTGATCAAACTTCTAAATATCTAATTTTGATTTAAGGCTGTTCTGCTTTGGGAAAAATCCCGCCCAACGATTGGCAGGCTGCGGTATAAAGCTGATATTGCTGCTGCACAATTTCATCCACCGCCAGGCTGGATTGCTGTTCACCTTCCCGATACTGTTCCACATAACGGCTGGCTTTTTGCCGGGCGGCAACCAGTGCATGTTCGTGATAGCTGTTAATGGCACTATGTGTCATTAGCGCGGTTTCAATATTGTGGCATTCAAATTGCGCCAGCAATTGTTCAGCGCGTTTTAATTCTTGGGAGTTACCGAACATACAGGCGCTCAGCAGGGTGCAGCAGGCCAAAGCAAACAGGGGTTTCATGTTAGCAAAATAGTGAAGAGAGGATAGGCCATAGTCTAGCGAATTCAGCCCACCTCTAGCATGACAAACCGGTTTAACTGCTTAAAAATTAGTTTACTGTGATAAAAGTCACACAAAACTGCAGTTAACCTTTGACCAGACCGCCATCGACAATCAGGTTTTGCCCGGTGACTGCACGCGAATACGGTGACAGGAACATCATAATGGCAGCAGCAAATTCTTCCGGGGTGGTAACGCGGCGTAGTGGCGTCGAGGCAGCAATTAAATCAAATACCGCATCTGGCGTGGCTTTGCTGGCATCGGTGGTTTGGAGCAGCCCGCCAGACAACATATTCACGTTAATACCATATTGGCCCAGATCATGCGCTGCAGTACGGGTAAAGGCCAACAGTGCGGCTTTGGCGGTGGTGTAGTCATGATAAGGCACCACCGGATTCTGCACGAGGTTGGTACCAATATTCACAATACGGCCAAATCCGGCAGTTTTCATATCCTCGAGCGCTGCTTGGGTGGTATTGAGGGCAGCCACAACTGCACCATCAAACTGTTGCTGCATGATGGCCAGCGTCAGATCTTCGACTTTGGGACGGGCATCACCATTAAACTCAAAGTTAATTAAGGCATTGTTGATGACACTATGAATGGCCTGACCAAAATGCGCCTTGGCTGCGGCAAAGAGTGCCTGCACCTGGGCTTTGTCAGTGACATCGGCCTGATGGGCAAAGACCTGCTCAGGATACTGTTGCACCAGTTGCTCGGCAGCAGCGGCACTGTTTAAATAATTTACCACTACACGCGCCCCTTCCGCCAATAAGGTTCGGGTAATCGCCAGGCCTAAACCGCGTGCGCCGCCAGTCACTAAAACAATTTGATCACGAATTTGCATATTGTTCACATCCTCATTCCCTATGCAGATGCACCATAGCAAGAAATGGCAGTCAGCCAAAGCGAAATCTGCGCCGATAGAAACTGGTGCAGTTATTGCTTAATGCCAGGGCATAGACTTCAAAAAGATACGAATTGAGCAAAATGAATCAGCTGGTGGCAACAGAAGTGAAGCCTGCGGTGCAATATTGGTTTGCACAGCTCGAACTTGGCTTTAAAGGCGCAGAAAATCGCACCGTATTGGAACATCGTAAACATCATGGTCCTGTTCGGGTGCAAAAAATGCTGTGGCCGGAAAAAACCGGGGTGTGCCACGCCATTATTGTGCATCCACCGGCAGGCATTGCCGGGGGTGATCATTTAACCTTTCAGATGTCGGCAGAGCAGGCCGCACATGCCTTGGTGACCACGCCGGGTGCAGGAAAATGGTACAAGACCAATCAAAAACAGGCTTTCCAACATATTGATATTACAGTTAAAGATGCCTCTATTTTTGAATGGCTACCACAAGAAACCATGCTCTTTAATGGTGCACATGCCAATTCTGAAACCAGAGTTATTTTGGAGGATGCCGCCAGTTTTATTGGTTGGGATATGTTGGTACTGGGCCGTCAGGCGCGCCATGAAACATTTATCGAGGGCAGTTATCAAAATCGATTTCAGCTGTACCGGAACAATAAATTACTGGTCACTGACCGTTTGAGTTTTAGTGGCAATGACCGCTGGCTCAGCTCCTGTTTGGGAATGAACGGTCATGCAGTCATGGCTAGCTTCTGGGCAGTGCCGCCAGAAAAATTCCGCTCAAAATTCTATTTAGATCAGCAGATTGATCAAATCCGTGAGCTGATTATGCGCATGGATATTAAGGTGACGTTAACCCTGCTGGATGATGTGGTGACAGCACGTTATCTGGGGGATGACGTACGCCAGTGTCATGATGCCTTTGCCGCAATACGTGCCAAGCTGCGCCGTGACTGGTTTGATTTAGATGAAGAATTTCCGAGGATTTGGCGGACATAAAATGAAGTTCTCCCTCCCAATGGGAGGGAGCTAGAGGGAGGGTAAATACATTGGGTTTATTACCTCTCCCTAACCCTCTCCTGAAAGGAGAGGGAATATCATTTTTTAGCACACATTTTGCATTACATCCTTTAGAACAAATTTAGGAACGAGATATGGAACTCAATCCCACTGAAAAAGACAAAATGCTGATTTTTACTGCGGGCTTGGTGGCCGAACGTCGTAAAGCACGTGGGCTAAAACTGAACTATCCCGAGGCGATTGCTTATATTTCTGCCGCGTTGTTAGAGGGCGCGCGTGATGGTATGAGCGTGAGTGAGCTGATGCATTACGGTACCACGTTATTAAAACGTGAAGATGTGATGGAAGGTATACCGGAAATGATTGCCGAAGTTCAGGTTGAAGCGACTTTTCCAGATGGCTCAAAACTGGTCACGGTTCATCAACCGATTGTCTAGGAGTCAAACATGATACCCGGAGAAGTGATTACCCCAGACTCAGACATTGAAATGAATGTCGGACGTCAGACCTTAAAAATGACCGTCAGTAATATCGGAGATCGTCCGATTCAAGTCGGTTCACATTTTCATTTTTATGAGGCCAATGATGCTTTGCAATTTAACCGTGAAGCAGCGCGAGGCTATCGTCTAAATATTGCAGCAGGGACTGCGGTACGTTTTGAGCCAGGTCAAAGCCGGGATATTGAACTGGTCGCTTTGGCAGGTAAACGGGAAGTGTACGGTTTTGCAGGTCGTGTCATGGGTCCATTGGATTAAGGAAAAATTAAAATGAAAATGTCACGCCGCGCCTATGCGGAAATGTTTGGTCCAACGGTGGGTGATCGGGTTCGTTTGGCCGATACCGAACTATTTATTGAAGTCGAGCAAGACCTGACCACCTATGGCGAAGAGGTGAAATTTGGTGGCGGTAAAGTCATCCGAGATGGCATGGGGCAGTCACAACTTTTGGCTGATGATGTTGCCGATACCGTCATTACCAATGCTTTAATTGTAGATTGGTGGGGCATTGTTAAAGCTGATGTCGGTTTAAAGAACGGCCGTATCTGGAAAATTGGTAAAGCCGGCAACCCTGATATTCAGCCGGATATTACCATTCCACTTGGTGCTGCTACTGAAGTGATTGCAGGTGAAGGACAAATTTTAACAGCAGGTGGTGTGGATACCCATATTCATTGGATTTGCCCACAACAAGTGGAAACTGCACTCATGTCAGGCGTCACCACCATGATTGGTGGCGGTACAGGTCCTGCGGCAGGAACATCGGCAACCACGGTGACACCGGGACCGTGGCATATCTCGACCATGCTACAAGCCATAGATGATTTACCAATGAATATTGGCTTACTCGGCAAAGGTAATTTAAGCCAGCCTGAACCGATTGCCGAGCAAATTCGTGCAGGTGTAGTGGGTTTAAAACTGCATGAAGATTGGGGCTCGACACCTGCAGCGATTGATAACTGTTTGACTGTGGCAGATGAATTTGACGTGCAAGTCGCAATTCATACCGACACTTTAAATGAAAGTGGTTTCTTGGAAGAAACGTTGGCGGCATTTAAAAACCGTACCATTCACACTTATCATACCGAAGGTGCCGGTGGTGGACATGCGCCTGATATTTTAAGAGCCATTGGTCAGCCGAATGTGTTGCCATCGTCGACCAATCCAACCCGTCCTTATACCATCAACACCATTGATGAACATCTGGATATGTTGATGGTCTGTCACCATTTAGATCCTGCAATTTCGGAAGATGTGGCGTTTGCGGAAAGTCGTATTCGCCGTGAAACCATTGCTGCGGAAGATATTTTGCAAGACTTAGGCGCAATTGCCATGATGTCATCGGATTCGCAAGCGATGGGGCGTGTTGGAGAAGTGGTGATACGCACATGGCAAACCGCACATAAAATGAAAGTGCAGCGTGGACCTTTAGAGGGTGACAATGCCACGCATGACAATCATCGTGTGAAGCGTTATATCGCCAAATATACGATTAACCCTGCGATTACCCATGGTTTAAGTCATGAAATTGGCTCGGTGGAAGTCGGTAAACTGGCCGATTTAGTGTTGTGGAAGCCCGCATTTTTTGGTGTAAAACCATCGATGATTATTAAAGGCGGGATGATTGCGGCAGCGCCAATGGGCGATATTAATGCGTCAATTCCAACACCGCAGCCAGTGCATTATCGTCCGATGTTTGGTGCCAATGCCCGTGGTGTGCATAACACCTGTATTACGTTTTTGTCGCAAGTGGCGATTGATGCGAGTGTGCATGAAAAGCTAGGGCTGAAAAAGTTGATTAGCCCATGTAAAGGCACACGGGATATTCAGAAGAAAGATATGAAGCTGAATACTTACTGCCCTGTGATGGAAGTTGATCCTGAAATTTATGAGGTTCGGGCGGATGGGAAATTACTGACGTGTGAACCTGCGGAAGTGTTGCCGATGGCACAGCGGTATTTTTTGTTTTAAGAATCTCCCTAAATCCCTCTTTAAAAAAGAGGGACTTTCTGTAGTGGTTTAATAAAGTTGGACACCAAATTAGGTGATAATAGATTCACCAATGAGGTGCTTATGAAACCAAGACGTACATTTACTCCAGAGTTTAAAGTTGAAGCTGCTAGCCTTGTACTCGATCAGGGCTATTCTATCTTACAGGCTTGCCGCGCTTTAGATGTTGGTCAAACTGCTATGAGACGCTGGGTTGACCAGCTTCAACTCGAACGTAGCGGACAAACTCCAGTAGTAAATGCTTTAACTCCTGAACAGCGCAAGATACAAGAACTTGAAGCCCGTATTTATCAGCTCGAACAGGAGAAGATGATTCTAAAAAAGGCTACAGCTCTCTTAATGTCAGACGAGTTCAAACATATGCACTGATAGACCAGTTAAGAAAGTTACGTCCTGTTGAGTTGGTCTGTCGTGCCTTTGGTATTCTGCGTTCAAGTTACTATCACTATCGTGCTCAACGTGATCTCTGCCGTCCAAGCAGAGTTAAGTTGAAGGTGTTGATTTCCAGTATCTTTAAGCAAAGCCGTGGTTCTTTAGGAAGCCGTGGCATCAGATACGTCTTACAAAGCCAAGGCATCAAGGTGGGGCGATACCTAATACGTAAACTTATGCGCAGTCTAGGATTGATTTCAAAACAGCGCAGAAAGCATAGATATCAAGGTAGTAAAGGCGATGATATCCATACAGACAATGTACTAAATAGACAGTTTAATCCTACGTGGCCAAATCGTGTATGGACGAGTGACATCACTTATATTTGGATAGGTAAAAGCTGGGCATATTTAGCGGTTGTACTCGATCTTTACGCACGCAGGGTGATTGGATGGTCTATGTCAGATCAAGCCTGTCAGCATTTAGTGACTAATACTTTAGAAGATGCTTGGCGATCCAGAGGTAGACCTACAGGCGTAATATTTCATACCGATCAAGGCAGTCAGTATAAAAGTTATCTGTTCAGATATAGGCTTCAGCAATATGCAATGGTGCAGAGTATGAGCCGCAGAGGGAATTGTTGGGATAATGCACCTACAGAGAGACTCTTTAGAAGTCTTAAAACGGAATGGATCCCAAAACTTGGTTACCATTCCATTCAAGAAGCCAAAGCAGACATTGGGAGAGCGTTCAAAATTCTGTGTCAGCCGAATTGGCTAGAGTTTAATTATATCATCGAGCCTGCCTTCAAAGTAAATCGATAACTGTGTGATGGTTTGCCCCCAGTTTGTCACCGGCATTGTCCATTTTTCAGAAGCCTGTTGAATGCCAATATACAGCAATTTCAGCAGGCTATTTTCATTCGGGAAAGCCCCCTTGGTTTTGGTCAGTTTTCTGAATTGGCGATGTACTGCTTCAACCGCATTGGTGGTATAAATTGGCTTCCTAACCGCTTTCGGATATTTGAAATAGGCACTGAGTAAATGCCATTTTTCACGCCATGAACGAATGACTTTCTCGTATTTATCCCCCCATTTGGCTTCCAGCTCATCTAGCGCCATTTCAGCTGCCTGCTTGGTATCTGCTCGGTAAACAGGCTTCAGATCAGCCATAAAGGCTTTTTGATCCTTACTGGCCACATAACGCAAGCTATTGCGGATTTGGTGAATAATACATAACTGCACTTCTGTCTGCGGAAATATCGCAGCAACTGCTTCAGGGAAGCCTTTAAGCCCATCAACGCAGGCGATCAGAATGTCTTGTATGCCACGGTTCTGCAAATCTGTGAGTACGCTGAGCCAATAATTAGCACCTTCACTTTCTGATAGGTAAAGACCCAGCAGTTCTTTATGGCCTTCGGTATTTAATCCCAGCACGGTATAAACGGCTTTGTTGACATAACGGCCTTCATCCTTGATCTTGTAATGGATGGCATCGAGCCACACAAAGGGATATACGGCATCAAGCGGCCTCTGTTGCCAGGCACGTAATTCGGGGATTAGCTTGTCTGTAATATTGGTAATGGCACCCTCGGAAATATCCAGTGCATACATATCGGCAATATGTTTTTGAATATCACGGTAGCTCATGCCGAGCGCAAACAGTGAGATGACTTTACTGTCGATCTCTTCAGAGAGTTTGGTTTGATTTTTCTTGACGAGTTGAGGCTCAAAATCACCAGTGCGATCACGAGGTGTTTCCAGTTCAAATGAACCGGAGGATGATTTTACGGTCTTGCGAGAGTAACCATTCCTGCGATTGGATGGTTTAGGATTTTCTTCCAGATAGTTTTCAATTTCAGCATTTAAAGCCGCTTCTGTCAGCTGTTTGATTAGTGGTGTCAGGATACCGTTTTCACCAGTGAGGGGTTGTCCTGATTGTAATTGTTTTAAAGCTGCTTCGAAATCAAAGTTGTTTGCCATGATGTGTCATTTCCTGTTTGATTCAGTTTATTGAAATGACACAGATTTTTGAACACTACCGACATTGGTTTTTATTTAATGCAGTACTACAACCGCATCCGACCACATCATTTTAATCAAGGGGTCAGCCCTTATGAGGCTGAACAAAAACTTAAAACTGTGTCCAATATTTGTTGACCACTACAGGCCATTACTCCATTGACTCTGATCATATTTTCTTTTTTGGGATTTCTAATAAAAGGTGAGGATATTCTAAAGTACCTGTTATATGTAATGTTCCCTGTTTCAACATTTATGCTGATTATTCTGTATTTTGTAAGAGTGAGTTTACAGCACGTCCGTTCTGTACAATCTCAAATGATGCAGCTTGAACTACGAATGACACTTTGTCAGTTTATTCATAACTATGCTGAAGATTCAGAAAAACTACATAAGAAAAATGCAGCAGGCTTTGATAAATTTGAAAATATTATCTTTTCACCCCTTGTATCATCAGATGACAAAATCCCAACCACATTTGATGGTATGGAACAACTTGCTAAATTAGTGAGTGAATTTAGGAAGTAAACGCACCAATAAAACTCATAATTGGCATAAAAAATGCTTACTTTTGATGCGTAAATTTACAGATGTTTTGCTTTGAAATTGAAAAACATAAGCCAAAGCAAAACATCTTCGTGACAAAAGGAACAGCATGAACATCTACACTCAACGAATAGAACACATTTCAGAGGGAAGCACTTTTGAAACCGTCGAACTCAGTTTTGACACCCGCCAAAAGAGCCGATTTCGTGCAACATTAAAATCAGGCGCCGATATTGGTGCAGACCTGCCGCGTACCGGCATTTTGCGTAGCGGCTCATTTATTGCCACTGAACAAGGGGATGTACTCCGGGTCGATGCAAAACCTGAACACCTGATGCAAGTGGTCGCCCAAACCGATTTTGATTTATTGAAAGCGGCGTATCACCTCGGCAACCGCCATGTACCGCTGATGCTCACGCCAACTGCACTGTATTTTGAACCAGATCATGTGCTGGCTGAAATGGTCATTGGACTGGGTCTGACTGTGAGTGAAGTCGAGCATCCCTTTGAACCAGAAAGCGGGGCATACGCACAGCACAGTCATGATCATCGTTTAAGCCCGATCAAGGCTATTCACGCCCATGCCCATCACTAATGCAGCGCAACTGCTCAAACTGCTAACCCTGTCCTCGACAGCGTTACCGGTCGGAGCGTATTGCTATTCGCAAGGGGTAGAAAGTGCGATTGATCAGGGCCTGATTCAAGATGAAAGCAGTAGCATCGCCTACTTTGAAGAAGTCTTGGAGATGCTACTGGTACGTTTTGAACTACCGGTCTTAAAACGGCTGATGCAATTTTATGATGATGACACACAGTTTGATCATTGGGCGCAGATTTATCGTGCCAGTCGGGAAAGCCGTGAACTTTTAGCAGAATCACAGCAGCTGGCATTTTCTCTTAATGCATGGATTAAAGATGTGCTGAAAATGCCGGTGACGGTGAAAAAACAGCTAGGTTTTGTGCCGGTTTATGCCCAGCTCTGCGGCCAGTTGGGTCTCAATGACGCAGATGTATTAACCGCTTATACCTTTACTGTGCTGGAAAATCAGGTGCTGGCGGCTGTGAAAACTGTCCCGCTGGGGCAGATGAGTGGGCAACGGATTTTATGGTATTTACATGAGCAGGTTCCGGCAGCCATCGAAAAAGCCTTAACGCTGGAAGATGAGCAGCTCAGTAGCGCCTTACCCAATTACGCCATGCTGAGTATGGCGCATGAAACTCAGTATTCACGCTTATTTCGTTCTTAAAGTCTTCCTTTTTAAAGGGAGATTGAGAGGGCTCAAAAATTTAATCAATATTCTCTCTCCCTTTGGGAAAGGGAAATCACCTCACCTTAGCGCAGTATGACTGCTTATCTCCTAAGAGGAGAGGGACAAGAAAAGGAAAATCAACATGACAGAACGTTCTCCATTACGTGTCGGCATCGGTGGTCCAGTCGGTTCAGGTAAAACTGCACTTACTCTCAATTTATGTCAGGCCTTGCGCCAGCGCTATAACATGGCGGTGGTCACCAATGACATTTATACCAAGGAAGACTCCAACTTTCTTACCCGCAACGAAGCCATGAGCCCAGACCGGATTGTCGGTGTCGAAACAGGTGGCTGTCCGCACACTGCCATCCGTGAAGATGCTTCGATTAACCTGGCAGCGATTGACGACTTGTGTGAAAAGTTCGATGGCTTGGAATTGATCATTATTGAAAGTGGTGGCGATAACTTGGCGGCAACCTTTAGTCCGGAATTATCCGATCTGACTTTATATGTGATTGATGTGGCCGGTGGTGAAAAAATTCCACGTAAAGGTGGGCCGGGCATTACCAAATCTGATTTACTGATTATTAACAAAACCGATTTAGCCCCAATGGTCGGCGCCAGTCTGGAAGTAATGGATCAGGATGCCAAGCGCATGCGTGGTGATAAACCATTTTTATTTTCCAATATGAAAACCAAAGATGGTTTGGAGCAGATTATTGAGTTTATTGAAAAACAGGGCCTGTTTAAAAACTAAATAGCCTAAGCAATATCTCTATTTTTCCCTGATTCTAAAAAGATGGCTATGGCTGTCTTTTTTCTTGTGAGCATTTAACATTTGCACTGCTTGAATATCGAGTCAAAAGCTCATCTTTCTGAACCAATTTTGATCTCCACTTGCAAATAGTAGATCAGGCAGGGCAGATAAAACCTTAACTCGGCAGAAACTTGGCCAGTCTTTTCTTTTATCCACCAGAAAAATAGCCTAGATATGGATGAAATATGAACTTGCACATACAGGAACGCAACAAAAAATTGCCAGTAAATTCATGCTGATTGCTGAAAATGCAGCCATCTGAACAGGGAATAAATTGCATGAAAAAGCTGGCTTTTGTGTCGCTGGTGGCGGTGGCACTTACCGGGTGTGTGGTCACGCCGTATGAGAATGGTCCACGACATAGCGTTTATACCGGTTATGATCGAGGCTATTCAAACTATCCATATACCGTGTCGCGTTGGGAAAATGAACGCCGTCCGGTGTATATTCAGCAGCGTCCATCGGTTAAGCCAGTGAATCGTCCACATGCTCAACGTCCGCATGGGCAAAAACCGGGTCAGGCCAATCGTCCTGCACATAAACCGACACAGAGTAAACCTGCACAAAGCAAACCGGTAAAGCCAAATCGTCCGGTGGCCAACAAGCCGCCCGTGAAGAAGCCACAGGTGAGTAATCCAGCTAAGGCCAAACCAGTGACGGCTTTGCCGCCGACTTCTGGAGTGCAGCGTCCATTACGACCGGGCGTATAAATCAAAAAGGATTCCATCTGGAATCCTTTTTTTATAACCGTTCAATCAAACGTTAAAGTGATTTCTGATACAGTCCGGCGCGGACCGTACCGGCTTTGGTTTCCTTGATTTGCTGCCAGGAGGCCGGCAGTTTTAGCTGGTTTAGATCACGGTCGGCTTCGACATAAATCAGGCCTTTATCCTGAATTAATGGATCAGCCAATTGTGCCAGCTGTTCCCATAAATCCAGGTTATAAGGCGGATCAAGAAACACCAGATCATAGCTGTCTTTCAGGCTGGCCAGCGCCTGCTGTGCAGTACTGATTTTTAACTGGGCGCGGGCTTTGGTGACTTTTAACAGTTCTAGGTTCTGGGTCAGGAACTGGGCTTGAGTGCGGTCCGGTTCAATCATGGTGACCTGTGCAGCACCACGTGATAGCGCTTCAAAGGAAAGCGCCCCCGAGCCGGCACACAGGTCCAGCACTTTGGCATTTTGCACATCCCACATCAGCCAGTTAAACAGGGTTTCACGCACCCGGTCCGGCGTCGGGCGTAAACCGTCAATACTGGCAAAGGCCAACTGGCGACGTTTCCAGTCTCCACCAATAATTCGTAGCTGGTTTTTCATGGTTTAGTCACTCTCTATTGTGGCAGATGGGGCAGCGGCCGGTGTTGCTGGCGCAGATGCAGCAGTATCCTGAGCCGGAGTGGTGGTGCTACGAGCACCTTCGGCACTTGGCAGTTCACTTGGCTTTAAACCGGCGGTCATCAGGCCACCACTAATTTGGGCCGCAGATGGGCGAATCGGATTCTTGTCTTTGTTGAGTAGCCAGTAATCCAGAATTGGACGGGCCAGGGCAGTGGCAGCACTCCCACCACGGCCATTTTCCAGAATCACCGCAATGGCAATTTCAGGTTTTTCTGCCGGAGCGAAGCCGACAAATAAACCGTGGTCAAGCTGACGGTCGGTGAGCAGTGCTTCATTATAGCGTTTGCCCTGGGCAATACTTTTGACCTGCGCTGTCCCGGTTTTTCCGGCAATTGAATATTGCAGGCCGCCTTTAATACCTTTACCGGTGCCTGATTGAATGACATCCACCATGGCATCGCGCATTTTAATCCAGTCTTCGTCGGTCCCGTTAAATTCAATGCGGCCATTGGTACCATTATGCACCTTAAATGGACGCGCACCGCGGCTTTCACGCAGCACGTGTGGCGTGACTTTAAAGCCCTGGTTGGCGGTAATGGCAGTGGCCATGGCCAGTTGTAATGGTGTCGCGGTAAAAGCACCCTGACCAATACTGACGGAAATGGTTTCGCCGCGCATCCATTTGGCATTACGGGTACGCATCTTCCATTCCGGACTTGGATATAGGCCGGTGCTTTCACTTGGTAAATCGACGCCAGTGCGCTCACTAAAACCAAACTGGCGCATCCAGTCATTCATCTTTTCAATGCCCATCCGGTAGGACAATACATAGAAATAGGTATCACAGGACACCACCTGAGCGGTGTGCATGTTGACAATGCCATGCCCCGATTTTTTATGGTCACGGAAGCGGTGGCTGTCGCCTGGTAAGGTGAAATAGCCATAATCCTGAATCGCAGTGCTCCAGTCGACCAGACCATAATGAATCCCGCCTAAACCAAACATTGGCTTAATGATCGAGCCGGGCGGATACACCCCTTGCACGGCACGGTTATACAGCGGCTGGTCAATATTGTCACGCAGGGCGGCATAGTTGGTATGGCTGATGCCGGTGACAAAGAGGTTCGGGTTAAAGCTGGGGCTCGACACCAGCGCCAGAATTTCCCCGGTACGTGGATCAAGCGCGACAATCGCACCACGGCGGCCAGCCAGCTGTTCAGAGGCCACCACTTGCAGGCCATAATCTAAGGACAGATATAGATCATTACCGCGAACCGGATCTTTACGGCCCAAATGACGCAGTACATTACCGTGTGCATCGGCCTCGACCGATTCATTACCCGGTACGCCGTGCAGTAAATGCTCATATGATTTTTCTACGCCAATTTTACCAATCAGGTTGGTGCCGGCGTAGGCATCTTTATCAATCTCTTTCAGCTCTTTGTCATTGATCCGGCCCACATAACCAATCACATGCGCAAACAGCTCACCATGTGGATAGTAACGGGTCATCTGGGTTTCAATATTCACCCCGGGAAACTGGAATTTTACTTCACTGAAACGGGCAATATCGGTTTCGTTCAGATTCAGTTTAATGGAGACCCGTTCAGTTTTACGCGCGGTTTTAATCCGGCTCTGGAAGCGTTCAATATCTTCTTCAGTCAGTTCCAGAATCGGGGTCAGCCGTTCGATGGTGGCATCAATATCTTCGACATCGGCCCGGCTTAAGGTCGCGGTAAAGACCGGATAGTTATCGGCCAGCAACACCCCATTACGGTCATAGATATAACCGCGTGCGGGCGCTAAGGGTTGCAGGCGAATCCGGTTTTTGTCAGATGCGGTGGCAAACTCATCAAAGCTACTGATTTGCAGATAGGCATAACGTACCACCAGCAGCAGTAAAAAGAAACTGACCAGCCCGATAGAGATGAATACCCGATTGCGAAAAATGCGCTTTTCTTGCTGAACGTTTTTTAAAGGAAAGTGCTGTTTCATATGCAATCGGCTTAAACAGATCAAGGAGATGAGAATAGGGCTGTTATTCTAGCCGATAACACAGCGCTTTGCGTATGCCTGCATGACCGATTCGACACAAATAATGTGATTTAGGTTTTTGACTTTTGCGACAATAAAAAGATCGGCTGCTGTATATAAGAATCCGGGTAAATCTGCTACAGTCAAAAAAATAAAACAGGATTGTTTTACAATTAGAATTAAGGAACTTGGTGAAAATAATGAAAAAAGTATATTCCTTAGTGGCATGTATTGCACTGTGCAATGTGGCCTATGCCGAAGAATCTTCTTTTTTCCCACAGGCAAAATTGACCGGGGAAGATACAAAAACCTGGAATATCGGGGCAGGAATTACACAAAAATTACTTCATTTAAATGCAGAATGGGTCAATCCCTACGGCATTGCCTATGCCAAAGCCGGGGCATTTTTAAATGGGGATCATGAACCGGGTGGACAAATTGGCTTTCGCTTGCCATATCATTTCACCGGTAAAGATAAAAATGGTTATTATATCGGAGCTTATGCGGGTCATCTTGAATCCAAAGTGGTCGACCAGAAAGAGAAAGCACGTCTGGGCGCTGGTGTAGATCTTGCTTATGTCTTGCTGAGCCGTGAACGGATCAGCACCTTTAGTGTGGGGATTGGTGCAGGTGAAAAACTGGAAGATCGGGCCGGTCGGGTGATTGCAGAAACCGAGCCAAAACTACAATTTTCCTATACTTTAAGTGTGGGTTTATAGCCAGAATAGCGAGTTAAATGCTTTTAGAATCCGGTAATTAGAAATAAATATGGAAAATATGCATGCTTGAGTACATCAATCAGTTGTGGCAAACCTTTTTGAATCGCCCGGATTTTTGGGCTGTGCTCAGCATTATCCCTGTCACCGCTTTTGTGACCTGGGCCCACGTGTGGATGGCACTGAAAATGGTGTTCTATCCCATTAATTTCTGGGGCTTTCATCTGGGGCCGTTGCCGGTGGGCTGGCAGGGGATTGTGCCGAGAAAAGCCGGGCGTATTTCAGGCATTATTACCGACAATACCTTGTCTAAACTGGGCTCATTGCGCGAATTTCTGGATGCCATGGACCCGGAAGATATGGCACGGATTATTGGCGAGCAGGTCGGTTTCGAGCTGGAGCATTTAATTGATGAGGTGATGATCGACCGCAATGCTGTGCTGTGGGAGAACCTGCCCTATTCAATTAAACGCCGCATTTATGCCCAGGCACATAAACAGCTGCCTGCGGTGCTACGTGAACTGGTCACTGAACTGACTTTGAATGTCGAGTCACTGGTGGATATGCGCGAAATGGTGGTACGCCAGATGGAAGGCGACCGCCGTTTAATGGTGCGCATGTTCCTGAAAGTGGGCCAGAAAGAAATTAACTTTATCTGGCATATCAGTGCGTTAATCGGGATGTTCTTTGGTATATTCCAGATGATTGTCTGGTTTATTGTGCCGTGGCACTGGACCGTACCATTCTGGGCCGCCATCTGGGGCTTTTTAACCAACTGGATTGCGATCTGGATGGTGTTCAACCCGATTGAACCGCATTATGTGAAGTATCCACAATTTTTTACGCGAACACAGAGTCGCAAATTTCCGTGGATTAAACCTGTTATTCCGCGCATTGGCACCTATAATGTTCAGGGTGCCTTTATGAAGCGCCAGGAAGAGGTGTCTGATGTATTTGCCAGTGTGGTCACCGAAGATTTAATTACTTTAAAATCCATTATGACCGAAATGATGTATGGCAGTAAAAAAGACAAGACCCGTCGGATTGTTAAACGCCATATTAATGAAATTATGGAAACCCCACTGGTCAGAACCTCTTTACAATTGTCTTTAGGGCCAAAAGAATACGCAAAACTCAAGACAGACTTGATCGATCGCTCAATTGAAATTACGATGGTGCCTGTATGCGACCCAGCCTTTAATGCGAGCCGTGCACAGAAAATCTATCAAATGTTTAGAGAACGTATTCTTGAACTTACACCAAGAGAGTTTCAAAATTTATTGCGTCCTGCCTTTCAGGAAGATGAATGGATCTTGATTGTATTGGGAGGGGTAACCGGTTTTATTGCTGGTTTAATACATTTGTTTGTCGCTTTCTTATAATTGGATGCTGGACAGCATGTCGAACCTGAGTTCGTCATGAACAAAGTGTCATGTACATTGTTAAAAATGAGGATGTTTTTTTATGCGCATTATCTTACTCGGACCACCTGGAGCAGGTAAAGGTACACAAGCTCAGTTGATCTGTAAGCGCTACAATATCCCACAAATTTCAACCGGTGATATGCTCCGTGCTGCGATTCGTGAAGGTACTGAATTAGGTCTACAGGCTAAAAACGTAATGGAAAGCGGTGGTCTGGTTTCAGATGAATTGATCATCGGTTTAGTGAAAGAGCGTATTGCTCAACCTGATTGTGCCAATGGCTGCATTTTTGATGGTTTCCCGCGTACTATTCCACAAGCGGAAGCGCTGGAAAAAGAAGGTATCAACATTGATCACGTGATTGAAATTGATGTACCGGACGAAGAAATCGTACAGCGTCTGTCTGGTCGCCGTCAGCACCCGGCTTCTGGTCGTGTTTATCACATCGTTTACAATCCGCCAAAAGTGGAAGGTAAAGATGATGAAACGGGTGAAGATCTGGTACAACGTCCAGATGACCAGGAAGAAACCATTCGTAAGCGTTTAGCGTCTTACCACACTGAAACTGAGCAACTGGTTGGTTTCTACCAAGGCCGCGCAGCGACAGGTGAAAATGCACCGACGTATGACAAACTTAACGGTCTACGTCCAATTGAAGATGTACAAGCGGATCTGTTCGCAATTTTAGATCAGGCAAAATAATCACCCGCTGATTGTTTTGACTTTAAGGGAGTCCTCGGTCATAGTAGGGCTCCTTTTTTATTTGCGTGCGTATAAGGAAACTGCCTCGGTGAAAATTGGTGTGTTAATTTTAATGGTGCTGTTCCTGGCCATGTTGGTGGGTCTGTTTTATATCAGCTATAAAATGCTGCTAAAAGTGCGTCAGGAAGAACGTGCTGCAAATGCCAACCAGCCACAGCAGCGTCAATTGCATCCTAAATTGCAGGCGCAATTAGAGCAGCAGAAAAAAGCACAGGATAAAGACGCACAAGACTAAGCGGGTTTTTATCGCCCGACTTACATCAGCATTATTGAATGATCTACCTCGAATATGCAGCGCAGGTCATCTTCAAGTATAAAAAAGCTGAATTCAGGATTCAGCTTCAATATTTTTGACTGCAATCTGGCGCGCAGCTCCAAACTCAAACCGGTCTGGCCAGTTACAGACATCGGCCACTACACATTCATAGCATTTAGGCTTGCGGGCAATACAGCAATAGCGGCCATGCAGAATTAGCCAGTGATGTGCATCAACGATAAATTCTTTCGGAATCACTTTCACCAGACGGTGTTCCACTTCCAGCACATTTTTACCCACGGCTAAACCGGTCCGGTTGCCGACACGGAAAATATGGGTATCAACTGCCATGGTCGGTTGACCAAACGCTGTGTTCAGCACCACATTGGCTGTTTTACGCCCCACACCCGGCAAGGCTTCCAGATCGGCCCGATTTTCCGGTACCTGGCTGTTATGCTTTTCAATCAGGATTTTACAGGCCTTAATCACATTTTCCGCTTTGGAATTATATAGGCCAATGGTCTTGATATAGTCCTTTAGCCCATCAACCCCCAGTGCATAAATCGCTTCCGGAGTATTCGCTACTGGAAATAATTTGTCTGTGGCTTTGTTCACGCTAACATCGGTGGCCTGCGCCGATAAGGTCACTGCCACCAGCAATTCAAACGGTGAGGAGAAATTCAGTTCGGTGGTTGGATGCGGACGCTGTTCACGCAAGCGCTCAAAAAAGGTATAGACCTGCTTTCGGGTCAAGTTTTTTACCGGTTTGACTGCGCTGCTCATGAATTAGGCCTCTCCCTGTAAGTGCTGTAATTGTTGCTGAAGCTGCGCCAGTTGCGCGCGCTTGTTGGCATCTTCACGCACACTCAGCTGTTTTTCTAATTTTTTGATCTGGGTTCTGAGCTTGGCCAGCTCGATGGTGGTTTTGGCATCGTGGGTGACAGCCGGATGATCGGCTTTTTCAACCATCTGGATTTCCGGTACGGCATCGGTCTGCTGCGAGAACTGGGCGAACAGCGCGGTATCAATCTCAGCACGCACCACGGGCCCTTTACGGTGCAGGCGGCGCAGCTCTTCACGCTGAATGTGCGCATAATAGCGCTGGCGTAAATCCTTCTGCTCGCTCATCCGTTCCGCGTCTGTGGGTACGGGTTTGACATCTTCAACCAGATCAATACAGTCCACCGGGCAGGGTGGAATACACAGTTCACAGCCGGTACACAGGTCGGTCAGAATGCTGTGCATCAGTTTACCGGAACCTAAAATGGCATCGACCGGGCAGGCATTAATACATTTGGTACAGCCAATACATTCATCTTCACGAATCACCGCTTTCATACGCTGCGGACGGCCATCGGACTGAATGGGCCAGACACTGGCTTCGGCGGTTAAGCGTTCTCTGCCCAGCAGTTTGGCCAGCGCATCGGCAACCGGTTGACCGCCCGGTACACATTTATTGGCGGCTTCACCTTCGGCAATCGACTTTGCATAGGGTAAACATCCATCCCGATGTCCACATAAACCGCATTGGGTTTGAGGAAGCAGGGCATCAATATTCTGGATGAGAGCAATTTGCGAATTCATGTAAAAACCACGGCTGCGAAGGGCGCAGAGAAAGCGAACAATAAACCTGAGCCGCAGATTCTAGCATGTTTTCAAGCATTAAGCTTGTGTACAAAGTTGGACCATAATCTGCTTTATTTTTGGGCAAAATGGTCAATTTTAAATACATATTTGCTTACAAAAAATGGAATAATTTTTCAATTTTGATCAATCTAATTTATTGAAAATATGGATTAAATAAAGTTTTTTGAAAAAAACTATTGTAGATTGTTAACAAAAGATATTTAATATTTTGCGCCAAAATAAATCATTGATTGAAATTTTGCCCAATTTTGATCCAACATTCTGCTGAGGATTAAGCGTTGAAATATAACAGCCTTAACGATTTCCTAGATTACGTTAAAATACGTGATGCCTATCAACCAGAGTTTCTACAAGCAGTAGAAGAGGTGATGACCAGCCTGTGGCCATTCATTGAAAAGAATCCTCAATACGCTGCACATGGTCTGTTAGAGCGTTTAGTCGAGCCAGAACGTGCGATCCAGTTCCGCGTTTCCTGGGTAGATGATCAGGGTCAAACTCATGTGAACCGTGCGTTCCGTGTTCAATACAACTCGGCAATTGGTCCATTCAAAGGTGGTATGCGTTTTCACCCGTCAGTGAACTTGTCTATCCTGAAATTCTTAGGTTTTGAACAGACTTTCAAAAATGCCTTAACTACTTTGCCAATGGGCGGCGGTAAAGGCGGTTCAGACTTTGACCCTAAAGGTAAATCTGAAGGCGAAATCATGCGTTTCTGCCAGGCGTTAATGATCGAGCTTTATCGTCATTTAGGTTCAGACACAGATATCCCGGCGGGTGATATTGGTGTAGGTGGCCGTGAAGTTGGCTATATGGCCGGTATGATGAAAAAGCTGAGCAATGACACTTCATGTGTGTTCACGGGCAAAGGCTTAACATTTGGTGGTTCTTTGGCACGTCCAGAAGCAACAGGTTACGGTACAGTTTATTTCGCTGAGGAAATGCTGAAAACTCGTGGCGACAGCTTCAAAGACAAAGTCGTAGCAATCTCTGGTTCAGGTAACGTCGCGCAATACGCTGCTGAAAAAGCCATGTTCCTGGGCGCGAAAGTGGTTTCACTGTCTGACTCTAACGGTACTGTGTATGTGAAAGATGGTTTCACAGACGAATTGCTGAAAGAAGTGATGGATCTGAAAAACATCAAACGTGGCCGTATCTCTGAATTTGCGTCTAAACATGGTTTTGAATACTTGGAAGGCAAACGTCCTTGGGGTATCAAGTGTGACATCGCGCTGCCATGTGCAACTCAAAACGAGTTAAACAGTGAAGATGCTGAGGTATTACTGGCTAACGGTGCAATCTGTGTGGCTGAAGGTGCCAACATGCCGTCTACTTTAGACGCAGTTGAGAAATTCGTTGAGGCGAAAATTCTGTATGCACCAGGTAAAGCATCAAATGCTGGTGGTGTAGCGACTTCTGGTCTGGAAATGTCTCAAAACGCATTACGTTTGGGCTGGACGTTTGAAGAAGTAGATGAGCGTTTACACGCAATCATGAAAGAAATTCACCGTAACTGCGTGAAATACGGTACTCAGGAAGATGGTACTGTTAACTACGTAGACGGCGCAAACATTGCAGGCTTCGTAAAAGTTGCTGATGCAATGCTGGCTCAAGGCGTATACTAAGTTTTAACTGCGTATAAGCTGAAAAAACCGAGGCACTGACCTCGGTTTTTTTTATGGGTTATTTTTTAAGATCTGCTGTTAATTGATCCGGCCAGTTTCAACCGTCATATCGTGTACATAGGCATATTTGGATTGATCAGCCGCCGGGTTTTTCAGTTCATAACGCTTGACCCGAATAATCTGGCGTTCATTCGGATTGTGCTGAAAGCCTTCAATTTGGTCATAGAATAAAGTCCAGTCCTGATCAACTTGGGTTTTCAGACCCTGTTCATTGTATTTGACTTCGCGTACCTGCAAGCAGGTTTGTGGAGCAACGCCGGTACAGGCTTTGGTTTCCGGGGAAATTTCCAGGAAGATGGTTTCACCGGCCGACTGGTATTTGGTTTCCGGCGTCATTTTGCCCTGAAAAGTATGTTGCTGGCCATCTGCAGCGGTCAAGATTAAGCTCGGTTGTTGCGTATTTTTCATGTCCAGCTGCACGCTGACAGGTTTTTGGAACAGGGCAGCAGCAAAACGTTCCTGCTGCATGGCGCTGGCTTCACAGGCCATTTCGGTACTGATTAACATACCCACCTGTAACTGGTTGTTGTTAATCTGCCAGTTACCACCCATCTGGTTACAGCTGGTGCCAATACTTAAACGGCCATTGTCATTAAAATTCAGGGTCAGGGGTTTGGCTGCACCGGTATCTAAAGACCATTGGTAAGCGCTGACAATCTTATCGGTATTTTGTTGTTGTAATACAGACACTGCAAGATCTCCCGCACGTTGCAGATCACTACTCTGGCAAGCGGCCAAGCTTAAAGGGAAAAGTAAAATGGCTAAATATTTGAGTTTCATTTTATAAATAAAGCACTTATCGGAAATTCATCAGAATATAACCGATTTGCTATTTAAAAAAATGGATACATTTGCCCTTTTCCGGTTGCAAAATGTATCCATAAATAATAAAAAGTTATGTTTGGTCGCGCTAGATTTTAGTCAAAACGGTAAATATCCATACCCAGTGCACCCATGGTAAAACTGCTATGCACAATACTAAAACGATGACCGGTGCCCATGCTAAAAAACAGGGGTGCCAGATGTTCGATAGTGGGATGGTTGCGATTGACATACGGAATGGTCGGCCAGTCCAGTACCGCATCATAGTCCTGATGTGCCAGTTTGCTGACCACATAATTACGGAAGGTCGAAGCCCATTCCGGCACCGCGCTGTGCTGGTTGTCCCAAGATAGCTCTCTTAAATTGTGGGTAATACTACCTGAACCAATCAGCAGAATTTGGCGTTCACGTAACACCGCCAAGGTCTGGCCAATCTTGTACAGATCTGCAGCTTGCAGATGCATCGGCAACGACACTTCAATTACCGGAATATCGGCTTCAGGATACATATGCAGCAAAGGCATCCATACCCCATGATCGCGCGGGCGGGTGCTGTTGGCATGCGCATTAAAACCGGCATTGGCCAGTAGCTGTAATACTTCTTCGGCCAGCTCAGGTTGTCCCGGTGCCGGATAGCGAATCTGGTACAGCTCTTCCGGGAAGCCTCGGAAATCATGCCAGGTTTCTGGACGAATACCGGTGTTGACTTCAAGACTGCGACTTTCCCAATGCGCCGACATCACCACAATCGCCTGCGGTTTGGGCAGGTTGGTGCTTAAACGGGCAAGCGCCGGCCCGACCTGTTCAGGATTGAGCGCGAGCATAGGCGAACCATGCGATATAAATAAGCCGGGAAGGGTCTGTAAATTCATAATGAAAGCCTATGTCACGATTCTGATCCTATCATGTCAAAGCGACATGCTTTATTAAACCGGGTCGGGTTCAACAGAATGTTCTAAATACGAAACAATGGGTAGGGTTTTCTTAACCCGCCCGATGATAAGGATGATTATGGTTAATGCTCATGGCCCGGTACAGCTGTTCAATCAGCATCACTCGCACCAGTGGATGCGGAAGGGTCAGTTTAGATAAAGACCAGTGCCATGCTGCAGCTTTACGCACTGCTTCCGAATGACCATCCGGGCCGCCAATGGCCAGGGCAATATCATTGCCTTCCAGCATCCAGCCTTTCATGGTTTCAGCCAGTTTTTCGGTGCTGAATTCACGCCCACCCACTTCCAGTGCAATCAGGGTTTCATTGGCTTTCAGAGCATTTAAGATGCTATCACCTTCAATCTGCCGGTATTTTAAAATATCGGCTTCTGAATCATTTTTGCCACGTTTGGCCATCGGCAATTCAATAATCTGGGTTTGTACAAAAGGCTGTATACGTTTGAAATAATCTTCAAAACCAGTCAGTACCCAAGCCGGCATTTTTTGACCAATGGTCAGAATACGAATTTTCATAATAAAACAGGCAAGAAAATGAAAAGTAATTATAACCTTGAAAGCCGCTTGTGCAGGAGAAAAGACACAATTTGAAATTGTAATCTGTATGCTGCTGTTGGTTTAATGAGCCACAGGACAATAAAACCTGCTTTTGTATGGAACAATAATAAATGTGGTTATTTCAACAGATTAAAAACGGTTTAGGGATATTGGGTTGTACTTTGCTGCTGGGCTGGATGCAGCCGCTATCCGCCGCCATTTCATTATATGAACCGGCTGATCCGCAAAATTTGAAAGTCTATTTGCAGCAGATTATCGGGCCGCCGGGCGTGTACCGTAATCATAAAAATATTGAAGAATTGAACCGGGTTTCGGCCTGGATTAAAGAGCAGATGCGTTTATTCGGCATTCCATGCCAGTACCAGACTTATCCGGTGAATGGAAAAAGTTATCGCAATGTGGTCTGTCATTTAAAGGTTGGCCGTTCAGATCGGGTGATTTTAGGTGCGCATTATGATGTGCATGGCAACCAGAAGGGCGCTGATGACAATGCTTCCGGTGTGGCCGGATTAATTGAAATAGCGCGTATTTTAAGCCAGGAAAAAACCAAGCTGCCGCATAATGTCGAGTTTGTTTTTTATACCCTGCAAGAAGCACCGTATTATCAGACCGAGTTTATGGGCAGTCAGGTACATGCCAAATCTATTCTGGCCGAAAAAGAGCATATTCAGGCAGTCTATGTGCTGGAAATGATTGGCTACTATGATTCGCGTTTAATCCAGCAGTATCCGATGGGGTTAAAATGGATTTATCCAAGTCATGGCAATTATATTGCCGCGATCAGTAATTTTCAGTCCAATGCGCTGGGTGAGCAATACTGTCAACAGATGCGCCTGTTAGATAAATTGCAGTGTGAACGGCTGGTGATGCCGGCGTTTGTCAGTGCAGCCGGTTTCTCGGATCATCGCAGTTATTGGCAGCATGATATTCCGGCGCTACTGATTACCGATACTTCGCATTATCGTAATCCGAATTATCATACCGAAAAGGATACGCTGGATACTTTAAATGTCACCAAAATGGGCCAGGTGATTGATGGGCTGATTCATCAACTGCTCGGGGCAACGCCATAAGCGGCCATAAAAAACGCAGCCCTGAAATAGAGTAGGACTGCGGTCAAACAGGCCATTCATCTGGAGTTTGAATGGCCATACGATGAGCAGGAATAAAGAAAGAAACTTACAGCAATATGCTCTGTATTATTATAGATGGAGATGAACGGAAATTTTTCAAGTGGAACATTTCATCACCCGAAAACAACAAAAGAGAGCCGAAGCTCTCTTTTGTGGAGAAGATATGAAGGCACCACTTAGTGACGTGCAGCCTTACCCTCTTCTACCGGTTTTACAATCGGTGCTTTCACCAGTGGTTTTGGCATTGAGGTTAATGCCAGCGGTAAAATCTCATCAATGGATTTCACTGCTTTAATTTCCAGACCGTCTTTGACGTTATCCGGAATTTCCGCCAGGTCACGGACGTTTTCCTGTGGAATAAACACCAGTTTAATACCACCACGGTGTGCGGCTAACAGTTTCTCTTTCAAGCCACCAATGCGCATAGCACGACCACGCAAGCTGGTTTCACCGGTCATGGCAATATCCGGACGGATTGGAATACCGGTAAAGGCTGATACCAGCGCGGTAGTTAGCGCCAGACCTGCCGATGGACCATCTTTTGGTGTAGCACCTTCAGGTAAATGCACGTGTACATCGGTTTCAGCAAAGACTGAAGACTCAATGCCTAAAGAGTCGGCACGGGTACGCACCACAGTCATGGCTGCTTTAATCGACTCCTGCATGACATCACCGAGTGAACCGGTGGTAATGAAAGTGCCTTTGCCTTTCATGGTCGCCACTTCAATGGTCAGTAATTCACCGCCCACAGAGGTCCAGGCCAAACCATTTACGCGACCCACTTCTGCTTCTTCTTCCGCCATGCCGAAGTCGAATTTGTGTGGACCCAAGTAGTCTGGCAAGTTGCCCGCGTTGACCTCAACCTGCAGGTTTTTGGCTTTTTTGCTGACCGCTTCTTTGACCACTTTACGTGCAATTTTAGAGACTTCACGTTCCAGGCTACGCACACCGGCTTCACGGGTATAACGACGTACAATGTCACGAATCGCTTCTTCATGTACGGTTAGTTCTTTGCCACGTAAACCGTTATTCTTGATGGCTTTTGGCACCAGGTAACGATCGGCGATATTCACTTTTTCTTCTTCGGTATAACCCGGAAGACGAATCACTTCCATACGATCCAGAAGTGCTTCAGGAATATTCATGCTGTTGGCGGTACAGATAAACATCACTTCAGACAGGTCCAGGTCCAGATCTAGATAGTGATCATTGAACTTGTTGTTCTGTGATGGATCGAGTACTTCCAGCATCGCCGAGGCAGGATCGCCACGGTAATCTTGCGCCATCTTGTCAATTTCGTCGAGCAGGAACAGCGGGTTCTTGACGCCAACTTTGGTTAAAGACTGCACAATTTTACCCGGCATTGCACCAATATAGGTACGACGGTGACCACGGATTTCCGCTTCATCACGGACCCCGCCTAGCGCCATGCGCACAAATTCACGGCCAGTGGCTTTAGCAATTGATTCACCTAAAGAGGTTTTACCAACACCCGGAGGACCCACCAGACACAGAATCGGGCCACGCAGTTTTTTCACGCGTGATTGAACTGCCAGATATTCCACAATACGTTCTTTGACTTCGTCCAGACCATAGTGATCGGCATCCAGAATTTCCTGCGCTTTATTCAGGTTGATGCTGACTTTGCTGGCCTTGTTCCACGGCGTATCCAGAATCACTTCAAGATAGTTGCGGACCACCGCCGCTTCACTCGACGCCGGTTGCATGGCTTTTAACTTGCGCAGTTCAGACTCGGCTTTTTTACGCACGTGTTCCGGTAAATCGGCTTCGGCCAAACGTTTTTCAATTTCCGCAACGTCATCTTCCGCACCGCCATTCATATCGGAAAGTTCGCGCTGAATGACTTTCATTTTTTCATTCAGGAAGTATTCGCGCTGGTTTTTTTCCATCTGGCGTTTGACAGAATCATGCAGGGTTTGCTCAATCTGCTGTTCTTCAGACTGTTGCAGCAAATAGGTCATGAGTTCCTGTAAATGTGCTTCAAACTCGTCGTGTTCCAGGAATTTCTGTTTCACTTCGATATTCAGTGGAACGCGGGTCGCCACAAAAAACAGCAATTGCAGCAGGTCATCAATTTTGTTGACCGCAGCAATCAGTTCACGCGCATTACGTAATTTTGCTTCGGCATATTGTGCAAACAGGGCACGCAATTCGAGCACACGTGTGGCCTGAACCTCACTGTCTACCGCAACCGTCATTGGGCTTAACTGATGTTCTGCTTTTAGATGGTCCTCTTCTTCGATAATTTCGACCAGCTTCGAGCGATGTAGACCTTCAATCAGGACTTTGATGCAGTTCTCATCATTTTCGTGATTCACAACTTGCACAATCTTCGCGACAGTACCGTATTGATATAAATTGTCGTGATCAATTTCTTCTGTAAGCGAATCTTTTTGCGCAACTACAAATACTAGATTGTCACTGTTACGAGCCACATCAACTGCATTGATCGATTTTTCACGACCTACAAATAGCGCAATTTGCATGTGCGGATAAACCACCACGTCACGTAGCGCTAAAAGCGGTAATACACTTGGAACCTGAGGCTCTAAGGTTTGTTCATTCATAATAATTTCAGACATGGGCACTCCTAATGAGTGACAACGGTGTTGCCATGTTTTTTATAGTGATGGGTAATTTAAAAATTACAAGGGCCGAAGTCTATAAATTGTTGGAAATTTAGCTAAGTTGATGATTTTAATTCATTGTTAATGATTATAAATCGCAAACTTGCGCTGAAAAGAATACTGGAAATGTGGACTGATCAGGGCATCTAACGGCTGATCCCAGGCCTCACGCGCCAAAGGGACATCCACAATCTGGAAATCATGACACAGCCCGACCCGCAGCGGTGTGGTCGGGGCGCTGGCCAGCGTTTTATCATAATAGCCGCCGCCCATCCCAATCCGGGTTCCGTGCCGGTCACAGGCCAGTAAAGGCATCAAGAGCAGATCAAGTTCGGAGACATGCTGGCCACGACTGGCCATCGGTTCCTGCATACCCAAACGATGGTAGGCAAAGCGTTTATTACGATATTGACCTTTCTGGACACGCACCCAGACCAGCCGGTCATTCATATTACAGATCATTGGTAAATACACCTGTTTACCTTGGGCAAAACAGAGTTCAATGATTTTAGTGGTATGAATTTCACCAAAGGCATGTAAATACACGCCAATTTTCTGAGCCTGCCGATACGCCGGCCATGCACGTAACCGCTGCAATACCTGCTGCTCAGCCTGACGTTGCTGAAAGCGGTTTAACTGGCGGCGTTGTTTGCGCAGCTGTTTACGGAGCTGGATCAGGTCGTGGGTCACAGAGCAGGGCATAAAAACAAGTGGTGCCCGCAGTTTAATCCTTTCTGCACAACTTGCAAAGGGAGCAGGACCGTTACAGATTTTCACTAATAAGATGTATTGCAAAAACCGGAGCTTATTGATGCTCGATCTGCAAGATCAAATGGGCTTCCGTCGGATTTTACAGCAAGCGGATAGATTTCTAGGGCCTGTTGTCTTTATGCTGATGCAGTGTTGATACGTGAGTATGACAAGAACAAATTAAAAATGAACACATGGTTAGGAAAACAATAACATGGACTATAAAAATACCCTGCGTAAATATCTGCTGCCGGCCGTTTGTGCTGTCACGGCACTCAGCGCCAACGTTGCTCAGGCAGCCTCTACAGAAATGCCTGCACCGGCCAATTCCAAACAGGTTTTCTTTGTGGGCAATAACTGGGATGGAACGGTCACAGTGATTCGTCCTTCCGGTGATTTTGGCAAGATTGGGGTGGTGAATATGATTCCGGACCGCAAACAGCGGCTGCTGGAAATTCATTTAAATCCAATCAAGCTAATTGCCTATACCTACATTCAGCAAACCGCGGGCGAGGGCAATGACCAGCTGGTCGATGATATGTACTCCACTCCAGATGGCCAGTCAATTGTGGCCTCGCGGCCAAGCTTTGCCGATGTGGTGTCAATTAATATCAAAACCGGAAAAATTAACTGGCGCACACCGGTAGAAGGCTTCCGTGCGGATCATATGGCGGTATCACCAGATGGTCAGCGTGTGGCGGTGTCAGCTTCTTCTGGTAATGTGGTGCATGTCTTGGACATTCATACCGGTAAAGAGCTGGGCCGTTTTGCAACGGGCGATAAGCCCCATGAAAACATCTATTTTGCCAATGGCAGCAAAATTCTGAACTCGGCAATTGGCAATGTGGAAACCTCACTCGATGCACAGTGGCAGGATTTCACCAAGGGCAAACGCTATATTACCATCGCCGATGCCAATACCTATAAGGTGCTGAAAAAAATTGATTTGCGTCCGGCTTTAGATGCTTTTGGACGTAAAGACCTGTCGAACTCGGTACGTCCGATGGTGTTCAGTAAAGATGAAAGCAAGATCTATGCGCAGGTATCTTTCTTTAATGGTCTGGTCGAATATGATTTAAATCAGGACAAGATTACCCGCATCGCCCAGCTGCCGGGCAGTAGCACTATTCCTAAAGACCGGACCAAATGGGTCAATGACTCGCGCCATCATGGTTTATCCATTAGTGCCGATGGGGAAAAGCTCTGTGTAGCAGGCACCATGGATGACTATGCCACTATTGTGGACCGGCGCACCTTACAGGCCACTCAGCTCATTCCGGCCGGTAAACCGTATTGGGCTACGCGCAGTCCAGATGGCAGAAGCTGTGTAATTTCAGAAAGTGAAACTGATGTAGTGACCGTGATTGATTTTGCAACGGGCAATAAAGTGCTGAGTGTGCCAGTGGGGAACCATCCGCAACGGGTTCGTGTTGGTTATGTGCCAGCCGACTGGTCGACGCCTTAATGGTTGAGCTGTGAGGAGGAGTCAGACAGCAGCAGGAATGCGCTGGCTGATTCTGCCCGTTGATATGCCTATGAAAAAAATCAATCTTGGATTGTGGCTTGGAATTGGCCTGTTGGTGCTGTTAACCGGATTGATCTTGTGGTTTTTCCGGCCAGCATCGCAACAGGCTGTTGCTAAACCTAAGCCAGTTTCATCCTCTGTTACTGCTGTGAATCCAGCGGTAGATGTAAGTCAGGCAGAGCCGAATGTTTCTGAATCGGTAGTGGATACCCGTACAGAGCATTCACCTGAATTATTGGCACGCCGTGAGCAATTATATCGGCAATTTGCTGAAATCAGTACTGGCTTCGGGCAGGGGCAAAAGCCGGAGTTGCGTGCCGTTAGTCAATTGCTGGCAGAGCAGAAAGTGCTGGTGGCAGCAAGGGTTGTGCAAAAATCAGAAGCCATCAGTCTGCTGGATTTTTTACAGCAGGTCTTACCTGAAATGAGTCATGAAATTGAGCAGAATAAAAGGGAGATTGAAGGGATTAAATAGCAAGAAAAGTTAAATATTTATTAAGATGGTAATAGAGATAAGGTTAAGACTTTTCAAGCACATCACAACATCTCTCATCTTCCGCAATAGCAGCGCGGCTATTTGTTAGTACAACTAAAAATGGTCAAATTAAAACCTTAATTTTAGATGTCAAAATATAAAATTATGATAAAGTGATACATATCACGCTTTTTTGTCTGGTTTGGGGTTAGTGTTGCTGAAGCGTTTACTTTTATCACTAAGGCTAAATCTGCGTAAACTGATTCTGTACTCGACCATTTTAAGTGTGTCGGGCTTATTCGTGGTGAGCTTGTTTATTTTGAATTATGTGATTAAAGATCAGTTAATTCAAAACTCTCTATCAGTAAATGAAAAATATGCAGAAAAAATAGCGGTCAGCGCCAACCAGCACTTTAGTGATATGCTTAAAGAGCTGGAATATAGCGCCAAACAATTAGAACAGGATATTAATAATCCGGAATTAACCTATGCCGAAGTGAAGCGGCTCAAATATCAGTCAGATAATTTTAACAGCATTTTACTGATCGATCCTCAACAGCAGATGCTGGCCTATGCACCCAAAAGTTTAGCTTTAAGTTTTCAGAAAACCTATAGCACGCCCGGAATTATTGAGTCCTTACAGCAGAAAAAAACCTATATTTCATCGCCTTACTGGTCGGTAAAGGGCAATCTGGTCATTCTGATGTCACAGCCAATTTATCATCAGCAGCAGTATCTGGGCATGATTAGCGGGACCATTTATCTACAACAGAAAAATGTCATTAATGACATGCTCTCGACCCAATATGATTATAAAAACAGTCATCTGTATGTACTGGATCAGGATGACCGGATTATTTTCCATCCCGATGAAAATCGTATTGGCGAAAAAATTATCAATAATAGCGGACTGGCTTATATTCGACAGCATCAGAACGGTTCCATTCAGCTGACCAACAGTTTGGGTGTCGATAATCTTGCCGGTTTTGCCCATATTCCCAGTGTCAACTGGATCGTGATTTCACAGCAACCAACAGATGCCTTGCTGGCACAAGCGCATACTTTACTGTTCAAAGTATCGGTGGGCATTTTTATTTTCTATCTGTTTATCTTTTTGTTGGTCTGGTGGATTTCCAACTTTATTTCATCGCCTTTAAACCGCTTGGCCAAAATGGCCAGTATGCTGAATCAGCATGATATTCAGGATAAAATTAAAAAAGTCGATCCCTGGTATTTTGAGGTCTTAAAATTCAGAACCTCGTTATTACTTAGCTCGGAAAATTTTAGAAACCGGATTACGGAGCTGAAACAGCATGTCAATACCGACCCCTTGACCGGTTTATATAATCGCCGTGGTATGGAGGTGTTTTTAAAGGAGCTCGTCAATACCCAGACCGCATTTGCGGCCTTGGCCATTGATATTGATTTTTTTAAGAAAATTAATGATCAGTATGGGCATGATCAAGGTGACGTGGTACTAAAAACGCTCGCGCAAATAATGCAAACTAATTTTAGGGAACATGATATTTGCTGTCGTAGTGGTGGCGAAGAATTTTTGGTACTGATGACCACGGCAGATCCGCTTGTAGCACATAAAGCCGCTGAACGACTCAGACTAACCATGCAAGACAACCAGATTAACCAGATGGGACAAATCACGATTTCTATTGGCATCGCGTTCTGGCCAAAAGATGCCGTCGATGTGGCTGCAGTACTAAAAATTGCAGATAATAAACTTTATGAAGCAAAACATAGTGGGCGGAATTGCATCCGTTCTACAGTCAAGTCGTCTGCTTAAAAATTTTGCTGAACTGCAATCTTGTGAAGATGTTAATCAAATCGATCTTACTGATTTAATTCGGGATGGCGTTCTTTTAAGATGGGTTGTATCTACAAGAGGGCTTAACGGTTAGTTGGAAGCTTTAAAAGATTAGAGCGAGAGAATCATTACTTATAAAAAAGAGGAAATATAGAAATTCTGAGGACTGAATAGAGGATAAATCAGCTAAACCCTCCGACGGTGCCGCTGCATGTCGTTACCCTGAACCCGATGAGTTCAAAGCTGGTTGCATGAATTAAGCAATATTAGAATGTATTGAACAATAAAAATAAATCCATAACAAATTAATTTTCATAAATATTTTTGCTAATACGCTATCTAAATATAGAAAACGATTTTAAGCAATATTTTTACAGTATACACTGGGTATACATGGAATTTAAGCTGTATTTTTTGCATTGAGGTATACACTGGGTATACATTTTATAGAATAAAAAAAGGCCTATATGGCCTTTGATAAAATTGAGTATTAATTGGATTGGGAGGTATTCATATACCTATTTTTAACTAAAAACTCTATTACATCTCTTTTTGTGTAACCAACTTTTCTAGGCCCTACTTTAACAAAAGGAATTCCATTACCCTGGCATCGTTTAGCCTGAAGCCATGAGAGTGACATATCGCATACTAATGCGACTACTTCGGGTGAGAACACTGCATCCTCGGGAAGATTCCAAAATTGATGAATTGAGCTCAAACGTTGCTCTTCTGACATACGAGCAATACGATCTAATCTTTGTTTCATTAAATTTTTTATTTCCTATAACAGTTTTGCTATTTAGATATATCTGGAGAAATATCTTGTGATGGCTAAAACGTAACACATGATTTTTTTTTAAAACTCGTTTCGTTTAAAAATTCAAAAAAATGGTTATTAATAAAATTTATGAAATAAAAAAAATCACATCTATGCTTGCTGAATTAATCATTTAAGCCTGCTTGTTATGTACAAGATTTGGTACTTAAACCCCAAATGTCATGAGTTAAGTACCAAATTTGGTATCTTAAGCATCAACTTAAAAATGATTTTTATTTTTTCAAAAAGGGTTGGAGCACATCTAAAAGACTCTCACCATTTTTACGATGGATTATTTGTGCAGACATCCCCAATTTTTTTGGTCCATCCACATCAGCTAGTTGGGTATCGCCAATGAACAATACTTCATTGGGTTGGCACTTTAATTGATTTAAAAAATATCGATATATCGTTGGATCAGGTTTATTTGCACCGACCTTAAAGCTCCATGCATAAGCATCTAAAGGTGGAAGTAGGTGCTGTACTCGTTCACCATAAGGCGTTGCTGCATTGGAGCAGACTGCCAATTTGTAGCCTAGCTTTCTAAGCTCAAGCAACATTGGTATAGAATCATCAAAAGCACGCATATGCTTTAAGTCATGTTGAAGAGCATTATTCATTTCCTCCAATAAAGTAGAAGGAAGCTGATAACCGAAATAAGAAGCTAATGTTTCAAAGTTGCCATCTAGTGACATGATCATTGCCGCATCATTTGGTTGTGGTTTACGCCCTTGCTGTTTAAGCCACTTCATCATTTTTTTATAAGGAGATTGGCTGTTTTGAATTTCTATTAGTGTGCCAAAAACATCAAAAACGACTGCTTTATAAGGTTGGTTATTCATCATCATTATTATCTCATTAGAAATACAAACACATGCTTTTAAGCTGTTTCCCATCATTAGCTAAGTATGATTTGGGGAAATGAGAGCTATTGCGTTAATCTTAAATTTAAACCAATTTGTTCAGGGGTAAACCAACGCATTTTAAGGTGTCCGAGTTGGTCTTTGAGATAGGCCGCTTTGTGAACAATAAATTTCTTGTTTTCCAGCCATTCATCTAGGCGAGCATCGTCATAGTGAATATCCACTTTTAGCTGTAAAAGTTGGTGATATAAGCTGCGCTTTTCAGTAGACATCGCTTCTAGTGTCGCAGCTGATGCCATAGGTGCTAAGGGAGAAGGTAGACCTTGTGCATTATTTGACTGATCAGGTCTTCTACAAGGAATGGCATTCGTTACCTTTACAGTAGATGTCTGCTTGATCACGTTGTGCGATGATTGGGCAGAAATCGCTTGGATGTTTTCCTGAGTTACTGTCTCAGGCTCAACTGATTGAATAGAGCTTTTTAGCAGAGAGCTGAGCTTTCGATAGTTGATTGCATAGAAGTTGGTTTGAATCCATTTATTTTGAGATAGTTTTTTGACTACTAAAATACCGACTTTTTTTAGCTTGGAAACTATACGTTTGATTGTGGATGGACTGTATGTACCTAAGGTCTTAGCCCATTGCTCATAGCTGTGATTGTTAGCGGCAGTGATAAAAGTACTTCTGTTGCTGAATTACTTGAGCTTCACTACTTTGCAGGCAGTAATGAAGCTTTTGAAGGAAGATCGCTGATGGCACCCCATACGCTTGGGCAAGCGTAGGAGATGCAATAAGAGGGTAGTCGCCTTGGACTAGTAGTTTTGTTTTTTTAGTCATGAGAATACTCACTTAAGGCTTAGTAAGTGGTATTAGACGATTTGGGGTGCGGACGTTGCTGAGTTCGGCGTAGCCAATCTTCAGGATACTCCTGACTATAAGATTCATAATGCTGACCAGACCAATATTCTTGGTTGAGTTCATCATAAAATTGGTTTTGAGGGCATGCTAGATGCTGCTGTTCAGCTTGTAAGTCTTGCGGAATGTTATCTTCAGCTTGATCTAAAGTTTTGTAAATATCAAGTAAGGCTTGGCGCTGTATAGGCGATAGAATTTTTGCGCTTTCAACAAGAAGTTGTTTGGCAAGTTTTTTTGGCGTGCAAGGGATTGCACCATTGAATTTGTGATTCATAGTCGTATGTTCTTGGTCGGTTGTTAACATACCACCATTCTTTTTCCACAAAGAGTGGTGGCAGCATGACAGGGGTGGAAATACCGTTCCAAGAGTACGGCCAGCATAAAGCTGCCCTGTCAAGCCGCCATAACGACTGCTTAACAGTGGGCAAAAAAAATGCCGCCTGAGCGACTTTAATTTTGCACTCTTGGATAATATCAGGTTTCCACGCCTGAACACAGATTTTGCTGTGTTGAATTTAGGTTATCCCGCTATGCTAAATAGGTCAAGGCCTTGAAATAAAATTTTTTAAAAAAGATGGAAAGTAGAGTGATAGCTAACATGTGCTAAATATATTCAATTATTTTTATTGTTTATTTTATTTATAAAGAAGAACAGACCACTTTGACCCAATGGAGTAGTTCAAACTGCGCCAATCATTCAGCTCAATGTGATCTAGATTGAAATATGCACATATATTAGAGAAGAGTGAGCTAAATAAATCGACAAATCAGGTGAGTCGATTGAGAGAGATTGTAGCGAGTGCATTAGGAGATGATCCCTCGACAATTCGATCAGGAAGCAGTTTCTTTATTCATTGGATTTCTACTATCTGATTTGATTTCATCTAGCTTGTTTTCTAATGCTAGGAAAGGGGGTAAGTGGCGATATTTTTCGAATAAATTGGCTAGCTTTGGATCATGTTGAGCATTAAATTTATATATGTAAAAAACTTTGATCATGATGCTAAGTGCATCTGTTGAAGATGGGGATTCATCAGAAAAAAACTCCCTATAGAGTGATAAAAAAGCACCACCTAAAAAGAATTTTTCGTTATTTAGAGTTTTTCTAGCTTTGATTTTTTCTTGTTCATGAGTTTTATCTTCAGGGGATACCATATTTTTAGAAACACTATTTTTAATCATTTCACTATGATGACTACGATAGTTGTTAAGTTGTTTTTGTAGATTAAAATATTCATCACTTGTTAGGGTGTTAAAATTTTCATAGATATTTAAAATTTTATTTTCAATTGGTTTTAATTTTTCGCTTGGAATACTTTTTAAATATTTAATTATCTCATTATTTTTTCTTCTTTCCTTTAATTTATATTCACATTGGTTTATTAGCTTTATATTATTTAATTTAAATTCATCATATTTAGCTTTATCACGGGATAAAATTTCTAAATCAATATTATCTAGAAGAGAGATTAGTTTTGTTTCGCATTGATATTTGGGATCAAAGAATAGTTCCTGCTTATATATATAAAGTAAGCCATATAAATCATCTTTTGTAATCGTTTTTTTAGGTCTACCAGCCATGTTTTTGCTCCAGTTGTAAATGAATTTTTATTTATAACAGGAACCAAAATTACATGATTTGTTTCATATAAAATTTGAAAAAATTGCAGAACTGCTCTTTTAAAAAACGTTTAATAGGAAGCTGTCGCTTAAGAATTTTTTGGGCTGCGCACAAAAAATTCTTATCTCGTCTCCGTGTCTTTTTATGACCTCATTACTACGTAATTTTGTCAGTAAAAAGACACTTCATCTCGCCCTGTGGGACCAAAAGCCATTTAACTGTTTTTTTAAGATATTGAAATATATTGTTATTCTTAAGATTATGCTTTTTTGGAGGTGCGTTACACTATAAAAAAACAGGCGTTACACTATAAAAAATGTGCATTACACGATAGAAAGCAGCGTTACACTATAAAGCTGTCTAAAACGTGTCATCTAGATGAGGTAATAGCATCTCGTTTGAGAGACTCGGCTAAGATGAGGTATCAAAATTTAAAAAATATATTTAGTGGTATAACCACTTTTTTGAATTTTTATTACATAATAAAACTGTTGTATTGTTTTTAAAATATATTAACTTTTTTATATATAAAAGAGTTAGTAAAATGTTTTATCTTGATTTAAGACATAATCGGAAAAAAGATAGGAAATCTTCTTATAATGCCTATTGCTATATAAGTAGGATTAAGCATTTTGAGCTTAATAAGGGTGATTTAAATGAAGAGTTAGAGTTTAAAATTTCAGGGAATATGCCTGAGTGGGCGAAAGATGATCCAGAGAAATTTTGGAGTGCAGTGGATAAATATGAAAAAAAAGAAATTAGGGCATCTTGTAGTATTACAGTTGCTTTACCTAAAGAATTATCTAAAGAACAAAGAATAGAATTATCAAAGAATTTAGTGAGTGCTTTTTTTTGTGATGAATTTAAGCTCCCTTATAGCTGGGCTATTCATAGTCATAAAGGTACTTTAGATGGTGAATCTGATCAACCGCATTTGCACCTAATATATTCTGAAAGAACAACACTTGGAAATATAGAAAGGCCACCAGCATTGTTTTTTGAGCAATACCGGCCTAAAAATCCTGAACGAGGTGGTGCTCAGAAGATTACAGCTGATGTGTTGGGGTTAGGACAAAATCAAATTAGACATTACCGCGAGTTGACAGAACAGTTGATAAACGAGTCACTAGAAAAGTATGCTCCGATGAAAACAGTTCGTATAAAGGGCATTGAAGTCCAAGTGCCTAGTCAAGTTTCATGCCTATCTAATGCTAGCTACAATAAGAAATTTGGCACAAAACTAAAAGATGTGCCTCAGATTGAACGTTGGAAGCTTTACAGTGCTGATCCCATAATTCAAATGGATATAAAGCCATTAATTGAAAAAGTGAAGAAAATTCGAGAAGAAAACTTATATGAGCTTTATAAAAATGAATATGAATTGGAACTCAAACGTATTCATAAAATGAAAGCAGAAATCAACAAGACCAAATCAAACAATAATGATTGGGATTATGGCATGTAGATATAGTATAAGTGTAAGAGTATCTATAGTCGGTAATGGTTATTTTACAAATATAATATTTAAGTTGAATCTATTAATAATTTTAAAATAGCCTGACCACAGTTACCACAGTTACCACAGTTACCACAGTTACCACAGTTACCACAGTTACCACAGTTACCACAGTTACCACAGTTACCACAGTTACCACAGTTACCACAGTTACCACAGTTACCACAGTTACCACAGTTACCACAGTTACCACAGTTACCACAGTTACCACAGTTACCACAGTTACCACAGTTACCACAGTTACCACAGTTACCACAGTTACCACAGTTACCACAGTTACCACAGTTACCACAGTTACCACAGTTACCACAGTTACCACAGTTACCACAGTTACCACAGTTACCACAGTTACCACAGTTACCACAGTTACCACAGTTACCACAGTTACCACAGTTAAAAATACCTGCAGATGCAGGTATTATTCAGAACAATGTTTTAGAAAGAGAAATTGCTCAGATACAGTCTTTCGGGCTGGCTTAATTCCTTTTTACCAAAATACTCAAGAATCAATTCTTTATATGATTCATCTTCATTAAAGAAGTCATATAAATGGTAATCCCCCCTAAAAATAAAAGGATCTAAAAGTAGAATTTTCTCTTAAGATACGAGCAGGAGATTCTGCATGAAAACATCTAAATTTACTGACAGCCAGATCATGTCCATTTTAAAACAGGCGGAGTCTGGCACACCTGTAGCCACCCTTTGCCGTGAACACGGCATGAGTAATGCTACCTTTTATAAATGGCGTGCCAAATATGGCGGTATGGATACCTCATTGATGGCTCGACTGAAAGAGCTGGAAGCAGAAAATACCAGACTAAAAAAAATGTATGCTGAAGAGCGATTAAAGGCAGAGATTGTTCAGGAAGCAATGTCAAAAAAGTGGTGAAGCCATCTTGCCGACGTCAGATGGCTCAACAAGCCGTTGCCCTGCATGCGGTTAGTATCCGTTTAGCTTGCTCTGCATTTGGCATTAGTGAAACCTGCTACCGTTATCAGGTTAAACTTTGCGATGACAATGCATTAATTGCTAAACAGCTCATTGAACTCACTGAGGAAAATTCCGATTGGGGATTTGGTCTGTGCTTCTCATATTTACGACATGTTGAGAATCACTGCTGGAATCACAAGCGGGTTTACCGCATTTACTGTGAGTTGGCACTAAATCTGCGTATTAAACCGAGAAGAAGACTAAAACGGCACGCGCCTGAACCATTGAAAGAACCAATCCGAGAAAATCAGGTCTGGTCATTAGATTTTATGCATGATCAGCTGATCGATGGTCGAAAGTTCCGATTATTAAATGTGATTGATGACTACCGTCGAGAAGGCTTAGCGATTGAAGCAGGATTCTCATTACCTACAATCCGAGTTATTCGTACGTTGAATCAGTTGCTGGAGTGGCGAGAAAAGCCGTTAGTTATTCGGTGTGACAATGGCCCGGAGTTTATCAGTCATGAATTTGTACGCTGGGCAACTGAACAAGGTATTCGTATTGAATATATTCAACCAGGTAAGCCACAGCAGAATGCGTATATTGAACGTTATAATCGGACTATACGTTATAGCTGGCTAAGCAAGCATCTATTTGACACACTGGAAGAAGTACAAGATTATGCAACGAGTTGGCTGTGGCATTACAACTATGAAAGACCACACCAAGCAAACAAAGGAAGGCCACCTCTAATGGCTGCTTAACCTCTACTTTTAACTTCGGTTATTTATGGGAGGATTACCCAATGTCCTGTGATCCACTCGTTAAAATAGAAATATTCCTATCTAAATTATCCCAGCCATTTTCTTTTAATACCTTGGCGATATTGGTAACTTTTTTAAATTTTTTCATGAGTCTCCGGAGTCATGATATTCGATTTGTAATTTTTAACCCAAGAATTTTAATTTGTATATATATTTATTTAATTCAATATCTTAGGTTATTTTTTCAAAAATCTTTTGATGGGATTATTTTGTGTTATAAAGAATTCAAATAATGACCTATTCTTAAGGATTTTACTATTGATTTATTCATCCTGAATAATAGGAAAATGGATAAAAGAATAGGACATGTTGATCAAATATTAACCATTTATTGGTGATCATTCGTTGTTTTTTTAGTCAGTTTATGTTTTTAGAAAGTTGTTTTTTTGGGTGGTAAATTGATCACCTATAGTCATTTTTTCATTTTTCTGCATCAAATTAATCATCCAAATTTTAAAACATGTAGTTTTCTGGTTTTTAAGCAAGCAGAAAAGACATGGATTCAAATACACCGACATTTGATCAACAGCGTACATATTCATCGCAAACTTTATCTTCATCAGCACAGGAAAGCCGTTATTCTTTAGATATTAATAAGAGAATATTCCCCGACAGTCGTGAAGTAAAAACATCATTAGACTGGCGTACTTCTAACCGCATATTTAAAGCTAAGCTCCAAGAAATCATTCAAAAAACACTTAAAAATAAGCAAGGAAATCAAATTCAGCAGTGTGGTAAAGCAGTAAAGTGGCTTAATTCAAATGTGGATGTTTTTTATCATGTAGATTCTAAGAAAGTCATATTCAGCAATATACTAGACTGTCGTAAGGGTTGGACATGTCCACGTTGTGCAAGTCGATTGGCTGCTCAAAAGAAAGCAGAATTATTACAACTTCAAAAAGTGGTGCGTAATGAGGGCTTACATGTTTATATGATGACATTAACGATTCCACACTCATTGAAAGATAATTTAAGTGATTTACTAGAACGTCTCAGCCGTGTTCAAAGTAAGTTTACAGATGCACTTCGGGGGAAAAAATGGAAACGCATATTTCCTAAAAATGGTCATATCACAGTGCTTGAAATTACCTATTCAGCGAGTTTTGGGTGGCATCCGCATTTGCATGTTCTAGTGATTTCTGAGCAATATTATACAGACAAAGAAATTAAAACGATTGAAAAAGAGTTATATGAAACCTGGTCTGCAAAATGCCAAATTAGTGGTGTTCAAAAACCGCATAAAAAATTTGGGGTTAAATTACAAAATTGTGCATCGGAAGCAGAGCGATTAGACACTAAAGTGATTCATTACTTGGTTAAGCATGGATTTATAAATGAAATTGATGAGAGGAGAATAGAGGAGAAGATGACCCACGGCGAAAGCCTAACCATTTGGGAAATTGCACTTTTATCTCAACATGTGGATCAACATATTGCTAGAAAATATGGATTGATTCTGCGGGAATATACTCGGTCAATGGTGAATAAACACTTTATAAGATGGTCAAAATTACTCACTGATTATCTCAAAAACAATGGATATGATTTTAAAGATAGGGTAGTTCAAAAATTAAAAAAACAAATACAAAAACAAGTATGGCTAGCAAGGAGGAAGTTGGTTGCTCAAATTGATCACCCTTTATGGCTAAGGATTTGTCGAAAGCCTTATGTGCTACAGCATCAACTTCTACAGAGTGTAGAGTTAGACCTCAAATATGGCATTGCTGAATGTCGTATATACCCAAGAACAGATCGATTACTTAAATATATTCGGCAATCAAAGCTCTATGATTGATGTCAATTGATGGCTTAAAAGTAAGATGCAAGGACTTATGTTGATAGCTAAATTAGGCTGTTGAATCGCTATTTCAAATAAAACCAAAGCCCATCAATTTTAGTATCAGGATCAATCTGAACATCGATAAAATGACTATATTTCATGTTCTCTGCATTACGTTCATGATGAGAAAAAAATGCACCTTGTAGCGCATCACAGTGATAACAGCCATTAGATAAATAGGCTTCGCCTCGTGTCTTACTAAAACGCTTTTTGAGCAGCCCGTACTGGTATGACTGAATAAGGCTAGGTTGATTTAAAATTTCGCTATGTGTATGTGAGAGGTCTTCTACATCTAAGCGGTATATTTTCGTAAATCCCTTGTCATGTGGAATAAAGTAATTAATTTCCATGATGGTATTGGTTGGCTTTTTACATTTCCAACATTGGATTGTATTCATTGCAAATTGCAGTGAGCGGGCTGCATTGGGTTTTAATGAATATTGAACGTCGCCAGACATCAAGGCTTTAAAAAAATCTATAAACTCAACTTCAACTAAATCCGAGTTATCCCAATTGTAAAATGCGCCACTTGTAATGAATTGATGATTTTCTCGATTAAGCCATATAGAAAAAACAGGCAGGTCATAGCTTTGATAATCTAAGACATCCCATTTATTTTTTTGTGTTGTACGTATAAACCAGACGGTACGGATACCTGAAGCAATATACTTTTCTTGACGGCGCTTGGTTTCTTCAATATTTTGCGGTGACCACTGAATCTCAATGGCGATTTTTGCTTTGTTTTTTTCAGCGTAAATGTCTGCAATCCAAATTTCACCTGATGGCGTTTGACCACGAAACTCAGGTGTGACAGTCCATCCATTCTCATATAAGTATTTTAAGATGAGATATTTACAGAACTGATGCTCACGGCTTTCACCAGTAGGGATGCTACAAGTACTAGAAGGATGATGAGCAAAATATTGTGTACCTAGTTTACTCTTTTTAGGTATGGCACGAGTCTGACAGCAAGGCATATGCATGCTTAGATTTTTATATTTATATTTGAGTCTATCCCACTGCTCATCGTTGAGCATAAAGCTAAAAATTTCTTTATTTTCAATAATACTTAAAAAACCCATATGTACTACTAATTAATATTCTTTTGCACAGTCTATCTCTAGCAAAACATGTTGTAAATCAGGCACAATCATCACTATAAATTTCAAGTTTTATAGCCTTAGGGCAAGCGGTATTTTTTAATGACAAATAATAATTTTTCACAGGTAGCAGCATTCATTTGGTCGGTAGCAGATTTACTGCGTGGTGACTTTAAACAATCCCAATATGGTCGTGTGATTTTACCTTTTACCTTACTGCGCCGTCTTGAGTGTGTGTTGGCGCCAACTAAAGCCGAAGTGCTTGCTGCGAATGAAAAAATAAAACAAATGCCTTTACCAGAAGAAGCCAAAGAAAAAATGCTTCTCAAGGCAACAGGTGGACTGTCATTCTTTAATACCTCTGAATTGGATTTAGGTAGTCTGGGGCAAAAAGACATCCGTGCCAACCTGAACAACTACATTCAGAACTTTTCTAAAGATGCCCGAGAAATCTTTGAACACTTCAAATTTGACGAATTTATTGGTCTACTGGATGATGCCAACTTACTTTATAAAGTGGTGCAAAAGTTTGCTGCAACCGATTTAAGTTATAGCGCCGTATCGAACCATGAAATGGGCTTGGTGTTTGAAGAATTAATTCGCCGTTTTGCTGAAAGCTCCAATGAAACTGCAGGGGAACATTTTACCCCACGTGACATCGTACGTTTAACGACTGGTTTGGTCTTTAGCAAAGATGATGATGCTTTGACTAAAGAAGGCATTATCCGCACCGTATATGATCCCACGGCGGGTACGGGTGGCTTTTTATCCTCGGGTTCAGAATATGTCTATGAGCATAACCCTGAAGCGGTAATGCGGGTTTTTGGTCAGGAACTCAACCCAGAGTCATACGCGATCTGTAAAGCGGATATGCTGATCAAGGGGCAGGATGTACGTAACATCAAACTGGGTAATACACTCTCCAATGACCAGCTTGCCAAAGAAAAGTTTGATTACATGCTGTCAAATCCACCATTTGGTGTGGATTGGAAGAAGATCGAACAAGACATCAAAGATGAGCATGAGCAAAAAGGTTTTGAAGGTCGTTTTGGTGCAGGCTTGCCACGTGTGTCGGATGGTTCTTTGCTGTTCCTGATGCATCTGATTAGCAAGATGCGTGATACTGACAGCAATGGCCAGGGGAGTCGTATCGGCATTATCCTGAATGGTTCGCCGTTGTTTACCGGAAGTGCAGGTAGTGGTGAAAGTGAAATCCGCCGTTATATCCTAGAAGCCGATTTGTTAGAAGCGATTATCGCGCTACCAACCGACATGTTCTATAACACTGGTATTGCGACCTATGTGTGGGTACTGAGCAATAAGAAAGATGCTGAGCGTAAAGGCAAAGTGCATTTGATTAATGCTACTAGCCTCAGTTCAAAAATGCGTAAGTCTTTAGGCTCGAAGCGTAATTATTTAACCGATGAAGAAATCCGTACCATTACCCAAAACTACGGCGCATTTGAAGCGGTAGATACCTTAGCTCATGATGGTGAAAGTGATCAGAAAAAGCCTTTCTCAAGTAAAATCTTTAACAGTTACGAATTTGGCTACCGCCGTGTGACCATCGAGCGTCCTTTGCGTTTATCGGCTCAGGTGAGTGATGCTGCTGTAGCATCCTTACGTTTTGCACCGAAGCCATTTAATGCCGTGATGCAAAAGCTGTATGAGCAATACGGCGCAACATGGACAGCAGACAGTTATGGTCAATTGACTGAGTATGAAGCCGAGATTCGTGCGCTGATTAAAGCTGAATTTAGCGAACTAAAAGAAAAAGACATTAAGACTGTACTTGAGCCAAAGCTTTGGTTAGAACAACGTCAGTTATTCAATAAAGCCCAAGCCTTACAAGCCAAAATTGGTACGGCGCAATGTGATGACTTTAATGCCTTTGATGATGTCCTCAAACAAGCACTCAAAGATGCCAATGTGAAGCTTGAGAGCAAAGAGAAGAAGCAATTTATTGATGCGATCACCTGGAAGAATGCCGAAGCTGAACCTGTCATCAATAAAGTGGTGAAAGGCTCAGAAAATCCGCTTTATGGTCAGTTTGCTTATAAAGGCAAAGTGGTTGAGTTTGTGCAGGATGGTGATTTGCGTGATGCAGAAAATATTGCCTTAAATCCAAATGTCAGCACCACCGATTTAATCGAGTCTTATTTTAAGCGTGAAGTTCAACCGCATGTGCCTGATGCGTGGATCAATGCCGATAAGCGTGATGCTCAGGATGGTGAAATTGGCATTGTGGGTTATGAGATTCCGTTTAACCGTCATTTTTATGTGTATGAACCGCCACGTGATTTAAGTGAGATTGATGCGGATTTAGATGCGGTGAGCCGTGAAATTATGGCACTTCTGCAAGAGGTGCATTCATAATGGCAAAGTATCAGAAATATGCTGAATATAAAGATTCAGGTGTTGAGTGGTTGGAGCAAGTTCCTAAAAATTGGGAAATCATCAAGATTAAGCACCTTAGTTCAGTGAAACGTGGAGCTAGTCCAAGACCAATTGATGATCCTAAATATTTTGATGATAATGGGGAGTATGCATGGGTCAGAATTGCTGATGTTTCAGCTTCAGATACTTACCTTTTAAATACTACTCAAACGATGTCTGATTTAGGTAGTTCTTTAAGCGTAAAGTTAGAGCCGAATGAATTATTTTTAAGTATCGCTGGTACAGTTGGAAAGCCATGTATTAATAAAATTAAGGCATGTATTCACGATGGTTTTGTTTATTTCCCTGATTTAAAAATTCCTAATAAGTTTTTGTTTTATGTGTTTGCAGGAGAACAAGCTTATAAAGGGCTTGGTAAAATGGGAACTCAATTAAATCTAAATACTGATACTGTTGGTGATATTAAAGTTGCTTTACTCAAATCTATTGAAGATATTCAAAATATTATTAATTTCCTCGACCATGAAACCGCAAAAATTGACAGCTTAATTGCCAAGCAAGAAAAGCTGATTGAACTGCTTAAAGAAAAGCGTCAAGCGGTGATTAGTCATACAGTGACCAAAGGTTTAAATCCTAATGTAGTAATGAAAGATTCAGGTGTGGAATGGTTAGGGCAAGTGCCTGAGCATTGGGAAGTTTCAAGATTTAAATTTGTATGTTCAAGCATTATTGCAGGACCATTCGGTTCTAGTATTACAAAGGATATGTATGTACCTAAGGGGTATAAAGTTTATGGTCAAGAACAAGTAATTCCAAATGACTTTGAAATTGGTGATTACTACATTTCTGAAAAAAACTACATAGAACTGAACCGTTATGCAGTATATCCAAAAGATATTTTGATTAGCTGTGTAGGTACGTTCGGCAAAATTGCTGTCTTTCCTGAAAATGCAGAAAAAGGGATTATTAATCCTCGACTAATAAAAGCAACAGTATCTAATAAATTTAATCCGTATTTCTTTCGAGAATATCTCAAAAGTGATGCTGTCTTTAAACAGTTCGAACAACTGTCTAGAGGTGGAACTATGGGGGTGATTAATATTGGTATTCTGAATGAGATTATTGCTGTAATTCCTCCAATAAAAGAACAGGATGATATTTATAATTTCATTCAGAAACAAAAACATAAATTCAATAACTTAATTAATAAAGCTGAATCAGCCATTCAACTGATGCAAGAACGCCGTACAGCCCTTATTTCTGCTGCGGTTACAGGCAAAATTGACGTTCGTAATTGGCAAAACCCCAACTATAACAACAATGAAGCGAATACGGAGCTTGGCGCATGAGAAAGGATGCAACTTTAGAAACCGAGTTCCAACAAGACATTATTCGCCAAATGCAGTCGCACGGTTGGCAACTTGGCTCAGGTATAGGCTATAACCGTGAAAAAGCTTTGTATGAACAGGATGTTTTAGACTTCGTACAAAAGACCCAAGACAAAGAGTGGCAGAAATTTAAAAACATCTTCCCCAATGATACCGAACGCCATTTTTTAGATACCGTGGAGGCTCAGCTTAAAAAAGCCGACATCAATGCCACCGATGTTGAATCTCGCAGTTATGGCACATTGGGCGTATTACGGCATGGTATCCGTACCCGTGGGGTACGTTTCTCATTTTGCCAGTTTAAACCTGAGCATGGCTTAAACCCTGAACTGAATCAACGCTATCAGCAAAACATCTGCCGTGTGGTGCCTGAGTTGGTCTATAGCCCATACGCCAGCAAAGCCGAACTAGAGGCAACAGGCAAACAAGCCAAAAAATGGCGCACTGATCTGGTCCTGTTTATCAATGGTTTTCCAGTGGCAACTCTAGAACTCAAGTCTGAGTTTAAACAGGCTGTGCAAAATGCCATGACACAGTATAGAAAGACTCGCTTACCCAAGGACCCTGAAACCAACAAGCCTGAACCCTTACTGATGTTTAAACGTGGGGCATTGGTGCATTTTGCCGTGAGTCAGTATGAAGTGTATATGGCGACACATTTAAATGGTGACAGTACCTATTTCCTGCCATTTAACAAAGGTACTTCAGCCCAGGGTGCAGGCAATGACATTCCTGATGATCCTAATCAGTATGCAGCAGGCTATTTATGGAATGAAGTACTCACACCTGATAGCTTGCTGAATATTGTTGGTAACTTTATCCATCTTCAGATTGAAGAAAAGGAAGACTGGGAAGGTCGTATATACAAAAAAGAGAGCCTGATATTCCCACGTTATCATCAGTGGAAAGTGGTCACCAAACTGGTTGAGGACTCATTAGCTGAAGGCACAGGACAGAAATACCTGATTCAGCACAGCGCAGGTTCGGGTAAATCTAACTCGATTGCATGGACGGCGCATCAGTTGTCCAGTCTGTATGATGCTCAGAATAAGAAGATGTTCGATTCTGTCATTGTGGTGACAGACCGAACCATTCTGGATGCACAGCTACAGGATACCATCTATCAGTTTGAACATGCAGATGGCGTCGTGGGGCGGATTAACAATAAAGAAGGTGATGGCTCTAAATCCGAGAAACTGGCAAAAGCCTTGGAAATGGCGCAGCCGATTATCATCGTCACCATTCAGACTTTCCCGTTTGTACTGCGTGCTATTGAAAACAGTACCAGCTTAAAAGAGCGTAAATACGCCGTCATTGCCGATGAGGCACATTCTTCACAAAGCGGTTCTACGGCGCGTCAGCTCAAAGAAACCCTAATGCTTGAAGAGCGTGAAGAAGATGAACAGCTTTCTTCGGAAGATGTACTTGATGCGGTGATGGCATCACGTAAGGGTAGTGCAAACCTAAGCTTCTATGCTTTTACTGCAACGCCTAAGGATAAAACCTTACAGCTGTTTGGTCGTGTGCCTGACCCGACTATGCCGCCGTCTAAGACCAACAAACCTGAAGCTTATCATGTCTATTCAATGCGCCAAGCCATTGAAGAAGGCTTTATTTTGGATGTACTGAAAAACTACACCAACTATAAAGTGGTCTATAAGCTTAAGCAGAAGATTGAAGAAAAAGACGATAGCGTAGATGCCAAAAAAGCCAAGATTAAGCTCAATCAATGGGTGCGCTTGCATGATTACAACATCTCGCAAAAAGTAGCGGTCATCATTGAGCATTTTAAAAAGAATGTCATGGGCTTACTCAACAATCAAGCTAAAGCCATGGTAGTGACCAGTTCACGTAAAGAGGCAGTACGCTATAAACAAGCCTTTGATAAATACATCACTGAGCAGAAATACCAAAACATTCAGGCGATGGTGGCCTTCTCAGGTGAAGTTGAATTTCATGAGAATGATTCGGATAGTAGTCATCTATTGGGTCAAAAGTTCACTGAAAGCAATATGAATCCAAACTTGAAAGGCCGTGAAATGCGTAAAGCATTCGATAGCGATGATTTTCAGGTGATGATTGTGGCAAACAAGTTCCAGACCGGCTTTGACCAGCCGAAGCTGTGCGCCATGTACGTAGATAAAAAGTTGGGTGGAGTTGAGTGCGTACAGACCTTATCTCGTTTGAATCGTACTTATCCGGGTAAAGCAGAAACAGGTACCTTTGTTCTGGATTTCTTTAATGAACCGCAAGATATTCTGGATGCCTTCCAGCCTTACTACCAAACGGCAGAACTGGCAGATGTGTCCAATCCTGATCAGGTGTACGATCTGGCCAACAAGTTGAAGTCAGCAGGTATTTTCCTTATGACTGAGGTAGAGCAGTTTACAGAAGCTTTCTATAGCAAGAACAAATCCAATGCAGCACTTGCCAATATCTGTAAGCCTGCGATGCAACGCTGGCAACATCGTTACACGGCAGCCGTGAATGATTATGATGTCACTAAGAATCGTTTAGAAATTACCAAGCGAACCAATGAGCCTGTACTCATTGCCAATGCCGAAAAAGAATTTACAGAAGCAAAAAAAGCACGTGATGCTTTAGAAATCTTTAAAAAGGATTTGGGGAGTTTTACCCGTTTCTATGAATTCATGTCTCAGATTGTCGAGTACGATGATAAAGATCTTGAAAAGTTGAGTCTGTTTGCACGTACCTTACGTCCAATGCTTCGTGAACAAGTAGCGGATGAAGATGTGATTGACCTGAGTAATGTGGAAATGACGCATTACCGTTTGTCTAAGCTCCGTCAGCAAGATATTCAGTTACAAGCGGATAGCACTGAACATAAGCTAGAACCTGCTAATGATGTAGGTACAGCAAAAGCAAAGGATAAGAAAGAAGATTTCTTATCGCAAATTTTGCGCCGTGTGAATGATCTCTTTGTGACAGATAATTTGACCGATCAAGACATGATTAATTATGCATATACGGTTGCAGATAAAATGGCTGAGAACACACGTATGATGACGCAAATTCACAATAACCCACGTGAACAAGCGATGTTAGGCGAGTTTGACACGGCGCTAGATGATGCAGTGCTAGATAGTAATGCTGCTCATATGGAGCAAATGACACAGCTTATGAGTGATCCTGCGAAAATGAAGCAATTTGCACATATTATTTACGATGTGTTGGTTAGTAGAAATCAATAGCAACTAAGTAAATCAAAAATATATTTAGAGTATAGAAATGAATTTTTGGCATATGCAGTTACATCCTAACGATAAATCTGCATTTAATCGTACTGAGATAAAAAACCTTCTCATCTCTAAGAAGGTTATTGGTTTGGGCAAAAAGTGGGATAATGATAGAGGACAACCGCAAAAGTTTTCCACAGTAATGCAGGTAGGGGACATTATCCTTATTAGAAGTGAGGGGCCTCTTGCATTAGTAAAGGTGATAGGTCAATGTTATGAAAATACAGATGATAGTATTTGGTTTGATCTAATTAGAGATGTCGAAATATTATCTTTGGATGGAAACATTTATAAAAATCAGTATAAGGCTGTATTTAGTTCCAGTTGGAACGATTCATTATATTTATCAACAACTATTGAAGTAGCAAATAGCTCAAAATTTATTAAATTTTGGTATCAAGATATATTTGGGAAAATTGAGATGGATAATGCAATTAATTTACTTTCTAGCAAGCATCAGATTGTATTACAAGGTCCTCCCGGTACTGGTAAAACTCGCTTAGCTAAATTGATTGCTGAAAAATTAATTCAACCATCGGTTATTGGTAGCCCAGAAGAAATTGTTGATAAACTACTAAGAGAATTTGATTCATCTAGTAATCAGGTTATAGCAGTTAGAGAGCAACATCGAAATATTCTCTCTGAATTCTTAGAGCAATTTCCTAAAGAACAATTAAATCAATTGTCATTAGATCAATATTGTACTGGGACAGGAGGGCGTAATAACTTTTGTTGGTGGATAGAAAGAGGGCTTCAGCCATTAGGATATTACTTCCCTGGCTCATCTCGTACATACCAAATATATTGGAAAAAAAGTACGCAGGAATATAGTAAACATGGATTTATTAAAAACGTCACTGATGATGACGTTGCTATGAAAGAAGTGGCACAAAAACTTCATAATTTGGTAAATCAGAGAAATCTTGATGAATTAGCAAAATATTTCGGTGATAGTTTCATGTTAAAAATTTTAAATACATACTATCCAACAGAGTATTTTCCTATAAATAGTGAAAAAATGATTAATCATGCTTTAAAAATTTTTAAAGTTGATTACTCAGCTCTAAATGTATTTGATAAAAATAAAAAACTATATGAGATTTATATAAATAAAAAAGAAAAATTTAATTTAGACATGACACCATTTGAATTTTCCAATTTGCTATCTTCTACGTTTAATTTAAAAGAAGGAAAGGATATTACTGAAAAAAATGAAGTGATAAGCCAAGGAGAGTATCAAATTGTACAATTCCATCCGGCGTATTCTTATGAGGATTTTGTCAGAGGGATTGTGGCGAAAACAGATGAAAATGGAAATATTGCTTATAACGTCGAAAACAAAGTTCTAGCGGCTTTTGCAAAGAAAGCTCAAGATAATCCAAATGGAAAATATGTATTAATTATTGATGAAATAAATCGAGCCAATTTGCCATCAGTACTTGGGGAGTTGATTTATGCTTTAGAGTATAGAGGCGAAGCTGTAACAACGATGTATGAGCTTGAGGAAGACAGACAAATAATTTTGCCAAAGAATTTATACATTATTGGTACTATGAATACGGCTGACCGATCGGTAGGTCATATTGATTATGCAATAAGAAGACGATTTGCATTTGTTGATGTACAACCTAATGAGACTATTATTGAAAATCAAAAAGCTAAAAATATTTTCAAATATTTAGATTTATTATTCAAAGAGCATCTATCACCCGACTTTAAAAAAGATGATGTCATGATTGGGCATAGTTATTTCTTAGTACAAGATGATAACCAACTAAGAATGAAATTAGATTATGAAATTAAACCAATTTTAAAAGAATATTTGAAAGATGGAATTTTACTAGATTCTGCTGAAGTGCATATTGACAATTTAAAGGTCTAAAGTGAATTTACATCAAACATTTGAACACTTACCTCTCAATATTACAGTAGATAATTTGGCAGATGCGAAAGAAATACATTTTTGTCATAACAAGGAAAAAAAGTGTATAGAGCTTGAATTTTCTCAAGCTGGGATTATCTTGCACACCAATTATTATATTGGTGTTGATTGGCTCAAAAAAAATGATACGGCAGTTTATGTAGCCCCAAAATTGAATGAGGCGACAAGAGAAACTGACTATTTTAAAATGTTATTCTCATGTTTGAAGCATTCAGAAATAGCAGAGCTTTCTAAGAGCTTGTATGATATTAAATTTGATGAACCATATATCGAGATTAATCAAAAACAGGATTTAATTACTCCACTATTAATGATTAAGTATTTGCAAATTCTCAAATCTATAGTACGTAAAGGGTTGAAAAAATCCTATTATCAAGTAGAGCAAAATTTAAGTTCTAGGATTAAAGGTAAGGTACTTGTTTCAAAGACTTTAAAGCAAAATATCTTAAAGAATAGACCAAATAAGACCATATGTAATTTCGAGGTTTATGGTGTTGATTCTATTGAAAATAAAATTCTAAAGTCTGCTTTGAAATTAACAGATAAATATTTAATGAATTATAGACAATTCTCTGAGTATTTTGTGCCGCTCTTAAATTTTTCTAAGCCAGCTTTTCATGAAGTAGATGATTCAAATTTTGATTTGAATATACTTAAAAAAACTAAACCGAATGCTTTTTATAAGGAATATAAAGATGCTCTTGATTTAGCGAAAATGATTATTAGGAGGTTTGGTTATAATCTTAAAAAGGTCGATGAAAAGGTGGTAAGCGTTCCACCTTTTTGGATTGATATGCCTAAACTTTTTGAATTTTATGTATTAGGGTTATTAAAAGAACGATATGGCAGTCAAATTAAATTCCAAGCCAAGGGTAATTATGGTGAGCCAGATTTTCTTTTGGTATCTCAATCTGAAAAGATGGTGATTGATACAAAATATAAAAAGATTTATCAAAATAATGAACAACAGCAAGATCGTTATAATTCTGATGATATACGACAAATAGCTGGGTACGCACGTGATAAAAAGATATTACAATGCCTTGGCTATAAAAATGAAGAAATACAAAATGTTGTTGTAGATTGTTTAATTATATATCCAGATCAGTACGCTGATGAAAAATTACCTGAGTCTTTAAAAGAACAGCCAATTGAGCAGTTCATAAAATTTTATAAAGTACCTGTAAAACTACCTACTTTATAAATCGGAAGAGATTTTTTGTACAATTAGGTTCAGAAAGGGCTCTTGAGCAATATAATTTACAGATGAAGAAGCCAGCGCCTAAAATGTACTAGCTTACAACCAATTGCTCCACAATTGTCAGTAACAAATACTCGTAAATGATCTGCCACACTTTATTTACACAGTATCATTATTCATCAAAGTAAAACAATAAAAATTTAAGTTAATTCATTGGTTTATGGTTAATGGGTTTTGGTAGGGTTGAACTCTAGCGAGTTCAACTCCCGCCATATTTTAAAGTGTAGAGAACAAAACTTTTTAGTTCGGTTTACTATCTATACATTCTAGTTGACTTGTCTGTTAAATATTCACGATTGAAAATAATATTTTTCACATCGTCAGAAAGAATATGATTTTCAATTTTCTGCATAGCATCCCTTAAGTCTTTCGCATCAATCTGTGTGTAATCAGCTGTAATATCTGAGTCATCTTGATAAGAATGATTGATCAAAGCCTTAACGGTATACATCCCAATACCACAACGGTTTGCAATAGACGTAAATGTGCGTCTTAAATCATGAAAGGTAAATGCTATTCCTGTAGTTTTGGTAATCTTATGACGAACATGCCTGCGATCTTTGATATGGTTTTGATTATTCGTTGCTGGGAAGACATACTTAGAGCCGTTCGAATATTTATTTCGTTGTTTAAAGATATGCAGTAGTGTTTCACCTAAAGGTAAGAGTAGGTCTTCTCCATTTTTGGGATTAATAATTTTTAAGGTCCCGTACTTTAAGTCAATATTAGCCCATGCAAGTTGCTCAACTTCAGTGCGCCTAAGACCAGTGAGTACAAATGTTAGAAGGAAGTCTTGATTCAAATACCCATATTCATTCGCTTTTTCATTTCCTCGCCATTGGGTTTGAACGATCGCTGATACCCAATCTGCTTGTTGTTCACTGTTGATATAATTTTTTCTAGGTTTTAATTTGTTAAAAAGGTCATTCTGATAAAGAATCTGAACTGGACTAAATTCTGTGATAAGTGGTTGGTTATTATTAGTCAGTCTTTTTCGGTGGTAGTTATAAATTGCAGAAAATAGCTTAAGGGTAATATTGGCATGAGACTTATTGGTTTGCGATATTTCAGCATGCTTACCAACCACCATTTGCATAGTTATCTCTGTAATTTTTAAATGGTGCCAATCTTTTAAGTACAGATTCATATCTCGATCATATATAGCAACTGTATTAGGCTTTAACTCTGATTTGGCTTCGATATAGTGCCTATACGCATCTATTACAGTCGGAATTTTTTGATGGTTTATACGTTCCTGAGAAGCTTTTTGACGTAGCTGTTCTTTTTTTTCATTAGGGTTTATGCCTTGGGACATCTCTAGAAGATACTCGGTCGCTTTTTGCCTTGCTGTTTCCGGTGTATAAAGACCATGGTCACCAATAGTCACACGACAGGGGGAACCATTTGGCATCTTCTTTTCCACAGTATAGACAAGAGAATGACGAGTTGCTCTGATGGCAAAGCCAACAAGTTTGTTATCTCGATAAAAGATTTGTTTCCCATTCGTGATATCAAAGCAATATTGTTTTGACTGTTTTAGTGTTTCATCCACATGTGGGTCGTTCAATTCTTTAATCAGATTTTTAACGAACGATAGGGTAATGAGAACTTTTTTGTTTGACACTTTTTCATTTCCTAACAGCACCAGCTGCATAAGTGATTAGATCTTTGGTATACATGGAGTATACAAAGCGCTAGAAAATGAAAATTGATTTGGTGGGGATTTTTGAAATTTTGTTCGTGGTTGTTATAAAACAATCACTTAAAAGCACTCCGAAGATGCCGCTGCATGTCGTTACCCTGAACCCGATGAGTTCAAGGTGGACGCGACGTATACTTGCTGGGCTTCCCACTCAGGGTGGGCATGCACTCTAAATATACAGAACGCAATCCATAAGTTTAAGTATCGGCAGGGGAATAGACCTGCTGGCGAACACCTCAGAGTTAGACTCAGTATAAAGGATTCAGCTTTAGACGCAAACCTATCGGCCTACAGAACTGTAAATTTAAGTGTCATTTGCACAGGCTTTATGCAAGTCAAAGCCTTATTCGGTCAGTGTTTCGACTTCTTCCAGAATTGTGGCCAGCAAGCGTTCACAATGGGCATATTCCTGCAGGGACTTGTTCATTGACAGCACTTCCTGCATCAGCTCTAAAGCCACCATAATAATCAGCTTGCTTGGTTCCATACGTGGTGCTTTACGACGGAATTCATCATATTTTTCATTCAGCAATTCTGCTGCACGTTCCAGATCCGGCCGTTTTTCAAGAGTCGTGGCCAGCTTGAAACTGTGTCCTAAAACGCGTAAATCTACAGGAATTTGTTCACTCATGCTTAAGCTTCCTCGCTGACATCAGTTGGATGGGCCAATTGCTGAATTTCCTGGGCATTCTGGTCTTGTGCAGTTCCTAAAATGGCCAGACGCTGAATAATTGCCTCAACTTTGGCTTTGGCATGCTCATTCTTCTGCAATAAACGCTCACGTTCTTGCTGCAAAGATTGCACATTCTGCAAAGTCTGACGCTGTTCATTCTGCAGTTTTTCTTTAATGACGCGTAGCTCGTTACGTTCGGCCAGCAATTCCTGAAAGCGGTTTTTAAGATCGGTGCAGCTTTTTTCCAGACGGCTATAACGGTCCGCCAATGCGGTCGCATCCTGATTTAACTGCTGAAATTGGGCCTGACTGGTGCTGAGCTGTTCACTTAAAGACTCAATTTCTTCTTGTTTTTGGGTAATCACCCCATTTCTTTGCACAATTTGTGCATGATGCTGCTCTTCAGCCTGTTGCTTGGCTTCAGCTAAAGATTGAGTTTCACTCTCATAATGCGCAAGTCGTGTTTTTAAAACACCAATATGCGCCTGTAGACGCTGTAATTCTTCTAACATATCGTGGTCGCACAGTCTTGCAAACAAAGGTAATATATACGAAGTATAGAGATTGGATAAGCGAATGCAAGACGATATTTCAGGTTGGTCCGAATGGTACCGCAATTTTTCTATGATTGAAGAAATTTCAAGTCCAAGTGAGTTACATGGTTTACTGACCGGTATAGTTTGTGTGACAAATGCACCAACTGAAGCCGAGTGGCAACAGATTCTGGCAACCCTGAATGTGCCCGAACTCAGCCCGGAAGCGCTGGATATTTTAACCGGTGAAGCGGAAGATGTAGCGCATGCTTTATCTGAAGATGAACTGGATTATCTGCCCCTGTTACCGGATGATGAACACGTATTACAAGAGCGGGTACAGGCGCTGGCTGACTGGTGTGCCGGCGTGGTACTGGGCTTTGGCCTGGCGTCCGGACATATCCGCAGCGATGAGCTGGAGCTGATTGAACATCTGCAAGATGTGGCAGCAGTCGAGTTTGAAGACTCGGACAATGACGAAGAAGGCGAAGAAAGCTATCAGGAATTATATGAATTTGTCCGCCTGATTCCGGTCAGCCTGTCGGTTGGCCGCAAGAAAATAGCGGTTGATGAAAGTTCTTTGTTACAAAACGTACATGCCAAGTCACGTCAGGTGGCTGCGCCAGAAAGCGGCAGTATTGTTGAAATGTTTACCCCACATCGTCCGAGCTGATTCGGGCGATACCATCCTCCCTTTATTTAGGCTGCGAAGAAAAATTAATGAAGAAACTGACCCAGGTAGAATTTAAAGAACGTCGTGACCGTCTGGCTGAACTGATGGGACCACACAGTATTGCCATTATTGCCACCAGTCCGGTGGCCATGCGTAACCGGGATGCTGACTATAAATATCGAACGGACAGCAGTTTCTTCTACTTGACCGGCTTTGCAGAACCTGAAGCGGTCGCGGTCATTGAAACCTATGAATCTATAGATGAAGGCTATACCTATAGCCTGTTTTGCCGCGAACGTAACCGGGAGATGGAAATCTGGAATGGCTATCGTGCTGGTATTGATGGTGCCATTGAACAGTATGAGGCCGATGAAGCCTATGCCATTGACCTGCTCGATGAAGAAATTCTGGAAAAACTGCTGGATAAAGACCAGCTCTTTTACCGTATTGGACAGAATGCCGAATTTGATGCGCGGGTGGCCAAATGGATTGCAGCTGCCAATGGCGAAAGCCGCCGTGGCACCTCGGCACCAGCGCAGGTGGTGCAGCTCGACCGTCTGGTCGATGAAATGCGTTTGCACAAAGACACCAAAGAGCTGGAACTGATGCAAATTGCGGCAGATATTTCTGCCGAAGCGCATACCCGGGCCATGCAAACGGTACGCCCCGGCATGATGGAATATGCGCTGGAAGCCGAACTGAACTATGTATTTGGCCGAAATGGCTGTGTTCCATCTTATAACAGTATTGTTGGCGGCGGTGAAAATGCCTGCATTCTGCACTATGTAGAGAACGACAAAGAACTGAAAGATGGCGATTTGGTGTTAATTGATGCCGCCTGTGAATATCAGTTCTATGCTTCAGATATTACCCGGACCTTTCCGGTGAATGGCAAATTCAGCCCCGAGCAAAAAGCGCTGTATAACCTTGTACTAGATGCTCAGCTTGCAGCAATTAATGCCGTACAGATTGGCAACTCCTATAAAGAACCGCATTATGTTGCGGTACGTATTCTGGTGCAGGGCCTGCTTGATTTAGGCATTATGCAGGGTGATCTGGACGAGATTATTGCGTCAGAAAGCTATCGTCAGTTCTATATGCATGGTACAGGCCACTGGCTGGGCATGGATGTGCATGATGTCGGAACTTATAAGGTTGATGGCGAATGGCGTGCTTATGAAGCCGGTATGGTGGTTACGGTTGAGCCGGGTCTATACATTGCCCCGGATGATGAAACGGTAGATCCAAAATGGCGTGGCATTGGCATCCGGATTGAAGATGATATTGTCGCGACCAAAAATGGACCACTGAACTTAACTGCGAAAGTAGTGAAAACTGTAGACGAGATTGAAGCGTTGATGGCTGCGACCAAATAAAAGCCGTACAGCTCAAAAGCCGGTCAGAAGATCGGCTTTTTTGATTTTGAATTAGCGTTAATGGATTAAATAGAGATAGACATCCAGACTAATTAACGAAAATATGCCAAACCCATTTAAAAATATTGCCAACGCTATGAGGAAATACATAGCCTAAAACAAAACAGCAAATGACTGTAAAAATTACAATATGGGTTGAGCTTATTGTAAGGCTGAGATAGAGGGATGAAAAAATTGCTAACCCTAGCCCCAAAAAAATCCCGGCGACAGCGTAGTAAAATGCTGTAATAAAACGTTCAGTATGATCCATTTATTATCCTAACATTCTAATTATTTTAAGAAATTATAGTATGGCTTTTAGATTGAATAATAGAAGACTTAACTTGCGGCCGGAAAGCCATGAAACATCCATTGTATGCCCCACAACAGAACCAAGATTAAAACGACTAAAAAGATAAGTTCTAATTTCTTCATGTTTTAAATTTTCTACAATGAATAGCATACAGCTGATACGAATTCTTTAATTTATTTTATCTACGTTAGGGCTGTCGCTTGCTCAGCTTAAGTCTAGCGCTCCAGGCTTTGTATAGGTGTTATATTGCATACCATTCCAGTGTCATCTTATGGAATAACATCTTTTAAACGGGATTTATGGTCAGAACACGCAAGCGCTGAAGCTCAGAAATTCCAGCCATCCACACGAATCATTATAAAAATCCAATCCCTTGATGTAATATAAAATCAATCATGATTAAGATGTATCTAAACTTTTGAGATACCACAAATAAGGATTCAAGCATGCAACAAGAAGTCATCATCGTGGGCGGCGGTATGGTGGGGCTGAGTTTGGCGCTCATGTTGGCCAAATCCAATATTGCGGTCAAACTGCTCGAAGCAATTCAATACCCGAATTATGATGATGCCAATCTTGCCCCGTATCACTCCAGTTTTGATGCACGAAACAGTGCGCTGTCGCGTCGTAGCGTACAGATTTATCAGGAACTGGGCCTATGGGATGCCTTGCAGGAACATGCTGTCCCGATTCTGGAAGTGCACATTACCGAGCAGGGCAGTTTTGGGAAAGCGCGTCTGCAAGCCGAACAGGAAAAAGTCGAAAGTTTTGGACAGGTGATTGAAAATGCCTGGTTAGGCCGGGTGTTGCTGACTCAGGTGCGCGCAGAGCCTTTAATTGAACTGATTGATGGGGTAAAAGTCACCTCGCTGACCCAAGATGCAGATCTGGCTTATCTGGAAGCGCAGCGTGGAAGTGAAGTCTTAAAACTGCAATCCAAACTGGTGATTGCTGCCGATGGCCGCGATTCATTCTGCCGTAAAGCCCTAGGCATTGGGGTGGATGAACATGATTATGATCAGGTCGCCATTGTAACCACCGTACAAACCTCTAAACCACACAATCATGTCGGTTTTGAGCGTTTCAGTCCTTTAGGTCCGCTGGCGTTATTGCCTTTGCCGGGCGAATATCGTCGTTCGGTGGTCTGGCCGGTGAAAAAAGGCACGGAACATGAATGGCTGGGGGAAGACAATGACCAGCATTTCCTCGATGCCTTGCAGCAGACTTATGGCGATCGGGCTGGAAAATTCCAGAAAACCGGGCGCCGTTTTAGCTTCCCGCTCTCGCAAGTGCTGGCAGAAAAACAGGCTGTGGGCCGAGTAGTACTGATGGGCAATGCGGCACATACTATTCACCCGGTGGCTGGACAGGGCTTTAACCTGTGTATGCGCGATGCTTATGTGTTGGTGCGTTATTTAAAAGAACAGCTGGCTCAACAGGCCGATTTGGGCGATGCCGCCATGCTGCAAGATTATGAAAAATCCCGTCTGACCGATCAGCAGCGCGTGATCAAATTCTGTGACAGCGTGGTGCGTGGCTTTAGTAACCAGAATCTGGTGCTGAAACTGCTCAGAAATACCGGTCTGATTGCCTTTGATACCATTCCGGGAATTAAACCACTTGTTGCCAACTATGCCATGGGACTAAAAGCATGAACCAGACAGCACACGTATTAGATGCCGTTATTGTGGGTGGTGGTTTGGTCGGTGGCTTAACTGCATTATTACTGGCCCAAGGTGGGGTGCAAGCCACGGTGCTGGATGCCGCCCCAATTCTGGATGCAGAAAAAACCTTAAGTATGGCCAATCCGCGCGTACTGGCTTTAAGTCAGGCCACCATCCATCTGCTAAAAACCGTCGGTGTTTGGGACAAACTGGCGCGTCAGCAGCCTTATACTGGCATGCAGGTCTGGAATAAAAATGGCTATGGCGAAATCAATTTTGGTCAGCCGGCAGAAAAAACACCCGGAGTGGACCAGGCGCTGGGTTCGATGGTGGAGCCGAGTATTTTAAATCTGGCCATTCAGCAAACCATGCTGACGCAGATTCAGGATTATCGCACCCAGGTCAAAGTGACCCGGATTGAGCAGGGCATTGGCGTCTGGCATATTTTCCTGGCCGATGGCACAAAACTGACGACCACACTGTTAATTGGCGCAGATGGGGCCAATTCCTTTGTCCGCGAACAGGCCTTTATTGATCTGGATGTGCTGGATTATCAGCAGGCAGGCATCAGTTGTGCCATCCGAACTGCCCAGCCGCATCAGCATGTGGCGCGCCAGATTTTTCTGGAAACCGGTCCGCTGGCATACCTGCCGATGAGCAGCCTCAAGCCTGAACAGGATGGCCATTGGCAATCTATTGTCTGGACGCTACCAGAGGATTATGCAGAAGAATATGCTGCATTATCCGATCAGGAATTTACCCAGCTGTTGACCCGTGAAAGCCATCATATGTTGGGTCAAGTACTGGAAGCTACACCACGTGCCCGTTTCCCTTTAAAAGCCCGTGCTGCGCAGCACTATGTCGCGCCGGGACTGGCACTCATTGGCGATGCGGCGCATGTGATTCATCCACTGGCCGGGCAGGGCGTCAATATTGGCTGTCTGGATGCCGCAGTCTTGTGTGATGTTCTGCTGCATGACCGGGCACGTGGGGTCTGGGCGCATGAGCAGACCTTGAAGCGTTATGAGCATCGTCGTAAAGGTCAAAATGATGCAATGATGCACAGCATGTCTGCAATAGGCTGGCTGGAAACCACCCAGTTATTCCCGCTGGTCTGGGGACGTAATTTTGGCTTGAAGCAGGTTGAACAGCTGCCGGTGTTAAAGGATGCTTTTATGGCGCAGGCCAATGGTTTGCATCTGCTGAAAGACACGCGGTATGCGGTCTAGCTAGAAATAGTTATTTTTTAAACATTCATTAATACATGATTACGAATTTGGTTAAAAAAGACACGATTTTTTTGTCTTTACCTCTAGGCGAAAGGCGCAGAGATTGATAAATTTCTTCCTAATTGCATGACAACGTTCACCAGGACTCAATTGAGGTCATTTGCGGGGAGATTAAAATGACGGATATGAACGATTATGATGATGTAGAAGATACCACCGTCGATGACGATGAGGCAAAAGCGGCTGAAAAAGGTGCACTGGACAGCGAAGATGCCGTAAACGATGGTGATGTGGCGGAAGCAGAAACCTTAACCGTAACCGCTAAACAGAAGCAACGCCAAGCGTTAGAAGATGAAATTGCGGCCTTCTTGGCACGTGGGGGAAAAATTACTGAAGTCCCACCAGATGAGGCTGCACGCCAATAAGAAAAAAGCATCACTCCGGTGATGCTTTTTTATTGCGAATCAACAGCCAGAATCAGTCATCATTGTTCTGGTTCAGTTCCAGCGCACGCTGATAGGCCACTTTTTTCTTGATCCCGGTTAAATCGGCGGCCAGCTGTGACGCTGCTTTCACCGATAAATCCTGTAGCAGTCGGGTGAGCAGCTGATCCAGCTTTTCCTGCTCCAGATCTTTTTCCGCGGTTGCACCACCCACCACCAGTACAATTTCACCTTTTTGCTGATGATGATCGGCTTCAATAAAACTGACCAGCTCACCCAGCGTCATCTTCTTGATGGTTTCAAAGGTTTTGGTAATTTCACGGGCAAAACCGACCGGGCGCTCGGCGCCAAAAATACTGGCCATATCTTTAACGCTGTCCAGAATCCGGTGTGGCGCTTCATAAAAAATCAGGGTCGCGGTTTGATCTTTAAGTTTTTCCAGACTCAAGATGCGCTGTGACTGCTTTGACGGTAAAAAGCCTTCAAAGCTAAAGCGGTCACTCGGTAAACCAACGGCACTGAGCGCTGCAATTGCGGCACAGGCTCCCGGAACCGGAATCACCCGGATATTATGTTCTTGTGCGGCGCGGACCAGTTTAAAACCGGGGTCGCTAATTAGTGGGGTACCGGCATCACTAATCAGGGCCATATTTTCGCCGTTCAGCAGGCGCTGAACCAATATATCAATTTTGTTACTTTCATTGTGTTCATGGCACGCCGTTAACGGAGTTGATATATTATAGTGCTTTAATAATTGAGCAGAGGTCCGAGTATCCTCTGCCGCAATAATATTTACAGACTTTAGAACATCAATCGCCCGATAGGTCATGTCGTCTAAGTGCCCAATTGGGGTGGCTACAACAAATAACTGAGCACTCATTAGGTTTCTCCATGTTTAGGCAAATTATTAATAACAATAAAAGACAGCTTCAAAAAGTAATTATCACCACGGCGCTGTTGGGCGCAGGACTTTCAGTTGCCCAGGCCGAGATTCTGGTCATTCTACCTGAATCGGGTCCTATGGCGCGAGCCGGTTTCAGTATTCAGCAGGGTTTTATGCACGCTTATCAGGCATCGGGTGAGAAAATGCCGGTTAAATTGATTAATTCCGAGCAGCGCAAAATTGGTCCCTTGCTGCGTCAGCATGTCAATGCCAAGACCCGGGTGGTGATTGGACCTTTGGCACGTGCCGATGTCGAACAGTTAGTTGCACTGCGGCCCAAAGTGCGTACACTGGCCTTAAACGAGGTGATCCAGCAGCATCCACGGGTGTTACAGTTTAGCCTGTCAAAAAAAGATGATGCGCAGACCTTAAAACAGCTGTTCCAGAAAGATCAGATCAATCATTTGTATATTCTGCGTGAACCCGGCACCGAAGCTGAACATGAGCTGTTATTGATGTCTCTGGTGTCGCAGCTGGATTATCCGGTGGAGGTGGTAGACAGTCCGCCTAGGTGGCTGAAACGTCAGCAGGGGGTGTTATTGCTGGGTTCGAATGGCTGGATCAATCGCCAGAACAGGTTGCCCAAAAAGCGCTTATACAGTCTGGCCAATGCCGTCGAGTCACAGCAGCAGTTACCGCAAGGCCTGCAGTTTTGTGATGCGCCGGCTTTATATCAGTCCCAATGGGCAGATGTACAGGCCGGGATTCAGGCGGCCAAGGCGGAACACTTTTCTTTTCAGCGGCTGGTGGCCTTTGGTGGAGATGCCTGGCAGATCGCCAATTATTATCTGAAACAGCCACAATTAAACCGCATCGAGTTTGAAGGGCGAACCGGTTTAATCCGGATTCAGGACAACCAGATTCAGCGTATTCCGAAATGTTATGTGCAGCAGAAACAGCTGGTGCAGATCCTGTAAATGGCCAGTCAGCGCGCGCGTCTAGGCCAGTGGGCCGAACAGCAGGCTGCAATGTTATTAGAGCAGCAGGGTTATCAGATTCTGGCGGCCAATTACCATTGCCGTTATGGTGAAATCGACCTGATTGCCCGGCAGGATCAGCAGCTGGTGTTTGTGGAGGTAAAGGCGCGATCTTTTAGCGATTATGGCCGGGCGGTGGAGGTGGTTTCCATCTCCAAGCAGCAAAAGCTGATAAAAACTGCGCTGACCTATTTGAGCAATTCTGCACAATTACAGGATTTTTATTGTCGATTTGATGTGATTTGTTTTGATTTTACTGAACAAATTGCAAAAACAGTACAGCAAGATTTTTCCAGTTTCACGTATGATCTGCAATGGATTGAAAATGCTTTTACTTTTGATTCAGAGTTCATTAATCTTTGAAGAGAATTGAAGCAAAGATGCTTGAAAACAGAAATGAATAAGTAATGAGGAGTCTTGCTGAGTGTTAAATCGTATCGCAATCACAGTGCTGTGTGTGGCAAGTTTATCCGGCTGTGCAAGTTTTATTTCCAGTGGTACGGGTTCTGCACCTGTAGGAACGGAAAGTGGCGCACGCTCACTTGGCCAGGTCTTTATTGATAACTCCATTGAACGTACAGCAAAAATTAATTTATATAAGCTGGATGCCCGTTTTAAACAGTCACGCGTTAATATTGAAAGTTTCCACGGCAATGTATTGCTGACCGGTCAGGTGCCAGATGCACATCTGAAGCAGTTGGCGGAAGACAATGTACGCGCCATGAGCGATGTCAAAACCGTACACAACTATATTACCGTGGGCAACCAGATTGGTTATAGCACCATCATGCAGGACACCACCGTGACCGCCAATACCCGTGGCCTGATTATGAAAGCGCCGGTGGTTTCTGACAGTAAAGTGCGAATTCACACCGAAGATGGCGTGCTGTATGTGATGGGCCGTTTGAATAATGCGGAAATCGCCGATTTAAATCAGGTGTTACAGCAGGTTGGTAATGTCACCAAAATTGTGACCTTAATTGACAATATTGAAGCCTCACAGGCCACATCTTCTGGTTTTGCCAGCCCGATGATGAATGTACAGCCGGATGTACAAACCCCGGTCGCCATTGATCCGGACCAAATCGAGCCAACGAATGCGCTCTAAGTTGTTCCAGTTTAAAACGCAGCTGCAATATCGTCTGGTTCAGGCCAAAAGTGTATATCAGGAATTCCGCCTGTATGATTTTGGCAGTTATGCCCTGAACCGGTTGACCCCACGCCAGGGCTATACCGTAGAGAACGATCTGGCTTATGGAACGAATGAACGCCATCAGCTGGACTTGTACCGGACTGCCCAGCCACGTCCCCAGCAGCCGTTAATTGTTTTTGTTCATGGTGGTGCCTGGTCACGGGGCGATAAAAAAGACTACCGCTTTGTTGGCGAAGCTTTTGCCCAGCAGGGTTTTGATGTTGCCGTCATTAATTATCAACTGGCGCCGCAGAATATTTTTCCGGTCTATATTGATGACCTGACTTTGGCACTAAACTATATGCATGATCAGCAGGCAGAGTTAAGGATTAACACTGATCAGATTATCCTGATGGGGCACTCGGCCGGTGCATTTAATATCATGTCGGTGCTGTATCATCCGCAGCCTTATGCGCTGAACTGCCGAGACAATATTCGGGCTGCGATTGGCTTGGCTGGTCCCTATCATTTTGACTATAAAGATGATCCGCTTTGTGCCGATGCATTTGATCAGACCATTCCTTATCATGATGTGATGCCGTATTACTTTGTGGAAAGTAATCACATTCGTCACTATTTGCTGGTGGCTGAGAATGACCAGATTGTGCATTTGAGTAATGCGGTTGATTTTGATCATGTGCTAAACAAGCATGGCAATCATAGTCAGCTGATCACCATTCCACGCACCGGGCATGTCAGTATTATGGGCTCGGTATCGAGTCTGTTTAGCCGTTATTTTAAGACCAAGCACACGATTATGCAGGCGCTGGAAGAAACGCTAAATTCCTGAGTAGTGTCTCTTTAGAGCCAGGCTTTGCTGTCGTCGGCGACGGCAGAGCCTTCGGTCACGTGTTTGATCATGGCATGGGCGATACTGCCTTTGAATGGAATATTCGGCAGCTGATCAAATTTAAAGAATTGTGCGTCGCTGATTTCTTCTTCCTGTAACTGCAGTTCACCACCGGCATATTCGGCTTTAAAGGCAATCATCAGGTTGCTTGGAAAAGGCCAGGGCTGACTGGCCAGATACTGAATATTCTTTAGCTGGATACCGACTTCTTCCGCGGTTTCACGGCGTACCGCTTCTTCCAAGGTTTCTCCCACCTCAACAAAACCGGCAATCAGGCCATACATATTGGTGGTGTTTCGCGCATTTTTGGCCAGCAGAATTTCATCTTCACCGCGGGTAATGACGGTAATGACACAGGGTTGTACACGTGGATATTGGCGATACTGGCAGACCGGGCAAACCATGGCATATTCGGTGGCATGCGCTTCGGTTGGATGGCCGCAGTGGCTGCAAAAACGGTGATTACGACGCCATTCTAGCAACTGGATTGAACGGCTGGCCTGTTCAAATTCGGCACTGTTCCAGAACTGTAACAGCTGGCGAATTGGCAATAATTGATAGCCTTCAGGAATGGGCTCATCGGGGAGTAAGTCGCGGGCAATCACCTGATTGCCCGTAGACAGGTCACTTGCTAATTTTTCAACTCGGGGCAGTTGAAACTGTTCATCGACCAGCAATTGCTGTTGGTGAAAAATATAGGCAAGTGAGAGTTCAGACATTAGGCTACAGCTTTCAGTTTTTCGCTACTTGCCAATGCTACATCAAACATCGACTGTAAAACAGGCTGTTTGTTTTTTAAATTGTCAATCAGCATGTCGGCACCGGCCAAGGTGTCTAACACGGCATTCAGCTCGTCACTACTGAGCGTTTCACCGGCTTCGCATTTACGATAGATAAAGTCAGCGGCAGTCAGCAGCGCCTGCTGGCCTTTTTCTTCATTCAGGAACAGCAGGGCACCGGCCACTTCACGCAGCTGGGTACAGGTGTTTTCCAATAAATGCACATCCTGATCCTGAACGTGCTGCACCAGAATCTGCTGAGCCAGATCAATTAAGGTTTTGGTTTCGCTCAGCAATACTTCATGCGCTTCATCTAAACGGTCCAGCGAAATGTGCATGTTGTTAACACGCAGCTGTAAACGGCTAGAAGTATGATGACGCTCCAGCACCCCAATCGAGTTCATCGCCGACAAAATGGTGTTCATCAGCTGCTGGGCAAAGCTTTCTTCTTTGAGCACTTCGGCCTGACTCAAGGCGTCGGCCTGAACCAGCAGATCACGGTGGGCTTCATTCAGGTTCAGTACTTTAAATATGTTGGCCAGATCTTTGAGCTTGGTTTGCAACTCCTGGGTTTTTTCAGGGGTCATGTTCTGGTAGTTGTATTCGATGTCATTGCGAATCTGCGCCATTTCGCTGGTCGCCAGAGCACTGATGGTCTGCATGGTTTCAAAATCCGGACCATACAGATGACGGCTGAAGACCTGTAACTGGGTGTCAGTCAGCAGGTCTTCACCAATATTCAGCTGTTCGCGGATGTGCTGGGCCACCTGATCTTCCTGGCTAATGCACAGGCTCAGGATGTTGGCCAGATCACTTAACTGGGCCTGGAAGCTGTCTGGTGCGGCAAAGTATTGACGCATATTCAGTTCAATACTGATTAAGGTGCGTAAACGTGGTTCATTCAGCAGCAGGTTATCAATCTGGTTTAACGCCACATAGACCAGATTCCAGTATTGTTGGCTTGGATGCTGGGCGGATAGACCGGCTAAATAGGTGCCGACCAGTTTCATGGCTTGCAGATCCAGCTCGGATTCTTCCTGCTTCAGCAGTTTGTACAGTGACAGTTTATACAGCTGATGCACATAGCCTGATTTTTCCAGACCGGGTGCTTGTGGCAATTTGAATTCCGGGTGAATACAGTCCAGCAGAGATTCAATATGCTGGCCTTCCTGGGTGAGTGGTTTACCCAAGGCACGTTCCAGACGGTTTAAGGTATCGAGCAGGAACTGTGGAATTTTAACTTCGCGCAGACAAATAAATTCGATGTAGCGCTTGAGCATGGTGGTGCCTTCACTTAAGGCAATCACGTCTTCAGTTTTAATTTGCGCCGGATTCCCCATAATCTTGCGCATTAATTCTGCTGAATATTGGGCAATTTTTGCCAGGCTCGACATATCAATCAGGGCCAGTACCTGGGCACATTGCTCAAACTGGTTAAGGGCATCATCAATCCCGAAAGGTAAAGTCTGATCTTCTGCCAAGGTGCTGACTGCGGATTCCACCAATTTGATTGAATTATCAACCTCATTTTTTATTATCAGTAACGCAGTCGGATCAAAATGAATAGAGGTTTGGTAAGACATGTATCTGCACCTTTCCTAGTGTTTTATCTGTTTATGGGCCTGCTGCAAAAACAGCAGACCTGTTTATCTTAACTATAACTGAACTAGGAACAGATTAAATACAAAAAATTACAATCGTCGGTTTTTTATTTGGCAAAAAAGCAGGGCTGTCCATGCTTTTCTTCAAATTGTTTGACCCAATTCTCATGTGCTTCCAGCTCTGCGGCAGAAGGCAGAATCACCGGCAATTCCATTTCAATGCTGCGACGACCCGATTCACCGCTTTGTTCTTCATGATGAGCTGACAGGGCATCCATATCAAAGGATACCTGGCCACCGGTCATGGCCAGATAGACATCGGCCAAAATTTCAGCATCGAGCAAGGCGCCGTGGAAGGTACGGTCACGCGCCGGAATTTCATAACGCTTCACTAAGGCATCGAGCGAGTTCTTTTGTCCCGGATGCTTGTTTTTGGCCATTACCAGGGTATCGGTGACTTCACACACCGCCGATAAATCGCCTAGACCACAGCGGTTAAACTCCATATCCAGGAAGTTCATATCGAAGGTGGCGTTATGCGCAATAATTTCCGCGCCTTTTAAATAGTCATACAGCACTGCAGCAATTTCGGCATACTTCGGCTTGTCTTTTAAAAACTCATCCGAAATACCGTGCACCACTTCCGATTCACCGACCGGTTTTTCCGGGTTGATATAAATATGAATCGAGCTGCCGGTCAGTTTGCGGTTGACCATTTCAATCGCGCCGACTTCAATAATCCGGTCACCATCCTGATAATAAAAACCGGTGGTTTCCGTATCCAGAATCAGCTGGCGTGGACCATAAGCCTGAACCGTGGCCGGGGTAATCACAATATGGGGATGCGATGACGTGTTTGCTGGCGCTGTTGCACTCTGGTTCTGGGTTTCATCTTGGATCAGGACTTCGTTCTGATTCGGGCTGTCATTTTGACTGAGGGTTTGCGTCACGGTAATGCTGTGCTGGGTCAGACTGAGATGATCCTCCTGCACCATTAGCAGTTCTTCTTCGACTTCAACGTCTAGTTGGCTGTCGTCTAGATCGAAGCCAAAAGGGTCGTCGAGCAACCAGTCAGATTCTGCTTTTTTTTTAGCCGTGCCCGGCGGGATGACTTCAGACTCAGCGCTTTTATCTTCAGTAATGATTTGTACCGGCGTCACTTTGACCTGCTGTGCAAATACTAGATCGGCCCCTTTGTTGGCCAGCTGATCGGCCATTTCATTGCCAGCATGGCCAGCGTGACCTTTAATCCAGTGCCATTCAATTTCACGACCCTGACAGATGGCATCCAGTTTTTGCCATAAGTCCGGGTTTTTCACATCTTTCCAGTTTTTCTTTTTCCAGCCGGAAATCCATTCGGTTATGCCGCGTTTGACATAGTTGGAATCGGTCCAGAGAATCAGTTTGGCCTCTGCCGGGCAGAACTGAATGCCTTCAATGGCTGCCGTCAGTTCCATACGGTTGTTGGTGGTTTCCAGTTCACCGCCATAAAGTTTGTGCTGCTGGGTTTCTGTAATGACATATGCACCCCAACCGCCCAAGCCAGGGTTTCCACGACAAGCACCATCCACATATAGTGTGATTGTTTGAGACATAAGCCAAATCCAAAAAGAGCCAAATAAAAACCGAGCCGCTATTGTATAACGCAATTGCAGATCAGAAACGCCGAAGACGTCAATTTTTTAATTTCTTGTAACATTTATATTAGAATCGCGCTAGAGTAAAACCTTGTGTCGTAGTGATGCTTCACTACAATGTCAAATCTAAAAAATAATTTATAGACGAGTTGTTTGGATTTCCTATGTATAAACCAACCACACGCATGTGGCAGCCTATGGTCCCGGCACTATTTAAAATTACAGTTTTGGGTTCAGCGCTGGCCGCGCTCGGCATCAGCACCGGCTGTACCTCTACACAAAGTGCCAGCAAAGCGTCAACGTCGAGTCAGGTTGGTTCAGGTTATCTGGACGCCAGCAGTTTAGATTCACTGGAAGATTTATTGTCGGCCACCGACATGCGCGCGGTAGAAGGCGACCGTTTACTGATTTTAAAACACGGTGATGTCTGGAAGCGTATGACCGTAGGTTTCAAAATGGATCTGGAACACTGGAATCCGCGTATTGAAGCGCAGCGCGGCTGGTTTATTTCACGTCAGCCGTATATTGACCGTTTAAGTGCGCGTGCTTCACGTTATCTGTATCACACAGTTAAAGAAGCCGAGCGCCGTGGCATGCCGACCGAACTGGCATTATTACCAGTCATTGAAAGTTCGTACGACCCGGCAGCAACCAGTAGCGCTGCTGCAGCCGGTTTATGGCAGTTTATTCCAAGTACCGGACGTATTTATGGTCTGAAACAGACCCCGCTGTATGATGGCCGCCGTGATGTGGTCGAATCGACCCGTGCTGCCTATGAATTCCTCGGTAGCCTGTATAACCAGTTTGGTTCCTGGGAGTTGGCTCTGGCCGCTTATAATGCCGGACCGGGCCGTATTCAGCAGGCGATTAACCGTAACAAGGCTGCCGGTTTACCGACCGATTACTGGTCACTGAAATTGCCACAGGAAACCATGAACTATGTGCCGCGTTTCCTGGCAGTGGCGCAAATTATTAAAAATCCAGGTGCCTACGGGGTGCGTTTGCCGCCAATTGCCAACCGTCCCCATTTCCGTGAAGTGACGGTCGGAGCGGTGAATTTAAATGATGTGGCCAATATTACTGGTCTTAGCCGTGCCGAGTTATATGCACTGAACCCGGGCCATCGTACTGACCGAATTGACAGTGCCAGCCCGATGCGGATTCTGATTCCAGCCGATTTAAGCCCAACAGTCGATGAACGTCTGAAAAACCTGCAAGGTGGTGGATTGCTGGCCAGCAACACTCGTCCTAGTGTGACGACGCAGACCACGACCAGTGCCCCAGCTACAAAAACCACCACACCCGCTTTGACGGCCAGTGTGACTCAGCGTACTGCTACGACTACACCAGCGAGCACAGCCAAAACTGCTAGCAGCACGACTACAATCAGCACCAAACGGATCAGTACGCCACGCGGTTCATCGGCTTTGGCCTCTTTTGCGGCCAATTCAGATATTCCAAGTGCTCCACGTATTCCGGTGGCCATTACCCCGGCACAGAATATTCAGCCGGTGAAGGTCGAACCGCCAATTTCAGCAGCAGAACGTGAACAGATTCTGGCGGCAGTGAAAACTGAAGACCAGAACAAAACGGTAGAAGAGGTGTTGCAGCCGGTGGCCTCTCAGGCTGAACAGGCGCAGGTGGTGGCCGAGTTAAAAGAAATTGCACCACAAGGCACTGAAATTGTCGATCCTTATGATGGCAAAATTAAGCTGACCGCGATTCAGACCAGTCTGTCGGTGGCCGAGCAGCAAGGCAAAGAGCTGACCAAAGGTTTTGCTTACCCGAAAAGTGTCGCGGATAGCACCCGTCCAGATTCAGATGAAGCCCAGCGGAACCAGGGCAAAAACGTAATCAAGACCGACACTGAAGTGGTGGTGGTGCCGCCAAAAGGCAAGCGCAGTACCTATACGGTACAGGCCGGCGATACCCTGGTGCTGATTGCCATGAAAAATGGGGTGAACTGGCGTGATGTGGCAAAATGGAACCAGATTGATCCAAACTCGACTTTATATGCCGGTACCACCATCTATTTATATGATGCCAAACCACAAGCTGCCGCGCCAGCCAAAGCCAAAGAGCAGCCGGAATCCTATGTGGTTAAAGCTAACGATACCTTAACCGGCGTGGCCAATCAGTTTGGTTTATCGGTCAAGCAACTGGCGGATTACAATAATCTGAACACAAGCAGTGGCCTGTTTGTCGGCCAGAAGCTGAATCTGCAAGAAACAGCAGAGATGCGTGCCAAGGCAGCTGAGCAGAAAGCGGCTGAAACCAAAGTGGCCACGCAAAGCTATACGGTGAAGCGCGGTGAATATCTGAAACTGATTGCGGACCGTCATGGCTTGTCCAATGCAGAACTGGCAGCCTTAACTCCGGGTCTGACTGCGGGCAGCAGTTTGCTGGTTGGACAGCGGATTAATGTGCCTGTAAGTGACTCAAAAGCCGAAGCAAAAACTGAAACGGCCGCAGAGAGTCGTCGTGCAGCGCCAAGTACGTCAACTGCTGAGATTAAAACAGAAAACTATACTGTCCAGCGTGGTGACACCTTATCGAGTGTGGCCGCACAAAGCAAAATGAGTCTGGCTGATCTGGCCGCCTTAAACCAGATTTCGACCAATACCGGCCTGCGAATTGGACAAACTTTAAAAATTCCCGCCGGTTCGACCATCCCGGATAGTTATACAGTACAGTCGGGAGATACCTTAACTGCCATTGCCAACCGCTATAACCTGAGTCTGGAGCAGATTGCCAGTTTAAATGGCATCAGCCGGACTGCCGGTTTACGTACCGGCCAGCGCCTGAAACTCAGCGGTGAGCCAGCGCTAGTGGAAGAAAGTAAGGTCAGCACAACTGCGGCAAACTCTGATATTCATATTGTAAAATCGGGTGAGACCTTAAATAGTATTGCGCGTAAATATCATTTGCAGCTGAACTATCTGGCCGCACTAAATGATCTGCCACGTACTGCTGCACTGCGGATTGGCCAGCGTTTAAAAATTGAAGGTGATCTGGACAGCAGTAGCAACCGTGCCGCGGAAAGTGCAGCGGTGAGCAGCGCCAGCACGGGTAAAGCAACCGAAGCCTATACCGTTAAAGCCGGTGAGTCCTTAAATGCCATTGCCAGCCGTACCGGTATTTCGGTCGCTGAACTGGCGGCCTTGAATGGCCTGAGTCCGCGTGCCGGTTTAAGAGTTGGCCAAACCCTGCAATTGCCGAAAACCATAACGGAATATAAGGTCAAGCGCGGTGATACCCTGATTGGGTTGGCCAGCCGTTATGGTCTGGAAACCAGTGAACTGGCCGATATGAACGAGATTAAACCGAATACGCAGCTGCGTATTGGAGAGATCATCAAGGTTCCGAATCTGTAATTGCCGGGCACAAGGAGTCGTGACCGCATGAACAGATCTTTATATCGCTTGAGTGCTGTGGCGACAGCACTGGCCTTGACCTCAAGCTGGAGCTGGGCTGCGCTGCAGACCACGCCGTATATCGCGCTGCACAGCAGTCCGAAATACAGCCAGCTTGCGGCCATGCCCTATGCCAATCCGCAAGCACCGAAAGGTGGCATACTGAGTCAGTCCAGCAATGGCACTTTTGACAACCTGAACAGCATGAACGGTAAGGGCAGTGCGACCGATGGGGTGAATTATCTGTTTGATTCGCTCATGACCAGCTCGCTAGATGAGCCGGGGGTGATGTATCCACTGCTGGCAGAAAAAGTGACTTATGACCCGAAGCAGACTAAATTTGTCATTTTTCATCTGAATCCAAAAGCGCGTTTTAGCGATGGCACCCCGGTTACCGCGGCTGATGTCAAATTCAGTTTTGATACCTTCCAGAGCAAATCTAATCCGGGTTTGCAGATGTATATTGCCGATTTGGATAAAACCGAGGTCTTGTCCAGACATCAGGTCAAAATGACCTTTAAATCCGATAACAACAGTGAAATGCCGCTGATTTTATCGGCCTTACCGATTTATTCCCAGAAAGACTGGCAGGGCAAGGACTTTAGCCGGATTACCTTGCAGCCGATGCTGGGGTCAGGCCCGTATCTGATTGAACGGATTGATGCCGGACGCAGTATTACTTATAAGCGCAATCCGAACTATTGGGGCAAAGATCTGCCGGTAAATAAGGGCCGTTATAACTTTGACCGGCTTAAATTTGTCTATTACCGCAATATGGATGTGGCCTTTGAAGGCTTTAAGTCGGGCCAATACACGCTGCATGAAGAATATACCGCGCGCAAATGGGTGACGGAATATCAGTTCCCGGCAGTGAAAGCGGGGATGGTGGTGAAATATAAGTTCCGGCATGAAAACCCGGTGCCAACACAAAGTTTTGTGTTTAATACCCGGCGTGCACCGATGCAGGATATTCATTTCCGTCAGGCGCTCAGCCATGCCTATGATTTTGAATGGCAGAATAAAGCCCTGTTTTACGGACAGTATCAGCGTTTGCAAAGTTATTTTAGTAATAGCGAACTGGAAGCCAAAGGTCGTCCAAGCGCGGCGGAGCTGGCACTGTTAAAGCCGTATTTAAAACAGTTGCATCCGGTGCAGCGTCAGGGGGTGCTGGCCAACTGGAAATTCCCGGTCAGTGATGCCAGCGGTTTTAACCGCAGCGGTCTGCTCAAAGCCCGGCAGATCCTGCTGAATGCCGGCTATCGCTTCAAGGATGGCCGTTTGCTTGATCCGAAAGGCAACACCATCCAGCTGGAATTTTTAATTCATCAGGATGGCTTGCAGCGTACTTTAATGCCTTTTGTGCGCAATTTAAAACGTCTGGGGATTGTGGTGAATATCCGTCAGGTCGATGTGCCGCAATATATTGAACGGATGCGCCGGGCAGAATTTGACTTAAGCACCATGGTCTTGCCACAGTCCTTAAGTCCGGGCAATGAACAGGCGCAATTCTGGAGCAGTGCCGCGGCAGATCAGCCGGGCAATTATAATTATGCCGGCATCAAGAATCCGGTCATTGATGACATCATTCAGAAAATTATTTACGCGCCTGACCGCCAGCAGCTGATTGTCCGGACCAAAGTGCTGGACCGCTTATTACGCGCTGGTTATTACCAGATTCCGACCTATGGCAAAGGCGAGCACTGGCTGGCCTACTGGAATATGTACCAACAACCGAAAATAAAACCAAAACTTTCCATTGGACTTGATTACTGGTGGAGTGATGCAGCCGGGGCGCAAAAAGTAGCCCAGTATCTGCGTAAACAATAAGCTGGCTTTGCCACAAGGATGCTGAGCGCATGGGAACCTATATCCTGAAACGTGTGTTGCTGATTATTCCCACACTGTTTCTGATTTTGCTGATTAACTTTATTGTGATCCAGATTGCCCCGGGCGGTCCGGTCGAGCAGGCAATTCAGCAGGCAGAAGCCTTTCAGGGCATGGGCGGGAGTGGCAGTGCCGAAACTGCTGCGGCCGGTTCAACGCCCTATCAGGGCGCCAAAGGTCTAAGTGATGAAATGGTGGCTAAAATTGAAGCGCAATATGGGTTTGATAAACCAATTCATGAGCGTTTCTGGCTAATGCTGAGCAGCTATCTGCAATTTGATTTTGGCACCAGCTTTTTTAAAGACAAGCCGGTGACCCAGCTGCTGTGGGAAAAACTGCCGGTATCGCTGTCTTTAGGATTGTGGAGCACCTTGCTGATTTATCTGGTGTCTATTCCACTCGGGATAAAAAAAGCCCGTCAGCATGGTCTGATCTTTGATAAAGCCACGTCTATTTTGCTGGCCATTGGCTATGCCATTCCGGCCTTTGCTTTTGCGATTTTATTGATTGTATTTTTTGCCGGTGGTTCCTATTTTCAGTGGTTCCCGCTACAGGGATTGGTCTCGGAAAACTTCGATCAGCTGAGTCTGCTGGGTAAAATCAAAGACTATTTCTGGCATATGACCTTGCCGCTGCTGGCGATGGTGATTGGTGGATTTGCCGGGTTGACCTACTTAACCAAATACTCGTTTATGGAAGAACTGAATAAACAGTATGTGCTGGCGGCACGCTCCAAAGGCCTGACCGAATCGCGGGTGCTGTATGGCCATGTTTTTCGTAACGCCATGCTAATTGTGATTGCTGGCCTGCCGGAAGCATTAATTGGGATTTTCTTTGTCGGTAACCTGTTTATTGAAATTATTTTTAACCTCGATGGTCTGGGATTGCTGGGCTTTGAAGCGATTGTACAGCGTGATTATCCAGTAATTTTTGGCACCCTGTTTATTTTTACCTTGTTAGGATTAGTCCTCAGACTGATCAGCGATGTGCTGTATCAGGTCATTGATCCACGGATTAATTTTGAATCACGGGGGGCCAAATAATGTCTCCCTTAATGCAGGCGCGGCTCCAGCGTTTTAAACAGAACCGGTTGGGATTTGGCTGTTTTATCGCCTTTGCCCTGATTTTTATCTTGTCCTTAGCAGCCGAGCTGATCGCCAATGACAAGCCGCTGCTGGTCAAATATGAAAACAGCTTATATATGCCGGTGTTCAAGGCTTATCCTGAAACCACTTTTGGCGGGGTCTTTGAAACCGAAGCAGAATATAAGGACCCGGCCGTGCAGCAACTGATTCAGGACAAGGGCTGGGCCATCTGGCCACTGATTGAATATTCTTATCAATCGCCGAATTTAGAGCTGGCTGTGCCGGTGCCGTCACCACCGACCAGCGATAACTGGCTCGGGACCGATGATCAGGGCCGAGATGTACTAGCGCGGATTCTCTATGGCCTGCGGGTATCACTGCTATTCGGATTTGCCTTAACGCTGGCCTCTGCTGCACTTGGCATTATCGTCGGGGCGATACAGGGCTATTATGGCGGCTGGGTCGATTTGCTGGGACAGCGGATTCTGGAAGTCTGGGGTGGTTTACCAATGCTGTTCATGGTAATGATTCTGGTCAGTATGTTTAGCCCAAGCGTGTACTGGCTGTTTCTGATTATGCTGCTGTTTGGCTGGCCAACCTTGGTCGGACTGGTCCGGGCCGAATTTTTAAGGGCACGTAATTTTGATTATGTCCGTGCTGCCCGCAGCCTGGGTGTGAGCGACCGTACCATCATGTTCCGGCACATCTTGCCCAATGCCATGAGTTCAAGTCTGTCGCAACTGCCCTTTATGCTGACTGCGAATATTACCGCGCTGACTGCACTGGATTTCCTCGGCTATGGTTTGCCGCCCGATGCCGCATCGTTAGGCGAACTGCTGTTACAGGGCAAAAATAATTTAAATGCGCCGTGGCTGGCATTGTCGGGCTTTTTTACCCTGGCGATTGTTTTATCTTTACTGATTTATATTGGAGAGGCGACCCGTGATGCATTCGATCCAAGACGCCAGTAAGCGCACGCCGGTGCTGACGGTACAGCAGCTCCAGATTCAGCATCAACAGCAGCTATTGGTGCACAATTTAAGTTTTGAATTGCACGCTGGCGAAACGCTGGCGCTGGTCGGCGAGAGTGGTTCGGGCAAATCGGTCAGTAGTCTGGCCTTGCTGGGCTTGTTGCCGAGTCAGCTACAGATTCAGGGGCAGGCACTGTTTCAGGGGCAGGATCTGCTACAGCTGAATCCGGTACAACTACGCCAGATTCGCGGCCAGCGCATTGCCATGATTTTTCAGGAGCCGATGACGGCATTAAATCCGCTGCATCGGGTAGAAAAAATTATTGGCGAAAGCCTGCTGTTACAGGGGCATTCCAAGGCGGAAACCCGGCAACGCGTGCTGCAATTGCTGCAAGATGTTGGCATTCCCCAGCCGGAAGATAAACTGAAGCGTTATCCGCATGAACTGTCTGGCGGGCAGCGCCAGCGGGTGATGATTGCCATGGCCTTGGCGCTTGATCCGGACATCCTGATTGCCGATGAACCGACCACTGCGCTGGATGTAACTTTACAGGCGCAAATTCTGGATCTGCTGCAAAGCTTACAGCGCAGCCTGCAGATGGCCATGATTTTAATCAGCCATGATTTGAATCTGGTGCGGCATTATGCCGATCAGGTCGTTGTCATGAACAAAGGCCAGGTCGAGGAGCAGGGGCCGGTTGAACAGGTCTTTCATGCGCCGCAGCAGGCCTATACCCGGGAACTGCTGCATCATGATTTTGGTCAGGCTTTACAGGTAGAGGCGACTCAGCCTTTATTGCAACTGCAACAACTGGGTGTGAAGTTTCCCATTAAGCAGGGTTTACTCAATCGGGTCAAAAATTATTTTGTCGCGGTGGAGCCGCTGGATTTAAATCTGGCCCAAGGCGAATCCATCGGTATTGTCGGGGAAAGTGGTTCCGGTAAAAGCTCGCTGGCACTGGCGATTTCACGTTTAACTGCCAGTGAGGGCAAAATTGATTTGCTGGGGCAGGACCTGAACCGGCTTTCGGAAAAGCAGCTGCGGCCATTACGCAGTGAATTTCAGATTGTATTTCAGGACCCGTTTAGCAGTCTGAATCCGCGTTTAAATGTCGAGCAGACCATTGGCGAAGGGCTGGCCTTACAAAAGCTGTCAGCATCCGAAATTCAGCAGCGTATTGATCTGGCACTGGAAAAAGTTGAATTGCCGGTCAGTTTTAAAACCCGTTATCCGCATGAACTATCCGGTGGACAGCGGCAACGGATTGCACTGGCACGTGCGCTGGTGCTGAAACCGAAACTGCTGATTCTGGATGAGCCGACCTCGGCGCTGGACCGCACCACACAACGCGCCATCGTTAAACTGTTGCGGCGTTTGCAGCAGCAGGAGCAGATGAGCTATCTGTTTATCAGCCATGATTTGCAGGTGGTCAAGGCCTTGTGTCAGAAGGTATTGGTGCTGAAACATGCCAAGGTGATGGAATTCCAGCGTACTGAAGATCTGTTTGCACAGCCACAAACTGACTATACCCGGCAGCTGATTCAGGCCAGTCAATATTGATCTGTGACTATTTTTGACAATACGAGTTGTCAAAATTTGCTTGACCATTGGGGTAATTCAATGGAGTATTTGCTCTAGACCACAATGTCAGGATTGACCAATGAGCCAGATTGCAGATCAGCTTCAAATTAGAAAGACCACATTTAAAAACCGCATCATTAAAGGCGCTATGAGTGAGGCGCTGGCCAATACGGCTGGTCAGCCGAACCAGTTACATTTGGGCTTATATGAGGCCTGGGCCAAGGGTGGGCTGGGCTGTGCCATTACCGGCAATGTCATGGTGGATATTCGTGCCAAAAATGAACCGGGCGTGGTGGCCATTGAATCAGAACGTGATCTGGCCAAGTTGCAACAGTGGGCACAGATTGGCAAGCAGTATGGCATGGTGCAACTGGTGCAGCTGTCGCATCCGGGACGGCAATGTCCGAAAGGCCTGAACAAAGAAACCGTCGCGCCTTCCGCCGTACCGTTTAGCCCGGCCTTGGCCACCACCTTTGGCACACCGCGTGAACTGCGTGAAGATGAGATTCTTGATATTATCCAGCGCTTTGCCCGTGCAGCGCAGATCTGTGAGCAGGCCGGTTTTGAAGGGGTGCAGCTGCATGGAGCACATGGCTACTTAATCAGCCAGTTTTTATCACCGCTAACCAATAAACGCCAAGATCGTTGGGGTGGCTCGATTGACAACCGGATGCGCTTTTTGCTGGAAATTTATCAGGCGGTGCGCGCTGCGACCTCTGAAGATTTTATCATCTCAGTCAAGCTGAACTCGGCGGATTTCCAGCGCGGTGGTATTAGTGAGGAAGATGTGATTCAGGTCTTTAAAGCGATTGATGCTGCCGGAATTGACCTGATTGAAGTATCGGGGGGGACTTATGAAGCACCGGCCATGGCCGGAGTAAAAGCGGAAAAACGCAAAGCCTCGACTTTAGCGCGTGAAGCCTACTTCTTGGAGTTTGCGGAGCGGATCCGCCAGGAAGTTCGTTGTCATTTAATGGTGACCGGCGGTTTCCGGACCGTACAAGGCATGAATACGGCACTGGCCAGCGGCGCCTGTGATTTTATCGGGATTGCTCGCCCATTTGCGGTAGAGCCAGATCTGGCACATCGTTTGCTGGCAGGGCAAGACGTGCGTTATGGTGTCGATAAAATTAAGACCGGCATTCCACTGGTTGATAAAATGGCAATTATGGAAATTATCTGGTATGCCGCGCAGTTCAAGGACATTGCCCAAGGCAAACAGCCGAATCCAAAACTCTCGCCTTTAAAAGTATTTTTTAAATATTTAAAAGGCAATTTGACTGCAGTCATTAAAGGACAGATTAACTCGCGTAAATCGGCCTAAACAGAAATGGGGAATGAGGGTGATCCATCCCGATTCCCCATCTACGCTTTATTCAGCCTTTTTGAGCATTTCCATCCATATTCACAGGAGATTGTATGAAGTGGATGAGGATCTGGGTGCAGGTGGTATGACTGTTTTAAACGGGTGATAGTATTTTTCCTAGCTCCCGTTCTGTACAAATAAAAAGTTGCAGCAATAAAAAAGCCCAAGTCGCAATGCTTGGGCTTTTTTATGAATCACGTGTGTGACCCGAATATGGCGTCCCTACGGGGATTCGAACCCCGGTTACCGCCGTGAAAGGGCGATGTCCTAGGCCTCTAGACGATAGGGACAGTGCAGAAGAATATTTTAAACCGCTTCTTTTGATTGTAAGAAGTGGCGTCCCTACGGGGATTCGAACCCCGGTTACCGCCGTGAAAGGGCGATGTCCTAGGCCTCTAGACGATAGGGACTTAATAAAATATTACTTCTGAAATTGGCGTCCCTACGGGGATTCGAACCCCGGTTACCGCCGTGAAAGGGCGATGTCCTAGGCCTCTAGACGATAGGGACGTTTCAGAGGTGGGCGTATATTAGGGTGAAAAAAGGAGGGTGTCAAACGCTTTTCTACAATTTTCTGGCTGCAAGGCTTTTAAGCGAATAAATTTAGAACAATTTGCATAAATCAGGTGAAAATTCCCTCAATTTAAGCACTTTCTGGCAGTAACTCGACCAAGGCCTCTAAGACTTGGGGATGCTGTAAATAGCCATAGACTTCATGAGGACGATCTACCGGAGTTTGTACCTGCTGGTTCAGAATGGCCGGTTTAAAAACGGTGGTTCCGACAGTGGAAAGGCGGTCAGAAAATCATCCGGAGAATAAAAATTAATCCAGTCGCCATGCAGGGCAGTGGGGCGCTGAATCGGCTGTTGTAAATGCTTCTGAATCACCCGAAAGGCCAGCGGCGAACCGAGGGTAATAAAGCGTGCAATATTCAGTTCCGGATGCTGAATTAACAGATTATAGGCAATTACCGTGCCTAAGGAATGCGCCAGAATAATATGGGTGTTATCCTGACAGAGCTGGGCATAAATCCGGCTGTGTACCTGTTCCTTAAAATGTAGTCAAACATAGTCAAGGAGTAATTCGCACTCTGTTAATGTCTTGTTGCCAAGCGTGTAACTAGAGCCTGAGTCGGTCAGTTCCGACTTGTAGCGGTCAGTCCGTTCTTGCAATATACGCTTTACAGTTTTGTAAGGCGTATAACGACTTATCTCATTGTCGTTTAATCTTGCAAGCACGTTTCTCGCAGCATTCCAATCAGCTTGCACAACTTCCCCATTGAAACGGTGAAAACGATCTCCCTTACGTGTACCTATTAAAAGGCCATGCAAGAAAGAATCACTTTGCGAAGTATATGCAGAATTGACTAGATGCACCGTAGAACCTCTACGGTGAGATATAGAAGTTAGGGCATTAGCTAACAAACCTTTAGCCCATGTATTTAAGCGTCTATTGGTGTTTTTGCCATAGTTGCGTTTACTTTGAATTGGGGATGTTAAATCTTCCGCAACAATCACTTTGGCTTTATCAACCAACTTGTGAGTTGCTGTAAATATTAATGTTTTGAGCTTTGCTTTTTGAGTATCTTGTCGCTTATCTAGTTTTTTTCGACCTAGATTATTTAACTCAATTTTCTGTTTCTTGTGCGGTTTGAACCGTACCGGGTTTGTCGGAGACTTTTTTATTTAAGTTAGGCCACCTGACCTAACGGGTTAATCTTATCATAGTACATTGCTTCAAACTCAAAAGGCGATACATAACCCAGTGCACTGTGTACACGCTTTTTATTGAACCAATCTACCCAGTTTAGTGTCGCAAGTTGTACATCTGCTAAACCTTGCCAATCTGCTTTTAAATATTCAATCACCTCTGTTTTGTATAAGCCATTCACCGTTTCAGCCAAAGCATTATCGTATGAATCACCAGTCGTACCGACTGATGCTCGTAAATTTGCAGCTTCTAAACGATTGGTATAGCGAATAGAAAGATATTGAACACCTCTATCGGAATGATGAATCACATTCTTTGGCATGCCTCGATCATGCAATGCTTGCTCAAGTGCATCGAGCACCATATCTGTATTCATCCGTGTAGATACTTTCCATCCAACAATTGCTCGTGAGAACACATCAATAATAAAGGCGGTATAGACCCAGCCTGAATGAGTTTGAATATACGTAAAGTCACTCACCCACAGTTGGTCAGGATGATCAGCATTAAAATTACGTTTCACTAAATCATCTGCTCTTTTTTGATCATCTCGGCTACGGGTGGTTTGTTTATTCTTACCACGCCAAACACCTTGTATAGCTAGCTTCTGCATCAATCGAGCAACTGTACAACGTGCGATAACATAACCTTCACGTTTCAATTGTTGCCAGACCTTACGCACACCATATCGACCTGAACTTTCTTTCCAAATTCGTTGAATTTGTTCAGCATGATGCTCATCATGTAGATCTCGTTTCGCTCGATGTTCTGGATTGTCAGCGAGATCTAAAGTTCGGTAATAGGTTGAAGCTGCGATCGGTAAAATCCTACAAATCGCATCAACACCATATCGATCTTTATTGTTATGGATAAAATCCACCATTATTTGTGTGGGCGGTCGAGCTCCGCCTGGGCGAAAAAAGCGGCTGCTTTACGTAGAATCTCATTGGCGCGTTGCAGTTCTTTATTTTCGCGTTCGAGTTGTTTGATACGTTCTTGGTCTGAAAGCTGCTGTACTTTAACTGGATTTTGTTTATCTAAATATTTTTGATACCAAACACGAAGTGTTTCAGGAGTACAACCAATCTTAGGCGCAATTGCTGTGATCGCAGCCCAATTCGATGGATAATCTTTTTCGGATTCAATCAATAATTGAACCGCTCTTTCTCTGATTTCAGGGGTATATTTTGGTTTTGTCATTGGAACATTCTCTCAAGAAAGTTGGTCTCCGACAAACCCGGTACGGTTCAGTTTGGCTTTAGAAATCGCTCTGAGCTTATTTCTACGTTTGTACTTTTGATTTAGGTAGTCTGATTCACTTGAGATCAATTTACCTAAACCATTGCCATATACTTCACCATCAGAATCCACAAAGGCTTCTGAATAACCTTTATCAACACCTACGGTTTCCTGACCACAATCCTGTGTTTCAACTGCATCATAAGTTGAGTGAACTTCAACATTACCGTTTTTTAGAATGATTCTAAGTGTGCCTTGTGGCGCAAAATCAACAGTGGTGTTTAGTGGAATTTTAATGGTTTGTCGAGGGACTAGACTCGGCACTTTAAGCCAACATTGACCATTTAACTCAAAAGTTTTACACATATCCGCACGAACAATAATTTGATTATGTGTGTGATTAACACCATGCTTAAAGTGATTACGCATTTGACGATGGAGGAAATTATCAGTCATCCATTCATCTTTTTTAAGCAAGGTGTATAGTCTTTTTTGTTCATTATTACAGGAGGTGCGTTTTCGGATCGCCTGCTTTACTTTGTCTTTTGATGCTTCTCGATAGGCTTTAATATCACCTATGCAATCACGTAGCGTTTCTTTCCACGCATTTGCAGAAACACCAAAGTCACGACTTTCTTTCATCCACGCATCACGAATAGCTCTGTCACTGATATTCAAACCTGAAATAGCACCATATTTAGCCCACACCTCGCTACGAATACGACCAAGTAAAACAGCTTGTTTCTCAAGCTGTTTGTACTTTTGCACATTCAAGTTTTTACAATGGTGGATGCGTGTTAGTTTCAAAAGTTATTCCTTGATGTTCACTAATTCTTTAACTTTTTCTTTGTATTTTCTTAATCCGTAAAGTCGAGAGGAAAAACAATGAATAATCGCTAACAAGTCTTGTGTTACTTCTTCCGTTGGGGAAAGAGATTCTTGATTCATAATAATAACTTTACAACCATGTCTTTCAGCAAAAGATTCAAACCACTCAAAACCAAAACGCACCAAACGGTCTTTGTGAGCGATGACAAGCATTGAAACTTTACCCATTTCAATATCAAGAAAAAGCTGATTGAATTTCTTTCTTTTATAATTCAAACCACTTCCAACCTCTGACACCCAATCATCAACAGCATAGCCATTTACAGTACAAAAAGTTTCTAAAGCTGACACCTGATTAGCTAAATCGGGCTTTTGAGCAACACTAGATACCCTTGAATAAACAATTACTGATGATTTAGCTTCCGTTGCTTTTATACCGATATATTCAAGGTATTGATCGTGCGTGTAGTATCTGCGATTTTTAGGATTTCGACATGCAACCAAAATACCTTCGGCATCCCATCTTTGTAGAGTTTTAACCGACTTCCCAATCATTTCACCGAATTTAGCAGGAGAATACATTATTTAATCTCCGTTAGTTTCTTAAAGTCCTCCAATGTGTAGTTTTTAAATATTTTATCCTGATAGATGTATTCACCATTATGATCAACAGCGCATATAGGACATGAGTATTGTTCACTCTCATCTCCAAGATAGCCATATTTTACCAAAATGCTGTCGCACACTTCATAAAGCTCAAAATCTTCACGATGATCAACCCATTCACCAAAAATCATTTCACGAATATTGTCGCCATATTTTTTATATTTCTCAGGCACTTCCAATTTGTATTGCTCAGCTAATTCATCTAGTTTTTTAGCACAAGCATCTCCAAAAATCTCTCCAAGTTTTTCCGAGTATTCTTCACAGCCCATCCCATGACCTGAAATGTGAGTACATACCGACACACCTGTATTTGCATTAATAAATTCTGCATAGGTGGGGCATTTATCGGAGAGCGATTGATTTGTTTTTTCAGGGTGCGAAGAACAATCATAGCCTAAATCTACTATATCGGTTTCATAGAAATCATTCTTTGACCACTCACCATAGACCCATGATGCAAATTCCTTAATAAACCCATCTTTATTTTCAGGGGATACAAAATAAGCAAGGTCTTGCTCTACTTTCTTTAAGCTTTCAGTCAAGTATTTCATTGCAAGTTTTTTTAAAATTTAATACCTAAATTGTATATGTTTGACTATATTTGTCAATATAATTATTTTCTATAAATCACTCTTGAATAAAATGCGGATCGGCCAGGTATAAATAGGCTTCGACCAGAAATTTATGCAACAAGCTGGCATGCAGTTTGGGAAAATAATTGATCAGCCGGGCAAAATCACGCAGTGCAATATCCCGGCTTAAAGCACTAAGCCATTTCAGTTTCTGGTTAAAGTTAAGTGCATCATAGACTTGCAGATGCGGAATATTGCAATCGCCGGGGCGATGTTCTTCCACCACTGTGGTCGGTTTTTGAATTTTGACTGGATGCAGCAGTGGAAAATGCGGCCAGTGCTGCGGCATCAGGGTGCTGGCATTTAAAGTGTTTTGCAGATGATGTTTGGAGAGCAAATCGCCATAAAACGGCATACAGATGGCCTGTTTTAAATCGGCAAAAAATGGGACTGCTGGCTGCGTTTTAAACCCTGCTCCAGTATTGATAACCACAGTCGACGCAGTGAATCGGCAGTCTGGTGTTACTGATTCATCCCATGAATGCAAATAATATTCATTGTAGGGCCAGCATGTGAATAAGAATGGCTTTATTTAACAGTATAGATAAAAAAAGAGCGGCCGGGGCCGCTCTTTACTGCAAATCCTGATCAGATTTTTTTATGATAAAAACGGTAATAGCTGATATAGCAGGCTGCAATAAAGATTAAACAGCCAAAGAAACTGATGCGCATGGATGGATCAAATACCATACTCAAACAGGTAATCAGACAGAATACAAAGCCCAGAATTGGCACAATCGGGAACAATGGTGCGGCAAAGCCCAGCTCTTTCACGCTACGACCCTGTTTATACCATTCACGGCGGAAGTTGAAATGACTTAAGCAGATACTCATCCAGACCACCACCATGGTAAAGGCCGCAATACCGAGCAGGTTGGTAAAAATCAGCTCAGGTGCAAACTGCTCAGACAGCAAGCCTGGCATTGCGCCCAGCATGGTGACCATCACTGCCACATAAGGAATACCACGCGAGTTGACCTTGGAGAAAACCTGCGGCAACTGCTTCTGATACGACAATGACCACATCATCCGCGATGCTGCAAACAAACCTGAGTTGGCGGCAGACAGTAAGGCGGTAATGATCACGAAGCGGATAATATCTTCTGCGTATGGAATCCCGATGTGCTGGAACACGGTCACAAATGGACTGCTACTCACGCCCTCAGCGGCCAGACCGGCTTCCTGATGCGGCAATAACGCAGTCACCACCAGAATGGTTCCGACAAAGAAAATCAGCAGGCGGAAAATCGCGGTGTTGATGGCTTTTGGAACGTTTTTGGCCGGGTCTTTGGTTTCACCAGCGGCCACACCAATCAGTTCGGTGCCAGAGAAGGCAAAGTTCACAATCAGCATGGTGGTGAAAATCGGGAATAAACCTTCCGGGAACCAGCCCTGTGCGGTTAAATTGCTAAACAGCGGCGCAGATTCATAGCCCTGATAGCCGATCACGCCGAAAATGGCCAGCAGACCGAGCAGAATAAAGGCCACCACGGTCACGACTTTGACCAGTGCCAGCCAGAATTCCGATTCAGCAAACCAGCGGCTAGACACCATATTTAAGGTAAAGACAAATACCCCAAAAATAATGGTCCATAACCACATCGAGATGTGCGGGAACCACTCCTGCATCAGTAGGGCGGCTGCGGTAAATTCAGTCCCCAGGGTGATTGACCAGGTTAGCCAGTACAGCCAGGTGACGGTATAGCCTGTTCCGGGTCCAATATAACGTTTGGCATAAGCACCAAAAGAACCGGATTCAGGCATATGGACAGCCAGTTCGCCCAAACACAGCATAACCATGTAAGCGATCACGCCGCCCAGAAAATAAGCAAGAATGGCACCTACAGGCCCCGTTTGTGCAATGACTTCACCCGAACCTAAAAATAAACCGGTTCCGATTGCACCACCAAGTGAAATCATAACCAGATGTCGAGTACTCATAGCGCGTTTTAAAGGCGCAGAATTGCCCTGATGCGTAGCATCATTCGGAGAATGAGATGTCTGCATAAGAGTAGGAGAATAAAAGAATAGAGAAGCAGGCTATTGTAGAGAAAAACTACAAATCTGCAATCAATAATCAAAACAATTGGGTTAGAAGTAATCGTCTGGCGCGATTTAGATGGCGTCCCTACGGGGATTCGAACCCCGGTTACCGCCGTGAAAGGGCGATGTCCTAGGCCTCTAGACGATAGGGACGTTGCGAGGTGAGGGCTATATTAGGGATTTGCCCCAAAGATGTCAATTTGATGACGGGAATAATTCCATGATTTGGATTTATTTGTCTAAAAAGTATCTGTTTAGGCTGTTGGAAAATTTATCGTTTGATGATGGCCGCCTGGTTTTTAATAAGCACTTCAATCTGCACCGGATTTTAACCCATGAGCATCTGCACGACCCACCGCACCGGAGATAAAAAAGACCACGTTTAGTGGTCCGGGGTTTGGTACTCAGGTGCTTGTGGTTGCGGCGCGGCCTGTTCAGCCGGTGCGGGCGCTTGCGGTGCTTTGCTATCACGCGACACAATGTACAGATAAAGCACCGAAGGCAGCAAAATAATCAGGACCAGAAAAATCTTTTTTAACATTGTCTTATAAAAAAAGCATGGGAAATTACTGCAATTATAGCGGATGCACAGTCTAAAAGTGCAAGCCTGTGCATATTTCCACGCTAGAATTTAAAGGTCACATCGGCAATAAACTGCCGGCCAATGTCGGGCTGGGCGCTGCCGCTGCTGTCAATAAAGCTGTTGGCGCGGTTGGTGACATTGTTAATAGTCAGACCCAAAATGGTTTGAGTATTTTTAAAAGATGGAATCCGGTAGCTGGCTTTTAAGTCCCAATAAAACTTGTTCTGGGTGGTGTACGGCGTATAGGCATCATGCTGCACGCCCTGTGCGTCGGTATAGCCTTTGGCCTCACGTTTTAGGGCATCAACTTTACCCTGATAACTCAGGAAATGGCTGAGCGTTAGCGGCAGGCGGTCAAACTGCATCTCCCAGTTCAGACGCACGGTCCACGGCACATGAAACTCATGGGCAGGGCGATCCTCGGCATCAATCAGTTGCCCCTTATAATAGACTTGCGGGGTGGCGGTCAGAATATCGGTACTGTCGTAATGATCAAAATTGCGCGTGGTTTCGGTATAGTCTGCATTCAGGGCCAGACGATGTTGTGCGCCTAAAAATGCCAGTGGCGCCAGATTACGGATGGAAAGCGAATAAATATCGGATGCAGAGCGCCCGCGATTGTCATAGCTATAACTCAGATCTTCCAGATTCATTTTGGTTTTACGTAACTGGTCCTGATTGTCACGGTTGACCCATTTCAGGCTGAATGCGGTATTGTTCAGTTTGGAACTCAGGCCAAGTACGGTTTCATCGCTATACGGGGTTTTTAGCTCGGAACGATAGGTGAAACTGGTGTTTCCTGCGGTTTTGGGTGTCCAGCCTTGTTCCAGCTGCGCGCGTGTATATTTTTGCTCAAACTGGTCAATCCGGTCATTCAGTTCATTCACAAACGCATTTAGCCCGTAATAGCGGTTCCAGCCACCCAAAAGGATCAGGCGTTCATTGCCCAAAGGACGGATTTCTAGTGCAGTTCTGGGGGCAACATTGTTCTGTTTATGGATGGAGTCATAGTCATTCCGGAAGCCCAGGGTCGCGGTCAGATAGTGATTCCAGTGAATCTGGTCTTCAATAAAGGCATGCCAGCGATCCTGACGGATATCCAGTTGACCGGCATAATAGCTGGTTTTGCTACTTAAATACTGGCCCTGATATTTACCATCCAGACTCGGTGCAGTATCACAGGCATCATAACTTGTACCATTATCAGACTGGCAGTCGGCACCGTTTAAATTTAAAGGCGTAGCATATACGTGGGCAGTTTCAGGACGTTGCCAGTAGGCTTTATAATGGCCATAGCCGGCCCCGATTTTAAACTGATGCCGTAAAGATGCGGTTTCAATCGGCTCAAACAGGGCTTTAATGGTGTATTCCAGCCGGCTTTCTTGCTGGTTTAAGGCGCCCATATGACCTTCAAAGCTATATTTGTCCTTGCCCCAGTTTTTGCTGCTCGAGTTGAGCCAGCTATAGTGATTCTGGGCAGCCTGACGTCCCGCTTGCTGGCGTTGATAGTTCAGCTGCTGGGTCAGCAAGACACTGTCGAGCTGGTTGTTCAGATTAAAATACAGGTTCTGGCTGTTCGAGTGCTGGGTCGATTCAGAATCACGGATATTGGATTTAAAATACAGTCCATCATTTTCCAAAAAGCTCGCACCCAGCTTAAACGAAGTACGTTCAGAGGGATCATAAAATAATTCCACACCGGCATTGCGGGCCTGACGCTGCTGTTCAAATTGCCCTGATTCGGCAAAATCTGTTTTTAAGGGAATGGCTGAATGCCGGTATGAAGCAAAGGCATTAAAACCCCATTGTTCACTGAGCCGGCCATAATTGTTCAGGCTGATGCCCTGTTTGGTGAAGTAGGGCTGTGCCGATTCATCGCTCGAATCTTCAAAAGCATCACGGCTGTCCTGAGAGGGGAAATTGACTTTTGACCAGGCATCCGAGGTGTAGTCATAACTGAGCGAACCGTGAATTTTACCAATTTCGGTTTGCGGAGCGCAGGTTTCGGCAGAAATCACGCCACCGGTAAATTCTCCATATTCCGCCCCGATATTACTGTCTAACACGGTCAGTTTGCACAGCAGGTCGGTATTGATGGCAGCGGCCTGTGAATTGCCCATCAGCTGGTTAGGATGATTGGATTGCTGTGCGCCCACCGGATTAATCGTATTGTTGATGGAGAGGCCATTGATCAGAATCTTGTTATCGTAAGCCAATCCGCCATTAATACTGATATCGGCCGCGTTCAGTTCACCTTGCTGCAAGCTGCTGCGAAAGCGGTGACCGAGCTGCACGTTCGGATTCACCTTTAAAAATTCGGTGATGTTCTTGCTGCTATTCGGGCTTTTCTTTAAATCTTCCTGATTATAGACCGTTTTTCCCAGCGCATTTTCATCTTTGGCCTCGACCACAATGGTCGACAGTTTGAGCGAGGGAGAGAGGGTGATAGGTTCTGATTCTTGAATCTGTTCAGCAAAACTAAGGGAGCTGAAGCTGCTTAAAATGGCCACAGACAAGCTGGAATAGGCAAAACGCATGAGATGTGTTTTTTGTAAAAGATAATGCAAGCGATTATCATTAACTTGATGGGCTTAATCAATAGAAATGAGAATTATTTGCAATAATAGCTTAAATAAACAACAGTGCTGTGCAAAGAAGAATAAATAAAAGAGGAGGAGGAGAGAAATGTAGATGGCGTCCCTACGGGGATTCGAACCCCGGTTACCGCCGTGAAAGGGCGATGTCCTAGGCCTCTAGACGATAGGGACGTTTAGAAGATGGCGGTATCTTATTGATCCGCCACCAAGGTGTCAAGTAGATGCGGGGTGAGTTTGTTTAAAATATAACAGAACAGTTCCGCGGTCTTTTGTGTGTCGTACAGGGCAGAGTGCGCTTCTTTGCCATCAAATTCAATGCCGGCCTGAATACAGGATTTGGCCAGTACCGTTTGACCGAACATCACTGCGCTTAAGGTTACGGTATCGAGTACGGAAAAGCTATGAAACGGATTCTGGTTTTTGGTACTGGTACGGGCAATGGCCGCCTGTAAAAAGCCCAGATCAAAATGCGCATTGTGGCCGACCAGCACTGCATGAGTACAGTTTTGCTGGCGACGCACTTCATTCACGGATTTAAAAATACGTTTCAGCGCCGTTTTTTCATCTTCAGCCATGGCCATACGCATCGGGTTGAACGGATCAATCCCGATAAAGTCGAGTGAACGACGGTCCAGATTGGCCCCTTCAAACGGATTAATATGCGCATGATAGGCCTGACCCGGAACAAAATGGCCTTCCGCATTAAACACAATCGGAATGGCGGCTATTTCAAGTAAGGCATCGGTTTGCGAATTAAAACCTGCTGTTTCGACATCGACCACAACAGGTAAGAATCCACGGAAACGCTGACCAATTAAAGGTAGAGTTTCGTCTGTCACACTTTTCTCCATTGGATGGTTTGACCGGCATATAGCGGAACAATTTGTTCACCATCCAAATAGTCTAAACTTGCAGGAATCACTTGGTCTTCTTTAACCAGGGTAATCGTACCAGTATTACGCGGCAAACCATAGAAGTCTGCGCCAAAGTGGCTGGCAAAACCTTCTAGGCGGTCCAGTTTACCGACCTGGTCAAAGGCTTGCGCATACAGCTCAATGGCGGTTGGTGCGCTATAGCAGCCGGCACAGCCGCAGGCATTTTCTTTGGCATTTTTAGAATGCGGCGCGCTGTCGGTTCCGAGGAAGAATTTCGGATTGCCACTGGTCGCCACTTCCAGCAAAGTCTGCTGATGGGTTTGACGTTTTAAAATAGGCAGGCAGTAGAAGTGTGGTTTAACCCCACCAACCAGCATGTCATTGCGGTTAAACAGCAAATGTTGCGGAGTAATGGTAGCGGCCACGTTGCGGTCCTGCTCCAGAACAAAGTGCGCTGCTTCGCTGGTGGTGATGTGTTCTAGCACCAGTTTCAGTTTCGGGAACTGTTTTAATAAAGGTGCCAACACTTCATCGAGGAAGCGTTTTTCACGGTCAAAAATATCGACATGCTGATGGGTTACTTCGCCGTGTAACAGCAGCGGCACCTGATGTTCTTCTAACTGTTCAATCACCGCATAGACTTTACGGATGTCGCTGACCCCATTGTCCGAGTTGGTGGTTGCACCGGCCGGATACAGCTTGATGGCATTGACATGCTCGGAGTCTTTAATTTTTTTCACTTCGGCTGGCGAAGTCTGATCGGTGAAATACAGTACCATGCGCGGATCAAACGCCACGCCTTCTGGCACATGCGCCATAATGCGTTCACGATAGCTGATCGCTTCTTCCACGGTTTTTACAGGCGGGACAAGATTCGGCATACAGATCGCACGTGCAAACTGTTTGGCAAGATCTGGAACTGTACGTTTTAATGCTAAACCGTCACGTAAGTGAGCATGCCAGTCATCTGGCTGTAAAAGAGTAATCGTATTCAAGGTGATGCCGATCGAAAAATAAATGGAATGATAATCTATAAACCTGACAATGATAACGTCAAATCTAGACAAAAGATGCCTTATATTGAATTAATTTTTATCATTTTGTGTTATTTTTGAGCGACTATAAAAATTATATTTTATGTCAATGGAATACAAATATAAGCTTGTCCAATTGCAATACGACAAGGAAAAAATAGAGGCACTGATTACCCGGCAACGACGCAGCGCGGGTCAGGTGTTTCCGAAACAGCTGGAACAGGAATTCTGGCAGCAGTATTTGGAGCGGGCCCGGCATAATATTAACCAGTATTTCTGGTCGGGGGTGCTGGTCTATTTTATTCTGACCATGCTGGTCATTCCCGGGGATTACTGGATTATCCAGCCGCAACATTTCTGGCATGATTTTATCCGCTGTCTGCTCGGGCTACTCAATGGTGGCCTGTGTCTGCTGACGCTGTTTTTCTTTGCCCATTATAAAATCCTGCGGCGCTATTTTGCCTATGCCGCCATGGCGCTGGTGTTCTGGGCCATCCTGTCGATGACCTGGCTCACCATGACCGTGTATACCGAAGCACTGAAATATCAGGCCATGATGATCATCTGTATCATTTACATCATGGGCTATGTGCTGACCGGGGTAAAACCATTTCATATGCTGCTGACCGGATTAATGGCGGCAGTCATGACCATGGTCATGCTGTTTACCTTTTACATTCCAATTGATGTGATGGTGATGGCGCGGGTGCTCATCGGCAGCGTAGTGATGGGTTTTTTAATGAGTAAAATGCTGTGTACCCGAGAGCGGATGATCTTTCTGGTGATGCAGCAGGCGAAACTCGGCGAGAAAATTAACCGGATTAACAGTGAAGAATTGCTGCATTTAAGCCAGCATGATGCACTGACCAAAGTGTCGAACCGGCGCAACTTTGATGAAATGCTGAACAGCTATTATGAGCAGGCGCGGCATGATGAACGGCCCTTGTCCTTGCTATTTATTGATGTCGATTTCTTTAAGCTGTTTAATGATTTTTATGGCCATCAAAAAGGTGATGAAGTCATTTCATCAGTGGCCAAATCCATTAAAGACGCGATCCGGCATATGGATTTTGTGGCGCGCTATGGTGGCGAAGAATTTGTGGTGTTGCTGCCTGAAACCGATGCGCATGGTGCTTATGCGGTGGCGTCAAATATTTTTAGGGCAATTGAACGGCTGGCCATTCCGCATGAAAAATCCAGTGTATCCGATATTATTACCATCAGCCTGGGTTTTACCGTGTATAAAGGCGAGCTCGAGATTTCCAAGGATGATCTGATTAGCCGTGCCGACCAGGCGCTGTACCGGGCGAAAAAACTCGGCCGGAACCAGATTTATTATCAGACCGCGCAGGTCAGCGATATTCTGCAAGGTTTAGAATAAATCCCAAACAGCAAGTACAAAAAAACCGCCCCGAAGGCGGTTTTTTCATAGAGACAACTTATTTCTTGTCTTTTAATTGTGGAACAGCAGAACCTGTACCCACGGCCAGTAAACCAGCACCGGTATAAATGCCAAGTTTTTGACGGGTATCGGTAATGTCCAGGTTACGCATGGTTAACTGACCAATACGATCCATTGGCGTGAACATTGAATCACCTTTTTCCATGGTCAAACGCTCAGCTTCATAGGTGAGGTTTTCAGATTCAGTGTTCATAATCGTGTAGTCATTACCACGACGCAGTTCTAAAGTCACTGTACCAGTAATGGCTTTTGCAACCCAACGCTGTGCAGTTTCACGCAGCATCAGTGCTTGAGAATCGAACCAGCGGCCTTGATACAGTAAACGGCCTAAACGTAAACCGTTAATACGGTATTGTTCGATGGTGTCTTCGTTATGAATACCTGTCACTAAACGCTCGTAAGCGATGTGCAGCAGCGCCATACCCGGAGCCTCGTAAATACCACGAGATTTCGCTTCAATGATACGGTTTTCGATCTGATCCGACATCCCCAGACCGTGACGGCCACCAATGCGGTTGGCTTCCAGAATGAACTCTACCGGATCTTCGATACGACGGCCATTCAGTGCAACCGGGAAACCTTCTTCAAAGGTAATTGAAACTTCTTCAGGTGCAATTTCAACGTCATCTTTCCAGAACGCAACGCCCATGATTGGCTCAACAATCTTGATACCGGCATTCAGGTATTCCAGATCTTTGGCTTCGTGCGTTGCACCCAGCATGTTCGAGTCAGTCGAGTAGGCTTTTTCTTTTGACATTTTATAGTCGAAGCCGTTGTCGATCAGGAACTGTGACATTTCTGCACGGCCGCCTAGCTCATCAATAAAGGTCTGGTCTAACCACGGCTTGTAAATTTTGAGCGCCGGGTTGGTCAGTAAGCCGTAACGGTAGAAACGCTCGATGTCGTTACCTTTATAGGTTGAACCATCACCCCAGATGTTCACGTCATCTTCTTTCATCGCTGTAACCAGCATGGTACCAGTAACTGCACGGCCTAGTGGTGTGGTGTTGAAGTAAGGCACACCACCTGTTGAAATGTGGAACGCGCCACACTGAATTGCAGCAATACCTTCAAGTGCAAGCTGTAAACGGCAGTCGATTAAGCGTGCTTTTACTGCGCCATAGGCTTCTGCTTTCTTCGGAATAGCATCGTAATCATCTTCATCTGGCTGACCCAAGTTTGCTGTGTAGGCATAAGGTTCAGCGCCTTTTTGTTTCATCCACAATAAAGCAGCAGAAGTATCTAGACCACCAGAGAAGGCGATACCCACTTTTTTGCCTACTGGTACGCTTTGCAAGATCGTTGCATTATCAGTCATTGCGAGTCCTAACTTATGAATATAGGCAACCAAAATGGTGGCCAAGGAGAATTCGAAAATGGCGCTATTGTAGCACTTTTCCGAAACGATGTTTTCTGAAAAATTTGCTTTCTGAAAAAAGTTAGACTTTTTTCATCGGTTTCAGTTTATTTTCGGCCACAGCAGCCCATTCCTGGCTTGAGTATGATAGAACAATTCATAACCCTAGAGAGGAAATGCCGATGCAGCCCAATGTCACACCGCCCCCATTGATCCCCAACAATAACCGCAATGAAACCCTGGCGCTGGTTCATGGTATTTATGCCGGTTTACTCAGTTTTAGTGCGGTGGTGTTCCTGTATCTGGAATATCAGCAGCGCAGTATTGCCACAGTCAATTTAGTGATTGTGATGGCCTTGATGCTGCTGTTGATTTATCTGAATATCAGCGCCTGTTTAAAAGTGAAACGGGGCAATGGTGAAGGACGCACACTGTCGCGTATTTTGGCCGTGCTAATGTTATTAAGCTTTCCAATTGGCACGGTGCTCGGTGCAATTGCGCTATGGAAAAGCAGCAGCAAGCAGTGGCAGAACTGACATTGGCAGTTTGTCATGATAATTTTTTGAAAATGCCATAAACAAATAATAAAAAATCGCTACAGTATTATGCAACAAGTTGCAAAGCCAGCGTACAGGAATACATGATGACAACAAGCTATGCACATCTGCTCAGTCCATTACATTTAGGTTTTACTACCCTGAAAAACCGGGTGGTGATGGGGTCCATGCATACCGGTCTGGAAGACCGTTTTTATAATTATCCGAAACTGGCGGCCTATTTTGGTGAGCGTGCCAAAGGCGGCGTTGGCCTGATTATTACGGGCGGGATTTCCCCGAACCGTCAGGGCTGGTTATTACCGGCCGGCGGCACCATGAATACCTTGGGGGATATTGCACCGCATCGACTGGTGACACATGCGGTACATAAGCATGGCGCCAAAATCCTGTTGCAGATTCTGCATGCCGGCCGTTATGGCTATCAGCCTTTTGTGGTGTCGGCTAGCCCGATTAAATCGCCAATTTCACCATTTAAACCGCGCCAACTCAGCGATAAACAGATTTTAAACACCATTCAGGACTATGTGAAAACCGCCAGTCTGGCCAAAAAAGCCGGTTATGATGGCGTGGAAATCATGGGTTCTGAAGGCTATTTGCTAAACCAGTTTTTAAGCCGTCATGTCAATCAGCGCAATGACCGTTGGGGTGGCCCGATTGAAAACCGAATGCGCTTTGCTGTGGAAATTGTCAAAGCCATTCGTGCAGAAATTGGCGATAAGTTTATTATCTGTTTCCGTCTGTCGATGCTGGATCTGGTACATGATGGCAACACTATGGATGAAGTCATCACGGTAGCCAAAGCTTTGGAACAGGCCGGTGTGACTTTACTGAATACCGGTATTGGCTGGCATGAAGCGCGTATTCCGACCATTGTGACTTCGGTGCCGCGCGCGGCGTTTGTCGATTACACTGCAGCCGTGAAACAGCAAGTGTCGATTCCGGTGATTGCTTCTAACCGGATTAATATGCCAGATACGGCCGAAGAAATTCTGGCAGCGGGCAAAGCCGACATGATTCAGATGGCGCGTCCTTTACTGGCCGATGCTTTCTGGGTCAATAAAACAGCCACCAACCGGGTCGATGAAATCAATACCTGTATTGCCTGTAATCAGGCCTGTCTGGATCATACCTTTAAAAACCAGCGCGCGACCTGTCTGGTCAATCCGCGTGCAGGTTATGAAACCGAACTGGTCTATGTTAAAACCAAACAGCCAAAACGAATTGCCGTGGTGGGCGGTGGAGTCGCTGGTATGTCTGCTGCAACGGTGGCTGCAGGCCGTGGTCATCAGGTGACATTATTTGAAGCTAATGCCGATGTCGGCGGGCAGTTTAATCTGGCCAAAGTGATTCCGGGCAAAGAAGAATTCCACGAAACCATCCGCTATTTTAAGGTGCAGCTGGAAAAAACTGGCGTAGATGTACGTCTGAATACCAAAGTTAACCGCGAGCAGCTGGAACGTGAAGGTTTTGAGGAGGTGATTGTTGCCACTGGTGTGGTGCCACGTACACTCAATATTCCGGGCAGCGATTTACCCCAAGTTCTGTCTTATGCCGAAGTGCTGAATGGCGCGCCTGTCGGTCATAAAGTGGCGGTAATTGGCGCTGGCGGCATTGGCTTTGATGTGTCCGAGTTTTTATTAAAACCGGAGCAGCAGCCACAGCCGCAACCTGTGGAGGACTGGAAACGCGAGTGGGGCGTCGATTTAAATCCACACTATGTATCTGAAGGCGGTATGCAGGCACCGGAAATTCATCCCCCTGTGCGTGAAATTTATTTGTTGCAGCGTAAAACCACGCCATTGGGTGCCGGCTTAGGTAAAACCACCGGCTGGGTGCATCGTGCACAACTGAAAAAGCACGGCGTACGCATGTTACGCGGGGTGCAATATAAAGCCATTGGTGATGAAGGCTTATGGGTAGAAATGGATGGCCATGACCAGTTATTGCGAGTCGATACCGTGGTGGTCTGTGCCGGGCAGGAATCGGTCAAAGAGATTATGCCGGAAAATGGCCAGCAGACCTTGGCGCAGTATCACATTATTGGCGGGGCAAAACTGGCGGCGGAACTGGATGCCAAGCGCGCCATTCGCGAAGGTGCTGAATTGGCCGCCAAACTTTAAACATTTGATGAAACAATATTCATTTGAGTCACTTGAATGTAATTTTTACTTGTCAGATGGAAAAAAGCTTCGTATTATGGCGCACATGGAAGCGTGGCAGAGCGGTTTAATGCACCGGTCTTGAAAACCGACGAGGGTGTGAGTCCTCCGTGAGTTCGAATCTCACCGCTTCCGCCAAATTCAAAAAGCCCTGACAATGTCAGGGCTTTTTTTATGCATATTGATTCTGGTTGGATTAATCAATATCTTCGTTTGCGGTATTTCGGCAGATAAATTTCCAGATGTTGAGCACGTCAAACATTATTAAACTATAGACTGCCCAGTGACATAACCACCATTCATCCCCCGCATTGCATCCTTTACACTTAAAAGAAGAAAGACAACACAGGGCGGTATGATGAAATTCGATCCTCAATTGCTGCAGCAGAAATATGAACAATGGCGTAACTTGATGGAGCAGCTGGAGCAGACCCAGCAGCAATTACAGCAAGCAGAGCAGCTCTGGTCACAGTTGCAGGAATATTATCAGAGTGAACAGTGGCTGCAGGATGTAGAGCAGGATCTAAAAATTAAGTGTGGCGAAGGGCATTATTCTATTTTGGGTCAAGATACCTTGTGGAACGGCCTGGATGAGCGTAAACAGCTGGCTTTGCAACTGATGCGACTCAGTTTAAAAATACTGGAAAGCTAATTTTATTTTTAAAGCCGCCCTATCAAGGGATTTACGTAGTGTATCCAAATAGTCTATTGCCATTAAAAGCAAAAAACGTTGCAAACTGACTCCTGAGCTAAAGCTTTACAATCAAGAAATTAATAAAAGAAGAATTGGCATTGAGCATGTATTTGGTAGTTTAAAAACCTTCAAAATCCTTACCGAGCGATATCGCAACCGAGGTAAAAGACTTGGTTTGAGATTCAATTTAATTGCGGGAATCTATAATATGGAACTGAGTAAAAAATGACTTATGAAAGAATTCTAATATATTAGTCATAATTTAGCTGCAATTTGTTTAATGGCAATATATTAATTAAAAAATCTATTTGATAGAAAATGATTTGAAAGAAAAATAGAATAGAGTTGAGTATTTGGATAATTATATACATGATCATTAAATAAATCATGATTTAAATAGAATGTTATATCAATGATAACCAGTAACGCTGATCAATCAATGCCTTGAACAATTCAAACTAAGGGATTATTCCATTTGGCTAGATGTGATGAAATCATTTGAATCTATTGGAAAAGTCTTAGAAGATAAGGTAAAGAAGAGCTTAAAAATGGTTGACACATTTGGGGGAATTGGAAAGAATTATGAAATCCATCAAACTTTTACAGCCATCGCATACTTTTATGGAATTTACGGGCTTAAATACCGGGGATGTCTTGAATCATTTATCTACTCATTTTGTCACGTATGAACAAGTGTAAAGTGTTTGCAAAACAGATTGGTGGAGATGCTGCAAAGATTCTTTTCACCGCATTGTGTTTGAGTTCCCTTGCCCAGGCTGCAGAGCTGCAAACGATTTTAAAAATGGCTTTACAGCAAGATCCGCTAATCATTGAGGCACAAGCCAATGAGCAGGCCGCTATCAGTAAAGTCAAAGAATCGCAGGCCTTGCATTATCCTGTTCTGGCTGTCACGGCCAATCAGATCCTTGGTCAATCTCATGAAAACCGTGTTGATTACACCAGTGAAGATTTGACTCCGGGATTGCGAGGAACTTTAAACTTGTACTCGTTTGGAGCAATTCGTGCCCAGGTCGAGCGAGATAAAAATAAATCTGTTTACTATCAGCAAAAAACGGGTGAAACAGCAGAAGAACTGGGTTACACCATTGGCAGTGAATATATTAAAGCCTTGCGTGCCCAGGAATCTTTAGCGGTACAAAACCGCAGTTTGGAGCGCCATAATAAATTTACCCGCGATATTGGCATTATTGTGCAATATGACCAGGGACGCCGTTCTGAACTTATTCAAGCCAAAGCACGACAAATGCAGGTCGAGCATATGATTAGTGGTTTGCAGCGTGAGCTTGGTTTTGCTTTAAGCAATTTAAAAAAATATACCCCGAATATTAATCCCGAAGGTTTAAGTGATCCTTTTGCCCATTTTAGTGTGACAGATGTGGTGGAGCGTTATAGCCTGAGCGATAGCAGTCAACATCCTTCATTTCAGGCACAACAAGCGGAATTAGACAGTCTTCGCTCAGAACATAAATATCGTCAAACTAAACGCTACCCAAGTATTAATCTGGAAGGTAATGTCACCACTGAAGACCGAGAGATCTATTTGAGTATGGCTTGGGATGTGTTTAATCAGGGCGCCAAATATTCAGTAGAGCAGGGTGGGCAGTCGATTGTGGCTGCACAGGCACGATTAGGACAAATTCAACGTGATATTGAAGAGCGTGCCCGCACTGCAGAAATTGATATGTTTCAAAGCAAGCAAAAAATGGACATTAGCCGGCAACAAATTGCAGCATCACGTGATGTAGTCGTGGCCAATGAAAAACAATTTAAGATTGCACGTAAAACCTTGGTTGATGTTTTAAATGCTTATAATGAACTGTCGGCGGTAGAAATGGCCTATGTGACGGCACAAAATGATTTCCGTATGGCTGCTTTGGCGTATTTACGTGCGCAAGGCAAAATTTCAAGCTGGACGATGGCTGCACCTCATTCAAACTGGAAGGCACAGCCTTAATTTTAATCCCACTCTTGTCACAGCAGAAGGGTTGTTAAAACGATCATGAAATCCATCATTGAACATATTGCCTTGGTTACTCAGCTTTTGGGAACGCCTATTTCTGTAGCGACCTTAATGGCACAGGTGACCCATGATCAGAACCTGCAGGTGAATTATCATTCGCTGAGTGAGGTTTTAAAAACCCATGGTTTTGACAACACTTTGGCGCAACGCAGTTTGCAGGATATTCCATCTTTAGCAATGCCTGTAGTGATTGTATTACACGATGAAAATGCAGCTGTCATTACCAAAATTGAAGGGGTGGGTGATGAGCGGGTGTATCAAATTCAGCAGACTGATGGCTTAAAACAACAGCTGACACAAGCCCAACTAAGTGAATTGTATTTGGGATATTGCTGGTTTATTAAGCCCAAATTGGCCAGTGATTTGCGTTCAGAGCTACCTGAATATCACATGCCGAAAGCCTGGTTCTGGAAAGTCATCTGGCGTTTCCGTTTCTATTATTATCAGGTGATTTTAGCAACTTTTATTATCAACTTTTTGGCCTTGGTCAGTTCATTGTATGTGATGAATGTCTATGACCGTGTGATTCCGAATAAATCCTATGAAACGTTATGGGTACTCAGTATTGGGGTAGTTTTAGCCATTCTGTTTGAGTTTGTGGCTAAAATGATTCGTGGGCATTTAACCGATATTGCCGGTAAAAAAGCCGACCTGATCATTAGTTCTGCTATTTTTAGACGGGTGATGAGTCTGGATTTATCGGAAAAGCCTGCGTCATCGGGGGCCTATGCCAATAACTTGCGTGAATTTGAGTCGGTACGTGATTTTATGACCAGCGCCAGTTTATTGGTGTTGGTGGATTTACCGTTCTTATTGCTGTTCATTACGGTCATTTGGCTCATCGCTGGTAAGTTGGCTTTGGTGCCATTAATTCTGATTCCTATTGTGATGCTGGTTGGTTTTTTAGCCCAAGGTCCATTGGCACGTTTTATTAATGAATCAATGCGTGAAGGTGCACAGCGTCAAGGTCTAGCAGTTGAAGCAATTGAAGGGATTGAAACCTTAAAAACCAATAATGCCGCCAGCTGGGCACAAGAAAAGTGGGATTTTTATACCGCCCGTAGTGCAGCATCCAGTATTAAAACCCGTGATTTAAGCAACTTTGTGGTGAATTTCTCTGTCGGGGTTCAACAATTGAATACGGTACTGCTGGTGATTGTCGGTACCTATTTAATTCATAGTCCAGATGCTAATTCTAAAATCACCATGGGTGCCTTGATTGCTGCAGTAATCCTCTCAGGGCGTGCACTGGCACCACTGGCACAAATTGCCAATCTGGCCATTCGCTTCCAGCAAGCCAAAGTCGGCATGCAAGGTTTGCAAAGTATTATTGACCGTAAAATTGAGCGTGACCCAGAACGTGAATACATTAGTCTGGAGCATGTGGCCGGTGAGTTAAATCTGCAACAGGTGAGCTTTAAATATCAGGATGATACGCCAGAGGTGGTCAAAGGCGTGCAATTGCAGCTGAAACCGGGTGAGAAAGTCGGGGTTTTGGGCAAAATTGGCAGTGGTAAAACCACCTTGCTTAAACTGGCCAGTGGTTTGTTAGAGCCGAGTCAGGGCAATATCACTTTGGATGGGGTGGATTTACGCCAACTTGATCCGAATTTTGTGCGTAATCAAATTGCCATGCTGGGACAATCTCCACGGTTGTTTTTAGGCAGTTTACGTGAAAATTTAGATTTGGCACGTCAAGATGGCTTTACAGGCAATCAGGATTTACTCAATGCACTGAAATGCTTTGGTTTAGAGCAGGTGATCCAAAACCATCCTAAAGGTCTGGATATGCCATTGGGTGAAGATGGGCAAGGCTTATCCGGCGGACAAAAACAAATTATTGCGCTGGCCCGTTTAACTTTACGCCATCCTAAAGTGGTGCTGTTAGATGAACCAACCACAGGATTGGATCAGGGCACCGAGCAGAAAGCCCTGAAAGCATTAGGGCAATGGTGTAAAGACAAAACCCTGTTGGTGGTGACACATCGTATGCAGGTGCTGAGTATTGTAGATCGGATTGTGGTGGTGGATCAGGGCAAAATTGTGATGGATGGTCCTCGTGATGCTGTGCTGAAAAAGCTGGCGCACAACGAACAAAAAGCGCGTATGACTGCACCACGCGTGATTCGACCTGCAGGGGCGAGCAGTTCTGCTCAAGTGAGCCAGGCAGTGACCCCAAATTCCGATACTGTAGCCACCTCTGAAAATGGTTAAGCCAACAGTGTGAAGCAAAATACCCCTGTGACATCGCCTGCAATAATTGAGAAAGATGTATGAAAGATAAACAAGCTCCGTCATCTGAGCAGATACATTCCAAAGACCTGAAGCTGGTTAATGATCTGAATGCAGCTTTGCAAAAAGAAAAGCATACAGGGCTGTTTTGGGTGATTGGTTTGCTGTTCGTGTTTTTAGTGGTCTTTGTGATTTGGGCCTATAACAGCACGGTCGAAGAAGTCACGCGTGGACAAGGCAGTGTAATTCCGACTAGCCGTGAACAGATTGTACAAAGTCTTGATCCTGGCACCATTAAAGAGATGCGGGTGCGTGAAGGGGATGTAGTTGAAAAAGGGCAAATTTTATTAACCTTGGACGATACAAGAAGTGCCGCGGTATTACGTGAAAGTGAAGCCAAGGTTGCTAACCTAGAAGCCATGGCGGCACGTTTACGTGCGGAATCTTATGGTACTGCGATACAGTTTCCCGCAGGGATTAGTTTAGACTTACAGCGCCGTGAGCGTGCTGCCTATGAAGCACGACGCCGTGCGGTAGAAGATGCAGTGTCTGGCCTAAGAACCAGCAAGTCGATGCTAGACCGTGAGATAGCTATTACTGCACCAATGGTGGCAGAAGGAGTAATGTCCGAGGTTGAATTGTTACGTATGCGTCGCCAGTCTTCGGACCTGGCCCTGCAAATAGATGACAAACGCAATCAGTATGCAGCAGAAGCCAACAATGAACTGGTACGGATTGAATCTGAACTGGCACAGGCCAAAGAAAATATGGCGATGCGAGCCGACCCGGTAGACCGTAGTTTAATACGCGCACCATTACGGGGGATTGTGAAAAACATTAAAATCAATACGGTCGGTGGTGTGGTTCAGGCGGGACAGGATATTATGGAAATTGTTCCGCTGGATGATAAATTGCTGGTAGAAGCTTATATTCGCCCTCAGGATGTTGCTTTTGTACGTCCAGGTTTAGATGCGATTGTAAAAATTACTGCTTATGACTATTCACTTTATGGTGGACTTGAAGGCAAAGTCACTTTAATCAGTCCAGATACCTTACGTGATAAAACCCGTCCAAGTGAGCTGAATTTGAATCCAGATGAAGCTTACTACCGGATTTTGGTCGAAACTAGCCAGAATGCTTTGACCGATAAAAATGGTCAACCAATGCCGATTATTCCAGGCATGATTGCGAGTGTGGATGTTAAAACTGGTGAAAAAACCATTCTGCAATACCTGATTAAACCGATCACACGAATGAAGCAAGCATTACAGGAGCGCTAAGGCATTATCCTTTCTGTTCCTTAAAATGTATTCAAACATACTCAAGGACTAATTCGCACTCTGTTAATGTCTTGTTGCCAAGCGTGTAACTAGAGCCTGAGTCGGTCAGTTCCGACTTGTAGCGGTCAGTCCGTTCTTGCAATATACGCTTTACAGTTTTGTAAGGCGTATAACGACTTATCTCATTGTCGTTTAATCTTGCAAGCACGTTTCTCGCAGCATTCCAATCAGCTTGCACAACTTCCCCATTGAAACGGTGAAAACGATCTCCCTTACGTGTACCTATTAAAAGGCCATGCAAGAAAGAATCACTTTGCGAAGTATATGCAGAATTGACTAGATGCACCGTAGAACCTCTACGGTGAGATATAGAAGTTAGGGCATTAGCTAACAAACCTTTAGCCCATGTATTTAAGCGTCTATTGGTGTTTTTGCCATAGTTGCGTTTACTTTGAATTGGGGATGTTAAATCTTCCGCAACAATCACTTTGGCTTTATCAACCAACTTGTGAGTTGCTGTAAATATTAATGTTTTGAGCTTTGCTTTTTGAGTATCTTGTCGCTTATCTAGTTTTTTTCGACCTAGATTATTTAACTCAATTTTCTGTTTCTTGTGCGGTTTGGCTTTAGAAATCCCTCTGAGCTTATTTCTACGTTTGTACTTTTGATTTAGGTAGTCTGATTCACTTGAGATCAATTTACTTAAACCATTGCCATATACTTCACCATCAGAATCCACAAAGGCTTCTGAATAACCTTTATCAACACCTACGGTTTCCTGACCACAATCCTGTGTTTCAACTGCATCATAAGTTGAGTGAACTTCAACATTACCGTTTTTTAGAATGATTCTAAGTGTGCCTTGTGGCGCAAAATCAACAGTGGTGTTTAGTGGAATTTTAATGGTTTGTCGAGGGACTAGACTCGGCACTTTAAGCCAACATTGACCATTTAACTCAAAAGTTTTACACATATCCGCACGAACAATAATTTGATTATGTGTGTGATTAACACCATGCTTAAAGTGATTACGCATTTGACGATGGAGGAAATTATCAGTCATCCATTCATCTTTTTTAAGCAAGGTGTATAGTCTTTTTTGTTCATTATTACAGGAGGTGCGTTTTCGGATCGCCTGCTTTACTTTGTCTTTTGATGCTTCTCGATAGGCTTTAATATCACCTATGCAATCACGTAGCGTTTCTTTCCACGCATTTGCAGAAACACCAAAGTCACGACTTTCTTTCATCCACGCATCACGAATAGCTCTGTCACTGATATTCAAACCTGAAATAGCACCATATTTAGCCCACACCTCGCTACGAATACGACCAAGTAAAACAGCTTGTTTCTCAAGCTGTTTGTACTTTTGCACATTCAAGTTTTTACAGTGATGAATGCGTGTTAATTTCACAAAGTCATGCCTAGGTTAAGGGATTGGATAATCAATAGATATGGATGCTAATATACCAAGACACTCACCTAAAATACAAAAGATAATCATTTAAATCTCTAATAAATACCCACCTTGCCACTACTGAGTCGACATAGACAAAATGAGCACTTATGAAAATATTTGTCTATATTTTTAGTTATAGTTAATTACTCTTCTATCATTATGAAGTATATCTAAAATAAGTCAGGTTTTAAGCCTGGCTTTTTTTTATTGACTATTTGTTAATTATTTTATTTTTATAGGACTTACGCACTATTATTTAAAGATTCTCTGTGGTAACAGATGATTTTTATCGAGAATAAAGTCATCAATGAAGCTTTTGATAATTGGTCTAAATAATTTCTTCTGCCAACGATATACATTTTCAAAGATCCGCTCAAACTGGTTCTTTTGTATCTCAACGTAGGCCATCAAGGCTGAAAAAATATGATTCAAAATCAGTTTAGATCGTCTTACCTGAAACTTTTCAATATGACAAACCTGTTTAATAACCAGGTGATATTGCTCTATTTTCCAATGACTTGAATGTAATTCATGAAAACCCTCAAAGGACAATAAATCATCTTCATCTTGATGTACAATATAAAACCTCTGCTGTTCTTTTAACTGAGTCTTAAATAATTGTACAAAGCCAAAATCTTTGAGCCAAACCACTTGACCCTGATGGAAATCTGGCAATAAACGCAGTTGAAACCATTGTCCTTTTTCTGGGGAAACCTTACGGTTACAGTCGATACCAAACATAAATCGAATACCATATTTTCTTATGGTTTTTAGATTTCCAGTCGATGAATACCAACTATCACCTGTAATAAATTGAATCTTTGCACCCCAACTGAGTACTTCACTTAACATATCTATAAAGTAATCATTCTTGGTTTTACTTTCAGATTTGTCATAAATTCGGAAATTAATTGGAATATTTTGACCATTTTGATCTGTCGCATACAAGGTAATGAGATTAATACCCTTGACGGATCGGTGGTGTTTGCCTGACCAAAAATAGCTAACTAAGTCCATATGTTGACTATATGGTTTATCTAAAACAGTATCATCAATACTGACTATAAGTTTATTATTATCAATATGTTGAATTGATTCTTGATATAGGTCGTGAGGTGTGTAGTCTTCACGCTCTAGAAAGCGATACCACACTATCATGCGAGATATTATAAGTCTCGGTAAGTTGTGTGCAGCTAATAGAGTTCGGTTCTGTCATGAGAAAGCCCATATAAATGGGTAATGTACAAGTTGCTGTAGAAGCATGTTTAATTCGTCTGATCACAGATACTTTATAAAGTATTTTAATACTTTTTTTGAATCCGTCAATGCGTAAGTCCTATATAAGATTAAAAAAATTATTCAGTGCTTTTGCATTGATATTCCTGCTTCTAAAACAGCCTTATTGCTTAACTTGAACCGTAATACCATCAACTATTGGTACATGCTTTTTAGAGAAGCAATCTACGATCATCAAACAGATTTAAGAGCAAAGTTTGTAGGTTCTATTGAAGTTGATGAGAGCTATTTTGGAGCAAAAAGACAACGTGGTTTTCATGGGAAATTGAAGCGAGGTCGAGGTACTTTAAAACAACCTGTATTTGGAATATTTGAAAGGAATGGTCGAGTTTATACAGAAATAGTCCCTGATTGTAAAAAGACTACATTACAACAAGTTATCTTAGGTAAAGTTGCACTTGAAAGTGTAATTTATAGTGATGGTTGGCGTGGATACAATGGTTTGGTAGATGTTGGTTACTCAAAGCATTTTAGAGTAAATCATGGAGCGAATGAATTTGCCAGAGGACAATGTCATATAAATGGAATAGAATCATTCTGGAGCTTTTGTAAAAGAAGGCTAGCAAAGTTCAACGGTATATCAAAAGAGTATTTTGATTATCATCTTAAAGAAACAGAATGGCGTTGGATGAGGGAGCCTAATGAGCTAGCAACAGAGTTGTGGGACCTCATTAGGTAAAACTAAGTGCAAATCTGCTAGTCTAGAGCCATATTTAAAAATACAAAAATCTTGAAGAAATTATATTTAATCCTCGATTTTTGTTAGATTTTTATTGTTTTATTTACTATTATGAAAGAGTAATTGTTAATTCTGTCTCAGAAATTATATTTTTGTGGCTTTTGTTTGCAAAACTTAAATCTAGGTTTTAGTAAACTTGTGAAATTCGTGGGGTTTGACGATGGGTGCAAAGAAGCTGGTTAGTATTTTAGGTCTCTCATTGCTGGCAGTCGGTTGTAGTTCAACTGGACAGTTATCTTCTAATGAAAAATGGCGTAACTTCATTCCAAATGCCGCAATTGCAACTGAAAGTTTGACTTCAGAGCAGGTAATGGCAGTATTCATTCGTGAGCCAGGTGCTGTAGAAGGTACGGCAGCGAATATTTTTGTGGAGGGGAAATACCTGACCTCTTTACAATCGGGTGGTTATAAAGCAATTCCGTTATGTGCAATGCCAACCAATATCACTGTGGCATATACTGATATCAACCTAAATTATCCAATCCTGCGTGAGCAAAAAAACACCTTTGATTTGACCAACAATCGCATACATTATTTTTCGGTCATTCAAGCCGATGATCATCAACTGGCTCTTAAGCCTTTAACCGAGCAGCAAGCTCAGCAAGCTCTACAGCATACACAAGAACAAACTCATACTCTGCCTCGCCTAGAACAAAGCAGTATTTGTCCGAAAATAGTGTATCAGCAGGCTCAAGCCCCTCAGCCTGTTGTGAAAAAATACACTTTAGCTGCAAGTGCATTATTTGCCTATGGCAAGGCAGATTCACAAAACCTGTTACCGCAAGGACAGCGCGAGATTGCAGTCATTGCAGCTGAAATCAAAAAAAATGCAGTTCATATTGGACAAATTGCGGTAATTGGTTACACCGATCCTGTTGGTTCAGAAGAATATAACCAGAGACTTTCCTTACAACGTGCACAGACAGTAAGACATCTATTGATTCAGCAAGGTGTGACGAATTCAAATATTTTGGTAGAAGGTCGTGGTGAGCACGAGCTTGTGGTGAGTGATTGTGATGCTCGCTTTGCAAATAATAAAACAGCCAGAGATGAATGTAACTTGCCGAACCGCCGTGTAGAGGTTGTGACATATGGTTTTAAAGCGCAATAAACCAACTTTTCCAGATTTAAATTTTTAAAAACATATTGATGCTTCTTGTTGTAACAAGATTGGGATGATGATTATGCAAAATCAAAATATTACTGTTAAGTTGCACAATGCCAACAAAGTGATTTCAACATTTCAGGCAACAAAAGGACCTGATCAGCCTGTGATTATTGAGGCAAAGAAAAATGTAAACTATGAATTTATTGATGCTGCTACCCAGTTTGCGCCAGAAAATATCAAAACAAAACGTGTCGGCAATGACCTGCATGTGGCTTTTGAAGATGATAGAAAGCATCCATTTGAGACGGATCTGATCATTGAAGATTATTACAATCAAGATGGAACAAGCACCAATTTATTAATTGGTTTGCATGAAAATGGTAGTTATTACGCCTATGTACCAGAAAGTGGTTTACAGGAACATGCGGTCAGTTTGCTCGCAGATGAAGTAGCTGCTGGGCAGGCACTCGGAGGAGAGCCATTGGTTGATGCTGCTTACACTTTTAATCCGTATTGGTTATTAGCACTCATTCCTTTAGCTGGACTGGCCGCGGTTGTAAATAAGGATTCTTCTAAAGGCGATAAGGGGGCAACAGGTGCAGACGGGAAATCTATACTTGATGTACTCATAGAAGCTGGCAAATTGCCACCAAATGCCACTGTCACGGACTTAATTGACTATCTAAAAGGTGCTGATGGCCAGTCTGCATTTGAAGTATGGCAGTCTATCGAAGGCAACGAAGATAAGACTGTTGAAGACTTTATCGAATCTATTACAGGTAAAGACGGTAAAGATGGTCTAAAAGGCGAAGACGGTAAGTCTGCCCTAGAGATCTGGCAATCAATTGAGGGTAACGAGAACAAAACCCTAGAAGACTTCATCGCTTCACTGAAAGGTGAAAAAGGCGATAAGGGTGACAAGGGTGATGCTGGTTTGTCTGCATTTGAAGTATGGCAGTCTATCGAAGGCAACGAAGATAAGACTGTTGAAGACTTTATCGAATCTATTACAGGTAAAGACGGTAAAGATGGTCTAAAAGGCGAAGACGGTAAGTCTGCCCTAGAGATCTGGCAATCAATTGAGGGTAACGAGAACAAAACCCTAGAAGACTTCATCGCTTCACTGAAAGGTGAAAAAGGCGATAAGGGTGACAAGGGTGATGCTGGTTTGTCTGCATTTGAAGTATGGCAGTCTATCGAAGGCAACGAAGATAAGACCTTAGAAGACTTCCTACAATCAATTACTGGTAAAGACGGTGCTGATGGCCAGTCTGCATTTGAAGTATGGCAGTCTATCGAAGGCAACGAAGATAAGACTGTTGAAGACTTTATCGAATCTATTACAGGTAAAGACGGTAAAGATGGTCTAAAAGGCGAAGACGGTAAGTCTGCCCTAGAGATCTGGCAATCAATTGAGGGTAACGAGAACAAAACCCTAGAAGACTTCATCGCTTCACTGAAAGGTGAAAAAGGCGATAAGGGTGACAAGGGTGATGCTGGTTTGTCTGCATTTGAAGTATGGCAGTCTATCGAAGGCAACGAAGATAAGACCTTAGAAGACTTCCTACAATCAATTACTGGTAAAGACGGTGCTGATGGCCAGTCTGCATTTGAAGTATGGCAGTCTATCGAAGGCAACGAAGATAAGACTGTTGAAGACTTTATCGAATCTATTACAGGTAAGACGGTAAAGATGGTCTAAAAGGCGAAGACGGTAAGTCTGCCCTAGAGATCTGGCAATCAATTGAGGGTAACGAGAACAAAACCCTAGAAGACTTCATCGCTTCACTGAAAGGTGAAAAAGGCGATAAGGGTGACAAGGGTGATGCTGGTTTGTCTGCATTTGAAGTATGGCAGTCTATCGAAGGCAACGAAGATAAGACCTTAGAAGACTTCCTACAATCAATTACTGGTAAAGACGGTGCTGATGGCCAGTCTGCATTTGAAGTATGGCAGTCTATCGAAGGCAACGAAGATAAGACTGTTGAAGACTTTATCGAATCTATTACAGGTAAAGACGGTAAAGATGGTCTAAAAGGCGAAGACGGTAAGTCTGCCCTAGAGATCTGGCAATCAATTGAGGGTAACGAGAACAAAACCCTAGAAGACTTCATCGCTTCACTGAAAGGTGAAAAAGGCGATAAGGGTGACAAGGGTGATGCTGGTTTGTCTGCATTTGAAGTATGGCAGTCTATCGAAGGCAACGAAGATAAGACCTTAGAAGACTTCCTACAATCAATTACTGGTAAAGACGGTGCTGATGGCCAGTCTGCATTTGAAGTATGGCAGTCTATCGAAGGCAACGAAGATAAGACTGTTGAAGACTTTATCGAATCTATTACAGGTAAAGACGGTAAAGATGGTCTAAAAGGCGAAGACGGTAAGTCTGCCCTAGAGATCTGGCAATCAATTGAGGGTAACGAGAACAAAACCCTAGAAGACTTCATCGCTTCACTGAAAGGTGAAAAAGGCGATAAGGGTGACAAGGGTGATGCTGGTTTGTCTGCATTTGAAGTATGGCAGTCTATCGAAGGCAACGAAGATAAGACCTTAGAAGACTTCCTACAATCAATTACTGGTAAAGACGGTGCTGATGGCCAGTCTGCATTTGAAGTATGGCAGTCTATCGAAGGCAACGAAGATAAGACTGTTGAAGACTTTATCGAATCTATTACAGGTAAAGACGGTAAAGATGGTCTAAAAGGCGAAGACGGTAAGTCTGCCCTAGAGATCTGGCAATCAATTGAGGGTAACGAGAACAAAACCCTAGAAGACTTCATCGCTTCACTGAAAGGTGAAAAAGGCGATAAGGGTGACAAGGGTGATGCTGGTTTGTCTGCATTTGAAGTATGGCAGTCTATCGAAGGCAACGAAGATAAGACCTTAGAAGACTTCCTACAATCAATTACTGGTAAAGACGGTGCTGATGGCCAGTCTGCATTTGAAGTATGGCAGTCTATCGAAGGCAACGAAGATAAGACTGTTGAAGACTTTATCGAATCTATTACAGGTAAAGACGGTAAAGATGGTCTAAAAGGCGAAGACGGTAAGTCTGCCCTAGAGATCTGGCAATCAATTGAGGGTAACGAGAACAAAACCCTAGAAGACTTCATCGCTTCACTGAAAGGTGAAAAAGGCGATAAGGGTGACAAGGGTGATGCTGGTTTGTCTGCATTTGAAGTATGGCAGTCTATCGAAGGCAACGAAGATAAGACCTTAGAAGACTTCCTACAATCAATTACTGGTAAAGACGGTGCTGATGGCCAGTCTGCATTTGAAGTATGGCAGTCTATCGAAGGCAACGAAGATAAGACTGTTGAAGACTTTATCGAATCTATTACAGGTAAAGACGGTAAAGATGGTCTAAAAGGCGAAGACGGTAAGTCTGCCCTAGAGATCTGGCAATCAATTGAGGGTAACGAGAACAAAACCCTAGAAGACTTCATCGCTTCACTGAAAGGTGAAAAAGGCGATAAGGGTGACAAGGGTGATGCTGGTTTGTCTGCATTTGAAGTATGGCAGTCTATCGAAGGCAACGAAGATAAGACCTTAGAAGACTTCCTACAATCAATTACTGGTAAAGACGGTGCTGATGGCCAGTCTGCATTTGAAGTATGGCAGTCTATCGAAGGCAACGAAGATAAGACTGTTGAAGACTTTATCGAATCTATTACAGGTAAAGACGGTAAAGATGGTCTAAAAGGCGAAGACGGTAAGTCTGCCCTAGAGATCTGGCAATCAATTGAGGGTAACGAGAACAAAACCCTAGAAGACTTCATCGCTTCACTGAAAGGTGAAAAAGGCGATAAGGGTGACAAGGGTGATGCTGGTTTGTCTGCATTTGAAGTATGGCAGTCTATCGAAGGCAACGAAGATAAGACCTTAGAAGACTTCCTACAATCAATTACTGGTAAAGACGGTGCTGATGGCCAGTCTGCATTTGAAGTATGGCAGTCTATCGAAGGCAACGAAGATAAGACTGTTGAAGACTTTATCGAATCTATTACAGGTAAAGACGGTAAAGATGGTCTAAAAGGCGAAGACGGTAAGTCTGCCCTAGAGATCTGGCAATCAATTGAGGGTAACGAGAACAAAACCCTAGAAGACTTCATCGCTTCACTGAAAGGTGAAAAAGGCGATAAGGGTGACAAGGGTGATGCTGGTTTGTCTGCATTTGAAGTATGGCAGTCTATCGAAGGCAACGAAGATAAGACCTTAGAAGACTTCCTACAATCAATTACTGGTAAAGACGGTGCTGATGGCCAGTCTGCATTTGAAGTATGGCAGTCTATCGAAGGCAACGAAGATAAGACTGTTGAAGACTTTATCGAATCTATTACAGGTAAAGACGGTAAAGATGGTCTAAAAGGCGAAGACGGTAAGTCTGCCCTAGAGATCTGGCAATCAATTGAGGGTAACGAGAACAAAACCCTAGAAGACTTCATCGCTTCACTGAAAGGTGAAAAAGGCGATAAGGGTGACAAGGGTGATGCTGGTTTGTCTGCATTTGAAGTATGGCAGTCTATCGAAGGCAACGAAGATAAGACCTTAGAAGACTTCCTACAATCAATTACTGGTAAAGACGGTGCTGATGGCCAGTCTGCATTTGAAGTATGGCAGTCTATCGAAGGCAACGAAGATAAGACTGTTGAAGACTTTATCGAATCTATTACAGGTAAAGACGGTAAAGATGGTCTAAAAGGCGAAGACGGTAAGTCTGCCCTAGAGATCTGGCAATCAATTGAGGGTAACGAGAACAAAACCCTAGAAGACTTCATCGCTTCACTGAAAGGTGAAAAAGGCGATAAGGGTGACAAGGGTGATGCTGGTTTGTCTGCATTTGAAGTATGGCAGTCTATCGAAGGCAACGAAGATAAGACTGTTGAAGACTTTATCGAATCTATTACAGGTAAAGACGGTAAAGATGGTCTAAAAGGCGAAGACGGTAAGTCTGCCCTAGAGATCTGGCAATCAATTGAGGGTAACGAGAACAAAACCCTAGAAGACTTCATCGCTTCACTGAAAGGTGAAAAAGGCGATAAGGGTGACAAGGGTGATGCTGGTTTGTCTGCATTTGAAGTATGGCAGTCTATCGAAGGCAACGAAGATAAGACCTTAGAAGACTTCCTACAATCAATTACTGGTAAAGACGGTGCTGATGGCCAGTCTGCATTTGAAGTATGGCAGTCTATCGAAGGCAACGAAGATAAGACTGTTGAAGACTTTATCGAATCTATTACAGGTAAAGACGGTAAAGATGGTCTAAAAGGCGAAGACGGTAAGTCTGCCCTAGAGATCTGGCAATCAATTGAGGGTAACGAGAACAAAACCCTAGAAGACTTCATCGCTTCACTGAAAGGTGAAAAAGGCGATAAGGGTGACAAGGGTGATGCTGGTTTGTCTGCATTTGAAGTATGGCAGTCTATCGAAGGCAACGAAGATAAGACCTTAGAAGACTTCCTACAATCAATTACTGGTAAAGACGGTGCTGATGGCCAGTCTGCATTTGAAGTATGGCAGTCTATCGAAGGCAACGAAGATAAGACTGTTGAAGACTTTATCGAATCTATTACAGGTAAAGACGGTAAAGATGGTCTAAAAGGCGAAGACGGTAAGTCTGCCCTAGAGATCTGGCAATCAATTGAGGGTAACGAGAACAAAACCCTAGAAGACTTCATCGCTTCACTGAAAGGTGAAAAAGGCGATAAGGGTGACAAGGGTGATGCTGGTTTGTCTGCATTTGAAGTATGGCAGTCTATCGAAGGCAACGAAGATAAGACCTTAGAAGACTTCCTACAATCAATTACTGGTAAAGACGGTGCTGATGGCCAGTCTGCATTTGAAGTATGGCAGTCTATCGAAGGCAACGAAGATAAGACTGTTGAAGACTTTATCGAATCTATTACAGGTAAAGACGGTAAAGATGGTCTAAAAGGCGAAGACGGTAAGTCTGCCCTAGAGATCTGGCAATCAATTGAGGGTAACGAGAACAAAACCCTAGAAGACTTCATCGCTTCACTGAAAGGTGAAAAAGGCGATAAGGGTGACAAGGGTGATGCTGGTTTGTCTGCATTTGAAGTATGGCAGTCTATCGAAGGCAACGAAGATAAGACCTTAGAAGACTTCCTACAATCAATTACTGGTAAAGACGGTGCTGATGGCCAGTCTGCATTTGAAGTATGGCAGTCTATCGAAGGCAACGAAGATAAGACTGTTGAAGACTTTATCGAATCTATTACAGGTAAAGACGGTAAAGATGGTCTAAAAGGCGAAGACGGTAAGTCTGCCCTAGAGATCTGGCAATCAATTGAGGGTAACGAGAACAAAACCCTAGAAGACTTCATCGCTTCACTGAAAGGTGAAAAAGGCGATAAGGGTGACAAGGGTGATGCTGGTTTGTCTGCATTTGAAGTATGGCAGTCTATCGAAGGCAACGAAGATAAGACCTTAGAAGACTTCCTACAATCAATTACTGGTAAAGACGGTGCTGATGGCCAGTCTGCATTTGAAGTATGGCAGTCTATCGAAGGCAACGAAGATAAGACTGTTGAAGACTTTATCGAATCTATTACAGGTAAAGACGGTAAAGATGGTCTAAAAGGCGAAGACGGTAAGTCTGCCCTAGAGATCTGGCAATCAATTGAGGGTAACGAGAACAAAACCCTAGAAGACTTCATCGCTTCACTGAAAGGTGAAAAAGGCGATAAGGGTGACAAGGGTGATGCTGGTTTGTCTGCATTTGAAGTATGGCAGTCTATCGAAGGCAACGAAGATAAGACCTTAGAAGACTTCCTACAATCAATTACTGGTAAAGACGGTGCTGATGGCCAGTCTGCATTTGAAGTATGGCAGTCTATCGAAGGCAACGAAGATAAGACTGTTGAAGACTTTATCGAATCTATTACAGGTAAAGACGGTAAAGATGGTCTAAAAGGCGAAGACGGTAAGTCTGCCCTAGAGATCTGGCAATCAATTGAGGGTAACGAGAACAAAACCCTAGAAGACTTCATCGCTTCACTGAAAGGTGAAAAAGGCGATAAGGGTGACAAGGGTGATGCTGGTTTGTCTGCATTTGAAGTATGGCAGTCTATCGAAGGCAACGAAGATAAGACCTTAGAAGACTTCCTACAATCAATTACTGGTAAAGACGGTGCTGATGGCCAGTCTGCATTTGAAGTATGGCAGTCTATCGAAGGCAACGAAGATAAGACTGTTGAAGACTTTATCGAATCTATTACAGGTAAAGACGGTAAAGATGGTCTAAAAGGCGAAGACGGTAAGTCTGCCCTAGAGATCTGGCAATCAATTGAGGGTAACGAGAACAAAACCCTAGAAGACTTCATCGCTTCACTGAAAGGTGAAAAAGGCGATAAGGGTGACAAGGGTGATGCTGGTTTGTCTGCATTTGAAGTATGGCAGTCTATCGAAGGCAACGAAGATAAGACCTTAGAAGACTTCCTACAATCAATTACTGGTAAAGACGGTGCTGATGGCCAGTCTGCATTTGAAGTATGGCAGTCTATCGAAGGCAACGAAGATAAGACTGTTGAAGACTTTATCGAATCTATTACAGGTAAAGACGGTAAAGATGGTCTAAAAGGCGAAGACGGTAAGTCTGCCCTAGAGATCTGGCAATCAATTGAGGGTAACGAGAACAAAACCCTAGAAGACTTCATCGCTTCACTGAAAGGTGAAAAAGGCGATAAGGGTGACAAGGGTGATGCTGGTTTGTCTGCATTTGAAGTATGGCAGTCTATCGAAGGCAACGAAGATAAGACCTTAGAAGACTTCCTACAATCAATTACTGGTAAAGACGGTGCTGATGGCCAGTCTGCATTTGAAGTATGGCAGTCTATCGAAGGCAACGAAGATAAGACTGTTGAAGACTTTATCGAATCTATTACAGGTAAAGACGGTAAAGATGGTCTAAAAGGCGAAGACGGTAAGTCTGCCCTAGAGATCTGGCAATCAATTGAGGGTAACGAGAACAAAACCCTAGAAGACTTCATCGCTTCACTGAAAGGTGAAAAAGGCGATAAGGGTGACAAGGGTGATGCTGGTTTGTCTGCATTTGAAGTATGGCAGTCTATCGAAGGCAACGAAGATAAGACCTTAGAAGACTTCCTACAATCAATTACTGGTAAAGACGGTGCTGATGGCCAGTCTGCATTTGAAGTATGGCAGTCTATCGAAGGCAACGAAGATAAGACTGTTGAAGACTTTATCGAATCTATTACAGGTAAAGACGGTAAAGATGGTCTAAAAGGCGAAGACGGTAAGTCTGCCCTAGAGATCTGGCAATCAATTGAGGGTAACGAGAACAAAACCCTAGAAGACTTCATCGCTTCACTGAAAGGTGAAAAAGGCGATAAGGGTGACAAGGGTGATGCTGGTTTGTCTGCATTTGAAGTATGGCAGTCTATCGAAGGCAACGAAGATAAGACCTTAGAAGACTTCCTACAATCAATTACTGGTAAAGACGGTGCTGATGGCCAGTCTGCATTTGAAGTATGGCAGTCTATCGAAGGCAACGAAGATAAGACTGTTGAAGACTTTATCGAATCTATTACAGGTAAAGACGGTAAAGATGGTCTAAAAGGCGAAGACGGTAAGTCTGCCCTAGAGATCTGGCAATCAATTGAGGGTAACGAGAACAAAACCCTAGAAGACTTCATCGCTTCACTGAAAGGTGAAAAAGGCGATAAGGGTGACAAGGGTGATGCTGGTTTGTCTGCATTTGAAGTATGGCAGTCTATCGAAGGCAACGAAGATAAGACCTTAGAAGACTTCCTACAATCAATTACTGGTAAAGACGGTGCTGATGGCCAGTCTGCATTTGAAGTATGGCAGTCTATCGAAGGCAACGAAGATAAGACTGTTGAAGACTTTATCGAATCTATTACAGGTAAAGACGGTAAAGATGGTCTAAAAGGCGAAGACGGTAAGTCTGCCCTAGAGATCTGGCAATCAATTGAGGGTAACGAGAACAAAACCCTAGAAGACTTCATCGCTTCACTGAAAGGTGAAAAAGGCGATAAGGGTGACAAGGGTGATGCTGGTTTGTCTGCATTTGAAGTATGGCAGTCTATCGAAGGCAACGAAGATAAGACCTTAGAAGACTTCCTACAATCAATTACTGGTAAAGACGGTGCTGATGGCCAGTCTGCATTTGAAGTATGGCAGTCTATCGAAGGCAACGAAGATAAGACTGTTGAAGACTTTATCGAATCTATTACAGGTAAAGACGGTAAAGATGGTCTAAAAGGCGAAGACGGTAAGTCTGCCCTAGAGATCTGGCAATCAATTGAGGGTAACGAGAACAAAACCCTAGAAGACTTCATCGCTTCACTGAAAGGTGAAAAAGGCGATAAGGGTGACAAGGGTGATGCTGGTTTGTCTGCATTTGAAGTATGGCAGTCTATCGAAGGCAACGAAGATAAGACCTTAGAAGACTTCCTACAATCAATTACTGGTAAAGACGGTGCTGATGGCCAGTCTGCATTTGAAGTATGGCAGTCTATCGAAGGCAACGAAGATAAGACTGTTGAAGACTTTATCGAATCTATTACAGGTAAAGACGGTAAAGATGGTCTAAAAGGCGAAGACGGTAAGTCTGCCCTAGAGATCTGGCAATCAATTGAGGGTAACGAGAACAAAACCCTAGAAGACTTCATCGCTTCACTGAAAGGTGAAAAAGGCGATAAGGGTGACAAGGGTGATGCTGGTTTGTCTGCATTTGAAGTATGGCAGTCTATCGAAGGCAACGAAGATAAGACCTTAGAAGACTTCCTACAATCAATTACTGGTAAAGACGGTGCTGATGGCCAGTCTGCATTTGAAGTATGGCAGTCTATCGAAGGCAACGAAGATAAGACTGTTGAAGACTTTATCGAATCTATTACAGGTAAAGACGGTAAAGATGGTCTAAAAGGCGAAGACGGTAAGTCTGCCCTAGAGATCTGGCAATCAATTGAGGGTAACGAGAACAAAACCCTAGAAGACTTCATCGCTTCACTGAAAGGTGAAAAAGGCGATAAGGGTGACAAGGGTGATGCTGGTTTGTCTGCATTTGAAGTATGGCAGTCTATCGAAGGCAACGAAGATAAGACCTTAGAAGACTTCCTACAATCAATTACTGGTAAAGACGGTGCTGATGGCCAGTCTGCATTTGAAGTATGGCAGTCTATCGAAGGCAACGAAGATAAGACTGTTGAAGACTTTATCGAATCTATTACAGGTAAAGACGGTAAAGATGGTCTAAAAGGCGAAGACGGTAAGTCTGCCCTAGAGATCTGGCAATCAATTGAGGGTAACGAGAACAAAACCCTAGAAGACTTCATCGCTTCACTGAAAGGTGAAAAAGGCGATAAGGGTGACAAGGGTGATGCTGGTTTGTCTGCATTTGAAGTATGGCAGTCTATCGAAGGCAACGAAGATAAGACCTTAGAAGACTTCCTACAATCAATTACTGGTAAAGACGGTGCTGATGGCCAGTCTGCATTTGAAGTATGGCAGTCTATCGAAGGCAACGAAGATAAGACTGTTGAAGACTTTATCGAATCTATTACAGGTAAAGACGGTAAAGATGGTCTAAAAGGCGAAGACGGTAAGTCTGCCCTAGAGATCTGGCAATCAATTGAGGGTAACGAGAACAAAACCCTAGAAGACTTCATCGCTTCACTGAAAGGTGAAAAAGGCGATAAGGGTGACAAGGGTGATGCTGGTTTGTCTGCATTTGAAGTATGGCAGTCTATCGAAGGCAACGAAGATAAGACCTTAGAAGACTTCCTACAATCAATTACTGGTAAAGACGGTGCTGATGGCCAGTCTGCATTTGAAGTATGGCAGTCTATCGAAGGCAACGAAGATAAGACTGTTGAAGACTTTATCGAATCTATTACAGGTAAAGACGGTAAAGATGGTCTAAAAGGCGAAGACGGTAAGTCTGCCCTAGAGATCTGGCAATCAATTGAGGGTAACGAGAACAAAACCCTAGAAGACTTCATCGCTTCACTGAAAGGTGAAAAAGGCGATAAGGGTGACAAGGGTGATGCTGGTTTGTCTGCATTTGAAGTATGGCAGTCTATCGAAGGCAACGAAGATAAGACCTTAGAAGACTTCCTACAATCAATTACTGGTAAAGACGGTGCTGATGGCCAGTCTGCATTTGAAGTATGGCAGTCTATCGAAGGCAACGAAGATAAGACTGTTGAAGACTTTATCGAATCTATTACAGGTAAAGACGGTAAAGATGGTCTAAAAGGCGAAGACGGTAAGTCTGCCCTAGAGATCTGGCAATCAATTGAGGGTAACGAGAACAAAACCCTAGAAGACTTCATCGCTTCACTGAAAGGTGAAAAAGGCGATAAGGGTGACAAGGGTGATGCTGGTTTGTCTGCATTTGAAGTATGGCAGTCTATCGAAGGCAACGAAGATAAGACCTTAGAAGACTTCCTACAATCAATTACTGGTAAAGACGGTGCTGATGGCCAGTCTGCATTTGAAGTATGGCAGTCTATCGAAGGCAACGAAGATAAGACTGTTGAAGACTTTATCGAATCTATTACAGGTAAAGACGGTAAAGATGGTCTAAAAGGCGAAGACGGTAAGTCTGCCCTAGAGATCTGGCAATCAATTGAGGGTAACGAGAACAAAACCCTAGAAGACTTCATCGCTTCACTGAAAGGTGAAAAAGGCGATAAGGGTGACAAGGGTGATGCTGGTTTGTCTGCATTTGAAGTATGGCAGTCTATCGAAGGCAACGAAGATAAGACCTTAGAAGACTTCCTACAATCAATTACTGGTAAAGACGGTGCTGATGGCGTAGATGGACTATCTGCGTATGACGTTTATGTGATAAATGCAGGTGGTTTAACTGAAGCACAGTGGTCAGCCCAGGATCCAGCACCGACAGGCACATATGCGGATTACTTGGCAGCTGAATCGTTGATGGACGAAGCGGCATGGCTGGCTTCATTAAACGGTAGCGATGGCAAAGACGCCTACGTCCTTACAAAACCAGTAATCACAGAAAACTCTGAAATGACCTTAGCTGGTACAGCAAAAGTTGGAGAAACTGTTGTAATTCTTGATGGGTCAGGAAATGTGATTGAGCAAATTCTTGTTGAAGATGGCACATTCACAATTTCACCAAATCCTTTAGCAGGGGAAATCGGTTCAATTTATGTAACAAATGCACTAGGTGAAATTTCTGATAGCTTTACGTTAGTGGGAGCCGCTGATACGACAGCACCAGATTTACCAGTCATTTTGCTAAATGATGAAACGCAGTTAAGTGGTACAGCAGAACCAAACGCGAAAGTTATTGTGATTGCAGATGGTCAGGCATATGAAACAACTGTTGGTCCAGATGGTACTTGGAGTTTTGCGGACATAAATGGACCATTTAATCCTCTAGTAAAAGAAGGTGTAAGTGCAGCTATCATTTATGCTGAAGACAGTGCAGGTAATGATAGTGATCCATCACTTGTATTTATTTCAGAAAATACAGCCTTAGTCGATCTAATTGAATCCGTGGTTGTAGTAGATGACTTGAATGCTGATGATGTCATTAATGCATTTGAATTAGGCAATGATGGTCAAATTCAGCTTGATGTTAAGCTGGGAATTGATGCTGCTGTAGGTGACTTGATTTCAGTCAATGGTTATAACTATGTCTTGAATCAAACAGATATAGATGCCACGAAAATCACAGTATCAGTCAATGCACGTGAAGGTGAAAATATTCTTGTGGTAACGGGCATTAATGCTACGGGTCAAACAGAACGTCTTCAAGATAGTATCTTGGTGGATACTACAGCAGGTACAGTTACCTTAGACAGCGTTCAGCCTTTAGATACACTTCTTTTAAGCGAAATTTTGCTTAATGACATGTTCATCAATGTGCTTGAGTCTACAGAGACTGTCAAACTTATAGGCACCGCAGAACCTGGCTCAACACTCAATATTAAAGTTGAGGGGATTACATCACCATTCACAACAACTGCTGATTCAACTGGTCAATGGTCAATTGATTTAACTCCTGAACAATTGGCTGCGTTAACTGATGGTGAAATTTCAGTGACGGGTACGGCAACCGATCTAGCAGGTAATACTGCTGAACTTGTGGATAATGTGACTTTAGATACACAAGCTCCAAGTGTAGCCATTACTATCTTAGAAAATGGCATTGTAACCGTTACACCTACAGAGCCATTGTATTTAAATAATACACAAGCAACGTTAAATGATATTGCGGCAAAATTGGGAGCTTCGGTTGAAGGTAATTTTGACGTTGTAGGTGGTCAAATTCAGTTCACACCAACTGACGCTTATTATGGTGATATCACAGTAACTTTACCTGCTGATGCATTTACTGATTTGGCGGGGAACCCTGCCGGAGCTGCTACGGCTACGGACTTAATCAATTTTGCTGATGCTCCGACTGTGCTCATTACTTCAGATAACTATTCGGTTGTCGCAGGTCAAACAACTTTAATTACCTTTACTTTCTCAGAGTTGGTGAATGGTTTTGAGTTGTCTGATGCTAGTACAAATGGCGCAGGTACACTGTCTAATCTGACTCAGGATTTAAATAATCCACGAGTGTATACGGCGATTTTTACACCGACTGTAACTGATGCCTTAGAGGCAAATATTACTGTTGCTGCGGGCAGTTATGTCAGTGCAACGACAGGTAAACTGGGTGAAGCAGGCCAGCTGCAACAACTTGTGGGTGGTGTATACGAAAATACGAACATTACGGGCGATACGCAAGTTCCAGATGCTCCGACAGTAAGTCTTGCAACTGATACTGGAGTATCAGGTAGCGATGGTATTACTTCCGATGCAACTGTAAATGTAGGTATTACAGCGGGTAATACGTGGCGTTATAGTACTGATGGTGGGAATACTTGGTCTGCTACATGGCTTGATTCAACTACAAACTCATTTGAATTACCAAATGATCGTTTCTATCCTGTGGATAGCATTATTGTTGAACAACGTGATTCTGCGGGTAATGTCAGTCAAGGTGTTTTAGCGCAAGATGTGACTTTGGATACCTCTACTAGTATCACAGTCACAAGTCCAACACAGATCACAAGCTATGACAAAGCAAATGGTTATGTAGTTCAAGGTACAGCTGAACCAAATAGTACAGTTACTTTTACAGTCGAGGGTATTGCTAAAACCTTTGAGACAACCACAGACGTAACTGGTCATTGGACTCAATTAATTAGTCCACCAGATTCTACAACTACAGCGGATGGGGATGCAGATACAACCATCACGATTACAGCGACAGCAACGGATATTGCAGGTAATACAGCGACTGTTACGGAAACGAATATTGCTTCCTTAACAGTAGCCGATGCGATTTATGTAATTGCAGGTGATGACATTATTAATGGGCAAGAAGCAAGCGATGGAGAGTCGATTATTGGTATATCTGATATAACAGCATTTGCTGATATAACAGATTATGGGGTTATTTACAGTCTTGATGAAAATGGTGCTCGTGTAAATAGTCCTGTATATACGTTTACAACTGGTTCTGGAGGTACGTCTCAAAATTGGACAGCATCGTTGACTCTGGGTCAAATCGAAGAGTGGGGTAATGGCCAATATGAAGTTGTATTATTTGATAACCGTAGTGGGCTAGGAACTACATCAAGTCCTTTTACTTACAGTAATGAGGTTGCTTCACGTAAGTTTACGATAGACCTTGGTTTAGACCCTCTCGCATATATTGTTTCAGATGATGATGGTGCGCTTACTCCTATCGGAACTGCTTATACCACCAATGACTCAACACCAACTTGGTCGGGTACAGCTGAACCAGATTCAGCTATTGAGATTTTAATTGAGGGAGAAATAGTTGCCTCTGCTATAGCTGATGCAGAGGGTAACTGGACAGCTGCAGCAAATCAGACACTTGCAGATGGCATCCATAACGTTAGCATCAAGAATACCGATTTAGCAGAGAATACTCGTACAGATAGTCAACATACAATCAAGGTTGATACTGTTGCACCAGTCATCAGCATTGATCAGCCAATCGCAGGGGACAATGTCTTAACCGCTATTGAAGCAGATCAAGGTCTGACAATTACAGGTACAGCAGAAGGTGCAGAAGTCGGTGAAACAGTGACTGTTACGGTGGAAGATGAAACGCTTACCACAACGGTAGCGCTTGATCCTGAAACAGCATTACCTATTTGGAGCTTAACTTTAACACCAGAACAATTATCTTCACTGCCATTAACAGATCTTCAGGTACTAGATATTAGTGCCACTGTTACTGACAAAGCAGGCAATGTTTCTGAACCAGATACTGCAACAGTGACTTATAAACTTGCAGATACGGATGTTCTAAATACAGTTGTTGAACTTTCAGAAGCTGGCTTATTAAATACTGACACAATTTCTGCATCAGGTGAAATTATTGGCTGGCCAAGTGGTACTAGTACTGCATATTTAGAAGCACCTGCGACTGAATTGTATGTCAATGGCACACCGATTAGCTGGACCGGTCAAAATACTCAGGAATTAATTGGTAGCGCGGATGGTGTAGAAGTTATTCGTATTACCCTCAATGATGCGGGTGAATACACAGTAACCATAAGTCAAGCGATTGAACATGGTGAACCAAGCACAGTAACTGATGATAAGTTAGCCTTTGATGTCCGGGTGAACTTTGCTAACGCACGTGGTGATGTGACTCAGTCACAATACATTACGGTGAATGTGACAGATGATGTGCCAGTTCTTGCTGCAGATCGTACTGAAGCGTTAAGCAATGCGTATGTTGTTGAAGGTAACGCCCTTGTTAAAACCAGTGCAGATGGTATTACAACTGCTGAAATTAATGTAGATGGCACAATCTTCAAAATTGATTATGAGAATCAGAGTATTACTCAAACAGCAACGGGCACTGCAGACAAAGTCTTGGCATATAACCATATTCCTGCAGTAGAGGGTGCGGGTCAGATTTTAATTACTACAGAGCGTGGTGAATTAATTAAGTTTGACTTAGATACAGGCGCTTACCAATACAGTATTTTTGCACCATTACCAGGAGATTATTTAACCGCTGTACATGTTGCGGTGAGCTTAGGTGGTTCAAATACCTTGTTAGGTGCACTCAATGTTGACGTTGCAGGCTTGCTTGAGTTTGAAAATAGCCAACTGTTTGCTGTACAAGGTGATGGTATTTATGCTGTTAAAATTGCTTTGGGTGATGTTGTTAATGTAGGCGGTTTATTAGGTAGTTTACTCGCTGATCCGAAAAAGTTCAGCTATAACACAATTTTGGCAAATGAATTCGGTTTCAATATCACTTTAACATCCGCTGTTTTAGGTATTGGTCAGGCGACATTAGAGATTAAAGCTCAGAATAATCAGCCATTAGATACCTTTAAAGTTAATCAACTACTTAGTACGGTGGGTATTCAAGGTGGTCTTTCAGAACTATTAAATGTTGGTATTCTTCCTTGGACTTCTATTACAGCTTATGCTCAGGATGGAGCTACGCTTGCTACGAAAGAATCAGTGGAATTAGCAAATGTTGGCTTACTCAATGATTTGTTATCTGGTGAAACGGTTTCTACCATTTTGGTTGATAGTGCTGGACGTGGTTCAACCTTAACTAAAGATGGTGCATTAGAAGCGTGGTCTATTTATGGCTTAGACGGTGCCGATAAAATCTATGGTGGAAATGAAGGTGACCACTTATATGGTGGGAACGGTAATGACCTCATAATGGGTAACGAAGGCGACGACTATATCATTGGTGGTCGTGGTCACGATATTTTATATGGTGGTGAAGGGTCGGATACTTTCCGTTGGGAAAAAGGTGATCAGGTCATGACCATTGGTATTGCGACAGACATCATTAAAGACTTCAATGCAGACTCAGCAGTATTGGGCGGTGACATTCTGGACCTGAAAGGTCTGCTCAATGGTGGTGGTCGTTTAGGATTTATGCCAGGTAACCTGACCAATTATTTACATTTCAGTTATGACGAAGTTAATGATCAAACTATTATTCAGATTAGTACTGAAGGAGAGTTTGTCGGTGGTTATCAGGAAGCATCACATACTCACTTAGTGGATCAAGTAATCGTGCTTGAGGGTGTTAATTTATTTAAATCGACTCCTTCACAAACTACTGCCGACTTACACTCAGATTATGAGGTGATTCAAAATCTGATTGCACAAGGCAAGTTGGATGTGGCATTGGTTGATCAAGTGATTGGTAGTAATTCAACTGACATTGATCTAAGTGTGACCGATACAGATGGTGATAGCGACACTACAGCAATCACATTTGATACAACTGAGTTAGTGCCGTTTGGCTATAACCCAGACAACCAAGCGCCATGGGTATTTGGTAAAAATACCTCTTTACTTGGTTTGGTTGGTCTAGATGTATTAAGTGTGATTAACTTAGGTGAGCAAGATATTTTTGTGTATGACATCAATAATGATTTACGCAAAGTAGAACTTGAGTTCCAACAAATTGTAGCGGTCAATGTAACGAAACCAACATTTGGCTGGTCAGCAAGACTTGCACAAGAGCTGGGTCTAAAAGTTGAAGTCATCGAAAATGAAGGTGTTCTAGGGCTTATTGCGCCAACAACGACCTTACGTATCACTAGTGCGAGTACAGAACTAAATATTAGCAATAGTGCGATTAACCAGCTTTTAGCCACTGTTAAAATTGGGGTTCAAGAGGGTGATCTTGGAATTGTAAATGGCGATCTACTCAGCTTAGACGTTATTAATACCATGCAAATCCGTGCAACAGACAGCCATGATTTGACCACAACAGAAACGATGGGCAAGTTACTCGACTTAGATTTGGCGACAACCAGCTATCGTTTAAATGGTGACGTGAATTTGGTTGAAGGAACCGATGAAAGCGACACAAATCTGGATCAGTCAGCAGCAAGTGGGTCAGTATTAATCTATGGTTACAATGGCGATGATACAATCACAGGCAGTGCATATAATGATGTGATTTACGGTGGCATAGGCAATGATGTCATTCATGGCGGTGCTGGCAATGACCTGATTTATGGTGGTGCAGGTGATGACACGATTCATGGTGGTTCTGGACTTAACATCTTAAATGGCGGTGCGGGTGCAGATACATTTGTATCTACAAGCGGCGCTCAAGATGTAGTGATCTACGATTTACAGGCGAATGATGCAACAGGTGGACATGGTCAAGATACCTGGAATGGCTTTAAAGTCGCTAATGTGGCTTTTGACACAGATGCAGATATGCTTGATCTTTCAGAATTGATTGCAGATTCATTTGATGAGGCGCACGCTCAGTCGCTTTTAGAAAATGACGCAACTGCTTATTTCAGTTATATGGCACAGTTCATTCAGTTAGAACAGGTTGCTGATGGTAGTACAATCAATACGTTAGTGAAGGTCGATCGTGATGGAAGTGGAGAGGCATTCTCTGCTACATCACTAGTAACTTTAACGGGTGTCGCTACTAATCTTGAGCAATTACTGCAAAATGGACAAATTTTGTATTAAGTTTTAAAAATCTGACCAAACCCAGGAAGTATGCGTTTACTTCCTGGGTTTTTTGTATATATGGATAAATGGAAAACTATTAAACAGGACACTCAATCTTCAGCTGGTCCTAATATTTACTGAAATTTTAAACCATCTGATATTTCTTTAACCGGTAATCCAGTGTTGCCCGACTAATCCCCAGTAAACGTGCCGCTTCAGAAATATTCTGCTGGCTATGTCAACGGCATTCTAAAATTGACCCCTTTTACCTTACAAATGGCAAAGTAAAATTGACCCCTTTGATCTCGTATTAAGTTTCAACCTGGGGCTGAATCCCAATTCTTTTTTTATCCTTCAAACGATAACTCTCACCCGATATTTGTACCACATGACAGTGATGTAATAGCCGATCTAACATCGCAGCGGTCAACGTGACATCATCCGCAAATGACTTAGACCATTTGCTAAAGGGTAAGTTACTCGTCAATATCGTACTGCCTTTTTCATAACGCTTGGCAATCACGTTAAAGAACAGATTCGCTTCTTCACGTCCAAACGGTAAATAACCAATTTCATCGATAATCAGTAACTTTGGTCCCAGTACCGCACGCTGCATATAGGTTTTCAATTTACCTTGCTGATAGGCTGTACTCAGTTGCAGCATTAAATCCGCTGCAGTAATGAACTTGATCTTAATGTTGTTCATGATGGCCTTATAGCCTAATGCCATAGATAAATGCGTTTTTCCTACTCCGCTAGCCCCCAGAAACACCACATTTTCTGCTCTAGCAATAAAGCTCAGATTGAACAGTTCAATCACCTGTGATTTAGGGGCCCCTAGGGCATAATTAAAATCATAGTCTTCCAGGGTTTTGACTTGAGGCAGGCCTGAGAGTTTCATCAGTACCTGCTGACTGCGCTGTTGCCTGACAGCATATTCATGCGTCAAGATAGCTTCAACAAAGTCGGCATAACTTCCATCCTGACCTAATGTTTGTTGTGCATGATGTGACCATTGTGATGCGATGGCAGGCAGATTGAGCTTTTGGCAAAGCTGCTCTATACGGTCGTATTGCAGATTCATCAGGAAACTCCCAGCAACTGGTCATATACAGATAAAGGATGCTGCAAACTCTCGTAGGGCATGACATGCTGTGCTGCTGCAACAGGTACAGTGCTAGAACCCGTATCTGATTGCGGTAATGGCGTAAATTTTTGCTGCTCTTGTTGTAGTCGAACAGCCGGTTTTTCTTGCGTGGTGGCATGAATCCGCTGATTGGCGGTTTCATGCAGCCACCGGCCAATGTGGGCATTGGCGACATCAACATCTAACAGTAAACCCGAAGTCTTCAGGCTTGCTTTCAATGGCACAATAAAGCTTGATTTGAGGTATCCATTAAAGCGTTCAACTTTGCCTTTGGTCTGTGCACGGTAGGGCTTACATACGCGAGGACGAAAGCTGTATTTCTTGGCGCAGTCGAGCAGTTTGGGATTCCATTTATGCTGCCCCTCCTGATAGGCATCCCGTTCAATCATGATCGTTTTAGCGTTATCAAACAGGATTTCCTGAGGTACTCCTGCAAAGAACTGAAATGCATTTTCCAGACCATCGATCCATGCATCCGTACGTTCATGATCATAAAATTTCACGAAAGTCGCTCTGGAATACCCTAATGTTGCGACAAAGGCTTTTAAAGTCGTGTTGTTGCGTCGAATCGTGGTGAAATCCACCTGCATTTGTTGGCCAGGTTGGGTTTCAAAACGAATGATCGGTTCTGGTTGAGCAACTGGTTTTAATGTTGCAAGATATTCCCTCAAGATCCTGATCTTTCCTGGATATCCCAACCCTAAAATTTCCTGGTAGAGCACAACAGCAGGAATCCATTCAGGATGAGCTGCGTTTACACGTTGGAGTAAATAAGGTTTATATGGGTCAAGGATACTTATTCTAGGCTGTATACGCTGATACTGAGGTGTGGTGTTTTGCCGTAAATATTTACGTACGGTATTTCTGGATACCCCCAGTTCACGACTAATGGCTTTAATAGATTTACCTTGTTGATGAAGTATTTGGATTGTCACTGCTTGCTCCAAAGTTAACATGTTGAGCAGTCCAAAATGACCGCTATATTAACCAAGGGGGTCAGTTTTTAAATGCCATTAGGGGGTCATTTTTACACTGCCGCTAACAGCTACGCTGCATGGCGGTTAGAATAATTTCCTGCTCATGCCGTTCCAAAGAAAAATCCTCAGTCAACAGGGTTTCAATTGAATTGGGGGAGGTTGAATTTTTAGCCTGCTGCTTTAACTGCGGAAACAGGCAGCTTAGTTTAATTTCCTGCTGGTCATCGGTCAGTAAGGTGGCGCGTTCCAGCAGGTTTTCCAGTTCACGGATATTACCGGGCCACTCATAACTCATCACATAATTTTTGGCTTTGTCACTCAGGCCAGGCAGGGTTTTGCCATACAGGTTTTCAAAGCGTTTCAGAAAATGATTGACCAGTAGCGGAATATCTTCACGGCGCTCGCGCAGTGGCGGAATCTGTACCGGAAAAATATTCAGCCGATAAAATAAATCGGCACGGAAACGTCCGGCTTTGACTGCCTGTTCCAGATCTTCGTTGGTGGCGGCGACAATACGCACATCTACTTTGCGGGTCTGATAATCACCAACCCGTTCAAATTCGCCTTCCTGTAACATGCGTAACAGAGCGGCCTGCGCACGAGGTGACAGCTCAATCACTTCATCTAAAAAAATGGTGCCGCCATCTGCGCGTTCAAACTTGCCTGCACGTGACTGGTTGGCGCCGGTATAGGCACCTTTTTCCACCCCGAACAGTTCGGCTTCAATCAGGTCGGGAGGAATACAGGCACAGTTGACTGCGACAAACGGTTGCTGGCGGCGCTGGCTGGCCTGATGAATCCCGCGGGCAAAGGCTTCTTTACCGACCCCGGTTTCGCCCTGTAGCAGGACTGCGACTTTACTGCCTGCGGCCTTTTTCAGGAGGTCGCAGACCTTGCGATAGGCCGCCGATTCACCGATAGCATTAAACATGGTGTAGTCGGCTTCAGCATCGGTGTAGATGGTCTGTTTCAGCTGGTTCAGCTCTGCCTGCAAGGCAATAATCTTGTCCGACACCGGATCGGGTGACATAAAGCGGATCAGTTCATTGGCATTTTCCCAGTCGGCCAGCGGTTTGCCGATAATCCGGCAGCAGTCATCGCCTTTGGCCACGCAATGGGTTTCCTGATAAATAATGGTTTGACCCATCACATAGCTGCTATAGCCGCAGGCATAACCGAGCAGCATCCAGCAGGCCGGTTCATCGGCTGCACCAAATTCAGATAAATGCACCTCGGCTTCAAAAGAGTTAAGCCAGTTAAAATCGGCATAAAACTGATGCTGGTCATGACTTAAACGCAGGTCATTGACTGTAACCTGGACCATGCCGCGAATACCGTGCATCTGCGGGCCGGCCATAAAGGCTTCTACTTCATTTAAATTTGGGCGTAGCCGTGAGGTGACTTCGGCATCGCGCATCCCGGCCTGATAACCGCAGCGGATAAAAAAGTGTTTGGTGCGTTCATAGCCCAGCATCTGATACAGGTCTTTGCGCAAATAGCCCATGATGCCGCTATGAATCAGCAGCATACGGTTTTCTTCAAACCAGATCTGACCGTGTTCGGTATCAAACTGGATTTTGTCGAGTAGATCCTGAATATCCTGATTGTGTTCCAGCAGCTGTTTGTAGTGTTTAAGGTCCTGGGTATGGGGCATAGCCAATCATCCATTTTGGCAAGTCACAAGCATGGATTGATCTTAACCAATTCCGACCATCGAGGTGAGGATTAAAAGCGCATAATCTTATACCTTTTAAATATAGTGCTCATAAATCAATAAGTTGAAATTTTAGCAATATACAAATGTCTAAAACTTCAGTATGCGTTTAAGTTCATCAAATGCTGAAATTCAGCAAAATATCTTTCAGCAAAACATGAAATTTCTCGTCCATCTCATCTCTGTATTTTTAAGCCAATTTAAATAAAAATATAAATATCAATAATTTATAAAAGTTGGCACGCCTTTTGAAATGCTTTAAGTAAATAAAGCTGCAAGCTCCGTGCTTGCCACACTGAAATGATTTTGGTGGCAATGAAAAAGGAAGGTCATGATGACGCACACTGCACGCCTAACGGCATTGACCAAATACATCCGGATTACCGGTGATCCACAGGCCAAATTTGTCGAATTTGATTTTGCCATTCAGGACCCGACGCTATTTGTCGAGCTGGTTCTGCCCCAGCAGGCTTTCCAGGAATTTTGTGCCATGCATCAGGTGGTGGAAATGAGCGCCGCACAACAGGCCTGGAATGATGCCCAGGAAGATAAATGGCGTTATGGCGTAGAACCGAGCATGGTGCGCCCGACACAGTATCTGTCAGATCAAGAAGATCAGTCTTAAGTCGATAAGGAGATAATGATGACTTTAGAAATTAAAACGTCCAGCGTTGAACCCATCCGCCAGACCTATGCCTATATTGAACGCCGTTTTGGCAACAAGCCGGCCACACGTTATCAGGAAGTCAGCTTTGATGTGCAGGCGGCGGCCAATTTCCATTATCGTCCGCTATGGAAACCGGAAAAAACCTTAAATGATCCAACCCATACCGCACTGCTGATGCAGGACTGGTATGCCTTTAAAGATCCGCGCCAGTTTTATTATGGTGCCTATGTGCAGCATCGCGCACGTTTGCAGGATATTGCCGAAAGCAATTATGCCTTTTTTGAAAAGCGTGAGCTGGTGGCGAACCTGTCCGAGGCAGTCCAGCAAAAACTGATGCAGTGCCTGTTGCCATTTCGTTATGTCGAACAGACTGCTAATCTGCACATGATGTCGGGCAGTGCCTATGGCTATGGCACGGTTATCACCCAGGCCTGTATTTTTGCCGCAATGGACCGTTTGGGCATGGCGCAGTATCTGTCACGAATTGGTTTGCTGCTCGATGGCAATCGTGGTGAGGCTTTGCAGCACGCCAAAACTGCCTGGATGGAAGATGCCGCCTGGCAGCCGCTGCGCCGTTTATGTGAAGTCAGCCTGACCGAGCAGGACTGGTTCAAACTGTTTTTATTACAAAACCTGATGATCGACAGCATGTTGCAGCAGCTGGTGTATGGCGAGCTGGATCAATGGCTGGTCGAGCAGGGCGCACGCGATATTGCCATGCTGACCGAGTTTATGCAGGACTGCCTGAACGATTTACGTAAATGGTCTGACAGTGTGTTTAAAACTGCAGTCGCAGAATCGGAGCATAACCAGCAGCTGATTCAGGGCTGGATTGAAGAACTGCTGCCCCAAGTGGAACAGGCCTTTTCTAGCTGGGCCACGCTCGCACTGGGTAGTGCATCGGTGGAATCCGCCATGAACCTGATTCAGGAACGTTGCAAGAAAGCCGGTTTACAGATTCAACACGCCTCAGCCGCATAAGGAGATGCCTCATGAGCTCAAAAGTTTATTTAGCCCTGCAAGATAACGACACTTCACGCTATATCGTCGAAGCGATTGAACAGGATAACCCGGATGCCAGCATCCAGTATTTACCGGCCATGATCCGCATTGAAAGCGAAACCGGTCTGATTGTACGGGCTGAAACCGTGTCGGAAAAACTGGGTCAGGATTGGGACATCCAGGAATTACAGCTCAACATGATTACTCTGGGCGGCAATGTCGAGGAAGATGATGACAGCTTCCAGCTGAAATGGAATTAAACAGACAACATGCCAAGGCCTGAGTGCCTGCACTGGAAAAATTGAACAGGATGATCAAGATGAATACACAAGCCAAAACTGCACAGAAAAAACTGAATGCCAAAGACCGTTACCGGATGCTGACCCGTGATCTGGACTGGGATTTTTCCTATGCCGACCGTAAAGCCGCATTTCCGTATGAAGAATTTGAAGGCATTAAAATTACCGACTGGTCAAAATGGGAAGATCCGTTCCGTTTAACCATGGATGCCTACTGGAAATATCAGGCCGAAAAAGAGAAAAAACTCTACGCCATTTTTGATGCATTCGCGCAGAACAACGGTCAGATGAATGTCTCCAATGAACGTTATTTAAATGCCATTAAACTGTTTTTAACTGCGGTTACACCGCTGGAATATCAGGCTTATCAGGGTTATGCCCATGTAGGCCGTCAGTTCAGTGGCATTGGTGCGCGGATTGCTTCGCAAATGCAGTCGATTGATGAGCTGCGTCATGTACAGACCCAGATTCATGCCATGAGCCATTACAACAAGTTCTTTGATGGCTTTCAGGACTGGGCGCATATGCATGACCGGGTCTGGTATTTATCTGTGCCTAAATCATTCTTTGAAGATGCGCGTTCAGCCGGGCCATTTGAATTCCTGTTGGCGATCAGCTTTGCCTTTGAATATGTGCTGACCAACCTGCTGTTTGTGCCGTTTATGTCTGGCGCGGCCTATAACGGTGATATGGCCACCGTGACTTTTGGTTTTAGTGCCCAGTCCGATGAAGCACGTCACATGACCCTGGGCCTGGAAATTGTCAAATTCCTGCTGGAACAGCATGAAGATAACGTACCAATTGTGCAGGAATGGATTGATAAATGGTTCTGGCGCGGCACACGCTTATTATCAATTGTCGGCATGATGATGGACTACATGCTGCCAAATAAAGTCATGTCCTGGAAAGAAGCCTGGGAAACCTACTTTGAAGAAGCCGGCGGGGCGCTGTTTAAAGATCTGGCCCGTTATGGCATCCGTATGCCGAAATATTCGGAAGTGATTGAGAAAGAAAAAGAGCATGTGTCGCATCAGGCCTGGTGGATTTTCTATAACTTTGGCCATGCAGCCGGTTTCCACACCTGGATTCCAACCGATGAGGAAATGGACTGGCTGTCGGCCAAATATCCGGACACCTTTGACAAATATTATCGTCCACGCTGGGAACTGGCCCGCAAGATGGAAGCCGAAGGCAAACGCTTCTATAGCGCCGGTTTACCTCAATTGTGTCAGGTCTGCCAGATTCCAATGACCTTTACTGAAATGGGCGGCGACCCGACCATGTTCAGCTATCGCGACAGCATCTATCAGGGCGAGCGTTATCACACCTGTTCCGATGGCTGCCACGACATCTTTGAACGTGAACCGGAAAAATATATTCAGGCCTGGCTGCCAGTGAACCAGATTTTACAGGGCAACTGTGGCGGGCCAGATCTGGAGAGCATCCTGCGTGATTATTATCACTTCAATGTCGGTGCAGACAACCTGGACATTGAAGGCTCGCCAGATCAGCAGCGCTGGAAAAAATGGAAAGGCGACGCCGCATAAAAAATGGAATTGGGTCATTGCTGCCAATGACCCGCTCAAGGAATTAGGAGATTTCTCATGACTGTACGTGCAATTCAAGACCATTATCAATTCGAACCGCGCGATGCCCAGCATCACTATGGCGACAACATGCTGTTGTATATTGGCTGGGATCATCACACCTTATATTGTGCGGCTCATGCCTTTGTGGTGTCACCGCAGCAGACCTTGCAGGATCTGATCGATCAGCAGATTCAGGCCGGTTTTCATCAGCATCCCGACTTTGAGCAGCTGGACTGGTCAACGGTGCAGTTTGTGTTAAACCATGAACCTTTACAGACCGATTTTTCCAAAACACTGGCCGAGCTAGGCTTTGACCACAAATCCCTGCTGCGTTTTGTCAGCCCGGAACTAAAAGGCTATCAGGATGCCCACGTTTAAGGAGAATGCGCATGAGTTATCAAGTTACCATTGAACCGATTGGCACCACCATTGACGTGGAAGAAGACCAGACCATTCTCGATGCCGCTTTACGTCAAGGCGTGTGGTTACCCTTTGCCTGCGGGCATGGCACCTGCGGCACCTGCAAAGTCCAGGTCACGGACGGTTTTTATGATGTTGGAGAGGCATCGCCGTTTGCCTTAATGGATATCGAACGTGAAGAAAACAAGGTGCTGGCCTGCTGCTGCAAACCGGAATCTGACATGATTATTGAAGCTGATGTCGATGAAGATGAAGATTTCATGGGCTATCTGGTGGAAGATTATCAGGCCACGGTGCTGGAAATAAAAGACCTGTCACCGACTATTAAAGGTCTGCGTTTGCAGATTGACCGTCCAATGCAGTTTCAGGCCGGGCAATACATCAATATCCAGTTTCCGGGTGTTGAGGGCACGCGCGCTTTCTCGATTGCCAATGCGCCAAGTGAAGCCGGTATTATCGAACTGCATATCCGTAAGGTCGAAGGTGGCACCGCCACCAGTTATGTGCATGAGGAACTGAGTGTGGGTGAAGAACTGCAATTGTCCGGGCCGTATGGACAATTCTTTGTACGTAAATCCGATGATCAGGATGTAATCTTTATTGCTGGCGGTTCGGGTTTATCCAGCCCACAATCCATGATTCTGGACTTGCTGGAACAGGGCGATAGCCGGATTATTTACCTGTTCCAGGGCGCGCGAGATTTAAGCGAACTGTATAACCGCGAACTGTTTGAGCAGCTGGTCAAGGACTATCCGAACTTCCGTTATATTCCGGCGCTGAATGCCGCGCAGGCGGAAGATCAATGGACTGGCTTTAACGGCTATGTACATGAAGCAGTGGCGGATTATTTTGAACACAAATGCAGTGGTCACAAAGCCTATTTATGCGGTCCACCGGTGATGATTGATGCCGCGATTTCAACCTTAATGCAAAGCCGCCTGTTTGAACGTGACATCCACACCGAGCGCTTCCTGAGTGCGGCCGATGGGGCATCCGGTTCGGCCCGTTCGGCGCTGTTTAAGCATATTTAAGTTTAAGCGTGTTTTGTTTTTTTGTCCGGTTTAGAATGACCTATTGCATGTCCCGTTGTCCGTTATAGGTCATTCGTCTTTTGCCGCCTCCCTGATGCCCGCATCACGGAGGCGATTTTATTTGACGCTAGCAGTGTATTGGACAGTAGCGGTTTTGAGAGTGCCTGGAAATTATTGCACTTCTGGCGGGAAACCATCTTCATTCAGCGCCGCCACCAGCTGATCTACGCTGGCACTGCTGTCAACGGTCACGATTTTACTGTCCAGATCAATGTCAACTTTGGCATTCGGGTCCACATCCTGAATGGTGGCTGTCACACCGCGGGCGCAGCCGCCGCAAGTCATATTGGCAATATGCAGTTTCATTAAGATGCTCCATGAGTCATGTGAAGATGCTTTCAGTTTAAAGCTTGTCATGATGGGAAGGTCAAGCCAAATTTTTATGCGCAGAGACTTGACCTTCCCATGATGTCAATCTGTATGCTGTAGGGAAATCCGGGTATTGGCCGAGGTAGGGCATGAGCATCTCAAATTCATCTGCTGTTTTTCGTGAAACATTGTCTATTCAGGGCATGACCTGTGCTTCATGCGTAGGCCGGGTGGAAAAAGCCTTAAAAAAAGTGGATGGGGTCGAGCAGGCCAATGTCAATCTGGCCACCGAACAGGCCGTGGTGGAATCTTCCGCACCACTTGACCGGGCCGCTTTGGTCAAAGCCATTGAGCGTGCCGGTTATGATGTGGTCGTCGCGGCACCCATCGAATTGTCAATTGACGGTATGACCTGTGCCTCCTGCGTGGCGCGGGTAGAAAAAGCCCTGAAAAAAGTGCCGGGTGTGCAGCAAGCCAATGTCAATCTGGCCACTGAGCAGGCCTGGGTCGAAGCCGATACTACGGTCAGTGCCGATAAACTGATTCAGGCCATCCGTAAGGCTGGTTATGATGCCCAGCTGCAGACCACGACCACCACTGAACAGGCGGATCAGAAAGCCAGCGAGCAGCAGCAACTAAAACGTGATCTGTTAATTTCCCTGGTGCTGGCCATTCCGGTATTTGTGCTGGAAATGGGCTCGCATTTAATTCCGGCTTTTCATATGTGGGTCATGCATCAGATCGGGCAGATGCCGAGCTGGCTGTTGCAGTTCGTGTTGACCACGCTGGTATTGCTATTTCCGGGCCGGCGTTTTTATCAAAAAGGCATTCCGGCCTTGCTGCGTTTCGCGCCGGATATGAACTCGCTGGTGGCAGTCGGAACCCTGGCCGCATACAGCTTTTCGGTGGTGGCGACTTTTATGCCACAGCTGTTACCGGAAGGCACGGTCAATGTCTATTTTGAAGCTGCCGCGGTGATTGTCAGCCTGATTTTGCTGGGACGCTATTTTGAAGCCAAAGCCAAAGGCCGCACCTCGCAGGCAATTCAGCACCTGATCGGCATGCAGCCAAAAACCGCCCGCATTGTACGTAATGGCCAAAGTGTGGAAGTGCCGCTGGCTGAAGTCAGCTCGGGTATGCAGGTCGATATCCGCCCAGGAGAGCGGATTCCGGTGGATGGGGAAGTGCTGGACGGCCGCAGTTATGTCGATGAATCGATGATTAGCGGAGAGCCGCTGCCAGTAGAAAAAATGGCAGGCAGCGCCGTGGTGGGCGGCACCATCAACCAGAATGGCAGCCTGAGCATCCGCGCAACTGCGGTGGGGGCAGATTCGGTGCTGGCGCAAATTATCCGCATGGTCGAGCAGGCGCAAGGCTCCAAACTGCCCATTCAGGCGCTGGTCGATAAAGTCACCATGTGGTTTGTGCCAGCCGTAATGCTAATGGCTGTGCTGACCTTTCTGGTCTGGCTGATTTTTGGTCCTGAACCGGCGCTGACCTTTGGTCTGGTCAATGCTGTAGCGGTGCTGATTATTGCCTGTCCATGTGCTATGGGGCTGGCCACTCCAACCTCGATTATGGTCGGCACTGGACGTGGGGCAGAAATGGGCATTCTGTTCCGTAAAGGCGAAGCCTTGCAGCTGTTACAGGAAGCGCAGGTGGTGGCGGTGGATAAAACCGGCACCTTAACCGAAGGCAAGCCGCAACTGACCGATTTTCATGTACAGGCCGGTTTTGAGCAGACGCAATTATTAAGCTGGGTGGCGGCGGTAGAAGCCAAGTCGGAGCATCCGATTGCCTTTGCTATTGTCGAAGCCGCGCAGCAACAAGGCTTATCTTTACCAGCTGTGAGCGATTTTGATTCGATTGTCGGGTCCGGCGTGAAAGGGCAGGTCAATGGTCAATGGCTGTATATCGGGGCCGACCGTTATATGCATCAGCTGGGTTTAAGTACCACAGCCTTTGATCAGGTTGCGGTACGTTTGGGGCAGGAGGGAAAAACACCACTGTATGTGGCGGTAGAGGATCAACTGGCGGCCATCATTGCCGTGGCCGATCCAATCAAAGACAGCACCTTTGCCGCGATTGAAGCCTTGCATCAGTTGGGCGTAAAAGTGGCAATGATCACCGGCGATAACCGGCATACCGCCGAAGCGATTGCCCGGCAGCTAAAAATTGATACTGTGGTTGCCGAAGTTCTGCCGGAAGGCAAAGTCGATAGCGTACGTGAATTGCAGCAGCAATATGGCCGTCTGGCCTTTGTCGGCGATGGGATTAATGATGCCCCGGCGCTGGCACAGGCCGATGTCGGGCTGGCCATTGGCACCGGTACCGATGTAGCCATTGAAGCCGCCGATGTGGTGCTGATGTCCGGCAGTTTAAAAGGCATTCCCAATGCGATTGCTTTAAGTCAGGCCACTATCCGCAATATCCGCCAGAACCTGTTTTGGGCCTTTGTTTATAACGTGGCCTTAATTCCGATTGCCGCCGGCGTGCTGTATCCGCTGTGGGGCATTTTACTGTCGCCGATGTTTGCTGCAGGCGCAATGGCACTGTCATCCGTGTTTGTGCTGGGCAATGCTTTACGCCTGAAGCGCTTTGCCGCGCCGCTGCAATAGCCGTTGGCGTCAGGACATTTTCGGTTTAAGATCGGAGGCAGGTCTTAAACCGCCGTATTGAGCGAGAAGCATGTGAATATTGGTCAAGCCGCAAAGCAGTCGGGCATCTCTGCCAAAATGATCCGTTATTATGAAAGTATCGGCCTGCTCACGGCTGCCCAGCGCAGTGCTGCTGGTTATCGGGTCTATTCCGAGCAGGATTTAAAAACCCTGAATTTTATTCGTCATGCCCGCGAGCTGGGCTTTTCTACCGAGCAAATGAAAGAACTGATTTCATTGTGGAAAAATAGCGGCCGCCAGAGTGCAGAAGTGAAAGCGCTGACCTTAAAACATATTGATGAGCTGAACCAGAAAATCCAGCGTTTACAGGACATGGTCAATTTGTTGCAGCAATCTGCGCAGCATTGTCAGGGCAATCACAGCGCGGAATGTGCCATTCTGGACCAGATTGAAAAAGGCGGATAAGCCAGTAAGCAGCAGGAATCGAATTGCAGGAGGATGAATCAATGCAGATTCATCCTCCTTTTTTATGCTTTATTTACGGATTTGAATGGCAAACTGAATCACATGCGACTTCCCCTGATGCAGCTGTCCTTCATGACGTTCCACTTCACCGACAAAGAAATGCAGCAGATGATCTTGCTGGAAGATCTCTAGAAAATCACGTGGATCATACAGCATGTCAGGATTGCCCGGGCCACCGGTGGCATAGGCCAGTTGTGCTTTGGAATAGACCTCGCCAATGAACCAGCCACCGGATTTCAGGCTATGACGCACGCCGTGCAGTAATTTCTGCTGGGTCGGCTGATTGACATGACCAAACACGCAAATCGCATGCTGAAACTGGTTTTCCGGCCATTCTACCTGACTTAAATCCACCACGGCGGTGTCCAAGGTCAGCTGTTTGGCCTGGGCATGTTTTTGGGCTTTTTCAAGCGCAACAGTCGAATAATCCCAGAGTAGTCCGGCAAACGGCAGTTGCTGTTCACGGGCGCGCTCGGCCAGATAAATCAGGTTACGGCCTTCACCTTCAGCAATGCCCAGCGTAGCGCCAGAAATCGCTAACTGCTGGGCCATCTGCTGAATAAAAACGTTGGCCGCTTCGCCATATAAATGATCGGTGCTGTGGTAGCGTTCATCCCATGGATTGCTAAAGCGAGGTGTCATATGCAGGCCCTTCATTGGTTAAAAATAAACGGGGGAGAAGATTAAGACTGGCCTTGACTATAACATATTATAAAAACATATATTGTTTTATTCGGCTTCGGCAAGTTGTATTTGGGTGAAGCCTGATGGGCCGGCTTTGCTGCGGTTAATATTCAGTGTATTTACTGCAATAGCGCTTCATCCGCAGGGCCTTCAGGCGTTATCATGGACAGATCAAAGCATTGGATTGCCTTATGAAAATTATTGCCGATGAAAATCTGGCCTTTACCGATTATTTTTTTGCCGAGTTTGGTGAAATCTCCCATCGTCCGGGCCGGACCTTAACTGCGCAGGACCTGCACGATACCGAAGCCTTACTGGTGCGCTCGGTAACCAAGGTCAATGCCGAACTGATCCAGCACAGCAAGCTGCGTTTTGTGGGCAGTGCCACCATTGGTACCGATCATCTGGATATTGCCGCGCTGGAACAGCAGCAGATTCGCTGGTCCAATGCCGCCGGCTGTAATGCACAGGCGGTTGCCGAATATGTGATTACCGCCTTACTGCATGTGCGTCCAGCCTTACTGGAAGCAGGCCAGCAGTTCTGTCTGGGCATTATCGGACTGGGCAATGTCGGTTCGCGTCTGGCGGTAATGGCGGAACTGCTGGGCTGGAAAGTGGTGGCTTATGATCCTTTGGTGCAACGTGAAAGTGTGCAGCAACTGGCATTGGCAGACGTATTGGCTCAGGCCGATGCCATTTCGATTCATGTGCCGCTGACCAAAACCGGTCCGTATCCGACCTATCATCTGTTCAATGCCGAAACCCTGGCCCAGATGAAGCCGGAGGCAATTTTAATTAATTCAGCGCGTGGTCCGGTGGTGGCAGAGCAGGCATTAATGGCCGATATCCAGCAGACCGGGCGTGCGGTGGTGCTGGATGTATTTGAGCATGAACCGGAAATTTCTGCCGAATTATTAAATCTGGTCACGTTGGTAACGCCGCATATTGCCGGTTACAGTCTGGAAGGCAAAGCCCGCGGCACACAAATGATTTATGCCGCTTTTTGTGAAGTCTTTGGACAAGTGGCGCACAAACGTTTTGAAAGCCAGTTGCCGCCGTGCAACGATTATTTTAGTGGTCAGCCGTTAAAAGCCGCAATGCAACAGCATCTGCCACAGATGTATGATATTGCCGCCGATGATGCCAAATTACGTGCCTGCTTAAAAGACGGCAAGGTCGATCAGCAGGCCTTTGACCATTTACGCAAGACTTATCCGCTGCGCCGTGAATGGGCTGCGCATGGAGGGCCGGCCGCATGAGCCTGAACTATCAGCCGACCTGTAGCCTTGAGGCCATGCGCGCCCGCGCCAAGATGTACGCCCAGATTCGCCAGTTTTTTGCTGAGCGCGAAGTGCTGGAAGTGGAAACGCCTATTTTGTCGCAGGCCGGTGTCACCGATGTACATTTAAGCTCGGTACAGGCCAAGCGTCATGTATTGGGCCAGCAGCAGACGCATTATCTGCAAACTTCGCCTGAATTTGCCATGAAACGCCTGCTGGCCAGTGGCAGTGGCCCGATTTACCAGATCTGCAAGGTGTTTCGTGATGATGAGCATGGCCGCAAACACAATAGCGAATTTACCATGCTGGAATGGTATCGCCCGGGTTTTAGCCTGAAAGAGCTGATGTTTGAAGTCACCGATTTACTCAATCTGACCTTGGCACAGCGTTTTGGTGAAGTACGTCCAACGGTACTGAGTTATAAACATGCTTTTATGGACCGGCTGGATCTGAATCCGCTGCAAGCGACATTATCTGAATTGAAAGCCTGCTGTCAGCGTGTCGGGCTAAGCCTCGATTTAGGTGATGATCGTCTGGGCTATATCGACCTGTTGTTCTCGCATATGGTTGAGCCTAGTCTGGGCTTTGACACGCCGGTATTCCTGACTGATTTCCCGCCGGAACTGGCCTCACTGGCCAAAACTCGTGTCGATGAAGAGGGCGAACTGGTTGCCGCCCGTTTTGAGCTGTACATTGAAGGGCTGGAACTGGCCAATGCCTATGATGAACTGGCTGATGCCGAGGTGCTCCGTGGCCGTTTTAAAGCCGACAATCAGGAGCGGGAAAAACTGGGCTTGCATGTGATGCCACTTGATGAATATCTGCTCAGTGCCTTGCCTCAGATGCCGCCATGTTCAGGTATTGCGCTGGGTATTGACCGTTTATTGATGATTGCCACCCAGCAGATGCGTTTGGAACAGGTAATTACTTTTCCGGCCGAACGGTCTTAAGGCGGCTTCATCCAGATCAGCACAGGGGGATGATTCATCCCTGATCAACAAAAATACCCGTGCACGACACGGGTATTTTAAATTTTATGACTCAATTTTAGCTTGCGGCGGTATATTCTGCTTTCAGCACTTCAATCGCTTTAATGCGGCGCTGAATCAGCATTTCACCAATATCGGGGCCTTTAATCTCAGGCGGTAAATCCTGCGCTTTAATGCCGCGCACCACCTGCATGGCTTTTAGCACATAATCGGCCTGCGGATAGTCCCGATCTTCCATACCTAAACGGCCACGCGAATCACATTCACAGGCCTGAACAAAGGCTTCTACCCGTTCCGGGCGACGCAATACATCCAGACGCTGTAGCAGACGCCATAAGGTGCCCGGTTTTAAGGTCAGGGCCTGATGGCATTTTAAATGTTCCTTGCACACCGCCAGCGCCAGCTGTTTGGTATAGGTCGGCACTTTCAGGCGGTCACACAGGTCAGTAACCGGCTGAATACCACGTTCTTCATGCATGATATGACGCGGTAATTCATCGGCTGGGGTCAGGGCCTTGCCCAAGTCGTGCACCAGCACGGCAAAACGCACATCCAGACTGTAATTCTGGCGGCAGGCCTGTTGCAGGGACATTAAGGTATGCACGCCGCAGTCAATTTCCGGATGATATTCCGGGCGCTGTGGAATCCCAAACAGGGCATCAATTTCCGGGAACAAGGCTTTTAAGGCACCGCAGCGACGCAGCACTTCAAAGTATTCATCGGCATGATCTTCCTGCAAGGCGCGTGCAGTTTCTTTCCAGACCCGTTCCGGGGTTAAGGTATCCAGCTCGCCAGATGCTGCCAGCGTGCGCATCAGGGTCAGGGTGTCATCGGCCACACGAAAGCCCAGCGCTTTATAACGCGCAGCAAAACGGGCAATTCTGAGTACACGTAATGGGTCTTCAACAAAGGCGTCGGAAACATGACGCAGCACTTTTTGCGCCAGATCCTGCTGTCCACCATAAGGATCATAGACCTGGCCGTTTTCATCCATGGCCATGGCATTAATGGTCAGGTCACGACGGATTAAATCTTCTTCCAGCGTGACATTGGGTGCAGTATAAAACTCGAAACCATGATAGCCCTGACCGGCTTTACGTTCGGTACGGGCCAGTGCATATTCTTCTTTTGATTCAGGATGTAAAAACACAGGGAAGTCTTTGCCCACGGGCTGATAGCCTTGGGCCAGAAGCTGTTCGGGTGTTGCCCCGACAACCACATAATCTTTTTCGTGATAGGGGTGCCCCAGCAAATGATCTCGCACCGCACCGCCTACTAAATAAACTTGCATGAAAAAACCTCTATTCTTGAGGTCATCATGCAACAGAATAGAGGTTTTCTCAAGTCAGAATGCCGAGCTTTTCACTCGGCATTCAGTTTTTATAGCGCGTCTTGTTCCGCTTGCTGAATTTCTGCCACGGTTAACGCAGTCATATTCACCACACGACGGGTGGTCGCTGTTGGCGTTAAAATATGTACCGGTTTCGCTGCGCCCAGCAAGATTGGACCAATGGTCACGTTGCTGCCTGAAGTCGATTTCAACAGGTTAAACGAAATATTGGCTGCATCCAGGTTCGGCATAATCAGCAGGTTAGCTGAACCTTTGAAGCGTGAGTTCGGGAATGCGAAATGGCGAATATTTTCGTCCAGTGCCGCATCACCATGCATTTCACCTTCCACTTCAAGTTCTGGTGCAATCTCAGACAGAATATCAAACACTTTACGCATTTTTTGCGCGCTGGCATCGTTCTGGTCTGAACCAAAGCTTGAATGCGACAGCAGGGCAATACGTGGTGTTACACCAAAACGGCGTACTTCTTCAGCGGCCAGAATGGTCATTTCAGCCAGCTGTTCAGCTGTCGGATTACGGTTGATGTAAGTGTCGGCAATAAACAGGTTACGATCTTCCAGCATCAGCGCATTCAGAGTGAAGAAAGTATTGTGACCTTCTTTCAGACCAATAATATTGCTGACGAAGTCTAAGTGAATGTCGTAGCTTGAATAAGTACCACATAACATACCGTCAGCCAGACCGTGTTTCACCAGCATTGCGGCAATTAGAGTCGAACGGCGACGTGCTTCACGCTGCGCATATTCAGGCGTTACACCTTTACGCTGCATGATGCTGTAGTAATCATCAGCGAATTTTTCGTAATCCGGGTTTTTCTCCTGATCAACAATAGTGATATTCACACCATGTTCCAGACGTAAGCCCAGTTTCTTGATATTCGCTTCAATAACCGCGGTACGACCCACCAGAATCGGTTGTGCCAGACCTTCGTCCACTGCAATTTGTACTGCACGTAAAACGCGTAAGTCTTCGCCTTCTGCATAGGCAATGCGTTTCGGATCGGTTTTCGCCTGCGCAAAAATTGGTTTCATCATAAACGCAGAGTTATATACAAACTCTGACAGACGTTGATGATAAGCCGAGAAGTCCTGAATTGGACGTGTTGCCACGCCTGAATCCATCGCTGCTTTGGCAACCGCTGGAGCAATTTCAAGAATCAGACGCTGATCAAGCGGACGTGGAATTAAATAGTCACGACCAAATGAAGCAGATTTCTCACCATAGGATGCCGCATCTGCTTCTATGTGCGCCATACGTGCAATCGCGTGTACGCAGGCAATTTTCATTTCTTCGTTAATGGTGGTTGCACCGACATCTAGCGCACCACGGAAGATGTACGGGAAGCACAGCGCGTTATTCACCTGGTTCGGATAGTCAGAACGTCCAGTTGCCATAATCACATCATCACGTACTTCGTGGGCATGTTCAGGCAGAATTTCCGGATCCGGGTTAGCCAGAGCGAAGATGATTGGATTAGCCGCCATCTGCTTGACCATTTCTTTGGTCAGAATACCGGCAGCAGAGAGACCGAGGAACATATCGGCACCGGCAATTACATCGGCCAGTTGGGTTGCTTCAATATCCTGTACGTAGCGTTTTTTCGACTCGTCCAGACCTTCACGTTTGGTGGTCAATAGACCGCGTGAGTCCGCCACAATAATATTTTCTTTTTTCGCACCCAGGGCACAAAGCAGGTCCAGGCACGACAGGGCAGCAGCACCGGCACCTGAAGCCACAATCTTGATTTCGGCAATGTTTTTGCCGTTCAGTTGTAGCGCATTCAGCAGCGCAGAACCGACGATAATTGACGTACCATGCTGGTCATCATGGAACACCGGAATGTTCATGCGTTCACGCAGTTTTTGCTCAATGTAGAAGCATTCTGGTGCCTTGATGTCTTCAAGGTTAATCCCGCCAAAGGTTGGTTCGAGTGCAGCAACGATATCAACGATTTTGTCTGGATCATTTTCAGCGATTTCGATGTCAAATACATCGACGCCGGCGAATTTCTTGAACAGAACGCCTTTACCTTCCATAACCGGTTTAGACGCTAAAGGACCGATGTTCCCTAAACCTAGTACAGCGGTACCGTTACTCACCACGGCAACCAGGTTGCCACGTGCTGTATACAGTGCTGCAGTAGAAGGATCTCGTTCAATCTCTAAACATGGTGCCGCGACACCAGGTGAGTATGCAAGCGCTAAGTCACGTTGGTTGACCAGCTGCTTACTTGGGGTAACGCTGATTTTACCTGGAGTAGGAAATTCGTGATAATACAAAGCCTGCTGTTTTAATGATTGATCGTCCATCTGAATCTCGTATGTTACTGTGTCCAGCGATGCTGGCGGTTTGTGCTAAATCTGCTCGAATATACCATTACTTACGCACTAAGCACAGTCAAAGCTGCGCATTTTTAGAACAAACTTAGAAGTTTAAGCTATAGATTAAGATTCACTAACAATAAGTGGTGTCTGCATTTTTTCACTCAGGAAGCGGGTCGCATCCTGTTGTGGCAGCGGTTTGGAGAATAAAAAGCCCTGGGCGATGTCGCAATCGAGCTTTCTGAGGTACTGAAGTTGATGTTCAGTTTCAATACCTTCAGCGACAATGGTCATGCCCATGGCTTTGCCCATGGCAATCATGGCACTGACAATGGCTTCCTGCTTGCTGTGGCCAATCTTGGACACAAAGCTGCGGTCGATCTTTAAAACATCTATAGGAAAATCGGTTAAGTAAGAGAGGGAAGAATAACCGGTACCAAAATCATCCAGCGAAATATGAATATGGCGCTTCTTGATTTCTTCCAGAATATATTTGACCTCGTCGGTATTTTCCAGCAACGACGATTCAGTAATTTCCAGTTCCAGGCTTTCACCGGAAATATGATAGGTATTGAGCGCCTCATCAATATCTTCCAGCAAATGTCCGCGTTGTAGCTGCTGCGCCACAATATTGACCGAAACCCGGATGTTATCAAAGCCCAGTGCCTGCCAGTCCCGAATCTGCTTGGCGGTTTGCTGAATTACGATATGGCCAATCTCTGAAATCAGGCTGGTTTGCTCGGCAATTGGAATAAATAAGCCGGGTGGAATCAGGCCTTTTTCCGGATGGTTCCAGCGTACCAAGGCTTCAAAACCGGAGACCTGCTGATCATGGAAATTGATTTTTGGCTGGTAATAGACGATCAGCTCATCATTTTTAATGGCCTGACGTAAATCGCGCTCAATGTGCACGTCCTGCTCTAACAGCTTGGTGGTTTCCAGCGAATAGTATTTGGTGGTATTGCCACCCAGACGCTTGGCTTCCGACAGCGCCTGTTCGGCACAGTTGTTTAAATAATCCAGCTGCCGGCCATGTTCAGGATATAAAGACACGCCCATCGACAGGGTAATAATATGGTCCTGACCCTGGATATTAAACGGCGCCGAGAAGGCTTTGGTAATACGTTCGCAATGCTGCTGCACCGATGGGCGAATATGTGACAGCTCATAAATAATGGCAAAGTCATCGCCATTTAAATGCGCCACCAACAGCGCTTCGGCATTAATGAGGCGTAAACGCTGTGCCACCTGTCTTAGCAGTTCATCGCCGCCATTATGGCTTAAATATTCATTCAGCACCCGGAACCGGTCGATGTTCAGACGAATCACCGCCAGTTGTTTAATCGAATCCTGATGGGACACCAGATACTGATGCAGCTGATAGTTATAATAAAACCGGTTAGGCAGATCGGTCAGCGTGTCATAATTTTCCAGATAGGACAGGCGCTGTTCCTGCCGGCGGCGCTCGGTTAAATCCGAGACAATCCCGACATAATGGGTAGAGCGGTTCTGCTCATTGCTGACGGTATTCATGTGCAGGCGGATGGTCAGCTCTTTGCCCGACAGGTATTTTTCATCCATTTCGCCATCATATTCACCTTCTTTGAGCAGTTGCTTGACAATGGCCTTGTGCATACTGCGCTGCCGTGATTTGTAATTGCTGGCAATATCAAACAGATGTTTGCCAATAATCTGCTCGCGACTAAAGCCGGTCAGCTGTTCAAAGCACGGATTGACCTCAATATAACGCAGGTCCTCATTCAGAATAAAAATCCCTTCTGCTGCCTGCTGTAGTACGCTGGCGGTCAGTTTCAGGCGTTCCTGATCAGTTTTTTCCTGATGGATGTCACGGCGGATACCGACCATGCGTAATGGACGCCGGGTTTCGGGGTCACGCTCAATCACACGGCCAACATCATGTACCCAGACCCATTTGCCATTGCTTTGCTGTACCCGGTAGGTCACTTCATAGCGGTCGGTCTGGCCACGCAGATGCTGCTTCATGGTGTTACGAAAATGCGCCAGATCATCCGGGTGAATCAGTTGCTGCAGTTTGTGATGATGGGCTTTGGAGCCGGACATTTTCAGCTGCTGGTGTTCATTGGTCAGGGTAATCAGGCGATGCTTGATGTCCCAATCCCATGGTTTTAACCCGGCCACTTCATGCGCCAGCACCAGATTGGCCTGTTGATCTTGTAGGGCTTTATGGATTTGCTCCAGATCAAAGGTCCGTTCTTTCACTTTCTGTTCCAGCATCTGGTTATTAAACTGCAGCTGCTGCTCAATATCCTTGGAACGGTTCATTTCCGTTTGCAGTTGCTGGCAAAGCTGGTCGGTCCAGGCCACTTGCTGTTCGGCCTGTTTTTTCAGCTGATTATTCTTGAAATAGACGCTAGATAGCCGGCGATGCATGTGCATGGAGGTATTGGCACAAATCAGCAGACAGATTAAGGCAAAGTTGGTGGCCAGATAAAACAGCGGTTCGGTGTTGCTGTTAAAGAACAGCGGGGAAATTAAATACGGCACAATGGCCGGAATAAATACCAGCGAAAAATAGCTCAGGCGCTGGGTTAAAAAGGTGAGGGCAAAGGTCTGGCTAATAATCACCAGCAAAGCCGCCAGAATAATGGCCTGATAGGTGCTCATCTCCAGACTGTACTTCGGCAGGAAATAGTACAGCAGGGCAATGCCAATACCAAGGCTAATACCAACCAGCAGGCATACCAGCTTGATCCAGCGATGTGCCATTTGAATACTGTATTGACCGGGCTTAAAGCGCATTTCATTAAAGAACAGGCAGCCGGCCAGCCCCAGTTCACTCAGCAGGAACCAGGCATTAAACGCGAAAGTTGAAAAATTAAAAGAGTAGTGAAAAATAAAATAAATATAAAAACAGAGAATGAGGATGCTCAGCAAAAAGAAGCGCATCAGCCGGATTGTATTGGTGATTTGGGCAGCATACAAATGCTGCTCCATGAGCTCATCCTGATGGTCTGACATATATCCCCAAAACCCTATAAATTACAGAGTATGTAAAAATCTATTTTATTTTATGAATAACCTGATATTAGGTGAAATTGTAAAATAATATTTTGAGATTAGTCAGTAAACTTTAAAAAAGCAATCATCTGACTCAGCATTCAGCTAAAAATAAGACGAATTACACGCTGAAGTTAAAATTTAAAATAGAAAGTGCGACCACAGGCGCAGTTTCAGTTCTTAACACGCGCTCGCCTATACACCAGTTCACAAAACCTTTCGTATTTGCGCTACTGATTTCAGCCTCGCTCAGGCCGCCTTCAGGCCCAATTAACAGGGCAAGTTCTGGCGTGGCATTGTGTAAGACATTCACTTCATCTTTGTTGGGTGCTAATACCAGTTTGGTGGCTGGCAGATCGGTATCGAGCCATTTTTCCAGCGACATCGGCGGGAGAATTTTAGGCACAATATTCAGACCACATTGCTCACAAGCAGCAATGGCGATACCTTGCCAGTGATCCAGTTTTTTCTGGTCACGGTCGTATTTCAGACGCATTTCGCAGCGTTCAGAGGTGAGGAGCTGAATCTCGGAAACGCCGAGTTCCACCGCTTTTTGAATGGCATAATCCATCCGGTCGCCCTTACTCATGACCTGACCGAGCAGGGCCTTGAATTTAGGTGTACGGTTGCCCGGATTAAAGCTGTTGACCATCACCGTTGCTGTTTTTTTCTGGACGTCGGTAAGGGTCACTTCATATTCGCCACCTTGTCCATTGAACAGGGTGGCTGTGTCGCCCACTTGTGCGCGCAGTACTTTACACCAATGGTGAAACACGGTTTCGGTCAGCGCGAGCTGCGTCTCAACCGTTAATTCAGCTTCAATATAAAAACGTGGCATAAAGTACAACTCGCAAAAAGAAAATTAGGCTAAACCAAGATCAGTCACAAGCTGACGGGTAGGCTCGGTATTGTTCATGGTGTAGAAGTGCAGACTTGGCGCACCACCTGCAATCAGGCGTTCACAGAATTTCAGCACCACTTCATGACCGAAGGCTTTAATCGATGCCGTGTCATCACCATATGTCGCCAGTTGCTTGCGAATCCAGCGTGGAATTTCAGCACCAGTACTATCGGCAAAGCGAATCAGGTTGCTGGCATTGGTAATTGGCATAATACCCGGCGCCACCGGAATATTGACACCGGCTTGCTGAATACGCTCAACAAAGTAGAAGTAGGCATCCGGATTGAAAAAGAATTGCGTTAAGGCTGCATTGGCGCCGGCATTTACTTTTTCAACAAAATGCTGAATATCTTTATCAAAGCTTTCCGCTTGTGGGTGCATTTCCGGATAGGCAGCCACTTCAATATGGAAATGATCACCGGAATGTTCACGAATAAAGCGGACTAGATCCTGTGCATATGGCAATTCACCCAAGCCAACCTGACCGGATGGCAAGTCACCACGCAGTGCCACAATACGGTCAATACCTTGTGATTTGTACAGGTCCAGCAATTCGGCAATACGCGCTTTGTCATCACCAATACAAGACAGGTGAGGCGCAACCGGTGTGCCTTTGCCATTGAAGTCGTTAATGGTCGATAAGGTACGTTCACGAGTTGAACCACCAGCGCCATAGGTCACCGAGAAAAATTCTGGATTTAAAAGCTGAAGCTCTTGGTGTACGGTCTTGAGTTTTTCTGCACCGGCATCAGTTTTGGTTGGGAAGAACTCGAATGAAATCGGAATCTGTTTTGACATGTTGAAATCCTTTTTATAAATACTTTTTATTCACCCTCTCCCTGACCTCTCCCAAAGGGAGAGGAGTATTCATTACTGAATAACGCAGAGTCTTGGCTCAAATTACTTAAATTTCACAAGTAAAACTCGTAATGTAAATGATTTGAGAGTTCACCCTCTCCCTATGGGAGAGGGATGGGGTGAGGGCTAATTAATATTTATAAGCATCCGATTTAAACGGACCTTCAACCGCTACACCTAAGTAGTCCGCTTGTTCTTGCGTCAATTGCGTCAGAACGCCGCCAAAACCTGCAACCATTGCAGCTGCAACTTCTTCGTCCAATTTCTTCGGAAGCAGTTCAACGCGAATCGCGGCTTGTTTTTGATCTTCAGGAAGATCAGCAAATTTCTCAGCGAACAAGTGCATTTGACCTAAAACCTGGTTGGCAAATGAACCGTCCATCACGCGTGATGGGTGACCTGTTGCGTTACCCAGGTTCACTAAACGACCTTCAGACAGCAGGATCAGGTAATCATTTTCATTTTCTGAACGATACACCTGGTGAACTTGAGGTTTCACTTCAACCCACTTGTAACCACGTAGGTAGTTAGTGTCGATTTCAGTGTCAAAGTGACCGATGTTACATACAACAGCACCTGCTTTTAATGTATCCAGCATGGCAGCGTCACAAACGTGGTAGTTACCCGTTGTTGTTACGATCAGGTCAGTGTTTAAAAGAAGGTCAGCGTTAACGTCTTCTTTCTTGCCGGTTTGAACACCATTTTTGTATGGAGAAACCACTTCATAACCGTCCATGCAGGCTTGCATTGCACAGATAGGATCGATTTCAGAAACACGTACGATCATGCCTTCTTGACGAAGTGATTGCGCAGAACCTTTACCTACGTCACCGTAACCAATGACCAGCGCACGACGACCAGATAAAAGCATATCGGTTGCACGTTTGATGGCATCGTTGAGTGAGTGACGGCAACCGTATTTGTTGTCGTTTTTAGACTTGGTTACTGAATCGTTTACATTGATTGCAGGTACTTTCAGAGAACCGTCTTTCCACATTTCAAGCAGACGTTGTACACCTGTGGTGGTTTCTTCAGTAATACCGTGGATTTTCGCCAAAACTTCTGGGTATTTTTCGTGAACAAGTGCAGTTAAGTCACCGCCATCGTCCAGAATCATGTTGGCATCCCAAGGCGTGCCATTCACGTTAATTTGTTGCTCTAAGCACCACACGTATTCTTCTTCAGTTTCACCTTTCCAAGCGAACACAGGAACACCAGACGCAGCAATGGCAGCAGCAGCGTGGTCTTGAGTCGAGAAGATGTTACAAGAGGTCCAGCGTACTTCAGCGCCAAGTTCAACCAAAGTTTCGATCAGAACTGCTGTTTGGATTGTCATGTGGATACAACCCAGGATTTTAGCGCCAGCAAGTGGTTTAGCCGCAGAGTAGCGTTTACGCAGACCCATCAGGGCTGGCATTTCAGCTTCTGCAAGTTTGATTTCTTTACGACCGAAGTCTGCTAAAGTGATGTCTGCTACTTTGTAATCAGTAAATGAAGCATTAACCGCGTTCATCACGATCTCCTTAATAAAAACAATTGATCATTCAGTTCGCGGATGCCGTTGTTGATCAAAGCGGATGTTTGACCGATGGTCGAGCCTAGCGCTTTTACATTTCGTACCTGTAAAACGTCGCAGCATCCCTCGACTAGCGCAGTATTGTACTTGGAAATTGCCCAGAGTTCCAATCTGAAATTGTTGAATATCTGGCTAAACTGTTCCGGTTTCTCGCTGTAGTGTTCTTTGATCTCCAAAACAATTAAAAATTCCGGCTAATCCAGCGCCTATCTTCATGCATCAATATAAAAAAGCCCATCACCTGATGAGCTTTTGATCGGGTTGAGTGGGTTACTCGGCAGCTTTGGCTTTTTCAGCCCAGTAATCTGCCTGTACTTCATTAATTTCGACTCCCAGGCCATGTTCATAAATACAGGCCAAATCGCGCATGGCCTGTGCATCGCCTAGTTCAGCCGCTTGCTGAACCAAATTTACCGAGGTCGGAATATCCTTTTCTACCACATTCCCACGACGATAATAGCCAGCCAGCTCCAGAATTGCGCCTGCATGTTTCTGTTCGCTTGCTTGTTTCAACCAGTAATAGGCTAACTCAAAGTGAGTTTTGGAATCTTCAGGATCATCTTCCTGCACGTCTTTGGCATAGACGGTATAACCTTCGCCCAACCAGTACATGGCTTCCAGATGACCATTTTCAGCGGCTTTTAAGGCCCATTCTTCAGCCAGCAGGTTGTCATCTTCATGCTCGCTTTGCATATACAATTCAGCCAGCTCAAACTGGGCATCGGCTTGGCCTGCAAGCGCACGGTTAATCAGGGCGGGAGGAACTGTGATGGCGTCCGACATGGTCATATCCAGAAAATATTTGCTATAAGCCTAAAAGGTCTGCCGGAAAAAAGCCAATCTGAAATGAAATGTTTTGAGTCATAGCGCAAAATTGCTCGCTAAATTGTGGTAATTTTCAACTTTTAAAATATCAAGTATAGTGCAAATGACTATATAAAATTACAACAATAGCCTTGTATTTTAACCCTAAATTCTCCGAATATAAGATTTTAAACGGTTATAAAAATGGAGTTTCCATGCAGCTCACTAAAACCTGTCTTAGCTTGGGGTTAGCCATGAGTATCTCTCAGTTTGCTTTTGCAGATTGGGTGGATGATGCCGCTACAAAAGTCGAGCAGCATACCATTCAATTGCGTCATCATATTCACGCCAATCCTGAACTTGGCAATATGGAATTTAAAACGTCGGAACTGGTGCAAAAAGAATTACGTTCTTACGGCATTGAAGTGAAAAAAGGCTTTGCCAAAACCGGTGTGATTGGCGTATTAAAAGGTGCAAAACCGGGCCCGATTATGGCCTTGCGTGCCGATATGGATGCCTTACCGATGGAAGAAAAAGCCCAAGTGCCTTTTGCCAGTAAAGCCAAAGGTATTTATCAGGGTGCAGAAACACCGGTCGCACATGCCTGCGGACATGATACCCACACTGCCATGCTGTTAGGTGCGGCCAAGGCACTGGCAGAGAATAAAGATAAAATTGCCGGTACCGTGGTCTTTGTATTTCAGCCTGCGGAAGAAGGTGGTGCCGATATTGATAACTTCCTGAATGGTGATCAGGTCGGTGCACGTAAAATGATTGCCGATGGCGCGCTGAATAATCCAAAACCTGAAGTGATTTTTGGGATGCACGTGATGGCAGGTATGCCAAGTGGCAATATTTTCTATAAAGATGGTGTGGCTTTAAACAGTGCCGACAATATTCGAGTGACTTTAACCGGTCAGCAGGTACATGGTTCAATGCCGTGGAAAGGACGTGATTCTATTGTCGCCGCGGCTGATATTATCCAGAATTTACAGACCATGGTGTCGCGCCGTGCCGACTTGAGTAAAGGCATGGGCGTGGTCAGTATCGGGCAGATTCAGGGTGGTACCAGTGGTAATATCTTGCCTGAACAGGTTTCGATGATCGGAACCATTCGTTCCAATCATGAAGATATCCGTCAAAGCATCTACAAAAACCTGCCAACCATGATTGATCACACCGCGCAAGCCAATGATGTAAAAGCCAAAGTGGAAATTTCACCGTATGCGCCGGTCACCACCAATGATAAAACCTTAACTGAATTGATGGCGCCATCTTTAATTCAGGCCGCGGGTGAAGGTAAGGCGCATGTTTTAGAACATAACCAGAGCGCCAGTGAAGACTTTTCTTATTATGGCCAGCTGATGCCATCTTTATTTGTATTCCTGGGTGCGACACCGGCTGATCAGGATATGAGTAAAGCCGCACCGAACCATAACCCGTACTTTATTGTCGATGATAAAACCTTAAAAACCGGGGTAGAGTCGCATATGCGTTTTATTCTGGATTATCCAAAAGTTGCCAGCCAGGTACAAAGTGCATGGAAGGCTAAAAAATAATGGTCTTGAACCTATAAAACTCAAGAGAAAAACGGAGCAAATCGGCTCCGTTTTTTATGGCTCATAGATAGAACAATCAAATATCCGCTTTGAACAAAACTAAGAGCTAACTCGCTCTTTTAAGGGCGAGTTAGCTCTTTTTTAATGACATGGACTTTTTAGCATTTTTTTCTGACGTTGGTGTTCTTTGTTCTTCAATGTATTTTTTCACTACATCCAAACTTGCGCCACCACAGGATACAGCGCAGTAACTAGGCGACCAAAAGTGATTGCCCCATAGTTTTTCCTTAACTTCATCCCAAAATGAACGCCTTAAAACATAAGAACTTTTCCCTTTCAGTTTTCCAACTAGGTTGGAAACTGAGTGCTTTGGATGAACACTTACAAGCAGGTGGATGTGATCATCTTCACCATTAAACTCAATAAGCTCACAATCCATTTGCAAACAGGTTTCTTCCATAATCTCTTTTAGGGAGGAAAGCATGTCTTTTGTTAATACATCTCTTCTGTATTTCGTAACAAATACTAAATGAACAATGTTTTTATAAATGCATGATCTACCTGTTCTCCACTCGTACATATTATCCTCATACTAGATTTACTTTAACCTTATTTTAAGCTAAAATAACCTCAACACCTAGAGGTTTTTCAATTGCTAACAGGCATCCAATTAAGAGCATACCCAACACAACATCAAAAGCTGATTTTAAGTCAGTGGATGGGTTGTGCTCGTTTCGTTTGGAATGCCAAATGCGATGAGGATAAATACTTTCGAGGATTTGCCCGTAAGTTTGCAACTTTTGATCACTATTATGAAACCCAAGATCAAAAATACGCTCACTTTAAATCAGATGAGATTAGTTCATGGCTTGCAAACTGCCCTAGTACAATACAAAAGAACTCAACCGTTAATTGGTACAACACACTCAAAAAATCTATTAAAGGTTTATGTGGGCGACCAAAACGTAAAAAGAAGACAGATAAAGGTTCGATTCATTTAACCTCTGATTTATTCGAGTTTCGCACGGAAAGAAATAAGCGCAAGCTATATATCGGTGGTAAAAAATTTAATATAGGCTCATTAAGTTTTAAGGCTCATGCTAACTTTAAAGAACCGAAATCCCTTTATATTCGCAAAGAGCGTGGTCAATATTTCGTTTCTTTCTGCTATGAAGATGGTGTTGAGATTCAAGAGTTTGATGGTAAGAAATTCGATGCTAAAAAATACGCCAAAAGACAGTTAGATCATTTGCAGGGCATGGACGAAGAACAACTACAAAAAATAGTGGTTGGTATAGATCGTGGTGTCACCATTCCTGTTCATGCAGGCTATGAAGAATTTGATTTCTCTAAAGAACAAAAGAATCATTTAACAAAAGCAGATCGCTACATTAAGCGACTGCAAAGAAAACTCGCTCGACAAGTAAAAGGCTCAAACCGAAGAGCTAAGACCAAACATCGAATTGCGGTGCATCACTCTAAGAAAGCCAATATTCGCAAGGACTTTGCTCATAAGACAAGTCGTAGTTTAGCTAATGGATTCGGTCAGGTATTTATTTTTGAGAAACTAAATACCAAACAGATGACCAAAAAGCCTAACCCTAAGAAAGATAAATTCGGACGTTTTATTCCAAATAAGGCTAAAGCCAAAGCAGGCTTAAACAAATCTATCCTGAACGTGGGTTGGCATAGAATTGCATCATTCCTAGCTTACAAAGCAGTTAAGCTAGGTAAAGCGGTATTTACCATCAATGCTTCTTATACAAGTCAAGAGTGCGCTTTATGCGGTCACACTCACCCCGACAATCGCAAAAGCCAAGACAAGTTTAAATGCGTGAGTTGTGGACACATTGACAATGCAGATCACAATGCATCAGTTGTTATTAAGAACAGGGCGATTAATTTAATTTTAGACAGTGGAACGCTGTTGGATGACAATCATTTGTCATCTAGTGGGCGCAGAGGTATTCGTAAGACGACTAAGGGTGTTAAAGCCCTTTTTCGCAGTACCAATGAAGCGTCAAAAGAGATGTGTGCAACTTAGGTTGCACTACGGAAACTCGGTTGCTTTAGCTCCGAGTAGTTCATATATAAAATTGAGCAGGAGAGAGTTAGGTAATAACGATGGAAGTTTAACGGAACCCATATATCAAAATAGCCTAAGTTATTTAATCTCTTTTACCTCTCAGAACCTGATCATGCGTTAATTATAAAATGAAGATTAAATATTCCTTGTTTGCGTCTGTTATGACTTAGAGAGAAAACCAGGATAAGGGAGTTTTTGATTTATCAGAGGATGGATAACAGCAGTCGATGTAAACCAATTCATCTTTAATTTAAATTACTTACAAAAATAGAGTTGAGCGGAGCCGTAGCATTTTTTAAGTTAGACCCATACAACGGAACAAAAAAAGAGAAGAAAAAAATGGTGAACTTTCTAACCGCAGAAGATGCAAAAGTGCTTTCGGCGCATGCCAATCTGGACATCAACCTGTATAAAGCGCGTTTAGCCAGTTTAATTGAAGAGAATGCCAAGCAGGGCAACACTGCAGTATTTACGGTATTGCCCAAACATTTGCCTTTGGAAGAAATTCGCAATCTCTCTGCCGAACTGACCCAGCTTGGTTATCAGGTACGTTTTGAAGTCAGTGAATTCTTTTACAGCTTTAATGTGTACTGGATTTAAACTCGCCCGACAATTTACGCGTTGGCCTGATAGTCCTGAATGACTTCTAATGCTGCACGGAAGGCTTCTTGCGTGGCCGGTGCGCCGCAATAGGGCAGGCTATGCAGTAGTACTTCCTGAATTTCTTCCACTGTCGCGCCATTATTTAAAGCCCCGCGTACATGACCTTTTAATTCAGTCGGGCTTTTGAGCGCAGTTAAAAAGGCAATTGTTACCAGTGAACGATATTTGCGCGGCAATACATCTTCACGTTGCCAGGTAGAACCCCAGGCATGTTCATTAATCCAGTCCTGCAAAGGCTGGGTAAACGGCACAGTATTGTCCTGCGCACGTTTCACAAAACTTTCACCCATGACTTCTGTACGTACTTTTAAACCATTGTCATAATCTTGTTGTGACATCTTGTTTCCCTCAATATTGTCTTCGATGTAGCTTAACGGCTTATGTAGTCTATACCATTGGAAGATGGTCGTAGAATGCCTGTCAGAAGTGTCATTTCCAGTCCATAAAAAAGTGGCCCGAAAGCCACTTTATTCAATATTCAGCATATAACTAAAAACGGATAAACGGTTCCGGATCCTCTTTATGATGATCTGTGGCCAGTTGTGCGGTGCCACCGGTTTTCGGTTCTGCTGAAGTTGCCGGAGGATGAGCTTCCGTATCGACACCTAAAGGTTCAATTAAATGCGGATTGTCTAGTGGCAGGGTCTGTTCCAGCTGCATATCGAAAATATCGGTCAAAATACTGTCAAAGCGCTGCGCGTTATAACTGAGTAGCTGGCTAGCTTCTTCGGGTTGAATCGCGCCGGTATTTAGGGCATCGGCAATGTGTTCTTCAAAACTGAGGCCATCAAAACTGCCTTTGGCTTCAGCTTTTTTAAAGCGATCCCACAGCGGTTCAATCTCGGTTAAGCTCTGGAAGGTACTTTCCATCCGGCCAAAGACATCGTCCGGGTCCGTGTTATAGAAAACATGCTGTTTCAGCTGCTGGCGAAAAGCATTGTCCTGCATCATGCTCATGGCCACATCACGTTTCAGCTGATCACTTGGTGGCTGCAAGGCACGGCCCCACGGGAAGCAGATCAATTTCACGACGCCAGCCGCCAGCTGCATAGGGAAATTATTGAACAGTCCAAAGAAGGCTTCTTGTGCATTAAACAGTGCTTTGTCTAAAGCCAGTTGCGCATGCAGTTGCTCATCTGCGGTTTTTTGCCCATGTGCATAGTATTTTAAGATGGCGGTGGCAATAAACAGCTGCGCATGAATATCGGCCAGGCGTCCGGACAGCATTTCCTTGCGTTTAATATCACCGGCCAATAAACCCAGACACATATCGGCAGTCAGGGCAAAGGCCGCACTAAAACGGTTGATGGTTTTGTAATAAGGCCGGCTAAATTCATCGGCTTGTTGCGGAGCATCGGATGAACCGCCAAACCAGCCAAAGGCAAATGCGCGCGCAGTCCGGTTAAAGGTATAACCGAGATGATGGTAGAACAGTTCATTAAATTGTGTCAGCGCGGCATCTTTATCAGGGGCTTGTAGCAGTTGTAATTCTTCATACAAATACGGATGGCAACGCATCGAACCCTGGCCAAAAATCATCAGCGAGCGGCTTAAAATATTGGCCCCTTCAACGGTAATGGAAACTGGAATGGCCTGATAGGTCAGCGCCAGAAAGTTCCGTGGACCCAACTGGATGGCGCGGCCACCGACCACATCCATACCATGATTAACCACACGGCGCATAGACTCTGTGGCATAGTACTTGGCCATCGCGGTCATCACGGCAGGTTTGCCGCCCTGATTCAGTCCACAGGTCACCAGATAGCGAAAGGCTTCCAGCATATAGGTTTCACTGGCAATATCACTGGTGACTTCCTGTACGCCTTCAAATTTCCCCACCGACAACTTGAATTGCTGGCGGATTCGCGCAAAAGCACCGACATTTAAATAGGTCATTTCCCCGGCAGCGGTTGACAGTGCCGGTAAGGAAATCCCGCGACCGACGGCCAGACATTCCATTAACATGCGCCAGCCTTTACCGGCATTTTCCACACCACCGATAATCCAGTCGAGTGGAATAAACACATCCTGACCTTCGACCGTGCCATTCATAAATGGTGAACCGGGATGATGGCGCGGCCCGACTTTCACTCCGGCGTGATTGGCCGGCAGCAGCGCACAGGTAATGCCGTAGTCGGTTTTAGTCTTATCGCCGAGTAAGCCTTCCGGATCATACAGTTTAAAAGCCAGACCAATCACGGTGGCAATGGGTGCCAATGTAATCCATCGTTTGGAGAAATTCATTTTCAGACCCAGTACGTGCCGGCCTTCAAACTGGCCATAGCAGACCACGCCAGTATCGGGGATGGCACCGGCATCGGAGCCGGCTTCCGGGCTGGTCAGCCCAAAGCAGGGAATTTCTTCGCCTTTGGCCAGACCGGGCAAGTAACGTTTTTTCTGCTCATCGGTACCGTAGTGCAGCAGCAACTCACCCGGGCCTAAGGAATTGGGCACCATACAGCTGACCGCGGCGGTTAGGGAGCGTGAGGCAATTTTGCTCATAATCCGGCTTTGCGCAAAAGAACTGAAAGCCTTGCCGCCGTATTCCTTGGGAATAATCAGGCCCAAAAACCCATGGGTTTTAATAAACTGCCAGGTTTCAGGAGATAAATCTTTGTGCTTATGATGGATTTCCCATTCATCCAGCATGTTGCACAGCTGTTCCACTTCATTGTCTAAAAAGGATTGTTCCTCCGCACTGAGCGTAGGATAGGGATATTGCTCAAAGGTATCCCAGTTGGGCGCACCCATAAACAGCTCTTTTTCCCACCAGCTGGTGCCGGCATCCAGTGCTTCACGTTCGGTGCTGCTCATGCTTGGCATGGCTTGTGACAAAGCCTTATACGCGGGTTGGGTGATGATTTTCATGCGCAAGGCATCCACCATCACAATTATGCTCAGCACAATTAACGGAATGCCTAAAATTAAGGACCAGGGATTAATAAAGGCAGAGACAATACTGACCGCGATCAGGGTCATGGCACCGCTGTTGCGAGACAGCTGAAAATAGAAAATCGCCCACAGTGTAAAAACAAGAATGACGATACTGAGTATAAAAAGCATTATTGTATTTCTCCCGGCTGCTACAGCATCACCGTGCCTGCAAGGAAAAATGAAAGAAATGCTGCTTCATTTTGTCTGAAGTCATCCGGTGAAGGCTGTTCTTGGAACTTCGGTATCGTTTTTTTAAATATCAAGACCATCAAAACGATTGCTAAAAACAAACTCTATGGATGAAGGTTGGTTGAAAAATGATCGACATTCAAGTAAGAACGCGCAACGAAATGTGAAGATAAGTAAGGGTTTAGCAGCTAGGTCAAAGAAGGATAGAAATTTATTTCTGATTTGAATAGGGTATTTTTTTAAAGACGAGCCGTATTTGGGTCTAAGAGGAAATAGATGATCTCTCTGGGCTAAAAATTCTGATCCGAGGACGATGTAAAAATTTAAGTAAAAGATGACCTTGTAAAAAAGCCCCGAATCCGGGGCCTTGTTTTCTAAGCTTAGTTTTCTCAGCTTATGCTTCGATGGTTTGTACACTAATTTTCTTGGCAGGATCAGTCTTGCGACGTACTGCTGGAACTGGCTCGCCGTAGTATTGACGGTCTGCAAAATAACTTGAACGCACCATTGGTGCAGACCAGATATTTTTAAAGCCCAGTTTGCGGCCATGTTCTGCATAACGCTCAAATTCTTCTGGTGTTACAAAGCGGTCAATTGGTGCGTGCTGTTTTGATGGCTGTAAATATTGGCCAATGGTCACATAATCTACATCATGTGCTCTCAGATCATCCAATAATGAAATCACTTCTTCTTCAGTTTCACCAATACCCACCATCAGGCCACACTTGGTTGGAATTTCTGGGCAGTATTCTTTAAACATTTTCAGCAGGTTTAAAGAGTGCTGATAGTCTGAACCTGGACGCATGGCTTTATATAAACGTGGCACGGTTTCAATATTGTGGTTAAACACATCTGGCGGACATTCAGTCATAATGCGCAGCGCAATATCCATACGGCCACGGAAATCCGGAACCAGAATTTCCAGCAGGGTATTCGGACTTAAGGCACGGGCTTCTTTAATACAGTCAACAAAATGCTGTGCACCGCCATCAAGCAGGTCATCACGGTCTACCGAGGTAATGACCGCATATTTCAGGCCTAAGTTGGCAATGGTTTCTGCCATATGACGCGGCTCATCCGGATCAAGCGCATTCGGACGGCCATGGGCAACGTCACAGAACGGACAGCGACGAGTACAAATATCACCCATAATCATAAAGGTTGCAGTACCGCCACCAAAACATTCTGGCAGGTTCGGACAGGCTGCTTCTTCACAGACGGTATGCAGTTTTTGCTGACGCAGTGTCGATTTGATCCGTTGAACTTCTTCTGGCGCCGCCATCTTGACCCGAATCCAGTCCGGTTTGCGCGGCGTTTCAACCGTAGGCACAACTTTTACAGGAATACGAGCGACCTTTTCTGCGCCACGAAGTTTAACACCCTGTTCTGGTTTACGGTTTTCAGACATATTCAACTTTTCCACTGTTTTGACGGGGGAGATATTCGAAAAATAGCGCCTCCATTATAACGGACTTGGGTGCAAATAGGAAAAAAACGATATTCATTTAAAAAATGTGGCTATCACGCAATATATGCTAGGTAAATACAGAAAATCATGATGTTTTCAGTCATAATATGCATATGAGATATAAACAGAATAGATTAGTTTAAGGAGCGTTGAATGCCACGTAAAAAAGAGGTGGTTGCCGGAACTTTCGTTAAATATGATGCGGTGGTCTTAGGTTCTGGTCCTGCAGGTGAAGGCGCAGCAATGAAACTTGCCAAATCGGGCATGCGTGTTGCTGTGGTGGATATGCGTGAGCAACTCGGCGGTAACTGTACTCACGTGGGCACAATCCCAAGTAAGGCGCTGCGTCAGACGGTATCCAGCATCATCCGTTACCAGCGTGATCCGATGTTCCAGAAAGTGGGCGACTGGAAACAGTTCACCATGAAACAGGTGCTGCGTAATGCACATAAAGTGATTCAGCAGCAGGTCGATACTCACTCACGCTTCTATGACCGCAATAAAATTGATATCTATCACGGTCGTGCTTATGTGCAGGACAAAAATACCGTGCTGGTATTCAGTCCGGAAGGCATTAAGGAAACCCTGATTTTTAAGCAGCTGGTGATTGCAACCGGTTCACGTCCGTATCGTCCAGAAATTTTAGACTTTAACCATCCACGTGTATTCGATTCAGACAAGATTCTGGATCTGGATTTCTCGATTCAGAAAATCATCATTTATGGTGCCGGTGTCATTGGCTGTGAATATGCCTCGATCTTCATTGGTCTGGACCATAAAGTCGACCTGATTAACACCCAGCATAAATTGCTCAGCTATCTGGATGATGAAATCTCCGATGCCTTGTCCTATCACTTGCGTGAACAGGGCGTGTTGATTCGTCACAATGAGCAGATTGATCATTTGGAAACCTTTGATGATCACGTAGTGCTGCATTTGCAAAGTGGCAAGAAAATCAAAGCCGATGCCATCTTGTGGTGTAACGGCCGTTCAGGCAATACCGATGGTTTAGGCCTGGAAAATGTTGGCTTAAAACCAAACAGCCGCGGTCAGCTGACGGTAAATGAGCAATATCAGACTGAAGTAGAAAATATTTTCGCTGCTGGTGACGTGATTGGCTGGCCATCTCTGGCGTCTGCTGCCTATGACCAGGGTCGCTGTGCAGGGGCCAACATGAGTGGCGAAGAAAATGTGGCACCGGTGACTGATATTCCAACCGGTATTTATACCATTCCGGAAATTTCTTCAATTGGTAAGACCGAGCAGGAACTGACTGAAGAAAAAATTCCGTACGAAGTGGGTCAGGCTTCTTTCCGTCATCTGGCACGTGCGCAAATTACCGGTGATACGGTTGGTGAACTGAAAATTCTGTTCCACCGTGAAACTTTAGAAGTATTGGGTGTACATTGCTTCGGGAATAACGCGGCAGAAATTATTCACATTGGTCAGGCGGTAATGAACAGCCCGAACAATACCATCAAGTATTTTGTAGAAACCACATTTAACTATCCAACGATGGCAGAAGCGTATCGTGTGGCGACCTTAAATGGTATGAACCGTCTGTTCTAAGCGGTTGCTCATACTGAAAAACCCGTAAACACAGTTTGCGGGTTTTTTTATGGTTAGATAAAAAGGATAAATATCCTGCAGTCAAAGTCCTGAACATCGGTGCATATTCAGTATCTCTAGTTCAGTTCCTGCTTAAAAAGGTCGGCTTCCGGCAAGGCTGATACGTTTTAACAAACGGCGCTGCTCGGCTGGAAATGGACGGCGGGAATGCAGGGTAGCCTGATTATCCCAGAACACAATATCACCGACTTCCCGCTGATGCTCATAGGCAAATTCTGGTTGAAGCAGATGGGCACGTAACTGGGTAATCAGTTCGCTACCAGCCTGATCGTCATAGTTTTCCAGTTCCACTTCGGCATGGGTATTGAGCCACAAAGCTTTACGCCCCGATTCTGGATGGGTGCGCACCAAAGGATGTGGATAGGCATGGCTTAAAACCGGTTGATCTTTAAAGCGATACAGCGGACTGTTGCCATAAACGCCGTCTTGCGACGAGGCTTGGGTTTTCTGCCGGCGAACAAAAGGGTTGTAAGTAATTAATTGTAGCTGGTCGATATGTGCCTGAATGTCGGCATCTAGGGCATTATAAGCTTTGATGGTATTAATCCAGCTGGTCTGGCCACCATTTTGTGGCAGTTCAATAGCATAGAGCAAAGAGCCAAAGGAGGGCAGTGGTGTCCATTGATGATCGGCATGCGGGCTTAATTCACCATGACCAGTATAATCGCCTTGTCCTACTGCATTGGAAACAGGCACGATATCGGGTGGTACACCGCTATCATCCTGCGCGGCCAGTACAGGCGTGTCGGCAGCGGGACGGAAAATTGAACCGAAATAGGTGGTAAAGGCCAGATACTGTAAATCATCCAGCTGTTGCTGTTTGAAAATTAAAACTAAATGTTCTGCCAAGGCCTGTTTCAGCCGGAAAATGGTTTCACCCGATTGAGCCTTGCGCGCATCTAATCCATACACCACCGCACCAAGAGCCTGGTCAGTGTGTGGAACAATACGGATTTCGCTGCCGTCCTGAAATTGATCGGCCTGATGCCAGCGCGGTGCATCATGAATGGCTTGGGAAAGTGGGGTCAGACTGGTCATGTTTAAATTTTTCTCTCAGTGTTATTGCCTCAAGAAAATTTAGAAAAAACCGCAGGCCAAATAAAATCAGAAGAAATGCTAAACTTATGAAAAGGCTATAAAAATAATTAAATATATGATTTATATTCTTTTAATTAAAACAGCAAACCAAATAACTGAATTTGCTGTTTCGGGATTTGCTGTTGATGCTGCGGGTTTTTAAACATTAATGTGCACAAAACGCCTGATTAAAGTATTCAAACAGCTGCGGGGTTTTCATCCATAACAGCAGCGATAAAATAAAAAAGCTGATAATGCACAGGCCAATCAGAATTTTTAACAGCGACATTGAATTAGTCATGCACCACCGCCTGTTCATTCACAAAGAAATGTACCCAGACGCCAAAAGCACTTAGCGCAATCGAGAACATCCAGATGGCATTATAGTTACCGGTTAAGTCATGGTTCAGGCCACCCAGCCAGCCACCGAGGAACGAACCAACCTGATGGGTGAAGAATACAATCCCACTGAGCATGGTCAGATATTTCACCCCGAACATATTGGCTACAATGCCATTGGTCAGTGGCACGGTCGATAACCATAATAGTCCCATAATGACACCAAAGCCATAAATTGTCCAAGTACTGAGCGGTAACAGTAAAAAGGCGATAATGGCAAGACCACGCAAGCCATACAGCCACATCAGTAAATGCGGTTTGGAATATTTGCCGCCCAGCCAGCCAGCCGTATAGGTGCCGACAATATTGAATAAACCGACTAAGGCCAGGAAGATGGTGCCGGTGGTGGCGTTAAACCCATGATCAATTAAATAACCCGGTAAATGAATACCAATAAACACCACCTGAAAGCCGCAGACAAAAAAGCCCAAAGATAAAAACCAGAATGGCTTGTGGTTTTTGGCAATCACCAGAATCTGCTTAAATGTTAACGCCGGCTGCGGTTTGGTGGTCGCTGCATTCGGGTCGGTATACATCGGTGCTTTTAAAGTCCATGCCAAAGGAATTAGCAAGGTCATTAGAATGGCGCTAACCACCAGTGCACCTTTCCAGCCTAAATTCTGCAATAACAGCAGTGTGGTCGGCAGCATAATAAACTGACCGAAAGAACCTGCCGCACTGGCAATTCCCATCGCCAGACTACGTTTTGAAGGATGTGCAGCCCGGCCAACTGCAGACAGTAAAATCGGAAAAGAGGTGGCAGAGAGCGCCAGACCTAAAATTAAACCGGCACTTAAATTCAGCAGCCAGCCAGTCGAGCTGACCGCCATCAGCAATAAACCCAGTGCATATAAGGCACCACCAACGGCGACCACAATTTTACTGCCATATTTGTCGGCAAAGGCGCCGGTAACTGGTTGTACCGCACCCCAGATCAGGTTTTGCATGGCAATGGCCAGACTAAAGACATTGTGCCCCCAGCCAAATTCATGGCTCATTGGCACCAGATACAGGCCAAAGGCATGTCGTACCCCCAATGACAGCGCCAGAATAATGGCACTTCCCATCAGCATATAAATCAGGGCTTTGGAAAAACGGGTATCTGACATAAAAAGTCCGGCAGCCAGGAAAGACCTGCTTATGTTAGTAGATTGCCGCGCGGGAGGCGATAGAATAAAAATTAAATAAAAGATAAAATTTTTTTATGGCTGCATCAAAAAAGACAGCCCGAAAGGCTGCCTGATGATGGACTAAAAAATTGAAGCCTAGAAACGGATACCAATACCGGCATAGGCCAGAATCGGATTCACTTCAATATCGGCCTTAGAACGAATAAGTTCGCCATGTGTGGCATCGGTCACGGTAATGGTGGTGTCATTTTGCAGATGTGCATAGGACAGCGAACCAACCGCAAACCATTTTTCATTAAAGTCATAAGTAAAGCCTGCTGTGATTACTGGAGCAAAGGCATCTGTTGCTTCAACTTTGACTTTAGGATTGGCTTTGTCATTCGGTGACCCATCTAGTGATGCTCCGGCTTTATTATCCAGAATATTAGCGATCATATGTCCTGCAGCAATCAGGTCTTTTTCAGTCTGTGGATTAATTTCCAGTTCATTAAAATAAGCATACATTAAGCCTACGCCAACATAAGGACGGAATTTATTTACGCCAGTCTTGCCAAAGTGATACTGAAATTCAAAAGCAGGCGTCCATGCCCGAGCTGAAGCGGCAGGGCCATGTGCTTCTAAATCCGTAATAAAAATATCATTGTCTAACTCAATGGAGCCCACAAGTGGGGAAGCTATAGCACTGAATGGAGCATATATTTTTCCCTTACCTTGTAAGTCTACTTTAGGTGGAATGCCAGCTTTCATTTCAAACGAAATATTATCGGTAAAAAAATAGTTGGTCATAATGCCTAAAGTGGTAACATCATCAGCCTCTAATCCAGTGCCTGGATTCGTCCAGTTCTCTAGGCCATAAACTTGTGCTGTACCGCTCATGAACGCAGGTAAGGTACTATCTGGATTGATGCCATTAATTAAATCAATTAACCAATTCGCTAAACCAGATGAATTTTCTACGCGGTTATCAATGACTGCCTGCGATGAAATTTCTCCAACGTCAGACTGTATTCCTTCATAGGCAGCAGTATTAACTTTGAATGGCTGCGCTTTACCTTGTGGCATCACATGTAAAGCACCCACTGATACAGAAAAACGTTTAAAACCATCACCATCTTGCAGGCTAAAATACGGTGAGGCATAAGAAACAGCAGGTAAGGCCAATAGCGTGCTGGCAAATAATAAGGTCTTCTTCATATAAGGGACTCCATGTCCAATTTGTTGCGCGTTTTTATAAGGGCCATTATTTAATAGTTAGATAAAGCAAGACTGTTGTTTTTGAAGAAGATTGTTTTATTACATTTGTAACATTCTTGAAATAACTTTGCTGCTCTGTGACTTATTTATGACTTGTGTAGCTAGAAATGGTAATACGGTTTTTAGGGATGAAACCTGAATATTGATATAAGTATTTGATTTATTTATTTTAAGTTGAAGTTTTAGGCGATAAAAAAGGCCACATCAATGTGACCTTTCTGACAATTTTTTTAGTTTTTACGCCAATGACAGCTTATGACTAGAAACGTGACAAGTCTTCTTCAGGACGTGCAGTCAGGACTTCCAGACCGTCTTTAGTCACTAAAATAGTGTGTTCATATTGCGCTGAAAGTTTGTGATCTTTGGTCACCACGGTCCATTTATCGCCAAGTAATTTGGTTTGCCAAACACCCGCGTTTACCATTGGTTCAATGGTAAAGGTCATGCCTTCTTCTAAAATCATGCCGGTATCTGGCTGGCCATAATGCAGCACTTGCGGTTCATCATGGAAGGTTGTTCCAATGCCGTGACCGCAATATTCGCGCACCACACTAAAGCGCTCAGATTCGACATATTTCTGAATGGCATGGCCAATATCACCAATGGTCGCGCCCGGTTTTACAACTTCCATACCGCGGTACATAGCTTCCTGTGCTACTTTGCACAGACGGTTGGCCAGAATTGAAGTTTCACCACCAACGATGTACATCATGTTGGTATCGCCGTGGTAACCATCTTTAATGACCGTGACATCAATATTCAGAATATCGCCTTTTTTTAATGTCTTGTTTTCAGATGGAATACCGTGACACACCACGTGGTTTACCGAAGTACAGATGGTATGCTGGAAGGCTGGACGACCTGGGGCTGCACCATAGCCCAGGCAGGCTGGAATGGCATTTTGTACATTGACAATATAATCGTGACAAATCGTATCAAGCTCAAGTGTGGTTACACCCGGTTTGATATGTGGCTTGATCATATCCAAAACTTCCGCTGCCAGTCGTCCCGCTACCCGCATTTTCTCAATTTCATCTGCGGTTTTAATTAATCGACGAGGCGCTTGATAAGTACTGTTCATGATCTCTAAAAACTTTTGGAAATTTATATGTGACTATGGTATAAATAGCCGCCCATTTTATCAAATGCTTTTTCGTGAATAAATTTCGCGGGCATTGTGCGATGGGGCAACAAAATCCGCACATATATCGTCACATTACTCTGGGTGCCCTTTGGGGTGGAGAATGCGGATATATGGAGGCCTAACCCAAACTTTAAGGTAAAGAAAATGGCAGATTACAACGTAAGCATGCGCGACCTTCTACAAGCTGGCGCGCACTTTGGTCACCAAACTCGTTTCTGGAACCCAAAAATGCGTCAATACATCTTTGGCGCGCGCAACAAAATTCACATCATCAACCTTGAGCACACTGTTCCTGCGTTAAATGATGCTTTGAACTTCGCTAACCAATTAGCAAGCAAAAAGAACAAAGTTTTGTTCGTTGGTACTAAACGTGCTGCTTCTAACATCATCCGTGAACAAGCTCAACGCGCTGGTCAACCATACGTAGATCACCGTTGGTTAGGTGGTATGTTGACGAACTGGAAAACACTTCGCCAATCTATCAACCGTTTAAAAGATCTTCAAACTCAATCCACTGACGGTACTTTCGCTAAGCTGACTAAACGTGAAGCTTTAGAGCGTAGCCGTGAGATGGAAAAACTTGAACGTGCTTTAGGCGGCGTTAAAAACATGGGTGGTTTACCTGACGCATTATTCGTAATTGACGTTGACCACGAAGCAATCGCGATCAAAGAAGCGAAAAACCTAGGTATTCCTGTAATCGGTATCGTTGATACAAACTCTAACCCAGACAACGTAGACTACGTTATTCCGGGTAACGACGATGCGATCCGTGCAGTAACACTTTACGCTTCTGCTATGGCTGATGCGATCATTGCTGGTAAAGAGTACGCTCAAACCCAAGCAAATGCTCAAGCGAAAGGCGAAGAAGCTCCAGCTTCTGAGGCTTAATGCGTTTTTGACGCAAGCTTGTCATTTTTGCGACATGTGATGGTGGCAAAGTAAGCGTCATGTATGCAGGCGGCCCATGAGAATCCTCTGGGCCGTTTCTGTTCTAAAAAGAATTCATTTTCTACCGAATTTAGGAGATAAACATGACTGCAGTTACAGCAAGCATGGTTAAAGAACTGCGTGATCGTACTGGTCTAGCAATGATGGAATGTAAAAAAGCTTTGACAGAAGCGGGTGGTGACATCGAATTAGCGATTGACAACCTTCGTAAATCTGGTCAAGCAAAAGCAGCTAAAAAAGCTGGTAACATTGCTGCTGACGGTGCGATCACAATTGCTCAAGAAGGCAACAAAGCAATCCTTCTAGAAGTAAACTGCCAAACTGACTTCGTTGCTAAAGACGAAAACTTTGCTGGTTTCTCTGCGAAAGTTGCTGCTGCTGCACTTGCTGCAAACGAAACTGACGCTGCTAAAATCGCTGAACTTAAACTTGAAGATGGCGCAACTGTTGAAGAAGCGCGTATTGCTCTTGTTCAAAAAATTGGTGAAAACATCCAAGTTCGTCGTGCACAAATCGTTGAAGGTGAAAACCTTGCTGTGTACAAGCACGGTTTAAAAATCGGTGTTGTTGTTTCTTACACAGGTGATGCTGCGACTGGTAAAGGTATTGCAATGCACGTTGCTGCATTCAACCCAGTTGCTGTTACTGCTGAACAAGTTCCTGCTGATCTTATCGCTAAAGAGAAAGAAATTGCAGAAGCGAAAGCAGTTGAATCTGGTAAGCCTGCAAACATCGTAGAGAAGATGGTAACTGGTTCGGTTGAAAAATACCTGAACGAAGTTGTTCTTGAGCGTCAAATGTACGTAATCGACAACGAGAAGAAAGTTGCTGATGCATTGAAAGCTGCTAACACAACTGTTGCTCAATTCGTTCGCTTCGAAGTAGGTGAAGGTATTGAGAAGAAAGCAGAAATGAGCTTCGCAGAAGAAGTTGCTGCTGCTCAAGCTGCTGCAAAATAATTTATTTTGCGAAAAAGCCCCGTTTCGGGGCTTTTTTTATGACCAAGACAACAACAGGAAGAACAATGTCGAAGAAAACCAATATGGGCATTGGCGCAGTAATTGCGCTGCTGGTTGCGGCTTATTTAGGTATCGACCTACAACCGCAAAACTCCGGTTCAAATACCTTCACTCAACAGCAGTCTGAAACCACACTGCAAGCTCCCGTTCAGGATGATACCGCCAAAATTGCCCAAGCCTTTCAGCAACGAAAAAATGATGTACAGGTACAAGCTACTGGTACAGTAGTGGCACTGTTAAGTGATGACAATGAAGGTTCGCGCCATCAGCGTTTTATTCTGGAACTTGGCAATGGGCAAACCTTGCTGGTTGCCCACAATATTGATTTGGCTCCACGCATCGACCGTCTGCAAAAAGGCGATACTGTCGAGTTCTTTGGTGAATATGAATATACCGACAAAGGTGGCGTGATTCACTGGACCCATCATGATCCGCAAAAACGCCATGTTGATGGCTGGTTAAAGCATCAGGGAAGCATCTATCAATAAGCCCTCCAGCACTGGAGCAAAATGCTTCCTGATGTGTAAGCGTCTTTAGGTTTGGATATCCAGATGCGTGGTGTGCTGGCGAGATTTCCAGGATGGTAAAATCTTGCCTAAATAGGCATCCATACACCAGAGCGGTCCAATCAGCAGGAATTGCAGATCTTTAAAGAACGATGGTTTTTTGCCTTCGACCTTGTGGCCATAGAACTGTCCAATCCAGGCAAAAACAAACAGCGCAATATAAAAACCAACACCAACCGGTAAAATCCAGATTAACCAGGCCATCACCAGAGTCAGTGCTGCCATGGCCACGGCCAGTACCAGATCCAGGCGTGCATAAAAAATAAAGGCCAGCACCAGTAACAGGGCAGTAAGCAGGGCGCTGAAATGCGCAATGATGCCAATAATGGAAAAATAGATGGTCGGTACACAGACCCAGTGAATCAGTTTATTGGTCTTGTTTTGATGACTTTCGCTATATTCATCCAGCCATTCTGAAATTGTTTTCATGCAGCACTCCTTTTGCATTATTTTTCTGAGTTTTCAAGAATGTTCTCACTATAAACGAGAAACAGAAAACGGTCAAAATTGGCCGGCAAAAATACCTGAAAATCTCAAAATGAGGGAAATAGGGAAATTCCTGTATAAAGTAATAGGGCTAAATGCGCATAGGATGCGTTTTAAGCGCAGAAAAAATAAAAAGCTACCTAAGGTTCAAAAAGGATGAAAAGCACGCTAAGCGTGGAAATGAATGCAAATCTGTATTTTTAGAACAGATCATTCACTTTGATGACCAGATCAGCGTATTTAAAATCCAAAAAATGGATAGGGAAGTAAGCGTCTTTCCCTGAATTTGGGCATTAAAAAAGCCACCTGAGGTGGCTTTTGGGTCATATGGTGCAGGAGCTTAAACGGGTATTAGGAGTTTGGACCATCTACACGTTCAATGCTGACTTTGGCTACGCCGGCATTGGTAATGCCTAAACGTTTCGCAGCACCGTAAGATAAGTCAACTACACGGTTACCATGGAATGGACCACGGTCATTAACCTTAACGATTACGCTTTTGCCATTGTTCTTGTTGGTCACACGGATATAGCAGTTCAGTGGCAGGCTGCGGTGTGCTGCAGTCATGGCGTTCATGTCGAATGTTTCGCCGCTGGCAGTTTTACGACCGTGGAACTGACGACCATACCAGGAAGCCATACCAGTCTGGCTGAACTTACGAACAGTATTCGATGCTACGGTGTTTAACTTTTCAATGACAGAAGGCTCTTCTTCTGGGATTTCAATTTTTGCAGCGATGGTTTCGCGGCGGATTTTATCGCCAGAACGTTCTGTAATTGAAAGGCTATTTAAATTAGAGAAGTGAGTATTAAAGCTTTGTGCTTCTTTGTTCAGCACACGGGCAGCCAGGCTAGAACTTTCATTGTCGTTATTGAACGATGATGACTGTACCATTTCGGCTTGCGACTGACTTAAGGTAAATACCGTCGACAGCGCCAGTAAATATTTAATTGAAGAATGCATATGTTTAAAACTCCCGCAGCTTGATGCCGTGAATCAACCCTAAGTGGTTGATATAGCAGACATCATGCCTGTTATTTCACTTTTGCAACCATATTTGACGAAATGGATAATATTCATCGTTTACTAAAGGTGTCTAGTCTTTACACGGAAATAACGACAAAAAATACCAAACTTTTACCTCTTTTGGTTAAAAAATAACCAATATTGTAACAAAGTGTGTGAAAAGTCGTTTTTGTGCGCAAAATCTCGTAAAAAAATCTTGACTTTGTAACTTTTGAGTAAAAATAAGTTCTTATCGACTGACAATTTCAGTGCCCAATAACCAGAGTGCAGTGGCATACATACGGCTGCGGTTATAGGTGGTAATCACCTGAAAGTTTGGATAGGTGATGTAATAAATTGGACCATAATTTTCTTGTAATTGAATGACATTGACCAGATCGAGGTCATCAATTTTCACAATCGGATTCAGCGGACTGATGCCCTGATTTTTCAGCACACCATACGGGGTAGGCAAGGTTAGATCTTTGGCAATCACTGCATCTGGAGTTGAGCCGCTATAACGGGCAGGGAATGCAATCGGCTGATTACGCTGCCAGCCATGCTGGGCCAAATAGTTGGCAATCGAGCCAATCGCATCTACTGCTGAATTTCTTAAATCAATATGTCCGTTGCCATCATAATCGACGCCAAATTTAGGAATATTGCTTGGCATAAACTGCGGATAGCCAATTGCACCGGCATAGGAGCCGACCACAGAATGGGTGGCAACGCCATCTTTATAGCTCCAGGCAATTAGTGCAGACAGTTCGCTCTGGAAATATTCGGCCCGGCGTGGATAGCCAAAACCTAAAGTGGCCAGCGCATCCCGGGTAATAAAAGAGCCTTTATTGGAACCAAAACCGGTTTCCACACCTAAAATCCCCAGAATAATCGCTTGCGGCACGCCAAACTGCTGTTCGGCACGATTCAGGGTATCGGCATATTGCTGTTTGAAACGCACACCACGTTGAATGGTGCTTTCAGCCAGAAAATTGGTTTTATAGGCATACCACGGTTTGCTTTCACCGGGACGATTCATGATGTTGATAATATTCGGCAGATTTTTGGCACCGCTCATGGCGCGATCAATTTGCTCGGAACTGAGCCCATACTGCTGCATGGTTTTTTGCTTAAAGTTTGGATAGTCCGGATGGCTGAGGAAGTCATTGGCCTGAACAACACTGGATAAGGAAAGAGCACCAACAAGTAAAGAAAGACGCTGTAATTTTTTATAGAAATAACGATTCAACATATTGGTTCAATTTCCCAATGTATTATCAATTTAGTGACAAAAAGCAGATGGTGTTTAAAAATTAAAACAGGTTGAGCAAAAGTGTCGATTTAAAAAGACAGTTCACACAGGCAATTAAGATAACATTCATTCTGGCGCTACAGGCAAGCGCATATACAAAAAGTGACAAAGCCTGTCTAAAAAATGCGCGCTGTTTGTAACAAAGTTCAACCGGGGCTTCATCATCCCTTCTTTATAGAGAAATGTTGCGGTAAAAGTGGCATAAAAAAACCTGACCGGAGTCAGGTTTATTGAAGGTGTTTCTACTTATGCATGAAACAGGGTGTCATGATATTCCGCCAGCGCGACCAGTTCATCTTTGGTCAGATTTGGAATAATTTTATCCACCGCAATATGTACAGCTTTAATAACCGCAGCTGAGCCAATATCAGCTGCTTTACGTTTGATCATGCCCAAATCGAGGGTTTTATTAAAGTCATTCATAAAATGACGCACAGTAGCTTCAGCAAACTGTTTATACAACTCGGCCAAAGCAGACTTGTTAATGTCATTGCCGGCTTTAATTTCGGCATAGGTGTTTTTTAGATTGGTCACCAGGCTGGCATCTAAACTTTCACCGACACGCGTGTTGCCGTCTGCATCTTTAAACAGGCTGCGTTCAGAAAATTCAATTGATTGCTTGACCACATCGTTCGGGGCTTTACTCAACAATTGCTTGAGTAACACCGCTACGGTGGATTTGACATAACCGGCCAGTTTTTCCGCAGTATCGCGTTTGTCACTTGGCGGGAAACGGCGGACAAGCTCGGTTAAAATGGCATCAATGATTTCATCATTAATCATTAATGCTGTTTTATCACGTAATGGATACAGCGGTTCGCTTGAATTTTTTTTCTGCTGCGCAGTTTGAATGGTATTTAAAAGTTCCTCGGAAGGAATAAAACCAAAAAATGGCATCTGTTAACCTCAATGTTTTTTTATTGTCGCGCTAAACGAATAGGGCGAGGCATCCATGTTAAATCCGATACACGACATGGATTAATGTCTAATCCGCCACGACGTGTATAGGTGGCATACACCATCAGTTTTTCAGGATTCAGGTTTTGCCAGATGTCGGCAAACATCTGTTCAACACATTGCTCATGAAAACCGTTATGCTGACGGTAAGAAATAATATAAGCCAAAATACTGCGATAACAAGGTTTTTTACCCTGATAGCGGATAAAAACTGTGCCCCAGTCAGGTTGACCGGTGACCGGACAGTTACTTCTCAGTAAATGTGAATACAGTTGCACTTCGACCTGTTCGTCTTGCTCGGCATCGTGCTGTAATAAGGACGCATCCGGATGATTTTCCAGTCGGGTCGGGCTTAAGTCATCAATACATATGCCTTCAGGATGGCTAATTGCCAGATCATCGACAGATAACAGTTCCAGATTGACCTGTGCCTGTGCCGCGGCTGATAAATCCTGCTCGACGGTATTGATCAGCGCGTCTGTTGAAGCAAAGGTGCTAAAGTTCAAACTGTTGAAATACAGCTTTAAAGATTTCGACTCGATTAAATTTGGTGAGGTGGCAGGCAAGTGAATCCGGCCAATAGCAACTTGCGGAACGCCGGCTGCATTTAACCAGGACATCTCAAAGACATGCCACCAGTCTTTACCTTGTTGAACACCAGCCACATGCGCATATTTTTCCCGCGCTTCAGCACGCGCAATCGGAAACAGCACATCAGGTTGATAGGTTGTTGGGTACTGAGTGTCTTTACCCAATAAAGAATTTTCTACGCTCATTATTCACGCATTCCTGAACCACGGGAGAGTAAATGATAGGCAATGCCATATAACACAGCACAGCATAATGTAATCACGCCTAAGGAAACGGTCACGTTGACATCGCTATGTCCTAAAATGCCATAACGGAAGGCGTTGACCATATACACCACAGGGTTAATTAAAGAAAGGTTTTGCCAAAACGGCGATAATGCACTAATTGCATAGAACACACCACCTAAATAGGTGAGCGGTGTCAGCACAAAGGTTGGAATAATGGAAATGTCATCAAATGATTTGGCATAGACCGCATTAATAAAACCGCCTAAAGACAGTAATAATGAAGTGATCAGTACGGTATAAATGGTCACAAACCAGTTGGTAATGTACAGGTCGGTGAAAAACAGACTCATTAAGGTCACAATAATGCCGACCAGTACGCCACGACACACTCCACCCAGCACATAGCCCCACAAAATGGCATGTAATGGCACCGGACTCATGATCAGTTCTTCAATGCTTTTCTGGAATTTGGCACTAAAGAAACTAGAGGAGACGTTGGCATAACTATTGGTAATGACCGCCATCATGATCAGGCCGGGCACAATAAACTGCATATAGCTAAAGCCGCCCATTTCCCCAATACGTGAACCGACCAGATTACCGAAAATCACGAAATATAGACTCATGGTGATGGCCGGTGGTAACAGGGTTTGTGGCCAGATCCGCATAAAACGGCGGATTTCCTTATGAACCAGCGTATACAGCGCAACTCTTAATTGATTAAAGTTCATTGCGCGACTCCTGCAAGATTTTTCTCTACCATCTTCACAAATAATTCTTCAAGACGATTGGCCTTGTTGCGCATACTGCGCACCTGTACCCCTTGTGATTCCAGTAACTGGAACAGCTCATTCACGGTATGGGCCTTGTCCATAGTCACTTCCAGGGTCAGCGGATCGACCAGATTAAAACGTACCCCGATAATATCCAGATGAATGGGCTGAATCGGCTGAACTAGATCGAAAATAAAGGTTTCTTCATTCAGCTGGTTCAGGAAGCCTTTCATGGTGGTGTCTTCTTTAATCACACCGCGGTCAATAATGGCAATCCGGCGGCACAGCATTTCCGCTTCTTCCAGGTAGTGGGTGGTCAGAATAATGGAAGTGCCACTATTGTTCATTTCAATCAGGAAATCCCACATCGAGCGGCGCAGTTCGATATCGACCCCGGCGGTCGGTTCATCCAGAATCAGCAATTTCGGTTCATGCATCATGGCGCGGGCAATCATCAAGCGGCGTTTCATCCCGCCAGATAGCATTCGCGCTTGCGTGGCACGTTTATCCCACAGCCCCAGTTTTTCTAAATACAGTTCGGCGCGCTGCTGCGCCACTTTTTTGGGAATACCGTAATAACCGGCCTGGGTCACCAGAATATCAAAGGTTTTTTCAAAATGACCAAAGTTAAACTCTTGTGGTACCACGCCCAGACACTGTTTGGCCTGTGAAGGATGGGTATCCAGATTGTGGCCAAAAATTTCCACGGTGCCCGAGGTTTTCTTGGTTAAGGAGCTAATGATACTGATCGTTGTAGATTTGCCTGCACCGTTGGGACCCAGCAGCGCATAAAATTCACCTTCAGGTACAGTCAAATTGATACCTTTTAAGGCCTGAAACCCATTGCGATAGGTTTTAGACAAGTCTCTTAACGTCAATGCATCAGTCATGAAAATCTCGCATGGTGTAGGGAGAGGCTATTGTGAGCGATATTGCCCAATAAACCAAGTAATCTACCGGGAATTCTGCATCGTATATTTGGAACGATTGCTTAAAGCATAAGCATAAAAATAAAGAACTTATATATAGTTGCTTTACCTTGTGCATTTTTTTGTTATGATGTGCGACGCGCGCTCGTAGCTCAGTTGGATAGAGTACAAGTTTCCGAAGCTTGGGGTCGTGGGTTCGATTCCCGCCGGGCGCACCAAATTCTGATCCATAAAAAACTATAAAAATTACCAAGATTCAATCATTTAAAATTCTTTACTTCAGTTTTGAACCAAAATCCTTTCCATAATCTGGCTTGAATAACGAATGCTGAACCATCATCGAAGGGCAATGCTTATTGGTTTGCCTTTCTATCTGTGGTTAAAAAGTAGTCATAGGACTGCATTTTCTTTGTATTTTTATCTTTGTTCTGATTAAAAAATATCACTTTTAGGTTTTTACAGCCTCATCACCGGCAAAACAGAAACATCCGCTTTAAGCTTTACATGAGGACAGAAAGGCTGAATAAAAAATCTGTTTAATCAGAAAAATCTCGTCACTACATCAGATCAGTTTAGTGAAATATAGAAGCACCTAAATTTAAATAATCTATATGATTTTAAAATGTTTTTTCTTTATATGACTGGCATTGAGATGGCATATCAAAAATAAGCATAACTGTCGGATGAATTCGCCATAGCCGGAAGCGATTTTTCAGCCTATAAATGTCGCAGGGTAAATTACTAAAACACCATAAGAGTCAGAACAATGGGTTATATCGTTAAATTAATTCCTGAAGAAGTCTATTTTGTGCCGAATGATCATGAAATTGGCATGACAGAATCGCGTGAAAAAGCAATTGTAGAGGGTCTGTTTTTCGAATATGCCAATGCGCGGGCAAAAGTCAGGCTGTTTAATAAAGACCTGGTTGAAAATATTGATTACATCATTGAATCGACCAGCGAAGATCCGGTGCAACTCAAGTAAAGCTAGACATAATCCAAGAAAAATAATCACAGAAAAAGGACGCTGAATTGAGCGTCCTTTTGATAAATAGGGGATCAATGAGTCGTATCTAGCTTATTCATTATGGATGATTCGGTTCCTGATACACAATCAGGGCCGTTAAAATAGGAACTGCGAAGGCTGGAATTAACAGCATAATCCAGTACTCGACGCTTGGCATGTTGCTCAAGAATTGATACACGATAAAACCTAGACCTAAAACTGCAAACAGGCAGAATGCAAACAGAATAATAAATTTTTGCATCTTCAATTCCTCTTTTTAATTTAATGTCTCAAGTCCACTATAACGGATAACGCAGAATTTAGAAAAAGACTTATGTTTCATTCTGTTGCCGGCGATTGTTTGCTATCAATCTAGCGATAGAGCAGGGTGAAAATGAGAGCAGATGCGCTGAAAAAATAAGGCTGAACTTCACGACAGCAATATAATAAGCCTGATTAAGTTTTGTTCAATAGTCTTTTTGCTATACAAATGCTGAGAAATGTTAGAAGGCTTGCCAATCCAAGCCGAAGGGGACTATAGTGAACCTACAGTAGGTCGCAAAACAAAGACGCTACGATGTAGTTGGACGGATCAATGACAGCTTGTTGAGTTTGTAACTCCGGTTCAAACAATAGATCTAGCACTAGCCTTCCAACATAAAAAAGCTCGCAGCAATGCGAGCTTTTTCTTGCTTAAAATCACGATGAATTGAGCGTCACATTGAGCAAATTGTTAAGAATAAGAAAAATCGGATAAAATGTTAAACCATAAAAATCAATCACTTATTTTTAATTATACTGACCTAATAAAGCATAGAATTAACATTGTCAAACAAATTAACAACTCTGTTTAGTCAAACTTGAATCAGCTATGCTATAACAAATTGTCTTCAAGAAAACCAATGATAAGAGGAAATAACCATGAGCCAATTAATTGATATTAAAGTAGAAGATCAGTATCAGCACCGTTATGATGCCAAAGCACAGCTGCGTCAGATTGCTGAAAATGCCAAAACAGCTGAATTGCCGTTATTTAAGAAAATTGACCATATTATTGTCGAGGATGAAATTATCCTGCCAAGTATTGAATTATTTTTTGAAAGCCAGAAGAGCAATAATATTTATAAAATTATTGAATAGAAAGAAACTTAGCATTTGCTAAGTTTCTTGTTTTAAGCTGGCCTAAGCGGTTTCAAACTGATTCAGCACATGCGCCAACAGTTGATAAAGTGCCAGACGATTTTTATTGGCCTGCTCAACTTCTGTTTTATTTAAGCGGATTTCTTTTTTCAAACGACCTTGTGTACGTTGTTGTACACAGACATGCTGCGAAGATACCGGATCATTTTTAAGCGTTAATTGTGGGCCTTGATGATAATGAAACAAGGCATGCAAACATTGATCCAAGCTCGGATAAAAATGAGAAATGGTTAAGGCGGTGAGGTTCGCAGACTTAGGGATATGCCGACTCATACGTCTTTACTCTTTATTTATAAGTGACCTGATTCTAAAAGACTTGTGCCCATTTTGCATGCATAAAGTTGTAAAAAGCGATGCCTGATCTTCAAAGACTTCAAAACAGGTGATGATTTCACTCTAACCGCTTTAAATCAGGCTGACATCCACATCGTATTTATGAAATTCCTGCAAAATGCTGCGCAGCATCTGTTGGGCGGTTTCATCTGCAGCGTTCAGGATGATTTCCTGATTGCGGGTGCTGTCGAAGCATTCAATCGCCTGAATCAGCCAGCGCTGTTCATGTTCGGTGCTGTGAATGATGATACGGCGGGGCTGTAACTGTGCAGAAACCTGACGTGGAATGACATGGGTAATGGCCAGCTGAATCTGCTTGAGTTCGTCTTTAGGACTTAAAAAGGTGATGACCCAGTTGCCGACTTTGCTGAGTTGCATCGGATTATCAAAGGGTTCAAATTGCAGGTAGTGCAGGGCAGACATGCTTCATTCCCAACAGAATACAGAGCTGTTGTTATGCCGTGCTGTGGCCAATCTCACTATTGGTCTTAAGTCTTAGTGTTTTAAGAAAGGATTGCTTATTTTTAATTATTTTTCTAAAAGCTGAACAATAACCGCTATTTATAAAGGTTTTTAGCGCATATAAAGAAAATTCTTAGATGAAAAAAGACTTAAAGCAAAGCAAAATTATATGAATCTTCAGGCACTTTGCAGGCTTTGCAGCGAAAAGTTAATTTGCTGTAAAGCATGGTTCAGTTCTTTTGGTGGCAAACGCGATTCCTGTAATTCGGTAATCCACTGCATTTGACACAGTTTCAGGCTACGAATATCTGGTGCGGCCTGAATGCGGAGAATAAGCTGCTTGGCCATTAGTCCACAATAGCGCTGTAACAAGCTAGCCATTAATTGCTTGGTGTCTTCAAAGCTCAAGGCAACCAGCGGTTCTGGCTCTGGTTCCACTTCTGGCGGCACTTCAATTTCCAGGACCGGAATTTCTGGAGCAATCTGAGCGGGTTCGGCTTCAGCCACTTTGGCCGCTGAAGACGGGGCAATAATATGTTCGACCCATTTTTCCACCAGTTTTGGTACCGGCGTATTTAAGGTGGTTTTAATTTCTGAACGTAGGGTAGAGGCTGCTTCACTTTGCGGTTCGGCTTGAGCTGGCACCAAAATTTCTGCTTCAGCTGGCTCGGTCGCAGCAGAGCTGATTAAACCCATCTCCAGTAATTGTTCAATTAATTCTGGCGTGGCAATACGTTGTTTAAACTGGTCGCCCAATTGCTCGAAATCTTCGGTTCCAATTAGCACCAAAAGACGGCGTTGACGTGCATTCAATTGCAGCTGGCGTTGTTGCAGGGCGTCAATGCCCAACTGTGTTTTATGATAATGAATCATGCCTTAATTTATTCCCCAAATAAATTAAGGCTGACTATAAAGAATGAAAATTACACTAATATGAAGGGTTTATGACATTGTTGGGCTTAGAGTGTGACGATGTTGGCGTTCTCAAGGGCTTTTCTTAAATAAGGGTCAAGTTCATCCTGACGCAGCAACCATTGGATATAATCATTTGGTAAATCGGCAATGGCCGTACCACGATGCTTACCAAAACTCATGACGCGTGGAATACGGGCGTCTTCAGATGCAGCATATAAGGCTTCAATACTGTCAATTTGCAGATGATGCACAATATGCATCAGGATATTGGCGGTCAGAATAATATCCATATCGGCCCGATGGGCTTTTTTAATCATATCGCGGGCTTTTTCGCTGCCTTTGCTGATCATATAAATTAAGGCAGAAATGTTGTGTGCTTCAACATCTGGCCAGACCAGACGCGCCAGAGCAAGGGTACAAATCGCCTTAATATGAGAAGTATCAACACCGCATTTTTGAATAGCGCGAATGTCATAATCAATATTGTGACCAATGATATACAGCGTTTCTTCAGGTAGGCAGAAGCTGGTGTAATGCGGCTGATCAATCAGGTCGGATTCCAGAATATGATGCACGGCCATCGCGGCATAGGAAATCGGTTCATCGACCTGATAAAACTGGTCAAAAATTTGCGATTTATCCAGGCTGATTTTGCCCTGTTGTAATTGAATGGGCGCATAGGCAACTTCGATCGGATAACCATTCAGGGTATGGGTTTCAGTGTCGAGAATAATCGCGTGCATGTGCTCATTCGCTTGTTAAGGGATTTAAAAAGCAATCTAACACTATCATGTTGAAAGTTACAGGGCTGTCGGGCGAATAATCGGCATTTGTGGGCCGTTCAGCTTATCTATTTTAAAGATAAGTGACTCTATTTTAATACAATACACTTATATATTAATTGCACTGATATTGCCTGAGCGCAGCAAACAGCGTAAAAGTGAAAATTGCGAAGGACGCAACTTTAGAATAATACCTGTATAAGGATAATCAGATGAGAAAAATATGGCTTAGCGTGGCGTTGGCCAGCAGCAGTTTATTTTTAACGGCATGTAATGATGACAATGACAACAGCGCAGTCATCATTGATGATGGTATTCCGAAGCATAATATTAGCCAGCCGGTAGTAAAAGTTGAACTTTATTTAGACCAGGATTCAAATGCAAATATGGTCTTACAGTCGGTTAGTGCTTCACAAACCTTGATGACATATAAAATGCTGGGGTGAATGGGCAGGAAACACAAGCTACGGCCTTGCTGTTTGAACCCAATCAGCCTAAACCGGCTGGTGGATGGCCCATTGTGGTCTGGGCGCATGGCACAACAGGTGTGGCAGACGCGTGTGCACCGAGCCGTCAAGGTTTAAAAGGAAATGAATACTTCATTGCTAAATTATTGGCTGCAGGTTACGCCGTTGTTGCACCCGACTATGAAGGTTTAGGTGAACCAAGCGGTAAAGAATCACATCCATTCTTAAATTTAAAAAGTGCGGCATATTCGATTACAGATGCTGTTGTCGCTGCAAGCAAACTTTTGGGTAATACGGCAGAAACGCGATGGAGTGTAGTTGGGCATTCACAGGGGGGGCATGCGGCTTTAGGTGCAGCACAGTATGCCTCACGGGCGCAGTTAAATTATAAAGGTGCCATAGCTATCGCACCTGCATCAAATTTAGCCTTGGTATTGGCGGGTGGTGAACAAAAAGCAGCTCAAGAGCAAGATGTAATAAAGTACAGACACTTGCACCATTAGATACGTTTACTGCTCTAATTGCTGCGGGGTTAAAAAATACTGCTCCAACCTTGCAATATTCTGAAATATTTGTACCGCCAACAGATCAACTTGCTGCTCAGGCAGAGTCTCTCTGTTATGAAACATTAGGTGGGAGTATAGCTCAGCCAATGCTAGAGCATGTGATGTCGGTTGGAAAATTGGATGGTTATCCGCGTACTCAACCGAATTTCATGACGACCATCCCTGAAGTTAAAGATTTCTTAACTAATAGCTCACAGCCGTTAAAAGTGAAAATCAGTACGCCTATATTTATTTATCAAGGAACAGCAGATCCAACTGTCCCGAAACAAGTTACCGATTACTTAGTTCAGTCGGCTCAAGGGGTGGGAACTAAAATTCATTACGTAACTGATCAGGACTTACCTATAGATCAGAAATGGGATCATGGCTCTGTATATGTCGATAATTGGGATGAGATTGTGGCGGATGTGAAATCGATCATGCCTACCCAATAATTTTTTCAATTCCGGTAAAGATAGAATTAATGATATAGCTCATGTTTTTATAAAAACATGGGCTATTTTTATGCAAAACTGATTAAAGTTGATGGGTAAAAAATATAAAGTTCATGTTACAATATGCGCCAATCTTAGCACGGCTTAAAAGCCCTACATGAATAGGACCTCGCTAATGTTTGCCAATATCTCTATTGCTGACTTTGATCCAGATTTAGCTCAAGCAATCTCTAATGAAGATGCGCGTCAAGAAGCGCATATTGAGCTAATCGCTTCAGAAAACTATTGCTCACCTGCAGTAATGGAAGCTCAAGGTTCAAAACTGACCAATAAATATGCAGAAGGCTACCCAGGCAAACGCTATTACGGCGGTTGTGAATATGTAGACGTTATTGAACAATTGGCTATTGACCGTGCTAAAGAACTCTTTGGTGCTGACTATGCTAACGTTCAGCCACACGCAGGTTCTCAAGCAAACTCTGCAGTTTACTTAGCATTACTGAACCCGGGCGACACGGTTTTGGGTATGAGCCTGGCTCACGGTGGTCACTTGACTCACGGTGCAAAAGTTAGCTTCTCTGGTAAAACATATAACGCGGTTCAGTACGGTTTAAACCCTGAAACTGGCGAAATCGACTATGAAGAAGTTGAACGTCTGGCTTTAGAACATAAACCACGCATGATCGTTGCTGGTTTCTCTGCATACAGCCAAATCGTAGATTGGCAGCGTTTCCGTGACATCGCAGACAAAGTAGGCGCTTACCTGTTTGTGGATATGGCACACGTGGCTGGTCTGGTTGCTGCAGGCGTTTACCCGAACCCGGTACAAATTGCTGACGTTACTACGACCACTACCCACAAAACACTACGTGGTCCACGTTCTGGTTTAATCCTGGCTAAAGCCAACGAAGAAATCGAGAAGAAATTACAATCTGCTGTGTTCCCAGGCAACCAGGGTGGTCCACTGGTTCACGCGATTGCTGCAAAAGCAATCTGCTTTAAAGAAGCAATGGCGCCTGAATACAAAGCCTATCAACAACAAGTGGTGAAAAACGCACAAGCGATGGCTGAAGTGTTAATCGAACGCGGTTACGATGTGGTATCTGGCGGTACGAAAAACCACTTGTTCCTGTTATCTTTAATTAAACAGGACATCACCGGTAAAGATGCGGATGCTTGGTTAGGTGCTGCTCATATCACTGTGAACAAAAACTCTGTACCAAACGATCCACGTTCTCCATTCGTCACTTCTGGTATCCGTATTGGTACACCAGCAGTAACCACACGTGGTTTCGGCGAAGCTGAAGTACGTGAACTGGCTGGCTGGATCGCTGACATCCTAGACAGCAAAGGGGATGAAGCTGTAATTGCTGATGTCAAAGCAAAAGTTGAAGCTGTTTGCGCGAAATTCCCGGTTTACGCGAAATAAGCCCGCACTTGAGAAAAAGCTCCCTCAAGGGTAATGCCAGTCAGTTAAGAGATTGACTGGCTTTTTCTTGGGTATTTTTGAGGTTTTCCTTTTACAACCCTTGGATAACTCCTCACTCTTCTCTCAGGTATAACATACCGATTAGATTTCTCCATTAAACTTTCCAGATGTTTGGGTAAATTACCTGCAGAAGCCAAAGAGTCGAATCTGAGTAAATTAAGAAGGGCAATAGATGCAATATGAAAACTGATCCTCAACGGGCTTACTTTGGCACGTTGAGCCATATATTTCATTTGTCTTCTTAGAACATTATAAGCAATCAAGACACCCCATAATTCTTGATAAATTAAGTCTGGCTGTTTGCTCCTTAAGTGCTTACCTTCCTGTAAATTGCTTTTAATTTCTCGGTAACACATTTCAATTTCCCAACGCTGAGCATATAACTTTGCCAAGGCTATAAGTGGGTATATCTTTGAATCTAATAATGAAGTGATATAACGGCGGATTTTTCCTGCCTGCTCAACTTCAATTAAACGTGCTTCCCAGTAATCTCCTAATGCTGGATTAAGTTTTTTGGCTCTTGCTGATATTGGCATCCTGATATGAAAATCATGTGGGGAATTCCGTTTAATTATGTCATAACGTAAATTATCTTTAGCTCGCATAAGCCAATGGCTTGATTCTCCACGTGTTTGCCAGCCTATTAAAAAATCAGCAGAGAAATAAGCTCGATCAAACAAAGTAATACTTTGTGCTGGAGGAGATAATTGATTTGCTAATGTGAGTTCACCTTGATCCATACTGCCTATTTGGGCATCTATGATTTCATGAGTATTGGTATTCACTAGACACGTGGCTCTAACTTGTGGGTAAGGTGCTACAGCAGTTTTACCTTTAGATGAGCCAAAATGATTAAAATTCTCCTTGGTCAGTGGCATAGACCAAACCACCCCGTCAACAGCACATACACTAAGACCTTGAAAGGTTGAATATTGTTGTTGTGATTCATCAAACCATGCTTGGCTGATTAAGGAGAATAAGGCAGCTAAGGGTTCTCGACCTAAACGTTGTCGAGCTTGGACAGCTGCACTAGGAACACAATAATCTGTTGTACCAAACACGAGTTTTAATTGTTCTACCACATAGCTGATGGGTTGATTGCGAAACAAGGCAAGCCCAAGAACAAGCCAAACCACGTGCTCAGCAGGTAATTTTCTCCTTCTGATCGATGCCTTACCTGTTTGATGCAGAGATGTTTCAATCCAATTTAAGTCAATAAGTTCACAAAAATGGCTAAGTGATGGGAGAGCATGTTCAAGAGTGGATTCTAAATGTTCAGATAAAGACATAAAAAAATGAGCGTATTTACATACACTCATTTTTACTACATTTTACTAAAATTTGCTTAACTGACTGGCATTACCCTCAAGGGAGCTTTTTTTATAGGTGCTAAAAAAAAATTGCAATTATTCAGCCGGATTAAATTCTGCTATAACAGTTGCATAGCACTTGTGAAATAGATCAATTATTTTTATTTTTGGCTGATAATGATAAAGGAACAAAGAATGGATAAACCGACAATTATTTTGTCTGAACAAGACTTGCACCGTTTAGAAACCATGCTTGAACATCAGTCTAAACTTACCCCGACCATGGAACATCTGGAAGATGAGCTGGCGCGTGCCGAAGTGGTTGCACCGCAAGATGTGCCAAGCAATGTGGTGACTATGAATGCCCGCGTGCTGGTGACCATCGCACCTTTCCCGGAACCAACCGAAATTACGCTGGTGTATCCGCATGACTTCCGTGGCGATAAAGGCCAGGTCAATGTACTGGCACCTGTCGGGGCGGCTATTTTAGGGCTGGCTGAAGGGCAGGAAATTGAATGGCCACAACCGGATGGTCATATTATGAAAGTCCGTATTGATAAAGTGTTGTATCAGCCGGAACGTGAAGGTGATTATTTATAATCTCCGCTGCGCGAAAAATTAAAGCCCTCAGTTGAGGGCTTTTGTGTCTTTGCAGTTTGGCTTAAAAATTTGATAAGTATGCGCGAAAAGGAGAGGATTCACTCTCTGTCATTGATCGGTAAAATATTGTTAATTTTAAATATTCCGCTTTTACTGCATTTGCAAAAAGCTACAGCTTGCTTTATATAAAAGTCTTAGTATAAAAAATGATTTGATCAAGCTGATGATGTTATGCCGCAAATAGATGTGTTAGAACCATTAACAGAGCTGGAGCTGAACCGGGATACCATTCTCTCGATCAAGCGTCATGAGCTGGTGCCGGTATTAAGTGACCAGTACAAATTAAATCATTATGCCGATGCCCTCATTCAGTCGCAGGCAGTGCTGTTAAACGGGGTTGATCCGCACATGACCCAGCAGCTCAGTCAAACCATTGAAGAATTGATCCGCATGCTGGCGGATTCCAAAAAATATCTGAAAAAACGCAAATTTAATGCGCTGCAAAAATGGCTGGGGATTGATCTGGAATATGGTTCCAGTCAGGTGGAATATTATAAAAAGCTGGACCGCTTACTCGATCAGGCCAATCATTTAAGCCAGAAATTACAGATTGAAATTCAGAAATCCCAGGCGCGTTTTCAGCAGTTACGTGGCTTAAGAGAGCAGATGGCCCAGCATATAGTGGCCGCTGAGGAGTTTTTGACTGAATATCCGAGTTTTGTGAAACATCAACATCCTTTAGATAACTTCTCGGAACGATTATCTAAAAAAATAAATACACTGCGCACACTGCAGGCGAGTAATGATATTGCCATTACCCAGATGCAGCTGAGCCAGCAGCTGTCATTTACCTTGTTGGACCGGTTTAAGGAAGCGCAGCAGGTGCTGATTCCGGCCTGGCAATATCATGTCAAACAAAGTCAGCAAAGCAGCTCGACAAGTGAGCTGGAAAAGCTTGATAATAGTCGGGAAAATCTGATTAAAACGCTAAAAAAATCACTCGAAAACAGCTCTAAATAGAATCAAATATAAGGTGACGTATGACCCATCCTGAACAGGTAAATGCCGTGGTGGAAGCCACAACCGAAGAAAATCAGCAGAAATTCCAGGCGCTCAATTTACAGGAAATTGGCTTGCAGCCATCCGATTTCGATGAGGTCATGGCCGCGCGTAAAGAACTGGCCGACTTAAGCCATAATTCGGTGGCGGAATATGGGAAAAATATTGCCACCAAAACTTCGACTTATACTGATGAACTGCTTCATCTGGTGCAGAATAAAGATCTGGATGCGACCGGGCAAAAGCTGAATCAGGTGGTACAGGTGGCGCAGCAGTTAAATACCAGCAGTATTCTCAACAAATCGAAAAGTTCCGGTTTTTTTGGCAGCCTGATCAGCAAGTTTAAAGGTGCCAAGCAGAATTTTGACCAGCACTTTAACAGCACCAAAGAACAGATTGATGTACTGGTCAAGGAAATTGAAACCTCGCAAAACGGCTTAAAAACCCGGGTCGATACTCTGGATAAAATGTTTGAAGGCGTGCAGGAAGAATATAAACAGCTGGGGATTTATATTGCCGCTGGCCAGCTCAAGCAGCAGGAAATCCAGCAGCAGATTGGCCAGTTAACCACCCAGGAACAGGACCAGAGTACCACCCAGAAAGTTTATGATTTAAATCATCTGGCCAATAATCTGGAAAAACGCGTCAGTGATTTACAGGTGTTGCAGCAATCGGCCATGCAGACCTTGCCGATGATCCGGATTATCCAGTCCAATAACCTGATGCTGGTCGACAAGTTTTATGCGATTAAAAACATTACTTTACCGGCCTGGAAAAACCAGATTAGTCTGGCAATTTCCTTAAATGAGCAAAAGAACAGTGTGCAGCTGGCCAACAGTATTGATGATGCCACCAATGAGCTGCTACGCCGTAATGCCGACCTGCTGCATCAGAACTCGGTCGATACCGCCAAAGCCAACCAGCGTTCAGTGATTGATATTGAAACGCTTGAACATGTGCAAAACACCCTCATTAAAACAGTCAATGATGTGATTCAGGTGCAAAAAGAGGGAATGCAAAAGCGTGCCGAAGCAACCACGCGTTTACGTGTGCTGCAAGATAACCTGAATCATCTGGTGCTTGAATCAAGTTCGAGCGGTTCCAATCCTTCCTGAGTAAACGCTGGCTCGGGAGTATTGCAAACGTAAGGAGAATACATTGCCCTTAGATGATTATGCGGTACCGACCGAGCACATCAATAGCGGTGTGCTGGCGCTGAAAAAGCGCCAGCGCAATCTGATGTTGCTGGGTATAACCTCCAGCACGGCGTTCATTGCCTCCATTATTGCTTTTTTTGTACAGCAAGATTTTGTCTATGGCTTTTTTGGCCTGACCACACAGGTCGAACAGCTGCACATTCCCTTAAGTGTCGATGCAAACCTGGCGATTTTAGAGCAGCAACCGGATTATTTTCTGGGGCTGTTGTCCTGGTTTGGCTGGCTGTTTCTGAAATTATTGCTGTCGTTTATTGGCGCCTTTTTTGTGGTGCATTTTCTCAAGAAAATCCGCTTTTTCTATGTGCGCTTTCAGTCCTTTATCCTGAAGTTTGTCGGCTGGTTAATTGCCTTTATCATGCTGTGGTCAGGTCTGACCTATCTGCAATATGACCTGAAAAATGATGACTATGATGCGCAGCAAAAAATTGTCTATTACGACAAGCAGCTGGCAGAAAGTGAGCTAGCGCGTTATCTGGCAGATGCACCGCTGGATACACCAGTCAAATCCTATTTACTGGCGCAAACCGCTTTGTTGCATCAACCACCGGATAAAGCCGCAGCTATTCCGCATGTGTTGAATCTGGTGAAGGCCGAGCAGCAGAATCCGGATTTTATTCAGTATGGCTTTAAACCGGAACAGCTCTGGTCAATGCAGCAACAGGTTTATGGAAAAACCCTGACCCCAATGGCAGAAAGCGTGAATAAACAGGTGGTTCAAGCCGAGCGTTTAAGTCAGTTTGTACAGATTCTGGTGATTACAGCGGCGATTGTGTCAGCCATTTTCAGCCTGATTTTCTTTGTGTTGGCACAAAGTTTTAAAAAGCGGGCATTAAGAATTGAGCAGCGGATTTTTTAATGCTGATGATGAGGCTCCTGTGGGAGTCTTTTTCTGGTAGATGATTTTTATCGCGTTGTTACAATTTAGATTAATCTATCCATAAAAGATAATGATTTATAAAAACGATCATTAATATAAAAACAAACTGTTTTATCTATTTTTAAATTTGGCCTATGATAGCGGTATTGAAAAATTTGACTCCTTAGGAGATGTTAGCAATGTTAGATCAAAATACTACAGCCCAATTAAAAGCCTTGTTAGAACGCCTTGAAGGTCCAATCGAATTAGTGGCCACTTTAGATAGCTCTGACAAATCAGACAAAATCAAAGAACTGGTAACTGAAATTGCCGCTCTGTCTGATCAGGTGACTGCACGCTTCGATGGTAACAACAAACGTGCACCAAGCTTTGGTGTCGCCAAAGCCGGTGAGCAACCGCGTGTATTCTTCGCAGGTTTGCCAATGGGCCATGAGTTCACCTCTTTGATTCTGGCATTGTTACAAACTTCGGGCTATGCACCAAAAGTGTCTGATGAAGTATTAGCTTCTATTAAAGACTTGGGCATCCAATCGGACTTTGATGTGTTCGTATCGTTAAGCTGCCATAACTGTCCAGACGTGGTGCAGGCATTGAACCTGATAGCCATCTATAACCCGGGTACTACTGCCACCATGATTGATGGTGCATTCTTCCAGGATGAAGTGGAAGAACGTAAGATCATGGCAGTACCTATGGTATTCCAGGACGGTAACCACATCGGTCAGGGTCGTATGACTTTGGAGGAAATCATTGCCAAATTAGACACCAACTCTGCAGCCAAAGAAGCAGAAAAGCTGAATGCCAAAGCTGCCTTTGATGTACTGGTGATTGGTGGTGGTCCTGCTGGAAACACTGCAGCGATTTATGCAGCACGTAAAGGCATTAACACCGGTATCGTGGCGGAACGTTTTGGCGGTCAGGTGATGGACACCATGGACATTGAAAACTTCACTTCAATCAAGAAAACCCAAGGTCCAAAATTTGCCGCTGAAATGGAAGCACACGTACGTGAATACGGTGTCGACATCATGAACCTACAACGTGTATCTGACATTAAAGGTGCAGATGAAACAGCCAACGGTTTAGTTGAAGTGACCTTGGAAAACGGTGCTAAGCTGGAATCGAAAACTGTGGTGCTTTCAACCGGTGCACGCTGGAGAGAGATGAATGTCCCAGGTGAAGCAGAATACCGTACCCGTGGTGTGGCGTATTGCCCGCACTGTGATGGTCCTTTATTCAAAGGCAAACGTGTTGCAGTCATTGGTGGGGGTAACTCGGGTGTAGAGGCCGCAATTGACTTGGCCGGTATTGTTGAGCATGTAACCTTAGTAGAATTTGATACCAAATTACGTGCCGACCAGGTATTGCAAGACAAGCTAAACAGCTTGCCAAATACCACAGTGATTAAAAATGCGCTTTCGACAGAAGTGGTCGGTGATGGTTCACAAGTGACAGCGCTGAAATACAAAGACCGTGCAACGGATGAAGAGCATACGGTTGAACTGGCGGGGATCTTTGTACAGATCGGTTTGTTACCAAATACCGATTTCTTGAAAGAAACAGCAGTTGAGCTGAGCAACCGTGGTGAAATTGTGATTAATGACCGCAACGAAACCAACGTCAAAGGTGTATTTGCGGCGGGTGACTGTACTACAGTCCCATATAAGCAGATTATTATTGCCACAGGTGAAGGCGCGAAAGCATCGTTGTCTGCCTTTGATTACATCATCCGTTCAGGACAGTAAGCAGAATTAGAATAGGGCCTGAGTTCCCCAATACCCAGGCCCTATATGCGGTAAAATATCAAAAAATAGTTATTGTTTTTTTTACAGGAACTGAGATCGCTAACAGCTCAGTTCCTTTTTTTGTTGTACCCCAGTTTTAGGGATGAAGCAAGTTTAAGCGCTTGAACTTCTCAGTCAGTTCTTCCTGACTTTCCCGATGCTCAGGATGCGGCACAATACATTCAATCGGGCATACCGCAACACAGGTTTGATGATCATAAAAACCGACGCACTCGGTGCAGCGGCTGACATCAATCTCGTAGATTTTGTCGCCTTCATAAATGGCATCATTCGGACATTCCGGCAGGCACATATCACAATTGATGCATTTATCGGTAATCAGCAGCGCCATGAGTTAACCTGCCTGATAGGCCAAGGATGATGCTGAAATATCAGCAGTGGAGTTCGGTAAATTACGGATCAGCAGGGCATAGCGCATATCGACATCAGCCGGGACCGGAATTTCCACAATATGACCAGAACCTTTGGCTTCCTCAATTGAATTGCCTTTTTTGTCTTTGATTTCGGTGAGAATAAAGCTGATATTGCCTTTGGTGGTCATCAGTTCTAAAGAATCACCCACGACAAAACGGTTTTTGACATCAATTTTAATGTAGTCGCCATTGCGCTCCAGCACTTCACCACAGAATTGCTGATGATCAAAACTGGAGGAACCATTTTCATAGTTTTGATATTCGCTATGCACATGGCGGCGCAGGAAACCTTCGGTATAACCGCGATTGGCCAGACCTTCGAGCTGGGTCATCAAGGATGGATCGAACGGTTTGCCGGCTAAAGCATCATCAATCGCTTTACGGTAGATTTGTGCGGTACGGGCGCAGTAAAAATAGGATTTGGTACGGCCTTCAATTTTCAGTGAATGTACGCCAATTTTGGTCAGACGTTCTACGTGTTGTACCGCACGCAAATCTTTGGAGTTCATGAAGTAGGTGCCGTGCTCATCTTCTTCGGCGGCAAACATATCTTCTTCATTACGTTGCAGCAGTACCGGTTCATTAAACTGGTGCTGTGCCTGCATGTGGAGCGCATCGGCATCTTGCGAGCAACAGCCTGCGTCCAGATTTTTTACCGGAATTACATCACCGGTTTCATCCTCTGCGGCATCCAGCACTTTATATTCCCAGCGGCAGGCATTGGTACAAGCGCCCTGATTGGCATCGCGTTTGTTCATATAGCCTGACAGCATGCAACGGCCGGAATAGGCCATGCACAGGGCACCATGTACAAACACCTCAATTTCCATATCGGGAACTTGAGTTTTGATTTCTTCAATTTCGTCAATGGACAGTTCGCGCGACAGAATCACCCGGGTCAGGCCCATATTTTTCCAAAACTTGACCGTGGCCCAGTTGACCGCATTGGCCTGTACCGACAGGTGGATGTCCATGTGCGGGAAGTGTTCACGCACCATCATGATCAGGCCCGGATCGGACATGATTAGCGCATCAGGCTGCATGGCCACGACTGGCTCAAGATCACGGATAAAGTTTTTCAGTTTAGAGTTATGCGGCTGGATGTTGACCACCACATAGAATTTTTTGCCTAATTCATGTGCTTCTTTAATGCCAATAGCCAGATTGTCATGATCAAACTCGTTATTCCGGACACGCAAACTATAACGCGGCTGCCCGGCATACACGGCATCTGCTCCATAGGCAAAGGCATAGCGCATATTTTTTAAAGAACCGGCAGGAGAGAGAAGTTCGGTAACGGAATGAAGATGCATGATCAATCAAAAAGGCATAAAAAAATTGTGGCTTTATTGTAGGGATAAAATTTTTCGATTCAACCTAGTAAAAAACTCGGGATTATCAGGCACTCAGCCTGCTAGCGCTGAGAGATGAGCGGCAGCAGGCGAGAGGAAAAACGGTTAATTGACACGCTGACCGTGCTCATCAATCACCAGTTCACCATCTTCTTTACGAAAGGCCTTGAGCTGCGGCTGGGTCAGTAAATCCAGTACCAGTTCAGAAGGTCGGCACAGTTTAACGCCGCGTTCAGTCACCACAAAAGGACGGTTAATCAGCAGTGGATGTTGTACCATCAGGGCAATCAGTTCTGCATCGCTCAGATCACGCTCGGCCAATTGCAAGGTTTCATACGGCGTTACATTTTGACGGATCGCCTCGCGTACGCTTAAACCGGCCTGCTGAATCATGTCGGCCAGTACTTCGGCTATTGGTGGATTTTTTAAATATTCAATAATTTCAGGTTCTTGTCCAGTATTGCGGATTAAGGCCAAAGTGTTGCGTGAAGTGCCGCAGTCAGGATTGTGAAAGATTTTAATTGGAGCCGCCATAGTGCTAAAACTCAGGTAAAAGAGGGATATTGCTTTTATATATGGATATACGTATATTCGCAAGTATAAATATGGGGAAGCTGTATGAATCAAACTGATTTTTTTAAATGCCTGTCCGATCCGACCCGTCTGGATATTTTGAAACTGGTGCTGGCCAAACAGAATATTTGTGTCTGCGAGCTGACCGAGGCATTAAATTTAAGCCAACCTAAAATTTCCCGTCATTTGGCTTTGCTGAGAAATTTATCGGTTTTACTGGACCAGCGTCAGGGGCAGTGGGTGTATTACCGCCTGAATCCAGATTTACCCGAGTGGGCAGTGAGTGTGCTGAATATTATCGCGGAGCAAGATGTCAGTCCGATGAATTCGCTGACAGCAACGCTTTCAAGTTATTGTGAGTAAAACCATGAAATTCCTCTTTTTATGTACCGGAAATAGCTGCCGCAGCATTTTATCTGAAGTGTTATTTAACAGTCGTGCTCCAGAAGGCTGGACAGCCTATAGCGCCGGCAGCAAACCGACCGGTCGTGTCCATCCTCTGACGTTAAAGACGCTGGAAAATCTGGGCCTGTCGACTGAAGGGCTCTCCAGTAAAAGTATTGATGACTGTGAGCAGTATCAGCCCGATGTGGTGATTACCGTATGTGATGCGGCCGCGCAGGAAGCCTGTCCTTTGTATTTGGGCGGCGCAATTAAAGCGCATTGGGGACTTGCCGATCCATCGCATCTGGATTTGCCGGAAGCAGCCAAGTTGCAGGCCTTTTTAGAAACAGTCGCGCATATCAACAAGCGTCTGGATGCACTGTTTGCGTTACAGCCTGAACAGATGACCCGTCCCGAACTGATTGCTGCCATCAACAATATTTCCCATATCGAGTAAGTCATGGCCAGCACCCGTAAACTTTCCTTTTTAGACCGCAATCTGACACTGTGGATTTTTATTGCCATGGCGCTCGGGATTGGCATTGGGCTGTATTTCCCGCAGGTGTCGAGCAGTCTGGACCAGATGAGCATGGGCAATGTCAATTTACCGATTGCTATTGGCCTGATTCTGATGATGTATCCACCGCTGGCCAAAGTGGACTATGCCGCTTTACCGCAAATTTTTCAGGATAAACGCACGCTGCTGTTGTCGCTGGTACAAAACTGGCTGATTGCACCGTGTTTGATGTTCGCACTGGCACTGATTTTCCTGCAGCATTATCCGGAATATATGACTGGCCTGATTCTGATTGGACTGGCGCGCTGTATTGCCATGGTACTGGTCTGGAATGATCTGGCCTGTGGTGATAACCAGTATGTCGCTGCCTTGGTGGCCTTTAACAGTATTTTCCAGATTCTGTTTTTCAGTACCTATGCCTGGTTGTTCTTAAGTGTGTTACCGCCTTATTTTGGTGTGGCCGGTCAGGTGATTGATGTCAGTTTCTGGACCATTACTCATGCGGTATTGGTCTATCTGGGCATTCCATTTTTGCTGGGCTTTCTGACCCGGCTGATTCTGGTGAAAAATAAAGGACTGGACTGGTATCAGCAGCGTTTTATTCCCAAAATCAGTCCACTTAGCCTGCTGGCGCTGCTGTTTACCATTGTCGCCATGTTTAGCCTGAAAGGGGCCGATGTGGTTGGGTTACCCATGGATGTACTGCGCATTGCCATTCCATTGACCATCTATTTTGTATTGATGTTCTTTGTCAGCTTCTTGATGAGCAAGTGGATGGGCAATGACTATCCACGTACCACGGCCATTTCTTTTACCGCGGCCGGCAATAATTTTGAACTGGCTTTGGCGGTGGCGATTGCAACCTTTGGTCTGACCTCACCGGTGGCATTTACCACCATTATTGGCCCGCTGGTGGAAGTGCCAGTGTTAATTGCCCTGGTGAGTGTCTCGCTGTGGCTGAAACGTAAATTTTATGATGGAACAGGTGGATGATGTCACTTCCCAATCTTGATGTAGACTTAATTGAACAGCCGAGTTTTGAGCAGGTTCAGGCCAAAGTATTGCCACATCCGCCGCGAATTTTATTGCTCTATGGTTCAAACCGTGAGCGCTCTTATAGCCGTTTGGCGGTGATGGAAGCCGGCCGGATTCTGGAGCACTTTGGCGCAGAAGTTAAAATTTTCCATCCCAAAGGTTTACCGTTACCGGAAGATGGCGATGCTTCACATCCTAAAGTTCAGGAATTGCATGAATTGCTGGCCTGGGCAGAAGGCATGGTCTGGTGCAGCCCGGAACGTCATGGTGCCATGAGTTCTATTTTGAAAGCACAGATTGACTGGATTCCTCTGGCTGCCGGTGCCATTCGTGCGACCCAAGGTAAAACTCTGGCGCTGATGCAGGTCAGTGGTGGTTCGCAATCCTTTAATGCGGTGAATCAGATGCGTATTTTAGGGCGCTGGATGCGGATGATCACCATCCCGAACCAGTCCTCGATTCCGAAAGCCTTTTTGGAGTTTGATGAAGCCGGACGTATGCAAGCCTCTTCCTTATATGACCGGATTGTCGATGTCATGGAAGAGCTGTACAAGTTCACTTTATTGACCCGCGGGCAGGCCAGCTATCTGATCAACCGTTATTCCGAGCGTAAGGAATCGGCTGCGGAACTGTCGAAACGGGTTAATCAGAAGTCGATTTAGGCGTTTCATCCGCCTCTAGCTGTTTTAAAATTTGGCAATGGTCGATGGTGGTTCGGGCATTGCAAGACTGCCGTAATTGCTGCAGTTGCAGCTGAAAATGCTGTAACTCAGCAATTTTGCTTTCGATTTGTACTAAATGATGATCAAGCAGTTCATTTACCGCCTGACAGTCCTGATCAGGCTGCTGTTCCAGTGCAATTAGGGTTTCAATTTCTTTTAAGGATAAATCCAGTGCGCGGCAACGTTTAATAAAAATTAGCCGTTTTAAGGTGTCATCATCATAATAACGATAATTATTTTCGGCCCTTAAGGTGGGTTGGATGAGCGCTTTCTTTTCATAAAAACGCACCGTGTCTGCACTCAGACCGGTTTTTTTGACCAAATCCCGAATCAGATAATGTGCCATGACTTGACCTTGGAGTTAGACCATAGTTTCTAATGAGCATAATACAGTCATAGAAAAATGCAACAGGAGGCTTTATGGCCTGTCAATGTCAGCCTGCACCGGTCAAACCCGATGGCCGTTTTCGTACTGCACTCTGGATTGCCCTGATTATTAATTTGCTGATGTTTGTGGTGGAACTGTTTGGCGGGATGTATGCCCATTCGGCAGCACTCTGGGCCGATGCGCTGGATTTCTTTGGCGATGCCGCCAACTATGCCATTTCACTGGCCGTGCTAGGGATGAGTCTGTACTGGCGTGCCACTGTGGCTTTATTAAAAGGCATTACCATGGCCACGTTTGGCTGTCTGGTGTTGGCCAAAACGGTCTATAACTATATGCAGGGCATTCCCCCGGAAGCGATTACCATGGGGGTAATTGGTGGACTGGCCTTAGTGGCCAACGTAGTGGCAGCCGTGATTCTGTATCGCTTTCGTGATGGCGATTCCAATATGAAATCGGTCTGGCTGTGTAGCCGTAACGATGCGATTGGCAATGTTGCGGTGATTCTGGCTGCGGTCGGTGTATTTGGAACGGGCAGTTTATTGCCGGATATTATTGTCGCGGTGATTATGGCGGGGCTGGGTTTAACTGCGGGTTATCAGGTGATTAAAAAAGCCTGGGCGGAGAGACAGAAGAGTGCGACCACCTCCGCTTAATAGGAGTATAACTGAAGCGATCAACGCGAGTAATTTTAGGCGTTGATCGCTTTTTTGTTGATCCATGACAGATTTGTATTCAAAAAAGAAAATTTTATCTTGATGCAAAAAGCTATTTACAAAAGTTAACATATTATTAGAATGAAGCATAAATTTATGTATTTAAAAGATAATTCAAATTATTTACTGAGTTTTTAGTATTTGTGAATTGAGGGTTTAATGAAACTAATTAAATTGTTTTCTATCGTCAGCCTCGTGGCATTGGCGGGATGTAGTTCTAAAGTTATGACCTATGATACCGCAGGAAATTTGATCGGTTCCTGTGTGGCGACACAAGGTTTTATTTTAGGTGCAAAAGCCGTTTGTTATGGTGGGGCAAATTTACAGGGCGTAGATTATTCCAAAATTGATGAACACACCGGTCTATTACCGTCTGTGCCGAAGTCCAACCAGATTACATTGCAACACGATTAATTTTTTTAGAGGGGTAATATCATGAAATTTTTTAATTTAATCACGCTAACTGCTGCTATTTTAATGACAGGTTGTGCCTCAAAAGTGACGACCTATGATTCAAATGGCCGTATGATCGGTTCATGTGAAGCACAAACAGGTTTTGTTATTGGCGGTGGTGCTCACTGTGAAGGGCATGCTAATCAGGAAGGGCGTAGCACTCGCTAAATTAGAGAAATAAAAAACCGGTCAATCTGACCGGTTTTTTATTTCTGGAAAAGCTTATTTTTCCACGAATGCACGTTCAATCACGTAATCGCCTAAAACGCCCATACGTGGTGATTCTTTTAATCCGTGTTGATCAAGCAGCGCAGCAACATCATCCAGGAAGGCTGGGCTACCACACAGCATCGCGCGGTCAGTTTCCGGGTTAAAACGTGGTAAACCGATTTTCTCGAACAATTGACCAGATTCAATTGCAGTGGTGACACGACCTTGAGTATGGAAATCTTCACGTGTTACCGTTGGATAATAAACCAGTTTTTCTTTCGCGCCCAGTTCCGAGAAGAATTCGTGGTTTGGAATTTCGTTCAGAATCAGGTCCTGATACGCCAGTTCAGAAATATAACGTGTACCATGAACAACAATGATTTTTTCAAAACGTTCATAGGTTTCCGGATCACGAATCACCGACAGGAACGGTGCAAGACCGGTACCTGAAGACAGCAGGTATAAGTTTTTACCCGGATTTAAGTCATCGAGTACCAGAGTTCCGGTTGGTTTGCGAGAAACCAGCAGTTCATCGCCCACTTTAACTTTTTGCAAAATCGAGGTTAATGGACCATCTGGCACTTTAATCGAGAAGAATTCCAGCTCTTCTTCATAGTTGGCACTTGCAATCGAATATGCACGCATCAAAGGCTTACCATTCACTTCAAGACCGATCATTACAAATTGACCGTTTTTAAAACGCAGTGCAGTGTCACGAGTCGTTTTAAAAGAGAATAAAGTGTCATTCCAGTGGTGGACGTGAGTAATCTTTTCGACGTTAAAAGCAGCCATTAAAGGTCTCAATAAGTTATCAAATTAGAACAGGTTGCTATTCTAATCTAAATTCATTCTCTATAAACTGAATATATTTAATTGAGCTTATCAAAAAAAGTGATTATGACCGAACTCACTCTGCCGATTATTGGCTATATGCATTCTCCCTATAAAGAAAAGTTTGGCATCCCGCGTCAGCCTAATTTGGTACAGGTTGAAAGCTATATTGAAATGACCGGTCCATATAATGATTTACTCGCATTTGAAGGCATCGAAGAGTTTAGTCATCTCTGGTTAGTCTGGCAGTTTCATGACAATAAAAATCAGCGGAGCCAGCAATTTCGTCCGCAGGTTCGTCCACCCCGTTTAGGCGGAAACCAGAAAATCGGGGTGTTTGCGACACGTAGTATGTACCGTCCTGCACCCATTGGTTTATCTGTGGTAAAGCTTAAAGAAGTTAGAAAAGTAGGGAAATCGATACGTGTATATGTGAATGGCAGTGATTTATTAGATGGTACTCCGATTGTAGATATTAAACCTTATATTCAATATTCGGATTCAGTGATTGATGCGCAAAGCGGTTATGCTCAGGACGAACCATCACGTAAGCCCGTGATTTGGAGTAAGGACGCTGAACAGCAAAAAAAATTATTATTAGAAAAAGGAAAAATATCTGCTCAATTGCTAGAAGAACTTGAAGCCGTTTTATCTCTCGATCCTAGGCCGGCATATCAGGATGATGAGAACCGGGTTTATGGAATGAAGTTTGCGGACTTGGATGTGAAATTTAAAGTTACTTTAGCTGATATCGTAGTCGATCAGTTAATTTTTTGAATTTTTAAAATGAAATACTGATTTAAAAATAGGAACCTCAACTAAATTGGAGTTCCTATTTAATATTAAGATACAGCACTCGAAGTACTTTATATCAAGTTGTTACGAGTATTTTTTAATTTGCTTTCTTAATTCTTCAGATGCAGTATTATTAAATAAAGTGCATGCATTTTCTTGTAAAGTTGCATATTCCTGTAGAGCTGGTTTGTCCTGAGCAGATGCTGAATTAACCAGTGCTTTAGATGCAGTTAAAATATTTTTGATATTGTATTCTTCTCCAGCTGGATGATAATCAACTTCATAATATTTGCTCTTATATTCAGCTAATCCCCATTGCTGATCTTCTCTAAGATCTAGATATGCTATAGCATCCTTAAAAGTATGTTTGGCATATTTATTGTCTTTTGAAATATCAGCCCATTCAAGTTTCAAATAATCTTGTACATAATCTTCAAGTGAATATTTATATAACTCAATATATTTTTGTGAGTTATCAATAGTTTGGAATTGAATACAAGTAGATCCGGTAGGGAAGGTTGAATTAGAAAGTGCTCGATAAAAATCTTCCCCTTTTTCTCCCATAGGGTAGGTATCGAGTAAATTATATTTTAAATTGATATAATGCTCTGGACTGAGGATTTGAGCAATATTTTTACCACTAATATCAAAGACCTTGAATGTAAGTGTACTGCTTAATCCTGTGGAATTAATTGGAGAATATGGAACTTGCTTCCAAGTGGTTGCATTAGCCGTAATAGTCCCTTGCAATTTGCCATAGGTCGCATGTGTAGAACCGTGATCATATAATCCATTTTCAGTTAGATAGAAAGTTTCACTTTCATCCCAGCCTGTTGTCTCATCAACTTTAATATAGACATTCCCTTGATCAAAGGTTAGCTGTTCAATTTCATAATTTAGATCCGAGTCGGAATATTCATCAATATAGAATGATGACCATTGTTGGAAGTCAGGTTTTGTAAGGGTAGTATTTCCAGTTCCAGTTCCAGTTCCAGTTCCAGTTCCAGTTCCAGTTCCAGTTCCAGTTCCAGTTCCAGTTCCAGTTCCAGTTCCAGGGTTTGAATCAGAAGAAGAGGAGCCCCCACCACAAGCACTTAGCATGAATGCACTAAAAATTGCGAGTGATAAATTCTTAAATTTCATAAAAATCCCTATAAAAAATCGTAGTAATAAAATTGTTTTTTAAAATAAAGCAGACTAATTATAGCGAATAAATATAAAAATTAAATTTGCAAAATATATAAAAATTAACTATTTAATTAGATCTCTTTCATAAATCAAAAAACGATCTTCTTTTTGGTTAATATTTGCACTCCGGATTTCTTAGCATTCGTGCATAATCTGCGGATGAAATACATCGATTCAAACAAGCTTTCTGATCCTCAGTTCAAGCGATACACAGGCATCTCATGGTCAACTTTCTATTTGATGGTTGAGCAATTGCAGAAGCATGTCTCTGCCAAAGGCAGACCGCCCAAGTTAAGCCTGGAGGATCAGGTCCTGCTCTGTCTGAGCTATTGGCGGGAATACCGAACCTTATTTCACGTTGCGACGAGTTACGGGGTTTCAGAGCCCACAGCCTCAAGAATTGTCCGTCATGTTGAAGACTGCCTGATTCGGTCCAATCTGTTTAATTTACCCAAAGATTTACCCGAGGGCGAAGGCATCGACTGGCATGTTGTGATCGTGGATGCCACGGAAATTCCAATCCAAAGGCCTAAAAAAACAGAAGAAAAGCTATAGCGGCAAGAAAAAGACCCATACCTTTAAAGTACAGGCCATGATTCACTACAAAACTCAGAAAATTCTGAGTTTATGTACCAGTCGCGGTGCAGTGCATGATTTCGAGTTGTTCAAACGCAATTTAAACCAGATTCCTTTTGGGGCTTTTATCCTTGCAGATAAAGGCTATCAGGGGATTTATGTGTTGTATCCGAATAGCCTGTTGCCATTAAAAGCCAAAAGACACTGTAAATTAGATCCTGAATTGAAAATCTATAATCAAGAAATCAATAAAAGAAGAATCGGAATTGAGCATGTATTTGGCAGCCTGAAAACCTTCAAAATCCTTGCTGAGCGTTATCGAAATAGAGGTAAAAGGCTTGGTTTGAGATTCAATTTAATCGCTGGAATCTACAACTTGGAACTGAGCAAAAAATGATTTATGAAAGAGGTCTAATATACTTAACAATCAAAATACCATCCACCACAAAATACCAATCAACACCGCCATATGCAAAATCTGTACTGGCGCAAAGTACAGGGAAAATTTGAAACCACCTGTTACAGCAGCATTGACTGACTTGGCTACAGCATGTGCGCCCAGCCCCAAAAGCAGGGCATAGATCAGCCGGGTATTGGATGGATCTCCTTGAATGACCACGCTTGCCATTGCGGCATGAATTTCAAATAAGGATGCAAATAAAGTACCAGCAAGAAGACCAGCATTGCCCAGTAATATTTCCAGACCGTAAACTCCAGCCTGAATCAGGGTTAATGCAGCAGCGATAATCACAGCTTCTTTGAGACTAAACATTTTACTATCAGAAGATTCTGGAGACTCCTGATTTTTAGCAGGTTCAGCTTTATGTAATAATACAAATGCACATGCAGCCAGAATAAGCATAGCCACCAATGAAGGTAGGAGCAGAATTTTTAGCCAATCCCAGGAAACGCCTCCCACTACAATAAACAATAGAACTAATGTCGAAATGCAGGACATCAGGGCAGCACCAGCATTGGATTTTGCATCCATTTCACCTTTGCGCACCTGTATCCCTAATTGAGCAATAGTGGCTGTACTGGAAACAAAACCCGAGGCAATTGAAGACAATATCAAGGCATTTTTAGTCGAGAAGAAACGTTTAGCGATATGTGCCAAAGCTTGAACTACCAGAATCAGAGTTACTAATTTTAAAATCAGATAAGGGTTCAGCACTTCACCCCATAAAGGCCGGTCAGGGGTTAGCGGTAAACCAATCAGAATCAAGGCTAATAATAGTAATCCATCCCTAAATTCAGCCTCAGTAATCCACTGTCCGGCAATATTATGCATAGAGTGTTTGGCCATTAAAATTATCGTGATCAGAACTGCTAGTCCTGCAGCCAGAGGAATATTCCACAGACAAATCGCCCCAATAAAATAGGTCATGATAAAGGCCAATTCGGTGGTAATCCCCGGATCTTCTATCTGGTTTCTAATAGAAAAAATGACAATACCGCCAATAATGAGTGCACCAGCTAGGCCCATTGCCATTCCGAATAAAAAGCACAATGCGCCTAATAAAGCACAGATCGCAAAAGAGCGTAGCCCTGCAAAACTGGCCTGTTCTTCACGCTGTTTGTGCCGTTCACGTTCCAGACCAATCAATAAGCCACATCCTAAGGCAGCAGTCAGGATAGTAAGCAATTCATGAAAGGAACTACTTTCATTTAAGGGAACTACGCTTAAATCCATACCTGGCCTCAGCGATTGAATAAGATATCCTGATTGAAATATAGGCGAAAAATTGACATATCGACAAGCAGAAAAAGGTTATGACCTCAAACCCATGTGATGTGTTTATCATTTATGAGAAACAATATTGCTTTTAAGTTTGGAAGTCGCGATGGAATGCGAAAAACAGGAAAAACTTGTTATAGTGGAGGCAGTTTTGGGGACCATCGATCATGAAATTTGATTTTGAAATTGATACAGGCTGGTGTTTGGATCAGCTTTTAAAAGACGGAAAAATAACTGAACGTGACCGGATGCGAGTTCAGACCACACATCGTCAACGTGAACAAATAAAATGGCATCCCTTGCAATGGATCGCGCACTTTAGTCTGGTTGATCAGTCCCATCCTCAAAGTACTTTGACACTCAACCGTTTATGTCAGTGGCTGGCAGAAAAGACCGAGCTGCCTTTTTATGTGATTGATCCGTTAAAGGCCGATGTGGCCGCTTTAACCGCGGTGATGTCCCAGGAATTTGCCCTGCGCAATAAAATTCTGGCGGTAGAGATTCAGCCCGATGCGGTGTTCATTGCCACTGATCAGCCGTTTATGACCGATTGGGTCGCCAATTTAGAACACAGTTTATTGCCGCGTAAAATCCAGCGCGTGCTGCTGAGTCCAGAGCAGTTACAGCGTTATCTGGTAGAATATTATCAGGTCAGTCGTGCGGTCAGTGGTTCACAAAAAGCCGCAGCACATGACCGTGAAAATAAAGGTGTCGAAGCCTTATTACAGCTGGGCGATACCCAAAACCCCGATGCCAATGACCAGCATATTGTTAAACTGGTGGACTGGGTGCTGCAGTTTGCTTTTGAACAGGGCGCCAGTGATATTCATTTGGAGCCACGTAAAGACAAGGGTAAAATCCGTTTCCGGATTGATGGCGTACTACATACCATTTATAACATGCCGGCCAATACCTTAACTGCGGTCATTTCACGGATTAAAATTCTCGGCCGCATGAATGTGGCAGAAAAACGCAAACCCCAAGATGGCCGTTTAAAAACCCGTACTCCCAAAGGTCAGGAAACCGAATTGCGTCTTTCGACTTTACCGACGGCTTTTGGTGAAAAACTGGTGATGCGTATTTTTGACCCGGAAGTGCTGGTACGCAGCTTCCAGCAGCTCGGTTTTGAAGAACGTCTGTTACAGGGCTGGCAAAGTCTGACCGGTCATAGTCATGGCATTATTCTGGTCACCGGGCCGACCGGTTCGGGTAAAACCACCACGCTGTATTCATCACTGAAACAGCTGGCCACCGATGAAGTCAATGTCTGTACCATTGAAGACCCGATTGAAATGATTGAACCGAGCTTTAACCAGATGCAGGTCAATCAGGGCATTGAGCTGGGCTTTGCCGATGGCGTGCGCGCGCTGATGCGTCAGGACCCGGATATTATTATGGTTGGGGAGATTCGTGATCAGGATACGGCCAATATGGCCATTCAAGCGGCATTAACCGGTCACCTGGTGTTATCGACCTTGCATACCAATGATGCGCCGTCCAGTCTGACCCGTTTGCATGATTTAGGTGTGCAGCCTTTTTTAACTGCAGCCACCATTCTGGGGGTATTGGCGCAGCGTCTGGTGCGCAAGCTGTGTCCGCATTGCAAACAGGAAGGCATGATTAATACCAATGAATGGGAACATCTGACGTTTGACTATGTCATGGAGATGCCGGAAAAAGTTTATAAGCCGGTGGGCTGTGAAGCCTGCCGTCAGACCGGCTATAAAGGCCGGATCGGGATTTATGAGTTTATGCCGCTGAGTCTGGACACCAAACAGCTGATAGGTGCCAATGCTGATCTGACTCAGTTACGCCAGCAGGCCAAAAAAGAAGGCATCGAGCCACTACGGATTGCCGGGGCGCGTAAAGTCATGGCCGGTATTACCACCTTAGAAGAAGTACTGCGGGTGGTGCCGTTAAACTAAAACCCAAAAAAGTGAAAAATTTTTGAATATGAGGAAATCTTAAGATTCAGCTCATCTTGCTTTGTTTTAATGACTACATCGAAACGAACAACACTGAATGAGGAAAGACAGATGAACCTATTTTCAAAAGCACTTTTAACTGCAGGTCTAGTGGGCGCAACTACATTTGCTGTTGCAGATACCGCAGTGAACCAGTCTGCATTGGCGCAAGCAACCACGGTGAAACAGGCGTTAACCATGAAAGATGACAGCAATGTCCAGCTGAAAGGTTATATCGTAAAAGCCATTGGTGATGAAAAATACCAGTTCCGCGACAGCACTGGCACCATCACAGTAGATATTGATGATGACCTGTGGAATGGTAAAGCGATTTCTGCCAAAACTCCAGTGGTGATTACCGGTGAAGTGGACATCGATTATAAACCATCTAAACGTGTTGAAATTGATGTCGAGCAGGTTCGTTTCTAAGCAGACCTTTTAATCAGATTGATTGCAGCTCCACGCAAAACCACATGCTCCATGCATGTGGTTTTTTTGAATCTTGTGAAAAATCAGGCATGATGTAAAAAAGGCTAGAGTAGAACCAATGCGTATTTTACTGGCAGAAGATGACGCCTCTCAGGCAGAAAGTATTAAAACCTGGCTGGAAATGGACGGTTATAACGTCGATTGGGTCGAGCGTGGCAATCATGCCATTTTGGCCATTGAGCAGCATCACTATGATTGTGTGCTGCTGGATCGTGGCCTGCCGGGCAATACCGGCGATGAAATTCTGACCGCTTTGCGCCGTAAACAGTTGGATACCCCGGTGATTTTTATTACCGCCAAAGACAGCATTCAGGACCGGGTCGATGGACTGGATTTAGGCGCCAATGACTATCTGGTCAAGCCTTTTAGTCTGGAAGAACTGTCAGCACGGGTGCGCAGCCAGTTACGCACCCGGCAGACTCAGCCCGATCATCAGATCCGTTTTGCCAATTTGCTGTTAGATACTCAAGCCAAAACCTTAACCCAGGATGGCCACGCGGTGAATTTAACCGCTAAGGAATTTCAGATTCTGTATAAATTAATGCAAAAGCCCGAGCATGTGGTAACCCGGGAGCAGCTGGAAGAATCGCTGTATGCCTGGGGTGATGAAATTGAAAGCAATGCCATTGAAGTGTTTATTTATCAGCTGCGTAAAAAAATTGGCAGCCATTTAATTAAAACCATTCGCGGTTTGGGCTATCGCATGCAGCAGGAACAGGCGTAAATGAAGCAAACGGGTGCGGTTTCTTTACAGAAAACCCTAGTTAAAACCTCGGTACTGAGTTCCATGATTGCCGGCCTGCTGGCACTGGTGCTGCTGTTTGCCGTGTCAATTTATCAGACCATGCAGCTGCAAGATGAAATCATGGATGAAGCGGCCGATATGCTGTTATTGCAGGATATTAGCAGTGGCGCCGGCGAGCAGGTCGATGAACTCACTGAACAGTTCAAGATGCATTATCAGCTGCGACTGGGCCAGCAGACCTTGACCGAAACAGAAGATTTTCCCTTAGCACCAGCTACAATCACACAGCAGGAAGAGGGATTTTCCTTTGTCTGGGCGAATCAGCGTTTATGGCGCGTTTATGTGGCCAGTGATGATGACTTAAGCGTATTGATGACCCAGAAAATGAATGTCCGTTTTCAGGAAATCTGGGCCACCGGTCTGGGCTATGCCGCGATTTTAATTTTACTGTGGCTGATTCAATGGGGCATTGTGCATTTTGCCATTCATAAACAGTTCCGCTCTTTACAGGCCTTATCTGCGCAAATTGCGCAAAAGCATGTGCAGGATCTGAGTCCGGTACAAAGCACCCAGCCAGAATTGCTGGAATTACAGCCGATGGTGCAGCAGTTAAACCGTTTGCTTAGCCGGCTGGAACATTCTTTAGAAGCTGAGCAGCGTTTTACTTCTGACGCCTCGCATGAACTGCGTTCGCCGCTTTCTGCCATTCAAATGCGTTTGCAGGTGTTAAAACGCAAATATCAGGATCAACCGCAATTAGCGGAAGATCTGGCCCAGATTCAACGCGATGTCAACCGCGGCACTCAGGTACTGGAGAATCTGCTATTACTGGCGCGTTTAGACCCGGCACATCTACAAGACTTGCCTATAACCGAGGTTGATTTACAAAAGCTGGTGCTGGATGTGCTCGAGGCCTTGGCACCGTTTAGTCTGGAAAAACAGATTAAACCGCGCTTGCAGCTACAACCGGCGATCATTCAGGCCAATCCGGAATTGCTATATACCTGTATCCGTAACCTGATCGACAATGCCATCCGCTATGCCACGCAACAGGGTGAGGTGGTGGTCAGTATCAATGGTGATGCTGAACAGGTGCAGCTGTGTATTGAAAATAATGGTCAACAGATCAGTGATGAGGTGTTACAACGTCTGGGTGAGCGTTTTTATCGGGCGCTGGGCACACAAACCCAAGGCAGTGGTCTTGGTATTTCGATCTGTAAAAAGATTATCAGCCTGCATCAGGGCCAATTGCAGTTTAGCCGTTCAGCTTTAGGCGGTTTACTGGTGGAACTGAGTTTGCCCGGTGTGAAGCAAAAATAACAAAATCGAAAATAACAACATTGAGTTCAATCTTGAGATACGCATGGGCAGTTAAAAAGCAGTATGCGCTGATTCATACTGCTGCTTCCCACGATTATTATTATTCAGATATTGTTCTTATTTGGTGAGAATGAGGCGATTATTACGGGTAAGGCGTAGGCGGTATTCTTCTCCGGCATGCATGATGCGAATTTCACGACCGAGAGCAAACAGGTTATTAGAATGTAACATTGGTAAGGCATGCTGTTGATCTGCATTACGGCTAAACAGGCTAAATGGTGCGTTCATTCCTTCGACTCCGTGGTGTATGTTGAACGATATAAATGATAATCATTATCAAATATATCTGTCAACGCTTGATTTGGGGAATTTATAAAAAGTATAAATTTGCTTACACTTGCTCATATTTCAAAAACAGGACGTTTCATGTCAAAGCCACATCTACATATCGCGATTGGGATTTTATTGCATCAGACCCAGGTCCTGGTCGGCTGGCGCGAGGCCAAACAGCATCAGGGCAATAAGCACGAATTTCCCGGTGGTAAGGTAGAACAGCATGAAACGCCGGTGCAGGCCTGTCGCCGTGAAGTGCGCGAAGAAGTAGGCATTGACCTGACCCAGTGGTATGAGTTTGATTTTATCCGGCATGAATATGAAGATGTGATTGTCAATTTGCATATCTTCCATGCTTTTGTGCCGGCGGCGCTGCTCTCAGACATCCAGCAGCCGTGGACCTGGTATAAACGGCAGGATTTGGCCCGTTTAAATTTTCCGCAAGCCAACCAGCGTATGCTGCAACGACTCTACTGGCCTGAATGTATCAAAATTAGTGAAGACTTAAACTGTCTGGATACCCCGGATACCCAGCAACTACTGTATTGGCGAGTTGCGCCGGCACCGGAACGCAGTATTGAGCTGGCCGAGCAGAATATTGGCTGTTTAAAATCATTAATTGTTAATCTGGAGCTGTGGAAGCAGCTGAATAGCGTGCAGCAGGTCTCAGTCGCTGCCATCCATTTAAAGCAGCAACAATGTATGCAATTGCACAAGGGCAGCCTGCAGGCTGGTCAGCGTTATATTGCCGCTTGTCATGATCTGGAATCCTTACAACATGCGCAGAATATTGGCTGTGATGCTGCAATTTTAAGTCCGGTGCTGCCAACAGCCAGCCATCCGGATACTCCGGCATTAGGCTGGGCACAATTTCAGAACTGGGCCAAACAGGTCGATATTCCGGTGTTTGCCTTAGGCGGGATGCATCGGCAGGACTTGGCGCAGGCCCAGCAACACCATGCCTATGGTATTGCCGGGATCCGCTTTATGGATGCGTTGGATAGCGCTTCAGCCTAAAGTTGTTTCAGCGCTTGCTGTGCCTGTTGCACGGTACGGCTATTGTTTTGTAGCTGGCCGGCTTTTTGAATAATCAGCCATAATTGGCGTTTCATCGCCGGTGTTTGTGCATAGCTCAGACCACGGCGGGCCAGGGCTTCTGCATTTTTGGACTGTTTTTTCTGGTTCGCCACCAGCCCTAAATACATATAGGTTTCAGCCGATTGCGGTGCCAGACGCTGTGCCTGTAAGGCGGCAGCTTCGGCACGCGCCCATTGTCCCTGACGATAAGCCGTCTGGGTCTGCTGCATCAGTTTCTTAAACGCTGGTAAAGAGCGGCCATCTTCAAAACGCTGCTGTACTTTTTGTTCAGGAACCACGACCTGTAATTTCTTGCGCTGAATTTCTTCCTGTTCATAAGGATGAATCACCACGCCGGTGGGTGTGCGAATGGTTTTTCGTTCAGTCGTTTTTTCTTGGTCCGGTTGCGGTGCCGGCTTGGATTCCGGCAGGCTTTGACAGCCCACCAGTCCAGCCAGTCCCATCCCCAAGATCAGATATTTCAAGGTCATTTAATTAAGGGTCCACTTATTGTGTATAACTGCCGCTTGAAATGATGCGTGCATCATTTTCGGAAAGTTGTCTTTCCATCTCGGCTTCACTTTCCTGGATATAATTCTCGATACTGTCACTGCTTTCAGGTACAGCTTGGTAATATTCGGTATCCGGATTGTAAACCGGCTCAACCTGATAATGCGGTAAACCACAGGCGGTGGCCTGACGCGGCACATGATTGCGATAAATCGGAATATACATCGCACCAGCACAGCCTTGAGCCGACAAGTGACCAGAGTCACGGTCAATCCAGTGCCACTGTACGCTGTCCGGCTGGCGTAGATTCACCGGCTTCTGGCGCAGCTGACGCATCACATTGCTCCACACCGGCAGGGCACCCGATGAACCTGTCAAACCGGTGACTTTGTTATCATCCAGCCCTAACCAGACCACGCTTAAATAGTTACCCGAATAACCGGCAAACCAGGAGTCGCGGGTATCGTTGGTGGTGCCCGATTTACCGGCCAGTTTTAAATCGCTGGACAGGCTGTTATAGGCTGCACGTCCGGTTCCTGCACTCATTACCTGTTGCAGGCCATAATTCAGCATATAGGCCGCAGACGGTTCAATGGTCTGCTGTACCGACAGGCCATAACGTTCGAGCAGACGACCATTAGAATCGACCACCGCGCGAATGGCTTTGGTTGGATACTGGAAACCACCGGTGGCAAAGTTGCCATAAATATTCATCACCTGCATAGGTGATAAATCGACCGCGCCTAGATAAATGGACGGATACTGTGGAATATTTTCGCTGCTGACGCCAAATTTAATCAGATGGTTACGGAAGGTCGATAGACCAAATTCCTGACCCAAACGTACCGCCGACAGGTTATAGGAATTGGCCAGCGCTTGCGCCATCGGGACTACGCCATGTTCGCTGCCGCTGTAATTACGCGGTGTCCATGACTTGCCGGCAGATGGAATACTGATTTCGGTATCCTGTACCGGACTGGCCCAGTTATAGCGACCCGATTCCAGCGCGCTTAAATAGATGACTGGCTTCAATAGCGAGCCGACCTGACGTTTGGCATCCAGCGCACGGTTAAAGCCGGTAAAGTCTTGGGTAGAGCCGACTGCAGCCACCAGTTCACCATTTTCAGGATGGGACACCAGCACCGCACCTTGCAAATCTTTTAAACGGCGCGGATTGGCATTGGCCAGACGGTTTACTGATTCTTTAAATGCACTTTGTACCTTGGTCTGTGCAATTGGGTCTAAAGTGGTAAAAATCCGTAGTCCCTGATTGGTCAGATCACCTTCTTGATATTCAGCACGTAACTGACGGCGCACAATGTCCAGAAAATCTGGGAAGCGGGCAGGGCCCATGGTCGGTTTGGCAATCACATTTAACGGACGCGCGGTTTCGGTTTCATACTGTTCCTGAGTTAGATAACCCATCACCAGCATATTGTTCAATACAATATTGCGGCGTTTTTCGGCCGCTTCCGGATTACGCCATGGATTATATAAAGACGGTCCCTGCACCAGACCAACCAGGAAAGCCTGCTGGGCAATATTCAGTTCACGCAGCGGCAGACCAAAATAGAACTGTGAGGCCAGACCATAACCATTAATAGAATAGTTACCGTTTTGACCCAGGTTCACTTCATTTAAATAGGCTTCCAGAATTTCATCTTTGTCATAATGCAGCTCAATTAGCATCGCCATCAGCGCTTCATTGGCTTTACGCTTTAATGTACGTTCCGGGGTCAGATAAAAGTTTTTCACCAGTTGCTGGGTCAGGGTCGAACCGCCCTGACGCTTACCGCCGGTAATATTGCTGACAATAGCACGCGCAGTCCCACGAATCGACACCCCATGATGCAGATAGAAATTACGGTCTTCGGTGGCAATTAAGGCTTCAATTAACGGTTTTGGCACCCGGTTCAGTTTAATTAGCACCCGGTCTTCATTGTGCTGCGGATAAATCCCGCCAATCAGCATGGGCTCTAAACGGGCAATACCGGTAGTCGATGGTTTGGTTGCACTGACTTCAGCAATCTGGTTATTGGCAAAGCTGACTTTGAGCACCTGTTCCGGTTCAACACTTTCACCAAAATCGAAGCCGCGGGTATGTACAAACAAGGTATCACCCGCATCGACATAGCTGCCGGTTTTGTTATAGCTTTCTGCGCTTTTATAGCCTAAAAGTTTTAATTCCTGCACGAAATCGGCTTTATTGAGCGGTGCATTGGTATAGATTTCCAGCGGACGAGCAAAGACCTTGGCTGGAATGTCCCAGCGCTGTCCTTCAAATTTATCTCTAACAATATTATCTAATCGAATCAGGTAGATACTTAATGCCAGAAATGCCCCAATCACCAGTATACAAAATAGAAGTGCAATAATACCTATGCCACGTTCAGACTTCATAAATCGCAATAAAACCCTAAGAAATTAGGCTAATCATGCGAAGCTTTTACATAATTTGCAATATTTAATCTGTGAATGAAGCGGCCAATCGAGGAGAAAAAACGGTTGGATTCAGATTTCTAAAGTTTTTTTAAAACATTCGGGTTAGTGCTATTATAGTCAACGGATCGTAGCGGAGCGATGTCGTAGGTGCAAATTTCACACAAGAACTTTCGTAATATCGGATTGATTGGACGTCCTGGCAAAACTTCGGTCGTAGAAACGCTCAGTTTAATTCATGATCATCTGCTGAATTTAGGCCTGCATCCGGTATTTGATGCAGAAACAGCAGAACTGGTCCCTTATCCGAACACCCAAACCGTCAGCCGCGCCTTGCTGGGCGAAGTGGTTGATCTGGTGATTGTGGTCGGCGGTGATGGCTCGTTGCTGCATGCAGCGCGCGCGCTGGTCAAATACAATACGCCGGTCATCGGGGTAAACCGTGGCCGTTTAGGCTTCCTGACCGATATTAAACCCACGGAAGTCATCTTCAAGCTGGATCAGGTATTAAAAGGCGAGTTTCAGCTGGACCGCCGTTTCCTGCTGGAAATGGAAGTGCGCTCCAAAGGTGAAGTCATTTATGAAGCAGTGGCTTTAAATGATGTGGTGCTGCATTCCGGTAAATCGGTACACATGATTGATTTTGACCTGAATATTGATGGTCAGTATGTTTATCGTCAGCACAGTGACGGTTTAATTGTATCCACGCCTACTGGTTCTACTGCCTATGCCTTGTCTGGTGGTGGCCCGATTGTGCATCCGAGTATGGATGCGATTGTGCTGGTGCCGATGCATCCGCATACCTTGTCTTCACGCCCGATTGTGGTGGGTGGACAAAGTGAAATTAAAATCCAGATTCGTGAAAACCGTGTCTTGCCAATGGTCAGTGCCGATGGTCAGCACAGTGTTTCACTCAGTGTCGGGGACAGTTTGCATATCCGCAAGCATCCCTATAAGTTAAACCTACTTCATCCACCGGGTTATGACTTCTATATGGCATGTCGTACCAAGCTCGGCTGGAACCAAGATTTTGATTCTTTGCAACAGCAGGATTTATGATGAATATTGAACAGATGCTGGCCGTACTCAATCCTGAAATTGTTGGTCGTCTAAAAACCGCGGTAGAGATTGGTAAATGGCCGAATGGTGTGGCGTTGACCAAAGAGCAGCGCGAAATTTGTATGCAGGCCGTGTATGCCTGGGAAATCCAGCATTTACCGGAAACTGAACGTAGCGGTTATATCGACCGTGGCACCAAGGAAGAAGGTGAACAATGTGATGATGATCATCACAAAAATGAAGATTTCCAGCCGATCAAGTTTATTTAAACTTTAAGGAAACGGATTCATGCAAAAAAGGTAAGCCGCGGCTTACCTTTTTTATTGGCAGTCTTTTGTGGCTTAAGCATTTAAACGCGCAGCCCAGAATTGCTGTGCTTTGTCCATGGCTGCTGCAAAACTGTCGCAGACGCCCATGGTATACAGCGCGATGCCCATGGTTTCCACCACCGCCACTTCACCATAGTCATGCGATTGCTGGCCTTCCCAGACGGCTTTAAATACCGCCAGGTCCAGTTCTTCTTCAATCGGGCTGCGGTTGTCGGTCAGCTTTGGCAATTCATGTTCATACAGCTCGCCGTTACGAATGCCACAAATTAAGGTTTTGGCATCAGGATTCCGTTCAAACTCGCCGCCTTCACCTTTAATCACCGCACTGTTCAGATAGCCCAGTTTAAACGCCGACTGTTGATGGGAACTGCGATAGGCCGGATGGAAAATGGCCTGTACCGTGGCTTTGGCATTAAAGGGGTTAATCAGCCGGGCAAGAGTATGAATAGGTGAACGCAGGCCCATTACATTCCGTAGTGCAATCAAATCGGCCAGCACCGGAGAAATCACGTCTAAAGGCAGATAGGCAAAATGACGCTGCTGTAATTGCTGTTCGACTTCCGTATCTGACTGGCAGATTGGATAGCCTAAGTATTCCAGCACCTGTTCGGTATAGACCCGGTTAATGGTATGCCCAGCAGCGCCGTGCATGACAATATTAAAACCCTGTTTGGCCAGAGTCAGCGCGGCCAGTAAAAACCACGGATAATGTTTGCGTTTCCCGGCATAGGAGGACCAGTCCAGATCTACATCTAAAGCTTTAAACTGCAACTGGTCACGGGTGGCCTGAACAAAGCCGGCCAGTTCATCGACCGATTCTTCCTTGACCCGCAGCAGCATCAAAAAAGCACCGAGCTGAACATCGAGTACTTCCTGTTTCAGGATCATGGAAAAGGCCTGATAGGCTTCTTCATAGGTGAGGGAACGTGCACCATTTTTGCCTTTTCCCACAATACGCACGTACTGGGCAAAAGGATGTTCAACGTCTTTATAAATGTTTCTTTTCGTGCTCATGTAACTGCCTGAATCTCAAATAAATGGCGCCGGTCGCTTCCCACAATATACACATGTTTGCGGTTTTTTAAAAACCGTATGCTTTGCTCGGATTTAGACTAATGTCTAAGCTGTTTCTGCTTTAAAGTTGGCCAGTTCTCGCTGTTTTTAGCAGCACTACATTTGAATTTTAGGTAAAATTCGCAGCGTTTTATATTGTTTTTTATTTTTACTCATCTCCTGTTCTAAAAGCCGCTTTTGCGTTTGAGCCTGTTTATTTTGGCGGCTCAAAGTAAGTCCGACTTTTGCCGATGAAAATAAAGCGTTGAATGTTTTGAGCCATGGCTCAAGGCAGCGTATGCCTGTTGTTTTAAAAACAGGCAGAACAGGTCGTGGGTAAAAAATCAAGGGTATTTGTCCTCTGGACAAGAACAAAAGTAGATCTGTTATGGCCAAACAGCCTATTTATAAATCCCTGTACTTTCAGGTGATTATTGCAATTATTGCAGGTATTCTCGTCGGTCATTATTCTCCTAGTGGCACACAAATTATTAATGGCGTGGAACAGTATGTTCCGGGTCTGGGTGAGCAGCTGAAACCCTTAGGTGATGGCTTCATCCGTTTAATCAAAATGATTATTGCGCCGGTGATTTTCTGTACCGTGGTGAGTGGTATTGCCGGTATGGAAAGCATGAAATCGGTGGGTAAAACCGGTGGCGTGGCATTACTGTATTTTGAAATTGTCTCTACCATCGCCCTGATTATTGGTCTGGTGGTGATTAACGTCTGGAAACCAGGCGTTGGCATGAACGTTGATCCAGCTTCTTTGGATACCACCGGTATTTCCAAATATGTAGAAACTGGTGAAGCGCAATCTACAGTCGAGTTCCTGTTAAATATCATTCCAAATACCGTGGTCGGTGCATTTGCCCAAGGTGAAATCCTGCAGGTGCTGATGTTTGCCATTCTGTTTGGTTTTGCCTTACACCGTTTAGGGCCAGCAGGTAAGCCGGTCTTGAAACTAATTGATCAGATTTCGCATGTGTTCTTTAACATTGTGAACATGATCATGAAAGTTGCGCCAATTGGTGCTTTCGGTGCGATGGCCTTTACCATTGGTAAATACGGGATTGGCAGTCTGGCGCAACTGGCGCAGTTAATTATCTGCTTCTACCTGACCTGTGTGCTGTTTATTTTTATCATACTCGGCAGTATTGCGCGTATGACCGGTTTCAGTATCGTAAAAATGATCCGCATGATTCGTGAAGAATTACTGATTGTATTGGGGACCTCATCTTCAGAATCGGTACTACCGCGTATGTTGAAGAAACTGGAAATTGCCGGCTGTGAAAAATCGGTGGTGGGTTTGGTCATTCCAACGGGTTATTCCTTTAACCTAGATGGTACCTCGATTTATTTAACCATGGCCGCAATCTTTATTGCCCAGGCCACCAATACACCTTTAGAACTGCATCATCAGATTACTTTATTGCTGGTGCTGTTGATTTCCTCTAAAGGTGCAGCAGGGGTGACTGGTTCAGGCTTTATTGTGATGGCGGCAACACTGGCGGCTGTGGGTCATATTCCGGTGGCCGGTCTGGCGCTAATTCTGGGTATTGACCGCTTTATGTCTGAAGCGCGTGCCTTGACCAATCTGGTGGGTAATTCATTGGCGACCATTGTTGTAGCGAAATGGGTCGGTCAGTTAGATCAGGAAAAGCTGCAATATGCATTAAATAATCCGGAAGAAATTGACCGCAAGATGGCAGAACAAAGCCAGCAATCTGCTTCGGCTTAACAGCAGGGCGGTGACTAAAGGAAGCTTCGGCTTCCTTTTTTATTACTTGGCAGTCAATAAAAAAGCCGGGCGAGACCATGACAGTACGCTTAAAAATGCATAGCATGGGGCTGAATGTAAAACAAGAATGTACCCTACAAGGATCGACTATGCTGGCTTATGATGCAGATTTAGAATTATTCCGTGACAACTTCCGCCGCTTTATGAGCGAACAGATTGCCCCGCATTATGAACAGTGGGAACGGGAAGGAATTATGCCGCGCTCGGTCTGGAACCAGCTGGGTGAAAACGGCTTTTTATGTGTAGATGTACCGGAACAGTATGGCGGCTATGGCGTACCGACCCATTATTCGCTGATGCTGGTGGAAGAATCGGCACGTGCTGGTTATAGCGCACTGTCTACCGGTATTTCCTGTCATTCAGAAATTGCTGCGCCGTATATTTTAAATATTGGTTCAGAAGAACAGAAACAGTACTGGCTGCCAAAAATGGTTAGCGGTGAAGTGGTCGGTGCGATTGGTATGACCGAGCCGGGTGCTGGTTCTGACTTGCAAGCCATGCGCAGTCATGCCATTTTGCAGGATGATCATTATATTTTAAATGGTTCTAAAACCTTTATTTCTAATGGTCAACATGCCGATCTGGTGGTGCTGGCAGTAAAGACCGATCCGCAGGCACGCGCCAAAGGCGTGTCTTTATTATTAGTCGATACCCATCTGGATGGTTTTAAGAAAGGCACCAACCTCGACAAGATTGGCCTGCACGCTCAGGACACCTCGGAATTGTTCTTTGATAATGTAAAGGTACCTAAAGAACAGTTACTGGGCCAGCCGGGACAGGGCTTTGCCTATTTAATGCAGGAATTGCCACGTGAACGGACCGCGATTGCCGCCACCGCCTTGGGCGCTATCCGCGGTTCGATTGACATCACCACGCAATACGTCCAGGAACGTCAGGCTTTTGGTCAGAAAATTGGCCAGTTCCAGAACAGCCGTTTTGTTTTGGCACAGGCTAAAATTGATGAGCTGGCCACGGCTGCGTTTTATAACCAGAATGTTGAGCTGTATATGCAGGGCAAACTGGATGTTGAAACCGCAGCAGCATTAAAAAGCTTCTCGACCGATATGCAGATGAAAGTGGCCGATCAGCTGCTGCAGCTGTTTGGTGGTTATGGTTATATGACCGAATATCCAATTTCACGCTTCTTTGTCGATGCCCGTATCCAGCGAATTTATGGCGGCACCAATGAAATTATGAAAGAGATTGTGGCGCGCGGTTTATTGGGCCGTTAAGTCCTATACATCAGACCAAATAAAAACACCCGCCCAGCATCGACTGGGTGGGTGTTTTTTGGTGGGTGTGTTTCTGAGACTATTTTAATGCAGGCTGAGCACATGCAGACTTTCCCGAATAAAAATCGGCAAGTCTTCTGGTGAGCGTGAGGAAATATACAGGTTATTGTCATTTACCACCGCCTCATCAAAATACACGGCGCCGGCATCCATCAGCTCCAGCATCACCGGGGCAATGCTGGTCATGCGCCGGCCTTTGACTACACTGGCATGAATCAGCAGTTGCGGACCATGACAGGTGCTCATAATTGGTTTCTGGGCATTGGCAAAGTTTCGGACAAAATCGACAAAACGCAGATCATCACGCAGTTGTGCCGGAGATTGGCCGCCGGGAATCAGCAGCGCATCAAAATCATGAATGGTCACATCATCTATACTTTGGTCGATGGTTACCGAGCTGCGCCGTTGATAACCATAGACAATATTGCCGGCCTTGTTTTCAACATTTACCACGCTATGCCGCGCTGCACGGAAGGCGTGGATCAATTCTGGATAGTCTGCATCTTCATAATCATGGGTAATCAGCACCGCGATTCTTTTTGACATTATTATTCTCCGAATTGCTTTAAATAAAAGAGTAAAGGGGAAAAAGCAAAATTTCATTGCTGCTTTGTAACCAGTTTTCTTATTTCTTTTTCAAGTTAAAATTTCTGGAATTTTATTCAATATTTATGGGCGTTATTTTCTATGTAAGTAATTATGACGCCTGTTCAGTTTACGCAATAAACTTGCAAAATCCTATCACTATTCATCGAATTCAGATGCAAAAGCTATCGGCTGATTGGAAAAAGACCCTGTTTCATCTGCTTAAATTCGCTACACTCTGGATGGAAAAACAGGCAAAGCGTCGTGACTTGTTCAGAATTATTCATGAGCTTTAGCTGCTCAATTGATAAACAGTCTCACAAGTTGCAGAGAGTTTAACCAACTGTTTGTTTTTAAGACTGAATCAATCAAAGTTGTATTGCGCAACATTTGAAAGCTAACTATTGTTATACTGTTTGCATACCGTTTATGAAGGGCGACATAACAATGATCAACGACGATCAAAACACAACGACTTCTCTTGACCTGAACAATATTCGTGAGGAAATTGACTCTGTTGATATGCAGATTCAACAACTGATTAACCGTCGCGCACGATTGGCAGAAGCGGTGGCCAAAGCCAAATTTGCCGCTGAAGAGAATCCGCTGTTTTACCGTCCGGAACGTGAAGCACAAGTTTTACGTAATGTTATGGATCGCAATGAAGGCCCATTGTCGGACCAGACCATGGCACGTTTATTCCGTGAAATCATGTCGGCCTGTCTGGCACTGGAAGCACCGCAAAGTATTGCCTTCCTGGGGCCTGTTGGGACTTATACCCATTCTGCGGTACTCAAGCATTTCGGTCATGATGCCCTGGTGCGCCCTTTACAAACCATTGATGAAGTATTCCGTGAAGTGGAAGCGGGCAGTGCGCATTATGGTCTGGTGCCGGTAGAAAACTCCTCTGAAGGGGTGGTGAACCATACCTTAGACTGCTTTAAAACTTCAAATCTGAATGTGATTGGCGAAGTTGAATTGCCGATTCATCATCAGTTCCTGATTTCTGCAAATACCCGTAAAGACAGCATTAAACAGATTTATGCTCACCAGCAAACGCTGGCACAGTGCCGTAAATGGCTAGATGCGCATTATCCTGGGGTGGAGCGTGTGGCTTTAAGTTCCAATGGTGAAGCGGCGCGCCGTATTCGTAATGAATGGCATTCTGCGGCCATTGCTTCTGAAATTGCGGCAACCATTTATGATCTTGAAATCATGCACAGCAATATCGAAGACAACCCGGAAAACACCACGCGCTTCTTGGTGATTGGCCGTGAGAAAGTGCCACAAAGCGGCAATGACAAAACTTCATTGCTGGTGTCTGCACATGACCGTGCCGGTGCCTTGCTGGAAATTCTGGCGCCATTTGCCAAACACAACATTAGTCTAACCAGTATTGAAACCCGTCCGGCTTTACCTGAAAAATGGGCCTATGTGTTCTTTATTGATCTGGAAGGTCATATTGAGCAAGACAATGTTAAAGCTGCGATTGAAGAAATCCGTCCATTGGTGAAAGAAGTCCGTGTACTCGGCTCTTATCCGGCGGCAGTTTTATAAAATTCTCTGGTGGCCGTGTGCGCTGCATGCGGCTGCTTTTCACCTGTAAATCTGGAAGTAAAAAATGTCGTTTGTCCCAGCCAATGAAGGCATCTCTAAGTTAAAGCCATATCAACCAGGTAAGCCGATCAGTGAACTTGAGCGCGAATTGGGTATTACCGATATTGTGAAATTGGCATCCAATGAAAACCCGTTGGGCTGTTCAGACAAAGTCAAAGAGGCCGTGGCTGCCGAGCTGGCAGAAATTGGTCGTTATCCAGATGGCGGTGGTTTTATTTTAAAAGACCAGATTGAAGCGCAGTTTGGTTTTGGTCATGAACGGATTACTTTGGGTAATGGTTCAAATGACCTGCTGGAAATGTTTGCCCGCGCTTTTGTGTCCGAGCAGGACTCAATCGTATATAGCCAGCACGCCTTTGCGGTTTATGCACTGGTGACTCAGGCCATTAATGCACAGGCCATTGAAGTACCAGCCAAAGGTTTCTCGCACGATTTAGAGGCGATGGCTGCAGCCATTCAAGCCAACACCAAGCTGGTGTTCATTGCCAATCCGAATAACCCGACTGGCACCTGGTTTGAAGAAGCTGAATTTGAAGCCTTCATGCAGAAAGTACCGGCCAATGTAATTGTGGTACTGGATGAAGCCTATGTGGAATACTTCCCGGAAAACTTCAACAGCCTGAAATATCTGGATCAGTATCCAAACCTGATTGTTAGCCGTACTTTATCGAAGTGCTATGGTCTGGCAGCGCTACGAGTTGGTTTTGCTCTGGCCTCTGTACAGGTGACTGACTATTTAAACCGTATCCGTCAGCCATTTAACGTGAACCATTTAGCTATGGTGGCAGCTGTAGCAGCGCTGAAAGATGAAGCCTTTATCGAAAAATCACGTGAAGTGAACAAGGCTGGTATGGCGCAGCTGGAAGCGGGCTTTAAGGCACTGGGCCTGAACTATGTGCCTTCACGTGCCAACTTTATTCTGGTTGATGTACAGGCTGATCCGGCACAAACCTTCAATGCCTTGCTCAAAGAAGGCGTGATTGTACGTCCGGTTGGTATTCCAAACCATCTTCGTGTATCGATTGGAACAGAAGCAGAAAATGCCAAATTCCTGACTGCACTGGCGAAGGTGTTAGGTCTGGACGCAAAGGCATAAGCCATGACGCAACCCCTGTTTGAAAAAGTCGCTTTTATTGGACTTGGGCTGATTGGCTCAAGTCTGGCGCGTGTGATTCAGGCTGAACAGCTGGCTCATGAGGTAGTGGCATCGACCCGTTCGCAAAAAACGCTAGAAGATGCCAAAGCCTTGGGTTTAATTGCTGCCGGTTATAGCGATCCGGTCGAGGCGGTGAAAGATGCTGATCTGGTGGTACTGGCCTTGCCGGTACGTGCCACCGAATACGTATTGCAGCAGATTAAACCGTATTTAAAACCTGATGCAATCCTGACCGATGTCGGCAGTACCAAAGGCAATGTGGTCGATGCAGCCAAAGCGGTTTTTGGTGAACAACTGCCTGCCGGTTTTGTGCCGGGGCATCCGATTGCTGGAGCCGAGCATACCGGGGTCCATGCCGGTAAGGTCGATTTATTCGCCAATCATAAAGTGATTTTGACTCCATTACCGACCAGTGCGGATTGGGCGGTCAATAAACTGATTCAACTGTGGGAAGCAGCCAAAGCGGAAGTGATCTGTATGGATGTGGACAAGCACGATGAAGTGCTGGCACATACCAGTCATCTTCCGCATTTAATGGCATTTAACCTGGTGGAGCAACTGGCCAACAGGGAAGACAATTTAGATATTTTTCGCTATGCTGCAGGCGGCTTTCGTGATTTCTCGCGAATTGCAGCCAGTGATCCACAAATGTGGCACGACATCTTCTTTGCCAATAAAAAGGCAATTTTGAATGCAGTCGATGGCTTTGAACAACAGCTGGCAATCTTGCGCCAGCTGATCGAACAGGAAAACTCGCAGGCTTTAATGGGCCTGCTGGGACATGCTCAAGCAGCGCGTCAGCATTTTAATCATATGCTGGCCAAAAAACCGTTGATGGAGAACAATAAAGTGACACAACAATTTACGATTTTACCGGGCTCTAAAAATTTCCAGGGTAAATTTACTGTGCCAGGTGATAAATCTGTGTCACATCGTTCAATCATGTTTGGTGCAATTGCAGAAGGCACCACCCATGTCACCGGCTTTTTGGAAGGTGAAGATGCACTGGCGACCTTGCAGGCTTTTCGCGATATGGGCGTCAGTATTGAAGGCCCAAAAAATGGTGAAGTGACCATTCACGGTGTGGGGATGCAGGGCCTCAAAGCTCCAGTCGGCGCGCTGTATATGGGGAACTCTGGCACCTCCATGCGTTTGCTGTCAGGCATGTTGTCGGCGCAGGCCTTTGATTCGGTGATGACCGGTGATGCATCCTTGTCCAAGCGTCCAATGGAGCGTATTGCCAAGCCATTACGTGAAATGGGTGCACAAATCCAGACCACAGGTGAGCGTGGTACGCCACCGGTGTCAATTACGGGCAGCCAGCAGTTAAAAGGCATTCAGTACGATTTACCAATGGCCTCTGCACAGGTGAAATCAGGAATTTTACTGGCCGGTTTGTGGGCCGAAGGTGAAACTGCAGTAACTGAACCGGAACCAACCCGCGACCATACCGAGCGTATGCTGCGTGCTTTTGGTTATGAAGTGAAAACCGAAGGTAACCGTATTTCCCTGCAAGGCGGCGGTAAACTGGTGGGAACCAATATTCAGGTGCCTTCAGATATTTCATCTGCAGCGTTCTTTATGGTGGGCGCGGCCATTACTGAAAATGCCGATGTCACTTTAGAAGCTGTGGGCATTAACCCGACCCGTACTGGCGTGATTGAAATCCTCAAACAAATGGGTGCAGATATTACTGTATCCAACGAGCGTATTGCCGGTGGTGAACCGATTGCCGACATTCGTATTCAGGGCAGCCGTACCTTAAAAGGCATTCATATTCCGGAAGATCAGGTGCCACTGGCGATTGATGAATTCCCGGCGCTGTTTATTGCAGCAGCCTGTGCGGAAGGTCAGACTGTATTGACTGGTGCAGCTGAACTTCGCGTCAAAGAATCTGACCGGATTCAGGTGATGGCAGATGGCTTGAAAACCATGGGCATTGACTGTACCCCAACTGAAGATGGCATCATCATTGAAGGCAAGGGCAAAGCAGGTGACTGGTCGCCTGTGTTCACCGGCGGTGAAATTGAGTCACATCATGACCACCGTATTGCCATGAGCTTCTCGATTGCCGGTTTACGTAACTCGGAAGTAATTAAAATTGTGGGTACAGAAACGGTCGCGACCAGCTTCCCGACCTTTACCCAATTGACCGCTCAGGCCGGTCTGCAGATTGAAGTGACCGAATAAAGAGAAAAATAACCCAAAACAGCCAAGCTTTTGCTTGGCTGTTTGCTTTATATTGCTTATGCTAAAAATACAACAAGAACAGCAGTAGGGTCGTTTATGAAAACACTCCAGTTTACCGCACAATGTGATAACAAGGCCGAATTACAGGACTGTAAGATTGCCCAGAACTATGTGGCAGATTTGCTGGCCCGACAGTTAAACCAGCACGGCTTTGAAACCCTGCCGCAAAGTGGCGCACAAATTGCGGTTAGTGTGGAAGATCATCCTTTGCCCTTAAGCGTGAGCTGTGAAAGCCGCGATGCCGAAGGACGACTGGTGTGTGAAATCCTGTCTTATCCGGAAGAAGAGCAGGACTGGTTTGACCGGATTGAATCGCAAAGCTTGCTAAATCAGCTGGCCCAGGCGGTCGAGCAGACCTTAAAACAGGATGAAAACTTTACGGCCTTTGAATGGAAAAATTAAAACAATCCCAGATTGGAATTGCGAAGCCATTTCGTCTGTATCCATTTTAAAATTAACAGTACCGTCACTGATCTCCTCCCATAAAAAAACCCATCAGCAGATGGGTTTTTGTCTTTAGCCTAAGGCCAGGAAGCGGGTAATTGCAATCCGCAGCTGTTTTAAATAGCCGGTAAAGAAATGGTTAGCGCCCGGTAAAATGGTAACCAGATGACGCTGTGGTTTGGCCCAAGTAATCATGTCCGAGAGCAGGGTCACATCATCGGCTTCGCCATGAATAAACAGGATGTCACCTTTAATTTCAGGAGTTACATAGTGACGTACACCAGCTACTGTCGCAGTCGGCAAGCCGCATAAAATGGTCTGTTTTGGCTGTAATTCAACCGGTAGCGCTGCATAACTCTTTGCCATCACATGCGCACCAAAGCTGAAACCGCCGGCATAGAACGGCAGGCCAATGTGCTGGCTGCGCGCATATTTGATGACTTCTAGAATATCGTCCGTTTCGCCAAAGCCTTCATCATGCACACCTTCACTCTGGCCTGAACCGCGGAAGCTTGGGCGATATACCACGCAGCCGCGCTCTAGGTACATTTGTGCTAATAATGCAGGAACTTTGTGTTGCGGGGTGCCGCCTTGCAATGGATGGGGGTGGCTGACAACCGCGAATCCTTTCACTTCACCCTGTGGATAATCTACGAAAACTTCAATTCGACCCACAGGACCTGGAATGAAAATTTGCTCGGACATAAGATAATCGAATAATGGCAGGAGAATCGATTATTTTACCGATTATGTTTAGGAAAAACACAGATTGGCATTAAAATAAGCTGACTGTTATAGTTTGATTAATTATTTTTTAACCACTTTTTGATCAGGATGTGTATGCTCGCCTTAATTTCTCCTGCTAAGACTTTAGATTATGAATCTGCATTACCCACCGACAGCCACACCTTACCAAGACTATTAGCGCATTCACAAGAACTTATCGACGTTAGTCGTACGCTATCTGCTTCAGAAATCGCCAATTTAATGAGTGTGAGCGAAAAAATCGCCAATTTAAACGTAGAACGCTTCCGCGACTGGCAGGCCGATTTTGATTTTTCCAATGCGCGTCAGGCGCTGTTTGCCTTTAAAGGCGATGTCTATACCGGTCTGAATGCCTATAGCCTGAAGGATCAGGATATTGATTATGCACAGCAGCATTTGCGCATGTTATCAGGTCTGTATGGCTTATTGCGCCCGCTGGATTTAATGATGCCGTATCGTCTGGAAATGGGCACCAAGCTGAAAAATCCGCGTGGCAGCAATTTGTATGAATTCTGGGGCACCATCATTACTGATCTGATCAATGAAGATCTGGCCGCGGCCAAGTCTGAATTGCTGGTGAATATCGCTTCGGATGAATATTATAAATCGGTGAAAGAAAGCAAGATTCAGGCAGAAATCATCAAGCCGGTATTTTTAGACCAGAAAAATGGCAAATATAAAGTCATCAGCTTCTATGCCAAAAAAGCCCGTGGCCTGATGGCACGCTATATCATCGAAAATAAAATTGAACGCGCTGAAGATTTAAAAGGCTTTAATAGCGATGGCTATTATTTCGATGCTGACAGCTCCCTAAAAGGTGAGCTGGTGTTTAAGCGAGATGAGCAAGCCGCATAAACAGGGGAGTGCGTGCCATGCAACCAGAACTTGCTGATTTTCAGTTGTATTGGCAACGCTGCGCTCAGCAGTTTGCGCTGAATCGCTGCCAGACGCAGCAGCTGTATGCGCGGCTGCTGGCGGCTTATAGTGAGCCGCAGCGGCACTATCATGGCGTGCAGCATATTCTGGAATGTCTGCAGCATTTCGATCAGATTCGCACACAGTTGCAGCAAGCATCGCTGGTCGAGCTGGCGTTATGGTTTCATGATGCGGTCTATCATCCTAAAGCGCAGGACAATGAAGCGCAAAGTGTGACATTGTGCCAGCAGTTATGCGCAGATTTTTTAACAGCAGCACAAATCGAAACCGTGAGCCGCTGGATTCTTGCTACCCGGCAGCATCAGCCTAGTGATGAGCCAGATTTAAATGCCTTGCTGGATATTGATCTGGCGATTCTGGCTGCGCCGCCAGTACGTTTTGCTGAATATCAGCAACAGATTCGTCAGGAATATGCCTGGGTCGAGCAGAATCTTTATCAGCACAAGCGCCGTGCGGTATTGATGCAGTTTTATCAGATGCAACCGCTATATCAGACCCGGTATTTCCAGCAGCATTATGAAGCACAGGCCAAACACAATCTGGCCCAAGCCTTGTCTGCAGCGGGCGAATCAGCATCGTGATGGTTTATTCACCCACTAAAATTCAGGCATAAAAAAAGGCAAAGTCAGACTTTGCCTTTTCCATCTTGTCACAAGATTAGTGGTGATGACCGCCAACACCGTGTACGTGACCGTGGTCTAACTCTTCTTGAGTCGCTTCACGGATTTCTACGATTTCAACTTCAAAAGTCAGGTCTTGACCAGCAAGCGGGAAGTTTGCATCAACGATTACGTTTTCGCCTTCAACTGCTTTAACCGTTACGATCTGTACGCCATCATCAGTTTGTGCTTGGAACTGCATGCCAGGCTGAATGCTGTCTACGCCTTGGAACATTTGCGCTGGAACTTCTTGAACCAGGTCAGGGTTGTATTCGCCATAACCTTCAGCAGCAGGTACGTTTACAGTGAATTTTTCACCCACAGTTTTACCTTCTAGGGCTTTTTCAAGACCAGGGATGATGTTACCCGCACCATGCAAATAGGCAAGTGGTTCACCTTGAGATTGGTCGAGAGTTTCACCCTCTGCGTTAGTCAATGTGTAGTGGAAAGAAACCACGAGGTCATTTGCAATAGCAGTCATGTTATAGATCCATTTAGTTTTCTAAGGGTACATCATAAAGTGAAAAGGCAAATTTGTTGAATACTTTTACTCAAAAAACTCACATTTGGCTTTTTTATGACATTTTCCCAGATATTGGGGCAGTCGATAAAATTTCAATGCAATTTTATTTTAGGGCCAATTTTTCTGCCGAGCATATCTTTGGCGGTCAGCACCCCGGCATGGGTATAGCCATGAATGGTGGCCTGATGCAGCCGGTATAAAGACACATACATCGACTTGGCGACTATGCCCTGTACATTGACCCGACCGAGTAATTCACCCACGGCCGTATGCTGGCTTAAAGAAATCAGCGAGCCTTTGTCGGAGAATTTAAACATCGGCAGTGGTTTCCCATTCACGTGCTGGCTCAGGGCACGAACCAGAAAGCTGGCCTGCTGACTGGCCACCTGCGCACGCGGACCCAGCACCGGTTCATCGGCTTTGGGCTGGCAATGGGCACAATCGCCAAAGGCAAAAATGTTGGGGTCGGTATAAGTCTGTAAGGTGGCATAGACTTTTAAACGGTGCAGATGATCTTTTTCAAAATCATCCCACTGTTTAAAAATTTCCGGGGCCTGAATTCCGGCAGCCCAGACTTTAATTTCTGCTTCTAGCGGATTACCTGCAGCAAAATAAACCTGTTCTTCATCGACTTTGGCCACCCGATGCTGGGTCAGCACTTCAATACCAAAGCGCTCCAGCTGGACTTGGGTATGCCGGGAAATTTGCTGCGACAGCGCTGGTAAAATCCGGTCGGCAGCTTCAATGAGCGTAATCCGAACCTGCTGCGGGTCAATCCGGTTTAAACCATATTGGGCAAAAGTCTGTTTGGCCTGATACAGCTCTGCCGCCAGTTCAACACCGGTAGCACCGGCGCCAATAATGGCAATATTCAGGGCACGGCTTTGCGGTTGATTTTGGGCTTCTAAATACAGGTGTAGCAAGTCCTGATGAAACACCGTGGCCTGAGGCAGGCTGTCCAGAAAATGACAATGCTGTTTCACCCCTTCGGTATTAAAGTCATTGGAAGTGGAGCCTAGCGCCAGTACCAGCGTATCATAGTCCACGTCAATCTGCTTTGGTGGCTGCTCTTTTTTGGAAAATTGCGGTGCCTGCAGCTGAATCTTTTTCTGGGTCCGGTCAATGCCAACCAGGGTGCCTAATATAAACTGATAATGATGCTGGGCAGCATGGACAAAATAGTTGGTTTCTTCCTGATGCGGATTGAGCGTGCCGGCTGCAATTTCATGTAGCAGCGGTTTCCAGATGTGGGTCAGTTTCTGATCGACCAGAATAATCTGCGCTTTGCCCGATTTACCCAAACGATGACCGAGTTGGGTAGCAAGCTCCAGACCGCCGGCGCCGCCACCGACAATCACAATACGATGTAATGCTGACATGATGAACCTATATTGTTATTTTTAATGCAAGAACAGGCTCAATTTATGCCATCTCCCGGTCAGGAAAATGGCTCAGATTGTTCGACAACTTACATCATGTAGCATTTCCACTGTGCTTGTTCACAGGATTAAACCAGCGGATAAGTTTTGGCTGCGGTTTCATCCTTGGAGGAAAAGCTAAACAGGCTTTTTAGCCAGATCAGCAGTTTTTCAAACAGGCTGGCTTCGGCAATATGTACTTCTTCTTCCAGATGAATGGTATTGATCAGGCGGTTATTCTGATAAACATGCACGGTGGCCAGCTGCATCACCTGTGCCAGCGGGGCCGTCAGTAACTTTTCTTTCAGCTCGACATTCAAATGGGTTTCGGTCTGGGTTAAGGGTTCAATCAGTCGGGTCTGACCGAAGGTATCGTTAACAAACAGGCGCTGCTGGGTCACATCAAACTGTTTTAAATCAATCGCGCTATTTTCGCCATATAAAGACGTGGTGACAATTTTCGGTTGCTGCACTTCAACCTTGAACATTTTCAGGGTCGACTTTACCACTGGCAACTCAGCAATCAGCTGCTTGTTTTTTAAAGCCACTTCGTTGCGGGTGTAGGCATAACTGATGTTCATCAGTTGCTGGGCAATTTCAGCGCGTTTAAATGCACTTTTGGCACCCAAAACCACCACAATTAAACGCCGGTTCGGATCATCAAAATTCTGGGTGAGACGGTTGGCCGTCAGCGCCAGGTTATAACCGGCGGCACGGGTATAACCGGTTTTCAAGCCATCCACCGTCGGGTCCTGTTTGAGCAGAATGTTAGTGGCACGGTGATAACGCTGGTTATAGGTAAAACTGGTCTGTTTGGAATAAGCGAGATAATCCGGAGTGTCATTGACGACCGCCTGTGCCAGACGGGCCAGATCGGCCGCGGTAGAATAATGTTCCGGCATGGTAATCCCGGACGGATTCTGGAAATGGGTATGCTGCATTCCCAAGGCCTGTGCTTCCTGATTCATACGTGCCACGAACTGCGGTACGCTGCCAGAAATCCGTTCGGCCAGAGTTAGGGCGGCATCATTGGCAGACATCACAATTAAACCAGCTAGCAGCTGATCAACAGAAATCTGCTCACCTTCTTTCAGGTACATCTGGGATTCATCCCACATCACCTGTTTCACCACCGACGTTGCGGTCAGCACATCTGCCACGTTCAGCTTGCCGGCCTGAATGTCCTTGAGCACAATATAGGCCACCATCATCTTGGTCAGCGAGGCCGGAGCGCGCTGAATCTGGCTATTGTGTTCTGCAATGACCTGACCCGATTGTGGATCAAGCACGGTCCAGGCTTCTGCTTCAACCGTTTCAGGATTAAAAGATAATAAGGTGGCATGCGCAAGCGAGCTGCATAGCCAGCACAGCAGCGCAATCAGGTAGATGACACGTTTCAAGGGGATTCCTTTTTTAACCAGTCCGTTGGTCATAAACATAAAAAATTTTAGGCATGCTATGCTTTTTTTTGCCGCCTGACTAGCGATAATTTTCGACAATGAAGACGACTGCGCATTGCATGACAAAAAAATGTTAAGCTAATTGATAAGTTATCTCTTTGATCTTTTATATCGCCCATTATGTTGCATTATCAAATCGAATTTGACGATTATCGTCAGCATCTTATTCATGTCACTTTGCGCTTTCTGGCCAATCCGACACAGGTTCTAGCTTTACCGACCTGGATTCCGGGCAGCTATCTGATTCGTGAATTTTCCAAACATATTGAAGCGGTCAAGGCCTATGATGAAGCCGGGCGTATTTTAAAAATCCAGAAATTTGAAAAGAACAAATGGCGTTTGTTTAATACCGATCATGAACTGATTACGGTGGAATATGATGTTTATGCCTACGACCTGTCGGTGCGTGGTGCCTATGTTGATCAGACCCGGTTATATGTCAATCCGGCCTGTGCCTGTTTAGGACTGGAAGGTCAGGAAGATAAAGCCATTGAAGTCGAAGTGTTCCTACCCAATGAACTGAAACATTTCCAGCTGGCGACCGGACTGGCGGCCAAAAGTCTGGTGAAGGGGCGTTATACCTTAAAAGCCAAAAACTATGCCGAACTGATTGATGCGCCGTTTGAACTGGCCGAGCAGACCCGTTTTAGTTTTGATGCAGCAGGCATTCCACATGAATTTGTGGTGTCGGGCAAACATGCCATGAATGCTGCGAGAATGCAGCAGGACCTGGAAAAAATCTGCGCCACTGAAATTGCCATGTTCGGTTCTGCACCGTTTCAGGATTATACCTTTATGACCATGGCGACCGGGAACAGTTACGGTGGTCTGGAGCATCCAAACAGTACCAGCCTGATTACCCCGCGCGATGACTTGCCAAAAGCCAATGAGCCGGAAGAGCCGTCGAAAGAATATCAGCGTTTTCTGGGGCTGTGCAGCCATGAATATTTCCACTCCTGGCTGGTGAAATTTATCCGTCCGGACAGCTTTGTCAATTATGACCTGAACCGGGAAGGTTACACCTCCTTGTTATGGATTTTTGAAGGTTTCACCTCATATTATGATGACCTGATTTTATTACGCAGCGGTGTGGTTAATCAGGAGTCTTATATTGCTTTATTAAAAGCGCAGATTGACCGTTATTTGCAAAATCCGGGTCGGGCAATCCAAACCGTGGCTGAATCAAGCTTTGATGCCTGGGTCAAATTCTACCGTCAGGATGAAAACTCCAACCATGCCGGCACCAGCTATTACAACAAGGGCTGTCTGGTGGCCTTGTGTCTGGACCTCGGTTTACGTCTGCGTGGCTCTAGTCTGGATGCGTTAATGCGCAAGCTGTATGACAATGCGCAGCAGGGGATTCAGGTGCATGAGCGCACGATTTATGAATTGTGTCAGGAATTAACCGGTGATAGCTGGGCTGAGCAGATTAACCATCTGATTAACACCACCGAAGAATTACCGCTGGATCAGCTGTTCCCGGAATTTGGTCTGAGCTACAGCTTAAAAAATGACAAGCGTTTGCCATTGGGGCTAAAACTGGCTGATAAACCGGAAGGCGTACTGGTACAGGCCGCACGCCGTGATGGTCAGGCAGCGCAAGCCGGTCTGTCGGCGCATGATGTAATCATTGCCATTGATGGCCTCAAAGCCAGCAGCAAACTGATCGAACAGTATGCCAAACAGAGCGGCAGCTTTACAGTACATGCTTTCCGCCGTGATGAACTGATGCAGTTTGAAGTGAATGCAGCAGGTTCTGAACAGACTGAAGTTGAATTAAAAGTTGAAGATCAGGCCAAACTGGATCGCTGGTTAAAAGTGTAAAATCACAGTCTGAAATCTATACTATAAAAAACCGATGCTCAGGCATCGGTTTTTTTATGCAGATCTATCGTCATAAACCCTATCGTAATCACACCTTATTTGATGATCAGGCGGGAAGTACCGCGAAACTCCGCCACAATCTGCTGCTTCTGGTTCGTGACCCGAATATCATAAATGCCGCTGCGGCCACTGCTGGCCTTATGTTCTGCCACCGCAGTCAGGGTATCGCCGAGCAGGCCCGGTTTTAAATAATGAATACCGCAGTGCTGACCCACCGCCGGATGTTCGCCGGTGTTGCAGGCAATGGCAAAAGCCGCATCCGCCAGCGCAAAAATCACCGCACCGTTACAGGTTTGATGGCCTTGTAAATGCTGCTCGGTAATTTTTAATTCAATCTGTGCGCTGTGTTCACCAAACGACACCAAATGGGCGCCCAGATGCTGCATTAATCGGTCCTGATGAAACATGGGATTAACTTGCTGATCCATAGCAGACTCCTTTTTTAAGATACGTTTTATTTTAAATTTAAAATTATATGAATCATAAATAGCATTGTGATGATAAAAAGACAAGCAAAAAATAAGGCCCCGTTGGAGCCTTATTTTCATCGTCTATTCAACGCATCTTTGCAACAGCTTTTTTAGCTATACAGATGCCAGCCCCATTAACGGGCACGACGACCACGTGATTTGGTGTTGGGACGGGTGGTGCCATTGGTCTTGCGACGTGGCTTTTCACCTTCTTCCATTTGCCAGATGCGTGGTGTGCCGGATTTTTTCTTGGCGGTACCATCTTTGTTGACTTTTTTCTGCATCGGTTTGCCACCAGTGCCGCCCGGTTTCTTCACATAAGAACGTGAGCGATACGGCTGTTCGGCTGGTACATCTTTAAAGTCGCTATAGAGCAGTGGTTCAATTTCACGGGTTTCACCCGGTTGCAGGCCCAGCTGAACCAGATCAATCGAACCGATTTTGGTGCGAATTAAACGCAAAGTTGGGAAGCCGACCGCAGCGGTCATGCGGCGCACCTGGCGGTTACGGCCTTCACAAATTGAAATTTCAGCCCAGGAGGTCGGCACCGAAGCACGGTAACGTACCGGCGGATGACGTTCCCATAACCACTCCGGTTCAGCCACTTTAATCGCTTTGGCCGGCAAGGTCATGCCATCATTCAGTTCTACACCTTTACGCAGCTGTTCTAGCGCTTCTTCGGTAATGTCACCATCGACCTGGACCAGATAGGTTTTAAACTTTTTATTGGCCGGGTTGGTAATAAACTGGTTTAAACCGCCATGATCGGTCAGGAACATTAAACCTTCTGAATCCATGTCCAGACGACCGGCAATCCGTAAATCCGGATCATCAATGAAGTCGGCCATGGTTGGGTGCTTTTCATCGGGACGAAACTGCGACAGCACATCATAAGGCTTGTTAAGAATAACTATTTTCACTGTAACCTGCTAAAAAATATAACAAAATATGGGTGTGATTCTTATGCTAACTGTAATAAAACCCGGCATGGGAGAGAAAGGGTGACAATGAGCAAAAAGAAGGTCCACAATATCCGGCTACTATAGCAGATTCTGTCTGATCTGCCTGAACTTTATGGCAAAGCTGAGCAGATGATTTTGATTGGAAATGTAAAACTTGCTGAGAGATGCCACAGGATATATGCTGATTTATTAAGCACAGAAATAAGGCCATTTCCCTTATAAATCCCGGGCTGGTTAAATTTTGATTAAACTGAAAAGATCATCGAGTTAAAAATACAATTAAGCAGACAGCCAAAAAAGACCGGTGCCGGGCAAGAATAGTATGGATTTGCCCACCCACCAATCACAGGGAGTAGCAAGGATTATGGGTTATCAGAAAATCGTCGTGCCTGCAGATGGCAGCAAAATTACGGTAAATGCAGATTTATCCCTGAATGTGCCGAACAATCCGATTATCCCTTTTATTGAAGGTGACGGGATTGGGGTGGATATTACCCCGACTATGAAAGCCGTGGTGGATGCGGCAGTACAAAAAGCCTATGGTGGCAAACGTGCGATTGAATGGATGGAAGTGTATTGCGGCGAAAAGGCCAACAAGATTTATGGCACCTATATGCCGGAAGAAACCTTTGAGGTCTTGCGTGAATTTGTGGTGTCGATTAAAGGGCCGCTAACCACACCAGTTGGTGGTGGGATCCGCTCATTGAATGTGGCCTTGCGTCAGGAACTGGACCTGTATGTCTGTGTGCGTCCGGTACGCTGGTTTGAAGGCGTGCCTTCACCGGTGCAACATCCGGAACTGACCGATATGGTGATTTTCCGGGAAAACTCGGAAGATATTTATGCCGGGATTGAATGGAAAGCCGATTCACCGGAAGCGAAAAAAGTCATTAAATTCCTGAAAGAGGAAATGGGTGTCACCAAAATCCGCTTTGAAGAAAACTGTGGTATTGGGATTAAACCGGTCTCCAAAGAAGGCACTCAGCGTCTGGTGCGTAAAGCCATCCAGTTCGCGATTGATAATGACAAGCCGAGTGTGACCTTGGTACATAAAGGCAACATCATGAAATATACCGAAGGCGCCTTTAAGGAATGGGGGTATGAAGTGGCGCTGGAGCGTTTTGGCGGCGAATTGCTCGATGGCGGGCCGTGGGTGAAGCTGAAAAATCCGAAAACCGGCAAAGAGATTATGATTAAAGATGTAATTGCCGATGCCTTTTTACAGCAGATTTTAATGCGCCCGGCAGATTATTCGGTCATTGCCACCTTAAACCTGAACGGGGATTATATTTCAGATGCACTGGCGGCAGAAGTCGGCGGGATTGGCATTGCACCGGGAGCCAATATTGGCGGGGCAATTCATATGTATGAAGCCACCCATGGCACTGCGCCAAAGTATGCTGGGCAGGACAAGGTCAATCCAGGGTCGATTATTCTGTCTGCGGAAATGATGCTGCGCGATATGGGCTGGACTGAAGCGGCCGATCTGATTATTCGGGGTGTATCCGGTGCGATTGCAGCCAAAACGGTGACATATGATTTTGAACGCCTGATGCCAGATGCCACCTTGCTGCGCTGCTCTGAGTTTGGTCAGGCGATTATTGACAAGATGGACCAATAAAACGCTATCTATTTGATGCAACCGCCCGCGTTTAACGCGGGTTTTTTATGCCTTATCTTCTCATCCATTTGTGTCAATGTAATGACAAGTAACCACAGTGATGCTTTGGGTGACTAAGGTAAAATAGTAAAACTATTTTCACTTAATTTGTAATGGATAATCCTGTGCCCAATTACATTGAGGCAATTTGATACAGCTTATGACTTGGGCAAAAAACAAAACCCGGTAGAGTAATACCTGTACATATTGTGCGACATATCGAACTGATACAGGAGTGATATGAAATGGCTAATCAACAAAACCAGCAGAATCAACAGAATCAGCAAAACCAACGTCAACAAAATCAGCAGCAGAATGACAATCAACGTCAACAGCAGCAACAGCCTCAGCAACAAAATCAAAAACAGAAAAACCAACGTCAGCAATGATGTCGCCCCCCCAATTTAAAAACTTTTTCATCGCCTAAAGGCGCAGATAGGTTTTTAAATTGATTTACTGACAAAGGCTCTCATGATGAGAGCCTTTGTCATATCTATATAGCCCATGACGATCTAGATCGGAAAGCAGCAGAGGAATCATCTCCAAACCCAGATCAGCAAAACCTGTACAAAAACCGTGTTTTATCTACCCCTGAGCAGACCTTAAGATCAAGTCATCCCTTGATGATGCAGGTGCCATGAATATCTTGATTTCTAAACGGCTCGCCGGTCTGGCGCTTGGCTTAAGTTTGAGTGTGCTGCTGGTCGGCTGTCAGCCACCGCCTTCGGGTGATGCCGCCGGTATGCGCTATCCGATGCTGTATCTGAAATTGCAACAGCAGGAATTCATGGCGCCTTTACCGGTCCCGGTAGAAGGTGTGCAGGCCAGGCAGATCAGTGATACCTGGGGTGCGGCGCGCAGTGAAGGGCGTCGGCATGAAGGCACTGATATTTTTGCCAAACGCGGCACGCCGGTACGCTCAACCACGGCTGGAATTGTATCGCGGGTGGGCACCAACAACCTTGGGGGTAAAGTGGTCTGGGTGATTGGTCCGGGCTTAAGCCATCATTATTATGCGCATTTAGAGGATTATGCAGCGGAGATTCAGGAAGGTGACTGGATTGAAGCCGGTGAAATCATTGGTTATGTCGGTAATAGCGGCAATGCTCAAAATACACCGCCACATTTGCATTATGGGATTTATTTAGGCGGACAAGGCGCCGTGAATCCTTATCCCTATTTGGTACAAGAACTGACCGATGAATAAATGGGATCAGTTTACCTCGATTGTAGAAACTGGGGTTTTGGTGGCCGGCAGTCTGCAAATAAAATACAGATTTCCCAGTGCCAGAACCGCACCGGCCAGTAAAAACTGCTGCGGATAGGACCAGCCGGCGACTTGTAAGCCGCTAAAGCTTAAGCCTCCTATCAGCTGCACGCTGGCAAAGCATAAAGTAGCCATGCCCCATAATTTTTTATAGGCCAGACCATACAGCTGGAGCAGGGTATAAGAGGTCAGAAACACCACCGCCGGATTCAGCAGGCCAGTAAAAAAGGAAGACAGAAAGGTCATCACTGACCAAGGGGCGATTGCCGCTAAAATGGCCGCCACATACAGGCAATACAGGATTTTCAGGGCTTTGAAATTGCCGAGCTGTTTTGCCAGAAAATAGGCACAGGCCGCTCCGCAGGCACTGCCCAGGCCATATAAAATCCAGTGGCTATTGATCCAGAACAGGCTGAGTTGTTGCACCTGACTTAAATAGTCAATCCAGAAGAGTGAGTGTGGTACATAGGAAAACGCGCTACAGCTATACACCAAGAGCAGGCTGGCAAAGACTTTTTTATTGATGGGCACAGCAGCAGCGCTTTGAGGCTGGCTTTGGATGTTAACCGGTAGGGCTTTGGGTTTGAGCAGGATTAAACCCAGACTGCACAGCACGGCAAAGGCACATAAAATCAGCCAGGCGCTTGAGGTGGAGATATGATCTAAATAGGGCAAAAATAATGTGGCGAGCAGCACACCAAGTCCGATGCCACTAAAACCAATCACATTAATTTTAAACCGATGCTGCAATTCACAGTGCTGCGCAACCACGCTCGGCGCCAGAATCATCAGCCAGCCACCGCAGATGCCGGACAATATTCGCCAGAACAGATACCAGCTGCCCTCAAAACCGGCGAACGCACAGCAGAATAAACTTAAACTGCCGAGAAAGGCCGCGGCCTGAATCCAGCTTAATAGCTGCCGGTTTAAGCGCATGGCCCAGACCGCACCAATTAAATAACCGAGTAAATTGGCGCTGCCTAACAGGCTGGCAAACTCGCTACTCCATTCAAAAGCCAGACGGGTACTGGGTAATAAGGCGGTATAAGAAAAACGAAAAATACCGATACCTAAACAGGTGGCCAGCAGTAAAAACAGGCTGAGGCGGCGTTGCTGTGCATCCATGCAGATTCCTTGCGCTTTTTATTATGCGTAAAATATTGTTGTATGGCGCGCGGGCTATTACAGTTGCGCGCTGATCTGGCCAATTTGTTTGCTAATCTAACAACTGTTTATTCCACTGAAACCGGCTGACCAATGCTATAAAAATGCCCGCCGGCAATATGGTGGATACTTTTCCATTCATCGGCCACTTCATGATAATACCAGTGCCCGTCACGAAATACCCGCTGATCGGCATAGGCTGTAATGACTTTGCCTATAAACAGGTCATGGGTTTGCTGGTTGTGCGGCTCCGGAATAAGTTCACAGATCAGCCAGGCGGCGCATCCGGCCACTGTCGGCACAGGAGAATGCTCAAACTGGAACAGCTCGACCCCACAGCGGTCCAGCTTGTTCGGCTCCTGAAACAGGCTGATGCTTCCCAGTTGATGCACCATCCTGAGCTGTTTTAAGGTCGGCACCTGCAAGGCAAAATAACCTGACTGTTCAATGATGGCACGGGTTTTGGTGCTTTTATCCAGCACCACTGTAACTTTGGCGGGATTAAACTCAAGCGCACAGGCCCAGGCTGCAGCCATGACATCGGTTTCTTGCTGATCTTGTGCAGACACCAGCACGGTCGGACCATGATTGATCAAACGATAGGCCTTTTCCAAAGGCACGGCTTGCAGATCAGCAGGGAGCGTCATATTTTTTATTCCTCAATCAGAGATCATTCTTGAGATATGCAGGAAAACAACAATTCTGCATTGTACCGGGTGTTAAAACTTATATCATTGATGCATGCTTGGGAAAAAGCACAAAATACAGCGGGAGACAGATTCATGAAAATGTATCAGGTTGATGCATTCACAACAGCATTATTTAAGGGAAATCCGGCCGCAGTAATAGTGGTCGAAGACTGGCTTGATGACGCTTTAATGCAGAATATTGCACTGGAAAATAACCTTTCCGAAACTGCCTTTGTCAAGCCGATGGATGCTGAAAATTTCGAGATTCGCTGGTTTAGCCCCACAGTTGAAGTCGATTTTTGCGGCCATGCCACTTTGGCCAGCAGCTTTGTACTGTTTAAGGATTATACCCGCGCCAAAACCATTCATTTTCATGTCAAAAATTTAGGTCTTTTTATTGTCACGCAAGATGATGATGGCAAAATCCGCATGAATTTTCCAACCCGTGTGCCGGTACTGCAAGATGAATTTCCGGCGCAATTGCTGGATGTGATTGATCAGCCGGTTAAGGAAGTCTATTTAAATGCACAGGCCTATATTCTGGTACTGGAATCTGAGCAGGCAGTGTTAGCCGCCCAGCCCGATCTGGCCAAAATCCGGCAGATTGCAGAGCTGCATCAGGTCAGCACCGCAATTACCGCGACAGACCTAGATGTGGCCTTGACCGCGCCCTCTCAGGACTATGACTATATTGCTCGCTACTTTGCCCCGCATAAAGGGATTGATGAAGATCCGGTGACTGGTTCCATGCATACCGGTCTGGCGCCGTTATGGGCGGAAAAAACTGGCAAAACCGAATTGGTGGCCTATCAGGCGTCGGCGCGAGGCGGAATGCTGTACTGTGCCTTACAAGCAGAGCAGCGTATTGAAATTTCCGGTTATGCCAAATTATATCTGGTGGCCGAGTTATTTTTAGATTAAAACAGAACAGGGAAATCACGCTGGGTATGCCGGTGATTTTCAAACATAAGTCACAACAACAAACAATTTAATGCTGCAGTCATGCAAGCGGCTGCAGCAGGTAAAAGGTATTGAAAAAATTATGTTAATGCGGTTTAAACAGCTCAGCCTGTCTTTGCTGATCATGGGTGTGGGGGCTACGACATTTGCCCAGCCGGTGTTGGTAAAATCTGAACAGCAGATTGAAGAATACCGGCTGGATAATGGTTTTCGGGTGATTCTGGCGCCGAATGCCAAAGAAAATAAAGTGGTGATGAGTACCATCTACTTTACCGGTTCCCTGAATGATCCCCAAGGCAAAGGCGGTATGGCGCATTTACTGGAACATCTGGCGTTTAAAGGCACCCAGAATGTCCCGGGAGATGAATTCCAGCGCCGTTTAAACCAGTACACCTTAAGCAATAATGCCAGCACCGATTACTACTCGACCAAATATCTGAACACCATCCGCCCAGATCAGACAGCCATTAATGAGATGATTTATCTTGAAGCCGAGCGTATGGACAAGCTGGTGCTGCAAGAAAAATTTGTGCCGGCAGAAATTGCGATTGTGAAGCGTGAACGCGAAGTGCGTATGGATCAGCCCTATGCGGTGTTAATGGATCAGGTCTGGAAAGCGGCCTATGGCAACCAGTATCTGGGCCGTTTACCGATTGGTGATCTGAATGAGTTGCAGTCGATTCAGATGCCGGAATTGCAGCGTTTTTATCGTAACTGGTATGCACCGAATAATGCCGTGATGGTGCTGACCGGCAAGTTTGATAAAGCGCAGGTACTCAAGCAGATTGATCAGCATTTTAGTCCGCTGGCCAAACGCCAGATTCCGGCACAGGTCAAGGTGCCAGTGCTGGATGCCCGTACCATCAAAAACCGGGATTTTTTAGTGCAAAAAGGCAGCCAGCTGGCCAAGTTCAATATCTATTTAAATGGTCAGAACGGCCAGCATAAAACCGCTCTGGCGTTGGCGCCGTATTTATACACCATGCAGCCGAGCGGGCATTTGTATCAGGGCATGGTTGAAACCGGTATCAGCACCATGGTGCAATCGACCACCTGGCTGGATCAGGATTTTAATCTGGTCTTTATGGGTGCCTTGTATGCACCGACTCATAATGCCAAGCAGGTTGAAACTGCCTTGCAGCAGGGTGTCGAGCAGGGCAAAAATTTTAATCAGACCGAGCTGAACCGGGTCAAAACCCTGATTCGTAATAGCCAGGACAGTCTGTTTAGCAATGCCAGTGCTCTTGCCGGTATGCTAAGTGATTATGTGGTATCGGAGCAGGGCAACTGGGCACAGTACTTTGTCCATCAACAGGAATTACAGGCCTTAACGGTGGATCAGGTCAATACACGTTTACAGCAATTCCTGATTCCTGAACATCGTATGCGCGGGCATATTCAGCCGACACCAGAAGAGCAGAAAAAGGCCCAGCAACAGCAGGCTGCTGAACCGCTGAAAACCCTCGATCAAATGGATGTACAGGCCGAGCCACTCAAAGACATCAGCAGCTATGAGCAGGAAATTCAGCAGTATCTGCACACATCCAAACAGGCCTTAAGCCAGACTGAAGCCAAAATCCAGCGTGGCACACTGGCCAATGGCATGAAATATGCACTGTTTCCCACCTCGACCCGGGACGATAAAACCTACGCCACCATTATAGTCGATTTTGGCAATGAAAAATCGCTGTTTAATCAGGGCGAGATTATTGACCTGATGGCCTATTTAATGCTGCGTGCCTCAGATCAGTACAGCCTGCAGGATATTGCCGACAAATCCATTGACGCCGGTGGTTCAGCTTCGGCACAGGCCAATAGCAATGGCGTGGCCATTTCGATTGTGGCCAAAAAAGATAAATTTGATGAGTTTTTCAGATTTGTCTTGGAAATCATGAAAAAGCCGCTGTTTGAACAGGCCCAGTTTGATCTGATCAAGGCACAAAGTCTGGCCAGTCTGGACCGGCCGTATACCGAGCCGGAAACCGTGGCTGCCTTAAATATGGCACGTTTGATCGAGCGTTATCAGCCGGGAGATTTGCGTTATCACTTCGAGCCGGAATTTGCCAAGCAGCAGTTGACCCAGGCCAGCAATGAGAAAGTCAAACAGCTGTATCGGCAGTTTTTTGCCATGGATCATGCCCGGATTGCCATTACCGGCGATTATGAGGCCAAGCCGGTTCTCAAGCTGTTGCAACAGCAGTTTGCCACTTGGAACGGAGCACAGCCGTATCAGCGTTTAAGCGTGCCGTATAACAGCTATGCGGCGCAAAAACAGCATGTACTGTCCGAACAGCGTGAGTTTGGCAGTTATCAGGGCGTGATGACCCTGCCCGTGGGAAATGATCATCCCGATGCAGCCGCATTAATGGTCATGAGTCATATTTTAGGGGACTCACAACTGACCTCACGTCTGGCGCAAGAGCTGCGTGAAAAAAATGCGCTGGTCTACAGTTTTGGCAGTTCGCTCAGTTTAAGCAGCTTTGAAAATTCCGGTGCCCTCAGTGTGAGTGCCAACTATACTGCCGGTAAAGCGGCGCAGTTGTCGCAGGCGGTACATAAAGTCTTTCAGGAGTTGCGCAAAAATGGCGTGACTGCACAGGAAGTAGCGGCGGCCAAGGCTGACATTCTGAAACAGCGTGTCACAGCGCTGGAAGATGAGCGCCGTATTCACCGGATGCTGGTGGCACAGCTGGAACTTGACCGTGATTTACCGTATCGGGAAAAACGTGATCAGGCCATTGCCCGACTCAGCAAAGCCGATATTGATGCGGTGATCCAGAAATATCTGCTGCCGCAACATTGGGTCGAAGTCATGGCTGATCAATATGGTCAGCCGGTAAAATAAGTGCTGATTACAGATCATTCATATAAAAAATCTCCCTAAACGGGAGATTTTTATGAAGCCGGTTATGTTGGCACTGATCCCATCTGCCAGCAATCCTTATAGGTGCTATGAGTAAGTATGAGGTGAATTTATCATAGAGAATTAGAGCCGATAGAATTGTTTGGCATTATCATGGAACACCTGCGCTAATGCCTGCGGATGATACGTCGCCACCACATCGCTAAAGGCATCAATAATCGTGACTAAGTCGCTACTGACCCGATCCATCGGGAAATTGGAACCAAACATCACCCGATACATACCAAAACTTTTTAGCGCATGCTGAATCAGCGGGGCAGTTAAATCAATGATTTCCTGTTTTGAGGCCAGCCGTTGCTGCTGATGAAACTGATGACCCAGTACCGGCATGAACAGCCCGGACAATTTGGTATAGACATTCGGGCAGCGCGCCAGTTCTGCCAGGTCTTCCTGCCAGCGAAACAGGATATTGTCGCGCGCAGTTTGGGTAATACCGGTATGCGAGCCGACCGGACCAAACAGACCGGCCGGTGTACCGAGGTGATCCAGCACAATTGAGGTTTCCGGAAACTGTTTTGCCAGGGCAATCACATCTTCCAGCTGGCTGGAATAGACCCAGGCATCAAAACTTAAATTATGCTGTGCCAGTAGTTCAAAGCCTTTCAGAAATTTTTTGTCACGGTATAAATGCGGATCATCGGCCCAGGCATAAATGTCTTTATCTTCATGAACCGCAGCCATTTTACGAATCCCGCGAAAATGTTGCGGCGCCGCTTTCTGATGCATTTTCAGAATCTGCTTGAACTGGCTGTCACGCGGGTCGGCCGTGGCCACCACTGCACCCAGCTGGATACCATTTTTGGTAAAATCCAGCGACTCAATAAAACGGGTTTCTCCAGCCACACCTTTGCCTTTGTGGTCATGCCAGCTGGCCTCCACATGCACCACTTTTTCAACCGGATAAAAGCCGACATCGCGGCAATAATGCTCGGGCAAATAGGGGGCAGTGACATGCTGGGTATGTCCCAGGGTGTCAATCAGCGCTTTGGATTTTAGCGTACGGATGGTTTTATCCAGTAAGCGTGGATATTTCCCCAGCAGCTTGACCGCCAAGCGTGCGCTGTGTGGTGTGTTATACGGGTCCCATTGATGAATATGCGCATCAATCAGTGCAAATCCAAGATTTTGCATAGCAGGTTGGTTTGATCCTTGAAGATGTCTATTTTATTCAAAGCCAAGTCTGCAAAAAAGAAAAGGGTATTTATCGAAAAGATGACATTAAAAAAGCCCAACAGGGTGGACTTTTTTTAGCAATTTAATGATCGTGATCATGTTTGTGTTTATTGCTGTGAAATTCTTCATTACGACGGAAACGTAAATAGTTCTCGAACTGTTCACAGTATTCATCATAATTGTCTTCCAGCATCATCTGGAACTGCTGCAAAATGTAGGACATGACCTGATCTTTGGCAGCACGCATTTCCTCACCATCTTTGAAGTTATTGGCTGCGACCCAGGTATTAAAACGCGCCGTGCCGAACAACATGGCAGCACTGACCTGACCGCGTTTTTCCGCCGGTTGTTCCTGTGAGCCTTTTTCGACGCGACAAAATTCGTTGGCCTGTTTGATAAATTCATCAGCACGTTCAAAGAAAGCAGCATTTAACGCTTCTTCTTCGGTAACATCGGTTGCTTCAATCTTTTGAACCATGAATTTTTCCTAAGCTAAAATCATAAACAATAATTATAGGCAAAGCCTTGCAGAAACTAAACCTTTGTCTTACTCTAAAAAATAGCCTAAGCAAGAAAAAGGAATCACGATGCAAGATGCAATTGCGGTTCAAAGTCTAAAAAGTGATATTGCGCTGCTGCGACAAAACATCTGGCCGCCGGCACATCTGGCCAATGTAGAAGGGCTGCCAATTTATTATGGCAATCCGGCTGAAGTTGAAGCCTATTTCCAGCAATGGTCCGGATTGATTGAGCGGGCACAAGAGCTGTTTCAGCCCTTTATGGAAGATGAAGTGCTGGATGCCATTCATCTGCCAAGTCACTTAAACCTGCCTTTATTTTTCTTTCATGTTGACCGAATCCGGATTAATAAAACCCGGGCCAAAGAATCAAAAACTTTTCGCGGTCTGGCCAGCTTGATGGAAAAGTGCGGCCAGTTTGATGCTACGCAGATGCTGGCGATGAAACAGTGGCTGGAGAGTGACGACAGCGCCGCACTGGTGGCACACCGTGAGTTTATTGATTTGCGTACCTATGTGTTTCAGCATGGGCAAAGTGAATACACCCGCACCCGTTTTTATGTCAACGGTATTGTGCTGAGTGTCGAACCGCATTTTCAGCTGGTGGATGCCCGGGAAAAACCGCGCAAGCAGCGGAGCGATAGTTATCATGATCCGCTGGCCGATAACGGTACCTGGAAGGTATTTGGCAAGTACCGCTAAATGATTATCTCCGTGCTGGGCTTTAGTCCGACCAGAAGGTTTTGCTGCGGGTAAATTCCAGCAAATGCTGCTGGGCTTCGGCCAGAACATGCTTTTGCTCGGCAGCAATCCAGCCCAGAACAAACCAGGCCTGTGGGTTTTGCTGAACCTCATGTTGAAACAGGGCTTCGGCCACCACCAGATCATTAAACTGCCCCAAAGATTCCTGTGCCGGTTTCAGTGCTTTCAGATACTGTTTGACGGCATCCGCTTCAAATAAAGAGGCAATAAACTCGACTGAATAACGCAGGCGTTTGACTCGTTTGCGGGTGCGGTGCTTCTGTTCACTGTCAAGATGTTCAAACTGCACGGCATCCTGACAAATTTGCCGGTGCATTTTTGCAAGCTGTTTCCGTACCTGTTTTTTCAGCGATTGATCATCTTCATGTGCTGTGCACTGGCTAAACTGTAGCAGCTCCAGCAAGAGGCGCACTGTTTCTGGCGCGCGAAATAGTGCATCAATTTCATCGCTGCTTTCGCTACTTGCTGGCAGTTCCGCGAGGGGAGAGCCGGCCTTGGCCAGACGTGGCATCAGGCTTTCACTCAGCGCATCGCGGTCGCGGGTGGAACCAAGTTGCCGGAACAGTTCTGCCAATTGCGCTTGCCATTCGGGTTGTACCTGTTCGGACCAGTGACCAAAGATTTTCAGCGCGCTGCGTAAACGGCGAATGGCCACACGGGCCTGATGTACATGACCACTCTGATAATGATTGTCGGCAATCGCCGTGGCATTTGGTAATAAATGAGTCAGACAGTTGCTGACAATTTTGGCCAGCGCGCGGCTACTCGAATCATGTTTATCGAGGCTAAAAGGTGTTTGATGTTGAACGGGCAAGATGTCCTGCTGATTCTTGAGCATCTGACCGCGCTGTGATTTGCTGCGAACATCAAGCCAGAGCTGATAGCGTTTTACCCATGGCTGCACAAAATCAATCAGGTCGCTAACATCGCCATGTTTCAGTTCAAACTCGACTTCGTAAATATCGCTTTGTGCTGTTGGTGTGCGGACTTCGCCCTGATCAAACGCCAGTTCAATTGCACTGTCTTTGACTTGTTCAAGCACAATCAGGCGTTGCACATCGGTTTCAAATTGCAGCTCCAGACCGGTATTTTTTAAATCGGCCTTTTTCAGCTCCAGCGCCTGTTTTAGCAAGGTTTGCGCCTGTTTATGTTCCTGATACAGGCTTAGATCCAGCTGCTCCGGTTCATCTGGGCCGAGGGCCAGTTCCAGTTCAAAACGCTCAAAATGATGCTGCCCCGGTGCTTTTAAGGTCTGACACCAGCGTTGACCTTCCAGACGCTGACGCAGGGCGATGGCATGCTGTGCCAGCTGCTGCTCAGGACTGTCATAATATTTGGCCCACAGCTGCATTGGCACTGCTTTTTTCTTGGCAATGGCTTTTTCAAAGGCGCGGCGCTGATGCACCGGCACCTGAAATTTCAGTTCGATTTCCGCCATAACCAACTCCTGCAATTTTTATTCTTGATTGACCTTACTATAGGCCAAGCCATGCATAAAAAGTAGCCATAAAGCGTATTCTTTTGTCTGGCCGGAGCGGAGAGTGGCTGAACTTACTTAATAAATTTGCGGCTGACCAGGAATTGTTCGGTGGCATCCAGCAAAGCTTGCGCATGGACTTCCTGTTTTGCGGTCAGCCAGCCGAGTACAAACCAGTCGCTGGCTTCCAGCTCAGTTTGCTGGATATACAGCGCAGCGGAGGAGAGAACCTGATATTCCTGCGCGGCCAGTTGGGCATCGTTCAGGGCTTTGCTGTACTTTTGCAGGTTTTTAACATCATAGATCGTGGTGAGTACCGGGAAAATAAATTTCAGGGCATTAATTTTCTGCGCCAGCTGATCCAGACTGTCAAAATCGGTCTGGCTGGTCTGGTTTAGCTGTTCTTGCAGTAATTTATATTGATGTTGCAAAGTCTGCTGGGCGGCCTGTTTTAAATCCTGCGCAGGGTGGGAGGCATCTTCATCCAGGCTAAACATCAACAGTTCCAGATAATGATGTACATTCTGGGTCGATTTCACCAGATTGGCCAGTTTCTCTTTGGCATATAAAATATCTTTGGCCAGATTCGAGGCGGTATTCGGATTCTGCAAAAAGGTGCCGAGGGTATTTTGCATGTGCTGCAAATGTTGCAGCTGGTCAAACTGCTGTCTAAACGCCAGTAACTGATTGGCCCATTTTTCCGAAATAGACGCACTCCAGTCTTTGAGCAAATGCACGGTTAAATACAGCTGATTCAGTGCATTCTGTGCCTGCACAATATGCTCGGCTTCATTAACACCGGCTGAAATGGCCGCAATGTTCGGCAGTAAATGCTGCAATTGCTGGGCAATTAACAGTCTTAAATTCTGATCGGCTGAGGCTTTTTTATTTAAACGGAATTCTTCAGCCAGACGCGGCGGGCTGACTTGTAAGTCTAAAGCCAGCAAATTGCCCATTTCGGCCTTGCTGCGTACATCTAACCAGAGCTGGTATTTCTTGACCCATTCAAAACAGAAGGCCAGCAGGGCCTGCACCGAACCAGATTTTAATTCAAACTCAACCTCATGGACGGGATATTCACGCTCGCCGCTGCGAATACAGCCTACATCTAAACTGGCTTCAATCTCGACTTCATCTAGCTGGATAACACGCAAAGTACGCGTAATATCGGTTTCAAATTGCAGTTGCAGCGGGCTTTCAGTCTGACTGAGGACTGTATCTAGTAGCTGTCTGGCTTCGGGAGCGGCATCGTAAATGCTTAAATCAAGCGCAGGTGGCTGGTGCAGTTCGCCCAGGTCATGATTATGTTCAAAACGTTCAATATGGGTTTTGCCGGCTTTCAGTGTTTGCACCCAGCGCGTGCCTTCCAAGCGTTGTCTCAGCGCAATACCATGCTGTGCCAGCAGGCGATCGGTAGTGTCATAATATCGGGCTTGCAGCGAAATGGTTTCAGATTTCTTAGGATCCAGCGCTTTAAGTAAGGCATTACGGCGCGCATCAGGAATTTGAAATTTTAATTCAATCTCGGTCATTCAATTGGTCCTAAAAAATTGAGCAATACAGCAAAAAAGTAGCTTTCTGGCAGATGACGCCGCTATACCAAATTATTATCAAGCGTCCAGAAAAGGCGTTCATTGTTTAAGGCTTCTGATTGTAACCAAAATCTGTCCTGAAAAAAGTAGCCAGAAAAATAGCGCGAACAAAGTGGCTTTTATTTGTACAGAAAATGCGGTAATTTGAGCAAGAACAGAGCATCAGGATGATGAATATGAACGCACCCCTCAACACCGAATGGGCGAAAAAACCGGATGACACGCCTCAAGGTCCAATTCAAAATTATCACGAGTTTTATCGTTTTTATTTAATCGAACACCGCAATATCATGAGCCGGCGTCTGCATATGCTGGGCAGTGGTATCGGCCTGATCTGCCTGACGCAAATGGTCAGGCAGCGGAAGCCACGCTACTTTGTCTATGGACTGGTGGCTGGTTATGCCTGCGCCTGGGTCGGTCATTTTTTCTTTGAAAAAAACAAGCCAGCCAGCTTTAAACAGCCACTGTATAGCTTTATTTCTGACTGGCGAATGTTTGCCGACATTCTGCGTGGCAACCTAAGTCTTAAAGACCGCGCACTGGATAAAATTGACAGCTAATCTTCATTTTTCGAGCAAAACTAAAACTTTCGGTCAAAAATAAGATGAATAGTCAAAAAATTCATTGAAATTGTAGAGTGAATGTTCTATTAATTGAAGCAATGCAGAGTGTATGACACTTTGATGACATCAGTTTTTAACTTTCCAAGCCTGGAGTGACCTTTCTCCGGGCTTTTTTTATAGCTGGAATCATTGAAATAAAAAGAATGAAGAGAGTCAAAAGAGTGTGGACGTACTAGCGTTTGATCACATTTCCCCAAATGCGTCCTGGCATCAAATTCTAGTACGTCCATGAGACCATGAATGCACGTTGGTTGTTATTGATATAAAAAAATAAAAAACAACAACTTATATCGTTATTATTGTGAGTCTTAGTAAATACCGAAACCGGCGCTGACTCTATCCCCAATACTAGGGATTTTGCATAAAAATCTGAACTGAAACAAAGCATCAGCGAAAATACAGGCAAGGCCTGCTCTTGAGCTGTAACTATGTAATAATGAGAGCCAATTTTTTGAGGTGTTTCAGGCAGGCAAAATGCGTGGCTTATATTTAATTACCAATGATGATCCGATTGAACTGCTTTTAGCCAAACTTGAAGGTGCAATGGCGACCTATGAAGTTGCAGTCTTGCAATATCGCCGTAAAAAGGTGGCAAAAGAAGATCAGGCTTATGAAATTGAATATATGAAATCATTGTGTGCACAGTACAAAGTGCCATTTGTGATTAATGATGATTTGGAAGCTGCGGTAAAATATGGTGTCGGCGTGCATTTGGGTCAGGATGATGGCTCAATTGTCGAAGCCGCGGCACGTTTACCAAAGAATGTCCTGATTGGCCGCAGCTGTAACAATTCACTTGAGCTGGCAGAGCAGGCCATTGCCGATGGCGCTAACTATGTGGCATTTGGGGCAATTTTCGCCACCGATACCAAGCCGGAAGCCGGCAATATTGGTCTAGAAACCTTAAAGCAGGCCAAAGCAAAACTGAATGTACCGATCTGCGCGATTGGTGGTTTAACCGTTGAAAATGGTCAGCAGGTGATTGATGCCGGTGCAGACCTTTGTGCGGTGATTAGTGATATATTAGGTCGTCCGATGCATACCGTTGCTCAACGCGTATATGACTGGTCTGAACTATTTAAAAAGGCGGTTTAAGCCGAAATTTTTGTCTGATTTTATTTTGAGTTGAGTCGATTCATGAGCCTATCTCCAAAGCAAGAACAATTATTTAAACAAGCCAGCAAACATATTCCAGGTGGCGTGAACTCACCGGTACGTGCGTTCAATGGTGTAGGCGGCACGCCGGTCTTTATTGAAAAAGCCCAAGGCGCATATTTATACGATGTAGATGGCAAACGCTATGTCGATTATGTCGGTTCATGGGGGCCAATGATTTTGGGTCATGCCCATCCAGCGATTATTAAAGCGGTGCAGGATGCTGCAGTAGACGGTTTAAGTTTTGGTGCGCCAACTGTTCATGAAACGACGCTGGCCGATATTATCTGCGAAATCATGCCATCAATTGAACTGGTGCGTATGACCAACTCCGGTACAGAAGCCACCATGACCGCGATTCGTCTGGCACGTGGTTATACCGGCCGTGACAAGATCGTGAAATTTGAGGGCTGTTACCACGGTCACTCAGATTCATTACTGGTGAAAGCCGGTTCTGGCCTGTTAACCAAAGGTGAGGGTGAAGCGACCTCTGCCGGTGTTCCTGCGGATTTTGCCAAACACACCTTAACCCTGCCATATAACGATATTGCCACCTTAAAAGAATGCTTTGCCAAGTTTGGTTCAGAAATTGCCGGGGTGATTGTGGAACCGGTTGCCGGTAACATGAACCTGGTTGCGCCAATTGATGGTTTCTTGCAAGCCATTCGTGATGTCTGTGATGAACATGGCTCGGTGTTTATTATTGATGAAGTGATGACCGGTTTCCGTGTCGGCTTAGGCGGTGCGCAGGCGCATTATGGCGTTACCCCAGATTTAACCACCTTGGGTAAAATCATTGGTGCCGGCTTACCGGTCGGTGCTTTTGGTGGTAAACGCGAAGTGATGGAATGTATTGCGCCACTGGGTAAGGTGTATCAGGCCGGAACATTGTCGGGGAACCCGCTGGCGATGCGTGCCGGTATCGAGATGTTTAAACATCTGCGTGAGCCAGGCTTCTATGAAAAATTAAGTACACAACTGGAAAAACTGCTGGCCGGTTTACAGGCAGCGGCAGATGAAGCCGGTATTGCGTTTAAAACCCAGCAAGTGGGCGCGATGTTTGGTCTGTACTTTACCGATCAGGACGATATCACCAGCTTTGACTCGATGCTAAAATGTGATGTCGATGCTTTCCGTAAATTCTTCCACGGCATGCTGGAGCGTGGCGTGAACCTGGCACCATCTGCATTTGAAGCCGGCTTTATTTCAAGCGCGCACAGCGATGAAGATATCGAGTTTACCATTCAGGCGGCAAAAGCCACTTTTGCTGAGATGAAAGCGTAAATTTGACCTCTCCCTAACCCTCTCCTAAAAGGAGAGGGAAGCTTCAGTTAATTCGAGATCAAAATGAAAACCAAACATTATATGACTTTAAGTGATGCTGAATTTCTATTAAATGAAGCGCATCAATATGCGATACAGCATAACTTTAATGTCAGTATTGCCGTGGTGGATGAAACGGGCAGTTTACTGGCCATGAAACGTATGGATGGGGCAGCACCAATGACTGCAAATCTAGCCATCGAAAAAGCCAAATGTTCTGCCATGAGTCGCCATGCATCCAAACTGTTTGAAGATATTATCAAAGGCGGTCAGATGGGCTTCCTGACCATGGAATCATTTTCAGGGATGCTAGAAGGTGGTGAACCGATTATGTATCAAGGGCAGCTCGTCGGTGCGATGGGTGTGTCGGGTGTGAAGTCGTTTGAAGATGCGGAGATTGCACGGGTAGCGATTGAGAAGTTTGTAGCACAGCAAAGTTAATTCAAGAAAAAAATTGATTAGCTCAACTCAATAAATTCATCCAAAGTTGTACCAAAATGAAGCGTGGAACGTTAAATATGAATTAAAAAGCCCAATCGCTAATGATTGGGCTTGCCTATATACAATAAAATTATGATTTAAAAAGGAAATCAAAAGAATTTCGTATAACGTGTATTATGTTAATTTAAGGAAATCTTAAAGTTAATTAACTTATTTCCTTTATTTCCTCATTGAGTATTTTCAATACTGTTAAACATATATCTAAACGCTGCCTATCTGAAAGATTAGGTACATCACTCGGGTATATCCGAACATTTATTCCATTCCAAATAAACCAATCATTTCCATTTTTGCATGGCTCTACATTTAGAAATTTATCATTACCTGCATAACCTGTAGATGCATTAAATTGTCGTGACTCCATCAAGACTCGCACAATAGGGTATTTTTTATTAGATTTATTTTCCCAATTTCTTTTTAGTAGCCTATTTACCGTATTTGGCCACCTTATATGAAAACCATTATCACTAAAATATTAGATCTCTTTCATAAATCAAAAAACGATCTTCTTTTTGGTTAATATTTGCACTCCGGATTTCTTAGCATTCGTGCATAATCTGCGGATGAAATACATCGATTCAAACAAGCTTTCTGATCCTCAGTTCAAGCGATACACAGGCATCTCATGGTCAACTTTCTATTTGATGGTTGAGCAATTGCAGAAGCATGTCTCTGCCAAAGGCAGACCGCCCAAGTTAAGCCTGGAGGATCAGGTCCTGCTCTGTCTGAGCTATTGGCGGGAATACCGAACCTTATTTCACGTTGCGACGAGTTACGGGGTTTCAGAGCCCACAGCCTCAAGAATTGTCCGTCATGTTGAAGACTGCCTGATTCGGTCCAATCTGTTTAATTTACCCAAAGATTTACCCGAGGGCGAAGGCATCGACTGGCATGTTGTGATCGTGGATGCCACGGAAATTCCAATCCAAAGGCCTAAAAAAACAGAAGAAAAGCTATAGCGGCAAGAAAAAGACCCATACCTTTAAAGTACAGGCCATGATTCACTACAAAACTCAGAAAATTCTGAGTTTATGTACCAGTCGCGGTGCAGTGCATGATTTCGAGTTGTTCAAACGCAATTTAAACCAGATTCCTTTTGGGGCTTTTATCCTTGCAGATAAAGGCTATCAGGGGATTTATGTGTTGTATCCGAATAGCCTGTTGCCATTAAAAGCCAAAAGACACTGTAAATTAGATCCTGAATTGAAAATCTATAATCAAGAAATCAATAAAAGAAGAATCGGAATTGAGCATGTATTTGGCAGCCTGAAAACCTTCAAAATCCTTGCTGAGCGTTATCGAAATAGAGGTAAAAGGCTTGGTTTGAGATTCAATTTAATCGCTGGAATCTACAACTTGGAACTGAGCAAAAAATGATTTATGAAAGAGGTCTAATCTCTAGGTATTAACCAGAATCTGCTATTACGTTTAATTAGGGCATATTTACGGGAATCATATTTTGGCAATCGTGCTTGTTCCTCTAGAGTGTACCTATCAAATTCTTGAGCCAATCGAAGCCGTTGTCTTTCCATTTTGCTACTAATTTTTGCATTTTGTTCTTGCTCTGATAGAGGAATGCATTTATACAAACCATGCCATAAATATTATGAGCAATAAAACTCCGATAAAGCCTTTAGAAGAGTAAGTTTTTATTTTCATTGTTTCAAATAGGGTTAATGATTTAACTACCTAAATTAATCTATAGTTCGATCAATTGCTTGTATTGAATTATGCTTATTTAAGATAATGGCGATTATACGAAATTAGAACAATAAACGTCTGTGAAATCAAAGTGTTTTTTAAATCGATGCTAAACTAAAATAGCATGAATCATCATGCTATTTTGTATTTATAAGAGCCTTCCATGCTGTACCTCATGCCCAAAAAAATCCAACTCGTACCATCTCAAGCCAAATGGCAGCTTGCATCAAATGAATCTGTTTTGGTACTGGTAGGACTGCAAAACCTAAGGATGATGGTAGGTATACAGGACAGCGACCTGATGACTCATCTGATCCAGATCAGCAATAAAGCCAAAGCACTGGACATTCCTATTGTCGATCTATACGGCGATGATGTCCTGCAAGGCATGCAGCAGTTGGGTGAATACGCTTCAACCCATCCCCAACTGATTTTTGCCGGACAGATCACTCCGATGCTAAAACAGATTTTACCGCATCTGTATAGCGTGACCGAACAGCTCTGTGTGGTCGACGATGCGATTTTATTGGTGAATCAGGAACAGCATATTCAGTGGATTGAAAATATTTCGGCACAGGGGATACATCACTTAAATACCTATAGCCTGACTCGCTTATGGGATTTAAGTGCGCCGTCAGAATATGTATTGTCGACCAAAGGCATTATGTTGGCTGTCGCAGAACAGCTGGATATGGATGCCTTGGAAATTGATCCTTATGTCGACCTAAAAAATTATGGTCTGGATTCGGTAGCGATGGTGAGTCTGGTCGGTTTATGGCGTGCCAATGGTGCCAATATTCGCTATGAAGATATGCAGTCCAAACCCACACTACACGGATTGCTGCAGATTTTAACGGGCTAAATTTGCCATTTTCAGAAAATTGACATTTTTATTCAGCAAAATCGGAAAAAACGTCTGCAATTTGCGCAAATTGCATTGTAATTGTGGTGCAAGGTTTTTATCATTGCCGCCTTATTTTCGCGATCAGCCTGGAAGTGTACTTTGAGTAATTTTCTAACCGAACACCTGATTTATCGAGATGAAGATTTTATGCTCATCCATAAACCGGCCGGCTTACTCACAGTGCCAGGAAAAACAGCAGATTTACAAGACTGCCTGATCAGCCGTTTGGTCGCCATTGAGCCTAAAACCCTGTTAATTCATCGTCTGGATCGTGACACCTCAGGTATTTTGGTGTTTGGTCTTAGCCGCTTGGGGCAAAACAAGATTTCACGCCAGTTTCAGGAACGCCAGACCGATAAGCATTATCAGGCAGTGGTGGCCGGGCATCTATACGGCGAAGGCACCATTGATGTGCCGGTGGTCTATGATCCAACCTGTCCGCCGTTGCATATGGCCGATCCTTCTCATTCGAAACCGGCGCTTACCCACTGGCAGGCGCTGGAACAGTTTGAAATAAATGGACAGGCGGTTACGCGGGTCAAACTTATTCCAATTACCGGCCGTTCGCATCAGCTGCGGGTGCATATGCAATATCTGGGTCATCCAATTATTGGCGATACCTTATATGCCACGCCAGAGCAGCAACAGCTGTCTCCACGCCTGTGTTTGCATGCGGCGTATTTAAGTTTTCAACATCCTCAAACGGGAGAAACACTGGAGTTTAATTGCCCGGTGCCGTTTTAAGGGAAACATATCCTCATGAATTTAAGCTCACTTTTTGGTGGGCTTTATGTCAAAATATATTGCTTTACGATGTCAAATTTTGCTCAAATGGCAAGCAGTCCTTGAGTGATAACGCGACAGTCCTAACTTCTAGAAAAAGGTGGAAAAATTGCAGCAGTTTGCTATTGGTCAACGTTGGTTGTCAGATACAGAAACAGAACTGGGCTTAGGCGTTCTTATTGATGTAGATGAACGTTCAATCAGCATTTTATTCCCCAAGAGTGACGAAACCCGTGTCTATGCACGTAACAATGCACCTTTGTCCCGTATCGTGTTTAATGCGGGCGATGAAGTACAGGACCAGGAAGGCCTGAAATGGACGGTTCAGAGTCTGGAAGATCGCGGTGGCGTGGTGCGTTATAACGTGGTACGTCAGCTGGAAGATGGTTCAGAAGAACAGAAATCGCTGAATGAAACCCGAATTGGCGCGCAAATCCAGCTGTCTAAACCCTTAGACCGTTTACTGGCCAGCCAGATTGACTATAAAGAATGGTACGACCTGCGTATTGAAGCGCTGTTGATGCAGGCCAATATGCACAGCAGTCCGCTGCGTGGCCTGATTGGTTCACGCGTTGGCCTGATTCCGCATCAACTCTATATTGCCCACGAAGTCGGTAAGCGTTTTGCACCGCGTGTATTACTGGCCGATGAAGTGGGTTTGGGTAAAACCATTGAAGCCGGTCTGATTATCCATCAGCAGCTCAAAACCGGCCGTTCTGAACGTATTTTAATTTTGGTGCCAGATTCACTGCAATATCAGTGGATGATTGAAATGCGCCGCCGTTTCAACCTGCAGTTCTCTTTATTTGATCTGACCCGTACAGCGTCAATTAAAGAACATGACCCGGATTTAAACCCGTTCCTGACCGAGCAATGTATTATTGCTTCTATTGACCTGATGATTGACCACGAAGATCTGCGTGAGCAGGCACTTGAAGCTGGTTTTGATTTACTGGTGGTTGATGAAGCGCATCACCTGATGTGGTCAGAAGAAGAAGGCGGCAATGACCGTTATGATCTGGTCGAAGAATTCGCTGAACAAACGGCGGGTGTGCTGCTCTTAACTGCAACCCCGGAACAGTTGGGTGTTGAAAGTCACTTTGCCCGTTTACGCCTGCTCGATCCGCAGCGTTTTAGTTCGTTGGACCGTTTCCTGGATGAAGAAGCGCAGTATCAGCAAACAGCCAAAATTGCTGAAGTACTGATGTCCGACATGCCACTGGAAGAAGGTCATCTGGCTGCTTTGGAAGGCTTGCTCGGTCATCGTATTGAAGACCATCCGGAACAGCGTTTCCGCGCCATTCATGAACTGTTAGACCGTCATGGTACCGGCCGTATTTTATTCCGTAACACCCGTGAAGCGATTCAGGGCTTCCCGGGCCGTGACTGTCAGCCAGCACCACTGCCAGCCCCAGACCACTGGGCCAAAGAGGGCAAGTTGCGTGAACAGATGTGGCCAGAAGAAGGCCAGCTTGATGGTGCGTGGATGGAAACCGATCCGCGTGTAATGTGGCTGATGGAAAAGCTGCGCAGCGATTTAAAACACAAAAAAGTGCTACTGATTGCACGTAGTGGTCCGGTGGTGGAAGCGCTAGAAAATGCACTGCGTTTACACGCTGGTATTCGTACTGCGATGTTCCATGAAGGTATGAGCCTGCTGGAACGTGACCAGGCGGCGGCGTATTTCGCAGAAGATTCCTATGGTGCGCAAATCCTGCTCTGTTCGGAAATTGGTTCAGAAGGGCGTAACTTCCAGTTTGCATCGGATTTAATTTTATTTGATTTACCGGCGAACCCGGACGTACTGGAACAGCGAATTGGCCGTCTAGACCGGATTGGTCAGGAAAATCGGATTCAAATTCATGTGCCGTATTTACTCGGTACGGCGCAAGAACGCATGTTCCGCTGGTATAACGAAGCGTTGAATATTTTCAGCAATATTTCCCCAACGGCGCAGACTTTGCAGGAAAACTTCATTGTTGAATTAAAAGACTGCTTACTGGCAGATCAAGGCCAGCAGTTTGAAGAATTGCTGGAAGCGGTTAGCGTACAGCGCGAAGCTTTGGAAGCTGAATTGCAGGAAGGCCGTGACCGCCTGCTGGAATACAACTCTTGCCGTCCGGTGGTGGCACAGGAAATTGTCCAGGCGCTGGAAGATTATGATGACAACACTACCTTGCCAATGTTCATGAAGCGCTTTATGGCTTCAACCAACATCGACTTTGATGAACAAAGCAATGGCACAGTCATCATCAAGCCAACAGACCAGATGCAGGTACAAGGTCTGACTTTAGATGAAGAGGGCATGACTGCGACTTTCTATCGTGATCAGGCTCAAATCCGCGAAGATGCACAATATCTGACTTTGGAACATCCATTTACCGAAAGCGTGATGGAAATGATCAATACCCAAAGCTTTGGTAGTACCAATGTGGCGGTGTTAAAGTCAGCTGCATTACCGCAAGGTTCGGTGCTGCTGGAAGTGTGGTTCAAGGTTGATGTGATTGCACCAAAAGCATTGAACCTGCCATCAAGCTTGCCGCAGCAATTGATTCGTGTATTGCTGAGTGAAAAAGGTCAGGATCTGTCGCAAAAAATTGCCCCTGAAATCTTAAAACCGTATTTACATCATTTAGATGGCAATAGCTGCCGTCAGGTGGTAAAAGCACGCCGTGAAGTGATTGAGCAGCGTTATGCACAGGCGCTGGACATTGCCAAAACTGCCTTGCCGGGCTTAAAAGAGCAGGCCAAAGAAATGTATGGCGCGAAATGGCAATATGAAATTGACCGTCTAACGTATCTGAAGCAATTTAACCCAAGCATCCGTGAAGATGAAATCAGCCGTTTGCAGAAATTGCAAAAAGAAGGTTTAAGCCTGCTTGACGGTATTGCGGTTACCCCGGAAGCGATTCAGGTGATGGTGGTGGTTAAACCATAACAGTCGTAATTTTTAGAAAAGCACCTTCGTGAACTGCACCCCGAAAGTTGGACACTTTTAGTCTAATTTGAAGGGTGCTTTTTTATGCTGATTTGCCTGACATAAACAGCCCGGCGATCAGTGCACTAGAGTCCGGTAAAATGTTCATGCTAAGATGAGCCAAATTTTTAAAAGATATAACAACGATGGGTAAAGCATTAGTCACTTTAGGCTCTAAAACTTCACATGGCGGTGTGGTTGCTGAATGTGAAAGTTCATTTGTTATTAATGGCATTGCCGTGCATTTAAATGGCATGAAGCATTATTGTCCAAAATGTAAAACTACAGTAGCGGCCATTGCGGCCGATCCAACCACCCAGGTCAAAGGGCGTGGTGTGGTGATTGTTGGTGATAAAACCACCTGCGGCGCAACTTTCTTGCCTAGCCAGAATCTGGTGGTGTCGGCTAAATAAATATATTGGTCAGGCGTAGAGTGTTGAACCAGCCTGGCTAATCTTGAGAATCGCAGCAAAAATTAAAATTACCTCCTGCAAAATGGATTATCTGCTTCAAATACCTTTATGACCAAAACTGTTGTTTATTTTGCCCATGCCAATGGCATCGCCAGTCCTTGCTATCAGACCTTTTTTGATTATTTTGATGCCGATATTGAGCTGAAATATATTCCGGTCATTGGTCTGAATCCGCACTATCCGGTTGAGCCAAAATGGGAAAAACTGGTGGCGCAGGTCATTGCCGATATCGAGTTACAAACACCAAAACAGGCGGTGGTCGGTTTGGGGCATTCTTTTGGCGCGCTGGTGTTGCTGATGGCATCTTATCAACGGCCAGATTTATTTAGCCAGCTGATTTTAATGGACCCGCCTTTTGTGATTGGTAAAACAGCGCCGATATTCGAGTTATTGCAAAAGCTGGGTTCAAAACAGATTGACCGTTTAACCCCGGCCGGGCTGAGTCTGAAACGTAAAGACGCCTGGTCTAGCCGTGAGCAGGCTTATCAGCAGTTACGTGGCAATGCCTTGTTTAAACAGTTTGATGAGCGCTGTTTTCAGGATTTTATCCGGCATGGTCTTAGAGAAGATGAGGCCGGCATCAGCTTACAGATTCCAAAACAGGTCGAGGCAGATATTTTTAGAACTGTACCAAGCTGGTGGTGGCGTTGGCCGCGTAAAGCCCCAAATTTACCGGTGCATTTAATCACGGCAGAGCAGAGTGCTTTTTATAAGCAAGGTTTCCCGCAGGGACTAAAAAAGATATATGGCATTGAGTTTAGTGTTGTAGCGGGTGGGCATATGTTCCCGCTGGAATCTCCTGAGCAGAGCGCACGCGATGTGCAGCAGCGGATTCGATCAACACTTTAAATAAGCAGTTTAAAATCCAGTTAACGGATTTGTGCTTCATCTAAATGGCGTGCGCCTTCGAGCAGCATCCGGATCATGATCATGGTTTGCTCGGCAATGATTTTACGTTCATTGGCGGGCATATCAATCACTTTGGCACCCATATTAAACACCAGCTGGGTAATGGCTGAAGAAACAATCTCCGGATGGGACAGTTTGCTGTTATTCAAACGCTCCAGACGAATCAGGTCATCTTTCAGTTCTTGCTGGAAATAGTTCAGCTGACGTTCCACTGCCTGCTTATAAGACGTCGATCCGGTATAGCCTTCACGCAACAGCAGACTTAAATTACCTTCATCAGCATCTAGCTGTTCAATAAAGACTTCAACCGAGGTGCGGATAATGCTGTTCTGTTTGGATGCTTTTAAACGTGCCTGATTCAGAATCTGACGCAGCACATGGCCGGCCCGGTCAATCAGGGCAATGGCCAGCTCATCAATATCTTTAAAGTGACGATAAAAACTATTCGGTGCAATACCGGCTTCGCGCGCGACTTCACGCAGGCTTAAAGAGGCAATACTTTTTTGGGGTCCGATCAGATTCAGTGCAGCCTGAAACAGCTCTTCCTTGGTAATGGTCGCTTTCCTGCCGACCGTACGCACCGTCATGGGTTCACGGATGTTGGGAACATCTTGGGCAAGAACATCATTACTTATTTTCATGGCAGGCTGAGTCATAGGGTCCAGAGCTGAAAGGCTTTTCAGTAGTATAGCCGTTGTGTGTGAACTTGTGAAATGAATAGAAACAATACAAGCGTATATACAAATATATATACATGTGTATAATAATTGAGAATTCATCGCGTGGTGTAGGCTATGCACGTTATCGAAAAGTCGAAATCTCCCCTCAAATCTCTTGCGAGTGCGATTGTTGATCCGTACTCGGCAAACTTCTGGTTACAAAAAATCAATCCGTTGTGGTCTGTGAATCAGGCATTGGGCAAGATTGTGCAAAAGCAGCAGACCGCGCAGGACACGGTCAGCCTGATGGTGCAGTTCAATCAGAAATTCCAGCTTGGACAGGCGGGCCAACATCACCCGGTCTTTGTCACCATTGAAGGAATTCGCTATGAGCGTACCTACAGCCTGACGCAACTGGATACTCAGCATGTGCTGTTAACCGTTAAAAAAGTCGATCAGGGTAAAGTCAGCAGCTGGTTGGTCAATCAGGCCAATGTGGGCGATATTCTGGAATTTGGCCAGCCTTATGGCGATATGTTGTTGCCTGAAGCGACACAGCCACTCATTTTGCTGGCTGCCGGTAGTGGTATTACCCCAATGTATAGCCTGGTCGATGCTTTGGCCAAATCGGGTCAATTAAAGCAGACCCCGGTTAAACTGATGTACTGGGTAAAAACCTTTGCCGATGTTGCTTTTAAAACCCAGTTTGAACAATGGGCGACACAATATCCACACTTTAGCTTTGACGTGTTTTATACCCAGGCAGGGGAAACACCGGCACAGCGTCTGAATGAAAGCCATCTGCAAGCCCTTGAGCAGATTGAACAGAGCGCAGTCTATGCCTGTGGTCCATCGGGTTTTGCTGCACGGGTAGAAGAACTGTTTGCGCATGCACAACAATTAAAAACTGAAGCCTTTAGCATGAGCCCAATGCTCAATGAAGAAGCTGGTTTTGTGCAGGTGACCTTAACCCAATCGAATAAAACCGTGACCATTCCCAAAGGCCAATCTATTTTGACCAGCCTGGAGCAGCAGAATATTCAACCGAAGCATGGCTGCCGTATGGGAATTTGTAATAAATGTGCCTGCAACAAAGTCGAAGGCTCGACCAAAAATCTGGTGAATGGTGCGCAAAACACCGAACCGGGTAATTTGCTCAAGCTTTGCGTGAATTCGGCACAAACAGACTTAGTTATTGACTTATAAGCGGGTACACTCACTATGAATATGCCAGTCAAATTTGAATATTTTAAAAATCCTAAAAACCGCGAATTAACCCAATTAGAACTGGATGAATTGGCGCGTGAATTAGACGCCATCAAGCAGGAAGTGCTGGATGATTTAGGCGAAAAAGATGCCAAATACATCCGCCGTGTATACTCAACCATCCGTTATGCTTCTATTGCGGGTCGTGCCTGCCTGTTTGCTGGCTGGTTCCCGCCAGCCTGGATTTTGGGTACTGGTCTGCTCGGCTTTGCCAAAATCATGGAAAATATGGAACTTGGCCATAACGTCATGCACGGTCAATATGACTGGATGAACGATCCAAAATTCAACGGTCAGACCTATGAGTGGGATATTGTCGGTACCTCTGAAAACTGGCGTCAAACCCACAACTACAAGCATCATACCTATACCAATATTAAAGGTATGGATGATGATATCGGCTATGGTCTGGTACGTCTGTTCCCGGAACAACGCTGGAAACCGGGTCATCTGCTACAACCGGTTTACAGTATTCCATTCTGTTTACTGTTCCAGTGGGGTGTTGCGATTCAAAACCTGGAACTCGGTAAAGTGTGGATGGGCCGTAAAACCAAGGCTGAGCTGAAAGAAGAGTGGAAACCTTTACAGCGCAAAATCTCTAAACAGCTGTTTAAAGACTATGTGTTCTTCCCGCTGATTGCTGGTCCTGCAGCGTTACCAGTATTCACTGGCAACCTGGTGGCCAACGGAATCCGTAACATCTGGACCTTCAGTATTATTTTCTGTGGTCACTTCACCAAAGATGTTGAGGTATTCCCAAAATCGGTATTGAAAAATGAAAGCCGTGGTCACTGGTATATGCGCCAGATTCGCGGTTCTTCTAACCTGACCGGTTCAGAAGCGTTCCATATTCTGACTGGCCATTTAAGCCATCAGATTGAACACCATTTATATCCGGATGTGCCGGCACGCCGTTACCGTCAGATGGCGCCAAAAGTACAGGCAGTATGTGAAAAATATGGTTTGCACTACAACAATGCCAGCCTGTTTAAACAATATGGCAGTGTACTGAAACGGATTGCCAAGTATGCGTTTCCGTTTAAAAAATAGGCATAAAATGCGTTAAGACAAAAAGGCAATTTTTATAGGAAATTGCCTTTTTTATTGTATAGAAAGAGCCATAAAAACTAAAAACAAAGCAGCCAACTCGGGAATCTGGAGAAAAAGGTTATTTGGTATGATTTTTGTTAATTGTTTATAAAATAATTCACATAAATGATTAACTTTGAGCATTTATGCCAATTACTTGATAAGTACAATGATATCCAAGCTTATATACTCTATGTGAGTATAAGTATATAGTTTTGATGAAAATTTAAAGCACAACAAGATTGATGACACTCAGTTAAATATGTATATGAAAAACATGTTAATTATTTACACATTTTAACAATTGGTAAAAATATTTAGGATTAAACATTTTTTAATTGAAAATCATAATCATAATTAAAATTAAAATGCAGTGAATTATTTCTAAACAATTTGGAGGTTTATACAACATATACTAAACAAATCCTATGCTAGTTTTATAGAAGTAAGTATGCTTTTGGTAAAGAAAGAAAATGTATAAGAAACAAGGCTCGAACTTCCACACGTCTAGCGCAGGTTTTACGCTCCTGGAATTAATGGTGGCTGTCATTATTTTGGCTATTCTCGCAGCTATTGCCATGCCTATGTATTCAAATTACATCACCAAAGCCAAAGCACGTAGTGCCCAGTCAGATTTAGTTGCATTAAGTTTGGTGATGGAAAGTTTGTATCAGCGAAACTTAAAATATGTTGATTCTGCAGGTGAAAAAACAGTTAGTGATTATTTCACTACCAATAGTATGACTGGAAGCTGGCAACCATCGGCAGATACTTTTGATTATAAGCTTACTGTGACAACCACAACATATAGTTTAAAAGCTATTGGTAATGATCGTAATCATGGTTGTGAGATTACTTTAACAAATACAAATTCACGTAGTATTACAGGCGATTCTGCTTGTGGTGGGTTAACATCATGGTAAGACAACGTGGTGTGACCCTCATCGAATTGATGATTGGGATTGCTTTGTTTGCAATATTGGCAATGGCTATTTTTCCACTTGGTCGAGCTTGGGTAGCTAATGCACAAATAACCAAAACGGAAAAAGAGTTTTTGGAAGCATATTCCCGCGCTAAAAATGAAGCTTTGCGTAACCCGAATGCGGTTAAAGAGGATGATGTTGCAGCCACGTTAAAAGTGAATAATACAGATAAAAAGATTGAAGTTATAAGCAGTAAAAATGTAGTCATTTGGGAAGCAGTAATATCTCCTCTCATTACAGTAACACTATCAATAGGCTGTACTACAGGACATCAGCAACTAACATTGAATAATAATGGATATTTACGTACCGGTAGTTGCACTTATTACAATATAGCTGCAAGCGGAGGTGGTAACAATGCATCAGGAACATTATAAAACTTCTGCGATATCTAAGTATCAACAAGGCGTAACACTGATTGAAGTGTTAGTGTCTATGTTACTTATGGCAATTATTGGTTTGGGTGCGGCTTATATTTCTGGTCGTACTGCAGTTTTGCATCGTGATCAAAATTTACATTTGCACACTGTGAACCAAATGAGGCAGTACCTTGAAAGCTCTGCCGGTAGTGGTTGTAGCAATAATGTTGATTTAGATGTGGCGGGGAAAAAAGTAACAGTAAATTGTATTGTGCAAACAAAGGACTATAACGTAATCACTAAGGATAATGGTGATAATGTTATTGTAACTCCAGTTGATCGTGAAGTTACAGTTGTATCACCAACTGTAAAAGTGGTTGAAAAAACTGATTCTACAACGCATTGGAATGTGCCTATTCCAGTTGAAATAGCACCGTGAGAGGAGTAAAGAACATGCACAGCTTAAAACTTTCACAGCGTGGTTTCACTTTGATTGAAATTTTGATCGCTTTGACACTTTCGATCATCATTATTTTGGCAATGCTACGCGCATTTGTGACAACAGGTAAAGTGACTGCTGAAGCATCATTGGGTGCACAAAGTGATAGCAGTATGATGCTGGGTTTAATTGCGACAGACCGGATTTTGCAAGGTATTGGTTTTGGTGATACGTCTAGTTACGGCACAAATTTAAAAGCATATAAATTGGAAGAAAATGGTTCAGATACTTATAACGTAACAGCATCAAGTACAGATAATGCTGAATATCTAGTTTGGAAAGTTGCGACGGATAAGTGTCAAGCATTAAGAAATGCGAGTAATGGTTTGTTGCTTTATGGAAAAGGCACGGGCTATGACTGTACGAATTTGTCAAAACCGAATGTAACAACTGATCCAGTTGAGCGTTTAATCCAAATCAATGATGCTGTCCAAAATATTCAGTTTGAAGCAAGTAAAGCTGCTGGGAACAAAATTGGCGCAATGACAATTAGGGTCATTCAAAATAATTGTTGGCCATTTGGTATTGTAAATGATGCTGATTTAGACCCTGGTAAGTATCAGATAATTATTACCACGAATACTTATGCAGCAAGTACAGAAAGTGCCGCACATAGAATTGAAAATACTACATGCCTATTTAACTTTAAATAGGGAGGATTAGTCATGCAAAATGTTATGGATATCAAAAGAAGTAAGCCAGACGGTATTTCTTTTATAAAACAGGCGGGCGTATCCTCTCTGCTGTTTATTGTATTGGTTGGTCTGTCCTTAACTGTATTAACTGTGGGATATATGTCGACAATGCGGAACCTGCAGTCCAGTGCAACCACGACCCATGCGCAGACTCAAGCTCAAATGCAAGCCATGATAGGCTATCACGCTTTGGTCAAATATTTAAAAAAAGAGAGTACAATCAATATTGATAAAATTGAATCAGGCACTGTAAGTGGTGGTTCAGAGGTTATTGAATTTACAAGAGTTTCTTGTGGGGCTGGTCGCTACTGTTTTGATATTGTAGGTAAAAGTGGTGGCGCTACCGCGATTTTAAGAACTGACCTTATTATAGTTCAAGGAGAAGGATTATCTGCACATGAGGGTTCAGTTTTTGCGGGAGGTTTGAAAGTTCAAAAGAAAGAAACGCTTCAAGCATTAACTGAAAATGTAGCAATATCTGTTGGTGCAAATATAAAAGAAGGGCTTGAATCAGGTAATATTTACCTAAGTAATGGAAAAACTGTAGTCGATTATCAACCTGAGACAGACGGAATTAAAGTAAATAAATTTGATGGTGGGCTGGATTTAATACCTGCGATTGATATGAAAGCACATGCAAATTATATTTTTAAGCATGTTGGTGATACAATCAGTTGTGAAAAGCAAAATACGAATTTGCAAAACTCTGCCACATCAATTACTTGCCCATATTATGAAGAAGTTGAAAGGGACTATGCTATAACACGTGGAAAATCATCAGGTACAGATGTTTGGATTGTAGATGTAAATAAACTGATTCAAAGCAAAATAGAAATGGGTCAGAAATTTGATGGAATTTTTTGGTTTGATGGAGATGTAGTAATACGTTTACCAGACTCAGAAAACGATAGCTCAAAATATTTTAGAAATACAATCATTACGACTGGAAATTTAACAATTGAAAAAGATGCAAGTAGTAGTTCAGGTGAATTAAATGTCTTTTCACCTTATGATTATATCGTTGCAACAGATATTACCGCTCAAATTTTGATGATAGATAAGCAATTAAAAACTGGCAAAGATTCAAATGGTAATAATTTAACAGAGGCGCAAAAGTTGTTGTTAGGCGAAAATAGGGCAGACTTACTTAGTTCGCAATTAGCTACGATGAAGGTAAGGTTGGCGGAGGTTTGTCTTAATTCAGAGCGTCCTGCAAATTTATGTAAAGATTTTACTCAACAACAAGTAGATGATATTGAGAATTATGATGATATTCTTGCTGTTGATAATGTGTTTTTAAAAGATACTTCTAAATATCCGACTAGTCTTTTCACTTTAATTGGAATGGCTGACGAAGGGTTTGTGGTTCATGCAGATAATCAAACTCAAACAAAATTATTTGGTAATTTAATTGGTTCTAAAGGGGCGGGTAATACAGGAAAGGCTTCTGGAAAGTTTGCTGGTACTGGTCAAATTGAAGTCATAGGTAATTTAATTGTTGCAAAGGACATGGATCTAACTGAAATGAAAGGTGATGTTAAAATCAAATTAGGTCAGACTAAAGCAAGTGGAAATATTATACCTATTAAAAATAATACTTTTAGAGAGCGTTCAAAATTCTGTGTCAGCCGAATTGGCTAGAGTTTAATTATATCATCGAGCCTGCCTTCAAAGTAAATCGATAACTGTGTGATGGTTTGCCCCCAGTTTGTCACCGGCATTGTCCATTTTTCAGAAGCCTGTTGAATGCCAATATACAGCAATTTCAGCAGGCTATTTTCATTCGGGAAAGCCCCCTTGGTTTTGGTCAGTTTTCTGAATTGGCGATGTACTGCTTCAACCGCATTGGTGGTATAAATTGGCTTCCTAACCGCTTTCGGATATTTGAAATAGGCACTGAGTAAATGCCATTTTTCACGCCATGAACGAATGACTTTCTCGTATTTATCCCCCCATTTGGCTTCCAGCTCATCTAGCGCCATTTCAGCTGCCTGCTTGGTATCTGCTCGGTAAACAGGCTTCAGATCAGCCATAAAGGCTTTTTGATCCTTACTGGCCACATAACGCAAGCTATTGCGGATTTGGTGAATAATACATAACTGCACTTCTGTCTGCGGAAATATCGCAGCAATTGCTTCAGGGAAGCCTTTAAGCCCATCAACGCAGGCGATCAGAATGTCTTGTATGCCACGGTTCTGCAAATCTGTGAGTACGCTGAGCCAATAATTAGCACCTTCACTTTCTGATAGGTAAAGACCCAGCAGTTCTTTATGGCCTTCGGTATTTAATCCCAGCACGGTATAAACGGCTTTGTTGACATAACGGCCTTCATCCTTGATCTTGTAATGGATGGCATCGAGCCACACAAAGGGATATACGGCATCAAGCGGCCTCTGTTGCCAGGCACGTAATTCGGGGATTAGCTTGTCTGTAATATTGGTAATGGCACCCTCGGAAATATCCAGTGCATACATATCGGCAATATGTTTTTGAATATCACGGTAGCTCATGCCGAGCGCAAACAGTGAGATGACTTTACTGTCGATCTCTTCAGAGAGTTTGGTTTGATTTTTCTTGACGAGTTGAGGCTCAAAATCACCAGTGCGATCACGAGGTGTTTCCAGTTCAAATGAACCGGAGGATGATTTTACGGTCTTGCGAGAGTAACCATTCCTGCGATTGGATGGTTTAGGATTTTCTTCCAGATAGTTTTCAATTTCAGCATTTAAAGCCGCTTCTGTCAGCTGTTTGATTAGTGGTGTCAGGATACCGTTTTCACCAGTGAGGGGTTGTCCTGATTGTAATTGTTTTAAAGCTGCTTCGAAATCAAAGTTGTTTGCCATGATGTGTCATTTCCTGTTTGATTCAGTTTATTGAAATGACACAGATTTTTGAACACTACCTACTTTTACCACTAAAGGCATCCGCTACATGTAACCCCAATCCACTAAAAACCCACAATAAATTGTGGGTTTTTTATTGCTTTTCTAAAATCAAGCTAATTTTTTATAGAGCGTCACTTCAGGTAAAGCTTGATCTGTGCCCACCATATAAGGATAGGTTGCCATATTTAGCATTGGCTCATCTTCATAACTATTACCATAGGCATAAATAGCATTGTACTGCTCTAAATCATAACGCTTTATAATTTGTTGTTTCTTTTCATATAAACTGCAATCTGCCGTTAAATATTCACCGCTAAAGATAGAGTTCTCTAAAGCCACCTGAGAGCAGATTAAATCAATATTTAATAACTCACATACCGCTTCCAAATAAATATTAATAGAAGCAGAGACCAACACAATATCATCTCCATGGGCTTGATGTTTTTGAAGTTGGTTGAGTAATTCCGGATTTAAAGCTTGAACCAATTGTGCTGCATAGCTTTCTGCTTTTTCCTTAATTTGATGCTGCGGTACCGACTTAAACATTCCCTTAAATAGTCGGGGCCGCATTTTATGCGCCGGATAGAGCTTTAAATAATAAGCCATAATCCAGGGGAGGGTGATCAGTCCACGCTTGAGAATATGCCGTTTGCTCAGACTATAAAAAATAAACCCGGTAAAACTGTCATGCTCATACAGGGTTCCATCAAAATCGAATAAGGCTAGATTTTTATATTTTTGGCTTTTTGCATGCATGTGGTATATCGCCCGTTGACCCGAGTAGCAAACCAGTTGGTATTATAATCACGGCTGAGTTTTGGCCCGGAAATCACCACCTCCGGCATCATCGCATAAAATGGTTCTTTGCCAGTTTGTTCCTGATACAGTTTTAATAAGGCGCGATACGAAGCGGTATCTTCAAAATCCTGCTCTTTTTCTTTTTTCAGATCCGAGCGGATTTGACGTGGGGTGAGCACAATATTATGTTTGGCAAAAACACTAATCAGCTCGCGTTCAGATTGACTCTTGGCACTGCGAACACCGCCATCTTTGCTATAGAGCAGTAAATCGCCGTCTAGAGATAATTCGGCTTCGGTTAAATCATTGAGCATGCTCTGAAAAGCGGCATTACGGCTGGAATACATACCCGAATTATAATCGGCAAAGCGATATAGCGGTTTATCATAATCAGCCGGATACATCATCAGACGGTGAATACCATAATACAGGCCACCATATTGGCTGTATAAATCGGTACGTAATTCTGCAATATTGCCGCCTTGGCGTTTATGTTCCTTGGCATAACTGATATGCACCTGCATCGAACCTAAGGTGGTAATCGGATTCAGCTTTTCTCCGATATTTTGACCAAACAGCTTGGCGGCGCCGGTCAGGGCCGACACATGATAATGCTTGGCCATATAGTCAAAAATTTCACGATAAAGTTCATCCAGTTCCCGTTCGGTTTTGACCCGGCGCATCTGGCTTAAATAGTTATCTTCCGGGCTTGGATGGTTTTTCAGTACATCCTGAAAATAGCCGGCAATGGTGCCTCCAATGGCTTCACCGAGTTTATCTTTAAACTTCTCGTCTAAGCGTTCCTGGACTTCTTTAACCGCTTTTTCACCTAAACCATAGACCTGTGGATCGGCAACAAAGTTGGATTCCTGATCGACCACGGCGACAATGGTACACATATTTTCCTTGGTCTGCGGAATACCCAATTGTTCACTAATATCGTAAATATCTTTGGCCCATGAATCACGATCTTTCACGCGGGAAGGAATCAGTCGCTTGATCTGATCTGCATCTAGACTTGGCTCATCGCCTTTATTCCACCAGGCGCTGTCGCCACAGGCAGCTAAACTTAAAGATAATGCAATCAGGCTTAAAGGTTTGATTACAGATGACAGGAAGGTGTGTTTCATAAACAGGAAAACTCGGTCCAGACGGGTCAGCCTACAGGGCAGATGAAGTATACAGAAATTCGGCTATACAAGTGTGAATATATATGTATACGGCCCACGTTGCGCTGTCAATTTTTATCTGCAAGATGCCAGAGAATTGAGTGGCTCAAAAAGCGGATACTGTAGGGTTAGATACTAAATTCTATTTCAAAATAAAGCGCTGATTTTAATTTGATGATCTTCGGTTATTTTAAGGAAAAAATTTAAATAAATAAGGGTGATGCTGGATAAAATCATCTGAATTGTTTTTAAAATATTAGATCTCTTTCATAAATCAAAAAACGATCTTCTTTTTGGTTGATATTTGCACTCCAGATTTCTTGGCATTCATGCATAATCTGCGGATGAAATACATCGATTCAAACAAGCTTTCTGATCCTCAGTTCAAGCGATACACGGGCATCTCATGGTCAACCTTTGATTTAATGGTTGAGCAATTGAAGAAACATGTCCCTGCCAAAGGCAGACCGCCCAAGTTAAGCCTGGAAGACCAGGTTCTGCTCTGTCTAAGCTATTGGCGTGAATACCGAACATTGTTCCATGTCGCAACAAGTTATGGCGTGTCAGAGCCCACAGCCTCAAGAATTGTCCGTCATGTTGAAGACTGCCTGATTCGGTCCAATCTCTTTAATTTATCCAAAGATTTACCCGAGGGCGAAGGCATCGATTGGAATGTTGTGATCGTGGATGCCACAGAAATTCCAATCCAAAGGCCTAAAAAAACAGAAGAAAAGCTATAGCGTCAAGAAAAAGACCCACACCTTCAAAGTACAGGCCATCATTCATTATCAAACTCAAAAAATCCTGAGTTTATGTACGAGTCGTGGTGCCGTACATGATTTCGAACTCTTCAAACGTAACTTGAATCAGATTCCTGCAGGTGCATTTATCCTTGCGGATAAGGGTTATCAGGGAATTTATACAGTGTATCCAAATAGCTTGTTGCCATTAAAAGCAAAGAAGCGCTGTAAACTGGATTCCGAACTAAAAATCTATAATCAGGAAATCAATAAAAGAAGAATTGGAATTGAGCATGTATTTGGCAGTTTGAAAACCTTCAAAATTCTTGCTGAGCGATATCGTAACCGTGGAAAAAGACTAGGCTTAAGATTCAATTTAATTGCTGGAATCTATAATTTGGAACTGAGTAAAAAATGTCTTATGAAAGAAATCTATTATCTGTTGTTTTTTAATAATTCCAAAATTTTCTACTCAAAATAAAGGGAATTATTTTAGCGTAGAACCGTGGTTATTTTAGTGTATATTTTAAATAAACCTTGTGTTTAGCAAATATAGGGCGTATAAAGCTAACTCTCCTTTGCGGGGTGGAGCAGTCTGGTAGCTCGTCGGGCTCATAACCCGAAGGTCGTTGGTTCAAATCCGGCTCCCGCATCCAACTTTTAATGCTTATAGTGATTGAATATTTGTCCATAATTGTGAGAATTGGGACAGTGAAAAGTTTAAAATAATCAAATTTGATTGTGTTTTTATCCGATTTTTGAAAGATGAAATTTTAATAAAATGGAACAGCTTTCTTAAATGATCACCTAAGCTCATATAATGAGTCAGTTATGTTGAATAATGTAGAAAATTGGCAGTTGGCCACTGCAGTCAATGGTCAGGAAATTTTTGTAAAAGTAATGCCGCTGAAAAAGAAGCAGCGCTCGAGCCAGGGTTTTATCTGGGTGGAAGTCGGTAAAATGATTGAGCTTCAGTCCGGACAGCAGGTAGAATTTAACCTGGATGGTAAAAGTTTTTATATTGCTTTAAATCAGTTATATAAATTGAATTAATTTATTTTTATTGCATTCAGAACAGAAGTCTGTATAGTGGTCGTTAACTAGAAGAATTACTATTGTTTCAGCAAATCTTTTCCCTCCGTCGTTTTTTAATATCCTTCGTAGTATCAGATTTTTAGTTTCAAAGTCATTTTCCAGTTAATTATTGGTTTATCTATGACCAATTTAAAAGTTTTTTAATACAGGATTATCTTATGTCAAATACAGTTACTGGTACTGTGAAATGGTTTAATGAAACTAAAGGTTTTGGTTTTATTCAGGCAGATTCAGGTCAGGACGTTTTTGCTCATTACAGCGAAATTACCAACCAGGGCTTCAAAACTTTACATGAAGGCCAGCGCGTTGAATTTACCATCGTAGCGGGTAAAAAAGGCGACCAGGCCAGCGGTATTACTGCAATCTAATTACCGGTTTCGCTGCAAAAAGCTCATCTTCTGATGGGCTTTTGTTTTTTTAGCATCTGCTAAAAACAGATGTGCTGTGGTCGGTACAGATGCATAGAAATTTTGGTCAGAAGGCTTTAAACTAGTCCGGTTTTTAGCGCCGTATCCAGTTTTCTCCCATCTGAAAGATTCGCTGCGCATTTTCTGTTTCCCGAGGTTCCTACATTGAGTTCACATCTTGTCATTCAAGAACTGTTTGATCGTCCTATTGAGCGAAAGCTGTGGGTGGCACCAATGGCAGGCGTCACGGATCGGCCGTTTAGAACGCTGTGCAAATATTTTGGCGCAGGCCATGCAGTCAGTGAAATGATGACCTCGGACAAGACTTTGCGCATGAGCAAAAAAAGTCTGTATCGGGCCAATTTTGATGGCGAAATCGCCCCGATTTCTGCACAAATTGCCGGCTCCGATCCGGCTGACCTAGCCGAAGCCGCGCGCTATCAGGTGGCCAATGGTGCACAGATTGTCGATATTAATATGGGCTGTCCTGCCAAAAAAGTATGTAATAAGCTGGCCGGTTCGGCGTTGCTGCAAGATGAAGATCTGGTTGCCCGGATTTTAGATGCAGTTGTAGAAGCAGTCGATGTGCCGGTAACCTTAAAAACCCGACTCGGTTTTTTAAACGGTCAGGAAAATATTCTGCGTGTGGCCAAGCGTGCGGAACAGGCCGGTATTGCCGCACTGGCCCTGCATGGCCGTACCCGTGAAGATATGTACCTGAACACGGCGCGTTATGAGTTAATCAAGCAGGTTAAGGCCGAGCTGAATATCCCGCTGATTGCCAATGGCGACATCGACAGTCCGGAAAAAGCTAAAATGGTGCTGGATTATACCGGTGCAGATGCGATTATGATTGGCCGTGCGGCACAAGGCCGTCCCTGGATTTTCCGTGAAATTGCCCATTATCTGACGACCGGTGAACATTTGGCTGCACCGAGTATTGAAGAAGTCAAACAGGTATTGCTTGGGCATTTATCTGAACTTTATAGCTTTTATGGAGAATATTCAGGCTGTCGTATTTCACGTAAACATATTGCCTGGTACACCAAAGGACTGCGTTCTAGCAATGAATTCCGCCAGAATATGTACCGTGTGGAAAGTACGGCCGAGCAGTACCAGGTGGTGGAAAACTATTTTAATCAGCTGTTAGAGCATGGCAACATCATGAGTGATGTGCAGGTTGAGCAGGTGAATCTGTTAGAAACCAAATGATTAAATATCTATCATAATTATGGCGCTTCAGAGCGCCATTTTTTATCCCCGACTTTATCAAATGGAGCGTAAACCTCTGTCTTTCAGGTCAGAGATATAAGCGACACGACATGAAATGTCGTTTAATTGCTAAAAAACAATATTTCAAGCCTAATATGAGCTAATATAAGCCCATGAAAACACTTAAATTACGTATAAAAGACAAACATTGTAAGGTGCTAGACCAATTGGCATCTGAAGTTAATTTTGTCTGGAACTATGTCAATGATTTGTGTTTCAAACACCTACAGCGCAAACAACAATTCTTTTCAGCATACGATATTGCTAAATACACGAAAGGCGCATCAAAGGAATGTAATCTTCATAGCCAAACCATTCAGGCTGTAACAGAAGAATTGGTCACTCGCAGAAAACAGTTCACAAAATCAAAATTGAGATGGCGTGTCAGTAATAAGAAATCAGCAAGAAGATCACTAGGTTGGATACCCTTTAAAAAGGTCGCTATTAAATACGCCGATGGATACGTTCAGTATGGCAAGCATCAATTCAAGCTATGGGATAGTTACGGACTATCGAAATACAGCATTCAAACAGGCTCATTTGTAGAGGATAGTCGTGGACGTTGGTATGTCTGCTTAGTGGTTGATTCACCCAAACAAAACAAACCTACCGCCACAAAAGCCGTGGGTATTGATCTAGGCTTAAAAGATATTGCTACCTGTTCCGATGGCACAGTCATCAGTAATCCCAAGTTCTATCGAAAATACGAGCAAAAGCTCGGTATTGCTCAGAGAGCGAGAAATAAAAAGCGTGTCCGTGCATTACACGCCAAGATTGCAAACTGTCGTAAAGACCATTTGCACAAGGCTAGCACCCAGCTGGTGAAAGACAATGCACTGATTGTCGTTGGTGATCTAAGTGCGAACAAACTTGTAAAAACTAAAATGGCGAAATCTGTTTTAGATACAGGATTTTCAACACTCAAAACCATGCTCAAGTATAAATGCGAGAACGCAGGGGTCATGTTTGAGGAAGTCAACGAGAGATTCACAACCCAAACCTGTTCGAGCTGCGGTGCAATCACCGCAAGCAGTCCGAAAGGTAGAGCAGATTTGCGAATAAGAGTATGGGAATGTGAATGGGGAAGTGTAAATCAACGCGATTTAAACTCCGCCAAGAACATACTTGCGCTTGGGCATAAGCGTCTAGCAGTAGGAATCACCCTCCTTTCAGGTGGGTGAGGATGTCAACCGTTTACAATCTCTACAGACCTGAACACAGGGCAACATCCGCTCACTGAACACGGACAGGACTTGGACATTGCAGGGCTTGGCTTGCTCTATGCTAGGTAAGTCTTCACTTGGCAAGATGATATTCCAGTCTTGTTAATAACAATGATCCAGGGAGTTTCAACATGACCAATACTAATCGTCCTGTGACTGAATTTAGCCATAAGACCTCAACAGAATTACCACAAGAACGAAGCCAGGGTTTAAATGTCGACCCGACCGATGTCAATGCACGTCCAGATTTGGACACCAATCGTGTCCCGGATATGAATGAAGCAGGCGATCATCCTGTTGGCACCAGTGTCGGTGTATTAGGGGGCGCGGCAACCGGTGCGGCCGTGGGTGCTGCAGCTGGACCGGTCGGTGCCGTAGTGGGCGGTATTGCCGGTGGTGTGGTCGGTGGATTGGCCGGTAATGAAATTGCCGATGCGATTGATCCGACTGCAGAAGATGTGTACTGGCGTGATCAGTACCAGAACCGTCCATATTATAATGAAACCCGCAGTGTCTATGCCGATGTCGACTATGATCGTGATTATCGCGGCGCCTATCGTCTGGGCTATGAAAACCGGCCTTTATATGAACAAAATGTCGATTTTGACCGGGCCGAGCCAGAACTGCGCACCAAATGGGAACAGATGAAAGGCGATTCCCGTCTGAACTGGGAAGAAGCAAAATTTGCAGCCAAAGATGCCTGGCAACGTGTCACCCGTTAAAGCATTCAAGACATTATCAGGCCAATAAAAAACATCTCCGCGGAGATGTTTTTTATTGTTCTCGCTTAGTGACTAGTCATTTCCAGCACCAGTTGATTAATTAAATCACCGGCTTCCATGTCACGAATCAGGCCCACGTTGGCACCGGCCCAGAATGCGCCAAATCCCTGTTCGCCTTGCTGGCTGGCTGCGGCATGTAACTGCTTGCCAATATCATAAGTATACGGATAGGTCGGTACCGGCGGACGGTTTGGCGTATCCACCAGACGGTGCCACTGATTGACCAGACCACGTGCCGGACGGCCGGAAATTGAATCGGTAATTTGGGTACAGCTCTGGCTAAATAAAGCCTTGCGATACGCCTCATTGGCATTGGAAGATTTACATTGCACAAAGGCGGTCCCGAGCTGTACCGCGACTGCGCCAAGGTTCATGACACGTTGTGCATGTTGACCATTCATAATTCCACCAGCTGCAACCACCGGAATCTGACAGTGCTGGGTCAGTAAAGTCACTAAATCTACCGTGCGGATACCGCCATCAATAGCGGCATTAAACAGGCCACGATGACCGCCAGCCTCTACGCCTTGGGCAATAATAATATCAATACCCGCCGCTTCAATGGCTTGTGCTTCGGCCAGATTGGTGGCAGAGACCATGGTGATAATCCCGGCCTGTTTTAGCGCCTGAATCTGATGCGCGTGCGGAATACCAAAATGAAAACTCACCGCCTGAGGACGGGTTTCCAGCACCAGATTCAGATAATCATCATTGCTTAAAAAACTAGGATACAGATTTTTGAGCTGGATCGGCAGCGCTACGCCATAATGGACAAAATGCGGACTTAAATAATCCAGCCAGACCTGAGCAGCAGCTTCATCCAGCGGCTCGGGTTGATGACAGAAGAAATTGACCTGAAAAGGGCAGTCGGTCAGGTCCTGGGTTTTTAAAATCTGTTCTCGGGCAGACGCCACTGAACTGGCCCCTAAACCCAGTGAACCCAAGCCGCCCTGGTTGGAAACTTCGGCAGCCAGTTCAGGTGTCGAAACACCGGCCATCGGCGCTAAAAAAATAGGATGTTTAATGCCGAGCTGTTCCAATATAGACATGCGATTTCTCCTTATTCTTCCTACACTTTGCCCAAGCTGAACAAAATTAGCAAATCATAATCATTATTTATTTTTTAAATAATCTGCCGGTTTTTACACAGCAGTTACATTCGTTGCGACAAGCTGGGTCGTGCTAACGCATCGGCTTGCTAGGCGCAGTATTTTCGCTTTTTTATAATCAGCTTATCTCCTGATTTCTGCTGAAACGCATGTCTGAACGTATCCGTGAAAAACTGCAAATTTTAGCCGATGCTGCCAAATATGATGTGTCCTGCTCATCGAGTGGCAGTCGGCGCAAAAATAAAGACCAAGGGCTGGGCAATACCGGTAATGGCATCTGTCACAGCTATACCGAAGATGGGCGCTGTGTTTCGCTGCTTAAAATCCTGTTCTCCAATGTTTGCATTTATGACTGTGCCTATTGCGTGTCGCGGCGTTCCAATGATGTGAAACGCGCAGCCTTTACCGTACAGGAAGTGGTCGATCTGACCATAAATTTTTACCGGCGCAATTATATTGAAGGGCTGTTTTTAAGTTCCGGTATTTTTAAATCGGCCGATTACACCATGGAACGAATGCTACAGGTGGTGAAAAAGCTGCGGCTGGAAGAAAACTTTAATGGATATATTCATTTAAAAACCATCCCGGGCGCATCTCAGGAAATTATTACCGAAGCCGGTTTATATGTTGACCGGATGAGTATTAATCTGGAAATGCCGACCGAAGCCGGACTACAGCAGTTTGCCCCGGAAAAAAGTCATGCCGAAGTGCAGAAGGATTTGGGTATTGTCCGCGATCGCCTGATTCAACTGAAAGATGAATCGAAAATCATCAAATCGGTACCGAAGTTTGTTCCGGCCGGACAAACCACGCAGATGGTGGTGGGTGCACATAATGAAACCGACCAAGACATTATTATGATGGCCGATCGGCACTACAAAGAATTCAAGCTAAAACGGGTTTATTTTTCTGGTTATATTCCAATTAATACACAGGAAAAGGCCTTGCCCGCTGTCGGTTCAGCGCCGCCGTTGCTGCGTGAAAACCGGCTCTATCAAAGTGACTGGTTAATGCGTTTTTATGGTTTTGCTGCGCATGAACTGGTGGATGATCAACATCCCAATTTAGACCTGGATGTCGACCCGAAATTGGGCTGGGCACTGCGTCATCCAGAGGCTTTTCCGGTAGATATCAACCGTGCCGACTACCAGTTGATTTTACGGGTGCCGGGTATAGGCGTGCGTTCGGCGCAGAAAATTGTGCAGGCGCGCCGGTTTGGGCACATTCATATAGATCAGCTAAAACGCATGGGCGTGGCCTATAACCGTGCCCAGCATTTTATTCGCTGTGCCGACAGCCCGAAATTTAAAAAAGAGCCGCCAGCGCAGCAGATTCGCCAGCAGATTTTACAGTCGGGGCAATCCAAATATCAGCAGCAGCTCTCGCCACAACTGGGCTTTGCTTTTTAATGGCCACCTACTGCTTTGATGGCACGCTCACCGGCTTGCTTTGCTGTGTGTTTCGGGCATTTCGCTTTCAAGAGTTTGATGTACACATTACCGCCAATCCGCAGTCCCAGCATGGCCTGTTTGATGAGTTTATTGTCGTGTCTTCACAGGATGTGCAGGGGCAGCGGGTCTGGCAGGGCTTGAAACAGAAAATCCAGCCCGGCAGCTTGCGTCAGTTTTATCTGTGCTTTTTGTCGGAGCAGGAACAGGCCTTTCAGCATCTGTTTGATTTTTGCATTTATGTTTTTCAACACGGCCATGCGGTGGATGGTAATTATGGCCATCCGGCGGTGTTGGGCATGACACAGTGGGCCAAGCAGGTGGGCCGGGAAAAACATCGCATGGAAGCTTTTGTACGCTTTAAAAAATGTCAGGATGGTCTGTTCTTAAGTCTGGTGCGGCCAGATTTTAATGTATTACCGCTGATCGAGCGGCATTTTAAGGCGCGTTACCAAGATCAGCGCTGGCTGATTTATGACGAACAGCGTGATTACGGCATTTATTATGATCTGGATGATGTGCATCAGGTTCAGATGAATGCCCGGCAGCTGGATCTCCAGCTGGGCAGTGGCCACAGTCAGGCCTTTAGTATCGAGCTGGATGCTGAAGAATTTTTATATGACCAGCTGTGGAAAGATTATTTTCAGAGCGTCAATATTCAGGCACGGCAGAACATGAAGCTGCATATTCAGTATGTACCGAAACGTTACTGGCGCTATATGAATGAAAAGTCGCTCTAACTTTCATCCCGGCCGGTTTCATCAGTATAATGCCCGGGTTGTATCGTGGAAAAGGTAAAAGCATGAAGGGGTATGTAGGGGCTGTTTTGCTCACAATAACAGGTTTGACAGCATGTGGACCACATGAGGCAGAGCAGGTACAGGTCCAGCCTGAACAGTACCAGGTGGCCAGTGCAGAGCAGCTACAGCAGCGCTTTAGTGCCTTAAACCGTCAACTGGAAGCCGATTTTCAGCAGTTTAAGCAGCTGGAAAGTATTGCCTTTGCCCAGCAGTTTCCTTTAGATGCCGATAATCTGATGACCTTGAACCAGCATCTGGTCAGCAGTACCGCCTTAAAGCCGACCAAAGCCGGCTATTGCGATATGATGAATGGCTATTTTGCCGAGATGTATCGTCTCGGACATTATAATCTGGAACTGCTTGATCAGATCCAGCTGCCCCAGGCTCAACAGGAAAATTTAAAGCAGAATTTTGCCAATGCCGACAATTTTTATGATTTTATTTTAAACCGCTATACCAGCTATCGTCAGGTGCAGCAAACCATGAATTATGGCTGTAACCTGAAAGCGGCTTTACAGTAAACACAGCCCTAAGGTAAAAAAACCGCCCGATTTGCTGGGCGGTTTTTTTATAAAGGTGTGACATGGAACAACGAGCCAATCCAGTGTGCGAATAGCATGGCCACCACGCCCCAGACCGTGACCCGCAAGCTGCCTCTGAGCATGGAGGTGCCGGCAAAATAGCTGGACAGGGCACCGAGTAAGGCCAGCGATAAGACACCTACAATCACAATGCTTCGGTCCAGATATTCCACCGGACTAAAGACAATGGTCAGTAAAGGCAACAGCGCCCCTAAAGAAAATGCAATCGCCGAGGATGCCGCCGCCTGTACCGCATTGGCGGCAGTATTTTCATGAATGCCGATTTCATCGCGGGCGTGGGCGGCTAGGGCATCTTTGGCGGTCAGCTGTACCGCCACTTCATGCGCTAGCTCAGGCGTCAGGCCGCGCAAGGTATAAATATGGGTCAGTTCTTTTAGTTCCAGATCGGGGTTTTTACGCAGTTCTCTGGATTCCATGTGCAGATCAGCCTGCTCGATATCTTCCTGGGATTTGACCGAAATATATTCGCCGGCAGCCATGGAACTAGCGCCTGAAATCAGGCCGGCAATACAGGTAATCAGCAGGGTCTGGCTGGAAGCACCACTGGCCGCCATCCCGATCACCAGACTGGTCACTGAGATAATCCCATCATTGGCCCCCAACACCGCAGCACGTAACCAGCCCGTTCTTAAAATATAATGTTTTTCATGATGATGTGAATAACTCATAGCCCGCCTGATTTCTTATTGTATGCGGCTATCTTAACCCAGAGATGCAAAAAGCCCCAACTTTGGGGGCCTTTTTAACAGCTTTAACAGCAATTCAGGAATTAACAGCCGGTCAGCTTTTCCGGTTGTGGGCGTTCTTCCGGGAAGAAGAATGGACGCAATTTAACCCCAATGCCATTGCCAATAAAGGCAAATACCAGCCACAGCCAGCCATGTAAGCTGCCAGAGGCAATACCACTAAAATAGGCACCAATATTACAGCCATAAGCCAGGCGTGCGCCATAACCTAACAGCAAACCGCCAACAATCGCTGCCATCAGCGAGCGTTTTGGAATATTAAAGTTCGGTGCGAATTTACCGGCCAGACTGGCTGCCAGCAGGGCGCCCAGCATAATCCCGAAGTTCATCATCGAGGTAATATCAAACCATAACGACTCTGTCAGTGCTTTGGCATTGGCTGGTTGCTGCCAGTAGCTCCAGGAGGCTACATCAACACCCACAAAACTGGCCGATTTGGCGGCCCAGACGGCCAGCGCAGAGGTTACGCCCCAAGGACGTCCAGCCAACGCAAGAGTAGCGAAGTTCAGCAGGGTCAGGATGATACCGCCCCACACCAACGGCCACGGGCCACGTAAGAAGCGTTTCCAGCCCTGATACTGTGCAGCCGGTTCAACCTCCAGACTGCCATGACGTTTCTTTTCATACCATACGGTAACCAAGGCAATCAGGGCAAACAGCACAAAGTTCAGCAATAACGCCGGCATCACACCTAAGCTGGTGACCAGTGAAATAGGTGCCAGATGCGGCAGGTTAAACCACCAGTCTAAATGCGTGGTGGCAATCAGTGAGCCTAAGCAGAAGAATACCAGTGTCACCAGCATGCGTGCGCTACCACCGCCCACGGTATACAGCGTACCAGAAGCACAGCCGCCGCCGAGCTGCATACCAATACCAAAAATAAAGGCACCAATCATCACCGACATTGACACTGGGCTAACAAAACCATTGACCGGATTGCCAAACAGTTCACCTGCACCTAAGGCTGGGAAAAACAGCAGTACTGCCAGACCAAGCATGATCATTTGTGCACGCAGACCGCGACCACGACCTTGCTTGATAAACACCCGCCAGCTTGAGGTAAAACCAAAAGAAGCATGGTACAGGGTCATCCCCAGTGCACCACCAATCAGGAATAATAGTGCCTGGTTAATGCCCACCACCTGATAGGCGCCAATACAGCCAATAAACAATAACACCAGCGCGACCCAGATCGAGCGATTCGACCGGTCGGCTTTTGCAGCAATAATAGACATAGACAATAACAGGGAGAGAAATCAGAATCCTGAGTATTTTAGTGGAAATTTAAACTTTTAACCTGATAGAAACAGTCATTTAAGCTATTTTTAATTTGAAATTTCTAATTTAAAATATTAGTAAAATGAATAATAAAAAAAGCTCCCGGAAGGGAGCTTTTAGCGAGGAAGTGAATTTTATTGCTGGGCTTCTTCACGCACGTTCGCAGCACCTTGTTCAACAGCACCGGCTGCGGTTGCAGTTGCATCTTTGGTGGCTTCCTTGGTTTCATCCCAAGCCTGACTGGTTGCCGCAGCGGCATTATCCGCGGCCTGATCTAACTCTGCAGCAGCTTCATCCGTTGCAGCATCCATTTCAGCTGAAGCTTCTTCAGCAGCACCGGAAATATCATGACCTGCCTGTTCAGCAGCATTTTCCAGATGCTCGCCAGTGGTTGCACCTGTTTCAGGCGCCTGATCACGGTTACAGCCCACTAAAGCAACGGTAGCAGCAAGACCTAAAGCAACAAGTAATTTATTCATTGTCATATTCCTTTTAATTCTATTCTCAAGGCAAATATCCACAACAGCAGTGAATATTCAAAAATATAAACCAGTTCCGATCTGGCAATGGATAACAAATTGTTGATTAAATGTAAGAAAATGAAATACAAAAAAAGCCTATAGCGTAGTGCACGCTATAGGCTTGTGGTGTTCTAGAGTTAATTCAGCAGAATTATTGCCCCGAACGGATGATGTAATCAAAGGCAGACAACGATGCTTTCGCGCCTTCACCTGTGGCAATGATGATCTGCTTATATGGGACTGTAGTACAGTCACCCGCCGCAAATACACCTTTGACGTTGGTTTCGTTGCGGTCATTAATCACAATTTCACCACGGTTGCTCAGCTCAACTGCTGTTTCTTTCAAGAAATCGGTATTTGGTAACAAACCGATCTGTACAAAGATCCCCGCCAGTTCAACCGTATGCTCTTCATCCGTTGCACGGTCTTTGTATTTCAGCGCTGTCACTTGTGAACCATCACCGACCACTTCTGTCGAAAGCGCATTTTTAATCACTGTGGTATTTGGCAAGCTGTTTAGCTTGTCTTGCAATACCTGATCCGCACGTAACTTGGTATCAAACTCTACTAAGGTCACATGCTCAACAATACCCGCCAAGTCAATCGCCGCTTCTACACCCGAGTTACCCCCACCAATGACTGCAACACGTTTGCCTTTGAATAAAGGACCATCACAGTGTGGGCAATACGCCACACCACGGGTACGGTATTCTGCTTCACCCGGAACGTTCATCTCTCTCCAGCGTGCACCGGTTGAAAGCACCACAGTTTTCGATTCCAGTTTAGCACCGTTTTCTAAGGTCACTTCAACTAAACCGTTGGCTGTTTCATCTGCACCTTTAATGTCAGATACACGTTGTAGGTTCATGATGTCGACACCGTATTCACGTACGTGTGCTTCCATTTCAGCGGCAAATTTTGGACCTTGGGTTTTCTTGATTGAAGTGAAGTTTTCAATGTCCATGGTGTCCATCACCTGACCGCCAAAACGTTCCGCCACGATACCGGTGTTAATGCCTTTACGTGCTGCATAAATCGCTGCAGTGTTTCCAGCAGGACCACCACCAATCACCAGTACATCGAACGCAGCTTTGGCATTCAGCTTTTCCGCTTCTTTGGCTGCAGAGTTGGTATCTAATTTGGCGATGATTTCTTCCAAAGTCATACGACCCTGACCGATGTGGTTACCGTCCTGGAATACCATAGGTACCGCCATGATCTTACGTTCTTCCACTTCATCCTGGAAGAATGCACCATCAATCATGGTGGCAGTAGTACCCGGGTTGTAAATCGCAATCAGGTTCAATGCCTGCACCACGTCTGGACAGTTATGGCAGCTTAACGATACGAACACATCAAAGTCCGATTGGATGCCCAAGTCTTTAATAGAAGCTAATACTTCATCAGACACTTTTGGTGCATAGCCCGAAGTTTGTAACAATGCCAGAATCAAAGAGGTGAACTCATGGCCCATTGGCAAACCTGCGAAGAATACACGCGGTTGCTCACCGGCTTTGGCGACACCAAAGCTTGGTGCACGTTTGTTGTTACCATCGAAGCGTGCAGTCACCTGATCAGACAGGGCGGCAATTTCAGTTACCAGTTCTTTGATTTTGTCTGATTTGTCAGAGCTATCTAAAGTGGCCACTAATTCGATTGGACCTTCAAGGCGTTCTAACAAGGCTTTTAATTGGGCTGTGGTATTTTGATCTAACATTGCTAACGTCTCCAGAGGAGTAAAATGTATTTGATAAAGACATGATAGGAGAAAATATTTAATTGGTGAAACGGTTTGTTTTTATCAAAACAATCGGTTTTTTAAATCAAATAATAAAAATCATGTATTTATGCAGAAGTTGCACATAAAAATGTATGGCTTTATCTTCTAAGATGTGGCTTGTCACTGGAATTTTCAAGAATTGACAATAAGAAAATCAAAGATTTTCTATTTGTGACTAAAACTAGGCATTATCCTGAGCAATTGCATTTAAAATTACAAAGGTGAGTATCAAGATGAGTTTAAGCCGAGGCATTTATCAGCATTATAAAGGGCAGTTGTATCAGGTGTTGCATGTGGCCACGCACAGTGAAACCGAGGAAAAGCTGGTGGTCTACCAGTGTTTATATGGTGATTATTCCATTTGGGTTCGACCACTGAGCATGTTTACCGAATCGATCAGTCTGGAAGATGATCGTGAATTACCGCGTTTTAAACTGGTTCAGGAAATGATGTGAGAGGTGAAATTGCTGCACCTCAATTCAAGGTCGCAACGAGACCTTGTTAAAGTGTAAATCGTACTCCAGATATTTTTGCACAAAAGCAGCTTTATCATGACTGCGTAGCAGATTGTTATAGATAAATTCTGGCACAGGATGATAAAGCTCTGCCAACCCATTGTTATAAAATATTTTTAAGTAGCGCGTTGAGGTATTGTATTTGCAGAAGGTTACAGTCAGGACAGTTTCCATTAGCCATTCCTCCTTTATTGTGTTTGGAATCGTTATAGTTTGACCATATGCCAAATGCAGAGCCGGATGTATTACTGATTTGTAAGAATTTTCAACTTTATCCGCGAAAGTCGAGTGTTGTGTGCCAACACTCCCGGTCAAAGCGCAGCGTATGGGGACAATCTGCACCACGGTTGCAGCAACACTAAACATTCACTGCAAAAAACTACACTCAGAAAAATCAGAATCTTCTAAGCTTAGCGGCATCTCTGTAATAAAAACAATCGACTGAGCCATTCTCATGCAACTTTTTCAGTGCAGTTATTGTCAGCATCCGATTTATTTCGACAATACCCAGTGTACCGTGTGCCAGCATCATTTAGGTTTTGATGCGCAATATATGCATATGCTGGCGTTGCAACCGGGTCAGCGGGCAGGGGAATTTGTTGAAGCGGTCACGCAAAAGGCTTACCGTTTTTGCCAGAATCATCAGCATCAGGTCTGTAACTGGATTATTCCGTTTGACAGTCCAGAGCCGTTTTGTCCGGCCTGCCGTTTAAACCGGATTATCCCGGATTTAAACCAGCCGCAATATTACTACCGCTGGCAAAAAATCGAGCTGGCCAAGCATCGTCTGGTTTATGCCTTGCTGCGCTGGAATTTACCTTTACTGAGCAAGCTGGAAAGTCCTGAACGTGGGCTGGTATTTGATTTTAAGGCCAATCCGAATGATGATCGTGCTCCCAAAGTCATGACCGGCCATGCCAGCGGGGTGATTACTTTAAATATTGCCGAAGCCGATGATGTCGAGCGGATGATGGCCAAGCAGAATATGGCCGAAGTGTACCGGACTTTGCTGGGGCATTTCCGGCATGAAATTGGCCATTATTATTGGGATGTTCTGGTGGCGAACAGTGATTATCTGGCACGCTTTCGGCAACTTTTTGGGGATGAGCGCGCCTGTTATCAGCAGGCGGTGAAGGACTATTATCAGCACGGCGCACCAAGCAACTGGATGGATGCCTATATTAGTGCCTATGCCACCATGCATCCGTGGGAAGACTGGGCGGAAAGCTGGGCGCATTATTTACATATTGTTGATGTGCTGGAAACGGCAACTTCTTTTGGCATGAGTATTCATCCGCAAATTGTGCATGAAGAGCAGCATTTTATGTACTTCAAGCAACGTGAAAATCCGTATTTTTTGACCGACTTTAACGAGATTTTTCAGGCCTGGTTGCCAGTGGCTTTTGCCATGAATAGTGTGAATCGGAGTATGGGGCAGGAAGATTTTTATCCCTTTGTGATTAGTCCGAAGGTGATGGAAAAATTACAACTGATTCATCAGGTGATCCATGGTTTGCCGCCAGTTTCGGACAATCCAATTCCTGTAGATGGTTAATGCTTGATCCATCATCAAACCCTCATCTATCATAAAATCATCCCACCTTATAAACGGCGGCATTGTCCTGTTTTATCGCCCTGTACCGTGTTACGTCCACCCACCGGTGGTGTCGCGTTATTTTCACATTCCAGATTGCCATCGACCTGATTACGGCTAATATTCAGCGTACCCCGATTGTTTTTGAGCTGGATATTGCCATTTACACGGTTATTGTGCAGCTGGGTCAGCTTGCCGCGTTCCAGTTGAATATTGCCTTCAATGCGGTTATTGGTCGCCACCAGCTGTGCAAAACGGCCTTTGGATTCCAGATTGCCATCAATATGGCTGTTTCGGAGAATGGCTTTGGCACCATCGGCCAGCATGACATTGCCATCGACCTGCACATTAATTAAGGTGCATTGCTTGCCAACGAAAATATTGTCGGAAATCGAACGATCTTTTAAGCTGCCGCTACACTGCACATCAGCCCAGGCCGGCAGGGACAGGGTGGTGAATAAGGCTGCAATTAATAGGGTTTTCATCGGTCTATCCATAGCGCATTTTTCAGTAGCTTAATCAACGCAGATGAAAATAAAAAGAATCTACAGCAGCTAAAATTGAGTAAAAATGTAAGTGCCTCAATAAAAAAACCACGCGATCAAGCGTGGTTTTTTTCAATCAGTTTAATCTAATACAGATTAGATTTTACCAACTAGGTCGATTGAAGGAGCAAGTGTTGCGTCGCCTTCTTTCCATTTTGCTGGGCAAACTTCACCTGGGTGAGCGTGAACGTATTGAGCAGCTTTTACTTTGCGAAGAAGTTCTTGCGCGTCACGGCCGATACCACCCGCGTTGATTTCGATGATCTGGATTTTGCCTTCTGGATCGATGACGAAAGTACCACGATCAGCAAGACCGTCAGCTTCAATTAATACTTCGAAGTTTTTAGACAGTGTCCAAGTTGGGTCGCCAACCATTACGTATTGGATTTTTTTGATTTCTTCTGAAGAATCGTGCCAAGCTTTGTGCGTGAAGTGAGTGTCAGTAGAAACTGCATAGATTTCAACGCCTAATTTTTGGAATTCAGCGTAGTTGTCAGCAAGGTCACCAAGCTCAGTTGGGCAAACGAAAGTGAAGTCAGCTGGGTAGAAGAATACAACTGACCATTTGCCTTTAAGATCAGCTTCAGTTACTTCAACGAATTGACCGTTGTGGTAGGCATTTGCTTTAAATGGTTTAACTTCAGTATTAATTAAGCTCATCATTGTCTCCATGATTGAGGTTTGTTTTGAATTTCAATTAGATTATAGAAATTTGCTTTATTGCTGAAATGGTATTTTTACATTACCACCATCGGAAAAACCGAATTGATGATTGTTTAAGCCATATTCAGGCGGTGTGTATTATTATGTAGCCGAAAAATATGATGACCACATGACAATTAAAAAGTACACCTTTTTCATTCCTCATCAAACATGATGTCAAGCTCGGTAAAATTCAAGGGTAAAGCAAAAATATTTTTTATTTTTAGGCAGACTGCTTGGAAATGTTCGTCATCGTCACAATCTAGAAGCCACCGTACTCAGTTTGCGGACAGCGGATTCGCTGCAAAAGCAGACAGGCTGGAGGGTCTGTTCGTTCATTTCATGGGCGGATTCTTCCGCTGGCTGTCATTACAGCGTAAAATAGCCGATTGATATTTTTTATTTAAATTAGGAATCTTGTTCTGTGCAGAGTCATTTAAATGTAGATCAACTCGTTATGGCGCGTGACCGCCATCGTTTAAATCGACTGCGTAAAGGAAAAGATGCAAACGAAAAACAATATTCTGAGCTATTTGAAAAATCCAATCTGAAAGTTCGGGAACGCTTGGGCCGTATTCCAAACATCAAGCTGAATCAGGACTTGCCGGTGACCCAATACGCCGACAAGCTGGTTGAGGCAATTCAAAAACATCAGGTGATTATTGTGGCGGGGGAAACCGGTTCGGGGAAAACCACCCAGCTGCCGCAAATTGCCATGCTGGCCGGGCGCGGTTTAACCGGTCTGATTGGCCATACCCAGCCGCGTCGTCTGGCCGCGCGCAGTGTCTCGCAGCGGATTGCCGAAGAAGTCGGTGAAAAACTTGGTGAATCCATTTCCTTTAAAGTCCGTTTTAATGAACAGGGCTCGCAGGATTCGCTTGTCCGCTTAATGACCGATGGTATTTTATTGGCAGAGCTGGCCAATGACCGTTACTTAAGCAAATACGACACCATTATTATTGATGAAGCGCATGAACGTTCACTGAATATTGACTTCATCATGGGTTATTTAAAGCAGCTGTTGCCACGGCGTAAAGATCTCAAAGTCATCATTACCTCAGCGACTTTGGACGTAAACCGTTTCAGCAATTACTTCAATGGCGCGCCGATTTTTGAAGTCGAAGGGCGCAGCTATCCGGTTGAGGTACGTTACCGTCCCATTTCCGAACTGAGCATTGGCGGCAGTGATGATGATGAGTTTGATGACTTTGAAGAAAACCTGCCGCGTGCAGTGGTGCAGGCGGTGGAAGAATGCTTTGCCGATGCACAGGAAAAAGGTCATCCTGAACATGCCGATATTCTGGTGTTTGCCAGCACCGAGCAGGAAATTCGTGAATTACAGGAAACCTTGATCAAGCATGGCCCGCGCCATACGGAAGTGTTGCCGCTATATGCACGTCTGGCCCTGGCCGAGCAGCAGAAAATCTTTAATCCATCGGGCGGTGGCCGACGGATTATTATTGCTACCAACGTCGCGGAAACGGCGTTAACTGTACCGAATATCCGCTATGTGATTGACAGTGGTTTTGCCCGGATTTCACGTTATAACTATCGTTCACGTGTACAGCGTCTGCCCATTGAAGCAGTTTCGCAAGCCGCAGCCAACCAGCGTAAAGGCCGTTGTGGCCGTATTGCACCGGGTGTCTGTATCCGTCTGTATTCGGAAGAAGATTTCTTAAGCCGTCCGGAATTTACCGAACCGGAAATTAAACGCACCAACTTAGCTTCGGTGATTTTGCAGATGCAAAGTCTGGGCCTCGGTTCGCTGGAAGATTTTGATTTTATCGAGCCCCCAGATCATCGACTGGTCAATGATGGTCGCAAGCTTTTGATTGAGCTTGGCGCAATGACGGAGAAGAAAGCGAATCCGTCTAAAGCGACTGACGAAAATAATAATCTCCCTCTGTCTAAAAGAGGGGTTGGGGGAGATTCCTTAACCAAAATTGGCCAGCAAATGGCAAAAATGCCGATTGATCCACGTCTGGCACGAATGATTCTGGGCGGGGCACATTTTGGTGCCTTAAATGAAATTCTGGTAATTGTGGCGGCACTGGCGGTGCAGGACCCACGGGAACGCCCGGCCGACAAACAGATGCAGGCCGATCAAAAACATGCCTTGTTCCGTGAAGCCGATTCCGATTTCCTGTTTTATCTCAAACTCTGGGATGCCTTGCTGGCCAATCGTGACTTGAGTGAAAACAAGCGCCGAAGCTTTGCCCGTAACCATTTCCTGAGCTGGTTACGTTTACGTGAATGGAAGAAAACCCATGAGCAGCTGGTCGATCTGGCACAGGGGTTAAAACTGTCTTTCAATGAAAAGAAAGCCAGTTATGAAAATCTGCACCGGGCTTTATTAACCGGACTGTTATCGTTTATTGCCAATAAAACCGATGAACGTAATGTGTTTATGGCAGTGCGTCAGCAAAAAGCGCGGGTTTTCCCGGCCTCAACCTTGCATAAGACCAATACCCCGTGGGTGATGGCTTTTGAGATGGTGGAAACCTCGCAGGTGTATTTGCGGACCCTGGCCAAAATTGAGCCGGAGTGGATTCTTCTGGCGGCGCGTGATCTGTTAAAACATCATTATTTTGAACCGCACTGGTCGAAAAAAGCCGGAGTGGTCAATGCCTATGATCAGATTTCACTGTTTGGTTTAATCATTGAACCGAAACGTCAGGTGAATTATGAAAAGGTCGATCAGCCGGCGGCGCATGAGATTTTCCTGCGCGATGCCTTGACTACCGGTAACTTGGGAATTATGCCGCCGTTCTTAAAGCATAATTTACTCAAACTGGAAGAAGTGGAGCGGGTCGAAGACAAGCTGCGCCGCCGCGATCTGGTGGTAGATGAAGAAACCATCTATCAGTTCTATGCCGCAAAAGTGCCGACAGATGTGGCCAGCCGCCGTTCTTTTGAAGACTGGCGCGCGACCGTCGAGCCGAAAGAGCCACGTTATTTATTTGTTGATGATGATGCCTTGTGGCTGAATGATCGCCCGACCACGCAGCAATTCCCGGATTATCTGCGTAATGGCGAATTGCGTCTGGCGGCCAGCTACCGTTTTGATCCGAGCCATGATGAAGATGGCGCAACGGTAAAAATTCCGGTTCAGGCCCTGCCACAGGTCGATGAAAACATCTGGTCCTGGGGGATTCCGGGCTGGCGTGAAGAGCTGATTGAAGCGCTACTGAAAGCCTTACCGAAAGATAAACGCCGTAACCTGGTACCAATTCCGGATACTGCGCGCAAACTGACTGCGCGAATTGATGCGACACATCTGCGTGAGCATATTTTCAGCTTCCTGGCTTTTCAGCTGCGCGGCGATCAGATCACTGAAAAAGACTTTAGCTTTGAACGGATCGATCAGTATCTGCTGCCGTTTATTAAAGTGATTGATGAAAAAGGCCGGGTCATCGAACAGGGCCGTGACCTGAGCGAGCTGAAAGCCCGCTGCCGTACCGAAACCCATAGTCCGGTGAAACAGCTGAAAGGTGAATTTAAAACCTTCCCGGACAACTTTGTGTTTGAAGCCTCGCAAAAAGTCACTGGTGTGGTGGTCAAGCAGTATCAGGCGCTGGTACCGACCAAAGACTTTGCTGCGCTGGAACAGAAAGATGAATCGGGTGTGGTGATTCAAACCTTTAATGATCAGGCAGAGGCTATTAAACAGCATCGGGCCGGGGTGATTCGCCTGATTCATATGCAGCTGGGTGATTTAATCCGCCAGCTGAAAAAACAGATTTCTAAACCGCTGGCGCTGGCTTATTCTCCGTTGGGCGATAAAGCACAGCTGGAACAGATGCTGGTCTATGCCACCTTGCAGATATCAATTGATGACTTGCCAGTCAACGCTGAACAGTTCCAAACGCTGCTACTTGAGGTAAAAAAATCATTCCTCAGTCATGGACAGAAAGCGCTGTTCAGCTTTAATGAGATTTATATTCAATGGCAGGATATCCGCCGTAAACTGCTGATGCTGGATGAGTCGGTCTTTGCCAAAAATATGGATGATATTGAAGATCAGCTGGACCTCATGAACCTGGCCGATTTCGTGTATAACAAGCCAGCAGACGTCTGGAGCGAATATCCACGTTATCTGAAAGCGCTGGTGCTGCGTTTGGAACGTTTGCCGAATAACCTGCAACGTGATGATGCCGCCATTGTGCAGATTGACCCGTGGATGGACAAACTGTTCAAGTTTAAAAATGACAGCCGCTTGAAAGAATTGTACTTTATGGTGGAAGAATTGCGCATCTCGTTATTCTCGCAGCCAATGAAGACCAAGATGCCAATTTCGCCAAACCGGCTACAAAAAGTATGGGAAAAGCTGGGAATCGGTTAAGATAGAGAGAATTTCAAAAAGGAGTTTTACATGGGCATTCGCATTACCGGTACGGGCTTATTCCATCCTGAAGATGTCATTACCAATGAAGAGTTAGTTGAAAGTTTAAATGCTTATGTGGAACAGTATAACTCGGCCAATGCTGACAAAATTGCAGCGGGCGAGTTAGAAGCACGCCGTGGCTCAAGTGCAGAATTTATTGAAAAAGCCTCTGGCGTGAAACGTCGCTACGTGTCAGAGAAAACCGGTCTGCTTGATCCAAACCGTTTACGTCCACATTTAAAAGAACGCGCTGATGATGAAATCTCGCTTCAGGCCGAGTGGGGCGTAATTGCAGCCAAACAGGCAATGGAAAATGCCGGTGTCACGGCTGAAGACATTGATGTGGTGATTCTGGCCTGCTCGAATATGCAGCGTGCCTATCCGGCGGTGGCCATTGAAATTCAGACTGCACTCGGGATTCAGGGCTATGCCTATGACATGAACGTGGCCTGTTCAGCAGCAACCTTTGGTTTAAAACAGGCGTATGATGCCATTAAAAGCGGTGCGCGCCGTGTCTTGCTGGTGAATGTCGAAATTACATCGGCACACAATGATTTCCGTTCGCGTGACAGCCACTTTATTTTTGGCGATGTTGCCACTGCGTCAATTATTGAAGACACCGACAGCAAAACCGGTTTTGAAATTGTGGACACTCAGTTATTTACCCAGTTCTCGAATAACATCCGTAACAACTTCGGTTTCCTGAATCTGTCTGAAAATGCCGATATTGATGACAAGCGTTTCCGTCAGGACGGCCGTAAAGTCTTTAAAGAAGTGTGTCCACTGGTTGCGAAAATGATTACCGCGCAGCTGGAGAAAAATGCGATTGCACCAGCCGATGTAAAACGTTTCTGGTTGCATCAGGCCAATGCCAGCATGAACGAACTGATTCTGAAACTGGTGGTTGGTAAAGCGGCTGCGGAAGCAGATCCGGCGTTGGTGCCAATTATTCTTGATGAGTTTGCCAATACTTCATCTGCCGGGGTCATCATTGCCTTGCATCGTACTGCGCATGAAGTGAATGATGGCGAATATGGCGTGTTATGTTCATTTGGTGCCGGCTACTCGGTGGGCTGTATCCTGGTACAAAAACACGTGGTTTAAGGGGCAGAGATTGCAGGTCCAGCATGATGCAAAATGGATCAAGACGCTGAGCGCCTTATCTAAACGCTATTTCACGCCGACCTTTTTAGGCAGTGAATATATTGATGCATCCCGACCTGCCATGTATGTGGGCAATCATTCCCTTTACGGGATTTTTGATGCCCCCGTCATTATTGATTATTTGTTCAATGAACATCAGGTGGCTGTGGTTAGTATTGCCGACCACAGCCATTTTTATTTGCCGATCTGGCGCGATATTGTCAAAAAGTTCGGCGCAGTCGATGGCCAGCGTGAATATGTGCGTGCCTTGATGCAGCAGGGCTATTCGATTCTGGTCTTTCCGGGTGGCGGACGTGAAGTGCTGAAACATCCGGGTGAGCAGTATCAATTGATCTGGAAACAGCGCTACGGCTTTTTACAGTTGGCACAGGAATTTCAGTACGACATTATTCCTTTTGCTGCCTTTGGCCCTGATGATATTTTCGAGTTTGGTTTTGATGCCAGAACCGTGGTGCAGCATCGTCTGTTTCAGAAACTGCTCAAAGTCCCTCAACTGGATAAATTATTACGTCATGGCGATGTGATTCCATCATTACCGAAACACCTGATTCCCAAGCGGGTACCTTTTTATTTTCAGTTTTTGCCACCGGTAGAGGTCGGGCAGAGATTAGGTTCTGAAGATTTGACCACGCTGCGAGAGGAAATCACTCAGCAAATTTACCAGAGCTTAGCGCAGCTAAAAGCCCGTTCAACTGGGCACTCATCCTCATAATAGCCGGGTTGTGCCTGAGTTTAAGCCCGCATAAGTGATTTTTGATAAAAATAACGAGAAAACTTTATGAAAAATAATGCTTAGGTTAAGATGAACCATCCTTTTATTTGAAGTCTTTTGAACAGCTATGCAACCATTTGTTCTCTATAACTCAGAGCAGCGCAAAAAAGTAGAATTCGTGCCACGCGTCGATGGACAGATCGACATGTATGTCTGCGGTATGACCGTGTATGACTACTGTCATATTGGTCACGCGCGTGTCATGGTTGCATTTGACTACATCATCCGTTTCTTGCGGAGTCAGGGCTGGAAAGTCAAATATGTACGCAATATCACCGATATTGACGACAAAATTATCAAACGTGCCAATGAAAATGGCGAGAGTATTACCGCTTTAACCGACCGCTTTATTCAGGCCATGAATGAAGATGCAGAAAACCTCGGCTGTCTGGCTCCGGATGAAGCACCGCGTGCCACTGACTATATCGACCAGATGCAAAACATGATTGGCAATCTGGTTGACAAGGGCACCGCTTATCCGGCTTCAAATGGTGATGTTTATTTCCAGGTTGAAAAATTTGCAAAATATGGCCGTTTATCCGGTCGTAAACTGGAAGATATGCAGGCTGGTGCTTCAGAGCGTGTCGATGTCGAAGTAGAGAAAAAACATCCATTTGACTTTGTGCTCTGGAAACATGCCAAAGAAAATGAACCGGCCTGGCCATCACCGTGGGGCAAAGGTCGTCCGGGCTGGCATATTGAATGTTCGGCGATGTCGACCTGCTGCCTGGGCAATCATTTTGATATTCATGGTGGTGGTTCAGACCTGATGTTCCCGCATCATGAAAATGAAATTGCCCAGTCTGAAGCCTCTACCGGTGAGCAGTATGTTAATTACTGGATGCATGTGGGCTTTATTAATGTCGATGGCGAGAAAATGTCAAAATCGCTCGGCAACTTCTTCACCATTCGGGATGTGATGGAGAAATTCCATCCGGAAGTGATCCGTTATTTCATCGTGTCTTCACACTATCGTAGTCCGGTGAACTTCTCGGATGTAGCACTAAAAGAAGCCAAGACGGCGCTGTCCCGTTTCTATCATTCATTTAAAGCCTATCGGGCCGTGTATGGCGACAAGCTGTTAGAAACGCTAGATGACACATTGGTCGAACGCTTTAATACCGCAATGCGGGATGATTTTAATACCGCGGAAGCGATTGCAGTGCTGTTTGAAGTGAATAAAGAACTGAACCGCGCGGTGAAAGAAGAAAATGCCGAACAGGCAGCACTCTTCTATGCTACCTTGCGTCATCTGACCAATATTCTTGGTTTGGTACAGCACAATGTCGATGAATTCCTGAAGTCAGACATTGGCCAGGATGCACTTGGTTTATCTGAAGAACAGATTGAAGATCTGATTCAACAGCGTAAAGATGCCAAAAAAGACAAAAACTTTGCCCGTGCCGATGAAATCCGTCAGTCTTTGCTCGATCAGGGCGTAGTGCTGGAAGATACCCGTCAAGGTACCGTTTGGCGTCGTGCTGATTAAATCGCCACTTGGAAGCATAAAGAGTTGACAGTTGTATGAAACTCTCTATAATGCACTTCCATATTGCGGGAATAGCTCAGTTGGTAGAGCACAACCTTGCCAAGGTTGGGGTCGCGAGTTCGAGTCTCGTTTCCCGCTCCAAAATTCAAAAAGCCTGAATCATCTGATTCAGGCTTTTTTTATGCGTTTTTATCTAGATATGAAATATTATCCATTATCCTTACTAAAAATCGCCTTAACTGCCTGAGCTAAAAAATGAGACTCATGTTCACCATCTTCCTGTGCTGTGGTTTATCAGCAACAGGCGGAATCATGAAGAAATCGTGTGAAATCTTATACATTTAAAAACGTGACATTTGCATAGATATGCTAAAATTGCGAAAATTAATTTCTGCTTGAATGAAGACCGTTCAGCCCTGAACGAAGGTTAAAAATTTGAATTCTGAAAACATGTCAAACCCGATTGATTTTCAAGGTGTGGCGCTCAGTACCTTGCGTATAGAAGAACAAGCTCTGCAAACACTGGCCACACAAATTGATGAGCGCTTTAGCCGCGCCTGCGAAATTATTTTGCAATGTAAAGGCCGTGTGGTGATCACCGGTATGGGGAAATCCGGGCATATTGGCCGTAAAATGGCGGCGACTTTTGCCTCGACCGGTACACCTTCATTCTTTATGCATCCGGGCGAAGCAGGACATGGCGATTTAGGCATGCTGGTACGGGGTGATGTGCTGATTGCCATCTCCAATTCTGGCAAAAGTGATGAAATCATGATGCTGATGCCGCTGATCAAACATCTGCAAGTGCCGTTAATTACCATCAGCGGAGATGACAGCGGCCCAATGCCACAAAATGCCGATGTGGCTTTAACTTTAGGGAACATTCAGGAAGCCTGCCCACTGGGTCTGGCACCGACCTCGAGCACCACCGCAACATTGGCCTTAGGGGATGCACTGGCTGTGGCCTTACTTGATGCGCGTGGGTTTACCGCAGATGATTTCGCCCGTTCCCATCCTGCGGGTGCTTTGGGTAAACGCTTGCTGTTGCATGTCAAACACTTAATGCATACCGGCGCCGAGCTGCCAAAAGTCGCGCCAGAAACCCCAATGAACAAAGTGCTGTATGAAATTTCCGACAAGCGTTTGGGGCTGACCACGGTGGTGGATGAACAGGACACCTTATTGGGAATTTTCACTGATGGTGATTTGCGCCGTTTAATCGACAAACAGCAGGGCTTTGATATTCATCTGCCGGTGGCTGAAGTCATGATCAAGCAGCCTGCGACCATTTCTCAGGAAGCCCGTGCGGTTGAAGCACTGGCACAGTTACGCGATAAAAAAATTAATCAATTTGTAGTGGTCAATGATGCACATCAGGTGATTGGTGTGATCAGTATGCATGACCTGATTCAGGCCGGGGTAAATTAAAAAATGGCATCGTATATTTTATTGGAACAGGCACGTCACGTTGAGGCTTTGGTTTTAGATGTCGATGGTATTTTAAGTGATGGCTTTGTTACCTTAACCAATAGCGGTGATGAAATTAAAAACTTTGATATTCGTGATGGTCTGGGCATGAAACTGGTGCAGCAGGCCGGGGTGAAAGTCATCATCATTACCGGGCGTACCAGCCATATTGTTGAAAAACGTATGAATGCCTTGGGTGTGGACCTGATTTATCAGGGCCGTGAAGATAAAGGCGTAGCTTTACGTGAAGCCTGTGCCCAGCTGAATCTGGCACCAGAAGACTGTCTGTATATGGGCGATGACTGGCCAGATTTATCTGCCTTTGCCATTGCCGGGATGAAAGTCACGGTGCCGAATGGTCATGTTGAAGTGCGTCGTCGTGCTGATCTGGTGACTCAGGCGCAGGGTGGCCGCGGTGCGGTACGTGAAATCTGCGATATGATCCTAATGTCAAAAGGCGTATACGAACAGTTACTTGAAAAGTATACCGCGATCCCTCATTAATAAGATATTCCTCTGATTGAGTTGAGTTAAAACCCCACTTATGGATACCCGAGTTTTATATATTACTGCGATTGCAATTGCAGCTGTAAGTGGTGGTTATTACTATTACAGCGGTAAAGGCAATAAACTGGATACCGAGGGTTCCAGAAGTATGACCTATACGGCGGAGCAGATTAACCTGACTCAAACCGATGAACAGGGGAATTTATATGTTCGCGCTCAGGTTGACCGTTTAGAGCAGGATATGCAAAAGCAGACCTCTCAATTACAGAACCTGAATGCGTCGATGTATAAAGAAGGGAAAGTTGATGCCACTTTTTATGCCAAGCAGGCGCATGGCTATAATGACAATGAAAAAGTGGTGTTATCTGACCAGGTGCGTGCCACCAAAATCTTAGCGCAAGGTCAATTAGAACTGCAGACGACAGAATTGACGGGCTATCCGGACAGTCGGGAAATTGAAACCGATAAACAGGTGATGGTGCAGTCTCCACAAGCTGAATTTGTAAGCCAAGGACTGAAAGCCAATTTGAATGATGGTCAATACGAATTTTTTAATATTCGAGGAACATATGAACGTTAATCCGAAGCTTGCAACACCTCGTACTTTCCTGAAGAAAGCCGCGCTTGTAGGTTTGGCAGTATTGTCCTCAGCTACAGCCTGGGCCTTGCCTTCAGACCGGAACCAGCCAATTACCCTGGTGGCTGACCGTGCGACATTTAATGAGCGTACCGGTATTACCACCTATACCGGTAATGTGATTATCGAGCAGGGCACAATGCGCTTGCAGGCCAATTCAATTGTGGCCAATCTGAACAGTAAAAAAGAAATCAGCACCATTACCGCCAATGGTAGTCCGGCACAGTTCCAGCAAAAGACTGACCCGAATAAAGGTCTGGCCAAAGGTCAGGCGCAGAAAATTGTCTACAATGCGGAAACCGGTATTATTACTTTGTCGGGCGGGGCATTTTTACAGCAGGATGGGGCCAGTATTCGCGGCAATACCTTGCGTTATAGTATGAACAAAGGCGATATTGAAGCCATTGGTACGCCAAACAACACCGGATCATCTTCAGGTCGCGTACAGATTGTGATTCCACCATCCAGTTCAAAATCATTCCCGGGAGCACGCGATTAATGGATCAGGTCGTACAGCCACAAACTCTGACAATCAAACACCTGGCCAAAAACTACAGTAAGCGCTGGGTGGTGAAAGATGTTTCTTTCTGTATGCAAAGTGGCCAGATTGTCGGCTTGCTTGGCCCAAATGGTGCAGGTAAAACTACCAGCTTCTATATGGTGGTTGGTCTGGTGCGTATGGACAAGGGGGAAATTCATCTGGATGAACTGGATTTATCTGACCTGGCCATGCATGAACGTGCGCGCAAAGGCATCGGTTACCTGCCACAAGAGGCGTCAATTTTCAGAAAACTGACCATTGCTGAAAATATCATGTCGATTCTGGAAACCCGTAAAGACTTAAACAAGCAGCAGCGTCAGCAACGTTTAACCGAACTGCTGGCCGACTTTAAAATTACCCATATTAAAGATTCACTGGGCATGAGTGTATCGGGTGGTGAGCGACGTCGTGCAGAAATCGCCCGTGCTTTGGCTGCCGATCCGAAATTCATGTTGCTGGATGAACCTTTTGCCGGGGTAGACCCGATTTCTGTCGGGGATATTAAAGATATTATTAGTACCCTTAAAGATCGCGGAATTGGTGTATTAATTACCGACCATAACGTGCGTGAAACATTGGCAATTTGTGAACGTGCCTATATTGTCAGTGAAGGTGCAGTGATTGCCGAAGGAACTCCACAGGAAATTCTGGAAAATGAAACTGTGAAACAGGTCTACCTAGGTGAAGATTTTAGGGTGTAGTTATTAAAATATACACATCATGGTTCGCTGTGATGTGTGTTTTATCTGTTAAATGTCATAAAGTTGAAAAAATATAAAAAATTAAATTAAAAAAGCATTAAACTTTCACAAAATATTTCATCGTATTCGTTTAATTATAATGATGAGTAATACAAGAGCCGTAATAGGCCAAAAAAATAAAGTTAAGTATATGCTATTTGGGGGAATCTTATTGTTCAGTGGTCTGACTGAACCGTCGATGGCCGAACAAAGTTCCACGCATGAAGATTCATCTTTAAAACAGCATTTTGCCTCTATTTTTAGCCCCCAATCTGACCAGAATTTTAATCGGGTTCGTATTAGTGAGCTGAGCCAGTTTCAGCTCGATACACAAAATATTCAGGAAATGCCCCGGGTAGTGCCAGCATCATCTGTTTCAGAAACTGCGGCACCCGCCCGATCCTCTGTGCAACAGCCTTTGAGTTTTAATGACACCATTCGGACCGCTGTTCAGCGTCATCCTGAAATTTCCCAGGCCATTTCCACTCTGGCAGCCCAGAATGCCAGTATTGATGTGGCGAAGTCCGGTTATTATCCACAATTATCTGGTGGTATTTCCACAGCGGACCTGACCAAAGGCGAGCGCGGCCGTCAGCTGCTGAGCCTGAATGCCACGCAAATGCTCTATGATTTTGGCAAGGTCAAAAGCAGTGTCAATCTGGAACAGGCCCGTTTAGCCGCAGAGCAGGCCAATGTGCTGGTCAGTATTGATGATATTGCTTACCAGACTGCCAATGCCATGATTAATATCAAACGCTATCAGGAAATTACCCGTATTGCCGAAGAGCAGATTCAGGGGATTGCCCGCATTGCGGAAATCACCAATAGCGTAACTGGCAGATTCCAGAGCGGCTGGTGAAAGAGGCGCAATTATATTCAGAGCCGGTTTTTCAGCAGATTCCCGGACTAATCGCTGCTCAGGCTGAAGTTGAAGTGGCCAAATTACGCAAGCAGCAATCACGTTTAAGTGCTTATCCCACTTTAAATGTGAAAGGTTCTATAAGTCAGGCCATCAATGGTCGTAATCCAAATAACAATGAAGATGATGGCCTCTATAATTCGATCATGCTGGAAGCCAATAGCAACTTTTATCAGGGCGGCGCAATTGCGTCACAAACCCGGGCGGCCAGTTATGCAGAAGAAGCGGCCAAGGCACGGGTCAATAGTGTGTATCTAGAGGTGCTGGATGAAACCCGCATGCTGCGTGAAGAAATCCAGAACAAGCAGCGCCAGATGAATATTCTGGTCAAGCGTCAGGCCACCACCATCCAGACCAAAGAGCTGTATCAGGAACAATATAAATTAGGCACGCGCTCAGCTGTCGATTTACTGAATGCCGAACAGGCAATTCATAGTGCCGCCCAGGAAATTGAAAATACGCGTTTTGATATTTAAGCCGCCATTGCGCGCTATATCTCCATTACCGGACGGACACGCGATATTTATGATTTAAACCATATATCCATTCAGGGGCTTGAAGTTCAGCCATGAGTACTAAAATAAATTATCAACCGTGGCTTCAAGCAGTACTGAGCATTGCCAAGCATTACCGGATTGAACCATCCGCAGAACGTATCCGCTTGCAGCTGGACTGGAATCCGAACCAGAATATTGATGATATTTTAAATCTGATTGCCCGTCAGGTGGGCCTAAGTCTGCGCAAAACCGACTTTAGCGCCGAAGTGATCAATCCCTGGCGTTTGCCGGTACTGGTTGAATTCCAGGATGGTCAGGTGGGCGTAATTGACAAGGTCGATGCCGAAGGCAACCTGAGCATTCAGTTCAGTGGCGATCAGAGTTTATCACAAACGCTGGCCAGCGATACTTTGGCGGAGCATGTGTGGCATGTCTATATCCTGCGCCCGGAAAAATCGGTTCCCGATGCGCGGGTAGATGAATATGTCAAACCCTATGAAGATAACTGGTTCTGGTCAATTGTGCTACGGGACTGGAAACGTTATATCGATGTAATGTTTGCCATCCCTGATGGCCAATATTCTGGCACTGGCCACCATCCTGTTTTCGATGAATGTCTATGACCGGGTAATTCCGGCGCAATCGGTTCCAACCTTGTGGGTATTGGCAGGCGGGGTGCTGATTGCGGCCATTTTCGAGTTTAGTTTAAGGGTCGCACGGATTTATCTCTCCGATATTGTCGGCAAGCGCGCTGATCTGCGTATTTCAGACCGGGTCTATGGGCATGCGCTACGGATTAAAAACAGTGAACGCTCCAAATCGACTGGGACCTTTATTTCACAAATCCGTGAACTAGAAGGGGTGCGTGAACTGGTGACGTCGACCACCATTTCTGCAATCGCTGATTTGCCTTTCTTCCTGCTGTTCCTTGGCGTGTTCTGGGTGATTGGCGGGAACCTGTTCTGGGTCATGCTGATTGTGGTACCGCTCATGATTATTCCGGGCATTCTGGCGCAAAAGCCTCTGGCTAAACTGGCCAATGAGGGGATGCGTGAAGGCGCAATCCGCAATGCCATGCTGGTGGAATCGGTACAGGGCATTGAAGACATCAAGTTATTACGCGCCGAAGCCCGCTTCCAGAATCAGTGGAATCATATGAATGAAGTTTCCGCCGATATTGCCCTGCGTCAGCGTAAAATTGTTGGGGTGATGACGGCTTGGACCCAGAAAATTCAGGGGCTAACCTTTGCGATTGTGGTGCTGGTGGGCTGTTTTGCGGTGATGGATGGGGAAATGACCACGGGTGCTCTGGTGGCCTGTTCAATTTTATCTTCACGGATGCTGGCGCCCATTTCACAGATTGCCGGCGTGCTGGGCCGTTTACAACAGGCCAAAGTGGCGAAACAGGGACTGGATGAATTAATGAAAAAACCGGTTGATCAGCCGGAACATAGCCACTTAATTCATCGTCCGGTGTTAAATGGTCATTATGAATTAAGCGGGGTCAGCTTTAAATATGGCGAAGATGATCCTAAACCAACCTTGATGGTGCCCAAGCTCGAAATTAAAGCCGGTGAAAAAATTGCTATTCTGGGCCGGAATGGTGCCGGGAAATCTACCTTGTTGCAGCTTTTTTCCGGCATGCAAACCCCGAATCAGGGCAAAATTAAACTCGATGGCGTAGAGTTGGGTCTGATTGATCCTGCTGATGTACGCCGTGATATGGGCCTCTTGAATCAGAATGCACATCTGTTTTTTGGCACAGTGCGGGAAAACCTGACCTTGGGTGCACCGTTGGCCAATGATGACGATATTTTGCAGGCACTTCGAATTACTGGTGCGCTGGCCTTTGTGCAGGAAAATAAAGAAGGGCTGGACCATCTGATTCTGGAAGGTGGTGTGGGGTTCTCTGGCGGTCAGAAACAGGCCTTGCTGCTGGCACGTTTGCTGCTGCGTCAGCCGAATATTTTATTGCTGGATGAACCGACGGCTGCAATTGATGATGTCTCCGAGAAACAGTTGATTGATCATTTGAAAATGTGGCTCGGGCACCGGACTTTGGTGGTGGCCACCCATCGCCGTGCAGTGTTAGAGCTGGTGGACCGGATTATTGTGGTCAATGATGGAAAAATTGTGATGGACGGGCCACGAGGCCAGATTCTTAATCAGTCTGCATCTCAACCACGTCAGATGGCAGGAGCGAAGTCATGAGTGAACAATTAAGCAAACGTTCAATGCAGGTGACCGAGCTGGAGCCACCTTTACCTAAAGCCAGTCTGTTTATCTGGATTATCTGTATTGGACTGGCAGTTTTGCTACTCTGGGCCTGGCTATTCAAGCTGGAAGAAGTATCTACCGGCACTGGTAAAGTGGTGCCATCTTCGAAAGAGCAGGTGGTACAGTCCTTAGAAGGCGGGATTCTCACCACCTTGAATGTCCGCGAAGGGGAAATTGTTAACCGTGGGCAGGTGCTGGCCCAGCTGGACCCGACCCGGTTTGCTTCTAATGTGGGGGAATCGGAATCTTTGCTGGTATCTTCCTTGGCGACTTCGGCCCGGTTACGCGCTGAAGTAAATGGCACACCCCTGGTTTTTCCGGAAGAAGTGTTAAAAGAGCCCAAACTGGTACAGCAGGAAACCGCTTTATACAATTCGCGTCGGGCCAACTTAGAAGAATCGCTGGCCGGTTTACGGCAGGCTCTGGTGCTGGTCGAGCAGGAATTGCGTATGACTGAACCCTTGGTGGCCAAAGGTGCGGCCAGTGAAGTGGAAGTGTTGCGTCTGAAACGCGAGGCCAATGACCTGCGTAACCAGATGAATGATATTCGTAACCAGTATTATGTCAAAGCGCGTGAAGAGCTGTCCAAGTCCAGTACCGATGTACAGACCCAGCAACAGGTGGTACGTGGCAAGTCCGACACTTTGAACCGCACAGTATTCAAGTCGCCGGTACGGGGTGTGGTCAAGGAAATTGATGTGATGACCATTGGCGGGGTCGTGCCGCAAAATGGCAAGTTAATGACCATTGTGCCTTTAGATGAACAGTTATTAATTGAAGCGCGTATCTCGCCGCAGGATATTGCATTTATTCGCCCAGACCAGGAAGCATTGGTCAAAATTACCGCCTATGATTATTCGATTTATGGCGGTTTAAAGGGGAAGGTCACGGTGATTTCACCGGATACCATCCGTGATGAAGTCAAGCAGGACCAGTTTTATTACCGGGTCTATATCCGGACTGATACCGATAAACTGACCAATAAATCTGGCCAGCAGTTCAGTATTACCCCCGGAATGGTGGCCACGGTCGATATTAAAACTGGTTCTAAAACCGTACTGGATTATCTGATTAAACCGTTTAACAAGGCCCAGGAAGCATTACGCGAGCGTTAATCGTCAACTCAACATAACCTCCCAGTTTGGGAGGTTTTTTATTGCCAAAATTTGCCTGAAAACACGTTATAATTTCAGAGATTATTGCATTTTAGCTGTGTTATGCCATTTACCATTGCCTCCCTTGTTCGCTTTGAAGAAGATATTAAAAAGAGCCGTTTTGAGGCCATTGCCGTACCGGTAGAAAACGAACAGGCGGTTAAAGATTTTCTGGAAGCCAACAAAGACCTGACCACTACCCATCAATGCTGGGCATGGAAAATTGGCCATCAGGTGCGTTTTAATGATGATGGTGAACCTTCTGGCACTGCCGGCCGACCTATTCTGGCTACCATTGAGGGCAATGAGCTGACCAATGTGCTGGTGCTGGTCAATCGCTGGTATGGCGGGATTAAACTTGGCACCGGTGGCCTAGTGCGTGCCTATGGCGGTTGTGCCGGGCAATGCCTGCTGCTGGCAGAAAAAATTGAACTGATTGAAAAGAAAAAAGTCGAGTTTCAGTGCCAGTTTAATGAATGGGCCATTTTTCAATATGAACTGAATAGCCAGAATATCGAGTTTCAGGAACAGTACGGGGCAGATGGCGTGCAGGTCAATGCCTTATTACAGGTGCATCAGATTGAGCCTTTGGCCTTAAAAATTCAGGACGTTACCCGCGGCCGGGAACAGCTCAAAGTCATGGAGGAGCCAGCAGATGACTGAACATGATCCTTTGCTGAAATATCGGGAACAGCATAAACATCGGCTGAATTATATGCCATGGCTGTACTGGTCGCTGAAACCGAAAAACCGGGTTTGGGCCGAAGCCTGGCAAAAAGACTATCAGGCCTATTTGATGGAGATGGAAACGGTAGAAATTGGCGAGAACTGCTTTATTTCACCGCTGGCGCATATTTTTGCCGAACCGGGACGTAAAATTAGCATCGGGGATAATACTTTTATTGCTGCAGATTGTACCTTGCATGGTCCGCTGCATATTGGCAGTGAAGTGGCGATTAATCATCATAGTATTCTAGATGGGGGCCGGGTCGGGATTAAGATTCATGATCAGGTGCGTATTGCCGCCTATTGCCATTTATATGCCTTTGATCATGGCATGGATTTAGCTCAGCCAATTTACCAGCAGCCAGTACGTTCGCAGGGCATCGAAATTGAACGCGATGTCTGGCTGGGTGCTCATGTCGGCGTTAAGGATGGTATTAAAATTGGTGCCCATGCGGTTGTCGGCATGCACAGCATGGTCACCAAAGATATTGAAAGCCGGGCCATTGTGGCAGGGAATCCGGCACGTTTGATTCGTTATCGTGATTAATCTCATACATAGCTCTCTATCTTCAAATGTCTGTGTTTTATTTACATTTTGTCATGTCATCCGCTGAGGACTTATGCTAAGTTTTAGATAACAATTAAAACGAAAGCCTGGCAGACAGGCAACAAGAGAGGCGACAATGAAACGAGTAATTGCCTGTATTGATTCTTCACCCTGTATCAATGCACTCGCGGAAGCCGCAGCGTGGATAGCCAAGCAGACCCAGCGGGAACTGGTGCTGTTACAGGTGCTGGACTATTATCCGGCCAGTTATCACTTAGGTGAAATTAGCGGGGTCATTGGTTTTGAAAGCAATGCCATGTTATTGAAGGAACTGGCCGAGCTGGAACAGAAGCAGAGCGACATTGCGCTAGAATATAGCAATAATCTACTGCGTCATATTTCCGAGATGGTGCAGCAAAAATATAATATCGTGCCGACCCAGATTCAGGAAAAAGGCGATTTTCTTGAACAAAGTTTTAATGTCTTGCAAGAAGATGATATTGCGGTCATCGGCCGGGTTGGGGAGCGTTCCGCCGAACGCAATAAAGCCCTGGGCAGTAACGTCGAAAACTTTATCCGCGGGGCCAATTGTGCCGTTATGACGGTGGGCGAGCAGTTTAAACCGCCAACCCGTTTTATTTTCGCTTATGAATATTCACCAACCTGCTTAAAAATCATGAAGCGCATCACCCAAAGTGATTTGCTGCGTCTGCTGCAATGTCATTTGCTGTATGTGGGTGATCATCCGGAAATATTGAATGAGCCGACCCAGTATTTAAAAGCCGCTGGTTTAGATGTGGTGGTGGAATATCGTTATGGCGATGTGGCGGAGAATATTCTGGATTATCAGCGTGAACATGGTATTCAGCTAATTTTGCTTGGGGCCTTTAGTCATAGCAAAATCCATCAGTTTTTCCTGGGCAGTATTACCACCACCATTTTCCGGAATTCGAATGTGCCGTTACTGGTGGTGAAATAAAGCCCAAATATCTTACACGCATCTGATGAATTACTGTCCAAGGTTATCCGCATTTATTGTGGATAACTATATGGACAGTATATGTAAGTTTATAAAAAATAAAATAAATATTATTTTGTGTGTTTTTTGTTCTGTTTGGGCCTTATTTAACGATGGCCAAGGCAAAGCCATCATGCCCTTTGCTGCCTACCGTTTGCAAGGCAGTTGAGGACAATAAACGTGGATGCTCCTGCATCAGCTTAAACATCTCGCGAATGCCTTCAATGCTGGGCTTGTGATTGTCCGGATTGATGATGTCACCGGCTCGAATTACATTGTCCAGAAAAATTAAGGTGCCGGAGCGTGACAGATTCAGGCTCAGTTCCAGATATTCCGGATAGCTCTGTTTATCCGCATCAATAAAAATAAAGTCAAACGGGGCAGTATCAGCTGGCAGGCTTTTTAAAATATCGGCGGCGCGGCCCACACGCAAATCAATAGTCTGTTTCAGCTTGGCCTGATCAATATTTTCCTGTGCCACGGCGGCGTGTGCATCACGACCTTCAATAGTCAGAATATAGCCATCTTCCGGCAAGGCACGTGCCAGCCACATGGTGCTATAGGCAGCAAAGGTACCAAGTTCCAGAATACGTTTACAGCCGTTCATCTGAATTAACATCTGTAACAACATGCCCTGGTTGGGCGCAACAGCAAGGTGATCCGGATAACCCCGATCATCGGTATGTTTTAAGGTTTGGGTCAGAATCGGATCTTCAGGAATTAAATGTGTTTCGATGTAGTGGTCGAGGTCGGTCCACATTTGTTTCATAGTCGGGGGCACCTTTGTTGCAATGCATGCATTTTAAACTTTTCCCCCTAGAGTGCAATTTTTATCGGGAGAGTTGCAATTAATAGACATAAAAAGAGGTGCCGCAGCACCTCCGTATTCAGATCCGGATTTATTCGTAATAGCACATTGACGAATAGCGGCTTAAATCCGGTCCCCAGGTACGATAGCCCTGCGTATCAATATGGATTTGCCCTGAAGCATACAGTCCCAAGCCCATATTCAGGCTTTGACCATACTGGGTCCAGAACTGGCACAGTCTGAACTTGGTATTTTCAATAAAGGCATAATCTTGCGGCTGTGGAAATTCCGGCCCAATCCGGAAATCAATAGCGGAATTATATAAATGCCGTGAGGAACTGGCACCACCGGCGCACTGGTTCAGCGGTAAATCGCGATAGACTGAAGTGACTTCAAAATCGGTCAGGACTTTGGAGGCAACCAGATATTTAAAGACTTTTAAGGTTGGAATCTGATTGCGCCATAATTCGCGGTTGGGCACCATGTATTGCGAGCGGCCACATTTTTGCCAGTCACGTGCGGTGCGCAGTAATTCAAAACTTGGAATAATATTGCCGACGCCTTCAGCATTCAGGAATTTTTCATATTCGCGGACCTGGCGCAGGTTATCGGTCACGGCAATCCAGCTGTTATAGGCATAGGGCACCACTTTTGGTGCGACCTTGCGTTCATAGCTGATTTTTTCTTGTGGGATATAAATCCGTTTTCCATCAGGCGAATGAATCGTTTTCCCTTTCTGCGGTGTGGTTGTACATCCGAGCATGATCAGGGGCACGATGCTGAGCGAGAGCACCGCCTTGAGAAATTGCGTCATTATGCAAATCAAACGTTTACTAAAATCCTAAGCATTCTAATCTAAAAGCTTCGGTAAAAATTGAAAATATTGCAATCAAATGTGTGTTTTAGGTATAAAAAAAGATCAGCTTTTGCTGATCTTTTTAAAATTACTTTTCTAAGTATTGTAATTTGTCTGGCTTGCCATTCCATTCTTCACGGTCAGCAGGCTGTTCACCAATTTGCGTGATATTTGGCCATTTTTCTGCCAGTTCAGCATTCAGCTCGATAAATACTTCCTGACCTTCTGGTAGCTCATCTTCCGAGAAAATCGCATTGGCTGGACACTCAGGTTCACACAGTGCGCAGTCGATACATTCATCCGGGTTAATCACCAGGAAGTTTGGACCTTCATAGAAACAATCTACAGGGCATACTTCTACACAGTCTTGATATTTACATTTAATACAGTTTTCAGTGACAACAAATGTCATGGCGACAGCTACCTAAAAATATGGTTCTAATAACTAAGCTGTATTTTAGGCAAAAATGATGTGAACTAACAATTGCTTTTACTGATATTTGATATAGACAGTGCTACTAAATTTGATAAAAGTGCTATAAAACCATCAAAAAAACTTATAAATGAAAAAGACTCTCAAATGAGAGCCTTTCCATATATGAAATTCAAGTCTTGAATCAGGCGTTTAGCTGCTCTTTCAGGGCATACAATTGCTCTAGAGCCTGACGTGGGGTGAGATTATCGACATCCAGTTGGCGTAAGGCTTCGAGGGCCGGTGATGGTTTTTCAACTTCGACAATCCGTTCAATCACTTCAGTTTCTACCATCGGTTCACTGAATAAATCATGCTGGACCGATTTTTGTACCGACTGATGTGACTGCTTTTCCAGAATCTTCAGGCGATTTTGTGCTTCTTTAATCACATTGGCAGGAATACCAGCCAGTTTGGCCACCTGCAAACCATGACTCTGGCTGGCCGGACCCTGCTGGACTTTATGCAGTAAAATCAGGTTGCCATTGAGTTCTTTGGCCGTAACATGATAATTATCAATACCTGATTCTTTGCCCAGCTCGGTCAGCTCGAAATAATGCGTAGCGAACAGGCATAAGCATTTGATCCGTTTGGTTAAATCCAGCACACAGGCCCAGGCCAGGGACAGGCCATCATAGGTACTGGTGCCACGGCCGACTTCATCCATCAGCACCAGTGACTGATTGGTGGCATGATGCAGAATTTGCGAGGTTTCGGTCATTTCCACCATAAAGGTTGATTTACCGGTAGACAGGTCATCGGCCGAACCAATCCGGGTGAAAATCCGGTCAATCGGACCTAGCACCGCAGCTTGAGCCGGCACATAACTGCCACAATAGCCAAGCAGGGCAATTAGTGCGGTCTGGCGCATAAAGGTCGATTTACCGCCCATATTCGGCCCGGTAATAATTGCCATACGATGGTTAAAATCCAGTGTGGTGTCATTTGGGGTAAATGCGGTTTTGCTCAAGGCTTCCACCACTGGATGACGGCCGGCGACAATCTTGACTCCAATTTCCGGTGAAAATTCCGGACGGGTCCAGTTTTTCAGGCGGGCCTGATGGGCAAAGTTGGCCAGCACATCAATCTGGGCAATGGCGCTGCTCATCATCTGCAAATTGCCAATGTCCTGACGCAGCTCATCCAGCAGCATTTCAAACAGCATTTTTTCCCGTGCCAGCGCGCGTGATTCACTCGACAATACCTTATCTTCAAAACTTTTCAGTTCCGGGGTGATATAACGCTCGGCATTTTTTAAGGTCTGACGGCGAATATAATGCTCCGGTGCCTGTTCAGCCTGCGCACGGGACAGTTCAATATAGTAGCCACTAACGCGGTTATAGCCAATTTTAAGCGTGTTGATGCCAGTACGTTCACGCTCCTGAATTTCCAGATCAATCAGGAACTGGCCGGCATGATCACGGATTTGACGTAACTCATCCAGCTCGCTGTCAAAGCCTTCGGCAATGACATTACCATCACGCAGCAACACCGGTGGCTGTTCCACAATGGCCGCCATTAAACGCTGGTAAAGGCCCTGAAAATCGCCCAGTTCTTCATTCAGCTGTTGTAAATATTTGGATTGGCCGGCACTGACAATCGGCTGCACGGCATGACGTAAATACGGAATCTGGGCACAGGCCTGACGCAGCTGCACCAGATCACGTGGGCGCGCACTGCCTAAAGCGACCCGGCTCAGCACACGTTCAATATCACTAATTTCTTTCAGTACCAGACGAATTGGTGCATCGTGATAACCGGTTAAAATCGCTTCGGTCGCATCCAGCCTTGCATCCAGCAGTGCGGTATCACGTAGCGGTTGCATTAAGGTGCGGCTAAGTAGACGACCACCCATCGCGGTCTGGCAGTCATTAATCAGCTGAAACAGTGAGGTGCCGTGTTCAAATAAAGGTTCAATCAGTTCCAGATTACGCCGGGTCACCGGGTCTAGCGCAATAAAATCGCTACTTTGTTCCAGCTGAATCGAGCGGATATGCGGCAACGCCGTTCTTTGGGTTTCTTTGGCATAGTGAATCAAGGCGGCGGCGGCGGCTTTGGCCAAAGGCAAATGATCAATCCCAAAGCCAGATAGGGTAGCTACGCCTAGCTGGTCACACAGGGTTTTCTGGGCATTATTCAGGTTAAAATCGACATTTGGACGTTTGGTAACCGGGCAATCCAGCTGTTTTTTAACAGACTCGATGATATTCGGATCGACAATATCTTCATCGACCACAATTTCGCTTGGCATGAGACGCGACAGTTCAATCGCCAGCTGTTCCGGTTGATACTCCTGCTGCTGGACCTTGAAAATACCGGCACTTAAATCTAGCAGTGCAATCCCGATCTGGTTCTGCTGTAAACAGAGCGCGACCAGATTGGAAGATTGATAGCTGTTGAGCAGGGCATCGTCGGTGAGTGTGCCGGGGGTAATAATCCGTACTACGCCACGTTCCACCGGGCCTTTGCCAGTTACCTCGCCAATTTGCTCGCAGATCACCACGGTTTCGCCTTTTTTGACTAGTCGCGCCAGATAACCTTCGGCAGAATGATAGGGCACGCCGGCCATCGGAATTGGCTGGCCATTGGCCTTACCGCGATGGGTCAGGGTAATGCCTAACAGTTTGGCTGCCTTGTGCGCATCATCAAAAAATAATTCGTAGAAATCACCCATTCGATAAAACATTAAAGAATGTGGATGTTGCATCTTCACTTTTAAATATTGTTGCATCATCGGGGTATGCGAAGATAAGTCAGCCACAATTTCTTGCATGTTCATGTACATTCAGTTCCTTCAATTAACGCATGGGTGTTGGAATGGCTTTCACCGCGTGGATGTCATTTGGGCCAGCTGGAGCAGATAAAACATCGTGTTTAAATCCTGCACGTCGATGCTGTTGACGACCCAACAAGCGCTTCATCTTAACAAATTTAGCTAGGCGGAAAAAACCGATTCTGGAAAATCTGTGCTGAAACTGAGCAGCTTATGGCGGAGAAAATTAAGCGGACAATACAGCTGATGAAGATTGCAGCAGAGAAGACCAGGAAATATGGAAAGCAGCGTTGCAGCAATGCGCTCGAAGCAGCAGGAGAGGCGCTCTATACTGGGGTAAATAACAACATGAAGATGAGCCCATGATGCCCAAGTTCTATTATCAGGCTTTGCCGGTATAGGTGTATTTTGGTGCGGGGGAAGCCAAGCGCACGCAGCACATTCTCAAGCAGGCCGGTTATCACAAGATTCTGCTGATTGCTACGCCCGGCCAGCAGAAGGCCGCTGAGCAACTGGCCCAACAACTCGGTGATTTGACCGTTACGGTTTATGCTCATGCGGTAATGCACGTGCCGGCAGAGGTGGCGCGGCAGGCGGTTCAGGCAGCCCAAGAGTTACAGGTGGATTGCTGTCTGGCGTTTGGCGGTGGTTCGGCTATTGGTTTAGCCAAAGCCATTGCACTGGACACCCATCTGCCAATTGTGGCAATTCCGACCACCTATGCGGGCAGTGAAATGACCCCGGTATATGGTATTACGGAAAATCAGCTGAAAACCACCGGCAAAGCTGCACAGGTGTTACCGAAAATCGTGATTTATGATCCAGCGCTTAACCTGAATCTGCCGGCAGAGATTTCTGCCTGTTCGGGCATGAATGCCATGGCGCATGCGGTGGAGGCTTTGTATGCAGAAAATAAAAATCCGGTGATTAGCCTGATGGCGCTGGAGGCGATTCGCTGTCTGGCCACCGCTTTACCGGAACTGGTACAGCATCCGAACGATATTCAACTGCGTGAACAGGTCAGCTATGGCGCGTGGCTGGCTGGGATTTGTCTGGGTTCGGTCGGTATGGCGATTCACCATAAAATCTGTCATAGCCTAGGGGGCACCTTTAACCTGCCTCATGCGCAAACCCACGCGATTATACTGGCCTATTCGGTGCACTATAACCGCCATGCCGATGTACAGCCGATGGATCAACTGGCCGCTGCACTGGGTGTTGACAGTCGGGAGAAGCTGGGCCGTTTTATCTATCAATTAAACCAGCGCCTGCAGATTCCTCTGGCTTTAAAAGACTTAGGGTTACCGGAACACGCCCCGGCGGACATTGCCCGGATGATTTGTGATTCGCCGTATTATAATCCGCGTGAATATGACGATGATGAATTAAAGCAGCTGTTGCTGCAGGCTTATGCCGGTTTGCCTCCTGCCACACTTTAATACATAGCAATATGTAGCCATCTTCCAGAGATAAAAAAACCGAAGCGGTTGAAGGCTTCGGTTTTTTATTGGCAGGTTAAGGTTTATATAAACCCAGCTCCTGCAAGTGTAAGCGTAAAATCCGGCGCAGTTCCAACACTGCTTCTGGAGTTTCCTGAATCGAGTGGCCACCGGTAATAATTTTTTCAGACTGGGCCTGTTTCAGATGCGCACTTTCATAGGCCACAATATCATCGGTGATGAGAGCAGGGTCGTTACTCTGACTGGTATTGCCCATAATACTATGATATTTCAGTCCTTTACGTGGCTGAATATCTTGAGTTAAGGCAATAAATTTGGATTGATGGCTTAAATCGCTTGGGCCATTTTGAATCAGGCCTTTATCTAGTTCATTGACCAGATCTTTCAGGCTCGGGTCTTCATTTAACAATGAATCGGTGGCCGCATTTAAAAATGCCCCCGGTAAACGGATAATTTTACGCGCCACTTTGGTAAACCAGCGATCGGCATATTCGGTGCCGCGGTGCGGAGCGGCCAAGAAAATTGCCCGGTTAAAGTTAGGAATATCCTGCATAATCAGGCGCTGCTGAATCACGGGAATACGGCGGTATTTGGCCAGTTGTCGGCCACTCATCATCGACAGGGCTTCTTTGGACACATCGGCATCACTGACCAGGAGTCGGGCAATAATCCCGCCCATACTGTGGCCGACCAGCACCGCATCTTTTTTCGCCGCGGCTTTGGGATTGACCTGCTGGAAGGCTTGGGTCAATAGAGCATGAATCTGGAAACGGCTTTCAATAATTGGCATATTGGTCGAATAAAACACCTGCCAGACCTGATAATGCTCGCGTAACACTGGATCACCCATAATATCGTTGGTTAAGCGAATCCAGGCTTCCGGACTACTGGCCAGACCATGCACCAAAACCAGCACTTTTTTATTCGGATTATATGGTTCCAGAAAATATAAATGCGGCATGGTCAGCTTGTCATCACGGTCAATCAGTGACAGATAAGCCGATTTCAGCAGATTATTTTCCGCCAGCCACAATCCATAAGGCGCAGAAAAATTAGCCGCCAGCGGATAGTTTTTATTGGCAATGCGGGCCTGTTCATATTTATAGGGATCATAGGCGCGCAGGCGAAAATCCTTGTTCAGGATATCCTCTACATTGCCAAACTGCTGCGGTTCAGCCACCAGGGTTGCCGCCAGATAACGGGCCTGATGGATATTCGGATTCTGATTGTTTGGATAACGATGGCTTAAAGGATCAATAATATAACGGGCTTTCTCTGGCTGATCTGCGCGTTGCTCCGGCAGAATGACCAGAAATTCCGAGCCAAAACCATCACGACGGGTAATGGAACGCAAGCCTGAAAAGTTCAGGTCATAGGTGGCTCTTAACTGCTCGATTTTTTGCTGTTTTAAGGTTGGAAAATAATTGAAGTCAATATGATAGGTACTTTCACCGACCTGAATCTGGCTGGCCACCACATCCGGCTGATAGCGCAGGGTATAGCTGGACACTAGTTTGGCAATGGCCTGATTATAAAAGTCGCGGATTTGTACCTGACGGTTGTCAAAAATCCGGTCTTGTGGCGCCCGTTCGGTTTTGAACATATAGGCATAGCTATAACGGATACTTTTATCCAGCATAAACAGCTGCTGGTCGAGGCATTTTTGATAGTTCTGCTGCTGTAATTGCTGTTTTTCTTCAGACTGGTGTTTGCTTAAAATTCCGATTTTACAATTGGAAGAATCGGCCAGTTGCATGGCTTTGGCCAGATAAACTTCGCTGGCAGTGGACAGCAGCTGTTCACCCAGAATTTCCGGAATCTGCTTCAGTTCATCAATACACTGTTTCGGGTTTTCGGTACAGATTTGCGCTTCACGGCCAGTCATGGACAAGACATTGAGGCTGGCCTCGCTCAAGCGGTCACGAGATAAAATACTTTCCCGTTCGTTGGCAATGCTGACATTTAATGCTTGCTGTTTAACACTGACCGTTTGGCAGCCAACGAGAATGGAACTGCTGAGCGCGGTGGCCAGCATCATCTTATACGTCATAGTGGTCATGTGAATTCGCATCGTATTTTATAAGTTTTTTTTAATCATACTGAATTTCTTGGTTTTTTCAATTGACAAAAAAATAGGCCATATAACATGACCTATTTTTTCTTTCACCAGACTTAAGCCTTCGGTGTCATGATTTGCCAGACATTCCAGCGGCCCTGTTTTTCAATTTCAGTAATTAAACGGTCTGCCACAGCTGCTTCTTGCGGATACTTGATCTTGTAGTTTTTCAAGGTCTGTACCGCATTTTTCTTTTGCTCTAAAGCAATATAGTTGTTGGCAGCAGCCAGATAGGCTTCCTGTACGCCGGCTTTCATGGCTTTATCTAAATAAGAAATTGCTTCACGATGACCACCACCTTCAGACAGGGCAAAACCAAACCAGAAATTGGCTTCGGCATCTTCCTTGTTAATTTTCAAGATGCGCTGCGCATAAGCCAGAGAACGGGTGGTATAAATTGAACCTAAGTCCAGGTTACGTGCCATTACGCTGGCTTTAAAGGCACGAATCAGCACATCAAAAGAGGCATTTTCCTGTACCGCCAGGCTGTCCAGTTGTTGGGTGACTTCTTTGAGTTTAGCTTCAAAACCGCGGCGTTCCTGACGGTCAGTAAAACGTGGTGGATAGTGACGTGCTTTACCTTCGACCATCTGTAAAAAGTCATCAATTTCGGTGATGTCAATTTCATTTTCACCGGCCAGCACCGCAAACTTCAAGCTGCGCTGGTTGTTGTTGATGGTCGGAATAATCAGACGGTTGGTGTCTAAAGTAATTTTTTTCGATGGATTATCCGGGGCAGTTACTTCCATTTTAGTCACTGGCTGGGCCGCAGCCTGTTGCAGGTTCAGTTCAAATGGAGGAGGTGCATCATAATTAAACGGATTTAAAGCATAAAATGGAGGGGTCAGATCAGGCTCGGTAAACACAATTGGTGCATTGGCTGGGTTTTGTTGTTTTGGTGCAGTGGAACAGGCTGAAACTAAAGTGGTCGCAATCAGAGCAAATGCCAAAGGCTTAAGCGTCATAATATTCATCCGTTAATTTATTTTAAAATGGCTGAGCATGTTCGTCAGTCTAAAAAATCTGTGACGAACATGCAAGAGAAGGCAAGAAGTTTGCTGTTACCGTGTTGTTAAGCTTTGGACTGACTGCTTTGTGCTTCACATTCACGGCGCACATCTTCAATAATTTTTAATTCTTCAGCACTAAATGGCTGTTCGTTTTGCTGCTGCTTTTTAAAACTTGGGTCGAGTAAAGACAGACGCTGGCATAAGGTATTCATGCGTTTTTCATTGTGCTGAATACGGTCTAGCAAGACCCGCATGCCGTCTAGAATCGGATCGGACTGATCCTGGGTAGCCGCATACGGCTGGAAACCGATGCTTTCAGCATAGTCACGGCGACGTGCTTCGGCTTCATCTTTCGGCTGATCTTTGGTAATAAAACGCGCCGGATTGCCGACCGCGGTGGTATTGGCCGGTACCGCTTTGGTCACCACTGCATTGGAACCGACTTTGGCATTTTTACCCACGGTAAATGGCCCGAGAATTTTCGCGCCAGCACCAACAATCACGCCATCTTCTAAAGTCGGGTGACGTTTGCCTTTGTTCCAGGTGGTCCCCCCAAGGGTCACGCCATGATACAGGGTCACATCATCGCCAATTTCGGCTGTTTCACCAATCACCACACCCATACCGTGGTCAATAAAAAAACGGCGACCAATTTTCGCGCCCGGATGAATTTCAATACCGGTGGCAAAGCGGCTAAATGAAGACAGCAGGCGCGCCGAACCCTTGCAGTCTTTGTTCCAGAGTTCATGTGCAACCCGATGCATGATCAGGGCATGAATGCCGGGATAGGTAGTTAAGACTTCCAAGGTATTGCGTGCAGCAGGATCGCGCGCAAAGACAGCTTGTATATCTTCTTTGAGCTGTTTAAGCATTATCTTGATCCTCGTCCTGTGTCGATGTTGTTGATGATTTTTTCCATGAACCGTTATTCAATGCCTGTACGCGACTAAAAATGCCACGTAATAAGTGATATTCCATACGATCTAATTGTATACGTCCAAAAAGCCGACGCAAGCGCAAAGGTAATAATCTTGGATTTTTCGGATCCATAAATTCAATCTCGGCCAGCATTTTTTCAATATGCGGATAGAACTGTTCCATCTGGGCATGGGTCACTAAAGGTTCATCCCATTCCATTTCGATACCATCAAGAACTTGCATGGTGGCTTTAGGGTCTGGCTGCTGTTCTACCCGGGCCATGGCTGCCATCCGCATTTCATAACAGATAATCTGAATGGCCTGGGCCACGTTTAACACGCCGTAATCGCTATTCACCGGAATGGTGACATGGTAATTGGCCAGGGCCAGTTCTTCATTGGTCAGACCACGATCTTCACGGCCAAAAATCACCGCAATTTCCTGATGCGATGCCGTCACGGCCTGCATGGCTTTTTCCGCAGCCGGGCGGACATCCAGCAGCGGCCAGGGAATGGTGCGGCTGCGCGCACTGGTACCAAACACCAGATGACAGTCCTGAATGGCCTGTTCCAGGGTGTCGACAATTTCAATCTGTTCAATCAGATCGGTGGCACCGGCCGCCAGTGCGTCAATATCCGGATGCGGATAGGTCTTCGGTGCGACCAGCACCAGTTTGGACAGGCCCATGGTTTTCATGGCGCGTAAGGCGCTGCCGATATTGGCGGGCAGAGTGGTATTGACCATGACAATACGCACATGGGAGAGATGTGCTGACAAGGCAGCATTGTCGACTTGACTCATACAAGGTCCAGAATAAAGAAAATTTTAAATTAAGAATATTGACCCATTTCGGCCTGATATAAATCGAGCGCATCATCCATGCTCATGTCCGCTGGAGGTGCCGGAACGTGGGCAGGCTTGGGCTCATGCGCCACCGCTTGGGCGGCTTTAGATTTCACCTGATATTCGATATGCAGAGCATCTTTACCAAAATAATCACGTAGCTTGATCAGCAGTTCATCCATTGGCGCGACTTTCCATTGCACGCCTAAATGCAGTTCAGCAGTGGCATAACCATAATCTACATACAGAATCACAGGAATATGCGTGCTCATATCAATATTGGTATACGGCATCAAAATCTGCTGTACATCACGACTCAGCGTTCTACTGTCATGTTCGGCGGATAGCGTAATCTTGATACTGTTGGCCCGTTTCTGACGGATTTCATTCAGGCTAAAGGCTTTGGTCAGACGCCCCATTGGACGGTCAAAACCTTCGCGCTCATAAATTTCGCCTTCAATCACCACCACTTTTTCAACCTGGATGATGTCTTTAAAGCGCTGGAAACGCTCGTGATTGGCTGATACTTCAATTCGTGCGGTGCCATCATCTAAGGTCACCACCACCCGGTTCGGGAAGTTGGCCACATCCAGCACCAGTCCGGCAAAGACTGTGGTGACCCCACGGCGGGTCGGACTCAGTTCATTAATTCGCGCCGGAATAAAGGATTTCAGCTCAGCCCGGTATACATCAATCGGGTGGCCGGTCAGGTACAGGCCTAAAGTATCTTTTTCACCTTTTAAGCGGACTTCATCGGACCACGGTTTGACCGGTTTTGCCGGTTTGCGCTGTACTTCTTCGACTTCACCAAACAGGTCCATAATCCCGGTTTCACGGTTAGAACGGGCCTGTTCTGCAGCTTGCACCGCTTCCGGTAACTGCACCATCAGGCTGGAACGTTCAATGCCTAAACAGTCTAGCGCACCGGCACGAATCAGGGCCTCTAAGGTGCGTTTATTGATTTTTTTCAGGTCAATCCGGTGACAGAAATCAAACAGGTCTTTATATGGTCCTTGCTGGATACGCGAATCAATCACCGATTGCATGGCCTGTTCACCCACGCCTTTAATTGCGCCTAAACCATACACAATGGTTTTGTCATCGGTGGCATGGAAATGATACAGCGACATATTCACCGACGGTGGTAAGACTTCCAGACCATTGTGGCGGCAGTCATCAATCAGGAACACCACGTTATCGGTATTCTGCATTTCCGAGGACATGACGGCAGCCAGGAACTCGGCCGGGTAATGGGCTTTGAGCCAGGCGGTCTGGTAGGCCACTAACGCATAGGCAGCGGCGTGTGATTTGTTAAAACCATAGCCGGCGAATTTTTCCATATAGTCGAAAATATGGTTGGCGGTGGCTTCATCAATATCTTTTTGGGCCGCACCTTCAATAAAGATTTTACGCTGCTTGACCATTTCTTCGGGTTTTTTCTTACCCATGGCACGGCGCAGCAAGTCCGCACCACCAAGCGTATAGCCGGCACAGTACTGTGCGGCCTGCATCACCTGTTCCTGATACACCATAATGCCGTAAGTCGGTTCCAGTACACCTTCGAGCAGCGGATGCAGGTATTCAAATTCACCGCCATGCATACGATGAATAAAGTCCGGAATCAGGTCCATTGGACCCGGACGATACAAAGATACGAAAGCAATAATTTCTTCAAATTTACTCGGGCGTGCTTCTTTCAGCATCTTTTTCATGCCCACGGATTCAAACTGGAACACCGCGGTGGTATTGGCATTGGCAAAGACCAAATAGGCATCTTTGTCATCCAGCGGAATATGGGCAATATCCAGCGGGATCTCGGGTTTAACCCGTTTATTAATATTCTGCACCGCATCTTCAATTACAGTCAGGTTACGCAGCCCCAGGAAGTCGAACTTGACCAGACCAGCGGCTTCAACGTCATCTTTATCGTATTGGGCCACCCGGCCGGTGCCATCGGCATCGCACAGTACCGCAGAGAAGTCGGTAATTTTGGTCGGTGCAATGACCACACCACCGGCGTGTTTACCGGTATTTCGGGTAATGCCTTCGAGCTTTAATGCCATTTCCCAGATTTCAGAAGCATCGTCATAGTCCGGGTTACCCGGATTGGTGACAATATCTTTTAACTGCGGTTCAGCCGCCAGCGATTCTTCCAGACTCAGACCCAAAGGTTTGGTCGGAATCATTTTGGAAATACGGTCGGCCAGACCATAAGATTTACCCAAAACTCGGGCTACGTCACGAATCGCGCCTTTAGCGGCCATGGTACCGAAGGTGGCAATCTGCGATACCGCATCACGGCCATAGGTACGGGCCACGTAGTCAATCACGCGGTCACGGCCGGCAATACAGAAGTCGACGTCAAAGTCGGGCATCGAGACACGTTCCGGGTTCAGGAAACGTTCGAACAGCAGTTCATAGCGCAGCGGATCCAGATCGGTAATTTTTAAACTGTACGCTACCAGCGAGCCGGCACCCGAACCACGACCCGGACCGACCGGCACGCCGTTATTCTTCGACCACTGAATGAAGTCCATCACGATCAGAAAGTAACCCGGGAATCCCATCGAGTTAATAATATTAATTTCGTATTCAATCCGCTCATCATACGGTTTGCGGATTTCAGGCCAGTCTTCATCGCGCTGCGCTACCGGATAAAGATGGTTCAGGCGCTCTTCCAGACCTTCCTTGGATAAATGCGCAAAGAAGGTTTCAATGGTATGGCCTTCCGGAATCGGGTAATCCGGCAGGAAGTATTTGCCCAGTTGCAGCGTCACATTACAGCGCTTGGCAATGTGATAGGTGTTTTCAATGGCAGACGGAATGTCGGCAAACAGCTCGGTCATTTCTACAGCGGTTTTAAAATACTGCTCCGGGCTGTAGTTTTTTGGTCGGCGGCTATCGCCCAAAACATAACCATCGGCAATACAGACGCGCGCTTCATGCGCTTCAAAATCTTCACGGCTGATGAAGTGCACATCATTATGTGCCACCACGCCAATATTATATTTTTTCGCCAGCTGTACCGCTTCATAAATGAAGTCTTCTTCATTCGGGCGATTGGTGCGGGTCAGGGCCAGATAAACCCGGTTTCCAAACTTGGCAATCCATTCTTCAAGTAAAGGTTCGGCTTTTTGCGGGTTAGAGGTACAGAGCATTTTACCGACATCGGAGTGAATGCCGAGCAGGGCGATTAAATCGTCATGCTGCTCCAAGACCCAGTCTTTCTGTACGCAGGGAATATCCAGCTGCTGGCCTTCAATAAAACCGCGCGACACGATTTCGGTCAGATTACGCCAGCCATGATTGTTCATGGCCAGTAAGGTCATGCGATGTTCGGCATCATTCAGGCGGATTTCCGAACCCATGATCGGCTTGATGCCTTTGCCCAGACATTTGCCATAGAATTTGACGGCGGCATGCAGGTTGGACAGGTCGGTGATGGCCAGGGCAGGCATTTCTTCACTGGCTGCGGCTTTGACTAAATCAGGTATACGTACGATAGATTCTGTAATCGAAAATTCAGTATGAATACCAAGATGAACAAAGTGCATAAATCAGTCCCTGCAAAAACCACTGCACATTTTAGCACGGGATTTTGGCTTTCAGTTTGAAATTAAGGGGAAATGGCGAAGTTTTAGATATGTAAACCAACGTAGCGGATTGGTTTCTCATCACTTGAACAGTAATCTGCATGGGCTGAAAACCAGCGTTTTCGGGCTGCTATGAGGGTGATTAACAGCCAAAATAAAACCCTCCGTAGAGGGTGATTGATTTGAGGGCAGGTAATCTGTCTCGTGCTGGATAGAGAGGCGAGCCCTTATCTGAGTTTAGCCAGCCATTCACCTAGCATCTGCACAATTTGCACCAGAATCAGCAGCACAATGACGGTCAGAATCACCACGCTGGTATCAAAACGCTGGTAACCGTAAGAAATGGCCAGATCACCAATACCACCGGCACCGACGGCACCGGCCATTGCAGTTGCACCAATCAGGCTGATGGTGGCGGTGGTCAGGTTTAGAATCAGCGAGCTACGTGCTTCTGGCAAAATAAACTTGAAGATAATTTGTAGTGGCGTGGCACCCATGGCTTGTGCCGATTCAATAATCCCTTCATTCACTTCCAGCAATGAGGTTTCCACCAGACGGCCAATATATGGACCGACATAAATGGTCAGCGGGACAATGGCAGCCCAGGTGCCAATTGAGGTACCGACCAGAAACTTGGTTAAAGGAATAACGGCAATTAACAGGATAATAAATGGCAGGGAACGTAGCGCATTTACAATCGGGTTCAGGCCATGATAAATCGCGCGGTTCGGTAAAATACCGCCCGGACGGGTGGCGACCAGGGTAATCCCCTGAATAAAGCCCCAGATACAGCCAAACAGCATGGCAAAAAACACCATGTGGAAAGTTTCTTGTAAGGCTGTGACAAACTGGTCCATCGACAGGGCGCTTTTCCAGAACGGCGCGGTCAGGCTGGTGAGCCACTGGACAATTAAATCTCTCATCCTTGTACTCCTGCTTGTTCAACCTGAACCCCATTTTGTTCGAGGAACTGAAGTGCTTGCTGAATAATGGCCGGGTCCCCTAGCAACTGAATAAACATCTGCCCAATCACCGCGCCATTAATTTCAGTCATGTTGGCAAATAAAATATTCAGGCTTAAATCAAACTGTTTAATTACTGCTTGAATCACGGTTTCCTGCGCCGATTTCCCTAAAAATTTCAGGCAGTAAATACTGTGCTGATTCTGGTTTTCCAGATTGTTTAAAATATTCACCGGTAACTGCTGTTGCAGCACGGTTTGAATAAAATTCTTGGTGGTTGGATGCTGCGGCTGGCTAAAAATGTCCAGGGTAGAACCGGTTTCAATCACCTGGCCATGTTCCATAACGGCCACATAATCACAGACTGATTCAATTACATCCATTTCATGGGTGACCATGACAATGGTAATGCCTTGTTCACGATTAATTTTTTTTAGCAGTTCCAGCACCGATTGCGTGGTTTGCGGATCCAGCGCACTGGTGGCTTCATCACAAAGTAAGATTTTAGGATGATTGGCCAGGGCACGGGCAATCCCGACCCGCTGTTTTTGACCGCCAGACAGCTCATCTGGATAGGCATCTTTTTTATGTTTCAGATCAATAAATTCGAGCAGTTCATTCAGGCGTTTTTCACGCTCTGCCGCCGACCAGCCGAGCAGTTTCATCGGCATTTCAATATTGGCCGCTACGGTTTTGGTTTGCAGCAGGTTAAAGTGCTGGAAAATCATGCCGATATTGGCACGTTCCTGACGCAGCGCCTTGGCACTTAAAGCGGTAAAGTCAGTGTTATTGATGATTACCTGACCTTCATTCGGGCGCTCCAGCAAATTAATCAGACGAATGAGGGTACTTTTTCCTGCACCACTATAACCAATAATTCCAAAGATACTGCCATCTGGAATTTGCAGATTGACCTGATCCAGCGCGCGAATGGTCTGGCCTTTAAGCTGATAATGTTTGGAAATATTCTTAAATTCGATCATAGCGTCAAGAAACTGTACAAAAATGAAAAACAGGCAAAGTACACTTTGCCTGTTTGTTAACTCAGCATTATATGCTTAATTGGTTTCAGTTAAATAGCTGACAGGTTTATTTACCGCAACTTTTGTGCCACCGAAGTTTTGATCTACATACTGTTTCACCGCTTCAGTGTGATAAAGCTCACCGACTTTTTTCAGGATCGGGTCATCTTTACGTGCTTCTGCAACTGCCAATACGTTGACGTTCAGCTTGGTGCTCTGGTCAATTGGTTCGTAGAAGATTGAATCTTTCAGTACGTTTAAACCGCCTTCCATCGCTAGGGTATTGCCTAGCACAATGGCATCCACTTCATCTTTAACACGAACGGCTGTCGCCATTTGAATCGGTTTGATGACAATTGCTTTGGCATTTTCAGTAATGTCATTTGGAGTGCCCGTTGCAGGAGAGAAGTCTGCTTTCAGCTTGATCAGACCTGCAGATTGCAATAACAGCAGGGCACGCGCTTCATTGGCTGCATCATTCGGAATAGCAATGGTCGCGCCGTTCTGGAACTCTTCCACTTTTTTCACTTTGCTTGAGTAAATACCCATTGGCTCAAGATAGGTGGTCGAAACCGGCGCAATCTTCTGCTCATTGTTGGCATTGTAAGCCACCAGATAAGCATAAGACTGGAATGCGTTCACATCAATTTCATTGTTTGCCACAGCGGTGTTCATTGAAACGTAATCGGTGAAGTTTTTCACTTCCAGCTTGATACCCGCCGCTTCAGTTTCAGGCAAAGTCGCAATATAGCGCCAGATGTCAGCATCGGAACCGGTAGATGCCATGGTGACGGTTTGTACAGTTGCAGCATCAGTTTGTGCGGCGTCAGTTGCCGGCGTTTCCTGTTTTGCACAGCCAGCTAAACCAACAGAAAGACCTAGAACCAGGCCAAGGAACTTTTTCATGTGTCCATCCCAAATAAAGTGAAGCAGCCAGGCTGTTACTTTATTGATAATTTTAAGCGCCGGGGTTTCACTTGAGCCGAAAGAGGCGAGATTCAAGTCCGTCCAGTGCGCGAATTCGTTTAGGCTTTTAGCTATCTGCTGTATTTTTCAATTGACTTTAAAAACGCTTAAAGCCATGTAATTGAAAACTTTATTTTTAGAAGATAGCGAAAAAATGGCCTACATCATAACAATAAATTGATATACAAAATAGTGTATAGAAACTAGACCTTTAGCCGTATTCCTGCATAAGTAAAGTTCATAAAATAAGAAAAGAATAAATAAATCAATTTACTATTTTGAATTGAAAGGGCTAAATCTATGAAAAAATCTTATAGATGTTTATATAAAAAATTATCCAATCTAAATCGTAAAAATAGATATAGCGCAGATGGGGTAGGATGATAGATCTTTATAATGATTATTTCCTTCAATCCTATGACAGTTCTCATCCAAACTTGAGATTTTTAATGCGCTTGCAGATAGCTTTGGCGATCAATCTGATAGAGCACATGCATAAGTAAAGGATGATCTGCCGGCACCAGCGGATGCGCAAAGGTTTTGACTTTGCTTAAGCCAATTTTTTGCATGACTTTTTCCGAGGGCGTGTTGAGCACGGTAGTAAAGGAAACTACGTTGTCCAGCTGTAGCTCACGAAAAGCATAATCCAGTACGGCTTTTGAGCCTTCGGTGGCATAACCGTTGTGCCAGTATTGCTTGGCTAGTCGCCAGCCAATTTCAATACATGGAGCAAAATCATAGTGTTCTAGATGCTGATGTAAACCAATAAACCCGATAAATTCACCGCTACTTTTTAGTTCGACAGCAAACAGGCCCCAGCCGTGTGTGGCAATAAAATTCTGGATGCGTTGCATAAAAGCCAGACTTTGCTGCTCGGTCAAGGGATTGAGGAAATAACGCATGACTTCAGGATCGGCACACATTTGGATAAATGGGGCAGCGTCGCTGTCTTGCCATTGGCGGAGGATCAGGCGAGGGGTTTGCAGGTGGATTTTCATGTTAAAACGATTAATAAGCTCTTGATGCATCATAAATGCATTTATCAAGAAAAGAATGATAATTTCCGTAATGAGATAAGACATGGAATCCCTTCTCTTGCGCTATATATGGCTCAGGGAGAAGGTGAGGCGGAGGGTTGGCTTCATAATGAAAAATTAAAGCACCTCTCCTGAGAGGAGAGGGAAAATTTAGAAGCATAAAAAACCCCGCATTCAGCGGGGTTTTTTTACTTAATCAATCTAAGAGAGAATTAAGCATTTTCACGCGCAATCGCACGGTAACCAATATCTTTACGATATTGAACGCCGTCGAAGGTTACTTTTTGGCAAAGTTCTAAAGCTTTTGCTTGTGCTTCACCAATGGTGTTGCCTAGTGCAGTTACGCAAAGTACACGACCACCAGCAGTGACAATCTCACCATTTTCATTGGCTTTTGTACCGGCATGGAACACTTTGGCATCGGTCATTTCGGTGTTTAAACCAGAAATCACATCGCCATTGCTAGACGTTTCTGGGTAGCCTTTAGATGCTAAAACAATACCGACAGTCTTACGCTCATCCCATTCAGCTTCTGCTGGCAAGTTACCTGCAATACCAGCCTCAACCAGATCAACCAAAGATGATTTTAAACGCATCATGATTGGTTGAGTTTCAGGGTCGCCGAAACGACAGTTAAACTCGATCACCTTTGGTTGACCTTGTTCATCAATCATCAAGCCAGCGTACAAGAAACCGGTGTATACGTGACCATCTGCTTTCATACCGTCAACGGTTGGGCGCATTACTTCTTTCATCACGCGCTCAAATACGTCTGCAGTCACCACAGGCGCAGGAGAGTAGGCACCCATACCGCCTGTGTTTGGACCTTGGTCGCCTTCAAAAATACGTTTATGGTCTTGAGAAGTGGCCATTGGCAAGATGTTGTCGCCATCAATCATACAAATGAATGATGCTTCTTCACCTGCAAGGAATTCTTCGATGACTACGCGAGAACCGGCATCACCAAATTTGTTGCCTGCCAGCATGTCATCAATGGCTGCAAATGCTTCTTCGTTGGTCATCGCCACGATTACGCCTTTACCTGCAGCAAGACCATCCGCCTTAATCACAATCGGCGCACCATTTTTTTCAACAAAGGCTTTGGCTGCATCAACTTCAGTGAATACGTCATAGAATGCAGTTGGAATGTTGTGGCGTTTTAAGAAATGCTTGGCAAATGCTTTAGAGCCTTCAAGCTGCGCTGCAAACTGGGTTGGACCCCAGATTTTTAAACCTGCTTCACGGCAAGCATCCACCACACCATTGACCAGCGGTGCTTCAGGACCAACCACGATTAAATCTACCGCATTGTTTTTTGCAAAGTCGATAATCGCCGCATTGTCTAAAATGCTTAAATTGATGTTTTCACATTTAGCTTCGGTTGCTGTACCTGCGTTGCCTGGTGCAACAAAAACTTTAGCAACTTTTTCATCTTGTGCGATTTTCCATGCCAATGCATGTTCACGACCGCCATTACCCAAAACTAAAATGTTCATTTAAAAAATCCCTCAAAATTGAATCCCTCCCAACCTCCCTTTAAGAAAGGGAGGGGAATCGCGAAAAACACTGTTCTCTTACGCGAAAAGTCCCCCTTTTTACAAAGGGGGATTTAGGGGGATGATTAAATACGACTTCTAATTAATTTAGTTAATTAGTGACGGAAGTGACGCATGCCAGTGAACACCATGGCAATACCAGCTTCGTCAGCTGCTGCAATGGTTTCTTCATCACGCATAGAACCACCCGGCTGGATAATGCATTTGATCCCTGCTTTCGCAGCGTTATCAATACCATCACGGAACGGGAAGAATGCGTCAGATGCCATCACTGCACCTTCAACCACGAGGCCTGCATGTTCAGCTTTAATTGCTGCAATACGCGCAGAGTTTACACGGCTCATTTGGCCTGCGCCCACACCTATGGTTTGACGGTTTTTCGCATACACAATCGCGTTAGACTTCACGTATTTCGCCACTTTCCAGGCAAAGATCATGTCGTCAATTTCTTGCTCGGTTGGAGCACGTTTGGTCACCACTTTAAGATCATCTTTGGTGATCATGCCCAAGTCTTGGTCTTGCACCAGCAAACCACCGTTGACACGTTTGTAGTCCATTTGTGGCGCACGTTCGTCAATTGCTGGTAATTCGCCACAGACCAGTACACGTACGTTTTTCTTCGCGCCAGTCACGTCCAAAACACCTTCAGCAACGCTTGGTGCAATAATCACTTCAACGAATTGACGGTCAACAATGGCTTGTGCAGTTGCAACGTCTAATTCACGGTTGAATGCAATGATGCCACCGAATGCAGATTCAGGATCGGTTGCATAAGCCAAGTCGTAAGCCGCTTGAATGCCGTCTAAAGATACCGCAACACCACATGGGTTGGCGTGTTTTACGATCACACAAGCAGGTTTCGCGAATGATTTCACGCATTCAAGCGCAGCATCAGTGTCGGCGATGTTGTTATAAGAAAGTTCTTTACCTTGCAGCTGTTTAGCTGTTGAAACAGATGCTTCAGTTGCCGCTGGGTCTACATAGAATGCAGCCGATTGATGCGGGTTTTCACCGTAACGTAAATCTTGTGCTTTGTTCAATTGTGTATTGAACGTACGCGCAAATTTGTCTGCTTCGCCTTGTTCTTTACCTACGCGAGCGCCTAAGTAAGATGCGATCATGCCGTCGTATTGTGCAGTATGTTCAAATGCTTTCACTGCCAGGTCAAAACGGGTTGCGTATGACAGGCTGCCTTCAGCTTTAAGCTCGGCAATAACAGTCGCATAGTCAGATGCGTTGACGACGATACCGACAGACGCATGGTTTTTCGCCGCAGCACGAACCATGGTTGGACCACCGATGTCGATGTTTTCAATCGCATCTGGCAGGGTGCAGTCAGGTTTTGCAACCGTTGCTGCAAATGGATAAAGGTTCACTACCACCAAATCGATTGCATCGATGTTGTGTTCTGCCATTACAGCTTCGTCTAGACCGCGACGAGCCAGAATGCCGCCATGAATTTTAGGATGTAAAGTTTTTACACGACCATCCATCATTTCTGGAAAACCGGTGTGCTCTGAAACTTCAACTACAGCGATATTGTTGTCTTTAAGCAACTTATATGTACCGCCTGTAGATAAAATTTCTACCCCAAGAGCCACTAGATTTTGTGCAAATTCAACAATTCCAGTTTTGTCAGAAACAGAGATTAAAGCGCGTTTAATAGTCATGATTTTCGTCACAGTTATCAAAAAACAGATTAAAACATTAGCAAAATGCGGTTAAAAAAAATGCCCACGAAAGCCGCGAGCACTTTATCATTTATTCACTCATTAAACCGTGAGCTTTTAACTTTTTACGTAAAGTACCACGGTTTAAGCCTAGAATCTCGGCAGCACGTGTCTGGTTGCCACGTGTATATTCTAGAACTACAGATAAAAGAGGTTTCTCCATTTCTGCTAGCACCATGTCATACACCTGAGAAGGTTGCTCGCCTTGCAATTGAGCAAAGTAATGGCGAACTGCGCGATCAACGTGGATACGAAGAGCGACATCAGATTGTGCAGTAAAAATAGGAGATTTGCTATTCATGCGAATTAATCCGAAAAATCAGATATCACTTGGGTAAAGTGATATATAAATGTGGTCTATAAATAAATGAACCCCGTTTTAGATCCTAAAACGAGAGTTCTAAAACTGGAACATTTAGCTTGCCACAACTCACAGCGCTGGTCGAAAAATAAGCGTAACAATAGATTAATAATTGTTACAGACCAAAAATCGAAACGAAAAAACCTGCTCAATACGCGTTATTGAAAATAAGGCGCATTCTGCGAGTTTCTATTTGTTTTGAATTACTGAGGAGTATGCAGCACTAAGCTTACGTGGCGCGTATCATACCATTGTCTTAGAAAAAGTGAGCAAGAAAACTGCACTTTTTTTACATTTTTTTTTAATTTTTAAGGCTTGATAATTTCTAAATTATAGGTATCAAAGCTTTTTCGGGTCACTGGCAGCTGAATTTCAAACTTGAATGGGGTATTTTTTGGAATCCGCTCAATGCTGGCCAGACTTTTAATTAAATACTCTTTCGGTTCGAGTACATAGGACGCCACTTCTTCATTATCATCTTTTAAGGTGATTTTCAGTTTTGGCAATACCAAACTCTTGTCATGAAAATTGATCAGCTCGCCGGAGAACAAGGTATGTTCATGGTCATAGCGTTTCACCCGCACACGGTTAATTGAAATCAGGCTGTACTGCTTTTCAAAGGTTTCACAGTTAAACAGCTGGCAGACCCCGTTAAAAGCCACAGTCAGGGCAGGGCTGTTGTTCATGAATTTCGGGTTAAACCATAGAATCTGGAAAATCAGCAAACCGACCAGACTAAAATTGACAATACCCCACAGCGTGTAATAGCCCGCACCATGTTTCTTGCGTTCTTGCTGCAGTTCATTTTCAGACAGATTCATCGAGGGAATACTGGCAATCGGTTCGGTGCTGAAATAATTCAGATTGTTTAAGTAGGTCTTTAAATCAATATTGGAATGTTCAACCTTACGGTCAAAAATATCCAGCAGATGGGTTTCATGTGTGTCGTCAAAAGCCAGACCATGATCGGCCAGAACCGGCGAACTGACCTGTCCACCAGTAAAACCGTTGTATTCGAGCTGGGTTGGCGCAGGCTTTGGCTGCACCAGATGCGAGAGTGCATTAAAGGTAGAGGCACATTTGGGACAGCAAACCATGCCCTGAGCCACTGTAAGCTGTGCAACAGAAACTTTATAGGTGGTTAAACACTCGGGGCACTTGGTCTGCTTTTCACTCATAAGATCTATAGAGGTTGATTAATGCGGCTGGCGCTTCCCGGAAATTCGGCACCAGTTTTCTTCACGTTTTTCGACCTCTAATATATCAAAAAATTCAGAATAAACACTAGAAACTTCAGCAACTTGCTCTTCGATTACACCTGCAAGTGCGAACTCTCCCTCAGATTTGGTTAAAGTTGCGAATTCAGGCGCAAGCATCATTAACGGGCCAGCCAGAATGTTGGCAACCAGTACATCGGCTTTCTGATCTTTTAAGGTTTCATTAAACTCTTCAGGCAGACCGACAAACAGACGATCCAGTACGCCATTCAATTCAGCATTTTGCTGGGTGGCTAAAACCGCTTGTGGGTCAATATCAGTGGCATAGACTTTTTTCGCACCTAAAAGTAGGGCAGCAACACCTAAAATGCCAGAACCGCAACCATAGTCGATGACGATTTTATCTTTAACATCGGTTTTACCTAACCATTGCAGGCACAGGAACGTTGAGGCATGGTTACCGGTACCAAAGGCCAGACCCGGATCCAGTTTAATATTCACCGCATCTGCTTCAGGGGGCTCTAGCCATTCCGGTACAATCCAGAATTTTTCAGCAATCTGGATTGGCTCGTAATAATCCATCCATGAGCGTTCCCAGACCTGATCTTCCAGGAATTCGCTACGCATTGGTGCATCTGGCAGTTGAGTGCGAATGAAAGTTTCCAGCGCAGCCACATCAATTTCTTCGTTTTCGTCCTGTGCATAAATACCGGTCACAATCACCTTGTTCCACAGCGGTGTTTCGCCTGGAAGTGGTTCAAGCAAGTCCTGATTTTCAGCATCATCCAGCGTTACACTCACGGCGCCAAGTGAGCTGAGTAATGTTTCAGTAAAGTCGACTTGAGCTTGATCAACAGTAATATGTATTTGTAACCACTTCACAGGAATAACCTAATTTGTTTTTTCAAAAGGATATTGTAGCGGAAGGCAATCGGTTTCGCCTACCAATGTACAAAATAAAAAGGATGCCAGCGCGACATCCTTGGGTGAAAAAAGTACTTAACTGTTTGCCACCACAGGCTTGGGTTCGGCAATCGGCACAAAGCGGTTTAATAACATGCCAAAGATGGCGGCGAAGATATACATGAAAATAGAATAGACTGCCGCCGGCATGGCCACGGTTGAACTGGCCATAACGGTTAAGGCAATGGTCATGGCAAGCGTGCTGTTATGAATCCCAATTTCAAAGGCACTGGCACGGGCCTGGGCGCTATTAATCCCAAACAGGCGTGGGACGAAGTAACCAATCACCAGACTGGAAATACAGAACAGTGCGGTAGCCAGGCCAATATCACCAATATAATTCAGGATATTGTGTCGCTCCTGCACAATAGCCCCGATGATAATTAAAATCAGAAAGATCACTGCAAAAATCCGTAAGGGCTTGTTCAGTTTCTCGGTCAGTCGCGGGGCATAATGACGAATTAACATGCCAATAATCACCGGCACAATAATAATCCCGAATACCTGCAAGATTTTACTGAATTGCAGGCCAATGCTTTGGTCAGCCTGTAAAAAGTGGGCAATTGCGAAATTGACAATAATCGGTAAGGTCAGTGCTGCAATGACCGAGTTAATTGCGGTTAAGGTAATGTTGAGCGCCAGATCGCCCTTAAATAAATAACTGAACAGGTTGGCGGTACTGCCACCCGGCGAAGCAGCCAGCAGCATCATGCCGACGGCCAGTAACGGCGGTAGTGCCAGAATTTTACATAATAAAAAGGCAATCCCGACCAGCAATACCAGCTGGCAAAATAGTGCGACCAGGACTGCTTTGGGGTGTTTGGTAACGCGTGCGAAATCTTTGGGCGTGAGTTCCAGCCCCAGCCCAACCATAATAATGGCCAGCGCCAAGGGCAGCATAACGGTAATAATGCCTGAATCCATATGACCTTCCTGTCAAATTTATCCTTGTGAGAAAAGACAGTTGCTTCATGCAAAATATCTTTTACTGTTTATTCAAATTACTCTATGACTTTCTGTTTTACCGAATTTAACGGCATTCGTCTAGCCAGTAAATGTCCAAAGATCAAGGCAAACATATACATGAAGATGGTGTAAATGGCGGCAGGAATGGCAATCTGGGTGCTTTGTAGTACCGACAGTGCCAGGGTTAAAGACAGCGCGGTGTTATGAATACTCATAAAGAAACCGCAGGAGCGCGCCTGCTGTTCGGAAATGTCCATCAGCTGTGGCAGCACATAACCGGCCACCAGACTGACAAAAGCATACAGGGCGGTGGCCAGTCCAACCTGTTCCATATACTGCGCCAGCTGATAGCGCTCCTGAAAGAGCGCGAAAAAGAACAGGGCAAAAATAAAATATACCGACATGCGCCGAATTGGTTTACTCAGCCGTTTGGCCAGCTCTGGAAAAGACGAGCGAATGGCCATTCCCAGACAGACTGGTACTAAAATTAGCAGGAAGGTATAGGCAATCCGTTCAATTGGCATGTTGATTTCGGTCTGATCGGCCATGAAATAGCGCATGGCAATGCTAATGATAAAAGGCAGGGTTAAAATGGCCATCACCGAATTGATGGCGACCACGACAATATTTAAAGCCACATCGCCTTTATAGACATAGCTGAACAGGGCAGAGGTAGAGCCGCTAGGGGTGGCCGACAGCAGCATTAACCCCACTGCCAGCAAAGGAGGCAGTTCTAAAAACAGGCAGAGAATAAATGCCAGTCCAACCAGCAAGACCTGCCGGGTAAACAAGGCAATAAAAATGACTTTCGGTTGCTGATTGACCCGAATAAAATCTTTAGGGCTGAGTAGCAAGCCCAAACCCATCATTAATACCGCCAAGGTTAGCGGTAGAAAGAAGGTAAAAATGCCGCTTTGCATGGCATCATCCTATTTAATTCTTATTTTCCCCAGTTTCAGTGTAATTGAGTTGAGTTTTAAATCAACCATAAAAATAATAAAAACAGCCATTTACTTGGTAATAAATGGCTGTTTTCTTGATTGAGTTCACATATTTTGGCTAGATGTGAATCGGGTTGGAGTTTACATTTGAGCAGGACGCGGCGGGGTAAATCCAAGGGCACATTTACCACGAACTTCTGCACCGGAAATGGTTGCCGTGGTTGCATTCATGTCTTGGCCACAGGTGGTATACAGTGCAGCTTCATCACCCTGAATATCGAGTTTTCTGTCTGCCGGGAAGAACTGTGGCTGGCAGGTACCGTTCCAGATAATGCCACGATAGGCAAAGCTGACCGCAGCACCTTGAGATTTGCCTTTACAGACATTCTGATAGCGCTGTGAATCGTACACTTTTTCAACTTTGTCATTTGCCTGTACAGCTGCAAATGGAGATAAACATAAACCGCAGAGGATGGATGAGAGGAGTATCTTCTTATTCATAATTCGTACCTGTGCTTGTTTGTAATGAGTACATGATTTAGGATAAAAAATAATCAAAATAAAACAACCTATATCTGGTTAATTTTTAATATGAAATGTTTTTATTTGCAGTATATCTGCAACGTTCATTTACATTGCCAGCCAATCAATCAGGTGAAAAACCACGAGAAAATCCAAATAAAATTGACTTAATCTGTCAACTTATACGCCGGCTTTTGCTATAATATTCTGTCATTTCTTTTTATCTCTCAATTTACCACTATGCATTATCCTAAAGTTTACGATGTCATTGTTATCGGCGGCGGTCACGCGGGTACGGAAGCGGCTTTGGCTGCGGCGCGTATGGGCCGACAAACCTTGCTCTTAACTCATAACATTGAGACTTTGGGGCAGATGAGCTGTAACCCGGCCATTGGTGGTATTGGTAAATCGCATCTGGTGCGTGAAATTGATGCCTTGGGCGGTGCGATGGCGCTGGCTGCCGATAAAGGCGGGATTCAATTCCGTATTCTGAACTCGCGTAAAGGTGCTGCAGTGCGTGCCACACGTGCGCAGGCTGATCGGGTTCGTTATAAAGCCGCGATTCGTGAAACGCTTGAGAACCAAGCAAACTTGGATATTTTCCAGCAAGCAGCAGATGACCTGATTGTTGAAGGCGATACTGTAAAAGGTGTGGTCACCCAAATGGGCATTCGCTTTGATGCCAAAACGGTAGTGCTGACTGCCGGGACCTTTCTGGGTGGCGTGATTCACGTCGGTCTGGAAAAATCAAGCGGTGGCCGTGCCGGTGATCCGCCCTCTATTTCTCTGGCACACCGTTTACGTGAATTACAACTGCCAGTGGGCCGTTTAAAAACCGGTACACCACCACGTATTGATGCACGTTCAGTTGATTTTTCGGTGATGACCCCACAACCGGGGGATTTCCCGTCTCCAGTGATGTCGTTTATGGGTGATGCCTCGATGCATCCTGAACAGGTCAACTGTTATATCACCCATACCAATGAAAAAACCCATGACATTATTCGTGGTGGTTTGGATCGTTCGCCAATGTATACCGGCGTGATTGAAGGGGTAGGTCCACGTTACTGTCCTTCGATTGAAGATAAAATTCACCGTTTTGCCGACAAAGATTCGCACCAAGTGTTCTTGGAGCCTGAAGGCTTAGATACCCACGAGCTGTATCCAAACGGTATTTCAACTTCACTGCCTTTTGATGTGCAGTTTGAATTGGTACGCTCAATCCGTGGTATGGAAAATGCGCATATTCTGCGTCCGGGTTATGCGATTGAATACGATTATTTCAACCCGCAAGCGTTGAAATTCACTTTGGAAACCAAAGCGATTAATAACCTGTACTTTGCCGGTCAAATCAACGGGACTACTGGTTATGAAGAAGCCGGTGCGCAAGGTCTGCTTGCAGGTTTGAACGCTGCACGCCGTGCCTGGGATCAGGAACAGTGGACGCCAAAACGTGATGAAGCGTATATGGGCGTACTGGTTGACGACCTGATTACCTTGGGAACCAAAGAACCGTACCGGATGTTCACCTCACGTGCCGAATACCGTTTAATGCTGCGTGAAGATAACGCAGATCAGCGTTTAACCGCGATTGGCCGTGAACTGGGTCTGGTGGATGATGCACGCTGGAATGCTTACTGTGAAAAAATGGATGCAGTTGAGCGTGAGAAAGGCCGTTTACAGCACTTGTGGGCTGCGCCAAATAACCCGATGGGTAAAAAATTCGTTGAAATGACGGGTGCAGACCTTTCTAAAGAGTGTTCTGCAATTGACCTGCTAAAACGTCCAAACATCACTTTTGCGCAAATTGCCGAACTGACTGGTTCAGAAGTATCGCAGCAAGTCGGTGACCAGATTGAAATTGCGGTGAAATACGAAGGGTATATCAACCGTCAGCATGAAGATGTAGCGCAGATGAAACGTCTGGAAGAAACCAAAATCCCGGCTGATTTTGATTATGACGGCGTATCTGGTCTGTCGCGTGAAATCACCATGAAGCTGAAACAGGTATTGCCGGAAACTCTGGCACAGGCCAGTCGTATTCCAGGCGTGACTCCTGCGGCAGTTCAATTGGTGATGATCACCATTCGTAAAAATGCCCAAGCCCGTAAATCTGCTTAAAAGATCCTAATTTGTGAAAAAGCCCGCGGTTGAGATCGCGGGCTTTTTTATGTGCTGAATAAATAAAGTGGAAATTGAGTTTAAGAAAAAAACAGATTTAAGCTGCAGATCTTATGATTTCACAGATGATATTGGAGCCGTTACAGTGATCTTATCCAAACAGAGAGGAGTGCACGATGACCTTAAAAACCATTCGTTATAATACGGCTGAACTGGCATGCTAACGGCAATCGCATCCTGTTCAACTTCCCTAAAATCAGCAGCGATAACAACAAAATTGAAAAAATGATAAGCAAATGTTAGGTCCCGGACTTGGGACCTTTTTTATTCATTGACTTGATGCACAGCGTCAGATACTTCTGCCGGCTCAATCTGTACCAGTTTTTTGCCAAAACTGCGCAGCCACCACACCAGTTGCGAGGTAAACGGCACATTGGAAATGACCTGATACAAGCCATTGTCCAGCTGGATAATCTGCTGGTCTTTGCTTAAACGGGTTTCTTCAAAATAATGTGCATCGGCTTCTGACATGGTCAGTTTCAACTCGATATTTTCAGTCGGCTTGCTGTAATCGACTCTAAAGCCCAGCGCGCCGGATTCAATATAGGCATCAATATCAAAATTAACCGGATGCAGGGCGCGGGAATTTAATACCTCCGCCGATTTAAAGCGATGCAGGGCAAAGGTTTGAATATCGGTTTTGTCGTGTCGGGTGCAAATCAGATAAATCACTGCACCTTTTTGTACCAGCGCCAGCGGATTCAGAATATAGGTCTTTTCTTCCGAAGCGGTGGTACGTGGATGGTAAACACATTCCAGCTGTTTATCCTGCAATAAGCCTTCATAAATGGCCTGTTGTGCGCTTTTATCGACCACTGGCGGAATCAGCGGCTGAATGGCCGGCACAATCCGCACCCGGTTAATCCACTGGCGGACATTGTTCTGGGTCGACAGGCTGCGCCGTGCCAGATCAAACCACGGAGTCATTTCCTCAATCAGGCTAGGTGGTAACAGATGTTTGAGATGTTCTTCCACCATCATAAAGGTGACTGCCTGTGAGCTGGTCATGTGCGGCAGGCTTTGTAGTGGTGCATCGGAGCGCCAGCGCCAGCCTTGCGGGACGGTGCCATTATTTTCAATCGGGAAGCGCTGCGAAATCTGGTTTAAATCGCGCTGGATGGTACGTAGGCTGATATCAATGCCTTCACGTTGCAGAATTTCCTGTAATTCACGGGTGCCCATCCATTTTCCGGTAGAAAGGCGGGACAGGATTTGCCACTGGCGATAGAGGCTATTGGACGTTTCTTTTTCTTGTGTCGACATATTGGAATCAGCGCTGAGATAAATATTGGAGAGTACATGGCTATAGTCCACACAATAAGAAATGTCATGCTTTTTGGCAAGTGGCAGGCACGAGGTCTGGCCATAAATTGATACAAGATGAAGCAAAATAAGATTTGTTTTATCTGTACAGATCGGCGATAAAGAAAGAGTGAATGCTAAGTCACAATTATTGGCACTGGAATTGCTTATATAAAATTAGAAAGGATAACAATGATGAGGTTTGTATGCTGAAAGAAAATCAAGATACAAATTCAATAGATACAATAACATCAGACCATCTTTTAGAGCGGGTGCAGGTCTCGGTGACCGATATTTCGCTGCCGCAGCAAAAATCATCCGTATTATTCGAACAATTGAAATCTGAATTTTTTAATGAATTGTCGGGCGAACAGAGCCTTGCCGATAGTGCCGCGCAGAAAATCGAACAATGGCTGACCCAGCACAGTTTAGAAGAACTGACAGCACTGAATGATGCCGCCAAAGCACATTTTCTGTATCAGGGAATTACCTTTACCGTGTATGGCGATCAGGAAGGCACCGAGCGCACCATTCCTTTTGATATTATTCCGCGGGTTATGGCCCGGCAGCAATGGAATACAGTGGCCTTGGGCTGTGCCCAGCGTACCCGGGCGCTAAATCTGTTTTTACATGATATTTATCATCAACAGGATATTCTAAAAGCCGGTATCGTACCGGAACTGCAGGTGCTGACCCACGAAGCCTATCAGCCACATATGCTTGGTCATGGTCTGAAGGGTAAGGTCTATAGTCAGATTAGTGGCATTGACATTATTCGTGATCAGCACGGTGAATTTTTTGTGCTGGAAGACAATTTAAGAACGCCATCGGGTGTGTCTTATATGCTGGAAAGCCGTAAGATTAGCCAGAAACTGATTCCCCAGCTGTATCAGCAGAATAATATTCAGGGCATCGAGCATTATCCGCAGCTTTTAAAAGAAATTCTGGCCGAAAATGCCTATGTCGATCAGCCTTTTATTGTGGTGCTGACACCGGGGCGTTATAACAGTGCCTATTATGAACATGCATTTTTAGCCCGTGAGATGGGTGTACCTTTGGTAACATCGAGTGACCTGTTTGTATTAAATGACAAGGTTTATGTGAAAACGGTGCGGGGCAAACAGCAGGTTGATGTAATTTATCGCAGGGTAGATGATGCATTTTTAGACCCGCTCTGTTTCAGACCGGACAGCACCCTGGGTGTACCGGGCCTGATGTCGGTCTATTTACAGCATCACGTCGTCATCGCCAATGCGCCGGGTACCGGGGTGGCCGATGACAAATCCATTTATCCTTATGTCGATAAAATGATTCATTTCTATTTGGGTGAACAACCAATCTTAAATAATGTCCCGACCTATCAATGCCGCGAAGCAGATGATCTGGCCTATGTGCTGGAACATCTGGAACAGTTGGTAGTGAAAGAAGCACAAGGTTCAGGTGGATATGGCATGCTGATTGGTCCTCAAGCCTCCGAGGAGCAACTGGCCGAGTTTAAAATGAAAATTCTGGCCGCACCGCAAGCCTACATTGCCCAGCCGACCCTGAATCTGTCGGTGAGTCCGACCTTAACCGAACAGGGCATTGCCGAACGGCATATTGATTTACGTCCTTTTGTGCTCAGCTCGCCTTATCGTACTGAAATTGTTCCCGGTGGCTTAACCCGTGTGGCCATGCAGGCCGGTTCGCTGGTGGTCAATTCATCTCAAGGTGGTGGCATTAAAGATACCTGGGTGGTTGATCCCTTACATTCATAACAACTCCCAAGGAGAATCATGTGATTTTACTGAGTCGTAATGCACAGCAGATTTTCTGGTTGGGTCGTTATTTGACCCGCATCCAGTATTTATGCAGTCAGTTTCCATTTAAATATAATGATGATGCCTTGCAGTATGCACACGCCTTCTGTTTGCCAGCCTTTGATGCGGCATCTTTAAATGAGCTGATTCTAAATCCGGAACAGCCCGCCTCTTTTCATCAGCAGTTTCAGTATGCCAAAGATAATATTCAGGATTTACGCGGGGTCTTGTCGGCACATGCCTATGCCGAATTAAACCAGTACATTAAAAATGCCAAAGAAAATCCAGCCTATATCTGTGATGTAGTTGGAGATTGTCATGAAGTCTTAGAAGCTGAAGCATCTGATATTTTCCTGTTCTTTAAACTGGGGCAGCATCTCGAGCAACTGGACCGGCAATTGCGCTTAAAGCAGGATATTCAGGGCACGGTCTATTATATTGAAGTGGTGGTGGGATTATTGACCCAAGCCGGCTGGGATTCTTTATCCGAAATCTGGATGAAGCTGAAGCAGCAGCCCGACAGCATGCATTTTTACCAGTTTAGTGACCATATCCAGCAACTGTTCGAGGCCGATGCATGAGGCTCATGATTAATCACCAGACCCATTATCATTATTCGGCACCGGCCTGTAACAGTATTCAATATATTAAAATGACCCCGCCGAACAATGCCCATCAACAGGTTCATCATTGGGCGATTAGTGTGCCAGGGGAATCCGAGATTAAACAGGATGCTTTTCAGAATATCTGGATGACCAGCACCCAGCGCTTTAGCTATCAAAGTCTGAGTATTATGGCGCAGGGTATTGTCGAGTTGCGTCCGCAGACGCGATGGGGCCTGCAAGATCAGCTGAATCCCTATCTATTTTTACAACCAACAGCCAGCACGCTGTGCAGCCCTGAAATGCAGTGTTTTGCACGGCAGTATGTGTTGCAGGTGAATCGTGACAACCTGATCCGTTTGTCAGAAGCGATTTTAAGCCATATGCCATACCGTCCGGCCCAAACTTCGGTGCAGACCACCGCCATTGAAGCCTTTCAGGCCAAACAGGGCGTCTGTCAGGACCATGCCCATGTGCTGATTGCCATGTGTAAATCTTTAGGCATCCCGGCACGTTATGTTTCCGGTTATTTATATAGCAGCAACAGTTCACATCTTGCCAGCCATGCCTGGGTAGAGGTATTTTTAGAACAGCACTGGTACTGTTTTGATGTCAGCAATCTGGCTTTTCAGCCAGACTCGCATGTCTATCTGGCCGTCGGGCGGGATTATTGGGATGTGGCGCCGGTCCGTGGCGTAAGAGAAAAAGGCGGCATCGAGCACATGCAGACCATGGTGCAGGTTCTAGCCTGCTAAGTAATGGATGACAATTAAAAGGATAATGCTATGACGTATTGCTGTGCGCTGCGTTTAAAAGATGGTCTGGTGTTTATTAGTGATTCGCGTACCAATGCCGGGGTCGATCACATTTCGGTATTTCGCAAGCTGTATACCTTTGGGGTGGAAGGCGAGCGCCTGATTACCATTCAGACCTCGGGCAACCTAGCGACCACACAGGCAGTCATCGGTCATTTAAAAAATCATCTGACTTTAAACCAGGAACCGCATTTATATAGTGTCAAAACCATGTTTGAAGTGGCAGAATTGGTGGGTTGTTTGCTGAAAAAAGTCATTCAGGATGTTACCGACGATAAAGACGAGCAGCATAATTATTATTGCAATTTGCTGGTGGGCGGGCAGATTAAAGGCGAGCCGATGCAGCTGTATCATATTTATCCGCAAGGGAATTTTATTTGCGCCACGCGTGATACGCCGTTTTTCCAGATTGGGGAAAGCAAATATGGCAAACCAATTCTTGACCGGGCTTTGCGCTACGATATGTCGTTAGAGGATGCCTTGCGCTGTGGCCTGATTTCTTTTGATTCCACTTTACGTTCCAATGTGTCCGTGGGGATGCCGCTGGACTGTATGGTCTATCATAAAGACAGCCTGCATATTCCTTTGGGCAAACGCATTTACGAAGAAGACCCGTACTTTGAATATATCAGCAAGCAGTGGTCCGATACCTTAAGACGCGGGTTGCAGGAATTGCCGGTGCCAACTGAAGATTATTTGACTTAAAAGCTCAGTCCCTTTATTTTAATCAAGTTTTCCTTGAATGATAAATCCTTAAGAAAATCAAAAAATATTCGTACAGATCATGATAAGGACTTGAATATGTTTCAGCTTTGCTATGCCAGCCAGAGTACCTCGACGGCTGAAAATTTACTGCAAGATTTACGCAATATTCTGACCGAAGCGCGCAATGCTAATACCCAGCATCAGGTATCGGGTGTGCTGTGCTATGCAGAGGGTTATTTTTTTCAATGTCTGCAAGGTGATGAACAGGCCGTTCAGGAAGTTTTTGCCGGGATTGTTGGTGATCCGCGTCATCAGAATATCCAAATTTTTACCGAGAATCATGTTGCCCAGCAGCGTTTTCAGGATTGGGCCATGAAATATGTGATGCGTAATAGCGAGATTAAAGCCTATTTTCAGCAACTCGGTCATGCGCAATTTTTACCGCATCAATTAAATGCCACACAGGTTGATGGATTGCTTCAGGTGCTATATGAGGCGCTAAATCATTCGGTGGTAGATGAGGTGGCTTAAATCTGCTGCCTGCGTTATAAAAAGAATAAAAAAAGAACCTCCATTGAGATTCTCTTTTATTGAAAAGATTAAATAACTTTACGGTCCGGACGCTGGGTTAAGCGGCACAACAGCTCATAACCAATGGTGCCATTGGCCGCTGCGACATCATCCACTAATCGTTGCTTGCCCCAAAGCTCGACTTCCGTGCCTAACTGAACATCCAATCCAGTTACATCAATAGCAATCATATCCATGGCAACACGACCGACTACAGCTGCTTTTTGGCCGTTAATGGCGACAAAATTCTGCGCAAAGAAGGCACGTGGATAACCATCACCGTAGCCAATGGACACAATAGCCAGTTGCATAGCTTTATCGGCAGTAAAGGTCGAGCCATAACCAACCTGTTCACCGGCCTGAATCTCATTTAAGGCAATAATTTCTGCGCTAAAGGTCATCACCGGTTTTAAATCTAGTGCATAAATATCTCGGTCTGCAAACGGAGTTGCGCCATAAAGCATGATGCCGGGACGGACAAAATCAAAATGCAGTTCCGGATATTTATAGATGGCAGCAGAATTACAGCACGAAGCTAAAATCGGTGCGCAGTCGTTTTTTACTTCCAGAAACTGACGGATCTGTTCATCATTCAGTGGATGATCAGCATCTGCATTGGCAAAGTGCATCGCCAGAACACAGGTAAAGCCGGCCGATTTTAATTGCTGAATGACCTCTTTAATCACCTCAAGTTTAAAGCCCAGACGGTTCATGCCGCTGTTGAGCTTAACCCAGACTTTCAGATTTTTAGAGATATAGGCATCTTTGTGCGCAATGAGCCATGTAACCTGTTCAGGCTGATGCACCACAATCTCGATATTCCGTTCAATGACAATTGGCATTTCATCTTTAGTGAACACGCCTTCAATCAGGGTGATGGGTTGCTGGAACCCCAGTTCACGAATTTCCAGTGCTTCTTGTAAACAGGCGACACCAAAGGCATCGCTGTCTTGTAAGGCTGCTAAGCAGTCTTTAACGCCATGTCCATAAGCATTGGCTTTGACCATACTGACAATTTTGGCAGTTGGGGCAAGTTGTCTGACACGGTTTAAATTATATTGAAGCGCAGCGCGATCAATATAAACTGTAGCTTGGCGCACCCTTATTTACTCCTACAGGGTCATGGAAAGGCAATGATGGCTGAATTATTCATCATCATCGTACTGAGCATAAAACTCAGGGGAAAGGTTACTAAAGCGGGTGTATTGGCCTTCAAACGCCAGACGCACGGTGCCAATCGGGCCGTTACGCTGTTTACCAATAATAATTTCGGCAGTACCGGCTTCTTTAGATTCCTTGTTATAGACCTCATCACGGTAAATGAACATGATCAAGTCGGCATCCTGCTCAATCGCACCCGATTCACGTAAGTCGGACATTACCGGGCGTTTGTTGGGACGGTTTTCCAGCGAGCGGTTGAGCTGGGAGAGGGCAATGACCGGACATTGCATTTCTTTGGCCAGGGCTTTCAAGCTACGCGAAATTTCTGAAATCTCGCCGACACGGTTATCGCCCATGCCCGGTACTTTCATCAGCTGCAAATAGTCGACCATGATACAGCCGAGTTTGCCGCCGTGCTGTTTGGCAATTCGGCGTGCACGCGAACGTACTTCGGTTGGAGGGAGCGCTGATGAGTCATCAATGTATAAATGCTTTTCTTGTAGCTGTAAAATGGTGCCGGTGACTTTGGACCATTCATCGCCGCTGAGTTTGCCGGAACGTAAATTCCCCTGATGCACTTTGCCATACGAGGAAATCAGACGCATGGCAATTGAATCGGCTGGCATTTCCATGGAGTAAACCAGCGCCGGCAGGTCGTTATTGAACAGTACACTTTCAACCAGGTTCATGGCAAAGGTGGTTTTACCCATTGACGGACGGGCCGCAACAATAATCAGGTCGCCAGCTTGCATCCCCGAAGTTTTATTGTCCAGCTCGACAAAGCCGGTGGTCAGACCGGTAATGTTGCCATCCATTTGCGACAGTTCATTTAACTTGTCGAAGACATCGGCCACGACGGTATTAATGGCTTTCGGACCGGCATTTTTCTTGTTGTTATTGTGCTGCTCGGCAATCTGGAAAATATTGGTTTCAGCGAGGTCTAGAATTTCACTGACAGTGCGGCCTTTGGTGTCATAGGCATTTTGCAGAATTTCCGAGCTGACTTTAATCATGTTTCTTAAGGTCGAAAACTCTTTAATTTTAGCCGCATAAGTTTCCAGGTTATAGAAACTCGATGGTGAATCGGCCATCAGCTGCATGAGATATTCTTCACCACCAATGGCATCAAGCAGATTGTGCTTGATCAGCCAGTCATTGACCAGAACGGCATCATAAGGGGAGTTTTCTTTGGCCAGGGTATCAATGGCACGGTAAATATATTTGTGTCGCGTGGCGTAGAAATCGGATTCCTGTAATACATCTCCGACCTGTTCCAGTGATTCGGCCACGGTCATGAGGGCAGCCAGAACGGCCTGCTCAATGGCCAGGTTATGCGGCGGGGTGCGAAACTCTTTGAGCGCACCGGAATCGTTGCTGGAACTCTCTGTTTTGACTGGAGTTGGTTTGGTGTTGGCCAGCGCCTGTGACATATAATTCCCTGATTTTAATACGATGAATACCAAATAAAACCGGTGGTCTTATAGCATGAATTCAATAAACGGTGTAACCACAAATCATACGCGCTCTGGCAAAAAAAGCGAGCAGATTTTAAGAACGGATAGCTTACAAAAAGGTGAGGAGATTTTTACAGAAATAAAAAAAGAGCATGCCAAGGCATGCCCTTTTTTCTTGCGAGAAATTACTCAGATACGATAGTAACGAGAACTTCAGCAACAACATCATGGTGCAATTGGATTGCGATGTTGAATTCACCAGTGTGACGAAGCGCACCGTTTGGTAAACGAACTTCTGAACGGTCTACTTCTAAACCAGCGTTCGTTAACGCGTCAGCGATGTCACGAGTACCGATTGAACCGAATAATTTACCTTCGTCACCCGCTTTCGCAGTGATTACGATATTTACTTCGTTCAGTTGGTCAGCACGTGCTTGAGCAGCAGCCAATACTTCAGCTTCTTGCTTCTCAAGTTCAGCACGACGAGCTTCAAAAGCAGCAGTGTTTGCTTCAGTCGCAGCAACTGCTTTACCTTGAGGGATAAGGAAGTTACGGCCGTAACCAGCTTTAACTGATACTTTATCGCCTAATTTACCAAGGTTTTTAATGCGTTGTAATAAGATAATATCCACAGCTCAACCTCACTTATGATTGTCAGTGTAAGGGATCAACGCTAAGTAGCGAGCTTGTTTGATCGCAAGCGCTAATTGACGTTGGTAACGAGCTTTAGTACCTGTAATACGGCTAGGAACGATCTTGCCGTTTTCAGTGATGTACTGTTTTAAAGTATCGATATCTTTGTAGTCGATGTACGTAACGTTCTCAGCTGTAAAGCGGCAGAACTTGCGACGACGGTAAAAACGTGCCATTGATGTTCTCCTTATGCTTCAGCAGAGTCTTGGTTAACTTGTTGTGCTTCTTCACGTTGAGCTTTACGCGCACGTTTTTCTTCAGCACTCTTAGCCAGTAAAGACTCTTCAGTGATAGCGTTTTCACGACGGATGATTAAGCTACGAAGGATCGCGTCGTTATAACGGAACAATTCTTCAAGTTCATCAAGAGTCGTTTGACCACATTCAACGTTCATTAAAATGTAGTGCGCTTTGTGAATTTTGTTAATTGGGTAAGCCAATTGACGACGGCCCCAATCTTCTAAACGGTGAATTTGACCTTCAGCTTCTTTGATGTGAGTCAGGTAACGTTCTACCATACCCACAACTTGATCGCTTTGGTCTGGGTGTACCAAAAGTACGATTTCGTAGTGACGCATTATCAGCTCCTTACGGTTTATGCAGCCCCTGACCAAATAGCCAGAAGCAAGGAGTCACAACCAGGGTTGTGTCGCAAAATTGCGAAGCGTGAATTTTAGTGCTTTTGCTAACGAAATACAAGCCATTGAACAAAGAGCTTGATCACTTATTTCAACAAAAGAGTGAGGTGGGGGAATTATGGTAATAAGCTTACTAATAGAGAGTAAGTATCTATAAATCAGAAAAAAGAGATCGAAGAAAAGAAAACTGGAATTAGAAGGGGAGTCCCATCTTAAAAGATAGAGAGGGCTCTATCTTTTAAAAGAGGATGATTGAATTTGCAGGAGCTTGCGCAGTAATGCTGAAGCTTAAACTGATCACGGTAATTAAAATTACAGAGAACAGGAAAAAGCGCTTTGCCCACAGCTGATCATTTTCTGCTTTAAAGCCGAGGATGGCAATGTACAGCCAGTAAATACACAGGGCATTTAAAATGAGCAAATATAACCAGTTGGCATATCCAAATACAAATAAGGCATTCATGACCACTGTAAACAGAATCACATAAATTAGCGACTCTACTTTGGTGCGATACACAGAACGCGCCACAGGTAAAATTGGAATACCTGCATTTTTGTAGTCATCGAAGCGGTAAATGGCAATCGCCCAGGAATGCGGCATTTGCCACAGTGCATAGCCCAGAAAAATAAGCAGGGCAGCCAGGTCAAACTGGTTTGCAACCGCAGTATAACCAATAACCGGTGGGCTTGCGCCCGAAATACTACCAATAATGGTCTGATGAATGGTGGTGCGTTTGGTCCATAAGCTATAAAAGCCGACATAAACTACAAAACCAATCACGGCAAAAAGGAAAGCGTACGCATTTACCCCAAACCATAAAATGCTAAAACCCAGTACACCCAGCACTAAAGCAAACACTAAAGCAACCGGAACTGAAATGGTTTTTTTTACCATCGCACGATTTTGTGTACGTTGCATTTTTTGGTCGATGTCTTGGTCAATTACGTTATTAACCACACATCCAGATGCCACTACCAGGGTAGTGCCCAGAAGGGTAAGAAGCAGGAGAAGGAAATCTACAGAACCTTGAGTGGCTACAAAGTAGCCACCCAAAGTGGTAACGAAGTTACCGAAGAGAATTCCTGGCTTAGTCAGGAATAAATACTTTTTCAGCATGACAACCAGTTTAGATCATCATGTTGTAGTGAAGGTAGTTCATAATCCATACTGAACCGACTAACAGAATAGCGATACAGAGGATTGTATAAATAAACGCAATCACGTTCCAGCGTTGTTCTGAAGACGAGTTCATGTGCAGGAAGTAAACTAACTGTACAAGAACCTGAGCAACCGCAGTAATCGCAATAACTGTGACCAGCAGACCGCGGCTAAAACCACCTGCCATAACCATACCAAAAGGAATAACGGTTAAAATAACAGACAGGATAAAGCCAACAGAGTACTGCTTGAAGTTACCGTGTGATGCGCCAGCAGCGTTGTGATCGTGACCCATTATAGAACTCCCATCAAGTAAACGACGCTGAATACACAGATCCATACGATGTCAAGGAAGTGCCAGAACAAGCTTAGGCAAGCAAGACGACGCATGTTAGGTAGAGTCAAACCATATTTCTTGATTTGAATCATTAACACGATCATCCATACCAGACCAGAAGTAACGTGAATACCGTGCGTACCAACTAAAGTAAAGAACGCAGATAAGAACGCACTAACGCTTGGGCCATGACCAGCGTGAACTAAATGATTGAACTCATATAGTTCCATGCCAATAAAGATCGCACCGAAGATCCATGTGATGCCTAACCAAGTTAAAACTTTAGCAACATCTTTTTTGTATGCAGCCAGAACTGCAAAACCAAAGGTTACTGAAGAGATCAGCAGGGCGAAGGTTTCAGTTAAAACGAAACCTAAAGACTCGCCAAAAAGATCTTTTGCACTTGGAGTACCAACTGGAACGTGGCTGCTTAATACAGCGAATGCAATGAAGAGTGTACCGAAAATGATCAAGTCACTCATCAAGTAAGTCCAGAAACCAAAGACAGTGATGTCAGTATCATCGTGATGATGATGCTCATCGTGTCCGTGGTTGTCGTGATGAAGTACCTCAGCCATTGTCTTAGTCCTTCTTCAAGTGTTTTTCAAGTAAGGCATAACGTTCGTTTTCAATGCGTTCTACTTCTGCTGCAGGAACATAGTAGTCCACTTTCTTCGTGAACGAGCTCACGATGAACGAAATGATAGACGCGATAAACGTTACAACTACTAACCACCAGATGTGCCAGATAAGTGCAAAGCCCATTACTGTGATAAACATAGCAATCACAAAGCCCGCAGCACGGTTGGTTGGCATGTGGATGTCTTCGTACTTCGCTGGTTTCGCGTAAGCTACGCCATTCTCTTTGTCAGTCCAGAAAGTATCAATACCATTGATCTTTGGAAGATGCGCAAAGTTATAGAACGGAGCAGGAGATGAAGTCGCCCATTCAAGGGTACGGCCATCCCAAGGGTCGCCAGTGTGGTCAAGACGCTGGTTACGTTGCAAGAAGCCAACAATGATTTGCATCAAGAAGCATGCAATACCAATGGCAATCATTACCGAACCCACCATCGCGATCATGACATATGGGTCCCAATCTGGGTTGTCATATGTGTTCAGACGACGCGTCATACCCATGAAACCAAGGATATACAGCGGCATGAACGCAAAGTAGAAACCTAAGAACCAGAACCAGAATGCAGCTTTACCCCAAGTTTCATTCAGTCTCCAACCAAACATTTTTGGCCAGTAGAAAATGATACCTGCGAACATCGCGAATACTACACCACCAATAATTACGTTATGGAAGTGAGCGATCAGGAATAAAGAGTTGTGTACCAGGAAGTCCGCTGGTGGAACTGCCATTAATACACCTGTTAAACCACCGATACCGAAAGTCACTAGGAAGCCAAGTGTCCACAGCATTGGAGTTGTGTAGGTGATGCGGCCCTTGTACATGGTGAATAACCAAGAGAAGATTTTCACACCCGTCGGGATCGCAATAATCATGGTCATGATACCGAAGAACGCGTTAACGTTGGCACCTGCACCCATGGTAAAGAAGTGGTGAACCCATACAACGAAAGACAATACAGTAATTGCTACAGTTGCATACACCATTGATTTGTAGCCGAACAACGTTTTACGAGAGAACGTCGCAACAACTTCTGAGTAAATACCAAATGCTGGTAATACCAAGATATAAACTTCAGGGTGACCCCAAGTCCAGATCAGGTTTACATACAACATTGGGCTACCACCCATGTCGTTTGTAAAGAAGTGGAAACCGAAGTAACGGTCAAGCGTTAACATTGCAATTGTTGCAGTTAACACTGGGAATGAAGCAATGATCAGTACCGCTGTACATAAAGATGTCCAGGTAAAGATCGGCATGTCCATTAATTTCATGCCAGGCGCACGCATCTTGATGATGGTAACGAAGAAGTTAACACCCGTTAGAAGCGTACCTAAACCGGAGATCTGTAATGCCCAGATATAGTAGTCCATACCTACGCCTGGAGAGTATTCAATACCTGACAGTGGAGGATAAGCCATCCAGCCTGTTGCAGCGAACTCACCAATTGCAAGTGAAACCATGATTAGACCCGCAGCACCAGCGAACAGCCAGAAGCTTAAAGAGTTTAATAATGGGAAGGCAACGTCACGAGCACCAATCTGTAAAGGTACAGAGATGTTCATCAAGCCTACTACAAGACCCATTGCCACGAAGAAGATCATGATCACACCGTGTGCGGTGAAGATCTGGTCGTAGTGCTCAGGGTGTAAATAACCTTCGCCACCACCTCGTGCAAGGAATTGCTGAAGACGCATCATGATCGCATCGGCGAAACCACGCAGCAGCATGACCACAGACACGATGATATACATGATACCAATTTTTTTATGGTCTACAGATGTGAACCATTCATTCCACAGGTAACCCCATTTCTTGAAGTAGGTAATACCCGCAACAAGAACGAGACCGCCCAGGATCATCATTACAACTGTAGCCTGTACGATTGGATCGTACGGAATTGCATCTAGTCCTAACTTACCAAACATGTCTTATTCCTCTACAGAAGCAGTCGCATGTTCAACGTTTACATGAGCTTCTGAAGCAGGCGCTTCAAGCGCAGTTTCAGCTTGAGCTGAATGGTCTGCACCATGATAGTTACTCATGTATTTATTGATCACAGATTCAAACAAGCCTTGCTCTACAGAAGAGTAATAAGTCACAGGATGTGGCTGAGTCTTATAAGGACCTTCTGCTTCAGCAGTTGCAGCAAGTTTTTTCTCTAGTTCTGTTTTCGCGTTACGAACCATTGCATCAATTTGTTTCTGTGAACGGTTACCGTCACGTAAAGATGCAAATTCAGCTTGATCTAGAACTGTTTTTTGAACAGCTTCAGGATTGATCGTTGTGCCTTGTCCGGCTTTAACCGCAGTTACCCATTGATCAAAATCAGCTTCAGTTACAGAGTGAGCAAGGAAGCGCATTTGAGAGAAACCGTAACCTGAGTAGTTAGACGAGAAGCCGCGGTATTGACCAGTGCTGTTCGCTAATATGTTCAGGTGAGTCTGCATACCCGCCATTGCATAAATCTGACCAGACAATGCAGGGATAAAGAACGAGTTCATTGTAAAGTTAGATGTTAAACGAAGGCTTACCGGAGTTTGCTCTGGGAAGCGGATTTCGTTAACAGTCGCAATGTTCTGTTCTGGGTAGATGAAGATCCATTTGAATTGTTCGGCAATAACCTGAACAGTTAATGGAGCCTTATCTGACTCGATTGGACGGTATGGGTCATACTTGTGGGAACCCCACCAAGTTAACCAAGCTAAAATACCAATAATAATAACCGGGATACCCCAAACCACGATTTCAATCGCAGTAGAGTGTGCCCATGTTGGTTTATAGTCTGCATCTTTATTTGATGCGCGATATTTCCAACCAAACCATAATGCCATGATGATTGAAGGAATCACCACTAATAGCATCAAGTAGATCGCAGTCATCATCAGGTTCGATTGACCTTCAGCAACTGGACCTTGCGAGTTTAGAAGTACCATATCACCACCACACCCGGTTAAGAGTGCAGCCATCGTAGATAAAGACAATACAGCTAAAATCGTTTGTCTCATTTTACAACCTCGGTGAAGAGTCCCATTCCCTAATTTAATTATGGGATAGCGATTATAGTGTCGCATGATTGATAAGTATTTTTTTGACGCAAAAATCCTTGTCAATCATGATACACCGCTACGTTGTAGGGCATTATGCCTGATATCGACAAACTAAGCTACTCAAAAAGCGGCTTTAAATGACTGTAATAAAAACCGATTCTGTCACTCGGAATTAACTTTTTTACGAAATATTTTTATTTGTATATCAATGTAATGAATAAAAAAGGGATGAAATTTCATCCCTTTTTTGATCTTTTATTTTTCTTGCTTTACGACTTTGGTTTTGGCCAGTTTGTCATGCAAAGTCTGACGTTTTTCACCCAAAGCGAAGATATAATCGGCAATTGTAATAAACGGCATGAATAACAGATTCAAAATAATGAAAACCAGGGTACGCAGGGCAAATACGCGGGTCAGGCCTACTTTGCTGTGGTCTTCAGCATCGACAATCTTGATTTTGGTTAAACGTTTACCAATACTCTGTCCACTTTTGGCCAGTAGAAATGCCTGAATCCCGAGCATAATCAGCAGGTAAATAGCCATCATTTGCCAGGCATCGGCAGGAATCAGGCGAAACAGTTCCGACTGTAGTTGCACGGCCTGATCAGAGCTGGTGGCTGACTGCATTTTTTGTTGTAGTTCAGACAGTTGACCAAACTGGTCCTGCGTTAAAAAGAAAGATGGAATGGCGGCGGCGGGTAACCACAGCAACAGGTCAATAATTTTCGCCAGTGCGCGCGTGCCGATAGAGGCCAGTTCGGTTTGAGCGGCTTTTGCTTGCGGCTGGTTCAGGCTTGAATTGTTATAGCTGGCGGTATTCTGCGGCTGCTGAAACGGTGATGCTTCTGGTGCGGCCGGCGCAGGCTCGTAGCCTTCAGGTTGATATACAAGTTTACCTTGGGTGAGCTCACCTAAAGCTTTCCATTCTGTCATCCCTTGATGCCATGCAAGATCTGTCAGTAACACTTGCTGGCTGGCAAGCATCTGGTTTACTTGCTCCAGGGTATATGGACCGGCTTGTTGATTATTTCGTGCCAAGTAAATCTGCATAAAGTTTAAATCTCAAATCTATAAATAAAAAAGACCCAATGAATGGGTCTTTTTTAACATGTTTTATTAAGCTTGTTGAGCTTTTTCTTCAGCAAGGAAGAACCAGGTGTCTAATACTGAGTCTGGGTTCAGCGACACAGATTCAATCCCTTGTTCCATCAGCCATTTTGCCAGGTCAGGGTGGTCAGATGGACCTTGACCACAGATGCCGACATATTTGCCCGCTTTACGGCAAGCATGAATCGCCATCGACAGCAGGGCTTTTACCGCTGCATCACGTTCATCAAACAGGTGAGAAACAATACCTGAGTCACGGTCTAAACCAAGGGTTAACTGGGTCAAGTCGTTTGAACCGATTGAGAAACCGTCGAAGTGTTCAAGGAATTGCTCAGCCAACAGGGCGTTGGTTGGTAATTCACACATCATGATCACTTTCAGACCATTTTCACCACGTTTCAGGCCATTTTGTGCCAGCAGTTCCATCACACGTTTCGCTTCAGCCACAGTACGTACAAATGGAATCATGATTTGTACGTTGGTTAAGCCCATTTCATCACGGACTTTTTTCAGTGCGCGACATTCAAGCTCGAAGCAGTCACGGAAGTTGTCTGATACATAACGGCTTGCACCACGGAAGCCTAGCATCGGGTTTTCTTCTTCCGGCTCGTATAACTTACCGCCAATCAGGTTGGCATATTCGTTTGATTTGAAGTCAGACATACGCACGATGACTGGCTTGTCTGCAAACGCGGCTGCCAGCGTTGAAATACCTTCTACCAGTTTTTCCACATAGAATTCAACTGGAGAAGTATAACCCGCAGTACGTGCCATTACGGCTGCACGTGTTTCACGTGGCAAGCTGTCAATATTCAGTAGTGCTTTTGGATGCACACCAATCATACGGTTAATGATGAACTCAAGACGTGCCAGGCCAATGCCTTCGTTTGGAATTTGCGCGAAGTCAAATGCACGGTCCGGGTTACCCACGTTCATCATGATCTTGAACGGCAGCGCAGGCATCGACTCGATTGAGTTACGTTGTACTTCAAAATCTAAAGCACCTTCGTAAATGAAACCGGTATCACCTTCAGCACAAGATACTGTCACTTCCTGACCGTCAGTCAAGACTTCAGTGGCATTACCACAACCCACAATTGCAGGAACACCTAATTCACGCGCAATAATCGCAGCGTGACAGGTACGACCACCACGGTTCGTGACAATGGCAGCGGCACGTTTCATCACTGGTTCCCAATCCGGGTCGGTCATGTCAGAAACCAGTACATCACCGTCTTGGACTTTGTCCATTTCTTTAATCGAGGTTACGATGCGAACTTTACCAGAACCGATACGCTGACCAATTGAACGGCCTTCACACAACACAGTGCCGCGTTGTTTCAGCAGGTAGCGTTCCATGGTGCCCACGTTTTGACGGCTTTTCACTGTTTCCGGACGCGCCTGAACAATGTAAATTAAACCGTCATCACCATCTTTGGCCCATTCGATGTCCATTGGTGCACCATAGTGCTCTTCAATGATTAACGCCTGTTTTGCCAGTTCTTGCAGTTCGTGATCGTTTAAGGCGAACTGTTGACGATCCGCTTTTTCAACATCAACCACAACCACAGATTTACCAGCCGCACCTTCTTCACCATAAATCATTTTCTGGTGTTTAGAACCAAGGTTACGACGTAAAACCGCATGCTTACCTGCTCTTAACAGCGGCTTAGAGATATAGAATTCGTCAGGGTTAACCGCACCTTGTACCACCATTTCACCCAGACCGTAAGAAGCCGTAATAAAGACTGCATCACGGAAACCAGATTCTGTATCCAGGGTGAACATTACACCTGCGGCACCTGTTTCTGAGCGCACCATGCGTTGTACGCCAGCAGACAGGGCAACAACATCATGGTCAAAGTTTTGGTGTACACGGTAAGAAATTGCGCGGTCGTTGTACAAAGAGGCAAATACTTCTTTAATGGCAATCAGGACGTTGTCGATGCCACGGATGTTCAGGAAAGTTTCCTGTTGACCCGCGAAAGAAGCATCTGGCAAATCTTCTGCGGTAGCAGATGAACGAACGGCAACCGCGATGTCAGGGTTACCGTTAGAAAGTTCTGCGAAAGCATCGCGGATTTCTTTTTCAAGTTCTGCCGTAAGCGGAGTGTCGACAATCCATTGACGGATTTTTGCGCCTGTCTCAGCAAGAGCATTGACGTCATCTACATTTAACGTTTTAAGCTCGGCTTGAATTTTAGCGTTTAGGCCACTTTGCTCGAGAAATTCACGATAAGCTTGAGCCGTTGTCGCAAAGCCACCTGGTACAGAGACGCCAGCATTAGACAAATGGCTGATCATTTCGCCCAGAGATGAGTTTTTCCCACCTACGAGCTCAACGTCGTGTTTCCCTAATTTTTCTAGACCAATTACGCGCGCTTCCAAAGTTATTACTCCACTTTTGCAGTATTAATCACTATCTTGGCATGAAATTATATTGAATATGCTTAGCTTTTTGATTTAACTAAGCGACAGTCATGTAAGATCAGTTTACTATAAAGATTATATAGCACTAAGACAAATGTTTAAGGAGAATTTTAATGTCCGAAGGTAAACAAATTAAGCGGAGTGTTTTTTTTATTTCCGATGGAACTGCAATTACAGCTGAAACCCTTGGACATTCACTCTTAGCGCAATTTCCAAATGTAGACTTTGATATTCACATTCATCCTTATATTACGTCTGAAGAAGCGGCAATGAATGTGGTGACTGAGATTAATGCGCGTGCACAGCAAGATGGTCAACTGCCTTTGGTTTTTGACACGCTAGTAGATCAATATGTGCGTGACATTATTAACACTGCAAAAGCGATTAACCTAGATGTGTTCGAAGGCTTAATTAGCAAGCTTTCAGAGGAATTGGGTACACCACCAACCACCTTGGTTGGACAAACTCACGCAGTGACAGATTCTGAGTCATATAAGGCACGTATTGATGCGGTGCATTTTGCTTTGGACAATGATGATGGCGCACGTACCCGTCACTATGACAAAGCTGATCTGATTCTCATTGGCGTATCCCGTTCTGGTAAAACCCCAACCTCGATTTATTTGTCATTACAGTTTGGTATACGTGTGGCCAACTATCCACTGACCGAAGAAGATCTGGACGATAACCGCTTGCCAGCTGTGCTGCGCCCACATAAACATAAATTATTCGGTTTGATGATTGATGCCGAGCGTCTGGTGGCAATTCGTACCGAACGTAAAGCCAATAGCCGTTATGCCAGCTTTAACCAGTGCCAGATGGAATTACGCGCCATTGAAGGCATTTATATTTCTGAAGGTATTAAATACCTGAACGTGTCTGAAATGTCGATTGAAGAAATTTCGACCCGTGTCCTGCAAATGACCGGTCTAAAACGTCGTATTGGTTAAGTAATTGTTATTAAAACTGGAATACTGCAGGCTGCAGTATTCCAGTGGATATTAGACTGAAAATAAATTAAAAAACTAAAAAAACGGTCTAAAATCCTGTTTCATCCATTGCTCTCATCGGCTTGAAAATTAATAACACTTTTCTCTTAATTTACCGCTCTTTTAATTTACTTGTACCTGTATTTACTTTTCCGGATTACGGTGAGTCGTAATAATCACATCGACCTTATATTCACTGCCATCAATGGTATAAATACTGTGTTCTGCAATTCGGGCAATGGGCCAGGTAATTAACTGGCAGTTATCACGTTGCAGCGCAGCATAATAACTGTCCGATTTAAAATAGGCGTGCTGGGTATCGGCAATATTCGGGGTCAGCTGACGTTTTAGCCAGGTATCTACCACCTGCGCATCTAAAAAGCGCAAGGCCAGAATATTCTTGACCCGGTTGTTAAACAGCCGGCGGTTTTTAAATACCAGCGGATGGCTGATTAAACGATGGATACCGCGTTCGGTACTCGGTAATACAAAATGCGGTTCAATCTGAAAGACTTTAACCTGACTGGCGACCTGGGCAATTTTGTCCAGCTGCGAGACACTGTCCTGATTGGCACCAATAATCGCCACGCTGCGTTGACTGAAGTCATGCTGTTTGCTGTCTTTGGCACTGATGCAAAGCCCCTGAAAGGCATGAAAGTCTGCTGCACAATTTTCAAAAACGCTTTTGCCGGTATCCTGCTGTTTAACGACCATGAGGGCATCCTTTCATTCTTGGTTTTATCAATTTAGATGTTTTACTCTATTTTTAGTCAGCTCTTGCTGGAAGGTAAAGCACTTTAACTATCTGGCCAGTCATTTCGGTCACGGTGACGAAAATATCAGTGCAGGATGGGGCGAGAATAGATTCACCGTCACAATAAAAAAAGCCTGTAAATCCACACGGTTTACAGGCTCCATTACAGCTCGATGAAACTTATTTGAGCTGCATCAGGTAGTCAAAGTTTTGCAGACGTTTTTCAGTGTCATAGACATCACAGGTAAAGATAAACTCATCGACCTCATAACGGCTCAACAACTGTTCTAAGCCGGCTTTAACAGTCGAAGGTGAGCCAATTTGACCCATGGCATAGAAGTTATCCACCGACATTTTTTCAGCCGGTGACCATAAACCGTCCATGCTGGCGACTGGCGCTTTCAGTTTCAGGCTCTGACCACGCATTAAACCTAAAACCCGCTGATAGGCACTGGTGGCCAAAAACTGCGCTTCTTCATCGGTGGCCGCCACGACCGTTGGCACGCCCATCGATACATAAGGCCGATCTAGATATTCAGACGGCTGGAAGTTATCCCGATACAGCTGAATGGCCTGACCGAGCATCCGCGGCGCAAAGTGTGAGGCAAACGAGTAGGGCAGACCCAATCGGGCTGCCAGCTGGGCACTAAACAGGCTGGAACCGAGTAACCAGACCGGAACATGGGTGCCTTGTCCCGGCGTCGCTACAATGCGTTGCTGCGGTTCAGGTTCTTTGAAATAGTGCAGAATTTCCAGCACATCTTGCGGGAACTGGTCTTCAGTTTCCTGACGGCCACGGCGCAAGGCACGCATGGTGGTCTGATCAGTGCCGGGCGCACGACCAAGACCCAGCTCAATCCGGTCCGGATAGAGTGTAGCCAGTGTACCGAACTGTTCTGCCACCACTAAAGGGGCGTGGTTGGGCAACATAATCCCGCCAGAGCCGACTTTTAAAGTCTGGGTGTTGGCCAGAATGTAGCCGAGCAGCACCGCTGTGGCCGAGCTGGCAATGCCGTCCATATTATGATGTTCAGCCAGCCAGAAGCGGGCATAGCCCAGTTTTTCTGCCCGTTGCGCCAGCTCTAGCGCATGATGCAGGGAAAATTGAATGGTTTTATCGTCACGAACCGGTGCCAGTTCCAGAATGGAAAATTGTGTGTCTTTTAAACTGCGCATTGGCGTTCTCTATTCACATATCTATGGCTCACAGCATACGTTGTGTCCCGATGTTTGTATATCGCTTTTTTTCGATATAAGGTTTCATCGTGTAAAACAACACAAGCACCCGAGGGTGCTTGTGATAGGTTTAGATTCTGAACTTTGAAATTAACGGCGTTTTCCGTTTTTATAATGACCCAGATGCAGGCCATTATCACTGCGGTAACGGTCATTATAACGATAGTCGTTGTAACGGTAGCCACGGCTGTCGTAGCGACGATCATAACGGTCATCATAACGGCGATCTTCGCTGACTTTGGTACCTAACACTGCACCGGCACCACCACCTAAGGCTGCGCCAATATAACCACCATTGCTGCCGGCCATGTTTTTACCGACACTATAACCACCAGCGCTACCTAAAGCGGCACCAATGGCTGCACCATTGCGGTCACGTTTATCGGCAGAGACTGCTGCACCACCGGCACCACCCAAGGCAGAACCAATTAACGCACCGGTTGAGCCGCCCATTTGCTGGCCAATGGCTGCACCGACCACACCACCTAAAGCGGAACCTACTGCGACACGGGTGTTGTTGTCGGCGTGTGCTGTACCCATCATAAGCGCTGAGCTGGCCAGTACTGTACTCAATAAAATTTTGTTGATCTTCATGGTTACACTCCAAAGAGCACATTCAATTTGTCTTGACTTTAATGTAGAAAAACTTTGAGAAAAGATCGTGGAGGGCACAGGTGTCAAAATGCTAATTTTGGTCAACGCTGTGTAATTTTTCTGTCGAATCTCTTCATAATTGCCTCCTCATCCATCTACTGAAAAAATGAAATCCCAGGCGTAAAAAAAGCATCCTGAAGATGCTTTTTTTACAAGGGGAGAATTAACGACGACGTTTTTTCTTCCATTTACGTTCCTGGTAACGGTCGTATTCTTTATCTTTGGAAATCTTGTTACCCAGCGCTGCACCACCGGCTGCACCGAGCGCTGCACCAATATAACCACCGTTAGTACCGCCCATGTTCTGACCCACGGTATAACCCGCACCGCCACCTAAGGCACCGCCAATGGCAGATTCAGTACGATGGCGTTTGTTACTGGCTACAGCTGCGCCACCTGCACCACCTAAAGCCGCACCAATGGTTGCACCCGTGGTACCGCCCATGTTTTTACCTAAGGCTGTACCTGCGACACTACCTAAGGCACTGGCTGCAGCTACACGGGTCGCATTGTCAGCATGTGCATTCACCGTCATGAAAGAAGTGGCAGCAAGCGTTGCACTTAATAAAACAGCATTGAGTTTCATATTCACTCCATGTCCAAGAGCGGACTTTTTAATGTCATTTGATGGCAGTAAATGTAACAAAAGGATTCCCTGCAAATATGGAGAGGCACCTTCATAATTCAGTGCTTTGGTTTCGGCTTTGTATAAGTTGTATTAAAACTGTCGATTTTATCGGCAGCCCAGACTTTAAATTGAAAGAGGCAGGATGCATCTCTTGCACGCTGTAGCGTATTTGCCGGATTTGGCCATCAACCACGCAGTTTCTGCTACGAATAAAGATGTTATTTGCTGGCCAGAATCGTTAAACTATGGCAATTTTTTGATTTCGCTGGCCTTATTGAATTAGGGCGACAGCCTGTATATTGAGATAATTTGCACAATGAAAGAATCGTTACGTTTACGATTAGATCAACTTTCTGACCGTCACGAAGAATTAACAGCACTCTTGGCCGATGCTGAAGTCATTTCCGATAACAAACGCTTTCGCCAGCTGTCGCGCGAACACAATGACCTGAGCGAAATTACCGAAGTCTGGGGCAAATATACCCAGGCCGAAGCCGATATTGAAACGGCTGAAGCAATGCTGTCCGATCCTGACTTTAAAGAGATGGCGCAGGAAGAGATCAAGGAAAACAAGGCATTGATTGAACAGCTGGAAGCGGATTTAAACATCCTGATGATTCCTAAAGATCCGAATGATGCCAACTCGGCCTATCTGGAAATTCGTGCCGGCACCGGTGGTGATGAAGCAGCAATTTTCTCCGGCGATTTATTCCGCATGTACAGCAAATATGCCGAATCTCAAGGCTGGCGTATTGAAGTGCTGTCAGAAAACGAAGGCGAACACGGCGGCTATAAAGAAGTGATTTGTCTGGTTAATGGTGACGGGGTCTATGGCCGCCTGAAATTTGAAAGTGGCGCACATCGTGTCCAGCGTGTTCCGGCAACTGAATCGCAAGGCCGTGTACATACGTCCGCCTGTACCGTGGCTATTTTGCCTGAAATTGATGTCGATACTACAGTTGATATTAACCCGGCAGATTTACGTATTGATACCTACCGCGCGTCGGGTGCCGGTGGTCAGCACGTCAACAAAACTGACTCTGCGGTGCGTATTACCCATATTCCAACCGGAACGGTAGTGGAATGTCAGGAAGAACGTTCGCAGCACAAGAACAAAGCCAAAGCCATGGCCTTATTGGCCTCACGTCTGGAAAATGCCAAACGTGCTGCAGCAGATGCTGCCACTTCGGAAATGCGTCGTGACTTGGTCGGTTCCGGTGACCGTTCCGAGCGTATTCGCACCTATAACTATCCGCAAGGGCGGATGACCGATCATCGTATTAACTTAACTTTATATAAGTTAGATGCAGTGATGGAAGGTGATTTAACCGAATTGCTGGACAGCCTGCACCGTGAATATCAGGCCGATCAGCTGGCGTTACTTGCCCAGCAAAATGGTGGCTAATGAAAATTGCCGATGCACTGGCCATTCGTGGCGTAGCAGACAGCTACGAACGTCAGGAAAATCTCTGGCTACTGGAGCATATTCTAGGTTTATCTGCCTTGGCGCTGAAATATCAGGCCGATCGTGAGCTAAGCCCAGAACAGGAACAGCAATATCTTGCGGGTATTGCCCGGATTGAAGCAGGTGAACCCTTGGCCTATGTCACCGGTTCACAGCCATTCTGGACACTGGATTTAAAAGTCACACCAGATACCCTGGTGCCAAGACCAGATACCGAAGTACTGGTAGAAAGCTGTTTGCAACTGGATTTACCGGCACAAGCGGCGATTATCGACTTGGGTACCGGCACCGGTGCGATTGCCTTGGCCTTGGCATCGGAACGTCCGGATTGGCAGGTGACTGCAACCGATATCTATCCGCCGACTCTGGCGGTTGCCAAAGAAAATGCGCAGACGCATAACTTGGAGCGGGTAGAGTTTAAGCTGGGCGCCTGGTTTGCTGCTTTAGGCGTTCCTGCCGAGCCGAGGTTTGATCTGATTGTGTCGAATCCACCGTATATTGCGGCTGATGATGTACATATGAAAGATTTGGCCACCGAACCTGAACGGGCCTTAGTGGCGGCCAAGCAGGGCTTATCTGATCTTGAGATTATTATTCAGCAAGGCAAGCACTGGTTAAAACCGCAAGGCTGGATTGCTGTAGAGCATGGTTATGATCAGGCAGTAGCTGTGCAAAATATCTTTAACGATGCCGGTTTTGTTGCGGTACGCACCATTCTGGATTATGGCGGTAATGATCGGGTGACTATCGGCCAACTCGGCGATTAAGTCAGGTTGCCTTTAATCGCCTGAATGGCCGGAGGTAATTCTTCACCCAAGGCACTCAGCATTTCCCGTTCGATTAGCCGGACCATGGCACTCAGTGGCAGGTCATTGTCTTGCAGGCCAAACGGTTCTTCCAGCTGTTCGCTTAAGGCATCCAAGCCCAAAAACAGATAGGCAATCAATCCCACCAGAATGGGGGTCCAGATACCTAAATTCGCCTCTAAACTAAAAGGCAGAATAAAGCAGAAACAGTACACGGTGCGGTGTAGCAATACCGAATACGAAAAAGGTAACGGTGTGGTCAGAATCCGGTCACAACCGGCCTGAATATCCCCTAAGCTGATAATGTGCTTGTTCAGGCCATGATAGACAATATCTGACAGTTCGCCGCTGTGCAGGGCCTTGACCAGATCTTTCTGAATCTGTTCCAGAATAAACTGGGCGGCATTAATATGCCCAAACAGCGCCTGATAATCGGCCGGGCTTAAATTGACCTTGTTATGATAAAAATCAATCGGCTCATTCTGGGTGCGCAGCCGGTTTTTCAGTAAATTGCTAAACAGCATTACCCGATACATCAGCACCTGACGTTCGGCGGGCGGCAACACATAGGAATCACGGGCAAGATGGCGTGAGGTGGCAATCAGCTGCCCCCATAATTTGCGGCCTTCCCACCAGCGTTCATAACTGGCAGTATTTCTGAAACTGAGGAAAATCGACAGGATAACCCCGAAAATGGTAAAGCCAATCGCGGGCACGGCCGGCGCCTGTACATAATGATGCGAGGACAGATAGACCAGCACGGTGGAAATGAACACCACCATCATTAAGGCCGGCATGACCTTGGGCAAGATGGTGCCTGACCATGCAAAAAGTAATGCGAAACTGTTGCTTTTATCCCGAATAATCATAGTGCTTCTGCGCGGATGCTCAGCCGTAGTGTTCCATAGCCGGACAAGGCAATGCAAGCCGTATACGTTGGGATGATTCAGTATAATCCAGTCAAAAAAAGTGACGCCGTAGCGTCACTTGAATAAGGCGTTGGGTAACTGCTCAAGATTTACATTGGATAATCTTGCAGACAGTCAGATACTTCCACTTGAGCCAGGCTATCGGTTTCTAAAGCCAGACACAGCGCTACAATTTTTGCCGTTTCGCTCAGGTTTTCATCTTTAAGTGCTAAGCCTGCTTGTAAGGCGTGCAGATCTTCCTGAGGAATATCTAAGGCTTGTGCCGCTTCTAGCGCATCTTCACGATCAAAAAATGCCGCCATCGCATTACGTAACTGATCTTCAGAGGTGTTGAGAATGCCTTGATTCAGCAATTCATCAAGTTGCTCTGAAGGAGTAGAAAGTGCGTGATTAAAATTTTGAACCAGATTTTGTGCAAGCACATCAATCATCTTAAGCATGGGAACCTCTAAAGATGGAGTACAACAAGGAGGAGGAGGGATTACAGCCAAAATTGCATAGAATCTATGCGATAAATTGAGTGAAAATTAATCTATTTTGGTGTGATTGGCAATGCTGTTACGATGAATGACCGGTTCAAATACTGCACTTGAAATGCCAAGTGCTTCATATTGCAACTTATATTTAAAAGTTCTGAGTTAAAAATATCAGCATAAATAACGGCTAGCTTTGATTCTGCCGGTAGGCCCCCGGATTTAAGCCAGTCCACTTTTTAAAGGCTCGGTGAAAGGCACTTGGATCATGAAAATTCAGCCGTTCACTAATATCTTGTAGCGATAGCTCGGTTTTCGATAGCAGTTCAATCGCGGTATCGCGGCGGATTTCATTTTTCAGTTGCTGATAGCTGGTACCTTCCTGTTTTAAACGGCGCTGAAAAGTGGCGCCTGACATATTCAGTTGTCGGGTCAGTTCATGCAGTTCCAGCCATTCACTTGGCGGACGCTGCATCAGTTGTTTGCGAATCATCGTGCTTAACGCATGCGGATTTTTAAAACGCACCAGCAGGTTATACGGGGTTTGCTGTAAAAAGCGTTTCCAGCTGCGCTCATCCTGCTTGATTTTTAGACCCAAAGCCTGCGCATCAAAATAGATTCGGTTGTCGGGTTGTTCATAGCGAATGTTTTCACAAAAGCGCACCCGATAATCTGCATCATCGCTTGGAGCCGGGCATTTTAGTTCGATTTTTTGAATGGCAATGCGCTGTCCACTGAGCCAGCAGATCAGGCTATGCACCAGCATTAAATAAGTCGCATAACTGAACATGGCTTTGGGCTGCGCCCGATCATGAAGGGTCAGCACAGCAGCATCTTTGTTGAGCTGCAGTTCCCCGCGCAGATCATCCAGAATCAGGTTGAAAAACTTTAGAATCTCTTTCAGTGCGGTTTCAATGGTATCGGCAGAGTAGACCCATTTGGACAATAAACGATAACTGCCACGGCGCAGCGGATGGCTGTCCATACCAAAAAACTCATCATTCATGGCATCGGCCAGGGCAATCCACAGCTGCCCATATTGCAGCACCGACACCCGCGCTTTGGCCGAATGCATCAGCTCCAGCGGAATACCGGCCCGGGTCAGAATGGAGTGAATTTCCACCCCTTGCTGCTGGGCGGCTTGCAGTGCTTCATGCACCAGTGCAATAGAAATGGTGCCTTTACTATAATGCAAATGGGATGGCGTCATCGCGTGTCTATTCAATTTAAAATTATGTTAAAAATGCTATTGTTCAAAGGCATCATGCATGATGCTGTATTTGGAAATTGTACTCAAGCTGGAGTCTGATTACTCTGCATCTTAAGTCGAGTATGTGTCATTGATAACAAAACTATTTGGGAAAATAAAATGAAGATTCAAGGAAAAGTATGTGTGGTTACCGGTGGTGCATCTGGTTTGGGCGCTGCTACTGCACAGTATCTGGTGGAGCAGGGGGCCAATGTCATTCTGGTCGATATGAATCAGGAGCTGGGTACGCAAATGGCACAGCAATTGGGTGAAAAAGCCCAGTTTAAGGCGCTGGATGTGACCGATGAAGCCGCGGTAGAGCAATTCTTTGCCGAGATTGAGCAGCACTATGGCCAGTTAAATGGTCTGGTCAACTGTGCCGGCATCGCACCTTCAGCCAAAGTGCTGGGCAAAGAAGGCTTACATAGCTTAAGCATGTTCCAGAAAGTGCTGGACATTAATGTCAGTGGCAGCTTTAACATGATTCGTTTTGCTGCGCAGCTGATGGCCAAATATCAACTGCAAGCTGGTGAAGAAGAGCGCGGTGTAATTGTCAATACCGCTTCAGTGGCGGCGTATGAAGGACAGATTGGTCAGGCGGCCTATTCTGCGTCCAAAGGTGCGATTGTGGCGATGACCTTGCCGCTAGCGCGTGAACTGGCCCGTGAATCGATCCGCGTGATGACCATTGCACCGGGGATTATGGAAACACCAATGCTGAAAGCCTTTCCACAGCATGTGCAGGATGCTTTGGGGCAGATGGTGCCATATCCACCGCGTCTGGCTAAGCCACATGAATTTGCCCAGTTGGTAGGACAGATTTTTGAAAATGGCTATTTGAATGGTGAGGTGATTCGTCTGGATGGTGCGATCCGGATGCAGCCTAAATAAGTACAATGCTTAAAAAAGCAGCCCTTTGCTGGGTTAAATAAATAGCCTAAGTAAATAAAAATAAGATAAACCCATCTGGTCTGGTTGTCGTGCTGATGCTGCAGCTAGACCATCCCCCAAGTTTTTAGATCAGCCAGCGTACTTCAGCCGAATCCAACGTAATGAGAACGAGAAAGCAATGATTTTAAATGAACAACAAAAAATGGTTCAGGACATGATGCGTAGCTATGCGCAGGAGAAATTGAAACCGACCGCAGCCGAACGCGATAAAACCGCACAGTTTCCGGCACAGGAACTGAAAGAGCTGGGCGCTTTAGGTGCACTGGGTATGACTGTATCGGAACAGTGGGGTGGTGCCGGTCTGGATTATATCTCGCTGGTGCTGGCTTTAGAGGAAATTGCCGCAGGAGATGGTGCGATTTCGACGATTGTGAGTGTGCAAAACTCTTTACCGTGCGGCATCATTCAGCGTTATGGCACTGAAGCGCAAAAACAGCATTATCTGACCAAACTGGCGACCGGTGAATGGTTAGGCTGTTTTTGCCTGACCGAACCGCAAGTCGGTTCCGATGCTAGTGCCATCGAATGCAAGGCTGAACGTGATGGTGACAGCTGGATATTAAATGGCACTAAGCAGTTTATTACCACCGGTAAACACGCCCAGCTGGCTTTGGTCTTTGCTGTGACCGATAAATCTGCTGGCAAAAAAGGCATTTCCTGCTTTTTGGTCCCGACCGAGAACCCCGGATATATCGTGTCGCGTTTAGAAGACAAAATGGGGCAGCATTGTTCCGATACGGCGACTATTGTGCTGGATCAATGCCGTATTCCAGCTGATCATCTGCTCGGTCAGGAAGGCGAAGGCTATAAAATTGCTTTGTCCAATCTGGAGTCAGGCCGGATCGGGATTGCTGCCCAATCGGTGGGGATGGCGCGTGCTGCTTTAGATGCCGCCGTGGAATATGCCAATGAACGTAAAGCCTTTGGGGTTGAGATCGTGCAACATCAGGCAGTGGCTTTTCGTCTGGCCGATATGGCCACGCAAATTGAAGCGGCGCGTCAGTTGATTTTGCATGCAGCCAGCTTAAAAGATGCCGGTTTACCGTGTTTAAAAGAGGCTTCGATGGCCAAACTGTTTGCTTCAACCATGGCAGAGCGCGTCTGCTCCGATGCCATCCAGATTCATGGCGGTTATGGTTATGTGTCCGACTTCCCGGTAGAACGGATTTACCGCGATGTTCGGGTTAGCCAGATTTATGAAGGCGCTTCGGATATTCAGCGTTTGGTGATTGCCCGGGCTGTGACCCAGTCTTAAACCGGCGTTGATACAGCAATATGTCCAAACACGGCATCACGATTGAGGCCAATGGAAATTGCTGTGGTGCCCTCCTTATGCTGAACTGAAGCATAAGATGTTATTCATCATCTAACCCATCTCCCATGTGAAGACCGCTTTGCATGGGTACAATCTAAAAATAGCCGTATAAGAAATAACCCTGCAGTCGGATGGATTGCAGACCATCAGCCCGATGGCATGAAAACAACAAGGAACACGTTCTGCAATACGGATGTTTTTGCAGATTAATCGCCCCGAAGGATAAGAGGTTGCCCCCATGAAAACGTTGCAAGACGCCTATCAAGATTTTAATTTGGAACAACTGATTGCTACCCAGTTACAGGGAACGGCACAGGCACTGAATGCCTATACCGAATGCTGTGGCCGATATTCTGGACAGCAGCACACCGCTTTGATCTGGGAAGGTAAGCAGGGTGAATCAGCTCGTTGGAGCTTTGATCAGCTGGCTGAGGCTTCGGGCAAGCTGGCCAATTATTTTCAGGCCATGGGTTTAAAAGCAGGCGACTGTATTGCCGGTCTGCTGCCACGTACTCCGGAATTACTGATTACCGTATTGGCCACCTGGCGGATGGGCGCGGTCTATCAGCCGCTATTTACAGCCTTTGAATCGAAAGCGATTGAACACCGGCTGGAGGCTGCCAATACCCGGTTTATTGTGACCCATACCGAGCAACGCGCCAAACTCAGTTCATTGCAGCAGATTGGTATATTAACCGTCGGTGCTGAAGCGGCTGGAACAGGTGATGCCGATTTCTGGCAGCAGCTGAATCAGCATTCTGCCAGTTTTGAGCCGGTACTGCGCAGCTTTGAAGATGACTTCCTGATGATGTTTACTTCGGGTACCACGGGTCTGGCAAAATCGGTGCCGGTGCCTTTAAAAGCCTTGCTGGCCTTTAAAGGTTATATGCAGTATGCGGTCGATTTACGTGCTGAAGATTCGTTCTGGAATCTGGCCGATCCGGGCTGGGCCTATGGGTTGTATTATGGCATTACCGGGCCGCTCAGTCTGGGGCATAGTATTATCATGGATGAACGACCATTTAGTGTCGATCATGCACTGGAAGTCATTCAAAAATATCAGGTCAGCAATTTGGCCGGTTCGCCAACAGCCTTTCGTATGTTCTTTGGCTTTAAAGAAAAATTTGCCGGTGTACCTAAAACCTTGCGCGTGGTCAGCAGTGCCGGTGAGCCACTAACCCCAGAAGTTATTCACTGGTTTAAACAGGATCTCGAGGTCAATGTTTACGATCAGTACGGACAAACTGAACTGGGCATGGTGATTGCCAATCATCATGCGCTGGAACATCACAAAAAAGTGGGCTCGGCCGGTTATGCCATTCCGGGACATCGTTTTGCGGTATTAAATGCACAGCATCAGGAAGTTGCCGCGGGTGAAATTGGCACGCTGGCGCTGGATGAATCACAATCTCCATTAATGTGGTTTAAAGGCTATGCCGGACATAACCGTAAATCCTTTGTGGGCCAGTACTATTTAACCGGTGATACGGTGCGTTTAAATGAGCTGGGCGGAATTGATTTTATTGGGCGTGCAGACGATGTCATTACAACTTCGGGCTATCGGGTCGGACCGTTTGATGTCGAAAGCACCTTGCTGGAATGCGAGGAAGTGCTGGAATCAGCCGTGGTGGGTAAACCGGACCCGGCGCGTACTGAAATCGTTAAAGCCTTTGTGGTGCTAAAAGCACAATTTGCTGCAAGTCCGGCACTGGAACAAAAACTACAGCATTATGTGCGTTCACGTTTATCCAAACATGCTTATCCGAAAGAGATTGAATTTGTCGAGGCTTTACCCAAAACCTCCAGCGGCAAGATTCAACGCAATATCCTTAAGCAGCAGGAAATTGATAAACAGATACTGTTGGAAAAAGTCAGTTAAGAGGAGATAGAAGACAATTAAAATTATTTAATTTATGTAATTTGTATGTCATTACATTTGGTTTCTTGATATTGATTTTTATCAGTTTTATTTTTATCTATAAAAAGTCACGCAAGAATCTGCAAAATACAGGTCAAAGCGTGACTTTTTTTATGGCTATTTCAAGGCGTATATGTGGCTGTTATAAATCCATTTTCTGGTGTTCAGAATTGGGTTCACCAGTTTTACCGGTCAGATTGCCTTTCAGTACTTTAAATAACTGGGTGACTTTATTGTCGGTGACATTCCAGTATTCGGCACTAATCGCTTCTGCCACCAGAACACGCACCGAAGGATCATCCTTGCCGTTAAACCAGTTTTCCGCCCATGGATTCCAGAGCTGATCAATCAGGGCACGATCTGTACTGATTTGCGCATGTGCACTCATCGACACATAAATCCCGTCTGAGGGTTTGGAGAACGCCAGACCAATCTGGTTACGGCCGTTGGTCACTGCTGTAACCAGATCATTGCTGTCACGCAAAATAAAATACAAATTCTGACGTTCATGCAGCTTTTCAGAATTGAGCATGGTCATTGGCTGTGCATGAATTTCTTGGGTTTCGGTGTGGTGACTGATCATGGTGAAGCGTACATCTTTAATCAGTTCCCATAATTTGTCGCGGTTATGTTGATCGTTCATGTGCTTTGCTCCTGATGTCAGTAAATGCGCTTTTACGCAAAAGAACTCATTCACAAGCAGAGTAAAACGATTTTTGTGCTTCGCGTAGCGGTCTCACCTAACTCATACAGATTCAGGGTAAAACAATATCTGCGCTCAACAAAAGCGCATCAGGCAAGACAGTTGTTTACATATCATCCAGACCAAGAGGTTATACATAAAACGAAGGGCGGCGAACACCGAAAAAACAGTGGGTAAGGCTGTTAAAAAAAATCAATCGAATTACACTATAGCCAGCAAAAAACAGGAAGATAAATGGTGACACTTGAGGATAACTGGCAGGAACTGAGCGATGCAGAAATGCATTTATATAGTCGCCAGATTTTGCTGGATGGCTGGGACATCGAAGCGCAGGAAAAATTAAAACTGGCCAATGTGCTGATTGTCGGCTGTGGCGGTATCGGCTGTAGCAGTGCTGAACTGTTGGCGCGCGCCGGGGTCGGAAAAATCACCCTCATTGATGCCGATACGATTGAAATCAGTAATTTGCAACGTCAAATTGCCTATAGCACAGAAGATTTAGGCTTCTATAAGGCCGACATTCTGGCCAAGCGTCTGCAAAAGATTAATCCGCATATTCAGGTACATGCCATCACAGCCAAACTGGATGACAGCAATGCTATCGGACTGATTGCCCAGCAGGATCTGGTTTTAGATGGCTGTGATAATTTCAGTACCCGTTATCTGGTCAATCGTGTTTGTGTGCAGCATCAGGTGGCGCTGATTAGCGCCTCGGCTATTGGTTTTCAGGGCCAGCTGTTTATGGTGGAAGGCGATTCGGCTTGTTATGAATGCCTGTTTCCAAAAGAAGATCAGGCCAATGAAAGCCTGCGCTGCGCCGATTCCGGTGTGCTGGCCACGACTCCGAATGTGATGGCCAGTTTACAGGCGCATCATACCTTGATCTATTTAGGTCTGGGAATTGCTGCGTTAAAACAGAAGCTGCTGCTCTGGGATGGGCTGAGTTTAAAACAGCGCCTGCTGGCGTTTGAAAAAGACCGAAATTGCCCATGCTGTCAGGCAAGATAAATCTATCTGACACCAATTTTTTGCTACACTGACTCAAATTTAATTTCATCGAAGACATTATGAAAAACAATATCTGGTTAGATGGCCTTCGTTCCGTGGCGCGTATGGGCGAAACGGCAGTCGTGGCGGCCAAAGCCGGCCTGAAATATGCGACTGAAAAACCCAGCAATGCCAAACTGATGCGTGAAACCTTTGAATCGCTCGGTTCAACCTATATCAAGCTGGGGCAGTTTATTGCCAGCACGCCATCTTTGTTTCCACGTGAGTATGTGGAAGAGTTTCAGGGCTGTTTAGATCAAACTCCATCATTGCCGTTTAGCTATGTACAGCAGGTGCTGGCTTCAGAATTCGCCGGGCGTGATTTAGGCGAAATTTTTGCCTCGATTGATGAAACCCCGCTGGCTTCGGCTTCCATTGCCCAGGTGCATGCTGCCAAGCTGGTCTCGGGCGAAGATGTGGTGATTAAAGTCCAGAAACCGGGTGTGGAAACCATTTTATATACTGACCTGAATGTGCTGCACTGGGCCACCAAGCTGCTGGAAAAAGCCGTACCAAAAGTAAAATTCGCCTCTCTGGCTGATATTGTCGAAGAAATTAAAGTCCGTATGGTGCGCGAAGTCGACTTTATTGAAGAAGCCAAAAACCTGGATGATTTTGTCAATTATCTGAACCTGACCCAGAATCAGGCCGCAACAGCGCCAAAGGTGTATCATCAGTATTCCACTCGCCGGGTGTTGACCATGCAGCGTCTTTTCGGGGTGCCTTTAACCGATTTTGAAGTGGTGAAGCAGTACGCCAAAGACCCGTCGCAGGTGTTAATTACCGCCATGAATACCTGGTTTGGCAGCCTGATGATGTGTAACAGTTTCCATGCCGACCTGCATGCCGGCAACCTGATGTTGCTGGAAGATGGCCGCGTCGGTTTTATTGATTTTGGGATTGTCGGGCAGCTGAAGCCGGAAGTCTGGACCGCTTGTATCGCCTTTATGGATGCCTTGCAGAATACCGACTACACGCTGATGGCGGAAAACATGCTGAAAATGGGCATGACCGATACCCAGATTGACACTAAAATTCTGGCGCAAGATTTGGAACGTCTGTTTAGTGGTGTATTGCTGGCCGATCCCCAGGAAATCCTCAGTTCAAATCCGGCCGATTTAAATGACATCATGATGGATATGGTGGCGGTTGGTGAACGTCATGGCATCCGTTTCCCGCGTGATTTTGCGCTGCTGTTCAAGCAAATGCTGTACTTTGACCGTTTCATGCGTATCCTGGCGCCGTATACTGACATTTATGCCGACCAGCGCTTGCAGATGGTACAAAGTATGGACCCAAATCTGCTGCTCAAACATTAATTTATAGACATCGCCCAGCGTTTATATAACAAGCTGTTGCTGCTACATCGCAAAGTGACACGTGATGCTAATGTAGCAGGCAGGCGATGATTCACGTTATACACGCCCGAGTAATCCGATGGACGCAATTATTATTGAAGGCTTAAAGGTCGAAACAGTGGTGGGCTGTTTTAACTGGGAGCGTCAGATTATCCAGCCTTTGCTGCTGGACTTAAGCATTCAGTGCAGTCTGGAGCAGGCTGCCTGTTCTGATGAACTGGAAGATACCCTGAACTATGCCGAAATTTGCGAAATTTCTGCGCAAGTGATTCAGGCCGCTCAGCCAAAATTGATTGAACATGCAGCAAAGCTGGTGCTGGATGCACTTTTTGCTCACTATCCTACAGTTGAATCGATTATGATTAGCATCCGCAAGCCTGCCATTATCCCGCAAGCCCAATCTGTAGGAATTCGTCTTGAACGCCACCGAAACGATTTTCGCCCTAGCACTGGCGAGTAATTCTCATCCTGAACAGCATTTTCAACAGGCATTTGCTGCGCTGTCGCGTTTGGGGCGTTTGCAGTGTTCCTCGATTTATCTGATTCCGTGCCGGGATGGGATTGGTGCGGATTACTGGAATGCCGCCTGTCTGCTCAAGAGTGAACACAGTGTCGAGCAGATTCTGGCCTTGCTAAAACAGTTAGAAGCAGATTCCGGGCGGGTACGACCTTCACATCAAATCAGTTTAGATGTGGATTTAATTGCTTGGGGGACAAGCCTGGAGCAAATGCAATTTAATCCAAAGAAATTACCGCTGGCGCTGGATGTAAAAATCCCGATGTTTGAGCTGTGGCACAATGCGGCATTTGCCCACCAGCCCCATCCATTTCCTGTGATTCAATGTTCAGCGTGAAGATGACATGACTCATCAGCAAGCCCGGTTTTATACCGGGCTTTTTAAATTAAGTAGATAAATTGGTCGTGTTGATTTTACTTAAGCTTGCACACGCATGATAAAACAGCCTGCGAGGATGCAGGCTGTTTTTGGAATCTTTCATCAAACATGATGAAGATAAAACGCTTAAATATAATAACTAGTCTTGGTCATCAGTTTTGAAATACCGGTCATAGCAATACGTACAGGCGCAGGGAGATCAACCCCGCCTGCATTTAGCGCCGTATCACGATGATGCAGCTCATCCTCGTTCATTTGTTCCAGAATTTTGCGCGAGCGTTCATCATGTGCTGGCAATTGACGAATATGATCTTCTAAATGCAGGCTGACCTGACGCTCAGTTTCAGCGACAAAACCTAAGCTATATTTATCTCCGGCAATTCCGGCAATAGCGCCCATGCCAAAAGATAGTCCGTACCAGACCGGATTGAGCAGGCTGGTATGGCTATCCAGTTCTTTTAAACGGTCTTCACACCAGGCCAAATGATCCTGTTCTTCAATGGCGGCCTGTTCCATTTCGCGGCGTACATTGGGGAGCTTCGCTGTCAGTGCCTGACCATGATACAGCGCCTGCGCACAAACTTCACCACTATGATTGACCCGCATTAATCCCGCCACATGACGCGCTTCACTCACTGCTAATTGAGTTGGAGTATTTTGCCCAGGATTATCGCGCTGAGCCGAGGTGACACCCGGAACCAGGCTGCGTAAGGCCTGATCAAATGAATGAATAAACTTGTCGAGACCGGTGTAATGACGCATGAATTTAATCCTCCAGAGGGTCTGCTGCAGTATCAAGCATAGACTTGAGTTTAAACAAGAGCCAGATGGTGAATATGGCGCTTAAAACAGCAGTAATACAAAACAGAATTTTAAGGTCAATTTGCAGCACGCTTAAAATAATAATCGAGAAGATGGCTGAAGAAACCATAAAAATCGCATTTAAAATGTTATTGGCTGCCACCACCCGGGCACGATGCGAGCGCGGTGAATAGGCCTGCATCATGGCATATAGGGGCACAATATAAAAACCGCCGCTAATACCGAGCAAAGTCACGGCCAGCATCACATGATAATAACTCCAGCCTTGCTGAAAGACTTCGCTTAAGCCCAGCAGTTCGCCAGTTTGTGGTGGTACAAAGGCCAGGGCGGCGGCCAGATAAAATGCAAATACGGTTAAACCGACTGCACCAATCGGCACCATCTTGATATTTACCTCGGTGCCGCCAATTTTACGACAGAGTAATGAACCGACACCAATCCCGACCGAGAAGAAAGTTAGCAATAAGCTGACCACATTTTCAGAAGCATGCAGGTTTTGCTGGGTCAGCTGCGGAATTTGGGTCAGATACGTCGCGCCATAAAACCAGTACCAGGAGTTACCGAGTAAAATCAGAAAAATCAGCGGCAGGTTTTTGGCATATTTTAAGGTTTGAATACTGGTACGGAAAAAGTTCCAGTCCACCTGTAACTGCGGTGCAGCAATCGGCTGTTTTAAAATAAAACGGCTGGCAAGATAACCGACCACGGCAATAGCCAGCACGGTCAGGCTGATCCAGAGTAAATTACCAGCGGAGAGGGAAATCACCGCGCCGCCTAGAATCATCCCGACCAGAATGGCAATTGAGGTGCCGGACTGGAACAGCGCATTTCCCGACATCAACTCATTCGGTTTCAGGATTTCTGGCAAAATCGCATATTTGATGGGACCAAAAAAGGTCGATTGGGTACCCATTAAAAACAGGGCAAACATCAGCAACCATAAGTTGCCAATCAGGAAGCCGACCGTGGCCAGTAACATCACCGCAATTTCCAGCAGTTTTAAATAACGCACCAGCTGCGAGCGTTCATATTTATCGGCAATTTGTCCGGCTGTGGCCGAGAAAATAAAATAGGGCAAAATGAACAGCAGTGCCGCCAGATTATTCAGGGTGCTGATACTGCCAGATTGCTGACTGATCCAGCCATAGGTAATCACCAGCAGCAAAGCCTGCTTAAACACGTTGTCATTCAGCGCGCCCAGAAACTGGGTACAGAACATGGGCAAGAAGCGTCGTGTGGCTAGCAAATTTTCATTTTTTTCCATAAGAAGTGGACTTCATTAGTTTTATTAAGAAATGTGACCAATTGATATAATTGCCCGAAAATCATGTATGATATTTTGCAGTGTTTTCACTGTTGAAAAAATCCAATAAATTAGAGTCTGTTAGCGAACATTTCATTGCGGATTTTTCCATTAAAAAGATTAAATTTAGAGTTTTCTATGCTTGTGAACCGAACTTTTAAAAAGTCTGCGCTGTCTAACAGTATGCATGCCATAATTCAGTGGAGGCATTCCAGACAACTTTGTCTGAGCATCTTTTTAAGTTTAGTCGCACAGCAGGGCTTTAGTCAAAATCCTCCCGCAGTGGCGGAACCGGCGAGCGATCCGGTCGCATCGGCCGACATGAAACAGGAAATTCGCGATCTGGCGCTCAGCCAAGGCAAAGATACCCCTGAAGAATTAGAAAAAATTGAGAATTTTCAGGTGCCCAGCACTGAGCCGGACAGTCTGGAGATGTTGCAACAGCAGCAAAATAGCAGTGAACCGATAGCCGCTTTTCAGCCAATTGAACTGGAAAATCTGGATGATTTACCGGTAATGCCGGTCGATGCCAATATGGCCGCAGAAATTTTCCAGATCGCTGAACAGGCCAAACAGGAAGCACGCCAGTATCGCGCCGAGCAGAATACCGAAGTACTAATTAATGATGCCACCCAGCAGGAACTGGCCGAAATTAACCAGTCTCCGGTCAATGTCGACCAGCTCATGGACAGTATTCGCGCCGACAGCCAGATTGTGGTGGAAGCGAATACCTCCGGCCGAACCCTGACTGAATTGGGCCTGAATACAGAAGTGGCCGATGCCGATAAACCGGGGTTTTTCCGGCGCTTGCTGTATAAGGTACGTCCACCGCGTGAGTTAAATACTGCACGGGTGCCCCGGATTAGTGCCGATGTGGTGATTACCGGCGCCGAAAATAGTGGTGAAGTTTCCGCAGAGGCCTATGCCACGGCACTGGAAAATCTGCGTGCCAATGTGCGCGGCAAACTGTCCAGTTTTACCCAGGAATCTTTTGCCGATTTTCCCTCGGCTTTACCACAGCTGCGTTCTTTATCTAATCAGGCGGCACAGGCCGTCGGCTTTTATCATGCCGAATTCAAGTTTGAAAAGCTGAATGACAGCCGGGTGCGGGTTCTGGTCACACCAAATACACCGGTGCGTGTGCAGGAGCAGAATATTGAATTTAGCGGCCCAGGTGAGAATCTGGCACAGTTCCAGGTAATTCGCGTCCTGCCCGATCAGGATGTGGGCGATGTGTTTCACCACGGTCTGTATGAAGAGACCAAAACCCGGATTAATGATGCTGCCTCCAATAACGGTTTCTTTGATGGCTATTGGCGCCTGCATGACGTGAAAGTGGCGCAGCCGCAAAATACTGCCGATATTAATCTGCGCTATGAAACCGGCGAGCGTTATACGTTGGGGCCGGCCCAGTTCCGGATGAGCGATCCGAGCAAAGAATTTCCTCTGGATATGGATATTCTGGAAAGCATGGTGCCGTGGGAAGATGGCGCCGATTATACTTTCTGGCGGGTCAATGGTCTGGCCAATAACCTGACCAACTCACGTTATTTTAACTATACGTTGGTCGATACCATGCGTCCCGATCCGCTGGAACGCCCAACAGAGTTGCCACCGGATATTCAGGCCCTGGTTGATCAGCGCAAACTTTCCGCTGAAGACTTCCAGCCGGTTCAGGACCAGAAAGATTTAAGCTCGACTGAAGAAGTGACCCAGTCAGTGGTGGATGAAGACCAGTTTGCCGGCACTCAGGAAGCCGAGCAGAATGAAAACATCCGTCAGCTGCGGGTCGAACAGGAAACCCAGCAATCAGAAGAAGAGCGGCTAAAAGAACAGGCACGTCTGGAAAAGAAAATTCCGGTGATTGTGACTTTGAACGCCGATAAGCTGAACAGTGCAGAAGTTGGTGCCGGTTATGGCACAGATACCGGAATGCGTGTACGTGGCCAGTATCGCCGGGCCATTGTTAACCGTCGTGGTCACTCCTTCGATGCCAACCTGGAACTATCTGAAATCCGCCAGTCTTTAGATGGCCGCTATAGCATTCCCTATAATCATCCACTGAATGACTATATTACTTTGGTGGCCGGTTATGAGCGTGAAGAGCGTAGCGATGTTTCTGCCGGCAATGACCTGTTAATTGAATCGGCAGTGGCCGGCGCCGACCGGATTATTAAAAACCCGCGTGGCAGCTGGCAACATGCTTATGGTCTGCGTTACCGTCTGGACCGTTTAACCCAGAACGGTGTGGTCGATATTGACAAGATTCCTGACGCCTTTATTGGTAATGGTTCCACCGAACAGCAGTCTTTACTGTTCGGTTATGAACTGTCGCGCACCGACAGCAGCCCGCGTGTCAATCCGACCCGTGGTTTCAAGCAGATTTATAAAGTTGAACTTGGCAGTGAAAGTCTGTTGTCCGATGCTGATATGGCAATTTTGAATGCCGGCTGGCGTTTTATTTATTCTCTGGGTGAAAATAACGATCATCAGTTTGTCGGTCGTGCCGATTTGGGTTATATCGTGACCGAAGATTTTAGCAAAGTGCCTTATAATCTGCGTTACTTTGCCGGTGGGGATCAGACCATTCGCGGTTTTGACTTTAAGAGCCTGTCTCCGCAAATTGATGGCTTTAAAATTGGTGGACAAGCACTTGGGGTGGGCTCACTGGAATATAACTATCAATTCAGGGAAGGCTGGCGCGCAGCAATTTTTAGCGATTTTGGTAATGCCTATGATGCCGATTTTAGCAATCCGACCGAATACAGTGTCGGTTTAGGGGTACGCTGGGCATCACCAATTGGCCCGATTCGGGTCGATGTCGCTTCGGGCATTTCGGATGAGAATCATCCAATTCGTCTGCATTTCTTTATTGGCTCGCAATTATAAAATTAAGATTTAGAGAGAACTATGGCTGAAGTTGAACAGCAACCAAATACACCCGCGCCTGTACCCAAAAAGCGCAGAATAGTCAGAAGTGCCTTGTTGTCACTGCTGTTTATGGTGGTGTTGCTGGTATCGGCTTTGGCAATCATGTTCTCGACCGACCGTGGCAGTAAATTCCTGCTCGACCGGGTGCTGGAACGTCAGCAGATCATTCAGTATGAATATGAAGGCGGAAACTTATTACGCGGTATTATCCTGCGCAATATTCTGGTTACGCTAAAATCAGTCGATGTCAAAATTGACCGCGCTGATGTCATGCTGGGCTGGCGCGCCGTGCTGAATAAGGAAATCCATTTTACCCATGCCGATGTGCGTAATCTGCAAATTACCACCAAAGGACCGCCAAGTGATGGACCATTCAAGTTTAATGAAATCCGTCTGCCTTTTGTACTCCGGCTTGATCATGCCGATCTGGACCGTTTGCTGATTCAGACTTCAGGTGGCAGCAAAGTCAATTTTTATGATGTGATCCTGAACGATGCGCTGTGGTCGGGCACCAAACTGGAATTTGAAGATTCCAGTATGCGTATGGATTATCTGTCGGTCAAAAATGCCAGCGGCGATATGGATTTTTATGGCAAATATCCGCTGAATGCCATTGGTGATGTGAATTTACCTTCGTTAAATAACAGCCTGAATATTCATGATATTAAAGTGGTGGCCAAAGGGTCTTTAGATACCATTCAGGCCGGGGTGGCGACCTATACGCCCGATTTGCTCACCGGTTGGGTGGTGCTGCATCCAATGCGTAAAAATGTGCCGATGTTTGGCGAGCTGCAGTTCAATCAATACCATTGGCCGCTGTTACAAGATTGGGAGCTGTATACAGAAGACGGCACAGCCAAGTTTAAGGGTGATATCAAGCGTCTGGATTTAGATGTCGCTACCGATCTGACAGGTAAAGATATTCCAAAAGGACAATATACCGCGCTCATGCATACCGATCTGGTCAATCAGCTGAACATCAGCAACTTAAATGGCCAGCTGATGCAGGGCGCCGTGAATGTGGCTGGTGTGGTCGGCTGGAACGAGCGCGTCAGCTGGGATATTACCGGTCGCCTGGACAAGATTAATCCGAAAGACCCACTCATTCCGCAAGTGGTGCAGGATTTTCTGCCGCCAAGTCTGGATGCTCAAATTGCCTCTAAAGGCCATTTAGAAAATGGAACTCATCTGACGGCGCAGGTCGATTTCGACCGCTATGAAACCTGGAACCTGAAACTGGATCAGAATGCGCCGAAAAACCGCCAGCCAAACCCCATGGTACTGGATGTGCGCTGGAACAATATTGACCGCGCGATGCCTTATATTGGCTGGTTATCCAGTGAATCGGGTGATGTGCAGATGGCCCTGGTCGAAGGCCAGCAAAAGATTTTTGTCGCAACCCAGGTGGCACAGCATGAGCAGGGCGCTTTACCGGCGGGTATGTACAAGGCCGAGCTGAATCTGAAGAACAATAATCTGGATGTACCTAGCTTTAGCTATAACGCCGGCGCCAGCACCTTAACGGGACGTGCGCTGATTGAACTGCCAACCGACAAGCGCCAGCTCAAATGGAATGCTACGTTAAACGCGGACAATTTTAATCCGCAAATTATTGCTGATGCTGCTCCGGTCAATCTGCTGAATGGCCGTTTGCAGGCCAATGGTTTTGCCCGTCCAAACCAGCAGATTATTCATTTAAACAATATTGATTTACGCGGGCGTCTGGCCGAGCAGGATGAAACAGTGCATTTGACCGGGAACAGTACCGTGGCCTTGCTGTTCCATGATGAACGTGCGGGTGGCGGCTTCAAGAGCTTCGCGGTCAATTATGATGGCGCGCTCAACAGCAGTCTGCTGGAAGCCAGTCAGGGCAGTTTAAAGCTGAAACTGTCCGGTACACCGGAGCTGATCAAGATTTCAGACCTGCGTCATGACGGTGTGGCCGGGCAGATTCTGGCCAATGGTATGCTGAACCTGAAAAATGGCATTGGCTGGAACCTGAACGCCTCTTTAATCCGCTTTAAACCGCATTATTTTGTCTCGAGTGTGCGCGGCGAGCTGTCGGGCAATGTACGTACCCAAGGGGTTTGGTCAGATCAGCTTAAACGCATCAATATTGAAAAGCTCAATTTGGCCGGCATGATCAACAATAAACCGGTACGTGGTACCGGTAATCTGGCCCTGTTGATGGATGCCAATCAGCAAGGTTTCCTGCCGCAGCAGTTTGAGGCCAATAATTTATATCTGGCCTATGCCAAGAACCAGATTCAGGCTACTGGTAATGCACAAAACCTGAGAATCAAACTGAATGCACCAGCACTGTATGAACTGTATGCCGGTTTGCGTGGCCGTGCTTATGGCTATTTAAATGTGCAGTCGCAACCACGTTTGCAGGCCACCGCCAATCTGGTGGTCGATGATTTTGGTTTAAATAACCTGTTTAGCGTGCGCAAAATGCGTTTACGCGGTGAATTGCCGACCTCGGAAAATACCCCAACCTTGTTTACGGCCAGTCTGGAAAATCTACGTAGCGGCAACCGTGAAATTCAAAAAGGCGAGATTTCACTGGCCGGTACCCGCCAGGCGCATCTGCTGAAAGTGAAAGCGGAAAACCGTTTAAGTAGCTTCTATGTGCAGCTGGCCGGCGGCTTTAATGCTGAAAATAACTGGCTGGGTCAAATCCAGAAAGGTGATTTTGACTCCTTAAGAACCCGTCTGGTGCAGCGTCAGAATGCCTCGGTCATCTTCCAGACCAAAACCAGTGATCTGTTTGTGGGTGCGCATTGCTGGATGAGCCAGCAAAGCCAGTTGTGTTTTGACCAGCCAATTCGGGTCAATAAAAACCGAGGCAATGTGTCCTTTGTAACCCGCAATGTCGACCTGAACGATTTTGCCGCCTTTATGCCGGAAGGTCTGGCGATTACCGGTAAAGTCAATGGACATGCCAAAGCCTCCTGGGCACAAGGCCAGCGGCCAAAAATTGATGCACGTCTGGTAACCCGTAATGGGGTCATTGGTCTGGCAGGTGATGACCCGCAAGAACTGGGTTCGACCTTAAGCTATGATCAGGTGGCTGTGGTGGCTAAAAGTATTGCCGAAGGTCTGCAAATTCGACTGGATGTGAAAACCCCGGAAATTGGTGCCGGTTATGCCAATGTTATTATTGATCCATATACCGAGCGTAAGCCGATGCGCGGTGAAATTGCCTTTAATGAAGTGCAGTTAAAAGTCTTTAAGCCGTTTATTGCCGATGTGCGTTCTATGGCTGGGGTATTGTCCTTTGCCGGTAAGGTCGGCGGTACGTTAACCCAGCCATTACTGACCGGTGAAATGCGTCTGAAAGATGGTGCCATCAGCATGATTTCCCTGCCGGTGAACCTGACCAATGTGCAGCTGTATTCCTCGATTCGACAGGATTCGGCCACAATTAATGGCGCATTTAACAGTGGTCAGGGCGTGGGACATTTAACCGGTCATGTTGACTGGAAAGGCGTACCGAAAATTCAGCTGAACTTAAAAGGGGATAATCTGCTGGTGCGTCAGGCGCCGCTAATTACCGCCATTGTGACGCCGGATTTATCCATGGAGGTTTTTCCGACTCAGAAACGTTTAAGCTTAAATGGCAAGGTCGATGTGCCGCGTGCGTTAATTTCCATGCCTGAGGCTTCCGATCCGGTGGTGAATCTGTCTTCGGATGTGCGTGTGGTGCATGAAGGGCAAGACCAGCTGGCGGTATTACGCTCTGCACGTCCTTGGGATATTCGTGCCGATCTGGAACTGAATCTGGGCGATCAGGTCATCTTCCAGGGCTTTGACAGCCGTATTCCACTGGTGGGCCGTCTGTATCTGAGTCAGCGTGGTCTGGAAACCGCCATGCGCGCCAATGGTGCAATTGGGGTTAGCCAGCGCGTCAAGATTGAAGCCTATGGCCAAAGTCTGGATTTAAACCGTGCCATCGCCCGTTTTAATGGACCATTAGCCAACCCGAGTCTAGATATTGATGCCAACAAGAGCGTACAGGGCAGCGTAGTCGGGGTGCGGGTGACCGGAACGGCTTCTGGTCCGAATATTCAGGTCTATAACGATGCCGGCTTGTCCGAGCAGGAAGCACTAAATGCCCTGATTACCGGCCGGATTAACGAAGGTGCCAGCGGTTTAAGCCAGACCGACAGTTTCCGTTCCGATGTCAACAATACCATTGCGGCGGCAGGTATCAGTCTTGGTTTAGGCGGCACGCGTGCCCTGACCAACCAGATTGGGCGTACCTTTGGTTTAAGTGGGTTGGCTTTAGATGCACAGGGTACGGGGGATGATACCCAGGTCAGCCTGACCGGTTATATCACTCCGGATCTGTTTATCCGTTATGGCGTGGGCGTGTTTACCCCGGTGAACAAGCTGACTTTGCGTTATCAGATGAACAAACGTTTGTATCTGGAAGCCAGCCAGTCGCTGGAACGTGCCGTGGATATTTTCTATAACTGGCGTTTCTAAGCCGTCTAATCTGGACTATAAAATGCGCTCAACCCGGGCGCATTTTTTCTGGCCGATTTCTCATTCAGGATAACTTTGATTATCATAGCGGAAATAGGAGAGTATGCATGAACAAACTATTCGCTTTGGCTGCCGTAATTGCATTGGCCGGCTGTGCAGAGAAAAAGCCCTTAACCCCGGAAGAGCAGTGGAAAGGTTACTGTACCAGTGTTGGTAATGCAGCACGAACCATCATGCTGGATCGTCAAAATGCCATTGAAAAAGATCAGGCACTGGCTCATGCGGACAAAGTGGAAGATGAAACCACACGTAAATTTATTTTTGAGATTATTGAAACGGTCTATGCCATGCCTGAACAGGAAGTGAAGGGCGATGTAGATGCCGCGCGTGAGAAAATTAAAACGCAATATACAGAAAAATGTCTGGCTACGCCGTATGACGAAATGCCGGATTATCGACGTTTTTAAGTCATGAACCCAAAATGCCAGAGGACATATTTGTGATCTGGCATTTTTTTGTGCTCACTATTTCTGCATATAGATAACAATAATCAAAATTCGCTGCGTTGATTTATATTTTAAGCAGATATTGAGTCTACTATTTCTTCCTCTACTTACTTCTAAATAGCCTAAGCAATATAAATATATATTGTGACACTTTTATTTAGCACTAATATAGAAAAGCTTATCTTTTTAATGAATAATGGATTTAACAATAGCCAGAAGAAAGGAGCACATCATGGACGTGGTTGGTTATCTGCATCATGCAGATTTGCTCTTGGAAGATGAACAGGGCGTGACCATTATTGGCAATAGCAACTATGTGCTCAGTATTGGAGATAAAGTCTATTTTCAACAACTTATTGATGCTGACAGCAAGCGTTATCAGGTCAATATCTCCTTTGCCAGTGCCGGGCATAGTACCCTGCATGAAGATGAAATTCAGGTCAAATTTGAGGGCAGTCGCGAACATCTGCAGCAATATTTAAACAGTACAACGGTACACTAAGGTTGAATAGTAATTGGAACCCGGAAAAGGCAGCATAGTGTTGCCTTTTTTCTATTTAGAATTCGGTTAAAGTGGATTAAAAGCAGCAATGACGGGTCTAAACGTGCTCCGCTTGATTATTGTATAAACAATATGAACATCATTTAGTTATAAAATAATGAGCATCACAAAGAAACACCTTCCTTGCATTAACTTTTAACTGGAATTTTAGTAAAATTTTGCAGTCCATATTACTTGTGAAGCTTTGAACAAGCTGGAATTCACAGGTAATTTTTTAAAAAAGAGGAATAACACCGTGCTAGAAGCTTACCGCCAACACGTTGAAGAACGTGCCGCACTCGGAGTCCCACCGAAGCCACTTGATGATGCTCAAACCGCTGCATTAGTTGAATTATTAAAAAACCCGCCAGCTGGTGAAGAAGCTTTCTTGGTTGATTTGCTTGAAAACCGTGTTCCAGCTGGTGTAGACCAAGCTGCTTATGTAAAAGCTGCTTTCCTGTCTGCTGTTGCAAAAGGCGAAGCGACTTCTCCATTAGTTTCTAAAGAACGTGCGGTTTACTTACTAGGTACTATGCTTGGTGGTTATAACGTAGCGCCTTTAGTTGAACTTCTGGAAAATGCTGAACTTGGTGGTTTAGCGGCTGACGCTCTGAAGAAAACCCTGCTTGTATTTGATGCATTCCACGACGTTGCTGAAAAAGCAAAAGCGGGTAATGACAATGCGAAAGCAGTACTTCAATCATGGGCTGAAGCTGAATGGTTCACTAGCCGTCCAGACGTTCCAGAAGAAATCAAACTGACTGTTTTCAAAGTAACAGGCGAAACGAATACTGACGACTTGTCACCTGCACAAGACGCGTGGAGCCGTCCAGACATTCCATTGCACGCAAATGCAATGCTGAAAAACGTTCGTGATGGTATCAACCCAGAAGTTCCTGGTGAAGTTGGTCCATTAAATCAAATTAAAGAACTGATCGCGAAAGGCAACCAGGTTGCTTACGTTGGTGACGTTGTTGGTACAGGTTCTTCTCGTAAATCTGCAACGAACTCTGTGCTTTGGTTCTTCGGTGACGAACTTCCACACATTCCAAACAAAAAAGACGGCGGTTACTGCTTAGGCGGTAAAATTGCTCCGATTTTCTTCAACACCATGGAAGATGCGGGTGCATTACCAGTTGAGATCGATGTTTCTAACATGAACATGGGTGATGAAATCACTCTGAAAATCGATCACGCTGCTGCAAAAGTAACTGCGTTCAAAAACGGCGAACAAATTGCTGAATCTGAACTGAAAACTCCAGTGCTTCTAGATGAAGTACGTGCCGGTGGCCGTATTAACCTGATCATTGGTCGTGGTTTAACTGGTAAAGCGCGTGAAGCTTTAGGTCTTGCACCATCTACTTTGTTCCGTACTCCAGTACAACCTGAAAACACAGGCAAAGGCTTCACTCAAGCTCAAAAAATGGTAGGTCGCGCTTGTGGTCTTCCAGAAGGTCAAGGTGTTCGCCCTGGTACTTACTGCGAACCTAAGATGACTACTGTTGGTTCTCAAGATACAACAGGTCCAATGACACGTGACGAATTAAAAGATTTAGCTTGTTTAGGTTTCTCTGCAGACTTAGTAATGCAATCTTTCTGTCACACAGCTGCGTATCCAAAACCAGTTGACGTTCAAATGCAACACACGCTTCCTGACTTCATCATGAACCGTGGTGGTGTTTCTTTACGTCCAGGTGACGGTATTATCCACTCTTGGTTAAACCGTATGCTTCTTCCAGATACAGTAGGTACTGGTGGTGACTCGCATACTCGTTTCCCAATTGGTATTTCTTTCCCAGCGGGTTCTGGTCTTGTAGCGTTCGCTGCAGCAACTGGTGTTATGCCACTTGACATGCCTGAGTCTGTACTTGTGAAGTTCAAAGGTAAAATGCAGCCTGGTATCACGCTTCGTGACCTTGTACATGCGATTCCTTACTACGCAATTAAAGAAGGTGACTTAACTGTAGAGAAGAAAGGTAAGAAAAACATCTTCTCTGGTCGTATCTTAGAAATCGACTTAACAGAAATGGAAACTGACTTGACTGTTGAGCAAGCATTTGAATTATCTGATGCTTCTGCTGAACGTTCAGCTGCTGGTTGTTCTATCACACTTTCTGAAGAGAAAGTTGCTGAATACCTTCGTTCAAACATCACTATGCTTAAGTGGATGATTTCTGAAGGTTATGGCGATGCGCGTACTATGGCTCGTCGTGTTGAGAACATGGAAAAATGGTTAGCGAACCCATCACTTCTTAAAGCTGATGCTGACGCTGAATACACGAAAGTGTATGAAATTGACCTTGCAGACATCAAAGAACCTATCCTTTGCTGCCCGAACGATCCAGATGATGCAAAACTTCTTTCTGACGTTCAAGGCGACAAAATTGATGAAGTATTCATCGGTTCTTGTATGACAAACATCGGTCACTTCCGTGCTGCTGGTAAGTTATTAGACAAAGTTCCTGGTGGTTCTTTATCTACTCGTCTATGGTTAGCGCCTCCAACTCGTATGGATGAGCGTCAATTGATGGAAGAAGGCTTCTACAACACTTATGGTAAAGCTGGTGCACGTACAGAAATGCCAGGTTGTTCATTGTGTATGGGTAACCAAGCACGTGTAGCGCCGAACACAACTGTCGTATCAACTTCTACACGTAACTTCCCGAACCGTTTAGGTCAAGGTGCAAACGTATACTTAGCTTCTGCTGAGCTTGCATCTGTTGCTGCGGTTCTTGGTAAATTACCAACTCCAGAAGAGTATCAACAATACGCTTCTCAAATCGACAGCATGTCTGCTGACATTTACAAGTACTTGAACTTTGATCAAATGTCTGAATACACAGATGCTGCTGAAAATGTAGATACGAAGAAAATTGCTGCTGCTCAATTAACCTAATTTATTGAAAAATAAATTAAATTGAGTTAGAAATAAGGGCTGAGTAATCAGCCCTTATTTTTTTATGCAAAATTATTACGAAAATAAATTTGAGTCTCTATTATTAGAATGTGGACATGAGATTGCAAAGCAAAAAATTGTGGAAGATCTCTTATATAAAAGCTCACAACCTAAAAATGGAATTTTTAAAAACAAATTTGATATGTTTTGGCAAGCAAATTTTATAAGTTCGCTTACAGTAGAAAATGTAAGGAGCGAAAATTATATTCTCGCTTTAAGCCAATATATTCGTTTTAATTTAGTTGATAAAAATATCTGTCTCAATTATTTAAATCTTGATGTTCAAAGTTTTATTTTAGCAGTACGTTATTCTGGGCTCATCATTCATTCCAATCATCATTCATGGTGTGTACTAAAGGAAATTGAACAAGAAGTTAAAAATGAAACATTGTATATCTTTTTTCAGACTGTACGACACTTACAATCACAATATAAGCATCGCTTAGAAACTTATGAAGATATAAAAAATAAACTAAACATTGGTCAAGTCACAGCTATGGCTTTTGGAAGTTTATATGCTTATCAGTATTTGATTCCTCATCAAGATTATATTAATTATTTGCCTTATCAATTTGATAAAGATGAAAATAATTCAGCTGAAATGATTTGGAAAGCTTTTGATCATATTGTTAAAACCTCTAGAAAGAATACTAAAAAGTTAACAGAACAATCGATAGCATTGGCATTGAGAAATAAGTTAATGCCTTTCTTGATTGGTGAGGGTATGACTGTGCTTCTTCAAGAGCAGTATGAATTGTATAAAAAGCTTGTAGCTATCAAAATTGAGATTATTAATTATAAAAGAAATGTACTAGAGTCGTTTTGTTTTGATAAGCAGGTAAATTATAAGCTAAACAACTCAGAATTGATTTATACCAATACACAAGAGAGAAAGGATCGTTGGTCAGAGAAAAATTCATTATTAATAAGCTATTGGCTTGGTATTGGTACTGAAAAATTACTAAATTCTGACGCTAAGTATAGCATTATAAATACAGGTGAAAATTTAGAAGCTAATGCAATCGCGTTATCAAAAGCATATGGTGTTCAAGAACAGTTAACTCAAGTTTATGGAATTTCAGATTTCAGTATCAATCATCAGAAACTCGATGTTTATGAAACAATGATTACCATGACTTTATCACAAGCACATTATTTAAAAGATCATATTGAAAAATTTATGAGTTTTTTACCTAATGCAGAAAGTAATTTACATGCATTAACACAGCTTACTATGCATGGTTTTGTGATAGGTGAAAATAGAATGCCTTTCACATTTGCTAAACATGAAGATAAGATTAAAAGAATGTCTTCATGGGTAAAAGGAAGCTCAAATGCTGTCAGAAAAAAGAAAATGGATCAAATCTTAAATTTTTGGAGTTGTAATTTATATCATGAAGATGATGTTTCTACATTTCAACAAAAGCCTTTTTATAAAATAGATAATTTTATTTTTCAATTTCCATGGTTAACAGCATTCCAAAATGTGAACACAATGATGATTAATTATGTTCGTAAATTGCATAAAAATCGATTAGAACTTAAAAATGAAACAGATAATATTGAGTTAAATTTGGCTGAAAAATTTAAAAAGGCTGGATTTGAAGTATTTTGCCAGTATCATCCCCTAGATAGAGAGGTTGGTGAAATTGATCTTATTGCCGTATACGAAAACCATGTGATCGTGGCAGAGGTTAAATCAACATATATTAAAAGTAGTATTCAAGAAATTTATGAATATCGAAACTTCACTTTAAATAAGGCTGCTTATCAACTTTCGAAAAAAGTAGCTCATGTCAGAAATGAGTTTTTAAATCAATATTTTGAAAATTTAGATGATGTAAAAATTCACTCCTGGATTATAGATACAACCTTAGAATTTGATCATCAGTATTTTGATCATCATCTAAAAATATCCATAGATGAAATAATTATATCTTTAAATGGAAAGGTTGATTTTATGGATTCGATTATAGGTGGTCGCTTTGACGTGGAGGAAGTTGCGAATAGTATCGATCCTCTTAAATTTATTGATGATATTGAGAATGATAGATTTTGGAAACATCAAATCGGTAATTATGATAGTTTTATGAATCGTATGATAGGTAAATTGGATGCCTAAACAATCCCGCTTCGTCTGTATCGGTGGCTTCCTTAACGGAACTCAAGTTAAAGACCAAGGCGACAGCTTTATCTGTGCCGAAAATGGCAAACAGATTGTCTACCGTAAACAGGTCATTTTTCATCAGGAAGCTTGGGATCATGACTACTACATTTGCGAAAATGTGACCGATCAACAAGCAAAAGAGTGGGTATTTCAGAAATACGGGGAAACCGTCATCTACCGTAAACGAAAGGCCATGAAAAAGCCCCTTAATTTTAAAAATTAACGGGGCTAGTCGTACCACTCACGTGATACTCATATAAGGCTCATCTCATACTCAGCGTATTAAAGCACACTCTTTCAATTCAACCTACGAAAGTTTTTTCTGATCTTCTGATCATAAGGAGAAGATCACAGTTAAAAGTGGGGGGGAGAAAGTTTTATTGCTCAAAAATAAGCATTTTTTATCTGGAACTTGGATGTTTTGAATTTCTCATTTCATCGTTAAATGGTTACAAAAATTTTCCAATAAGACGGAAAATATTACACGGGAATAAAAGAATTTAATCATTTACCAAGTTAATTAAAGTAAAAGTTATATAACTATTCATCTTTTTAGTCATGCAAAATAGCTTGAAATTAAATCAGATATTCAGAAGCAGAATTTGGTTTTTATCCCTGATTTTGGTGATTTTTTAAAACAGCCCATAAAACAATAAATAACAATAATGACAATAGTTGTTGTCAAATTATCTTTATGCTCATGAATGAAGTTATACATATAAAAACTTCAGAAAAATAATAATTTATGGATGAGCGTATGAAAGGAAAACTGGTATTCAATAGCCTCAATATTGCGGTGTGTAGTGTCATATTGTATGGCTGTGGTGGCGGAGGTGGAGATTCTTCCGGTTCAGGAACATCTTCAAAAGTAGAACGGGAAATGGTGGAGGTGTTATCCACCCGGCCAGATTTAATTACAGACTCGGATGTATTGCTGAAACTGGATCTGCCCGATGATATTCAAACTACGGCGTTGAAAGTGTCCCTGAATGGACAAAATATTAGTGATGTATTTGCCAATGAGCAGCGCCAAGCCTTAGTTGAAGGACTTAAACTGGGCGATAATCAACTCAAGGTTGAAGCAGGGCGTTATTATCAGAATTTAAGCCTGATCAATCATCCTTCGAGTGGACCATTACTGTCTGGCCCGCAGTTAAAGCCCTGGACCTGTACTAATGCGTCGACCGATCAGTTCTGTCAAAAGGCTGTGCAATATAACTATTACTATAAAGATCGCTTGGGACTCATTAAAAGTTATGACCCGGCACAACCGCCGGCCAGTCAGAATATTGCCACCACCACTACCGATGAAGGACTAACGGTGCCATTTATTGTGCGTGAGGAAGTGGGCTATCAGAACCGCGATGAATACCGTTTTGCGGTGTTGTATGATCCGAACCAGCCGTGGACCGCCTTAAAGCCACAAGCGCAATTTAACCATAAACTGGTGGTCACGCATGGCCAAAGCTGTGGTAATGATTACCAGTCTGCCTCTGCGCCAACGGTCATTGCCACTTCAAGTTCCATTTTGCCTGATGTCACCATTTTGGCTTTAGGCCGCGGCTTTGGGGTGATGTCGACTGCACTGTCTCATAGCGGTCATAACTGTAATCTGGCGATTCAGGCAGAATCGCTGATTATGGCCAAAGAGCGTTTTATTGAGCAGTATGGCACCTTGCGCTATACCATCGGGCAGGGCTGTTCAGGTGGTGCGCTGGCAGCACAATGGGTGGCCAATGCCTATCCGGGAATTTATCAGGGGATTTTACCCACTTGCTCATTCCCTGATGCCTGGAGTACCGCTTCACAGTTCGCCGATTATCACCTGATGATTAATTATTTCCAGACTCCAGAAGGCCGTTTAAGCTTCTTGCCGCATCAGATTGCGCATGTTCAGGGACATATTTCTGAAATTAATGGCTATGTCAGTGAGCTGGCCCAGTTTGATGTGGCGCGGCCAAATACCATCTGCAAGGGAATTTCATCGGCGCAGTTATATCATGCCACCAATAATCCTCAAGGCATTCGTTGCTCGATTCAGGATGCTGCAATTAATTTGCTGGCCCCACGTCCAACGGAGCTGTGGACCGAAACTGAAAAACGGATTGGTCGCGGTTTTGCCGGCCTGCCGATGGATAATGTCGGGGTACAATATGGCCTAGACAGCTTGATGAAAAATATCATCACCCCAGAACAGTTTGTACAGTTAAACGAAAAAATAGGTGGTGTGGATATTGATATTCAGGCGGTGCCTGAACGTCTAGAAGCCAATTATACGGCGCTGAACAATGCCTATCGCAGTGGCTTAATTAATGTTGGGAACAACCTGAATAAAGTGGCGATTATTGACTGTCGAGGTCCGGACCCGGCGCTGTTCCATGATTCCTATCGTGCCTTTGCCATTCGGGCGCGACTGGAAAAAGCGCATGGCAATTATAATAACCATGTGATTTATGGCGGTGATCTGGTCATGATTGCCGATGCCAAATGTCTGGAAATCAGCTTTAATGATATGGACCGCTGGTTAAGCAATGTCGAAAAAGACTTAAGTGATTTGCCTATTGCCACCAAACTGACCCAAAACAAACCGGCAGATGTAAAAGATGCTTGTATTACTGCCGGCATCATTAACCGCGAGAATCTGTGCAGCACGCTCAGATTACCGGTATATGGCACACCGCGTATGGTGGCCGGGGACAGCCTGACCACCTATGCCAACAAGTGTCAGCTGAAACCTTTAAATGTGTCGGATTATGGCAATACGGTCCGCTTTAGCAATGAACAGCTCCAGCGATTGCATCGGGTTTTCCCGCAAGGCGTGTGTGACTATAGCCAAGCCCCAGTTGGCTTTGCTGACACCATTGGCTGGATGAGTTATCAGGATCGGCAGGGCAGCGTAGTTTATGGAGGACAACCTTTGCCTGCGGTCAGTTCATCGGCTGCACGCGGCTGGGCATCTAAAGCTTTCCAGTTGTTTTAATTCTTCACACATTTTTTGTTTCACAAAAACCAGTGATTTTTCACTGGTTTTTTATGATTCATTTTGATTTTTAGTTGAAAATTCATGTGATATAACGGCGGTTAGTTCGCCGGTGTGTAGATGGCAGGCAAATAACCTTTGGTCGAATTAAAATGTTAACCAGATCTCATTAATTCGCTGAATTATCAGGTTTTTTAGCGAGAAAGCCCAGATAAGCGTTGTAAAATCATTAGATTAAATTTACTCACAATTATTTTGATTAATATGAATTATTTCATATAATTACAATGATTTATCACAAAATGGACAAATCCCGGAAAATAGTGATAACTGATTCCGGGTTGTGACACTAAAATGAGTCTGAAAAATTAAAACAATCATAGGGTGAAGGATTATGGATATCACTGAGACGGTGTTTGACTTCAAAGCCTTATCCACACAACAACAAGATTATTTTTTTGAAAAAATTGCCGAGTTTGATCAGCAGGTGTTTACGTTAACCTGTGAAAAGGAGCTAAAGAAATATCTGTATGACCCGCAGGCAATTTCGGTCACTATTATTCAATATCATCATCGTGGCAAACTGGTCGGGCAGACCATTATTCCACTGTTGGCCTTAACCCTGTTACATCAGCCAATTCTGGTGGTCAACACACGCGCCAGTTTTTTAAAAAGCTATCGCCATCAATACAACCATAAAATCATCAACAGTGCGCTCAAAGCCATGCTGAACCAGCGCTTTAAATATCCTTTAACGCCCATGTGGTTTATTGCCACCATCAACCAGCCGAAGCTTTATGCACATTTTGTATCACGTGTTCGGGGCTTTTATCCACGCAGTGATATCCGGATGCCGGAGGATTATTTAAGCGTGTTGCAGGTGATGGCCAGCCGGCAACACGACATCCAGAAGCGTGATGAAGATATTTATGTGCATCAGACCTGTGTGCCGCTGCGCAGTGAAGAGGAGCTGCAACAGTTAAGAGTGCATGCCAATCCGCATTGCGATTTTTTTCTGCAACACGCACCGGACTATTTTGATGGCATCGGCCTGATGTGTATTTGCCGTTTAGACAGTAAAACCCTGACCGAAACGGCACTCAACTTTGCTTTGGACCGGAAGGTGTCTTAAGGCGCCAGAAATTTTAAATCGGCATGTTCACGGATGGTGTCCGCATCCAGACTGAAAATTGCATCTATAAACGCCACATTAAAACTGCCAACCTGTGAACTTTGCGCGTGGGCCAGTTTTCCGGCAATGGCAAAATGGACATGCGCGGCAATGGTGGCAATGGTCACCGGACTGACCGCGGCATACGCCGCAATTAAAGCGCCTAGGGCACAGCCGGTTGCGGTGACTTTGGGCTGTAATTCCGAGCCACCATTCACCTGCACCACCTGTTCCAGCTGTCTGGACAGAATAAAATCGGATTCACCGGAAATGGCAATACATTCGGCATGCGCCAATAAGCTTTTGGCCTGTGCATATACCGCGGTGCTGTCCAGGGTCGAATCAACACCTTTGGATTCTACCTGTGCGCCGGCCAAGCCGCCAATTTCCGACGCATTGCCGCGAATCACACTCGGTTGAAAGGCCAATAGCGCATCAACCATATCTGAGCGCCATTTTAAGACGGGCCCATAACCGACCGGGTCCAGCACCCACGGTTTGGCAAGACGCTGGGCCGTTTCTGCCGAAATCTGCATGGCCTGCATCTGTTCGCTGGTCGGTGTGCCCAAATTAATACTTAAGGCGCTGCAAATACTGCTAAAGCTTTCTGCTTCAAAAGGATTATCAATCATGGCCGGTGATGCACCGGCAGCCAGCAGAATATTGGCGGTATAATTGGTCGCAACACTGTTGGTGATACATTGCACCAGTGGTTGCCGGGTTTTGAGCAGGCTCCAGGCTTCAATAATTTTTTCAATCATTGCCGCGGTTTCATCGGGCAGGCTGCTGTCAAGAGTGGAAAGCTGTTCTGGATAATTCATCAGTTACCCCTTTATTGGGTAAAGTAGTGGTCTTGCTGTTTACAGCGACGGCAGAACAAGGACACATAATGCTGGGCATCATAATCGACATCCAGTTCATCCGAGCCGCAGTGCATACAGCGTTTTAAGGCATAAAATTTTAAGCGCGGTTCAATCTTTTCCCAGATTTTCCAGATCGGTTGTACAAAGATCATTTCATCATAATTGAGAAAACGGAAAAATAGAATTTCCACCATTTTGCTCATCGGTAGTTGTGGTGGATGTGGCAGCGTGGTGGTCATCCATTTTTCTTGCAGGCCACGTTCACGGTACTGTTCTACGGTTTTTTTCAGCAGATTGGTATTAATGAATTTTTCATTGCGTGCCTGTAATAATTTCTGGCCATGCAGATAATCCAGCGCGGTTTGCACCAGATAAAAAATCTGACCCACTGCCAGGCTGTCCAGCAGGCGAAAACACAGGCTTTTAAAACTGTTGTTGCCGGAAATTTGCACCTGCCAGATGCGGCAATAAAACTGCATGAACTGCACCACTTTTTCATACATCAGTTCATAGATGGCATCTTTGACTTCATCTGAACTGTGAAAGGGCACGCCCTGACTCAAATTCTGGTAAAACCATTGTCGAAGCTGATGGGTAATACTGAACAGGCTCGGCTCTGAATAACCATCCAGCCGCACATTCACATAATACTGGCCGGCTTCATCGGCGAATTCCTTGGCCACCAGAATCTGCTGGTCAAGCAGCTGTTTGATCAGCTGTTTCTGATATAAATAGTTGGGTGAAAAAGGCTGGAATTTAATCCGTTCCCAGTAAATATATTCATCATGCTGGGTATTTTCATGTACCTGATCGTCCAGCATCGACAATAAAAACAGTTTCTGGATAAAGCTTAACTGATTCAGCTTGTGCTCAATCATGTCTTTATCTTTGCCTTTATTTTTGAGCTTGCGGTTTTCCTGTACCAGCGCTTCTTTAATCAGCTGTTTGCGTTTTTTTTCACAGGCCGGGCAATGACAACTGTGCAAATTGCCCGGATACACTTTATGTTCGCAGTAACTGCACTCGTGATAGCTCAGCTCCTGATCGTACTGTTCGGCTTCCACCCAATACATGGCAGCGCGGCACAGCGGACACGAGGTGCTTTCATCTAACTGTTTTTGCAGAATGTGGAGCATATTCAGGTGCAGTCATCATTTTAGAAATAGGATGTCTGGATTATACATGGCTGGACCGCATTGGTTTGCTCAAAAAAAACATAAAGCAGAAAACTTGGACACTATGCTGAATTTAAACGCCCTGACTTGAACAGCTCTTTTTCATAAAAAATACGGCAGGACGCCGTATTTTAAATGGAAGTTAGAGGAGAGAAGATTATACCGGACACGGTAGCGAATCATCCTCCTCACCAAGTTGCTTGGCCTGAATTAGTGCCTGTACTTTTTTGCTTGGGATTTTCTTGCTGCCCAGGGCATCATAGGTATTCAAAATAGAGGTAACTTCATTGGTCTGCATGGGAATGCCTTCACAGCTCATAAAGAGGGCAATCACTTTATGGTCGATGTTGGCCTGATCGAGGGTTTGCAGGGTTTTAATATTTTCTACACGGACGATATGCTCTTTTAAATACATCTCACACCTCTTCTCGTTTTTTCATCATTGTTATCATGCGCTCGGCGCCTTTAAATACAAGCAAGAAGCGTGCACAAAATGTAGCCGATTTGAAAATAATGTAATGACCTACGCTGAAATGGCGATCCATCCAACTGAAAGCGTCATTTAGCCGATAACTGTTTGACTCTAGAAGCGAAATTGAAAAGCTAAATTTGAATAAATCTCCCTTCGCAAATGCTGGCGAATTGTCACCGGATTTATCTTGACGAAGTCTAAATAAGCCTCTGTTTAGACTTGGGAAATTATCCGGTTTTATCTCGCAGTATATTTTTAGCTGCACAGATCACAGGTCTTTGATTACAGAATGTAGTCAAGTGGCAGCTTTATGTAGGAACTTGTATCTCAATAGCGCAGAATTTCAGGTCAGATGGGCAGAACAGCACCAGCATGGCGCAACACCAGCGCGAGAAGATTTTAGCGGGCAGATTAAGCTGTTGGATTCGCTGCATAATTCAGCATCTCTGTATTTTTAAACAGATTTAGTTGAATGATGAATTGAAAAGTTGTGGCCGGATGCCCATATTAGAACAGAAGCGCATTCAGCAGACAGACTGAAAAAGTTGGCGTATGATCAAGACATCATCCGCATAATGCCCCGGCGTATAAACAATTAGGACATGATATGAATATCGCAGCAAATCCAGTGGTTGAAGCAGACCAAACTATTTATTTAAAAGATTATCAAAAACCTGCATTTCTGGTGGATTCAATTAATCTGGATATTCAGGTGTATGCAGACCACACCATCGTCAATGCTATTTTGGAGATGCAGCGCCAGACCGAAGGTGATCTGGTGCTGCTGGGCCGTGACCTTGAGCTGAAATCTATTCATCTGAACAGTCAGCAACTGACCGAAAATGACTATCAGCTTGATGCTGAACAGCTGGTAATTCAGAATGCGCCAGATCGTGCACGTATTGAAACTCAGGTGGTGATTCATCCGGAAAGCAACACCATGCTGGAAGGTCTGTATCAGGCTGGTGATCTGTTTGTGACCCAGAATGAGCCGGAAGGTTTCCGTAAAATTACCTTCTATCCGGACCGTCCGGATGTGCTGTCGGTATTTACTACCCGGGTGGAAGCCGATAAAAAATATCCGGTGCTGCTGGCCAATGGTAACCTGATTGAAAAAGGCGAGGTCGATGCCCAGCGTCATTATGCGATCTGGCAGGACCCGACCAAAAAGCCAAGTTATCTGTTTGCCTGTGTGGTCGGCGATTTAGCGGTGCTGAAAGACAGCTATGTGACTTCTGAAGGCCGTAATGTGGCACTGGAAATTTATGCGGTAGAAAAAGATATTCCTAAATGTCACATCGCCATGGAAGCGTTAAAACATTCCATGCGCTGGGATGAAGAATATTATGGTCTGCCGTATGACCTCGACAACTATATGATTGTGGCGGTTAGCCAGTTCAATATGGGCGCGATGGAAAACAAGGGCCTGAACATCTTTAACACCTCTTGCGTGCTGGCCGATGAAGAATACACCACCGATGCGGCAATTATGCGGGTTCAGTCGGTCATCGCACACGAATATTTCCATAACTGGACCGGTAACCGGATTACCTGTCGTGACTGGTTCCAGCTGTGTCTAAAAGAAGGCTTGACCGTTTTCCGTGACCAGTCGTTTTCAGAAGATTTACAATCGGCCGCAGTACAACGGATTGATGATGTCGCTGTATTAAAAGCGCATCAGTTCCCGGAAGATTCTGGCCCATTGTCGCATCCGCCACGTCCAGATCATTTTGTTGAAATTAATAACTTTTATACCGCCACGGTGTATGAAAAAGGGGCGGAAATTAACCGCATGATGTCGACCTTGCTCGGCAAGGAAAAATTCCGCGCGGGTACCGATGAGTATTTCCGCCGTCATGATGGTCAGGCGGTGACGGTCGAAGACTGGGTTGCGGCACTGACTGCGGGTTCAGGCGTTGATTTATCGGCATTTTTAACTTGGTATAACCAGCCGGGTACTCCAAAACTGCAGGCACATGGCGAGTATGATGCTTCGACTCAAACCTATCGTTTAAGCTTTAAACAGAGCCTGAAAGCGCATCCGAAATATCCAGACCTGAAAGCCGTGCCAATTCCGGTGGCTTTGGCGCTGTTTAATGCTGAAACCGGCGAGCAATATGCGCTGCAATCTGAGGCCCTGTTTGAAAATGGCGTAAAAGATGGCGTGTATCTGTTTGATCAGGATGAGGCAACCATCGAATTTAGCGGCATTAATGCCAAACCGGTGGTGTCGCTGTTACGTAATTTCTCGGCGCCGGTAAATCTGGAATTTGATGCCAGTGATGCCGAGTTGGCCTTCCTGATGCAGTATGAAACCAACGGCTTTAACCAGTGGCAGGCGACGCAGACCTTGCTGGAGCGCATTTTGCTAAATGGTCATGCGGTAGAAAGTTATCTTCAGGCCATGAAAAACACGGTGCCGGCACTGGTCAATCAGGACCCGTTACTGGCCTCACGAATTTTTGATGTACCAAGTGAAGGTTATTTGGGCAGCCGGATTGATCAGCACTATAGTCCGGTGGACATTCAGGAAAAACGTGAAGCCTTGTTAAATACGCTGGCGCGTGAATTGGGTGCTTTCTGTAAGGAAACTTACTTAAGTCTGGACCCGGACCTGCAAAAAGAGTTTTCACAGGCCATGGGCGTGCGTGCGCTGAAGAATATTATGCTCAGTCTGATGGCACGTCAGGGCGATACCGAAGCCTTTGATCTGGCGCATCAGCAGTATCAGAATACTGGCAATATGTCAGAACGTTTAGGCGCGCTACGTGTACTGGTCTGGAATGATGCACCGCAAGCCGAATCCTGCCTGCAGGATTTCTATGACCGCTTTAAAGATGAAGCGCTGTCTTTAGACCAGTGGTTTACTGTACAGGCCTCCCATCCAAATGCAACGGCTGAAACCATTCATACCTTAACCCAGCATCCGGACTATGATCTGGGTACGCCAAACCGCATTCGTTCGGTCAGTGGTGGTCTGAATATGAATCCGGTAAATACCTGGAGTTTTGGGGTGCAGCATTATATCCATCTGGCCAAATACCTCGATGAAAAGAACCCGATTTTAGGTTCACGTTTGCTGCAGGTGCTGTCACGCTGGTATACGCTGGATGAACCACAGCGCAGTCAGGTACAGGTGGCCCTGGAAACCTTGAAGCCCTTGGTGAAATCGAAAAACGTGGTTGAAACTTTAAACAGTATGCTGAATGTCTAAACCGGTGCAGCTTTCGCTCGAAAAAATAGAATAATGAAGATTTATTTTATTTTCTCGGTATTTAGCTGTAACTTTATGTGAACTTTCCCGCATATTCGCGGGGAGTATGCTAAATTAAGGCTGAAACGTGTTTAGATAATTTAAATAAAAAAGCTCATCATTGTGGTGGGCTTTTTTATTTTTAGTCTGTAAAGGTTCAGGTGAAAAAGCCGGGTTCTGGCGTGAACAAGAGGTTGAGTGATGCTGGTTAAAATTGAAGATGGTTTTTACTTGAATTCACGACATATTATTGCGTTAAGAGTGAACAGAATATTGAATGAAGAGCGTTTTATGGTGTCTATTGAATATACACCACACTCGATGCAGGACAAGGGGCTGTATCAGCGCATCTTTCCGAATAAAATTGAAGCAGAACTGTTTTTACAGGCATTGCATCAGGAAATTTCCAAACCCTGACCGCTGTTCAGCAGATTTAAAAAAAACTCCTCACGTTGAGGAGTTTTTTTATGGCAGCTTTAGATTTACTTTAGACTTTTACAATTAGCACCGGAATAGGCGATTGGGTCAGCACGTTTTGCGCTACGCTACCCAGCATCATTTTCTTGAAACCGGTCCGGCCATGTGAGCCCATAATAATCAGATCGGCACCGACTTCATCGGCAATCTGCATAATGCCATCTGAGGGTGAAACGCCGTGCGCCAGTTTCTGATCGACCTGCACGCCTTCACGCTGGAAAGAATCAAGAATTTCCTGCAAGCGCAGTTTGGCATTTTTTTCGGCCTGCATGAAATAGTCGGTAATGGCCGGAGCAACTTTATAAAAATCGACGCCGACAAATGGGTCAACCGCAATCACGCTCATTACCGTGACCTGGCAGCCTAAATCTTTGGCCAGACTTAAAGCCTGTTCTACAGCAGCATAAGAAATCGGGGATTCATCCACTGGAACAAGAATATGTTTATAGCTGGTCATGACAGTTTTCCTTATTTTTACATATGAATATCGCGGGCTTTATTGAAACTGACAGTGAATGAAAGTACATCAAAAGCATTCAGGATTCTGGACTGTAGTAGGGCAATTAGGCCTTAATGACCAGCACCGGCAATTCAGAACTGCGCAGTACATCCTGAGCAAAACTACCGAGCAGGAATTTCTGGAAGCCTTTACGACCGTGTGAACCCATCACAATCAGGTCAACGCCCATTTCTTGTGCAGCTTCAACCACATGCTTGGCCGATACTTCACCTTCCACAATTTTAGTACTTACAGTAACGCCTGCAGCTTCGGCAATTTGCTGGCCTTCTTTCAGGGCTTTTTGTGCATTACCGTGTGCCTGTACAAAGTATTCTTTCATGATGGCAGATGAATAATAGAAATCGGCATCAGTGAACGGGTCTTCCGCCACCAGACTCACCAGACTCAGCTGACTGTTAAAGGCACGGGCAATTTCAGCTGCATGTTGCACCGCAGAATAGGAAATTTGAGAACCATCGACCGGAACGAGAATATGCTGATACGCCATGGAGAAACTCCTTATTGATATAATGAACTTAATGTTTAGCTATACTCTATAGATAGCACATCACCGGGGGGCATTCAATTTATTCCGGTGTTCTGTCTGCAAAAAAGATACAGATTTTCAATCACAATACCACTTAAGTAGGTCTTTGATTTAACAAATAATTCTGACTGGAATACTCTACATTGTCAGATCGCATTGTCGTGAAAAACCGGGTTCCATCTGCGCGGCGGCTGCTTTATAGTGAAGAAAAATAAAACAGCTGTATAAACAGGAAGATGGGTGAAATGAAGTATCTGATGTTAAGTCTGTGCATGAGCTTGCTGCTGGTACTGAGTGGCTGCCAAAGCACAGCCGGTAATAGCCGTATTATTGCTGGCGCATTTAATCTGACCACCCAATTGCAACAGAAACTGATGGATCGGGATGCACCGCAGCAGGTGCGGGTGCTGGAAAATATCCAGTATCAGCAAGATCCGGATTTAAGCCTGGATGTCTATTTGCCAGCACAGACACCTGATGATACCGGATTACGCCCGGCCGTGGTCTGGATTCATGGCGGTGGCTGGATTTCCGGTTCCAAAGCCCATGCGCGCGGTTATTTTAAACGGCTGGCAGATGCCGGTTATCCGGTGTTTTCACTGCAATATCAACTGGCGCCAGCGGCGACTTATCCCACCCAGTTACACCAGATTAATCAGGCACTGGCCTATATTCAGGAACATGGCGCGCTGTTTGGTGTTGATGCCGAGCAACTATTTCTGGCTGGAGATTCTGCCGGTGCCAATCTGGCCAGCCATTATGCAGCTTTGTTGAGTAATCCGGAATTTGCCGCGCATTCGGAATTTGTGCCGGTTCTGGCCTTAACACAGCTGAAAGGGGTGATTTTGCACTGCGGGATTTATGATTTACCGTATTTTATTAAAACCGCGCCGGATGAAATCAAAATTGTCGAGTGGGGCATTTATAACATGGTGCAGGCCTATACCGGCGACCGCAAACAGGATGCGGAATTTCTGCAGCAGATTTCACCGATTCAGCATATTACTCCCGCGTTTCCACCGGTATTTTTAAGTGGCGGCAATAAGGATTTTCTGACTGATACTCAATCTTTACCGCTGTTAGAGGTGTTAAAGCAGCAGCAGGTGCCAGTAAAAGCAGTATTTTATCCCGACTCTAAACGCTGGCTGATTCATGAATATCAGTTCTTAATGCATCTGCCCGAAAGCCAGCAGACTTTTGAGCAGACCCTGTCATTTCTGGCCGATTATAGTAAAGCGGATCAGACAGATAGATCCGCGCCCTAAAATCTGCTGGTCATCATGTTAGTCTTTAGGATTTGGCTTTCCAGGGAAATTTCATCACCAGTAACACCACCACACCGCAAACCAGTCCCCAGAAGGCCGAGCCAATGCCCCAGAACTGGATGCCTGAAGCGCTTAGTAAAAAGGTCATTAATGCAGCTTCCCGGTCATCGACCTCTTTAAAGGCAATAAAGGCGTTATGGCCAATGGTGCCAAACAGGGCGATACCGGCCAATGCAGTAATCAGCACTGCCGGAAAAGACATCAGCAGGCTGGTTAAGGTGGCGGCAAACAAGCCCATCAGGATATAAAACAGGCCACAGCTCATGCCGGCAATATAGCGTTTTGATGGGTCCGGATGCACCTGATGATCCAGACTAACGGCGGCACTAATCGCTGCAATATTCACGCTATAACAGCCAAAAGGCGATAACACGGCCTGCGCGGTACCGGTCCAGCCGAGCAACTGATTAACATGCGGCTGATAGCCGTAGCTTTTAATAATGGCGATGCCGGGCAAATATTGAGAGGCCAGATTAATCACCAGCAACGGTAAAGCCAGACCCAAAATCGCGGGCAGGCTAAATTCCGGACTGATCCACACTGGTTGTGCCAATGACCAGCTCACCACAGGAAAATGGAAATCCAGTACCAGTGGGCACAGCAGCATCGCCGCGATTACGGTCAGTACAATGCTATAGCGTGGCCAGAAGCGTTTTGACAGTACATAGGCTGCCAGTAAAGACAGAATAAATGCCCATTCATGTTGAATACTGGCGAACAAGGCAATACCAAATTTCAGCAGCACGCCGGCCAGCATGGCGCTGGTCAGGCTTTGTGGAATATAACGAAACAGACGTTCAAAAATACCGAAAAAACCCAACAGTGCAGTCAGCACGCCACACACCAGAAAAGCCCCAATAGCCTGATTCAGACTATAACCACTGCCCGTGGCAATAATCAGGGCCAGTCCGGCGGTTGACCAGGACGTCGACACCGGATATTTGTATTTCCACGAGAGCAGCAAGCCAGACAGGCCAATGCCCAGACCCAAAGCCCAGAACCAGGAGGTAATCTGTTCGGCTGTGGCCCCTAAAGTTTGCGCCGCCTGAATCACCAGTACGGCAGAAACACTAATACCAATTAAAAAAGTGATAAATCCAGCAAAAACAGCCGGAATAGAAAAATCATGTATAAGCTTTTGCATAATCCGTTGCACAATAAAAATGGGAGAGAAAGCCGATAAATCATACGCCTTTCAATGGCCATCTAAACGCTCAAATCTTTATCAGAAGTTAAAAATTTTGCTTGATTTTTATAGGGTCGAGCTGGCCAGTTTTAAGCCAAAACCACAAAACAGCAGGCCAACTGCGGCCACACCGGTCGCGGTAAGGCGGTAATTCCGGTTGAAATAGGTTGCCAGTTTCATTCCGGAAAAAATCAGAATTGACAGATAACTCATGCTGATGATTTGCAGAATAATAGCCAGCAGGGTAAAGGTCAGCGCCGGATAAGGATAGGCCGGATCAACAAATTGCACAAAAAAAGACAGATAAAACAGAATCGCTTTCGGATTTAAAATACTAATGGTTAATGCGGTGCGAAAAGGATGAACCTGTTCTGGCGTACTGCTGCTATTCTTGGTTTGAGTCGAGCGGCTTTTCTCGGGCTGCCAGGTGCGATAGGCGGCAATCATCAGACGTATGCCCAAATAACTTAAATACAGCGCGCCAATCATTTTCAGCGCTATAAACAGCCATGGAAAACTGTGTAGCACGGAGGCTGCGCCAAAGGCGGTACACAGGATTAAAATCAGGTCACCGGTATAAACGCCTAAAGCGCCCAGATAGCCGGCTTTAATGCCAAAGCGTGAGGCAATTGACATCACATATAAAGAGTTGGGGCCGGGCAGGATCACAATTAAAATGGTTCCAATAATGAACGTCATTACGTCAGTGATACCAAACACAGGAAATCCAGAGAACTAAAAAGGCCGATGCAGCATTATATAGCAACATCGGCCTGGAATACGCGCACAGCGGCGCGGCTAAACAGAAAAATTAAGCTTTAATTTCGGCATCAATACCAAAGCCTTGGCGCAATAACTGGCTTAACTGTTCACGCGCTTTAATAAAGCCATCAATACCGCTTTGCAGTAACTGGAAGGCCATTAAGTCATGTTCCAGCTGCTGTTTAAATTTCTCTTTTGTGATCGGCTCCAGCTCGCCTTGAGCTTCAATCGTGTCACTTGAGAGTTGTGCTGTGACTTCACGCTCATCCTGTTCCAGTTCGGCCAGCAGGTTGGGTGAAACGGTTAACAGGTCACAACCGGCCAGCGCCAAGACCTGATCAATACTGCGGAAGCTGGCACCCATGATTTCAGTCTTCACCGCATGCTGTTTGTAGAACTGGTAAATCTTTTTCACGGACAGCACACCCGGATCTTTTTCAATTGGGTAGTACATGACATTTTCGGCTTTTTTGTACCAGTCCAGAATACGCCCGACAAAAGGGGAAATCAGCGTGACGTTGGCATCAGCGCAGGCATATGCCTGATGCAGACCGAATAGCAAGGTTAAATTGGTATGAATGCCTTCTGCTTCCAGCTGTTTTGCGGCCTGAATGCCTTCCCAAGTTGAAGCAATTTTAATCAGGATGCGTTTCTGATCAATACCATATTCTTTATATAGCGCCAGCAGTTCTTTGGCTTTGGCAATAGTGGCATCTGTATCATAAGACAGCGAGGCATCTACCTCAGTCGAGACACGGCCATCAATCAGTTTAAGAATTTCTACCCCGAACTTGACGGTTAAAATATCAATGGTGCGTTCAATCAGCTCGTCTTGCTGATAACCTTCTGCTTTGGCCTGATCAAAGGCTTCGGTTAAAAGCGGTTTGCTGTCGGCCTGTTCAGCCGCCGCGGTAATTAAAGACGGGTTGGTTGTTGCATCTAAAGGACGAAACTTTTCAATGGCAGTTAAGTCACTGCTGTCGGCCACAATAGTTGTTAAGCGTTTTAATTGGTTTAAGGCGTTCTGTGTCATTGAATCCGCTTCTCTAGTTGTTCGGTTATTGCTTATGCAATTATTTATAACACAAACTGGATTTAACCCAAGTGAAAAGCGTTACAGATCAGTGTCTAATTTGTGCTTTTTCGTTGATTGCGCAAGTGATTAATCAAAAAACGAGCAGCCAGCCCCAGTTTGCTTTCACGGCTCCAGACCAGATCGACAAAATATTCAAACTTGGGCGAGAAATCCAGAAAGTCCAAAACCTGTAGTTGCTGCTTTAAGTTCGGGTTTTCATTCAGCATTTGCAGCGGCAACACACCCCAGCCCAGACCCTGTAAAATTAACGAGCAGGCAGTATGATGATTATCAGTGCGCCAGTACTGTTTGGAAAATAACAGTTCCGGCTGAATACGACGGTCACGGCTGGCCACCACAATTTGCCGGCTGTGCAAAATAGCTTCAAAGCTGACCGGTGCCTGTTGAGCCAAGGCAAAATCTCGGGCCGCCACCGGCACCAAGGCTTCGCGTTTCAGTTCTACAAACTGCTCGCCACTGTCGAGCTGTTCACGTTCAAACATCACTGCCAGTTGCGCCGACTGTTCGACCAGCATGTGCATGGCATCTTCCTGTGGCGCTGAAAATATATTGATCTGTAGCGTTGGAAATTCCTGCTGCAGCAGGGCAATGTACTGGGTCCAGTCGCTATGAATCAGCTCGGACACCACCACAATATTCAGTTCTGATTCCAGCCCTTCACTTAACGCTGCGGCATGCTGTTTCCACTGGTTCATTTCAACCAGCAGTTGCTCGGTCTTTTCATACAGGGTTAATGCCTGTGCGGTCGGCACCGGTTCACGCCCGATGCGTTGAAACAGATTCAGGTTCAGGTCAATTTCCAGATTGGCAATTGACATACTTACTGCAGATGGCACTTTTCCCAGTTGCCGCGCCGCTGCGGAAAAAGAACCGCATTCAATCACGGTTTTAAAGATGATCAGCTGTTCCTGGTTCACATTCATGGGCAGCAACCTGTCAATAATATTGAAAGATTCTAACTCGATTTGTCGATAATTTAAAAATAAGATGGCAGCAATTGATGAAATAGATACGGTTTAACATGCTGCTGTCGAAAAGAAGATTAATTCATGCCTTGAGTTATGAACTGATTTTACTGGTGATTATTGCCCTGGCTTTAAGCCTGATTTTCAAGATGCCGCTGGAAGTGACCGGTAGCCTGGGTGTGGCCATGGCAGTAACCTCGGTCTTGTGGAATATGCTGTTTAATCATTTTTTTGAAAAATTTGAAGCACGCAGACAGCTCCAGCGTACGGTGAAAGTACGGATTTTACATGCCATTGGTTTTGAGGGTGGCTTAATGTTAGCCACCATTCCAATGGTGGCCTATGCCATGCAGATGAGTCTGCCCGAGGCCTTTTTGCTGGATTTAAGCCTGACCTTATGTATTTTGGTCTATACCTTTATCTTCCAGTGGGGTTATGACGCGATTGAGGTACGTTTGGGCTATGCACCGGCCTATCGTGAGTCTGTTTAAAATACGTCTGATGAATTTAAGAGCAGACAATAAAAAGGTAATAAAACGTCCATAAAAAAAGCCACTGCACCAGGCAGTGGCTTTTTCAGTGAAGGCAGGGGAAATTACTTCTCGACAATCGCTGTTACACCTTGACCGCCTGCAGCACAGATTGAAATCAGCACACGACCTGAACCTTTTTCATTCAGCAGTTTGGCAGCAGTCGCCAGAATACGTCCGCCGGTTGCAGCAAATGGGTGACCAGCAGCCAGAGAAGAACCTTTTACGTTCAGCTTGTTACGATCAATTGAACCCAATGGTGCTTCTAGACCTAAGCGATCTTTACAGAATTTTGGATCTTCCCAGGCTTTTAAGGTCGACAGCACTTGTGAAGCAAAAGCTTCGTGAATTTCATAGTAGTCAAAGTCTTGTAGAGTCAGACCGGCACGTTCCAGCATCCGTGGTACGGCATAGGCTGGCGCCATAAGCAGGCCTTCTTTCTTCTCGACAAAATCAACTGCAGCCGTTTCCTGGAAGGTTAAGTAAGCCAGTACGTCATGACCATTGGCTTTGGCCCATTCTTCAGAAGCAAGCAGAACACAAGATGCACCATCGGTCAGTGGGGTTGAGTTGCCTGCGGTCATGGTACGCGCATCACCTTTACCAAAGGCTGGTTTCAGTTTAGCCAGTTTCTCTACTGAAGAATCCGGGCGCAAGTTGTTGTCACGCTCTAAACCTAAGAATGGTGTGATCAGGTCATCAAAGAAACCTGCTTCATAGGCGGCTGCCATTTTCTGGTGTGAAGATGCAGCAAGTTCATCCTGCGCTTCACGCGAGATGCCCCATTCCAGCGCAGTAATCGCCTGATGGTCACCCATTGACAGACCGGTACGTGGTTCACCATTTTTCGGTGCATCCATCAGGTCTTTGATATTGATTTTGGTCAGCGCTTTTAAGCGGTCTTTACCGGTTTTGGCAATATTCAGCTCCAGCAGGGCTTTACGTAAACCGTCACCAAAAGCAATCGGGGCATCGGAAGTGGTATCGACACCACCAGCAATACCGACTTCAATTTGGCCCAGAGCAATTTTATTGGCCACTAAAAAAGCTGCCTGCAAACCGGTTCCACACGCTTGCTGAATATCGTAAGCAGGTGTTTCAGGAGCCAATTCAGTGTTCAGTACACACTCACGAGTCATGTTAAAATCACGGCTGTGTTTGAGTACGGCACCGGCAACGACTTCACCGAGGCGTTGGCCTTCTAAACGATAACGTTCTACCAGACCATTTAAAGCGGCGGTGAACATATCGATGTTTGAGGCAGTGAAGTAAGCGCCATTTGAACGTGCAAATGGAATGCGGTTACCACCGATAATCGCAACGCGACGGACAGTGTTTTGGCTCATGGTATTATCCTGTTGACCAGATGTTTCAGTTGTAGTTTCAGAAGGAGGAGGGGTTGTACTTTTTTTACGGGTAGACGCCGCACGGGTGCGTGCAGGTTTAGCCGCAGGGTTTGCTGACGAATTTGCCGTGCCAGAACTTTTGGTTGTACGCGTTGTACTTTTTGATGTATTTGACACAGTTTCTGTAGCAGAATTTTCGACCGCCGGATTTTCTTGAGTTGTTTTGCTCATAAGGCTTTTCCAAGCATGTTGATGATCTTCTTAGGGGTTACATTAGCATAATCTAGAATAGCCTGAATTGACTACAATGACATTGCAGAATGCTTTCAGGTCAAGTCATCTGTATATGATCTCAAGTATTATTCATAACAAACTGATCGATCTATTGAAATACAAAGTATCTGACATCATATTGAAGCTAAAGGATAACTTTAGATTAATCACAAATTCATTTTGTCTGAGAGATAATAATCATGACTGACCAATACCAAGCTTTTGCAAAATCTCCAATTGGTAAATTTGTCATTAAAAATTTAGGCTTGCCATCCCCAACTTTCCTTGAGCGTTTTGACAGCGCCACGCCTGTGGTCAAGGGTGCAGTATTGCTGGGCGCAGCGCCGGAAAGCACATTATCGGGTGCAATTGCCCAGGTCCTGGCCAATATCCATGCCAACAGCTATGCCGGCAATAATGCAGAATTACAGCAGGCTGCTGCACAAGCCGGTTTAAACCTGTGTGCTTTTAACGCGGGCGATAAAGAATCTAAATTTAAAGCGGTGGTCTTTGATGCCTCAGGTATTCAGAACTCTGAGCAGTTAAATGTGCTCTATAACTTTTTTAATCCGGTGGCGCGCCAGATTCAGGCCTCTGGCCGTGTAGTGGTCATTGGCACCACGCCAGAAACCGCCAAAACGGTAAAACATGCAATTGCACAGCGTGCGCTGGAAGGCTTTGTTAAATCGGTCGGGAAAGAGTTTAAAAAAGGTATTGCCGCCAATCTGATTTATGTTGATGACGGCGCTGAAGCAAACCTGGAATCGAGCTTACGTTTTGCCTTGTCACCGCGTTCGGCTTATGTATCGGGTCAGGTGATTCGTGTTTCTAAAGCAGATACAGTCGATGTGGATTGGGCTAAACCATTGGCAGGTAAAACCGCGGTTGTGACTGGTGCCAGCCGTGGTATTGGTGAAGCGATTGCGCATGTATTGGCACGTGATGGTGCGCATGTGATTTGTCTGGATGTACCACAGCAACAGGCCGACTTGGACCGTGTTGCCTCTGAAATTGGGGGTTCAACCCTGGCGATTGATATTACCGCCGCTGATGCGGGCGAGCAGATTAAAGCGGCAGCTGCTGCACAGGGCGGTCTGGATATTATCGTGCACAATGCCGGTATTACCCGTGACAAGACACTGGCTAATATGAAGCCTGAACTGTGGGATCTGGTGATTAACATTAACTTGGCTGCTATTGAACGCGTGAATGACTATCTGCTGGAAAATGACGGTCTGAATGCCAATGGCCGTATTATCTGCGTATCGTCTATTTCAGGGATTGCCGGTAACCTGGGCCAAACCAACTATGCAGCATCAAAAGCAGGCGTGATTGGAGTGGTGAAATATACGGCACCGGTGCTGAAAAATGGTGTGACTATTAACGCTGTGGCTCCGGGCTTTATTGAAACCCAAATGACTGCGGCCATTCCGTTTGCCATTCGTGAAGCGGGCCGCCGTATGAACTCGATGAGTCAGGGCGGTTTACCGGTTGATGTCGCAGAAACCATTGCCTTCTTTGCCTCAACTGCATCTACCGGTTTAAATGGTAACGTGGTGCGTGTTTGTGGTCAGAGTCTGTTAGGGGCTTAATATATCCCTCACTCGGAATCCCCCCTAAAATCCCTCTTTAATAAAGGGGGACTTCTTCTCCCTTTTTGAAGGGAGGTCGGGAGGGATTTGAGGGAATTAAAATAGAAAACCCAATTCTTATTAAAGAAAGGGTGATTTAAAAGATAAATATTCCAAAGGTTCAGTATGAATACTCGCCATTTTAGTCAACTTCCCAAGCCGTATTTAGCCTATCCAAAAGTGATTCAGGGCTTAATTTTTAAAAAGCCGAAGGGTGAAAAAGTTCTGCCGCAAGTTGAATATGTGGTGGATTCATTCAAGGTCGACCAGAAACATTTGAAAGCCTATAACGAAGTCTGTGGTTTTAAAAATAACGGCTATATTCCGGCCATTTATCTGGCGGTGTTATCGCAAAGCCTGCAAATGCACATGATGACTGCGGAAGCTTTCCCATTTCCGATTTTAGGTCTGGTGCATATCCGCAATCAGCTCAAGCAATACCGTAAAGTTGGCGTGAATGAGCAGCTGACTTTATCCTGCAAGTTTGGTGAATTGCAGCCACATGACAAAGGCGTACAGTTTGATTTTATCACCACTGCTAAAGTTGGTAATGAAGTGGTGATGGAAGGTTTAACCACCTATTTGTCACGTCAGAAAAGTGGCAACAAGCCCGCGGCCAAAGCAGCAGAAAGTGCCGTACCGGATTATGTACCGGCAGGACAATGGGATGTGTCGGAAAATACCGGTCGTCGTTATGCGCTGACATCGGGAGATTTTAACCTGATCCATATTCATGCGTTAACCGCCAAAGCCTTTGGTTTTAAACAGGCCATTGCACATGGTATGTGGAGTAAAGCCAAAGCGCTGGCCAATATCCAGTTGCCAGATGCATATGAAGCCGATGTCTGGTTTAAATTGCCAATGTATCTGCCATCTCAGGTGGAATTCTTGACGGCGCAGCAGGCACAAAATACTGACTTCCTGATTCGCAGCAAAAAGAATCAGAAGCCGCATGTCAGCGGTAGCATTCGCCCACTTTAAGTCATAGCGCCTAAGTCCAAACCGGATTTAGGCTTTTTTCATTGTTCACCATATTGCTGGAAAGGATGCATGAACAGCGTAAAAGATTATCTGCGTGCAGATATTCAGAATTATCGTGGTTCAGTGGAAGAACCATTTAAAGATTTAGCCCATCTGTTTAGCCGTTTTCAGGATGCCCGCTCAACGCAAGGCGGCGCCGCGCTGGTGGTTTATTTTCAGGGACATAAAGTCGTTGATATTTATACCGGTCAAAAATCTGCCAATGAAGCCTGGCAGCCGGATAGTCTGTCGGTCTGTTATTCCACCGGAAAAGGCGTGCTGGCCACGCTGGCGCATATTCTGGTGAGTCAGGGGCGGCTGGATTATGATGTGCCGGTGGCTGAATATTGGCCAGAATTTGCGTCGCAGGGCAAACAGCAGCTGACCTTAAGAAATATGCTGTGTCATCGCAGTGGTTTATACGATATCCGTAACCTGATTGCCGATGCCTCGGAAATGGCCGACTGGTCGCATATGCTGGAGGTCATTGCCGCGGCCAAACCGCGTTTTCTGCCGAACAGTGATGCAGCCTATCAGCCCCTGACCTTTGGCTGGCAGGTCGGTGGTGTCTTGGAAAAAGCCTGTAATGAAAGCTTGGCTGTATTGATGCAGCGTCATTTAAGCGAGCCATTGGAATTAAACGGAGCTTATTTTGGCGTGCCGGTAGAGGAATTAGCGCGGGTGGCGCGACCGTTTGCCACATCTCAGCCCGCCCAATCTGCCCAGCCTCCCAAAAAACAGGCTGCTGCTAAACCTGCACGTACCGCATCGCCTTTAGAAAAGCTGCTGGCCTTCAGTGGGCAACATCCGCAAGATTTTCAGGATGCCATGATTCCCAAAGGCATGAAGAAATTTTCATTCTTTAGTGATGCCGGTTTACAGGCGATTGTGCCGGCAGCCTCCGGGGTATTTACGGCACAAAGTCTGGCCAAAATCTATGCCATGCTGGCGCAGGGTGGCCAATGGCAGGGGCAGCGACTGATTTCACCACAGGTGTTTCAGGCCCTAAGTCAGGTACAATATACCGCCCGTGACCGGGTGATGCCGCTGCCAATGCATTGGCGTTTGGGCTATCACCGCATTTTGAGCTTGGGCAAGTCGGCATCGTCAGGTTTTGGTCATATTGGTTTTAATGGTTCAGGGGCCTGGTGTGATCCAGAGCGGAATTTAAGTTTTGCTTATACCCATAATTTTCCGACCGGTTCCATCACCGGCGATTATCGCTTGTGGGGATTAACCCAGGAAACCTTACGCTGTGCCGATGGTGTTTTAAAAGGCCGAAAGGGCTGGTTTTAAACAGTTTGAGATGATTTTTAGCTGTAGCTTGTGCTATGTTCTGGCACTAGTCAATTTGATGTTGTGCAAAGATGAAAAAAGTCATTTTGATTCCGCTGGTGGCCAGTTCAGTTTTACTCGGATGTCAGGATCAAAACTCAACTCAATCCCAAACCGTGGTGGAATCTAAGACCGCAATTCCTGCGTGGGTTGGTGAGTTCAAAGGCACCACGCCTTGTATGGGCTGTTTATCGCGCTGTGATGATTGTCCGGGAATGGCAGTATCTTTAGAACTTCATCAGGATGAAACCTATACCTTGGTGCGTGAAAGTATGAGCCGGCACAATGCACCGGAAGTGATTCAAGGGCGGATTCGCTTTGCAGATGCATCGCGTCAGCAGCTTGAACTGCTGCAAGTCAACACCCGAAATTTGCTGTATATCGATCTTGAAAAACAATTGCTCGAGATTCGTGTAGATCAAACAGGCAAACGCTATCAAATGCAAAGTGATTTTATTCTGGCCAAGTCTGTTTAAATACTGGCTAATCATCTGCTAAATATACTGATTTTTAATCCCTTTTTTGCTGGCGCGAACAAGGGATTTTTCTTTGGATGCGCCCGTCATTTATTTCACTATTTACTAAAAAAACAGTATGCTTAGACCTGTAAAAAGGAGCATACATGTATCAGGTACTTGCGCGTAAATATCGTCCACGTAATTTTAATGAGCTGGTGGGACAAAATCATGTTTCTCGTGCACTGACCAGTGCCTTAGAGCGTGGCCGTTTACACCATGCCTATCTGTTTACCGGGACTCGTGGGGTCGGGAAAACCACCATTGCGCGTATTTTGGCCAAATGCCTGAACTGTGAAACGGGTGTGACCTCTACGCCGTGTGAAGTTTGTCCGACCTGTAAGGCGGTGAATGAAGGCCGTTTTATTGATTTAATCGAGATTGATGCGGCATCACGTACCAAAGTGGAAGATACCCGCGAACTGCTCGATAATGTGCCGTATGCACCAACGCAAGGCCGCTTTAAAGTCTACCTGATTGACGAAGTGCATATGCTCTCGACGCACTCTTTCAATGCCTTGCTAAAAACGCTGGAAGAACCGCCAGAGCATGTTAAATTCCTGTTTGCCACCACCGATCCTCAAAAGCTCCCGATTACGGTCATTTCACGTTGTCTGCAATTTACCTTGCGTCCTTTGGCAGTAGATGAAATTACCGAGCACTTATCTTCAATTCTCAGCAAAGAGCAGATTCAGGCCGAGCAGGATGCAATCTGGCAAATTGCTGAATCGGCGCAAGGTTCATTACGTGATGCCTTGTCCTTAACCGATCAGGCCATTGCCTATGGTCAGGGTGAAATTCATCATCAGGATGTCAAAGACATGCTGGGGCTAATTGACCGCACCATTATTTATGACCTGATTCTGGCGATTCATCAGAACCAGACTGCGCGCGTGAGCGCACTGTTAATGCAGTTCCGTCAGCAGGCACTGGATGTATCACTGGTGCTGGATCAGCTGATTTCGACTTTGCATGAGCTGGCCTTATTGCAATATCTGCCGGATTTAAGCCTGAAATATAGCGCCGAAATTAACCAGAAAATTACCCAGCTGTCGCAGCGCATTTCGGCTCAGGATTTACAGCTGTATTACCAGATTGCCAGCAAAGGTCGCGCAGATTTACAGCTGGCAGTTACCCAGGAGCAGGGCTTTGAGATGTGCGTGCTGCGTCTGCTGGCTTTCCGTCCCTTACAGCCAAATGAAGTGCCCTTGACGCAGGTCAGCGCACAAAGCAACGCAGTTGCTGTAGCACCGGCCGCTGAGTCAGCTACCGCGCAGCCTGAACCGGTGCATCCCGTTGTTTCAGCTGAGGATGAATTAGAAGCTGAAACTGCTGCTATAAACCCACCCGTTGCTGAACCATCATCAGATGATTTTCTGCAGGATGAAGCGTTAGAGGTTGCTGAAGTTGTATCTCCATCCGAACCAGACCATCCGGTGACTACACCGGCAGAAGCGGCATCTGCGCAGATGATTTTTGATCCGGCGGCAGATGAAGTGCTGTTTGATTTAGATGAAGATGATCGTGCTGATCAGCCGGCAACGCAGGAGGAGGCCAGCAGTGATGATTTCCTGTTTGATGAAATTGCACCTTTACCGGAAACGGCCGTTGCGCAGCCAACTCAACAGCCTGCTGAACTTGCAGCACCGGTTTCGTCTGTCGCACAGCCTGAGCTGACGCATCCACAGGATTCCAGTCCGCAAGACAGTTTATTTGCGCAGCCAGCACCGACGTCATCCGTCAACCAGCCTGTCGTTGCTGCTGTAGACAATACCGCTATTCCACGTGCTGATCAGCGCCTGATGCCGCAAGATATTCTGCAACTGCCGGTGCAGTCCTTAGAGGGCGAATGGAGTGTGGAAAAATGGGAATACTGGTTCCGTAATAGTGATTTATCACCGGCAGTTCAGGAACTGGCCCAACACGGCCTGATGACCGGCCAGATTGAAGCTGAGTCGGTTTTCCATATTCCGGAGCAGTATCAGCAATTGTTAAATTCGCAGTTACAGCATTTAGAAGCAGCGCTGAAACAGCAGTGGCCGAACAGCTTCCTGAAAGTGCAGTATGGACAGGTCACAGAGGTGACACCGTATAGCTTGCAGCAGGAACGTAAAGTACGTGCTTATCAACGCGCCAGTGAGCTGCTGCATCAGGAGCCGCAGGTTAAATCGCTGCTCGAAAGTTTTGATGGCGAATTGCAGAATATCCAGTTGAAATAACCACCGTCAGACCATTTCAACCGTTTATTGAGAACGCAGATAAGGCAACAGGGCATTCCGCATTTCGCTTGGAATCGGGGTGCTTTTACGTTGCTGCGCATCGACAAAAACATGCACCATATGTCCTTGAGCTGAAGCCTGCTGCTGATGCTGCTTGAAAATCGCCAGATCATATTTTAGTGAACTGTTGCCCAGCGCTGCAATCGCCACACCGACCTCAATCACTTCCGGATAACTCAGCTCGGCTAAAAAGCTGCAGCCAGAGTCTACCACCAGCCCCATAATCTCGGCCTGATGAATATTCAGTCCGGCTTTCTCAATCAGCAGCGCATTGGCAGCGGTATCGAAGTAGCTGTAATACATGACATTATTGACATGACCATACATGTCGTTGTCTGACCAGCGGGTTTGAATCGGTAAAAAGAAGGTATATTGATCGCGGGTTTTGGCTACCGGTTTCATAAAAAGACGTCATCCCTGAATAGATCGAAAATTTATATTTTTGATTTACCACAACTTAAAATAGCTTCAGCCTTATTGATAAATCGCCTGATAAATGGCCAATGCATCCTGTTTTTCCATGTCGCGTGGATTATTTTGCAGCAGGCGGGTTTGTAACATGGCATCCTCGGCCAGCTGTTCCAGCATGTTTTCAGGTACATTCAGGGCATTCAGTTTTAAGGTCAGACCACTGCGGTCCAGATAGTTTTGCATGTGGTCAATAAACAGATCGCACAAACCATCTACACAACCTTTACTGGATGGGTCGAGCAAGGTCATCAATTCGGCATACTGCTGCTTGGCGGCTGGTGCATTAAATTTCAGCACTTCGGTTAAGACCAGCGCATTGCTGTGCCCATGCGACAAATGAAAATGTCCACCCAGCGGATAGGCCAGTGCATGGACTGCTGCCACCGGTGCATTGGCAAAAGCCTGTCCGGCCAGCATCGAGCCGACCAGCATATTTTGACGGGCTTCTATATTGTTGCCATCTTTTAGCACCAGATGCAGATTCTGGTTCAGCAGTTTAAGTGCCTGAATCGCCAGCATATCGGCATAAAAGTTCTTTTTGTGTTTGGAGGTATAGGCTTCAATGGCATGTACCATCGCATCAATACCGGTGGCGGCGGTAATGTGTGCCGGCAGGTTCTGGGTAAAGTTGGCATCTAAAATGGTGACATCGGCATACAGGGCAGCAGACACAATGCCGGTTTTGGTGGTTTCGCCGGTGGTGACAATGGAAATAGGCGTCACTTCCGAGCCGGTACCGGCCGTGGTTGGAATTAGAATAAGAGGCAAACGCGGTTTTTGCGCCTGATTGATGCCATACATCTCATGCAATTGCTGTTTCTGTTCAGGATGGGCCAGCAGGGCAATAATTTTAGCCACATCCAGCGAGCTGCCGCCCCCAAAACCAATGACTGTATCTATCTGGTTTTGCCGGGCGAATTCGGCGGCTTCCAGCACAATATGTTCCGGTGGATCGGCCTGTACGCTAGAATAAATGCAGTAATTACATCCTGCAGCTTCGAGAATTTCCAAAACAGGCGCATGCAATTGTAATTGCACCATCCCCGGATCGGTCACCAGCAGCACACGTTGATTGTTCTGTTCAGTCAGGAGGGCTTTGAGCTGTTGGATGCTGCCCAGTCCGGCAATAATGTTGGGCACAGTCTGGAATTGAAATGGGCTCATACGCTTTATCCTTAATTTTTATACTTAAATCAACATTTATCTATAGTGACAATATAGGATTCATCCTGCAAATAACTTAACATAAGACACTTTAAAAGAAAGCAGTTTTGAGGTTGTTATGTCATCCAGAACGCCATACAAGGTGTTATGTGTCTGTTTGGGCAATATCTGCCGTTCACCTACCGCGGAAGTGGTGTTCAGACATTATTGTGATGCACAGCAACTGAATATCTGGGTCGATTCTGCCGGCACCAGTAATTATCATCCGGGCAAAGCACCCGATGCGCGCAGCCAGCAACATGCTTTGCAGCGTGGCTATGATTTATCTGCCTTGCGTGCCCGTCAGTTAACCACGCGCGATTTTCTGGATTTTGATCTGATTCTGGCGATGGATCAGGAAAACCTGCAAAATATTCAGCATCTAAAACGTCATGCAGCCGAAGAATATGGCGCAGAGTTGCTACGCGCCAAAGTGGCGCTAATGAGCGAACATGATCCACAATATCCACGTCATGAAGTGCCTGATCCTTATTATGGCGAAGCCGATGGCTTTGAACGCGTGCTGGATCAGTGTGAATCCAGTGCACAGGCCTGGATCAATATTTTAAAAACAGAATTGGCTTAAATCAGGTTTAAGAATATGAACATTCAACATCAGGTCCAGCTTAAGCCTTTTAATACCTTAAATCTGGCTGCAAATGCGTCTCATTATATTAAGGTACATTCCACCGATGATTTAATTGCGGCCTTAAATTATGCCAAGTTGCAGCAGCTGAATGTGCTGATTTTATCGGGCGGCAGTAATATGCTGCTGCCAGAGCAGATTCAGGCGCTGGTGTTACATATGGATATTCAGGGCATTGAATTCCTGAATGAAGATAATGACTTCAGTACCATTCGCGTCGGTGCGGGTCAGGTCTGGCATGATTTTGTGCTCTGGACCACTGAGCAGCAGTTATTTGGCCTGCAAAATCTGGCTTTAATTCCCGGTCTGGTCGGTGCATCACCGGTACAGAATATTGGCGCTTATGGGGTTGAGGTTGGTGAATTTATTGAATCGGTACAGGTTTATGACCGTTATAACGGCCAGTTTAATTCAATTCTGGCCAGTGACTGCCATTTTGCCTATCGCCACAGTATTTTCAAAGAAAATCCGAACCGCTATATCATCACCCATGTCACATTCAAGCTACGGAAACAACCGGACTTGAAACTGAATTATGGCGATTTAAAAACCGCTGTGGGTGATGAGCAAACCGCGGAAAACCTGCAACGCCAGGTGATCCAGATCCGTCAAAGTAAACTGCCAGATCCGCAGCAATTTCCAAATGTCGGCAGCTTCTTTAAAAATCCGGTGGTGACTGCCGCGGTCTATGAACAGCTGGCGACTCAATTCCCGAACATGCCGCATTATCCGCAGCCCGAAGGCCAGGTCAAAATTGCGGCTGGCTGGCTTATTGATCAGGCCGGCTGGAAAGGGAAACAGCTGGGCATGGTTGGTATGTTTCACAAGCAGGCGCTGGTGCTTGTCAATTATGCCAATGCGACCCTGGCCGATGTTCAGGCAACATATCAGGCAGTACAGCAGGACGTGTACCAAAAATTTGGGATACACTTAGAACCAGAACCGGTGCTGTTTAATGACGCCGGGCTGATTATTCCCCACAATACCTTTTAATCAGGTTAGGCATTTATGAATAGAACTCACTGGATGGTGCGTATCGTACAAATGGCGGCTGTGCTATTTGTGCTGATGGGCTGTCTGGTGGTTTTTATCTATTCGCCGTTTTATTCCAAGTTTGTGATAAAAGTGCTGAATACCATTGTGCCGGTGGAGGTCAATGAAGTGGCTGCACAAAGCCAGCAGATGGGGGCACTGACCGATCAGGAAAATCTGGAACCTGGCTCGAATTTGTGGATTGCCCGGCAAGCTTATTTAAAAGTGATGGAAGAAGAGATTCAGGCCAAAAATTCACAGAATCTCACCATCATTCAGGCACGCTATAAAGCCTTGCAGGCTTTAATTCAGGATGAGCAGCGCAGTCAGCAGGAACAAGAGCAGGACAGCACACCGCAAATTCCATTGCTGGCCGATGTTTCCGCATCTGAGGCGCAACTTGCACAGCCTTCACAGCAGTTACAGGATTTATTGGAGTTAGACAGCTCTGAAAATCAGGCCCTAATGGAACAGTATCTGAAATTTTTAAGAACCCATGAAGTGGCAGCGGTTGAAACCGTACCGGTTGATGAAGAAATTTTTCAGGATATCGCACTGATTCAACAACAAAATAGCCAGAAGCCGCAAATAACTTCCCAGCCGTATGCAATTGTGGTTCTGGGCGGCGGTCTGACCTTACATGAAAATCAAAAAGATATTATTGTGAATAACTACACACGACTACGTTTAGAAAAAACCTTAGAAATTGAAAAACAGTATAAATTACCCATTGTGCTGAGCGGTGTTGAAGCACCTTATATGCAGAAATGGCTGGCAGAACGCGGGGTTGAAGCCAACTTGCTGGAAGATCGCAGTATGAACACCTGTGAAAACTCGCGTTTTAGTTCCTTGCTGCTACAGAAAAAAGGCGGCGCACCAACGGTGATTTTAATCACCGATCAATATCACATGCCGCGCACACGCCGTTTGTTTGCCTTAAACGGCATTGAAACCGTGCCGGTGGTCGCGCCAATTCCAACCGAGTTGACCCAATGGCAGCCTAGTGAGCAGAACTATGATCATAGCCGCCGTGCCAATTATGAAATGCTGGCCACCATCCGCGATATGCTGTTTGGTTCGAGCGACTGCCGGGAGGTGCCATAATGCCGAATATCCCGTTTTTAAATCCGAGTGTGCTGAAACAGCTGGATTTACCGGTTCCTAGCCGCGATACCACGCCGCAGGTGCTGGAGCCTTTAAACCTGAACCGGCCTTATGCGCCCACGGTGGATATTCAGGCCTATCGCCAGCTTTACGGTTTTGACAGCTTAGAGTGCGAGCATTGGCAGGGTTATGTGCAAATGCCGCTGTTTAAACTGCATGTGCAGGTATTTCAGCCTAAACTTGAAGTGGGTAAACTGGAAAAAAGCAAAGGCACGGTATTTTTACTGCATGGCTATCTGGAGCACAGCGGTATTTACCAGCCAATTGTCAAAGAAATTCTGGAGCAGGGCTTTAGTGTCTTGACTTATGATTTGCCCGGCCATGGTTTAAGTAATGGCTCACCGGCCAGTATCCAGAATTTTGATCATTACCAGCAGGTATTACATGCCATTTACCAATATGTGCGCAATGCCGATCAATTGCCTAAGCCTTGGCTAGGGGTAGGGCAAAGTACTGGTGGTGCGATCTGGATGCATCATTTACTGGAATTTGCTGAGCGCCGGGAAAATCCGTTTGTCGAGCGGGTGTTGTTATTATCACCTCTCATCCGTCCGGCCAAAAGTGCCTGGTGGCATAATTCGGTGGGCCTCGGAATTATCCGCCGGATTAAACGCGAAGTGCCGCGCCATTTTAGACGCAATAACCATAACCCGGAATTTTTACGTTTTGTGCGCTTAAAAGATCCGTTACAACCACGGATGATGGGCATTGACTGGATTCTGGCCATGTCCAAATGGATGCTGGAAATGGAACAGCGGCCAGCGTGTCGAATTCCGGTGTGGCTGGCCCAAGGCGCGCAGGATCAGACTGTGGACTGGCGTTATAACATCGAGTTTATCCGGCGTAAATTCCGCCTGCAAACCTTGCTGATGCTGGAAGAAGGGTCACATCAACTGATTAATGAGCGCCCGGATATTCGTGCGGCCTTAACCGGTTTGATTCCAGCCTTTTTGCATGCTTCGAATTCCAAGACTTATTATTAAGCTTTTCTCCATTTCATAAAAAAGAGGCGGGTGCCTCTTTTTTAAAATTCTTCCGCTTTGGCCAAATTCCACATGCGAAAATAAAAGTTTTCTTCATCTTTATTTTCACAGCTCAGTAATTCGCCTTCTTTCAACCAGAAATGCAGCTGGGCATAGTTTTTAATTTCCCGGTCGTTAATTCGCTGCGCCAGATGATGGGCACGAATATCGGCCGGGTGTTTTAAACCGGCTGCCGCAATCATTTCCGACAGGGCATGCATGGTATTTTTATGGAAGTTATAGACCCGTTCTGCTTTGGATGGCACATGCAGCGCTTTTTGACGGTCTTTATCCTGGGTGGCGACACCGACCGGACATTGGTTGGTATGGCAGCTTTGTGCCTGAATACAGCCGACAGCAAACATAAAACCGCGAGCGGAATTGACCCAGTCTGCGCCTAAGGCAAAGGTACTGGCAATATCAAAGGCACTAATAATTTTACCACTGGCCCCGAGCTTGATTTTACTGCGCAGGCCCGCGCCAACCAAAGTGTTATGCACAAATAGTAAGCCTTCACGCAGCGGCGTACCAATATAGTCACTAAACTCAATCGGGGAGGCGCCGGTACCGCCTTCTGAGCCATCTACCACAATAAAGTCGGGCACAATTTTGGTCACCAGCATGGCTTTGACGATACTCATAAATTGCCAGGGCTGACCAATACATAGTTTAAAACCCACCGGTTTACCGCCCGATAAATCGCGTAACTGCTGTAAAAATTGCAGCATTTCAATTGGGGTGCTAAAACTAGGATGGCGCGAGGGCGATACACAATCGCGGTCACGTGGTACACCACGAATCTGCGAGATTTCTTCTGAAATTTTATGTTTTGGCAAAATACCGCCATGACCCGGCTTGGCACCTTGAGAGAGTTTGAGTTCAATCATCTTGATATTCGGATTACCGGCCTGACGGGCAAACTTTTCCGGATCAAATAAACCTTCTGCGGTGCGGCAACCAAAGTAGCCACTGGCAATTTGCCAGACAATATCGCCACCATATTCCAGATGATACGGGCTAAGGCTGCCTTCACCGGTGTCATGATAAAAGCCACCGAGTTTGGCACCTTTATTTAAGGCACGGATGGCATTGGCACTCAGGCTGCCAAAACTCATGGCAGAAATATTTAAAATTGACGCGCTATAAGGCTGGCTGCATTGTTCATTGCCAATATGAATCCGAAAGGTTTTCGGATCAGCCGGTGGGCAGGGGCGCAAGGAATGCACAATAAAACGGTAGTCGGCTTCGTACACATCCAAAATCGAGCCAAAGGGTTTATCGGCATTTTCATTTTTGGCACGTTGATAGACCAAACTGCGCTGCATGCGGGAAAAAGGCTGGGCATCCTGATCGGCTTCAATAAAATACTGGCGAATTTCGGGGCGGAAATCTTCAAAAATAAACCGGAAATGACCCATAATCGGGTAGTTTTTCAGAATGGAATGCTTGGTCTGAATGACATCATACAGACCGACCAGACTCAGCAGCGTGGTGATCAGCCAGAGCGAGTTAATTACGCCATCGGACAGAAAATAATAAATATAATGTGGCTCATAAAATAGCCTAAGCCATGTAATGCCCAGCGCAATTAAAATACAGGCAAACCAGACCGAGTGACGGGAGAAAAAAGTATTTAAAAGTTTATGGCGAATGGCTTGGGCTGGACTTGGCATTGTTATGATTTTTCCATTGCGAATTCAATCTTGTATTACTGTGCAGATTCTGAATAGGGCATACAAGTAATGATTTGTGAAATTTGGCAAGGGCTTTAGCACAGCTTAAAAATGAGCAATAAAATCTATAAAAATTAAAAAATAGCTGCTATGCTGAAATCATAAAAATAACAGTGCTAACACTCTGAAATTCCTTAATTCTAGGGATAGAGAACCGTTTAATAATATCGCTATATTGAAAGTTAAAAGATCGGGGAAGACAGTGGACATTACAGAATCAATATTACCGGCCCCTGTGCTGATTGTGGAAGATGAACCCATGATTCAGTCACGCCTCAGACATATCCTCCTTGAAATGGGCTACAGCAATGACATGCTGATTTTTGTTAGCCATTTAAAAGCAGCATTACAGAAAATTGAAGAACAACCGGTGTCTTTGGCGCTGGTCGATTTGGGGTTGCCAGATGGCAATGGGATTGAACTGATTGAACAGCTTCGGGCCAAAGACAGCAGTGTACTAATTTTGGTGATTTCGGCCTGGAGTACACAAAACAGTCTGTTTTCGGCTATTCAGGCGGGCGCCACCGGTTATGTATTAAAAGAACGCGATGATACTGAAGTGATCATGGCCATCCGCAGTATTTTAAGAGGCGGCGCACCGATTGATCCCTTTATTGCCCGGGAAATACTGTCACAGATTTCAGTACAGAAGCCGCAGGAAATTGCCAAGCCGTTTAAACAGCCCGATGAAGATATTGAACAGCTGACCAACCGTGAACATGAAATTCTAAATCTGGTCGCGCAGGGCCTGAGTAATCGGGAAATTGCCGAGCAGCTGTTTGTGTCGCGGTATACCGTGGAAAGTCATATCAAGCATATTTATCGCAAGCTCTCGGTGAGTAAACGTACCAAGGCAGTCAGTACAGCGCGCTCATTAGGCATTTTATGATCTACAGATTGCTCCAGTTTTGGTGCGGCTGTTGTCTTTATCTTTGTCTATCGAGTGCGTATGCAGAGCAAAGCTATGCCATAGACCCGTATTGTCAGGTTAATATTCAGTCGGTCAGCACCGTACAGACACCGGATATTCATAGCCATCCACATACAGGATGGCAACCTGTGACGTTGCCTGATCGCTGGAGTGAACGCTGGCCGGATTATAACGGTGGGGTGTGGTACAAAATTGTCTGGAACTGGTCCTGTCAGGAACCGGCCGTGCTGGATCAGTCGATTGTATTTTCTATTAATTATTTAAACAGTGCGGGTGCGGTGTTTTTAAACCGCGATTTAATCTGGTCAAACCGGCATCTGGAAGAACCACTCTCCAAAAGCTGGAATATGCCACGCTACTGGATTTTACCGATTAGCGGCCTGCGTCCCGACCAGAATGAAATTTTAGTTTATGTGCGGGGCTATGCCTTTCAATCTGCCGGTCTTGGTGATGTTTCCTTCCATAATGTCTATAACAGTTATACGGAATATCAGCAACAGATCTGGGATCGTCGTACCTTATTTGTGATTAATGCAATTTTATCGGCAACCCTGGGTGTGTTGTGTCTGGTGATCTGGCTGTTTCGGCGTAAAGAAGTCAGTTATGGCTGGTTTGCCTTAAGCTGTTTGCTGTGGCTGTTATTTGTCTCCAATATTATTAGCACGGAAACTTATCCCTTCCCGAATACGCTGATGGCGGCACAGGCCAATATTGCCTTTTTTGTGCTGTATATTCTGTCATTCATTGTCTATTTGCTACGTTTTGTGGATAAAAAATTTCCGATACTGGAAGAAACCGCCTTTATCTGTTCGGTGGCGGTGATTCTGGGCATTTTCGTAACGCCACTCGAACATGCACAAACCGTTTTCGGGTTGGTATTTTTAGGCTATAGCCTGCTATTTTTCGGGGTTTTCCTGTATCTGCTGCGTTTAACCTTCCGCGTGCCGCGGGTAGAAAATATCCTGCTGGTGATTTGTTTAAGCCTGATTATTATCTTTGCCGCTTTAGATATTGCACTGTTGGCTGCGCCGTTTGATACCGATTTACAGCCCTTATCACCGTATACCTCGCCGGTGGTGACGCTGTTTATTGCATTAATTCTCGGGATTCGCACCACCAAAAGCATGCAGAAAATTGAGCAGTTTAACCAGCAACTGGAATACCGGGTGTTTGAGGTTCGTGAAGACTTAAAACAGAGCATGTCGGAAAAGCATTATCTGGAACTGGAAAATGTGCGCTTGCAGGAGCGGATTCATCTCTCTCATGATTTGCATGATGGCCTGGGTGCTTCGCTGGTGCGTTCAATGATTATGGTTGATCAGAGCGAGCAGCCCATGAGTAACCGCCAGTTTCTGTCGATTTTGAAATTACTGCGTGATGATTTGCGGCAAATTATTGACAGTGGCTCCTCAATTGGCGCCAAAGTGCCGGAAACGCCGGTGTTATGGATTGCGCCGGTGCGTCATCGTTTTAGCCAGCTCATGGATGAAGTTGAGATGCGGGCCACCTGGAACATTGCCAGTGAATGGGTAGTGCAACCGACACCGCTGCAATGTCTGAACCTGATGCGGGTGCTGGAAGAAAGTCTGACCAATGTGGTGAAGCACAGTCAGGCCAAGCATGTGCAAGTGACACTGGATTTTCCCGATGAACAGACTTTATGTTTAAGTATTCAGGATGATGGAATTGGCTTTGATACCCATGGGGTGCTCGATCATGGGATGAGTATTGGTGTACGCAGTATGAAGCTGCGTCTGGCGCGGATAGGTGCAGAGTTAAAGGTGAACTCTACACCCGGTTATACCTTAATCAAGGCGATTTTAGTGGTATCACCTCAGGATTAGGCCCTTATTCGGCCTCATCTTCTGCATCTTCGGCAGGCAGCAGCATCAGTACAGAATCATTGAGTAACTGAGCCACATCTTCCAGAATGTCTTCATGGTACAGGTCTTCATTAAGCTCGACCAATTCACCATCAGCAATCTGCTTCAGTAAAGGCGCAAACTCATCCGAAATATACAGACCTTCACCGTTGGCCCAGAACAGTAACTCGCCATCTTCTTCGGTATAGAGCAGGCGTGAAGCCGGTTCTAAAATCAGTTGATAGCCCTGATCCAGCGCATCTTCCAGATCGCCAGTACCAATTTCTTCTGCTTCTGGAATATTGTCCGGATATTTTGGCTCTGACATCAGGCTCATGATGGCATCTTCCAACACGGTCGAGTTGTGCAGTTGTGCCAGCAATTCGGCTTTTAAATATTCCAGTTCCGGCTGGGTAATTTGTCCAATCGGGCTGATCTGGTCGCGGATCAGATCTTGCAACGGATTTTTTAGCAACTGGTTGTCAGAAAACTTGTCACTGACGCGATCCATCATGTCGCTGATATTTGGCATACGGAAACCGAAAGAGAAGGTCAGGCAGTCATCTTCGGCCACGCCATAGTGCGATAAACCTGGTGGTACGTAAAGCAGGTCACCTGGTGCCAGCACTTCATCAAAATTGACGTCCATCTCTGGCAGTAATTTCAGCGGCTGACCTGGAACAAATTCGGTTTCGGCATCACACATCTGGCCCAGTTGCCAGCGGCGATGACCATAGCCCTGCACCAGAAATACATCATAGAAGTCGAAGTGTTTGCCGACCGAACCGCCTTTTGGTGCGTACGACACCATAATGTCATCACGGCGCCACTGCGGAATAAACGGGAATTTTTTCCACAGTTCCGCCAGATCAAAAGAGTAGTGATCTACCGCTTGGACCAGCAGCGTCCACAGCTTTGGCATTTTCTGGAAATCGGCCTTTAACAGCGGTGAAGATTTTACGGACCACTGGTTGGGATCACGATCTTTCTGCTTGATTAAGCGGGCGCTGATATTTTCGTCCAGTGCCAGCTCCATGACATCACTCGGCTCAAGAATATTGGCGATTTCAGGCAGGGCATTACGCACCAGCAGCGGTTTTTTTTGCCAATATTCGGCAAGGAATTGTTCAGCGGTGATTCCGCCTAAAACGTCTAAAGGTTGAGACATGTCAAATAACTACAACATAAATTTAGCTGTTATTGTCCCTTGAGTTGTGCGGTGGTGCAAGTGATGAACTTCATCTTAAGGAAATTTAGAAAAGTGGCAGAAGGGAAAAGGTGGCGCAAAAAATGATCAGGACAGGCACCTGATCATTTTGGGTATTGCATTACCGTGTTTAGGGAATCTGCAGATTAAGCTGGCGGAGAATCTGGCACAGCTGAATCATTGGCATACCCATCAAGGTGGTCTGGTCCTGGCCAATCATCTGTTCAAACAGGCTAATCCCCAGACTTTCGCATTTAAAACTGCCGGCACAATGCAGCGGCTGTTCCAGTGCCACATAGCGCTCGATTTCATCCAGGCTCAGTTTACGGAATTTGACCTTATAGTGTTCAACCAGGGTCTGTTCAAAGCCGCTGGATTTTTGCTGTACGCTTAATGCGGTACTAAAGTAGACAATTTTGTCCGAGTTGGCCTGCAGCTGGCGAATGGCTTTTTCCGGGCTTAAGGGCTTGCCAATAAAAATATCGGGCGCACCTTCACGCCACGCCACCTGATCGGAACCTATCACAATGGCTTTAGGATATTGCTCGGCAATACTCTGGGCTTTTTCAAAAGCCAGCCGTTTGGCCAGATCATCGGCATGGCTTTCACCTTGCGGTGATTCATCAATGTCGGGCGTAATACACTGATAGTCGAGCTTTAAACGGTCCATCAGCTCTTTACGGGTCTGGCTGCTGGACGCCAGAATAATCGGACGCTTCATTAGACAGCATATTCCATCAAAATATCTAAGGGAACGTAAGACAGTACCGCCTGATGGCAGGCCTGAATTTTTACGGGTGGTGCTTTACCGGCCTGATAGGCTTCAACCCAGCGGGTCACGCAAATACACCAGAAATCCCCCGGTTTTAAGCCCGGAAATTCGACTTCAGGCAATGGCGTGATCAGGTCATTGCCAATTTTCTGGGAAAAGTTCAGAAATTCCGAGGTCATTTGTGCACAAACAGTGTGCTGGCCCAGATCCGTGGGCGCCGTATGGCAAAAGCCATTACGAAAATAGCCGGTAATCGGGTCAAAACAGCAGCTGGCCAAAGGCTCGCCTAAAACATTTAAACGGTTCAGGGTTGGATCTGGATGTATAGACATAGGCATAAAAATTATCAGGTCTGTTTTTTTCCTATCATAACAAAACTTTGGCAATCGTTAGCTTTTCTGCAAAAGAAGCTAACCTTTTTCTGCATAATCATTTAGAATCTTGGCGATTTTAATATCTAAAAAGTGAGCTATACATGAATTTTCAGCGTATGACTGACCTCGACCTGGCACAAAAGCGTGTTCTGATCCGCGAAGACTTAAACGTGCCGGTGAAAAATGGTGTGATTACCAGCGATGCGCGTTTACGTGCTGCCTTACCGACAATTAAAGCGGCTTTGGAAAAAGGCGCAGCCGTAATGGTGTATTCTCACCTGGGTCGTCCTGTTGAAGGTGAACCTAAAGCTGAACAATCACTTGCGCCTGTCGCAGCTTACCTGACCGAAGCATTAGGTCAGGAAGTCAAATTATTGACTGACTACCTGGATGGTGTAGAGGTAGAAGCAGGTCAAGTGGTGCTACTTGAAAACTGCCGCTTTAACGTGGGTGAAAAGAAAAACAATCCTGAGCTGGCAGCAAAATATGCAGCGCTGTGTGATGTATTCGTAATGGATGCCTTTGGTACTGCGCACCGTGCAGAAGCATCAACCGAAGGTGTGGCGCGTCTTGCTAAAGTGGCAGCAGCAGGTCCTTTACTGGCTGCTGAACTGGATGCACTTGGCCGTGCACTGCAAACACCAGAAAAACCAATGGTGGCCATTGTTGCCGGCTCTAAAGTATCCACCAAGCTGGATGTATTGACATCACTGTCTGACATTTGCGACCAGTTGATTGTGGGTGGTGGTATTGCCAATACTTTCCTGGCTGCTGCGGGTTACAACGTGGGTAAATCACTGTGTGAAAATGATTTGATCGACACAGCCAAAGCCATTGCTGCCAAAGTATCTGTACCACTTCCAACGGATGTGGTAGTTGCTGATGCGTCTGAAATCAACTTTGATGACTTCTTGGGTTCACTGGCGGCTGCCAAAGCAACCGTGAAAAAAGTAGAAGATGTGGCAGACAATGACATGATTCTGGATGTTGGTCCAGAAACGGCAAAAGCATTTGCTGAGATCTTGAAAACTTCTAAAACGATTCTCTGGAATGGCCCAGTTGGCGTATTCGAAGTGGATCAGTTCGGTGAAGGGACTAAAGCCCTGTCTTTAGCGATTGCTGAATCAGAAGGCTTCTCAATTGCAGGTGGTGGTGACACCTTGGCTGCCATCGACAAATATGAAGTTGCAGACAAAATTGGTTATATCTCTACAGGTGGCGGTGCTTTCCTTGAGTTTGTAGAAGGCAAGACCTTACCAGCAGTTGCCGTATTGCTAGAACGTGCTTAATTCGCACACGCTTGCAAGATGACAAAAGGTTGACCTCGGTCAGCCTTTTTTATGCACTTCATTTTTTAGTCATAAAACTGTCATGTTTCTGAAATATTATGATCAAAAATCACCGGGTTGTAGGATATTCTGATGAACCAAAAATTAACTCTTGCCGCGTTACTTGCTGCATCTTTAGCTTTCACTGCATGTGCTAAAAAAGACGACAATGCAACAGCGACCACTGCAGATGCATCAGCAGCTGTAGCGTCAGAGCAAATTTCTGCAGAACAGCAAGCGGCGATTGATGCAATTGATCAGCCAGTACTGGATGAAAACAATACCGATGTGCCTGAAGAAGTGGCCAATGCACCAGCAGATGCCGCAACCCCAGACAGCGCAGCAGCATCAGCATCTGAAGCGCAATAATTCTAAAAGTCCCACAAATTGTAGTAATTTGTATAAAAGTCCCTGCATTGGCAGGGATTTTTTTTAAATACGACGTTTTGTTGCTGAATTGAAACAAATCCCCATGTAGAATATGCAGCATTACCTGGGAGGATATTATGGCTCTTATTTCAATGCGCCAGCTATTGGATCACGCCGGTGAACACGGATACGGCGTACCAGCGTTTAACGTAAACAACTTAGAACAAATGCGCGCAATCATGTTGGCCGCAGATGCGACGAATTCACCTGTAATCGTACAGGCATCTGCAGGTGCCCGTAAGTACGCAGGCGCACCATTCTTACGTCATCTTATTTTGGCTGCAATTGAAGAATGGCCACACATTCCGGTGGTGATGCACCAAGATCACGGTACCAGTCCTGACGTATGTCAACGTTCTATCCAGCTTGGCTTCTCATCAGTCATGATGGATGGTTCACTGGGTGAAGATGGTAAAACTCCGACCTCATATGAATACAACGTAGATGTGACCCGTCGTGTGGTACAAATGGCGCACGCATGTGGCGTTTCTGTTGAAGGTGAAATCGGTTGTCTAGGCAGCCTTGAAACAGGTATGGCCGGCGAAGAAGATGGTGTCGGTGCAGAAGGTGTACTGGATCACTCTCAATTGCTGACTTCAGTTGAAGAAGCACGTTCTTTCGTAGCAGACACCAATGTAGACGCACTGGCAATTGCAGTGGGTACTTCACACGGTGCGTACAAATTTACCCGTCCACCTACAGGCGATATTCTGGCGATTGACCGTATTAAAGAAATTCATGCGGCACTGCCAAATACGCATCTGGTGATGCACGGTTCAAGTTCTGTGCCACAAGAATGGCTGGCAGTGATCAACCAGTACGGCGGTGACATCAAGGAAACTTATGGTGTACCTGTTGAGCAGCTGGTTGAAGCGATCAAGCACGGTGTGCGTAAAATTAACATCGACACCGACTTGCGTCTGGCCTCTACCGGTGCAATGCGTCGCTTCATGGCTGAAAAACCAAGCGAGTTTGACCCACGTAAATTCTTCGCTAAAACGGTCGATGCAATGAAAGATATTTGTGTTGCACGTTACGAAGCGTTTGGTACTGCGGGCAATGCCGACAAGATCCGTCCAATTTCTTTAGAGAAAATGGTAGATCGTTATAAATAATTCCTGGTGAAGTATTTATAAAAAAAAGCCCACATTGCGTGGGCTTTTCTGTATCTGAACCGCTATAGTGCAGCAGAGCAGATCACATAATGCATATAAATAAGAGTAGATCATGGAACTGATTTTAGCAGCGGCCATTTGTAGTGTGGTGGTGTCGATTCTCTTGAAAGTCGCAAAGAACCGCGGCTATTCACCTTTGCAGATGATCAGCTGGAATTATGCCTCGGCCAGTGTGCTGTGTTTTTGGTGGTTTCAGCCTAATGTACAACAGCTGTCCCTCACCGACACGCCGTGGCTGCTGATTCTGGCTTTAGGGGTATTATTGCCAAGCGTATTCCTGTTTTTAGCCAAAGCATTACAAACTGCCGGAATTTTAAAAACCGAAATTGCCCAGCGGCTGTCGGTGGTGCTGTCTTTAACTGCGGCCTATTTTATTTTCCAGGAACAGTTTAATAGCCTGAAAATTGTCGGGATTGCGTTGGGGATTGCAGCGGTACTGTGTATTTTATATTCGCATCGTGGCGGTGCATCGTCCGCCCAGGCGGGTATGCTGTATTTGGCTTTGGTCTGGGTCGGTTATGCGCTGATTGATGTGTTGCTGAAATACACCACCGGTTTAGGCCTGCAGTTTGCGCTGGTATTGAACCTAATGTTCATCTGCGCTTTTATTTTATCGTTGGGGTATATTCTGATTCAGCACAAAAGCTGGGGCAGTGGCAAAAATATAGTGGCCGGCTTAATTTTGGGGATGCTGAATTTTGCCAATATCGCGTTTTATGTCAAGGCGCATATGGCTTTAAAAGATTCACCGGCGGTTGTATTTGCCGGCATGAATATTCTGGTGGTAATTTTAGGGGTAATCAGCGGTTTGCTGTTCTTTAAAGAAAAATTAAAACCCAGCACCGCCATTGGGCTGGGGCTGGGCATCATTAGTGTGATGTGTTTAGCTTATGCGATGACGGCTTGAATTTGATGAAGCTGGCAGCAAAAATCAGCGGATGTTTGATCAGGTCCTGAAGTTCGGCAATGCCCAGTAACAGACCGGCTTTCTGGCAGCTCGGACAATGAGGATAATGGCGTTTTTCCTGCTGATATTGATGCAAATACAGTTTATTGCATTGACGACATTCAAACTTCATTGGGAGCTGGGCAAGGATAGACATCTTTCTTCTCCGGTCTATTATTATTGTGTTGTGAAAGGGAAAGCAAAAATCAAGCCGAAATCAGGGACTTTCGTCCCTGTATTATGTAATGTAGTTCTTACAATTTGGTGAAAATTTCATCTTTATTCAGGCGTGACTTGGGAAGTTTAGCATTAAAGTCCTGCTCACTGCGATAGCCCAAGGTCAGCAGCACCGATGGAATTAAACCCTTGTCCTGTAATTCTAGTTCTTCCGTCAGAATCTGTTCATTAAAGCCGCCAATTGGGGTGGCATCTACACCTTCAATACCGGCAGCCAGCAACATCTGACCCAAGGCAATAAAGGTCTGGTTTTCGGCCCAGCGCTGAATATCACCTTTTTCATTGCGGTAATAATCCACATATCCGCTACGGCTGTCTTTCTGGCCCTGCTTGGCGCTGGCATCTTTAAAACGGCCGCTGACATCATCTTGCTGCAACAAATTGTCCAGATGTTCATCGCTAATATCGGCTTTGGTACAGAACAAAATGGTGTGAGAAGAATCTAAGACTTTAGGCGCATTGTAGGCATATTTCCCGACCAGGGCTTTGGCAATGCGCTGCTTGGCTGCATCATGCTCGGCAATAAAAAAATGCCAGGGCTGGATATTAATAGAAGAGGGGGTAAAACGGAGAATTTCGAGAAAGCGTTCAAACTGCTCTTGAGGAATTTTTTTTGCAGGATCATAGGCTTTGGTGGTATAGCGGCTGCGTACGACGTCGAGCAAATCCATAAAGATACTCCAGCAATAAGGATAAATTGAGAAAGGCTGAACCTTCAGCATCATACGCCATTTTGATGGCTTTGATGGCATATTCGCTGCAATTTTATTGTCAAAATTAACCTTAAAATGTGCTCATCGTATTTTCAGTTATTGCCCGATTAAGTGTTAAATCAAATCACAACAGCGGTTTTGAATATTGGCAATTTTTAAAAATCGGCATTTAATGGAAGTAGGTGTGGACTATAGCGAGCCTGTCGATGGACTATCGTAATCACTTTAAACATAAATTAAAAACCCAGCAGCAGATTGGTTTATGGGTCGGTCTGGCCGATGCCTATGGCACTGAAATTGCGGCCAATGCCGGTTATGACTGGTTGCTGATTGATGGGGAACATGCGCCCAGTGATTTAAGAACCACACTGGCCCAGCTGCAAAGTATTGCGGCCTATCCGTCACAGGCGGTGGTCCGTCCGCCAATTGGCAGTGTGCAGCTTATTAAACAGTTGCTGGATATTGGCGCACAAACCTTATTGATTCCGATGGTGGAAACCGTGGAGCAGGCCGAACTGATGGTTAAAGCAGTGCGTTATCCACCGGAAGGGATTCGCGGTGTAGGTGCGGCTTTGGCACGTGCCACACGCTGGAACAGTATTCCGGATTATTATGCCACTGCACATGAAAATATCTGTTTGCTGATTCAGATTGAGTCAGTTACAGGGCTGGAAAATCTGGATGACATCTTAAAAGTCGATGGTATTGATGGGGTATTTATTGGTGCAGTAGATTTATCTGCCACTATGGGTTATGAAGGCAATCCGAACCATCCTGACGTGCAAAACGCAGTGGTTGATGCAATTCAACGAATTCGCGCATCGGGTAAAGCGGCCGGGATTTTATCGACTCAACATGACGTGACGCAAAAATATATTGAACTGGGTACCGAATTTGTCGCTGTCGGTGTCGATACCAGCGTATTAATGAATTCCTTGCGTGAGCTGCTGGCCAAATATAAAACCGGAGCGAGCTGGGTAAAACCTGAAGGGGGGTATTAAGCGGTCATTATTAACCTGACAGATGATGCAGGAGGTGGGGATTTATAGTCATCCACCTGCTGCTTAATAGGTCCAGCGTTTCAGTTGCAGGTGAGTGGTAGGCTGTTCAGGATCAATTTCCAGAATCAGTGCCTCATGCGCACGCCAGTCCCCCAGCACAATCCGCTTTTTGCCATTCAGCTCATGGATGGCTGGTCGATGGGTATGACCATGAATCAGTACATCCACCTCGGCCAAAGCCTGCGTTACCGCAGCCGGATTCACATCCATCACTTCATACGATTTCACTTCTTTAGAAGCGCGGCTTTGTTTGCGAAAACCGTTGGCCAGTTTGCTGCGAAAGGACAGCGGAGTTTTTCTTAACAGACGCAGCACGAGCGGATGACGAATAACTTTTTTAAAGCGCTGATAGGATACATCATCGGTGCACAAGGCATCGCCATGTTCCAGACGATAGCGGGTCTGGCCAATAGTGAGGGTGTCAATTTCAGGTAATAATTGCCCGTTAAACTGCTGTAAAAAAACCTCATGCAGTGCGAAATCGCGGTTGCCGACCTGAAAATACAGCTGATTGCCTGCGGCATTAAACTGTTTTAAAGCGCTGACAATTTCATCCAGCCAAGGGGCGGTGTAGTCATCGCCAATCCAGGCATTGAACCAGTCGCCTAAAATATACAGCTGGGTGTTTTGATCCTGATAAGCACGTAATAAATCTAAAAACCCCCGAACGAGTCGAGGGTGATCAGGTGACAAATGTAAATCTGAAATAAACAGATAGGTCACAATCTTTTCCTTGGAATCTCCCAACGCCCTTAAATAACGGGAGGTTGAGAGGGATTCTTATTCAGAAATGATCTTGGCAGATTCGATGACCACATTTTCTAGTGGAACATCAGCGTGGTAACCACGGTTGCCTGTACGTACGCCTTTGATTTCAGCAACTACATCCATACCTTCAACTACTTTACCAAATACGGCATAACCCCAACCTTGTGCAGTTTTGCCCGTGTGGTTTAGGAAGGAGTTGTTTTTCACGTTAATGAAGAATTGAGCAGATGCAGAGTGCGGAGCCTGGGTACGCGCCATTGCAATGGTCCCTTCGTCATTGCTCAGACCGTTGTCTGCTTCGTTTTCGATTGAATCACGGGTTGCTTTTTCTTTGAAGTTTTCATCAAAGCCGCCGCCTTGAATCATGAAACCATCGATGACACGGTGGAAAATTACGCCATCATAGAAACCGTCACGAACGTATTGAAGGAAGTTCTCAGCAGTTTTAGGTGCTTTTTCAGTGTTAAGCTCAAGAACAATACGACCTTTGTTGGTGTTTAATTCGACTTGAGGAAAACTCATTGTGTTATCTCCTAATCATGGACAAAAAAGCCATGGGTTTTTTGGTTGAGAGAAGCATAAGCAAACTGTAAACTACAAGGCAAGTAAAAACGTTATTTTCTTTGTTAAAAAGTGGGAATAGCGTTTTAATTATCCTAAATTTTTATCTAGAAGTGATTTATTAACTATGAAGCCGAATGATGCTGTTTCATCTCTGCCTAACACCCCGACACCAAGTAACCATGCCTCTGTCGATGCTGCGCAGCAAGAACAACAGCCGGGCTTAGATTTTGTGCGTCAGGTCATTACCGATGATCTGGCAGCAGGCCGTACTGAAAAAGTGATCACACGTTTTCCACCAGAACCGAACGGTTACTTACATATTGGTCACGTGAAAGCAATTTGCCTGAATTTCGGGATTGCCGAAGAATTTAACGGTTTATGTAACTTACGTTTTGACGATACCAACCCGGATGCCGAAGAACAAGAATATGTAGATGGTATTGCCAATGACGTGAAATGGTTGGGCTTTAACTGGAATGGCGAGCCACGCTATGCATCAAGCTATTTTGACCAGCTGTATAGCTGGGCGGTGCAGTTAATTGAACAGGGTGATGCCTATGTCGATTTGCAAACTCCTGAAGAAATCAAGCTGAATCGTGGTTCATTTGTCGAGTCGGGCAAAAACTCACCGTATCGTGATGCGTCTGTAGAAGACAACCTGGCGCGTTTTGAACAGATGCGTAATGGTGCGCTGGGCGAAGGTCAGGCGGTATTGCGTGCCAAAATTGATATGGCATCGCCAAACGTACATATGCGTGACCCAATTTTGTACCGTGTGCTACATTCCGAGCATCACCAGACCGGTGACAAATGGAAAATGTACCCAATGTACGACTATGCGCATCCATTATCCGATGCGATTGAAGGCATTACTCATTCACTGTGTACGCTTGAATTCCAGGATCACCGTCCGTTCTATGACTGGGTGGTGGAAAAGGTAAAATCAGCGGCGGTACCACGTCAGTATGAATCCAGCCGTTTAAACGTCGATTACACCATTACCTCAAAGCGTAAGCTGCGCCGTCTGGTGGAAGGTGGTTTTGTTAAGGGTTGGGACGACCCGCGTATGCCAACTGTAGTGGGTATGCGTCGTCGTGGCTTTACTCCGGAAGGCTTGCGTGATTTTTGTAAGCGCGTTGGTGTGTCGAAGTCTGACGGGATTGTCGATGTGGCAATGCTGGAATACTGCATCCGTCAGTCGCTGGAAAATACCGCAGCGCGTGGTATGGCTGTGCTGAATCCATTAAAAGTGACGTTAACCAATCTGCCAGCAGAAATGGATCTGACTCATTCGCGCCATCCAAACGTAGATATGGGTGAGCGTGTCATTCCGCTCACCTCTGAAATCTATATTGACCGTAAAGATTTCGAAGAAGAGCCACCAAAAGGCTTTAAACGTCTGATTCCGGGCGGTGAAGTGCGTTTACGTCATGCCTATGTGATCAAGTGCGACGAAATCATTAAAGATGACAACGGTGAAATTATTGAGCTGAAATGTTCAATCGACCCTGAAACTTTAGGTAAGAATCCGGAAGGCCGTAAAGTGAAAGGTGTGATTCACTGGGTATCTGCCACTAAAGGCGTGAAAGCTGAAGTGCGTATTTACGACCGTCTATTCACCGAATCTGACCCAGAAGTCGGCGATGACTTCCTGGCGAATCTGAATCCGGACTCATTGAAAGTGGTACAAGCGGTTATTGAGCCGGCTTTAGCGCAAGCGCAAGCAGAAGATCGTTTCCAGTTTGAACGTGAAGGTTATTTCGTGGCAGATCAGTATGATCATTCCAGCGAAACACCAGTGTTTAACCGTATTCTGGACTTAAAAGACAGCTTCAAACCGGGCAAATAAAAGCGCATTTTGCTAGATGATTGAAAAAGCCTGCTGGACTCAGCGGGCTTTTTTATGCGGTGTTGAAAATGGAAAGTAAACGTTGAAAGGAAGTAGCACGTTAAATTAAAAAAAATTTGATTTACAGATGATCCGGTGTGTTATTTCTTTTCATCGTGTTTATAAAACAGATGGGTCGGCATCTGCATTTTGGCTTTGTCGCGCAATTTCTTTTTAATATACAGCACCAGGGCAAAACAGGTGGTGGTCAGGGTCAGCATCATGCTGTTCATATAGCTCATTAAGGAGCTGACATAACCAATGGTGGTTAAGCGGTTCATCATCCGGAAGACTTGCGGACTGCTTTCCACGCCGGTAATGGCCCAGGTGCATAAATGTTCGCAGTTGTTGATAATCAGGTGATAATTATTTTCATGCATCCGTGAACGCATCCGGCGCACCACTTTACGGCCTTTATATTTGGGTTGATCATAATGCTGCACATGCACCGGTTTGCCATGACTGAACTTGTCTAGGCTGGTGATTTCAATCGGATGTTTTTTAAATAAATGTGCAAAACCGGAATAATGAATGACACGACCACGTCCAGCATAAATCCCGTGGTGGGTATAGCCGAAATGTTTGACAATCAGATGCGCCCCTAAAGGGAACCGTGTGTTCTGCTTGAGCATTGTGACATTAGTAAAGTGACAGGTGTATTTTAAAGCTCTAGTGTACTGCTTCTTGGCACAAGAATCGACAGGGTGGCGACAAGAATGGCTGAATTATACAACGATGAACAGGGAACAGATGCAATGAAAAAGTTAGGACAGTACTTTGCACGAGTTACTGCCAAACCGCTGTTAAAACTGCTGATTCTGCTGGGTGCTTGCAGTGCAAACTGGGCACAGGCACAGCCGCAAATCTACAGCTGGCAGCTGAAACATAGGCTGGGTGATTTTGATGTCACGGAAATCCGATCAATGGCGCAGCTGAAGCTGGTATTAAAGAATACAGCACAGCAGCCCTATCGTTATTTCACTGCGCTCCAGGATAATCTGCAACCGTGTCAGCAGCTAGAGTTTGCCATGAATGCCGGGATGTTCCATGCCGATTATGCACCCGTCGGGCTGTATATTGAAGAGGGCAAGAGGGTAAGCCAGTTAAATACCCAGACCCAAGGCTGGGGTAATTTTCTGATTCAGCCGAATGGGGTACTGGCCTGGGACAAGCAGCCACTGTTGATGATCACCCAGCAGTATCAGCAGGCCAATGTGCAACCGAAATATGCCACCCAATCTGGCCCGATGCTGGTGATTGACGGAAAAATTAACCCAAACTTTATTCCGGATTCCGATTCCAGAAAAATCCGCAATGGCGTTGGGCTGAAAGACGCCACCCTGTATTTTGTGATCAGCCAGCAGCCAATAAATTTTTATGACTTTGCCCGGCTGTTTCAGCAGCAGCTTAAGACACCGAATGCGCTGTACTTGGATGGTTCAGTATCTTCTGTGTATATTGCGGCCTTAAAACGCCATCGCCAGTACCGCGCAGTTGGCCCGATGCTGGCGTATATTGATGATTCAGCCTGCGCGACTGAGCCAGAAAAATCTACTGGCCAATAATGCCTAAGGTCTGGGTTTGCTGGCTGCAGAGGCGTTTGGCATCTTCAGTCGACATTTCTTTGATTCCGGCCTCAAACTGTTTTTTCTGGAATTGACGTTGTTCTTCCGAAAGCCCCATTTTTGTGCTCAAGCTGTCCATCTTGTCCCAGGCTTCTTCACATTCTGCCGGCATACGGTCGCAGCCTGTGAGGGCCAGGCAGAGCAGTGGAAGGGTAAGAGCGCCGATCATTTTGTTGTTCATCATGGTGTCCTTATTGTTATGTATTGAATTAAAAATACGATCAAGACTGATCTAAGCCCTTGAGCATACATGAAAAAAATGTCAAAACTAAGAAATCTGATTGAAATCAGACCAATAAAAAAGGCACCTAGAAATTCTAAATGCCTTTTTCTGTGGTCAGACTCTGCTATTGCAGGGGTAAATGTTGAAGTTCATTCAACTCTTTACGGCTATAGCCGCGCGAAGCGAGAACCTTTTTAATACCGATAATCACATCTTCATCTGTCGCTTTTGCTAAAGCTTCAAGAAGCTGTTCATTTGTCTTACAAGAGCAATCATTTTCAACACAAGCAATCTGATTCTTATGCTCGTTTTGCTGTTCCTGAGCGAACAGCTTTTGCCAAAAACTCATAGAGCCTTCATTTGCAACCTAACATAGCTCGAAATATAGCCAATTTAAAAATTAATGCAAGTCGACTAAAGTGATAAAAGCAGCAAACAGACTCTAGAAATTTCGATAGCTTGTAACAGTTTAAACGTAATTATGATTGCTATAAGCCTTGATTATAACTAAGTTGCTTGTTTTTATAAGAAAAAAGGAAGATTAAAAAATCTTCCTTTTCGGACTGAATAATATAATTTGAAACAAATTGTTTTAGATCTTTTCCAGTAAGACACCAGATTCCACATGATGGGTATAAGGGAATTGATCAAACAAGGCAAATTGGGTGATCTTGTGGGTGCTGGCCAAAGTCTGCAAATTGTCATGCAGCGTATCCGGATTACAGGAGATATAAATAATCCGCTCAAAACGCTGCAACAGTTTTAAGGTTTCGGCATCAATACCGGCACGTGGTGGGTCCACAAAAACGGTGTCAAACTGATAGCTGGACATCTCAATGCCGGCTTCCTGCAAACGGCGGAATTCACGCTCGCCGTTGTAGGCCTGGGTAAATTCTTCGGCAGATAAACGCGCCACCTGAATATTGTCAATCTGGTTCTGCTCAATATTCCACTGCGCCGCATAAACTGAAGATTTGGCCAGTTCTGTGGCTAAGACGCGATTAAAACGGGTCGACAGCGGCAGGGTAAAGTTACCATTGCCACAGTACAGCTCTAACAGGTCCTGATTGGAGTGTCCGGCAGCTGTACAGGCCCATTCCAGCATGTGCTGGCAAACGCGCGCATTCGGCTGGGTAAAGCTGCTTTCAATCTGTTTGTATTGATATTGGAGCTCAAAGACTTGCAGTTCTTCCACCACAAACTCATCGCTCAGCACCAGTTTCTGGCCACGGCTCCGGCCAATAATCTTAATCTGCAGTTGCTCGGCCAGCTGTTTGGCCAACGCTTCCCACTCTGCAGTTAATGGACAGCGATAAATCAGTGAAACTAGCATTTCACCTTTTAAGGTTGCCAGAAAATGCACTTCAAACAGGCGATTGGATAACAGCGGTTCTGCTTTTAAGGCATTCAGCAGTACCGGCATTAACTGGTTGATGCTGGCATCGGCAATTGGAAATTCATCAATTCGAATGACTTTTTTGTTCTGCTGCTCATCGCGTTCAAACATGGCATAAAACAGGTCATCTTCGGTATGCCAAATCCGGAATTCTGCACGCATACGGAAATGCTGTTCAGGCGAGGCAAACACCTCCAGCGCTGGAGGATTAAATTCGGCAAACTGTGCAGAAATACGTGCAACTTTGGCATCAAGTTGTTGCTGATAAGATGAAGTCATATGCAGTAAAAATCACAAACCCATTGAGACAGGGGATGGTAACAAAGTTTCAGGCAGATGCCTAAAGATATTCTGTGCAAACCTTAAATTGCGGTAGCGTGACGGGAGAAATCGAGCCTCGGCTCAACAGATCGGCAGATTAAAGCCGGGAAATAGATCACTTGCGAGAGCAAAGATAAAAAAAGCCAAACCAACAGAGACCAGGGAGAGTTGGTTTGGCAAAGAGGAATAACACCATGAAAAGGGGTGGCTTTAATCCAGCGTCATCAGGCTGGCGTTCCCTCCAGCTGCAGCAGTATTAATGCTGATGGCCCGTTCAATCACCAGACGTTCCAGCGGAATTTTCGGATCATTCGGTTTGAGATGGCTGATGCCGACAATCGCTCCGGCACGCTGCGCTACCGTTTGCTGTAACTCCAGCAATTGCGCCGAGCTGCCATGATGCAGCACTGCATCATAATCGCCATGCAGCAGGTCTGGGATCACGCGAATCCGCTGGACAATCTCTGGCGGCATTTTCGGCAGATATTTCAGCATGAAGCGGTTTTCTGCCAGAACCACCGGCTGACTGCCGACTGCAAAAATCGCCAGTAACTGATGAATCTGATCCAGCTCCTGTTCAGCCAGGGATAGCACGGCATGACGTGGCAAAATCGTATACTGATTACTTTCACCGGTTGGACCAGTCAGGTTAAAACTCTGACCCGTGGCAATTTTTTCCGGTAGCTGAATCAGCTGCTGCGGGAACTCGGCCTGTACCCAGTTCACCAATTGGCTATACAGGGCAGGCATTGCTGCTGCATGTAGAGTCTGCACCGCAAATGGTTGAGCCAGTTTTTTCTGCGAGCAGTATTGCATTAAGCGGTAGAGATACAACGGTCCACCGGCCTTAGGTCCGGTCCCCGACAGGCCTTCGCCACCAAAAGGTTGTACCCCGACCACCGCACCAACAATATTACGGTTGATATACAGGTTGCCGACTTCGGCCTGGGCAATTACGCTATGAATGGTTTCATCAATACGGGTATGCAAGCCCATGGTCAGGCCATAACCTTTGGCATTGATTTGTGCCAGCAGTTGATCAAGCTGTCCGTAACGGTAGCGAATCACATGCAGTACCGGGCCAAATACTTCACGCTCCAGATCATCCAGATGCGGCAGTTCAATCAGCGTTGGTGGTACAAAAGTGCCGTGTTGCAAGCTTGCATCGCTTTGCTTATTCCACATCAACTGATGCACCGGATAGCCCTTAATGCGCATTTTTTCAATATGACGCTCAATATTGTTCTGTGCTTCCAGGTCAATCACCGGGCCAATATCGGTTTTCAGCAAATAAGGATTACCGACGCGCAACTGCTGCATGGCACCTTTGAGCATAGTCAGTACCGTGTCGGCATTATCTTCCTGCACACATAGAATTCGCAGGGCAGAGCAGCGCTGACCGGCACTGTCGTAAGCAGAGCTGACCGCATCCAGAATCACCTGTTCAGTCAGGGCTGAAGAATCAACAATCATGGCGTTTTGCCCGCCAGTTTCCGCAATGAGCGGAATGGCACCACCAGTCTGGCTTAAACGTTTGGCCACGGTCTGATTCAGGATTTTGGCGACTTCAGTCGAGCCGGTAAACATAATGCCCTGAATCCGTTCATCCTGACTCAGCTGCGCACCGACTGTTTCACCACGTCCCGGCAGCAGTTGCAGTACATTTTGCGGAATGCCGGCATCCCATAAAATCTGCACCGCTTGCGCTGCAATCAGCGGGGTCTGCTCGGCCGGTTTGGCCAGAACGGTATTGCCAGCCACCAGTGCCGCGGCAATCTGGCCGCTAAAAATCGCCAGCGGGAAATTCCACGGGCTGATACATAGCACCGGCCCTAGCGGAATAATCTGGGTATTGATGTCCAGATCACGCATTTGCGCGGCATAGTAGCGCAGGAAATCAATTGCTTCACGCACTTCGGCAATAGCATTGGCATAGGTCTTGCCACTTTCGCGGCAGAGGAGCAGCATGAGCGGTTGCAGGCGTGCCTGCATTAAATCGGCAGCACGTTCCAGACATTGTGCGCGTTCATGTTTGGAAATATTGGCCCAGACGGCTTGTGCCTGTACCGCATTTTCCAGCGCCTGATTGACCTGTGCTGCAGTGGCTTCCTGCACATGACCAACAATATCCTGATGCTGAGCCGGGTTTAAAATTGCGTGTACATCGGCACTGTCTTCGGCGGTTAAGCCTTCACCCATCGGCTGGGCAGTCCATTGATGTTGATGCAGATGCTGCGCGGTTGTATTTAATGCCGCCAAGTCCTGATCATTGGCTAAGTCCAGTCCAGCAGAGTTGTCGCGCTGCACGCCGTACAGTTCATGTGGTAAGGGAATCGCCGGATGTTTCTGGCCGACTTTCTGTTCCTGTTGAGCTGTGGCTAAAATGGTCTGATGCGGATTTTCGATCAGATCTTCAATGTTTAGGGTCTTATCGGCAATACGGTTGACGAAAGAGGTATTGGCACCATTTTCCAGCAAACGACGCACCAGATAGGCCAGCAGGGTTTCATGGTTACCGACCGGCGCATAAATACGGCACGGCACACCGAGCTTCTGCTGCTGTTTCGAGCCGACCACATTTTCATACAACGGCTCGCCCATACCATGCAGGCATTGGAACTCGTATTGGCTAGCATAATAGCGCGCTGGATCGGCCAGATGATAAATCGTGGCCAGCGTTTGAGCATTGTGAGTCGCAAACTGCGGATAAATCTGTTCCGGTGCCGCCAGTAATTTTTTCGCGCAGGCAATATAGGACAGATCGGTATGCACTTTACGGGTAAAGACTGGATAATCTGACATGCCATCAATTTGCGCTTTCTTGATTTCGCTGTCCCAATAGGCGCCTTTCACCAGACGGATCATCAGGCGTTTCTGGCTGCGTTTGGCCAGATCAACCACATAATCTACCACATAGAAGCAGCGTTTCTGGTAGGCCTGAATCACAAAGCCAATGCCTTTCCAGTTATCCAGTGCCGGTTCAAAACACAGACGCTCCAGCAACTCTAAAGACATTTCCAGTCGTTCAGATTCTTCGGCATCAATATTCAGGCCAATATTGTAGTCCTTGGCCAGCACCGCCAGTTGCAGCACCTTGTCATACAGTTCGGTATGCACGCGGTCAATTTGAGCACGCTGATAACGTGGATGCAGGGCAGAGAGCTTGATCGAAATCCCCGGGCCGGTATAAACATCTTTATCTTTAGAGGCCTGGCCAATGGCGTGAATGGCATTTTGATAGTCATCAAAATAACGCTCTGCATCGTGTTCGGTCAGGGCTGCTTCACCGAGCATGTCATAAGAATAACGGAAACCTTTTTCTTCTAACGGTTCGGCATGTTGCAGGGCTTCGCTAATGGTTTCACCAGTCACGAACTGCTCACCCATCATCCGCATGGCGACATCTACCGCTTTACGGATAATACCACGGCCACTGCGCGCCAGCAGGCCAGTCAGAATACCGCTTAAGCTGTTCTGTTTCGGGGTTTCCATCAGCTTGCCGGTCAGCATTAAGCCCCAGGCCGCTGCATTCACAAACATCAGGTTACTTTGACCTAAATGCTCTTTCCAGTTGCCCTGGTTGATCTTGTCACGGATCAGCAGATCACGGGTTGCGGTATCAGGAATACGTAATAGCGCTTCGGCCAGACACATCAGGGCGATGCCTTCTTGTGAAGAGAGGGAGAACTCTTGCAACAGGCCTTGCACCAGACCGGCTTTACCGCTGGAATTTTTACGTTCACGCAGGGAGTGGGCCAGCTGAAAAGCCAGCTCATAAATCTGGCTGTTCAGTGCATCAGGAATTTCACTGTGCTCGAGTAAATGGCTGACACATTCACTTTCAGGGCGACGCCATGCGGTATTGATGGCAATTTCTGCCTCATTTTTTTCTTTGAATTCAGTGATGTAATCCAAATGCGGTTTTGCGTCGTCGAAATGGGTTTCGCTATCCATCATGTTCATGCCAACATCCTGTGACGATATATTTTAGTTGAACGGTGTACCTTATATAATTTATGATCACAGAAAATATGCCAAATAACTCACTATAATTTTTGTTATTTTTAGAGATAAATACGGATTATGAATGGAATGATGAGCCTGGATCGCACTGACATTAAAATTCTGGATATTCTGCAAAAAGATGGCCGGATTTCAAATATTAAACTGGCAGAAGCCGTCAATTTATCGCCAACTGCTGCGCTGGCGCGGGTACAGAAACTGAGTAAAGATGGCTTTATTTTGGGCTATGAAGCCAAGCTGAATCCGGAGTTGCTGAATAGCAGTTTTGTGGTATTTGTGGAAATTCTGCTGGATAAAACCACGCCGAATGTACTGGAAGAATTTTCAGATGCGATTTTGCAGCATCCGGAAATTGTGGAATGTCACATGATTAGTGGTGGTTTCGATTTTGTAGTCAAAATCCGCTGCGCCAATATGGAAGAATTCCGTAAGATTTCCGGGCAAATTTTATGGCAGTTGCCGGGGGTGAAAGAAACCCGCAGTTATCCGGTGATGGAAGTGATTAAGGAAAGCTCGCAATTGAAACTGAAATATCAGCACAAGGCCAAATAAACCGTCATCTTTGTCTGTATTTTCCGTTAAAACCCAAAAGGAGCCGAAGCTCCTTTTTTTATGGATGATCAATCAATTCGGTAGATTGCTGTGCTAGCTGTTCATTTCCTGCATGGCTTTTTTGTACTCGGCATCTGACTGTTCAAAGCGTTCAATCACCTCTGTACTTGGTGCCCGGTCGAGCAGACTGACTATTACAATACTCAGACTGGCCAGAATAAAGCCGGGAATAATCTCATAGAGTCCGGTATCGGCCATGACATTTTTCCAGACAATTACGGTGATCGCGCCAACCAGCATCCCGGCAATCGCGCCTTTCAGGGTCATGCGTTTCCAGAACAGCGACAGAATAATGAGAGGACCAAAAGCCGCGCCAAATCCGGCCCAGGCATAGGCCACCAGCCCCAGGACTTTACTCGATGGATTGCTGGCCAGCCAGATTGCCAGCATTGCAATCAACAGCACCATAAAACGGCCGACCCAGACCAGCTCTTTTTGTGAGGCATTTTTGCGTAAAAAGGCTTTGTACAAATCTTCAGTTAAGGTACTGGAGCAGACCAGTAACTGACAGCTGAGCGTACTCATCACCGCGGCTAGAATGGCGGCCAGAATAATCCCGGCAATCCACGGATTAAACAGGATTTTGGTCAGCTCCATAAACACGGTTTCCGGGTTCTGATTCACCACAGTCGCCAGTTCTGGAAATTGCTGGAAATAGGCAATGGCAATGAAACCGGCACCAACTGCGCCGCCCAGACAGAGAATCATCCAGCTCATACCAATTTTACGCGCCGCCGGAATGGTTTTGACCGAATCGGCTGCCATAAAGCGAACCAGAATATGCGGTTGTCCAAAATAGCCTAAGCCCCATGCCAAAGAAGATAAAATAGCAATAAAACTTAAACCGGACAGCATCTGCGTGGCATGTGGGCGCGCAGTTTCCAGTAACAGACCAATCTGCTGGCTATGATCACCCAGTGCCAGATAGGTCATGATGGGAGTAATCAGCAGGGCAAAAATCATCAGCCCGGCCTGGAAGGTATCGGTCCAGCTAATTGCCAGGAAGCCGCCAATACAGACATAGCTGATGGTGGCTATCGCGCCAATCCACAGCGCCGTGGTATAGGACCAGCCAAACAGGCTTTCAAATAAACGCGCACCGGCCACCATGCCGGATGCACAGTAAATCGCGAAAAATACCAGAATCACCAGTGCTGAACTGACGCGCAGGATTTTCTTGCGGTCGCCAAAACGGCTGGTGAAATAATCTGGCAGGGTCAGGGCATTGTTTTGTACTTCGGTATGAACCCGCAAACGCCCGGCGACCAGAAGCCAGTTTAACCATGCACCAATAATCAGGCCGATGGCGATCCAGGCTTCAGATAATCCGGCCAGATAGATTGCACCGGGTAAACCCATCAGCAGCCAGCCGCTCATATCCGATGCGCCGGCAGAAAGCGCAGTCACCACGCTGCCCAGACTGCGGCCCCCAAGAATATAATCCGAGAAATCTGTGGTGGCCTTGTAGGCATACAGCCCGATACCGATCATGGCCACGATATAAAATATAAAGGTAATTAATGTGGGATTCAGTTGACTCATATGCCCATCCTTTGTCTGTAAGCGTTCATCCATCCGAGATGATTTTTTGCGCATTTTTTCAAGGAGCTGATTCAAGCATGGAATTAAAATTACGTTCTGTAACATTTCGACGGGATTTATAGCGGTCTTATGTTGCAGTTTGTAGCTTTAGATACAATTGAAAAAATGGGAGCAATGAGCGGAAAATTATTAAGTCAAAATTTTGAATAAAGCGGTGAATATTTTTATTTTTGCAAATATGGAGAGAATCTGTTAAATCTGGCTTAAAAATGGAGTAAATTTACATTATGTTACATCCCGTACATTCAGAAAGAATGTGTAATTAAATATTTCAAAAAGCGTATCAATCTTGTGTAGTTTCAGGCTGGCACAGGTTTAAGATTTTCTTATGCACAATATTGGTGCGAAATAGTGAGTAAACAGTGTGATTACGGTTCAGACAGAGAAAACAAGAATAGAGCATGATTTGCTAGGTGCTAAAGAAGTGCCGGCAGACAGTTATTATGGTATTCATACCTTGCGTGCCTTGGAGAACTTCCAGATCTCTAATCAGCAGGTCGGTGAAAACCTGCATTTCATTCGTGCTTTGGCGCAAGTGAAAAAGGCATCTGCACAAACCAATTTACAGTTTGAAAAAATCTCCCCGCAGGTGGCTGAGGCGATTCAGTATGCCTGTGACCAGTTGATTGAACAGCCCGCCGCATGGCGTGCGCATTTCCCTTTAGATGTTTATCAGGGCGGTGCCGGAACGTCGATTAACATGAACAGCAATGAGGTGATTGCCAATATTGCCTTAGAACATCTGGGTCTGGAAAAAGGCAGTTATTTTTCTATTCATCCAAATGATCATGTTAATAAGTCGCAATCGACCAATGATGTCTATCCAACAGCCTTGCGTTTAGCGACTTATTACAGTCTGGATGATCTGTTCGTGCAGATGCGTAACCTGATTGACAGTTTCTACAAGAAAGTAGCTGAATTTCAGTATGTACTGAAAATGGGCCGGACCCAGCTGCAAGATGCCGTGCCGATGACCTTGGGGCAGGAGTTCCGGGCTTTTGCTACCCTGTTAAAAGAAGATTTAAAACTGATTGACCGGACCCGTCAGCTGTTGCTGGAAATTAACCTCGGTGCTACCGCGATTGGTACGGGCGTGAATACCCCCAAAGGTTATGCCCAGGAAGCGGTGCAGGCTTTAAAAGAGATTAGCGGCTTGCCATTAATTGGCGCAGAAGATTATGTCGAAGCCACCAGCGACTGTGGGGTTTTCATCATTTTATCCAGCACACTGAAACGTCTGGCGGTGAAGTTATCGAAAATCTGTAATGACCTGCGTTTATTAAGTTCTGGCCCGCGTACCGGTCTGGGGGAAATCCGGTTACCGGAGTTGCAGGCCGGTTCTTCGATTATGCCGGCCAAGGTCAATCCGGTCATTCCGGAAGTGGTGAACCAGATTGCTTTTAAAGTGATTGGCAATGACCTGACCGTGACCATGGCGGCCGAAGCCGGGCAGTTGCAGTTAAACGTGATGGAACCGGTGATTGCCGTGTCGATTCATGAATCCATCCAGTTATTGACTCAAGCCATGAAAAGTCTGGATGAAAAATGTATTCAGGGCATTCAGGCCAATGAACAGGCTTGCCATGATGCGGTGATGCGTAGCGTCGGTATTGTCACTTTGCTTGATCCGATTCTAGGTCATGCCAAATGTGATGAAATCGGGAAACTGTGTATTGCTGAAAACAAAACCATTCAGCAGGTGGTACTGGAGCAGGAATTACTGACTCAGGAACAGCTGGATGAAATTTTTGCCCTGCATAATCTGGTCAGTGAGGTAACACCACCGGAAGCAGTTTTTGCCCAAGTCAGCTAAGACACTGACTGCTTCAGTAAAACAGCAAAGGCTCAAGGTCATATATTGGTTTTGAGCCTTTTGTGTTTGGCCGATGGTTTTGATTCAACTTACAGGGCCGCCAGCAGACGTGGTTTTAACTGTGCCAAACCTTGGGTTGCAGTGGCGGCAATACATTCATATTGCGCCGGTAAACGCTGCTGATTGGCTTTCGGGTCAATATAATAGGCCTGACAGCTGGCCGGAATTTCATGAACCAGACCAGCCACCGGGTAGACTGCCAGACTGCTGCCAATCACAATAAAAATATCGGCATCCTGCACCCATTCAATCGCCTGTACATAGGCTGGTACCGCCTCACCAAACCAGACCACATGTGGCCGTAGCGGATAACCCACGTCACAGACATCGCGTTCCAAATCCAGCTCGGCGCCTTCAATCGGGTAAAAGTGGGTAGTGGTTTGTGCATCGGGTCCGGAAGTTTTGGCCAGCCGGATATTGCCATGCAAATGTAATACCTGCTGGCTACCGGCACGTTCATGCAGATCATCAATATTCTGGGTAATAACAGCCACATCAAAATACTGTTCCAGTTCGGCAATCAGTTGATGTGCCGCGTTGGGCTGGGCATTCAGAATATTTTTGCGTCGTTCATTATAAAAACGCTGCACCAGCGCCGGATTTTTGGCCCAAGCTTCCGGTGTGGCCACATCTTCCACCCGATGCTGTTCCCACAATCCTTCACTATCACGAAAGGTATTAATCCCGCTTTCGGCGCTCATTCCGGCACCGGAGAAAACAATCAGTTTAGGCATAGGCAGATTCCTGTGTGGCGATACTGTGCGTGACTTCCTGTTGCATCCATTCTACAAATTTCTGAATTAAAACTGAATTTTCCTGACTAGAATGTACCAGATAATAGGAGCGCCGGCCGCTGAGCTGCTGATCTGAGGCCAGTACCAGTTCACCGCTGGTTAATTCCTGCTGAATCAACATTTGCGGGATGAGTGCCATGCCCATGCCATGACTGGCGGCCACAGCCAGCATCGAAAACAGTTCATGACGCTGTCCATCATACGGATGGGCATGCTCAATCTGCTGGGTCTGGAACCATTCCTGCCAGATGGTCGGTCGTGTGGTTTGCTGTAATAAAGGCAGTTGCTGTAATTGTTCGGCAGCCAGGTTATAACCATAGCGATGGCTTTTCTGCGCCGCAGGAAAATGCCGGGCAATCAGCTGCGGTGAGCACACCGGCACCACATCTTCCTTCATTAAAAAATGGGTGTGGATTCCGGGCCAATGATCAATCTGCTGCTGCGTACCGGCATAAATGGCCGCATCAAAAATATTTTCATTAAATAAAAACGGTTTGGTGCTGGTTTCCAAATGAATAGTAATTTCCGGATAGCGCTGGTTAAAACGGTGCAGCTTCGGAACTAGCCAGCGCGTGGCAAAGGTCGGTACTACGCCCAGCTTTAAGGTGCCGCCTAATCCTTTATGCGACATCACATCGAGCGTGCTTTGCTCCAGCCCCAGTAAATAGGGTTTGATACTTTTATAAGAATGCTGTCCTGCAGGCGTCAGTTCGACTCCATGCCGGGTCCGGATAAACAGGCTTAAGCCAAGAAATTCTTCCAGCTGCTGGATTTGCCGGGAAACCGCACTCTGGGTAATAAACAGTTCTTGCGAGGCATGAGTATAACTGCAATGCTTGGCTGCCGACTCAAAGCAGAGCAAGGCCTGTAAAGAGGGAATATTACGCCGCATTTCAGATCATCCTTTATCTGCACAGGTATTTGAAAATAGCATAGATGAAGGCACTATGATCGCCAATTTGTTTATTTTTTATTGTTTCTTCACAGGTTTTAGCGCGATGCGCAGCTCCAGTATGAATATGCTTATTTAAGATATGCGGAGAATGCATATCTGCATTAAAAAATCTCGTTTGAAAATATTATTTTTCACACATAGTATCAACACAAACAACGAGAACATCATTCAGGCAGAGGAAGCTATGAATCAAATGGTAAATTCACATTCAGGCCGTAAAGAACATTTTGACTGGCAAGACCCATTCCTGCTGGAGCAGCAGCTGACTGCAGAAGAACGCATGATCCGTGATACTGCTGCGGCCTATTGTCAGGACAAGCTGATGCCACGTGTACTGGAACAGTTTCGTCATGAAAAAACCGATCCGACCATTTTCCGTGAAATGGGCGAGCTAGGCTTACTAGGCCCAACCATTCCTGAACAGTACGGCGGTGCCGGTTTAAATTATGTCAGCTATGGTCTGATTGCCCGTGAAGTCGAACGCGTCGATTCAGGTTACCGCTCTATGGCCAGTGTACAAAGTTCGCTGGTGATGGTACCGATTAATGAATTTGGCTCGGAAGAGCAAAAACAGAAGTATTTACCAAAATTAGCCACAGGTGAATATATTGGCTGTTTTGGTCTGACTGAGCCGGATCATGGTTCTGACCCGGGCAGCATGATTACCCGTGCCAAAAAAGTCGATGGCGGTTATCGCTTAACGGGCGCAAAAATGTGGATTACCAACAGTCCAATTGCCGATGTATTTGTGGTTTGGGCCAAAGAGGTTTCACCTGAAGGCAATGTCGGTGACATTCGCGGCTTTATTCTGGAAAAAGGCTGGGAAGGGCTGTCTGCGCCTGCGATTCACGGCAAGGTCGGTTTACGTGCTTCCATCACCGGTGAAATTGTAATGGATAACGTATTTGTCCCAGAAGAAAATGCTTTCCCAGAAGTTCGTGGCTTAAAAGGTCCATTTACCTGCCTGAACAGTGCCCGTTACGGCATTGCCTGGGGTGCGATGGGTGCGGCAGAGTTCTGCTGGCATACCGCACATCAGTACACCATGGAGCGTAAACAGTTTGGTCGTCCTTTGGCTGCCAATCAGTTAATCCAGAAAAAACTGGCTGATATGCAAACTGAAATTGCTTTAGGTTTACAGGCCGCATTACGTTTTGGCCGCATGAAAGATGATGGTATTGCCTCGATTGAAGGAACATCTTTAATCAAGCGCAATAACTGTGGCAAGGCACTGGATATTGCCCGTTTGGCTCGTGACATGATGGGTGGTAACGGTATTTCGGATGAATTTGGTGTGGCGCGTCATCTGGTGAATCTGGAAGTGGTGAATACCTATGAAGGGACGCATGACGTACATGCCTTAATTCTGGGCCGTGCACAGACCGGAATCGCTGCATTCTGTAATTAATGCAGAGGAATGGGTACGCCGGATTCATGCGGTCAAAGTGCCGGTCGGTGTAATTAACTCGATTGAAGATGCCTTGGCTGAGCCGCAAATTCAGCATCGGCAGATGCTGGTCAATTTGCCGCACAGTTTAAATGCGCAATTTAAAATGATTGCATCACCGATCAAGCTGTCAGATACACCGGTCGAATACCGGCAGGCACCACCGCAACTGGGTGAACATACGGCCTATATTTTGTCCCGCTTTAAATCTGCTGAAGAACTGCAGGCTTTAAAACAGCAGGGCATTATTGATGGGAAAATTGCCTAGTGCTTTGCCTTGATTGTTAGTCTTCACTTGCTTTTTGCCGAACCTTACACCGTTCGGCTTTTTTTATTCAGCTATAAATATTGATGTAGATATTTACTGATGCTGCAATAAAAAGCGTTTAAGTTCGCGGGTAAATTTCAGCGGCTCAGTCAGTAGCGGAGTATGCCCTGATTTTTCAAACAACACCTGCTGTGCCTGTGCCACACTTTGGGCAATCAGGGTTTGTCCCTGTACCGGATAGAGCACCGATTGCACCCCGCTAAAAAACACCGTAGGACAGTTCAGCTGGCTTAAGGCTTCACGATAATCTTCGGCATGTTCTAAATAGTTGCGGATATACCAAGTCATATAGTCCAGTCGAGATGAGGGTAACAGCAGATGTTGCAAACGTGGCTGTTGCAGGATTTTACAAAAGATGGCTCGCTGGCGAGGGTTGTTATTTTGCAGCTCAATAAACTGCATCCATAAAGCAAACAGTTGATCTGTGGCCGTATCATTTAAATCGTGAATCCACTGGAGATGTGCGTGTTCCGTAAATAGCGCGGACAGTTCGGATAAGATCTGTTTGAAGCGGCTGTGCTGCTGGCCAAACAGGCCATAGGCCCAGTGTTCATCCACCATGATTTTCGGGGTCTGATCAATATGCAAATAAGCTTTTAACTGCGCTGCCAGCTGTCCATATTGCATACCATGCATGGCAGTGGTCGCACCCATCGAATAGGCAACGATTATAAACTGTTGCAGCTGTAGTTGCTGAATTAAGGATTGCACATCCTGCCAGTGGCTGGAAATGGCATCCAGCTCCGGAATCCGGCACTGTTTCGAACCGCCAAAGCCGCGCCAGTCGGGAATAATAAAACGGAACTGTTTGCGTAGCGGCCACAAAAACGGCAGCCATTGCCAGCTGTGCATGCCCAAACCGGACAGCACCAGCACCGGTTGGCCCTGACCAAATTCACGTACAAATAAACCTTCGCCATCGGGCATGACATAATACGGCATGAGATTTCATTCCTTGAAATTTTATTGTTGTTGATCAAAAGCTTTTAGCGCAGGAATCACCGCGTCCAGCCAGCGAATCCAGCCGATTTCCTGCTCGATACCCAGCTGTAAAATCATTTTATGAATATATAAGGTACGATTTTCGTCGGTCTGCTGGGCAAAGTCTTTGGCATAAATGGCCTGATACAGCTGCAATTTTTCCTGATGCAACTGTAAATGCCGCTCTAGCTCGGGCAAAACCTCATTACCGCCGAGTTGTGCTTCGGCCCGTAAACGCACCATCAGTTCTTCACGGAGCTGCGCCGGAGGACCTTGCTTGACCATCCAGTCGGCCAGTTCGACCCGGCCTGCGGCCTCAACCTGATAGGTTTTTTTACGGCCTTGGGCATCTTCTTCAGCCAAAGTGGAAATCCAGCCTTTGCTGAGCATGCTGTTTAATTCACGATAAATCTGCTGATGGGTGGCATTCCAGAAAAAGCCCATCGAGCGATCAAAGCGCCGGGCCAGTTCAATGCCCGTGCTGGGTTTTTCAATCAGGCTGGTGAGTAATACATGGGCTAAAGACATAGACGAGATCATGCAAGTATGAATCTAAAATATTATGCAACATGTTGCATAAAAGTCAAAATTCGCATATAAATTTATGCAACAAGTTGCATTAACATAAAAATAGCCCGCTTTTGGCCAGCCAAGGAGAGAATATGTCGAATTATCCGCATCTGTTAGCCCCGCTTGATTTAGGCTTTACCACCTTAAAAAACCGCGTACTTATGGGTTCTATGCACGTGGGTCTTGAAGAAGCACCAAATGGTTATGCACGGATGGCAGCATTCTATGCAGAGCGTGCCAAAGGCGGCGTGGGCCTGATTGTGACCGGCGGGATTTCTCCAAATGATGCCGGCTTAACCTTTGCAGGTGGCAATAAACTTGACACCTTGGCCGAAGCTGAAAAACATAAAGTGGTCACCCAAGCCGTGCATGAAGCGGGCGGTAAAATTGCCTTGCAGATTTTGCATACTGGACGTTATTCCTATCAGCCGGATATTGTGGCGCCATCCGCGATTCAGGCGCCTATTAACCCGTCTAAACCGCATGCACTCACCTCGGCCGAAGTACAGCAGACCATTGCCGATTTTGCCAACTGTGCCAAGCTGGCCAAATATGCCGGTTATGACGGTGTTGAAATTATGGGTTCGGAAGGCTACTTGATTAACGAGTTTATTGCCAAGCGTACCAATCATCGTGATGATGAATGGGGCGGCAGCTATGAAAACCGGATTCGCTTTCCAATTGAAATCGTGAAACGTACCCGTGCTGAAGTGGGTGAAAACTTTATTATTATCTATCGTCTGTCAATGCTGGATCTGGTCGAAGGCGGATCAAGTTTTGAAGAAGTGGTGCAGCTGGCCAAAGAAATTGAAAAAGCGGGTGCGACCATTATTAATACCGGTATTGGCTGGCATGAAGCACGTATTCCGACCATTGCCACCAAAGTGCCGCGTGCGGCTTTTAGCTGGGTCACAGAAAAGCTCAAAAGTGAAGTCAAAATTCCTTTAATCACCTCCAACCGGATTAACACCCCGGAAATGGCAGAGCATGTACTGGCGACTGGCCAGGCCGATATGGTGTCGATGGCGCGTCCATTTTTGGCAGATGCCGATTTTGTAGTAAAAGCCGAGCAGGGCCGTAGCGATGAAATTAATACCTGTATTGCCTGTAACCAGGCCTGTCTGGACCATATTTTCTCCATGAAAATTGCCTCCTGTCTGGTCAATCCGCGTGCCTGTCATGAAACCGAACTGATCTTTAAAGAAGCCAGCCAACCAAAAAATATTGCGGTGATTGGAGCGGGTCCAGCCGGTTTAAGCTTTGCAATTTATGCGGCAGACCGTGGTCATGAAGTGACGATTTTTGAAGCCTCTAACCAGATTGGCGGGCAGTTTAATATTGCCAAGACCATTCCGGGCAAAGAAGAATTTTATGAAACCTTGCGTTATTTCAAGCGTCAAATTGAGTTGCAGCCACGCATTCAGCTAAAACTGAATCATACGGCCAGCTTTGATGAGCTGAGCAAGAGCAGTTTTGACGAGATTGTGGTGGCAACTGGGGTAACTCCACGTCAGCTGGACATTGAAGGAATTGATCATCCAAAAGTCCTGAGCTATCTGGATGTGCTGAAAGAGCGTCGACCGGTGGCGAAACGGGTTGCGATTATTGGTGCCGGTGGAATTGGTTTTGATACCGCAGAATACTTAAGTCATGCTGGTGAAAGTGGCAGTCTGAATCCGGAAAAATTCTATGATGAATGGGGGATTGATACCGAATATGAGCATGTCGGTGGCCTGAAACCGGCACAGGTAGAAGCCTCCAATCATGAAATCTATTTATTGCAGCGTAAAGCATCTTCGGTGGGAGCAGGCCTGGGCAAAACCACCGGCTGGATTCATCGTACCGGCTTAAAAAACCGCGATGTTAAAATGATGGCAGGCGTAAGCTATCAGAAAATTGATGATCAGGGCCTGCATATTACGGTCAATGACCAGCCGATGCTGCTGGAAGTTGAAAACGTGGTGATCTGTGCCGGACAGGAATCATATACCGCCATGTACGATCAGCTGCAAGCTGCGGGTAAAAATGTGCATCTGATTGGCGGTGCCAAGGAAGCCGGTGAGCTAGATGCCAAACGCGCAATCCGTCAGGGCGCAGAGTTGGCGGCGAAAATTTAATCTAATTCCTTCTCCCCTCCCTATGGAAGAGCGCTGGGGAGAGGGTGAATAACCGCCTCTGCCCTGTGCAGCAGGGTTGCTCATCTTCTGGAAGCTGAGGGAATTCACTGAATAGAATCAACTCCTTCCTTTGAAAAAGGGAGGTTGGGAGGGATTCTTGTAGAAAAACCCTTCTAAATCCCCCTTTCTTGCACTTCGTTTTAAAGCAATGCTTTAAAACTTGCTCAGGGGGAGTTTATATAGCAATGAAATATCAAAACAAAAAAGGACCCCAAAATGACCTTACACATCACCAAAACCGCGATTGCCCGTTGGCACCAGATGCTTGAACAGCGTGATATGGCCATCCTGAATGAACTGCTGGCCGATGAGGTGGTGTTTCGTTCTCCGGTGGCTTATCAGCCTTATGCCGGCAAGCAGGTGGTGTTTTTTATTCTGACCAATGTAATTCAGGTCTTTGAGAACTTTAGCTATCACCGTGAATTTTATGCTGCAGACGGTAACAATGTTGTGCTTGAGTTTTCTGCCCAGGTGGGAGATAAAAAACTCAAGGGTATTGATATGATCCGCTTCAATGATCAAGGTCAGATCATTGATTTTGAAGTGATGATTCGTCCTAAAAGCGGCCTCGAAGCTTTGGCTGCCGAGATGGGACAACGGATGGCACAATTTATGCCCACCTGATCTAAGCCCTGAACTCAACTGACTTCATAACATGAGAGAACTAGCATGATATAAGCCAAACCATAAAAGGGGGGAACAAAACATGAAATTTGTGATCCAGAAAATGGCCCAGCTCACCCAGCGCTTGATTGATGAATGGACCGGCGCCGCAGAACCGACCTTATATTTTAATCCCGAAGGTCAAATCCGGCGCTGTATAGATGTTTTACCGCAACTGAAACAGAAATACCGGCCAACCCCGTGGCTGTCCAATACCCATGCGCATCTGCTTTATTTTGACTTAATCAAGAAAAAAACCATCCGCCTGCATTACGATGCCATTGAGCAGCTGAACATGTCCGATGGTGGCGTAACGGCTATTGCCTGGTACGGTCTGCATCTGCCACCACGCACCCCAACCATTATTGTAATGCACACCATTGTCGGAACTGCCGAGAGCATGAGCGAGCTGGTGCGGGATTTACATCAGCAGACCGGCTGGCGTATTGCCTTATGTTTACGCCGTGGTCATGCCAACTTGCCTATGCCGGTTCCGAAAATCTGCCTGTTTGGTTCCACCGAAGATTTACGGGAACAGATCCAGTTTATTCAGCAAAAATTCCCGGTTTCTGCCCTATATGGGGTAGGTTCATCGGCCGGTACCGGTTTGCTGGTGCGTTATTTAGGTGAAGAAGGCGACAAAACGCCGCTAAAAGCTGCTTTTGCACTGTGCCCGGGGTATGACACCGAAATCGGCTTTAACCATGTTCATCCGTTTTATAGTAAGGTCATGACCAAAAAGGTGATTCAGGCCTTTATTGATCCTTATCGGAGTAGCTGGCAGAAAACCAAATCGCTGGCCAAAGTCATTACCGCGCAAAACCTGGCCGAATTTGAACAGGCCTATTTTGAGATGGCCGGCTATCATGATTATGAAAGTTATAGCAAAGCCATTAACCCGATTTATGTGTTCCAGAATGTCAAAATTCCCCTGATGATTTTAAACGCCGAAGATGATCCGGTTTGTCATATTAAAAATCTGGAACCGTATAAAGAAAGTATTCAGAAAATGCCGAATATTATGGTGGTGACCACCAAAAAGGGCAGTCATTGCGGTTTTTATGAAGGTTTAGGTGCGCCACAGTCCTGGGCCACACGTTTAATGGCTGATTATTTAAAGAACCAGCATCAACAGGGTGAACGTTCTTATTCCTGAATGGAACAGCTTCATAAAAAGGCCAATAAAAAACCCAGTACATGGACTGGGTTTTTTTATGCAACAGTGCTTGAAGGCTGAAATCAGTTTTCAAGCGCTGGGGTTGCTGCGGCAATGGCTGCGGCAACAGCGTCATCTTGTGACTGGCTGTCCGGGTCCGGGTTGGCTGGACGGGCTTCTACCGGCTTGTCTTCAGCAGGAGCGGCCTGAGCTGGCTGAGGGGCTGGCGCAGGTTCACGTGGCGTCACTTCACGACGAATTTCAGTTGTGGTGTTTTCAGTTTCAGTACGTTCAACTTCGTATTCCACTGGCGCTTCAGTTTCAGACACTTCTGGCGTTTCTGCTTCAAGTGGCTCGAACTGGGCTGGCTCAGTGATCTGCTCAGTTTGCTGAACCTCAACTTCAACCTGTTCTTCTTCCTGAGGTGCTTCTTTTTTAACACAGGCACTCAGGAATAAACTGGTTGCAATTGCACCACAAATCAAAAATTTTTTGTTCATAATCTAAAAAAGGAGGGTTCAACGAGATGCGCGTATTATAACAGCAAAAAATCAGATGAAAATCCTATGAATAAAATCTAATTTTTTATCGGAAATGCTGATAGAATAGCCAATTGTTTATTGTTCTATGAATTGATGCGGAATGACTTTGCTTTATAGGTGCAGAGTAAAGTAAAATTGCGCAACATTGCAGGCCAGTTTAGGCTCGATTGTACGAGAAACCCAATGACCCATTTTATTTTCGTGACTGGTGGTGTTGTTTCATCACTAGGTAAAGGTATTTCAGCTGCTTCAGTTGCTGCACTTTTAGAAGCCCGTGGTTTGAAAGTAACCATGGTCAAAATGGATCCATACATCAATGTCGATCCAGGGACGATGAGTCCTTTCCAACATGGTGAAGTTTTTGTCACAGAGGATGGTGCTGAAACTGACTTAGACTTGGGTTATTACGAACGTTTCTTGCGTCGTGCGAAGATGACGAAGTTAAACAACTTCACATCAGGTCGCGTGTACCAAGACGTCTTAAATAAAGAGCGTCGTGGTGATTATCTGGGCGGTACCGTTCAGGTGATTCCACACATCACAGATAATATTAAAGAGCGTGTCCTTCGCGCAGGTGAAGGTTATGACGTTGCCATTGTTGAGATTGGCGGCACGGTCGGTGACATTGAATCTCTCCCATTCATGGAATCGGTCCGTCAGCTCATGGTTGAGCTCGGTCATAAACGTACCATGCTGATGCATTTAACCCTGTTGCCATACATTAAGTCTGCAGCAGAGTTAAAAACCAAGCCAACCCAGCACTCGGTTAAAGAATTACTGTCAATCGGTATTCAGCCAGATATCCTGATCTGCCGTACTGAGCACGATGTAGACGCAGATACTACCCGCAAAATTGCACTGTTCACCAACGTTGAAGCGCGTGCAGTGGTGGTATGTAAAGATGCCAAAACCATTTATCAAATTCCACGTACCTTCTATGAGCAGGATGTTGATGATCTGATCTGTGAACGTTTTGGTTTTGATGTGCCAGAAGCAGACCTGTCTGACTGGGATAACGTGGTTGAAGCCTTACTGAATCCGGAATACACCGTACGTGTAGCGATGGTTGGTAAATACGTTGAACTGCCAGATGCCTATAAATCGGTGAACGAAGCGTTATTGCATGCTGGTATTCAAAACCGTGTCAAAGTACAGATTGACTATGTCAATGCAGAAGACCTGGAAAGCCAGGACGTTGCAGCCGTACTGAAAGATGCTGACGCAATTCTGGTCCCTGGCGGCTTTGGTGAGCGCGGTACTGAAGGCAAAATGGCGGCCATCCGTTATGCACGTGAAAACGGTGTACCATTCCTGGGCATCTGTTTAGGTATGCAGCTTGCCGTGATCGAATACGCACGTAACGTTGCCGGTATTGCAGATGCGACTTCAACTGAATTTAACCGTTCAACCAAATCTCCATTAATTGGTCTGATTACCGAATGGTTAGATGAGCGTGGTGAAGTACAGCAGCGTTCAGTTGATTCTGACCTCGGCGGTACCATGCGTTTAGGTGCACAAAAATCAGAACTGGTTGAAGGCACCAAAACCTGTGAAGTGTACGGTTCAGCAGAAATTATTGAACGTCACCGCCACCGCTATGAAATGAATAACCGTTATATTCCTGTTCTTGAAGAAAAAGGTATGAAAATCTCAGGTTATTCACCAGTACAGCACTTGGTGGAAACAGTTGAAATCCCTCAACATCCTTGGTTTATTGCGGTACAATTCCACCCAGAATTTACCAGCTCGCCACGTGATGGACATCCGCTGTTTGCAAGCTTTATTGATGCTGCCAAAAAGCAGTACCAAAACAAGCACTAAGCGGTAAAAGGAACAAACCAGGAAGTTTAAATGTCACAATTAAAAGCACAAGAAGTTGTACGTTTAGGCGATATACAAATGGCAAACCACTTGCCATTTGTACTATTCGGCGGCATGAACGTACTTGAGTCCAAAGATTTGGCCTTTGAAATTGCAGAAACCTATATTGATATCTGCACACGTTTGAATATTCCTTACGTTTTTAAGGCCAGCTTTGATAAAGCCAACCGTTCAAGCCTGAACTCATTCCGGGGCCCAGGCCTGGAAAAAGGGATTGAGTGGCTGGCAGACATCAAAAAACACTTCAATGTTCCGATTATCACCGACGTGCATGAGCCGTATCAGGCTGCGCCGGTGGCTGAAGTTGCTGACATTATTCAGCTTCCTGCCTTTTTAAGCCGTCAGACCGATTTAGTTGAAGCTATGGCCAAAACACAGGCCATCATCAACATTAAAAAAGCCCAATTCCTTGCGCCGCATGAAATGCGTCATATCCTGCATAAATGTCTGGAAGCTGGTAATGACAAACTGATTCTTTGTGAACGGGGCTCAGCCTTTGGTTACAACAATCTGGTTGTTGACATGCTGGGCTTTGACATCATGAAAGAGATGAATGTGCCGGTATTCTTCGATGTGACCCATGCGCTACAAACGCCGGGTGGCCGTGCCGATTCAGCAGGTGGTCGCCGTGCGCAAATCACCACACTGGCGCGTGCCGGTATGGCGACCGGGCTTGCAGGTTTATTCCTGGAAGCGCATCCAGATCCGGATGTGGCCAAATGTGATGGCCCGTGTGCGCTGCGCCTGTCACAATTAGAGCCATTCTTGGCGCAATTAAAAGAATTGGATACTTTAGTTAAAGGATTCAAAAAGTTAGATACTCATTGATGCCCGCAACAGCATCTATTATTCAATCAACTGAGGAATTGTTCATGAGCCAAATCGTTGACATTCGTGCACGTGAAATTTTGGACTCTCGTGGTAACCCAACCATCGAAGCAGACGTAATCTTAGCATCTGGCGTAGTTGGCCGTGCATGTGCACCATCTGGTGCTTCAACTGGTTCTCGTGAAGCTTTAGAACTTCGTGATGGCGATAAAGCACGTTACTTAGGTAAAGGTGTGAAAACTGCCGTAAACAACGTTAACACGCTAATCCGTGATGCGCTGGTGGGTAAATCAGTATTTGAGCAAAAAGACATCGACAATACGATGATTGCTTTAGACGGTACTGAAAACAAAGAAAAATTAGGTGCAAACGCAACGCTAGCCGTATCATTGGCTGCTGCACGCGCTGCTGCTGATGAAAAGAAAATTCCTCTTTTCCAATACATCGCAGATTTACGTGGTCAAACCATTTTGACTATGCCTGTGCCAATGATGAACATCCTGAACGGTGGTGCGCACGCAGACAACACTGTTGACATTCAAGAGTTCATGATTGAGCCAGTAGGCTTCACTTCATTCGCTGAAGCATTACGTTCAGGCGCTGAAGTATTCCACGCGTTAAAATCAGTATTAAAGAAAAAAGGTTTGAACACAGCTGTAGGTGATGAAGGTGGTTTCGCGCCGAACTTACGTTCAAACGAAGAAGCAATTACCGTAATTCTTGAAGCAATTGAACAGACTGGCTACAAGGCAGGTTCTGACATGATGCTTGCGCTTGACTGTGCATCTTCTGAATTCTACAAGAATGGTCAATACGTACTGGAAGGCGAAGGCAACAAAGCATTCACCAGCAACCAGTTTGCTGACTATTTAGCTGGCTTGGTAAACCAATATCCAATTATCTCAATTGAAGATGGTTTAGATGAATCTGACTGGGAAGGCTGGTCTTACCTGACGTCAATTCTTGGCGACAAGATCCAGTTGGTCGGTGATGACCTGTTCGTGACTAACCCTAAAATCCTGCAACGCGGTATCAACGAAAAAGTGGGTAACTCGATTCTGATTAAATACAACCAGATTGGTACCTTGACTGAAACTTTAGATGCCATCTACCTTGCAAAAGCCAATGGTTACTCGACTGTTATTTCTCACCGTTCAGGTGAAACTGAAGACTCGACCATTGCCGATCTTGCAGTAGGTACAGCAGCAGGTCAAATCAAGACTGGTTCTCTATGCCGTTCTGACCGTGTAGCGAAATATAACCAATTACTTCGTATTGAAGAATTGACGAATGCTGCATATCGCGGTAAAGCTGAGTTTAAAGGTTTAAACTAAGCGACAGATGTCAATGTTAAGTGTATTCGACTCGAAATCGAGTAAAGTACTGTTGGGCCTTGCGATCGTTCTGATCGCAGGGTTTCAATATTTATACTGGTTTGGTGAAGGTGGTTATCGTGAACATCAGGAACTGACCCAGAAAATACAACAACAAACCGAACTCAATAATGAATTAAAAGAACGTAACCGGGTTTTGGCCGCGGAAGTTTATGATTTAAAAAATGGTGTAGAAGCCATCGAAGAACATGCCCGTCTTGATCTGGGCTTAATTAAACCACATGAAACTTTTGTACAGATGAGTACCATCAGTACCCAATATAAGCCGATTTATATCAATCCGAATGCCCAGGTAGATTTACGTACCAATGAAGCACCATAGCCAGCTGCAACAACCCCTACACCATAAACTTTGGGCCGTTATTCCGGCAGCAGGCTCGGGCAGTCGCTTTTCCAAATCCGAACTCAAGCAATATCAGATGATCCAGGACCACACGGTGCTGGAGCATACGGTAGCGCGTTTAAATCAGTTGCCGCTGGCAGGTTATGTGCTGGCCATTGGTGCGCAGGATGATGTGGCCCAGCGTTTGCCGTTTGCACATCAGGATAAAGCCCATTTTTGTCTGGGTGGCGCAGAGCGGGTCAACTCGGTGCTGAATGCCTTGCAGTATTTATCTGCTATTGCATCGGATGAAGACTGGGTACTGGTGCATGATGCCGCGCGTCCCTGTGTGGCGGTTGAAAACTTATATGCATTGGTGAATCAGGCAGTACACAGCAACCAGAGTGCTATTTTGGCCATTCCGGTCCGTGACACCCTCAAGCGTGTAGAAACGCAGCAGCAGATTCAGACCACGGTAGACCGTGCCCAGCTGTGGCAGGCACAAACCCCGCAAATGGCGCACTTAGGTGAGCTTAAACGTGCGATTGAACAGGCATTGGCGCAAGAGGTGAATATTACCGATGAAGCCAGTGCGCTGGAGCATGGTGGCTATCCGGTACAGGTGGTACAAGGTCGCTCGGACAATATTAAAATTACCTATCCCGATGATCTGGAGCTGGCACGTTTAATTCTGCAAGCCCAGCACGCCGGAAGTACTGCATAAAAAATCTTTGCTGAAATCATGAGTCGGGTGTGTATTTCCGATTCACTCTGCGCATAGTTCATCCTATAATTGCCGATGATTTGTTATCTGGATTGAATGGGGCGCAATGATACCTTCTCAGCAGTATCGTTTTTTACGTCACTCTTTACGTGATGGAAGAAGCATTAAAAGCGATACCTCTCGCTGGACCAAACTACACCTAGATCCTTGGCTATTATGCTTCCTGATCCTGAATGCAATTTTAGGGCTGATGGTGGTGTATAGTGCCACCGCACAGGATATGGGAATGGTGATGCGTCAGGGCATCAGCTTTGGTATCGGCTTTATTGCCATGTTTATCTGTGCGCAGATTCCGCCCAAGGTCTATCAGGCCGCCAGTCCCTATTTTTATGCCCTGGCCGTGCTCATGCTGGTACTGGTGCTGCTGATTGGTGAAACCCGCATGGGGGCCAAACGCTGGATCAGTCTGCCCGGTATTGGCAGTATGCAGCCCAGTGAATTCATGAAATTTACCATGCCACTGATGATGGCCTGGTATTTTGCTCGTAAACCGTTTCCACCCAAATTCCTGCAAATCGTCGGTGCGCTGGTGCTGCTCGGCATTCCTTTTGTGCTGGTGGCGCTACAGCCGGACTTGAACATTGGCCTGATTATTCCGGGCATTTTTGTATTGTTTCTGAGCGGCATGTCCTGGCGTTTAATTGGCGGGGCATTTGCGGCGATGGCCATTGTTGCACCGCTGGCCTGGATGTTTTTATTACAGGAATATCAAAAGAAACGGATTTTAACCCTGTTTGATCCGGAATCTGATGCACTCGGCGCTGGCTGGAATATTATTCAATCTAAAATTGCCATTGGTTCGGGTGGTCTGACCGGTAAGGGCTATCTGGAAGGCACTCAGTCGCATTTGGGTTATTTGCCGGAGCATCATACTGACTTTATTATGTCGACCTATGCTGAAGAATTTGGCTTCTTTGGCGTATTTTTACTGTTCGCGCTGTTTGCTGCAATTATTATCCGCTGCCTGATTATCAGCCTGAGCTGTTTTCATAATTTCGGTCGCCTATATGCCGGTGCAGTTGGCTTGACCTTCTTCTTCTTTGTGTTTTTAAACTCCGGTATGGTCAGCGGGATTTTACCGGTAACCGGCGATCCATTACCGTTAATGAGTTATGGCGGTACGGCTGTGGTCAGTCTGCTGGCCGGGATGGGCATTGTTATGTCAGTACATACCCATCGTTAAACACGATCCTGCTGTTATAAAAAAAAGCCTCATCTGAGGCTTTTGGGTTATGAGCTTTTCACAAAGCTGGCTTCCTGGGAAGACGGGTATTTGGTCAGCAGGGTGCTACGATACTGCGCGGCTAGTGCATCATTCTTGTCGACATTTTTGGCAATGCTATACAGACGATACACCGCATTAGAGGCTTTAGACGAATTTGGATATTTGCTGGCAACAATTTCAAAATTCTTTTTGGCTTCGTTGTAGTTGGTTGGTTCAATTGCCAGATTAAACTCGGCCAGCCAGAAATAGGCATTGCTAATATACACGCTATTCGGATGGTTTTTAATAAAGTTTTGCATCGGGGCAATGGCTTTTTTTGCACCGCCTTGTTTATAGGCATCCAAAGCGATGGTATAGGCCGCTTTTTCCAGTTCTTCCGTCGAGCTTTGTGTGCTAACCACGGTGGTCGCTGCTGGCGCTGGGGCAGCGGTATTATTTACGGGGTTACTGGCGGGTTGGCTGCTGCTGGCTGTACTGGGAGAACTATCCTGTTGATTATCCTCCTCTACAGCAGGTGCCGCTTCCGGATCAATTTTCTGGTTCAGCAGTTCAAGACGCTGGTCTAAATCGGTATAACGGTTGGTCAGTTCATGCTTGAGCTGGGCAATCTCGTTTTCCTGTTCTTCCATTTTGCCACGCAGGGTGCGAATATCATTTTCAAGCTGCTGGTTTTTTTGCATTAATTGCCAGTTCAGGTTGGTGGTGACCGGAGCGCCGCTATTGGAGGCGCCAATGGCCGTCGGGGTGCTGGCACTACCGCTGTTCTGGCTTAAGCCGCGTGATTCAATGGGAATATTGGCCAGTGCTGGCGCAGAGCAGAGCAGGGTGAGTGCACAGAGCGTATGCTTTTTTAGCATCATTTTCATATCCATCTTTTATCTTTACTGGGAATGAGAGGGCAGGAAAGAGCTCATTCCAAATCATCATCATGTGCACATTAAAAACGGCCCGAACCCGAATTGCAATAAGCTTTTACAAAGTTGTCATGAATTAGGCATCTGTCAAAATTCTCGGAATTCTGTTGCAAAATAACCAATTAAATACAAACTGTTTTTTTAATAATCAAATAGATGACTAATTTATATAAAAGCGCAATCAGGACTTGCAAGTTCAATAAAATTGTCTATACTCTGTTTCTGCAATGGTAGCCCTGCCGGTTACTTCGCAATTTCACCCTGTGAACCCCGCCAGGACCGGAAGGTAGCAACGGTAGCAGACGTGGGATGTGCCGAAGCTTTGCTGGTAGGGTTGCCACCATTTTTATAATTCTTAGAATATCGCTTTTTTCTTTTTAATTTCCTTTCGATTTAATCCCTATATTATTTTCTTATATTTGTCGATGTTTCATCCTAGTTAGATGCTTATCTACATCTCTAGATTCAGTTTTTAATCTTCTGCTTTACGGTTAATCGCCTTCATAATCGCATCCATTTCAAAACCACGATACATTAAAAAGCGGATCTGTCTGGCTTTCAGTTTCGGGTCTTTCGTGACATCAGGACCAAACTTTTTAACTTTTAATTCGTAGGCTTGCTGCACCCAGTCGGTTTCTTTCAGTTCTTCTGAAATTAAAGCGGTATCAATTTTTTTGCTTTTCAGCTTCATTTTAATCTGATTGGGGCCTTTGCCTTTGCGCTTTTGGCTGGACAGCAGGGTTTCGGCCACACGCTGGTCACTCTGGTAATTCTCGCGTGACAGTTCATCGACCAAGGCGACCACTTCTTCACGGTTTTCTGCATACAGCGCCAGTTTCTCAATCAGTTCGGCTTTGGAATATTCTTTACGGGTTAGGACTGCAAAAGCATAAGAGCGCAAACGCGAGCCGCTTAAACCCGGTTTGTGCTCCTGACTGTTATTATGTTCGAATAAACGTTCTTCAGGATCAAATTCAGGCGGGGCAGTTGCAGATACAGATGGTGCTGGCTGATCTTCTGCATCGCCAAATTGCTGCTTTAAGGTTTCATAGTCCAACAGTTTAGTGAATTTCGCATCTGACATAAGCATCTCGCAGAAAAGGGCCATCAGCATAATAACAAAACGCCCCGTAGGGCGTATTGTGTAATGTCTAAAGTCTCAACAGTTGAGTCTTACAGATCTAATGAAAAGTCAGGTTCCTCTTCGTCTTTTTCTTCAACCACGTTGCCTGTGGTTAATAGCTGTTCACGAATCAGTTTTTCAATGGTCTGTGCCAGTTCAGGATGTTCTTCCAGATGGCGAATGGTATTGTTTTTACCTTGGCCAATCTTTTCACCTTGATATGAATACCAAGCACCAGCTTTTTGCACAATCTCTTGCTGCACAGCCAGGTCGACCAGTTCACCTAAATGGTTCACACCTTTGCCGTACAGAATCTGGAACAGCGCTTCACGGAACGGAGGTGCCATCTTGTTCTTCACCACTTTTACTTTGGTTTCAGAACCGACAATTTCATCACCTTCTTTAACCTGACCAACACGGCGAATATCTAAACGTACTGAGGCATAGAATTTCAGTGCGTTACCACCAGTGGTGGTTTCCGGGCTACCAAACATCACACCAATCTTCATACGGATCTGGTTAATGAAGATCACCATACAGTTAGAACGTTTGGCATTACCGGTAATTTTACGTAGCGCCTGGCTCATCAGACGAGCCTGCAGGCCCATATGTGAATCACCCATTTCGCCTTCAATTTCGGCACGAGGGGTCAGGGCCGCAACAGAGTCGACGACGATCAGGTCAATTGCGCCTGAACGTACCAGCATGTCGGCAATTTCCAGTGCCTGTTCACCGTTGTCCGGTTGTGAAACCAGCAGGTTGTCAATATCTACACCCAGTTTGCGCGCATATTGAGGATCAAGAGCATGTTCGGCATCAATAAAGGCACAGGTGCCGCCGGCTTTTTGACATTCCGCAATGGCTTGCAGGGTCATTGTGGTTTTACCTGAAGATTCAGGGCCATAAATTTCAATAATACGGCCTTTGGGTAAACCGCCAATACCGAGCGCAATATCCAGCGTTAATGAACCGGTAGATACTGCTTCTACAGCCTGTACGGTATTGTCACCAAGACGCATTACTGTGTTTTTACCAAACTGTTTTTCAATCTGGCTTAGGGCAGCATTTAGCGCCTTGCTTTTATTCTCATCCATCTTACAACCTCAATACGATGTCACCAAACAATATACTCAAGTGGATGTATGTACTTCAAACTCTTTCCACCCGAGTATAGTGACAGAATTTATGTTTCTCTTCTATGAAAATCAGTGGCCTTGCGACACATTCTGACGCCCAAAATTAATCATCATGATATGACCAGGACTGGTCATAGGACTGATCATTTTCTTGTTTAAATTTACTGATTTGTCGTCGGTCTTTTTTACTTGGACGATGATCAGGCCGTGCTAGATTATGCAATTTTCTTTGTGATGCAATCAATTCCCGACGAGCAATACTGACCTCAGTTTCTTCATAAAGTTGCTGGGCCACCGGTGCCGGACCGCGGACTGCTGATAAAGACAGCACTTTGACCGTTTTGCGGTCAAAGCCCTGTTGTACGGTCAGCTCCATGCCAACCCGGATTTCCTTGGAAACTTTGACGCGCTCACCATTATGATGCACCTTGCCGCCTTCAATGGCTGCTTTGGCAATTGAACGGGTTTTAAAAAAGCGGGCCGCCCAGAGCCACTTGTCAATACGCATGCTTTCTACAGCTTCGTGTTGAGCAGATTTAGGCATATATTTTGTTTTCCTCAGCGTGTTGCAATAGGGGAATCAGGTCGGTCAGCGCATGCAGCATCGGATAACGGCTGTCTGCACGGGCTGCTTTGCCTGATGAAGGCTGCTGAATGGTCAGCAGCTGTTGAATACCGAATTTTGCTGCACCATTGAGTACTTTTTCGGTATCATCAATAAAGTAACAGCGGGCAGGATCAAAAGGATGCTGCTGTGCCAGGTGTTGCCAGAACGCGACAAATTCTTTGGCATGTCCAACGCTTTCACTGCTGATCATGACATCAAAATAGTCGGCCAGACCAGTCTGCTCAAGTTTAAAGGCCAGGCCGGCGCAGTCGGCATTGGTGGCCAGCCAGATTGGATAGCCATTGGCTTTTAGGTAATCGAGCAGCTCGATACAGCCCGGTCTTAAAGCCACCTTATGTTTGTGCTCAATCTGCATGGCCAGTACATCGACCCCGACTTTACTGGTCCAGAAGCGCGATGAATACCAGTTGAGGGTATGGTTGTGTTCCTGATAAAACTGGAACAGGGTATCCCGGCTTTCGGCCAGACTGCATTGATGCAACTCGGCATAGCGGACCGGTAACAGCTCATTCCAGATGAAATCATCATAGGCAAGGTCAAGCAGCGTACCATCCATGTCAAAGATGATGGTGGGTTGATCAGAATAATTCGACATATAAGGCTATCTATGTTTAAAAAAACCACAGCACCACAAGATCCACTGATTTTGCAGCTGATGCCCATTGTGACACAGGCATGTGAAATCTTGCGAGAAGAATATCAGCGTTATTGTTCCGGTGCCAATTTTGATATTGAACACAAAAGCGATGAATCGCCCGTAACCCAGGCCGATTTTCGGGTGAATGCCTTCATTACAGAACAGCTGGCCCAGCAGTTTCCAGATGTGCCGCTACTGTCAGAAGAAGGCGCAGTTTATGATCGGGCGCGGTGGGACACGTTCTGGCTGCTTGATCCACTCGATGGCACCAAAGAGTTTTTACATCAACGTCCGGAATTTACCATTAACCTGAGTCTGGTCGAAGGCATTCATACCACCTTTGCCATTCTGGCGATTCCGGGCGAGCAAACGGTGTATATCTGCCCCAAACAGGGCCTGCCGCTACGGTTTAATATCCAGCAACAGCAATGGTACGCCTATCTATATGTAGACAGTGGTCCGCAGATTCAAGTCGGTTTAAGTCAAAGTAGCCAAAATAAACCGGTCTATGAGCAGTATCTACAGGCGCTCGCTACGATTGAACAGGACTATACGGTTTTTCGTGCTGGCAGTGCTTATAAGTTCTGCATGATGCTGGAAGATAAAGTGGATTTATATCCGCGTTTTCACCCAACCAGTGAATGGGACACCAGTGCTGGCCAATGCCTGATTGAACGGATTGGCGGTGGCCTGATTGATTTTCAGGGACGGCCATTTTTATATAACCATCGTGATACGCTGTTAAATGGCAATTTTATTGCCTATAAAAATGCCGAAATGAAAGAGATTGCCTTGCGTGCTCTAGCACTTATGGCGAATGAACATTGAGCTAATTTGCCAACATGCTATAGTGGGCTTAACACCTTTGTATTTGGCTTGATCCATGGCGTTAGAGCTGCTTCCACCGAGTATGTTAAAGGCAATTGATTTGTTGCCCGATGTGCATACTCCCGTGACCTTGTTTACCCGGCATTCCATTCGTGAAAATGTGGCTGGACAGGGACTGGCGGGCTATGATTTGCAGTTAACCGGTCCGGGACGTGAACTGGCGCAAAAATGGGGGGCTTATCTCATTGACCATAGCGGACGCGCCATTCAGCATTGTATCTCTAGTCCGATCCAGCGCTGTGTCGATACTGCCGCTTTAATGATTGAAGGCGCAGATTCGGTACATATTGCGCCAAATACCCATCATATTGAAATTGTCGAGCAGGGCTTGCTGGTCGAGCCAGGCAGTTTTGTGCTGGACATCAAGCAGGCTGGTCCGTATTTTCGCCAGCAGGGTGCGTTGGGCTTTATTAACAGCTTTGTCAATAATGCCTTGCCGGGCATGAAACATCCGATTCATGGCGTGGTGGATGTGCTGGAACTGATTTATAACACTCATCCTAACAGTCCGGGCGGCCTAAGTCTGGCGGTCAGTCATGACACCATTCTGGCTGCGATTATTGCGGTAATTTCAGGGCGTAATGAGGTGTCACAGGAAGACTGGCCACAAATGATGGAAGGGCTGTTTGTCTGGTTTGAAGGTGAAAATTTTCTGGAATCACAGTTGAAATGGATCTGGCGCGGCAAAGTACATACCTTGGATATCTCGCAGTTTCATCAAAAAGTTTAATATAAATTTGCGCTGGGGATGGTTTGTGAAGGTGAGCTATGGCTGGCTTTAATATATCTTGCTCACACTCAAAAAAAATCCACCTAAAATGACTATGTGTTACGCCTATTTCTATTGGGGTGCAAGAGTCTTGTTTGTCTAAAAACCGCCTAAATCAAAATTTTCTTTTCTGCTGCATTTTTGTCCATCATTTAAAAAATAAAAATTAGCTTTCTCTGTATCTGCTCAATAAAGTACAACACATTGCTTTGGACTCTAAACTACTTTAATATATTTAATTAAGTTATTGAAAAATATGTGTTTATTTTTTTATTTTTAGTCATAAATTGACATTGGGGTAAAGTAAATAGTGAAAAGTGTGATCAAGTTTCCGCTTAGTTTGTTAAGTGTAAGTATATTGTCGTTTATGCTGACGGCATGTGGCGGTGGTGGTAGTGATGGAGAAAGTCAACAGCCGAACAATGGGACAGCACCAGATGCTCCGCTGCATGGAAGTCATTATCCTGAGCCAACGCAAGATGTGGTAAGTCCATCTGTTTTGGGTTTTTATGATTTTAATGCCCAGTCTGAATCACGTGAAGTGCGTAATGATTTAACAGGTTCTTTGCAGGCGATGGTGCAGTTTGCCCAAGGCCATGTGGTTGACCCGAATGGTAACGAAGAGAAAAAAATGCCACGTTTAACCGCAGAACGGGAGGCATTGTTATTAATCACACCGATGCAGGAGATGGATCAGATTAATGCACTGCAGGTTGAGGTGTATCAGAATGAACGGCTGTTACGCCGTATCAACCTGGCTGATCCGACTCAAATTCCGGCCTCGGACCAGAGCAATCGTGATGGCCGTGCAGAAGTGCGCTACAGTAAACGGGCCTGGTCAGCGCGCTTAAACTGGGATGAAGTACGTCCGGGCTTAAAATTACGGATCATTGACAGCAAAAACCGCAGTGGTGATTTACTGGCAGAGCAGATTGATTTTGCTGCGCCTGGTGAACTGGTACTAAATAATATTCGGATTGGACTGCTCACTGCGCCCCCACATTCAACAGGGCATGCCATGCTGCTTGAACCGGAAAAGTCAGGCTCAGACTATTTCCAGACCATTCCGGCAGCGCACATGACGGTGGCTAAATATGATGATATTCAGCTGGATCGGGTGATGGTGGCCAACGGCACCATCTACGATAGTCAAAGTGCAGGCGAAGGCGGTGTTTATTCGGGGGATATGCGTGAAAACACGGCGAAATCGACCTTTAGTGTGGGAATTAACTTGGCCAACTGGGGGGTGACCAGTGCTTCGATGCTCAGTCAGCAACAGCCTCAACTGACTCAAACTGTGGTAACTCACCATGCGCGGGGTAAATATAGCAATGGTGAACAGACCCATGGCTTGAGTGGCGGTAACGGCATGTTGACCCTGTATAACTCGGTGGGTAACGAATTTAGCCATGAAATTGGCCATCATTATGGTTTAGGCCATTATCCGGGCTCTTTTAAAGTAGATGATACCACCACCAATTATTTCTGGTCGGCACATCATGCCGATAGTGGCTGGGGCTATATAGGCTATCGCAACAAAATGCGCGGTAATTTGGCTTGGCAATCCTCCAATCTGGGCGATGGCAAAAACGGGGTGCCAAATTTCCTGAAACTGTATCCGTATGGTTGGGATGCCATGTCAGGCGGTGCCACCAATAGCAGTATTTCACGTTATACCCATTACACCGGTTATAGTACCTTTTTGCGTATCCAGCCGCATTTTACCAATCGTCATGTGTGGGATGAAAGCTCGCCATCCGGCTATAAACGCTGGAATCCGGACAGCCGCCAGATGGAAGTGGTCTATCCGAAAGTGCCGAATTCAAGCGAGGTCTGGTATAACAGCGCCGATGGCTATTATTTAAAACCGCGTTTATTTGGGGTGCCGGTGATTACCATTATTGGCGGCTATGATCCGGAAACCCAGCAAGGGGTGTTGTATCCGGCAGCACGCAGCAACTGGGGCAATGTCTATGATTTGCCGGCTGCACAGCGTGGCGCAGAGCAGGCGGCTTGCTGGTTAGATGTTCAATATACCAATCGCAGCCAGAACGTGGCTTTGGCACCTCATCGTATGCGTGGTAATGCTAATAAGCTGCATGTGAACCTGGCCATTACAGATCAGCCGCAACAGGTTAATTTGTACTGCAAAAAAGCCAATGAAGCTGAGAAATTATTATCGACACTTACGATTCCTCAATACGGCACTGCCATTTCAGCTGCTGTAAAAATTGGACGTGAGGATGGTTATACGGCGCTTAGAAAAGTGGAATTGCCGGAATTCCAGCAGCAATTGGAAGCACAGGCCAATCAGGCGGTGATCGCTTTAAAGCCAGCTGCACAATTACTATATGATTCTTATGCAGAAAATCGTCATGAATTGAGTGCACTAGCTCAGCAGCAGTTGCAGCGTTATGAACAGCAGCAACAGAACATCTACCGTTTGAATCGCTGGATGAATGTCTACCGTGCCGATCTGGAGCATGCAAAACCTGAAGCGCAAACAGCGCTGGAAGGCTTCGTGACGCAGTTGGGACTGGCCAATGAAGATCTTCTGGCTGAAGCAACGCTACTTAAAAACAGAAATAACTGTTTGAAAGTGGAAACTCTGGCGACAGGTCAGAAAAATGTCTATATCAGTGGTGCAAGCGCCTGTACCGGAGATGACACCGAGCAATGGATTTATGATGGTTTGGGCCGGATTCATAGTAAAGCCGAGATAGATTTGTGTTTAAGCAATAACAGCAATGTGGTAACACTGGCCAGCTGTAGCACCACACAGGACAGTCAGGTGTGGACAATGCATACAGAAACCGGAACCATCCGCCAGGGTGCTCAATGTTTTGATCTGGAACATGGTTATTTAAAAGACAATCGTGCCCGTTTAATCCGCTATGGCTGTACCGGTGGGGCTAACCAGCAATGGACCCAGTTAAGCGCTAATAATAGTCTGCAACTGGCTTATTTAACCCCAGAAAACTTAAGACTGATGCTGAAATAACAATTCATATTCAACATTCTAGTCTGAATTATATAAACACCTTCTAAGTAGTTTAGGAGGTGTTTTTTTATGGGGGATGTTGTGGCAATCAAAAATATAGGGGGACAGATTTATTTTCTAGTGATGGTAGGTCGTGTGATGGTTAGATGTTTTTTAGACGGTTTAGTGTGGAATTGAGATGGAATCGATCGGGACGTAAACGTATTGAGGATAAGATCGGACCAAAATAAAATCTACAGATACAAAAAAAGCCCTGAATCAGGGCTCTTTCTGCTTTGCGATTAGTTAGAAGCTAATGCTTTAACTTGCGCGTTCAAGCGGCTCTTATGACGAGCAGCTTTATTTTTATGGATGATGCCTTTATCAGCCATGCGGTCGATTACAGGTACAGCTTTTTTGTAAGCTTCTGAAGCAACAGCATAGTCACCAGCAGCGATAGCAGCTACTGTACGTTTAAGATAGGTACGAACCATAGAACGCAAGCTTGCGTTATGTTTACGTGCTTTAACGTTTTGACGAGCACGTTTTTTAGCTTGAGCAGAGTTTGCCACTCGTGCACTCCTTGAAATAGATTGGTCTGGGCGGGCCGCAATTCAACTGAAAACCACATCAGCAGAATTTCACCAGCCCGTAAACAAGTGCCATATTTTGATTAAACAATGCGTCGAAGTCAAGTCTTGACAAGCTTTGACAACATTTAAGATGCAGAAAAAAATGAAAGAAAACGTTAGATTAGTGTGAGTGCCTGAATATTGGATAAAAAATGACTCAAATCATAAAAAAAGCCATTGTCATTGGATCGACCGGTTTGGTCGGCCGGGCGCTGGTTTCTGCCTTAAATGATCATCCTGCCTGTCAGCAGGTTACGGCGGTGGTGCGTCGTCCGGATGCAGCCTTTGAACAGATGGCCAAAGTACAGCCATTGGTGCTGGAAGATTTACTGATGCTGAATGATCAGGATGTCAGCGAGCATAGTCATGGCTTTAGCTGTTTGGGTACCACCCTGAAAAAAGCCGGCTCAAAAGATAACTTTTATGCGACCGACTTTACTATCAATGCCCATTTTGCCGAGCTGTTGCAGCAAACCTCTGCCCATTATCTGCTGGTCAGTGCCTTGGGGGCCAATGCCAGATCGCCATTTTTTTATAATCGGGTCAAAGGTGAACTGGAACAGTACATTCAGAACTTATCTTTAAGCAAAGTTTCACTGCTGCGCCCATCTTTATTGCTAGGCGAGCGTCAGGATGCACGTTTTCTGGAAGATCTGTCACAGCAGCTGTTTCAGCGCTGTTCATCTTTTTTGCCTAAAAATTTTAAACATCGGCCAGTGACAGCCGGGCAGGTGGCTCATACTATGGTCGAGGCTGCCTTAACTCAAACTGAAAAGTTTGAAATTTATGATAATTTACGCATACAACATACAAAATGAGGGAAACACACGTGTCTACAGTTGCTTTCGTTACTTGTGATTTGCTGGATGATAACCCGGATAAACAGCTGCAAGTGGTCACCCCATCAATGGATGGCAAATTTTTCAAAAGCTATGGCGCGCGTAAAAGTTTTGGCGGTCAGGTGGTGACGGTAAAATGCTTTGAAGATAATTCGCGTGTAAAAGAATTACTGGCGACTGAAGGCCGGGGCAAAGTGCTGGTGGTGGATGGTGGTGCGTCAATGCGCTGTGCACTTATGGGCGACCTGATTGCCGAATCTGCAGTAAAAAACAACTGGAATGGTGTGATTATTTACGGTTGTGTACGTGATGTCGATGCCATTGCTGAACTGGATTTAGGCGTACATGCGCTGGCAGCAATTCCACAAAAAAGTAACCGTAAAGGCGTGGGTGAGGTCGATATTCCGCTCAGCTTTGGTGGTGTGAATATTCAGTCGGGTGATTATATTTATGCCGATAATAATGGTATTGTGGTGGCCAAAGAAGCATTGGTGGAGCTGTAATCAACCCGATTCGGCATTCATCTTCTAGAACATAACAAGAACAGGAAGGTCATGATGTTGCATCATCAAATTAAAGTGGTACAGGCATTGGCTTCTGCTTTGACCGAAGGCGGGCGCGGAAGCAATGGCACAGCATTTCCCAAGCAACCTGAGCAGCCGCTCAAGTTGTATGAGTTTGAAGGTTCACCATTTTGTCGACGTGTCCGCGAAGTCATGACCTTGCTGAATCTGGATTATGAAGTCTATCCCTGTCCTAAAGGTGGTAAAAAATACCGTCCGCAGGTCAAGGAATTGGGCGGTAAACTGCAATTTCCATTTCTGGTAGATGAAAATACTGGAGATCATCTCTACGAATCGCAGCAGATTATTCATCATCTGTTTAAACACTATGGCAAAAGCGGGAAAACCCCGCGGCGCTATGCACATTATCCAAAAATTCCCTTTGTGGCCTTTGCTGGTACGCTGCTTAATGGTGCACGCGGGGTCTGGGTCAAGAAAAAGATTAAAAACCGTGCGGCACCAGAGCAACTGCTGGAGCTGTGGGGTTTTGAAGCCAGTCCGTATACGCGCATTGTGCGCAGTACCTTAACCGAGCTGGAATTGCCTTTTATTTTCCATATTGTGGCCAAAGAGCGCTGGCAGGATCAGGGGCTGGCCAAATTACGTTTAAAGCCAGGTAAATATGTACCTTTAAAGGGCGGTAAACGTGAGAAAGTCTTGGCACTGATGGGAGAGAATATTCAGGTGCCTTATCTGGTTGATCCGAATACCGGCGCTCATATGTTTGAATCGGATGATATTGTGCATTATTTGCAGCGCCAGTATGGTTAAAACTCTCAAGTTAAAAGCATCTTCGGATGCTTTTTTGTTTTTATGAAGATATCCGCGTTCAAACGCTGGATCTCCATGCTAAAGCCGATACACTAGGCACAGCGAATTTCAGGATATAACCATATGTTCAATAAAGTGGCGCAACTGTTTAAAAGCAAGCCCTCTCCAGAAGCAGAATTTCTGGCTGAACATCAGATTCAGTTTGATCCGCAACACGGCTATATCGTCGATGGTATTGTGCTGAATGATGCTTTATCGGAGCGGCTGGAGTATTTGTCTAATCGGCGTATGAACCGTTTTGATGACCTGAAAGAACTGTATTTTACCGCCATGCTGATCAATGAAAAAATTGATCTGGAAATTGCCACGCAAAGCTTTGTGACGCGTTTGGGCAACACAGAAGAAAACCTGTTGCAGTTTAAAAGTATCGTGAAACGCCTGAATGATTATTATCGTCAGTTTTTGCGTGAGAAAAAGTAAGCTTCAATCCATTTTTCAGCCAGATGCAGTCTCATTTTTTCAGATAAAGATTAAGAAAAATTAACGTAATGGATGGAAATGCTCGTGTTAGTATAAGCCGCATGTTGATTAGACCTAAAAGCTATATACATGTTCCAACACGAAAGCTCCCAACTCAATCTGAAACAATTAAAAACGGGCGAAAAACGCTGGGTGGGCAATTTGCAGGGCTCATCCGCGGCCTTGCTGATCAAGCAGCTGAGCACCCTGCATAAACAGTTATTGATTGTGGTGGCGCGTAACAGCCAGCATTTGGGGCAGTTGGAAAGCGAATTTGAGTTTTATGGTATTCAACCGACCATTTTCCCGGATTGGGAAATTTTACCTTATGACCGTTTATCGCCGCATCAGGATATTGTCTCTGAGCGTCTGGCGATTTTATCGAATATGCCACAGCAGGGCGTACTGCTGGTGTCGGCTGCAACCCTGGCGCAGCGTGTGGCGCCAACCTCTTGGGTCTTAGGTGAGCATTTTGATATTCAGGTTGGCCAGAAGTTTGAACTGGAACAGCAAAAGAAACGCCTGATTCAGGCTGGTTATCATCTGGTCGATACAGTCTATGACCATGGTGAATTTGCGGTGCGCGGCAGTATTATGGATATTTTTGCTTCAGGGCAAGAAGCACCAATCCGGATTGACCTGTTTGATGATGAAATTGAAAGCCTGAAGTTTTTTGATCCGGAAACCCAGCGGACTACCCAAACCATTCAGCAATTTTCAGTACTACCCGCCAAAGAGTTTCCTTTAAAAGAAGGCCGTTCGCTGTTCCGCGATCGTTATGCAGAATTATTCCCAAGTGCAAATCCAAAGAAAAGCCCGGTGTATCAGGATGTGCTCGATGGCATTGTCTCGCCAGGGATAGAGTTCTATTTTCCGTTATTCTTTAGCGCTCAGGCAATGGCTGCCGAAAGTACCTTAATGGCGTACTTACCTGAGAATGGCATTGTCATTACAGATAAAGAGCTGGAAGAAAGTTTAAACAGCTTCTGGCAGGAAGTAAACCGCCGTTATGAAGATCGCCGGCATAATATTGACCAGCCTATTTTACCGCCAGAGCAACTGTTTTTATCATCGCAGCAGGTGCTGGGACAGCTGAACCAGTTTGGCCGCATCATCGCCTCGGCAGATCATTTTGCTGAAAAAGCCGGTGTGGTAAATCTGGCCACTGAAGCACCGCCTAAATTGCCGGTCGATCCGAAACGGGAAAAACCATTTAGTCTAGTCAAAGAGTATATTAACGCGGCCAATCATCCGGTGTTGCTGGTTGCAGAAAGTGCTGGTCGCCGTGAAACTTTGAAAGATGCGCTGCGTTCCACTCTGGGAGAAATCCCAACGGTTGAGAACTTTGCTGAATTCCAGAAATCTTTATACGCCGTTGCCATTACCAACGCTCCTTTAGATCGTGGTCTGGTAATTCAGGGCCAGCTTTCGGTCATTTCGGAAAATCAGCTCTATGAACATCGTGTGGTTCAACGTCGGCGTAAACGTCAGCAGGAAGTCTCGGAAGAGTTTTTAATACGCAGTCTGACCGAGCTGAGTATTGGCGCGCCGGTGGTACATATTGATCACGGTGTGGGGCGTTATGCCGGACTGGTGACGCTGGAAATTGATCAGCAGGATCATGAATTCTTGCAGCTCGATTATGCCGATGGCGCCAAAGTCTATGTGCCAGTGACTAATTTGCATTTAATTAGCCGCTATAGTGGTGGCGATCCGGATTTGGCGCCGCTACATAAACTTGGCACTGATGCCTGGAACAAGGCCAAGCGTAAAGCTTTGGAGCAGATTCATGATGTTGCAGCTGAGTTGCTACATATACAGGCACGCCGTCAGTCCAAACCGGGCTATGCCTTTGAGCTGGATGAAAAACTGTATATGCAGTTTGCGTCCGGGTTTGCCTATGAAGCAACCCTGGATCAGGCCAATGCCATTGAAGCAACCTTATATGATATGCAGCAGGCCAAACCGATGGACCGTCTGGTTTGTGGGGATGTTGGCTTTGGTAAAACCGAAGTGGCCATGCGTGCCGCCTTTGTCGCCGTGCAAAATAATAAACAGGTAGCGGTCTTGGTACCGACCACCTTGCTGGCACAGCAGCATTATGAATCCTTTAAAGACCGTTTTGCCGACTGGCCGGTGCGTATTGAAGTCCTGTCGCGTTTTGGTTCATCCAAAACCCATACTAAAATCATTGAAGATTTGGCCGAAGGCAAAGTCGATATTGTGATTGGTACCCATAAAATTTTGCAGGAAAATGTCCAGTTCAAACAGCTGGGTCTGATGATTGTCGATGAAGAACACCGTTTCGGTGTGCGCGATAAAGAGCGGATTAAAGCCTTGCGCGCCGATGTCGATATGCTGACCTTAACGGCAACCCCCATTCCACGTACCTTGAATATGGCCTTTAGTGGTATGCGCGATTTATCCATCATTGCCACACCACCTGCGCGTCGTTTAGCCGTAAAAACCTTTGTGCAAGAACAGACTGGTGATTCAGTCAAAGAAGCGATTTTGCGTGAATTGCTGCGTGGCGGTCAGGTGTATTTCCTGCATAATGAAGTCGATACCATTGAACGTGCAGCAGAAAATATCCGCCAGCTGGTGCCGGAAGCGCGAGTTGCAGTCGCACATGGCCAGATGCGTGAGCGTGAACTGGAGCAGGTGATGCAGCAGTTCTATCATAAAGAATATAATGTGCTGGTCTGTTCCACCATTATTGAAACCGGGATTGATGTCCCGAATGCCAATACCATTTTAATTGAACGCGCCGACAAGCTCGGCCTGGCGCAATTACACCAGCTACGCGGCCGGGTCGGACGTTCGCACCATCAGGCTTATGCCTATTTGCTGGTGCCGTCGATTAAAGGCTTAAAAGGTGATGCTGAAAAACGTCTGGATGCGATTCAGCGTGCATCGACCTTGGGTGCCGGTTTTATGCTGGCCACCGAAGATCTGGAAATTCGTGGTGCCGGTGAACTTCTCGGGGAACAGCAAAGCGGTTCGATGCAGGCCATTGGTTATAGCCTGTATATGGAAATGCTGGAAAAAGCCACTAAAGCCATTCAAAAAGGCAAAACCCCAAATTTCGATGCGCCGTTGTCGTTAACAGCGGAAATCAACCTGCACATGCCAGCCTTGATTCCGGATGAGTATCTGGGCGATGTGCATCAGCGTTTATTATTCTATAAACGTATCAGCAATACCGATACACAGGAAAAACTCGACAACATCCGTATGGAACTGATTGACCGTTTTGGTATTCCACCACAACCGGTAAAACAGCTATTTGCCGTGCATCAGCTGCGTCTGAAAGCCGAGCAGCTCGGTATTACCAAAATTGATGTGGGTGCCAATGGTGGCAATATCGAGTTTTCACCAGATACCCCGGTGCAGGCAATCAGCATTATCCAGATGATGCAGAAACATCCGACCTATTTCCGGATGGATGGCGGACAGCGTTTAAAAGTCATGGTGCTGCTGGATGAACATCAAAAACGGATTCAGTTTATTTCCGATTTGCTGGAGCAACTGCTGCGTGAGCTGCCAGCCTGAGTTAGCGCTCAGTCCTGATGCAATTCCTGCTGTTTATTTAATCGCTGACTGCGCAAAGAAGTCTTGATTATTTAAGGAAATTTATTGAAGATAGGGGATTGCTCTGGCTGGCTGCAAATAGTGTGTTATTTGTGGTGAAACGGCCGTTATAGAATATTCACGTCCTTTGGGATGTGATAGTATTAGCCATCATTCTAATTTGCGTCATTTATAAAGATATGTTTAGTTTGCATCCACAACTTGCTCAAGATACTTTTTTTGTAGGCGACTTTCCCCTGTCAACATGTCGTTTAATGAATGATATGCAATTTCCTTGGCTCATTCTTATTCCACGTGTGCCGGGCATTACCGAACTCTATGAATTAAGCCAGGCCGACCAGGAACAGTTCCTGCGTGAATCGAGCTGGTTATCTAGCCAACTGTCACGTGTATTCCGTGCCGATAAAATGAATGTCGCTGCACTGGGTAACATGGTGCCACAATTACATTTCCATCATGTGGTGCGTTATCAAAATGATGTGGCATGGCCAAAACCGGTCTGGGGAACACCAGCAGTACCGTATAACAATGAAGTGCTGAACCATATGCGCCAAACGCTAATGTTGGCACTACGCGGTCAGGGCGATATGCCATTTGACTGGCGAATGGACTGATATTCGTGTTTGCATCATGCAGGGATGTATGGTGTGACCAGATCCGCTAAGGAGAGTAGAGTACGGTGTCACTAGGTTATTGGATGGATCGAGATCCTACACAATTTGATTACCTGCATCGGGTTATGGGCTATGCCAGTTTATCGCTGATCCTGATTGTCTATCATTACACCTATCCAGACACCCAGTACCAAATTTATATTCCGGTTTTATTGGCATTTTTGCTGTTTATTACCCCGAAACTGTCGCGCTGGCTACAATCTAAATATAACTATCAGATTAAAAGAAATATCTTATTTATTATAGATATTATGATTGTGGCCATCTGTCTGTCGGCCGTGCATTTAAATCTGGTCCTGACCTTTGCGGCTATTTTTGCCTTGCTGTATACCGCCATTAACGTCAAAGTGTCGTTCTTTTTGGTGTCGCTGGCGGCTTTATTTGCAGCGTCGGTATTCTATCTGTGCAATATTTTCGTATTTGGCTTTGGTGAATATTTTGAATACACCACCAATGAGCTGACCATTCTGGCCTTCCTGTGCATGATCGTGTATTTCGGGATGGGCAGTGTTTATCAGACCCGCCGGATTCGTGCCTCTAACCATAAGCGTGAACATTATTATCAGCAAATGAACCGCTATATGGAGTTTGCCAACCAGTTGAGCCGTTATGCGCCGCTTCAGCTCTGGCACTCGATCATGAAAGGCGAGTCAGAAGCCAAAATTGAATATAAACGTAAAAAACTCACCATCTTCTTTTCCGATATTCAGGGCTTTACCGAGCTGTCTGAAACCCTGATTCCAGACGATTTAGCCTACCTGCTGAATGATTATTTGAGTCATATGACTGAAATTGCCAAGCAGTATGAAGCCACCGTCGATAAGTTTATGGGGGATGCCATCCTGATTTTCTTTGGTGATCCAAGCAGTCAGGGTGTAGAAAATGATGCCAAGACCTGCGTTGAAATGGCCATTGCCATGCGCCAGCAGATGAAACTGCTGCGTGAACGCTGGATTAAAATGGGCTATCCGCCGTTACATATCCGCATGGGCATCAGTACCGGTTATTGCCACGTGGGTAACTATGGTGCGGCGCATCGGATGGCCTATACCATTGTCGGCCGCGATGCCAATCTGGCAGCGCGTTTGCAAAGCGCAGCCGAAGTTGATGAAATCCTGCTGTCAGATGATACCTATCAACTGGTGAAAAATGATTATCTGTGTGCGCCGAAAGCGCCAATTTTCCTGAAAGGTATTCAGGGTCCGGTGAAAACCTGGCAGGTCATGGAAAAATATGCGGCCAGAAAATCCGATTATCAGCGCTGGTTTGACTATGAATACAAAGGTTTTCATCTGTTGCTGAATCTGGATGAAGTGCAAAACTTTGAATATCCGGAACTGATTGGTGTGCTGGAAAAAATGATTAAACGGATTCAGACCCAGCAAAAACTGACCAACTCGCAGGGTATTGTGAAATTAAAACTGGAAGATGAAGTGATTGAAGAAGTCGAGGTTAATCGACCAGATCGGGAATTTCATTAAATTATAAAGATAGATGATCTGCTTGATCGAAGATTGTTGAGTGTTCTATCAAGTCAAAAAAACCACGCCGGAGCGTGGTTTTTCTGTTTTAAGTCTTAGTGATTTTCAGAAGCATGGTTAATGGTGTATTTTGGAATTTCAACTTCCAGATCTTCATCAACCACCTGTACCTGACATGATAAACGTGAGTCAGGTTCTAGACCCCAAGCACGATCTAACAGATCAGCTTCGACATCATTCATTTCTTCCAGGCTGTCAAAACCGCGGCGTACCACCACGTGACAGGTGGTGCAGGCACATGACATATCGCAGGCATGTTCAATTTTAATGCCGTTTTTTAACAGGCTTTCGCACAGGTTGGCATTTTGTTCAACTTCAAACTCAGCACCTTCTGGGCAGAATTGCGCATGTGGAAGTACTTTAATACGTGGCATAGTCTTTACCTTAAATTAGTTTGAGTTTGACCAGTCGTCGAGCTTGGTGCCTTTAAGAGCAGCATCAATATGCTGGTTCATGCGAAGCGCAGCAAAAGCATCACTGTGTATTTTAAGCTGTTCAATAGCCTGTTCAATAGCCTGAATATCGGTTGTTTCAAGCTGGCTGTACAAATGGGTTTTCGCACCATTCAATGCGTCCAGTTGTTCTGTGCTCAATAGCTGTGCATCAACTTTTAACGCCTGTTCCAGGGCTTCCAGTTCACGCTGTGCTTCGACCTTGGTTTCCTGTAAATGACGCAGGTGTTTGTCTTCTTCTGCGTATTTGAAACCGTCAAGCAGTAAACGTTCGGTATCTTCGCTCGATAAACCATAAGACGGTTTAATGTCGATATGCGCGGAAACGCCAGAAGTCGTTTCTTTGGCAGAAACACTAAGCAGGCCATCGGCATCAACCTGAAAGGTCACTTCAATACGCGCCTGACCGGCAGTCATTGGTGGAATACCATGCAGGACAAAACGGCCTAAACTACGGCAATGCTCAACCAGATCACGTTCACCTTGCACCACATGAATCAGCATGGCGGTTTGTCCATCCTGATAAGTGGTGAATTCCTGACGACGCGCGACTGGAATTGCAGTATTACGTGAAATTAAACGCTCGACCAGACCGCCCATGGTTTCCAGACCTAAAGACAGTGGGGTAACATCTAAAAGCAATGAACCATCTTTGGTATTACCAATCAGCTGATTGGCCGTAATAGAGGCGCCAATCGCAACCACTTCATCCGGGTTAATAGTACACAGCGGTTCCTGGTTAAATACCTCACGGACAGCTTTTTGCACCGCATAGGAGCGGGTAGAGCCGCCAACCAGTACCACGTTTTGGATATCGGTCAGTTCCAGTTTGGCATCGCGCAGTACGCGTTTGCAGACGCTAATGGTCTTGTCTAACGCCACCTGAATAATGCTTTCAAAAGTTGCACGATCCAGTGTCAGTGTTTGATCGAGTAGTTGCAGTTCTACTGATTTCGCATCCGATAGCGCTTCTTTGGCTTGACGCGCTGCAACGACAAAGTGGGCATATTCGGTGTCATTTAATGTGTCAATATTCAGCTGTTTTTTCGCCCATTTGACAATTAAACGATCCAGATCGTCACCGCCTAATGCAGTATGACCGCCGGTCGCCAGTACTTCAAATACGCCTTGCGAGAAACGTAAAATCGATACGTCAAAGGTACCGCCGCCTAAGTCATAAATCACATAGTTGCGATCGGTACTTAAATTGCTGTCCTGATCCAGACCATAGGCTACTGCAGCAGCAGTCGGTTCATTGAGTAAACGCAGCACATTCAGACCGGCCAGTTGAGCTGCATCACGTGTGGCTTGACGCTGGGCTTCATCAAAATAAGCCGGAACGGTAATTACTGCGCCATTGACCGGATTTTTCAGGCTGTCTTCAGCACGGTCTTTCAGCTGTTTTAAAATTTCAGCCGAGATTTCTACTGGTGTTTTACGACCCTGCGCAGTTTCAAAAGCCGGCATTTCATTGGCTTCACCCACTAAATCGTAAGGATGCTGAAATTTGATGTCTGCCTTGGAGCGACCCATAAAACGTTTTACTGAAACAATGGTATTTTTCGGATCGCTGGTGATAAACGGTTTGGCATCATTGCCATATTGCGTGGTATTTTCGGCATAATGAACAATTGAGGGAAGTAACACACGACCTTGTTCATCATGAAGGACTTTGGCTTGCGCCGAAAGAACAGTGGCCACCAGTGAATGTGTGGTGCCTAAATCAATTCCAATCGCAATGCGATGTTCATGCGGTGCGCTTGATTGTCCTGGTTCTGCAATTTGCAAGAGCGCCATTGTGTTACATCCTTTGCACGTTAATTTGAAAAAATAAAATTAAAAATCGTCATCTAGGTCAAAGCTGTCGTCGTCGAGGAAACGATCTTCAGCCTTGTCAATATCGGTCATGACTTTCTGGAAGAAACGCAATTTACGTACTGTATCGCGTGCTTCGCCCCAGTCTTCATCTGCATAATCAATTTTAAATTCGCGAACCAGACCATCAATCCATTGCTGGACTTCGGTTTTTAGGGAAGCCAGTTCATCGGCAGAGTGGGCATCATCCAACTGCTCACGAATTTCGAGGGCAGACTGTAAAAACTCAAAATCACTGATTGACTGATCCAGATGATAGTCCTGTTTTTTTAAGCTCAGTAAATAACCTGCGCGGCTGTCAACTTGAGATAAAACTTTATACGCCTGGTTGATTTCGCTGGACTGAATCAGCGCCTGGTCTTTATCTTCGGCTTTATCGGGGTGATATTGTTGCTGTAACTTTAAAAATTCTGCTTTTAAAGTAGCCAAATCAATATCGAGTGCTACAGGCAGGTTAAACAGCTCAAAATGATTCATGGGAGAGATAATCCGCGATTGATTGCAAAAAAGGACTGCATAAATGCGATTAAAACAGTGTACAAGACACTGTTTTAATCTGCAAAAGAAGGGAGGGTCGGGAATTAAACCGTGAAGGATTCACCACAACCACATTCACCTTTTTTATTCGGGTTATTGAATTCGAAGCCTTCATTCAAGCCGTTTTTGACATAGTCCATCTCTAAATCTTCAAGATAGACCAAACTTTTCGGGTCAACGAATACTTTTACACCGTGCTGTTCAAATACCTGATCGTATGCATTGACGTCATCAACAAACTCAAGCACATAGGCCAGACCCGAACAGCCGGAAGTTTTCACGCCAACGCGAATACCTTCACCCTTACCGCGATTCTTTAAGTAATTGCTGATATGAGTTGCAGCATTTTCAGTTAAATGGATCATGAAAACTCCGTTAATCTGTCTTTAAAACGAGAAACAATTAAGCTTTTTGCTGTTTGGTACGATAGTCTTCAACAGCCGCTTTAATCGCGTCTTCTGCAAGTACAGAGCAGTGTACTTTAACTGGTGGTAAAGCCAGTTCGTTTGCAATATCAATGTTTTTGATGGCTTGAGCTTCGTCCAAGGTTTTACCTTTTAACCACTCAGTCACCAGTGAGCTTGATGCAATTGCCGAACCACAGCCATAGGTTTTAAAGCGTGCTTCTTCAATTACACCGTCATTATTCACTTGAATCTGTAAACGCATTACGTCGCCACATGCTGGTGCACCGACCATGCCTGTACCTACGTTGTCTGCATTTTTGTCTAAAACACCAACGTTGCGTGGGTTTTCGTAATGATCAATTACTTTTTCGCTATATGCCATTTTGCTTCTCCAAACCTCGGGGTCAGCGTTAATATTAATATGGGGTCAATATTCGTTTTATCAATGAGATGAAGCTGAATAAAGCTTCATCTCAGTGTCGAATTAGTGTTCCGCCCACTCAACTGTAGAAAGGTCGATACCTTCCTTATACATATCCCAAAGCGGAGAAAGTTCACGTAATTTCTCAACAGCAGCTTTGGTAATTGATAACACATGATCAATATCTTCTTCAGTGGTGTATTTGCCAAAACTGAAGCGAATTGAACTGTGCGCAAGCTCGTCAGACAGACCTAGCGCACGCAGTACATAAGATGGCTCAAGCGTTGCAGACGTACATGCAGAACCTGAAGATACTGCTGCATCTTTAAGCGCCATCATTAACGATTCACCTTCAACAAAGTTGAAGCTGACGTTTAAGTAGTTGGCTACGTTTTGAGTCGGGTGACCGTTCAGGAACACTTGTTCAAGGTCTTGCAGGCCATTCCAGAGTTTGTCACGTAACACGCGTAAACGGGTTTGTTCAGCTTCCAGGTTTTTACCTGCCAGCTCAAATGCTTCGCCCATACCTACGATTTGATGGGTCGCCAGCGTACCAGAACGCATACCGCGCTCATGACCGCCACCGTGCATTTGCGCTTTCAGACGCACACGCGGGCTACGGCGTACAAATAAGGCACCAATGCCTTTAGGGCCATAGATTTTGTGTGCAGAGAAGCTCATTAAATCAACTTTTAAGGTTGAAAGATCAATCTCGACTTTACCCGCAGCCTGTGCAGCATCAACGTGGAAGAAGATTTTGTTGGCACGGGTAATTTCACCAATTGCAGCAACGTCAGTCACGGTACCAATTTCGTTGTTCACCATCATCAGGGAAACAAGAATAGTATCTGGACGAATTGCGTCTTGAACCATTTCCGGGGTAATTAAACCGGTTTGTGGTTGTGGCTCAAGATAGGTAATTTCGAAGCCTTCAGACTCAAGCTCGCGGCAGGTATCTAAAATTGCTTTGTGTTCAATTTTAGAGGTAATGATGTGCTTGCCTTTAGATGCATAGAATTGAGCCACACCTTTTAGGGCAAGGTTGTCAGATTCAGTTGCGCCTGAAGTCCAGACAATTTCACGTGGGTCAGCTTTGATCAAGTTCGCAACTTGTTCACGTGCATATTCCACTTTTTCTTCTGCTTGCCAGCCATAGGCATGTGAACGAGATGCTGCATTACCGAAGGTGCCTTCGAAAGTTAAGCATTCCATCATACGTTCTGCAACTTGAGGGTCTACAGGAGTTGTTGCTGCATAGTCAAGATAGATCGGACGTTTCATGTCAAATACCTGTAACCGATAAAAGGGCTGAATCAAAAGATGCTGAATTTTGGCGAATTGCAACGGCTTGAACGTTGTCACGAGCTACAAGGTCAGCAAGGGTGATTTTTGCAAGATAATCGGCAATATGGTGGGAGAGTTCTTGCCATAAATCATGGGTTAAGCACATTGCACCATTCTGGCAGTTGCCTTTATGGTCACAACGGGTGGCATCAACCGTTTCATTTACAGCTTCAATGATTTCTAATACGGTGATTGTATCGGCACTGCGCGCCAGGTGATAACCACCATTGGCTCCACGAATACTGGAAACCAGGCCGTGACGCTTTAATTTCGCAAATAACTGCTCAAGGTAAGCGACAGAAATAGATTGTCGAGCTGCAATTTCTGCAAGAGTGATCGTTTGTTCAGTTGGCTGCAAAGCTAGATCAAGTAGAGCAGTCACTGCGTAGCGACCGCGAGTGGTTAAGCGCATGATTCGATACACATGGTTGGACTAGATGTGTAGATTCTATGAATCCTGACTAAAATAGTCAAGTTTTTTTATTATTCGGATATTCGATTCAATCGCAGGGAAATTAAGGATTTAAACGATCCATAAATTATACACTAATAACGCAATTAATAGCAGAGTAATTAGACTAAAAGCCAGATTAATTCGCTTTTGGTTGCGCTGCATGCGACGAATGCGGTTTTTATACTGTTTAACTTCTACCTGCAGGGTATTAATGGTCGAGCGTTGCAGGTCAATTTTCTCTAATAATGGGGCAATCCGGCGTTTAGAGGTTTCCAGTTCCTGCTCGTGTTCAGGATCGGCCAGCCATTGACGCCAGTCCGACAGTACTTTAGGAATACTGAATAAGGTCAGCAGATCACGGAATTCATCTTTTAAAGTCGGGTCGCCTTCAATGCGCATGGCTCGAATACTGCGGCGATTCCCCAAGACAAAAATCTTGATCAAATCCAGCAATGTGGTACGGACATCTAATTCGACGGCTTTTTCAGGTGCTTTTAGATCAAACAGGATGCCGTGTTCGCTAAACTGCACATAGAAGTCGAAATAGGGGATATAGCTGTTAATTTTGACTGCAATTTTCTGGTCTACAAATTTTTTGGCCTGAAGTGCAACAACACGATCATATTTCAAGATAAAGCTAAAGATTGTTTCCAGAACAATCATCACCATCGTCAGCAACAAATGTGATTCATTTTGTCTTTGTTGCGATTCATTCATACAATTTAGTCCCTAACCAGATCGAGTCGTGCATATCCAAGCAGTGCATTACCAGGAAGTAATACATAATATTCTTGCTTTGTAGAACAGTTTAACAAAACGTTCAAGTGCTTAATTTGCTATTATAAGAGCATTTTGTTGGTTTATGATATTGAATGGTATACAAAATAAGCAGGAGAAATGCGAATGGATGAAGCAGCAGTAGAATTGCCAGAACCACAAAACGAAAATGAAAAAGCGTCTAAAAACAAAGCAAGAGTACGTTCAGGGCGTAAATCGGCGCTAGACTTTCGCAAATATACCAAACAGATCTGGCTGGCCGGCTTAGGCGCATTTTCCCGTGCTGAAGAAGAAGGCAATAAATTATTTGACTCACTGGTCAAGGTGGGGGAAGAACTGGAATCCAAAACCACCGAAATTGCCGATCAGACCGTAGAAAAAGTTTCTGAAAAGGCCAAAGAATCGGTGGTCGATACCAAAGATAAGGTCGAACGGATGATTGACCATAGTGTTCATCATTCCTTGAACCGTATAGGGCTGGTAACCGTGAAAGATATCCAGCATTTAGAGCAGCTGGTGCTGCAACTGCACAGCAAAGTCGATGCTTTAATTGAAGAAAATAAGCAATTAAAAGAACAACTCCTGAAAAAGTGAAAATCTCGACAGCTTTGGCATTTTTTTGGCAGATTTTTGCAACTTATTTTGTATAAATGCGTCTGGAGAGTATTGCTTTTACCCTCAAAGCATTGCTATAAAGGCATTACGGTAACTTAAACGAAATCTTTGGACCTTAAATAAACGATATTAAGAGGACGTAATCTTCATGAATAAATCAGAATTAATTGATGCAATTGCAGAGAAAGGGGGATTGTCTAAGACTGACGCTGGTAAGGCTTTAGACGCTACAATTGCTTCAATCACTGAAGCGCTGAAAGCAGGCGACACAGTGACTTTAGTGGGCTTCGGTACTTTCAATGTGAAAGAACGTGCTGCTCGTACAGGCCGTAACCCACAAACTGGTGAAACACTTGAGATTAAAGCAAGCAAAGTACCTAGCTTCAAAGCGGGTAAAGGTTTAAAAGATTCTGTAGCTTGATCTTTTAAGCAGTATTAAACGCGCCTCCTGGCGCGTTTTTTATTAATAATCAGAGTTTCGGGTTTTAATACATTCATTCGCTGAGGGTTTTCGGTTAAAATCCTGCACAAGTAAAATATTGGAATACTTATGGAATCTTTTCGTAATGTTATTAAGGGCTGGTTGGGCAAGGTTTTGCTCGTTCTGTTTCTGATCCCTTTAGCACTTGTAGGTATTGAAGGATATTTTAGTGGCGGCAATTCTGCCGACTCGGCAAAATCAGTAAATGGGCAACAGGTTTCCAAACAGGAATTAGAAGCCTTAACCAACTCATTAAAACAACAATATCTCAGCTATACACAAGGCGATGAGACCTTGTTGAATCAGGCGTATATTGAAAATAAAGCACTCGATACTCTGATTGCACGTACCTTGCTGTTACAACAGACGGAACATTTGGGTATTTCCTTAAGCGATGCGCAAATTGAGCAGATGATTGCCCAGCAACCAAGCTTTCAGGAAAATGGCCAGTTTTCTGAAGCACTGTATGCCAATTACCTGCGTTCAGTGGGCATGAGCAGTCAGGCTTTAATCCAGAACCTGCGTCAGGATCATGCCTTGAAAATGCTTAGCGCGAGCTTTATGGATCATGCCTTAGTGAGCGAGCTGGATATCCAGCAGATTGCCAATTTACAAACCGAACAGCGTACCTTGCATTTATCCAGCATTAAACTGGATGAATATAAGAAAAATATTCAGGTTTCAGCGCAAGAAATCAGTGATTATTACAATAAACATTCGACCCTGTTTAAGCAGGTCGCCAATGTTGATGTCGACTTTATTGTTCTGACGCCAGCACATATTTCCGCGACTGAAGCTGCAATCACCGATGCAGAATTGCAACAGGCCTATGACAAGTTTGTTGAAGCCCAGCAAAAAAATGCAGCGCGTGAGGTTAAACATATTTTAATTACCACCGATGCACGTGATGATGCAGCTGCCAAAAAACTGGCGGATCAGGTGTATGCTGAAATCCAGCAGGGCACCAGTTTTGCCGCTGCTGCACAGAAATATTCAGAAGACCCGGAATCTAAAGACAAGGGTGGCTTATTTGAGGCTTATGACGTGGGTGCCTTTGGCAATGCCTTTGATCAGGCAGTCACCAGTCTGAAATCAGGTCAGATTTCTCAGCCGGTGAAAACCCAATATGGTTATCATCTAATTCAGGTTGAAACCGATGCAGTTCAGGTGCCTTCTTTTGAAGCGGAAAAAGCCCGTTTAACTGCAGAACTGAAAAAGACCAAACAGCAAAATGCCTTCTCGGATACGGTAAATAGCCTGAATGAGATGGTGGTGGGTAGTGATGCGCTGGATGTGGTATCTCAGGAAGTCAAAGGCACCAAGGTTGAATCGGTAAAAGGCTTTAGTCTGGCCTCTCAGCATCCAGTATTATCTGATCCAAGTGTGAAGGTGAAACTGTTTAATGATGATGTGAAAAACGGCGATCGTAACGCTTCAAGTAACATTCAAATGGCCAATGGTAATGTGGTTTGGGTGAAAGTACGTGAGTATCATGCTGCGGGTGTGCAAACCCTGGCTGAAGCAACACCACGTGTACGTGCCAAACTGATTGAAGAAAAAGCCTTTAATGCAGCCAAAGCCAAAATCCAGAAATCACTGGATGAGTTCAAGACGCAACCGGCTGCAGAAGTCTTGGCTCAGCAGCAAATCCGTTTTGAAGATGCTGGTGTATTTACCCGTGCTGAAGGTCGTTTAAAGCGTGAAATTGAGCGTGCTGCATTTAGCTTGATGCCACCGAAGCAAGGGATGTGGTCTGTGACCACGGCAGCTTTGCCAAATGAACTGGTGGTCGTGGCAGTATCGAATGTGAACCGTACCACTTCAAATGCTTTAACGCCTGAACAGTTACAGGAGCTGGCCAAGTTGTATCAACAGCTGCGCGCCCAGCAAGAACTGGATGACTATACCCAGTATCTGAAAGCTAAAGCAGATATTGAATAAGTCTGACTGCATAATAAAAAACCGGCGCAAACGCCGGTTTTTTTATTGTGCTTATATTTTGGTGAAAAGTTTATTCAGTACGGATAATCAGTTCATAGCCGGTATATTTACGGATATTAATTACGCCAGTATCTAAAATTAAATATTGTCCTTTAATCCCGAAAAGTTTGCCGCGAATCACCGGGGTCTTATCCAGATTATGCGATTTAATTTTTTCAGGATACTGTTCCACCGGATAAATAAACTCACGTGGACGTTCCTGCTCCATCAATTCCAATGTTTCATTAAACTCAAGATTCTGGTTAAATTCTTCACGAATGGTGCTGATTTTTGGTGAAAATTCTTCAATCAGCTGGTCACGGGTCGCAATTAAATCGACCGGTTCAGCTTCACCTTTGAGCAGTTTGCGCCAGTCAGTTTTATCGGCAATTTGTGAACCAAACATGATTTCCAGTTGCCCAGATAAACGACGAGAGCCGACTTTCATAATCGGTAAGGCCTGAGTCGCCCCTTGATCCAGCCAGCGTGTTGGCATTTGGCCAATACGGGTAATCCCGACCTTTAAGCCACTGGAGTTGGCTAGGTACACCACATGCGGCTGGAAGCAGACAGATCGTGCAAATTCTTCTTCGCGGCAAGTGCCTAAATGATAATGGCAGGTTTCCGGTTTCATAATACACATGTCACAGGACGCTTTGGTTTTAAAGCATTTAAAGCAGTGACCTTGTGAATAGGATTTTGGAGTTTTGCTGCCGCAAGAAACACAGTAAATATTGCCGGTCCATTCAATTTCTATTTCTTGACCCAAGCGAAAAGGCAGTTCGATTTCTGAGCGATCCAGAATAAATTTATATTCAACATTTGCCCGGTGTGTCTGTTGATCAGTTACACTAAGGTCCTTTAGACCTGCATGCATTTTATGGCAAATGCCTTGTAGTTCCATAAAAAATACTCACTTTCATCATAAGGAATGCAGTCATGGCTGAGATGAATGTCATCACTTCTATGCTAGACGATTTAACCCAGGAGCAGCCAGTTTCTACTGCATTGTGTATTGGTCAACATCTTGAACAATACGATCATCATCAGACAATTCAATGGCAATATTTTAACGTAACTACGCTTTTAAATCTGCCTTTTACCCAGCGTTTTGATTTGGCTTTTGTACTACTCGATACTGAAGAAATGGCAGATTTGAGCAGCGTGCAGAAATCGCAGCTTTTGGTGAAACTGCGTGATTTGCTGGCCAAACGTATGGTGGTGGTGACTAAACGTCAAGATGAACCTTTATTACGTGCCTTGGGCTTTACTCAACTGATGGATAAAAGCCAGCCGCAGCATGACCTAATGTTGTGGCAATTTAATATTTTGACCTATAAGCATGTACCGGACTGGTTTAATTCCAAATTCTGGGCTAACCCGGAAAACTGGGATAAATATCGCTGGTAATGCTCAGCTTTTCTGCGGTTTTTGCAAAAACATAACAATTTCGGATGTTTCAGATGAATGAAGCATCGTATGCTGAGTGAATGTCATTAAAGGAAGAAATAAAAATCATGACAAACTTAAGCAATATTGTGGAAATTTTGGCGAAACAGGCCTTAGGTTCAAATTCCAATCAGCAGCAATCCCAACAAAGTGGTGGGCTAGGCGGTATTCTCGGTTCAGTTCTAGGTCAACTTGGAAATAATCACCAGCAGAGTGGGCAAAGCCAGCAAGGCGGTTTGGGTGGGATTTTAGGCTCTGTGCTGGGCCAATTCGGTGGTTCCAGTCAGGGGCTAGGTGGTAGTTCTAAAACTTCTCTTCTGGTTGCGGTATTGCCTTTGGTGCTGGCCTGGATTCAAAAGCAGGGTGGTTTGCAAGGTGCACTGGACAAATTAAAAGGTCAGGGCCTAAGCAGCCAGGTGGATGACTGGGTTTCGACCGGGCCGGGCGAGAATGCCAGTGTGAATCCGCAGGAAGTCCAGAATCTGTTTGATGATGAAGAAGTGGAACAGGTAGCGCAGCAAACCCATGCCCCTAAACAGGATATTTATGGCGCAATTTCACAGGTGTTGCCACAGATTATTGACTCTTTAACTCCACAGGGTGAGCAGACCAGTAAAACTGAAGCCAATAATGATATTCAGAATGTGCTGAATATGGTGTCAGGTTTCTTGAAAAGATAAGCCTGTTTATATAATGAAGCCAACCTGAGGTTGGCTTTTTAAATCCATAAATCTGGATATAAAAAACACGCCGAAGCGTGTTTTTTTTGCTTTTTAGGTAGAGGTTAGACTTAGAAGTCGTAACGGAAACCTAGAGAAAGACCGAATGCATCTTCACCACGTGTACCACCTACGCTATTTGAGCGTCCTTGAGACCATGGAGTCAGATTTGAGTTTTCATCATTCAGTACAGTAGCCAAGTTACCATATACACGTACTGCTTTGTCTAGGCGATGTTCAAGACCCACTGCAAGAAGAGTTGCATTTTCATCATCTGCATCTACATCACGGTGGAACACTTGACCACGTAAATAAGTTTTTGGTGCAAACTTATAATCCGCTGCTACACCAAATACTTGAGCATCTGGGTTGTCAGCATCGTTATCATGCGTTAAATACTGATATAAACCACCGAAGTTTAATTCAGGTGTGATTTTATATGCAGCTGCAACACGGAAGCCATCACGTTCACCACGGTTTGCATCTTCTTCATAGTGTTCATACGCAGCAGCAAAATCAACTGGACCTTCTTTATATGTTAAAGCAAGGTCATAAGCTTTATCTTTATTTGCTTCGTTATCTACGCTGTTATCTTCGTGTAGAGATAATGCACCGATTACATTAAAGCCACCGCCAAATTTTGGTGATTTATATTCAATCGTATTGGCATTACGTTCATCAAAACGTAAGTCACCTGCACGTGTTACGTTACGGATATCACCTAATTGGTCACCAAAGAAGTTGACTGGACCGCGAGCAACTTTAAACGGGCTGTCAAAGCGACCTACACGTGCCTGACCAAAATCACCTTTTAAACCAACGAAAGTATCGCGAGTTGCAAACTCTAAATCATCGTTTGCTGAACCGCTAGCGAAGTTAATTTCTTGTTCGATTTGACCAAAAACAGTCATGCCGTTTTCTAATTTTTGTTCAGCTTTGAAGCCTAAACGAGAAGAGTTTGAAGATAGTCCAACTTCGTTGTAGTCTGCACCATCATCAAGATAGTCTAAAGATACGTGTGCACGACCATAAACTTTAACATCAGCAGCCATAGCTAGTGCTGGTGTAAATAAGGTTGCCCCAACTGCTAATGCGCAAAGCGTTTTTTTCATGTGTAGCTCCAATACAGACTATTGTTTTTAGTCCTAAACATTGTTCAGAAGTAGGGTTGATCTACCGCTGCTCTCTATTGGTGCTAAGTATTCCTTACAAATGCGACAGTAATATTAAGGAAATATTTCAAAATTATTAAAAAGAACAAATCAGATCAAAAACTTACCTTTAATCGCAAATTTTAAGTGAACAGGTTTTTAAATTTAGAAAAAATTTATGAAATGAATAACTTAATTGCAAGCGAATTGACACCTTAGTGTCATAAAAATAGGTTTAGCAGAAGTTCTGCTTAAAAAAATGGAGCAGTCGCTCCATTCATTTTTACATTTCACCGGGGAAAATATTTTAAAGCACTGCCTTAATCTTTTCAGCCAGTTGCATGATTTTTTCCTGGTCACCCATCTGCGCAGCATGTTTACCGAGTTGATGTACCGAGGTTGGAATGAGGTGGAAATGAACATGCGGTACAGTTTGTCCCGCAGCAGCGCCAGACAGCTGCATTAATACAATTCCATCTAGCCCTAAGGCTTTTTCCATGGCTTTGGCAACTTTCTGCACCACCTGAATGGTGTAGGCTGCCACTTGTGGATCTAAGTCGAGCAGGGTAACCGCAGGTGATTTCGGGATGACCAGTGTATGACCATCTGCCTGAGGCATGATGTCCATAAACGCAAGAACCTGATCATCTTCATAGACTTTAATTGCAGGCAGTTCTCCACGCAGGATTCTTGCAAAAATATTTTGATCATCGTAAGCCATGATATTTCCTTTAATCAATGCATTGAATTATTTACAGTTCAATTCTTTCTGACGCGCCTTGATTTCGTCAAGTCGTTGTTGCTCTCTTTCAGAAAATTTTGGCTTGGTGGTATAGCAGTTGTCATTGCCAAACTTGGCTTTGGCTTCAGGATCTTTAAAGCAGAAGCCTTTTGATGCATAAATCACATCATGATCATTTTTCAGCTTTTGACATTCCTGTGCTGAAGCAAAAGCCGTGGTATTTGCCCCAATGAATGTTGCAAGACTGGTCAATAATGCAACAGTGAGCTTATTCATACGAGTTTCCTCTGTAATAACATTGTGGGTAAGCATCTACTCACAATATTAGGTTTTATTCTGATTATTCAATGGCCAGATCTTACTCAATTGTAATCTTGCTCCAGGCCTCATACATTTTAACGGCGCTGGAGAAGTCGCTATCTGGTTCAGCAGTAGCATTGGCAGCCTGTATCAAACTTTGGGCCAGCCCCAGTACCGGTGCTGAAAGTTTTGCATCGCGTACCAAGTCTAAAGCAATTCCGGTATCTTTGGCCAGTAGCGGCAGAGCAAAGGTCAGTGGAAATGCGCGATTAAGAATACGTTGAGGTAGCACCATTTCCGTTACCGCGCTTTTGCCGCTTGAGGCATTAATACAATCCAGCGCTTCGTTTAAGTTTACCCCATGCGCTTTTAAGGTGGTAAATCCTTCGGCAACGGCGCATAAATTGACAGCCATCAACATGTTGTTAATGGCTTTAACAGCAAAACCAGCGCCCGGTTCACCGACATGCTTGATCAGTTGCCCAAAAGCCTGCATCGCGGGTAGGGCTTTTTCAAATGCTTGCGCATCACCGCCCACCATCACGGTTAAGGTGCCTTTTTCTGCACCGATGGTTTGCCCACTCACAGGTGCATCTAAAAAATCTACCTGTTGTGCTTTGAGCTGTGCAGCTACTTTTTGGGCAGAATCTGGAACACCGCTGGTACAGTCCACCCAGATAGAGCCGGCTTTTAGCGTCAAACCCTCTAACAGATGTTCTACATCCTGGCTGGTCGGCAGGCAGGAAAAAATCACATCGGCCTGTACGGCCTGTTCAAGCTGAACCGCCTGTGTAGCATATTCCGCTGCGTGTTGCTCGGCTTTGGCAAAATTACGGTTCCAGACATAGACTGTATCAAAATGCTGGGGTAAATGTGCGGCCATGCGGTATCCCATAGCGCCCAAACCAATAAATGCAACAGACTGAATCATGCGGTTTCCTTGTGTATTTTTGTTGATCTTTGCTCGAGCCACCGGGTCAGCTTGGGCCAGAATTCATTGGCACTTTTCTGGCTGGACATCAGGCCTAAGTGACCACCCGGAATAAGAGTAAACGTGACATCTGTACTACTTGTCAACTGGCTTAAAGGCTGTGCAGCGGCAGCCGTCACAATCTGGTCGCTTTGCCCGGCCCCGACAAATAAAGAACAGCGAATATTTTTTAGTTCAATATGTTCATCCTTCAGGCGGATAATGCCGTTTTTTAACGGATTTTGCAGCCAGACATTCAGTACCATGTCCTGATTAATCCCGCCCGGATAATCAATCATATTGTTCAGGAAATTCCCCAGCGTGGCATGTTCATGCAGTATTTGCGGATCATGCAGGTTGAGAAACAGCTGGCGCTGACTGTCCAGCCAGCCTTTAGGATCTAGAATTTTAAAACCTAAAGCGTTGATGATGCCGGGCGTATGAATGAAATGTGGGGGAATAGAGCCCTGATGTAAGGCCTGTTTTAATTTGTGATTACGTGAAATCAGCTGGTTGCTGCGTTTAAACAGCTGGCCGATGCGACCGGAAGCATAACTATCTACCGGGCTGCCCAGCACCATCAGGTTTTTCACAATCTGAGGTTGACGATAGGCGGTATACAGCATCACAAAGACGCCGGCCATACTCCAGCCATGTAGGGAAATCTGCTCACTATGGGAATGCTGTCGAATCTGTTCAATACAATGCGGAATTGCGGCATTAATAAAGTACATAAAATTTAAATGACGATGGGCATAGTTTAAACGTCCCCAGTCAATCAGATAGACATCAAAACCGCTATGCTGGAAATGCTTGATTAAAGAGCGATAGGGATACAAATCATAAATCGCCATATTAATCGCCAGCGGCGCAACAAAGACCAGCGGCTCCTGATAGGCTTTATTGGGTGAAGCGTAATAACGGATTTGTGCGTGTTGGTATTCGCCAATGATCTCATACGGTGTGGTTTGGGAGATCACCAAAGTCTTGCTGTTAAAAAGCCGGGTCGATAAGTTTTTTAACTTCTTGCGTTGATCTGCAAATTTTTTCTGTACTGGGTTCATAGCCTCTATCTGCTTGTCATGACGCTGAGTTGGATGAAGTCTAAGCGATATTTCCATATTTTACCTTGACCTTAAACACCTTGGGCGCTCAAAATGTTGGCAATTCTTATAACGGTAGTCTAAGGGCGAAAATCGAGATGAGCGAACAAGACGAGATCGAATATCAGTTAGATACTTTGGCAATTCGTACTGGTCATGACCGTACCTTCGAGGGTGAGCATAGTGAACCCATCTTTTTAACATCGTCTTTTGTTTGCGAAAGTGCAGCTGATGCAGCCGCCAAATTTTCTGGGCAAATTGAAGGGAATACCTATTCCCGTTATACCAATCCGACTGTCCATACTTTTGAAAAACGCTTAGCAGTGCTCGATGGCGCAGAACGTGCCGTGGCCACCAGTTCAGGTATGGCTGCAGTACATGCAATTACCCTGGCCTATTTAAAAGCCGGCGATCATGTGGTGTGTTCACGCGCGGTATTCGGCTCGATCATTTCATTATTTGAAAAATATGTCATGAAATTTGGCGTAGATGTAACCTTTGTTGATCTGGAAGATTTAGCGGCCTTGCAGCAGGCGATTCGCCCAAATACACGCTTACTGTTTATTGAAACCCCATCTAATCCATTGGCACAAGTGGGTGATTTGCAAGCGATTGCTGATATTGCCCATGCAGCCAATGCCTTGTTTGCCGTTGACAATACCTTCTGTACCCCGGTTTTACAGCAGCCGATTAAATTTGGTGCGGATTTAATCATTTATTCATCAACCAAATATATTGATGGTCAGGGCCGTGCCTTGGGTGGTGCTGTTGTCGGTAATCATCAGTTATTGGAAGAAATTAATGGCGTGATTCGTACCCTGGGTAACTCGATGAGCCCGTTTAATGCCTGGGTCTTCCTTAAAGGTCTGGAAACCCTGAACCTGCGGATGAAAGCCCACTGTGCCAGTGCGCAGAAGCTGGCAGAATGGCTGGATGCCCATCCAAAAGTGGAAACCGTGTATTACGCCGGTTTGCCGCAGCATCCGGGGCATGAGTTAGCGAAAAAACAACAAAGCGGTTTTGGTGGTGTTGTATCGTTCGTGGTGAAAGGTGAGCGTGAAGGCGCATGGACCGTCATTGATAACACGCGTTTCTTATCCATTACCAGTAACCTGGGCGATGTAAAATCTACGATTACCCATCCTGCCACCACCTCACATGGCCGTATGTCTGCCGAAGCCAAACAGCAAGCCGGTATTTCAGAAGGTTTAATTCGTGTTTCTGTGGGTCTGGAAGATATTGATGATATTATTCGCGACCTTAGCCGTGGTTTAGACCTGATTTAATTTATAAATTCTGACATCTTTTTGCTGAATTTTCGTGTAGAGTGCTTAGCCAAAGATGTCAGTTTTGTTCGGAGATTTTTATGAACATTAATATGTTAATGCAGCAAGCGCAGCGCATGCAGAAAGAAGTAGAAAACAATATCAAGAAAGCCAAAGAAGAACTGGCACAAACTGAAGTGCATGCCGAAGCGGGCGGTGGTCTGGTCAAAGTAACCATGACCTGCCGTAACGTGGTAAAGCGTATTGAAATCAATCCTGAACTGTTACAAGACGATCCAGACATGATTGAAGACCTGATTGCTGCGGCCATGAATGATGCAGCGCGTCAGGCAGAAACCATTTCTGAAGAACGTATGAAAGCAGCGAATTCTGGTATGGGCTTACCACCAGGTTTGGCAGGCATGTTCTAAGGTAGCGCATCTGTGTTCAGCGATCGTTTTGATCAACTGGTACAAGCCTTGCGTATTTTGCCAAGTGTTGGGCCAAAATCGGCCCAGCGCATGGCCTTGCACCTGATCATGAAAAACCGTGAAGGCGCGCTGGGTCTGGCTTATGCCTTAAATGAGGCGACCACGCATATTCACGAATGTTCCATCTGCCATTCTTTAACCGAAGATGAAGTGTGCAATATCTGCGCATCTTCGGAACGTGATGAAGAATTACTCTGCGTGGTGGAATCACCAGCCGATGTCATGGCAATTGAACAAAGTGGCAGCTTCCGCGGTAAATATCATGTCTTGGGCGGGCATTTATCGCCGCTTGACGGGATTGGCCCGGAAGAAATCGGGATTCCAGCTTTAATTCACCGTTTAAGCTCGGGTCAGGTCAAAGAAGTGATTCTGGCGACCAATGCCACGGTAGAAGGTCAGGCGACGGCGCATTATCTGGTCGAAGCGACCAAGCATTTACCGGTGCAGATGACCCGGATTGCCCAGGGCGTGCCGCAAGGTGGTGAACTGGAATATATCGACAGTCACACTTTAAGTCAGGCTGTCCATAACCGTATGCGCATGAAATAAGTACTCCGGTGCTTATTTCATCAGATTTCAACTTTTTAAATTGGGTCTTAATCAAATATTGAAACTTTAACTAAGATATAAAAAATATAAACTTTTGTTTATCTTGAGCTTAAACTTTAAAAAAAATCAGCAAAATATACCGTAAGTTTTATTTTTTTATAGCTAAATTATATTTATTGGTTAAAATACCCCTTGAGAAACTTTAACGACTCTCTCTGCTATGTTCCAATTTATTCAACAGCAACAAGACTTTGAAAATGTTTTAACATTAATGAGTCAAAACTCTACCTATGGACTGGATACCGAATTCATCAAGGTTGATACCTTATGGCCCAAATTGGGGGTGTTCCAGATTAATGTCGCAGGAAAAGTTTATTTGTTGGATGGAACAACGCTGAATCTTTCGGCGTTCTGGGAAAAAATCTTCCAGGCGCAGCAGAATATTTTCCATGCTTGCGGCGAAGATATCGACCTGATCTATCATTATGCCCAGCAAAAATCACTGAAAAATGTATTTGATACCCAGGTTGGCATGTCCTTTTTGGGCTATGGTCTGCAGGTCAGCTATCAGAATGCTCTAAAGCAGGTGCTAGAGGTCGATATTGACAAAGACCAGACCCGTTCGGACTGGCTGGCGCGACCATTATCACCGGAACAGTTGCAATATGCAGCCAATGATGTGCTGTATTTAATGCAACTGGCAGAAAAAGTACAGCAGGACTTGCAGCAAAAATCGTTACTGAATCTGGTGGTAGAAGACTGCCGTCATTTAACCCAGGAAATTGGGGAAGATACACCGCTAGAGCGTCTGTATCAGGATGTCGGTAATTACCGCCATTCACGCCGTCAGCTTATGCAGTTACAGCAACTGGTGGTCTGGCGTGAACAGATGGTTAAGGCTTTAAACCAGCCACGCAGCTTTATTCTGAAAAATACCACCTTGCTGGATCTGGTTGAGAAAAATCCGAAAAACAATTTCCAGCTGTCACACGTGAAGGAAATCCGTCCAAATATTTTACGTGAACATGGCAAAACCATTTTAGACCTGTTGAAATTCCTGCCCGATCCAGAGCACTGGCCGCTGCGCATGGCGCGTCCAATTCGCCATTCTTCCAAAGAGGTGGGACAGCACATTGAGCAGGTGATTCAGCGCGGCGTCAATGAAACCGGTATCCCCAAAGAAGTACTGATGCGGAAAAAATGGCTGAATGCCCTGTATCAGCATGTGGTATTTAAAAATGATGAGCAGGATTTACCAAGCTATTTATTGGGCTGGCGTTATGATCTGCTGACCAAGCCGCTGATTAAAGTGCTGCATCAAGATCAGCAGTATTTATCCAATCATATGAAAGTGATGGATTAAAAAAACAGCAAACTGCTGCCAGAATTATGATTTGTACACAATCACGACTGATGCGTTAATAATCACTAATGTATCCGTCTTTTTTTTGATGTATGCTTTGGCCTGAGTTAAACGAGTATTGTGCTGAATATGTTCTGTTCAATTTATAAATCGAGCAAAAAAGATGAAATGTATCTTTATGTCGCTCGTATTGAAAGCCAAGATGATCAAGCAGAAGCGGCAGATCCGCTTGAAGTGGTACCGGAAGTACTGCGTACTGCATTTGGTCGTGCAACGTTTGTTATGGATTTAGAATTGCATGAAAACCGTAAACTGGCGCGGGCCAATATTCTGCATGTCATGGATTCGATTCAAACCAAAGGCTTCTTTATTCAAATGCCGCCAGAAGGTTTAATCAATCCGAATGCGGTTGAGCCAGAAGGCTTACGCGGTGCCTAAGTTAAATTCAGGAGTTGAGTGATGGAAAATTTAATGACTTTTTTAGAATCAATTCCTGAAAATACCATTGCCGTTACGGTCTATCTATTGGGTAGCCTGATTATTTTATGGTGCTGGTATGAAATTGCCAAACGTCTGCCTCATCCACTTGGCGGCGTAAGCTGGATTGTGGTCTTTGCTATCTTGCTGACGCCTACCATTTCCGAAGGGCATAATGCAGGTATTGCACCGGCCACCTTTGGTTTGCTGTTTGGTGTATTAACCAAGGAAATGCCGCTGGTCTGGTCCAATTTATCTGCCATTCTGGTGGTGATTGGTTTAGGACTGGTGGTTGGTTATTTCTGGTCTAAATATAGCCAGCGTAAGGCAGGTCTTGCTGCCAAGAACAACAGCACAGCGCTTTAATTACAAAAATAAGTTTAAATTGAAATAAGGTTATCTCATGTCTGTAGATACACAACACTTCACTGGTACTGATCAATACATCGCCACTGACAGCTTAAAGCTGGCGGTGCAGGCGGCACGTCGTTTACAAAAGCCCCTGTTAATTAAAGGTGAACCGGGTACCGGTAAAACCTTACTGGCCGAGCAGGTCGCGCAAAGCCTGGGACTGAAACTGATTACCTGGCATATCAAATCGACCACCAAAGCCCAGCAAGGCCTGTATGAATATGATGCCGTGTCGCGTTTACGTGATAGCCAGCTGGGGGATGACCGGGTTTATGATATTAAAAACTATATTAAGCCGGGCAAACTGTGGGAAGCGTTTAGCAGTGAAGAGCGCTGTGTACTGCTGATTGACGAGATTGACAAGGCCGATATCGAGTTTCCAAACGACTTGCTGCATGAGCTGGATAAAATGTCCTTTTTCGTTTATGAAACTGGCGAAACCATTAGCGCAACGCAGCGTCCGATTGTGATCATCACTTCCAATAATGAAAAAGAACTGCCCGATGCTTTCTTGCGTCGCTGTTTCTTCCATTATATTGATTTCCCTGATGAAGCCACCATGCGCGACATCATCAATGTGCATTTCCCGAATATCTCCACGACTTTGGTGTCAGAAGCCTTACAGGTATTCTTTAAACTACGCCAGATTCCGGGCCTGAAAAAACCACCTTCAACCTCTGAATTGATTGACTGGCTGAGCCTGTTAATGGCGGATGACATGCCGGACGATATTCTGCGTAATGCTGACAAAACCAAAGCCATTCCACCATTGTATGGTGCGCTGATTAAAAACGAGCAGGATGTTCAGTTACTGGAACGCTTAGCCTTTATGGCCCGTCGTTAAGGGAGTAATCGCCACATGTTTGTGCGATTGTTTTATACCTTAAGAAAATACGGCATCCCGGTCACCACCCGCGAACTGATTGACCTGAACCGTGCAGTGGCAGAAGGTCTGGTCTTTGCCAATCAGGATGAGTTTTATCATCTGGCCAAAACCATTATGGTCAAGGATGAGCGCTTTTTTGACAAGTTCGACCGGGCCATGAAAGATTACTTTGATGGTATCTCGACCTTTGATCTGGATGAATTGCTGAATCAGGTCCATAAGCTGCCGAAAGACTGGTTTGATCTGGAGCTGCTGGAAAAGCATTTAACCCCGGAGCAGCGCGAAGAACTGAAAAAAGCCGGTTCATTGGAAGAGCTGATGAAAATGCTGGAAGAGCGTTTACGCGAACAGCATAAAAAGCATCAGGGCGGTAACCGCATGATTGGGACCGGTGGAACCTCGCCGTTTGGTGCCTATGGTGATCATCCTGAAGGGGTGCGTATAGGCGGGCCGGGCCGTAAACGTTCAGCGGTTAAAGTCTGGGAACAGCGTCAATACCGTAATCTGGATGATGACCAGCTGCTCGGTTCACGGCAAATGCAAATGGCGCTGCGCCGTCTGCGCAAGTTTGCCCGTCAGGGCGCGGCTGAAGAATTAGATGTCGATGGCACCATTCGTGAAACCGCCAAACAGGGTATTCTGGATGTGCAACTGGTACCCGAACGGCGTAACCGGGTTAAAGTGTTAATGCTGTTTGATGTCGGCGGCTCCATGGATGCGCACATCGCCCAGTGTGAAAAGCTGTTTAGTGCGGCCAAAACCGAATTTAAAACGTTGGAATATTTTTATTTTCATAACTGCCTGTACGACTATGTCTGGAAAGACAATGTGCGCCGTTCACACACCCGTATGAACACCTGGGATTTATTCAACACCTACGGACGCGACTATCGTGTCATTGTGGTCGGGGATGCCAGTATGGCACCTTATGAGCTGAATGCCGTTGGGGGTTCAGTGGAATATATGAATGATGAGGCCGGGCAAGTGTGGTTACGCCGTTTACGCCAGCATTTTGATAAAACCGCCTGGCTGAACCCGGAACAAGAGCAATATTGGCACTACACCCAGACCATCGGTTTAATTCAGCAAATTTTTGAAAATCATATGTATCCCATGACGTTAAAGGGGATTGAAGATTTAACCCGTTATTTGGCGCGTTAAGCTTCATAAAATAGAAGGAATACTGCATGAACTCTCAGATGAATGGCGTTGCCTTACCCAATGAAGATGGCTTTTTTGGTGAATATGGCGGGCAGTTTATTCCACCGCATCTGAAAGCGGCGATGGATGATATTAAAGTGGCCTACGAAGAAATTCGTCAGACTCCGGAATTTCAGCAGGAACTGGCTGAGCTATTCGCACATTATGTAGGTCGTCCAAGTCCGCTATTTCATGCCAAGCGTTTATCTGAGCAGTTGGGCGGGGCACAAATCTATTTAAAACGTGAAGATTTAAACCACACTGGTGCACATAAAATTAACCATTGTTTAGGTGAAGCCTTGCTGGCCAAATATATGGGCAAAACCAAAGTCATTGCCGAAACTGGCGCTGGTCAGCATGGCGTGGCATTGGCAACCGCCTGTGCCCTGGTCGGTATTCCATGCGAAATTCACATGGGTCAGGTCGATATTGAGAAAGAACATCCCAATGTCGTAAAAATGAAAATTCTGGGCGCCAAGCTGATTTCCGTGACCCGCGGCACTGCAACCTTAAAAGATGCGGTAGACAGCGCCTTCGAAGAATACTTAAAAGATCCGAAAAACTATATTTATGCGATTGGTTCGGTGGTGGGACCGCATCCATTCCCGATGATGGTACGTGATTTCCAGGCCATTATTGGTGATGAAATTAAAGTTCAGGCGCAGGAACGTTTTGGTGCACAGCCGGATTATATTGTGGCTTGTGTCGGTGGTGGTTCTAATGCTGTGGGCGCTTTTACCGCGTTTCTGAATGATCCGGAAGTAAAACTGGTTGGTGTTGAGCCAGCCGGTCATGGCCTGAATACCGATATGCACTCTGCAACCCTCACTTTAGGCAAACCGGGTCAGTTACACGGTATGGCCTGTTATGTGCTGGAAGATGAGCAGGGTGAGCCACTCCCGGTACACTCGATTGCATCTGGGCTGGATTATCCGGGTGTAGGGCCACAGCACAGCTTCCTGAAAGATGCTGGTCGTGTCGAATATACCACTGCTACTGATCAGGAATGTCTGGATGCCTTTATTCAGCTGTCTCGGGTTGAAGGGATTGTGCCGGCACTGGAAAGCTCGCATGCGGTCGCATGGGCAATGCGTGAAGCACCAAAAATGTCCAAAGACACCAATATTGTGGTGAACCTGTCTGGTCGCGGTGACAAAGATGCGGACTATGTGGCACACAAGCTGGGCTTGAATTAATCCTGTTTAGTCTCTTTTAAACGAGCAGTTTTAAAAAAGATCGTTTTTTAAAAGGCTAGCCATAAAAAAACTCTCTTGAAGGAGAGTTTTTTATATTGTCTGTTTAGCTGGCAATATATTGTTGTAGCTGGTCGATCAGTTTACGTTGATCATCCATTACTGCTTTTACCAAGTCGCCAATCGACACTAGTCCAACCAGTTTGCCATCTTCTACTACCGGTAAATGACGTAAATGACGATCGGTCATCAGGCTCAAACAGTCTTCTACACTGGTGCTTTGGGTCACGGTCAGTACCTTTGCGGTCATAATCTCATTGACGGTGGTGTCATAAGAAGAGCGTTCCATCAACGCAATTTTACGGGTGTAGTCACGCTCGGATAAAATCCCGACCACTTGGCCTTCATGGGTCACTACAAGCGCCCCGATGCCTTTATCGGCCATAATTGAAATTGCTTCGAGTACAGTTGCTTCTGGACTAACGGTGTATATTTCCTGGCTATGCTTATCTTTTAATACGTGTGTTACATTGGTCATTCTGTCTGGTCCTTGCCATTTTTGTTCTTGGTATGGGTTCTAACTTAACCTCAATTTTGAAAAATGCCAATAGTTTTATCATTAGAGGCCATAATCAGCAGTCATATTGTTTTCATTGAGGTTTAATGGTGCATGAATCTCTACGTTAAGCGGTCTTTAACTGGGCGTCATTAAAGAAAAAGTGTTTCATTTGCTGTGTGGTCAGCTTGAATTGCTGGCTGGAACAATGACACAGCGCCGGTGTAACTTTTAAACGGGTTAAGGTCGGTAGCAGGGAATTCTGAAAATCCTGCGGGCTAATCTGGCGCGGAGTGTAGTTTGGCCAGTGTTTCTTGGCATATTTATAGGCTTGGACACCGTTTAACCAAAAGGGAAAAATAAAATCATCCTGATCGGAGGTCATGGCCCAACCCTGATGATATAGCCCCCAAAGTACCCCGCAATACATCATTGATTTTAGAATACTGATTTTCATGTGAATATCTTGGGCAGCGGGTTTTAAAGACTTAATCTGGTTCATGTCATATAAACACTAATGTGGTGCCTGTATTGTAGGAAATTCAGATGAATAAAGCGTTTAAGCTTTGCGTTAAATCGTAAACAAATATAAAAAACAAATTTCAGGCATTAAAAAACGCCACCTAGGTGACGTCTATTTATGCTTGCATGGTGGCCATATTCTGCCAGTACTGTGCTTTGAGTGAATCGCGTTCTACGCGGAAGCCTTGATAGTACAGTTCAGCTAAGAACATAGCGGCTTTGCCATGACCCGCGCGGGCAACCTGTTCAAGTTCAGCCACAGCATCTTGGAAGTTCATCTGTGATTGAATGGTGTTAACCGCATTTGCATATGCAATTTCAAGATCATGGTGAGAGATACTCTGAATCATATAAAACTCCTTTATTTTAATTATGATCGCAATAAAGACTGTATAGCCAGTCTAAATAATAGTTTATCGAGGTTGTGTTAAACTAATATTACACATTCGTGGAAATGTCAACTAAGAGATGGGGCAGATCCGTGATATTTCAAGTTTACATGATTAAACATTGAACACTCTATAATTTTATTATGATATGCATATAAGAAAGGTAACATAAAAAGGAGAGCCACATGACAAATACAATAGACGGTTTTAACTTTGATCTGCCTTTACGTGCGGAGCAGATTATCGAGCTGGCCCATCATCACCGTAAAAAACTCGATGAGGCGGTGTTCCATCAGGAAATTCATTTAGGTGAGTATTGTCTGGCGCAGCGTAAACGTGTGCATGACTTTACCAGTACACTCGATCCACAGCAGCGTGAAGAATTCTACCGTATTTATAATGGTGAGCTAATCAGCATTGCCGATGATGATGAACTGCATCCGGCTGATGCCGAAAAAGGGGTCAGTATCTTTGCCATCTTCATTGTGCTGGCCATTGTCGCGGGTATTATCCTGTATACCGTATTCCGCGCGTTGATGACTTAAACAGCAATGGCTCACTTTTACTCACCAGTTCGGGTAAAATTGAGCCATCTATCTTGTGCAAATACCGCTAGCATCCTACACTACGGCTATTCGAGGTAGGCTATGCATGACGCAATACAAAAAATTTCTCAATTATTCATTCAATTAAAATCACGACTCACGTTAGAGCAAATTTATAATGGGGTAGTGGTCAGCATTATTGTCATTATTCTCCTGTTATCTTCCATTGCACTTTATCGCCCGGTCGGGTCCGTACAATTTCAGAATATTGAGTATCTGTCACAGCAGTCGATGTATCCTGAAACTCAGGAGATGGCTGTGCGCTTAATGCAGCAGCCACAGGTGCGTTATGGGCAATATCTTAAATTGATGCAGGCCCATCAGATGGAACTGGGTCAGGCAAAACAACTTCCTCCTCTGGATGTGGAGGCATATTAATCGCCGGAATATCTTCAACCTGAGGAAGCGATTGACTGCCGGTGGTCTGTAAATTGTGTTGTAAAACTTGTTCTAAAGCCGCCTTATCTAAACTTTCACTGACCACAATCACAGTCAGATGTTCCGGATGCAGATGCCGGCGTACCACAGCTTGCACATCTTCGGCGCTAATTTTACTGAGCTGCACTGAATATTCACTCAGGCTCTGTGCCGATTGTCCATAAAATCCCAAACTGCCGAGCTGGGCATTAATACTGGCATTGCTGCTGTAATGGTTGGGATAGGCTCTTAACAAGCCGTTTTTGGTTTCTTCCAGCTGTTTCGGATCAATCGGTTCACGAACAAAATCGACCAGTGCCTTATGCGCGACACGAATACTGTCCATCAGCTGATCTTGCCGGGTTGAGTAGCTGATGCGAAATACACCCGGTGCCTGACTAAAGCTCATGCTGCTAGATGCGCCATAGGTATAGCCACGTTTTACCCGCAGTTCTTTCATCAAAACAGAATGAAAACCACTACCGCCGAGCATACGATTGGCCACTTCTAGAGCCAGCCGGTCTGGATCATGACGCGTGGTACCAATATGACCGAGCACAATATGCGCCTGACTGGACTGATAGGGCATGTGTACAATCTGAAAGCCATTTGCTGTGATAGGTGTGGGGAGTGGTGCAGCCGCCTGACCTTGCGCTAAGTTGCCGGCAATGCGTTCTGCCAGATTTAAAGCTGCTTTGGCCTGCATTTTTCCGGTAATAGCAATATTCATATTCTGCGCCACCAGAAACTGCTCACGGAACTGTTGCAGATGTTTGGGCTGAATCCGCTGAATACTGCCATTGGTGCCGTTAATTGGCTGGGCATAAGGATGTTGCCCATATAAGCTGCGATACAGCTGAATCTCCATCATCCGGCTGGGATTTTCTTTCAGCTGTTTTTGCCCCAGCTGGTTATTGCTGACCACCATGCCAATACTCTGTTTTTCAAAGGTGGCATGTTTGAGCAGTTCCATCATCATGGCTAAAGCCGGTTCCAGTTTTTCCGGGTCAGACAGCACCCGTAATTTGACAATAAACATATCTCGATAGGCTCGCGCACTAAACTGCGCACCGACCTGTTCAAACACGGCAGCCACTTGTTGTGCGTTATATTTGGGCGTGCCTTCATCTAAGAGCTGGGCGGCCATATTGGCCACGCCGTATAAGCCGCTTTCAATTTCCCGATCACGCGCGGCACCGGCATTAAAGGTCAGCTGTATATCCAGAATTGGCAAATCCTGTGTTTCCACAAATAGGGTTCTGACCTGATAACGGTTATTCAGGTCATGCACATAAGGCGCGCGATAATCCAATTTCTGCTGATTAATATTTCTGAGACTTTGCAGCAGCGGCAGAGATTGTAAGGTATTTGGATTTTCATCCACTTCGGTGGTGGTATTGACATTGGCCTGCGCAGAACTGATCGCAAATAAGCTGGCCACCAGAACGCAGGAACGGAAATAGGGCATGTCGGTATCCTTTAGGGTGACTTGCTGTGTGGACGCAAATATAAGGTGGTCAAATTGTCACGCACAAAATAGACATTGGCGACGCGTTGAATGTCTTGCGGGCGTACGGTTTCAAAATGCTGAGGTAATTCATCCATCAGGCGATAACTCAATCCATTCACCTCCAGATTACCCATCATCTTGGCCTGTCCAGCCAGATCATCCTGACTATAAAGCAAATTCGACACAAACTTGGCTGTCACGCGTTTTACTTCCGGTTCATGCACCAGCTCGGTTTTCAGGCGTTCAATTTCAGCCTGAATCGCCTGTTCGGCTTGGGCCAGATCCACGCCATCCACCGGTAAAGCTGAAATGGTAAACAGGCTGTCGCCACGATTATATGGATCATAGCTGACGCTTAAGGCGCTTAAGAGTTTTTGCTCACGAATCAGACGCTGTTGCAGGCGCGAAGAAATACCGCTGTCTAATAAATGCTGAATGATGGTCAGTGCATAGGCATCTTGCGGATTGGTCGCAGTCGTTAGTGAACGGACATTCCAGGCCATATACAAATTCGGCACCTGAACCGGAAAATTCAGTTCCATGTGCCGATAGCCCAGATGTTCAAATTCGCGGACATCATTGCGGGCCGGCAGGCTGCGCGCTGGAATATCGGCAAAGTATTTTTGCGCCTGCAGCAAGGCCGCTTCAGCATTAACATCGCCGACAATAATTAAAATGGCATTATTCGGGCTATACCACTGCTTGTACCACTGACGTAAATCCTCCAGCTGGATATTTTGCAGATCTTTCATATGCCCAATAATTGGCTGGCGATAATGACTGGTCGGGTAGGCAATCCATTTAAACCGTTCAAAAGCCAAAGCACGCGGATTGTCATCGGTACGCTGGCGCCGTTCTTCCATCACCACTTTGATTTCGGTGGCAAAATCCTGCTGGCGCAGCAATAAATTACGCATCCGGTCGGCTTCAAGCTCCAGCGCCATCGGAAAATAGGTTTTTGGATACAGCTGATAATAATTGGTGTAATTGGTAAAGGTCGAGGCATTGACCCGGCCGCCGTAAATCCGGCTGAGGCGGGTAAATTCATCATTCGGTACTTTATGCGTACCCTTGAACATCATATGTTCCAGTGCATGAGAAATACCGAGTAGATTTCCAGACTCATCACTGCTACCAACTTTGTACCAGATTTGAGTCATCACCATTGGCGAACGATGATCTTCACGAATAATCACTTTTAAACCGTTTTTTAACGTGGTTTCAACGGTACTGCGTGCCAGCTCGCTTTGAGTATTGGCCGCCAAAGCATTCGATGAGAAACCGATCAGAAGTAGGGTAAGGGCGAAACGTTGTTGTTTTAAATGATGAACCACAGCAGGCAAAATTTTATTGTTCAGTATCACAAAGATGATCCGCAATGCATCTGTATTTGCTTTCATTCTTCAGAAACGGGGCAGTGAAAGCAAGGGAATCCTGTAACTTTTTGCAGCCTGCGACACATGATTGGCAATGACAAGTCAAAGCGGGCAGTTTATGTTAGAATCCAACTTTTTAACGCACTGCTTTTCAAGGATTCGGCATGCAACAGCAATCTAATGGGCAAAATAAATTTTTGATTGATGCTGATATCGGGGATGACGATGTCACTTTACCAAGTTTACCTGCGGTAAATGTACCTATCGTTGAAACACCTAAAGTAGAACAAGCACCTGTTTCTGCGCCTGTAGCCACAGAAGCAGCTGAAGAGAAATCAAAAGGCGGTTTCTTTAGCCGTATGAAAGAAGGGTTAACAAAAACCCGTAAAAACTTTGCCGATGGGATGGTCAACATCTTAATTGGTGGCAAAGAAATTGATGATGAACTTTTAGAAGAAGTTGAAGAGCAATTGCTGGTGGCCGATATTGGTGTCGATGCCACCAAAACCATTATTGCCAACCTGACTGAACGTACCGCGCGTGGTGATCTGATTTATTCACACTCGTTGTATAAAGCCTTGCAGGAAGAGCTGGTGGCTTTACTGGCGCCGCGTGTTAAACCGTTGCATATTGATTCGAATAAAAATCCGTATGTCATTCTGGTGGTGGGCGTGAATGGTGTGGGTAAAACCACCACCATTGGTAAGCTGGCCAAACGTTTACAAGGTGAAGGCAAGAAAGTCATGCTGGCCGCTGGTGATACCTTCCGTGCAGCAGCGACTGAACAGTTACAAATCTGGGGCGAGCGTAATGATGTTGCTGTGGTCGCGCAAGGTCATGGTGCAGACAGTGCCTCGGTCATTTTTGATGCCTTTGAAAGTGCGCGTGCCAAAGGTATGGATGTCTTGATTGCCGATACTGCAGGGCGTTTGCATAACAAAGGTCATTTGATGCAGGAACTGACCAAAGTCAAACGCGTGATGCAAAAAATTGATACCACTGCACCGCATGAAGTGATGCTGGTGGTAGATGCCGGTACCGGTCAGAATGCGATTAACCAGGTTGAAATGTTTGATGAAGCGGTCGGCTTGACCGGTCTAACTATTACCAAACTGGATGGTACCGCCAAAGGTGGTGTGCTGTTTAATATTGCCAGCCGTACCCATGTGCCTATCCGCTTTATTGGGGTGGGTGAAAAAATTGATGACCTGCGTCCATTTTCAGCCAAGTCCTTTGTGGCAGCGCTGTTTGAAACAGACAAATAAGCAGCTCAAAAACTCCGCGATTTGCGGAGTTTTTTTATATATCCTTTAAACTGGAAGAAAACCTAATAATTGATCTAAACCTAGAGCAGGAATGATGCTCCATCCGCTTTGACGTGCTTTAAAATTTAACTTGTTTTCATAAAATCTGCGATAAGCGCGGTTATTGTTCCATAAATGCAACACATTGTTATAAAACTGGGGCTATTTTCCAGCCCAGGCAGCCGTTAAGATAAATCCATCTGTTATAAACACAAGACCATACCAAGGAAAAAGATATGTCATTTAAAGATCATTTACTTAAACGCCGTACCATTTACTCAATTGGTAAAAATGTGGCGCTAGACGAAGCGAAAATTGAAGAAATTATTAAAGAAGCCGTTCGTTTAAGCCCATCTTCGTTTAACTCGCAAACTTCACGTGTGGTGATTCTGTTTGGTGAGTCACATGCCAAATTCTGGGAAATTGTACGTGAAACCTTGCGTAAAATGGTGCCGGCTGAAAACTTTGCATCAACTGACAGCAAAATCAGCAGCTTTGCCGCAGGTTTTGGTACTGCGTTATTCTATGAAGACCAAGATGTCGTGAAAGCACTGCAAGAACAATTTGCACTATATGCAGATAACTTCCCGGTATGGTCAGAGCATTCAACAGGGATTGCCCAGTTTGCAACCTGGATTGCGCTGGCAGAAAACAACATTGGTGCATCGCTACAGCATTACAACCCGATTATTGATGAAGAAGTTGCGGCGACCTTTGATGTACCAGCCAACTGGAAATTAAGAGCGCAACTGGTGTTCGGTTCAATTGAAGCACCAGCGGGTGATAAAGAGTTTATGAATGATGCAGATCGTTTTAAAACTTTTCACTAAGTTGCATAGCTAAACCAAAGAAAGGGCGCATTCAGCGCTCTTTTTTATGGCAAAACGACACTAAAAAGAGAGAAATTGGGCTTTCCCCTTTTTTGTCATAAAACTGTCATTTCAGCGCTGCATAGTGCAACTAAAATTGAACAATTGACTAGAGTGAACAGCATGGCTTTACGTTTATCCTTCGCAGCACTGGCTTTAAGTTTAAGTAGTACAGCTTTTTCCGCAGTGACCATTACGGCACCGGAAGAAATTAAGGTTGAAGGTTTAAATGGTCAGGAAGTGAAAAGCCGTCTGTTTAGCAGTAATCATAACTATAGCGTGCAGCCTGGCGAGAATGTGCTGAGCGTACGTTATGTACAGTTTTTTGAAGAGCATCCGGGCATTGGTTCACACGATATTGTACGTTCGGGCATCGTGCATATTAAAACTCCGGTTTTACAAGATAAAGCCACATACCGTTTAGGGCTGGTGAATCCACCAAAAACGCATGATGATGCCAAGGAGTTTGCCAAGCAGCCGGTATTCGGTTTATTTGATGCGAAAAATCAGCTGCTGGTGCAGCAGGCTGGAGCCAAAAATTTAAACCGTGGCATTTTACAAAACTTATTTAGTACTTCTTCAACAGAATCTGCGCAGGCCGCACCTGTATCGGTGACACAACCAGCAGCAGTGTATAGTCCGCAAGCAGTCGTGACAACCAAACCCGTTGCAACTGTTAGCAATGTTGCCGGTGCAGATCAGCAACTGATTCAGCTGTGGCAACAAGCGTCTAAAACAGAACGACAAAAATTTATGTCGTGGCTGGCAGAACAGGCCAATTAAAAACCGCAATAAAATGAAAAGATTATAATACCAGCTTCGGCTGGTTTTTTATTTATAGATTTAAAGTCTAAGTGGACTACTTTATTTTTATAATTACTTAGCTAAACTTAGTAATGCAGATGAAATATGCAGCAATCTGGTTTAAAAATAACCAGACAGGTACTTTTTTCTTAAAACTTTATAAAATGTGCTTGCAAAGCTTTTAAATTTCTCTAGAATGCACCCCATACCGACGAGATAAACGAAAACGAACGAAGCACGAAGTGCTGAGTTGTTAAGTTTATTAAGTCCAGCTTCTGGCACTGACGAGGTGTTGGAAAGATCATTAAGAGATTATGAAGAACAACTTGTGTGGATTTTTACTGGTTGATTAATCGAATATATTTTCATTAATTGATTGGTTTAAATTACTCGAAGTTTATTTGAGCGAAATTTAAGTCAGAAATTGATGAGCCAAGTTTAAGAACTTTACTTATAAAGTTCGAAATGATTTTAACTGAAGAGTTTGATCATGGCTCAGATTGAACGCTGGCGGCAGGCTTAACACATGCAAGTCGAGCGGGGATAGGGTGCTTGCACCTTAGCTTAGCGGCGGACGGGTGAGTAATGCTTAGGAATCTGCCTATTAGTGGGGGACAACATTCCGAAAGGGATGCTAATACCGCATACGCCCTACGGGGGAAAGCAGGGGATCTTCGGACCTTGCGCTAATAGATGAGCCTAAGTCGGATTAGCTAGTTGGTGGGGTAAAGGCCTACCAAGGCGACGATCTGTAGCGGGTCTGAGAGGATGATCCGCCACACTGGGACTGAGACACGGCCCAGACTCCTACGGGAGGCAGCAGTGGGGAATATTGGACAATGGGGGGAACCCTGATCCAGCCATGCCGCGTGTGTGAAGAAGGCCTTTTGGTTGTAAAGCACTTTAAGCGAGGAGGAGGCGCTCTAGGCTAATACCCTAGATGCGTGGACGTTACTCGCAGAATAAGCACCGGCTAACTCTGTGCCAGCAGCCGCGGTAATACAGAGGGTGCGAGCGTTAATCGGATTTACTGGGCGTAAAGCGCGCGTAGGTGGCTAATTAAGTCAAATGTGAAATCCCCGAGCTTAACTTGGGAATTGCATTCGATACTGGTTAGCTAGAGTATGGGAGAGGATGGTAGAATTCCAGGTGTAGCGGTGAAATGCGTAGAGATCTGGAGGAATACCGATGGCGAAGGCAGCCATCTGGCCTAATACTGACACTGAGGTGCGAAAGCATGGGGAGCAAACAGGATTAGATACCCTGGTAGTCCATGCCGTAAACGATGTCTACTAGCCGTTGGGGCCTTTGAGGCTTTAGTGGCGCAGCTAACGCGATAAGTAGACCGCCTGGGGAGTACGGTCGCAAGACTAAAACTCAAATGAATTGACGGGGGCCCGCACAAGCGGTGGAGCATGTGGTTTAATTCGATGCAACGCGAAGAACCTTACCTGGCCTTGACATACAGAGAACTTTCCAGAGATGGATTGGTGCCTTCGGGAACTCTGATACAGGTGCTGCATGGCTGTCGTCAGCTCGTGTCGTGAGATGTTGGGTTAAGTCCCGCAACGAGCGCAACCCTTTTCCTTACTTGCCAGCATTTCGGATGGGAACTTTAAGGATACTGCCAGTGACAAACTGGAGGAAGGCGGGGACGACGTCAAGTCATCATGGCCCTTACGGCCAGGGCTACACACGTGCTACAATGGTCGGTACAAAGGGTTGCTACACAGCGATGTGATGCTAATCTCAAAAAGCCGATCGTAGTCCGGATTGGAGTCTGCAACTCGACTCCATGAAGTCGGAATCGCTAGTAATCGCGGATCAGAATGCCGCGGTGAATACGTTCCCGGGCCTTGTACACACCGCCCGTCACACCATGGGAGTTTGTTGCACCAGAAGTAGGTAGTCTAACCTTAGGGAGGACGCTTACCACGGTGTGGCCGATGACTGGGGTGAAGTCGTAACAAGGTAGCCGTAGGGGAACCTGCGGCTGGATCACCTCCTTAACGAAAGATTGACGATTAGTAAGAATCCACAACAAGTTGTTCTTCATGACGATGTATCTGAGGGTCTGTAGCTCAGTTGGTTAGAGCACACGCTTGATAAGCGTGGGGTCACAAGTTCAAGTCTTGTCAGACCCACCACTAACGACAAGCAAGCAATTGCAGAGCGAATAGAAATCAGAACATTGACTTAAATGATAAGCTGGGGACTTAGCTTAGTTGGTAGAGCGCCTGCTTTGCACGCAGGAGGTCAGGAGTTCGACTCTCCTAGTCTCCACCAAATTTCAAGATCAGAAAAACAACGTTTTTCCTTGGAATTTAAGCAAAAAGCTATGCTTTGCGCAGGCTTTAATCGAACGAAGTCTTAGATTATAGAAATTAATAAGAAGTTAGCGTAATATGCGCGTCTTGTTAACTTCTGTGATTTATCACAGTTGACTGCAGTCCGACGAGGATGCAGTGAATCATTAACAGATTGGCAAAATTGAGTCTGAAATAAATTGTTCACTCAATCAATATACGTTAACGCGTTGTTATGACGGGTTGATGAACGTAGATTGAATTGAGAACTAGCAAATTAACTGAATCAAGCGTTTTGGTATATGAATTTAGATTGAAGCTGTACGGTGCTTAAGTGCACGTGACTTCGAACTGTAGATTAAATAGATAATTGATTATTTATTTAATTGTCTTAATCCTACTTGTAGGGATTAACGACTGTTTGGGGTTGTATAGTCAAGTAATTAAGTGCATGTGGTGGATGCCTTGGCAGTCAGAGGCGAAGAAAGACGTGATAGCCTGCGAAAAGCTCCGGGGAGGCGGCAAATATCCTTTGATCCGGAGATTTCTGAATGGGGAAACCCACTTACCATAAGGTAGGTATCAATACATGAATACATAGTGTATTGAGGCGAACGAGGGGAAGTGAAACATCTCAGTACCCTTAGGAAAAGAAATCAATTGAGATTCCCTCAGTAGCGGCGAGCGAAAGGGGAACAGCCCATTAAGTTATGTGTGTTTTAGTGGAATGCTCTGGGAAGTGCAACCATAGTGGGTGATAGTCCTGTACACGAAAGGGCACACATAATGATGACGAGTAGGGCGAGGCACGTGAAACCTTGTCTGAATATGGGGGGACCATCCTCCAAGGCTAAATACTCCTGACTGACCGATAGTGAACCAGTACCGTGAGGGAAAGGCGAAAAGAACCCCTGTGAGGGGAGTGAAATAGATCCTGAAACCGCATGCATACAAGCAGTGGGAGCCGACTTGTTCGGTGACTGCGTACCTTTTGTATAATGGGTCAGCGACTTACATTCAGTAGCAAGGTTAACCGCATAGGGGAGCCGTAGGGAAACCGAGTCTTAATAGGGCGTATAGTTGCTGGGTGTAGACCCGAAACCAGGCGATCTATCCATGAGCAGGTTGAAGGTTGGGTAACACTAACTGGAGGACCGAACCCACTGTCGTTGAAAAGCCAGGGGATGACTTGTGGATAGGGGTGAAAGGCTAATCAAGCCTGGTGATAGCTGGTTCTCCCCGAAAGCTATTTAGGTAGCGCCTCGGACGAATACCATTGGGGGTAGAGCACTGTTTCGGCTAGGGGGTCATCCCGACTTACCAAACCGATGCAAACTCCGAATACCGATGAGTACTATCCGGGAGACAGACTGCGGGTGCTAACGTCCGTAGTCAAGAGGAAAACAATCCAGACCGCCAGCTAAGGCCCCAAAATCATAGTTAAGTGGGAAACGATGTGGGAAGGCATAGACAGCTAGGAGGTTGGCTTAGAAGCAGCCACCCTTTAAAGAAAGCGTAATAGCTCACTAGTCGAGTCGGCCTGCGCGGAAGATGTAACGGGGCTAAAACTATGTGCCGAAGCTGCGGATGTATACATTGTATACGTGGTAGGGGAGCGTTCTGTAAGCCGATGAAGGTGGATTGAGAAGTCTGCTGGAGGTATCAGAAGTGCGAATGCTGACGTGAGTAACGACAAAACGGGTGAAAAACCCGTTCGCTGAAAGACCAAGGGTTCCAGTCCAACGTTAATCGGGGCTGGGTGAGTCGACCCCTAAGGCGAGGCCGAGAGGCGTAGTCGATGGGAAATTGGTTAATATTCCAATACTTCAGTGTAATGCGATGAGAGGACGGAGAAGGTTAAGTCAGCCTGGCGTTGGTTGTCCAGGTGGAAGGCTGTAGGCATGCATCTTAGGCAAATCCGGGGTGCTCTATGCTGAGAGCTGATAGCAAGCTAGTTTACTAGCGAAGTGGCTGATACCATGCTTCCAGGAAAAGTCTCTAAGCTTCAGTTACACTGGAATCGTACCCGAAACCGACACAGGTGGTCAGGTCGAGTAGACCAAAGCGCTTGAGAGAACTCTGCTGAAGGAACTAGGCAAAATGGTACCGTAACTTCGGGAGAAGGTACGCTGTTGACGGTGATGGGACTTGCTCCCTGAGCGGTTGACAGCCGCAGAAACCAGGCCGCTGCAACTGTTTATTAAAAACATAGCACTCTGCAAACACGAAAGTGGACGTATAGGGTGTGATGCCTGCCCGGTGCTGGAAGGTTAATTGATGGGGTTAGCGTAAGCGAAGCTCTTGATCGAAGCCCCAGTAAACGGCGGCCGTAACTATAACGGTCCTAAGGTAGCGAAATTCCTTGTCGGGTAAGTTCCGACCTGCACGAATGGCATAATGATGGCGGCGCTGTCTCCAGCAGAGGCTCAGTGAAATCGAAATCGCTGTGAAGATGCAGTGTACCCGCGGCTAGACGGAAAGACCCCGTGAACCTTTACTGCAGCTTGACATTGAACTTTGACCTTACTTGTGTAGGATAGGTGGGAGGCTTTGAAGTTGGAACGCCAGTTCCAATGGAGCCGTCCTTGAAATACCACCCTGGTAATGTTGAGGTTCTAACTCTGTCCCGTGATCCGGGACGAGGACCATGTCTGGTGGGTAGTTTGACTGGGGCGGTCTCCTCCTAAAGAGTAACGGAGGAGTACGAAGGTGCGCTCAGCGTGGTCGGAAATCACGCGTAGAGTATAAAGGCAAAAGCGCGCTTAACTGCGAGACCCACAAGTCGAGCAGGTACGAAAGTAGGTCTTAGTGATCCGGTGGTTCTGTATGGAAGGGCCATCGCTCAACGGATAAAAGGTACTCTGGGGATAACAGGCTGATACCGCCCAAGAGTTCATATCGACGGCGGTGTTTGGCACCTCGATGTCGGCTCATCTCATCCTGGGGCTGAAGCAGGTCCCAAGGGTATGGCTGTTCGCCATTTAAAGAGGTACGCGAGCTGGGTTTAGAACGTCGTGAGACAGTTCGGTCCCTATCTACCGTGGGCGCTGGAAATTTGAGAGGATCTGCTCCTAGTACGAGAGGACCAGAGTGGACGAACCTCTGGTGTACCGGTTGTGACGCCAGTCGCATCGCCGGGTAGCTATGTTCGGAAGGGATAACCGCTGAAAGCATCTAAGCGGGAAGCCTACCTCAAGATAAGATTTCCCCAGGAATTTATTCCTCTAAAGAGCCGTTCGAGACTAGGACGTTGATAGGTTGGGTGTGGAAGCATAGCGATATGTGAAGCTGACCAATACTAATTGCTCGTGAGGCTTGACTATACAACACCCAAACAGTTGTTGCATCAAGCTGAATTCTAAACTAATCCTTGATTTAGTTAATGCGACACAATAAAATTCAGACCCAATAGCCAATCCGTTAATAACTTATTTGGAACAAAGTAAGGCATTACATGCAAAAGCATCAAGCTTAAGCAAAGTAACTAAGACCCGAACAAGTCCATAACAGTTGTGCTGGCGACAATAGCAAGAGTGAACCACCTGATCCCTTCCCGAACTCAGAAGTGAAACCTCTTAGCGCTGATGGTAGTGTGGGGTTACCCATGTGAGAGTAAGTCATCGCCAGCTCATTAATTCAAAATCCCCCGAGCAAAAGCTAGGGGGATTTTTTTATGGGTAAAATTTATCTGGGCTTCCTCATCTTGTTTAAGGTCGCTTTTGATTTTTTGCTGTTCCTTCCTGCTTCTATTTAAATAAATGCCTCATCAGCCAGCGCATAGAACCCAATTTTTATCTAAAAATTAAAGCTAACAATTTAAATCCATATACCTCCCTAGATTCAGCTAAAATCTTAAGATCAATATGATCAAATTACGATTCTAAGAGCACTTTATGAAACTGAATTCATTCTCTCCGATCCCTGAAGATGATGATGAGCTACATCTTCCTGAAATTGTATATTGGGCGTCACTCGGTGAGCTAGAGCAGGTACAGCAAGCCTTACAGCAAGGTGCAGATGCCAATGGTAGTGATGAGGAAGGCTATAGTGCCTTGCAGGCTGCGGCAGAAAATGATCATCTGGACGTGGTGAAACTGCTGATGAGCAAAGGGGCGGATATGGAGCATCGTAGTCCACATACGGCACTGGAACTTGCTGAAATGGCAGGTAATGAGGAAGTGGTGGCCTATTTAAAGCAGCTCAAAGGGCTTGCTTAATTTCCCGATTCTGATAAAAGAAACCTCATCCGAAGATGAGGTTTCTTTTATGGAGGCGATTAAAAATCTTTAGGTTTCAGCTTCCAATTCTTGCACAATCGCCTGGTTAAATGCAGGAATATCATCCGGATTACGTGAGCTAATCAGTACCCATCCACCGGTATTGCAGCGATGGACTTCTTCATCGACCCATTTCGCGCCGGCATTTTCCAGATCCAGCTTGATGGTTTTATAAGACGTCAGGTTTTTATCGCGAATCCGTTCGGCATTAATTAAAACCCACGGACCATGACAGATTGCGGCAATCAGTTTACCTTGATCGGTAAAGTGCTGGATGATTTTATGCGCTTCGGGATTAATTCGAAGCGTATCGGCATTGACCGTTCCACCGGGAATGACCAGTGCATCATAATCTTCCGGATTGACCTTATCTAGCGTTGTTTCCGGTTCGGTGCTTAAGCCCGGTTCTTTATCGGCCTTGACCGTTTGAACTTCTTTTTGTTCTTCTGCTGCATGTATGGCTTCAATGCCTTTAGATTTCAAATATTCAAAGGGTTTGATCAGCTCATCTTGCTCCACACCCTGATTGGACGTAACGAATAATACTTTCTTTGGCATTTTCCCATCCTCGTTTCGTGAATTCTTTTGCTACGTTAACAACTGAGGCTCAAGGCACTGTACTGGTTTTGACGGGAATATGTAATTGCTTGGCAATGATGTAAAAAGCCCCATCAGGAGCTTTTAAAAAATCACAGGATAAAAAGGTTTATAGTGCGCCTTTTAAATCATTTTGATGCTGTTTAACCTGTTTGGCATAACGTTTGCCTTGGCGTTTCATCTTCCAGCTGGAATGATAACCGGTAGGGCCAACATTATAATAGGCTAGGGCTTTGGGCCAGCTGCCGGCTTTCGTGTTATAGCGATTTAAAATGTAAGAGCCGCATTGAATATTGGAAGATTCATCAAACAAATTACTGCCACAGCTTTGCTGCCAGTAACGCGGAATGACTTGGGTTAAGCCCACCGCACCAGCCGGTGATACCACATGACTGCGATAGCTGGATTCCTGGCGAATCAGCGCGGCCAGTAACAGTGGATCAATTTCATAACGTTCTGCATGTTGCACAATCATCGGCGCAACACGGTTAGCGGTGTCAGGTGCAACCGAATAGGCTTTTTGGATCCCGACTGAAAGTTTAGCGGAACGTTTGGCAACGGAGCCGCCCCCTAAAGGTGAGCAGGCAATCAGGCTAAGAGCACTGAGGCCAATAAAAGAGGTTTTCAATAATAATGGGATGGTCAGTTTCATTTTAAAATCAGAAAAAAGCAGTGATGCTGCACCAGATTAGCCTGTGCTCGCGAATATGTTTTAAGGATGTTAGTGAGCTGGGCGATATCCGTCAAGCCAACGGCGGCCTGGAACCGCCGCTGTTTTGTTAAGTTTTCGCTCCAATACTACGTGTTTGAAATATCTTTAGAGTGCATTGGAAGATCATGTTTCTATTTATTGTGCTGTTCATGTTGATGTCACTATGCAACTTTTAGGGTATAAAGCGGCTTTCATTGCATAATCTCTTATATACTTAGATGGTTGAAAATAAAAATATTTATTGGGTAGTTGCATGTTAGAAGTGATTGCACAGTTGTGTGGCGGGATCGGTTTGTTCCTGATTGGAATGACCTTAATGACAGACAGTCTGAAAGAGATGGCTGGGGAGTCATTGCGTTTATGGCTGTCTAAATTTACAGGTTCACCGATTAAAGCCATTTTTTCTGGCATCGGCCTGACTTTGGCTGTGCAATCCTCAACGGCAACCACATTGGCCACCATTGGCTTTGTGAGTGCTGGTATTCTGACTTTTAGTCAGGCCATTGGTGTGATTATTGGCGCCAATGTTGGCACCACCAGCACCGGTTGGATGGTGGCTTTTTTGGGGGTTAAATTTTCCATTGCCCATATTGCCTTGCCACTCATTGGGTTGGGGGCGATCTTTAAATTATTCAGCCGTGGGCGACTGTCTTTATTCGGTTTAACTATTGCCGGTTTTGGCCTGATTTTCTTTGGGATTGACTTGCTGCAGGTGGCAATGTCCGGTTTTGCCGAGCGGGTTGATTTATCGGTTTTTTCCAATAACTCTTTCACCACACAGTTGATTTTAGTGCTGGTTGGGCTGGTGATGACCGTGCTGCTGCAATCTTCCAGTGCAGCCATTACTGCGACCTTGGCCGCTTTAGCCAGTGGTGCGATTGATTTGTCCCAAGCCTTAGGTCTGGTGATTGGACAAAATATTGGTACGGTGGCGACCGCGATTCTGGCAGCCCTGGGCTCGACTGCCAATGCCAAACGCACCGCAGCCGTGCATGTGGTGTTTAACGTGATTTCGGCCGTGTTGGCTTTTATCTTGTTGAAACCGGCTTTTTTGTGGCTGGCGGAACATTCACAGGTCGGCACTTGGGATGATGTGATTATTGTCGCTGCGTTTCATACCGCCTTTAGTGTGCTGGGAACCTTATTTTTATTGCCCTTTTTAAAACAGTTTGAACAGTTGATTGTCGGTTTAATTCCAGACCGCACCCCTTCAATTTTATGTTATCTGGATCAGGCCAGTTTTTCGGTGCCGGCTTTAGCGATTAATGCCGCTTCTAAAGTGATTTATTGGTCGATTGGGCATATCCTGATTTTGCTGAAACGCGCGATTCAGGAAGGTCGTTTGCCCTCCAATAGCGAATTACAGCAACTGGATGAAATCTTAAAACGGGTGCAGCAGTATCTGGAAGATTTATCGGTTAGTGAAAATGAGCTGGATCAGCAGCGTTTAATGGCGATGCTGCGCCTGATGGTGTATTTACGTGTGCTGCGCAGCGATCTGGAAGCGGTGGAACATGCCGAGCATATCCGCACCCAGCCGACTATTTATCAGATGGGGCTGGATTATATTCATGTGCTGGACAATCACTTTCAGTATGTCGATGAGTTTAACCGTCTGACCGAAGTGGCATCTTTAAATCGTGAGCTGTTAAACCTGAAACAATGGGTGGAAGAGCAGCGTGCCGAAGCGCGTGAAAAAGTGATTGAATATGCCACGGTGCAGCATCTGAGTGCGGCACGCAGTCTGGAATTGCTGGCCGCACAGCGCTGGCTGGACCGTTTGATTGCGCATACCCAGCGTTTGGCCAATGTCTTGCAGGAAACCGAGAGCATGCTGGATGATGTGGAAAAGCTGAAATATCATACTGCCACTCAATAGCCTAAGCTATACAGTGATTAACTTCTGCAGCAGAAGCTTTTATACTGCGAGGATGTTTATCACTGGGCAACTAAAATGACACCGGCCTGTAAAATTTTAAAATCCAATAAAATTGACTATAGTATTCATGAATATGAGCATGATCCGAACGCCAAAAGTTTTGGGCTGGAAGCAGCGGAAAAGCTGGGTTTAGCCCTGGCCGAAGTATTTAAAACCTTATTGGTAACTGATGATAAACAGTATTATGTGGCGATTTTGCCGGTGCATGTGCAGCTAAATTTAAAGAAAGTTGCTACTGCGGTGGGCTGTAAAAAACTGCATATGGCAGAGCCTAAAGATGCCGAACGTTTAACCGGTTATCTGGTTGGCGGAATTAGCCCGATTGGGCAGAAGAAACGTTTAAAAACCGTGATTGATCAGAGTGCGCAAAGTCTGGCAAAAATCTATGTCAGCGGTGGCAAACGTGGACTGGACATTGGTTTAAAGCCGGATGATCTGGCCCGGGTGTTAAATGCCCAGTTTGCCGATGTGGTGGATGAGCCTTAATCTGCACTGATTTTATTTTAGCAGCGGATTCAGTTATAAAAACCGGACCACGCCATGAATCAGGGCAGGTCCAAAAATCACCATAAATATGCCAGCCAGTACCATACTTAAGCAGGCGGCCACACCTTCTTCACGATGGCGCATAAAGGCTTTAGAAGTACCAAAACCATGCGCGGCATTACCTAAGGCTGCACCCTGAGCAAAATGTGAATTCAGTTTGAGTGCGAGTAAGACGGCATCTGCTATAAAACCGCCGGCAAAGCCGGTCATCATGGTGAACAGGATTACCAGTTCAACCGAGCCGCCCACCTGTGTGCTTAATTCCATAGCAAAGGGTGTAGAGATAGAGCGCGCCATCAGGCTATACGTGGTTTCCTGATTTAGCTGAAACAGCTGCGCCAGATAAAAAGCACTGATAACGCCGACACACATACCGATCACAATACCCATGCTGATGGCCAGCAGATGGCGCTGAATCAGCGCACGATATTCATAAATCGGAATGGCAAAAGCCACCGTGGCTGGCCCGAGCATCCAGACAATCCAGTGGTTGTACTGCATATAGCTGTTATAGGAAATCCCGAAATAGAGCAGCACGCAGATTAATCCAGCCGGAACTAGAATGGAGGGTAAAAACAGCAGCACCGGATAACGACGATACAGCTGTTTGGCTGCGATATAGCCCAGCAGGGTGAAGATGAAGCACAGGCTTGCGATCAGGTTCATCTTAATCTCCTGACACATATGCGGTGTTGTTGGTATTTTTCCTGAGCCGCTGTTCCAGTTTAAAACCCCAGCACACACTATAGGCTGTGGCGACCATTACCGCACAGGTGCCGAGCGTAATCGAGAGTAGCAGTTGCCAGCCTTGGCTCAGCAGTAAGTCGAGATCATTGATAATACCGACCACACAGGGAATAAACAGCAGCATCAGCTCGGCCAGCATAAAATCGGCGCCTTGCTTGATCCATTGCAGTTGAAATATGCCACTTAACAGCGCCAGCAGTAACAGGATCAGGCCAATCACACCCGCTGAAACCGGCAGCTGGAATATCTGTTGGATCAGCGCACCGAGCCACCAGATCAGGATCAGCAGCGCAATTTGTATGCTGAGGACGGCAACACGGGAAAGAGACCACATCGCTGAATTGCCCTAAAGGTTAAACACGACTGTATTTTAGATTTGACCTGTCTGGATGATTATGAATAATAAAAAAATAATTATGCCTATTGGGAATGATGGTGGATTTAAAAAGTCTGAAAATACTGGTCAAACTGGTGCAATTGCAAAGTTTTACCCGCACAGCAGATGCTTTGTGTCTGACCCAGCCTACAATTAGCAAGGCCATTCGGGGGCTGGAAGATGAGTTGGGCACTGCGCTGTTTCATAAAGGTGAAGCTGGGCGTAAACGTGAAGTGCAATTGACTTACCTGGGCGAGCAGATTTATCAGCATGCGCTACAAATGCTGCAACTGGAGCAGGCGATTTATGATTCGGTGGCGGAAGTTCGTGCACTGGAACGCGGTAAATTGACGCTGGGTTTGCCGCCCTTGGGTTCGGTGCTATTAAGCCGGTTAATTGCCAAGTTTCATCAGCAGTACCCGGCTATTGAACTGAGCTTTTTAGAGGTAGGTGCCAGCGGGATTGAAGCCGCTATTCTGGATAAACAGATTGATGTCGGGATTGTACTCGGTCATTTAAAACCGGCATTGGGCGGAATTCCAATTATGGATTCGCCACTGTGTTTGTTATCTGCCCGAAATTCTGCATGGCAGGGACGCGAAACGGTGTCGTTGCTGGAACTGAAAGATGAGTCTTTTTTACTGTTTGCCGACAGCTTTACTTTAAACCAGATGATTCTACAGGCCGCACAGCAGCTGGGTTTTGAACCGAAAATTGTCTGTAAAAGCAGCCAGTGGGATTTTATTGCCAAAATGGTGGATTCCGGCATGGGGATTGCGCTGTTGCCTCAGGTTTATTGTGAGCAGTTGCCTGCCGAGCGTTATCAGATCAGCCGTTTGTGCCAGCCTGAGCTGAACTGGACCTTGCGAATGGCCTGGAATACGACAGTCGCCATGAGTCCAGCCACCCGGGCCTGGTTAAGAATTATTGAAACGCATCCTGATGAGATTCATTTCTAAAGTAAGAATTAAAGGATTATCGTGTGAAATCAGATTCATCTACAGCGCTAAACCTCTGAACAGATGAATCTTCCTCCAATTACAGGCAATTCGCCGGTTTGGGAATACCGGCCAGACGGCTTAAATGCCGCGCCACCAGTCCGGTGTTAAAACGCTCTTGCAAGAGGGCATTATTAATCTCAGGGCTGACCGTTTTCATCAGAAACTTGATTAACGGGCGAGTCGCCGGAGAATGACCAAACTGCTGATAAAACTGGCGCACAGCCTGCAAAATTTCAAAATGCCAATCTTCCAGTTCCAGCTCCAGGCTTTTGGCCAGCTCTTGCGCTACAGTTTCATTCCAGATGGTGTAATCGACCAAATGACCATCTTGGTCCAGTTCAAGATTCATAACACACTCAAAGCTTGTTTATTTTAAAGAGATACAACGGCTATAAGCCAGACACAGCTCGGCAAAGGTAGCATAGTTTAAACTGTGCAGATGGGCAGGCAATGGCTGGACCAGCAGCTCTAGATCATGCTCCAGTGCAAACAGGGTGCCGCATTGCTGACAAAATGGGTGATCAATGGCCAATACTGCATCACCCATCAGCACCACTGCATCGCCTTCACTATACAGACGTGAAACTTTGTCCAGCATGGCCGGGGTAGTATGGAAGCCGGATTGCAGCAGATATAAAGTATTTTGTGACATAACAGATTCCTTCCGGCTTACCAGTACAGCACGTGGTCAAAACGCTGGATAAAGTCCGCATTCAGTTCAATAAACTCGATTTCCTGCTGCGACTGGCTGACATAAGCTGAATGTTGATGCTGGTGTTCTACCAGAATCGGGCTTAAATCATAAAACTCAAAACTTTCGACCATATTCGAGGCCAGCTTGAAGGCGTGTTTGAGCTGGTCAAAAGCCAAATCGCTTTTGAGCAGACTTAGGGCAGCATTCTGTAATAACACTTTGACTTCACAGCCAAAAGTGGCCAGTACCATAGTCGCAGACAGGCTTTCATGTACCTGCTGGCTGCTTAAATTGGCCTGGCTTAAAATGACGAGTACAGTTTTCACACAATTTACCTTTTAAATGCAACAAATTCTCAAATAGAACCACTTAGAATTGAAGAAGGCGATCTGCAGATTGCACTGCATCGGCAAGTTCGCCCAGACCAACCAATTCAAAGCCCGCGGCTAAATTGTGTTGATGAAGTTGATGACGTTTGGCATTGTCCTGATCGGTAATCCCGCGTAACAGTGCCGCACTGACACAAACCGGCAAACGAATCGACAGTTTTTGCCATTCCGATTTTAACTGTCGCTGATCATCGGGTAGCCATTGTAAATCGTTAGCGACCATAACAGCGTCCTGATAGAAGAACACCCGGAAATCTTCATTCTTGCTCTGCAAGGCTTGAGCCAGACCCAACGCATGCCAGGCATGAATTGAGGTTGGCGCGGAGGTAATTAGTAATAAGGTACTCATCAAAATTCACTAATGAAATGTTCCCGCAACACAGGGGGCATTCAGACTTCATAAGAAAAAGGTAGTATACAATGATTTTAGTGACTGGTGGTTTAGGCTTTATAGGCTCGCATATTGCATTAAGTCTGATGGCTCAAGGGCAAGAAGTCATTATTGTCGACAATTTATCCAATGCCAATTTACAAACCTTAGAACGACTTGAATATATTTCGGGCATGTATGTGCCTTTTGCCAAAATTGATATTCGTAACACCCCGGCCCTAAATAAAGTCTTTGAACAGTATTCGGTTGATGCAGTGGTGCATACGGCCAGCTTTAAATCGCTGGAAGAATCGGTCCTGAAACCGCTTGAATATTATAATGATAATGTCAGCTGTATTATGAGTCTGCTGCGTGCCATGCAGCGTACCGGGGTACGTGTGCTGGTGCATTTATCCAGCTTAACCGTGTATGGCCAATCTAGCCTGCAACTGAAAGAAGATCTGCCATTTCAGTATGCCTATCCGAATCCGTATATCAAATCTCAGCAGATGGCTGAGGAAATTATTCAGGATACCTTTAAAACTGACAATGAATGGAAAATTGCCTTATTGCGTTTGGGTAATATTGCCGGTGCCTTTGAACATGGGGTACTGGGTGAAATGGTACCGCCACTGCCAAAAAATATTGTACCCCTGGCGATGCAGGTCGGGGCGCGGCAACGCGAATTTATCGAGCTGCGTAAACAGGCCCAAACTGAAGACAAGACTGTTGAACGTAGTTTCCTGCATGTACTGGATTGTTGTGAAGCGGTGTCTTTAACCCTGCAATGGCTATTCCAGCAACAGCATGTTTGTGAAGCCTTTAATATTGCCGGCGAGGCGATTTCCATCCAGCAGCTGTTAAATGAAATTTCGAGCGTCACCGGTACCGAAATTAAAACGGTCGATGCTGATGTATATCCCTATGCTGAACTGGATCAGGTCGCGGCCGATATTAGTAAAGCCAAAGAGGTACTAGGCTGGCAACCGAAACGCTCGATTCAGCAGATGCTAGAAGATGAATGGCGCTTTTATCAGCATACCTTACGCGGGCAATGATATATCTAAATATGATAATAATTATCATTTATAATTTTATCCGCCTGACCTAAGATGACTATATTCGCCATAGCCGCTGCCTCAGGGCAGCGTTATAACAGCATTGAGAACAGCAAGAATAGATAGAGGTTGAGTATGCAAACACGTATCGAACACGACACCATGGGCGAAGTTGAAGTCCCGAGTGAGGCCATGTGGGGTGCACAGACTCAGCGCAGCTTACAGAATTTTAAAATCGGGCAGGAACGTTTACCTCGTCCCATGATTCGCGCCATGGGCTTAGTGAAAAAAGCCGCGGCCATGACCAATGCAGAACTGAACCAGATTCCTCAAGAACTGTCGCACTATATTGTTGATGCAGCTGAAGAAGTGATTGAAGGCAAATGGGATAGCCAGTTTCCGCTGGTGGTATGGCAGACTGGTTCGGGCACGCAAAGCAATATGAACTGTAATGAAGTGATTGCCAATATTGCTAACCAGAAACTCGGCAATCCGCTGGGCGCGCAAAAGCCGGTTCATCCGAATGACCATGTGAACCGCGCACAATCAACCAACGATTCTTTTCCAACCGCGATTCATGTCGCTGCCAGTTTACAGATTAATGAACTGCTGATTCCGGCACTGACCCGTTTAAGAGATACCTTGCAGGCCAAAAGCGATGCCTTTGCCGATATTGTGAAAATTGGCCGTACCCATTTACAGGACGCAACGCCTTTAACCCTAGGGCAGGAATTTAGCGGCTATGTCTCGCAGCTCGATCATGGTTTGAAACGTTTGCATCAGGCCCTGGACGGTTTATATGAACTGCCGTTGGGCGGTACCGCTGTCGGTACCGGTTTAAATGCCCATCCGGACTATGCGGAAAAAGCCGCACAGCAACTGGCCAGCCTGACCGGTTTGGCTTTCGTTACTGCGCCGAACAAGTTTGAAGCTCTGGCTGGACGTGATGCTGCAGTATTTGCTTCCGGTGCCTTAAAAACTCTGGCCGTGAGCTTAAATAAAATTGCCAATGACATACGCTGGCTGGCCAGTGGGCCGCGCTGTGGTTTTGGTGAAATCCGCATTCCGGAAAATGAACCGGGTTCAAGCATTATGCCGGGCAAGGTCAATCCGACCCAGAGTGAAGCCATGACCATGGTGGTGGCGCAAGTGCTGGGTAATGATACGACAATTAATGTGGCTGGGGCTTCAGGGAATTTCGAGCTAAACGTATTTATGCCAGTGATTGCCTATAACCTGTTACAGTCGATTCAGTTATTGGGAGATGCCTGCAACAGCTTTAACGATCACTGCGCTGTCGGAATTGAGCCGAACCGTGACAAGATTGATCATTTCCTGCATAACTCGTTGATGTTGGTGACGGCACTGAATCCGGTAATTGGTTATGAAAATGCCGCCAAAGTCGCGAAAACGGCCTATAAAGAAGGGAAAACCTTAAAACAGGTGGCGGTGGAGCTGAATCTGGTCACTGCTGAACAGTTTGATGACGTGGTACGACCAGAAAATATGGTTTCACCGAATGCGAAATAAGTGTTGCATCTACCGGGATGGAATATGAGCAGCCATCCCGGTGGGCTAAAAAATCTTGCTTCATTACAACTATTTCTCCATCAGAACCTGTGCATGAAAGTGCAAAGTACCTATAAAAGAAAACCCAACATATGGATTGCTATATGCTGGGTTAGTTTGCGCTACTTAGTTATTACAGGCCATCTTCTCGTTTTTAATGACCTTGACTGCATCATAAGCCCTGAATGTGACAATAAAAAGAAGTGGTAAAATTCTGGAAAAGAAATGTGAAGTATCTAGCAAAACTTGGCTCTAAATACCACATAGATATTTAAAATTTATGAAATTATTATGATTTAATTTAGGAAAATGAATATAATGCAGGCCGCTGGGAAGCGTATCTCATTTCTTTATTGACTCTTTTGAAACTCTTTTTGCTTATGAATTTTAGATTGTTGGGGGCTGCGGCTCTATTGGCGGGTTTAACCAAAACTGTAGTGGCAATGCCGTTTGATCCTTTAATCGGGACATGGAAAGTGATTGATGATCGAACCGGGTATTATGTGTCGGAAATCGTGATTCGTAAAAACTCCAAAACACAGCAGTATAGCGCCGTGGTGAGCAAAAATTATCCGACAGCGGGAGCGGTGAATCCGGACGTTTGTGGCAAATGTGAAGGGGCTTTAAAGAACCAGCCGATTTTTGGCATGGAAGTGCTGAAAGGCATGACCGGCAACTATAAGCAGTTTAAGAAAGGTCAATGGCTGAATACCCAGGATGGCCGTACCTATACCATTGAAGCGCAATTGAATGATGGCAAAGACCAGATGAAAGTATTTGGTAAAGCGCAACAGAGCAATACAACCAGTGCCATGACCTGGAAAAAGCTCTAATGAGCTTTGGCTGTTGAGCTGATTCTAAAAACCATTTAACTTCGTGTTAGATGGTTTTTTCTTTTTTTAAGAATCTAAGAATTCAAAATATTTCAATTCCCCCATCTTTCTTCCTCTCAATTGAGTTGCTGCATTTTCTCGATCTGCCAGAAAAACCAGAATAATTTTTTAAATAGACATAAAGTTATGTTATAACATAACACTTTTTAAAAAGGGGCTCGCATGAAATACAGCACACTCATGACTTTAATTTTATTGGCGATGCAACAGGCACAGGCTGAAGAGCCGATTACAATTCTGGAACCACTTATTTTTCAGGGGGATGATACTGACAAGAATCTGAATATTGCACTTAAAGAACGCATTGAAACAGCCAATACCTTGGGCGATGCTGTTAAACATATGTCTGGCGTGCAAAGTAGCGCATTCGGTCCCAATTCGGGGGCACCAGTGATACGCAGTTTGAGCGGTCATCGGGTCGGGATTCTGGAGAATGGTCAGGCGATCAATGGAATGAATGCTATCAGCGGTGATATTAATATTCCATTTGATCCACTATTTACTAAAAGCGTGACCGTACATAAAGGGACCAATACTGTGCGTTATGGCGGACAGGCGATTGGTGGTTATGTGGATATAGATTCGGGCATCATCTCAAAAACGCTGGAAGAGAAAAGTGCCAATGTCGATGTAGTATATAAAAAGGGCTTTAACGATTTTAGCGGGCATGGTATTCGCATTAATGTCAATAATCAGGAAAACCTGAGCACCAATATCCAGTTTTCTACCCAACAGATTTCATCTTATAAAATTCCCGGAAAGAGCAAAGCAGCTGTCTGTGATACAGCGATTTTCTCTGAGCGAGGCGGGATTGATTCTGCCTTGGCAAGCGCCTGCCAGCGCGATGCCAGAATTGAACAGGTCTTTAATAAGGCACATCATCAATATTTAAATAAGCATGTTTTAGAAGATATCGCCCAGAATCCTCAGCATTTTTATGATTATTATGATGGCTTGGAGTCGGCCAAATATACTGATCAAGCGGTTTTAACCCGCTATGTGAATGGCGCCTACCGGGAATTTATCAATGATCCCAACCCGGATTATGTGCCCAATACGCCAAAATATGTGGAAAGCCGAACCAATCAGGATGTTACGCCCAATTATCAGAAAAAACTGGGCAATAGCTATGCCAGAAATGAAAATATGGCAATCGGGAGTACCTACTTTTTAGACAATGGCTATATCGGAATTAGTGCCGATTATAAAACCAGTGATTATGGTGTGCCGGGTTTCTCAATGGAAAATAAATCTTTCCAGAGCGCTTATGAAGATGGCTTGCCGGTTACGGTGCAGATTAAACAGAACCGTTTTGCGGTTGATGCGTTACTCAGAGACTCACTGCCTGTACTTGATCATCTCCAAATTCAGGCATCAAAATTATCCAATCGCTCGGGTGAATATATTGGTGCAAGCAAAGCCAATGAATATCAGTTTGATAGCCATGCTGCCGAACTGGTACTAAAGCAGATGCCTTATAAAAATTTGAGCGGTGAAATTGGCACTGCTTTGAATGTACGTGATGTTAAGGGTTCAGGAACACAGCGCTATCTCCCTAATGTCAAAACCACAACCCAGGCAGTATTTATCCAGGAAAAATTGGATTGGGAGCGGTTTTCAGTGGATGCCGGTTATCGTCATGAGAACGTTCAGCATGAGATTCAGGATCAGAGTTTTAAACTGGCGCGTAATGCGGCCAATAGCACCCTAAAAAAATAAATCTTTTGCTCTAAATAGTTTTTATGTCGGTTCGAATTTTAAAGCGACTGATTATCTGGACTTTAGGCTGCAATATTCCAAGTCAGAATGGGCTCCTGAAATTAATGAGCTGTATGCCAGCAATCCGCATTATTCGGTTATGACGCAGGAGGAAGGCAATCAGGCATTGAACAAAGAAAAAATGCAGGGGCTGGAATTAATCACGCATGTGAACTGGGATGCTGCGAATATCGCTGTAGCTTTATATCAAATGGATTTTGAAGATTATTTTTATTTGTCGCATTCCGGTTCATCCATGAGAAACCGTTTACCGCTGAAGTACTGGAAGCAAACCGATACTAAAGTGAATGGTTTTGAGGTGGATATGAACTACACTTTTGATTTAGACCATTTTGGTGAAGTACAGGTCGGTGGTTTTGCTGATCTGGTTAAAAATAAGGCCACTAATCCGGAAAGTTTGCGTTTAAGTAATGATGGCGTGTATTTGCCGAATATGCCGACCAAGCGTTATGGTGCCCACATTGAATGGACACGCGCCGATTGGTCAGCGCGTCTGGCAAGCATTTATTATGATCAACCGCGATATTTAGGAAAAAATGTGTCAGAGGAAGTGCCACTGCCGGCATACAACCTGATGGATCTGGATATTCGTAAAAAAGTGACTTTAAAAAATGCCAGTTTTGATGTGTTTATGAATGGATCAAACCTGCTGGATGAAGAGGCACGTCCACATAATTCGCCCCTGAAATATATTGCACCGTTACCGGGCCGCGCTTTTCAGCTGGGTGTGACCATGCATCTTTAAGGGTGGGATAATCTGAATATTTTCTTCGGATCCATCGGTAGGTGGGCTGCTTGATGTATTGAGATGGATGCATCAGATATTCAGGTTGAGCATTCGCTGTTCGACATCGGTAGGCTCATCTGGAAACAGGTGAGCCTTTTTATGGCTGGTATAAAACCGGCTCCAATAGTGAATCTAGGCAAAAAGGGCAGTCATTTACTTACGTTAATTAAGGGATTCTAGATATTCTGCTGATCACCGAATAAGAAGTCCTCTTAACTTTGAAATTCAACTTAAAATTATAATAATTTTCTATTAATAATTCATTCAAAGTAGACTGGGTTGGCTAATTTTTGGCATAAAATATGTAATATTATGCAAATATATAAATTATAAATTTATATATAATTTCCAGCAGAATCTATCGCTGTAGTTTCTTTCTTTTTTTACTGCCTCCTCCTCTAGGGAGGCATTTTTTTTGAGGAGAAAATTATGCTCCATCTTCTATTCACTTTATTTGGCCTGCATGAGGTGACTGAAATCGACTACCTGCTCGATGAAGAAGAGAATGAAACGTGTAGCAATGGTTTAGATCAAGAGTATTAACAGCGCTCATCCCTATTGCTTCTTTCTCTTGGTCAAGACCTAAAAAGCTCACCCACTGGTTAATGCCAGTCAGTTAAGAGATTGACTGGCTTTTTCTTGGGTATTTTTGAGGTTTTCCTTTTACAACTCTTGGGTAACTCCTCATCCTTCTCTCAGGTATAACATACCGATTAGATTTCTCCATTAAACTTTCCAGATGTTTGGGTAGATTACCTGCAGAAGCCAAAGAGTCGAATCTGAGTAAATTAAGAAGGGCAATAGATGCAATATGAAAACTGATCCTCAACGGGCTTACTTTGGCACGTTGAGCCATATATTTCATTTGTCTTCTTAGAACATTATAAGCAATCAAGACACCCCATAATTCTTGATAAATTAAGTCTGGCTGTTTGCTCCTTAAGTGCTTACCTTCCTGTAAATTGCTTTTAATTTCTCGGTAACACATTTCAATTTCCCAACGTTGAACATATAACTTTGCTAAAGTTCGAGCTGGATATGTCTTTGAATCTAATAATGAAGTGATATAACGGCGGATTTTTCCTGCCTGCTCAACTTCAATTAAACGTGCTTCCCAGTAATCTCCTAATGCTGGATTAAGTTTTTTGGCTCTTGCTGATATTGGCATCCTGATATGAAAATCATGTGGGGAATTCCGTTTAATTATGTCATAACGTAAATTATCTTTAGCTCGCATAAGCCAATGGCTTGATTCTCCACGTGTTTGCCAGCCTATTAAAAAATCAGCAGAGAAATAAGCTCGATCAAACAAAGTAATACTTTGTGCTGGAGGAGATAATTGATTTGCTAATGTGAGTTCACCTTGATCCATACTGCCTATTTGGGCATCTATGATTTCATGAGTATTGGTATTCACTAGACTCGTGGCTCTAACTTGTGGGTAAGGTGCTACAGCAGTTTTACCTTTAGATGAGCCAAAATGATTAAAATTCTCCTTGGTCAGTGGCATAGACCAAACCACCCCGTCAACAGCACATACACTAAGACCTTGAAAGGTTGAATATTGTTGTTGTGATTCATCAAACCATGCTTGGCTGATTAAGGAGAATAAGGCAGCTAAGGGTTCTCGACCTAAACGTTGTCGAGCTTGGACAGCTGCACTAGGAACACAATAATCCTGTTGTACCAAACACGAGTTTTAATTGTTCTACCACATAGCTGATGGGTTGATTGCGAAACAAGGCAAGCCCAAGAACAAGCCAAACCACGTGCTCAGCAGGTAATTTTCTCCTTCTGATCGATGCCTTACCTGTTTGATGCAGAGATGTTTCAATCCAATTTAAGTCAATAAGTTCACAAAAATGGCTAAGTGATGGGAGAGCATGTTCAAGAGTGGATTCTAAATGTTCAGATAAAGACATAAAAAAATGAGCGTATTTACATACACTCATTTTTACTACATTTTTCTAATATTTGCTTAACTGACTGGCATTAACCCACTGGTGGGCTTTTTTATGGCTTTATACATTGCTCCGGAAATTACAATCTGTACAAAAAAATGATCAAAATTGAATGTGAAAGCTACAAATTTGAATGATAGTTTAAATCCAGATCTTCCAATAGGTGAGGTGAGCAATGAAACTATTAGCTTTGATTGGCGTAGGACTTGCAGCAAGTTATTGTTATATCAATATGAAGAACAAAAACTTAAGTCTGTCTAATCTGGATTTCGATGAAAGCATCCACAAAGTCGTTATTCAGGACTTCTGGGTTTAGTGGGTAATTTTTTATTTAGATTATCGAAATGAGATAATTTAAATGAATGTTAATTTTTATGAATGTCATATTATGACAACTTGTAAAATTTCTATTTATATAAAATTTGTATCAGGGCTAACTTTTGATTTTCTCCCAACGCCGTCCTCCAGAACAGGAGGCAGATTATTAAGAGCAGAATATTATGATCCAGTTCCTTCTTTGTCTGTTTAGCTTTCATGGCGCAACTGAAGTCGAATACACGGGTGATGATGAAGAAATTCGGCGCTGTCAGGATTGTCTAAAAGAGCGTGAATAGGCGCTATACCCGCATCCATAGAGCATAGAAAAATTGCCGGCTTGGCTTAGAACGGATCTTTTTTGACTTTTTTAATTTCAAGGGCAATCAAGATTGATGCAAAAATGAGCAGTCCGCCAATGATCAATAATAATGAATCATCTGCCTTGAATCCAACCCAGAAACTCAGGCCACTGCTGACTACACAGCTTAACAGTAGAACAATTAAAATTCCGTATTTCACGATACATCTCACATTAATTTTTTTAATCCCGTGATGATATACCTGTACTATGAACCGCTTGTGAAAGGAAAAAATATAGGTATAACTAGAGGGTCACGCTATACGCAGTGTTGTGATCGCTGGGAGATGAGAAGGTTTTTTTGATGCTTACTCGATGCTTAAGTCAACACACGCCAGGCGTTCACGATGCAGAGGATGATTAATGAAAGGCAAAGGTAGAATACAAACTCGCTGCTCATCGAGCTGGCCTGATCAAGCCTGTAGTAATAGAGAATAAAAACTAAAAATAGGATCGCAATAAGAAAAAGCATCGTTATTTTTTAAGTCTGAGATATCTCAGCATAATAGATGAGAGTGCATTGAAGGCAAACAGTGTGTCATTTTAATATGGAGTGTTCGTGCTTATTGAACTACTAACTACTAACTAGATGTTGATTAATATAAGATTCAAACTCAAGAACCCAATAAAGAAAAGAACCATCTACTAGCCCCGAATCAAAGTTTTTAAAAAGTTAAAAGCCTTCGAACCGTTTAAAGTCATCTTTCCAGATTGAAGAATTTTAGAGCTAAAGCCGTCCTCATGTAGACGCATGGCTTAAATAACATTGAATAAGATGTCATAATTGCTAAAATGCGATTCGTTTTTTATTACAGTTTTACAAGCTAAGAAATAAAGCTTTGTAAAACAGCAATCTATCTAGGAAAATTTTCAATGCTTGATATCTATTTAACGGATGTTCAGAAAAAGGTGCAATTTACCGATTATCCGGGTGAGCATCCTGTTAAATTTATTTTAAATTTTAAGAAAATTTTCCCAAGTGTGATGGAGTTGCTGCTGCCGGTGCTGCCTGAAAATGAAAACCTGGAAGACATGACCTGGGAATCAACCACGGCAGATCTGGAATTGTTTAAATTGCTGCTCAGTGGTTGGGGCCTGATTGAGCTGCGTTTAAATGCTATTGCGAAATATAAAGATCGCGCTTTTGCAGACCGTTTGGTGAAGCAAGCACAGCAAAAACGTCAGGACTATAAAAAATCACAAAGCCAATTGGCGACGGTAGAGCTGGACTATCTGTTTATGCATGAAGTTCATGCGCAAATTGATGCAGAACTGGTCGAGCTGGGTGAAAAATTCTATTTACCGACCCTACGTGAATTGTGGCAGGGTAAAGTGGCGGCCAATGTCTTGAATGCACAATTCTAAACGGCATCTGCATTCTAGAAGTATATAAAAAATCCCCATGTAATAAACTACATGGGGATTTTCTTTAGAAGGTAGATATTTAAAACCTGCTTTCCATCATCCGGTTTTAAAACCAGTCACTGTGCATCGACAGGCAGGTATCATCAAATTCACTCAGTAATTTGGCCTGATGTTCAATTTCCGGTAATTCCCAGCGAATGAAATAGCGCGCCGCTTGCAACTTGCCTGCTAAAAATTGCTGATCTTCTGCCAACTCAGACTGGCCAAACTGCTGTTGCGCCTTGTTGGCCATATCCAGCCATAACCAGGAAATAATCACTTTAGCCATCATATCTAAATACAGGGCAGAATTGGCCAAAGCCTCATTGGTTTGACCTTGCATAAGCGCCTGTCCCAGTTTTTGTGTGGTGCTTTGTACCGTAGCCAGATGTTTGCAGAATTTGCTAGACAGATCCAGAATGGCCGGATGCTGAATCTGTTCCAGCGTGGTGTTGATGCGTTGCATCAGCAGATTTAAGCCTTTGCCATTGTGCTGCCATAATTTACGCCCGAGTAAATCCAGTGACTGAATACCAAAAGTGCCTTCATGAATCGGATTTAAGCGATTATCCCGATAATACTGTTCTACCGGATAATCACGGGTATAGCCGGCACCGCCAAGTACCTGAATTGCCAGATCATTGGCTTTCGGACCATAGGCAGACGGGAAGGATTTGACCACAGGCGTGATCAGGTCGAGCAGAATGGCGCTATCTTCCGAGCCACCGGCCTGATGTTCATCAATCAGTCGCGCGGCAAACAGGCACAATGCCAAAGCTCCTTCTACATAGGCCTTTTGCGCTAACAACATCCGTTTCACATCGCTATGTTCAATAATATTGACCGGTTTGCTGTCGCTATTTTTTTCACTGGCCAGTCGGCCTTGCGGACGGTTTCTGGCATATTCCAGCGATTCCAAATAACCGCGATAACCGATCATCGCGGCACCCAGCCCAACACCGACACGCGCCTCGTTCATCATTTTGAACATATATTTCAGGCCCTGACCAGCTTCACCAATCAAATAGCCTAAGCATTGGTTATTTTCACCAAAATTCAGCACAGTCGATGTTGTCCCGCGATAGCCCATTTTATGTAACAGGCCAGCCAGTTTGACATCATTGCGTTCACCCAGCGTGCCATCTTCATTGGTCAGGAATTTCGGCACAATAAACAGGGAAATGCCTTTGACACCTTGTGGCGCATCCTGAATCCGCGCCAGCACCAGATGCACAATATTTTCAGTAATGTCCTGATCACCCCCAGAAATAAACATTTTCTGGCCTTTAATTTTGTAGCTGCCATCAGCTTGTGGAATGGCTTTGGTGGTCAGATCACCCAGAGAGGAACCGACATTCGGCTCGGTCATGGCCATGGTGCCGGAAAAGCGGCCATTGAACATCGACGGGACAAAGGTCTGTTTCTGCTGCTCGGTACCGAAGGCCTGAATCAGATTCGCTGCGGCGGCGGTTAAAAACGAATAAGCCACGGTGGCAGGATTGGCCGACATAAAATAGGCATTGGCAGCCATATTAATCAGTGTGGGAAGCTGCATACCGCCCTGATCATAATCATGCTGGGCACATAACAGACCGGCCTGGGCAAACTGTTGCCAGGCCTGTTTCACTTCGGCAATGGTATGTACCTGTGTACCATCAAAATGCGGTTCTTGCGCATCACCTTTGGCATTGTGTGGAGCAAAATAGTCTGCTGCAATGCCGCACGCCGTATCTAAAATGCTGTCGAAGGTGGCTTTGTCATGTTCCTGATAACGTTCCAGCTGGGTCAGCTGTTCGGCTGAAAATACCTGATAGAGTAAAAAATCCAGATCTTTTTGATTAATGAGTGCGGTCATGGGATGCCGTTACCTGTTTTTATTGATTGTTCTTAGCTTAACAAGACTTGTATTGGCAGATAAATTGTCAATAATGACACTCAAGGAGCTAAAAACGACATTTGGGAAGAAAGCATGAAGCGGGTTTTTATTCTGGCCTATGATGGTGCACTGGCTTCGGCCATAACCGGTGTGGCCGATTTATTCAGTCTGGCCGGCATTAGCTGGAACCGGATTCAGAAACAGGACATCCAGCGTTTGTTTCAGGTGCAGATTGCCTCGCCACAGGGAAAAACGGTGCAATGCAGTAATGGTTTACGCATTGAGGCGCATCTGGCCTATAGTGAAATCCAGCAGGCCGATTTGCTGGTGATTCCGACTTTGGCCGGTTCCATCGAGCAGATTCTGGAAAAAAATCAGTCTCTCATGAATGTTCTGCAACAGGCCGATCAAGCCCAATGCCTGATTGCCGGAAACTGTACCGGGAATTTTTTTCTGGCAGAAGCCGGAATTTTAAAGGGCCGCAGCGCCACCACGCATTGGGGTTTTAAAGATCTGTTCCAGCAGCGCTATCCAGAAGTCCATTTACAGGCGGATCGCCTGATTACCCAGTCCGATCATGTCTATTGTGCCGGTGGCGGGTTGGCTTGGTTCGATTTGGGCCTGCATTTAATTGAACGCTTTTATGGCTTTGAAATTGCCATTCAGACGGCCAAATCCTTTGTGCTGGATTTTCGCCGTGACAACCAGTTGTCCTATTCCTTGATGCGTATGAGCAAGCCACATCAGGATGGTTTGGTAAAAGAAATCCAGCATTGGCTGGAGCAGCATTTTAGTGAAAACTTGAATATGGAAGATGTGGCGGCGCGCTTTAATATCAGCCCGCGCACGCTCATTCGCCGTTTTAAAGCAGTGTTAGATGTGGCGCCGAATCAGTATGTGCAGGCTATTCGTATTGAAGCTGCGCAAAAACGGCTGGAAGAAACCGAGCAGCCGATTGACCGGATTATGCAAATGGTGGGCTATGAAGATCCGAGTTCATTCCGGCGTTTATTTCGCAAGAAAACCGGCCTAACCCCAATGGAATACCGCCAGCGCTTTGGCCGGCGGTTTTAAGCGTGTTGCTTTCGTTAGCGTGATAACTGTGGCTGCACCTGCTGAGCATGACAACCATGCAGCAGATAATACAGGCCTAAACACAGCAGCGCGGCGATGGCACTATAGAAATACATCTGCGCATAACTAACCGATTTCAGCGCGATTCCGATCAAATACGGCCCGAAGCCCAGCCCGGCATCCAGACAGATAAAATAGGTCGAAGTCGCCAGTCCCATACGTTCCAGTGAGGTACTTTTGACCGCAATAGTCTGACAGACCGATTGAATATTGCCATAGCCCAGACCAAGCAAGCCAGCACAAAGCAGCAGCATACTGGAGTTATGCGCCTGACTCAGCAGAAACAGGGCAATCGCCATTACAATAAAGGCGGGATACATAATGATATTTTCACCTTTACGATCCATAAGCCGCCCGGTAAACGGACGCGAAAACAAAATGGCGATGGCATACATCAAAAAGAATAAGGACGCGGCTTCGACCAGATCAATTTCTTTGGCGTAAAAGTTAATAAACGACAGCACGCCGGAATAACAGATGGAAGCAAACAGCATAATCAGGGAAATCGGCAGTGCATTCTTTTCCAGATATTGGGTCCAGAAGCCAAAACCTTTGCCTGCTGTCGCGGTGGCTGCAGGTTTAGGCTGTGCCAGGTTCGGCATCCGGATAAAACAGGCCACCACCAGACAGCCCAGCGCTAAGGCACTGGATAAGCTAAAAATTGTCTGATAACTGGTGTGCAGCATCATCCAGATCGCAACAAAAGGACCAATCGCCGTACCCAGGGTGCTGCTCATGCTGTAATAGCCAATACCTTCACCACGGCGGGTGGGCGGCAGAGTTTGTGCGATGACTGTGCCGAGTACGGTAGAGGCGACTCCCATCATAAAGCCATGAATAAAACGGATGCCGAGCAGGGCAGTCACCCCCATCTCTATAAAATAGCCTAAGGAAAGCAGCAAGAAACCGGTCAGCCCAAAAAGCAGGGTGCTACGATAACCGAAACGCTGTAGGCATTTGCCTATCAGCAGACGACCAAATAAGGTGCCGACAATAAACAGTCCTGAAATTAAACCGGCTTCGGCAATGCTGGCATTTAATTCCGCCACGGCATAACCGACAATCACAATCACCAATAGATAAAAAATCAGTACCAGTTGAAAATTGATCAGGCCGACCAGGATAAAGTTTCTGGTCCATAGCGGTGCTTGTGCTGAACTCATTTGTCTTCACCTTGTAGGGTCGGTTGTAACTGTTCACTCAGCTGATTAAGGATCTCGCGGGTATGGGCGATGTCCGCAACTGCAAAAGACTGCAGCAGCTGCTGTTCAAACTGATAAATCTGGCTTGAACAATGCTTGAAAAGTTCCTGCCCGTGAGAGCTAAAAGTCAGGCATTTCTGCCGTTTATCGCTACTTTCAAGCTGATGGATTAAACCCAAGTCCAGCAACACCCGAATACGTTTGGTGATGCTCGGTTTGGACACCTTTAAATAGGCGGCAATATCAACCTGGGTACATTGCTGTTTTAAATGAATGACATATAACACCTGCCACAAGGAATAATTAAGCTGATGCGGCAATAACAGAGTATTAACTTCATCGCTGAACAGACGTGCGCAGCGTAATAAGGCGGTACGAAATTTTAAGGGAGAGCTTGGCATAAAAAAAATAGTTAACCAGGGTAACTAAAACAAAGTCAATGTACGCCTGTTCGGAATTTTTTCAAGTAGGGAAGCCAGCGAAGGATTCAAAAAAACAGATGATAAAAGATGAGGGGGCAACGTGTATTGCTATAGATTTGTTAAGCAGCGTTAAGGTCAATCAACTGAACTACAAAAATTCCTCTCATCCAGTCCTGTCTATCCAGCTGATAAACCTCAAGAATAAAAAATCAGCGCTTCTATCTTCCAAAAAAACTCATCAGTTGCAGAAATTACTCGCTTAAAGATTCTTGATCAAAAGCCTACACAAGGCCTATACAACTTCGTCCTATGCTGAAGCGCGATGAGAAAAATTCAAAACGCTATATTTAAAACTCTACACCCTGAGCGCAGCTCGACCTTTTGAAAGGTGGCATGATGACCCTCGGTTTTACCGCGCTGGAACTGGCCCGGATTCAGTTTGCTTTTACAGTTTCATTTCATATCATTTTTCCGGCCATTTCCATTGGTCTGGCCAGTTTTCTGGCGATTCTGGAATGGCGCTGGTTACGCAGTCGTAATCCGATTTATCAGGACCTGTTTAAATTCTGGGTCAAGATTTTTGCGGTCGCCTTTGCCATGGGGGTGGTTTCTGGCATTGTCATGAGCTATCAGTTTGGCACCAACTGGAGTGAATTTTCCCGTATCGCCGGCAGTGTCACCGGACCATTATTGGCCTATGAAGTGCTCACCGCTTTCTTTTTGGAAGCGGGTTTTCTCGGCATCATGCTGTTTGGTTGGGGACGGGTGGGACCTAAAGCACATTTTTTCTCGACTTTAATGGTCGCAATTGGCGCCTGTATTTCCATGTTCTGGATTTTATCAGCCAATAGCTGGATGCAAACTCCGCAAGGTTTCAGCATCGAAAATGGCATTCTGGTGCCACAGGACTGGTGGGCCATTGTCTTTAATCCGTCATTCCTGTATCGGCTGGCGCATATGGCTATTGCCGCCTTTTTGGTCTCTGCTTTGCTGGTGGCTGCCACGGCTGCCTGGCATTTACTTAAAGGCCGTCGGGATGCACTGGTAAAAACCTCGTTTTCGATGGCCCTGTGGCTGATGCTGATCTTAACTCCCTTACAGGTGCTGGTGGGCGATTTACATGGCTTGAATACCCTGCAACATCAACCAGCCAAACTGGCAGCGATGGAAGGGCATTGGAATACCAATCATGAGAAAGGCATGCCGCTGTATCTGTTTGGTATTCCAGATATGCAGGCCGAAGAAACCAAATATGTGCTGGCGATTCCCAACTTGGGCAGCGTAATTCTGACCCATTCGCTAGATGGCACCGTGACCGGTTTAAAAGAATTTGCCCCGGAAGATCGGCCCAATTCGACCATTGTGTTCTGGAGTTTCCGGATTATGGTCGGCTTAGGCGTGCTGATGCTGATTCTGGCGCTATGGGGACTGTGGCTACGTAAACGACAGCGTTTATATGAACATCGTCGTTTTCAGCGTTTTGCCCTGTGGATGGGGCCCTCTGGTTTTATTGCCTTATTGGCCGGCTGGTTTACCACAGAAGTCGGCCGCCAGCCGTGGGTGGTCTATGGGGTGTTACGTACCGAAGATGCCTTATCGCCAGTATCTGCAGAGCAGGTTGGCCTGAGTTTGATGATTTTTGTACTGGTGTATTTTGTGGTGTTTGGGATGGGCATTTATTACATGCTCAGACTGATGCACAAAGGGCCGGAACTGATTCATTCAGCGCCATCATCAGCCTCTGATGCTGAGCTTACTCAAGCCTCCAGACGGCCATTAAGCAGTGTCACCAAGCAGATCAACCCGCCCGTCGAGCGTCCCAAACAGGAGCAGGAGCCATGATGGATTTATCTTTGCTGTGGATTGGAATTATTGCCTTCGCGGTGCTGATGTATGTGGTGTTAGATGGCTTTGATTTGGGCATCGGGGTTTTATTTCCATTTTTTCCCGAGCAGGCAGAGCGGGATGTGATGATGAATACCGTCGCGCCAATTTGGGATGGCAATGAAACCTGGATGGTACTGGGAGGCGCCAGCCTGTTTGCTGCTTTTCCCTTGGCCTATGCCACGGTGCTTTCGGCCCTGTATTTACCGGTTGTTTTAATGGTGATTGCCTTAATTTTTCGCGGTGTTGCCTTTGAGTTTCGTTTTAAGGCCAACAGCAGCAAACATTGGTGGGATAAAGCCTTTATTGGCGGCTCTGTTTTTAGCAGCTTTTTGCAAGGCGTAATTCTAGGCGCTTATATTCAGGGTATTCGTACCGATCAGGGCATATATACGGGCCATGGTCTGGACTGGTTAACGCCGTTTAGCCTGTTTACCGGTGCTGGCGTGGTAATGCTGTACGCCACTTTAGGCTGTGGCTGGCTCATTTTTAAAACTGATCAGGCGCTACAGCAGCGCATGTACCATTTAATGCCGAAGATGCTGATCGGCCTATTGATTGTTTTAGCGGCAGTCAGTATTTATACCCCGATAACTCAGCCGCACATTGCCGAGCGCTGGTTTAATCTGCCGCAGTTACTGTATTTCTCTCCGGTGCCAATACTGGTACTGACCTTTACTTATCTAGCTTTAAAAGCCTGCCGGCAGCGGCAACAGTTTCGGCCGTTTTTGTATACGCTGGCCTTGGTATTTCTGGCCTATAGCGGCTTTTTAATCAGTTTATGGCCTTATATTATTCCGCCCTCGGTCAGCTTCTGGCAGGCTGCTGCACCGGAAAGCAGTCAGCGTTTTACTCTCATTGGCGCGCTGATTTTAATTCCGATTATTCTAGGTTATAGCGCGATGTCCTATTGGATTTTTCGCCATAAAGTCCGGGTGGGGGATGATGGCTATCATTAAAGAAAATCGACATGAAGCACATCATTATAGGTCAGTTATTCCCTTAGTCATCACGGAGCCGCAATGAAACGTACACAGCTGCTGTGGTTTATTGGTCTCTGGCTGGCCGGCTTTGTGGCTTTGGCGCTGATTGCCGGGGCTTTTCGTTTGCTGGTGCAATGGGCTTATTAAGCTGAATCATCTTCGGACTTTAAAAATCCACCTGAGCATTTTATTTACGGTTCTGTTTGCGATAGACACTTGGCCGCACCGGGCGGCTACTTTTCCAGAGGCCTTTTTTCCGTGCTCTGGCCTGAGTCTGTAAGGCACGCATATGCGCCAGCTGCTTGCGATCACGAATATAATCTTCATAGACCCAGGCGGCGCCACGTTTGACCAGTTCTTCATTGACATTTTTACGGTAGCGATAAATCACCCCGACATGGCGGCCATAGCGATCAATATCGGTAATTTTGACTCGCACCACCTTCTGGTGCAGCATAGTTTTGACCAGACGCCGGGTTTCCGGACCATAACTTTGGCTCGATTCTGGCGCATCAATATAGGCAAAGCGGATGCGGGTTTCTGAACGTCTTAAATTAAAACGGTATAGGGTGAGGGTATCGCCATCGCTGACCGCAGTGACCCGCGCCCAATAGGTTTTGCCTTTTTTAAAAGGTCGAAACAGTTGCTGCACAAAGCGGGAAATCTTACCCAACAGCATAAACGCAACAAGACAGCATCCAGCGGCCAATGCCAGCAGCCAGAAAGGGGAGAGTTCAGTCAACATAGACGCTTTCAATTCAGCTGAACAGACCAGCCAGCTGTAAACCGTGAAAAATAAAAGTGCTAGTGTAAAAGAAATGGCGCAATTCGCCGGTCGATTAAATCGCCAATTAGCTAGTTTTTAACAAATCAGCTACGCTGCAACGCCTGATCTGGCAAGGGCTTGAGCGATGTTTGAAATTTAATGAAGATAAAGCGCCTTGAATTTGAGTGATCTAAATAGCCTAAGTAAATTTTCTGACCTCATTTAAAATAGCCTAAGCATAATTAAGATTAATCTACTGAAATAGCCTAAGCAAAAATTTTAGAAATTTCCGCTCTTAAAAATGCATGACGTGCATTCTCTTGCATCTCCTTATACCAGAACATCCCCAAATCAATTTGCGGCAGGTCTACAGGCGATTCAAAAATATGTAGCTTCGGGTCAATATGTAAATGCCGCAAAATACTTTCCGGAATGGTCAGCATCGCCGTGTCATGCTGCGCCAGAATTTGCAGGGCAGTGGAATAATGCTGACAGCGTAATAACAGGGTTCGCGACAGCTGATTGCGCTTTAAATAAATATCTTCCAGCAGCAAGCCACTACGGCGTGAAGAAACACCAATATGCGGCGCAGACAAATATAATTCTTTATCTATGGATGAACGCTGGCTACAAACCACGAAGCGGTCTTGTACCAGCGCCTGAAACTGGATTTTATCGCCCAGCTTGTGTTCCAGATCAATCACAAAATCAATTTGCTGGGTCGCCAGATCATTGATCATGGTTTTACGGTCCAGCTTGCTGCTTAAAAACTGAATCTCCAGATTCAGCTGCTGAAAATGCTGCACCAGTTTGGGAAAAATAATCGGTTCAATTTCATCATGTATGGCAATTTTCAGGGTATGTACCATCGCCGGTTCAAACTGCTGTTTTTGCCGGGCAATATGCTGAATAGACAGCAGCGCAGTTTTAATAGTCGGATAAATCTGCTCGGCAAACGGCGTTGGTAACATCTGATGGCCGGTGCGAATAAACAGATCATCCTGTAACTGTAACCTAAGCCGTTGTAAAGCGTGACTGGTCGCCGACTGGCTGATACATAAGAGCTGCGCCGCTTTGGAAATATTTTTTTGTTCAAAAATCGCAATAAACAGCGGGTATAAATTAATATCAATACGATGAAAAGCACCCAGATCCATTGGGCTATTATTATGAATATTGTGCATAGTATTTAATTCAATAAAATCATTTCATGCATAATAATTTTTAGGTTAAGGTGTTGTAAAGCCAATATAACAACAGATTGAGGAAGCTACAGTCATGTTTGAATTGTCAGCACGCGCACAGGATTATCTCGAAAGAACCCAACAGTTTATTCAAACAGAAATTGAACCAATTGAGGCCGACTTTTGGCAGCAGGTGCATGAACTGAATCAGGGCGGTGACTGGACGCAATGGCAGTGGCCGGCGCAATTAGAAAGTTTAAAAGCCAAGGCCAGAGCCGCCGGACTGTGGAATATGTTTTTACCTTGTCCTGAATTAGGACAGGGCCTGTCAGTGCAGGAATATGCACATATTGCCGAACTGTCTGGCCGTAGCCTGATTGCCCCGACCGTATTTAACTGTAACGCGCCAGATAGCGGCAACATGGAAGTGTTATGGCGTTATGGTTCAGAACAGCAAAAACAGCAATGGCTGATGCCGCTGCTTGAAGGCAAAATCCGCTCGGTGTTTTGTATGACTGAACCGGCAGTCGCCTCTTCTGATGCGACCAATATGCAGGCCACGGCGGTGGTAGATGGTAATGAGATTGTCCTGAACGGGCGTAAATGGTGGTCATCGGGTCTGGGCGATCCGAATGCCAAAATCATTATTTTTATGGCGCATACCCCGGACGAAAGCAAAGACCGTCATCATCAACATTCAATGGTGCTGGTCCCGGTCGATACTGCAGGGGTGAAAATTGAACGTATGTTACCGGTGTTCGGCGATTACGATGCGCCGCATGGGCATGGTGAAGTCAGCTTTGACAATGTCCGCGTGCCAGTGGCCAATTTTATTGGCGGTGCCGGCCAAGGTTTTGAAATTGCCCAGGGCCGTTTAGGACCCGGCCGGATTCATCACTGTATGCGCTGTATCGGTGCGGCAGAAAAATCACTGGAACTGATGATTGACCGCGGCATGAACCGGACTGCCTTTGGTAAGGAAATCCTGAAACTGGGTGGCAACCTGGAGCGTGTGGCTGAAGCGCGTGTAGCAATTGATCAGGCACGCCTGTTAACACTCTATGCCGCCTATAAAATGGATACTTTAGGCAATATGGCCGCCTTAACAGAAATTTCTGCCATTAAAGTAGTGGCGCCAAGCGTGCTGGAAAAAGTGGTGGATATGGCCATGCAAATCCACGGCGGTGCTGGGCTGTCCCGCGATACGCCATTGACCGGTTTCTTTGCCCAGGCACGTGCCTTACGTTTGGCCGATGGCCCGGATGAAGTGCATAAAGGCATGATTGCCAAACTGGAACTGGCCAAACGTGGCTACAGTACCCGTCGTAAAAAATAAGTGGCAAAACACCAGAAACAGTGTGGGTCTTTACAGCTGAAAATGCTCTAATAGAGCAAGACCTAAAAAAGTGAAAAATCAGGAAAATAACATGTCAGTGATTGATGTTGGCGGTCAGGTTCGTGAAGGCGAGGAACTGGATATTCAGGCGGTAAGCCAATGGTTAAAGGCACAAGGGGTTGATGTTCAGGAACCCGTGGAAGTGACCCAATATTCAGGTGGTGCCTCTAACTGGACCTATCGTCTGAACTATCGTAATGCCGATTTAATTTTACGTCGCCCACCCAAAGGCACCAAAGCCAAATCTGCGCATGACATGGCGCGTGAATATCATGTACAAAAAAATCTGGCACCGTATTATCCGGTATTACCGCAGATGGTGGCGCTGTGTCAGGATGAATCTGTGATTGGCTGTGATTTTTATATCATGCAGCGCGTGGAAGGCATTATCCCGCGGGCCAAACTGTCGCCAGAACTGAACTTTGATGAAAACCAGGTTCAGGAACTGTGCATTAATGTGATTGATAAATTAATCGAGCTGCATCAGGTGCCGTATCAGGGCACTGAACTGGAAAAACTCGGTAAAGGTGAGGGCTATTGCCGTCGTCAGGTGGAAGGCTGGGACAGCCGTTATGAAAAAGCCAAAACCCTGAATGTGCCGTCATTTAAATATGTACGTAAATGGCTGCACGAGAATATTCCGGCAGATTCCACCACCTGCATTATTCACAATGACTGGCGTTTTGATAATGTGATTTTAAATCCGCAGCATCCAACCGAAGTGATTGGCGTGCTGGACTGGGAAATGGCAACTCTGGGCGATCCGCTGATGGATCTTGGTTCCGCTTTGGCCTACTGGGTAGAAGAAACCGATAACCAGATTTTTAAAGCCACCCGCCGTCAGCCGACCCATTTAAAAGGCATGTTCACCCGTAAACAGGTGGTCGATTACTATCTGGAAAAAACCGGCCTGCAACCGGAAAACTGGACCTTCTATGAAGTGTTCGGGATTTTCCGTCTGGCAGTGATCGCCCAGCAGATTTACTACCGTTATTATCATAAACAGACCAATAATCCGGCCTTTAAAGATTTCTGGATTGTGATTCATGCCTTGCATATCCGCGCCTTAAAACTGATTGGGCTGCAAAAAATTGAAGCCAATGAGCTGGCACAAAAATATATGGCCAAATTTAAGGAGCTGCTGCCGAAATGACGACCATTTATTTAATCCGTCATGGCCAGGCTTCTTTTGGTGCAGAAAGCTATGACCAGCTTTCGCCGAATGGGGAATTGCAGGCCAAACTGCTGGGGCAGTATTTTGACAACATCTTAAAAGAAGAACCCTATGTGGTGGCTGGTTCCATGCAGCGCCATCAGCAGACTGCACAGATCGCTCTGGCCGAATGTTTCCCTGAAGCTCATCTGGTCACCAATCCGGACTGGAACGAGTTTAACCATCAGCAGGTGTTTGCCCAATACGAACCGCGTTTTAATGAACCGCATTTATTAAAGGCCGATGTAGCCAAAGAGCTTAATCCGCGGGCGTATCTGGCAAAAATTTTTGAAGGTGCCATTGAACGCTGGACTGGCGGTGAATATCACCATGAATATGAAGAATCCTGGCCGCATTTCAAGGCTCGAGTCGAAACCGCCTTGCAAAACCTGTGTGATGAACTGGCCCAAACCAAACCGCGTTACGCGATTGTGTTTACTTCGGGCGGCGTCATTTCGGTTGCTGCTGGAAAAATTCTGGAACTGAATCCTAACCGGACTTTTGCACTGAACTGGGCCATCGCCAATACCAGCATGACCACTTTGCGTCTGGTTGGTAATGAGCCACAACTGTTAAGTCTGAATGAACATCATTTTATAAAAGCACAACATCCAGAATTATTAACCTGGATTTAATCAAGGAATAGACAGATGACCAAAACAATTTTAATTACCGGCGCAAGTTCCGGCATTGGTGCCGGTATGGCCCGCGAATTTGCACAAAAAGGCTATAACCTGGCCATTTGTGCGCGTCGTATGGAACGTCTGGAAAGCTTAAAACAGGAACTGGAAAGCAAGTACGGCGTGAGCGTGGCCGCAAAAACCTTAGATGTGACCAATTATGATCAGGTATTTGAGGTGTTTCGTGCCTTTAAAAAAGAGCTCGGCACAATTGACCGGATTATTGTCAATGCCGGGGTTGGTGAAGGCCGCCGGATCGGCAAAGGCAACTTTGCGATTAACCGCGCTACAGTTGAAACCAACTTTATTTCAGCGCTGGCGCAATGTGAAGCTGCGGTAGAAATTTTCCGTGCCCAAAACTCTGGCCATCTGGTGATGATTTCTTCCATGAGTGCAATGCGTGGTATGCCAAAACATCTGACGGCGTATGGTGCCAGTAAAGCCGGCGTTGCGCATCTGGCCGAAGGCATCCGTGCCGAGCTGATTGATACGCCAATTAAAGTCACCACCATTTTCCCGGGCTATATCCGTACCGAAATTAACGAAGGCGCGAAAAAATTACCATTTGAAGTGGATGAGCAAACCGGTTCACGTTTACTGGCCGCAGAAATTGAAAAAGCACCGGTAAAAGCCTATGTGCCGAAATGGCCATGGTTACCGCTGGGCTTGGCCATGAAAGTCTTGCCGTTAAAACTGGTCAATAAACTCGGTTAATTCATATTAATATCAAGTGAAAAGTTCCATTTGGCGCTTTTCACTTTTTATTTTAAATGTTTGTTTTAAATATTTGAAAATTTAAAAATATTTCATAGAAAGATAAAAATAGAGGGCTTATTTTGGTTAAAATAGGCCCGATTTTTTTGAAGATGATCGACAACGCGATGTTTCTGAAGCTTGCAACCTTGGGTTTAATTCCCGCCCTGATTATTCAAGGCCGCCGGGTCAAGAAAAATACCTTAAGACTGGCAGAGCCAGAAGGGGAACGTGAAGGCTCGAGGGGTCAGGGACAGGCCTTATCCATTTTGATTCTGGGTGATTCAGCCGCTGCCGGCGTTGGCGTTAGCCATCAGGAAGATGCCTTGCTCGGCGCGATTCTGGCCGGACTCACTTCCGAATTTCAGGTCAGCTGGAAACTGCATGCCAAAACAGGCAATACCACGGGGCAGGTCATTCAAAGCGTTCAGCAGCTGGACACTGAAAAATTTGATGTAGTGGTCACCTCGGTCGGGGTGAATGATATCACCAAATTGATACCAGCCGATATCTGGATTCAAAAACAGGCGCAGTTGTATCAGCTGATTGCAGCTAAATTCCAGCCACAGCTCATCCTTGCAGCAGGTGTACCACCGATGCAGCTTTTCCCGGCTTTACCGAATCCGCTGGCATGGCTGTTTGGCCAATATGCCAAGCAGATGAACCGTGAACTGCATAAATTTATTCAAAAACAGCCAAACATGGACTGGATTGAATATGACATTGCGCAATATCAGCAGATGCAACTGGAAATGGCCGAAGATGGCTTTCATCCGAGTAAAGAAATTTATCAAATATGGGGCAAAGAAGTAACACTCAAAATTAAACAACGGCTTAAGATGAATAAAGTGAATTGAGTTTGTCGCCTTATGATTGATGATCTTGAAATTGAAACCCATCCCTTTGAGCCTTTTTTACCCTCCAATGCCAAATTACTGATGATGGGCAGTTTTCCACCGCCCAAAAACCGCTGGAAAATGGAATTTTATTATCCGAATTATCAGAATGATATGTGGCGGATTTTTGGTATCTGCTTTTTTCAGGATAAAAACTATTTTTTAGACCTGCCGAATAAAAACTTTCAGCTCGAACTGATTCAAAACTTTTTAAAAGATACCGGTATTGCGCTGTTTGATACCGCCTACCGGATCAGCCGTTTAAAGGGCAATGCTTCAGATAAATTTCTGCATATTCACACCCCGACCGATTTAAATCGGCTGCTCCAGCAAATGCCGCTGTGCCAGTACATTATGACCACGGGTGATAAAGCCACTGATACCTTGATGGAATCAATGCCGGAAGGCACGCCGAAACCGGTAATTGGCCAATCTTCACAGGCGATCTTTGCTGGTCGAGAGCTGCATTTATACCGTATGCCATCTTCATCTCGCGCCTATCCCTTAGCGGTGGAGAAAAAGGCTGAACTTTATTGCGGTCTGTTTAAGGATGTCGGCCTGCTTTAAAAAAGAGAGGATGTCTTTGGCATCATTGATGGATATTCTACCCATCTAAATGCATGAATATGCACCTCCCGGACCTGGGTGAAATCCGACCAGATCAGCTTGCTGCCGCGTGTCCATTTTAACGGCGCAATTCTACGGCGCACCTGATGCATTTCCTCGGCAGTGGCCGGGCGTAACTCACCAATTTCAGCATATAAACGCACACCCGGATAAGTACGAAATTGACCTGACATCATTGATTTTAGCCAGAACGCGCGGCTACTGTTTACGGCCTGAATACAGGCCTGCGCATTATGTTTGAGATGCTGTTGCAGCGTGGCAGAGTAGGTATCAAAAAAGAAACCGGTGGGAGAGCTGTCGTTTAAAAATAAGGTTCCAATCGGGGTGATATTCGGGAGACCTTCTGGACTCACACTGGCGATGGAGCAGTGCATACTGGCGCGCTGCGCCTGCGCAACCACTTGTCGTATTTGCCCCCAGGTTTGAGCATCCATATTCTTGTTCATTTTTATACTCATTTTATAGTTAAAACCAGCATAATAAAGACCAGAACTATTGTTATGCGTGAAAGCGCAACTGCATATTCATCATAAATTGGATTTAAAAATAGAACGAGAGGAAATCTGACGAGCACAGCTCAGAAAAGAGCGAAAAACTTCGCTCTTTTTTCATGTTTCAGCAGTAAAAGCAGAATAAAAGGACTTAAGCTCCGTATTCCACATAATCCCATAAATTCAGGCGGGCTTTAATTTCCTTGCGGATTTGCGGCAACATCGGTAATAAAGTGCCATCAATCCATAAGCTGAGGGCTTGGGCTGAGAGCGGTTGCTGTGCATCATCCACCAGTTGTGCACCTTTGACCATCACCAAGGTTTCCTGTTCAGCCGCAGTTTCTACACCCTTAAACAACACCTGCAATTCAAAACCGGTGTCCTGAATCAGCCATTCCAGTTCCAGCTGAATATTCTCATTCGATTGCAACACTACCTGACCTTCAAGCTGCTCCGAGTCGGACAGGCAATCATGTTCGACCCGCACTTTGGCCAGAAACCACTCTTGCTGGCCCAATTCATTCAGGGTTTTAGTCGGGCTGAGAATATCACTTAATTTAAATTGACGGCTTAAATCAAAAAATTGCATGGGGAGAGATCTAAAAAGAAGAAAAATAAAGCGTGAATTTTAAAGTAATGTAGCAGGAGAGTAAAACCTTCTGGCGATAAATACGAAGTGAGAGATCACACAATCTCTCCGGGTATCGGGTTTGCTGCAAACCCATAGAGCAACTCGTATTCAATTATCTTGGTCAATGTATATTTACTGTAATGTGGATGTCATTACATCATCCACTCGATTGGGACATGGGTCATTAAATTCATCACAAAACGCTGGAAACTGGTGGTTTCCGGATCAACCTTGTGCTGAATCACTGAACCATCTTTTTGATAATCCAGCCAGATAATCTGTCCTTTCTCATCTAACCTTAGTTCATAGGCAATTTGCGGCAGGTACTGATTCAATGAATCTGAAATTTCATCCTGGAGTTCATCAGATTCCAGCACCAGCCCGACTTCGGTATTTAAAAAAGCCGAGCGCGGATCAAAATTAAAAGAGCCAATAAATACCTTGCCATCAATATCAAAGAATTTGGCATGCAGGCTGGAAGCACTGCGGCCTTTGGCTGGAATCACGTTACCGGTAATAATTTCATACCAGGTGCGTTCTTCGCGCTGAATATAACGCTTGAATTCATACAGTCGAATGCCACTGGCCAACAGCTGCGGCCGGTATTGCTGATAGAAGGCATGCACAATCGGTACATCATTGGCCATATACGAGTTGGTCAAAACCCGGATATCAATACCGTTTTCTGCCAGACGGCTCATATAATCGGTACCACGTTGAGTCGGAATAAAATAGGCAGACACCAGTTCCAGATGCTGATCGGGCGTGCCCATAATTTGGATCATCTGATGGTAAATCATCTCTTCATCTTTGGCTTTGCCCTGGATTTTTTCTGGCGGGTCGGCCACAAAATGCGCTTTGGCCCAATGATAGGAACGCTGTTTTAAATACTGCGCCACCTGCTGTTCGGCAAAACTGATCCGGCGTTGCACTTCCTGTTCATCCAGCTGCTGGCTGGCATATTTTTCCCGCAGCAAGGTCAAGCTATTACGATGGTATTTATTGCTGTTCTGGTCCATCAGCTGGACCAGATTAAAACTCAGTTCATGGTTCCAGAAGGCACGGAAATTATCGTTGGCTTTTTTGACTGCATTACCGGCAAAGAGAATATCTACATCGGTAAACTGAAAGTCATCACTGGCATCAAAATATTCCCGGCTGATATTGCGGCCACCGGTCACGGCAATCGCGCCATCGGCAATAATCAGTTTGTTGTGCATGCGGTGATTCACTGCCTGCATCCGGAAGGCATAATCCAGTGCCCGAAAATGACGGAATTTATAAGGATTAAACAGGCGAATTTTAAAGTTCGGATGATGGCTGAGTGCCAGCAAGGTATCGTCCAGTTGGGTGCCATTCTGGTCATCAATCAGTAACCGGACCTGTACCCCGCGGTCGGCGGCTTTGAGTAATTCGGCCAGCACTAAATGACCAATTTCGTCATCGGTCCAGATGTAATATTGCAGGTCTAAATGATGTTTGGCGTTATGAATTAAATGTAAACGTGAAGCAATACTGATAAATCCGTCATACAGCGGTAAATAGGCGGTTTGTCCGCGTTGTAGTTGTGCCTGTGCCTCTGGTTGCGGCATCCAGTGTTCAAAATCTGGTTCAATTGGCGCATCCTGCGCAGCATAGTTCTGTTCAAGCGAATTACAACCGGTACATGCCAGAATCAGACAGCACAACCAGATCATGTTGTAATATTTTAATGGCATCATTTTTATGAAGTAAATTTTTACTGATTCATATAGATTATCATGATGTTATAGGTTGAATCTGTTGATAAAAAGCGGTTACTGTAAGACATCTGTTAAAGACGTATCAAAAGGATGATCAATTTCATGAAATCAAGAGCTGCGGTCGCATTTGGTCCGGGTCAACCCCTTGAAATTGTAGAAATAGACGTGGCTCCGCCAAAAGCTGGAGAAGTCTTGGTTAAAATTAGTCATACCGGTGTATGTCATACGGATGCCTTTACCTTGTCAGGTGATGATCCTGAAGGGGTGTTTCCAGCCGTGTTGGGTCATGAAGGCGCGGGTGTGGTGGTGGAAGTCGGTGAAGGTGTGACCAGTCTTAAACCGGGTGATCATGTGATTCCACTGTATACCGCGGAATGTGGTGAATGTCTGTTCTGTCAATCGGGTAAAACCAACCTGTGCGTGGCGGTGCGTGCTACCCAGGGTAAAGGTTTGATGCCAGATGGCACCACCCGTTTTTCATATAATGGTCAGCCCATTTATCATTACATGGGCTGCTCAACTTTCAGTGAATATACTGTGGTGGCCGAAGTGTCACTGGCCAAAATTAACCCGGAAGCCAACCATGAACAGGTGTGCTTGTTGGGCTGTGGTGTAACCACCGGTATTGGCGCGGTGCATAACACTGCCAAAGTGCAGGAAGGTGACAGCGTTGCCGTGTTTGGTTTAGGCGGGATTGGTCTGGCCGTGGTGCAAGGTGCGCGTCAGGCCAAAGCCGGCCGTATTATTGCAATTGATACCAACCCGGAAAAATTTGAACTGGCCAAACAGTTTGGTGCGACTGACTGCATTAACCCGAATGATTATGAGCGCCCAATTCAGGAAGTAATTGTTGAAATGACCGGTTGGGGTGTTGATCATTCCTTTGAATGTATCGGCAATGTCAACGTGATGCGTTCCGCGCTGGAATGTGCCCATCGTGGCTGGGGCCAATCGGTGATTATTGGTGTGGCTGGTGCCGGTAAAGAAATCTCGACCCGCCCATTCCAATTGGTGACGGGCCGTAAATGGATGGGCACTGCATTTGGTGGCGTTAAAGGCCGTTCACAATTACCAGGCATGGTCGAGCAGGCCATGAAAGGTGATATTCAGCTGGAGCCTTTTGTTACCCATACCATGCCGTTAGAACAGATTAATGAAGCATTTGACTTAATGCATGAAGGTAAATCAATTCGTAGTGTAATTCATTTCGAGTCGTAATGACCTTATCTAAAAAACACCGGGCTTAGACCCGGTGTTTTTTTGTATCTGCACTCACAGAAACCATCACAACTGATATCTTTTTTCTATCAAAACTGCCCAGTCTCGCTACAAAGTAGAACTAGGCTGCATGCTTAAAGTCAGGAATATGCACAGAAAATTGTATATTCTTAAGCCATTTTAATTACAAAAAGAATATACAAAAACTGGGTATTTTTATTTACCGTGGGTTAAAAATAATTTTTATAGCTCTTATAATACATATTTGTATAGAAGTGTGATCTTATTTGCACTATAACCTGGAAAATGCGATATGAGTCATATTAATCTGCTTGAGGTATTAAAAGACAAGTCCAAACAGGTCACGCCTAAACTTGAGAAATCTCCTTTTCAGAAAGACTTTATTCGCGCCATTGAAATGATGCCACAACTGATTTGGGTTAGTTCAGCCGGACATCATCTATATAATTCTAATTTTAAACAGTATCTTGCTTCAGATGAGCAAAGCCTGACTGCTCAAAGCTGGCTGAATGCCATTCACCCGGAAGATGCCGAGCATCTGTGTTTTTTATGGGAAAGTGCGCAAAAAAGTGGTCAGAGTTTTGAAAAAGAATGCCGGATTCGGGATCGCCAGCAGCGCTATCACTGGTTTTTGTTAATTGCCCGAAATTCGCAGCAGCTCGAGGGCTGTGACCAGTGGATGATCAGTTGTACCAATATTCATGACAGTGCGGTGAAATATCGGGAAACCAAAGATACCTTACGTGCCCACACCCATATGCTGGATGTCAGTGTTGACTGTATCAAGATTGTCAAACCGGATGGCTCACTGTCGCATATGAACCGTTCAGGTTGCCAGGCTTTGCTAGGCAAAGAGCGGGAAAAGAATTTCGGCATGAAATGGCTTGATCTATTACCACCCGAAGCTCGTGAAAAAGGTCAGCAGGCCATTCGTGAGGCGATTAAAGGCAAAAATTCCCGTTTCCCGGGTATGAGTATTCACCAAGATGAAGTGAAATACTGGGACAATATGCTGACCCCAGTGCTAAACGAACACGGCGAAACCACCAGTATTTTATGTGTATCGCGTGATGTGACCTTGCAAAAAATTGCCGAAGATAAATTAAGACTCAGCAGTGAAGTCGATGATCTGACCAAGCTGATTAACCGCCGAACTTTCCGGAAAAAAACCAAACAGGCAATTCAGGTCGCCAAAGAAACCCGCACATTGGTCGGGGTCATGCTGATTGACCTGGATCATTTTAAAAATATTAACGATACCCTGGGCCATCAGGCCGGCGATCATTTATTAAAAGTATTGTCCAAACGCTTTCAAAAATATATTTCAGAACAGGTCAGTATTGCGCGCCTGGGTGGTGATGAGTTTGCCGTGGTGGTGCATTCGGTTGAAAATGAACAGCAGCTGATTGAACTGGCCAAGAAGTTTGCCAAACTGCTGGATGCACCCATTACCTATAGCGGCCGGATCATTAACTGCGGCATGAGCATTGGCTGTTCGATGTATCCCAAAGATGCCAGAGAAATTCCCGAACTGATGAAATGTGCCGATACCGCGCTGAATGACCTGAAAGCCGGTGGCCGCGGTGGCATCCGCATGTTTGATCATTCCATGCTGGCGGCGGTCCAAAGCAAGGCAGAGCAGCTGCAGACGGCACGCATGATTATTCGTGAACAGCGGATTGTGCCGTTTTATCAGCCGAAAGTGTGTATTGAAACCGGTGAGCTGATTGGCTTTGAGGCTTTATTGCGCTGGCAGGATGAACAGCAGCGTTATCGTTATCCGAAAGAGCTGTTAGAAGCCTTTAGCGATTATGAGCTGACCACAAAAATCAGCGAATTGATGCAGCAGGCGATTTTTAGCGATGTACAAAGCTGGATCAAACAGGGTCTACAGACGGTGCCGGTGTCAATTAATGCCTCGCCGGTGGAATTGATGCGCGATAACTACGCAGAAGTGCTGTTAAAACGGATGCAGTATTATCAGATTCCGGCGCAATTAATTGAAATTGAAATTACCGAGCAGTCACTGGCCGAGCGTGGCTCTGAATGTGTAATTCGTACCATCCATAAACTGAAACAGGCCGGTATTCGCATTTCGCTGGATGATTTTGGCACCGGATATTCCTCCTTAACCCATTTACGTGATTATCCGGTAGATAGCCTGAAAATTGACTGTGATTTCGTCAACCGCATCAATAGTGATAAATCAATTCAGGCCATTGTCGAAGCGATTATCAAGTTAGGGCCGGTTTTGTCCTTGGATATTATTGCCGAAGGCATTGAAACCAAGGAGCAGTTTGAAACCCTGAAACAGTTTGGCTGCCATTTTGGTCAGGGCTATTTATTTAGCAATGCTGTCAATCAGCTTGAAGCCAAGCAGATGTTAAAAGCCGCTTCATAATCTTCAAATTTCTACGATATAAAAATATAAAAACGGGCACATGGCCCGTTTTTATTTGCGAGGGAACAGAGGTTTAAGCAGTGAGAGCAGTATCACTATGCTGTAATACCTGTGCCATGGCATGTGCCACTGCATCGACATTGTTCTGGTTTAGTCCTGCCACACACATCCGGCCACTACGCACCAGATAAATACCAAACTCCTGCTTGAGCTGATCGACTTGGGCTGCACTCAAGCCAGTATAGCTGAACATGCCGCGCTGCCGGGTCAGATAGTCAAAAGATTGCCCCGGTAAGGCAAGTTCGAGCTGCTGTTTTAAACGCTCACGCATCTGTTGAATGCGCTCACGCATTTCGGTCAGTTCGTCCTGCCAGCTTTGGTACAGCGCCGGCGTGTGCAACACATGCTGAATCAGCATCGCGCCGGTAGTCGGCGGGCTGGAATAAATCCGGCGTACAGTGGCTTTCAGCTGGCCTAACACACTTTGGGCGGTGGTGGCATCATCACAAACTGCACTTAAGCTGCCAACCCGTTCGCCATATAAAGAGAAAATTTTGGAAAATGAATGGCTGACCAGAAAATTCAGGCCGGCCCTGTCCATCGCCCGGATGGCATAAGCATCTGCGTGAAAATCTTCGGCGAAGCCCTGATAGGCCATATCCAAGAGCGGAATTAGCTGCTTCTGCGCCAGTAGCTCAATCAGCTGATCCCACTGCGCTGGCAACAAGTCGGCACCGGTCGGGTTATGACAGCAGGGATGTAGCAGAACAATACTTTGTGCCGGCAGTTGTTGCAGGCAATCCAGCATGGCAGCAAAGTCCACCTGACCGTTATGCGGATCAAAATACGGATATTCATGACAGCGAATGCCGGCGCCCTGGAAAATCGCAATATGGTTATCCCAGGTCGGGCGGCTGACCCATAATTCAGAGGCCGGGAAATAGCGTTTTAAGAAATCTGCCGCCACTTTTAGTGCGCCCGAACCGCCCAGCGTTTGTAAGGTCACTACACGGCCGGCCTGACAGGCCGGACTATCTTCGCCAAAAATTAGTGCTTGGACGGCGCTGTTATAAGCCGGCATACCTTGCATCGGCAGGTACAGTTTGACCTTCTGCTGCTCGGCATTTAGGTCCTGATAAGCCTGCTGGATGGCACGCAACTGCGGAACCTGCTGGGCCTCGTTATAATACAGCCCGATGCTAAGATTAACTTTATGCGGACGCAGATCATGCTGGAATTCTTCCATCAGGGACAGAATCGGATCGCCGGCATAGGTATCGACATGTTGAAACATACAATCTTCCTGAATTAATAGCTTTTGGCTTTGATGAGCGCAGGATCGCGCGCCAGTTTTTTCTGTTTAAGGTAATAGGCCAGCGATAACAGGCCAATCCATACCGGCAGCAGACCGACTGCAATACGCATTGATGGGGTCTGGCTCATAATCACCAAGATACCGAGCATAAAGGCAATACACAGGTAATTGGTAAACGGATAGGCAATACTTGGGAACAGGGTTTGCTGTTGCTGCGCCAGCATCTGACGTTTAAATTTCAGATGGGTATAGGAAATCACCACCCAGTTAATCACAATGGCTGCCACCACCAGCATCATCAACAGGCTGAACGCCGTTTCCGGGAACAGGTAATTCAGCAGCACACAGAGCAGGGTGAAAAAGGCCGAAACCATCACCGCATTTACTGGAATACCGCGTGAATTGATTTTGCTTAAAAACTTCGGCGCATTGCCTTGTTCCGCAAGACCTAAAAGCATACGGCTGGTACAGTAGTTGGTGCTGTTATAGACCGACACCGCAGCAGTCAAGATCACGAAATTCAATACTGTGGCAACGCCTTGACTGCCTAAGGAGTCAAACATCATCACGAACGGGCTGCCGCCTTGTGCCATCTGGTTCCATGGATATAAGGCCAGAATAATCAGCAGGGTTAAAATGTAGAATAATAAAACCCGGTATACGATCTGATTGACCGCTTTCGGTAAGGTCTTTTTCGGGTTGTCAGTTTCTGCTGCGGCAATACCGACCAGCTCAATACCGCCAAAGGCAAACATGATCATGGCCATTGCCATCACCAGGCCCATCACACCATTGGGGAAAAAGCCGCCAAGTTCCCATAAATTGCTTAAATGCGCCTGCGGACCGCCGTTACCGGACGCCAGCAGATAGCTACCAAACACAATCATGGCCACAATCGCCAGCACTTTAATAATCGCCAGCCAGAATTCCATTTCACCAAACAGTTTGACATGCAGCAGGTTAATCACATTAATAAAAATAAAGAAGCCCAGCGCCGAGACCCAGGTCGGGATTTCCGGCCACCAGTAATGGATATACAGGCCAATGGCACTCAGTTCGGCCATGCAGACCAGCACATTCAGTACCCAGTAATTCCAGCCCGACATAAAGCCGGCAAACTTGCCCCAGTATTTATAGGCAAAATGACTAAAAGAACCACTGACCGGTTCTTCGACTATCATTTCACCCAGTTGACGCATCATTAAAAATGCAATCAGGCCAGCAATGGCATAACCCAGAATGACCGACGGGCCGGCCAGTTTAATGGTCTGGGAGATGCCGAGGAATAATCCGGTGCCAATTGAGCCACCGAGGGCAATGAGCTGGATATGCCGGTTGCTCAAGCCCTTATGTAGTTTGCCATCATGTTGTTGCATCTTTTATCATCCATGTAAAATCGACATCACTGTGTTGTTATTGTTTTGGCGCAGGTGATGTGATTGCTGAAATTTAAACATGCGTCGCCCCTGACACATGCCAAATCGCATGTGCAAGAGCGGCGTTGTCGGGATTTAGAACACCTGAAAATCAGGCAGAGACGTCAAGCACGCCACGTTTAATCTGGTCGCGCTCAATCGATTCGAACAGGGCTTTGAAGTTTCCTTCGCCAAAGCCATCATCTGCTTTACGTTGAATAAATTCGAAGAACACCGGGCCAATCATATTTTCCGAGAAAATCTGTAGCAGCAGGCGTTTTTCACCATCTTTGGTATTGCCATCCAGCAAAATGCCACGCTGTTGCAGCTCTACAGTCGGTTCGCCATGTTCCGGTAAACGTTCTGCCAGCATTTCATAATAGGTTGCCGGTGGTGGAGTCATAAACTTGGCGCCCAAGGCCTTGAGCTTGTCCCAGGTCGCTAGCAGGTCATCGGTTGAGAAGGCAATATGCTGAATGCCTTCGCCGTTAAATTCCGACAGGAACTCGGCAATTTGTCCGTTACCTTTGTCCGAGTCTTCATTCAGTGGAATACGGATTTTGCCATCTGGTGCAGTCAGCGCTTTTGAGGTCAGGCCGGTGTATTCACCTTTAATATCAAAGTAGCGGATTTCCTGAAAATTAAAGATTTTTTCATAGAAATTGGCCCAGTACTGCATCCGGCCTTTGTAGACATTATGGGTTAAATGGTCAATTTCTTTTAAACCGGTACCCACCGGGCGCGGATCAACGCCTTCAAAGAACTCGAAATCCTGCTGATAGATATCGCAGTCGACCAGAAAGATCGGTGAGCCACCAATGCCTTTAATCGCTGGAATATTCAGTTCCATAGGACCAATCACGTTTTTGATTGGTTCGGCACCGAGTTCGAGCGCTTTCTGATAGGCACGGGTTGCATTTTTGGTCTTAAAGCCCATGGCACAGGCCGATGGACCATGTTCATTAAAGAAATACGATGCATAGGATTCTGGCTGATAGTTCAGAATGATATTGATGTCGCCCTGACGCCATAAGTAGACATTTTTGGATTTGTGCTTAGCCACTTGGGTAAAACCGAGCGTTTGAAAAACTGAATCCAGAGCGCCATTTTCCGAGACAAACTCAATAAATTCAAATCCGCATAGCTCTAAAGGGTTAGCTAAGTTGTGCATGTTCCATCCTCATGTATGGTGAGCAATCCAATTGCTTCACTTGTTGTTTTTGCAGGAATTTCCTGAAATCAGGGAGTTCCAGATGAAAATATCTTAGCAAGAGTTAATCTTTATTCAATACATAATATGATTATGCATTTAGTAACTTATAACTCAAATCAGGCTTAATGATAAATTAAAGTAATGATATTTATAAAATATTGTTTTGTGTTTTATTGGTGAATAGGAAGAAATATAATTGTAACTTTTTGTAAATGATGGTGGGTGGGCTATGATTTTTAATGAACTAGTTAATGATTTTAAAAGGTTTTTAATGGTGGTGTTTTGACTGTAAATATCCAATAGAAGGTAATTTTAATGCGGATAATTTTTTATCCAAAAGTAATTTGAGTCTTTCGACGTGATTTAACCCGGAAGATAGGAGATCAATTGGAGGAAAGCTGTGTTTTGCTAAATGTGAAAGGAAATCCGGAAGAATGCTAAAAAACATCCAGAAAACTATTGTCAAAGCTGGAAATAGCGCGTATTTTATTTTTCAGACACATACTTTTTTGAAGAAATAAAGATGTTAAAGCAACCTGTAATCTCAAACGCATACTATTACTTCTGGCAGTTTAGATAATTGCCTGAACGCGTTCGGGCAAAATAAGGTTGCCCACCAGTTGATACCTGATCGGCAACCCTGATCAGGTTTTTTTATATCTTGAATTTAATCAATCTTTTGGAGATTCTCATGCGTACATTTAACTATTCATACTTTAGCAACTTTTATTGGTTTTACTTTAGTCAAGCTATGACCAACCTGACCTGTATTAGACCCATATCGCTCAAATAAAAGTTCGGACTGTCAAACCACAGTCCAAAGGAAGAATCAATGAACGCTTTAAATACTGCATTACAACAATCTTCAGCCAAAGAAACAATTTTAAGCTTACCTTATCAGCTCAAGGCGCAATTGCCGCTTTCTGGCGCGTTGGCACAGCAAATTGCCGAGCAGCGTCAAACCATTCAGAATATTCTTAACGGTACCGATTCACGTTTGCTGGTGATTACCGGCCCATGCTCCATCCATGATCCTGCGGCAGCACTGGAATACGCACAAAAATTACAACAACTGCAAAGCCAGGTGGCAGACCAGATTTTCCTGGTAATGCGCGCCTATATCGAAAAACCGCGCACCACGGTTGGCTGGAAAGGCTTCTTATACGATCCAGAATTAAACGGTTCATCCAATATGCAATTGGGACTGGAAAAGTCACGTGAACTGTACTTACAAATTATTGAAATGGGGCTGCCTATTGCCTCGGAAATTCTAAGCCCGATGGCAACGGCCTACTTTGACGATTTACTGGCCTGGGGTGCGATTGGCGCGCGTACCAGTGAATCTCAGATTCACCGTGAAATTTCTAGCCACATGCCGTACAGCATTGGCTTCAAAAATGGTACCGATGGTTCGGTACAAATTGCTTTAGACGCAATTCAATCGGCTTCACATCCGCATCAGTTCTTAGGCATGAGCCAGCAAGGTTTACCGTGTATTTTAGAATCACAGGGCAACCCGAAAGCACATCTGATTTTACGTGGCGCCAATATTGGCCCGAACTACCAGCTGGCTGAAATTGAAAAAATCAAAGCCAAAGTCAAAGGCGAGATGCCAGCGCTGGTGATTGATTGCAGTCATGGCAACAGCAGTAAAAATCCGTTATTACAACCAGAGGTGTTAAAAACCATTGTGGCAGAGCGTGCACAGACTCAGGTTCGCGGTGTCATGCTGGAAAGTCATCTGGTCGATGGACAACAGAAAATCTCGGATCAGATGACCTATGGCCAGTCCGTGACCGATGGCTGTTTAGGCTGGAACAAGACTGAACAGTTACTGTTTCAGGTCGCACAAGAACTGGTCTTACGACCGTTAAAACGTAGTGCTTAAACTGCAATTGTATTGAATGAATAGCCCCTGAACCTCAGGGGCTTATTTTTTATCAGCACCTTAAAATTAAAATAGAAAAGTTTGATGAAATTGGCAGATTATCTTGAATTTTTTGAATAAGTTGAAATTTTTATTGATTGTGAAATCAGGATGATTGATGCAATATCGACAACATGCTCAGCGCTGCCAATCGGTTGAATACCGGCGCGTTGGGGCCAAAAATGATGACAGAACAGATAGTGAATAATTGATGATGTACAGTGCAGAATTACTCGAAGATGCGCGTAAGTTTATGTTTCATATGCTCAGCAAAGTGGTTGAATTTGGGGGATCAGATTTATTTATTACCGCGGATTTTCCACCGAGCATTAAACATCAGGGCATGATGAAAGCGCTGGGACAACAGGCGCTGACCGCAGAAAAAACCAAGCTGTTTGCCTACAGCCTCATGAATGAAAAACAGCGTAGCGAGTTTGAAACTGATCTGGAATGCAACTTTGCCATTAGTGTGCCGGAGGTATCGCGTTTTCGGGTCAATGTGTTTCAACAGCAGCTGCATGTCGGGATGGTGATTCGAACCATTAGCGCGGAAATTCCAAACTTTAGCCAGCTGAAACTGCCGGAATCACTGAAGCATATTATTATGGAAAAGCGCGGTCTGGTGCTGGTGGTGGGGGGAACCGGTTCAGGTAAATCGACCTCTTTGGCGGCGATGATTGATCATCGTAATGAAAATTCAGCCGGGCATATTATTACCGTGGAAGACCCGGTGGAATATGTGCACAAGCATAAAAAGTCGATGATTACCCATCGTGAAGTCGGGGTCGACAGCCATTCCTGGCACAATGCGCTGAAAAATACCTTACGTCAGGCACCGGATGTGATTTTAATTGGCGAGATCCGCGACACCGAAACCATGGAACATGCGATTGCCTTTGCTGAAACCGGGCATTTATGTTTGGGCACCTTGCATGCCAATAACGCCAACCAGACGCTGGACCGGATTATCAACTTTTTCCCGGAAGAGCGCCGTAACCAGTTGCTGATGGATCTGTCGTCCAATATGAAGGCCATTATTTCCCAGCGTCTGGTGCGTACCGAAGATGGTAAAGGCCGCCGTGCGGCAGTCGAGATTATGCTGAATACGCCGCTGATTTCTGAACTGATTTTAAAAGGCCAGTTCCATGAGTTAAAGTCGATTATGGGCAAATCGCGTGAACTGGGCATGCAGACGTTTGATCAGGCCCTATTTGATTTGTATAACGAAGGTGCAATTTCCTATGAAGAAGCAATTCGTAATGCCGATTCGATGAATGAATTGCGCTTACAGATTAAATTGAAAAGTAACCGGCCAAGCGAAGCTTCGGCAGCTATGAGCTTTAGCATGCTGGAAGAGCCAAAACCGGAAGATGAAGATACGGAATCTGCTCCTCAACAGAGTGCTTAAGCTGCAATTTATCTAGCATCACTTAAAAAATAAAACGCCCAATTTGGGCGTTTTTTATTTAGGTCGTGGCTGGGTGATTAACCACAAACTTATAAAAGAGCAGACTCGACAACACCACCCCGGCACAGACCAGATAGGTGATACTATAGCCTTGCCAGCTAATCAGTAACCCGACCAGTAGCGAACCGAGGGCAATGCCAATATCGTAGCAGGTGAAGAAAGTTGAGGTGGCATGGCCAATCCGCGATTTAGGCGCGCGCTGAATCGCCAAGGTTTGTAAACATGGTTGCAAGGTGCCGAATCCCATCCCAATAAAGATCGCAGAGACCATAAAACTGACCACACCCTGCATCTGGCTGAGCAATGCCAGACCTGCGGCAAACATTAAGATTGAAGGATAAATCACATAGCGCGGACCATAACGGTCATAAATTTTCCCGGTAATCGGGCGCAGGCTCATCATGGAAATAGCAAACACAATAAAGAACATGCTGGCATAACTGAGCAGGTCTTTTTCTTCGGCATAGGTGGAAATAAAAGACATGATGCTGGCATAGGAAAAGGCCACCAGCATCGCCATCACTGAAACCGTTAAGGCTTTTTTTTCCATAAAGTCATGCAGCGACAGCTTACGGCGAACAGTTTCAGCAGTCGCATTTTTTTCTGGCTCACGTAGCGGAATCATAAAACAGAAGGCAAAGCCCAGGCTGATAATCACCGCCAGCACAGTCGCGATAATGCTATAGGACCAAGTCTGGATTAAGGAAATGCCCAGCAAAGGTCCGAGGACAATCCCTAAATTCACCGACATGACAAAATAGCCCATGCCTTCGCCTTTACGTTGCTCCGGAATAAAGTCATTGGCAATTGGCACAGTAACGGTGGTTAAAATACTGAACCAGATACCATGAATAAAACGGATGATCAGCAGCAGGGTCAGGTTGTCAGCAAAAATATAGGCAAAAGACAGCAGGCAGAACATGCTTTCGGACAGGAACAAGGTCTTTTTACGGCCCAGCTTTTCAATAATCAACCCGCTAAATGGCCGCACCAGAATAGAGGACACCATAAACAGGGTCATGGCCAGACCGGCCTGCGCCAGTGAACCGTTCAGCTCATTCAGGATGTAAATTGGCAGAATGGTGGTCTGGGCAAAATAGAAAATAAACAGAAACAGGTTATTGGAAAAACACAGAAGAAAAGGTTTGTTCCATAAAGGCTGTGACGCGGTGTTTGACATATTAAACCTTTGTGCTGGGATCAATAGGGCGTTTGTTGTTGTGCTGATCTGCCGCTATTGATATATGGGAGAGACAAGGCCTATCTTAAATTATTTTATGGTAAAAATATAGTATTGCTATAATTTATGTAAATTTTAATGTTATTTAATAAATTTAATTAATATAATTATCTTATTGTGATAATTATATTCATTTAATAGGGTTTTGAGCTAAAAAAATCAGCCCGTAGGCTGATCTTCTTGTAAGATTATTTTTTATAAGCCGGCTTCATATTCGCTGCTTGAAAGCAGTTTTTCGACATCGGCCAGGTTGTCTGGCTTGATTTTATAAATCCAGCCTTTGCCATACGGCTCATCATTCACAAAATCCGGGTCATCTTCCAGCGCCGGGTTAATTTCAACCACTGTGCCGGATACTGGCGCGTGAATGTCAGACGCAGTTTTTACGGATTCCACCACGCCGGCCTGTTCACCCGCGGTTACTTGCTGGCCCACTTCAGGTGCTTCGACATAGACCAGATCGCCCAGTGCATCTTGAGCATGATCAGAAATACCTGTAACAACAAGATCACCTTCAATGCGTACCCATTCGTGTGTACGTGCATATTTCAGTTCTGAAGGGTGATTCATGATGACTCCTTAACTATTTAAATCATTTTTGGCATGTTTATACATGCTTTTGCAGAAAAACAAAAGTTTTATAAATACGGATCTTTACGCCAGTTGCTTGGACTGCGGCCACTCCAGCGCTTAAAGGCGCGGCTAAAATTGGCGACATCGCTATAACCCAGTTCATCGGCAATCTGTTCCAGGGTGTAATCGGTACGTGACAGCAGCGAGGTGGCATGCCGGTAACGGACTTCATCAACCAGGGTAGAAAAAGAGGTGCCTTCGGCTGCCAGCTGGCGTTTCAGGGTGCGATCTGACATATGCAGCTGGTCGGCGACATGCTCGATACTTAAATAATGCTGTTCGGAATTGGTCAGAATATCGCGCACGCGCATCGACAGGCGGCGCCGTTCACCCAAGGCAGAAAGTTCGGCTTCGCACTGGTTAATGGCAATCTGGCTGGCAATAGGATCGGCATGAATCATTTTCAGCCCCAAATACTGCTTGTCAAAACTCAAGATCAGATAGGGCTGGTCAAAACGGAAACTGTGATTCGGGAATTTGGCTGCATATTTTTCAAAGCCCAGCGGTTCCGGGAAATCAAAATCGACTTCACCAGAAAGATGCTCCATGCCGGTAATGGCTTTGGCCATGGTGATCATGCCAATAATCAGTGCAATCGCAATTTCGGTTCTGAGCGGTTCCAGATCAATTTCACCTTGCAGCTGCAGGGTGGCTTTTTCACCAAAGGTAGAGAAAAACAGCTGTAAAAAGGGCATCCGCAGCTGAATAAAGCGGTTGGCCAGCATTAAAGCATCACTAATATCATTGGCAGTCATAATCGCATAGCCGATAAAGCCATGAATCGAGATGCGCATTTGCGTGCCTAAATGATAGCCCAGCGTCGATTCACCGGTGAGATACAGCGCATGTTTGACCATGTCATTGGCCATGCTGGTCGGAATCCGAAAGTCAGGATCGGCCAGTTGTTCAGTGGTCAGATGGAAGGGAGCAAAAAAGGTTTCAGCGTTATATCCCCAACGGGAAACAACATCCAGAATAAGTAAGCCATAAACACCAGGAACACCCTGATCCTGACGCGGTAAAAGTGTTTTCATGCACGGTCCATTGCACTAATGAGTATTATTTTTTAAATTTGCTTGCCTATATTGGCATGAAAAAAACCGGAAAACTAGAAAAATTGTTTGACAAAATGACTGCTTAGGCCACCTGTGCATCCCGCCGGAACACCACAATTTTGGTGGTCGAAATCAGTAAAACTTCACCATGCTGGTTTAAGGCCTGTGTCACATAACTGACCAGACCACGGTCCAGCTTGGTTTTTGATGGACTGATGGCGGTAATTTCAACATCAACATGAATCAGGTCACCCGGACGGGTCGGACGCGGCCAGCGCAGACTGGATTCTGAACCAATCAGGCCATGTGCCACCGGAAAACATTCGGTCCATAAACGCATGGTTACCGCGGCAGTATGCCAGCCACTGGCGGCAATGCCTTGAAATACCGGATGCTGCGCGGCTTGCTGCACATCGGTATGGAAAATTTGTGGGTCATACAGGTGGGCAAACTGCTGAATTTCTTCTAAAGTCATTTCGTAGTCACGACTGACAAAGTGATCACCCACCTTCAAATCTTCCAGATACAACATATCAGGTTCCTTGTTTTTGCTTTAATTGTTGTTGCTCAATCAGAAAGCCACCAGTTTGGCGTTGCCACAGCTGAGCGTAAATTCCGTTCAGTGCCACCAGTTCATCATGCGTGCCTTGTTCGGCAATCTGACCCTGATCCAGCACAATCAGGCGATCCATCTGCGCAATGGTCGATAAACGGTGAGCTATCGCAATAACGGTTTTACCTTGCATCAGTTCATCCAGACTGGACTGAATTGCGGCTTCAACTTCAGAATCCAGCGCACTGGTGGCTTCATCCAGAATTAAAATGGGCGCATCTTTTAAGAATACCCGGGCAATCGCAATCCGCTGACGTTGTCCGCCCGACAGTTTCACGCCGCGTTCACCCACATAGGCTTCATAACCGCGTTTGCCACGTAAATCGGTCAGCTGCGGAATAAATTCTTCAGCCTTGGCTTTGGCCACTGCAGCATACATCTCTTCATCGCTGGCATCAGGGCGGCCATATTTAATATTTTCAGCCACGGTACGATGCAGCAGCGACGTGTCCTGTGTTACCAGCGCGATATTCTTACGCAGGCTGTCCTGGGTGACATCGACAATATCCTGACCATCAATCAGAATCCGGCCCTGATTAATCTGATAAAAATGCAGTAACAGCTGGATGAGGGTCGATTTCCCGGCACCGGAACGTCCGACAATCCCGATTTTTTCACCCGGACGGATGGTCAGGTTAAACTGCTCAATTACGTTTTTGTCATTATAGGCAAAGCTGACATTTTCAAATTTGATTTCACCTTGCGCGACATTCAAGGTTTTGGCATCCGGTTTATCTTCAATTGTGATCGGGCGGCCGAGGGTTTTCATCCCGTCTTGAATGGTACCGACATTTTCAAACAGCGCCGAGGTTTGCCACATCATAAATTCAGCAATGCTGTTCAGCTTGAGAATCATGGCGGTGGTGGCGGCAATAATGCCGAGTTCTGCCTGGCCATTCATCCATAACCACAGCGCCGTACCCAGCACACCGACATACAGCACAACCGTCAGCAGGTTAATGCTGATTTCATACTGTGCGCCCAAACGCATCTGCTTATAGACCGTGACCATAAATTCCTGCATGGATTCTTTGGCATACTGGCTTTCGCGGCCGGCATGGGCAAACAGTTTCACGGTCTGGATGTTGGTATAGGCATCGGTCACGCGGCCGGTCATGACGGCGCGGGCATCAGCCTGGCTATTGGAGATTCTGCTTAAACGTGGAATAAAATAACTGGCTGCGGCAATAAACAGGCCCAGCCATACCAGCAACGGGATAATCAGCATAGGTGAAATGGCGCCTAACACCACGCTGATGGTAATAAAGTAAATCACCACATAGGCCAGCATATCGCCCAGAATAATCCAGAATTCTCGTACCGCCAGCGCTGTTTGCATGACTTTGGCCGATAGCCGCCCGGCAAAATCATTATGGAAAAAATCCAGACTTTGACGCAGCAGTAAGTTGTGAAAACGCCAGCGCAGGCGCATCGGGAAATTACTATATAAAATCTGATGTTTGATAATGGATTGCAAACTAGCAAAGAAAATATTGGCCAGCAGGATAAAAGTCAGAATAGTCAGATTGGTTTGATGTTCGGCCAGAAAGGTATCTGGCTGACTTTGACTGAGCCAGTTCACCAGCTCGCCAATTTTGGCATAGAGCAGGGCTTCAAAACTTGCCGCACCTGCGGTACACAGCACCAATAGCAATAAGTACGGACGAACACCGCGCGCGGCCTGCCAGACAAAAGGAAAAAAACGGGTAGGTAGTGGTTTATTTAAACCTTTAGTGGGGTATGGATTAACCAGGCTCTCGAACCACTTAAACATACACAATGTCCTTTTGAGCAAGCAGATTGATGATCATCATTGGTATCGGCCATGCGGCTTGTACAGACGAAGAGCATGTTCTATTCAATGCGCTACTGATCACGATTACCGCTTGCGAGATAAACAACAGATTTATTGCCAAGAATACCCAGTTTAAAAGAAAAGTAAAACTTTTCAGGGCGGTGCTGCTTTAAAATCAGGCAGATAAATAAGGCTTTGCAGTTGAAAGAAACCTCATATTTTTTGCGAGCTTCGATCAGAAAATATCTGCCTGAAACTTACAGAATTTCAATCTCGACTACATCAATATCGGTTGGTTTATAACGGTGTGTATCCACTTCACCGACCACCCGGACTTTTTTACCCGGATTCAGCAATTGCGCCGGTGTCGCCAGATCATGATCAATTTCGACATGGATGATGCCGGTCTGATCCTGAAGCTGGTACATTTCATCTTTAATATGTTTATGAATAGTGCCATACACCGTAACTGGTGTTTCATCTGCGGCTTTCAGTGCCTGCGCAGTGGTCATAATATTTTTTGCTGCTTGCGCAATAATTTTCTGGTCATCATCCGCAAAGGCAGGAGCTGAAAGTGCAAGCAGAACACTGGCGAAGATTAACGGCATTTTAATTTTCATGCAGGATGTACCTCTTTCTTTTATAAGCTTAATTTCAGTATACGTAAAAACAGCGTGCTGCAATGCTGTGTCATTGTAAACATCAGCGGGCAGTGTTTAGGTAAGAAAGAACAGGGAAATGAGTCTGATACATTCGAAAGGGAAGATGAAAAAGAAAACCCACCAAGCGGTGGGTTCTCATGTGTTTAGTTTCAGTCTAAAAACTTAAGATGCTTTAAACGACTCTTTAAAATCGGTTCCAGATGGCGCCTGATACACCTGTAAACCAAACTCCGGAATAATTGCCAGTAAATGATCCATAATATCTGACTGGATATTTTCATACTCTTTCCAGACCGTGGTATTGGTAAAAGCATAAATCTCCAGTGGTAAGCCTTCGCTGGTCGGTTGTAGCTGACGCACCATCAGGGACTGGTTTTTGCTAATCCCCGGATGCTGCTGAAGATAAAACTCGACATAAGCACGGAACGTTCCCAGATTGGTCAGACGACGATGGTTGTACTGGGCATGGTTGTTCAGTTGCTGGTTAAATTTCTCCAGTTCTTCCGCTTTGGTATTTAAATACTGATCCAGCAAAATAAACTCTTTCAGCTTGGCCTGTTCTTCAGCGCTCATGAAATGCACGCTGCTCTGATCAATATGAATCGAGCGTTTAATTCGGCGTGCACCGGCTTCCTGCATACCGCGCCAGTTTTTAAAGGTGTCGGTAATTAATTTATTGGTCGGAATGGTGGTAATGGTTTTGTCAAAGTTCTGTACTGTGACGGTATGTAATGACATATCAATGACATCACCATCGGCATTTAAAGATGGCATTTCAATCCAGTCCCCTAAACGCACCATGTCATAAGAGGCAATCTGTACTGAAGCCACCAGCGATAAAATCGTATTCTGGAACACCAGCATCAGCACCGCGGCCATGGCACCAAAACCGGCCAGCAAGGTGAATACATCTTTTTTCAGGAAGGTGCCCAGAATCATCAGACCGCAGACAATAAAGATAATCAGCTTGACCAGCTGCAAATAGCCTTTGATTGGTTTATTGCGTGACTTGGGATTGCGCTGGTAAATCAGGTTAAAGATATTCAGCAATTCGCCAATGGCCAGGGCAATGGTCAGGAAGATAAAGGCCTGCGCACCCATCTGTACAAAGGTGATGGCTTTATCGGACAAATGCGGAACGGTGGTAATCCCGTTCATGATTACAATCGCCGGCACAATATTGGCAATACGGCGGATGACGCTGTGTTCGGCAATAATTTCGTTGTGGGCAAAAGGAAGTTTGGAAATAAGCTTGCGAATGCCGCGTACCACCACCTGCTTGGCAATAAAATTGGCAATAATCGCCAATAAAATCACAATACTGAGAGATGACAGCATTTCTAGCCATGGGTATTGATCTATCCAGTCTTGCAGATTCTGGATGACGTCAAACTGTTCCAAGTGATCCTCGCTTAATTCATTTTAAAAATGTGATAGAGTTTAAAGGTTTATGTTTAAATTTATAACCTCTAATAAAATTTTTATACATATCCTGTGCATCTGCTTACGTTTAATCGGCTCTGAATCACATGAAACGGCCCATAAAAAAACCGGCCCAAGCCGGTTTTCTTTGTAGTGCTTACCACATCAGGTCATCAGGAATGACATAAGCAGCATACGGATCCTCTTCATCGGTGGTATCCGCGTTGCTTTGTGAATTATTCACCAGAATAAAGCCTTCCATTTTCTGGTTAATACGCTCTGCCAACGCTTTTGGCAAGAAGGCATAACCGTCATTTTCCTTGGCAATCACCAGACTGCCGGCCACCAGTGCATTATAAATCTGCTGGTTGATGTAGACTTTTTTAATGGTGCCATCAATAAACTGATACACGCTGTCGCCATCGGTGTCGCGGATTTTATGCTGGTTGATCATTTGCATGATGGCGGCTTTCAGCTCTTTTTCCTGCAAGGCGGCTTTTTTCTCTTGTTCCAGCGCCTGATCACGGGCCATTTTCTGCTGTTTGTCCTGCTCGATTTTGGCTTTTACTTCAGCATCTTTACTCACACCTGTGCGCTGCTCATGTACTGCCTGTTTAGACAGTTTTTTAGCCTTTTTATTATCGACTAAACCTGCTTTGAGTAACTGTGCCTGTAATGCATTTTTGACCATGAGAAAATGTCCGAACTATTTCTGAAAATGTCGATAACGAAAATAAATCACCCAGTACACCAGACTTAAGCTAAAACTTAAAGCCACCGGCACCAGGAAAGAGTTTAATTGTAATAAAGGATAAACCGCTGTCGCAACCAGACCGCCAATAAAGAAGCCAATTAAAATCAGCAGGTGCAGAATCACCCGGCGTTTGCCAACATGCAGGCCACGCACGCGATAGCCCAAAGCCAGACCCAAATCGGTCAATACCCCGGATAAATGCGTGGTCCGGATGATGGTGCCTTTGTAATAGCTGATCATGGCATTTTGAACGCCCATCGCTACACAGGCCCAGAGCAGTGCATAACGCGGGAAATACGGCAGTAAAATCCAGCACAGCAGAATAAAAATAGCCACTAAACTCAGCGGCAGCCCATAACGGCGTCCGAGGAGAAAGTGGCTATTTCCCAAGATAAGTCCACTATAAAATGAACCAATCACATAACAGACAACGACCAGAAACAGATAAATTACCTGTGACCATTGCCAGTCTAAAAGTGCCATTGCCAGCATGCTGACATTACCGGTCATGTGGGAAACAGACTGGTGCAACACAGTCACCAGTCCTAGAACATTAATGATTCCTGCATTCACAGAAAGAAAAAATGCACCCAGCTGAACCCAGAGCGGTAATTTTTGAAATGGCATAATTCATTGATTAATCAACAGACGTAGTGCATATATTAACGCAAACTACGATCAACTGCGGCAGTAAATAATACATCGGTAGATGAGTTCAGTGCAGTTTCAGTTGAATCCTGCAACACGCTAATCACCATACCAATGGCCACCACTTGCATGGCGATGTCCGATGAAATTCCGAACAGACCACACGCCACCGGAATCAGCAGCAATGAACCGCCGGCCACACCTGATGCACCACAAGCCGAAACTGTTGCGACCACGGATAAAATCAGCATGGTGCTAAAGTCAACCTGAATGCCTAAAGTATTCACCGCCGCCAGTGACAGCACAGTAATGGTTACAGAAGCACCAGCCATGTTAATCGCAGCACCCAATGGAATGGCGACACTGGCAGTCGATTCCTGTACCCCTAAACGCTTGGCCAAATCCAGGTTTACCGGAATGTTAGCGGCAGAGCTGCGGGTAAAGAAGGCGGTAATGCCACTTTCACGTAAACATTTGAATACCAGTGGATATGGATTGGAACGAGTGACAAAGCCCACCATCATCGGGTTAATCACCAGCGCCACGAAAATCATGGTACCAATCAGCACAGTTAATAATTGCGCATAGCTAACCAGTGTACTCATACCCGATTCGGCAAAAGTCACCGCCACCAGACCGAAAATACCAAACGGCGCAAAGTTAATCACCAGACGGATTACTTTATTCACAGCATCTGCAGCATCGGTCAGGAAGGCTTTGGTATTGTCTGTTGCATGACGGAAGGCCACACCTAAAGCCACAGCCCAGGCCAGAATACCAATAAAGTTGGCTTCACTAATTGCTGTTACCGGGTTAGCCACAAAACTTAATAGCAGATTCTTTAAAATCTCAGCCAGACTGCCCGGTGGTTGCATGTCGGTATTGGCCGGAATATCCAGGAACAGCGTGCTTGGGAACAGGCTGCTGGCAATTACTGCAGCCAGCGCAGCCAGGAACATACCTGCGGCATACATCAGCATAATCGGGCGGATATGCGCACTATGGCCAACCTTGAAATTGGCAATAGAGGATAACACCAGGACAAACACCAGAATTGGTGCCACGGATTTAAGCGCTTTAATGAATAAATCGCCGAGCAGGCTTAAGTGGGGCGCAAATTGTGGAAAAGCCACCGCAACTATCACACCTAAAATGATAGCGATCAGAATTCGAGTGACTAAGCTCAAGCGCAGAAATGCTGAGAACATAGGAAGGCCTTGTCTGAATTACGGACAATATAGGGAAAAATTAGCGATGTATTTTATACCGAAAATTTAAATAGCTTACAAAAAAATTCATATAAAAATCAAATGGCTGTTTTTAAATAGAATATTCGAAAAATTAAGCTATGCAAAAGTCATGATTTTTTCATATTTTTATGCTTATGCCTGCTTTTTAGGGCGAATAATTGCCTGAAAAGCAGGCAGTGCCGGCATTTTAGGTGATGTCCGGACTCAGCTCGCGAATGGCCTGATAATGGGTCAGGAAAATTTTACCGCTTAAATGATTCAGTAATTTAGAGCGTTGCAGTTTGTCCATGACCGGGCCTTTAACTTCGGAAAAATGCAGCTGGATATTCAGTTTTCTCAGTTCATTGTCCAGATCTTCCAGCATTTCCAGCGCACTTAAATCAATGGCACTAATACTGGAACCGTTAATTACCACATGCTCCAGTTCCGGTTTCTGGCTGACTGCATTAATCAGGAAACCTTTTAAGGTATTGGAGTTTAAAAAGGTCAGGTCTTCATCAATCCGGATCGACAGCACTTTGGCCGAGGTGATGACCTGATGACGCTGGATATTACGGAAATGCTGGGTGCCTTCGACCAGTCCAATTTCGGCAATATGCGGCCGGCTAATACGCCACAGCAGCAGAATAAAGGTTGAAACAATCCCGATAATCAGCCCGGTAGAAATATCAATAAATAACACGCCGAAGAAGGTAATCCACATCGCCAAACCATCAGCCTTGGAATAACGCCAAGTGTCGATAAACGGTTTTAGCTCGACCAGTTTCCAGATTGACACAATAATGGTTGCCGCCAGTACAGTCAGTGGCAGATCACGGAAAAAACCGGTGAAATACAGACTGACCAGCACAATAAACAAAGATGACAGCACGCCAGCCATAGAGGTTTTGGCGCCAGCATCGGCATTGACCACGGTACGTGATAGGCTGCCGGTCACCGGAAAGGCTGAACTGAGGCCGGCCCCAATATTGGCTGCACCCAAGGCAATGAGTTCCTGATTGCTATTCAGCTGGCTACGTTGCTGCAAGGCGGTGGCCTGGGCAATGGATAATGACTCCACAAAGCTGATCATGGCAATCATCGCGGCGCCGGGTAACAGTTGCAGTACCAGCTCCAGATTCCAGAACGGCATCGACAGCGCCGGGAAACCGGAAGGAATTTCACCGACAGTTTTAATGCCGACCTGTTGCAGATTGAAGAAATAGACCAGGGCAATGGAGACCACCACCAGTACCAGCGGTAAAGATTTAATGATAAATCCGCTGGCCCCGAGGCGCTGTTTGACTGCTTCCAGATTAAAAAACTTCGGCATGAAGACCAAAAACAGAATGGATGCGATACCAAAGATCAGGCTTTCCCAATGCATCAGGCCGATATATTCAAAGACACTCAGCACAAATTCTGGAATATTGTTGGCTTGTAGCGGCACATTAAACAGAAACTTTAACTGGCCCAGTGCAATCAGCAGTGCCGAAGCAATAATAAAGCTTTTAATAACCGGATGGCTGATCAGCTGGATCAGGAAGCCAAAGCGCAGCATACCGAGCAATAGGGAAATGACCCCAACCATCAGCGCCAGCAGACAGGCGGCTTGAATATACACCGGAGAGCCGACTTCAAATAAGGGATTTAAAGTGGCAAAGGTCATCATGGAGATGATGGCCACCGGGCCAATCGAAAGCGTAGGACTGCTGCCGAAAAAGGCATAGATGATCATCGGCAGTACACTGGCATACAGTCCCATTACCGGTGGAAGACCGGCCAGCATGGCATAGGCCATACCTTGCGGCACCAGCATCGCAATGACAATTAGCGAGGCCAGCAGGTCAGATTTCAGGGTCACGGTATTATAATGTTTTAACCATTGCCAGGCGGGTAAGCGATTGAGCAGGCGTGACTTAAAATCTGACATATAAAAATCTAAATCATAAATTTAGATATATTATGCATAAAAAATGCTAAGAAATCTGCCTATGCAAAATTTATTAAAGTGGGGTAGCCGGGCAATACAGTCGATAGAGCGTGCTGAGAACTTCAACCAGTTTCGGATCTTTAATGGTGTAATAAATCTGTTTACCGTCTCGGCGGGTGTTCACCACATCACTTTTACGCAACATCATCAGCTGTTGCGACAGGGTCGGCTGGCGAATTTGAGTAATTTCCTCAATTTGCGATACATTCAACTCTTGTTGGGAAAGATGGCAAAGAATCAATAGACGGTCGGTATTGGCAAGCGATTTTAAAATCGTTACGACAGTTTCAGCAGAATCACGCATTACGTCTATTTCAAGACCATCACTCATAGTTAATTTCTCTAAAACACGTTGCTGCTAGTATAGAGCGAGTCGGGGCAAAGCGCTGAATAAAAGCGCCAAAACCCCATTGTTTTTTGTGAAAAAATATATCAAATTAACTGATAAGATCGTGTGATTAGTATCACAATAATATCTGAGAATCTGATACTTTATTTTTTACTATACTCTTTAAACTGTTTGATTTCTTTCTCAGAGAACAGCAGCTTATCTGCAATCTGCTGTTGCAGCTCAGGGGCATACCAGCCCAGATAATCTGATATTTCTGTATCAAATTGTGGTTTCAGTTGTAACTGCTGACCTTGCATCTCCAGCAGTCCAAGCTGTTGTAAACTGCCCATAAAGCTCTTTAACGTGGCACTGTCGAAGTAATAACCGCTGTTTAAATTGCCTGACTCTGCCAGCCGTTTAAATACGGTTTTGGCCATTTTTTCCAGCGCTTTTAAATCTAACTGATAGGGCTCGGCATATTCCTGCAATAACTGGCTAATCAGCACAAAGTTGTTCAGGCTGCTGCGTGCCAGCGTTGCCAGACTATGCATTGGATGTGTTGCTTGGAGTTCAAGCAGCTGAATGTTCTCCGACACGTCAATCCAGCCCAGTTGCTGCATGCTGCCAAGAATACGGTCAATCTGCGCAGGAAGTTCTGTGGCTGACCATTTTAAAAACAGTTCCGATTTCAGGAATGGATATAAGCGGCTGACATGCTGCTTAAGCTGCGCTGTGGTGATCGCCGGCATATCCTGCACGAGCAGGGCAATCAGCGCCGGTAAGCTTAAGCAGTGCAGAATATTATTACTAAAGTAGCTGAGTAAAATACGCTGACTTTCGGCCACACGAATCCAGGTCTGGTTATCCTGCTGATAATGCTCGACCTGTTTCAGCTTCAGCGCATATTCAATAATTTCTGGTGCCGACAGCTGGGTGATAATCATCCGATCATCATAATGGGTGGCTTTAAGCAGCTCACGATACTGTTCAATTTGGCGCAGTAAATCATCCTGGCTTAAGGCATGTTGCGGTGCATTCAGCAAGATGGTGGAAATCAGCGAAATCGGGTTAATCACCACCGCTTTATTGATATTTTCCAGAATTTCCCGTGCTGCCTGATCAACCGTGTTGATGACTGGACGTGGCAATTCATCATGAATTGAAAGCTGGATCTGATTGGCCTGATTCTGTTGCAGAATATTGTCCAGAAACACCGGTTCGCCGAAGTTGACATAGACCTGGCCAAATACTTTTTCAATTTTTCGCGCCGAGTTCAAAATGCCCCATAACGATTCGGCTTCTTTGGGCTTGCCATTCAGCTCATTTAAATAAGAGGTGCCTTCCATCAGCTTTTCATAGCCGAAATAGGTTGGAATAAAGGCAATCGGTTTGGTGGCACCGCGTAAATGGCTTTGTACCGTCATCGACAGCATGCCTTTTTTCGGCGGCAGCAATAAGCCGGTACGGGAACGGCCGCCTTCAATAAAATATTCCAGCGGGGTATTGCGTGACAGCAGGCTGTGCAGATATTCCTTAAATACCGAGGTATACAGCGCATTACCGCTAAAGGTACGGCGAATAAAATAGGCACCGCCACCACGTAAAATCTGCCCGACCACCGGTAAATTCAGGTTAATGCCGGCTGCAATATGCGGCACCATCAGGCCACGGTTAAAAATTACATAGGACAGCAGCAGATAGTCAATATGACTGCGATGACACGGCGTATAGACAATTTCATAGTCTTTGGCCAGTTCACGCACGGTATCGAAATGATGCACTTCAATCCCGTCATAGAGCTGGGTCCAGAGTTTGGTCAGTGCCAGCTCGGCAAAGCGTAAAGTCGAATAGGAAAAGTCCGATACAATTTCGGTCAGATAGCTTTTGGCACGGTTTTCTGCCTCAAACATGCTGACTTTTTTATCAATGCTTTCTTTACGAATCGCCTGTTGCACCGCCTCGGTTTTCATTAGTTTATTGATCAGGTTGCGGCGGTCGGACAGGTCAGGGCCTAAAATGGCTTCTTTATATTGGTTAAAGTTTTGGTCCAGGGTTTGCACCACAAAATGCGCCGGAGAAAAGTTCGGGCGCTCGGTCTGCGCGGTTTCCAGCAAAGCTCTTAACGATACCGGCTTGTGAAATTCAATATAGTTTTCACGGCCATATAAGGAAATATTCAGGGTTTGTTTCAGCTTGTTCGGTTTGGCCCAGGCATCGGCAAACAGGGCTTTAAACCAGGAATCTTCATATTCCGGCGCACGACCCCAGAGCACAGTTACCGGTACTAGCTGCACATCCTGATCCGGATGCTGCTGCAAGGCCTCAATTAGACGAATCAGGCGGGCTGAATAATGATAGCTGTCATGCGGATGATCCTGCTCATTCAGTGCCAGCATCGAGTTATCTTCATTGTACTGGCCTAAAATCAGTGGTGAAAACACCGAAGGCAGACCACGCGCTTGCGCTTCTTTATCAATCAGTACAGTATTACTTAAAGAGGCATCTTGCAGTACATAGCAGATACGGGTATGTAGCTGATTCTGCGCCAGATTCTGTTCCAGTTCGCTGGTGCTGCCCAGGACTTGCGGGGTCACAATCTTATCTAGAATTTTTTGCGTCAGGTTACGATAAAGTCGGCTGTAACTCTTGTTAGACATTGCATTCCCTAAATATTTTCATGGGCCGGATGGGCTGTTTTTACAGTAGAACCTGAGGCCGGTGGGCTGACACGGTCGTCAGTCAAGATCAAAATTGAACTAAGTTTACAGCGATTTATAGGCTGGACTGAATAGATTTCATGGGGTGATCACCTAATTTAACGAAAAACTGGCCGTATTTGTGTGAAACTTATTCAGTTTTTATTGTAACCAATCTTAGAGAAATCGAATTTTAAAATTTAAAGAAGCCTGTATGATAGAAGGTGAGGTAAATGAAAAAAGACTTAAGGAAAACATGATGACAACAGATACAGCTTTTACCGCCCCGGACAATTTGGGGATTGCGGTTTATGCCAACAATGCCGAAGCCATTGGCAATACGCCACTGGTGCGCATTAATCGTGTCATTGGCGGGGGAGCCAATGTATTTGCCAAAGTGGAAAGCCGTAATCCGGCATTTTCCGTCAAGTGCCGGATTGGTGCGGCAATGGTGGCCGATGCAGAACAGCGTGGCGCGCTTAAAGCTGGCATGCATATTGTTGAGCCAACCAGCGGCAACACCGGTATTGCGCTGGCTTTTGTAGCAGCAGCCAAAGGTTATCCGATTACTTTAACCATGCCGGCCAGCATGAGTATTGAACGCCGTAAAGTATTAAAAGCGCTGGGGGCCAATCTGGTATTGACCGAACCAGCCAAAGGCATGAAAGGCGCGATTGAAGAAGCCGAGCGTTTGGTGGCGGAGCAACCGGATGTCTATTTTATGCCGCAGCAGTTTGAAAACCCGGCCAACCCGGACATTCATGAAAAAACCACTGGGGTTGAAATCTGGCAGGCGACTGGCGGTCAGGTCGATATTCTGGTTGCCGGCGTGGGCACAGGCGGTACGCTTACCGGTATTTCGCGTTATTTCGAAAAAGTGCAGAACCAGCCGTTGTATTCGGTGGCGGTTGAGCCGGAAGAATCAGCCATTATTGGTCAGGCCAAACGTGGTGAAGCGATTAGCCCGGCACCACACAAAATTCAGGGTATTGGCGCCAACTTTATTCCTAAAAACCTCGATTTAGACCTGGTTGATGAAGTCATTGCCATTCCAAGCCAGGAAGCAATTGATTTTGCGCGTAAGACGGCAACCCAGGAAGGCATTCTGGTTGGAATTTCCAGTGGTGCCGCAATGGCGGCTGCGGCACAGCTGGCTGCACGTCCAGAAAATGCCGGTAAAAATATTGTGGTGATTTTGCCAGATGGTGGCGAGCGCTATTTATCTTCAGTGCTGTTTGAAGATATTTCTGCCGACTAAGTCTGTCGACTGTAAAAATAGCTAAAAAAGCCCGCCATCGTTGCGGGCTTTTTGATTAGGCGTGACCTGAGGGTAGCGGATAAATACAGCGTTGACTGACCGCAGCACTCTCCACCTCGGGCACATCCAGCGCATCCCATTTCAACATTTGTTCGGTGAGCCAGACAAAATCCTGCGCTTGCGGCTGGGCTGACGATTCATCCACCAAACTGCGAATAATATTCTGAATAAAATAATAGCGTTCGACATGGACCTGTGCGGAACAAGGAAACTGGATGATGCCGGCCTCATTTAGCATTTGCCAGACTGCTTGTACATCTTCCAGCTGGTGCAATTCGGCTTGCGCGCGCTGAATGGCAGAGGTCATGGCATTTAAGGTATTCGGATGCTGGGCGGCCCATTCTGCGGTTACCGCTAGCACTTTATCGGCCACTTGCGGAATAACCTGCTGACCCGAGAGCAATATTTTAGAATAGCCCTGTAATTCGGCCTGGGTATTCCAGGGTTCGCCAACACAAAAGCCATCAATCTGCTGCTGGGAAATCGCTTCGACCATATATGGCGGTGGCAGCGTACTGAGCTGAATATTTTTCGCCAGGATCGGGTCGGCCAAGGCCAGCCATTCTCTTAAACAGTAATGATGAATCGAGGTGTGAAACACATGCGCCAGTTGTATCGGGCGTTGCTGATGGGCATTTATCAGTTTTGTGGCGATGTGTGCGGCATCATCTTCCGACTGGATGCCTAGGTCAAAACACAGCGATTGACTCAGGCTGATGTAAGCCTGATTGGTACTTAGCACCAGCGGCGTTTGCAGCGGAATCCCCAGTTGGTCGGTGCCGAGCGCCGCCGCCGGTAACATGGCCGACAGGCAATGCGCAGCATCCATAAAACCAAAGGCCAGCCGGTCTCTTAAACTGGCCCAGGACGGTTCTTTTAGCAGTTCGACATTGAGGCCGGCATCGGCAAAAAAGCCACGCTGTTTGGCCCATAAAATGGCGACGCAGTCGAGCAAAGGAATATAGCCAATCTGAAGTTCGGTTTTTTCTAAGTTATGCATGGCTAATCCTTAAATTGTTTTTGCAGGAGTTGCTGGGCATCGAGCAGGCGCCGTGCCATTTCACCAATGGTCATCCGGTGGCTCATGGCATTTTTGCGTAGCAGGCCAAAGGCATCTTCTTCGCTTAAGGCATGCATTCGCATCAGCAAGACCTTGGCTTTTTCGACATCTTTACGGTCGGCCAGTTTGCCTTTGGTTTCTTCCAGATCGTGCAGCAGCTTTTTGTGTTTTTTAAACTGCTCGATGGAAATTTCCAGAATGCTGTCCAGCTTGGCCGGATCAATCCCATCGACAATATAGGCAGTAACACCGGCATCAATGGCATTTTTGATGGTGTCTTTGTGGCTGTTTTTGGTGAACAGCACGGTCGGTAAATCAAACTGGCTGACGCAGCTTTCAATAATGTCCCGATGCGGATGGTCCATATCCAGCAGAATTACATCGGCATGCAATTGCTGTAAATGGAACATATTGGAATGATTGATAATTAAACAGGCAACCACCTCAAATTCATGCTGAATTAAGGAGGTTTTGATGAACTCTGCGCGCTCGAGATCATCATCAATTAACGCGATTTTCAGTTTTGGCATGCAACTCTCAATAGAGTCTGTACAACGAGTACTTTTAATAATGCAAAGATGGTGCCAAACCCGAATTTATTAAAATAAAACCTTTAAAATCAAAAATTAAATCTGAACTTAACAGGAAGATGCACTTGCATGAAACAAAACGCACCAAGATAAGGCAGGGGACTTCAAAAAATAAAACAGGAGGCTGCCAGAACCGTGAAATCGGGAGGTAGACAGCATCTGAATACATTCACCCAGAATAAATAACTTTCAAAACCCAATAAAAAACAGCAAGCTAATGGGCTTTTCTAAAAAGTTGGCACACTATCTGCATTATTCCAGCTGAGTCAAAGAAGACTCCCAAAATTTGAAAGACGGCCAACGACGTCCGCTCTGTTCGAATCTGTTATGCAGCTATCCGTATAGCAGGTTAACCCACACGTTCAGTTCAGGTAGGAGATGGTTATGTCTTCAAATTTGCAAGCGAATAAAGCGACAAAAATAAGTCTATTTAACTTTAAAACTTCAGCGATGAGAGCCTTCCATATGAGTTGGCTCGCATTTTTTATCTGTTTCTTTGCCTGGTTTGCCTGCGCACCGTTAATGCCAGTCATTGCCGGCGAGTTCAACCTAACCAAAGATCAGATTGCCAATATCAATATTGCTGCGGTGGCCATCACCATTCTGGTCCGTTTAATTGTCGGGCCGCTGTGTGATAAATACGGCCCGCGCAAAACCTATACTGCTTTGTTAATTATCGGCAGTATTCCGGTGTTTGGGGTGGCGGCTTCCAACAGTTATGAATCTTTCCTGTTTTTCCGTTTGCTGATTGGCGCCATTGGTGCCAGCTTCGTGATTACCCAATATCACACCAGCATCATGTTTGCACCGAATGTGGTGGGAACAGCCAATGCCACTACGGCAGGCTGGGGCAATGCCGGCGGCGGCGCTACCCAGGCGCTGATGCCTTTGCTGTTATCTGCCTTGGTGATGTTTGGGGTCGAGCAGGCCATGGGCTGGCGTATTGCCTTGCTGGTACCGGGCATCATGATGATTATTGTCGGCATCCTGTACTGGAAACTGACCCAGGACTGTACCCAAGGCAACTTTAAAGAATTACGCGAACAGGGCATTCAGGTCGGCAGCGACAAAAAAGGCGGTATGGCGATTCTGCTGCATGCTGCACGTAACTACCGCGTCTGGATTTTATTTGGTGCCTATGCTGCCTGTTTCGGGATTGAAATCTTTATTCACAACATTGTGGCGATGTATTACGTCGAACACTTCAGCTTTGGCCTGAAAGAAGCCGGCATGGCAGCGGGCATCTTCGGTTTGCTGGCCCTGTTTGCCCGTGCATTGGGCGGCATTGTCTCTGACAAGGTAGCACTAAAAAGCGGTCTGGATGGGCGTACCAAAGTGCTGTTTGCCATGATTTTAATGGAAGGCTTGTTCCTGATTCTGTTCTCGCAAATGAACAGCGCCATGCTGGCCATTTTAGTCATGACCATTTTTGCCCTGTTTACCCACATGGCCTGCGGCGCGACCTATGCACTGGTGCCATTTATTGACCGCGATGCACTGGGCGGCGTGGCCGGCATTATTGGTGCCGGTGGGAACGTCGGCGCAGTCGCCGCAGGCTTCCTGTTAAAAGGCGTACTGGATATTCAGACCTGCCTGATGGTTCTGGGCGGACTGGTGGTAATTGCCGCAAGTTTTGTCCTGATGATTCGCTTCTCGGTGGAGCACAAAGAAAAAGAACAACGCCTGTTCGAACAGGCCATTGTTGAACGCAATAACGCAGCCTAAGCCAACACAGAATATTATTGAGGAGAACTGTATGAAACTTGTCATGATTGGCCACGGTATGGTCGGCCACAAATTTATTGAATCGGTTTTGGAAACTGCGGGCGATGAGGTTGAAATCACCATTTTGGCAGAAGAACCGCGTTTGGCTTATGACCGCGTACATTTAACCGAATACTTCACCGGCAAGTCTGCCAAAGACTTAAGCTTATGCCGCAGTGACTTCGCCGATGCCTATGGCATTGATCTGCGCCTCAATACCAAAGCCACGGCTATTGACCCGGTACATAAACTGGTCACCACCAATCAGGGTGATGTGATTGCCTATGACAAACTGGTACTGGCGACGGGCTCTTATGCCTTTGTGCCACCTATTCCGGGCAATGACCGTGAAAACTGCTTTGTTTACCGCACTATTGAAGATCTGGATGCAATTAAAGCCGCTAGTCTGAATGCCAAATCTGGTGTCGTGATTGGTGGCGGTTTACTTGGTCTGGAAGCAGCCAAAGCCTTAAAAGACCTAAATCTGGAAACCCATGTAGTCGAGTTTGCGCCGCGTCTGATGGCAGTGCAGGTTGATGACCTGGGCGGTAAGGTGCTGCGCAGCAAAATTGAAGATCTGGGCGTGAAAGTCCATACCCAGAAAGCCACCTCCTCAATTGAAGATGGCGCGTCGGCCAAGCATGTGATGAAGTTTGGTGATGGCGCTGAACTGGAAACCGATATCATCCTGTTTTCTGCCGGGATTCGTCCACGTGATGAACTGGCGCGCCAAAGCGGACTCAGCATTGGCGAGCGCGGCGGGATTGTGATTAATGATTACTGTCAGACTTCCAATCCGGATATTTATGCGATTGGGGAATGTGCGCTGTGGCAAAACAAGATTTACGGTCTGGTCGCACCGGGCTATGACATGGCTCGAATTGCCGCCAAGCATGTGATGCAGCAAAACCCGAACTGCTTTGCTGGCGCCGACATGAGCACTAAATTAAAGCTGATGGGTGTGGATGTGGCATCTATTGGTGATGCACATGCCATGACTCCAAATTCACTCAGCTATTTTTATGCCGATGAAGATGCGCTGATCTACAAGAAAATTGTGGTTAATGCGGAAAAAAACCGATTGCTGGGTGCGGTGCTGGTTGGCTGTGCCAAAGAATATAACGATCTACTGCAAATGATGCTGAATGGTCTGGCAGTTCCAGAACAGCCAGAAAGCCTGATCATGCCGGGCTTTGCCGAGTCAGGTGCCAAAGCCGGTGGCAGCGGTGTCGATTTGCTGCCAGACAGCGCCACCATCTGTTCCTGTAATAACGTGTCTAAAGCCGATATCTGCCAGGCGATTGAAGCCGGTTCAACTTCACTCGGTGCACTGAAGAAATGTACCCAGGCCGCAACTGCTTGTGGGGGCTGTGCACCTTTAGTGACTCAGGTATTAAAAGCCGAATTGCAGCGTCAAGGGGTGACGGTCAATAACCATCTTTGTGAACACTTTGCCTATTCGCGTCAGGAACTGTATCACCTGGTGCGTGTGAACGAGATCAAGACTTTTGAAGATTTAATCCAGCAACATGGTCACGGTCTGGGCTGTGATATCTGTAAACCAACTGTGGCCAATATTCTGGCCTCCTGCTGGAATGACTTTGTGCTAAAACCAAGTCATGCCGGCCTGCAAGATAGCAATGACTACTATCTGGGCAATATCCAGAAAGATGGTTCTTATTCGGTGGTCCCACGAATGGCCGGTGGTGAAGTGACTCCAGATGGCCTGATTGCCATTGGCCAGATTGCCAAGGAATACGGCCTGTACACCAAACTGACCGGTGGTCAGCGCGTGGATATGTTTGGGGCGCAGGTACATCAGTTACCGGAAATCTGGCAAAAACTGATTGATGCCGGTTTTGAATCGGGTCATGCCTACGGCAAGTCACTGCGTACCGTGAAATCTTGCGTGGGTAGCACCTGGTGCCGTTATGGCGTGGATGATTCAGTTGGCTTGGCGATTTTCCTGGAAAACCGTTACAAAGGCCTGCGTTCTCCGCACAAACTGAAAATGGCGGTATCTGGCTGTACCCGTGAATGTGCCGAAGCACAAAGTAAAGACGTGGGCGTGATTGCCACTGAAAAAGGCTGGAACCTCTATGTTTGCGGTAACGGTGGCATGAAACCGCGTCATGCCGAGCTGCTGGCTTCCGATCTGGATACCAGTACCTTAATCAAATACATCGACCGCTTCTTTATGTTCTACATTCAAACCGCAGACCGTTTACAACGTACTTCGGTTTGGCGCGACAACCTGGAGGGCGGGCTGGATTATCTGAAAGATGTGATTGTGCACGATTCCTTAGGTCTGGCCGCAGAACTGGAACGTCGCATGCAGCATGTGGTGGGTACTTATCAGGATGAATGGTGTACTGCGATTGAAGATCCAGAAGTACGCAAACGCTTTAAAACCTTTATCAATGCCAAAGCCGAGCAGCAGCACGATCCGCACATCCAGTTTGCCACCGAGCGTGGGCAGATTCGCCCGAAAACGGCAGCCGAGCGTGATGAAAGCCGGATTCCGGTGATGCAGGCATAACCTTCAAGATCAAGACGCATCTTCTAAAGCAAATCCGCCAGAAAAACCAAATGGGATATGCAGCAGAAGATGCCAAAGCACAGGATAACGATGATGACAATTTTAAAAGATATGAATGAACTGGATTGGGTAGAGGTCTGTCATCTGGAGGAGATTACCCCACATACCGGCGTGGCAGCCTTGGTGGAAGGCCAGCAGATTGCAATTTTCCGTGTGGGGCAGGAACAGCGTGTTTATGCCCTGAGTAATCAGGACCCGTTTAGCGGCGCCAATGTGATGTCGCGCGGCATTCTTGGCGATTTGCAAGGTGAGCGTGTGGTGGCATCACCAATCTATAAACAGCATTTCAGTCTGGCCACCGGCCGCTGTCTGGAAGATAAAGACCAGAAATTACTGGTGTTTCCAAGCAAAATTGAACAGGGCCGAGTTTTTGTCAGTCCGACCGCACAAAAAACCTATATCACCAATAATGGCGTGCAACAGGAAAAAATGAAGCTGGTGCTGGTGGGTAATGGTCTGGCGGGCATGCGCTGTCTGGAAGATTTGCTGGATATGGCACCTGATCGTTACGAGATTACCGTGATTGGCGAAGAACCGTGGGGCAACTACAACCGGATTATGCTGTCCCCGGTCTTGGCCGGTGATAAAACGGTGGACGATATCATGCTGCATCCGCATGCCTGGTATGCCGAAAAAGGTATTCAGCTGATTGCCGGTGATGCTGCGGTGAAAATTGATCGTCCACGCAAGCAAGTCTTCACCCAGTCGGGGCAGGTGGTGAATTATGACCGGCTGATTTTAGCCACTGGCTCGCAGCCGTTTATTCCCCCAATTCCGGGCACAGAGCTGGACGGTGTGCTTAGCTTCCGCGATATCTATGATGTGAACCGGATGCTGGAATATTGCGAACAGAAACGAAATGCTGTGGTTATTGGTGGTGGTTTACTTGGACTTGAAGCGGCCTATGGTTTGAAACAGCGTGGCATGAACGTTACCGTACTGCATCTAATGGACCGGATTATGGACCGCCAGCTGGATAGCAAAGCCAGCTTAATGTTGAAAAACAGTATTGAAGAAAAAGGTATTCGTATCCTGACCGAAGCCAATACCGAAATGCTGCTTGGTGAAAATGGCCATGTCACACAAGTCCGGCTAAACGATGGCACGCTGCTCGATGCCGATCTGGTGGTGTTTGCGGTGGGAATCCGTCCGAATATTGCCCTGGCGCAAAGTGCCGGCCTGCGCTGTCAGCGTGGGGTGCTGGTCAATGACACCATGCAAAGTTATGACCCGAGTATTTATGCAGTCGGTGAGTGTATCGAACATCGTGGTCAAACTTTTGGTCTGGTGGAACCGCTGTGGGGCCAAGCCTTTATTTGTGCCTCGCATCTGGCAGAACACGGTAGCTTGACCTTTAAGGCACCTACTGTTCCGACCCAGCTCAAAGTCAGTGGTTGTGATGTGTTCTCGGCCGGTAATTTTGAACCGGAAGATGATTTTGAAGACATTGTCCTGAAGGATGAAAAACGTCAGATTTATAAACGCATCATCATCCAGAAAGACAAAGTCATTGGTGCAGTACTGTTTGGCGATACCGAAGATGGCGCCTGGTATGCCGAGCTGATTGCAGATCAGACCCCGATTCATCAAATCCGCAACAAACTGCTGTTTGGTAAAGATTTTGCATTAAAGAAAGCGGGTTAAGAACAAACTATTCTGTCCTGTACTTAAGCGGATACACGGAAACGTCATCCGCAACTGTTTGAGCCAGGACAAAATATGAAAATGAATGTTTTTGCAACCTTTTTGATAAATGCCCGATGAAGGCGAGTTTTGCGGTTCTTACGCCACAGTGTGGCTCAGGTTTTGCCTACTTTTCCCGAAAGAAAAGTAGGTCGAACCGAAGCTTAATCCAGATAAATGAGTTGCATTGAAAAGACAGCGTTGGAATGAATCTTTTTGAAAAGAATTAAATTGTGTTTCAACACCTAAGGGGCATCCATGAACAGTATTCCCGTTGTGGAACTAGAAAGCTCCACAGAACTAAAAACGATGACTACACAAACCACCTGTCCTTATTGTGGTGTGGGTTGTGGGGTTAAGGCCCATGTCAGCCATTCACCACAGGGCGTGCAGGTGAAAGTCGAAGGCGATGTGCAGCATCCGGCCAACTTTGGCAAACTGTGTATTAAAGGCAGCAATCTGGCCGATACCTTGGGGCTAGAGACACGGGTATTAACCCCAATGCTGGGCCGTAAGGACAACCGTCAGCCAACAGACTGGCAGACTGCCACCACCGAAATTGCGCAAAAATTCCAGCATTGTATTGAGCAATATGGCCCGGAAAGTATTGCTTTTTATGTTTCGGGGCAATTGCTGACCGAAGACTATTATGTGGTCAATAAATTTGTCAAAGGTTATTTGGGCACGGCTAATATTGATACCAACTCGCGGCTGTGTATGTCCTCTGCGGTGGCGGCGCATAAACGGGCCTTTGGTGAAGATCTGGTGCCTGCCAGCTATACAGATTTTGAACAGACCGAGATGGTGGTGCTGGTCGGTTCCAATACCGCCTGGTGCCATCCGGTTCTGTATCAGCGCATGATGCAGGCCAAAGAACAGCGCAATCTGTTTGTGGTGGTGGTCGACCCACGCTTTACCGCGACCTGTGAAGCGGCCGATTTACATTTGCCGATTATGCTCGGGCAAGATGTTGCATTATTTAACGGCTTGCTGCAGTACTTACAGCAAAATGGTCATCAGGACCACAATTTTACCGCTGCCTATACCGAAGGCTTGCAGCAGGCGTTAGAAGCCAGCGCCGCGGAGCAGCAGCTGGAAAATGTGGCAGCGCGTACCGGGATTTCTGCCGAGAAATTACAGCTATTTTTTGAAAAATTTGCCCAGACTGACAAAGTCATGACCCTGTTTTCGATGGGGGTGAACCAGTCTTCACAAGGGGTCAATAAAGCCAACAGTATTATCAATTGTCATCTGTTGACCGGCAAAATTGGCAAGCCGGGCGCAGCACCGTTTTCCATGACCGGACAACCGAATGCCATGGGCGGGCGTGAAGTGGGTGGACTGGCCAATATGCTGGCGGCGCATCTGGATCTGGATCAGCGGGCCCATCAGCAGCTGGTGCAGCAGTTCTGGGATAGCCCGAAAATTGCCACTCAAGCGGGGTTAAAAGCGGTCGATCTGTTTGAAGCGGTAGAAGCCGGGAAAATCAAGGCACTGTGGATTATGGCCACCAATCCGGTGGTGAGTTTACCCAATGCCGATCAGGTCAAACGCGCCTTGGCGCAGTGTGATTTTGTGGTGGTGTCGGATATCTGTCAGGATACCGATAGCACTGCCTATGCCGATGTTTTATTACCGGCTTTGGGTTGGGGCGAAAAAGAAGGCAGTGTTACCAATTCCGAACGGCGCATTTCCAGACAGCGTGCCTTTTTGCCCGCACCGGGCCAGGCCAAGGCCGACTGGTGGGCGATCAGTCAGGTGGCCAAGGCCATGGGCTTTCGCGGTTTCGATTATCAGCATGTGCATGAGATTTTTCTGGAACATGCGGCTTTATCGGCCTGTGAAAATGGTCCGGTGACACAGCGTCAGGACTATCCGCTATTTCGCTACTTTAATTTAAGCGGTCTGAGCCAGCTAAGCCTGCAACAGTATGAACAGCTACAGCCGCTGCAATGGCCAGTATTAACGCCTCAGCAGAATTCACCGGTGGAACAGTTGTTTACCCAGGGACAGTTTAGCTTTCCGAATGGCAAAGCCCGTTTTATTGCCACTCAGGCCATCGACCCGGTACATGGCGCTTGTGAAGATTATCCTCTCATTCTGAATACTGGCCGGATTCGTGACCAGTGGCACACCATGAGCCGTACCGGTTTATCGGCCAATTTAAGCACTCACAAAGCCGAGCCCTATTGTGAAATTCACCCCAATGATGCACTGAAATATGGCCTGAAAGATGGGGAACTGGTGGAGCTGAAATCCCGCTGGGGCAGCTGTGTATTGCGGGTTGAAGTTTCGACTGGTATTCGCCGTGGTCAGCTGTTTGCGCCCATTCACTGGAATGATCAGGTCGCTTCCGATGCGCGAATTGGAAAAGTGGTCAATCCGGTGGTGGATGCCATTTCCGGCGAACCCGAATTTAAACATACCCCGGTTAGCATCCAGCCATTTTATACCGACTGGCAGGGCGTGCTGTATATTCGCCACGGTCATGAAGCGGCAGTTCAGGCCACTTTGGCGCAGGTAGCGTGGTGGAGCAAGATTCAGACCGCCAAAGCGGTGCGTTATGAACTGGCCGACCGGAAAAAATTTAAACATACCGCCGCACAGATTAAACAGCTGCTGCAGCTGGAAGATAGCCGCTTTGAATGGCTGCAGCTGGAAGATCCATCGGCATTCATCAGCCATAGTGTGGTGTTACAGGACGGGATTTTAATTGCCAGCCTGTATATTGCGCCCAACGCTTTATTGCCCGATCGGGACTGGGTTGCCAGCCTGTTTAAACGTGAGCGTTTAAGTGCCACGCATCGCAAAGCCTTGCTGGCCGGACAGGCGATGTCGGTACAGAACAATGAAGGACCGCTGGTATGTAGCTGCTTTAAAGTTGGCAAAAACCGCATTATCCAGACCATTCGGGAGCAGCAGTTAAGCCATGAAAAACAGATCACGGCCTGTTTAAAAGCTGGCGGCAATTGTGGCTCATGTTTACCGGAAATCCGTGGGCTGATTAAAGCCTGTCAGATGGAGGAAATGCCATGAATCGCAACTCCGCCATCATGCAGGCCGATTATCCTGTGACCGATCTGGTCATTCTGGCGGGCGGACAAGCCCGCCGCATGAATGGCATGAACAAGCTGCTGCAAAAGTTTGATGATGACATCCAGCTGCTTAAAATCCAGCGACGCTTCAAGGCTGAAATTCAGCAATTGTGGATCAATAGCCATCGCGATCGTTCTATTTACGCCAGATTGCTGCCGCATCTGCATTGTTATCATGATGATGAAGGCGGTTTTCTAGGCCCGTTGATGGGCATGAAAAGCGCCTGGGGCCATGTGCAGGCCGACTATGTGCTGTTTGTTCCCTGTGATGTGACCTATATTCCGCCCGATGTGCTGCCACGGTTGCATCAGCGTCTGGCCAGACAGCCGCAGGCCGACGTGGCCTATGTGATGATGAACGGACAGGCGCTGTATCCATTTTGTCTGATGAAACGCAGCAGTTTGCCCACACTTCGCGCGCATCTTGCACAACATCAGCGCAGTTTAAAGCACTGTTTCGCAGAAATGCATGCTCAGGTGGCAAAATTTAAAAATCGTGCGCTATTTTTTCACAGTATTAACTCGCTGGATGAACTGCAACAGTATCGTCAGCTGAAATTTCTTTAAAAATCATCTCATTTCTTCGCTTCTAGCGTGTGCTGGGCAGAATTTAAACACTCTCTTTATCAAAAGCCCAAAGTTGGAACATTAATTGCAAATTCAAGCCTAAAGCGCGGCATGTGATCCGTGCAAACCTATTGCCTATTGCACAGCCATGAAGCAATTGCCCAGAGGATAACAGGCGTGATCAATCCCCAGATTCCCGTGAGACCCGCATATTTTCAGGATCAGTTTGGCCGGAGCAAACGCAAGCTGCGGATTTCTGTGACCGATCGTTGCAATTTTAAATGTGTCTACTGCATGCCTGAACATCCTGAATGGATGAAGAAACATCAGCTGCTGAGTTTTGAGGCCTTGCTGCAGTTTTGCCAGTTGATGGTTGAGCAGGGGATTCAGCATATCCGCATTACCGGCGGCGAACCGCTGATGCGCCAGGGTGTGGTGCATTTTATCCGGGATTTACAGCCCTTACGCCAATTGGGCTTGGCGCGAATTTCCATGACCACAAATGGCCATTATCTGAGCCGCTATGCGCAGGAATTAAAACAGGCCGGTCTGGATGATTTAAATATCAGTCTGGACAGTTTAGATCCGCAGCAGTTTTTTACGCTAACCCAAAAACAGTTACAGCCGGTACTCGACGGGATTCAGGCCGCGCAGCAGGCGCATTTGCCCATCAAACTGAATAGCGTGCTAATCAAAGGCATTAATGACGACCAGATGGTGCCACTTTTGCAGTGGAGCAAAGCCCGGCAGATTGCGCTACGTTTTATTGAATTTATGCCGCTGGATGGTGATGGTCACTGGAGCGCCGCGCATGTAGTCACCGAGCAGGAAATTTTGCAGCGTTTAAGCCAGCATTTTCCGGTCGAAGCCATCCACAGCCAAGGCGCGAATCCAGCACGGGAATATCGGGTCGATGGCCACCCGGTAGGGATTATTTCCACCATCAGCCATGCCTTTTGCGGCCAGTGTGACCGGTTGCGTTTAAGTGCCCAGGGCGAATTGTATAACTGTCTGTTTGCCGAACAGCCTGTGCCGTTAAAAGCGCTGATTGAACAGCTGCAGACTCATACGGCGCCCGTGGCACGTGAGCAGTTATTGCAGCAATTACAAAGCTATATCTGGCAGAAAAAAGCCGGCTTTCATGCCATTCATTCTCAAGCCACAACCACTGCCGGGAGCGCCCGGAAAATCAGCATGTATATGATTGGAGGTTAAGTATGCACGATATCCTGATTCAGATTGAAGCCTTTGGCGCTGTAAAACAGGCGTTGCCAGAAACCGTGCAGATGCAGTGTCTGCCCGGTACGGCCATTGCGGACTTGTTGCTGCAGTTAAACCACAGTTATCCGGCGGCGGCAGCTCTGGTCGAGCGGTGTGCCTGCGCGATTGGTGAAGATATTGTGCCGCGCCAGCAGACCTTGCAGCACAGTACCACGCTGGTGTTGCTGTCACCGGTGGCAGGAGGTTAAACGATGCAGCATATAAAACAGTTTGCCCGGATTCAGGATATGCCACTCAGCCAGTCCAGCTTCGATGAGATTCAGCAGTTTCCTGAATGTGGTGGCATTGGCATTTTTGTGGGCACAGTCCGCAATCATCATGAAGGTAAAGCGGTGCAGTCGCTGAAATATACCGCCTATGCACCGGTGGCAGAAAAAATGATCCGGCAGATTGAGCAGGAAATTCAGCAGCAATATGGCGTGTCGTATGTGCGGGTCATCCACCGGATTGGGGATTTAGCCATTGGTGAAACCGCAATTATTGCCATGGCGTATGCGCCGCATCGCCGTGAAGCCTTTCAGGCCTGCGAGGTGGCGGTAGAGCGGGTCAAACATGAAGTCCCGGTCTGGAAAGAAGAATTTTATTGCGATGGCAGCAGCCAGTATGTCGAAGGCTGCTGTATTCGTAAAGATCATCCGCCAGTGGAAGCGAATACGCATACCGAGTGCTGCAATCACCCCCATGCAGGCGAAAACGCCTATCAATGGCCGCTTTAAATTTGATGTTAAGCCTAATTTTTAAATCAATAATTCCGGAATAAAGTCATGAAAAATGTAGGCATGAAAGCCGAAACCTATCGTACTGCGGTGGCCAGTGCCATTTTATATGCGCCGCCGCACTGTATCGAGCTGCTGCGTCAGGGCAATACCGAAAAAGGCGATGCGCTGAAAACTGCGCGTATTGCCGGTATTCTGGCAGCCAAACGTACCGATGAGCTGATTCCGCTGTGCCATCCTTTACCCATTTACCGGGCCGATGTGGATTATGAACTGCATGAACAGCATGTCGAGATTATTGCCACGGTAGAAACTATTGGTCCAACCGGTGTCGAGATGGAAGCCTTAACCGCAGCCAGTCTGGCCGGACTGACCTTATACGACATGCTGAAACCGCACTGTGAACCGGAAGATTTGTGTCTGGATCAATGCAAATTACAGCAGAAAAAAGGCGGTAAATCCCATTTTAGCCGGGTCTTGGCGCAGCCGATGCCGGCTTCGGTGATTGTGCTGTCCGATACCGTCGCCGCGGGTAAAAAACCGGATACCGCCGGCCAGAATATTCTGGAAATATTGGCAGAGGCCAATTTCCAGCAGGTTCAGTATCAGGTGATTCCGGATAGCCCGGAACAGTTGCTGGCCTTAATTGAACAGCAGAAAAATCAGTATCCGCTGATTTTAACCGTTGGCGGCACTGGTCTTGGCCCGAAAGATTTAACCGTAGAAACCCTGGCTCCGCTATTAGAACGGGAAATTCCAGGGCTGATGGAAGCCTCGCGCAGTTTTGGCCAGAAACGCACGCCGTATGCGGCTTTAAGCCGTGGAGTCGCCGGCTATATCGAAAATAGTCTGGTGATGACTTTACCGGGCAGTCGTCAGGGGGCGAAGGAATCCTTGCTGGCGGTATTACCGGCCTTGGTGCATGTCTTTGATGTGCAGAAAAATATTCCACATGCAGGAGGCTATCAATAATGTCAGGCTGTGGTGTAGAAAGCGGGTTGATCAGTCTGGATCAAGCACTAGATAAGATGATTGCGGCAACACCCTGTCTGGAGGTGGAAACCCTGCAACTACAACAGGGCCTGCATCGCTATTTAGCTGAAGATATTTATGCGGGGATTGATCTGCCTTTATTTTCCCAAAGTGCAGTCGATGGTTATGCCCTGTGTAGCGATGGAGAGATAGCGCCAGGCGCGCAGTTCCAGCTGGTCGGTGAAATCCGGGCAGGTCAATCAGCCGATGTGACGCTGCAGCGTGGACAGGCGATGCGTATTTTTACCGGCGCGCCCATTCCTGCCGGCACCACCACGGTGGCACGTCAGGAAATTGTACAGCGGATGTCTAGCCATCTGATTCAGCTGGAGGCTGCGCTCAAACTGCATGCCGATATCCGGGATGTAGGCGAAGAAATTACCCAAGGTCAGTTACTGGCGTCAGCCGGACAATATTTAAATATCGGCGCAATTGCGGCTTTAAGCATGGCCGGTATTGATCAAGTTCAGGTCTATCAGCAGCCTAAAGTTGCCGTACTCATTACCGGTGATGAAGTCGCGCAGTCGGCTGCAGATTTGCAAGCAGGAAAAATTTTTGATGCCAATGCACCTTTAATTGCAGCCTGGTGTCAGGCACGGCATCAACCTGTGCATATTGTGCATGTGGAAGATAATGAAATTGCCTTAATCCGATACTTTCAGCAACTTCAGGAGGAGTATGATGTCATCATCAGCACTGGCGGAATTTCGGTTGGTGATTATGATTTTATCCGTCCGGTGGCTTTAAATGTAGGCTTTGAGCAGGTGTTCTGGAAAGTGAAACAGAAGCCGGGGAAACCGGTTTTTTTCGCCAGATACCGAAAATCGGCTAACAAATTTTGTCACTTATTGGCATTGCCGGGCAATCCTGCGGCGGTATATGTTGGAATCTCGATCTATACGCAAACTTTATTAGAAGTATTACAAGGGCAAAGTCAGCCGCCCGCGTGGTGGACAGGGCAAATACAACATGACTTAAAGCCCGATGCGAGAGAAAGGATTTTAAGAATGGCCGCCTGTTTTGAAGATGGGGTGTTGAAACTGCACAGTTTAGCCAAGCAGCAGTCGCATATGCTCAGTAATCTGATGTATGCCAACTGTCTGGTGCGTGTGCCGGCTCATCAGCCGATTCAAAAAGGCCAATGCTTAAAGGGAATATTCATACAGCATTGAGGGAGTGCGTTTTGAAGACCATCCAACTGGGTTTAATCTGTGTCGCCTTGTGCTTAAGCACATTCAGTCGAGCCAATTCCGTTCAGGTGTATGCAGCTGCAAGTCTGGGCCCGGCATTGACGGATGTGATTCGGCATTATCAGCTGCAACATCCAGAAGCCAAGATTGTACCGGTTTTTGGCACTTCATCGACCTTGGCCAAACATATTGTCCGCGGTGCAAAAGTCGATCTTTATTTTCCGGCCGATCAGGACTGGATGACCTATCTGGTGAAACGCAACAAGGTCAAAGCCAGTCAGGTCAAACCAATTATTTATAACCAGCTGGTGGCAATTGCCCTGAAAGATGCGCGGATTCCGTTTCGGGCGCATCCTACCTTTAATTTTCCTCAGGCCTTTACGGGCCGGCTGTGTACCGGACAGGTCGATTCGGTGGCGGTTGGAAAATATGCCAAACATAGTCTGACCAAGCTGGGCTGGTATAAACGGCTGGAAAAACGCATTATTGGCGCGTCGGATGCCCGGGCTGCTTTGGCCTTTGTCGAGCGCGGTGCCTGTCAGGTCGGCATTGTTTATCGCAGCGATGCCGTCAGTAGCGATAAAGTAAAAGTGCTGGGTGCGTTTCCGGTACAGACCCATCCGGACATTGTCTATACCGCGGCTTTAACCAAACAGGGTGAAAAGAATCGTCAGGCGGTCAAGTTCCGGCGCTATCTGGGTAGCGTCGCGGCTCACAAGATTTTTGTTCAACATGGTTTTCGTCCCTAGGTTGCTGCTTTGATGCTCAGTCCCGAAGAACTAAGTGGTTTATATCTGTCTGCTAAAGTGGCCAGTGTCGCGACCTTGTTTTGCCTGCCATTTGCAATTTGTCTGGGCTGGATGCTGGCACGCTATGAATTTCGCAGCAAGTTTTTGCTTGAAGCCATGTTACAACTGCCGATGGTTTTACCACCGGTAGTGCTGGGCTATGTATTGCTGGTGCTGTTTAGCCCGCAAGGCTGGATTGGACAGGTTTTGGCCCACTGGGGCATTGAGCTGGCGTTTAACTGGAAAGGCGCAGTACTGGCTGCCATGCTGGTGGCGTTTCCCTTGCTGGATGAACTACTCGGAGCTAAAGCAACCGAGTTTCCGTAGTGCAACCTAAGTTGCACACATCTCTTTTGACGCTTCATTGGTACTGCGAAAAAGGGCTTTAACACCCTTAGTCGTCTTACGAATACCTCTGCGCCCACTAGATGACAAATGATTGTCATCCAACAGCGTTCCACTGTCTAAAATTAAATTAATCGCCCTGTTCTTAATAACAACTGATGCATTGTGATCTGCATTGTCAATGTGTCCACAACTCACGCATTTAAACTTGTCTTGGCTTTTGCGATTGTCGGGGTGAGTGTGACCGCATAAAGCGCACTCTTGACTTGTATAAGAAGCATTGATGGTAAATACCGCTTTACCTAGCTTAACTGCTTTGTAAGCTAGGAATGAGGCAATTCTATGCCAACCCACGTTCAGGATAGATTTGTTTAAGCCTGCTTTGGCTTTAGCCTTATTAGGAATAAATCGACCTGATTCATCGATCTTTGGTAAAGGCTTTTTAGTCATGCTCTTGGTATTTAATTTTTCAAAGATAAATACCTTAGCTAAACCATTAACTAGGCTATGACTTGTCTTATGAGCAAAGTCCTTGCGAATATTGGCTTTCTTAGAGTGATGCACCGCAATTCGATGTTTAGTCTTAGCTCTTCGGTTTGAGCCTTTTACTTGTCGAGCGAGTTTTCTTTGCAGTCGCTTAATGTAGCGATCTGCTTTTGTTAAATGATTCTTTTGTTCTTTAGAGAAATCAAATTCTTCATAGCCTGCATGAACAGGAATGGTGACACCACGATCTATACCAACCACTATTTTTTGTAGTTGTTCTTCGTCCATGCCCTGCAAATGATCTAACTGTCTTTTGGCGTATTTTTTAGCATCGAATTTCTTACCGTCAAACTCTTGAATCTCAACACCATCTTCATAGCAGAAAGAAACGAAATATTGACCACGCTCTTTGCGAATATAAAGGGATTTCGGTTCTTTAAAGTTAGCATGAGCCTTAAAACTTAATGAGCCTATATTAAATTTTTTACCACCGATATATAGCTTGCGCTTATTTCTTTCCGTGCGAAACTCGAATAAATCAGAGGTTAAATGAATCGAACCTTTATCTGTCTTCTTTTTACGTTTTGGTCGCCCACATAAACCTTTAATAGATTTTTTGAGTGTGTTGTACCAATTAACGGTTGAGTTCTTTTGTATTGTACTAGGGCAGTTTGCAAGCCATGAACTAATCTCATCTGATTTAAAGTGAGCGTATTTTTGATCTTGGGTTTTATAATAGTGATCAAAAGTTGCAAACTTACGGGCAAATCCTCGAAAGTATTTATCCTCATCGCATTTGGCATTCCAAACGAAACGAGCACAACCCATCCACTGACTTAAAATCAGCTTTTGATGTTGTGTTGGGTATGCTCTTAATTGGATGCCTGTTAGCAATTGAAAAACCTCTAGGTGTTGAGGTTATTTTAGCTTAAAATAAGGTTAAAGTAAATCTAGTATGAGGATAAGATGTACGAGTGGAGAACAGGTAGATCATGCATTTATAAAAACATTGTTCATTTAGTATTTGTTACGAAATACAGAAGAGATGTATTAACAAAAGACATGCTTTCCTCCCTAAAAGAGATTATGGAAGAAACCTGTTTGCAAATGGATTGTGAGCTTATTGAGTTTAATGGTGAAGATGATCACATCCACCTGCTTGTAAGTGTTCATCCAAAGCACTCAGTTTCCAACCTAGTTGGAAAACTGAAAGGGAAAAGTTCTTATGTTTTAAGGCGTTCATTTTGGGATGAAGTTAAGGAAAAACTATGGGGCAATCACTTTTGGTCGCCTAGTTACTGCGCTGTATCCTGTGGTGGCGCAAGTTTGGATGTAGTGAAAAAATACATTGAAGAACAAAGAACACCAACGTCAGAAAAAAATGCTAAAAAGTCCATGTCATTAAAAAAGAGCTAACTCGCCCTTAAAAGAGCGAGAATGCGCTCTTAGTTTTGTTCAAATGTTAAATCCACAGCTGGAACAGGTGGCAGCCTCACTTGGGGCTGCGCCGCTGAAAGTCTTTTTCAGTATTAGCTTACCGCTGGTGCTGCCCGGGATTCTTATGGGCAGTATTCTGGGCTTTAGCCGCAGTCTGGGTGAATTTGGCGCCACCATTACCTTTGTTGGCAATATCCCGGATGAAACCCGCACCATTCCCATCGCTATTTATACGCTCATTCAACAGCCTGATGGCGAAGCTGCTGCCATGCGTCTGGTGCTGTTATCCACCGGCTTGGCTTTTGCCGCCTTACTGGCCAATTATTTTATTCTGCACAGATATCAACGTAAATTGGGGCAAAACTGATGCTGGATTGTTAGATCGATTATCAGAATGCGCAGTTCAAATTACAGCTGCAGCTGACCTGTGCAGAGCAGATTGTCGGGATTCTGGGGCCCTCCGGTTCCGGGAAAACCAGCTTTCTGCATCTGCTGGCCGGACTGTTACGGCCGCAACAGGGCCGGATTGTGCTGAATCACCGTTTATTGCTCGATACCCAGCAGCAGGTATTTGTGCCTGTGCATTAACGTAAAATTGCCCTGATTTTTCAGAAAGCCCTGTTATTTCCGCATTTGAATGTTGAGCAGAATTTAAGATATGCAGAAGGTTTACAGCCGCTGGCACAGCGTAAATTTGAGTTTGAGCAGATTGTTGAGCTGTTAGAACTGTCCAGGCTGATTCGACGCAAAGCGCATCAATTATCTGGCGGGGAAGCACAGCGCGTTTCGATTGGCCGGGCTTTATTGTCTGCACCGCAGTTATTGCTGCTGGATGAACCTTTAAGCGGACTGGATCAGCAGTTAAAACAGCAGATACTGCCATTTTTAAAACGCATTCAGCACGAATTGCAGCTGGGTATGATTTATGTGACCCATCATCCGGAAGAACTGCTGGAACTTCAGGCCACGGTGTATCAAATGCAAAAAGTGCAGGGCATCAGCAGTTTGCAACGGGACAAGGTAGTACCTTTGATTCAGCCGGTTTGTTAAAGCTCGGCAATTTGCTGTTGTAGCTGCTCCATCTGCTCGGTTAACTGTTTCATCATGATTTGCGCAATCCGGGAAAGCTGTCGTTTCGGTGCCACACACAGGGCCAGCGTCAGTGGATATAAACCTTTGTCCTGAACCGGTTTAAAGATGGCTGTTTGATGTTCCAGGAGCGGCAGTGCATCTAAATAACTCATTAGCCCCAGCCCCAAATTCTGCTTTAACAATGACATTAACATGCGAATGTCATTACATTCGATGCGGCTACGCGGACTAAACTGATGGTGCTTATACAGCGCGCTGACATATTCATGAATAATCAGCGGTGGTGCTGGCATTAAATGGGCATAAGGCAAGGTATCGGAAAAATACAGCGGTGTTTGTTCTGCCAGAGGATGCTCAACTGGAATCACAAAACCCAGCGGAATTTCCACAAAAGCCACCACTTCTAAATGCGGATGCGCTTGCGGATTCAGCAGCAGACCAAAATCCAGCTCCGCGGCCTGAATCATCTGTGCGACTTTTTCACTGTCCAGCACATGCACGTGAAAATCAATCCAGGGATAATGCTGGCTCATGTGTTGCATCGACTGCAGCACAAAACTTTCGCTGAGCGCTGAAATTAAGCCAAATTCAATGCTGCCACGATGCAGGCCCTGAATTTCATCAAAACGGATGCGGGTCTGCTGAAATTCCTTTTGCCATTTTAACAGATCGGCATACAGTAACTCTCCGGCCAAAGTCAGCCGTAGCCCATGATTCAGACGTTCAAATAGTGCAATCCCAAGTTCCTGCTCGGCCAGTACAATTTGTCGATGCACGGCAGATACCGAAATAAACAGCTGTTCGGCTGCCTTGCGCAAGCTGCCGGTTTGCGCCACCGCAATAAAATATTCTGAAAAACGCGAAAATGGGGTATTCACCATTTAAGACCTGGCCAGCGTGATATTGATAGATTTTAAAAGAGCAAGATCTGCGCCAGTTCAGGCCAATTTTGACTAAAGTGTTCGAATATTTAGAACAGATCATCAAAAACATTCTAATAGACAGAAAAAGCAGAAGCTCTTAATTTAAAATGGCTTTGTTGCACAAAGGTTTCATAACTATATGATTTTAAAGGTTTTGATTATTTTTTGATCCAAAATTAAATTTATTTAAATCAGATGCTTACATATTTATGCAACAAAGCCATTTAAAACAGGAAATTAACAATAAACGACATGAGAAAACCGCGGATTTCCGTTTGTTCTTGACCCTGTATAGCTTAAAAGTGAGCCAGCCTATGAATGCGATTCCTGTAATCAACCTGTTTGCCCAACCCCATGACAGCCGCTTTGATGCCAGTGACTGGCATATTCTGGCGCAGCATTGGTATCCGGTGGCACGAATTCAGGATGTCAGCAGCCAGCCGCAACAGGTGACTTTACTGGATGTGAAAATGGCGCTGTACCGGACAGAAAGCGGTGACATCCAGCTGGTACGGGATATTTGCCCGCATCGCGGTGTGCCTTTAAGCAAAGGCTGGGTAGAGGGCGAGGAAATTGTCTGTCCTTACCATGGGCTGCACTATAACCGTGCCGGTAAATGCACCAAAATTCCGGCCCAGCCCGACCTGACCCAGATTTCGGAGCGTTTTAGCCTGACCACGTTTCCGGTGGTGCTGAAATATGGTCTGGTCTGGACCAGCCTGTTCGGGCGCGATGAACAGGCAGCCAATTTTCCGGTGCTGGATACTTGGGAAGATGCTGAGCATCAATCCATTTTACCACCAAGTGTGGATATTGCCGGTTCCAGCGGCCGTCAGTTAGAAGGCTTTATTGATGTTGCACATTTTGCCTGGGTACATCATCAGGCCTTTGCGGATCGGAACAATCCGGTGGTACCGAAATATCATACCGAACGCACTGACTATGGTCTGAAAAGTATCTATATTTCCAATGTCAGCAATTATCCGCATGGCATGCAGCATTTAGCACCCGAAGGCTTTTTATGGACGCGTGAGTTTGAGGTTTATCCACCCTTTGCAGCGACCTTGACCATTTATTTTCCGAATGATGGCATCTTGAAAATCTTAAATGCCTGCTGTCCGGTATCGGCCAATCAAACCCGGCTATTTGTGCCTTTAACCCGGAATTTTGATACCACCGGTGACCTGCAAGCGGTTTACGATTTTAATGCGCAGATTTTTGCCGAAGATCAGGACATGGTGGAAAGCCAGAAACCGGAAGAGCTGCCGCTGGATTTAAGCATGGAAGCCCATTTTGAGGCAGATCGCTCCTCGGCCTTATACCGCCGGATTCTGGCCGAATGGGGTCTAAGTAAACGCTATATCGTGTAGCAAATCTCATTGAATTGAAGGCGAGTTTAGGCAGGATGACTGGCCTGATTGGATTTAAAAGCTTTATCCAGCACATGCCGGTGAATAAAACGCAGCTTGTCTTTTACTGGCTCGGTCAGCTTAAACGGATAGGCATCATCCAGCCCGATACTACGATTCAGCGCATTCAGATTAAAGGTCAGGGCAATCCAGTTTTCTAAAATGTGTTCAATATCCTTGCCGCCAATCGGGCATTCGGTAAAGTACAGATTGGCCAGGGTACGGCCGTTACCTTGCACCCGGATTCCGGCAAAATAGGCGGTTTCTAAAGTATCCATCATGTGCAGATAATGCGCCCAGGTTTCAGCCCAGTCTTCCCAGGGATGGGTGGTGGCATAGGTGCTGATATAGCTGTCCTGCCAGTCGGAGGGCGGGCCTTGTTCATAATGGCGTTTGAGTGCCATGCCATAATCCTGACGTTCATCACCAAAATAGTAGCGGAATTCATCGACCAGTTCCGGATGGCGGTTTTGCATCACATCAAAATAATAATGGCCGCTTTCATGGCGAAAATGGCCAAGCAGGGTGCGGTAGTTTTCTCCCATGGTTACGCGCGTGGTTTCCCGGTACACCACATCGGCTTCAATGGCATTGAGGGTAATCAGACCATTGGCGTGGCCGGTCAGCACCGGTTGGCCTTCCATGGGCATTAAAAATTCATAGCGCAGGCCATAGCGGTCATCTTCAGAACGTTTTGGCCGCGGCATAATATTCATGCGCTGCGCCAGATATAAAAACCGCCGTTTAGCCTGTTCCAGATAACGCCAGTACTGGATATTTTCCGGTTCATCTAAATTGGGGATGGTGTGGGTAAGCTGGCAGGATTCGCAATAGATATTTTCATCATCGACAGGAATCATCCAGTTGCAGACCTGATAGTGACTATAATTAAAACAGGGCTTAAATTTCTGATTACGATAGCTTTCATTCAGGCTGACCCATTCATTTTCGCTATCCTTACGAAAGGTGCCCATATCTTTTTCGGAGGCAACAAAGCCAATGGGCGCCTTGCAATATTCACAAAATGAGGCACCAAAAAAAATCTGCTGATGGCATACCGCACATTCAAAATACTTCATTCTTGGTCCTCAGCCTGCAGGATACGTCCATTTATCTAAACATAGATTGAGTCAGGAGGGTATTTGAAACCCGCTATAAAATTGTAGCAGATTTACAAAGTTGCCTGATGCGATCAGTCGCTTAGCCTCATTTTGAGTCGAAAAACCAGGTGGATGCAAACCACAAGCATGTGCCTTGCAGTCATCGCATTCCGGATTAAAGGGAACATAAAAGCTGCAAATAGACAGAATTGGAGATTTATTCAGCAAAGCCACGGTAAATGAATGAAAAATGGTCGAATATGCGCCATGAAAGGAGTAGATTAAACCTTATTCCCGATCATATTTTTCATACTCGCATGGCCAGTACCTGGATTCTTTTTACCCTGATGGCTGCATTTATGCAGGCCTGGCGCAATGCCTTTCAAAAACAGCTCAGCATGACGGTCGACGTTTATGGCGTCACGCTTGCACGCTTTATTTTTGCCTTGCCGTTTGCGGTCGGTTATTTGAGTTTTTTATATCTGCAGCAGCCTGCCGCAACGCCGGTTAGCTTTAGCGGGAAATTCTGGCTGTATATTGCTGTGGCGGCTTTTTGCCAGATTCTGGCCACCATTCTCATGGTGCAGCTGTTCAAGCAGAAAAACTATGCCATTGGGGTCGGACTGGCCAAAAGCGAGGCGATTCTGGCGGCTTTAATTGGCGTGGCACTACTGGGCGAATATTTAAGTCTGCTGGGCTGGGTTGGCGTCGTATTAGGCGGCGTGGCAGTCTTTTTACTCAGTAAAGGGCCGGCCAATACCAAGCTTTCTGTCAGCACGTTGGCGATTGGGGTGGGCAGTGGTCTCAGTTTTGCCATTACCTCACTGCTGGTGCGTGAAGCGAGTCTGGAACTGGAGAATTTACCCTTTTTACATCGTGCCGGCTGGGTATTATGTTTTGTGATCGGGCTGCAATGTATCAGCATGTTGTTGTATTTGGGGCTGTTTAGCCGGCATACCTTACAGGCCATGTGGCAGCGACTGGGACTGACCTTTAAGGTGAGTATTTGCAGTTTTCTGGCCTCCCTTGGCTGGTTTAGTGCCATGAGTATGCAGACTGTGGCCTTGGTCAAAACTTTGGGACAGATTGAAATTCTATTTAGCTTGCTGATTTCTGCCTTTTTCTTTAAGGAAAAACTGGCCCGAACCGATCATCTGGGCTTGGTACTGGTGGTGATTGCCGCGATGCTGGTGATCTGGGCTTAAAGTTGAAGTAGATGGGCAGGACATCTCAGTAGAATCATCAATCTTTTTAAAAATTGCCTAAAACAAAAAAAGATAATCCGGAGATTATCTTTTTTAAATGCTTTCAACCGAGCTGGGTTTAACGTTGAATAAACGCCTGTACCGCCTGATTAAAGGCTTCTGGCTGTTCGATATTGGAAATATGCGAAGCATTAATTTCAAACAGTTCAGCATTGGCAATGCGTTGCTGCATAAATTCACCATCGGCTACGGTTGTTACTGGGTCTTGCTGACCAGCAACGATGAGTACCGGTACCTGAATGTCTTTTAACTGTTCACGTACATCCGCTTTAGCCAAAGCTTCGCAGCAGCTTGCATAACCCTCAGGGCTGCCAGCTCCCAGGTCGTTTGAAAGAGTCGTTACAGTTGCTGCGTTACTTTGGATAAAGGGTTCGGTAAACCAACGACCGGCCGCCGTTGATGCAATAGGGGTCAAACCTTGTTCACGGACCAGCGCGGCACGCTCATTCCAGGCCTGTTCCTGACCAATTTTAGCGGCTGTATTACAGACCACAACATGGCTAAAACGTTCAGGCTTGTTAATTGCCAGCCACTGACCGGTCAAACCACCCATCGAAATCCCACAGAAGGCTGCTTTTTCAATATTTAAATGATCGAGCAGATTCACCACGTCTTGGCCGAGCTGGTCAAGCGTATAGGGACCTTGTGGAGCAGAAGATGCGCCGTGACCACGGGTGTCATAGCAAATGACAAAAAAGTCCTGCTGGAAGTGGTCAATTTGCGGTTGCCACATTTTAAAGTTAGTACCTAGCGAGTTAGAAAATACCAGCGCAGGTTTTGTCGCATCACCAAAGGTTTGGTAATTAATTTCAGCATCTTGAGATGTAAATGTTGGCATTGAATCCCTCCCGACCTCCCTTTAAAAAAGGGAGGGGAAATTTAATTTGTTATCGTATCTTTAAACGCGTTCAATAATCAAAGCGATGCCTTGACCGACACCAATACACATTGAGCACAGGCCATATTTGCCGCCAGTGGCTTCCAGCTGGTTCAGGGCCGTGGTGACCAGACGCGCACCTGATGCACCGAGTGGATGACCCAGTGAAATGGCGCCACCATTCGGGTTCACTTTCGCGGCACCATCTTCCAGACCAAGGTCACGGGTACACGCCAGTGCTTGAGCAGCAAAAGCTTCGTTTAGCTCAATCACATCCATCTGCTCTAACGTCAGACCGGTTTGGGCCAACAGTTTTTTAATGGCTGGTGCTGGACCAAAGCCCATAATGCGTGGTTCTACACCGACTACTGTTGCACCAATAATTTTGGCACGTGGTTTTAAACCGTATTCCGCTACCGCTTCATCAGAGGCAATTAATAATGCTGCTGCACCATCGTTAATACCTGAGGCATTACCGGCAGTCACAGTACCATCGGCTTTGACCACAGGTTTTAGCTTGGCCAAACCTTCTAACGTGGTTGATGCACGTGGATGCTCATCGGTATCGACCACAACTGGTTCGCCTTTACGCTGTGGAATCACTACAGGTACGATTTCATTTTTAAAGAAACCTTTGGCTTGTGCGGCAGCGGTACGTTGCTGGCTTTCAAACGCAAACTTGTCCTGATCTTCACGGTTAATGTTGAACTGTTCTGCCACGTTTTCTGCAGTTTGTGGCATGGTTTCAACACCATACATTTCTTTCAGTTTCGGGTTAATGAAGCGCCAGCCCATGGTGGTGTCTTCAATTTTCTGGCTACGGCCATAGGCAGATTCAGATTTACCCATCACAAATGGTGCACGTGACATGCTTTCTACACCACCCGCCACAATCAGATGTGCTTCACCGGCTTTAATGGTACGCGCCGCCATGGCAACCGCATCCAGTGATGAACCACATAAACGGTTTAAAGTTGTTGCAGGCACCTGATGCGGCACACCCGCTAATAGCGCAGACATACGACCCACGTTACGGTTGTCTTCGCCGGCCTGGTTGGCACAGCCGTAGATCACGTCATCTACTTTTTCCCAGTTAACACTTGGGTTACGCTCCATCAGCGCCTGAATGGGAATGGCACCCAGGTCATCTGTACGTACAGGAGCAAGTCCACCTGCGTAGCGACCGAATGGGGTGCGAATAGCATCAATGATATATGCGTTTTTCATTTTTTCTGTTTCCTAAATTCTTTTTTAATCCCCCTAAATCCCCCTTTAAAAAAGGGGGACTTTTCCTCCCTTGCTTGCGCTGAGTTTTTAAAGCCGTGCTTTAAAACTCGCTCAGGGAGGTTGGGAGGGATTACTTAACCCTGTGTCGCATCAATCAGCTTCGCACCGGTCAGGGATTGCAGCTCTTCAAATGACAGACCGTCAACTTTCTCAATCACTTTCATGCCTTCAGCAGTCACATCAATCACGCACAGGTCGGTATAAATACGATCTACACATTTCAGGCCAGTTGCTGGATAGCTCAGCTCCGCTACAATTTTCGGCTCGCCTTTTTTAGTCACGTGATCGGTAGTGATAAAGACTTTCTTGGCACCAACTGCAAGGTCCATTGCACCACCTACTGCAGGAATTGCATCTGGGGCACCAGTATGCCAGTTGGCCAGGTCACCATTTTCTGCAATCTGGAAGGCACCCAATACGGCGATGTCCAAGTGACCGCCACGCATCATCGCGAAAGAATCTCCATGATGGAAGAAACAGCCACCGGTTAGCATGGTTACATATTCTTTACCGGCATTGATCAGTTCCGGATCTTCTTCACCTGGCGCAGGTTTTGGACCAAAGGCCAATAAACCGTTTTCAGAATGCAGGAATACATCTTTATCTGCAGGCAGGTAGTTTGAAATTTTGGTTGGCAGGCCAATCCCGAGGTTGACATAGGCACCATCTGGAATGTCTTGGGCAACGCGTTCAGCAATCTGGTCACGTGTTAATTTGGTATAGCTCATCGTGTTCTCCTTCACGTATTTATGCTGATTGTTCAGGCTGTTTGGCAGCAACTGACACCACATGCTGTACAAAAATACCCGGAGTGATGATGTGCTCAGGATCAAGCTCACCCAGTTCAACCACTTCTGCGACCTGTGCAATGGTGACATCTGCCGCCATGGCCATAATCGGGCCAAAGTTACGAGCAGATTTACGGTACACCAGGTTGCCCCAACGGTCGCCTTTGTAGGCTTTAATTAAAGCAAAATCGGCTTTAATCGGGTTTTCCAGAACGAATTCTTTGCCTTCGTAATTTAAGGTCGGTTTACCTTCAGCCAGTAAAGTACCAAAGCCAGTTGGGGTGTAGATTGGGCCTAAACCCATACCTGCAGCCTGAATACGGCAAGCCAGGTTACCTTGCGGCACCAGTTCCAGCTCGATTTTGCCAGCACGATACAGTTCATCAAAAATATAAGAGTCAGACTGACGAGGGAACGAGCAGATGATTTTACGTACAGCGCCTGCTTTGAGTAATTTGGCCAAACCGTAGTCGCCATTACCGGCATTGTTATTGACGATGACCAAATCCTTGATGCCCAGTTCAATCAGGCCATCAATCAGTTCAGCAGGCTGACCTGCTGTACCGAAACCACCAATCATGATGGTTGAACCATCTTTAATTTGAGAGAGCACATCTTTTAAAGATGCTGAGCTTTTATCAATCATAGTTGTTTCCTAGTCAAACAAACTTCATTGACCCGTGCTTTTGCTTGGGCTTGAAGGTGAGGTCAGTCCTGATAAACCGGTTCTGCTTAAAATGACATGAGCCAGAATACCCAGACAAATTCCCCAAAAAACTGAGCTGAGACCTAAAAACTGCATACCCGATGCAGTTGCCAGGAAGGTAATAAGTGCTGCGTCACGCTGGTTTTCCTGATGCATGGCGGCATTTAAATTGATGCCAATGGCTCCTAGAAGTGCCAGACCGGCCAATGCTGCCACCAATTCTTTCGGGAGCAGGCTAAACAGCATCACAATGCTGCCGGCAAATAAACCGCCTAAAATGTAGAACAGGCCGTTGGCAATCCCGGCGATATAGCGCTTTTCTTTCAGTTCATGCGCGTCTTTGCCCATGCACAGCGCGGCGGTAATTGAGGCCAGGACAATAGTGATCCCGCCAACACACGCCACCGCCAGCGAAGCGATACTGGTGGTGGTAATAATGGGTTTAGCCGGCGTGTCGTAGCCACTGAGCTTTAAAATGGCCATCCCCGGTAGAAACTGACCAGACAGGCTGACTAAAATCAGCGGTAAGGCCAGGTTAAGGGTCGAGTTCCAGGTCCATTCCGGCGCAATAAACTGCGGCACTGCCAGGCTAAAACTCATTTCGACCGGATTCATGGTGCCGAGCAACAGGCTCAGGCCAATTCCGGTCAATAGTACATACAGCATGGCATAGCGCGGACTAAAACGTTTGGCCAGTAAGAACACCAGCAACATGCCAAATACAATAAACGGCATGTTGTTACTGGCGGTAAACAGACCAAAGCCAAACTGGCACAAAATGCCGGCCATCATGCCTGCTGCAACTGCTTGCGGAATTAAGGCCAGCAATTTGTCGAAATAACCGGTAATCCCAATAATGAAAATCACCACGGCTGAGGTGATGTAGGCTGCAACGGCTTCGTTCAGGGAAATATCAGGAAAGAGGGTGACCAGCAAGGCCGTTCCGGGTGCCGACCAGGCGGTGACCACCGGAACTTTGAATTTAATTGAAAGGAAGATACCGGCAACGGCTGCGCCAATAGAAATGCCCCAAATCCATGAAATCATCATGGCATTGGACACTTGAGCCTGTTGGGCTGCCTGGAAGAAGATGATTAAAGGACCGGCATAGGAAATCAGTACAGCTAAAAATCCTGCAACTGTGGCTGATAAGGACCAGTCTTTTCTTAAGGTATCTAACAGGTGACTCATTGTTTGCCTCCGTGCAAGTCTGGCAATGATCCTGTACAAAAAAGATGATCAGGTTAACCCTGATCACCACCACCTACAGGTACAACCGTACCTGTCATGTACGATGATTCATCAGAAGCAAGGAATAAAATCGCATTCACTTGTTCCTGAATGGTGCCGTAGCGCCCCAAGAAAGTACGATCAATTGTTTGATCTACCACTTCTTGCATCCACGCTTGTTCTGATTCAGAAAGCGGGTTGGCATTACGTGGTACTTTGCGTGGTGGTGCTTCAGTGCCGCCTGTGGCAATTGCATTGACACGAATACCGTCTTTGGCGTGTTCAAAGGCAAGGGAAGCGGTTAAGCCATTCACACCACCTTTTGAAGCCGAATACGGCACACGGTTAATACCACGTGTTGCAATAGAAGATACGTTTACAATCGTACCTTTTTGATTCTTAATCATTTCTGGCAACACGGCACGGCAGCACCATAGGGTTGGGAACAATGAACGATTCACTTCCTTGATAATTTCTTCTTCAGAAAATTCTTGGAAAGGTTTCATCCAGATTGCACCACCGACGTTGTTGATGAGTACATCTACACGGCCATAGGTATCGAGTGCTTTTGCAACGACAGATTCTGCACCTGCAAAAGTTTCAAGATTGGCTTTTACAGTAACAGCATCGCCACCAAGCTCTTCAATTTCAGCCAACACTTCTTCTACATAAGGAGAAAGGTCAGCCATGACTACTTGTGCGCCTTCGCTAGCCACTTGTAAAGCCACACCGCGACCAATGCCTTGAGCAGCACCAGTCACGATTACAACTTTGTTTTCAAATCTTTTTGAGCGATTCATTGTATTCTCCGACTATGTTTCTAGACTGTCTAACAAACTTAGTTGGCAGAGAATTTTTCAAATAGGAAGCTTGCAGGTTTAACACCTTCTGCATCTAACCAGCCACGTACCGCTTCTACCATTGGCACTGGACCACATAGGTAGATGTCTACATCACCACCGTTGAGCCATTCGTTTTCGATATGGCCAGTCACGTAACCTTTACGCTCGTGTGCAGATTCTGGATTTGCCACAACAGTGCGGTACTCGAACCAAGAGAATTTTTCTTGTAGTTCGTTTAATTTTTCAATTGCAACCAAGTCAAAGTCATTGGTCACACCAAAGACTAAACGTACAGGGTGCTCAGAACCTTTTTCTTCAAGCACTTGCAGCATAGACATAAATGGTGCAATACCCGTACCACCCGCTAACATCACCACAGGGCGTGCTACATTACGTAAGTAGAAGCTACCAAATGGACCCGTAAAGGTCATTTTGTCGCCAGCTTTAGCGTTTTGGCTTAAGAATTCGCTCATTTTGCCGTTTGGTACGTTACGTACCACAAAGCCAGTTAAGCGGTTGCCAGGCTTAGAGCTGAAAGAATACGAACGAGTTTCTGTTGTGCCTGGAATACCCACATTCACATATTGACCTGCAAGGAAGTGAATATCTGGTTGACCTTCATCTAACTGAATATCAAAGGTAATAGTCGAGTCAGATAAGTTTTCAACACGTGCCAATGTACCTTCAAATGCATGAATTTCAGTTTTACATACATCAGAAGTGGCTTGAATTTGGAATACTGCGTCTGAAGTTGGTTTACATTGGCATGCAAGAATATAGCCTTGTTCAGCTTCTTCTGGTGTCAATGCATCTTCAATATAAGTTTCTTCAGGCATGTCATACGAACCTGATTCACAAAACGCACGGCACGTTCCACATGCACCGTCACGGCAGTCCAAAGGAATATTGATCTTTTGACGGTAAGCTGCGTCTGACAGTGTTTCACCATCTGTAACAGAAATAAAACGTGTAACGCCATCTTCAAATTGAAGTGCAACATTGTGGTTTGACATGGCTGAATATCCTATAGAAATCTTTAAAACTTGACCTTTCAGCCAAAATTCCATCTGGCTGAAAGGTTTTTACCTAGCTGTAAATCAATACAGTCTTAGAGGTGATAAATGTCGATTACTTGGTTGATGTAATCGTTTTTCAGCACCACGTACTTGCTTAAAATTTGTGGTTTGTCGCCAGAAAAGTCGATTTCGTAGCGTGACATACCAAAGTAGCTGTAGTTGGTTTTGTAACGGAAACTTAAGGTGTTCCAGTTAAAACGTACAGTCACTTTATCGCCATCACGTTCAACAATTTCGATGTTGTTGATGTTGTGGCTCGTACGTGTGTCTGGCATGGTTGCAGACGAACGTTCAGTTTTGATACGGAACACACGGTCTTCCAAACCTTGACGGTCTGGGTAGTAAATCAAAGAGATTTCAGACTGTGGATCTGTAGTTAATTGGTCATCGTCATCCCAAGCTGGCATCCAGAAAGAAGCAGTAGGAGCGTAGCACTGTAACCACCCATCCCATTGTTCATCATCTAAAAAGCGAGCTTCTTGATAAAGGAACTGTGCAACTTTTTCTAAAGTGATGTCGCTCATGCGTTTTCTCCTTCAGTTGCAGCAAGCTCTTTCTCGTCAGCAATCGCTTTTTTCATAAGTTTGAGCCAGAATTCGTGTTGAGCAAGGTATAAACCTTCGTCTTCAGTTTTAATACCTGAAAGTTTTGGTTTTAAACCAATTTCGTTGGCTGCATCGTCTGGACCTTGGATCCAGTGTTTGGCACCACGGCTCATGTCGTTCCATTCCAGGGCAATACCGGCATAACCTGCCTGACATGCACGGAATTCTTCAAGATCGTCTGGGGTTGCCATACCTGATGCGTTAAAGAAATCTTCGTATTGACGGATACGGCGTGCGCGTGCTTCTGGCTCTTCACCCACAGGTGCGATACAGTAAATAGTCACTTCAGTCTTATCTACAGACAGCGGACGTAACACACGAATTTGTGAACCGAACTGATCCATGAAGTACACGTTTGGATAGATACACAGGTTACGGGAACGCTCGATCATCCATTTCGCCATTGGCGCACCGAATTTCTCGGTATATTCATCTTTTTTGGCAAAGTTTGGACGGTCTTCCGGGTTGGCCCATTGTGTCCAAAGCAGCATGTGACCATTTTCAAAGCCGTAAGAACCACCGCCTTGTTTGCCCCATGAACCTGCACTCATAGCACGAATATTGTCGCCAGCTTCTTTTTCTTTACGTTGCTGAGTTGTTGCAGCGTAGTTCCAGTGTACTGCAGATACGTGGTAACCATCGGCACCGTTTTCAGCAGTCAGCTTCCAGTTACCTTCATAGGTATAGGTTGATGAGCCGCGTAATACTTCCAGACCCTGGTCAGACTGACCCACGATCATGTCAATAATTTTGGTGGCTTCGCCAAGATATTCTTCTAGTGGTGGAACATCCGGGTTTAAGCTACCGAACAAGAAACCTTTATAGCTTTCAAAACGGGCAACTTTTTTCAAGTCGTGTGAACCGTCTTTATTGAAGCAATCTGAATAACCCGCATCGGCAGGGTCTTTCACTTTTAACAACTTACCAGAGTTGTTGAAAGTCCAACCGTGGAATGGGCAAGTATAAGTTGCTTTGTTACCACGCTTGTAACGACATAACTGTGCACCACGGTGTGAACACGCATTGATCATGGCATTCAGTTCACCTTGACGGTTACGTGCAATGATGATTGGCTGACGGCCCATGTAAGTGGTGTAGTAGTCATTGTTGTTTGGAATTTGGCTTTCGTGTGCCAAATAAACCCAGTTGCCTTCAAAAATGTATTTCATTTCTAGGTCAAACAGGGCTTGGTCTGTGAATACTGAACGGTGTAGTTTAAATTCACCAGATTCAAAATCATCAACCAATAGCTCATCAATGCGGTCTAAGTGGCTGGTGTTAATTACAGGAATACGAGGCATGTCCTTTCTCCGACTTTCCAAGGAGGGGAAGTCATCGGGATGAATCTAATGATTACATCCCGATTCCATTCAAATTATGCGCTTGCGCGGCGACGTTCAACTTCAGTAGAAGGAGCGCCTTCTTTATCTTTCTGAAGAACAACGTTGAATTGGATGTATTTGAAAGGACCTTTCAAACCACGACGTGCGATTTCAGCTTCGTCAGTTACGTCTACAGCTTCAGCAACTAGACCTTCACGAGTACCGAATGCGAAGTCGTCCCAAAGGTATTTATCACCTTCGATGTTGAACTGAGTCGTAAGCTTACGGTAGCCAGGTGCAGAGATGAAGTAGTGCACGTGAGCTGGACGTTGACCGTGACGAGAGATTTGGTTCAATACACCTTGAAGTGGACCTTCAGGGTTTAAGCCATAACCTACAGGCATAGTTGTTTGAGCAACATATTGACCTTTTTCGTCAGCTAAGATTGAGCGACGTAGGTTGAAGTGGCTTTGTGACTTATCAAAGAATGAATAGTTACCGTGGCTGTTTGCATGCCATACTTCAACTTTAGCACCAGGAATGATGTTGCCGTCAGTGTCAGTTACTGTACCTTCAATGATTAAAGTCGGGATTTTGCCTTCTTCAGAACCATCGTCCATACGAGCAAAACCAGTAGATTCAGGCGCACCTGCAACATACAATGGACCTTCAATTGTACGTGGCGTACCACCAGTCAAGCCTGCTTTCGCGTCAGCTTCGTCAGCACGTAAGTCTAGGAAGTGTTCAAGACCTACAGCAGAACCCATCAATGCAAACTCATCAGCTTTTGCAATATCAATGATAGTTTCAATACCTTTCCAAACTTCTGATTGGCTTAAATCTAAGTCTTCAATCGCTTGGAATAAATCTGTAACTAAACGAACAAGTACCTGTTGTACACGTGCATTTACTGGACCTTCTGAAGTGTCCACGTTACAAGCCTTAACTACGTTTTCAATTGTTTGACGATCCATACAATTACTCCTTGAATGTATGTATATAGTTGTCGTGGCTGCCTGAATGCTTGTTTGGCTGGCTGATCTGGCTGGCCACAATCCTTGTTTATTTACCCTTTGGACTTCTAAAGTCGCTACCCCGATAGCGGCTTTAAATTCTTAAAATACCGATATGAACTGTGAATCAGGTGTCATCATCACGGACAGAAGATGGGTGGCGGTTAAGCGCCATCACTTCAATATTCATGTATGGATACAACGGCAGACCTTGCAGCAGGTTGTGCAGTTCTTCGTTGCTTTCAACATCAAAAATACTGATGTTTGAATACTGGCCTGTAATGCGCCAGATATGACGCCATTTACCTTGGCGCTGTAATTCCTGCGAATATGCCTTTTCAACGGCTTTAATTTCATTAGCGCGTTCAGCTGGCATATCGAGTGGAATATTGACATCCATGCGTACGTGAAAAAGCATGTCTAGCTCCTTTATTGACGACGTAAGCGGTCAAGCTTGTCTTCATCCAGTTCAATACCTAAACCGGCAGTGGTTGGTAACACCAATTCAAAGTTTTGATATTGCAATGGTGTTTTTAAAATTTCTTCCGTCAGTAGCAATGGACCAAACAGTTCGGTGCCGTAAGCCAGACTTTCAAACGTCGAGAACACATGCGCTGAAGCAATGGTTCCCACCGGGCCTTCCAGCATGGTGCCGCCGTACAGGTCGATATTGGCCAGCTTGGCAATTTTGCCAACCTCACATCCTTCGATTAGACCACCAGATTGTGCAACTTTCACTGCGAAAACTGATGCGCCATTGTTACGGGCAATCTGGTAAGCGCTGTTTGGACCCATTAACGATTCGTCTGCCATAATGGCAATATCGAAACGGCGGGTGAGGCGACGCATCGCATCGAGGTTTTCAATGCCGCATGGCTGTTCAATCAGGTCAACACCGCCATCTTGCAGCAGCTGAATACCTTTAATGGCTTCAAGCTCTGACCAGGCACGGTTGACGTCAACACGAATAGAAACGTCTTTGCCTAATGCTTTTTTGATTGCCAGCACGTGTTCAACATCTTCTTCAACCGGACGAGAACCGATTTTCAGCTTGAACACATTGTGACGTTTGATTTCAATCATCTTCTGCGCTTCAGCGATGTCTTTTTCAGTATTGCCTGAAGCCAATACCCAAAGAACAGGAACGCTGTCACGTAAACGGCCACCAAGAATTTCACTCAGTGGTAAACCGAGGCGCTGTGCCTGAATGTCCAGTAAAGCAGTCTGGATGGCACATTTAGCAAAACGGTTGCCGTTAATATTCTTTTTCAGGGCGCGCATGGTTTGTGCAAAGTTTAAACCAGCCAATGTTTTTAGTAAAGGTGCGAAGTAAGTATCAATATTGGTTTTTACGCTTTCTGGGCTTTCTTCACCGTAGCCTAATCCACCAATTGTGGTTGCTTCGCCCCAGCCCACAAAACCATCGTCTGTGGAGATCTTTACCAATACCAGGGTTTGCGTCTGCATTGTCGCCACCGCCATTTTGTGTGGACGAATGGTCGGAATCTCGACAAGCATGGTTTCAATGGATTTATACATCACTTTACTCTTCGCAATCTTGCGTTGTGTATCTGATGTGATATACCTTAAAAGAATAGAAACGCACTGTCGAAGATCATTTTGGCATTTTATTATATTCTAAAGGTATGGAAAGGGTATGGAACTTAGACATCTCAGATACTTTGTTGCTGTGGTAGAAGAACAGAGTTTTACCAAAGCAGCTGAAAAACTGTTTATTGCGCAACCACCTTTAAGCCGTCAGATCCAAAATCTGGAAAGTGAGCTTGGAATTCAGCTATTTGAGCGCGGTAGCCGCCCATTACAGACCACTCCGGCAGGCCAATTTTTCTATCAGCATGCCGTAAAACTTTTGTCTAATGCGGAAGAGATCAAAACCATGACCAAGCGGGTGGGAATGGTCGAGAAAACCGTGACCATTGGTTTTGTGGGCTCTTTACTTTATGGTTTACTCCCCAGAATAGTCTATTTATTCCGCCAACAACATCCTAATTTAAAGATAGAACTGGTTGAAATGACCACCACTAACCAGATTCAGGCCTTAAAGGAAGGTCGTATAGATGTCGGATTTGGCCGTTTACGCATTTCCGATCCGGCCATTCGACGTATTTTATTGCGTGAAGAACCGCTCATGGTGGCGGTGCATGACAGTCATCTATTTGCAACAAAGCGGCAGGGTATATACCTTTCAGATATTGTCGAAGAAAATATTTTTCTCTATCCAAACCATCCCAAACCGAATTTTTCGACCCAAGTGCGCGGCCTGTTTTCCGAATACAGTCTGGAGCCGCGCAGTTTAAAAGAAGTGCGTGAAATTCAGCTGGCTTTGGGGCTGGTAGCTGCCGGCGAAGGTATGTGTATAGTCCCGGAAAGCGCGCGTACCATACAGTTGCCGCATTTGAACTATATTCCTTTACTCGATGATGCAGCTAAAAGCCCGATTTTCCTGGCGATTCGCAGTATGGATGAAAGCGAAGATATCCGCTCACTGTTTGACAGTATTTATCAGGTCTATGATCTGGAAGCGATTAAATATGATCGTACTGTAATTTAAGGGGGTTGAAGTTTAGCTCTTTCCATCCTTTATATAGATAAAGTTGCAACAGGTCTGAACGGCGCGCTTTTGTTCAGACCTTTTTTTATGTTTCACAGTTTAAAAATAAACTTTAATTTATATTTCCTACATAAAGATAGATTGTTTAAAACATAAACAATTGTTTATCAAACTAATTTTTTCGCCTAACTTTTTAGGTATGAATATATATGCAATTGGTTTTGGACAAAAATAACGCATTGGGTCATTGTTTACAAAAATTTGGACGGTTTCACAAGCAGGAGGCTTATCGTGAATACAACAGATTCAGTAAACATCAATACGGTGGTTGATAACGCGAAATTTACGCCATTTCACTGGGGCGTACTTTTATGGTGTTTATTAATTATTATCTTCGACGGCTATGACCTGGTTATTTACGGGGTGGCTTTACCACTATTGATGCAGGAATGGTCACTTGGTGCGGTAGAGGCAGGGCTATTGGCCAGTACCGCGCTGTTCGGGATGATGTTTGGTGCCATGAGTTTCGGAACGCTCTCCGATAAACTGGGCCGGAAAAAGACCATTATGATCTGTGTGGCCATTTTCAGTGGCTTTACCTTCCTCGGTGCTTTTGCCAGTAACCCGATTGAGTTTGGTATTTTACGTTTCCTTGCCGGTTTAGGTATTGGCGGTGTGATGCCAAACGTGGTGGCACTGATGACCGAATACGCACCAAAACGGATTCGGAGTACTCTGGTTGCCGTGATGTTCAGTGGCTATGCCATTGGCGGGATGACCTCTGCCTTGTTAGGTGCATGGCTGGTGGCAGATTATGGCTGGAAAATCATGTTCTACCTAGCCGGTACACCATTATTGCTGTTACCGCTGCTGTGGAAATTCTTGCCAGAATCCCTGATGTTCCTCACTAAAAAAGGTGAAACAGAACAGGTCCGCACCTTTGTACAGAAAATTGCTCCAGAACAGAATATTGCGCCAAATACCCAGTTTGTGCTGAATGAAGTGATGGCCGGTGATGAAGCCCCATTACGTGCACTGTTCCAGCAAGGTCGTACCTTCAGTACCTTAATGTTCTGGGTTGCGTTCTTCATGTGTCTGTTAATGGTCTATGCATTGGGCAGCTGGTTACCAAAACTGATGATTCAGGCCGGTTATTCACTCGGTGCAAGTATGCTGTTCCTGTTCGCGCTGAATATTGGCGGTATGGTCGGTGCAATTGGTGGCGGTGCCTTGTCAGATCGTTTCCATCTGAAACCGGTATTGACCATTATGTTCACCGTGGGGGCAATTGCGCTAATCCTGCTTGGCTTTAACAGTCCACAGCCAGTGCTGTATACCTTAATTGCCATTGCCGGTGCAGCCACCATTGGATCACAAATTTTACTATATACTTTCGTCGCACAGTTTTACCCGACTACAGTACGTTCAACCGGTATGGGTTGGGCCTCTGGAATTGGCCGGATCGGCGCGATTGTCGGGCCTGTGCTGACTGGTGCACTGCTGACTTTAAACCTGCCACACCAGATGAATTTCATGATGATTGCCATCCCTGGTCTAATTGCAGCCGTAGCGATCTTTATGGTAAATCTGAAAGTCTCGGTAGATGGTGCCAAAGCCAAGCAGGAAAGCTTCGCCAACAGCAATGTCAAAGCAGTCAAAAGCTCTGCACATTAATCTCTGAGCAAACCGCTAGCTTGAGTTCTTCAGGCTAGCCAAACTTTAAAACAATGAAACTTTGTCAGGAACGACAAAAACGGATAGTCACAGGATAAGTGTGCCCATGAAAACAATGATGATCAAACCTTTAGTAATTGCTGTCGGTTTAACAATGAGTGTAATGGCCAATGCGCAAAGCAGCCAGGAAGTTGAGCAGCTTCGTCAGGAAGTGCAACAACTGAAAGCACTTGTTCATCAATATGCTCAACAAAATCAAACGGTTCAAGCGAATTTAAACCAACTTGCCAATACTGCGGTACAACCACCTGTTGCACAAAAAGCCAGCACTGAAAAGCGCGGCTTGGGTATGACGCTGGGTAATGCTGAATTTAACCTGTATGGAAACGTCCGTATGGATGGTTCTTATCAGGTTGAGGGCAGTAGCCGAGATTTGCCATATAACCATATTAATGCCGTAGCGTTAGAAGGCAATGAAAGTAGTGATCGTTTAAGATCAACGCTTTCTGCTACACGTTTAGGTTTGGATTTCAAAAGCCCTGTGGGTGATCAAGACGTAAAAGGTAAAATTGAAGTCGACTTCTTGGGCGGTTCAAATTTTGATAACTTACGTATTCGTCATGCTTACTTAAATTATGGCAACTGGTTAATTGGTCAAACTTGGTCAAACTTTGCGGTACCGGATTATATGCCGGAAACAGTCGATGCTTTGGCCTATGCCGGTGGCGCAGTTAAACGTACCCCGCAAGTGCGTTATACCGCGAAATTCAGCCCGCAAACCAATCTGGTGGTGGCTGCTGAAGACCCAAAAGATAACAGCATCACCCAGCGTTTACCGGCTTTAACTGCGCGCTTAAATCATCAGTTCGCCGATAACATGAGCGTGAGCGCACGTGCCATGGGCCATGAAAAACGCATCAATTCTGATGAAGAAATGGCGTGGGGTGTGGGCTTGGGCGCTAAATATGATGTGACCCCAAGCACGACTTTAAAAGCAGACTACTACCATGTGAAGGGTGATAGCAGTTTTGTGTCTTTTGCCAATACCGGCACCATCCAGGGGGCGAATGGTCTGGAGCAAAGCGAGTTTGATTCGATTACTGTCGGTCTGACCCAGAAGTTTAATGAAAAACTGCGCGGCACAGTGGGTTATGGCTATATGAGCTTTGATCAGGATGCTGATTATCTGGCAGCGACTCCAGCAGATAAACGAACTGGCGTTAACAAAGACTTATGGCAGGCATGGGCCAATGTCTTCTATAGCCCGATCAAGCCAGTTAGCTTAGGTCTGGAATATGTCTATGGTGAGCGTGAAGCAGTAGTCCCTGCGGCCAATGGCAGCAAAACAGGTGAAGACAACCGTATTAATATGGTGGCCATCTATAACTTCTAATTACACGCTATACATTAAAAAAGCCAGAAGGACACTTCTGGCTTTTTTGTTTTTAGACTTTTTTGGACTTAAGTCTAATGTGGGGGACAATTACAGCAAAAATATCAGGCATTTTCACCGAGTCTGACAAAAGCATACGACATTTTCATGAAAAATCCTGCGCCTGCACAAAAGCAAATCAGAACAATAAAACTTCTCCCATCGAAGTTGGGACCGAAAAAGTGCAGAATCTTGTCAGACAAAACCAGCTAAAACATAAGGAAAAGACAAGTTTTGTCCTGCATTCACATGGAATCGAGATCATGAATCTATATAGTGGGCATGAACATTAAAAAAAGAACATCCGTTCACTGAAAAAATCATGAGGCCGCTATGAGCACTTCTGTAGAGTATAAACCCGAGTGGATTCGAGAAGATTTTATTGATTTTATTGCAGAAAAAATAAATCCAGTCTGGGCATTGAAAAAAGTCAAAGCCTGCGTTGTTGAAATTCAGGCATTAAGTCCAGACTTTTATAAAATTCATTTACGTCCCAACCAGAATTTTCAGGCACAGCGTTTTCAGGCCGGACAAAGTATTCTGATCACGCTGGCGATGAATGGGGTCCGCCAGCAGCGCAGCTATTCCATTGTCACTTTGCTCGATAACGGCGATGTGATTCTGGCCATCAAACGGCAAGGCAAAATGTCCAATGCCTTGACCCGGTTACCGGCAGGGGCTGTGGTGGAGCTGTCCCAGCCGCAGGGCAATTTTGTGCTGCCGGCACAAGTTCCATCTTTATGTTTTATTGCATCGGGCAGTGGGATTACCGCCATATATTCCTTATTACAAAAAGCCGTGGTCAGCTCGACCCAGCCGATAGACCTGCTGTATTTCACCCGGGATGATGCCTTCCATGCCGAAATTAAAACCCTGGCGCTGATGTATCCGCATTTTAAATATCATCATTTTAATACCGTAGAACAGCGTCAGCATTTGTCTTTGGCCTTACTGCAAAACACGGTCGAGCAACTGGGTGAGCGACATATTTATGCTTGTGGTTCAGCCTCGATGATGCAGGCCGCCCAGCAGATTTGTCAGCAGCTGGATTTAAGCGAGCAGTTTCATTCCGAGTATTTTCAAATGACCGCAGATGAAACTCTGGAGGCGCAGCCGGTGCAGTTCTTGCGCTCGCAGCAGGATTTTCAGGCCAACAGCAATTTGCTGGACAGTGCCGAAGCCGCCGGGTTAAGACCGGCCCATGGCTGTCGCATGGGTATTTGCAATACCTGTTCCTGTACCAAAGTCAGCGGCAGCGTGCGTAATCTGCTGACCGGTGAAATTGACCATAACCATAATACCCAAATCAAACTTTGTGTGACGCAGGCAATCAGTCCTGTCGTGATTAACTTATAATCTGGAGGGAACATCACATGAATATGCCTGCCGCGTTACATCCGAACAGCAAGTCAAAATATTTAACCGAGGCTCAGATTCAGGAATTTGGTGCCAAAGTGGAAGCCATCCGCCGTGAAGTCATGGACGATCTGGGGGAAAAAGATGCCCAGTATATTTATAAAATCCGTAATTTTGTCCGCTATAGTGAAATTGCCTCACGTGGGATGCTGATGTTTGGCGGCTGGATTCCGCCAGTATGGTTATTGGGGACTGGTTTACTCGGATTATCCAAAATTGTTGAAAATATGGAGCTGGGTCATAACGTCATGCATGGCCAGTTTGACTGGATGAATGATCCGACCCTGAACGGTGCCAGTTATGACTGGGACACCATTGCCACCGGAGACGACTGGAAATATACCCATAACTATATTCATCACACCTATACCAATATTGTCGACAAAGACCACGATGTCGGCTATGGCTTGCTACGGGTTAGCGAAGCACAAAAATGGGAACCGCGTTTTTTGATGAATATTCCGCTGGCCATTCAGCTGATGGTATTTTTTGAATGGTATGTGGGGCTGCAACGTCTGCATTTAGAAGATGTACTGGTTTATAAAACCAAAACCTGGAAACAGGTCTGGGATGAAGCGGCCGGTTTAAGAAAGAAAATGCGCCGTCAGGTGGTCAAAGATTATGTCTTTTTCCCGCTGCTTGCCGGGCCAAATGCCATTCCGGTTTTTGCCGGCAATGCTGTCGCCAATGTGATTCGCAGCCTGTGGGCATCCGCGGTGATCTTTAACGGCCATTTCACTGAAGATGCGGAAAATTTTGAAGCCGACAACACCGAAAATGAAAGCCGGGCTGAATGGTATATCCGCCAGATTCGCGGTTCGAGTAATTTTAGTGGCACCCAGTGGCTGCATATTTTAAGTGGAAATTTAAGCCATCAGATTGAACACCATTTATTTCCGGATATGCCGGCCAACCGTTATGCCGAAGTGGCACCAAAAATCAAGGCGCTGTGTGCAGATTATGGCATTCATTATAATGAGGCCAATTTTATCCAGCAGTTTTCCAGTGTCTGGGTGCGTCTGGCCAAGTGTTCGGTGCCAAATCACTGGCAGGACAAAATCGGGCAGGGCGGTCACCTGATTCGTACCTGTCTGGCCCAGCTGAAAGCCAAATTCCAGTAACAGCAGATTTTAGCCAGCTTTTATAAGACCAGAAGATAAGATGTCTTTTGGTCTTTTTTATTTTGCATAACTGCTGCATTTTTTACTCAAGACTCAAACTTGAGTGCAACAGCGCTACAGGAGGATGAGCTATTTTTACAGAAAAAATGCCCGGACTTGCCGATTATGTAACTGAATTATCTTTATAAATTTCTGATATCTCTGCGCTTTATTTTTGAGCAGCCGGCAAGTTAACGTGGTTTAACAAAACTGAACTATGGTGATTTTGGCGAATCTCCTAAGCTGGTTTGAGTGAAAAATAATGGAAAATAACAAGATGTCAGTTGTCTCTCAGAACAGTTATCGCCCCTTAAAACTCGAACGACAAAAAAGCTATCGGGAGCTGTTTCATTTCTTTCTGGATGAAAGCACGCCAGCACCAGAAAAAGAAAAGCTTTCGGCCCAGCTTTTACAGCGCGAGCTTCACCAGATAGATTCTCCATCTATTCCTTTACCCGATGAGCCAGTCCAGATCAAAGACTGGCTTTTTCAGCAGAATATGCAGAATTGTGAACGCTATCAGCAGTATTTAAGCCGGCGTCAGGCTGGTGGTCAGCGTGAATACTTTCAGCATGTAGCCGCCGCCTATGACTTTCTGGTGAAAGTCGCGCCAGTAAAATATGTCGATGGTTCCTGGCTGTATAGCACCTTAAAACATTGGTCTGATCCGAATTTTCAGCATCTGATCATGATTTATCTGGAAGAGCTGGGCCTCGGTTCAGCCAAAGCCAATCACGTGTCGATGTATCAGCAATTGCTGAGCAGTCTGAATCTGCAAGATCTGGTCGAAGGACTGGAAGATGAATACTATTATCAGCCCGTGGTACAACTGGCGCTGGCCTATGCGCCGCAGCAATATCTGCCGGAAGTGATTGGTTTTAATTTAGGCTATGAACAGTTGCCGTTGCATTTGCTGATCAGTAATTATGAACTGGCTGAACTGGGGCTGGATCATCAGTATTTTAATGTGCACATTACCATTGATAACCTGGACAATGGTCACGCGCATCGTTCAGTCGCCGCACTGGAATATGGCTATAGTCAGGCCGCCAATAAAACAGAGTTTATTGACAAACTGAAACGCGGCTATGCTCTGAATGATGTTGGCCTAGGCTCGACTGAAATTATTAAAAACAGTGATTTAACCCCGCTGATTGAAAAGATTTTCAAGAAAAAAGCTGTGGTCGGCAAGTTGATTCATAATAACCGTTGCCGCTTTGCCCAGGCATCGGTGAATGAATGGCTCAGCAATGACCAGAAAGTGGTTGAGTTCCTTCAGGTGTTACAGGATAAACAGTGGATTAAACGCGGCCAGCATCCGAGTGCAAGCCGCTTCTGGCAGCTGATTCACAATGAAGAAGGTAAAATGTTTGGGGTGTTTTCAGTCGCTGAACAGCAGATTATTTATGACTGGATTGCCCAAGCCTATACCGAACGCCGTGCGCCGTTTAAGGCAGTAACCCCGGTGCAGCAGATCGATGATTATATTGTCGATTATTTCAATTCAAGCGAACAGCAGGCCTTGCAGCAGCAATTAAAACTGGCGCGTAGCGCAGAAGAAAAAATCAATCTGCTATTGCCTTACTTGGCGCCGCATCAGCATCATAATCCCACTGGTTTATGGGCCACGCGTCAACTGACCCAGTTTTTATTCCCGCAAGCACTGCAGCAGATTCAATAAAATTTGATGACTACTTGTCATCACCTAACAAAATGCCAATCCTAAGGATTGGCATTTTTATAGAAGTTTAAAAGGGTTCCAGCAGAACAGAAGGGCATTTAGTGGGATTTCTTTTTACCGCCGCCATCCTGTTTATTGACGGTAGACCAGCCAATGCGTTCTGCTTCTTCTTCGGAATGGCCTCGCTCTTTTTCCGATTCAATAATATGGCGGGCCTGACGTTTCTGCTTGTCGGTATAGGCCGACTTATCACCTCTAGACATCAGTTTCACTCCTGTATAGATCTGCATGTTTCAATAAAACTCAAAATATTATCTACATTGCTTGTGTGCCTTTAAATGCCGTTAACCATTGACAATGGTACCGCCATTGACATGAATCACCTGACCGGAAATATAGCTGGCTTCATCGGAGGCTAAAAACAGATAAGCTGGCGCAACTTCACTTGGCTGACCCATACGGCCCATGGGGGTATCTTCACCAAAACCTTTTAGCTGTTCTTCATCAAAACTGCTTGGAATTAACGGCGTCCAGATTGGGCCGGGTGCGACACCATTCACCCGAATCCCGGTTTTATTTTTTAGCAGGTTGGTCGACAGGCTACGGGTAAAGGCAGTAATAGCCCCTTTGGTACTGGCATAATCAATGAGCTCATTATGGCCCTGATAGCTGGTGATACTGGTGGTATTGATAATACTGTCACCGGGCTGCATTTGAGGAATGAGTAACTGGGTCACATAAAACAGCGGGTAGAGGTTGGTTTCAAAGGTTTTATGCAGCTGTTCGGGATTAATATCCTCAATGGTTTTTTGTGGATATTGTACGGCGGCATTATTGACCAGAATATTAATATGCGGAAATTGCTGCAAAGCCAGATCGACCATCTGCTGTACTGCCGCATGCTGGCGCAGGTCACATTGAATCAGCAGACATTGACAGCCTTCCTGCTCGACCAGTCGCTTGGTGTCTTGCGCATCCTGATCTTCTTCTAAATAGGGAATAATAATATTGGCACCTTCGCGGGCAAACAGCACTGCCACGGAGCGGCCGATGCCGCTATCACCGCCGGTAATTAAGGCCACCTTGTCTTTGAGTTTTTGACTGCCCTGATAATTGCTTTTAATAATTTCAGGTTCGGGCGTCATTTTATATTGCACACCGGGCTGATGCTCCTGTTTCTCTTGCGGAGATGGGCTGTCAGGATAATGATTCATGGAGTTCTCCAAATTTTAGGGTCGATTTATTGTTTTGCTCAATCAGATGAAATCGTTAGCGATAAAAAAGCACGAGTCTGGGCAGATCGTGCTTTTTAGAAGTTATACTGCTTCCCACTGACGGGTGACTTCTTCAGAATTCTTGTTCAGGATAATCTGGTTGCCACGAATTTCTTCCACCCAAGAGATCGGAATGTAATGGTGCATCCCATCGCCAGAATCCTGCTTGGTCAGTTTGATTTTATCGCTGCCTTCCAGATGATCGACCGTACCGACATGGGTGCCGCAGGAGGCAATAACTTCGCTATGTTTCTGAATGTTATTTAAATTAATATCAGCCATTTTTATTACTCCAATTCAGATGAAATAAATATCTCTATTTAATTTAAACGCCTCAAAGAGATAAAAATGGCTTTATTTAAAATCGAAACAACTCCGCCATAGAGTATAACAATTCACTACATGCAGATATATATTACACATTATGAAATATCTAAATGATTGAGGCTAAATTTAAATAATTAAAGCTATTGTTATATTGAAATAGATGAGTTGAGATAATCAAAAATCATATATTTATAAATCTCATTTTATTATTTTTAAATAAAAATTATAAACTACAGAAGATCTCTAGCTACTTATTGGTTTAAACGCTTAATCCTGCATCAGCTAGATGGTTGAGCGGTCGAAATAATCAAAACTGAAAGGGCAGGGCTGTGTATCTGTATGTAAGCCAATTTTCAGGCAATCACTAAAACTCATCAAACTGATTGAATAAAACAATCAACCTATTAAGCATTTGTTTTTAAATGATTATATAAAAATATTGCAGCTGGAATTTTTCAAAAAAATGAGAAAAATGAAGTACTTTTTGTCATTACAAAATTGTTTGTAAAATAGACAAAAAAGGGCTGTACAGTGCTGTGAATTGTGTATAATTCCGCCAACAAAAGCCCCTGCAAGTTTATAGATTTTCCTATAAGTGTGCAGGGGTTTTTCTATGGACAATTTTTTGGAATGGGATGCCCTGTTTTTAGAAGGTGGCACATACATGTTGTTTTCCAAAACCACAGTCGTCGATGCATCTGCCCAGCTCAATGCACAAGGTCTGGCAACCAAACTCAGCTTTTTTGGTCTGGGTTTAAGTACGGCATCTTGGGCACCGCTCATTCCATTTGCACAACAACGTCTTTCTTTAAACCATGCAGACTTTGGCCTGTTGCTACTCTGTATGGGGATTGGATCGATGCTGGCCATGCCTGCGGCCGGTCTGTTAATCCAGCGTATTGGCTGCCGTATTTTAATCGGGATTGCGCTGGTTGCAGCGATGATCATTTTGCCGTTACTGACGGTATTTGGTACTGCCTTAAGCATGGCAATTGTGCTGTTTATCTTTGGGACCGCGGTGGGTGCATTTGGGGTGGCCATTAATTTACAGGCGGTGATTGTTGAAAAGAACAGCCTGAAAAATATGATGTCCAGCTTCCATGGTATGTGCAGTCTGGGCGGTTTACTTGGTGTGCTGACTGTGACTGTGCTGCTGTCATTGGGTGTTTCACCGCTAATGAGCGCTTTAATCATGAGCGCGGTGCTGGCCTTTATTGCCATTCTGGCCGTTCCCAACAGCCTGTCTGAAATTGAGAAAAAATCAGACACAGCCCCAGAAGACATCGCACCATCAGCGAAGCAGAAATTTCGCCCAAGCCCGATGATTCTGTTAATTGGTTTGGTCTGTTTTATTGCCTTTTTATCAGAAGGCTCGGCAATGGACTGGAGCGGAATTTATCTGGTTAGCAACTTTGGGATGGACGCTTCTTTTGCCGGTCTGGCCTATACTTTCTTTGCCATTACCATGACCATCGGCCGTTTTTCCGGACGTCGTTTATTAAGAATGTGGGGCGAGAAAAACATCATCACCTATAGCGCGCTGTGTGCGGCCTTGGGTCTAGGCATTATTGTGATGGCGCCGCACTGGGCAGTAGTCCTGTTGGGCTATGCCTTACTCGGTTTTGGCTGTTCCAATATTGTGCCGGTGATGTTCTCCCGTGTTGGCCGTCAGAACATTATGCCTAAAGCGGCTGCTTTATCGCTGGTATCGACCATTGCCTATAGTGGTTCATTAAGTGGCCCGGCGCTGGTCGGTTTCCTAAGTGAAGCCATTGGCCTGAGCACCGTCTTTGCGCTGGTGGCCTTATTGCTGCTGTCGATTGCTGTCTTAAACCGCTTTACCCAGGTCGACTAAATCGGACATTCAGCTACTTATCTGTGTCTTCCTTTTCGCCAGTCAGCGCTCACTGACTGGCTTTTTTTATATTTAAGCCGCAATTCATAAGACAATGAAAGTGAAATCAAGGGACTAAAGAATATATTTAAAAATTATGGACTCTATTTAAATATTTTTTATTATTAAGAAAATAAACCACTTCATCTTAACGCGTTTATTATTTCATTTTTTAAATAAAAACAGCTGAAATATAAAGATGGTAAAAAATTAAAAAAAGATATTTAAAAGAATAAAATTTTACTATTTTAAATACAGCCTGTTAATTTTTTAAAATAAAAAAGACCTGCTACATTCCAATGATCTGAAACAAAGCGCGGCTGTTTATCTTAATTTTCACTCTTATCTTAAAAGAGTCGCAACATAGACAATCAAAATAAATAACAGGAAGGGTGAATCATGGCCAATACACGTAATGAGGGTACTTCAAATCGTGGATTTGCGAGTATGGATCCAGATGAACAAAGAGAAATTGCCAGTCGTGGTGGGCGCGCAGCCCATGCCAGCGGCAATGCGCATGAGTTTACGTCAGAAGAAGCACGCCGTGCCGGCGCCAGAAGTCATATAAACGATGACAATCGCCGTGGCCGCAGCTCATCTTCCAGCACGCGTAAACGCGACCGTTATGGACGCTTTACCTCGGACTAGTACAGCTTGCTAAAAAACATAGGCTTAATCTGACCGGATAAAACAGCAATCGTTTTTGTCCGGGAAGATTAAGCCTATTTTTATGGGGGAATGAATGTGGTTTTGATCTTTACTTGATCATCTTTATGAATAAGGTAAGCGCAGATTTTTGTGATTGCTTAGAGTTTTAAGCTCAACACAAACTCATCTTAATAGGATTTATACGGCAAAAATTTCCCGGATAGCACCACATTTACCCGGTCGCCATTTTCATGGCTTTCCCGTTGAATATCCATACTAAAATCAATTGCGCTCATAATCCCGTCGCCAAATTCTTCATGAATCAGCTCTTTAATGGTAGAACCATAGACATTCACCACTTCATACCAGCGGTAAATTAAAGGATCGGTCGGAACGCTGGTTGGCAGAGAGCCTTTATACGGCACAATCTGTAACCAGGCCACGGCTTCATCACTCAGGTTAAATATCTGACCAATTTTTTCGGCCTGTTCCTTATTCAATGCCATTTGCCCCAAACAGGCTGCCGTTACCCATTCTTTGGATAAACCAATTTCCTGCGCCACGCTGGACCACTGAATATTGTTCAGTACCTTGGCAGATAAAATCATGTCTGTCACTTGTTGGCGGTGGCTAATCATATCTATTTCCTCAACTGCTTATGGCTAAAACACTGAGAAGGGAAAAGCACAATGTATGCCAGCTTAAAATCAGCTCAGATCTTGAATCTGACCATGGCGTAAATTTATCTTTCACCCAAAGTTGGTACGTTCCTTGCTGTATCTCCACTGAACTGATGGCAACGACGCCATAAATTTTTAAAACATGCTGGATGATTCAGGCAATGGCGCCTAAGACGTGAAAGTCGTCTTGGGCGCTTTTTATTTGCAAATCATCTCACTGCTAAATTTCAATCGTTGAGGGGTACTCGCAATGGCTTATCTTGCACCTTCCGAATTTGCAACCAAAGTTGTGGATGCCGGTGAATCGAAACTACATATGGCAAACCGTGATGTGCTGATCCGCGCCACCATGGCCGGGGCTATTCTGGCGCTGGCAGCGGTTTTTGCGGTCACCATTGCAGTGCAAACCGGCGTGCCTTTAATTGGTGCATTATTATTCCCGGTCGGCTTTTGTATGCTGTATCTGCTGGGCTATGACCTGCTGACCGGGGTATTTGTCCTGACGCCATTGGCCTGGCTGGATAAACGTCCGGGCGTGACCTGGGCCAGAATCCTGAAAAACTGGGGCGTGGTCTTTGTCGGTAACTTCACTGGTGCGCTGATTGTGGCGGTGATGATGGCAGCGGTCTATACCTACGGCTTTTCGACCGAACCAAACAAGGTCGGTCTGGCGATTGCACATATTGGTGAAGACCGGACGCTGGGCTACAAAGAATATGGCGTAGCTGGCTGGATCACAATTTTCATTCGCGGCATGCTCTGTAACTGGATGGTGTCGCTTGGCGTGATTGGCGCGATGATGTCGACCACCGTTAGTGGCAAGTTTATTGCGATGTGGATGCCGATCATGCTGTTCTTTGCCATGGGCTTTGAACATTCGGTGGTGAATATGTTCCTGTTCCCGTTCGCGATGATGATGGGCGGCGATTTCTCGGTGATGGACTACTTTATCTGGAATGAGTTACCGGTAGCGCTGGGGAACCTGGTAGGTGGTTTGGCTTTAACTGGTCTTGCGCTTTATACCACGCATGTCCGCACTGCACCAAAACGCGAGTTCTAAGTTTTAAGCCCACAGGATGAATTCAGGAATCAGGGAAGATTCCAGCCAGTTGAGAACAGCGCATGTCCACTTTGCCATCTTCACACCAGACTTCACTTCAAATTCGGCTTGGGCAATATAGTGCTGCCGGCCGCAAAGAGAGCAATCAGGATTTTCACGGCGCGGCCGTTCCGGAGGGCTATCTGGCACAGCAAAAGGGCATTGCCTGTGCCATTGCCGATGGTATCAGCAGCAGCAATGTCAGTCATATCGCCAGTGAAACCGCAGTGTCCAGTTTTCTGGCCGATTACTTTTCGACGCCCGATTCCTGGAGTGTCAAAACTTCGGTCGATCGGGTGATTCGTGCCACCAATTCCTGGCTCTATGCCCAGACCCAGCAAAGTCAGGGCCGTGTCGATAAAGACCGCGGCTATGTCTGCACTTTTAGCGCGCTGGTATTCAAACATGAAACTGTACATCTGTTTCATATTGGTGATGCCCGTATTTACCGCTTGCGTGAGCAGCAGCTGGAACAGCTCAGTGTTGACCATCGGGTCTGGTTATCTTCCCGGGAAAGCTATTTAAGCCGGGCTTTGGGCGTGGCGCAGAAAGTAGAGGTGGATTATTTAAGTCTGCCGTTGGCACAGGATGATATTTTCCTGTTGATGACCGATGGTGTATATGAATATCTGTCGGATAGTCAAATCATTGATGCGCTCCACGATTCCGAAACTTTAGATCTTGATCAGGTAGCAGAAATGCTGGTCCATCTGGCTGATGCACAGGGCAGTCCTGACAATTTAACCCTGCAAATTGTACAGGTACAGCAGCTGCCACAGCAGGCCCAGTCACAATTTCAGCCGAGTCGCAACCAGCTGAGTCTGGCCCCGGATTTAAGCATAGGTCAGCAGTTTGAAGGCTACCGGATTCAAAACGTGCTGCACCAGAATCATCGTAGCCGTTTATATCTGGCTTGGGATGAAGCACGGCAGCAGCAACTGGTCATTAAAATTCCGTCACTGGATTTAACCCAGAATGCACAAGCGCTGGAGCGTTTTCTACTGGAAGAGTGGGTAGCAAAACGGATTCAGCATCCACAGGTGTTAGCGGCCTATCCGCATCAGCGCAGTAAATCTTATTATTTTCAAACCTATGAATATTTATCTGGCCAGACCTTAAATACATGGTTGCATCAGCAACGCCAGCCGATTGCGCTTGAAACCGCCATCCAGATTACGGAACAGATCATTAAAGGCTTGCAGGCTTTTCACCGGCTGGACATGCTGCATCAGGATATTCGCCCTGAAAATATCATGCTGAATGCACAGTTAGAGCTAAAACTGATTGATTTTGGTGCGACCCTGGTCAAGGGGATTTCCGAATCACAGCCGCAACATGCCGCGGCTTTGGGCACCTTGGCCTTTATGGCGCCGGAATATTTTTGCTCGCGGCCGGTTTCCACCCGTTCAGACCAGTTTTCACTGGCCGTGGTACTGTATTATGTACTTAGCAAACAGTTACCCTATGGCACCGAACTGGCGCGTTGTCAGACGCTTAAACAGCTAAAAACGGTGCGTTATCATTCAATTTTAGAATATCGGCCAGATATTCCGGTGTGGATTGATGGAGCCTTGCATAAGGCCTTGGCCCTGATGCCAAATGAACGTTATGAGGTATTGTCAGAATTTCTGTATGACCTTAAGCATCCTAACCGGTATTTTTTAAAGCCGGTTCATTCTTCCTTGCTGGATAAAAATCCTGTTAGATTCTGGCAGGCGGTTTCAGCTATGTTATTTTTATGCTTGCTGTTGTCTTTGGCGTTGATGTTTAGTGTTTAGACATCAGCTGGCTTGAACCGGTGGGCATCATTCTTCAAGAGTTGTTCAATCCGAACAATTTAAAAACTCCTGAATAATCCATTCAGGAGTTTTCTATTAAGCACAAAAAGCGATGACGTCGATGACTATGCTTATTTCGAGAATTTCAATAATGCTTCTGCGGTCGCCTCTGAGGATGCCGGATTCTGTCCGGTAATCAGCAAACCATCTTGCTGTACATGCACCTGCCAGTCCTCAGCTTTTGAATATTGTCCGCCGTGTTCTTTCAGCATATCTTCAACTAAAAAGGGCACAACATTGGTCAGCCCAACCGCATCTTCTTCTGTATTACTAAAACCGGTCACAGTCTTGCCTTTGACCAATGGTTGGCCATCCTGTGCTTTGACATGACGTAATACTCCCGGCGCATGGCAGACCAACGCCACCGGTTTATTGGCTTGCAATGTTTGTTCAATCAAAGAGATAGAATCCGGGTCTTCGGCCAAATCCCATAAGGGTCCATGACCGCCCGGATAAAACACGGCATCAAAATCGGCAATCGACACCTCACTGAGTTTGCGTGTCTGCGCCAGATCTTGCATGGCGGCGGTATCCGCCTTAAAACGCTCGGTGGCTTTGGTCTGAGCATCGGGTTCATTACTTTTCGGATCAAGAGGCGGTTGACCACCTTTAGGAGAGGCCAAGGTCACCTCGGCGCCAGCATCAACAAAAGCATAATAAGGGGCGGCCAGTTCTTCCAGCCAGAAACCGGTCTGTTTGCCTGTATCACCCAGACGGTCATGAGAGGTCAGCACGATGAGAATCTTCATATCATTTTCCTGAATGGTTCATATTATTCGGTTCATCGGCTGTTAATTTAGCAAGCGTAATGGGCGCTAAGTGTTGTGATACGTTCAGTTGCTGTATCGGCATGTGTCAATCTCCAGATACTGCAAAGGATTTTAAGTGCCCATTAACAGGGCCTGCTGCACATCGGCCTGTTTGCGCAGGAAATCCCAGACCAGTTTGATTTTCGGCTCATGCTGTAAATCAACTAGGGTCAACATCCAGAAGGTATGGGTAAAACTGACCTGATCGCCCAGAACTTCTTGCAGATCAGGTTTATCATGCACCAGAAATCGCGGCAAAATTGCCAGTCCGGCGCCGGTACTGACCGCAATCTGCTGGGCCAGAATACTGTTACTGCGAAAACAAGCTGTCACTTGCAGCGGCAAACGTTCCAGCGAATACAGCGCCGAGCTATACACCAGATCATCAATATAATCGACAAATCGGTGCTGTTTCAGATCTTCCAGCTGTCTAATTGGTGGGTTTTGCTGTAAATAGCTTTGACTGCCGTACAGTTTTAAACAGTAATTTGAGAGTCGGGTAATGATATAAGGCCCGGATTTGGGCCGGTCAATTGAAATGACAATATCGGCCTCACGATGTGAAAGTTTGATGGTTTTTGGCACCGGAATCAGGTCAATAGTCAGCGAAGGATAATGCTGTGAAAACTCCGCCAGCAGCCGGGCCAGAAACGCCGTCCCGAAACCTTCCGGCGCACCAATGCGTACCCGGCCTTGTAAAGGGTCATGGCGTTTATCAATCTGGATAAAAGACTGTTCCATCTGTTCGACGCGGGGCACCAGTGCCAGACCTTCCGCAGTCAGCTCATAGCCTTTGGCTTCACGTTTAAACAGCTGGGTACCCAAGGTATTTTCCAGCGCCTGAATGCGCCGTGCCACGGTGCTGTGTTCCACTTCCATCAGGCGCGCAGCATTGGTGAGGGTTTTGGCCCGGGCCAAGACCAGAAAAAAGCGTAAGTGATCCCAATCAACTTTCATTTTATGTTTAACATCCTGTTAAATCTCTGTGCAAATTTGCACAACCGTCGTGCGCCAATCTCTATTGGTGCCAAAAGTGTTCTTTGTTAGTCTGCTGAAACAGCGTAAAAAATAATACGTTAAAAACAGCCAGTAAAGGCAGATAAAACGACAATAACAAACCAGCACGGAGCGACCATGAACGCGATTCATCATCCCCATTCGAATACCGGCATCACCACGGCAAAACTGCTGATTAATGGTGAATTTATCGACTCCAGAACCAGTCATTGGCAAGATATTGTCAATCCTGCTACCCAGGAGGTTCTGGGTCAGGTGCCGTTTGCCACTGCAGAAGAAGTCAATGCCGCCATTGCCGCAGCCCAACAGGCTTTTGCCAGCTGGCGTGAAACACCTATTCAGGCCCGTATGCGGATTATGCTGAAACTGCAGGAGCTGATCCGTCAAAACTTAAAAAGTATTGCACAAGTCCTGACCGCTGAACAGGGCAAAACATTAGCAGATGCCGAAGGTGATATTCAGCGTGGCCTGGAAGTGGTGGAACATGCCTGCTCGGTCGGTTCGCTGCAAATGGGTGAGTATATTGAAGGCGTGGCGCGCGGGGTAGATACCTATACCATGCAGCAACCCTTAGGTGTCTGTGCCGGAATTACCCCGTTTAATTTCCCGGCGATGATTCCATTGTGGATGTTCCCGATGGCCATTGTCTGCGGCAATACTTTTGTCTTAAAGCCGTCGGAGCAGGATCCGCTATCAACCATGATGCTGGTCGAACTGGCGATGCAGGCTGGTGTTCCTGCCGGGGTACTGAATGTGGTGCATGGTGGTAAAGAAGTGGTCGATCTGCTGTGTACACATTCTGACATCAAAGCCATTTCCTTTGTCGGTTCAACCGCGGTCGGCACCCATGTGTATAACCTGGCAGGTCAGCATGGCAAACGGGTACAGTCAATGATGGGCGCCAAAAACCATGTGGTGGTGATGCCGGATGCCAATAAAGAACAGACCTTAAATGCCTTGGTTGGTGCAGCCTTTGGCGCCGCCGGTCAGCGCTGTATGGCCCTGTCTGTGGCGGTAATGGTCGGTGAAAGCAAGCACTGGGTTGATGAGCTGGTCAATAAAGCCAAAACCTTAAAGGTCAATGCTGGCCATGAACCGAATACTGATGTCGGACCGGTCATCTCAACCCGTGCCAAAGCCCGTGTGATTGACCTGATTAACAGTGGTGTCGAGCAGGGTGCAGAACTGCTGCTAGATGGCCGTGATGTGCAGGTTGCCGGCTATGAGCAAGGCAATTTTGTCGGTCCGACCATTTTTAACCAGGTCACGACCGAGATGCGCATTTATAAAGAAGAAATCTTTGGTCCGGTCTTGGCCATCATTCATGTCGATACACTAGAACAGGCCATTCAGCTGATTAATGCCAATCCGTTTGGTAATGGCGTGGGCTTATTTACCCAAAGCGGCAGTACCGCGCGTACTTTCCAGAACCAGATTGATATTGGTCAGGTCGGTATTAATATTCCAATTCCGGTGCCGGTACCATTTTTCAGTTTTACCGGTTCCCGTGGCTCCAAACTCGGTGATTTAGGCCCGTATGGCAAACAGGCCGTGCAGTTCTATACCCAGACCAAAACCATCACCAGCCGCTGGTTTGAAGATGATCAGGAAAGCGCCGGTGTGAATACCACCATCAGTCTGCGTTAAGGAGAATGACCATGAAAATTGCATTTATTGGTTTAGGCAACATGGGCGGCTCCATGGCACAGAACTTACTCAAAGCCGGCCATCAGGTGTTTGGCTATGACTTGAGCGAGACTGCTTTAGCACATTTTGCCCAGGCCGGTGGCGTGGTTTGCCAGAGTCCGCAAGATGCAGCCCAACAGGCCAATGTGGTGGTGACCATGCTGCCTGCGGCCCAGCATGTACGCACGGTGTACCTGGGTGAACAGGGTATTCTGAACGTGCTACCGGCTGGCAGTTTATGTATCGACAGCAGCACCATTGACCCGAAAACCATTCAGGACGTGGCGGCAGCTGCACAGGCTCGACAGATTCAGGTCTGTGATGCACCGGTGTCTGGTGGAACCTTAGGCGCCAAAGAAGGCACCTTGACCTTTATGGTTGGGGGCGATGCCGCCACATTTGAAGCAGTGAAGCCGGTACTGAGTGCGATGGGGAAAAATCTGGTGCATTGTGGTGCTATTGGCACCGGGCAGGTGGCAAAAATCTGTAATAACCTGATTCTGGGTATTTCCATGACGGCGGTCGCCGAAGGCATGGCACTGGGAGTAAAACTCGGGATTGATCCGCAAGCGCTGGCCGGAGTCATTAACAGCTCATCTGGGCGCTGCTGGAGTTCTGAAGTCTATAATCCGTGGCCAGATATCTGTGCCAATGCGCCGGCATCGCGTGGCTATACCGATGGTTTTGCCGCACAACTGATGCTGAAAGATTTAGGGCTGGCGGTTGATGCTGCACATCAGGCGGAGCATCCGATTGTTCTGGGCAGTCTGGTGCAACAGCTGTATCAGCAACTGTGTCAGGAGGGTCATGCACATCTGGATTTCTCCAGCATCATGCATCATTACACCACGCCAACAGCGTAAAAAAATAGCAACATGATGGAGCAGGGACAGGCTACATCCATACACCTTGTCAGTAATAACGATAAATTCAGGCTGAGGTACACATGTTAAATTATCAAAAAACGGTTCAGGAATTTGATCTCAATACGGTTGCACGCCAGTATCTGTCTGGCACCATGCAGGCACTTAATGCCTGTTTTGAATGCTGCGACCGCCACGCCGGTTCAGATGCGATTGCCTTGTACTGGCATGGTAAAGATGGCCGCAAAGAGCAGTACAGCTTTGCCGAGCTAAAAAAATATGCCAGCCAGTTTGCCAACTTTTTAAAAGCGCAGGGTGTGCAAAAAGGCGACCGTGTTTCTGGCTTATTGCCACGCACTCCGGAACTGATCATTACCATTTTGGCCACCTGGCGGATTGGGGCAGTGTATCAGCCGCTGTTTACCGCCTTTGGTCCCAAAGCCATTGAACACCGTATTCAGCTGGCTCAAAGCAAGCTGGTGGTCACCGATTTGGCCAATCGCGATAAATTGGTGGATATTGCGAACTGTCCAGACATTGTGACCGTACATGCAGAGCGCCAGGCCGATACCTATCCGCAAGATTTCAATTTCTGGAGCGTATTGAAGGGTCAGGCCGAGCACTGTGAACTGGAAATGCTGACGATTGATGATCCATTTTTATTGATGTTTACTTCGGGCACCACCGGGCCGGCCAAACCGCTAAAAGTGCCACTGAAAGCCCTGATAGCATTTGGCGGCTATATGCAAAATGCCATTGGCCTGCAACCGGAAGATGCGTTCTGGAATATTGCAGATCCGGGCTGGGCGTATGGTCTGTACTATGCCATTACCGGGCCCTTGCTACTGGGGCATTCGACCCTGTTTTATGAAGGTGGTTTTAATGCCGAAAGTGTCTGCGAAATTGTTCAGCAATATGGCATCACCAATCTGGCCGGTGCCCCGACGGCGTACCGGATGATGATGGCTGCCGATCAGGCACAGATGGCACAGCTACGTGGCAAATTACGCGTGGTCAGCAGTGCCGGCGAACCATTAAATCCAGAAGTAATCCGCTGGTTTGAACAGGTACTGGATGTGCCCATTTACGACCATTATGGCCAGACCGAAGTGGGGATGGTGGTGTGTAATCATCATGCCTTGGAGCATCCGGTGCGTTCAGGTTCGGCCGGCTTTGCCAGCCCGGGCTATACCATTGCCGTGGTTGATGAGCAGGGTCAGGCCTTAGCAGCAGATACTGCGGGCATTCTGGCGATTGATATCCGTCAATCACCAATGATGTGGTTTGGCGGTTATGAAGAAAGCCGTAAATCACCATTTGTTGGAGATTATTACTTAACTGGCGATACCGCCGAAATTCACGCCGATGGCAGCATGAGCTTTGTCGGACGTAGTGATGATGTCATTACAACGTCAGGCTATCGGGTTGGCCCATTTGATGTGGAAAGCGCCTTGCTGGAACATGATGCGGTGATTGAAGCCGCCGTGATTGGTGTACCGGATCCGGAGCGTACCGAAGTAATTAAAGCCTTTGTGGTGCTGGCCCAGCAGGTACAAGCCACGCAACAACTTGAAGAAGAACTGGGACAGTTTGTCAAAAAACGTCTGTCTGCACATGCCTATCCACGCCTGATTGAATTTGTGACTGAACTGCCGAAAACCCCAAGTGGCAAAATCCAGCGCTTTTTACTGCGTAATCAGGAAATCAGCAAATTACAGCAGGCCAAAACTGCATAAAACGCTAAAAAACGAAAACGCCAACAGATCAAGAAAGACATCTCAATAAGAAGATTAAGGGAAGCAGGTATGCAATTTACGGAAGAACAACAGCTGATTCAGGACATGGCCAAAAGTTTTGCCCAGGAGCAGATTAAACCGAATGCTGGCGAATGGGATGAAAAAGGCATTTTCCCGAAAGAGGCTTTGGCCCAAATGGGTGAACTGGGCTTTATGGGAATGCTGATTCCGGAAGAATGGGGCGGTTCAGGCACGGGAACGCTGGCCTATGTGCTAGCCCTAGAAGAAGTTGCCGCAGCCGATGGTGCGACATCGGCCATTATGAGCGTGCATAACTCAGTTGGCTGTGTGCCCATTCTCAAATTCGGCACCGAGCAGCAAAAGCAGCAATATTTAAAGCCACTGGCTCAAGGTCAAATGATTGGCGCTTTTGCCTTAACCGAACCACATACCGGCTCGGATGCTGCTGCTATTAAAACCCGCGCAGTTAAAGATGGCGATCATTATATTATTAATGGTGCCAAACAGTTTATTACCTCGGGCAACAATGCCGGCATGATTATTGTGTTTGCCGTAACTGATCCAAATGCGGGCAAAAAAGGTATGAGCGCCTTTTTAGTGCCACGTGATACGCCCGGTTATGAGGTCATCCGGGTGGAAAATAAACTGGGCTTACATGCTTCTGATACCTGTCAGATTGCCTTAACCGATGTACGCATTCATGAAAGTTTAAGGCTGGGCGCCGAAGGTGAAGGCCTAAAAATTGCCCTGGCCAATCTGGAAGGCGGCCGCATAGGCATTGCCGCACAGGCGGTAGGTCTGGCGCGCGCCGCTTTAGAAGAAGCCAGCCGCTATGCGCATGAGCGTGTGGCCTTTGGCAAACCGATTTTTGAACAGCAGGCCATTTCTTTCCGGCTGGCCAGCATGGCCACCGAAATTGAAGCAGCACGGCAGCTGGTGCATTTCGCGGCCCGTAAAAAAGAAGCTGGTGAAAGCTGTTTAACTGAAGCCTCCATGGCCAAACTGTTTGCCTCAGAAATGGCAGAACGGGTTTGTTCCAAAGCCTTACAGATTTTTGGCGGCTATGGCTATTTAAAAGATTTTCCAATCGAGCGTATTTATCGGGATGCGCGTATTTGCCAGATTTATGAAGGCACCAGCGACATTCAGCGTCTGGTGATTGCACGTAGTTTATAATTGAACAGGGAGATTGATCATGCAATGGGAAACAATTTTACTTGAACAGTGTAACGGGGTTGGACTGATAACCTTAAACCGCCCGAAAGCCTTAAATGCCCTGAACCATCAGCTGATTGCCGAAGTCAATCAGGCGCTGGACCGGCTGGAAAAAGACCCGGATATTGGCTGTATCGTGATTACCGGTTCAGAAAAAGCCTTTGCTGCCGGCGCCGATATTAAAGAAATGGCAGATCTCACATTTCCACAAATTTATCTGGATGATTTTTTCAGTCTGGCCGACCGCATCGCCCAGCGCCGTAAACCGTTAATTGCCGCGGTCAGTGGCTATGCCTTGGGCGGCGGCTGCGAACTGGCGCTCATGTGTGACTTTATTTACTGTGCTGATAATGCCAAATTTGGCCTGCCTGAAGTGACTTTGGGTGTATTGCCGGGCATTGGCGGTACCCAGCGTTTAACCCTGGCAATTGGTAAGGCCAAAGCCATGGAAATGTGTCTGACGGCCCGCCAGATGGGCGCGCAGGAAGCTGAACAAAGTGGACTGGTGGCACGGGTGTTTGCCAAAGAGGAATTGTTAGAGCAAACTCTGCAAGCCGCAGAAAAAATTGCCGAAAAATCCCTGCCAGCAGTGATGATGATTAAAGAATCCATCAACCGTGCTTTTGAAGTCAGTCTGGCCGAAGGCTTGCGTTTTGAGCGACGTATTTTCCATTCCATTTTTGCCGGTCAGGACCAGAAAGAAGGTATGCAGGCCTTTGTCGAAAAACGCCCGGCCCAATTTAGCCATCAATAAAAATCATAATAGGAAAAATAAATGAGTACGGACAATAATTTAGCCATTTGTGTGCAGGGTGGTCTAGGCATGATTAGCCTGGACCGGACCAGCCACTTAAATGCCTTAACCTTGCCGATGATTCAGGGTATTCAGGCACAACTGGAGCAATGGCGTGAGGATGCTGCGGTACAGGCCATCCTGATCAATTCCAACAGCCCGAAGGCCTTTTGCGCGGGCGGTGACATCCGTTATCTGTATGACAGCTATCAGGCCGGCAATACCCAATATCAGGATTTTTTTGCCACTGAATATCGCATGTTAAGCAACATCCGGAATTTTCCAAAAACCGTTATGGTGATGCTGGATGGCTATGTGCTGGGTGGTGGTTTTGGTCTGGCGCAAGCCTGTCATATCAAGATCAGCAGTGAAAAATCCCGCTTTGCCATGCCGGAAACTGCAATCGGCTTTTTCCCCGATGTCGGTGCCACCCATTTCCTGTCACGGCTGGATGATGTGGGCGTGTATATGGCGCTGACCGGTGAACAGATCAGCAGCAGCGATGCCTTGTATTTAGATTTAATTGACTATCATGTGCCGAGTGCGCGCTTTGCTGAATTAGAAGCAGCGTTAATTGCAGCGCCGCTACTCAACCCGATTGAAATCCGCAAAATCATCAGCAGCTTTATTACCCATCCGGCAGAAAGTGAATTGCAAAAGCGTATCGAGCAGATCAATGCCCATTTCTCTTATGCAACGCTGGATGATATTGAACACAGTCTGGCTCAGGCAGGTACCGGTCCAGATCAGGAATGGGCGCAGAAAATGCTGGCTATTTTGCGGCAGCGTCCAGTAATGGCCAAACAGGTCAGCTTAAAGCTGCAACAGGTCGGGCAAAACTTGTCGCTGGAAAAGTCAATGCAGCTGGAACGCAATTTACAGGATGTCTGGATGCAGCAAGGTGATTTTATTGAAGGTGTACGCGCTTTAATTGTCGATAAAGATAAAAATCCGCAATGGCAAACTGACAATACTGCTTTTGAAAAAGTGCTGGAAACTTTGTGGCCGGTCTGGAATACGCAGCCGCTGGAGCAGATTTCTTAAACAGCTAAACATTCAAATATCAATAAAAAACCCTCTTTCAAATTGAAAGAGGGTTTTGGTTTAGAGCATCTAAAATGGACGTTTAGCTCTGCATAATTCCGCTGACACCGGTCATAATCATATCAATGGCAATGGTCCCAATCAGCAAGGCAGCCAGACGCCCGACAATATCGACATACAAATCAATATAATTGGAATGTTTATGCTGCAAATGATCATGCGCATATTTCATTAAAATAAGCAGGCTACAGGTCAGAAACAGCGTCACAAAAATCACCAGCACCAGTTGCCACAGGCTTAGCTGAATTCCGGTAATGACCGCGGCGCTGATGGTTCCCGGGCCAATCATAAACGGCATGGCAATGGTGCCAGCCAAATGATGCGGCGCACCACGCATCACCCCAATGGTATCGGCGCCCTCAAACACATAGCGGTAACCGATCACCAGAAAAATAATCCCGCCAAAAATCTGGAAAGATTCAAAACGGACATGCAGGACATCATGAAAAAAGGCTTCACCGGTTTTGGCGAAAATAATAAACACCACAAAGCTGATTAAACTGCCCTGAATCAGGGCGCGATTAAACACTCGGGCCTCGGAATTACGGATAATGCCAAGCATATAAATACTCATTAAAAACGGGTTTAATAATGAGAAAAACAGTGCAAAGGCGTGAAGCGATTCAGACATCCTACAGATTCCTTATTGATCCGGGTCTGGAAAGAGCGGGCGCTTGCCTGGACTAATCCGGTTGATGTGCAAGAACATCAGATGGCGCTCGTATTTATCCAGAATGTCGTTAATGACCTGTTCTTTGCTGTAACCCACCAGATCATTGCCTTGCGAGCCTTCAAACAGATAGGTTTCCAGACGGTAATAGTATTTTTTGGTGCGTTTGCCACGCGAACTGAAGTTGGGCGTGTCATAACGGATTGGCCAGATCTGGTAAACAAAGTTTTCTTCTTCATCCAGCTGAATGGTTAAATCCAGATGTGACAGTTCCGGTTCATCATCCAGGGCTTTTTCCGCCAGATCGACCTGAATGCCTTTGTTGATGAATTCTGTGGCCACCGCCTGCATTGCCGGTTTACAGACCTCTTCCAGCATTTGCTGGGTTTGCGATAAATTGGCATGCAGCATTACCCGGCTGAGGCGTTTTTTCCAGTTAAAGATGTCGACATTGCCGACCACGGGTGCCGCATTCATGCTGGTACTGGCCTGACGGAAATCTTCCAGACGCAAGGACTTATACAGTCCGGCCATCACAAAGAAAATCACGAAACTAAAAGGCAGACCCATAATAATCGTGGTGTTCTGTAATGCTGTCACGCCATTCGCCATGAGCATTGCCAAAGTTAGCAAACCGATAGCAATGGCCCAGAACACACTGAGCCAGCGCGGCGAATCATGTTCAATATTGCTAAATTTGGTGGTGAAATTCCCCAGTACCAGTGCGCCTGAATCGGCAGAAGTCACATAAAACAGCAAACCGGTAATGGTAGCGACGCCGGCCAGAAATGGGAACCACGGATATTGGGCAAGCAGGTCATAGAAACCATGTGCCGGATTGGCCAATACGGTGGTGGCCAGCTGGGTATGGCCATCAAAAATTACGCTGTGCAGGGCGCTATTTCCAAAAATTGACAGCCAGGTCAGGGTAAACAGCAGGGGAATAATTAAGGTACCGGCCACAAATTCACGGATGGTTCGGCCACGGGAAATTCGCGCCAGGAACAGGCCGACAAATGGCGACCAGGCAATCCACCAGGCCCAGAAAAACAGGGTCCAGCTGTTCATCCATTCTTTCGGTTGCTGAAACGGAAAACTGGTTAAGGACAGTTGCGGGAACTGGCTAATATAGTCGCCAAAGTTCTGGATTAACGCTGCCAGTAAAAACTCGGTATTGCCCATCACCAGAATAAAAAGCAGCAGACCAATCGACACATAAATATTGACTTCAGACAGAATCCGGAGGCCTTTATTTACCCCAGAAGCCACTGAAATTGCAGTAATAATGACTGCAACGGCAATCAGCGCCGACTGGATCAGCAGGTTTTCTGGCACATCAAACAGTACATGCAGGCCGTAGTTGAGCTGAACCACACCAATCCCGCAGGTGGTGGCAATACCAAAAATGGTGCCCAAAACGGCCGCGGTATCAACACTATGTCCAATCCAGCCATTAACACGCTTGCCAAAAATCGGATAAAGCGCCGAGCGGATGGTTAGCGGCAGGTTATAACGATAACTAAAATAACCCAAAGCCACGCCAACCAAGGCATACATGCTCCAGCCAGTTAATCCATAGTGGAACAGGGTCCAGACCATTGACTGGCGCGCAGCCTCAAAAGTCTGGCCTTCGCCGACAGGCGGATTCATATAGTGAGACAGCGGTTCGGCCACCGAGAAGAACATCAGGTCAATCCCGATTCCGGCCGAGAACAGCATTGCCGACCAGCTCAGCAGGCTAAATTCCGGCTTGGAATGTTTGGGACCTAATTTGATATCGCCATAACGCGACAGGGCAATAAACAGTACAAAGACCAGATATAAGGTGGCCGCCAGCAGGTAATACCAGCTAAAGGTCCGGCTGACCCAGTTCAAGATTTGGGTAATGAGCTGATTCGCCTGGTCATTAAATAAAATCGTAACCAGCGAAAACAGCAGGATGAGTGTTGCCGAAAGAAAAAAGACAACTTTGTTCAGACTATCGGTCGTCTGTTCAGTTTTCTTTTGCATAAATCTGTGACCATATTTATTTAATTCGGATCTACAGCGCAGTGTGTTTTGGCTTAACCAGACTATAGGCATGGCTCTCATTACAAACATTTGCAAATGAAAAACAAACTGAGCTGTACATCAGGAAGCAGACGGGACTATAATTTATTTTAATTGAACGTTCAATTAAAATAACGTTTTTTATATGTTACCTTGCCTTGTGCATGATTTTTATTAGTCAGGTCGATCTTATGCCTAAAGTTGGTATGCAACCGATTCGTCGTCAACAGCTAATTGATGCCACCTTATCTGCCATTAATGAACTGGGTTTTGCTGAAGCATCTATCAGCCAGATTGCCCAGCGGGCAGGTGTGTCTACAGGCATCATCAGTCATTATTTTCAGGGCAAGCATGGCCTGATTGAAGCGACCATGCGTTATTTGTTGCAACAGCTGAGCGATGCCATTTCTGCCAGTTTAAACGCCGCAGAAAACACCCCGGAGCAGCGCCTGATTGCGATTGTGCGTGCCAATTTCTCGGCCGAACAGACCGATAAAGCCGCCATGAAAACCTGGCTGGCATTCTGGGCCAACAGTATGCATCAACCTGACTTGCACCGTTTGCAGCAGGTCAACCATTATCGCCTGCATTCCAATATCAAGCATGAGTTTGCCAAACAGCTGGACCGCGAGCAGGCTGAACGCGCCGCGCAGGGTCTGGCCGCACTGATTGACGGTTTCTGGTTACGCGGTTCCTTAATGACCACTGAACTGGATGCCGATTTACCTATTCAGATTTGTGCCGACTATATCCGTCAGCAACTCAATATTCACTAAATTACGAGGAGAACCAATTGATGCAATTCAATACACAACGACCTTATATTCACGGTCAGTTTGTCGATGCTTCATCCTCTGAAACATTCCAAAGTATTAATCCGGCCAATGCTGAGGTGTTGGCCACCATTCAGGCATGTAACCAGACCGATGTTGATCGGGCAGTACAGTCTGCCAAACAGGGACAAAAAGTCTGGGCAGCCATGACCACCATGCAGCGTTCACGCATTTTAAATCAGGCCGTAGCCATTTTACGGGCACGCAATGATGAGCTGGCAGAAATTGAAAGCCTGGACAGTGGCAAGCCTTTAAGTGAAACCCGGAGCGTCGATATTGTGACCGGGGCAGATGTGCTGGAATATTATGCCAGCATTTTACCAGCGCTCGAAGGCCAGCAAATTCCATTAAGAGAAAGTTCTTTTATTTATACCCGCCGTGAACCGCTGGGTGTGGTGGCCGGTATTGGCGCCTGGAATTATCCAATCCAGATTGCGTTATGGAAATCTGCACCGGCCTTGGCCGCAGGCAACGCCATGGTGTTTAAAGCCAGTGAAATTACCCCACTGACCGCGTTAAAACTGGCCGAAATTTATAGTGAAGCCGGAGTACCGGACGGCGTCTTTAATGTGGTGACCGGGGGGGGCGATGTGGGTAGCTACCTCACTGAGCATCCGGAGATTGCCAAAGTATCCTTTACCGGCGGTGTGAGTACCGGTAAAAAAGTAATGGCACAGGCAGCGGCGTCCAGCTTAAAAGAAATCACCATGGAACTCGGTGGAAAATCACCGTTAATTATCTGTGAAGATGCCAATCTGGATCTGGCTGCCGATATCGCCATGATGGCCAATTTCTACAGCTCTGGACAGGTGTGTACCAATGGAACCCGGGTGTTTATTCCTGCTGCTTTAAAAACTGCTTTTGAAGAAAAGATTCTGCAGCGCATTCCCTATGTGCGCATGGGTCAGCCTTTAGACCCGAACACCAATTTCGGGCCACTATCCAGCTTTGCCCATATGGAAAAAGTATTGCATTACATTGAGCTGGGCAAGCAACAGGGCGCCCGTCTGTTAACAGGTGGACAGCGCGCAGCGGCAGCTGAATTTGCGCACGGGGCTTTTGTCGAACCCACAGTATTTACTGATTGTCATGATGAAATGTGCATTGTTCAGGAAGAAATTTTTGGCCCGGTTATGAGTATTTTAAGTTATGACAGCGAAGATGAAGTAATCCGCAGAGCCAATGCCACCACCTATGGTCTGGCTGCTGGTGTGGTCAGTCCGGATTTAAGCCGGGCCCATCGCATTATTCATCAGATTGAAGCAGGGATTTGCTGGCTGAATACCTGGGGCGAATCTCCGGCAGAAATGCCGGTTGGTGGCTATAAACAGTCCGGTGTTGGCCGTGAAAATGGTCTGGTGACCTTACAGCACTATACCCAGACCAAATCGGTTCAGGTAGAGCTAAGTCCTTTCCAGTCTGTATTTTCAGCTTAAGGGAGGATCATGCTGCATGAACTATGACTATATTATTATTGGCGCAGGTTCTGCCGGGAATGTGCTGGCGGCTCGATTAACTGAAGATCCGGACACGACGGTGTTGCTCCTAGAAGCAGGTGGGCCGGACTATCGGCTGGATTTTCGTACCCAGATGCCTGCCGCGCTGGCTTATCCCTTACAGGGCCGGCGTTATAACTGGGCCTATCTGACCGATCCGGAACCGTATATGAATAACCGCCGCATGGAATGTGGTCGCGGTAAAGGCTTGGGCGGTTCCTCCCTGATTAACGGCATGTGTTATATCCGCGGCAATGCGATGGATCTGGAACAATGGGCCAGTTTGAAAGGACTGGAGCATTGGAGCTATGCCGACTGCCTGCCTTATTATAAAAAGGCCGAAACCCGTGATATTGGCGGCAATGACTATCATGGCGACAGCGGTCCGGTACAGGTCGCCACCCCGAAAGCCGGAAATAACGAGCTGTTTCATGCCATGGTCGATGCTGCGGTGCAGGCCGGCTATCCACGTACCGATGATTTAAATGGCTATCAGCAGGAAGGATTTGGTCCGATGGACCGTACCGTAACCCCGCAGGGACGCCGTTCCAGCACAGCGCGTGGTTATCTGGATATGGCCAGACAGCGCCCGAATTTAACCATTCGCACCCATGCCATGACCAATAAAATTCTATTTAATGGCAAGCAGGCTATAGGCGTCGAATATTTTCAGGGACAAAGTACCGCGCAGCCACTCCAAGTCTTTGCTGAAAAAGAAGTGTTGCTCTGTGGGGGTGCCATTGCTTCCCCGCAAATTCTGCAGCGTTCCGGTGTCGGTAATGCCCAGCATCTAAAAAGCCTGGAGATTCCGGTGGTTCATGATTTACCGGGCGTGGGCGAAAACCTGCAAGATCATCTGGAAATGTATTTACAGTATCAGTGCAAAAAACCGGTCAGCTTATATCCAGCCTTAAAATGGTATAACCAGCCAAAAATTGGCGCAGAATGGCTGTTTTTAGGTCAGGGTGTGGGTGCCAGTAACCAGTTTGAAGCCGGTGGCTTTATCCGCACCTCCGATGAGTTTGCCTGGCCGAATATCCAGTATCACTTTTTACCGGTCGCCATTAACTACAATGGCAGTAATGCCATTCAGCAGCATGGTTTTCAGGCGCATGTCGGTTCCATGCGCTCTCCATCCCGCGGTCGGGTCAAACTGCGCTCCAAAGATCCGTTTCAGCATCCAAGTATCCTGTTCAATTATATGAGTACCGAACAGGACTGGCGCGAGTTTCGTGATGCCATCCGCATTACCCGGGACATCATGCATCAACCGGCTTTAGATGCCTATCGCGGCGAAGAAATCAGCCCGGGCAAACAGGTACAAAGCGATGCCGAGCTGGACGAATTTATCCGTAACCACGCTGAAACTGCGTTCCATCCATCTTGCAGCTGCAAAATGGGTGAAGATGATATGGCGGTGGTCGATGGCTACGGGCGGGTACATGGGCTGCAAAACCTGCGTGTGATTGATGCTTCGATCATGCCGCTGATTATTACCGGCAACCTGAATGCCACCACCATTATGATGGCCGAAAAACTGGCCGATCATATTCGCGCCAAACCGGCGCTGGCCAAATCTACGGCGCCATTTTACCGGGCCAATACGCCAGTCCGGTCAATCTAGCCGCAACAGAACGCTTTGATCTCTTAGATCATTTTGATGTGCATTTTTATACACATCCTTTTTTTCTTAGTTAAAACCACATACCCAACCATCCGCACAGCTCACGGTCGGATGGTTGGCTGGGATTTTTACATTCAATCAGGTTAAATTTTAAAACAATGATTCCATTTACAAGAACGGTGGTCGCCGCCGGATGTCTGTCATGTATCAGCATGTCCAGCTGGGCCAATGATGCATCGTCTTCCTCTATTGATGTGTCCGGTCAGCTGACCGCAGTATCCAAATATGTGTCGCGCGGTCTGACCAATGCACCAGAAAATGAAGACCTGGCTTTGCAGGCCTCTTTAACCCTGGGCTATGGAAATTTTTACGCTGCTTATTGGGGCAGTACACTGGGTTATTCATACCGCGATTTACAGCAAGGCCGGCAATACAGCACCGATAAAATGGAACATGATTTTATTGTCGGGCATGTGTCAGATTTTAAAGGCCTCACTTGGGATCTGTGGAATGCGACCTATTATTATCCGGGTGGGGACAGTACCACCTCCAATGAACTGGGCCTGCGTGTCAGCAAAAACCTGAATGAGCAAGCTACACTAACCTTCGGCGTGTCGACCTATTTATATGATGTGGTGTATATGAATCAGGGCGATACCTATGTCAGCCTGAACTATGCCCATCAGCTCAGCGAAAAATTAACTGGAAATCTGGCCATTGCCGGTTCCTATTTTAATGACTCCGGCAAATATGAAGGTCAGGAATTTTTAGATACTCAGACCGATACCGCTTTTCGTTTTGCCTCGGTCGGACTGGATTATGCAGTTGCGCCGAATGTGAATGTCTTTTCCGACTTCATTCTGGGTGGTTATGACCGCAGTAAAATCAAACAGAAAAATCAGGCGGTTTGGGGCCTAAGATATAGCTTCTAATCTATTCCCCAAGCATCAACCCTTTAATTGAGCGTGGAAGAGGGCTGCTCCGGCCGAATGCGAATGCTTAAACCCTGAGGCGGGTTCAGGCTTAAATCCATCTGGTAGTGATGATGCTGGAGCAGCGCTTTGACCAAAGCCAGCCCTAAACCATGACCTTGTTGCTGGGCAGATTTACGCCAAAAGCGCCGGGTCATCTGGGTCAGTTCCGCCGCAGTCAGCCCCTGACCATCATCTTTTAACCACAGTTGCTGATCATGCATGATAATTTCAATCCGGCTTAAGCCTTGGGCATGTAGCAGGGCATTTTCCAGCAGATTTTTCAGGATGGTATGCAAGCTCAGCGGTGGCAATTGCAGGGTCTGCAGACTTTCCCAATCGACCTGTAATACACAATTTAAATGCGGATAAACCGGACTTAATTCTTCTATCACTTGTCTTAAAACCGGCGCGACTTCGGTGGTATCTGAATCTGGGGCAGCTTGCGCCGTTTCATGATCGGTCTGGCTCAGTAATAACAATTGTTCCAGCAACTGCTGATAACGCCAGATACTGTTTTCGGCCTGTTTCAGGTTTTCAATCAGCTTGCTGGCCTGCGCCGGATTTTGTTCAACCATCATCCGGCTGAGTTGTACATGGGTTTTAATTGCAGTTAAAGGACTACGCAGTTCATGCGCGGCATAGGCGGTAAACAGTTTTTCATTTTCCAGACTATGGTGCAGGTTCTGAATTAGCTGATTGGAATTATCGACAAAAGGCTGGACTTCTTTGGGAATTTTGCGCGCATCCAGATGTTGCAGATAATGCGCGGCATCTGACAGCGAATGCTGCTTATCTGCCAGTTGCTGGGCCATATCATCCAGAGGGCGGAATTCTTTACGCAAAATATGAATCACCAGCGCCATACAGATCAATAGCGATAACACCAGCGGAATCAGCACCGATTGCAGAATCTGTTGTAATAACGACGCTCTAAGCACCAGCCGTTCTGCGGCCACCACCTGAATATCGCCTTTACGCAGAACATAACTGCGCCATTCCACACCATTTTCCTGCCAGGTACTAAAACCCGGTTGCTGTCCGGTCAGTTGTTCCGGTGCGCCGCGGGTCCGAGCCACTACATACGGTCCCAGCGTAATATCCGAGCTAAACACCGACACCTCACAGGCAATCAGGTTTTGCGCATGATACTGTTCGGCCACCTGTTTTAAGGAATCGGGATTAATTTCCTGGAGCGGCAAATGCTGAATCAGCCGCGCCACCATTTGTGCAGAGGCAAACAGGCGCTGATCCAGCGTATCTTGCAGCCGCTGCTGCAAATCATAATACAGCCAGCAAAACACCAGACTCCACAGGCTAAGAAACACCACCATAAACATGCTGACCAGCCGCCATTTTAAACTGTAGTTCTGCATATTCAGCTCTCGGTTTCCGGCACTTTAAACATATAGCCCACACCACGAATGGTCTGAATCAGCTGCGGCTCTAGTTTCTGGCGTAAATGATAAATATGCACATTCAGCGCGTTGCTCTCGATACTGTCCTGATAGCCATACAGTTTATCGAGCAGCTGTTCATTTTTTAAAATCTGGTTGGGATGGCTCATCAGGGTTTCCAGCAGGCTGTATTCACGCCGTGACAGGGTTACTGGCTGCTGCTGGAACGTGACTTCCTGGGTATCGCGGTTCAGCTGCAAATCACCCAGTTGTAAAAGATTGGAAGAAAAGCCACGATTACGCCGTGCCAGCGCATGAATACGGGCAATCAGCTCATCCAGTTCAAAGGGTTTGGTCAGGTAGTCATCGGCCCCCAGATTTAAGGCTTCTACACATTGCCGGGTTTGGTGTCGGGCGGTTAAAACCAGTACCGGCAGATGAATTTCATCCTGGCGCCACTGCTGCAGCAGTTCCAGACCGTCCTGATCAGGCAGGCCCAAATCCAGCAGACACAGGTCGACCGCACTTTGCCGGATAAAATAATCGGCAGCACGCGCAGTAGCCACATGCTCGACTGAAATATTTAAATAGTCCAGCGCTGAACAGATACTTTGGGCAATATAAGGATCATCTTCGACCAGAACCACAAACATAGTTACTCTCCACCTGAAATCCTATTTTATAAATAATGAGCTATGTTAATGTTCTCTTAATTTAATCTTTTTAATAATGAATCGGGTTTTCTACAGAAAAATGGACGTCATGATTACGCGTGTAAGTGCTTTGCTTGTGGTTCTTTGTGCATTCTGGCCAGTCTGGTCACAGGCGCAGGAGTTCTTGCCACCCGATCAGGCGTTTCAGTTTCAGGCGCGTTCTATTAGTGATGATCAGGCGGAACTGCGCTGGACCATCGCCGAGAATTATTATTTATATCATGATCAGCTGCAGGTGCGTAGCGATGCCGGTGCGCTAAAATTACAGCTGCCGGTGCCGGAAGATAAGAATGATCCGACCTTTGGCCAGACCAAAGTGCATTATCATCAGGTCAAGACTACAATTAAGGTCGCGCCAAACCAGCAATTTAAAATTCAGTGGCAGGGCTGTGCCGAAAGCGGTTTATGTTATCCGGTGCAACGCGCCACCATTCAGACCGATGCGCAAGGCTTGTTGCCCCAGTCAGATGCGCCTTCAAGCGAACGGCGTTTATTAAGTGCCGCCAAACCGGTCGCGCTGGATGCACCGGCTAAAATTGAAGCGGCACCCAGTAAACCTGAAAAAACAGTACTGACAACTGCGCCAATTACAGCTGAAGAAGCAGTCATTGAAAATGAGTCGATTGCCGCAGTAGAGAATACAGAGCCGACAAAACTCACTGATGCTGTCGCGGCTTCAGAAATTTCAGTCGTAGCGTCTAATCCGGTGCCGGCCAGTGAAATCGCAGGCGAGACACAAACGGCAGCCGCCGCGTCATTACAATCTGAATGGAACAACGACCAGTATTTTTTCAATTTACTCTCGGAACATCATTTATTTTTTAATCTGCTGATTTTTTTAGGTTTTGGTATTTTACTGGCCTTTTTACCTTGTTCTTTGCCACTGATTCCAATTTTGTCTGGCATTCTGGTACAGCGTCATCGTGGTTATCGTGCTGCGTTGATTGCGCTGGCTTTCGTACTGGGTATGGCCGCAGTGTATGCGGTGATGGGACTGGCGGTTGCACAACTGGGCTATAGTTTCCAGCGCTGGTTCCAAAGCCCGATCTTTATTGGCATCTTTGCGGTGCTATTTATCTTGTTTGCCTTGAACCTGTTTGGGGTGTATCAGCTGTCCTTACCACAAGGTTTATTACAACGACTGGACCGATGGCAGCAAAAACAGCAGGGCGGTACGCTGGTGGGTGCTGCGTTAATGGGGATGATTTCCGCGCTGATTGTAGGTCCGTGTATGAGCGCGCCTTTGGCCGGTGCTTTGCTGTTCGTATCGCAGTTGGATCAGCCGGTACTCGGCGCGACCTATCTGTTTGTACTGGGTCTGGGCCTCGGGATTCCTTTATTTATTGCCGCTGTATTTGGCGCCAAATATTTACCGAAACCGGGTTTGTGGATGGACCGGTTGAAATTCAGTTTCGGCTTTTTAATGCTGGCGCTGGCGGTTTATTTCGCCCGCCCATTGCTGCCGACTGTGGCCTATTTCCTGTTGATGGGCATTATTTTCCTGGCACTGGCGATTTACTGCTTCGATTTAATCCGCAGACATCTGCAAGGTAAAATCTCGCGTGTTGGCGTTATTGTGCTGGCGCTGGCCATGATCGGCATTGGTATTTGGCATATTCAACATGGCCTTCAGCAGATGGGTGCGGTCCATGCCCAACAAACACTCAGCTGGCAAAAGGTGCATACCCAGCAGGAACTGGCACAGCTGCTACAGCAGAACAGTGGACGCAGTATCGTGATTGATGTCTATGCCGACTGGTGTGTGGCCTGTCAGCCGGTAGAAAATGAAGTCCTGCCACGTACCGATGTACAGGCAGCCTTGCAGGATGTGGTGCGGATTAAACTGGATTTAACCGAGTATCATCCATCTCAAGATGCATTACTGCGTGACTGGCAGATTCTTGGCCCACCGACCATGATTTTCCTGGACAGCCAGCAGCAGGAACAGCGTACTTTACGTTTAACCGGCACCTTTACCGCGACCCAACTTATTCAGCGCTTGCAGCAACTTCAGCAGGCGAACACGCCATGATGGTTTCTGCAACGGCGCTGCATATGGGCTCACTAATGTTGCCGTGGCAGATGGTGCTGCTGCTCACCAGTTTAGTGCTGGTGTATGGGGCAGGGCGATATTTCAGACACAAACAGCAATGGCCTGAACCTAGCTGGCGCATCTTTAGTGACAGCTTGTGGACGTCATTCTGGGTGGGGTTAATTGCCGCACGACTGGTTTTTGTACTAATGCATGCCGATCTTTATCTGGCGACACCACTGGATATAATCAAAATTCAGGACAAAGGCTTTCATTTTTATGGCGGATTGATTGCCGGCATTGGGTGGTTTTTATGGAAAAACCGGGCATTGGCCAATCTGCCTAAAGCGATATTGATCGCGCTATTTGTTGCGATCCAGCTTTGTCTGAACTGGGGTATTCAATCAGTCTTGCCACAGCAGAATCAGTATCCTGACCTGCAATTTCAAAATTTACAGCAGCAACAGGTGCCGCTACAGCACTGGGTTGGCAAACCGACCGTCATCAACCTGTGGGCCAGCTGGTGTCCGCCGTGTCACCGGGAAATGCCGGTTTTACATCAGGCCCAGCAGGATTATCCGGACATTCATTTTGTAATGCTGAATCAGGGCGAAACGACTGACACGGTACAGGATTATCTGCGTCAGCATGGTTTTAATTTCCAGCATGTCCTGTTTGATCCTCAAGGTGACATGGCCACCCAGATGAATATGTACGGCTTGCCAAGCACCTTGTTCTTTAATGCGCAAGGACAGCTCGTGCATCGGCATATGGGAGAACTGACCCAGCCAATGCTGCGTCGCTATATCAATGATCTTTCTGCTCCATCTTCAAAATAACAGGAAATTCTCATGAAAATGATCTATCCCGCTGCGTTGTTCCTGCTGCTGTTAAATACGACAGCATTTGCCCAGACTGATCTGAAAAAACAGATTGAGCAGGAAGGCTTTAAATTTATCAAACAGATTGAAGCGCCAGAAAAAATGACCGGATGGGCCGGGCATATGCAGCAAAGTCCGGCGACCGTGTTTATTTCCAATGACCAGAAATATTACATTATTGGCGATTTGCACAATGCCAAGGGTGAGAACCTGACCATCAAAGCGCTTGAAACCCATGTCAAAGACGCCGTGCTGGATGATGTCTGGAAAAGTCTGGAAAACTCCACCTGGATTCAGGACGGACAAAAAGATGCGCCGCGGATTGTATATGTATTTTCAGACCCGAATTGTCCGTATTGCCATACCTTCTGGCAAAAGGCACGTCCGTGGGTGAAGGCGGGGAAGGTACAGCTTAGACATATTCAGGTGGCAGTCATTCGTGATGAGAGTCGCGGGCAAGTGGCGACCATGCTGATGGCTAAAAATCCGCAGCAGGTGTTTACCAGTTACAATGCCAACAAAGGGCAAAACAAGTTAAAAATTACCAAGAATATCCCTGCTGATATTGCTGCAAAAATAGATGCCAATCAGGAGCTGATGGCTAAATATGGTTTCTTTGCCACTCCGTCGATGGTGTGGAAAAACCAGCAAGGCGAGTTTAAGTCCGCCCAAGGGATGACGGAGGATTTAAGAGAGATTTTTGAGAAGTAAAAGGTTCATGAACAATGGCAGGTGTTGTTTAGGTTATCACCTGTGGCTTAAAAATTCTCCCCTTGCGGAATGCTGTTCCTCACCTCTTTAATAAATAGGGGGTAGAGGAGATTAGATATAAAAAAGACCGTCGCTAAGGGCAGTTTTTGATCATAACTTGCTAATAATGACAATTGTCGCTATTATGTATTTAATACAGCCGCCACGCTTAGTTCTTCTTTTGAAGTCCGCGCAACCTTGGCGGTTTTTTATGCCTCGATTTTAGTGAATTATGTTAAAACCTTATAAATAAAAAGCCTTTATCATATGCTGAGCAAGTGCATCATCTACAGTCTAAAGGATTGAGTATTCATAATGTTGCTTGGGCTGAAGGAATATTGGCAAAATATGGTTATTATCGCTTAAGTGCATATTGGTATCCTTACCGAATAAGGTCAGGAAATAATGTCTTAGATCGATTCAAGCCGGGCACTTCGTTTGAAAAAATTGTGCAATTATATGAATTTGATACTGAATTACGATTACAAATATTCGGTGCTATCGAAATTATAGAAACGTTTTTACGAACGAAATTAACGTATTATCTCGGTCATCAATATGGTGCATTTGGTATCTACAATGCACAAAATTTTTATCCCAAATTTAACCATAGAAAATTTTTAGAAACATGCAACAAAGAAGTTGGACGCTCTAAAGATACGTTCATCCAGCATTTTCAACAAAATTATGATGGTTTTCCTCAAATCCCAATTTGGATGCTGACAGAAGTTTTAAGTTTTGGTTCATTGTCATTTTTATATAGTGGTTTAATAAATAATAAGGCAAATAATAAAGAAGATAAGAAAGCAATCGCACAGTATTTTTCTTTGCATCATGAAAAATTAGCTGAATGGTTGCATATATTGACCTATGTAAGAAATATTTTTGCCCATCATGGACGGTTATGGAATAAAGAATTAGCAATTAAATCTAAAGCTGACAAAGATCCAAATTGGCAATCACCGATTACACCGACGAATAAACGTATCTTCTATGTACTCTTAATCTTAAAAACCTTGCTAAGACCGACAGGATTTGATTCAGAGTGGTGCAATCAATTGAATAAACTCTTAAAACCTATTGTGAAAGATGAAAATTGGCGTGTTGCAATGGGTTTTCCTGATAATTGGGAAGAACATCCTATTTGGAGCTTATGAAATATGGTAAAAAAAATACCAGAATTTTTAGAAGGTCGTAGCCCTGATCGTCAAAATCGCATTTTGGAAAATACAAAAATAATCTTAAAAGATTGTGTTATGGATGAGGTTTATTTATTACAACTAGCAGAAAAAGCGAAAAGTGAAGAAACTATCAGGATAACTTTAGATGACTTAAGAGTTCGAGTTCACAAAAACCGCGTATCGCTTAGTCTATCAAGTCATTGACGCCAAAATTGTGGTGCTTGTCTTAGACGTTGACCGCCGTGACACCATTTATAAAAAGATGTAAAAAAGACCGCTATATTGCGGTCTTTTTAGTATTTAGACTTTTATAATTTCACCAACTCCACCCGACGGTTTTTCGCCTTACCATCTTCAGTCGCATTATCTGCAACAGGCTGAGTATCCCCAAAACCTTTGGCTGTCAGACGATTTGTATCAATGCCTGCTTTGGTTAGAGCAGTCACCACAGCTTGCGCACGTTGCTCAGACAATTTTAAATTATGCGCCGCATCGCCTGTATTATCAGTATGTCCGTAAATGCCAAGTTTTAAATCATCGTTATCTTTCAGTAAAGCAATAATCTGATCTATTTGTTCTTGTGAGTCTGGCAAAATATCGGCTTGATCTGTGGCAAAGTTAATTTGCACACTCACTTTACTGTCCTGATCCAGACTTTGTTTCAGTGCACTCGACGTCAGTGCTTTGGCAGTGATATTTAAGGGCTGACTTTCCGCTACCATTAAACCCATATAGTGACCAGATTGCGCCAAATGGAACCAAATATTTTTATCCGCTTGTCGAATCACATACGTTTGCGCAGGGTAATTATAAATATCAGCCAAACCTGAACCATGTTGCACCCGAATGGCATCAGGCAGACTGTTGGCAAGCTCTTTGGGGATTTGACTATTGGCAACTTCTACACCGCCAAGCTGTTTAATTACCGCATCAAGATTACGCTGTATTTCTAAATAACTGCCTTCTTTATAATCTGATTTAGCGGTAATACCCGAACTAAACAGTTTTCCTTCAACCCAGTGAAAGTCATGTCCTGTCCAAAACGGCACACGTTCAAACTTTCGATTTTCATCATTCTGATAGCGATAACCCTGTGGTAACTCAATATAAGGAAACTCGCCAAGCACTGCGGTCGAAATGGGGATGTTATTCAGATCAAAATCTGAGCTGGCTTTGGCAGTTTCATTTGAATCCGATGTGATTTCAGAAGTACTGACTTCAGTTTCAGCCTGATCAGAAGCCGGTTTGGTACAGCCATACATAAGTGCCAGTACACAACTTAAACTTAGCCCCAAAATTGTTTTTTGAAAAGTCATCAGATATTTCCTTATTCTACTGATCTCAATATTCTGCTTATATTTTAAATAGTATAGCTGAGCCGGTTTAAATTTTCATTTCTTATAGAAGCTGAAAGTCGCAAAGTCGTTTCTCAAGGAAATTGGGCTACAGAAGAACACTGCATCTATTCGTTTAATAGGAAGGTAAATCACTGATCATTTACAAGCTAAACCCCTTGATTTTTCCTCATCTTCAACTGAACCAAATTCATGTTGATGCTTTTATAGACATTTTTATATAAGCGCCGTTTGACCTAAACAGACCAGATCCAAATATTTAGGCGAGCCAATTTTTTATTCCATCAAGAAGCTCATTTTCTTCAACAAAATGTGAAGATATTTAGCTACAATAAAAATTATAAATAATTGTTTTTATTAAAATTAAAAAAATCTATTTTGATTCTAAATCTAGCTTTTTGGCCTTTTTCCAGCAAGAAAAATTGGACTCGATTGATGACTCATAGGGCAGTCTATTTTTCTATATTTTCGCCTTAAATAACGCTATTCAAATCAAAACATGAATTTAATTCACTATTAACTTAGATTAAATCATTTTTATTCATCTTAGGGTTCACGTATAACTAAAACCAGAAAGATATTCAGATTTTTATTTTTAGATATTTAAAGCGGTGGAACAGATGAGTCAACAGTTTGCATGTTCAATTCAACGTATTCGTTTTGATGAAAACTATCAACCAGCGGACAGTACCCGTTTAACAACCAACTTTGCCAATCTGGCACGTGGCGAAAGCCGTGAACAAAACCTGCGTAATACGCTGCGCATGATCAATAACCGTTTTAATGCCTTGGCACATTGGGACAATCCGAAGGGTGACCGTTATTCACTGGAAATTGATATTGTATCTGCAGATCTTGATGTCGAAGGCAATGGTAACGCCTTTCCAGCCATTGAAATGCTGAAATCGACGATTGTTGATCATCGTACCAATCAGCGTATTGAAGGCATGATCGGAAACAGTTTTTCATCGTATGTACGTGATTATGATTTTAGCGTGCTTTTATTGTCCCAAGGCTATAAAGCAGGGGAAATACCAGACAACTTTGGTGATTTGCACGGCAAGCTGTATCAGTACGTGGTGAATTCCGAGGCGTTCCAGTCACAGTTTAATAAACAGCCGGTGATCTGCCTGAGCGTATCGACCACCAAAACCTATTATCGTACCGCCAATATTCATCCGGTGTTAGGGGTTGAATATCAGCAAAATGAATACTCAAGAACAGATCATTATTTCGCAAAAATGGGTTTAACTGTTCGCTATTTTAAACCGGAAAATAGTGCTGCACCTTTGGCGTTCTATTTTAGCGGTGATTTATTGGCGGATTATACCGATCTTGAATTAATCAGCGCGATTAGCACCATGGAAAGCTTCCAGAAGATTTATCGTCCTGAAATTTATAATGCCAACTCGACTGCAGGTCAGGTCTATCAACCTAGTCTTGAGTACCCAGATTATTCCTTAACGCAAATTGTCTATGACCGTGTCGAGCGTAGCCAGCTGGCCGTAAAACAGGGCAAATGGACAGAAGAACACTTTATTAAACCGTATCAGCACATTCTGGAACAGTGGGCTGCCAGCTACGCCGTAGCAACCAACGCTGCTTAATTCAACGTATAGAGATAGAAGATTAAAGATGAGCATTTTACTCCCAACCTCAACCGCAGGCAGCTTACCGAAACCATCCTGGCTGGCAGAACCGGAAAAACTCTGGTCGCCATGGAAACTTGAAGGCGATGCACTGCGTGAAGCCAAACAGGATGCCTTGAGCCTGTCACTGCATGAACAGTTACTGGCCGGAATTGATATTGTCAGCGATGGTGAGCAGACCCGTCAGCATTTTGTCACCACCTTTATTGAACATCTCGAAGGTGTGGATTTTGAAAAACGGGAAACGGTGCGTATTCGTAACCGTTATGATGCCAGCGTACCTTCGGTGATCGGTGAGGTGGCCCGGAAACAGCCGGTGTTTGTGGAAGATGCCAAGTTTTTACGCAGCCAGACCACTCAGCCAATTAAATGGGCTTTGCCGGGTCCAATGACCATGATTGATACCCTGTACGATGGTCATTACAAAAGCCGTGAAAAACTGGCCTGGGAATTTGCCAAAATCCTGAATCAGGAGGCAAGGGAACTCGAAGCCGCTGGGGTCGATATTATCCAGTTTGATGAACCTGCTTTTAACGTGTTCTTTGATGAAGTCAATGACTGGGGTGTGGCCACGCTGGAACGCGCACTGGAAGGTCTGAAATGCGAAACCGCCGTGCATATCTGCTATGGCTATGGCATTAAAGCCAATACTGACTGGAAAAAAACCTTAGGCTCTGAATGGCGTCAATATGAAGCCGTGTTCCCGAAACTGCAACAATCCAAAATTGATATTGTTTCGCTGGAATGTCAGAACTCACGCGTACCGATGGACCTGATTGAGCTGATCCGCGGCAAAAAAGTTATGGTTGGCGCTATTGATGTGGCCACCAACCAGATTGAAACCGCAGAAGAAGTGGCCAATACCTTGCGTAAAGCTTTGCAGTTTGTTGATGCCGACAAGCTTTATCCATCGACCAACTGTGGTATGACGCCGTTATCGCGTCAGGTGGCGCAAGGTAAACTTCGTGCTTTAAGCGCTGGCGCCGATATTGTGCGTCAAGAATTGAGTGCTTAACGCGCAGGCACATCATGTGGCAGAGCTGATGGGAATGGATGGAAAACATCTGGCCCATCCGCTTAACAACCATTTCAAGCATAACCCAAGAAAATGAAGGAATCCGGTGATGATTGAAGCAGCAGACTTTAGAAATGCCATGTCTTTGCTCAGCAGCGCGGTCAATGTGGTGACCACGGCAGGGGCGTCTGGTGTGCATGGATTTACCGCATCTGCCGTGTGTAGTGTAACCGATACACCACCGACCTTATTGGTTTGCATGAATCAGGCTTCACGCTCACACGCCCATTTTATTGAAAATAAAATCTTGAGCGTGAATGTGCTAGGCGCGCAGCATCAACAAATCTCCAATGTCTTTGCCTCCAAAATGAAGTCTGAAGAGCGCTTTCAATATGGAACCTGGACTGAGCTGGAAACCGGCGCGCCGGTGTTAACAGATGCCTTGACCAGCTTTGATTGCGAGATTGAGCAGATTCAGCAGGTGGGTACGCATAGCATTTTTATGTGCCGTGTGCTGGCCATTCAGCACAGTCAGCAAGAACATGGTCTGGTGTATTTTAATCGTGCCTATCATCAGGTTGGTGAGCTGGAACTTGCTTAAGGCGCCTTGTCTTTAATTTCAAATTATTCAGTCAGTATTTCGTGGAAATTATCATTTTTTTAATTATCGGGGCATGCGCAGGTTTTGCCGCTGGGCTGTTTGGGGTCGGTGGCGGAACAATCATTGTACCACTGTTATATATCGTGTTTATGCAGATGGGTTATAGTCCGGATGTGATTATGCATTTGGCTTTAGGTACATCGCTAGCAACTATTGTGATCACCTCTATCAGTTCATTGATGGCGCACCATAAGAACGAGGCAGTGCTGTGGCCAGTCTTTAGACATCTAGCTCCGCCTATGGCCATTGGATGCTTTTTCGGTGCAGGGATTGCCGGTTTAATTTCGGGCTTACATTTGCAGATTGTGGTAGGAATCTTTCTGATCTGGGTGGCGTATACCATGTTTACAGGTAGCAAAAAGCCGGCAGAGCAGGGGCGAACCTTGCCCTCAACCGGTCAACAAATCGCTGCAGGTTCGGGAATTGGTTTTGCTTCAGCCATCTTTGGGATTGGCGGTGGCAGCTTGACCGTACCGTATCTCAACCGTTATGGCGTGGTCATGCAACAGGCAGTAGGCACATCTGCAGCCTGTGGTTTCCCCATTGCAGTTGCCGGTGCTTTGGGATTTATGATTTTTGGGATGCAGGCGCAGGTGAATGTGCCCAATACTATTGGCTTTGTTCATATTTATGCTTTTCTTGGTATTAGCATTATGAGTTTCTTTACTGCCAAACTTGGGGCGAAAACAGCACATGCATTATCGCCACAAATCCTGAAAAAATGTTTCGCCGTGTTATTGGTGATTGTGGGCTGTTTCTTTCTGGTTAAGGGTTTGGGTTAAGCTGAAGGCAATTGGAAGATAACGAATACGCTCATAATAGTGGTTTGATTATAGAGCGTATGCTTCTCAGCAGATTCATGATCTAAATAATTATCTTTAGAAGGAGCTTCCTGTTCAATTTGGATTACTTGATTTACTTAGAAGAAGTCGGTTTCCTCAATTAAAAAATAGAACAATAAATATTAGGGTCTGTTGACATTTACTGTACTGTGCAAAAAAAATAGCGAGAACGTAGAATTTAATCGCCAAACCAAATCTACTCCTCGCTATGCCTCGTACAATGTTGACTGATCAACACTGGTCTAAGTTAGAAAACATTTTCCGTAATTTTCGTATTTATCTCAAACAAAATCTTCGAAATTTTATTGAAGCTATTCTTTATAGAATCCGTACAGGCTGCCCGTGGCGGGATTTACCTGCTGCCTTCGGAAAGCCAAACTCCATATTCAAGAAATTTTCCCGGTGGTCGAAAGATAATAAGTTATTAAATCTCATGGGAACCCTGTTCAGTTTTTGATAGAGGATGGTACGACCCATGATGTAAAAGTGGCACCGAAATTAGTTAACAATATAGACCTGCACGAGACAGAAATTCTCTGTGCCGATAAGGGTTATGACTCTGAATCCTTGAGAGAACAGATAGAAAAAACGGGAACTCAAGCTAATATTCCCAAGAAATCCAATACACTTTCAAATAATGATCATGTGGATTGGTATTTTTATAAAATCAGGCATTTAATTGAGAATACTTTTGCTAGATTAAAGCAATTTAGAGGAATTGCCACACGCTATGACAAGCTAAAGCAAAGCTATGAAAATTCTGTTGCCTTAGCTTGTATCTTTATTTGGCTATCATTATGAAATGTCAACAGACCCTAAACTTGATCATACAATTGATAGGCTTTAATCCGGTGTAGCGTTCTATAATATGCGGGTTACGATTGACCAAAATTAAAACAACAGGGTGCTTTTATATATATATTTATGCCAGGATAAGTTTGTATCCACACCAGGATAAAAGAATATATTTCATGCCAGGATAAGTTTAGCTCCCGGATTTCCGCATAACGTATATTATGTTCCTTAGGATGCTTCACTGGAGAGATCCACCGATAGTTTAATCTCTCCAGTGAAGTTGTGCCAACATACAGTTTGTATAGGGCACAATCCCCGACATGCTATTTAACATAATATACATTATACGAAATATAGCATATTAAATAAAAGCCATCCTGTAGATGACTCTTATTCCTTTAATGACCACTTAAATCACTTCAAACTCAATACGACGGTTCTTTTTACGACCCTCAGCTGTTGAGTTGTCTGCCACAGGTTTGTTGGCGCCTAAACCTTCCACACTCAAACTATCTGCAGGAATATTTTTGCCAATCAAATAATCTTTTACCGCCTGTGCACGCTCTTTACTTAAGATCAGGTTTTTATTGGCATCACCAGAGCTATCAGTATGGCCAATAATTTTCACCTGCTTGCCACCAACCTTATTTAAGGCAATCGCCATTTCATCAAGAATTTTTGTCCTAGATGCGGCCAAAACCGCACTGCCAGATTCAAATTCAATAATCCGGTTTTTCAAGGCATCATCAATAATTTTCTGTTCGGCCTGATTTACAGATAACTGTGCATTAAAACGATATGGCGCCTGTACCAAGCCCTGAAAAGCATTTGTGGTTGGCTGGATATCATTTTGATTGGACATTTTTCCATTTAAATCAATTTGCGTACCGCGTACCGACAATTGACCCTGCTTCACTTTTTTTAGGTCTGGCGTGATCATTCGTGTGACCGATTCGCTCCAGCCATTGGGTGCAGCAACCGATTTAACCTGAATTTTATCAATGACTTGGTCCGCACCATACACACTGTGCATTTTAGTCAGGATGGCCTGTTTGCTGGCTTCATTCGGGACCACGCCTTCAACTACAATCGGCTGTGCACATACCCAGCTACTAACACTGAACAAGAGTACAGACAGCCATTGTTTTTTATATGTATTTAATTGATTTTTAATCATTTTATCCATCTATAAAAGTCTGTCTAAAGAGCTTGATTCCCTGGCTTAAGCTAAGCTGGCGTTCACATAAAGCCTGTTCCAACGCCGCCAAACCTGCATTTTGCTCCAGATACGGATCAATCCAGCTGGCATTGACCAATGAGACCCAATGTGAACTGTCCAGGTTTTGGGTGAAAATTTCGCTTAAAGCCTGAATATCTGCGCCATGAAAGCCAAAAATCAGCAAGGGTTTGTCATAATGCAGTAAACCGACCAGCAATTCTGTGTTCTGATTGGCGACAAAACGGCTAATCAGACTGACCCAAAATGCTGCAATTTCATAGCAATAGGCATGATTATTAATCGGCAAAATCAGCACTTTATTTAATTTACTGGTGCCTTGATGGATCACCGGTTGCAGCAATTGGCATATTCAGCAATGGTGGATTCTGATTGCCGGATTTTTTCTGTTTTCCAGTATCCTTCTGTTTGCCTTTACCCGCCCGATTAGCGCCACCAAAATTGAAGCCGACTACTTAAGAGAAGTCGATCCTCAAGTTTATGCCCTGCTTGAAGGTGAAATGCTGTCGCCACCACCTGAAGTAGAAGAAGCACTGGTTGAAGCCGCCGCGGTTGAGGCCATGCAACTGGAAAATCAGTAGGCGGCTGTGCCAGCTGATCAGCATAGTTATGATCCGGCAGTAGAAGATTTACATGCTCACTCTCATGTCAATCCATCAATTGTCAGCGCTGATCGGAAATGGCACAAGATGAATCCACGTTATAAACAGCGCCTGCTGATGGTGTTTAAAATCATGAAAGAACGCCACGGCTATGAGCTGGTGCTATTGGAGGGTTATCGTAGTCCGGAGCGACAAAACTCGCTGTCCAAAAATAAAAACACCACCCGTGCCCGTGGTTATCAAAGCTATCATCAATTTGGTTTAGCCGCCGATGTGGCCTTTAAACGCAATGGCAAAGTGGTAATTTCCGAGCGTGACCCGTGGGCAATGCGCGGTTATGAACTGTATGGTGAAGTGGCGGAGTCGGTCGGCCTGACCTGGGGTGGCCGCTGGAAATCCATTAAAGATTATGGCCATACCGAATACCGGATGCCAGGCTTAAAGAAAACCCGGGAAATGGCAGAAAAGCTGACCTCGGAAGGTCAGCTGATGGCCAATGCACTCGATTAAAAATAATACCGGGCTTATGCAGATAAAAACAGCTGGATTTTATCGACCACTTCAGCAGTTTTCTCTGCATGCAGCCAATGCCCCGCATTTTCAACAGTTTCAATATTGGCCTGACTAAACTGCTGTTCAATGGCAGCATAGTGTTCCGGTTTAGATAAATACGGAGAGGCGCCGCCACGAATAAATAAACTTGGTGCATCCACCTTGACTGACTGCCAAGATAAAATTTTCGGATAAGATGCATAAAGTGCATCAACATTAAATAACCACTGCCCTTTACTAAACGATTTCATCAGAAACTGAATCACTGCATCTTCACGCAAATACTGCTGCATAATCTGGGTGGCATCCTGGCGTGATTCCACTTGTGCTTTTTTGACAGCAAATAGCGCATCAAACACCTGATCATGATGATTTTCCTGATAGGCAAATGGTGTCATGTCCAGCACCACCAGTTTTTCCACTCGCTCTGGTGCAAGGTCAGCCAGTTGCATGGCAATTTTTCCACCCATGGAATGGCCAATCACGATAAATTTTTGTACCTGAATCGCATCCAAGGTTTCCAGTACATCTTGCGCCATCTCGGTATAGCTCATGCTCTGGCGATGTTCCGATTTTCCGTGGTTACGTACATCAATCTGGATGACTGGATAATGCTCCTGTAACGCACGTGCCAACATACCCAAATTACTCAGGCTGCCAAATAAACCATGAATAAGAACAACCGGAATGTCGGTGCTTGATAGATGTTGTTGTGAAGTCTGGAAATTGAGCAGCATTTTTGATTCCTTGTATGCATCGGTTTTGGCTTTCTCGATATTATAGGATAAGTGTTTTATTAAAATTGTATTTTTGCTTAGGCTATTTTGTATCAGGCCAAAAATATCGGCCAGTTGCACGAAAGCATTGGCCGATCCAGTTTATTTGTTGAAATAATTGAGTGGCAGTTTCAGATAGCGCGTGCCATTGGCTTCCGGTTCAGGGAAATGTCCGGCCACCATATTGATCTGAATGGCAGGCAGAATCAGTTTTGGCATCGATAAACCGGCATCACGGCGATTACGCATTTCTACAAACTCAGCTTTTTGCGTGCCATCGTGAATATGGATATTCTCGGCTTTTTGCTGCTGGATACTGGTTTCGTGTATAAAGACCTCACGCCCTTCAGGCAGATAGTCATGACATAAAAATACCCGTGTCTGTGCTGGCAACTTATACAGTTTTTGCACAGAATCAAACAGTTGCTCTGCACTACCCTTCGGGAAATCGCAGCGTGCAGTACCATAATCCGGCATAAACAAGGTATCGCCGACAAAGACTGCATCACCAATCACATAGCTTAAACAGGCCGGTGTATGCCCTGGTGTTGGAATATTGTAGGCCGTTAATTCACCAATACTGAATTGCTCATGATCATCAAACAGATAATCAAAGGCTTGATGCGCATTCAGATATTTCAAATCCAGATTATAAATACGGCCAAACGTATCCTGCACCACAATAATCTTGTTACTGATGGCAATTTTTCCACCGAGCTTTTCTTTTAAATACTGGGCTGCGGTCAGATGATCTGCATGCACATGGGTTTCTAAAATCCACTCAACGCTTAGGCTATTTTGCTGAATATAGCTAATGATTGCGTCTGCACCTTCAGTCGAGGTAGATGCTGAAGCCGCATCATAATTCAAGACGCTATCAATAATTGCACATTGCTGCGTGGCTGGATCGGTCACTACATAGCTGAATGTATTGGTCTCTTTGTCAAAAAAATGTTGTACAACTGGCGTAGCGGTCATGATTTTTTCCCTAAAAGTCGATGATGGAGATACATGCCATACATCATCGCAGCAATAAAGTACAGCGCCTGATAATAGCCCAAACCAATTAACGTAAAGCTAGGTGCAGGACAAATGCCGGCAATTCCCCAGCCAATCCCAAACAAAGCGCTGCCGATAATCAGTTTAGAATCTAGCTGATTTTGCCGCGGTAACTCAATGGCCTCATGATACACCGTCTTAGGTTCGGCCTGACGTACTGCCTTTTGAAACGGAATAAAAGCCACGGCGATGGCACCCATCATCACAAAAGCCAGACTGGCATCCCAATCGCCGAAAATATCCAGAAAACCTAGTACTTTTTCCGGATTGGACATACCCGAAATCATCAAGCCCAATGAAAATAATCCGCCAAATAGAAACGCCCAGATATTTTTCATTTTAGAATGCTCCTGTGATATGGCGGGTGACATACACTGTCAATACGCCCGTCAGCATAAAGGTCAAGGTCGCTACCATCGAACGTTTGGATAAACGGCTGATTCCACAAATACCATGACCACTGGTACAACCCGAACCTAAACGGGTCCCAAAACCAACCAAAATACCGGCCACCACCATCATGAGTGGACTAGCCTCAAGTTCAATCTGTGGCTGCTGCCAGATTCCATAAATAAACGGCGTAATAAACAATCCCAATAAAAACCACAGCGCCGGTGTTTTAAAGATGGTACTTGGCTGCATCACCTGAGCCAGCAAGCCGCTAATGCCTGCAATCCGTCCATTCACATATAAATAGCCGACCACGGCGGTCCCTAATAAAAGGCCACCTAAAAACGCAATCAGAAAATCATGCATCGCCATACACCCAAAACATTATATGTTTTTATAATATATAAAATACCAATGAATAGCTATCCTTGTTTACAAAGAGCTAATCATCTCCCCTTTCCTTTATTCTGGCTTTTGCGCTGTCATTCGCTGATTAAGGAGAATGTTGCTTAGGCTATTTCTGGATTATAAGAATGAAGCGCTTAAAAAAATAAAGGAAATAAAAAAAGCTTCCAGCGACTAGAGGCTTAGCGCGGCCAGCACATCTCTAAAAATAGGACTTGGATAAAGACTATTTTAGTTTAATAAACCGCCTTACAGGTCGTAAATGGAAAACAGTTTGCTAGAAAAATCATGTGAATTAATTAGCTGATCTTGATAGTTGGGCAAATCCCCCCGAATATATCCTCGGGGAATTTTGTACTTCGGCAGAATATTATGTAGTTTGGCTTTAATTTCTTGGCGTTTTAAAGCTGCTGATCAGAAATAGAGATGAATACCCATCCAAGTGAACTGACTTACTCAAAAGCATTTAAAACTTTCTCTACAAACCACTCTGGCAACACCTGCGCCTCGGAATTTATTTTTAACAGCTCGGCATTTTCAATCTCGGCCAGGAACGATGCGGCTTGACCATCCGTTGAGTTATCAAAAAAGTAGGTTCGATCTGTGGCATCCACCGCCTGCATTAATAAATCCATACTGCGGTAGTAACGCTGTTTAATCTTTTGTTCAGGCACGCCATGCCCGCCCTTCTCTACGCGATACTGCACCCGCGCAATATTAATCAGCGGATCAACCGTGGAAACATAGTACAGATAGGTTTTAAATCCGTGGCGTTTTGCCTCATGTAAAAATTCCACTTTGGAAATATGCGACATCACTGTTTCAAAGGTAAAACTCACCTTTAAACGTAAAAATTCCAGGCGAATATAATCAATAATACGCGCGCATAAATAGGAATCGATTTCTGCAGGATCAAACTGTACGCAGCTTGCACTGATTAACACCGGTGGCTGACGTAATAAAGGCACCCATGTATTTGCCTGCGGTCGTTGTTTTTGTTCTAGAAAGGAAATTAAAGCGGCTGCATTCAATGCCCGATGATAATGGTCCAAATGCAAAACTGCAGAGTGTTTAAGCTGATATTCGAGTTCATCTGCATTTAAATATGCCCCAATATGATGGGGCAACAAATATTCCTTAATGGTACTTTTTCCTGAACCATTCGGACCTGCAAACATCCTGATGCGGGGTTGTGGCATAAATTAGTGAACGGTCTGTAATTTCTTTTTACGTGTCAAGGTTTTTGGAAGATGCTGCGCACTACGATAAGCCGCCGATACATCTTTCATTACGCTTTCCTGACCATTCGGCTGGCGCTGTACCAGTTGCTGATCTTTCACATACACCACAGTTGAAGACGCACATGCCTGCTTAAAAGCATCACGGAATGCGTGAATCGCCAGTTTTGGAATCATATCATCCTCCACCTTGCCTGCTTTCATAATCGTATAAGCTGTCATTGGACAACTCCTGTTCACACTGTGTGTAATGTCTTTATCTTAGCACATCAGGGCTATTTGTCTATTTATACAGCATTTCGCCGATACAAGGTTGTCACAGACTGAATTAGATAGATCTGCCTTATTTAGGCTAAATTAAGATATTTGTCGCTTTTAAGAAAATTTCCCCTTAATTAAAGCAATACTGTTATTTTTTAATTCTAAAATCAAGGCCCTACTCGCCAAATCAGTTTAGGCAATACGTGAACTATCAAATTTTGCCAACCTTGCCTGAACGGCTTTCGTACAGAAAGACACGAAACTGTCTTTTTCAATGAAAGAATTGGTCAATGACTTCCTGAAAATAAATCCAACACTTTTGAATCCACTCTACTCTAATTCTCTTCACAATGACTGTTCATAATCAGGATTGCTCATCTCTTGTTAGCGTCTTAACTTATTCCCATACACCCTCTATCTGAAAGATCAGCCCAACTATTAAGCACATGCTAAACTGATCTAAACAGCACGCTAATGACTAATCGAATTACTATATCCCAAGCATAAAATAAAGATAAATATTTGTAATTCAATAATAAATAAAGATATCAACACGGTAGTTTAAAGCCAGATAAAACAGAATCTATAGCGGCAACCTCTCAGCAGATATATTGAATGGTATAAATTTTAAAACGCGGCCAATTCAATATAGAAATCAGGAGGAGGATAAAAACTCCCCAAATTCAGGGATAGCATTCCGGGGGAAATCCAGAGATAAAACCGGATGCACATGTAGGCCATCTACTTGGGCTTAAACTCATCAAACTATTTTGCGGCAAACCTGTGAATGGTTTTGGTCAATTCTCATTACAATGTAAAAAACCGTCATTTCGTGCAAATTTGGAATCTTTTAACATTGCGAATTGTATGCAAAGTTTGCATGATATAGCCATATTTTGCGACATGCTTTTCACGTAAATTTAAAGAAATTATAAAAAAAATGTGGAATTTCATGCCATAATAAGCAAACTTTGCAGACATCTTGCAAAGACTATTTGCAACTTATTAATTGGAGCAGGCTGGATGAGTTCAACCATTTTGGTTATTCATGGACCGAATTTAAATTTGCTAGGAAAGCGAGAACCTGAGGTTTATGGACACCTTACCCTTGAGGATATAAATCAGCAGCTCATGACACAAGCGCAAAATGCATCATTTTCGCTAGAAACTTTCCAGAGTAACTGGGAAGGTGCCATTGTCGACCGAATTCATCAGGCAGGTCAAGAAGGCGTTCAATTCATCATTATTAATCCTGCAGCCCTGACCCATACCTCAGTCGCAGTACGTGATGCACTTCTTGGCGTTGCCATCCCGTTTATTGAAGTCCATCTGTCTAACGTGCATGCACGTGAAGCATTTAGACATCATTCATATTTGTCCGATAAAGCTGTAGGCGTGATCTGCGGATTGGGTGCAAAAGGCTATGCTGCTGCACTTGACTACGTTATCGAAAAAATTCAACTCACTTCGCAATCTTAATTAGGAATACTGTCTCATGGATATCCGTAAAATCAAGAAACTCATCGACCTGATGATTGAATCTGACTTACAAGCGATTGAAGTTAAAGAAGGCGATCAGGCGATTGCGCTTACTCGTCGCAGTCCAGTAGTAGCGGCAGCAGTTCCAGCAATGCCTGCTCCAGCAGCAGATCTGCCATCAGCACCGAAATCTTCTCCACGTGGCGCAGTTGAAACTTCTCCAATGGTTGGCGTGTTCTATGCAGCACCAAGCCCAGGTGAAGCACCTTTTGTGAAAATCGGTCAAACCGTTTCTGCAGGTGAAACCTTAGGTATTATCGAAGCCATGAAAATCATGAACCCGATTGAAGCAACTCAAAGCGGCGTGATTGAAGAAATTCTAGTTAAAAATGGTGAAGTGATTCAGTTTGGTCAACCACTCTTCCGCTACCGCGCTTAAGACCACGGGGACTCACAATGTTGCAAAAAGTTTTAATTGCAAACCGTGGTGAGATTGCGCTTCGCATCACCCGGGCCTGCAAAACTTTAGGAATCAAAACTGTCGGTATCTATTCCGATGCCGATAAAGACCTGATGCATTTACGTTTCTGTGATGAAGCCGTGTGTATCGGTCCGGGCGCGAGCAGCGACAGTTATCTGAATATTCCTGCGATTATTACCGCAGCGGAAATTACCGGTGCTGATGCCATTCACCCGGGTTATGGTTTCCTGTCTGAAAATGCGGAATTTGCCGAAATTGTAGAAAGCTCAGGCTTTATCTTTATTGGTCCGCGTCCAGAACACATCCGCTTAATGGGGAACAAGGTTTCTGCCATTACTGCCATGCGTAAAGCCGGCGTACCGACTGTACCGGGTTCTGCTCATGCAGTAACACCACAAAATGCCCTGGCTGAAGCCAAAGAAATCGGCTTCCCGCTGATTGTTAAAGCAGCTGCCGGTGGTGGTGGTCGTGGTATGCGTATTGTTGAACGTGTCGATACCCTGCTGGAATCGGTACAAGCGGCGCAGCGTGATGCGGAAATGTGGTTTGGTGATGATACGGTCTATATGGAACGTTTCCTGCAAAAGCCTCGTCACGTTGAAGTGCAAGTACTGGGCGATGGTAACGGCCATGCCATCCATCTGTATGACCGTGACTGCTCTTTACAGCGTCGCCATCAAAAAGTTCTGGAAGAAGCACCAGCACCAAACCTGCCAGAACAAGCACGTGCAGATATTTTAGAAGCCTGTGTCAACGCCTGTAAGATGATGCAGTATCGCGGTGCCGGTACTTTCGAGTTCCTGTTTGAAGATGGCGAGTTTTTCTTTATCGAGATGAACACCCGTGTTCAGGTAGAACACCCGGTAACTGAAATGGTCACAGGTATTGATATTATTGAACAACAACTGCGCGTTGCCGGTGGTTTAGGCCTCGACATTCAGCAGGAAGATGTTCAGGTGAAAGGTCATGCCATTGAATGCCGTATCAATGCGGAAGATCCATCGACCTTCCTGCCATCACCAGGCAAGATTGAAAACTTCTACGCGTCTGGTGGTGCCGGTATCCGCTTAGATTCACATATCTATCCGGGCTATAGCATTCCGCCTTATTACGACTCGATGATCGCTAAACTGATTGCGCATGGTAAAGACCGTAGCACCAGTATTGCGCGCATGCGTCAGGCGCTGGATGAAATGATTTTGACCGGTGTGAAAACCAATATTCCATTACATAAAGATCTGATCTTGCAAGATGAAAACTTCTGCAAACAGGCAATGGATATTCACTACCTGGAAAAGCATTTGTTAAAGCAGCTTGAAGGTGCCAACAAGGAAGCCTAAGCGTTTCCTTGTGAAAATAAAAAAACCGCTGATTTCAGCGGTTTTTTTATGGCTGAATTTCAGCTTTAAGGCAAAACACGGCGCAAAGTGGCAAAGCACTGTTCGGCTTTTTCATTACTACAGAAATGAATAGTATGCGGGTTTTTCCATTGCACAAAATATTGTGAAATCTCCCCGGTCTGATCTTCCTGATAACCGGAACAATCGACCTCATTATTGTCATATTTAATTTGCATGATTAAGGCAGGTAAACTGCTGGCCGGATCTTCTGCCGGCTGATAGTCATAGATGCCAGACGACCATTCCTGACCGCTTTTGATAATGACATCGTTATCACCCCGAAAATTATAATATTCAATACATTTGCGGTTATTTGGAATTTCCATGCCCCACAATCCCACAATTTCAGGACGGGTAATGACACGAACGGTATTGGCATTGACAGGCGCTTTTGCAGCGGTTGCGGCAGCACTATTTGTTGTTGTCGTTTTTGTTTCATTGGCCATCACGGCAGTGCAACATACTAACATTAAACTGGTGAGATAAAGTTTTTTCATACATTGATTCAATGATATAAAGTACCCGCTAACGTTAGCATATTTTTTGCAATAAACTTAGTGCATAAACATAACTCAACAATTTTTTTAAGCCCCAAAATCGCTAATTTTTACTGTTTAAATTTTAATCTCGCCTTGCAACTTTGCGTAAAATCTCTTACAACAGTTTCTGACAATTTATATTTTCAGGATTGAAAATGAAGTTACAAGAATATTTAAAATATGATGGTCTGGGGCTGGCCGAATTAGTGGCAAAAAAAGAAATTCAGGCATCGGAACTGCTGGAACTGGCCGTACAACGCGCCGAACAAAGCAAAAGCCTGAATGCAATTATTATTCCGATGCATGAACATGCCCAGCAACGCGTACAAGGACCATTGTCTGGTCCATTTGCTGGGGTACCCTTTCTGGTCAAAGACCTGTTTCAGGAATATGCGGGCTACCCAACTTCTTATGGCTGTCAAGGCTTAAAAAGAATGGGCTATATTCCCGAAACAAACGCTGAAATTGTCAATCGTTGGGAACAGGCCGGAATTGTGACTTTTGGCCGTACCAACACTCCTGAATTCGGAATCAAAGGCATTACCGAACCGGATGCTTGGGGCAGCTGTAAAAACCCGTGGCATTTAAAACATAATAGTGGAGGCTCATCGGGTGGTTCTGCGGCTGCTGTGGCCGCCGGTATTGTGCCACTGGCCGGTGCCGGCGATGGCGGTGGCTCGATTCGTATTCCTGCCTCTTATTGCGGCTTGTTCGGTTTAAAGCCGAGTCGTGGCCGTACCCCATGGGGACCGTCCATGAGTGAAGCCATGCACGGCGCTGCCATTCAGCATGTGTTGACGCGCAGTGTCCGGGATAGCGCTGCCATGCTTGATGCAACCCACGGCGAAGAACACAGCTCTTTATTTAAGATTCAGCGCCCGGAAGGTCAATATCTGCAGCTGATGCAGCAAGCACCAAAAAAACTGAAAATTGCGTTTAGCACCCGTTCTCCAATTGGCACCGCTGTATCTAAAGATGCTATTCAGGCGATTGAGCACACTGTAAAACTCTTAACCAGCCTTGGGCATGAAGTAATTGAAGATCAGCCGGCTATTGATGGCATGCAACTAGCCAAAGATTTTATTACCACCTGGTTTAGTCAGTTCTCTTATATGCTCAGCCAGATTCGCGCACAGTATCCTTCACGTGATGATGATTTCGAGCTGGACTCACTGGCGCTGGCTGCATTTGGTGCCAAAACCTCTGCGCTGGACTATATTCACAACCTGAATAACTGGGGCGTTTATACCACGCAAATGAACCAGTTCTTTGACCGTTATGATTTATATCTGACCCCAGCCACAGCCTCGGTAGCTCCCCAGAATGGCGAAGTTAAAACGCCAGCCTGGCAAAAACCGGTGTTAAAAGCCTTGTTGAAAGTCGGACAGGCGCATCTGTTAACCCAAGGAAAACTGGTCGATCAGATTGTACGGGAAAACCTGAAATGGGTACCTTTTACCCAGCTGGCCAATATTACCGGCTTACCGGCGATGTCTGTGCCACTGTACTGGAATAAACAGCACTTGCCTTTAGGTTCTCAGTTTATTGCACCTTTTGCTCGTGAAGATGTATTACTACAACTGGCTGCACAACTGGAACAGGCTCAACCCTGGTTCCCGCAATATCAGCACATCAAAATTTAAAGACTTGAATAGCCTGATTCAACAGCCGGTCGGTATGACTGGCTTTTGCTATGCCTGTTTTTGTAGCTGTTTCGGTAAACCAAAGACCAGCAACAAACCCAGTAATGTAGATAAGCCAGCCCAGATAAAGACCGTTTGCCCTGAAAAAATATCCCAATAATAACCGGCCAGAATACTTCCCAATGCCACCCCCATACCCCACATAGTGCTATAGATGGCTTGCCCTCGCCCTTGCTGCCCCAAGCTAAAATTCTGAAAAATCACCCGCATCGCAATCACATGGAATAAGCCAAAACTAAAGGCATGGATGGTCTGGGCAAAAAACTGGGCGATAAAACTGTCAGGTACCAAACCAACAACAATCCAGCGTAAACTGGTCAGCAGCAAACAGGCCATCACCAGCGTTCGCCATGACCAGCGCGACAGGAAAAAGGTTGCATAAGCAAACATGATAATTTCCGCAATCACGCCTACTGACCACAACAAACCAATTATTGAAGTACTAAAACCAGCCTGACTCAGATAATTGCTATAAAAACTGTAAAACGGCGCATGCGAAAATAGCAGAATAAACTCAATGAGGAAAAAACAGGCCACTACAGGCCGTTTTAACACTGGCCACAAAGGCTCCAGCTGTTTTTGGGAACTTGGTGCAGCGCTGGGTTCTTTAATACTAAAAGACCAGATAAATGCCAGAAACGCGATACATAGCAACAATACCGGCAGCATGGAGATTGGAATAATTTCCAGCAAGGCACCGATACCAAATACCGCAACAATAAAACCGACCGATCCCCATTTACGCACCTTGCCATACAGCTGTTCACGTTGATCGCCCAGCCAGAATAAAGTCACCCCTTCAAACTGGGCCAAAATGGCATTCTGGAAAAAGCTAAAAATTAGCATCAACAACGCGACTGACTGAAAACTATTCGGAATGATAAACAGCATGAACCAGATACAGGCTTCCATCCAGGTGGCAATACGCACCAGCAACATGCGTTTACCGGATTTATCGGCAATCCATCCCCAAATAAAAGGGGCAAAAAAACGGGTGATAATTGCAATGGAAGACAGAATCCCGATTTCCTGATAATTGAAGCCCTGATCTTCCAGATACAGGCTCCAAAATGGCATAAATGTGCCAACAATGGCGTAGTAGAAAAAGTAGAATCCACTTAGTTTGTGTCGAATTGGAATAGGTTGCATTAGCTTGCATATCCTTGCATTTTCAATAACTTAAAATATTCAAAGGTTGCATAGCATTGCATAAGTTTATCCTTGATTGCAGTTCAACTGTCTACAAATCAGTCTACAAACTTTAAAAAAATATTTTTCCTAATTTTTTGTAGACCGCAGCATAAGACACAGATATTCTTAATTTTATGATTAAATTTGATGAAAAGCACGTTGCATTAAGTGAGGTGATGGATTGATGGGGTTCTTAGGTGGTTTATGTCGCACTTCAAGTGTTACTCTGCCTACTATCAATTCTCCGTTTTTTCCTCTTTATTTTCTTCCCTTGCATCCTCTTTAATCTTATTAGTTACAGTTAGTTTTTTAACTTCTGTTGTCTCAACAGTTTCTGACGGTTTTTTATTAGGCTCTACACTTGGTGGCGTGGCAGCAACCATTTTAGTGGTAGTTTCATTAGGCTTTGTTGCATAAATATGTAAGCATCTGATTTAAATAAATTTAATTTTGGATCAAAAAATAATCAAAACTTTTAAAATCATATAGTTATGAAATCTTTGTGCAACAAAGCCAGTTATATTTATCATTTATATGAAAATATCAATTAAAAATAATCTAATTAGTTCCTTGGTTGATAACAATAAATTGATAATTTAACAACAACTACTTTGCAGATTTTTCTCAGTCAATCTTGTTAAACTAAGTATAAATTGCTTGACGCAAATTCCGAATCCGCTCTTTCAGCTTAATCATGATGCCGTCAATCGTTAGCATCTCTGCCCGCGTCAATCCCGATCTACTGAGATTCTGATACTTGGATAGCTCAGCACTGCAAAATTCTAAGTCTTGTTTAGCTTGTACTTTGTCTGTCATGGGTACCACCAATAAGAAAAGAAAACCCCGCCAATAGCTAGTATGTGGCAGGGCTTTATGTGCCGTAATCCGTCCGGCAAATGTAATTATTTGTTAATGCAACATTAACAATAATGCTTTAAATTTCTATCAACTATTAATTTATTGTGATGAAAGTCATGAAATACACTTTTTTACTGATATTCTCCGTATTATTACTTACTGGAGGTGTCATTGGTTTTGGGCTTGGGATTTATACAAAGGATTCATTTTTCATGGCAATTGGAGCATTGTTAGTTGTGGCCTCAATCTTAACTTACATTGAATCAAAAAAAGCAAGACGTGATCCATTCCTATGAGTGGGCCTACTTAACTTCTTTCAAACAATCACGACATACTTTGATCTCTTCATCATCAATCGTGTAATCGATCTCAGTCGCACCATGCAGGCCGAATAAGCAGAATAGGAAGTTAAACATATTCTTTTCCCTTAAAAAAAGCCCGCTTAGCCTGGGTGGGCTAAACGGGCTGTAGTTACATCATCTCTTTTTGTTGTGAAGTTCTAAGAATGAACACAAGATACCAGCTACTCACCATAAGTAAGTATAAGAAATATATGCAGAATGTTTTAGCGTGTAATAATTAAGTTATATTTATTAATAACTTGATCATCATTTATTCAAAAAGATCACTTAATAATCAATCTTGCTTATCTGGCACGCCATGTAGGATTCGAGCCTACAACCATTGGTATAGAACACCCATGCTCTATCCAATTGAGCTAATGGCGCAAGGAATGACGGCATTCAATTTAAACCACTACGATTAAAGGGAATCCGCCATTAGGCGCCCCGATATTGCTTTCACGGACATTTCTCGGGGCAACAAAAAAGCCCACCATTTGGCGAGCCTTTAATAACTTGGTCTCGGTTGAACCGTAATACGACCAGTATATAAAAACTATAGCTTAGTTATCACAAGAATGATAGACCTATGCATTCATTTCTTTGTAAGTATTTTTTTTATACTTTTCAATGGCTTTGTTGCACAAAGCTGTTCTTAAGGACTCCTTCGGCAATATAATTTCCAAATGAAGAAGCCTACACACAAAATCTACCGCACAACCAATTGGCCCGCATATAACCGAGCTCTCATTAATCGTGGGAATATTGCCATTTGGTTCGATCCAAAAACACAATGGTATGCAGAACCTCAAGGCAAACAAGGTCGAAGTCAAACCTACTCCGACATAGCGATTCAATGCTGTTTGATGATCAAATCTCTATTTAGACTCACTTTACGCATGGTCACTGGCTTTGTTCAGAGCCTCATTAAACTTTGTAGATTAGATTGGACAGCGCCAGATTATTCGACTATTTGTAGAAGACAAAAGCATATTGATATTGCGATAAGCTATCAGAAAAGTCGTGATGGTCTCCACCTACTCGTCGACTCTACTGGCTTGAAGTTTTTAGGTGAAGGTGAATGGAAACGTAAGAAACATCAGCCTGAATATCGTCGCCAATGGCGTAAACTTCATATTGGTAGAGATGCTGAAACGCTGCAAATACGGGCCGTTCAGCTCACGACAAACAATGTCAGTGATTCACAAGTACTCGAAGATTTACTTGATCAAATTCCACTTGATGAGCAGATTGATTCTGTCTATACAGATGGTGCTTATGACACGAAACACTGCAGAAAAGTCATTTCAGATCGACAGGCACATGCGGTGATTCCGCCAAGAAAAAATGCGAAGCCCTGGAAAGACAAAAAGCTGAGATCTTTAGAAAGAAATGAATTGTTGAAAACGGTGAAATGCCTAGGAAGAGCAATTTGGAAAAAGTGGTCTGGGTATCATCGCCGAAGCTTGGTAGAAACCAAGATGCATTGCATCAAATTATTGGGAGATAAACTCAGTGCACGGAGTTTTCAAAGCCAGGTGAATGAGATTCATGCACGTGTGGCAGTATTAAATAAATTTATAGAATTAGGCCGAGCTCATACCCAAGTTGTCACTTAAATTTAAACAACTTAGGAAAGCTCTATCTTTAAAATCTTTATGCAACAAAGCCAATCTAATCTACAAAGTTTAATGAGGCTCTGAACAAAGCCAGTGACCATGCGTAAAGTGAGTCTAAATAGAGATTTGATCATCAAACAGCATTGAATCGCTATGTCGGAGTAGGTTTGACTTCGACCTTGTTTGCCTTGAGGTTCTGCATACCATTGTGTTTTTGGATCGAACCAAATGGCAATATTCCCACGATTAATGAGAGCTCGGTTATATGCGGGCCAATTGGTTGTGCGGTAGATTTTGTGTGTAGGCTTCTTCATTTGAAAATTATATTGCTGAAGAAGCCGTCTATGCTAGGTTTGTGCAACAAAGTCAATAAAAACCACCCGAAGGTGGTTTTTATTTTTAAAAGAGCACGACTCTGTTTTGCCCTAATAAGTAAATCAGACAGGTGATAATACATGAAGCACTCACCAGAACCGTAATATCTAAAGACCGTCGTGTATTCACTTTCATATCCATACTCCTTTCTTATTATTGTTCTGTTCTTATACCAAGAAATAGTGATATGACCAATTGCATTATATTACAAAAGCTCACCTATTTATAATATACATCCCCTACATGTATATAAATCCAGAATACTTGGTAATTTATATTAATTTTCTATCACTAAAATTAGCAAAAAATAACATTTACTTTTTTTATCTATTTAAAAATACGGATTATTCTTTTTCCACAAAACTTAATTCATACTCATCTTGGGTCACTTTTAGCTTGATTCCACGATAACGGCGCTTGTCCGGATCGAGTGCAGAATCTCGGACTTCCTTGGAAAAACGCATATCATGCATAAAATGCGCATACAATTTATAGCCCAAACGTAGTTTTTTCGGTTTCTTGCCCTCTTTTAGGCACTTATCAATGGCCTGATTTAAAAACTCCAAGCTGACATCGTTCATCTGCTTTAACCTCACTTTAACCTTTATTCATTAGTTTTAAATATAAGTAGCAAAAGTTTCATTTTTAAGAATATAGAAAAAATAATATATATATAATATAAAAAATATCAGTTATTTAGCTTTGCTCGATTTTTACCATTGTTTAAAATATTTTAATAAATTACATTTCTATTAAAATCCAGGCAAAAAAAGAGTCCATACGAGGGATGTATGGACTCAAACTCATAAAGAGAAAAGTCAAGAGAAAATAAGAATTTACAGCGCATATTTCCTGATTAAAATTGTCCTATTTTCCTGGATTTCCAGCATTGGCAAAAGCTTCCATTTTTTATTTTTTTTTAAACGATAAGTCATATTTTTCAAAGTAATTTCAAAACGTTACTTGTCACATTTTATTGACTAAGGTGCTGGCGTTAGCTGATATCCCAAGCCTTGCGCCGCACCCAGTTGTGTGGCCGAAATGGTAAAGATGGCAGTCTGGCCGGTACTGGCACCACACACGGTAATATGTACCAGACCATCATGCCCGAGTGCTTCATTATAAACTTCTATCCCGGCCTGCTGCAGTTGCTCTTTCAGCTGCTGTAAACGCACTTTGGGATCATCCCCCTCACACTGCTTTAAACCTAAGGACTTGGTCACATCTACCTGTTGTGCTGGTGTAGAAGGTACGCTTTGACATGCCATCAGCGTACAACTGGCAAACATGCCAAATAATAAACCGATCTTCATCTTGCATCTCCTTGATCAAACTGCTGCGAGCTCTGCGCTATACTGATGCTTCCTGCCCTGCAACACGTTTGATTTAACTATGAGAAATTAGGAGCTGATGGATAAACATCCCCCAGACTTAGCGCTGTACGGCGGTATCCTGTTTATCTCTTGGATGTTGTGGATGCGGATTCTTTTTATTTGGAATCACTTGTGAATCGGTCTTGGGCTGAGGTTGCTGTTGCTGGGTCTTTTCATTCGAGTTTTTTTCTGGTTTAGCCATCATCGACTCCTGTCTTTATTGTTGTGTTGAACTATTTTTATTGTTCATGATTTAAGACAGCCGCGCTGTATGGCTTTGGTCAATATTTCAGCTTTCTTGTTAATTCAGGCTTTGTTCTTGCAACAGTTTTTAAAAATAAGGTAGATAAAAAAAGCCGCCCGCAGGCGACTTTCAGTGTTATGCCACAGTCACGACTTTGACAATAATACGTTGTAGGTTTTCTGGCTCTGCTGCATTCTGGACGCGTTTCAGTTCTTTACTAATCACTTTAAACTGATGGTTCTGATAAGAAATTACTTCAGGAATCTGGTCAAAATATAAAGCATCGGCCTGTAATTCTTCCTGGAAAAGTAAGGTTCCTAACTGGTAGTCGAGGTCTTTTAAGACCATATATTTCACAATCGTTTTCATTGTATTAACCTACTTTCACTAAGCACTTTATTTTTAGTTTTACCATTCTTTTGCAGCAGAATAAACCGATAATTTCGAGTTTCGCCTAACTGCTATACAATTGAAACCGGAACGCGCGATCTTTAGTGCTAAATGCCTGAATCCGCAACAAGATTGAGGCTGATCTCGCTTAAAATCGCTTGGAAAAGAAGAAGAAATGGAGATTCATCATGCTGAAACGCTGCTGTGATGCGCTGGAACAACAGCAACTGACCATTGCCTTTATTGAAAGTGCCAGTTCAGGCTATTTATGCAGCCAGTTTTCAATTTATAAAAATAGCGGCGCAGATATTTTACTCGGGGCGCTGGTCAGCTATGACCCGAGCATTAAAGCCAACCTGTTACAGATTGATCCGGCACTGATCGCGCATTACACGGCGGAGTCTGCAGAAATTACCGCGCAGATGGCCTTGCATGGCCAGGCTCTGTTTAAACAGGCCAATATTGTGGTGGCCTGTACCGGCTTGCTAAAACCCGGTGGCAGCGCCTCTGCAGAGAAACCCGAAGGCACTTTTTATATTGCCATTCACTATCAGCAGCAATTGCATAATTTTCATTATCTGCTGGATGGTAGCCCGATTGAACGGCTGGATCAGCTGACCCAATTGGTGGCACAGGAAGTATTGGCGCTTATTTTATCTTCACCCGCCTAGATACACTGTTTCTCATCTTTTCTCCATGATTTTAGCTTAAAGTAAAACCATATCCTGCAATGTGGAGTCGAAGTATGAAACTGGTTCAACCATTCTTATTTTCTGCTTTGGCCTGTCTGCCCATCATCAGTTTTGCCACCGTCGGCGGCCAGCAACGGATTGAAGTGCTGGGCTATGACCAGAAAGATCAAAAAGTCTATCTGCTGCGCCATTATGAAGATGGCCGTGGCCGTTTGCCACAGCTGTATTATTACAACTTTAAATCGAAACAGCCGAATCAGCTGGTTCAGGTCAACTCTCTGTATATTAATCCCGAAACCAAAAAGATTGACTATGACCAGCCGCCTACCCGTTTTAATACCGAATTGGCCAAAATTAAAAACCGCCTAAAACCCTTAACCAAGCTTAGAACGCAACAGGCACAAATTAAGGTTTTACACAGTAGCAAACGTAGTGCCGACTGGATTAATGGTACGGAACCAGTGCCGCAGTGGCAGTATTGCTATCGGGTTGATGCGGGGAACTTCCGCAGTACCGTCCAACAAGCCACCAGTTACAAGCAAGGTTTGAACATTCACCAGGCCTATAACATTCCGCAGCAGTCCAAAATGCTAGTGACTGTAAAATATTTAGGCATTCCGTTTGAAATGGGCTATCCGATTGAAGATCCGGTTCTACTCAGCACTCCTCAATAACCGCAAAAATGGAGCGAAAAAAATATAGCAGCAAAAAAAATAAAGCCTCAGATGAGGCTTTATTCAAGTACACGGCAGATTAAGCCGCCGAAGTACGCTCTGCAATTGGCACCACTTTACGCAGTTCTGGACCGGTATAATCCGCACTTGGACGGATAATACGGTTATCTGCACGCTGTTCCATCACATGCGCCGCCCAACCGGTCACACGCGACATCACAAAGATTGGCGTGAACAGCTTGGTCGGAATACCCATAAAGTGATAGGCCGAAGCATGGAAGAAGTCTGCGTTACAGAACAGTTTTTTCTCGCGCCACATCACTTCTTCACAGCGGACCGATACTGGATAAAGTACGGTATCACCCACATCTTTGGCCAGACGCTCTGACCAGACTTTAATAATGCCATTACGCGGGTCATTGTCCTTATAAATAGCATGACCAAAGCCCATGATTTTCTCTTTACGCTCCAGCATGCCCAGCATTTCACGCTCAGCTTCTTCTGGAGAAGTCCAGTTTTCAATCATTTCCATAGCCGCTTCATTGGCACCGCCGTGCAGTGGACCACGCAGTGAACCAATCGCGCCGGTAATACATGAATGCATATCAGACAAGGTTGATGCACACACGCGCGCCGTAAAGGTGGATGCGTTAAACTCATGCTCTGCATACAGAATTAACGACACGTTCATCACCTGTTCATGCAACTCATTTGGTTTTTCACCACGTAACAGATGCAGGAATTGCGCGCCAATTGAATCATCATCGGTATTTTCATCAACACGTACGCCGTCATGGCTAAAACGGTACCAGTAACAGATAATGCCCGGTAAAGCGGCCAGAATACGGTCAGCAACATCTTGCTGCACATCAAACGACTGTTCGGTTTCCAGATTGCCAAGCATCGACACGCCAGTACGCATCACATCCATGGGATGTGAATCGGCCGGAATACGCTCCAGTACTTCTTTTAGTGCATCTGGTAACTGACGTAAAGATTTCAGCTTGGCTTTATAGCTGGTTAGTTGTTCGCTGGTAGGTAATTCACCAAAGAAGATCAGATAAGCGACTTCTTCAAACTGGCAGTTTTCCGCCAGATCCTGCACGTCATAACCACGATAGGTCAGACCCGCACCGCTTTTTCCAACCGTCGATAATGCGGTTTTCCCTGCGACTTGTCCGCGCAATCCAGCGCCAGTCAGTACTTTTCCTTCAGCCATTGTTTTAATTCTCCTGCTTGAACAGTTTATCTAATGTGTTTTCAAAGGTGTGGTAATCTAAAAATTCATATAATTCTTTGCGTTGCTGCATTTTATCCAGCACATGGGTTTGTGTGCCATGCTCACGAATCGACTGCATCACTTCCAGCGCTGCTTTTTGCATTGCACGTGTTGCCGACAATGGATATAACACCATACGCACGCCCTGCTCAGCTAGTTCATCAGTGGTGTAATACGGCGTATCACCAAATTCGGTAATATTCGCCAGTACCGGTACACCGACTGCATCACAAACAGTTTTGTACATGGTAATGTCGGTCATGGCTTCTGCAAAAATGGCATCTGCACCTGCCTCGACACAGGCACAGGCCCGGTCAATCACCGCCTGCAAACCTTCTTTTTGCAAGGCATCGGTACGCGCCATCACCACAAAGTTGGAATCAGTTTTGGCATCGACTGCCGCTTTAATACGATCCACCATTTCCTGCTGGGTCACAATTTCCTTGTTCGGGCGATGGCCACAGCGTTTTTGCGCCACCTGATCTTCAATATGCACCGCAGCAGCACCTGCTGCAATCATTTGCTTGATGGTACGGCCAATATTAAATGCACCGCCCCAGCCGGTATCAATATCTACCAGCACAGGTGTATCGACACGTTCTGTAATACGGCGTACATCTTCCAGGACATTATCGAGGCTGGTCATGCCCAAATCCGGCAAACCGTAGGAATAATTGGCGACACCTGCACCCGATACATAAATGGCTTTATAGCCGACCTGTTTTGCCATCATGGCTGCATAGGCATTGACTGTACCGATAATTTGTAAGGGCTTTTCCGTGTCCAGCGCCTGTCTGAATCTTAAGCCTGCAGATGTTTGTTCTGTCATCGTCCTTTCCACAGTAGTTTCTAATTATTGAGGCTTGAGTATACTCAGAATCTTTGCCTAAACCATGACCAATTAGAATAAAGTCCCTAAAACTTTAGTCAAATATTCAAGTAAATCTGTAAGAAAAAAGTCAATACATTTCCGTCTACGCTATTCCATGCCAAGCGGTCATATATTTGCTACAATTATATTTATTCCTTACCAATTGGCGGCCTGCTCCCTGATTATGCATGATTTGGCTCAGTTAGAACCCTTTAGCAAAGATGTCCCTCCGACCAAGCGTGGGCATGAACGCTGTCTGGCTTTATTATTGAGCGCCAATGACCTGTTTCTGGAACATGGCTACGATGCTGTCTCGCTGGATGATATCGTGCATCATGCCGGTGGTTCCAAGGCCTTTATCTATAAATATTTTGGCAATAAAGAAGGCCTGTTTACCGCCATTTGTGATTATCGTGCGGAAAAGTTCTTTAAAGACATTTGCTTACCCTTTGAATCTTTTGAGGGTGATTTACGGGCTTATTTAATTCATACACTAGATAATTTTAAAAGCCATTTAAGTGTGCCGGCCAATTCTGCCTTTTTAAGGTTAATTTTGGAGCGCACCCAGCACAATGTGGAACTGGCGCGTTATATCTATGAACAAGGCCCCAAGCATTTGCAAACTTCCATTGCACATGCGCTGGATCATGCCGCCGCCCAGGGTCTGATTCGCTGTGAGAATTCACTTTATTCAGCGCAGCTGTTCTTTGGCATTCTGCGTAATCTGGAATGGCGGATTTTAATGGGCTTGCCTGTTCAGGATGACCCGCAAACCACAGATGACTATATTCATTACTGTGTCGATCACTTTCTGCAAGGTCACCAAATCGTCTAGTTTTTTGCAATTTCGATTCAATATAGTATATTAGCCGATTCCCTATTTTATTTAACCAACCAACAACTAATTGTTGTTTTGATTTCAATTTCAGCAATTATTGTGGAGTAACGAATGGCTCTACGTCACTTTCTCACTTTACGCGACCTGTCGACTTTAGAACTTAACCAGATTTTGCAACGCGCAATTGAACTTAAACGCAAGCAGCATCAGCATGAAGTTTTCCAACCTTTTATTGGTAAAGTTTTGGGCATGATTTTTGAGAAGTCGAGTACCCGTACCCGTGTATCGTTTGAAGCTGGTATGAATCAGTTTGGTGGTAGCGCAATTTTCTTATCTCCACGCGACACCCAGTTAGGTCGTGGTGAGCCTATTGAAGATTCAGCACGCGTGATTTCAAGCATGCTGGATATTGTCATGATTCGCACCTTTGGACATGACATTGTGGAGCGTTTTGCTTCTTATTCCAAAGTGCCGGTGATTAATGCCTTAACTGACGATCATCATCCATGTCAATTACTGGCCGATATGCAAACCTTCCTTGAGCATCGCGGTCCAATCGAAGGCAAAACCGTGGCCTGGATTGGTGATGGCAACAACATGTGTAACTCGTATATTGAAGCGGCACACATGTGGGGCTTCAAGCTGAAAGTGGCCGCACCTAAAGGTTATGAGCCACAAGAAAAATTCCTGTCTGAATTTGCTCACTGTGTTGAACTGGTCGATTCTGCTGAAGATGCCGCAGTCAATGCCGATTTAATCGTGACCGACGTGTGGGCCAGCATGGGTCAAGAAGAAGAACAGAAAATCCGTGAACAGGCATTTGCCAACTATCAGGTTAATGAACGCCTCATGGATCTAGCGCATCCAGATTGTCTGTTCATGCACTGCCTGCCTGCACACCGCGGTGAAGAAATTTCAGAAAATATGCTGGATCATAAAAATTCTGTGGTTTGGGATGAAGCGGAAAACCGTCTACACGCACAAAAAGCCCTAATGGAATTCCTGATCAACGAGCATTTAAAATAATTGCTAACCGCATCAAGATAAAAAAGCACCGTTCATTCCCGGTGCTTTTTTCGTTTTGATCAAGTCATGAAATCCGGATTAATGATCATCTTTTAAATAGCGCGCTTCATGAGGAATTTGCAGACTATAGAAGAAACAGATCACCAGTATCACAATCACATAGATAAAGAAACTGTTTTCAATACCGGCTGATTTAAACTGTAAAGCCACTGAAGGGGCTGAGCCGCCAAATACTGCATTACCAACCGCATAAGAGAAACCAACACCGAGTGCACGCACATGCGGCGGGAACATTTCCGCTTTTACAATTCCACTGATCGAGGTATACAGACTTAACAGCATCATCAGGAAAATCAACAGCAAGGCCACCATCATGGGTGAATCACTAAAGGCACGCATCCCGATTGCCATAACAGGATAAATGGCAATCGCCATCAGACCACTAAACAGCAGCATCGAATTTCTGCGACCAATCCTGTCTGATAAAATCCCGAAGAATGGCTGCGCCACCATCAGAATAAAAATACAGCCCGTCATGATTAGCCCGACCGTCTGCGAATCAATGCCGATATTGGTCAGATAGGTTTTGGAATAAACCGTAATCACATAGAAACTAAGTGAACCCGCCGAGGTATAGCCCACCACCAGCAAGAAAGTTTTCCAGTGATTTTTAAACAGCTCTTTTAAGCTGCCCGACTCTTCTTTATCGCTGTCTTCATGTGACAACGTTTCTTCCAGACGGCTTCGTGCCAGCAGTGAGGCAATGGCAGCCAGACCACCAATCACAAACGGAATACGCCAGCCGCCATCCTGTAACTGCTGCTCGGTCATAAAACTCAGGAAAATTACACCCAGCAAGCTGGCCAGTAACTGTCCGCCGGTTAAAGTCACATATTAGAACGAGGCAAAAAAGCCGCGCTGACCTTTTAAACCCAGCTCACTCATATAGGTGGCAACCGCACCATATTCCCCGCCAACCGACAAGCCTTGTAACAAACGCACCAGCAACAGCAGGAACGGTGCCGCCATCCCGACCTGTTCATAAGTCGGCAATGCAGCAAACAGAAAGGAACTGAAGGCCATTAGGCAGATGGAAATCACCATGGACTTTTTACGGCCATGTTTATCGGCAATACGTCCAAACAGCCAGCTGCCAATCGGACGCATAAAGAAGCTTGCCGCAAATACCCCCCAGACATAAATGGCCTGGGTAGAACTATCCATGTTCGGTGCAGTCAGCGCTTGGGTAAAGTAAACCGCAAATACAGCATAGATATAGAAATCGAACCATTCGACGAGGTTGCCCGAGGCCGCCCCGATAATTCCCTTAATTCGACTGGCTTTTTCCTGTTTGGTTTAAGCTTGGCTCAAGGTTTATCTTCCTCATTTTTAATTTATTGAAATTTCTCATGTATAGGCGATAAGCTCTTGCCACATAAGGAGATATTTTTGCTTAGATACAGCATAAGCGCGTTGCCAATATAACTTTTAGTTGAAACTTCACACAAAAAATAAAATGTAATTTTTGATCAATTTTTTAGTTAAAAAGTCTTTAAACACAATAATTTACAGATAAATAGATTATATATTTCTTATATTTATAAAGATGAAGCCAGATCGGGTGGTTGCTTATCCGCCCTATTCATGTTGATATAAATGTCTAAAATACAGCTCATAATGTGTGACTCGAATGAACAATAAAATCTATTTGTCGACAGTTTTAGCCCTCGGACTCAGTGTCTTTTCATTCACCAGCCATGCCAGTGAACTGGACCAATATCTGCAACAAAAACAGATCATTGATACCGAGTACAAAATCAAGAATACGACCGGACTTAATGAAATTCTGAATATTATTAGTGTGGAAGATTCACGCACCCTGCCGTATCAGGTCGATCAGAATACGATTATTGAACAGATGCAGCTGTTTGCAGACCGGGTTGAAGTGAAAGGTTTGATTAGCAGCCCGGATTTTGAGCAGTTTGCTCAGGATGTCGGCCATAGCGAAGTGAAAAAAATCATGAAAAAGAATTTACTGCAGAATTGCGAGATGATTTTTGAGCATCAGTTCCAACGCGTCAATCCCTACCGGATTGAGCTGCAGTTAAGCTCGGCGCAGCAGCAGTATCAGTTACAGCTAAAAAATTCGGAATGTAAATTCTAAACCAACCCGATTAATCACTAACTGCGGTAGTAGATCCTGCCGCAGTAAATTCCCATTTTCAGCCCACAATGACAATAGAAAAAATTAACGCACCAGTCCTTGTGGCTGCAAAATAATAATCAGCGCGCCGCACATCACCACCAGACCACCCAGCAGATCCCAACGACTTAAACTGACTTGATCGACAAATTTCAGCCACATCAGCGCGGTAAAAATGTAAATTCCACCATAAGCGGCGTAAATTCGCCCTGATGCTGCCGGATGCAAGGTTAACAGCCAGACAAATACCGCTAGAGCCAATACCGTAGGCAACCAGAGCCAATGTGATTTCCCCTGATTCAAAATTAAATAAGGAAAGTAACAGCCCAAAATTTCCGCCACCGCCGTCACCAAGAACAGACAAACCGTGGTCAGAATTTTAGTGATAGAAAAATCCATAAAAACTCACAATACAAGTGACGCGCAGCTTTCCAATAGAAAGGTAAAAAGATAAACCTTAAGCAAACAAAAGCCCGTGCGTACACGGGCTTTCATATTCAAGTACAGGATTAAGCCGGTTCAGCGGTTTGATCTTCAAATACTTCAAGTTTCAAACCGGTGGCTTTACCGTTTTCTTTCTTGACAGATACGGCTACATTGCCGCCGTGTTCAGCCAGCTCACCAAACAGGATCATCTCTGCCAGTGGTTTCTTCAGGTGTTCCTGAATTAAGCGCTGCATTGGACGTGCACCCATTAAACGGTCATAGCCATGTTCAGCCATCCATTCACGTGCATCCTGATCTACTTCAAGAATAACTTTTTTCTCATCCAGCTGAGCTTGCAGTTCAGTCAGGAACTTGTCGACCACGCTTTCAATCACGCTGGTCGGCAAGGCTTTAAACTGAATCACGCTGTCCAGACGGTTACGGAATTCAGGCGAGAAGGCTTTTTTCATTGCTTCCTGGTTGTCATTGCTGTTGTCCTGTTCCATAAAGCCAATGCTGACACGAGAAATACTTTCTGCACCAATATTGGTGGTCAGTACCAGCACCACATTACGGAAGTCTGACTTACGCCCGTTATTATCGGTCAATGAGCCATGATCCATAATTTGCAGCAACAGGTTAAACACATCCGGATGGGCTTTTTCAATTTCATCGAGTAGCAGCACACAATGCGGATTTTTATGAATCGCATCGGTGAGCAAACCACCCTGATCAAAACCGACATAGCCCGGCGGCGCACCAATTAAACGGGACACCGCGTGGCGTTCCATGTACTCCGACATATCGAAGCGGACCAGCTCGACACCCAGCAATTTGGCCAGCTGCTTGGTGACTTCAGTTTTACCCACCCCGGTCGGGCCGGCAAATACAAAACTACCCACTGGTTTATCAGGCGATTTCAAACCGGCGCGTGACAGTTTGATGGCAGATGCTAACGCTTCAATCGCTTCATCCTGACCGAACACCACACGTTTCAGATCACGTTCCAGATGCTCAAGCACAGTCTTGTCATCTTTAGACACCGTTTTCGGTGGAATACGGGCAATTTTCGCCACAATATCTTCGATATTTTCCACGGTAATCAGACGATCTTCCTGCTCATCTTTCAGACGGCGCTGTGCACCGGCTTCATCAATCACGTCAATGGCCTTGTCTGGCAAGAAACGGTCATTAATGTATTTAGATGACAACTCAACCGCAGAAACCAGTGCTTTATCATCATATTGGACATGGTGGAAATCTTCAAATTTTGATTTCAGGCCACGTAAAATATCAATGGTTTCAGGAATTGATGGCTCATTGACATCAATTTTCTGGAAACGGCGTGACAAGGCATGGTCTTTTTCAAAGACCTGACGATATTCCTGGAACGTGGTCGAACCGATACAACGCAAAGTGCCATTGGCTAGCGCCGGTTTAATCAGGTTCGAGGCATCCATGGTGCTGCCCATGCTGGAACCGGCACCAATAATCATGTGGATTTCATCAATAAATAAAATCGCTTCCGGCTTTTTCTTTAACGCATTTAACAGCTGTTTCAGGCGTTTTTCAAAATCACCGCGGTATTTGGTTCCGGCCACCAAGGCACCAATATCCAGACTGTAAATTTCTGAATTGAGCAGTGGTTTTGGCGCTTTACCATTCACGATTAACCAGGCCAGACCTTCGGCAATTGAGGTTTTACCCACCCCCGGATCACCGACCAGCAGCGGGTTGTTTTTGCGACGGCGACATAAGATTTGCGCGGCGCGTTCAATTTCTTTTTCACGGCCAATCAGTGGGTCAGTTTTGCCCTTCACCGCTTCATTGTTGAGGTTGGTGGTATACAGCTCCAGCGGACCGCTATTGGCCGAAGTTGAGCTTTCCCCATCGAGTTCTTCAATTTCTTCTTCGGCTTGCGATTCTTCTTTACGCGTACCATGAGAAAGATACTGAGTTAAGGTTAAACGGTTAATTTGATGGCGTTTTAATAGATATACGGCAAAAGAATCCCGTTCCGAATACATCGCAACCAGAATATCTGCGCCTTCGACTGTGCGATCACCACCACTGGATTGCACATGGAAAATTGCTCGTTGCAAAATACGGTCAAAGCTTTCCGTTGGATGCGGTGCCTGATCGCTGTTTTCACCGAGTTTAGGGGTATGTTGTTCTACATATTCTTCAAGTTCTTTGCGCAGCACAATAATATCTGCCCCGCATGCTTTTAGCGCATTTACTGCAGAATCATTGTCGAGCAAAGCCAATAATAAATGTTCTACCGTCAGAAACTCATGTCTCTTTTGACGAGCCATGCTAACAGCCAAACGTAATGATACTTCTAATTGACGACTGAGCATGTAACCCCCTTAGTTTTTAGGCTCAATCTGACAAAGTAATGGATGACCTTGAGATCGAGCGTAATTATTGACTTGGTTTGCTTTGGTCTCTGCGATGTCTCGCGGATAAACCCCTGCAATACCTTTTCCTTCGTAATGTACAGTTAGCATTACTTGAGTCGCTTGGTCAAGATTCATTGCAAAGTATTGTTGTAAAATTTCAATTACAAAGTCCATTGGGGTATAGTCATCGTTCAATAAAACGACAGCGTATAGTGGTGGACGCTTTAATTCAGGCGGCGCCGTCTGTACTGCAATGTCTCCGTCCTCATGCTCATTCGGCTCATCCGTACTTAAACGCGGATTAAAATGCCAGTCCACCATGCCGGACTGCTGAAAAGACTGTTTGATTTCGTTTAAACAAATTGGTCGTTTGTTACTTCGCATAAGAGATTTATTTCACAGTTATTGCGCAGTGGCTTCTGCTTGCGGTATTTCAGAGATAAAGGCAGAAGGCGCTTCCGTGGCTTTTCCACGTGCCCAGCTGAATCGTTTGGTCACAGGGGTACTACCAGTTAAACGCACTTCAATAAATTGCGGACTAAAGCCTTTTGGCATGGTCCAGCGGCCGGTCAGGCGCTCATAATTATCAAAATTGAAATTATTGTCTTCCATGGGCACCACCAGCACCTCGGTGCCCTGAATCAGACGCAGTTCAACATTGCCTGAAGCACGGCGCTTATTCGGGCTGATCTGCACCAGATCGAGCTGATATTCATAGGCATTATCGGGTAAAGGTTTAATCCCAATGTTCTGGATGGTCAGACTTAAACCACCCCGATCACGCAGCACTTCACGGTATAAATTGCCCATGCCATCGGCCTGGATTTTATCATTACGTGCCTGATTCAGGGCCGCATACAGGTCATTGGCATTGCTGACCGCTACATCACGCTCCTGAACCGCTGCATTCAGGGTGTTATTCAGGCTTTCCAGACGAACTTTCTGTTCCTGTACGACTTCAACCAGCTGCTCTGCATCGGCATCATAACCGACCACAGTCAAACCCTGACGATGCCCCACCGAATAGCCCAAAAAGCCGCTGCCTAACATTAATACAGCTGCACCGAGTACGAGAGGTAAATTGCTTTGCATAAAAGGTTTTTTCGGTGGCGTCGGTTGTGACGTGGTATTGGTATCCGTATTCTGCATCGTCATCTCTTGTTTTGATTGCATTCAAACCACACATTTAAATCGAAATCTAAATGTGTGTGAAGTCAAAAAGCGTTTCTTATGGTAATAGACCAATCACCTCTAGGCCAGCCTGCTCTGCAAAGCCAAACATCAGGTTCATGTTTTGTACCGCCTGACCGGCTGCACCTTTCACCAGATTGTCCTGCGCCACCAGCACCACCAGTTTCTTCGGTTGCGGCTTGTACAGGGCAATACGCAGCTGGTTCGCGCCGCGTACTGAACGCGTTTCAGGTGAGCTGCCTGCTGGCATTACATCTACAAACTGCTCTTGCGCATAAAACTGTTCATATAGCGCCTGTACATCTGTCGCATCCCCTGCATCGGTCAGGTCAATATACATGGTGCTGAGCATGCCACGAATCATCGGCACTAAATGCGGCACAAACACAATGTGGTTAAACACATCTTTTTGACCAGAAATATTTTCCAATGCTTCCACAATTTCCGGATGATGACGGTGACCTGCCACCCCATAAGCCTTGAAGTTATCGGCATTTTCAGAGTAAATCATGCCCAGGCTGGCTTTACGGCCGGCGCCGGATACGCCCGATTTGGCATCAATAATAATACTTTCAGGTTTAATCAAGGTTTCAGCAGATTTTAATAATGGTGCCAAACCTAATTGCACGGTAGTTGGATAACAGCCCGGGTTGCCAATCACCTGTGCTGTTTTAATCTGCTCACGGTTCAGTTCAGATAAACCATAGACTGAATCTTTAAGAATCTCTGGGCAGGCATGTTCCATGCCGTACCATTTTTCGAATTGGGCCAAATCCTGTAAACGGAAATCTGCCGCCAGATCAATGACTTTGGTATTGGCCGCAACCAGATCGGCCGCGTGTTTCATGGCAACACCGTGCGGCGTGGCAAAGAACACCACATCACACTGTTTTAAATCTTCAATATTTAAATCTGAATAGCATAAATCGGTATGACCACGCAGACTTGGGAACATATCATCGACACGGCGACCAGCTTCAGTACGTGAGGTTAATACAGTGACCTGTACCTCTGGATGTCGTAGTAAAAGACGTAAAAGTTCAACGCCTGTATAACCTGTACCGCCGACAATACCTACTGAAATCACGTTCATACCTCAATCAAGTGTGCTATGTTCAATAAAGCAGTAGTATGACAGGAAGTTTGTGCTTTCTAAACCTTTTTACTCGGTATTGATGGTTTTTTGTCTTATGTATCTATTGGATCGATCAGAGTACTGATTTTTCAAGAAAATGAACGAGGAATGGGTGAGTTCAACAAGGATGACCCGGCACCCTCACCCCAACCACCAATACGGCAACTGAAAGCGTTTTAAAAAATGTCGATGCTGCTGAAACTCAGGATCATGCCGCGCCACCTCTGCCCAAAAGCGCGGGCTATGATCAAAATGGCGGGTATGCGCCAACTCATGCACACAGACATAACGACAAATCGCTTCTGGCATTAATACCAGCGCACTATTCAGCATAATATCGTGGCGGGCCGAGCAACTGCCCCAACGGGTTTTCGGCTGGCGGATATTGCAGCCGTTAAAGTTCAGCCCGGTATCCAGACTTAACTGTTCTAAATACAGCGGCAAATGCTGCTTGGCATAGGCAATAATAAAAGTTTTTAAATAAGCTTCAGAATGACGATCACTAATCCAAAGCCGTAAAGCAGATTCATCCCAGATAAAATTCTGTTTCTGGCTCTGATAACTAATCTGAATAGGCGTATTGAGATTAAACAGTTGTAATTCAGCAGGCAGGCTCTGATCAACCCGCTGCAACTGGGCCTGTTGCGCTTGCCAGGTTTTTAACAGCCAGCTTTCGGCATCGGCAATAAATTTCTGGATTTGACGATTGCTACAAAAAACAGGCGCCGTGACTTTAATCTGCTGACCATCGACACGTAAACGCAGTCGCGTCGCACGAACATTACGGGTGATTTGAATTTCAGGAAGGTCGGATAATGTCATTATTGTTCTTTTTAGAGAGTCCTCCCCGACCCTCCGTTAATCAAGGAGGGAGAAAAGCCCCTCTTTTTTAAAGAGGGGTTTGGGGAGATTAACTCTTAAAGCTGTTAAGTTTAAATTGCAGTACGCTCTTCGATACCGTTATTGGTTGCAACAATAGCAATATCAGCTTTGTTTAAAGCAAAAATACCGTTACACACCACACCCGGAATATCATTGATGGTTTTTTCCAGTTCCAGTGCATTTAAGATATTCAGGTTATAAACATCTAAAATCACATTGCCGTTATCGGTTACCACACCTTCACGGTACGCCGGATCACCCCCAAGTGCGACCAGCTTGCGTGCCACAGCAGAACGCGCCATTGGAATTACTTCAACCGGTAGCGGGAATTCACGGCCCAACTGTTCAACCCATTTTGAATCATCGACGATACAAACAAATTTTTTCGCAATCGACGCGACAATTTTTTCACGGGTTAACGCCGCACCGCCACCTTTAATCATGTGCATATGACGGTCAATTTCATCTGCGCCATCGACATAGGCATCTAAACCGCCCACGCTGTTCATATCCACGACTTCAATACCCAGCTTTTTCAGGCGCTCTGCCGTTGCTTCAGAACTGGCTACAGCCGCTTCCAATTGCAATTCAGGCAATAAATCGATGAGGAAATTGACGGTACTGCCTGTGCCTACACCCAGAATCCCGCCTTTAGGCAAATGTTTTAAGGCTGCTTTTGCCGCAGCTTGTTTCTTCTCATCTTGGGTTGCATACAGACTCATGACTTCGCTCAACTATTTTTTGACATTTGATGCTGATTTTACAGCCCAAATGTACAGGGGTTTGTTACAATAAACCCCTATTTTAAACTGTTAGATGGAAGATTAACATGCTGTCTCGTTTGGTTCGACAAATTTTACAAGCAACAGTCTACGATGTTGCAATCGAAACCCCACTCGAAGCAGCGCCACGAATTAGTGAACGACTGAATAACAACATCCGCTTCAAGCGGGAAGATTTACAACCGGTCTTTTCTTTCAAACTACGCGGTGCCTATAACCGTATTAGCCAACTACCTAAAGCGCAGTTAGAACGTGGCGTGATCACAGCTTCAGCCGGCAACCATGCTCAAGGCGTGGCTCTTTCAGGAAAAAAACTGGGGATTCGTGCCATTATCGTGATGCCTAAAACCACGCCAGATATTAAAGTACAGGCGGTAAAACGTTTAGGTGGCGAAGTAGTACTACACGGCGATTCGTTTGATGTGGCCAACAAATATGCCATTCAGCGTGCCCAGGATGATGGCATGACCTTCATTCCACCTTATGATGATGAACTGGTCATGGCCGGCCAAGGCACCATCGCCAATGAAATTTTACGTCAATGGCGCGATGTCGATTATGTCTTTGTTGCCGTAGGTGGCGGTGGCCTGATTGCCGGTGTAGCAGCGTACTTGGGTGATGTCGCTCCGCATGTCAAAGTCATTCCAGTGGAATATGATGAATCGGCCTGTCTGAAAGCAGCCTTAGAAGCCGGTGAGCGTATTGTTCTGCCTTCGGTTGGTCTGTTTGCCGATGGAACCGCCGTGGCACAGATTGGTGAAAAACCATTTGATGTGATTCGCCTGCAAAAATCAGACAACTCTGGCCCGATTGTCGAACCGGATGTGGTGCTGGTGAATACCGATGAAATCTGCGCTGCAATTAAAGATACTTTTGATGAAAACCGCAGCATTGTGGAACCATCAGGTGCTATGGCCTTGGCCGGCATCAAAAAATATGTCGAGCAGCATGAGCTGATTGGCAAAAATATCGTGTCAATTGTTTGCGGCGCAAACATGAACTTTGACCGCCTGCGTTATATCGCCGAGCGCACTGAACTCGGTGAGCGCAAAGAAGCGATTTTTGCGGTGACTATTCCAGAACAGAAAGGCTCTTTCCTGAACTTCTGCCGCGCCCTGCAAGGCCGTAATATTACCGAGTTTAACTATCGTGCCAGTGATGCATCGGCCGCACAGGTCTTTGTCGGCATTAGCTTAAAAGGCGGTGAAAAAGAACGTCATGACATCTTTGAGGCCTTGAAAGTGCAATATGATGTTGATGATCTGTCCGATGATGAAGTGGCCAAACTGCACATCCGCTATTTAATTGGCGGTCATGCCGATATTGAAAATGAACGTCTGTTCCGGGTGGAATTTCCGGAGCGTCCAGGCGCCCTGCTGACCTTCCTGGAGCGTTTAGGCCCGACCCATAACATCACCCTGTTCCATTACCGTAACCACGGCGCCGCCGAAGGCCGTGTGCTGGTGGGTCTGGAAGCCAGCGATGCCAAACAGAACCCGGACGGGCTGATTGAAACCCTGGAAAGCATTAGCTATCCATATGCGGAAATTAGCAATAACTTAGGTTATCAGCGCTTCCTGAAATAAAATCCAGTTTAAAAAACCGCCATTTGCTGGCGGTTTTTTATTGGTTTACACAAACACCCTAAGAAAAATGATGTAAATATCCACCTGATCTTTAAAATAAATTTATATTCACGCTAACCATAAAAATGTAATTAGGAACACACTATGGCGCAATTTGCAGTCATTGGCTTAGGCAGTTTTGGTGCCACCGTTGCCACGCAACTGGTCAGCCTGAAACATGATGTGATTGGCATCGATATTAATAAAAAATATGTGGAAAATATTGCCGAGGAAATTACCCACGCCGTGATTGCCGATGCTACCGACGAACACGTGTTACAGGAGCTGAATATTCAGAACTGTGATGCGGTGGTGGTGGCCATTGGTGAAGATATTGAAGCCAGTATTTTATGTGTGCTGCATCTGAAAAATATGGGGCTGGAAAAAATTTATGTCAAAGCCAAGTCCAAAGCCCACCACATGATTCTGACCCATCTGCAGGTCAGCAAAATTATTCATCCGGAAGAAGATATGGGTGTCCGCATTGCCCAGTCACTGAGTTATCCGATGGTCAGCCGCTATATGGCGCTGGAAGATGACCACTTTATTGTCAAAGTGGAAGTCACTGAAGCCTTAAACGGTACGCGCTATCATGAGTTTATCGGTCATGCGCCAGAAGTGAAAACCCTGCTGCATAAACGCGGCAGCGAGATTCAGTTCAGGCTCGATCCGCAGTTAATTATGCAGCAAGGCGATATTCTGGTGCTTGAAGGCCAGGTTGAACAGCTGAAACGCTTATCCAAGCATTTTAAATAGCCATGAACCACATGACGAAGAATAAGACTGCCTATAAAAATACGGCGAAGCCCAGCACAGCAACCACGGTCAATTTAAGCCCGCCGAGTCTGCTCGCACTGGGATTTTTAAGCTTTATTGTGATTGGGACCTTGCTACTTAAACTGCCCTTTGCCCATGAGGGGGACCTGAGCTGGTTACAGGCTTTATTTACTGCCACCTCTGCGGTGACCATTACCGGCTTGTCGGTGGTCAATGTCGGCGAGGCCTATACCGTATTTGGCCAGATTGTGATTATGCTGTTGCTGCAATGTGGCGGGCTGGGCTTTATGACTTTCGCAATTCTGGCCGCCATGAGCCTGTCACCGAAAATTGGCTTAAAACAGCAGATGATGGCCCAGGAAACCATTGGTCAGACCAGTCTGGCGACGGTGGGCTTTACCATTAAAGGCGTATTACTCTATTCACTGTTTTTTGAAGGCATCGGCACCTTTATTCTGACCTTGGCCTGGCTGCAGGATTTTGATTTTCTGGAAGCCTTTTTCTATGCCGCCTTTTACAGTGTCTCGGCTTTCAATAATGGCGGATTTTCATTATTTCCCAACAGTTTAATGAGCTTTGCCGACCAGTACCTGATTACCTTTACCATCAGCATGCTTTACATTATTGGCGGTGTGGGCTTTGTGGTGCTAATGGACATTAAAAAAACCCGGCACTGGCATAAACTCAGCGCCAACAGCAAGCTGATCCTCTCCACCATTCTGGGTTTAAACCTGTTTGCCTTTATCACCATCTGGTTACTCGAAGCCAGTAACCCTGCGACGCTGGCCGCCATGAGCCTGACCGATCAGGCCTGGAATGCCTGGTTCCATGCTACCGTACCCCGTTCTTCCGGCTTTAACAGTCTGGATATTGCCAGCATGAGTGATGCTTCCAATTTACTGACCATGTTCCTAATGTTTATTGGCGGAGGCTCTTTAAGTACCGCCGGTGGCATTAAAGTCGGCACCTTTATTATTGTGGTGTTAAGCGTGATCAGCTTTTTAAGACGCGCCGATGAAGTGCGGGTGTTTCATTATTCAGTGCCAGAAAAAACCACCTTTAAAGCCTTGGCTGTGGTGTCGATTACTGCATTTTTAGTCTTTGCCGGGATTTTCAGCCTGTTGCTGCTGGAACCTGAACATGAGTTTATGGACTTGTTGTTTGAGGCGGTTTCTGCGGCCTGTACCGTAGGTTTATCTCGCGGGATTACCGGGGAATTACAACCCTTAAGTCTGGTGGCCTTAATGCTGCTGATGTTTGCCGGCCGTTTAGGCCCACTGACCTTAGCCTATTTAATTGCCACGCCTAAACGCAGCCGCCTGCAACATCCCACCACCGATATTCAGATTGGTTGATGCGCGAGTTCCGTTATCAACTGAAATTAAAAAAGCCACTGTCTACAGTGGCTTTTTGCGGGTGCATGAATTTAGAACCAGTTCATTAACGATACACCTAGCCCGACATAGGTCGCGCGGTGGTTATAATCAATCAGGCTTTCTCCATAGCCATCAAACAGCTGGAAATGCCCTCTTAATTTGCCGCTAATCGGGAATACCCAGTCAAACTGGGCGGCGCCATGCGCATCATCACCGCCTTTTAGGCTATGCCGTAACATCAGCGAGAAATCATGATCTTTCCAGCGGTAGAATGCCAGCATATCGCCACGGCCAATATAGTTTTTAATGTCCGGGTTGTTGTCATCACTGCGGTCTTCTTCAATGCGATACCACGGACGCAACATCAGCGCAAAATTATTCTTTTCAAAACCCAGATTCAAAATGACCCGGTTCCAGCTACGTGACAGCGGATCGGAACGGCCATTGGACTGATGGTTCAAGGTCAGGCCTAACAAGCGCCCATTCAAGCCCAGAATCTCATAATTGGTTCTGAACATTAAACTGGCTTCAGGTTCATAATTGGTTTCACGAAATGGGCGTGATTCTTCACCATTATAAACCTGCCAGCGTGAGGACTGGGTATAACCGAGCCAGAGATCGCCATTATCGCCCAGCAGGTTTTCAACCGCTTTGGTTTTTAGTGACAACTGGAATTTGGCCTCGGTTGATGTCAGGTTCTGCTGCTGCGCTTCAGTAACGGTATTGTTTTCATTGGGACTGGATGGACGTTCGTTTTTATCGGAGGTCCAGAAGCCCGGCATCAGATACACCGGTTGATAGGCCCGAATATTCCAGGTGCCCAGCTTGCTTTCAGGTGCCAGTTCCCAGCGTTTATCCAGTAACGACACATTCGGATCAATATGTGAGCCTTCCAGCGAAAACAGGTTGTTCACCCCGGCCACAATTTTTTCTTTAACGGTTTCTGGTGGAGGGGCCAATTGCTGCGCCGCCTGACGCTCGGAAACCAGATCGGCCTTTTCTGCTTCCGGCAACTTGAATAAAGCATCATAACAGGCTAAACGCTCGGCATTAGACTCCAGCGCCACACAGGCCTCCGGTGTCGACGGAATGGTGACCACCGTTGCTTCCAGCGCCTGTACATGTGTCACAAACAAAGCGCTGAGTGCAGTAACACTCAGCGACCAGCTTGTGCGCTCAACAGGATTGAACGCCATAGAACTTCCTCTATTGTTTTTTTAATTGACTTGTTTGATCTGGAAACCCAGCTCCTGCAGCGCTTCACGTTTCGCCACCGGTGCTACCACCGATTTCACCGGGGTTTGCTGACGCAAATAAACGTCGGCCACACGTTTCAGATCATCTAAAGTAACCGCCAGTAAACGCTCACGCAGTTTGGTTCTAAAGGCCGGGGTGCGCGCATGCAATAAGGCATAACATGCGGTAATTGCTTCACCGGCTGGAGAGCCTGGTTTATCCATACTGGCAATCAGCCCCAAAATAGCTTCTTCCAGCTGATGCGGTAACTGCTCGGCATTCAGCAACCAGTCCACACTGGCCTCAAAATCCTTAAAGGTTTCAGCCAGACGCGGATCACGGTAGCTATAGAAACGGAACGAGCAGGCATTACCATCATAGCTGGCACCGCCACCATAGGCGCCGCCTTTTTCACGGATGGCACTGTGCAGGAAGCCATTGCGTAAATACGCCGCCAAGACCATCAATGGTGCTGCATCTGGATGCGATACTTCCACCGCAGGATACGCTGCCGCACAGAACTGTACATTGGCCTGAATCAGCCAGGCTTCATCTGCATTGTTATTTTCAACAGGCACTTGAGTTAAAGCTGCCTCGTGCGGTTCAATTGCCAGCTTGTCCCACACGGTCTGGATTTCTTCAATCAAACGGTCTGATTGTGGCTCTTCACAGACCAGCAGGAACTGTTTTGGCGCTTGCAGCAACATACTGTGAATCAGCTTAAGCTCATCCATCAGCGCATCAAAAGCAGCATCATCCTGTTCAATTTTGCTGACCAGCTCGCTTAACCAGTTCAATGCACCCAGACCAGTATTGTGATAGTCACGCAGCGCTAAAGCACTGTGGTTACGTGAAGCGGCCTGCATGGCATAGCTATGTCCTGCACCCGATACCCGGGACTGCCAGCGCGTTTTACGTTGCTGTAATAGCTCGATAATCCGGTCTTTTTCATCAAAACGCAGTTGCTCAAAGGCAATTTTTAGCAGGCGGATGGCATCAAAATTATTCACCAGTGATTTGGTGGTTAAAGTCAGCCAGGCACTAATCCGGTTTTTGTCATCGACCTTAGAGCGTAAGGATGCCCCCATACCCAGACCGCCACTCACTGCAGTTTGCAGCTGTTGCAGTTCCAGATAATCATATTCACCGGCACCGACTTCACCCATTAAAATCGACAGCAGATTAAAATAAGGCGATTTCACGATCTCATCGGGAATACGCACCAAGACCTGCTGGTAATAAATACCGTTGGTACCGGCATGATACAGGTTTAATGGTGTATCAATGCGGTTGCAGATAATCTCACGTAGCTGCCCCTGTACAATTTGCAATTCTGCCGGCACATCTTCGAGGCCGACTTTTGGCAGCAGGTTTAAATCATCCGGGGTATCCTGACGCACTTTTAGCGCTTCGGTCTGGGCGATAATTTCTGCTTTTTGTGCTTCGGTCAGCTGCGCACCAATTTCAGCCAGACGGGCTTTTTCAGCTTCGGCATCTTTGGCTGATTTGCTGGCATCTGGGACCAGGGTTATTTGGACGCGATGCGGATTATCAATCAAGTGCTGCTGAATCAACTGAGACAGCCACATTGGATCTTTCAGTTCTTCTTTAACCTGTTCAATGGCACTGTCAACATCCCAGACATGCACCGGATCACTATGGTGAATCGCGCTGCTCAAGCCGTTTAGAATCAGGCTTAAACCGTATGGCATACCATCGCCGTTAATTTCACGCTGATGCAGCTCGATCTGGTGTAAAATGGCATTGACGGTATCGCTGTCGACCGGTTTAGACGCCACTTCTTGCAGTACCTTGAAGACGCCCTCTTTAAAGGTTGCTGCATGCTCAGGATTAGAACCTTGAATGGCACAGAAGAAAGTCATTTCAAAGTTGGAATCATCCACGCCCATAAATGGCCCGGTTGATTGCGCATAACCACAGGTTTCTAAATAATGACGCAGTGGTGAAGCCGAGTTTTCCAGTAACACACCTTCGACCAGACGCATGCCCAAACGCAGTTTAATATCACTGGCTTCTGGCAATAACCAGCTTAGAACATGGTAAGTTTTGTCTTTTAAATCTTCAGCATCGACCGCATAGCTTTCAGTTACGGTCACTGGCGCAGCCAAACGGCGCTCAGGTTTTGAATACAGGGTTTCGCCCTGTTCAAACTTGGCTAAAGCCAAGCTCTGGAACTGTTCTTGCAAGTCATACGCTGACTGATTACCAAAAGTCATAAATACCGCATTACTTGGGTGATAATGGGATTTATAGAAATCCACTAACTCTTGGTAAGTTAAGTCTGGAATATCTTTCGGGTCACCACCGGAATTGTAATGGTAGGTGGTTTCCGGGAACAAATGATGTGCCAACTGGTGATACAGCTGATCTGAAGGCGAACTCATCGCGCCTTTCATTTCATTAAAGACCACGCCTTTATATACAGGCTCACCATTTTCCAGCTCGATACGAATCCCTTCCTGGGCAAAATCCAGTGGATTCAGGTTGGCTGCAAAGGCTGCATCCAGATACACCTCCAGCAGGTTCTGGAAATCTTTCTGGTTTTGGGTGGCAAATGGATAGGCCGTCCAGTCGGCTGCGGTAAAGGCGTTCATAAAGGTGTTTAATGAACGGCGAATCATCAGGAAAAACGGGTCGCGTACCGGGAATTTTTCAGAGCCACACAGTGCAGTATGTTCCAGAATATGCGCTTCGCCCTTGGAATCCATGGGCTGGGTACGAAATGCCACCAGAAATACATTTTCATCATGATTGGTGGCCAAATGATAATGCACCGCACCGGTAACCCGATGCTTATATTCAGACACTAAAATGTCTAAGGCTTCAACATGGTGTTGACGTACCAACTGAAACGCAGGATGAACGGTTTGAGAAATGGTTTCAGTGACATCTACAGTCATGCGATCTCCTAATCATCAAAATAAAAAAACTAAAGCCATTATAGCTTTAGTTCTTGATATAATTCACGCTTAAATCCCGACTAAAATTATAGAAATTTGCAAACCAGGCAATTTTCAAACCCCAGTCCGAAGCTCATGCTGCCGTTTAAACCAGATATTTAAAATAATTATAATTGGGATGGTTTTCGACATAGACATAATTCTGCTTCTGGTAAAAATGCGCCGCAGATTTGGTTTCGGTATCCAGACACAAGGCCGAAAAATGAGGACGTGCCTTTTTCTCTAAGTATTGCAATAACAGCTTGCCTACGCCGTGTTTACGATATTCAGGCAATACATAGAAACGGCGCACCCGGCCAATTCCCTGTTCCACTTCCTGATCATTCCACTGCTGGTTCAGGCCGCCACAGGCGATCAGCTTGTCCTGATCATAAGCAAAAAGTAAAAACTCCCCAGGCTGATCGAAACGATTCTTGGCACTCTGATACTCATCAATTAAACGCTGTACAAAAGCAAAACCCTCTTTTGATGCCTGTTTTTCAAGCTCTACAATTTGCTCTGGTAATCCTTGCGCTTCTTTTATCTCGATATTCATTTCACTATCCTGATCTGCTTTACTAACTTTCCTCAATGAATAAAACCGTCTAAAAAATGAATTTTATTCACAAATCTACAGCAATCCTGAGCATTGGTGTAAACTTAGCATTTATTTTTTGATGTGATTGAACGACATGGCAACTGTTGACCTCTTTGCAATTGGTAATGCACTCATTGACCAGGAATTTCAAGTCTCTGATGACTTCCTTACTCAACAAAATTTGCAAAAAGGCACCATGCAGCTGACCGATGGCGAAACCCAAGCAAATTTATACAACAACTTACAGCAAACGCAAAGCTATAAAGGTCAAGCTTCAGGCGGTTCGGCTGCAAATACAACAGTTGCCTTTAGCGCATTGGGCGGTTCTGCCTTTTATGCCTGCCGCGTGGGCAATGATAACTTGGGTGAAATTTACCTGAACGGCCTGAATGATGCGGGCATTCGCACCACCGCAAAATCGGTCAGTGAAGGCGTAACCGGAACCTGTATGGTATTAGTCAGCCCGGATTCTGAACGTACCATGCATACCTATTTAGGTATTACCGCAGAACTCACCGATGCGCAAATTGACTTTGAACCCTTAAAAACCGCGAAATGGCTGTATATCGAAGGTTATTTATCGACTTCAGACAGCGCCCGTCAGGCGGTAAAACAGGCACGTGAAATTGCCAAAGCTCACCAGACCCAAATTGCCTTAACCTTATCTGACCCGGCGATGGTGCAATATGCGCGTCAAGGTTTAGATGAGTTGCTCGATGATGGCGTGGACCTGCTGTTCTGTAACCAGCAGGAAGCCATGATGTATACCGGCACCGAAACGGCAGAAGCCGCTTTGGAACAGCTGAAGGAAAAAAGCAAATACGTTGTCATTACAATGAGCGCACAAGGCGCAATGATTTTTGATGGTCAACATACCTTTAGCGTTGCAGGCCGTCAGGTGCATGCCATTGATGCCAATGGTGCGGGTGATGCTTTTGCCGGTGCGTTCCTGTATGCCTTAAATGCCAACCTTGGCTTTAAAGCCGCTGCCGAGCTGGCCATTTTAATTTCCAGTGAAGTGGTGTCACAATTTGGTCCACGTCTAGAGGTTGAACAGTACGCAACCCTTCTTCAGAGCTATAACAAGGAATGTGCCTAATGCATAAAATCTGCATGACCGAAGATATCCCTGAACGTGAAGCACGCTCGTTCGAGCTTCCAGATGGCGATACCATTTTTATTACCCAACGTGATGGCATGTTCTATGCCTATCAGAACCTGTGCCCGCATTTGCAGGTCGAGCTTGAATTTCTGGAAAACCAGTTTTTAGACCGGGATCAGGAATTTATTGAATGTTCGACTCATGGTGCGCTGTTTGTAGTGGAAACCGGGGAATGTATTTCTGGCCCATGCCAAGGTCAAGCACTTGAAAAAGTAGAGATTACCGTGCATTCTGATGGCGGAATTTACTTAACAGAATAATTTTAAGCCCCCATCTGCAGGTTACGCCATGCTTGAGTTTGTATTAGACATCGACTTAATTCCTTTTCATTTAAGTCTGATTGCACTTGTCTTGCTCAGCCTGGCGGAAATTGTGGGGCATTATTTTAATCTCAAGCCCAGCGCGATATTCAAGCAACTGTTTCCGCAGCGGCTGCTAGACTCTCCCTTACTCAATGTCAAATTCTCCAAACTGCTAATTTTCGTGTTTCTGCTCCTGAATTTTAGTGTTGCAGGCTATTTCCTGCAGTTTGCGCTCTATTCGCAGCAGCAAAGTTTTGTTCCATCGTACTATCTGATTTTACCGGCGCTTATCATTGCCCTGTTTTTTACCGTGTTTATGATTCACTGTCTGGATCAGGTGATTAAACCGCAAAAAACCATTCAGCATGTCAATTTGCTGGGCCGACTGGCCACCATTTCCAGTGGCAATGCCCGTCCCGGTTTTTCGGCTCAGGCCCGGGTTCGAGATGAATACGGCCAGCTGCATTACGTGCAGGTCGAACCGGAATTTGGTGAATTGGAATTTCAGGCACAAGTCATTTTAATCCGGCAAAAAAAATCCTATTACATTGCCAAGAAAATTTCCGCTTCGAACAATCTGTTCTATGGTGAAACTAGCAGCTGATTTAAGCTCGCTCATCTTTCAGCCACGAGTCAGATACACATCCTTACTTTGTCCAAGGTAAAGCTACAACGCCATGTATCTCGCAGCTTTCCCTTCTTCCTTGCCGTGTACGTTCGTTCTTTCCGTTTAAGCTGCTCGATTCACTTTCTCTTGGCCTCAAGATCAGCTGTTCTGCACATTATGACCATCGCTGTGGTTGTTCGTTGTAGTTGTTCACTCTGCCCTCCACGTTAAAGACTAAAAAATTTTCCGTGTCACTGCTTACTGCACTTTTATCGTACTTCATTGTGCATATTTGCTACAAATTGCTTCATTTTGGTGCTTGACTGTTTTCTGTGCAAATGCTTACACCTCAAGCCTTACAGCCATTTTTAACACCCAACTATTGAATAAAAGTTAAAAATTAAAAGCTGGAATTTTTAATACAATCGTCAAAATTTTTAAATATAACTATTTTAGTCAGAATAATCATTATTATAAATACAAGCATTTTAGTCAGGTTTTTAACTGAAATACTTTTGATTAAAAATTAAAAAAACTTTTTTATAAGTTATTGTATTTTATAATATAAACAATATATTTTCATTTTAACTGTGCAGACTATTTATTTTTTGTATTATTTTGTTTAATAATATAAGACACAGTTTAAAAAACAGGCTTGTTTCTATGAGCTTAGTCCCGAAAGATTTGAACCGTCGCGTAACCCGAGAAATAGCAGCCATTTTAATAATTAAGGTTGTTATTTTAATGGCGATTAAAAATATCTGGTTCGATGCCCCTACCATTCCTGAAAATTTTGACTCTCAAGTTGCTGAGCGTATTGCCAGCAATCCTTCCCAAATCAAGGAGACACGTTGATGATTTCTGAAAGCGTGGTCGATCTCTCGCGGTTCCAGTTCGCAATGACCGCGATGTATCATTTTATTTTTGTTCCACTGACACTTGGTCTTGCTTTTATTCTGGCCATTATGGAAACCACCTATGTGATTTCCGGCAAAGAAATTTATAAGGACATGACCAAATTCTGGGGAAAACTGTTCGGTATTAACTTTGCTTTAGGGGTAACTACCGGCCTGACCATGGAGTTCCAGTTCGGTACAAACTGGGCGTATTACTCGCACTACGTGGGTGATATTTTTGGTGCTCCGCTGGCCATTGAAGGCTTGATGGCTTTCTTCCTTGAATCGACCTTTATTGGTCTGTTCTTCTTCGGCTGGGATCGTCTGTCCAAGGTACAACACTTGTGTGTAACCTGGCTGGTGGCCTTGGGCTCAAACATGTCGGCGCTGTGGATTCTGGTGGCTAACGGCTGGATGCAAAACCCGGTCGGTTCTGCGTTTAACTATGAAACCATGCGTATGGAAATGATTGATTTCGGTGCGCTAATTTTCAACCCGGTGGCACAGGTTAAATTCGTCCATACCGTTTCTGCCGGTTATGTTACAGGTGCGATTTTCGTTCTGGCGATTTCGAGCTACTACCTGCTGAAAAAACGTGACTTGCCATTTGCACGTCGTTCATTCGCGATTGCGGCTATCTTCGGTCTGGCATCTACCCTGTCTGTAATCTTACTGGGTGATGAATCTGGTTATGAACTGGGCGATGTCCAAAAAACCAAACTGGCTGCAATTGAAGCGGAATGGGAAACTCACCCGGCACCGGCTGCATTTACTCTGTTTGGTATTCCAAATCAGGAAACCCAGACCACCGATTATGCGATTAAAATTCCGTATGTGATGGGTTTGATTGCCACACGTTCAACCACTGAAGAAGTGACCGGGATCAAAGACCTGATTGCCCAGCATGAAGTGCGTATCCGTAACGGTATGGTGGCTTATCAGCAACTTGAACAACTGCGTGCAGGTGACAGCTCACCAGAACTCAAAGCGGCATTTGATGAATCTCAAAAAGACCTAGGTTATGGCCTGTTACTGAAAAAATATACACCTAACGTGGTAGATGCGACTGATGAGCAAATCAAACTTGCTGCAGCAGACACTATTCCACACGTTCCAAGCTTGTTCTGGGCCTTCCGTGCCATGGTGGCTTCTGGCTTCTTAATGCTACTCCTGTTCGTTCTGGCAACACTGGCTGTAGCAAAACGTAATGCAGAAAACAAACCTTGGTTATTAAAATTCGCCCTGATTGCCCTACCATTGCCATGGATTGCTGCGCAAACTGGCTGGTATGTGGCTGAAGTAGGTCGTCAACCTTGGACTATTGGTGAAGTTCTACCAACATATCTCTCTGCATCTAGCTTAAGTACTGGCGATGTATGGGGTTCAATCATTGCATTAGCATCGTTCTATACCGTACTGCTGATCATTGAAATGTACCTGATGATTAAATTCTCTCGTCTTGGTCCAAGCTCGTTACATACCGGCAAATACCATTTCGAAAAATTGGAAGCTGCCAAAAAAGCATCTGAGGAGACTCAAGCATGATCGAATATGAATTACTCAAAATCATCTGGTGGGTACTGGTGGGCGTACTGCTCATCGGTTTCGCCCTCACCGATGGTTTCGATATGGGCTCTATGGCGATCATGCCATTCGTTGGAAAAAATGATGAAGAACGTCGTGCGGCAATCAACACGATTGCCCCACACTGGGACGGTAACCAGGTCTGGTTCATTACTGCTGGTGGTGCACTATTTGCTGCATGGCCAATGGTGTATGCAACTGCCTTCTCGGGCATGTACTGGGCGCTGCTTTTAGTCCTGTTTGCGCTATTCCTGCGTCCGGTCGGCTTTGACTACCGCTCCAAGCTTGAAAACACTAAATGGCGTACTGCCTGGGACTGGGGTCTATGTATCGGTGGTGCAGTACCTGCGCTGGTATTTGGCGTAGCGTTCGGTAATATGTTCTTAGGTGTACCTTTTGAACTGGATGAGACTGTACGATCCAACTACACCGGCACCTTCTTTGCCCTGCTTAACCCGTTTGCTTTGGTCTGCGGTATCGTGAGTCTGGCCATGCTGTGTGCGCATGGTGGTGCATGGTTAATGTTACGTACCGATGGTGCTTTACGCGAGCGTTCTGCCAAAGCCACCAAAATCAGCGGTATCGTGTTCCTGGTCTGCTTCCTGCTAGCAGGTGCATGGTTATACTTTGGTGGCATCCAAGGTTATACCCTGGTTACACCATATGACACCGGTAGCGTTGCAAACCCGTTAGCCAAAGAAGTGATGACCAATGCCAACCCGGGCTGGATGAACAACTACTCGGCTTACCCGATCACCATGATTGCGCCAATTATGGGTATTCTAGGCGGTATCATTGTGATTCTGGCAGCCTCTAAAGGTAAAGCAGGTTTAAGCTTCACTGGTTCTGCACTGGCAGTAACAGGTGCGATTCTGACTGCAGGTTTTGCCCTGTTCCCATTCCTGATGCCATCGAGCATAGATCCTGTATCTAGCTTGACCATGTGGGATGCGGTATCTAGTCAAAATACCTTAACGGTAATGACTGTTGCAGCCTGTATTTTTGTGCCAATCATTTTGCTGTACACCACTTGGTGTTACTACAAGATGTGGGGCGTGATTACCAACAAACACATCAAAGAGAATTCGCATAGCCTGTACTAAGGCTATGCGCTAAAGGAGTAAAGATTATGTGGTATTTTGCTTGGATTCTCGGTATTTTGATGGCCTGTTTTGCAGGTGTACTGAGTGCGCTCTATATCGAGCATCATCAAGACCTGGATGAGGAATAAGTCATGACAGAGGTTGTAATGGAAACTCCAGTAATCGAAAAAAAACCGAATAAACTTGCGATGGTCATTTCTTGCTTATTGGCCTTTCCATTGGCAGCCGTGTTATTACTTCATCCAGCTGCCATGTTGGATGCCGATGGCAATTACAGCCACAGTGCCATGATGTATATAATGATTGGCATTTCCGGCGGATTTATCCATGGTGTTGGTTTTGTCCCACGTTTCTGGCTGTGGAAATGGCTGTTTAGTCCATTTGTGGCCTGGCCATTAATGATCTGGGGCTATTACACCTGGTTCTTTTCTTGATGAAACAAGCTCCCTTCGGGGAGCTTTTTAATTTCTGGGAGATCCATTCTGATACAAAATGGGATCAGCACAATTTCATCACAAGATGATTTCCCACATCCTTTAAAAAAGATCAGTAAGCGTCCGCTGAATCCCATGCCTATTTTTTAATTCGGTTCAGGTTTCCAGCGGTGTGGCAGTAACTCTTCAATCTGGGTCACTTTATGTGTCGGTAACCTTTTCAGCACATCACTTAAATAGGCATAGGGATCCAGCCCATTCAGCTTTGCTGACTGGATTAATGTCATAATATTGGCTGCTCGCTGACCGCTGCGCAGCGAACCTGCAAATAACCAGTTCTTACGTCCCAACGCCCAGGGGCGCATCTGGTTTTCCACCCAGTTATTGCAAATCGGTAGATTGCCATCATCCAGATAGCGGCTTAAAGCTGGCCAACGCTTCAGAGTGTAATTGATCGCCTTGGCGGTTGGAGAACTCGATGGCACAGTCAGTTGATGTTGGTTGAGCCATTCATATAGTTGTTGCATCACTGGTTGACTATGCTGTTGTCGGTATTCGCGGCGGTCTTCCGCTGTACCATCGGTCTTTTTCCTGAGTTCTGCTTCTATCGCATACAGTTTCTGAATCAGCACTAAGGCCTGTTCAGCAACCTGACTTTTCCCAGTTACATGCAGTTCATGGAATTTACGACGTGCATGGGCCATGCAGCCCACCTCAATGACCTGACCTGATTTAAAGCGTGCTTTATAACCGCTGTAATCATCACAGACCAGATGGCCCTGCCAGTCTTTCAGGAACGCTTCAGCATGCTGACCTGAACGACTATCCTGAAAGTCATAGATCACCGCCTGAACTGGATTGTACTGTGTAGTGGCATAGGCCCAGACATAACCTTTCTTCGGTTTTTTATCATTCTCACCCATCCGCATGATGGTGACCGGCATTTCATCGGCATGGATCACCCGCTGTTGCAGCACCACCTGTTTTAAGGCATTGGCCAGAGGTTCCAGTTCTACACCGCAGCGACCTATCCAGTCAGATAAAGTTGATCTAGAAAGTTCGATTCCCGCCCGCTGATAGATCAGACGTTGACGGTACAGCGGCAAATGATCGGCATACTTCGATACCAGTACATGGCTGAGCAATTCAGGTGAAGCAATGCCTTTATCAATCACATAGGCGGGCATCGCTTGCTGAGTCAGGGTGTCACACTGATCACAGACCCATTTGCCACGCACATGCTGTTCCTTATAGAACTGTGCCGGTCTGAAATGCAGTTTTTCACTGATATCTTCGCCGATACGACGTAACTGGCAGCCACAACTGCATTGGGTTGATGCAGGTTCATGCTCAATACGGATGGTGTGTAGATGATCTGGCAGTGGTCGACGTTTAGGTTTATTGGTTTTGGCTTTGTGTGTCGCTGCATTGGTTTTATCTGCATTTAGCCGTTCCAGTTCTAGATCAACCGCGGCAATATCTTCTTCAACCGCTTCATCCCACAGATGGATTTGTTTTGCCGTTAAGTGTTCATTCTTTTGGGCGAATTTGTGCTTTTTAAACAGCGCCAGTTCATGCTCGTATTTTTGATTGAGAATAGAAAGATGTTGAACTTTGGCATCCAATTGTTGGTTTGATTTTTCTAATTCTTGATTTGATTCTGCCAGAGACTGATGCTGCATCGCCAACTGCCGGGTGAATTCCAGCAGTTGTTCATGGGTCAGTTGGCTTAAGTCAGGCAGCGTATTCATGACCGCAGTATGCCTGAGGTCATGAGAAGAATGAAATAGAACGTTTGGAGGATGGCAGAATAGCCGAGCTTGGTTTAGAGCATCGTGACCACCTGCTGTCGTCCAATGCGCTGCCAAGGCAAACCCTGGATTAATGCCTGTAACTGTTCCAGATTGAGAGCTACGCTTTCACCCTGGTGAACTTTAGCCCAGTGGAATTTTCCCTGTTCCAGCCGCCGGGCACACAGCCAGATGCCCAGTCCATCATGTACCAGCACTTTCATGCGATGACCACGTTTATTACAGAACAGGTAAGCACAATGCGGTTTAATGTAGCCAAAGGCTCTCACCACCTGAGCCATGACAGTATCCATCCCTGCTCGCATATCCAGAGGTTGGGTAGAAAGCCAGATTTCATCGATACGGATCATGTTGCCAGCACCTTGAGTAATTCTGCCAAGGCAGGTATTTCTGATACTTGCCATTTCAAGCCAATTTCTGCTTTTGAGTGGGGTAAAGTAATTTGAACTTTTAACATGTCAGTAGGAGTAGCATCTAATGGTGCAGAGCAAGATAAGGCAATAAATGCAGGTTTATTCGGTAGTGGTGAGCGATCATTCCCTGGCTTAGCATCAATTAAGCGAATCCATTTGGATACAAGATTTGTATTCAATCCATGTTGCAAAGCGACCGAAGCAATTGAAACGTCCGGTGCTTTACAAGCCTGAACGATCTGCTGTTTAAATTCAGCACTGTATGTTCTTCGTTTTTTCGCAAGAGATGCGATGGATGTCTGGTGATTTGTAGTCATAAATTTTAGTCCCCACTTGTTTTTAAGTGGGGACTAAATTAAGGCTTATAAGATGAATTCATAAGGTGTGTTCAGCGGACGCTTACAAAGATCAGCCCGATCTCTTTTAAAAATTAAAATCTATTTTTATCCAACCCCGCTTTTTATTTATATCTGAATTGATGTCTATATGGATGCTTAATTTAAGGTGGTGATAAAGCAACTAATATTTAGATTCAAGCTCAATCAACTTCTGTATTTATCTCATTGATCGTGGTATTTTCTTAGGAAATTTCAAACGGATACAACCTATCGCCATAAAAAAAGCCGGACATTCAGTCCGGCTTCTTTAATCTGGGATAATTAAGGCTCAATCGGTGCAAATGGCGCCACCACATCGGCATTTTGTGCACGGTGACGTAAGAAATGATCCATCAGCACAATCGCCAGCATCGCTTCCGCAATTGGTGCAGCACGCACACCCACACATGGATCGTGACGGCCTTTGGTCAGTACATCGGTATCTTCACGGTCAATGGTAATGGTTTTACCCGGTGTGGTAATAGACGCCGTTGGTTTAAGCGCAATCGCCACACGAATGGTTTGACCACTGGAAATACCACCCAAAATACCGCCAGCATGATTGGCCAGGAAGCCTTGTGTGGTCAGTTCATCACGGGTTTCATGACCGAACTGTTCCGCCACGGCAAAACCATCGCCAATTTCTACGCCTTTAACCGCGTTAATCGACATCATGGCATGGGCAATATCGGCATCTAAACGGTCAAATACCGGCTCGCCCCAGCCCACAGGCACTTTTTCGGCCAGAATTTCCAGTTTGGCGCCACAGCTGGTGCCTTGTTCACGTAATGAAGTCACCAACGCTTCAAAACGTGGCACAGCATCGGCATCGCCACAGAAAAACGGGTTATTCGGCACTTCATTCCAGTCCAGCTTTTCCGCTTTTTCTGTACCAATTTGGGTCACATGACCACGAATCAGAATCCCGAATTTTTCTGCCAGATATTTTTTGGCAATCGCACCGGCAGCTACACGCATCGCAGTTTCACGGGCACTGGAACGACCACCACCACGATAATCACGGAAACCGTACTTTTGCGTATAAGTATAGTCGGCATGACCCGGACGGAAAGTCTGGGCAATGTTGCCATAATCCTTGGATTTCTGGTCGGTATTGCGAATCAGCAAGCCAATTGGCGTACCGGTGGTTTTACCCTCAAATACCCCAGAAATAATTTCAACCTGATCTGGCTCTTTACGCTGGGTTGCAAATTTGGAAGTCCCCGGCTTACGGCGGTCCAAATCGTGCTGTAAATCGGCTTCTGTCAGTTCCAGGCCCGGCGGTACACCATCAACAATGGCCATCAGGCCTACACCATGCGATTCACCACAAGTCGTGACACGGAAGAGTTGTCCAATACTATTACCTGCCATGTGCAACGACTCCTTTATGAATTAACAGATTGAATGAATAAATCGCGGTATTGACGGCACTGTGCTGCGGTTAGGGCAAAAATGCCTGAACCACCTTTCTGGAATTGTAACCAGTGGAAATCGACGGTATTAAAGTTCTGTTTCATGGCCCATTCAGAGTTACCGACTTCAATCACAATCAGGCCATCTTCGGTTAAATAGTCTGCCGCTTGGGCCAGCATTTTACGCACCAAGTCCAGACCATCCTGACCGGCAGCCAACGCCAGCTCTGGCTCATGACGGAATTCATCTGGCAGATCGGCCATGTCTTCGGCATCGACATACGGTGGATTCGACACAATCAGATCATACTGATTTTCTGCTGGAATTTTAGAGAACAAATCCGACTCAAGCAGCGCCACCTGATACTGCATGTTGTGATGTTCGGTGTTAATGGCCGCAACTTCTAAAGCATCTTTAGAAATATCGGTCGCATCCACTTCTGCATCCGGGAAAGCATAAGCCAATGCAATTGCGATACAGCCTGAACCGGTACACATATCCAGAATACGACGTGGCATTTGCGGATTTGGGTTGGCTGGCAAGTTATTATTGGCTTCACCCATCTGGCCATTTTCATCCAGACAATATGGCGCAAAACGGTTTTCGATAAGTTCAGCAATTGGCGAACGTGGAATCAGTACACGCTCATCCACATAAAACGGCTTGCCATAAAAATAGGCCAGATTGAGCAGATAAGAGGTTGGCGTGCGTTCATTAATACGACGCTCCAGCAGACTTAAAAATTCCTGCTTTTCGCTCGGCAGTAATTTGGCATCCAGAATTTCTGCATCGGCATTCCAGTCCAGCGACAGGGTTTGTAATACCAACGCGGAACTTTCAGCAAAATAATCTTCTGTACCTTGACCTAGATGTGCATCATATTGACGTAATGCTGTTACACCAAAACGGATAAAATCACGAATGGTGACTAATGTTTCAGCGGCTTCCTGCAAATGTTCAGGGCTAATAGTCGGTCGATCCACCTAAGGTCTCTCCAGAGTCAATTTTTTAAAACGCCTTATGATACCTTGTTTTGTGCGCTTTTATAATGTCTCTGTGCGTAAAAGCCGGATTTCAATCTGATAAATTGATCTCAACTTTCACGGCCTTAGCCAGATTTGGAATAAAGCCCTGAAATGGTAAGTACAGGATTAACGGGCAATAAATTTGCTCTGATAATAATTGGCCTGATCAATCACCTGTGCCAGCGTACAACGCGATTGCTGCAATTTGGCAACATCACCGTTCATGCCCCGATAGCATTGCTGCTTTAAACGCTGCTCCCACAGCGCATGTTGCTGGGCAATATTGGCCTGATATGCCCCACTGGCCCGATAGTAAGACTTATAGCTTTTCTTTAAGCGTTTTTGCTGCTGTTTCAGTTCTTTATTGACACATTTTTGCAAGACGGATGTTTGCCCATAAGCATGATTGCTACATTGAATATACTGTTTTGAATAACTTTCCTGCGCATAGGCCGAACCCGCCAGCAGCGCCCAGGCCATTCCCCCGATGAATGCTAAACGCATCATATTCCCCTTGCTGCCAAACACAGCGATCATCTTTGTTTTAATTTATGTAAAGCATATTACTGAACTTCAAGCAAAAAACCTATAGCGATGAACAGGATAGAATTTCCAGATCTTCACAATTTCCTGCCATTTTGCGATTGAATCTGCAAAAATAGACCTTATATTGACTATGAGACTCCCGTGAACCTGTTGATATGAGTTACAAACACAATAACCTGCTGGCCATGCGTCAAAACTACTGGAATGACAACGATTCACCGCGTGTCTTGCAGGAAAAACAGTTTTTACAGCAGATGCTGGTGGAACGCGGCATTTTTCAGGATGCGACTTTGGATGATGCCAAATATCTGTTCTTTAACCTGCCCAGCATTATTATTGTCAAAGGCTATGCGCATGGTTTTCTGCATGAATCGGTACAAAGCCTGATTTTAAAATACATTGATGAAAACAAGCAGATGCTGCAACAAAAAAGTACCCTCAAGATTAAATTCCGGATGTGAGTGAGCGAAATTGCATCTTTATAGATTTTGCTTAGGCTATTTCATAGAGAATGCAAAACTTAACTCGACATTCAGCAACTTGAACTTTTTTAATACGTTAAGACCCGTTAATATTCGTTAAACTATGACCTTTCTGCGAATTGCTGATTGAAGGATTAAATTTACATGTCAGATCAGAACGATAAGCTTAAACAATTGAAAACTTCCTCTATGGATCGACGCTTATCGATCGCGAAGGCATCGTTGCTGGCCGGGACACGTTGGGCTGCCTCCAGCGCCGGTTCAATCTTTTCCAGTGAAGAAGAAAAAGAAAAGAAACGCAAAAAAGCCATGAAAGAACAGGCCGATTATCTGGTCGCAGAAATTGGCAAACTGAAAGGCTCTATCGTTAAAATTGGCCAGATGATGGCGCTTTACGGCGAACATTTCCTGCCTGAAGAAATCACCCAAGCCCTGAATACCCTGAATAACCAGACTGTTGCCCTGGCCTGGCCTGCGATTAAAACCCAGTTACAGGACCAGTTAGGTTCCAAACTTAATGATCTCACCATTGACCATGAGCCTTTAGGTACCGCCTCTTTAGCTCAGGTACACCGCGCCACCCGTAAATCTGATGGTATGGAACTGGTATTAAAAATCCAGTATCCGGGTGTGGCCGATGCCATTGATTCGGATATGAGTCTGTTTAAAAACATGCTGAAACTGACCCGCATGGTGCCGCAAACCCGCGAATTTGATCAGTGGTTTGATGAAGTCCGCGAAATGATGCACCGCGAGGTCAATTATCGGATTGAGGCAGCCACCACACGCCGTTTTGCCGAGCGTTTAAAGCAGGACCCGCGCTATATCGTTCCAACCATTATTGAAGATTACTGTACCGATCAGGTGCTGTGCATGACCTTTGAACGTGGCGTACCAATCAACAGTCCGGTGATGCTGTCTTTACCACAAGAACGTCGTAACCTGCTTGGTGAAGCCTCTTTAGAAGTGGCAGTGCGGGAAATTTTTGAATGGGGCGAAATGCAGACCGACCCAAACTTCGGTAACTATCTAGTACGTCTGGGCAATGGCGCAGATGTACAGGATAAAATTGTGCTGCTGGATTTCGGTGCCATTCGCCAGTTTGATGACAACCTGCTCTCGGTCGCACGTAACCTGATTCAGGCCGGCTATCAGCATGACGCGGAGATGATGGTGAAAGCCATGACCGGTTATGAGTTTTTTGACTCCATTCCGCAAAGCATTAAGCCGGATATGGCCAAAGTCTTTTTACTGGCCACCGAAGCCTTTAGCAGTCCTGAAAACAACCCGGATTTACCAGCCGGTGTGATGGATGATCAGCATCGTTATGACTGGAAAAAAAGCCAGCTGCATAGCCGGGTGATGCAACAGGCCTCTAAATCCATGGCTTCACGTTATTTCAGTGTTCCGCCGAAAGAGTTTATGTTTATTAGCCGTAAATTTATTGGGGCTTATACCTTTATGACCGTGATTGATGCCAAAACCAATGTGCGCGACATGATCAAAAAATTCCAGTAAAGCCACACCCGACCCGAATGCAGCTAATGTCATTCGGGTCAATCCTCTCCCTTCCCCGCTCTTTCCAAAAATTAAAAATATAAACAGAAGCAACTATTTAGATTCCTGTTTCATCTTGCAACAACCGTTTATCTTTGACAATTGAGTATGTCAGTTCTGACATGGTTTTTTAAACAGCCGCGTGTCAGCATAAAAATAATCACCCGCATGATGGAACAACAACAATGACCAATATGGTAAACAAGGCCCAAGGATTTGGACTGTCGCTGCTCACTCGGCTTGCCAGCAGCGAGGTTTTAGACCAGCTCAAACTGCGTAAATTTGTAGAAAAATCTTTATATCAGGGGGCCAAAGCCGGCTTTAAAACCTTAAGCGTGACCCAGAAAGCTTTTCAAAAGCACGATGATGTACCCAGACAGCGTTTACCCCATCAGCAAAAATCCCTGTTTGATTTAAGCCTGAGCGAAGAACAGCAAATGACGGTAGATACCATGCAGCAGTTTGCCACAGAGGTGCTTTATCCACTGGCGCATCAGGCGGATCATCTGGAACAGTTTCCCGAAGTGTTATGGCGACACAGTCAGGATTTGGGCCTGAATGATTATGCACTGCCGGAGGCTTTGGGTGGCGTGGCCAGCGAGCAGAATATTGTCACTAATATTCTGATGGCCGAGCATTTGGCCCGGGGTGATTTCAGCCTGACCGCAGGTTTATTGTCGACCTTTGGGGTAATCAATGCCCTGACCCGCTGGGGTTCTGAAAGCATCCAGTCACGTTATCTGACCAGTTTTGCAGAAGATTCGGAACTGCGCGCCAGCTTTGCCGTGCAGGAAGCTACACCGGCTTTTGATCCGCTGCGTTTAAATACACAAGCCACTTTTAGCCAGGGCCAGTACTGGATTCAGGGTGAAAAAACTCTGGTAATGCTGGGTGAAACGGCGGACTTGTATCTGGTAAGTGCTGAATTCAATGGCCAGCCAGAAGTATTTGTGGTGAAACGCGACAGCAGCATTCGTGCACAAAAAAGCCCGGCAATGGGGCTGAAGGCCACAGAAACAGTCACCCTCAGTTTTCAGCATACCCCAGCCGAACGTCTGGGCGATGATGATTTTGACTATAGTGCTTTTATTGATTTGGGTAATTTAGTCTGGTGTGCCATGGCGGTTGGGTGCTGCGAAGCCGTGAAAGCCTATTGTATTGACTATGCCAACCAGCGCACGGCCTTTGGCGAGCCCATCTCACATCGTCAAAGTGTGGCTTTTATGATTGCCGATATGGCGATTGAAATTGATGCGATGCGCATGCTAGTGCTGAATGCTGCCAGTCTGGCCGAAGCTGGACAGGACTTTCATCGGGAAGCCTATCTGGCACGCTTGTTATGTGCAGAAAAATCCATGCAAATTGGCACAAATGGCGTGCAGATTCTGGGCGGTCACGGCTTTACCAAAGAACATCCGGTCGAGCGCTGGTATCGTGATCTGCGCGCGACCGCGATTGTCCAGTCTGGCCTGCATGCCTAAATAACCATAAAAATAAGGAACAGCCCATGAATTTACAGAACCCGAAAAAATTTAAACTGCTGATTGATCAGGCACATGAGGTTGCCCTGAATGTCCTGCGTCCAATTTCACGTAAATATGATAAGGCGGAACATGCCTACCCGAAAGAACTGGATATGCTGGCCTCAGTGGTCGATGGCATGAATGCGGGTGGCGATGGCATGAACGCCGGCGCTGCGGTGAATAAACGTGGCGATACCGCCAGTGGCAATAAAAATGGCGTCAATATGTCCACCGCTTTAAGTATTGTCGAAATGTGTTATGGCGATACCGGCCTGCTGCTGAGTATGCCGCGTCAGGGTCTGGGGAACTCTGCCATTGCCGCAGTGGCCAATGACGAACAGTTACAGCGTTTTCACGGCACCTGGGCCGCCATGGCCATTACCGAACCCGGCTGTGGCTCCGATTCAGCGGCAATTCGTACCACGGCGGTCGCAGATGGCGATGATTATATCCTGAATGGCGAGAAAATCTTTGTGACCTCGGGTGAACGCGCCGATGCCGTGGTGGTCTGGGCCACACTGGATAAAAAGCTCGGCCGTGCGGCCATCAAGTCTTTTGTGGTACCGAAAGGTACACCCGGCATGACCGTAGAACGACTGGAGCATAAACTCGGGATTAAAGCCTCGGATACTGCAGCCATCAGCTTTGTCGATTGCCGGGTGCCAGCCAGCAACTTGCTCGGCAATGCCGAGATTGATGTCTCCAAAGGCTTTGCCGGGGTGATGGAGACCTTTGACAACACCCGTCCTTTGGTCGCGGCCATGGCGATTGGCTGTGCCAAAGCATCGCTGGAACGGATCAAGCAGATTTTTAAACACGAGCTGGATGAGCATTATCAGACCGCCTATTTACACAGCTCCCAGATAGCCGCGCAGATTTATCGGATGGAAGCCGAATGGGAAGCGGCCCGTTTATTAATGCTTAAAGCCGCATGGATGGCCGATAACAAGCAGCCTAATTCCAAAGAAGCCTCAATTGCCAAAGCCAAAGCTGGCCGTGTCGGGAATGAAATTACCCTGAAATGCGTAGAACTGGCCGCCGCTGTGGGCTATAACGAAGATGAGCTGCTAGAAAAATGGGCACGCGATTCCAAAATTCTGGATATTTTTGAAGGCACCCAACAAATTCAGCAACTGATTATTGCCCGGCGTGAACTGGGTAAAAACTCCAGTGAACTTAAATAAGATACCGAGTACAGCATCAAGCGACATTTAAAGTCCAATAGATGTGCCTCAAATCTGCTCAAGAGATGAATATTTAGTGATAAAATTCATCTCTTTATCTTTTAGCACTGCGCTTATGTATTTTTTACGCCCGATTCAAGCCCAAGATAATCCTGCACTGGCCCGTATTATTCGTGAGGTTTCCAAAGAATTTGGACTTGCGCCGGAATCCGGTTTTGCCGTGGCCGATGCTGCGGTCGATGATTTATATGCGGTGTATTCACAGCCACACGCACAGTATTGGGTCGTTACCAATAATCAAGGCGACATTTTTGGTGGTGGCGGTGCTGCGCCTTTGCAGGGTGATCCAAGCCGCCTGGAAATCCAGAAAATGTATTTTCTGCCAGCAGTACGTGGCTACGGATTTGCCAAACAGATTCTGGAACACGCTTTTGACTTTGCCCAGCAGGCCGGTTTTCAGTCCTGCTATCTGGAAACCACAGCATCACTGTGGCAGGCAGTGAAACTCTATGAAAAGCTCGGTTTTGTACATTTGTCTGCCCCACAAGGCCAGACCGGTCATAGTCATGCCTGTGAAATCTGGATGGAAAAGAGCGTTAAATGAACATGAATCTGGGTAACATCAACCGCCTGCGTACAAAAAAGCCCTACTCACCATAGGGCTGACTAAAACAGTCGAATGGATTTTTCTATACTTAATCTGCCTTCAGGCCGAACTTTTTAAACAGGCTTAAACGGCGTTTCGGCTGGATATTGGCTTTGTTTAAATCACCTTTATAATGCTTGAACACGCGTTTATCCATCATTTTAAACCAGAGCGGTGGAATCAGCGCCGGCAGCAACATACTGGCATAACCGCTTGGCAATTCAGGCGCTTCATCAAAATGTCGCAAGGCCTGAAAGGGACGGGTCGGATAGGCATGATGATCGGAATGACGCTGTAACTGATATAAAAACAGATTGGTGACAATATTATTGTTGTTCCAGCTATGTTCCGGCTGGGTACGCTCATATTTGCCCTGCGCATCTTTTTGTCGAAGCAAGCCATAATGCTCAATATAATTGACCAGTTCAAACAGGCTGATGGCATAAAAGGCCTGCGTGCTTAAATACGGCACAATGCCTTTCCCAAAGCTGGCCAGCATTCCGGCATGAAACAGCGCACTCATGCCCCAACCTTGTAGCAATTCATTGTCTTTGGACCAGAAATTCTTGCCTTTGCGTTTTAAACGCTGGGTTTCAATTTCAATTGCCGATTTAAACGAGCCTTTCACCGTACGTGGCCAGAACTCATAAAAGGTTTCGCCCATACGGGAAGACGCCGGATCTTCTGGGGTTGCAGCGCGTTTATGATGCCCATACGGATGTTCAATCCGGAAATGGTTATAACCCGACGGCACCAGCGCCAGATGCGACAGATAATGCTCCAGTTTGGAGGATTTATGGCTCAGTTCATGTGCAGTATTAATCGCCACCCCATTAACCAGTCCCATCGACGCGCCCAGAAAAATTTTATCCAGCAGTGAAGTCTCTTTACGTGAGACCAAATAGGCCGCATAAATATTGGCGATATACTGCAAGGGAATAAAACTTTTTACCAAACGGGAATAATACGGGTCCTGCTCCAAGAGCTTGACCTCTTCCGGGCTTGGATTGTGCTCATCTTTACCAACCAGAGTATCAATGCTGGGAATAATCACATGAATTAACAGTGGTCCACCTAGAGCAAATACAGTTTTAAATGGTTTCGGTGCAAACTGGTAACCGGCCAGAATCCCAATGCCTAAAACCGGTAAAAATGGGCTAATCAGCCATAAATAACGTTTTTTATCTAAAGCCAGACCGGATTTTTCAAGTAAAAATTGCTGTTGTTGTTCTGTGAGTTGTAGCGGAGCATTCATTGCCTGCACTTCCATCCTGCTTAACTTATCTATATATTTCAGCAAACAAGCCACAGAGAACAGTTGCAAACGTCCAAAAAAGCTATGTAAACGTCTTTGGCCCACATTGCCTGAAATTGGCCTTTCATCACACGATAAATTCAGGCTTAATGACCAAATAGCTAAGCTCAAATAAGAAGATATCAACCCGGTATGGATGCTTTAAGTAAAATTTTTGATGATATTCATCTCAACAAATCTGAATTTATCTATTTGAATCCACAGGGAAACTGGGCATTTCAATATCAGGATCACAGCGCCATTATTGCCTATGTGGTACTAAGTGGTGAATTACATCTGGAATTATCGACCCAGCGTCAGGTCTATGCGCAGGCCGGTGATATTGTGCTGATTCCTTCCGGCTGTAGCCATGTCGGTAAAAGCAGCGCCCAACTGGACTGGCTAAACGCTCTGGATATTAGTGACCTGTTTCAGCAGAAACGCCAGCAGACCATCGAGTTTGGTGATGCATCCGGTGAAAAATCATTTATTTTAGCCATGCACGGCACAATGGACAGCATTATGGCCAAGCCGCTGTTAAATGCTTTGCCGGACTATATGCATATTCATCATATTATGAGCAGCACCGCCCCGGAATGGCTGCAAATTGGCTTACAGTTTCTGGCGGTAGAAAGCCATCAGATTCGCCCCGGCCGCGATAAAATTCTTGATCATCTGATCAGTATTTTATTTATTGAATGTGTGCGTGATTATATTGCCCAGTTGAATGATTCTAATAACTGGCTGAGCGCACTGACGCATCCGGAACTGTCCAATGCTTTAACCGCCATTCACGGACAACCGGAAAAAAGCTGGACCGTCGAAACCCTGGCCGAACAATGCTGCATGTCGCGCTCAAAATTTGCCAATCTGTTTACCCAGATTGTTGGTGAATCGCCACTGGCCTATTTGCAGCAGCATCGCTTAAGGCTGGCGGCTCAATATTTACGTCATGGCCAGCTCTCAATCCAGCAAATTGCCTATAAAGTTGGCTACTCTTCTGAAACTGCCTTTAGCCAGACTTTTAAAAAGCAGTTTTTCCTGACCCCAAGCCAGTACCGGCAGCAGTTTCAGCAGGCTCTTATAAAATAGCCAGAATTGCTGCCACCGGGTCTTCACAGTTGCCCGACAGTAGCTGTTTATGCATGGTACGATGCTGCATCACCTGAATTTGTGCAGCTTCAATATGCATCAGCTTTTCAATTTCATGCGCCAGACGCTCTGGTGTAGCCTCTTCTTGAATCAGCTCTTCAATCACTTTTTTACCAGCAATAATATTCGGTAGCGAGTAATACGGAATTTTAACCAGCAGTTTGGCAATCCAGTAGGTAATCCGGTTGAGCTTATAAAAAGTCACCATTGGACGATGCAATAACATCGCTTCCAACGTTGCAGTACCTGAAGCCAGCGCAACAATATCCGCTGCATTCATGACCTGACGGCCAATTTTTGATTCTGTATCGGTATTTTCCAGCAGACTAACCCGTGATCTCAGATCAGCAGCACAATGCTGTAATAAACTTTCAATCTGCTGTTTACGCGCATCGTTAATGGCGGGAATTAAGAAGTGATAGTTTTGATATTTGGCAGCCAGAATTTCAGCGGCTGCCAGAACCAATGGCCCTAAACGCTCAATTTCACCACGACGACTACCGGGCAATAAGGCAATATGCTTTTGCGAAGCTTCCAGCCCCAGTTCCAGTTTGGCATCGGCCAGATTATTATCGACAGGCAACTGACTCGCTAATGGATGCCCGACAAAGGCAGCCGGAACCTGCCATTTTTGATAAAAGGCTTTTTCAAATGGAAATAAACACAGCACCAGATCAATATTGGCTTTAATGCCGTGGACACGGCCCTGACGCCATGCCCAGACCGAAGGACTGACATACTGCACGGTTTTAATGCTTGGACTTTTCTGCTTCAGGCTTTTCGATAAACGCAGGTTAAAATCCGGCGCATCAATCCCAATAAAAACATCGACCGGCTCCTTGCTCCATTGTTCAACCAGTCCATCACGCACGGCAAACAGCTTTTTAATGTCTTTTAAGACTTCAACAATGCCCATGACCGACAAAATATCCATCGGATAATAGCTTTTAAAGCCTTCAGCAATCATTTGCGGGCCGCCAATACCTTCAAATTCAGCCTCAATGCCTTGCTCACGAAAACGGCGGATCAGTCTGGCACCCAAGGTATCCCCAGAAACTTCTCCCACCACAATGCCTATTTTCAGTTTTCGTTTTTGCAAGACCTTGCTCCTTCAATTGCTGCGTGGAATTTTAACATATTCTGCTTGAAGTGACTGTAACGACTGTTTGTCCTGAGCTGAGAAAAAATTCAGGTTTTTCTATATTTTAACTGCTTTGTTTTTATACAGCATGACTATCAGGTTTGATTGATGATGCTGTGCTGGGCCCATTCATTTATCACGCTTTCACCGCTTTATCTCACTCTATTCCACCTGACTTGCAGTTTCATGACCATTAACTGCTTTTTATCATGCTGAAAGTTTGATCAAATAAAATCCAAAACCCCAACACATGTCATCCCTATGTAATGACACTGAATACACAAATAATAATTTTAAAGTGAAATTTCCTGCTATTTTTAATCTTTTTATCTTTCCATTTTGCTGCGCTGTCATCACAAAATCCGTCTATTCGGCCCTGCACATCCTGATCTTTTTACTAAAAAATCCCCTTTTTTCAGCTTTAAATCCAGCAGATTTCAGATAGATCTACTCCACGCTGTTTCACTATAAATGTTGATCTTTTTCTCATCTTTAGCATTTTTTAGAATAAGCAAATCATTAATCATGCCAACGACTTATATCCGAAAGTCATAAGATAAGCACGTTTTTTGATGTATGGCATATCCCCATGTTTGGTGCAGTTGAGTTTATTTTGGCAGGTGTTTTGGTTGGCTTCTGTGTAGGTGTGACCGGTGTAGGCGGTGGTTCGTTAATGACCCCGATTTTAATCAGCCTGTTTAAGATTGAACCGCACATTGCCATTGGTACCGATCTGCTCTATGCCGCAATTTCCAAATTCTGTGGTTCACTAGTCCATGCCAAAAAAATGAATATCGTCTGGCCAATTGTGATCTGGCTGTCTGTCGGCAGTATCCCGGCGTCTTTTGCAACGCATTGGGTACTCGACAACTATTTAAGTCAGTCCACGCATTATAAAGCTGTGCTGACCATGGTCTTGGGCTTTATGCTGACCCTGACTGGCGTGTCCATTATTTTCCGCAGCCAGATTGAAAAATTCTTCAACAAATATCGCAAACATGAATTGCCAGATATGACCCAAGACCTGGAAAAGGTCGACCTGAAGGCCACCAACAAACGTGTGATGATTGTGGTGATGGGAATTGTCCTGGGTGTGTTCGTCACCCTATCTTCGGTGGGTGCAGGTGCGTTTGGCATTATGGCGCTGGTGCTTATGTTCCCGAACTTGCCAATGATCCGCATTATCGGCTCCGATGTGGTCCACGCAGTCTTATTGACCTTTGTCGCCGGTATGGGGCACATGACCTCGGGCAATGTCGATTTTGAGCTGCTGATGTGGTTACTGGTCGGTTCTATTCCAGCAATTGTGGTCGGTACTTTAGTCAGTTCACGTTTACCTGAAAAAATTATCCGTAAAGTGCTGGGCATTACCCTGTTTGCGCTTGGAGTGAACTTTATGCTGAACCCGGTCAAATCCAAACCGGCACAACCAGTGGAAGCGGCGATGGTGGTGAGCGCTGAAAAAACATCGCCAGTTTAATTTATCTCTGCGATTCATCACTTTTTTTTCAATAATCTATTGATCTTTTTTATAACAATAGGCTGCTATATTCGTGTTATATTCAGGCTATTAAACAATCTTGTATACGATTAAACCAGTGACGGCAATGAACACTTTACAGTCTAACCCTATTACACCTTCAGATATCGATGATGTGAATATTAAAAGCATCCAGCCACTTGTGACCCCTGCTGAACTCAAAGCAGAACTTCCACTGACTGACTCTGCTTATCACACCGTACTGAAAGGTCGTGAAACCATCCGCAATATTCTTGATGGTAAAGACAAACGTCTGTTTGTGGTCATTGGGCCTTGCTCGATTCATGATCCTGTGGCAGCACATGATTATGCAGACCGCCTGAAAGTGCTGAGCGAAAAAGTAAAAGATACCTTATACATCGTAATGCGGGTGTACTTTGAAAAACCGCGTACGACCGTGGGCTGGAAAGGTCTGATTAACGACCCGGACATGAATGACTCTTTCAATATTGAAAAAGGTCTGCGTATTGGCCGTAAACTGCTGCTGGAACTGAATGAAAAAGGTCTGCCTTGTGCCACTGAAGCACTGGACCCGAACTCTCCACAGTATTATCAGGATCTGATTTCCTGGTCAGCGATTGGTGCGCGTACCACAGAAAGTCAGACTCACCGTGAAATGTCTTCTGGCCTGTCTTCACCGGTTGGCTTTAAAAATGGTACCGATGGCGGCTTAACTGTTGCGACCAACGCAATGCAGTCTGTAAAACATGGTCACAGCTTCCTGGGGCTGAACGAACATGGTCAGGTGTCGGTAATTCGTACCAGCGGTAACAACTATGCGCACGTGGTATTGCGTGGTGGTAATGGCAAGCCAAACTATGATGCCGGTTCAGTCGCCGATGCAGAAGCAGCGCTAATTAAAGCCAAAGTCAGCACCAAAATCATGATTGACACCAGTCATGCCAACTCCAACAAAGACCCGTACCTGCAACCACTGGTCTTAAAAAACATCACCGAACAGATTTTAGATGGCAATAAATCAATTGTCGGGATTATGGTCGAAAGTCATTTGAAAGGCGGTCGTCAAGATATTCCTGCAAATCTTTGCGATTTGGAGTATGGTAAGTCTGTTACCGATGGATGCATCGACTGGGAAACCACTGAAAAATCCCTGCTTGAGATGCATGAAGCATTGAAAGAGGTTTTAGCCAGCCGCTAAAACTGACTCAAAAACGCCATCATCAAGATGGCGTTTCCATTTCAGTTGCAGGAAATTTTATCTGATGAATGAAATTGAAACCGCTTTAAGCCAAATTGATCACTTTCAGTTTGTGCATGAACACCTGTACACATCCGGCCAGCCGAATGTGGAACAGTTACGTCAGATTAAAGAATATGGCATTACCACTGTGGTTAATGTCGCACTGAGTGATGCCGAGCAGCATCTAGCCAATGAAGATAAAATCTGTCTGGAACTGGGCCTGAACTATGTACAACTGCCCATCTCTTGGGAAACTCCATCTGACGCCCAATGTCTGCTGGTTTTAGACCTGATTGATCATCTGGTGCAGGATCAGATGGTGTGGTTGCATTGCGGCACCAATCAGCATGTCAGCAGCCTGATGTATTTATATCGTCAGTATTATATGAATATGGACATGCCTACCGCGCAGGAAATGTTGCACCAGATCTGGGAGCCGAATGAAACCTGGACCGGTCTGATTCACGCTGTTGCCTTACAACTTCAGGGCCGTAAAGCAACCCAAGAACTGCAAATTTCCTTAATGAAAACCGATCACTTTGCGTGACAAATTAACACCGTAGCTGTAGCCAGAATTCCTTCCTGACGGCCGGTAAAGCCTAATTTTTCCGTGGTGGTGGCTTTAATGCTGATTTGAGTCACATCCACATCCAGCACATCGGCAATACTCTGGCGCATTTCCAGATTGTGCTTGGCCAGTTTCGGGCGTTCACAGGCCACGGTAATGTCGGCATTATTCAATAGATAACCGCGGTCTAAAATCAGCTGATAAACATGCTTCAGCAACACCCGGCTGTCAGCGCCCTTAAATTCAGGATCGGTGTCGGGAAAATGCTGTCCAATATCGCCCAGTGCCAATGCACCCAATAAGGCATCGCATAGCGCATGTAAAATCACATCCCCATCTGAGTGGGCTTTCAGAGCATGGGTATGTGGAATTTTAACCCCAGCCAATGTCACAAAATCGCCTTCTTCAAAGGCATGTACGTCTATTCCCTGCCCAATTCGTATTTGTGCAACCATATTCAACTCCTTCAGAAATAAACGATTGAAATCTTGTATTCACAGTTTCTCTTTCGCTATAGTTAGCTTACGCAAGCTAATGAAAGTATAAGCGATCATGCTGTTGAAAACCGAGATGAATCTTATAAAAATCATTGGAACCCTGTTGTTTTTGGGCGCCGCGGGCACCCCGCTGTCGCATGCACAGAAAATCAATTGCGAGCAGGCCAACACGCCTGCTTTCAATAAAATCTGCCATGCCGATTTACAGGAGATTCGTGAGCAGCTCAATGATCAGTTTCTGACGGCTTTTCTGGTGACCGATGCCCCGCTGCGTATTCTGCAAGATACCCATCAGCTCTGGTTTAAACGTGCGCAGCAGTGTAAAACGACCGAGTGTTTTAAACAGCAGTTTGAAGCGCGTCTGGATCAGTTAAATTTCTTTAGCTCGATGAACCAGAGCATGACCCAGCATTATCTGAAATTTGAACAGGGACAACTGGCCAAGCAGCCGGTACATTTGCAGATTCATCAACTAAATAAAGACAGTATTAAAATTGAAGGTGTGGCCTATCGCAGTCCAAACAACAAGCTAGACACCCAAACCATTTCCTTACTGGCCTATACCTCACCGCAGCAAAAGCAGCATATTATTGACAATGAACATGACTGCAATTACCAGCTCGACTTTCAGAAGGCTTATCTGGCGGTGCGTACTGAACAAAAAGGCTGCGAGCGTTTTAGTGGTATTTATCGACTCTATGATTAAAACCTGACAGCGCTTTACATCACCCACCACAAAATCAATGGCAAACTGAACGCCGCACACACAGTCTGCAGGCTAATCACACTGGCCATCAGCTGGCTATCTCCCCCCAAAACTTTGGTCAGAATATAAGCCGATGAGGCCGTCGGTAAGGCAAAAAACATCACCAGAATCTGGGTATGCAGGGCCGGCAGATTCAATGCCAGACAGGTCGCCAACGCAATCATCGGCATCAACAGCAAGCGTCCAAAAGTGTTTAATAACAAGGTCCGCAGATCTTTACGCAGCCCCTGAAACTGTAATGCTGCACCAATACACATCAAGCCCAATGGCAAACTGGAAATGGCAATCTGTTTTAAATAATTTTCAAAGCCAATCCATAAGCGTAAATTCAGCAGATTAAACACCCCGCCTGCAATACAGCCTAAAATTAAGGGATTTTTCAATAATGATAACAGGATGGATTGCAAGCGCATCCCTTCTGAATTGGTCAGGGCCAAAACCGAAAGCACATTGACCAGAGGAATGCAAAACACCAGCAGAATAGCAAACAGCGCCATACCCTGCTGATAAAACAAAGACGCCGACAGCGCCAGACCGATATAGGTATTAAAACGCACCATGCCCTGCATATACACGCCAAAACGTGCCGCTGCAGTGCCATACAGCGCCTTGAGGATATATAACAGACAAACCGCAATCAGCAGGGTCAGACCCGCTCCCAGCATCATGTGGCGAATTTCGCTGGCCTGAATTTCGGCATGCGCCAGGCCCAAAAACAGCATCACCGGGAACAGCAGATAGTAGTTGAGCTTTTCTGCACCGTGCCAGAATTTATCTTCTAAAAACCTAAAGCGCTTGAGTACATAGCCCAACGCAATCAGAAAGATTAAAGGAAATAGCGCAACCAGAATTATATTTGCCATCGTTTATCCATACATATCGCGGTCTGCCCAGGACGGCAGCATCTCAATCCATTTTTTTAATGGCAGTTCAAAATCTTAAAGCAAAAAGATATTTTATTTAAAGCCTGAGTATAAGCCAAATAGCCCGTTGAATTGACAGCGATTTGCTTCATTTTGATGGATTTATTTTGCCAGAACCCGGCAGATGATCAGCATCTCTCCTAAAGCCCTGTTACTTTAAAACAGAGCTTAACTGAATGTTCTCATTACCCGGTCACCGGATAATGCTGCGCAATTTCCTGACTAATCATCAATGCTGTCGCCGCAGATAAGGTCCAGCCCAGATGCCCATGGCCAGTATTATAAAATACCCGTGGATGCTGGCCCTGCCGAATCACCGGCATCATATTTGGCATCATCGGACGTAAACCTGCCCACGGCACCACGCTTTCGGTTGAAATATCAAAATTCCGCTGCACCCAGCGCACCAGTGGCTGAATCCGGTCATGGCGAATATCGCGATTATAACCATTAAATTCGGCCGTTCCGGCAATCCGCAGCCGATCTATGCCTAAACGTGAGGTCACAATTTTGGCACTTTCATCTAGCAGACTGACCCAAGGTGCCTGCTTTTGGCTCTGTTCATCCTGTAAATTGACGGTAATGGAATAGCCTTTGACCGGATAAATATTGACCCGATCACCTACCTGTCGCGCCAATTGATAACTACTCACACCGCCGCAAATCAGCACGGCATCGGCATGTAAGGTTTCTACCATCGGCTGATCTGCCAGAGGATCTTCAATGGCTGGCCGATAACTCAGCTGTACCTGCTGGGCGTTTAGCTGAATATCATGAACATCCCGGCCAAAAATATAACGTACACCCTGCTGCATGGTGACTTGAGCCAGCCCCACCGTGAATTTATGAATATCGCCGGTGGCATCTCCCGGGCAATAAAAACCCGCATAATACTGTCCGGTTAAACTTGGTTCAATCTGGCGGATTTCATCCAGACTGACCTGATAACGCTCCAGCCCGCCCTGACAGAGCAAATCATTGACCCGAATTGCAAAGTCAAAATCCGCTTTATTATGATAAAAATGCAAAATTCCACGTTTTTCCAAATTGAAATCAATCTGTTCCTGTTCTGCAATTTCAAATAAACGTTTGCGTGCCAGAAGTGCCAGGCGCACTGTTTCCTGGGTATTGTGTTCATAATGGCGAATATTGCTTAAGAACTCGATCAGCCAGCCATACTTATGCAGATCAAATGCAGGATTTAATAAGAGCGGCGCCGACTTTTGCGACATCCATTTTAGGCCTTTCAGTACAGTGGCTTTCTGATTCCAGACTTCTGCATTACTGGCTGATAACTGGCCACCATTGGCATACGATGTTTCCATCGCCGGGTATAAATGCCGGTCAATCACCGTGACTTGATAGCCCAAACGCATCAGCTCATAGGCTGAAGTGACCCCGGTAATTCCTGCACCAATGACAACAACATGCGGCATAAAACGCTCCTTGGAACAGCTGTTCCAGACGTGATGCCCCATCTGTCAGGGTACCTGAGAGCTTCGATTGAACTGATGTTCAGCCCAACCATCCCCTTCGGTGAGCACGATACGTGCTTCTCTCCAGATTTTTGAATTATTACGGTCCTTTTGCCTGAGAGTTTCCGGGGTCGTTGCTCCTTCGGCGAGCACCAAGTGCCGCTCTCCCGCAATAATTTTTATTGTATAGCTTGAATATGAGCAAAATCCGGGCCAAGCACGAGTAGAAATTTGTATCTGATGTTCAAGAAACCTCAAAATCTGGATATAAAAAAACTGCCCCAATTGGAGCAGTTTTTTGAATCAGCTTCAAACAGCGTGTTAGCGTACAATCCCGCGTTTAGACTGTTCTAGTGAATCAATTAAACGCTGTGCTTCCGGCACTTCTGGCAGAATCTCTGCACGGATTTTCTGAATGGCTTCTTCAGTGGTTAATCCTGATTTGTAAATCAGTTTAAAGGCGTCCCGTAATCCTTGAATCACATTTTTCGACCAGCCTTTACGACGCATACCTTCAATATTCATAGCAAAAGCATGCGCAGGATTACCCGAAACCATCACATAGGCCGGTACATCTTTCAGAATTAAAGATGCGCCACCAATCATACTGTAAGAGTCAATTTTACAGAACTGATGAATACCCGAGTTTCCACCCACCACTACATAATCACCGACATGCACGTGCCCTGCGACACCGACATTATTGGCAAAAATATTGTGATCACCCACGATACAGTCGTGAGCAATATGCGTATTGACCATCAACAGGTTGTGGCTACCAATTTTAGTGATGCCTTTGTCCTGAACCGTCCCGCGATGTAAGCTGGAATGTTCACGAATCAGGTTATAGTCACCAATTTCCAGCCAAGTTTCTTCACCCTGATATTTCAGGTCCTGACAGACTTCGCCAACACTTGCGAACTGGAAAATCTCATTATGCTCACCAATACGGGTATAGCCACCCACCACCACGTGTGAATGCAGCTTTGTACCCGCACCAATGCTGACATTCGGACCAATAATACTATAAGGTCCAATTTGCACATCAGGCGCAATGACTGCAGAGGAGTCAATTATAGCGGTGGGGTGAATGAGGGGGTTATTGCTCATGCTTGCTCTGTTTTCTGATGCGAAATCATAATTTCCGCGGTTGCTGCAACAATGCCATCGACCGTGGCGATACAATTATATTTGTAAATACCACGTTTCTGCATTACTAATTCAGATTTTAATACAAGTTGGTCGCCTGCAACCACTTGTTTTTTAAATCTAACTTTTTCGGCACCGGCAAATAGGAATAATGCACCCGCAGTCGGTTTCTGATTATTCATAATAAAGCCAAGCACGCCTGAAACCTGTGCCAGCGCTTCTACAATCAACACCCCTGGCATAATTGGATATTCAGGGAAATGTCCTTGTAAAAACTCTTCATTAATCGAAACGTTCTTATAACCCACAATCCCATTGTCAGTTACATCAACGATTCGATCTACCAATAAGAATGGATAACGATGTGGCAAATATTCACGGATGGTTTGAATATGCATTGGCAATTCAGGTTTCGTAAATGTTGGGGTATTCGACTCAGTCATCATAATTATTTACGCAATTTTAAAGTTGATTCAAGGGACTCAATTTGAGTCTGCATATGATCGAGTCTTTTCTGCAATTGGGTCAATGGCACATCTGCTAATTGTCTAAAGCGAATCACCGCGCGTTTCCATTGCGCATTTGGTAATGCACCGGTGCCCGAAGAATAGGTTCCTGGTTCAGAAATACTCTTTGTGACCATTGACATTCCGGTTAAAGTCACGTTGTCAGCAATAGAAAGATGACCAGAGACCCCACACGCACCTGCCAGAATACAGTTTTTGCCAATGATGGTACTGCCGGCAATACCGCATTTTGCAGCGATAGCAGTATTGGCCCCCACTTTCACGTTATGGGCGATTTGCACAAGGTTATCAATTATGACACCATGTTCCAAAATTGTGTCATCCAGCGCACCGCGGTCAATACTACAATTCGAACCAATTCGTACATCATTACCAATCTGTACTGAACCTAACTGTGCAATACGGTGCCATTTGCCCTGATACGGAGCAAAACCAAAGCCTTCACTCCCGATCACGGTATTGGCATGTATGCGGACCCGATCAGCAATTTTGGCTTCGCCGGTAATGGTGACATGCGAATCAATAAAACATTCTTTACCAATTTCAACAAAATCATCAATTTTGCTGTGTGACTGGATAATGGTTTTATCACCCACCACACAATTTTCACCCACCACCACATAATGGCCAATATAAGCACTTTCAGAAATGATCGCTGAGGGATGAATTTTTGCGGTACTTTCAATACCCGTTTGGGTGTGCTTACGCTCAAAGACATGGGTTAAAATTGCAAACGCCAAATAGGGATTTGCCACCACAATAAAGTTCTGATGCGTATCAAGCTGCTGCTGTAACTCGGGCGTGACAATTAAAGCACCCGCTTTAGATACTTTTGCCTGCTCCACATACTTGTCAGCATTGACAAAAGCAATGTGCTGCGGTTTAGCAAGCTCCAGGCTCGCTAAACCCTGGAGACCTAAATCGGCCTGACCGACCAGCTCGCCCTGGACCAGACGAGCAAGTTCTTCTAAGCGATAATGTTGATAACTCATTGATTACTTGATTGCATTAACCTTTTGAATCATTTTATCAGTTAAATCATACTTAGGGTCATAGGCAAGTGCTGAGTTTTTGTTCAAAACCACATCTAAATTATTTTCTTTACGCAATTGTTCTGCTGCCTGCTTGATGCGCTGCTCAAAACTGTCATTCATTTCTTGCAGATCAGCCTGCACTTTGGTCTGCAAACTTTGCTGTAAAGTATTAAATTCTTTTAACTTGGCCTGATACTGCGCCGATAATTTCTGCTTATCGGCTTCAGATAAATTTGCTGACTGCTGGGCACGTTGCTGTAATGTTTCCAGCTCTTTACCCAGCTGTTCAAGTTTAGTGGTTTGAGGTTTAAGCGATTGTTGCAATGCACTATTTTGCTGTTTTAAATAGCTGCTGCTTTCAACCACACGCTCTAAGCTGACCACACCATAACCTGCCGCCTGTGCCGCTGCGGCACAGGACAGTGTAAAACCTAAAACAGCCAGTTGTATCTTCTTCATCTTGATCTATCCCTATTTCAAGCATCCATGAACAGACCGTACTTAGAACGTACGGCCGATTTCAAACTGGATATTCTTGGTTTCATCACCTGGTTTTTCATTCAGCGGATATGCATAACTTAAGGACAATGGGCCAATCATGGTAATCCAGGTAAAGCCGACACCGACGCTATAACGCATATTGCCAAAGTCAAAGCCATAATTGTCTTTACAATATTGACGTTCTTCTGCCATATTAGGAACATCACATTGGGTATCAAAGACTTGCGCACCCTCAGCAAAAAGCACCGGACGAACCTGACGCGCCCAATCGCCTTTAAATGGTACCGGTAAAGCCAGTTCAGTACCAAACTGTACTAAAGCATTACCACCCACTTCTTCTGGAGATGGATCTCTTTGATTAGTTTCATCAAAGTATACGCCATCATATTTTGGACCAAGCGTACTGTTGTCATAACCACGTACCGAGCCATAACCACCGGCATAGAAGTTCTTATAGAATGGTAAATCATTACCATAGCCCACTTTACCATAGCCACGCAGCACAAAATCTTTACCCAGCGGATAATAGGCCTGCGCATCATAGGTGACTTTTTGATATTCCACATCACTGCCCGGTAAGGCGATTTCAGCATTCACCCGATGTGACATCCCCGTCGTTGGGAAAATCGGACGGTTAAGAGTATTATATGACCAGCCCAAGTTCAAATTATAAGTTAAGAAATCACCCTTAAACTCATTAAAAAATTCCTGAGGTGCAGTACATTCACGATTTTCTTCATCCCATGAACCCTCTGGACAGAAGGTATCCGTACGCCCTGTTGCTTTACCACCCTTGGCAAGTAGATAATCACGAACATAAGTCGATACATAAGGACCGGTTGTCACTTCTGTCTGATCAATATTTAAGCCCGCACTAATGCTCTGGTTTTCATCAATTGGATAACCAAAGTTAATCCCGCCACCAAAACTGTCGGTCACATAGTTGTTAACGTTATAGTCATCATCCAGTTTGGTTTTACGGTAGTACATATTATAACCGCGACGCACACCATCAATGGTAAAGTACGGATCGGTTACGCTTAGGTTATAGTAGTCCTGTGTTTCAGAACGCGACAAGTCAATCGACACGGCATTACCGGTACCCAGGAAGTTGGTCTGGCTTAAACCGGCCTGGAAAGTTACACCGCCACTTTGCGAGAAACCCACCGCCAAGGTACTGGTACCAGAATGCTGTTCTTCCACCGCAACGTTAAGATCAACCTGATCCGGTACATTCGGAACACGCACCGGTTTAATATCCACGGTTTTAAAGAAACCAGTACGTTCTAAACGGACTTTAGACAGATCAATTTTTTCGTTACTGGCCAATGCACCTTCCATCTGGCGCATTTCACGACGTAGCACTTCATCGGCAGTTTTGGTGTTACCACTGAAGTTAATGCGGCGTACTGTGACTTGCTGACCCGGGTTGATGTAATAGTTCAGATCAACCTGTTTGGTTTCTTCATTAATTTGCGGTACCACATTTACTTCTGCATAGTAATAACCCGCATTACCATACTTGCGAAGCAGCAGCTGTTTAACCGCATTGACCTTTTCTTGCGAATAGGTTTCACCATCTTTATAGATTTGCAGCGCTTTTAATTCTTCTGGTGCATATAAAGCATCACCCAGGAATTTGGTTTGACCAAATTTGAACTGCTCACCTTCATCAATCGACACTTCAATGAAGATGTGCTGCTTGTCTTCACTTAAGTTCAGGCTCGAATTATTGATATTAAAGTTGATATAACCACGGTTTAAATACAGCGCACGTAAAGCTTCCAAGCTTGCTGCCATTTTTTCACGCGCATAACGGTCGTTACGTGAAATCACAGACGCCCAGCCACTTTCCTTAACTGCAAAGGCCTGTTTAATTTCACTGTCTTTAAAGACGGTATTGCCAATGATATTAATATCAAAAACTTTGGCCGCTTTACCTTCAATAAACTCGATGGTCAGGTCGACGCGGTTATTCGGACGTGCTGTGGTAATGACTTTGACATCGGCATCATAACGGCCTTGCTGCATGTATTGCTGTTCAAGTTCCGATTCTAGTGTTTGCAAAGCAGACTTTTTCAGCACTTCACCTTCAGCCACGCCCATTTTCTTTAAGCCTTCTTCAAGGGCTTCTTTTGGAATTAATTTATTGCCTTTAAATTCGACTGTTGAAATGATCGGACGTTCTACCACCTGAAACACCAAGGTATCACCTTGCTGGGCAGCTTTAATATCATCGAATAAACCTGTGGCATACAGGCTGCGAATTGCATTTGCAATGGTGGCATCGTTGACACGATCACCACTATTTACAGGAATCATTCCATAAACATTGGCTGGCGTTAAACGAACAAGTCCGTCAATTTGTATATCTCTTACGATAAATTCATCTGCTGCATATACTTGTTGTACTGCTGCCATAGCACTAACCAGTGCCAGAGGCATAAATAAATGTGTGTGCTGCATGCCAGTCTTTTCCAATGTTAAATTTATTGCCTATCCACGTTGTTATAAACGCATAAAATCATTAAATAATGCCAGAAGCATCATGCTACCGAGCAATACCATACCAATTTTTAAACCAACTAATTGTATTTGTTCAGAAACAGGTTTACCACGAATTAGTTCTATAAAATAATAAACCAAATGTCCACCATCCAGCATTGGAATTGGCAGTAAATTTAGAATACCCAAGCTTACACTCATTAGGGCCATAAACGAAATAAAAGTTTGCCAGCCCATTTCAGCGCTTTGTCCTGCCACCTTGGCAATGGTAATCGGGCCAGACAGGTTATCTAAACCAATCAGACCACGCACCATTTTGACGATGGAGTTCAAAATCATCGAGGAAATTTGACCGGTTTTATCGACCGCCATCATTAAGGCTTCTGTAGGACTATATTGAATGGTTTGTTTATATTCTTCAGGAATTGTTATTTTTCCCGGGTCACTTTGTACACCTAACATACCGGTGGTGTTGCCCATATTGTCGCGTTTGGCCTGCGGCATAATTTCCAGCTGTACCCGCTGATCTTGACGCAACACGTCAATCTTCAACAGTTTCTCTGGCGATGCCTGTACCACTTGTACCACATCGTACCAGTCTTTCATGCCAACACCGTCAATCGCTAAAATCTGGTCACCTTCTTTCATCCCTTGACGAATGGCAGCGCCATCTTCACTCAGTTTGCTGACCACTGCTGGAATATTCGGACGATATGGCGTAAAGCCCAGCACCTCAAGTGGTGACTGAGATTGATCTTTCAAGAAATCTTGAATCGGTAATTGAAAGTTTTGTGGCTGACCATCGCGGTTGGCCTGAATATGAATGGTACCTGTTTCACCGGCACGATCCACCAGCGCAAAATTCAGTTTTTCCCAGGTGCTAACCTGGGTACCATCGACTGCGGTAATCCGGTCACCCGGCTGCATATTCACTTCAGCCGCAGGCGTTTGTGGCAAGACTTTCCCAACACGGGTATTCAGCTGTTCCTGAGACGGTAAAAACAGAATCCAGAACAGTACAATCGCAAAAACCAGATTAATTAAAGGACCTGCCGCGACAATCGCGATCCGTTTCCACGGATGCTGACGGTTAAAAGCAAAAGGCAGATCTTCTTCTGCCACATTGCCCTCACGTTCATCCAGCATTTTGACATAGCCGCCCAAAGGCAAAGCCGAGAGCTGATATTGAATACCGGATTTCTTCGAGGTCCATTTCAGCACTGTCGGGCCAAAACCAATAGAATAAACCAGGACTTTGACCCCCAGTTTGCGTGCAACAAAGTAGTGCCCAAATTCATGAATTGCAATTAACGGCCCCAACAAAAGAATGGCCGCAACAATAATAAATAAGGCACTCATGTCTTAGCTTCCTGTCTGAATCACACACTGCTGTGCAAAAGCACGGGCATTCTGGTCTGCCTGAAGAATGGTTTCAATTGAATCTGCGGCGCGATTGGCCAGATGATTCAGGGTCTGTTCAACAATTTCTGGAATCTGGGTAAACCCAAGCTGGTTTTGCAAGAAAGATGCCACTGCAATTTCATTGGCCGCATTTAGCAAGGTCGGTGCAATACCACCTGCCTGCATGGCCTGACGTGCCAGCTTTAAGGCCGGGAAACGCGTGGTGTCCGGTGCCTGAAAATTCAGCTGTGAATGGATAAATAAATCCAGCGGCGGAACATGCGTCTGCAGACGTTCCGGCCAGGCCAACGCATGCGCAATTGGCGTACACATATCCGGATTACCCATTTGCGCCAAAGTTGTTCCATCGACATATTGAACCATGGAGTGAATAATACTCTGTGGATGCACCACCACTGTAACAAATTGTTCTTTTACTGCGAACAAATGGCAGGCTTCAATCAGCTCCAGACCCTTGTTCATCAGGGTGGCGGAATCGACGGAAATTTTTTGACCCATAGACCAATTGGGATGTTTACAGGCTTGCGCCGGGGTCACACTGTGTAACTGTTCCAGACTATGATTTAAAAATGGCCCACCCGATGCGGTCAGCAGAATCTGCTGCACACCCAGTTTTGGTTGACCATTACGCTCGACCTCAAAATAGTTTTGCGGCAGGCACTGGAAAATTGCATTGTGTTCGGAATCGACCGGCAATAATAAAGCGCCATGATCACGCGCTGCCTGCATCATCAGGTCACCGGACATCACCAGGGCTTCTTTATTGGCCAGTAGCACGCGCTTACCGGCCTGCACTGCGGCCAACGTTGGCATTAAACCTGCGGCACCAACAATTGCCGCCATCACCACATCCACTTCAGGATGTGAAGCCACAGCTATTAAACCAGCTTCATCACAGAGGATTTCAATATCGGCAAGATTGACCTGCTGTAACAGCTGTCTTAAGGAATCGACCTGTGCAGCAGGTACCACGGCCACTTTGGGATGAAACTGTTTGCATATTTCAACCAGCTCAGCAATACGACTGTGAGCCGTTACGGCATATACCGAATATTTTTCAGGATGTTGTTGCAGTATTTTTAAGGTGCTTTGACCAATTGAACCTGTAACACCCAATATACAAACAGCTTGTAACATCTATAAATCTACGCCAATAAGTTTCAGTACATACATGCTTGCAGCAAAGATTGGAGCCGCTGCGAGCAAGGAGTCAATGCGGTCCAGCACTCCACCATGTCCTGGCAGAATACGACCAGAGTCTTTAATTCCGGCACGGCGTTTGATCATGGATTCAAACAGATCGCCCAGTACCGAACTAAACACGGTTATCATGGACAGAATCAGGAATAAAATATGTTGGGTCAGGCTTAAGTCCAGATAGACAATTTCTACAAACAGCACAATCAGGATGGCGGTAAACACGCCACCATATAAACCTTCCACCGATTTGTTTGGACTGACATGTGGTGCCAGTTTCTTTTTACCAAACTTGCGTCCGACAAAATAAGCGCCAGAATCTGCACCCCAAACCAGTAGGAACAGATACATCAGCCACCACGGTGAATGGGTCCAGACCACATAAATCGCAGTCACGGCGGCAGAAATCAGCACAAAGCCAATAAAGTTCAGGCTTGGATTGTACCAGCCATCATATTCAGGATAGGATTTCACCCAATACAGGCTGAGCAGCCAGGTTAAAATCGAGGCTGACCACAGCAATAACGCAATATCACTAAAATATAAAGCAAGCGCGGAAAGAGCGGCGGTCACCAGACCATAACCCCAAGCCATGGGCTTGATGACATATTTTGTTGTTCTTGGCATGAGTTTGAACCACTCATAGCCCGCAACCCCTGCTGCAAAAATCATCAGCACAAACATTGGATAATGGGACTGAGTTGCAAACATACAGCTCAGCACCACAGCGACCAATACCAATGCGGTAATTATCCGCTCTAACATGTATTAATTCTCAAGTTTCTCTTGTTGGATTTGCTCTGAAGTTTTTCCAAAGCGACGTTCGCGTCCTGCAAACACATGAAACGCATCATCCAGCTCTTCCACACTAAACTCAGGCCACAAGGTCGGAGTAAAGTACAGTTCGGCATACGCGGCCTGCCAAAGCAAGAAATTGGACAGCCGATAATCACCACCCGTACGAATCAACAGGTCCACAGGCGGTAAATCACCCAGGCACACATATTGACCGAACAGCGTGCTATCAATCTGTTCCAGCGCGACTTTATTGGCCAGCACATCAGCCGCAATCTGTTTGGCTGCTTCTGCCATATCCCACATGCCACCATAACTGATGGCAATGGTTAAAGTCATGCTACTGAACTTAGCAGTCCTTTGTTCAGCATGCAACATCAAGTCACGAAGATGTGGGGATAAACGGCTGCGATCGCCAATAAAACGCAAGGCAATCTGGTATTTTTCCATGCGCGGCATTTGCTCATGAATCGTGTCTTCCAGCAATTGCATGAGTAAATCAACTTCATATTGCGGACGATTCCAGTTTTCACTTGAAAATGCAAAAACGGTGAGTGCCTGGATGTGTTTGCTGCGACAATAGTCAACAATCGGATCTAGAATATTTTTACCTTCACGGTGACCGTCGCCTTTTTGCAATTGATTTTTCTTGGCAAAACGGTTGTTGCCATCCATGATGATGGCAACATGTTTTGGAAGCGTCTGACAGTCTTCAGATGTGGTCATTGACAATTAGACCTTCATCAACTCAGCTTCTTTAGCAGCCAAACGCTTGTCGACTTCAGCAACATATTTATCGGTGATTTTCTGGATATCATCGCCTGCACGACGTTCATCATCTTCAGAAATTTCTTTTTCTTTCAACAATGCTTTGATATCGCCTAAGACATCACGACGGATGTTACGAATCGCTACTTTGGCATTTTCCGCTTCAGAACGTGCAACTTTCTGCATGTCTTTACGGGTTTCTTCAGTTAAAGCTGGTAGCGGCACACGAATCGAGTCAGCAGTAATCGGGTTCAGACCGAGGTCAGATTCACGAATCGCCTTGTCAATTGCAGACACCATAGTACGTTCAAATGGCTGTACGATAAGAGTACGTGAATCTTCAACACCCACGTTCGCCACCTGGTTTAACGGCACATCTGAGCCATAGTAAGGAACCATCACACCGTTCAAGATTGATGGATGGGCACGGCCGGTACGAACTTTGGCAAAACCTTGCTCCAAAGACTCCAGAGTCTTTTGCATACGCTGTTCGCTGTCTTTTTTAAGATCGTTAATCATATGATCTTCCTTACTTAATTCTTAAAGATGTAATTACTAAAATAGCGTGTAGTATAAAGAGCTTTCAGGCCCACGTACATTAGTTCGTAACGTGAGTTCCTTCTTTTTCACCCATAACCACTGAAAGTAAAGCGCCGGCTTTATTCATATCGAATACCTGTAACGGTACATTGTGGTCACGGCATAAGCAGATTGCGGTTAAATCCATCACGCCGAGCTTTTCATCTAACACCTGATCGAACGTCAGGGTGTCATATTTCACCGCATCTTCGTATTTGCTTGGATCTTTATTATAAACGCCATCTACCTTGGTGGCTTTCAGAATCAGATTGGCTTCAATTTCAATACCACGCAAGCAGGCAGCTGTATCTGTGGTAAAGAACGGGTTACCTGTACCGGCAACGAATACGCACACTTCACCTTGGGTTAAGTGGCGAATTGCATCACGGCTTGAATAAGATTCTACAACGGTACCAATTGGCAGTGCTGAAAGCAGACGTGTTTTAATGTTACGGCGTACTAAAGCATCACGCATGGCCAGACCGTTCATCACAGTCGCCAGCATACCCATCTGGTCACCAGTCACACGACCGACCAGACCGTCTTTTTGTAACTGGCTGCCACGGTACAGGTTACCGCCACCAACCACAATGCCGACCTGCACACCCAGACCGACCAGGTGTGCAATTGCCAAAGACATCTGATCAAGGATTTGGGCATCAATCCCCATATCCTTGTTACCCGCCAGTGCCTCGCCTGAAAGCTTCAGCAGAATACGTTCATAACGTGGCTTTTTAGAATCCAACATCATCAAACTCCAAAGTATTTAATTTAAATTTTTTCTGTATATCAGTACTTAAGCAGATTTGATCGCAATCAGCTTGGCAAATAAATCGTATTCATCTGCATCGGTAATTTCGACTTCAAGCAAATCGCCTGCTTTAATTTTTGACTTGTCGATATCTTCAACAAACACGTTACCATCAATTTCAGGTGCATCTGCATAAGAACGCGCAACGGCAACCGGGAATTCTTCTTCCAGATCATCCACCAGCACAGTCATGGTCTGACCAATGCGTTTTTGCAGTTTTGCAGCTGAAATTTCCTGCTGTACCTGCATGAAACGTTCATAACGTTCCTGCTTGATTTCTTCCGGCACATGATCTGGTAGATCATTCGCAGTTGCACCTTCTACTGGTGAATAGGTGAAGCAACCGACACGATCCAGCTGCGCTTCTTTCAACCAGTCCAGTAACATCTGGAAGTCTTCTTCGGTTTCACCCGGGAAGCCAACCACGAAGGTGGAACGAATCACCAGATCCGGACATTTTTCACGCCATACATTTAAGCGCTCTAGTGTATTTTCACTGTGCGCCGGACGTTTCATCAGTTTCAGGATTTTCGGACTGGCATGCTGGAATGGAATATCCAGATACGGCAAGATTTTACCTTGCGCCATCAGGTCAATCACAGCATCGACGTGCGGATAAGGATAGACATAATGCAAACGGACCCAGATACCCAACTGGCCCAGGGCTTCACACATGTCATAGAATTTGGTTTTAACCGGCTGGCCGTTCCAGAAATCTAGCTTGTATTTGGTATCCACACCATAAGCTGAAGTATCTTGAGAAATGACCAGAACTTCTTTTACACCAGCACGTTTCAGCGCTGCGGCTTCTTCCAGAACAGAACCGACCGGACGGGAAACTAAATCACCACGCATGCTCGGGATGATACAAAAAGTACAACGGTGGTTACAGCCTTCTGATATTTTCAGGTAAGCATAATGTTTCGGGGTTAAACGGATCCCCTGTTCTGGCACCAGATCAATAAACGGATTGTGCTTTGGTGGCTCCGGCACATACTGATGCACGGCATCCATAACTTCTTCATAGGCTGCTGCACCAGTCACTTTTAAGACATTCGGATGCATTTGACGAATCTTGTCTTCGTCTTTACCTAAACAGCCAGTCACAATGACGCGACCATTGGCATTCATGGCTTCGCCAATGGCGTCTAAAGACTCTTGTACTGCAGATTCAATAAAACCACAGGTGTTAACCACGACTAAATCAGCACCGTCATAATCCGATGCGACATCATAACCTTCAGTCTTTAACTGAGTTAAAATTCGTTCAGAATCTACCAATGCCTTAGGACAACCTAAAGAAACAAAACCGACTTTGGGGGACTTCATGAATCTGCGCTCCACTAGAATGCGCGTATTGTATGACTTTTCTGGCCATAAAAATAGAGAAATAGCCCACTCTTTGCATAATGCACCAAAATACAACCACTAAAGCGAGCTTATACACAATATTGCACCATTTTGATTCACTTTTGGTTTACAGCACTGGCGTTATCCGCTATACCTGAATCAACCCGTCCATTTCAGCGCATTTTTCTCATAAATTGGCTTGATTTACAGGAATTTGAACAAAGTTGGCGTGCATTTTGCTTAATTTGCATCATTAACGTTCTTAATTCAGAAACCTATTGCTTTATGAAGATGCCATTGCGCTATTTTAATACAGGATGCCACCGCTAATGGATCAAAGCCCGGCTATCGACTATCGCCTTTTAGTGGACAATTTGACCACTGCCATTTTACTGGTTGACAGCAACCTGAATATTTTTTACCTCAATTCATCTTGTGAGGCGCTGTTTGATATCAGTTTATTACGTGCTGCCGGACAGCCGGTAATGAATTTACTGCATCTCCCGACCGATGAATTTAATACCTACGAAGCACTACAGAATACTTTAAGCACCGGACAGCCTTATACCCGCCGTGAAGCTACCATTAATGTCAACTTTAAAGACATTCATGTCGATTACACCGCTTCGCAGCTGAATGCGGGCAAAAGCTATCATCCTTTATTGCTGATTGAACTGAATCCGATTGACCGGATGCTGAAAATTTCCAAAGAAGAAAACCTGATTCAGCAGCATCAGGTCGCGCGGCAACTGGTGCGCGGCGTGGCGCATGAAATTAAAAATCCACTGGCCGGGATTCGCGGTGCAACCCAGCTACTGGCACGCAGTCTGAATGACTCTCAATATGCCGAGTTTACCGACATTATTATTAATGAAGTCGATCGGCTCAGAAATCTGGCTGACACCATGCTGGGTTCACGTCAGTTACCGAGTTACGAACTGGTCAATATCCATGAACCACTGGAACGCGTGCGCTCGCTAATTGCCAACCAGACCAAGAAAAAAGTCAAAATCATCCGGGATTATGACCTGTCGTTACCGGAAGTGATGGCGGATCGTGACCAGCTGATTCAGGTCATGCTGAATATTAGCGTCAATGCGGTACAGGCCATGATGGAAAACAAGGAGTTCTTTGTAGAACATCAGCCCGAACTGATTTTAAGAACTCGTATTCAGCGCCTGGTCACCATTAATGGCGTGATTCATCGCTCGGTGGTACGGGTCGATATTGAAGACAACGGCCCCGGTGTGCCGGAAGAAATTATTGAATCGGTGTTCTATCCGCTGGTTACGGCACGCGCCAAAGGCACCGGACTGGGCCTGAGCATCGCACAGAATATTATGCATCAACACAACGGAATGATTGAGTGCCAATCTGTTCCAGGAAAAACAATATTTAGCTTATATATACCTTGGGAGTCTAACCATGTCGCGAAATAAAATTTGGGTAATTGATGATGATCGTGCCATGCGCTGGGTACTGGAAAAAACCTTCAAGGAAGAGGGCTTTGACGTCACCAGTTTTGAAGAAGCCCAATCTGCTCTGGAGCAACTGGGTGTCGATGCACCGGATGTAATCCTGACCGATATCCGTATGCCGGGTATTGATGGCCTGACCTTCCTCGGTAAAGTCAAAGCCAGCTATCCAGATTTACCGGTGATTATCATGACTGCACATTCGGATCTGGAATCTGCAGTGTCGAGCTATCAAACTGGTGCCTTTGAATATTTGCCAAAACCGTTTGATATTGATGAAGCGCTGGCGCTGGTGAATCGTGCCATTTTGCATATCACCAAATTACAGCAACAGGAATCAGCCAAAACCGCACAGCCCATTCAGTCGACCGAAATTATTGGTGAATCACCGGCAATGCAGGAAGTATTCCGTGCCATTGGCCGTTTATCACAATCGCATATTACCGTACTGATTAATGGTGAATCGGGTACCGGTAAAGAACTGGTGGCACATGCCCTGCATCGCCATTCACCGCGTAGCAGCAAACCGTTTATTGCGCTCAACATGGCCGCCATTCCGAAAGACCTGATTGAAACCGAATTATTTGGTCATGAAAAAGGTGCCTTTACCGGCGCCAACACCCAGCGTCAGGGCCGTTTTGAACAGGCCAATGGCGGCACCTTGTTCCTGGATGAAATTGGTGATATGCCGTTTGAAACCCAGACCCGTTTATTACGTGTTTTAGCCGATGGTGAATTCTACCGTGTCGGTGGCCATATTCCGGTGAAGGTAGATGTGCGTATTGTTGCAGCAACGCACCAAGACCTGGAAAAGCTGGTACACGAAGGCCGTTTCCGTGAAGACTTGTATCACCGTCTGAACGTGATCCGGATTCATATTCCAAAACTGGCGCATCGCAGTGAAGATATTCCAATGCTGGCGCAGCACTTCCTGGCGCGTGCCGGTAAAGAGTTAGGCGTGAGTCCGAAAATCTTGCGTCCGGAAACCCAGGAATATATGCAGCAATTACCTTGGCAAGGGAACGTGCGTCAACTGGAAAACACCTGCCGCTGGTTAACCGTCATGATTACCGGCCGTGAAGTCTATCCGGAAGATTTACCTTCGGAACTGAAACAGATTCCAATTGAAAAATCAGGCGATGTACCGTCCAATCTGCATTTAGACCGCGTCTCGATCCATCACTGGGATGAGCTGCTGGGTCAATGGGCCGTACAGAAACTGAAAAACGGCGAAATGAAAATTCTGGACATCGCCACACCGATGTTTGAACGCACCCTGATTAATGCCGCGCTGCAACAGACCCGTGGCCGCAAACGCCATGCCGCTGAACTGCTGGGCTGGGGACGTAATACCCTGACCCGCAAGCTGAAAGAACTGGGCATGGACAGTGCTGATGATGATGTCGAGGAAGAAATTGAAGGCTAAACCAGCCTGATCTTTATGATAAAAAATAAGCTCCTTATGGAGCTTATTTTTTAATTGGATTCTGGTACAGCAATGCCGATATAACGCGATAAATCCTGCACACCCAAATCAGTGCGAATGATCAGATAATGCGGAAAGCTGGCTGTGGTCAGTTCCTGAAACATATTGAGCTGATCATCATGTGCGTGAATTTCATCGACACTACGCGCCATGGTTGCTTCAAATACATCGGCAATATATTCAAAACCCAAATCCAGCGCCACAAACAGCGTATGCTCACAGGGCTGAATATACTGCTCTTGTGACCAGTCAATAATCGCCTGCTGGCAGCAAGGACAAATCACGTTGGCATCGGCATCGGGCTGTTGAATCAGTTGATAAGACATGTATTGATCATCTCATGGACTTTATCCTTAGTGTAAAGGATTTGTAGCCATAACTTAAGCTCGCCACGCATCACAAAGGCGAAAAGAGACGCTGCAAAAACCGCACAAATCAAATTGACAGCCCAGAACAATCATAATTTAATCTGCTTATCGTTGCATAAATGGAATAACTACACATGCTTTCGGACCTCGATGATTTTTACTGCTTTGCCCAGGTGGTTGAGCATGGCGGTTTTAGCGCCGCAGAACGTGCAACCGATATCCCCAAATCCAAACTGAGCCGCCGTGTGCACAATCTGGAAGAACGTTTGGGCGTGCGCCTGATTCAGCGCAATTCCCGCCATTTTGCCGTAACCGATATTGGCATGAACGTGTATCGACATGCACAGGTGATGGCCAATGCAGCACAGGCAGCGCATGATCTGGTTGATCATCTGAGTATTCAGCCGCGCGGCCTGATTAAAGTTAGCCTGCCGGTCTCCATTGCCCAGAATGAAATGTCCAGAATTCTGCCGGAATTTTTAAAGACCTATCCGGAAATTAAAGTCCAGCTTCTGGTCAGTAACCGCCGGGTTGATCTGATTAATGAAGGGATTGATCTGGCCTTGCGTGTACGCAGCAATCTGGATGATGATCCGAATCTGGTGATTCGTACCTTTGAAACCATTGAACAGCATCTCTTTGCCAGTCAGGCCTATTTAAACCAGCACGGCGACCTGAAACAGCCGGAAGATCTGGCCAAGCATCATATTCTCAGTATGGCTGATGATCATGTCGATCAGCATATTGTGGTCTATGATGAACATCAACGGCAGAAGAAAATTAAAGTCAACCCGACCGTAATGGGTTCGGATCTGATGCTACAGGCACAACTGGCCCGTCAGGACTGTGGGATTGCCCTGCTCCCGGACAATATTGTGGAACCCTATATTCAGTCAGGCGAACTGGTACGCGTGTTACCAAACTGGCGTGCGCCGCACGGGGTTTTTCATGCCGTGTATCCATCCCGTCGCGGCCTGTTACCGGCAGTACGGGTGTTTATTGATTTTCTGGTGGAAAAACTGTCACAGCGTTAAAGCCAACTCAAATTTCAGGCAAAAAAAAGCTTATCCAGGGATGGATAAGCTATAAAAACTAGAAACTACAGCAAGAATCTATAAATACATAATACGTACAAAAGACAGCATTAACAAATAGATAATTTATATCACTTAATACTTTTAAAGTATAAATAAGCCGTTTTATAGCTAGATTTCCGGGTATTCTCCAGTACCTTCCGGCCACGGCGACAGCACTTCAAAGCCGGTTTCAGTCACGACAATCATATGTTCCCACTGTGCAGAAAGTGATTTATCGGTGGTCACGACGGTCCAGCCATCATTGAGCTCTTTGACTCTGGAGCCGCCGGCATTCACCATCGGCTCAATCGTGAACACCATACCTGGCTTGAGTTGTAGCCCCTGACCCGGCTGGCCATAGTGCAGTACACTTGGCTGTTCATGATAAATTTTACCAATACCATGCCCGCAATATTCACGCACCACTTTATAGCCGGCCTGCTGCGCGACAGTTTGAATTGCATGACCAACATCGCCTAAAGTCGCACCCGGTTTCACCGCATGAATCCCTGCGACCATTGCCGCATAGGTGGTTTCGACCAGTCTTTTCGCTTCCGGCTTGATCGTGCCGACGTAATACATGCGACTGGTATCGCCGTAGTAGCCGTCTTTAATTACCGCCACATCAATATTGATAATATCGCCATCTTTAAGCACAACCGACGCAGATGGAATACCGTGACAAACCACTTCATTCGGTGAAATACAGGTGGTTTTGGTATAGCCGCAATAGCCAACATTGGCCGGAATCACCTGCAAGGTATTGACAATATAGTCGTGGCACAGGTCATCTAGATATTCAGTGGTTACACCCGGCTTGATATGCTCCCCGATCATCGCCAAAACCTGAGCAGCCAAACGACCTGAAACACGTAATTTTTCTAAATCCTGCTCGGTTTTAATCGATACGGCAGACGCTCTCATGCTTAAAATCCCCTATGAAACATTTGCTTAGTATAGTCCTTTTCAGTGACTTTTGTTTGATCACAAGCGGTTCCATCTGCCACAAACCCACTACTGCTTAAATATTCAACAATTAAAAACCTTTATATTTATTGACTGTTTTTTCAAATTTATCTTTTGATATTTAACAGTTTTCATCTTTTAAAAATTAAATCAACAATATAGTTTCACTAATTTTTGACAACCCGATCAATTTCCCAAGCCAATATATAAAAATAATTCATAAGATTTATAAAATAAATTAGCCAAAGCAGTTGCCATGTTCTAGAATCGCTTTCTTTTGTTTAACCGATCTATCTCCCTTATGACGAGTTTACGTACACGGGATATTATTGCCTTAGGTTTAATGACCTTTGCACTATTTATCGGTGCCGGCAATATTATCTTTCCGCCTATTGTTGCACAGCAGGCAGGTGAACACGTTTGGTTAGCAGCTTTCGGCTTTTTAATTACAGCCGTGGGCTTGCCGGTGTTGACCATTATTGCCCTGTCTCGTGTAGAAGGTTCGATCCAGCTTTTAAGTTCGCCACTGGGCAAAGCAGCCAGTCTGATTTTGACCGTGGTGTGTTATTTAGCGGTAGGCCCTTTATTTGCCATTCCCCGTACCGCAACCGTTTCTTATGAAATTGGTTTCTCTTCTTATTTTGGTGCAGCTCCGAGCAGCTTGCTGATTTACAGTCTGATCTACTTTATTGTGGTGACTATTGTTGCGCTGTATCCCAACAAGATTCTGGATACGGTGGGTTATTTCCTGTCGCCCCTGAAAATTTTATCGTTAATTATTCTGGGTGTTGCAGCAACGTTCATTCCCGCGGGTCATATTCCGCCAGCCATTAATAACTATATCAACAGTCCAGTCTCTGAAGGTTTCGTCAATGGTTATTTAACCATGGATACCCTGGGTGCCTTGGTATTTGGTATTGTGATTATTAATGCCATACGTTCGCGTGGGGTCAGCGATAAAAAGCTGATGACCAAATACGCCATGATTGCCGGACTGATCTCTGGTATCGGTTTAACCCTGGTGTATTTAAGCCTGTTCAAACTGGGCTTGGGCAGTCATGAAGTAGCACCGAATGCAGCCAATGGCGCAGTGATCCTACATGCCTATGTGCAACATGCTTTTGGTGACTTAGGTTCCCTGTTCTTAAGTGCCATGATTTTCATTGCCTGTATGGTAACCGCGATTGGCCTGACCTGTGCCTGTGCAGAATACTTCTCGCAAATTACCCGCATTAGGTATCGTACTTGGGTATTTGTCTTAGTCGGTTTCTCACTGGTGATTTCCAACCTCGGTCTGACCAAACTGATTGCACTCTCAGTGCCGGTATTAAGTGCGATTTATCCGCCTGCGATTGTAGTGATCTTACTGGGCTTTTTCTGGAAAAACTTCCATTCTCCAGCGCGTGTAATTCGTCCGGTCACCGCAGTAGCCTTATTCTTTGGCGTAATTGATGGCTTAAAAGTGGCAGGGCTAGATGGCTTTTTACCAGAAGCTTTACTGAACTTACCGTTAAGCGCACAAAACCTGGCCTGGCTGATTCCCTCTGCTATTGTGCTGCTGATTTGTATTGTGATCGACAAGGTTAAACACTAAGCCTTAACCCGAGTCGTTAAAGTCCGGTTTTACCCAAACCCGATTTTAAATTGCTCAATAATGGTCAAGTTTTACCCAAACTGACTCTTATTGTGTCACTTTCTTTCAGTCCGGTTTAGCTCAATCTTGCTCAACTTCCAGGTCAATTGAAGTAAGCTCATCCACTTTCGCTTCTCCTCATCCTCTGAAACCCTTCAATTCAGCGCAATGCTTCTCTCATCCTTCTTTTTGCATGACTTCTACCAAAGCCTAATAGCCGCCCTATTGTTAAGCTGGCATAAATAATGCTACATCTTTACTCACTTCTTTACAGTGATGCCCTAATATTCCGTAAATAAATGAACTGAATTCGAGCATTTATTTATACACACTATGTTCTTTCAAAATATTGCGATAGGCGCTTGAAATACACTGCAATTCGCAGTACAACTAAACAAACTAATCCGATCAAAATAGTCTGTTTTTGATCAAAATACAGGAGGGATGGAGATGTTATCATTACATTTCAATAAGCAAGTCTTCATTAACGCTCTGAAGGCAAATAACAATTTAGTAACTTTCCTCAGCACCACCTTTGCACTGCTGCTGACGCTGGTCTTTCAAGGATTGATTCAGGGTAACCTGAAACCGGCATACTTTATCTACGCACTAATCGTCTGTATCGCCTTCTATATTTGGGCTGTGGTCGATGAAAAATATCGACAGCCGGCTCCCATTGATCAGCACAACTCTTAATTTTTAACCGACCCAGATGGATGAGCCTTCATCCATCTGCTCAGAATCAGAAAAATAGCTTTTTATACTGCTTGGCAACACACCCTTAAGCCCATAAATATAATCCCGCACCCACCACCAGTAGCAAGGTGGCCAGCACTTCACCCAGTACCAGCAGTAACATCGCCAGACTCATTAAACTTTTCGGCAGATGCCATTTGCCCAACTGATGCGGAGTTTTAAACTGATTGGTGGTGTCCTTTAAATAACCATGCAGCGCATAACTCAAGATTGAAAAAGCAAAGAAAAACAGGTTAATTGCCACCAGCAATAAATTCAGCTCTGTTGACCACACCGAAAAATAAGCCATAGCCGCCAGAATCAGACTGGCCGGCGCATAGAGCAAACTGCTACGATGCGCAATATCGACATAATAATGAGCACGCGCCTGTGGTGAATGCCGAATCTGCCAGTATTTCCATACCCCGGTCAGCATGCCCACCCATAAAAATATACCGCTGGCCAGAATCGCCCCTTTCACCGCAACATCAAGATCCATTGCATTCATTTCGTTTTGTCCTTATTTGAATTGCCTTACTGCATGACCCCGAAGTCAGAGATTGCAACTGCATTCACAGCAAACTCCTTTACATTAGAGTCATTCACTTTTTTTAATGTTCATCCTATGACTTCGTTTGACCCCGTCCATATTACCTGCGCAGATGGCTATCAGCTGAGTGGGCGCTTCTACACCCATCAGGCTAAAAAGCAGCCTTACCCTGTCCTAATTTGTCCCGCGACTGGCATCACGCAAGGGTTTTATCATCCTTTTGCCGAGTGGTTAAGCCAGCAAGGTTATGACGTGCTCAGTTTTGATTTTCGCGGTATTGGCGGCTCTTTACAAGGGAAATTAAAGCACTCACAAGCCAGTATTGTCGATTGGGGCCAACTGGACATTGCAGCCGGTATCGAGCATGTATTGCAACTGAGCCAGGCCGAACAGGTGATTTTATTGGGGCATAGTGCTGGCGGCCAGCTGCTGGGGATTTGCCCCAACCATGCCAAGGTGGCCAAAGTTGTAGCGGTATCGGGTTCGACCGGCCATGTCAAAGGCCTTAAAGGACGCACCAAACTACTGGCGCCACTAATGTTTCAGGTCATTTTCCCGATCGCCCGCATTACCCATGGATATGGCCCAACCCAGGCCATTGGTATGGGCGAAAATTTACCGAAAAATGTGGCCCGGCAATGGGCAGAGTTTTGTGGCAAACCCGGTTATGTAATCAATGCCATTGGCAAAAGCGTATTTGAAGATTTTCATGCTGACATCCGTAGCCCGATGAGCGTACTCTGGAGTTCCGATGATGAAATTGCCACCGAAGCCAACGTCAAAGATTTACTGCGCCTCTATCCTAATGCTGCTACCCGAATGATTGAGCTAAAACCGCAGCAGTATGGCCACAAAGCAATTGGTCATATGCTGATGTTTAAACGCTCTCACCAGAACCTGTGGCCGGTGATTGCAGCTGAACTGCGTATCTAAAACTGTAACGCTCTTGAGAAAAATGAACTTTAGATAAATACCAGACATGAAAAAGCCCCACATCAGTGAGGCTTTTTTGATTTACCAACTTTTGGCAATTAAGCGTAGGTAATCATCACGGTTTTAATGCGATTACCTTCCAGCTCGGTGACTTCAAAGTGTACGCCCTGATAGTCCAGATGCGTACCGACTTGTACATCGCCCTGGGTTTTATCCAAGATTAAGCCGGCAACACTAATATAGCCTGCATCTTCTTCCACCAGATCCAGCATACCCAGTTCCAGCTCAAGCTGATAAACGTCCAGCATACCGGTCGCTTTCCAGGTGGTCTCGTTAACACGGATTAAATCTGGCTGTTCATCGGCATCCGGGAACTCACCGGCAATCGCTTCAAACACATCCAGCGGCGAAATCAGACCTTGCACATTACCAAACTCGTCACTCACCAATACCAATGAACCTTTTGAAGTACGCAAAGTATTGATCGCATCAATGACTTTCATTTTTTCAAAAATGTAAATTGGACGGTGACGTTTCACCAGCGCCTTAAAGGCTTCTTCATCATCTAGCACATCCAGTAGCTCTTTGGCACGAACAATACTGATAACTTTGTCGAGGCTACCACGACACACCGGGAATAAACTGTGCGGTACCGACAATACCTGCTCACGAATCTGTTCTGGTGTATCTTCAATGTTCACCCAGGAAATCTGGTTACGCGGCGTCATAATCGACGCAACCGAACGTTCTGCCAGCGTTAATACGCCGCCAATCATATAACGCTCTTCATGCGCAAAGGTTTCTTGTGCTTCACTTGAATGCATGTCCGTAGTTTCAATACGGCCGCCCATTAACTTCAGAATCGAATCTGCAGTACGGTGACGCAGCGGAATTTTCGCTTCATGTTTTGCCGCATTACGCTGCCCAAACTGGTTAAAAGCTTCAATGGCAATGGCTACACCAATACCTGAATAGATATAACCTTTCGGAATGTGGAAACCAAAACCTTCTGCAATCAGGCTGATACCAATCAACAGCAGGAAGCTTAAACACAAGATTACCACGGTTGGATGACGGTTAACAAAGGCTGTTAGCGGTTTAGACGCCAGTAACATGACCGCCATTGCTACAATCATGGCGGCCATCATCACATAGATGTTGTCGACCATACCAATTGCGGTAATAACAGAGTCTAAAGAGAATACGGCATCCAGGATTACGATCTGGGCAACCACTGCGGTGAAGCTGGCATAAACCACATTGGTGGTTACTTTAACTTCCGGCTTGCCTTCCATCTTCTCGTGCAATTCGGTCACGGCCTTATAGACCAAGAACAAACCACCGAACAGGAGAATCAGATCCCGCCCTGAGAATGTTAAATCAAATATCGAAATAAGCGGTTGAGTCAAAGTGACTAACCAAGAGATTGCGAATAATAACCCCAAACGCATGAGCAAGGCCAAAGACAAGCCAATCACACGGGCTTTATCACGCTGCTCAGGAGGTAATTTTTCTGCCAGAATGGCAATAAAGACTAGGTTATCAATACCTAGAACAATTTCTAAAATAATAAGTGTTATTAAACCAACCCAAATTCCCGGATCTAATAAAAACTCCATTAGTTCATCTCTCCGATAGGGTTAGCGTGTAATTCGAAATGTAGACCTGGGCCCGGCGACGGATCCATAAATTTAACCTTTTCAACTGTAGATAAAAACATTATGCATAATCTTCTATTTTTGTAATCATTTTTTCGGAATTTTTTTGGGGTAAATTCCTGTATTGGTTAAATTAAGCCAAGTTTCCTGCTTAAAAAAAGTACAAGTTTGTAATTAAATTTCAGGTTTTATTAAAACTACCACAGAGAGATAAATGACTACAATCAGAGCAAAAATCGGGGCTATATTTCACAACTCAAATATAAATATTTGATTTTTATTATCTTATTAAATAAATCAATTCCAAGATGTTAATTTTCTATCTCAAGGACTCAAATTTCTAGTACTGAAATAAATGCAGCCCAGTTTTCAATTTGTTACTTTTACTTAAACGGCTTGAAAATAAGTCCTGAAGAAAGATAAGCAAGTCCCTGACTCAAATGCTTTACTCTTAACAGCATCATGATCATTTTCATGCAAAAATAACGGATAAAAATATATGACAATGCAACAAATATACGTTTATCAAAGTGCTTCGCGAGAAAGGTGTAACGCCCTATCAGTCGCTATTTCAAGCAGAAAAAAAACGGCCAATTAAGATCAAGTGAAAATGGTTGTTTTTTAGGAGACAAGACTTTGGGGTGTTTTGGGCTGAATGATTGCTGGATAAAACCTTCATCCTCATTACTCATCTAAACCACTTTAAAAATACGCATCTTTAAGATGAAATACTGAAGTTTACACAGAAGATTGTGACCATTTATCAGGACTAAAATAGGGATGATCTCTCCCTAACTATCCCGGCCCAAGCCGACTGATCTCCTGATAAAAACGCTTTGCCTCAGCCTTTTATTGACGAATACGATTAAAACAACTTGCTAAGCATATGACATTTCAAATAAAATGTGATGGGATTTCACACAAATACAATTAAAAATGCAAGGAATAACTAAATGACCAAGAAATATTCCAAATTTCTGCCTTCTACTGAAGACTTCAATATTGAGCAGTTTCCTTATTACTGGGTAACCCAAGTCCATGCTCAATATGTGTTAAATGTCGATCATGCACTCAAGAAATATGGTCTGGATAACTCACGCCGCCGCATTCTGATTGCGCTAAAAGCCAAACCGAATGCCAGCGTTTCCGACCTGTCAGACATGGTGGTATCAAAGATGTCGACCACCACCAAAATTGTCTATCGCCTGAAAGAAGAAGGCCTGGTGGAGACCTACTCCTGTGAAGATGATGCGCGCATCACCCGGGTTATTCTGACCGATCAGGGCCATGCCATGACCGAAAAAATCAATGATCTGACTGGTGTAGTACTGGAACAGTCCTTTGAAGGTTTAACCCCGCTACAGATTGAAAAAATGATGGACAGTTTGCGTCATATTTTTAATAACTTATCGCGTTAATCATCCAGCATTCTACACACTGCTTATGACAAAGAATCGAAAAAGTTCAGTTGGGGACTAACTTTTTCGATTTTTATTTTTGGCACATGCGAGCATTCAAACTCTTCAACTGGAAAGCCTTCGACAAAACGCTGAATATCCGGCTGAGTTTGGCCAAGCCATTCCTGCAAACGTGCATGTGGAATCACAATCACCGAACGTTTTACATTGCCCGGTTCATGAAAGTCTTTCATCATTGGGTGGTCGATCGCGTCCATGGTAATCATGGTGCAGGAACGAATAATCTCATCCTGAATTTTGTAAATTTCATATAAAGCCGCAATATAAAACGCCTGCCCATCTTTACGGCGCACGCCCCAGCGCTGCGGTTTATTGTCAATATATTTGGATTCATAAAACTCCGTTACCGGAATGACCCCAAACTTGCGTTTCAGCACCGCTTCCTGAAAGCTGGGTTTCTGTAACAGGGTTTCATTACGGGCATTATAGGTTTTATGGGCAATGCTCTTATCTTCCGCCCACTTCGGCACCAAACCAAACATCACCTTACGCCATTCCAGCCCCTGTTCAGATTTGAACAGCAACGGTAAGTGATAACCCGGATAGACCTCATCTTCATATTCAAAAGGAATATCCGGGAGATTTAAATCCTGTCGCTGTTGTGGTGTAAGCGGTTTAAAGTTGGCACACATGACAATATGGCTGCTCAGTTTAGACAGCTCTATTATACGCCTTCAGGCGGTTAAGTTGCGTCTGTGCTTTAACTGGGTAGCGTTAACCAGTGGGTGCGACAAAACTCCTCCAACACCCATTGACCATTAAAACGTCCCAGACCTGAATTTTTCTCACCGCCAAAAGGTGCATTCGGATAATCGGCTACGGTAATGGCATTGATATGCGTCATCCCAGCGTCAATTTTTAAAGCAAAAGCTTTGGCACGTTCAATATTGGCGCTACAGACTGCACTGGATAAGCCAAAACGTGTGGCATTGGCCAGCATCAGTGCTTCGGCCTCATTTTGTGCTTTAATCACGGGCAATACCGGCCCAAAACTTTCTTCTTGCGCCAGACTCGATGCCGGGTCAACATCAATAAAAATATGCGGTGGAATCACATGACCGCGCGTGGCACCTTGCAGTACCAGCGTCGCGCCAGCCTCTTGTCCTTGCTGGATAATATGCTGAATCTTCTGCACCTGATCGCGGTTAATAATTGGGCCAATCACTGTAGTATCTTCATTCGGATCACCAAAAGGAATGCTTTTACTGCGTTCAACCAGTTTACCGACAAAACTGTCATGCACTTTTGCATCGACAATAATGCGATTGGTACTCATACAAATCTGACCCTGATGCAAAAAGCGCCCCATCACCGCCAGTTCTACCGCCAAGTCCAGATCGGCATCATCCAGCACCACCAAAGGTGCGTTTCCGCCCAGCTCCAGCGCCAGCCGTTTTAAATTGGGACTGCTCACTGCTAGCTGACCCACGCGCTTGCCCACTTCGGTAGAACCGGTAAAGGAAATCAGTTTCGGCACTTCATGTTCAACAAAATAATCGCCGATTTCACTACCTGCACCTGCCAGCACACTAAGGCTGCCCATCGGAGCACCGGCTTCTTCAAACAGTTTAGCCAGCAGCAAGCCACCGGTAATTGGCGTATCACTGGCCGGTTTCAGCACCACGGTATTGCCTAGCGCCAGTGCTGCAGCCACCGAACGCATACTTAAATGAAAAGGAAAATTCCACGGGCTAATTACCGCCACCACGCCCAGCGGTTTACGTACCGCATAGCTTTGACGGGTTGGATCGGGAGATGGCAACTGTTGGCTTAACATACGCTCCGGGAAAGTCGAGCTTTCTTTTAAAATGCCTATTGCAGCATCGACTTCAATATTGGCTTTTAAGCGGGTGCTGCCCGATTCCTGAATCAGCCAGTCGATAATTTCCTCCCGACGCGCCTGAATAATCTCAATTACGCGCAGCAGCAGATTTTTTCGTGCTTCGGCTGAACTGTCTGCCCACTTTGCGGCATACTCCAAAGCCGCCGCATAGGCACTGTCGACATCGACAATACTGGCACCTTGTAATTTTAAAATGCTTTCTTGGGTATAAGGATTCAGATTGTCCAGGATTCGGGTTGAAGTGCCCTTGATCCATTCACCGGCAATAAACTGTTGATCAAGAAATTGATACGCGCCCATAACATCTTCCAGATTTTGATGATTTCCCTCACTCTAAAAGGTCTGCACAGAAAGTTCTAGTGCTATTCGGTGTGTAATTATTGCCATAAAAAAAGCCTTCCGAAGAAGGCTTTTTTAGATCAGGCAAATTCAGGATTAGTCACCTGTATAGCCTTTTAATTTTAAACGTGCTGCGTGCAATAGCGGCTCGGTATAACCTGCTGGCTGCTCACCACCTTTAAAGATTAAGTCAGACGCAGCTTGGAATGCGATGTTGTTCTCAAAGTCGTTAGACATTGGCGTATATAATGGATCGTTGGCATTTTGCTCATCCACAATTTTAGCCATACGCTGCATTACTTCCTCAACTTGCTCACGTGTCACGATACCGTGACGTAACCAGTTGGCAACGTGTTGTGAAGAAATACGTAACGTTGCACGGTCTTCCATCAAGCCAACATCGTTGATGTCTGGAACTTTAGAACAACCTACACCTAAATCTACCCAACGTACAACGTAACCCAAGATACCTTGACAGTTGTTTTCAAGCTCTTTAGTTTTTTCTTCGTCAGACCAGTTAGTGTCTTTCGCCAATGGCGGAGTTAACAAGTCATCTAAAGATAAAGGCTCAGTTGCCAACAATTCTTGTTGACGGTCTGCTACGTTCACTTGGTGATAGTGGATAGCGTGAATCACAGCACCTGTAGGTGATGGAACCCATGCACAGCTTGCACCCGCTTCAGGATGTTCAGTTTTGGTTTTGTACATGTCTAAAAGCATGTCTGGTTTTGGCCACATGCCTTTACCAATTTGTGCTTTACCACGTAAACCTGCTTTCAAACCAATCATCACGTTACGGTTTTCATACGCTGGGAACCAAATTTGACCTTTTACTTCGCCTTTACGAACGAATGGACCTGCTTCCATGAAGGTATGGATTTCGTCACCTGTACGGTCCATGAAACCAGTGTTAATGAAGATAGTACGGTCTTTAGCTTGAGCAATACAGTTTTTCAAGTTTACAGAAGTACGACGTTCTTCATCCATGATACCGATTTTTAAAGTCTTCGCAGGCAAGCCAAGTACTTGTTCAGCACGTTCAAACAATTCAACTGCAAATGCAACTTCATCTGGACCATGCATTTTTGGCTTCACGATGTACATAGAACCTTGACGTGAGTTCTTGATCGTGTTTTCACCGCGAATGTCAGCAAAAGTCAATAATGGAGTGATCAATGCGTCCATGATCCCTTCATAGATTTCTTGACCATCAACCAAAATTGCAGGGTTAGTCATTAAGTGACCTACGTTACGTAGTAACATTAATGAACGACCATGAACTTTAGTTTCACCGCCTTCTAGGTTTTTGAAAGTACGGTCAGCGTTCAATGTACGAGTCATGGTTTTGCCATTTTTCTCGATTGACTCTGATAAAGTACCTTTCATTAGACCTAACCAGTTACGGTAGCCTTCTACTTTTTCTTCAGCATCTACAGCTGCAATTGAGTCTTCCAAGTCTTGAATTGTCGTTACAGCAGCTTCAAGAACAACGTCTTTTACACCAGCTGCATCAGTTTGGCCAATTGGGCTGTTGGCATCAATCTGGATGATGACATGCAGGCCGTTATTTTTCAGCACAACTTCAGTTGGTGCAGCCGCTTCGCCATTATAACCGACAAATTTAGCAGCATCTGCAACAGTCGTAGTTGAGCCATCTTTCAGGCTAACAACCAGTGCATTACCTTCAACCGCATATTTTGTTGCATCTGCGTGTGAACCTTGCGCCAACGGGAAAGTTTCATCCAGGAAGTTTTTCGCGAATGCGATAACTTTCTCACCACGTTTCGGGTTATAGCCTTTGCCTTTTTCTGCGCCATCTTCTTCAGAGATTACGTCAAAGCCGTATAGTGCGTCATATAGAGAACCCCAACGTGCATTGGCTGCGTTCAGGCAGTAACGCGCATTACGTACAGGGACAACTAACTGTGGGCCTGCCAGTAATGCAATTTCTTCATCTACATTTTCAGTCGTAATTTGAAAATCTTCTACTTCTGGTAATAAGTAGCCAATTTCAGACAAGAAGGCTTTGTAAGCTTCTAGTTCAAATGTGTTATTGCGATGCCATTCGTCAATCTTCGCTTGCAGATCATCACGTTTGGCAAGCAATGCCTTGTTCTTAGGCGTAAGGTCGACAACGACTTGCTCAAAGTTTTTCCAGTAGGTGTCACTGTCTAAACCAGAACCTGGTAATGCTTCATTTTCGATGAAATCGTAAAGTTCTTTAGCAATCGCTAACTTGCCTTTTTGAATACGTGCAGTCATTGTCTTTCCTGATATTGCTACTTTTTATACAAGAGATTCTAGTATACCGATTTATATTTGGCTGAATAGTATTATCACATTGCTAAATAGTGATCATTTTTTATTAAATAAATGTTGCTATTTAAAAATAAAATAATCTTAGGATGTGACATTATCATTAAGCGAAATATATAACCTACAGTGTATAAAGTTTTTGAAATGTCGGAATTAGACTTAAGTTCAGAATTGTAAAGAAAATTCGGCACTTCAGCCCTTCCGGGTTTTATTATTAGCCAAGATTAAGCCATGAATTGAACAAAATGTCGATAAAAGCAGCAAAGATTTTTTGCTACAAAAAAAGCGCCCGGTTGGACGCTTTTTAAATATGTCGAATTCAGTATTAAGATGCTTCAGTCGATGCACCCGCAGCTGAAATCTGACGATGCGCTGCATGTAAATAATCATCTGACTGCATTTCCAGCAAACGTGAACGCGTCCGTTCAATTTCAAAGGCCAGTTTTTCACCCTGATACAGTTCAATAATCGAATCTTCAGAGGTTAATAGCAGTTTTACACCACGATCATAAAACTCATCGACCAGATAAATAAAACGGCGTGTACCATCGGCCAGATAATCGGTTAAATGCGGCACATTGCTGACCAGCACGGTATTGTACAGGTTGGCAATTTCAATATAGTCAGCCGGGCTACGCGGTTTCAGGCACATTTCCGAGAATTCACACCACAGCACATCTTCAGTATGCGCCACCGTTTCAATTAAACGGTTGTTGATGGTAATGGGCTCATCCGAATGGGTTTGGGTATGAGTCAGTGCATCAAAACGCTGCGCCATCCAGACATTATGATCATGTGTCAGCGGTGATTTAAACAGTTGTGCCTGCTTTAACACGCGTAAACGGTAATCCACCCCGGCATCGACATTTAAAATGGCACAGTTCTTTTTCACCATTTCAATGGTCGGAATAAAGCGGTCACGGTGAATACCATTTTTATACAAGCCATCTGGCGCGATGTTTGAGGTGGCCACCAAAGTAATGCCGCGATTAAACAGCTTCTGGAACAGGTCGCTGAGAATCATGGCATCAGTCACGTTAGATACAAAGAATTCATCAAAACAGATAATTACCGCATCTTTATAAATCTGATCAGCCACTGTATCGAGCGGGTTACGCTGCCCTGACAGTTTGTTCAGTTCACGATGCACATGCTGCATAAAGTGATGGAAATGCATACGGATTTTGCGGCGAAACGGAATTGATTCATAGAACTGGTCCATCAGCCAGGTTTTACCGCGTCCAACCCCGCCCCACATATACACACCGCGCGGGGATGTCTGACGACGAAAACGGCGAAAGGCCTTTTTCGAGGCTTTATAACGCTGAATTAACTCTTGCCACACCCGGTCCAGCTCGTGTACCGCTTCGGCCTGTGCTTCATCTGGCATGAACTGCCCCGACGCCAACGCCTGTGCATAGCGTTCTGCCGGAGACAATGGAGTATATGCTGTGTTGTGGGATGAGTTGAAGTCAGACATATTATTCAGTACTTTTGGGGTTAATAAATGATAACGAAGATAACCGCCGCACAATATACCACTTTGGGTTTAAAATGCTTAGGCTATTTCCCATACTGGCGCGGACTTTGTCCAAACCAGCGTTTAAAGGCATGATTAAAAGCTGCAGGTTCTGAATAACCCAGTAACTCTGCAATCATTTCAATTGAATAAGCTTGATATTCAATTAATCTCAATGCCTTGTCTTTAATTAAATCTTCACGAATCTGTTTATAACTGGTGTTCAACTGCTGCAACTGATGCCGCAAGGTACGTTCTGGAATCTGTAAGGCCTGCGCGGTTTCTGCCATAGTCGGCATCACGCCCTGCTGCAATTCCAGATAATCTTTGACCCGCTGCACCAAGGTCGGTGCCTGATCTTCCAGTTTTAAGCGCTGCAGCTCTTCAATACACTTTTCTTCAAAGGTCTTGAAGGTAATTGAATCAGCGGATGGAATTTTCACTTCCAGCACCGACTGCTCGAACCAGAACGCTGCATGGTCATGGCCAAAACACAAGTCATGACCATAATAGTCATGATAAGCCACCAGGGCCTGTGCCTGATGTGGACGTGCAAATGGCAGTTCAATACGGATTTGCGGCACATTCAGGCTCATCATCTTGTAAAGATCCTGAATAAACTTGAAAGTCCCGGAAATTTCACATTGCGCCCGCAGCATACCCAAATCGCTATCCAGATCATTCGGCAGATATTGCAGCGCCACCTGATCTGCTTCATGTTTCAGCTTTAGCTGCCCGGTCAGATGAGTCAGCCCCTGATACTGAATGCCTTTTTCAATCGCGGTCGCAATAGTGTCAGAGGTCACCAGTAACATCAGCAAGGGACCATAACCGGCCAGTGCATAATGCTGACCAATAAAAATACCCTGCTCAGGTCGCACCCCGGCGCCAATAATTTTCAGAATATCCAGTTCCAGTCGCGGATGAATCACCGAACTGGCATCTAACGCATCTGCATGCAGCCCGATACTTTGCAAACGCTCATCCACATCAATTCCGGCATTTCGCATACCTTGAATTAAGTACATGAGACCGAGAATGGATCGTTTCATAGGGGCGCTTGAGTCACGTCTGTGTATCTGTTTTACTATATCATTCACTATTTTTAAATTGCCGAAAATATCAATTTTTTTGTCAGTGCTATCATGGCATCTGCACTGACCCGCTTATATACTAATCATAGAAATAAAAAGAAAAGGATATACAACTATGCATGATGCATTGTCAAATCATGATTTTTCTACAAATCATGCCATTCAAAAAACTAAAATTGCCATTATTGGTGCCGGTTTTGGTGGCCTGGCGATGGCTATTCGCCTGCTGCAGCAACAGATCACCGATTTTATGATTCTGGAAAAAGCCAATGAGGTTGGTGGTACCTGGCGGGAAAACCAGTATCCGGGTGCGGCCTGTGATGTGCAATCGCATATGTATTCCCTGTCATTTGCGCCCAAAACCGACTGGTCAAAACGCTATGCCGAAGCGCCAGAGATTTTTGCCTATATTCAGGGCCTGACCGATCAGTTCCAGCTCAGAGATTATTGCCAGTTTCAGACTGAAGTCCTGTCTGCACATTATCAGGAACAGGACTGTGAATGGCATTTAGAGCTCAATCAGCAGCGCAAGCTGATTGCCCAATATGTGGTATTTGCCTCCGGACCCTTGCATGTGCCGCAAATTCCGCATATTCCGGGGATCGAAAAATTTAAAGGCAAGGTCTTTCATTCATCGCAGTGGGATCATCAATACGACTTAAACGGTAAAAATGTCGCCTCAATTGGTACTGGCGGCAGTGCCATTCAATATATTCCGGAAATTGCCCCGCAAACCAGACAGCTGTATGTGTTTCAGCGTACCGCCGCCTGGGTCATTCCACGCGATGAACGACTCTATAGCCAGCTTGAAAAAAAGCTGTTTAAAAAGTTTGACTGGTTTAGAAAACTGCACCGTGCCCGCCTATACTGGTCCAATGAATCCCGCGTGGTGCCGATTGTAAAACCAGGGGTAATGAAATATACCCAGAAACTGGCCGAAGTCTTTTTAAAATATCAGGTCAAGGACAAACGCATCGCCGCCAAGCTGATTCCCGACTACATTATGGGTTGTAAGCGTATTCTGGTCTCCAATAAATATTATCCGACCTTTAATCGTGCCAATGTCGAACTGGTGACTGATGCCATTCAGGAACTGACCGAACACAGTATCATCACCAAAGATGGCAAAGAACGTCCAATTGATTGTCTGATTTATGGCACCGGTTTTATTACCGATCCACGCATTTATCTGAAATCGTTTGATTGCGTCGGTGAACATGGCGTGGAGCTGAAACAGGCCTGGAAAGATGGCGCCGAAAGTTATTATGGCATTTGCACCAAAGGCTTTCCCAACCTGTTCCAGCTACTAGGCCCCAATACCGTACTGGCACATAATTCCGTAGTGTTTATGATTGAGGCACAGGTCGACTATATTTTGCAGATGATCAAGCTGGTCGAACAGACCCAGACCGATGCCATAGTTATTAAAGATCAGGTTCATGATGACTATAACCGTTATGTTCAGGAGATGCTGGCCGGGACCATCTGGCAATCCGGTTGTGTCAGCTGGTATCAGCAAGATGGCGGTAAAAACTTTGCCCTATGGCCGACCTATACCTGGAAATACTGGTTAAAAACCCAGAAAGTGAATCCGGCTGATTATCGCTTACTGAATAAACACGTGAAACAACAGCTGGCCAGCTAATTCAGGCATAATAAGCAGGAATTGATTTTAGGCGAGTATAGATGCAATCCTTTTGGCTTATTTTCCAGCTACTATTTTGTCTCTATCTCGGCTATGCCTTTGCAGCCCGGTTTCCCCGCTGGCTGCAACAGCTTATGCTGAAACTGTTACCTTATTTCAGCTATATTCTACTGATCGCCATTTCACTTGAATTTGCCCAGACTTTAAACCAAATCCCTCAACCGGAACGTATTTTAACCAGCGCAATGCTGATTTCATTTAGCACCAGTCTCGGCGCTTTCGCCTGCTGTTATGGCCTGTTTAAATGGGCCGGTTTTCAGCCCAGCCAAGGACGCGTATCCTTCAGTCTGGTACTACAATCCTTACTCAATATCAGTTATGCCTTCATTGCTTTAGCCGCTGGTTATCTGCTTTATCTGGGCAGTGAATATTGGCAGCTCAATTTACATATTAGTACCTGGCATTTATTACTGGTCTTTATGCTAATGATTGGTTTTGATCTCGCACGTGCGCCACTTGACCACTCCTGGTTAAACTGGAACATCCTGCTGGTGCCAGTGGGCTGTATTGTTGGCTCGATTTTAGGGGCGCTGTTCTGCTTATTCTGGCTATCCCACATTTCCCTAAAAGATCTGATCATGCTGTCGCAAGGCTATGGCTTTTATTCCATGAGCGGGATTGTAATTAGTGAACTGCGTACAGCTGAACTGGGCAGTATTGCCCTGATGAATGATTTATTCCGCGAAATCTTTGCGATTGTGCTGATGTATCTGATTGGTTGGCGTTATCCGCGTGCGGCCATTTCTTCTGCCGGCGCTACAGCGATGGATGTGACCTTACCAATGGTGAAACAGGCCTGTGGCAATGACTTTATTCCTCATGCCATGGTCAGTGGTTTTGTGTTGTCAGTATTGGCACCTATCGTGGTCAGTATTCTGGCAGTGATTTAGATTTAACCTCTTCCAACCTCCCTTTACAAAGGGAGGAGTCCCCCTTTGGAAAAGGGGGGTTTAGGGAGATTACAACGTCGCTAGAATATCTTTAAGCATTTGACGAGGATGTTCCGCCTTGGTAATTGGGCGACCAATCACCAGATGTGTAGAACCATCCAGCATCGCCTGTTTAGGCGTGACGATACGCTTCTGATCATCTGCAGCTGAACCTTCAGGGCGAATCCCCGGCGTTACCAGAGCAAACTCCTGACCCAAGCTGTCACGCAGCATCTTGGCTTCTTGCGCTGAACAAACCACACCATCTAAACCACTGTCTTTGGTTAAGGCGGCTAAACGCTTCACCTGTTCAAATGGCTCAATATCTAAACCGATATCACGTAAATCTTCACGGCCCATTGAGGTCAGAACAGTCACCGCAATAAGCTGGGTGTTGTAATTCCCTGCTTTTAAGCGCTCTACACAGGTTTCCATCATTTTTCGGCCGCCAGAGGCATGCACATTCACCATCCACACCCCTAAGTCTGCTGCCGCACATACAGCCTGAGCCGTGGTATTAGGAATATCGTGGAATTTCAAATCCAGAAAAACTTCAAAGCCTTTATCTTGCAGTGCTTTGACCACTGCTGGCCCTTCATGGGTAAACAGCTCTTTACCGACCTTAACCCGACATAAGGCTGGGTCTAGCTGCTCGGCAATTGTCATTGCGTCGTAATGACTTTTTGCATCTAAAGCAACGATAATACTCATGAGAAGACCCTTAAAACTGACAAAATTAAAGCATTATACGAATTTCAAATCTGGCAACCAAGTGAATTTTATTGAATATAAGCAAAGCAGTTAAATTAAGCTGCTTATTTATAAAACCTTATAGATCAAACTAAGCATTTCAAAACATGGCTGTATAAAAAAACGCTTAAGAGATCAGCTCTTAAGCGTTAAATATTTCAAGTTGCAGACCCTGAATAAAGCCATTCAACTTTATTCAAGCGCCCACTATAAAGGTGTAGATGAACGATCATTCGGATGAATATCTACCACTGTTTTTTCATGGCGTGTATTTGCAGCCGCCTCAGCCGCTGCCAACTGTGCCGTATGAATTTGTTCTTTGCGCAGATGGTCAATATCTTTACGCAGTCGCTTGATTTCCCAGCTGGTCTGGAATACGCGGAAAATCTGCACACCCAGTAAAAGTCCAACAACAACACCCAGTGCCAGGGTCAGTAATAACAATAACCCCAAACGCATGGCTGGAACTTGAGTGAACAAAAGGTCAACCGACAGCTCGGTCCCATTTTGTAAAACCAGAGCCAATGAATAGCCAAACAGTACAATCAATAATGCGACTAAGACGTAACGCATAAACACACCTCAGGATATAAATTAATTATTTCTCTGCAGATGCGTTCACTGCATCGCGCAATGCTTTACCTGGTTTGAAATGAGGTACCGCTTTTGCCGCCACTTTAACCGACTTGCCCGTTTTCGGGTTACGACCTACACGTGGCTCACGATGATGCAATGCAAAGCTACCAAATCCACGAATTTCAATTCGGTTATCTGCAGACAGTGATTCAATCATTTGATCAATCATAATCTTAACAGCTTCTTCAACTAAAGGTTCCGCTAAATGTGGATTTTTTAGGGAAATTCGCTCTATTAAGTCAGACTTATTAAGTGCTTCAGTAGTCATCTGCGACCTCTTTAATTATCAAGCTACTTTAACTTAAAACCGATAATAACCTGTTTAAATACAAAACGGTAGCGCAATAAGTTAATACTACGCTACCGTTTACAGTATTTGTGTAAAAAGTAAGAGTTAAATTACATTAATCATACTTTTCCACGGCTACTTAGTGGTTCATCTGAGCTTTGATCAGATCACCAATAGTCTTAGGACCATTGTCTTGAGAAGCTGTTGCTTGACGTAAGTTAGCTACTGCTTCTTTCTCTTCAGCTTCGTCTTTCGCTTTGATAGACAAGTTGATAGAGCGAGACTTACGGTCAACGTTGATGATTTTCGCTTCAACTTCTTGACCAACTTCTAAGAACTTAGTTGCATCTTCAACGCGATCACGGTTGATTTCAGATGCTTTCAGAGTTGCTTCAACTTCGTCAGCTAACTTAACAGTCGCGCCTTTCGCGTCAACTGCAGTTACAGTACCTTTAACCAGCGCACCGCGTTCGTTAGCAGCCAAGAAATCGTTGAATGGATCGCTGTTCAATTGCTTGATACCAAGGCTGATACGGTTGCCTTCAGCGTCTACAGACAGGATAACCGCTTCAACAGTGTCACCTTTCTTGTAACGACGAATCGCTTCTTCGCCTTGTTCGTTCCAAGAGATGTCAGACAAGTGAACTAGACCATCGATACCGCCTGGTAAACCGATGAAGATACCGAAGTCAGTGATTGACTTGATTGTACCTGAAACTTTTTCACCTTTGTCGTGGTTCTTAGCAAACTCTTCCCATGGGTTAGCACGAGTTTGTTTGATACCAAGAGAAATACGACGACGCTCTTCATCAACTTCAAGAACCATAACGTCAACTTCGTCACCGATCTGAACAACTTTAGATGGGTGGATGTTTTTGTTTGTGTGGTCCATTTCTGAAACGTGTACTAAGCCTTCAACGCCTTCAGCGATTTCAGCGAAGCAACCGTAGTCAGTTAAGTTAGTTACGCGAGCTTTAACGATAGAACCTTTAGGATAACGGCTCATGATCGCTAACCATGGATCTTCGCCTAATTGTTTCAGGCCTAAAGAGACGCGGTTACGTTCTTTGTCAAACTTAAGTACTTTAACAGTAACTTCTTGACCAACTTCAACAACTTCTGATGGGTGCTTGATACGTTTCCAAGCCATGTCAGTGATGTGAAGAAGACCGTCGATACCGCCAAGGTCAACGAACGCGCCGTAATCAGTAAGGTTCTTGATCGTACCTGTAACTGTTTGACCTTCTTCAAGCTGAGCAAGAAGCGCTTCACGGTCAGCTGAAGATTCAGCTTCCATAACAGCACGACGAGAAACAACAACGTTGTTACGTTTAGCGTCAAGCTTGATAACTTTGAATTCTAACTCTTTACCTTCAAGGTGAGTGGTGTCACGGATAGGACGAGTGTCTACCAAAGAACCTGGTAAGAACGCACGAACTGGACCGATGTCAACAGTGAAACCGCCTTTAACTTTACCAGAGATAACACCAGTAACGATTTCGCCGTCTTCAAAGATTTTTTCAAGTTTAGTCCAAGTTTCAGCACGTTTCGCTTTTTCACGTGATAAAACTGTTTGACCCATACCGTTGTCGAGAGCTTCAACAACAACATCAACAGTATCACCAACTTGAACTTCAAGTTCACGTTGTTCATTTAAGAATTCAGCACGGTCAACAATACCTTCAGATTTAAGGCCAGTGTCAACTGTTACCCAATCAGAGTCGATGCTTACTACAACGCCTTGGATGACAGCACCCTTTTCAACGTTGAGGTTTAATTCGCTTTCTTCAAAGAGGGCTGCAAAAGATTCGGTCATGATATTTCCGATAAAGTCAGCGGTCTTGGATCAGACAAGGCCGGTTTAGTTAAGCGTTTACATAGTCCGTATAAAACTGATCAAGCTATGCATTCGCTGAATAAATTTAGTTTGCTAACTGCTGATCGACATAACGTGTCATCAGTTGAAAGACTTCATCGATGTTCAAATCTGAACTGTCAATGATGTAAGCATCAACCGCTGGCTTGAGTGGAGCAACTTCGCGCTCCATATCTCGTTTGTCGCGAGCTTCGATATTAGCTAAAATGTCGTTTATTTTAGCATCCAGCCCCATACCCTGCAACTGTTTTACACGTCTTTGCGCGCGCGACTCTGCCGATGCAGTCAGATAAATTTTGGCTTGTGCTTCAGGAAAAATGGAGGTGGCCATGTCACGACCATCGGCTACCAGCCCCGGCGCCTGGGCAAAAGCACGCTGACGGGCCAACAATGCCGTTCTAAGTTCCGGAATTGCTGCTACTTTTGAAGCATATTCTCCGACACGTTCGGTACGGATGGTCTGGCTGACATCTTCGCCATCCAGCATGACCTGAGTGCCGGTTGCTGTGCTCTGAAATTTGATGTCTAAATTTGTTGCAATTTCGATGCATTTGCTTAGTTCGTTACTCAGACTTTCCAGCAAATCTGCCTTATGCAATGACAGCCCAAGCAGACGATACAGCGCGCCTGAATCCAGCAAGTGAAATTGATAATGTGCAGCCAGTTTGGCGGCAAGCGTACCTTTACCTGAGCCACTTGGCCCATCAATGGTAATAATTTGAACTGTCATTGCGTTTCCAGACATATTTACAGATTTTTATACAGATTTAGCCAGTTTACTTAAACCGATTTTAATTGCAGTTTTCAACTGGGCAAGAATGAGTTTACTGACAAAAGGCGCGCGTGCCTGCAGCTCAATCCGGTAGGTCACCAGGGTTTTATCTTCTGCCACAGGCTCAAATTCAATCACGCCCAAATGATGTTTCACCAACGGATTTTTAATAATTTTATATTCAATCCGCTGATTTGGCTCGAGCACCGTAATCTGCTCCTGCAAAGGCTTAACCGGGCCAAAACCCATCCGGCGCACCGAACCCACACCATCCGGGCGTTCAGGATCAGCGGAATCCTTGACACGCTTAACCTGCAAAGGTGCAAAAGCGGTGTTATAGGTGGCATGTTTCGACATTAATTCAAATACCTGTGCTACAGGCGCATTAAATTCTTTTTTAATTTGAATAGCGTTCATTTTATTGTTCCTAAAGGGATTCAATCACGTACACGGCTTAGTGTAGAGGAAAATGCTTTAAAGATTCTGATCATTTAAGGACTTTTGTTGTAATTTTTGCTGTCTTTTCTGCTCACGACGCAGCTTGAAAAAATCTCTCAACTGGGCTGCACACTGGGTTTGTAAACAGCCCGATTCAAACTCAAACAGATGGTTATAATAGCCACTGTCCAGCAATTGGCGTGCACTAACCAGAGAACCGGCTTTCGGCTCGGTGGTACCAAATACTACCCGTTTTACCCGGGCATGAATCAGCGCACCCACACACATGGTACACGGCTCTAGCGTGACATAGAGCGTGGTATCTTCCGGCAAACGGTAATTTGCAATGTGGCTACAGGCCTGACGAATCGCCAGAATTTCAGCATGCGCAGTAGGATCATTCAGGGAAATGGGCGCATTATAGCCTGACCCAATAATCTGGTTCTGACTGACTAAAATTGCCCCGACAGGAATTTCTCCCTGCGAGGCCGCTAATGCAGCCTGCTCAAAAGCATGCTGCATCCAGTATTCATCAGAATAAGCTTCTACATCAGACATAAATCAGCTGATAACACCATGACGTTTCAGCAGGTCATTCCAGCTTTGAATTGAAGTCACTGGTGGATCATCAGCCAGAATACCTTTCAGACTGCGATCAGCGCCCTGCTTCCACTCTGGAGATAAATCCTTATCGACCAGACGGGCACGCACCCCCTCAACAAAGTCAGGATGATTGATTTTCCAGGCCGAAATCTGGGTTTCCAGTTCAAACACTTCATTCCATGAATGCACCTGCTTGCCCCATTGCCATAATAACCAGCTTAGGGCTGCAGTTGTCAGTGAACCTTTTTGCAGGTTTTCACTGGCCTGACGCAACCAGTCGCTACGCGCATCACTTAAACCGACAATTGCTTCATAGTCATGTTCAAAGTTGACACCACGACACACGCTATGAATTACATCCAATGAATTCTGTAATGGTCCTGGTCCAACCGGACGATGCATACTGTTCAAAGTGTCATCAATAGCACGAAAATCACCGGCCGGATAATGATCCCAGTCAATATTAATCATCCGGTCCAACACCACATCACGTGCGACATCACAGATATGTGTGGCCCAGCCAATTCCGTAAGCGCCGGCGGCAGTCATAATCGAACCGGTTAAACCAGTGAACAGGCCAATAGCACCCCGATCTGCCAGAAAGCGCGATGCACCTACATCTGGATAAAGACCGATATTAATTTCCGGCATTGCCAGACGTGAATGCGGGGTTACCAGACGGAACGGCGCTGCCATAAACAGACCCAAACCACCGCCCATCACATAACCTTCACCCCAGACCAGAACCGGTTTGGCATAGTTATGCAGCAACAAATCCAGCGCATATTCCTGTTCAAAGAATTTATTGGCTGCCTCAACTTCGTCATTAATCACCAGTTGACGCAGTTTGCGCACATCGCCACCGGCACAGAAGGCTTTTGGTGTAGTGGAATCGAGCCAAATGGCTTTCACCTGCTCATCCGTATGAAAGTCCTGAAAGACTTCCAGTAAAGCAGTCACGATAGATTCATCCAGTGCATGCAACGACTTTGGACGGTTCAAACGAACAATACGCCAGCCATTTTGTGCTTCTTCAACAATTAAATCGGGATGATACTGTTTCAATACGGGAGTTTGTGTCATGCGTCCAGCTGCCAGTCTATAGGCTCAATGCCATGTTGTTTCAGGTAATTATTTGTTTTTGAAAACACTTTACATCCAAAAAAACCACCACGGTTTGCCGCCAGCGGCGACGGATGTGCGGCTTTCAAGATTAAGTGTTTATTCGGATCAATGCGTTGTCCCTTACGCTGTGCATAGGCACCCCATAAAATGAACACAATATGCTCACGCTGTTCATTTAGGACATCAATCACATGATCTGTAAATTCTTCCCAGCCCCGCTTCTGATGCGATGTTGGCTGTGCAGCCTCAACAGTCAGGACACTGTTTAACAGCAGCACACCCTGTTCCGCCCAACGGGTTAAATCGCCATGCTTGGGAATATCTAGCCCCAAGTCGGTATGTAACTCATGGAAAATATTACGTAAAGATGGCGGTAATGCAACCCCTCTCTGCACAGAAAAGCTCAGGCCATGTGCCTGATTCGGACCATGATAAGGATCTTGGCCCAGAATAACGACTTTGACCTGCTCTAGCGGCGTGGTATTTAGTGCATTAAAAATTAAGCCACTTGGTGGATAAATCACTTTATTGGCTTGTTTTTCTTCGAGTAGGAATGCTTTTAAGGCATCCATTTTCTCACCCAGCAAAAAATCGCTCAGGGCATATTTCCAGCTCGCATCTAACTGAACCTTCTCCAGTTTCGCGTGTTGCTGTTCAGTTAAAGACATACCTGTATTAAATCCTTTATATCCATGTCAGGATGTGTGTATTAGAGTTTAACCTGTAAATCTACGCTTGGGTTTTGGAATTTAATACCCTGTTTCAATTTTTCATACATCTCGGGATCTGACCATTCCGCGCGCACCTGCGCTGAAAACTCGATCTGATCCAGGGCAAGCCGTCCCATTTGTTCGTTTTCAATATCTTCTAAAAAGCTTTGCGCATAACCGGTATCGGTTTCATGCACAATTACCGAATAGACTTCAACATCACCTTCACCATTCTGGGTGATGGTTGAGGCCAGCACCTGCTGCGCCAGAAAGAAGAAAATACGGGAAAACTGCTCGGCAGATGGCGATACTGGTAAAGAGACCCAGCGTGCACTGAAGTTTTGGCAGGCCTGAATATAATCCGGATTGTCCTGTTGCCAGAAACAGATCGCATGATCGAAAGAATCAAAAATTTCTTTAATCACACCTTTTAGCAAGCCAAAATCATAGACCATTTGACCATGATCTAATTTCGTTGCCTTAAGTAACAGCTCAACTTTATAGCTATGGCCGTGTATTGAACGTTTACAGCGGTCTGAAGTGCAGTTACGCACAATATGAGCATTTTCAAACTTAAATAACTTACGAATTAACATGTGTCCCGATCAGGCCAGATTATTTGTGAATCGACTATTAATTATAAAGCAAAATTAAAGGAATAAGCATTAAATTTGCTGTTTAACTTGATAGCTAAAACCTATCTCGCTTTATGCACAGTGAAAATTGCGCTGAAAGGCTGTGTTTTAAAATGGTGCCATGCTGCGATAGGCCACATAAACCGTTTTTTTATCGCGCACCAGATCACTACTAAACTGGCGTTTGCGTTCACTCAGCATCACTTCAATTTTTGCCTTAAAGTAATTGGACTGTACCCCCAGTAAAGCACCGACCTGAGCTTTCAGGGCGGCATCCACCTGTTTAAAGGCATCCAGCTCCCACAGTTCCTGCGTATTGGCAAAATGCTCCAGATTGGCCTGACGCTGTTCCAGCACCTGCTGAATCTGATTCACATCCAGCTTGTCATCAATACTGGCCAGCACCAAAGCCGGTGCCGTATTGATGTTGATACTGGTACTGCGGTTCGGCAAAGCACTGACATAAGGCAGTAACAGCTGATATTGACCTTCTTCAAAGCCGCGTACCTGTTTCAGTTCTTCGACACTATAAAACAGGGAATTTGAAGGTAAATAACCATTAGGTAGGCCCTGATAATAGCTACTCTCGGCACCCATCGGCCCGATGGGTAAATCATCGGCATCTTGCCAGTCAATTACCGCTTCACTGATTTGGGCAGGCAAGCCAACACGCACCAGCAGCCGTTCAAAATACAGTTTGGCATTTTCATTAACATTGCCATTGTCATTCAGCAAGGCATTTAAATTGAACTTCCCCGATTCATCACTCAACACACCCGCCACAAAACCATCATCAACAGGAAAAGCTGGCATTGGCTGGGCCCAGTTCTCTTGCAGATGATCGACCTCGGCAGCATTTTCAGCATCATCTTTGAGCAATTCAGCAAAGAAGGCTTCGGCACTTTTGGCATAGAGCAAGGACTGGTTCTGCCGCATTAAATAAGCGGTACTTTCTGCTGTATAGGCCTGACGTTTGGCAATGGTCGCCGCCAAAATGGTGGCCAATGCCACCATCATTAAAATGGTGATTAGCGCAATACCCTGTTGCTGTTTTATGTTCTGTCTCATTGCCCCATTCACTGCCTGTCTTATGATGTGGTTTTATTGTCTGATTTCAGGAAGTCAGTATTTAACAGGCTAAAAATCCATTCATATTGTACATCTTGTACGGTTAAATTTATTTTAATGCCTTTTGGCAGTTTGCGTTTTTGTTGATCATCATTTAAGTCAATACTGCTGTCTGGCCAGTTACTCAGTTCCTGCGGATTCAGCACACTGACCTGAAATTGGCTAACATCGCCCAATAACACGCTGGAAACCGGCTGATCCTGCCCGGACTGATGCAAATTGGCATATTTCAGACGATACAGTTTTTGTTCGTCGGCCCGGTACTGATATTCAATCCGTTCAGTGGGCGCAATGCCCTGCTGCAAAGGATCGGTCACACCGGTCTTGCTAAAATTAAAACGGCCGTTTTGTAATACCAAAGCTGGCTGAATATCATTATTGATGTTGGCGGTCAGCGGCACAATCTGAATGCTATCACGTAAAATTTGCTGATAGGCACCCTGCAATCCTTCTAACTGCTGTTCATGCCACTGGTTACGGTCTTTGACCTTGACCAGATAATCAAATACTTTCCAGCCTAAGGCAGACAGCACCGCAAAGATGGCAATGGCCACCAGCAGCTCGACCAGAGTAAATCCGCGTTTAGCCTTAATCATTGCGCCACCCGATGATTAAAAAACACCAAATGGGTGATGCCGGCTTCAACCTGACCGGTATCGGGGTTAAATAAGCTGACCTGCACTTCTACCCGCTGCACATTCGGGCTAATGGTCGGCTGTGCGCTTTTATCAATTTGCCAGCTTTCACCTTGCAGGGTGACCTGTTTTGATTGCGTACCCGTCAGCCAGTCCTGCTGGATTTCCATTAGAGCCTGTTCGTTTAAGGCCACAAACTGCGCTTTGGTTCTTAAAATGGCATGAGAGGTCGACTGGGTATATTGCATGGCCACTTGAGTCAGCGCCATAGCAGCTGTAGCAAAAATCGCCAGTGCCACCATTACTTCCAGCAAGGTAAAACCGGCAATACGCTTGAATCGGGTCTGATGCGGATGTGCTCGTAATCGGTACGCGGATGTTGAACAGTTGGAGAAAAGCCGGCCTAGTTTTTGCAGATCAGGCGACAAGAACGCTGAAAATAATCTATTCTTCATTCACGATCTTACCCAGATGATCAATTTCGATTTCAGCCCCAACCGGACGCTGCTCGAAATAAAACTGAATCCGCACTGGTTTAACTTCGCCATTACCGAGCCAGATCAGTTTCGGGGCATCGCCTTGCAGCAAGGCGGCATTCTGCGCATTCTCAAATCCGTGTTGTAAAGGCTGGATCTGAAAGCTCACTCCATCGGGCAAACTTTGCATCTCAAATTCGGCATATTTTTGCCAGCGGGTCGCGGTTTGACTGAGCATGACGCTTGAACTGTCGGTAGCGGTGGTTGCTGGCAAATATTCCAGAACTTCATAACGAAATGGTGACACATCGGTGGCATTTTCAACATTTAGAGCTAGCACACGCGATTGATCGTCTGCTTCGCGTTGCAGCTTCTTCACATCCATCAAAAACACTTCACGTGCCTGCATGGCGCTGCGCTGGTCCACCCCGCCAATATTCATCAGCACCAGTGAGGCGGCAATGGCCATGACCACAATCACCACCATCAATTCAATGAGTGTAAAACCACGAACAGATGAGAAGTGATGCGATCTAGTCATGAGGTTTAAGCGATCTGTTCGAGATGTTGAACTTGTTTCGGCAAGGCCAGTGCCTGGTCAATATAGGCCACGCGCAAGGTGTCACGTGAACCCAGGTAACGCTGATAGAAACTGGAGTTTAGAATGGCCGCCGCGCCGTGCGTCAAGGACCAGATCGAAGCCAGATAGTCACGCACCGACATTTTGCTCTGAATTGATTCCAGATAATGCTCGGTCATGCGAATAATCAGACGCAGGCGCTGTTTACGCACCTGATACAGCTCGTTAAACAGATGGTTGATGCCCATACCGGTAGTCGACAGGCGCTCTTCAATCTGATGAAACAGTACCGTGCGCTCTGGATGATGCAAGTGATGCAGCATAAAGAAGGCCAAATGTTCAGGAAACTTTTTCTCAGCATCCTTGATCATTTCGAGCAGCATGTTCTCATTACGAATAATCAGCAACATGTACAGCTCGTCTTTACTCTGGAAATGTTTATAAAGCGTGCCTTTGGCCAGGTCCAATTCTGCGGCCAAGGCATCAAGCGTCATCCCTGCTTCACCATTTTCTAATAGCAATTGCTCTGCCACTTGAAAAATTAAGGTTTCTCTTGCTCGAAATTGAGCCTGACGATCCATCTTCACCCTATAAACTCTCTCTTATGCACTTATCGGTCAGTTTTAAAAATTTCTAGATTTTTACTTTTGGTTCAAGAGGTTTTCAAAATTCTGCATGGTTATGAAAGCCATCTCTTCCAGTGACTTATCATATACATCACTCAGGGCTTTGGCTACATATGGGACATATTTTGGTTCATTTGATTTACCACGATATGGCATTGGTGCCAGATACGGTGAATCAGTTTCAATCAGAACGCGATCTAGTGGCACCTGCTTGGCCACATCCCGTAAATCCTGGGCATTTTTAAAAGACACAATACCCGAGAAAGAGACATAGTAACCGCAGTCCAGTACCGCTTTGGCGGTTTCCCAATCTTCGGTAAAACAGTGCAAAATCCCATGGGTTGATTTTTCTGCGCGGATAATATCAACCGTATCATGCTTGGCTGAACGGGTATGCACCACCACCGGTTTTTTTACGATTTGCGAGGCATGGATATGGCGGGCAAAACAGTCTTTCTGCTCGGCAATAAAATCGGTACTGTGATAATAATCCAGCCCGGTTTCCCCCAGCGCCCAGACTTTTTCCGGTTGTGCCAGCTCGACCAGATAGTCAGTGGTGGCACGCGCCATGGTGGCCGCATCTTCACAAGGATGCACACCCACGGTATAACCGACATCTGCATGACGTGCGGCAATTTTTGCCAGTTCGATATGGTCATCCAGATCGACCGAAATACTCATAAATTTAGATACGCCGGCTTCTCGCGCCTGCGCCAATGCCAGATCCAGATTTCCATCATACGGAGTTAAATCGAGCATGGTTAAATGACAATGCGTATCTACAAACACAGGCGTTTCCTACAACAACTTAGAACAGACTACATAGTGTAACTGTTTCGATTTGAAGACTTAAGTCCTGCCAGTAGTCTTTCTGCTTCTGCTTTGTAATACAGACCCTTTTCACCACTGAGTTGAATACCAAAGCCCTGTAATTTCACCCCATTCTGTTTTTGTGAAATCCAGATTACTTTACCGGTCAGTGGAATTTTTTGTGATTGTTCCGGCAAGGTCGCCAGTACAAAGATTTCTTCGCCCATCTGCACCGGTTGCTTGGAAGGAATAAACAGTCCGCCATCGACCACATAGGGCATATAACTTAAATAGAGCGTTTCTAGATCTGGAATATTGGCCTGGATAATTCCGCCCATACGTGGCTGCATACTGTTTCCCCTTAAAGATTCATCAATTTTATACACAGCTGATCAAGAATCAGATTGCTTTGAACATTCTGCTCTGTCATCTGTTTTGATTGTTGTATATCACTATAAATATCAAATAATGCTTCCAGCGAATACTGCTCGGCCAGCGCGCTTAGTGTCAGGTCGATGTTTTTCACCGGTTGATTTAGCTTGACACAAATCAAATCTGACAACAAGTATTCAAACATCTGACCAAATTCACTAAAACTCAGCTCTTTATTCCACTTGGTCGCAATTGCCATCGGCATATTTTTTTGACTGACCAATTTTTGCCAGTCTTGCACAAAGTCAGCGCGCTTAAAGAACCAGTCCTGCTCGGCCACCTGAATGGCTTGCAGCGGCATCTGATTGGACAGGTTCATCAGCAGCTGTTTTTGCTGCTCGCTGCTTTCCGGCAAGTGCTGGCTTAAAAAATCATGGGCCAGTTCCGGAGCAATCCGGTCAAGGGCAAAATGCTGTAAACGACTGCGAATAGTCGCGGGCAGCTTTAGGTAATGATCGGCCAGCAGGATAATCACCACCCGCTCGCCGGGTTCTTCCAGTGTTTTCAGCAAGGCATTGGCAGAGGCAATATTCAAGGCTTCTGCCGGCTCAATCACAATAACCCGCCAGCCATCTACGGTTTGTTGCACAAATGGTAATAAATCACGGATCTTCTCGATCTTAATTTTCGCGTTTTGTTTTTTATTCTCTTCATCGATCGTGATATAAACATAATTCGGATGCGTATCTGATTTTAACCATTGACAACTGCCGCACTCACCACAGGGCAGATTGCGCTCATGACGATGCTGGCACAAAATCCAGGCCAGAAACTGCTGCGCAAAAGCTTCTTTGCCACAGCCTTTTTTGCCATAGAACAGCAGTCCATGGCCCAACTGGGGAAATCTGCCCGTTAGTGTATCCCAAACTGTTTGCTGCCAGGGATAAATCTGCGCAGTCACTTCATTCTGCATGGCCAGCTCTACGATTCAAAATGTGCAAGATCAAGCGCATTCAGACGATCCAGATCTTCCTGGGTATCGACACCCGGCGGTAAATTGGCTTCAGCCACGGCAATCGCAATCCGATGTCCATTTTCCAGCACCCGCAGCTGCTCCAGACTTTCCAGACGCTCCAGTAAACCCATGTCCCAAGTCACATATTCCTGTAACAGTTTTACCCGATAGGCATACAGGCCCAAATGACGATAAGCCTGATCATGCAATTGCGGCACGGCATTTTTCGCCCCGTCACGATCATAAGGAATGGTCGCGCGGCTAAAATACAAAGCCTGATTGTGCTTGGACATCACCACTTTGACAATGCTGTCACGCTGGAACTCATCCAGTGCATGAATCGGTTCACACAGTGTCGACATCGAACAGCCGGGCTGATCAACCAAGAGCTGCGCCACCTGTTTCACCAGCTGCGCGGGCAACAAAGGTTCATCACCTTGCACATTGACAATAATGTCATCACTGGCCCAGCCTTTAATCCGCGCTACTTCACTTAAACGGTCAGTCCCAGAAGGATGATCCGCTGAAGTCAAGACCACATCCACCCCTTCAGCGCGGCAGACATCGGCAATACGCACATCATCTGTCGCCACACATAAGTCATCAAAACCTTCAACTTTTTTGGCCTGATCCACCACCCGTAAAATCATGGGACGGCCATGAATTTCAAGTAAGGGCTTACCCGGTAAGCGTGAACTGGCAAAACGTGCAGGAATAACGATGTGTTTCATAACTGTCCTTCATTCAGGGTCAAACCCAGTTGCGCTAACTGTTGATGCAAAACCTGATAACAAGCAGGTGACAATACCGCTTCAACCGGCACCACCCAGATTTCCCGGTTAAAATCAGGATACTGTTTCAGCAAGGGCAAAATTTTCACCGCATCTTTTTCGGTGGTAATAATCGGTTGATGATCTTCAAACTGCAAGTCATCAATTTCATAATCATGATGATCTGGAAATTCGTGGCACTGGAATTGCTGGATGCCCATCGACTCTAAGGTGCGATAAAAACGCTGCGGAAAACCAATCCCAACCACGGCATAAAAAGCATCTTGCGGATTAAACACCTTACCCTCTATGGCATTAAGTAAATAAGGCTCAGCCACTTCCAGATGCATATTCAGCGCTGAACTTGGCTGTGCCGCATGTTCAATCACGGTTGCTGTATTCAGGCGGCTTTTCGGCTCTCGCAAATAACCTTCAGGCAGAATTTTTTCATTGCCCAGACCGCGGTTATTGTCCAGCACAATCCATTCCAATTGGCGATTGAGCGCCAGATGTTGCAAACCATCATCACTGATAATCAGGTCCAGTTCATGTCTGGACAGCAGCAATTCAATACTCTGCTGACGATTGGCACCGACCGCCATTGGCGCACCGGTAGATTGTACAATCAGACAGGGTTCATCGCCGACCATGTCCGGCGTCGATTCAAAATCAACATAGGTCGGGAATGGGCCTTTGCCGCCATAGCCGCGGCTAATTACGCCAACACGCACATTCAGGCTATGCAGATAATTAACCAGATGAATCAGCAGCGGCGTTTTGCCGCTACCGCCTACGGTAATGTTGCCAATCACCATCACCGGCACTGGTGCGGTATAGGCTGCTTTCATCCCCGAAGCATACAGCTTCTGATTCAGCACACTGCCACCACGATATAACAGCGCCAACGGCCGTAGCACAACCAACCATTTGGCTTGCTTGTTCCAAGCGTCCTGAATGAATTGTGCAAATGACATGGCTGATTATTCCTCGAAATTGCGCTGATGCAACTGATAATAAGCACCCTGCTGGTTTAACAGTTCCTGATGGGTACCCTGTTCAATAATACGCCCTTGATCCATCACAACAATACGGTCGGCATTTTCAATGGTAGATAAACGGTGTGCAATGACAATGGTGGTACGATTCTGCATCGCTGCATCAAAGGCACGTTGAATAAAGTATTCAGATTCATTGTCTAATGCACTGGTCGCTTCATCCAGAATCAGGATCGGTGCATTTTTCAAAATAGCACGGGCAATCGCGATACGCTGACGCTGACCACCGGACAGGTTTAAACCCTGCGCACCGAGTGGTGTGTCATAGCCTTGTGGTAAGGCCATAATAAAATCATGCGCATACGCCGCTTTAGCCGCCGCGATAATCTCTTCATCCGAGGCACCTTCCAGCTGACCATACGCAATATTTTCACGCACGGTACGGTTAAACAGCACCACCTGCTGATTCACCATGGCAATTTGGGTACGCAGGCTATTCAGTTCAATCTGATGAATATCCAGCCCATCCAGCTTGATCTGGCCTGAAGATAATTCCTGAAAACGCACCAGCAAATTAACCAGTGAGCTTTTGCCCGCCCCTGAACGTCCGACCAGTGCCACGGTTTCACCGGCTTTAACATTCAGGCTAAAGTCATGAATGGCATGATGGCCATCGGCATAGACCAGATTGGCCTGATCAAATTCAATATTGCCTTTTAAGGCTGGAGTTAAGGTACCAGTATTTTTTTCTTCCGGCATATCCAGCAGTTCAAATACTGAATGCGCCGCCGCCATACCGCGTTGCAGTTTTTCGTTGATATCGGTTAGCGCTTTAATTGGCTTGCTCAGCATACCAGCGGCAGTAATATAGGCCACAAATTCACCAGCTGAGGTGTCACGTAAAATTTCCGGGCGCAGCGCAATCCAGATCACAATGGAAAGTGCAATCGACATGATCAGCTGTACCACCGGGCTGTTTAGCTGCTGCACAGCTACCATTTTCAGGCCGCGGCGCAAGTTTTCCAGTGAGTTCTGTTTAAAGCGTTCCTGCTCGTATTGATGACCGGCAAAACCTTTCACCACCAGATTGCCGTTAACGGTTTCCTGCACCACATGGTTCACATCACCCATGGTATCCTGCACCTGAATTGACAGCTTACGCATACGCTTGGCGGCTTTCCGGATTAACAGGCCAATCAGCGGGGCAAAAATCAGGATACAGATGGTCAAACGCCAGTTGCTATAAAACAGGTAACCAAGCAAGGCGATGGTAATTAAACCCTGTTGCAGCAAGGTACGTAAAGATTCGGTGGAGGCCGCTGTCAGTTGCTCCACGTTATACATGATTTTGGCAGTAATGTGGCCACTGGTATTGTCCAGATAATACTGCGACGGTAAGCGCAGCAATTTGGCAAATACTTCCTGGCGCACATTAAACACCAGATTACGTGAAATGACCGCGGTATAGTAGCCGCCCAGAAACAGGCCGACACCACGGAAAAACATCAGCAACACCACCAGAAAAGGAAACAGGTGGGTGAAGGTGTAGTCTTTTTCCTGAATTGCCGTAATAATTTTTTCCAGCAACTTGGCCACTGAAACTTCAGTCGCCGCATTGATGGCAAAACCCACCACAACCAGAATCGCGATTCCCCAGAAAGGTTTTAAATAACCGAGTAGACGCAGGTAGACTTTATAATCCGGATTCACTAATAGCCTCGAGTTGGTACTTTCGTACTGATGTTAATGTTGACGAAACCCAGTTGTCCCGCAACATCCATGACACGAATCACATCCTGATGAGAAGCTTTCGCGTCTGCCGCAATGATAAACATTAAATCACGTCGATCATTGGAAATTTGTTTAATTGCTGTATTTAAATCAGCAACTTCCTTGCTGGAAAGCGCCTGCCCGTTGACCGAATAATGCCCGGAAGCATCGACCACCACCTCGACTTTCTGGTCATAGGCTTTCGGTGGCACCCCTTGCGCTTCCGGCAAGGTCAGGTTCATCCGGCTAAACTGGTTAAAACTGGTGGACAGTAACAGGAACACCAGAATAAACAGCAAACAGTCAATCATCGGTGTCAGGTTAATATGAATATCTTCCACTTGCGAGCGTTTGAATTTCATAGGTCACCTTAGCCTGCTTTTTTAATGTCTTCATCAACAATCTGGGTTTGATGAAACAGCGCAGCATGAAACAATGTCGCCTGCTGTTCCAGCTCGGCCACATATTCCTGTACCAGACGCTGGAAATAACGGTAAGCAAATAAAGCCGGCACTGCAATCAGCATACCCGCTGCGGTGGTAATCAGTGCTTTGGAAATCCCCGGAATCATTAAAGTCGGATTGCTTGAACTGATATCAATCATCAGGAAAGATTCAATAATCCCCAGAACGGTCCCCAATAAGCCCAGCAACGGCGCCACAGCACTTAAAGTCCCGAGGAAATTAATATTTTTTTCCAGATAGCCAATTTCCTGAGAGGCTGTCGCTTCCATCTGCGCACGCGCAAACTGTTCAGACTGGTGTTTATTTTGCGCACCAGCCATAAAGATTCGGCCCAAAGTACTGTGCTGTAAATTTTCCGATTGCTGCAACTGCTGTAACACGCCTTGCACCGGCTGTCCGGTTTGTAATTGCAAGGCTTTCGGCACCACACCGGCACGCTTAAGACGTAAAAAACGTTCAATACTGATGGCCAGCGTAAACACAGAGCACAACAGTAACGGCAGCATCAGCCAGCCGCCTGCTTTTACCAATTCCCACATTCGATTTTCCCCAATAAATCTACAATAAAAATTAATCAGCCAAGCAGATATTTAAAATACCATCTAGTTCTTCTAAGGAGTGATAGCTGATCACCAGCTTCCCCTTACCCTGCTTGTTATGATCAATTTTGACATTGGCACTGAAACGCTCTGACAGACGTTGTGTCAGTTGCTGAATATCCGGTGCCGGTTCTGCTTTTGGTTTTTCTGTTTTTGGTGCGCTCCAGTCACGCACCAGCTGTTCGGTCTGACGGACCGACAAACTCTTTTCAATCACCAGTTCAGCCACTTTCAGCTGATCTTTGGCTTTTAAGGTCAAAATGGCGCGCGCATGGCCCATATCCAGCAGCCCTTGCTGCATCAGGTCTTTAACTTCTTCAGTTAAAGTCAACAAACGCAACAGGTTACTGACCGTAGTTCGTGCCTTACCGACGGTGTCGGCAATTTCCTGATGGCTCAGACCAAACTCGTCATGGAAGCGCTGCAAGGCCATGGCCTGATCAATCGGATTCAGATCCTGACGCTGAATATTTTCAATTAAAGCCAGTGCAATCGCCACCTGATCGGTCAGGTCACGGACAATTGCCGGAACTTCGGTGAGTCCCGCCAGCTGTGCGGCACGCCAGCGACGTTCACCAGCAATAATTTCATACGGATGCTGTTCGTCATCAATCGGACGAATCACAATCGGTTGCATGACCCCGTGTTTTTCAATCGAGGCGGCAAGTTCCTGTAAGTCCTGTTCATGGATAAAACGGCGTGGCTGATATTCACCCCGTTTTAATAAATGCACATCAATCTGTTTTAGCTGACCATGATCCAAAGACTGGGCTTCAAGTTGTAATTTTTCTTTCTGGATCGACCCAAGTAAGGCATCCAAACCACGACCTTTGGCGAGTCCGCGTTTTTTTATGGTCATGCTTTACTTCCTTTTTTCACTTTGCTTTTCTTTAACATTTCAGCTGCCAGATTCAGGTAAGCAACTGCACCCTTTGAACTTTTCTCAAAATAAATTACAGGCAAACCATGCGCCGGTGCTTCGGCCAGACGCACATTACGTGGAATCACGGTGTCATACAGCTTTTTGCCAAAATACTGTTGCAGCTCTTCAGACACATCACGGGTTAATGCATTACGCGCATCGTACATGGTTCGCAGCACACCAATAATTTCCAGCTCTGGATTTAAAGCCTGCTGAATCCGGTCGATGGTCTGGGTTAAATCGGCCAGACCTTCCAGCGCATAGTATTCACATTGCATTGGAATCATCACGCCCTGTACCGCAGCCAGCGCATTCACGGTAATTAAGCTTAAGCTTGGCGCACAATCGACAATAATGTAGTCAAAACTTTTTTCAATTTCGCCCAGTGCATCACGCAGAATAAACTCGCGCCCTTCCTGCTCGGCAATAGCCAGTTCCACACCGGACAAATCACGGTTTGCACCTAAAACCTTATAACCCACTTCCGATTTGGTAATGGCCGTTTCAATTGGCACTTCGCCCAGCAACACATCGGTAATGGAATATAGAAGGTCGTTTTTTTGGATACCAGAACCCATCGTGGCATTTCCCTGTGAATCCATATCCACAAGTAAAACGCGCTTTTTCAAAACAGCTAACGATGCTGCCAAATTTACTGCGGTTGTAGTTTTACCGACACCACCTTTCTGGTTCGCAATCGCAATAATTTGTGCCATGGTAACCCCAATCCTTAGAATGAATTAAATATGTTTTAATAAAAGTAGATGACGCTGTTCGTCCAGACGTGGAACTTTTAGCTCGATAATTTCACAGCTGAACTCATCTTTCAATGCTTCAACCTCATCGGCCGGAATCAGACCTTTCATGGAAGCAATAATACTCTGTCCATGCATAAACGGTTTTGATGCCGCCACAAAATCGGTCAGAGATGCAAAGGCACGGCTGGTGATGACATCAAACTGGCCTAACTCACGGATACTGTCTTCATTTTCGACTCGGGTTTGGACCACCACCACGTTTTGCAGTTTCAGATCGGCAATAAACTGCTTCAAGAAACGGATTTTTTTGCCATTCGAGTCCAGCAACACGCACTGACGTTCCGGCTGACATAAGGCAATGATCATGCCCGGCATACCGCCACCGGTACCAATGTCCAGCAAACGGCCGGCAGGTAAATCTTTGAGAATACTCAGGCTGTCGAGCAAATGCTTGACCAGCATTTCTTTCGGATCACGAATTGCGGTCAAGTTATACGCTTTGTTCCATAGCACCAAAGCATCTTGATATTGGAGTAATAAATTTAAAGTCTCATCGCTGAGCTCTAAACCCAAGGCCTGACTACCCTGCTTGAGTTCCTGAAAAAACGTATGCATAAACAATGAACGTCTCGAAAAAGTTAGCTGAAAGTATACCGATTTATCTGCCAAGTCACAGCAGCGAGTGCTTAGTGAATATGCACTTAAGCGTACACACCTTGCTGAATTTGTTGATCCAGTGCATTTAATCGCTCAGGAGTGCCAACATCTACCCAGACACCCTGCAATTTGCTGGCGGCAATTTTTTCATCCTGCATGGCCTGTTTCAATAACGGTGCCAGTGGACGCTTGCCACCTTCCAGGCCCTGGAACATCTGCGGATCAATCACGGCAATACCGCTATAGGTCAGATTTTCACCGGATTTTTCCTGATCAAAGGTATAGGCTTTTTGTTCCGATAAGGTGAAATCGCCTTGCGGATGCTGTGCCGGATTCTCTACCAGCACCAGATGCGCCAGCTGTTCCTGTAGTTGTACCGACAATAATGGCGCAAAATCCATGGTGGTCCAGACATCGCCATTGACCAGAATAAAGGGCTCATTGCCGAGCAGCGGCAGCGCGTTAATAATCCCGCCTGCGGTTTCCAGACCTTCGCCTTCATGCGACCAGAGAATATTAACGCCAAACTGGCTGCCATCCCCCAAAGCCTGAGCCAGTTTTTCACCCAGCCAGGCGGTATTGATCACAATTTCGGTTACGCCAATGCGCTGCAGTTTTTCGATATGCCAGACAATTAGCGGCTTACCGCCCACTTCCAGCAAGGGTTTAGGCGTATGCAAGGTTAAAGGACGCATCCGGTTACCTAAACCAGCAGCAAGAATCATGGCTTTCATCAGGCAGCTACCTCATAACGGCCATATTTGGCTTCAAATGCCGGCATAACTTTTTCACGAATAAACTGCATAAAAGGCTGCAATTCGGCATAAGGCTGCGATTCTTCCAGTAGATACCACATCACGCGCGGCAAATCTTTTAAGTAACCCGATTTGCCATCACGCTCGAACAGGCGCACAAAAATACCCAGAATCTTGATATGACGCTGAACCGCCATCAGGTCGGCGTCTTTCTTGAACTGCTCAAAATCACGCTCCTGCTTGGCGCTTTCCGGCAGCAAATCATAAAAGGTTTTAAACCAGCGATAGACACGATCTGCATTCCACTGCACGTAGGCATCACGGGTAATTGAAATCAGATCATAGGTATCGGCGCCAATTACCGCATCCTGAAAATCAATCACCCCAAGTTCGGTCTCACCTGCAATTTTCATCAGGTTCCGGCTGTGAAAATCACGATGTACAATCACTTGTGGCTGGGCCAAAGCCGCATTGGCCAGAATAGCAAAGGTACGCTTGATTAACGCGCTCTCTTCTGCGGTTGGCTGAATCTGTAATGAGGGCAACATCCAGTCGGTGAGCAGCTCCATTTCACTGATCAGTTTTTCATAGGAATAGTCCGGGAAATGGCCTTCGCCAGCAATGGACTGCAATTGGATCAGCTGCTTAAAGCTTTGTGCATAGTAGTCATCGACAGTCTGTTCATTTAACAAGGTCGAGAGCAATACATCACCAAAATCTTCCAGTAGCAAAAAGCCCTGCTGCAGATCTTTGGCGATGATATGCGGCACGCGTACACCATGCGCATCAAAAAATTCATCAATCGTCACAAAAGGACCACAATCTTCTTTTTCTGGTGGTGCATCCATCAGCATAAATGTTTTATTATTCAATTTGATTCGTGCATAACGACGGAAGCTTGCATCGCCTGCTAAAAAATGAGTTTCAAATTGATCTGAACCGAGTACAGATGTAATCCATGTTTGTATCAATTGTTCACGTTGTGTATTCATTTGCAATAAATTCTAATACAGGCTGAGTTTTTAAAGTGCTAAGTGTAGCTACTTCTGCGCTTTTTCTCTATGATGCGACAATAATTAATTGCGATTAAGCACTCTTGGTTAATGAGACAAATGAAGCATCAGTTTAAATTTAATCCTTTAGCGACTGCGATCTTGACCCTGTTATGTGGACACGCGATGAGCAGTCATGCAGAGACCACAGAGCCCGCTTCATCCATCACCAATCAACAACTCAAACAGAGCATTCAGGATGCTTATCCGGGCCAGTCGTTTTTTGAACAGTATTATGTCGATAAAACCGCGCCGGAAGCCCAGCAGCGTTTTGGCCAAGAGCTGAGTTCAGCCTATTGTCAAGGCGCCTGGGTCACGCCAATTAGCCCGGACACCGTGGCCGTTGCTGCTGAAGAAGCCACCTCGACCGTTACCGCTGATTATGGTCACTATAATCCTAATGGGGATTCGGTTTTAGAAGGCAATGTGGTAATTGACCAGCAAGGCCGCCAGATTCGTGCCGATAAAATTACCATTGACCAGACCCAGACCTATGCCAGTGCCGAAGGCCGGGTACAAATGGCGCAAGCCGGTTTACTGGCGCAAAGCGACCAGATCAATTACAACCTGAAAACCCAGCAAGGCGATTTACACAACAGCTTCTATATTGCAGAAGAACAGCACGCACATGGCATGGCGGAAAAGATTGCCCGCACTTCAACCAATACCTTGGTATTGAACAATGCCACCTATAGCACCTGCCCGCCTGAACAGGCACCGACTTGGAAAATTCAGGCCGATGAAATCAAGCTAAATCAGGAAACCGGTCGCGGTGAAACCCGTGGCACCAAACTGTATGTAAAAGATGTGCCGGTGCTGGCAGTGCCATATTTTAACTTCCCGATTGATGACCGTCGTACTACCGGTATTTTGACCCCGAGTTTTGGCTTTACCAATGATGGTGGAGTTGAACTGGCGGTACCGGTCTACCTGAACCTGGCTCCAAACTATGATGCCACCGTGACACCACGCTATATTGGTGACCGTGGCCCGATGCTGGAAGGTGAATTCCGCTATCTGACCGAGAATTTTGGTCAGGGTCAGATCTGGGGCGGCTACCTGGCCTCTGACAATAAATACAATGATGAAGATCGTAAGGATTTTCACTTTCTGCATAACTGGCAGATTAACGAGCAGTTCAATACCAATCTGGAATATAACTACGCTTCAGATAAAGACTATTTTGCTGACTTAAACAACAACCCGAACTCCAGAACCGACCTGAACTTACGCCGCGCCTGGGAACTAAATTATCGCAATGGCATTCCGGGTTTAAAAGCGCAGCTAAAAGTTGAAGATTTCCAGACGCTGGACCCAACTATTCCAGATGAAGACCGGCCGTATGCGCGTTTACCACAGTTCTTATTGAACTATAAAACCGGGAATCCTCAAGGTTTCCAGATCGAGTTTAACCACGACACGGCTTACTTCAAGAAAGATATTAACAATCTGGAAGCCAGTACCACCGACCTGAACAGCTATGAGCCAAGTGGTACCCGTATCTATAACGATTTTAAAGTACGTTATAACTACCGCAACCCATGGTCTTTTGTGATTCCAGAAGTATCACTTCGCAACGTCAACACCTTCTTTGACAAAGACACCCAAAACGCGCTGAATCAGTTTGATTCATCTAGCGAAACCAAATCGGTGACGGTACCGCAGTTTACCCTGGACGCCGGTCTGACCTTTGAAAAAGAAGGTCGCTTCCTGCAAACCATTACCCCGCGTGCCTTCTATGCCTACGCGCCGTATCAGAAGCAGGATGGCCATCCAAATTTTGATTCAGCCACTGCTTCCATTAATTATGACCAGCTGTTTAGCCCATACCGTTTCTACGGCCATGACCGCCTGGAAGACAACAACTTCCTGTCACTCGGTTTAAGCTACAGCCTGTTTGATGAAGTAGGTTTAGAGCGGATTCGTGCCAGCCTGGGTCAAAGCTTCTTCTTTGAAGATCGCCGTGTGACCCTGGAAAATACTGCAGACAGCTTTGATACCGAAAGCCGCACCGGCCCGGTAGTAAGTCTGGCCAGCCAGTTAACCGAAAACCTGAATATTGGTGCCAATGCCGCCTGGATGTCAAACGGTGACAATGCCCAGCGCGATCTGCACCTGTTCTATACCGGTGAACAAGGCAATTTATACAATGTCGGCTATATTAACCGTCGTCATATTCCAAACCGTCAGGATCATTATGATCAGGTGGTGGCCTCGTTCATTCAACCGGTCTACAACAACTGGCGTATTCTGGGTCATGCCCAATACGATTTGGACAATAGCGTCGCCCGTGAATATTTACTCGGTGTGAACTATGAATCCTGCTGCTGGGGCATCTCGGTCTACGGCCGCTCTTATTATAATGATCTGGATGATGTCTCCGATCACAACGTCAAGCCGAAACGCGCCATCATGGCCGAATTAAACCTGAAAGGCCTCGGCAGTTTCAACAATAAACTTGCATCTTTACTTGAAAACCGTATTTTAGGGTTTAATAGAACTAATCAAACTTGGACACAACGTTAATGAAGACACCACAGTTAAAACAATTTTTTAAAGCCACTGCCTTAGCTTTATGTATTTCTTCAGCTGCACCTGCTTTTGCACAAACTGTAGATCAGGTCGTGGCCGTGGTGGATAACAGTGTCATCCTACAAAGTGATTTAGCGCAAACCGCTGCTGAAATGCAGCAACAATTACAGGCACAGAACAAAACCGTGCCACCGGCTCAATATCTACAACAACAGGCCTTAGAACAACTGATCGTGCGTCAGGCACAGCTGGAACAGGTCAAACGCTATAACATCAAGCCTGATGAAAAAGCCTTAAATGAAGCGGTGATGCGTGTGGCCCAACAAAATGGCAGCAAAAGTCTGGAAGATTTCCAGCAGAAAGTCGACCGTATTGCACCGGGGACCTATGCCTCTTTACGCAACCGTATTGCTGAAGATTTGGCAATTAACCGTCTGCGTCAGCAAGTCGTGATGTCGCGAATTAAAATTAGCGATCAGGATGTCGATAACTTCCTGAAAACCCCGCAAGGTCAGGCCGCTTTAGGCAGTCAGGCGCATGTGTTGCATGTGCGCGTATCCGGTGAAAATGCACAGGCCACCGCGGAACAGGTTAAAACTGCACTGAATAACAGCAATGACCTCAATGCCATTAACAAGCAGTTCAGCACAGCTGCCACCAAAGTTGAATCAGCTGATATGGGTTTCCGCAGCCTTTCTGAAATTCCGGCTGAACTGGCTGCACGTGTAAGTGCACTTGACGTCGGTCAGACCACTGAGCTGATTGCAGTCAATGATGGTATTCATGTGCTGAAACTGGTCGATCGTAAAGCCGGTGAACAGCGCGCGCTGGTCCCACAATATCAAACCCGTCATATTCTGATTCAGCCAACAGAAGTGGTGAGCCCAGAAAATGCCAAGCACATGATTGACAGTTTGTATAACCGCCTCAAAGCCGGTGAAGATTTTGCAGTGTTGGCCGGTACTTTCTCAACCGATACCGGTTCTGCCCGTGATGGCGGTAGCCTGGGCTGGGTTAGCCCTGGAGTGATGGTGCCTGAATTTGAACAGCAAATGAAAAGCACCCCGGTAGGTGAAATCAGCCAGCCATTTCAAACCCAGTTTGGCTGGCATATTCTACAGGTGACAGATACCCGCCAGCAGGACATGACCCGCGAATACCAGGAACGTATGGCACGCCAGATTCTAGGTGAACGTCAGTTTGATACCGAACTGGACAGCTGGTTACGTGAAATTCGCAGCAATGCCTTTGTCGATATTAAAGATCCAAACCTGGACCGTAAAAATAACTAGGTCTTAAAAAATGAAAAACCAGTGCCTGCACTGGTTTTTTTAATTCTGGCTTTTCACCTCGCCATCAATAGCAATAAAAAAACCGCTGAATTCAGCGGTTTTTTATAAGAGGACTTAAGCCATTAATATTGATTAACGGTTGTTGTCATCTTCTTGAGAATCTTCAAATTTAGAGTCGTTGTCAAAACCAGAAGCTTGACCACCGAAGCCAGCGCCTTGACCACCGAAGCCACCTTGACCGCCGAAGCCGCCGCCTTGACCGCCGAAGCCGCCGCCTTGACCACCGAAGCCGCCTTGACTACCGAAGCCACCTTGACCACCGAAGCCGCCGCCTTGACCACCGAAGCTGCCTTGACCACCAAAGCCACCACCTTGTCCGCCGCCGAAGCCACCACCTTGACCACCGAAGCCACCAGCACCTTGAGCACCAGCAGGTGCACCAGCAGGACGTGGATTACGTGCAGGTACAACTGTAGAAATCGCGTGTTTGTAAACCATTTGGCTTACTGTATTTTTTAATAGCACCACATACTGGTCAAAAGATTCGATATGACCCTGTAATTTAATACCGTTTACAAGGAAAATAGAAACTGGAATACGTTCTTTACGGAGAGAATTCAAGAACGGATCTTGTAAAGTTTGACCTTTAGACATGTTATAACTCCAAAAATAATTAAAAATCAGCGCAAAAACTATCTTTATTTTTCAATTAAAATTTATAAAAAAGACAGTTCATAAATTTTGCTTTATCCGTAACAGTTTCGCAAGTCTTCTTGAGCCTGCTTTATCGTAAAATATGTTTGAATTTTATGCGATTCCTGCAACGATCTGAGCCAAGTATATTGACGTTTTGCAAGTTGTCGTGTTGCAAATAGGGCCTTATCCTCCATTTCCTGCTTTTTATTGAGACTTTTATCACTTTTCTTTAGAAATTCTAAAGCTTGTCGGTATCCAACAGAGCGCATAGAGGGTAAATTCTCATCTAAATCGTATTTTTCAATAAGCCTTTCCACTTCATTCAAAAAACCCATTGACCACATTATTTCTAATCGTTTTTCTATACGTTGATGTAATTCTACCCGATCTGGCAGCAAGGCGTGATTATGAAAAGTGTAACGATATGGTACATTTTTGGGCTGTTCTGCTTGTAGTTTGGTAATAGGTTGACCGGTTAACTTGAACACTTCCAAGGCCCGGATAATCCGTTGCTTATCGCTGACTTTAAATTTCTGTCCGGCTAAAGCATCTACCGTGCACAATTCGGCATACACCGCTTCCCAGCCTTCACGTGCAGCCTTATCTTCAATTTCAGCGCGCACCGCATAATCTGCACTTGGCAAATTACTGGACAACCCTTCCAGCAAGGCCTTGAAATACAGCATAGTTCCGCCCACCAGAATCGGGGTTTTGCCACGCGCATGCATATCATCAATTAAAGCACAGGCATCTTCTACAAACTGCGCAGCAGAATACACCTCTAAAGGGGTAATAATATCAATCAGATGATGCGGATAACGCGCCTGCTCGGCTTTGCTTGGTTTGGCGGTGCCAATGTCCATATCCTGATACACCAAAGCGGAATCGACTGAAATCAGCTCAAAATGCCCCAGTTCATAGAGTTCACACGCCAAAGCAGTTTTACCGCTTGCAGTAGGTCCCATTAAATTGATGACCGGCAATTGATTTGACATGTACCACTACTCTCCTCGAGCAAAAAGTTTATCTAATTGAGCCAATGGAAAGGCACGCCAGGTCGGGCGGCCATGATTACATTGGCTGGCAAATTCGGTTTGTTCCATCTGGCGCAGCAAGGCGTTCATTTCAGACAGGCTCAGCATACGATGCGCACGCACGGCACCATGACAGGCCATGCCAGCCAGAATCTGGTCACGTTTTTGCAGCAGTGCTTGTGCTTCATCAGCCGGGTCCAGATCATTCAGTAGTTCAGGAATCAGCGCATCAAAATTGGCCTTATGCAAAATCGCCGGCACGCCACGCACAATCACCTGCTCATCACCATATTGATCCAGATCCAGCCCTAAACGCGCCAGCTGCGGTTTCAGCTCTTCAATCCGCATCGCCTGCATCCGGCTAATGCTAATCACTTTAGGAATTAGCAGCTGCTGTGAGGTCCAGAATTCCGGCTTATCCCAAGCCGATTTCATTTGCTGTAATAAAATCCGCTCATGTGCCGCGTGCATATCGACAATAATCAAGCCTTCGGTATTTTGCGCCAGAATGTAAATTCCATGTAACTGGGCGATGGCAATCCCAAGCGGATGTTCATCTACCGGAGCTGGCTGCGTCTCACCTGCGGCCGACTGTGGGCTGGACAATGCAGATTCATCCAGCTCACGTAACGGTGCCAGATAGCTTTTTAGCGCATTGTTCAGCTGCTGTGAGCCGGTATAGACATTGCTATAACCGGTATTCTGACCACTGGCCATTTTCTGGCCTTGTGGCAATGCATAATCCACACTTTGCGGGCAGGCATCGCTAAAATCTGTCAGTAATTCTGGTGCCGCCTGATTAGATACTGGCACGATGGCTTCGGCTGCTTTATGCAGCTGGAACTGTTCCTGATAACGTGGCTGCGCCGCAAACACCGGCTCCGAGGTTTCAGTTTTCATGGCCGTGGCCAAGTCGGCACTGGCGGTTTGGAACTGTGCCAGGGTTTCTTTGCCATAATGACGCACAAACTCATGCACTTCACGCTGGTTTAAAAAGCGGATTTCATGCTTGGTTGGATGCACATTGACATCAATATTTTCAGGTTCAACTTCCAGAAACAGCAAATACGCCGCATGCTGATGACCATGCAAAATACCATCATAGGCCATGCGCAGCGCATGCGAGATGGTCTTGTCTTTGACAATCCGGCCATTTACATAGACATATTGTAAATCGGCCTGTGCCCGCGCATCGGAAGGATGACCCAACCAGCCCGACAAACGCATACTGATACTATCGGCATCAATCCAGTAAGCATTTTCGGTAAACTGTCGTCCCAGCAATTGCTGCACACGCTGAAAACGCAGCTCGCCACTGTCAGCAACCGGCAGGTTCAGCTTGATGCTGTTATTATGTTCCAGCACAAAACGGATATCAAAATGCGTCAGTGCCAGACGGCGCACGATTTCTTCAATATGGCCAAATTCGGTGCCCGGCTTTTTTAAAAATTTACGGCGTGCCGGCACATTAAAAAACAAGTCCTGCACCCGAATATGAGTTCCTTTCGGCGCAGCCACCGGCACAATCTCCTGATGATCAAAAGCCGTGCCATTCACTTCGACCTGATAGCCCACCCCTTCATCTGTCTGGCTACTGATCAGGCTTAAACGCGATACTGCGGCAATGGACGCCAGCGCTTCACCACGAAAACCGAGGCTGACAATAGCATGCAAATCATCGGCAGTTTGAATTTTACTGGTGGCATGACGCATCACTGCCAAGGGCAAATCTTCAGGATGAATCCCGCGCCCATTGTCAATAATTTCAATCAGGGTGCTGCCGCCCTGTTCCACCCGGATAATCAGTTCGGTCGCACCGGCGTCAATCGCATTTTCTAATAATTCTTTGACCACAGAAGCCGGACGCTCAATAACTTCACCGGCGGCAATCTGGTTGGCCAGTGCCGGATCAAGCGCGCGGATACGACGTGTACTTAAATCAGCCGACATGGGTAAAATTCTGCTCCAGAGCGTGTTGCAAAGCGGCAGAAGACGAGTTGAGAGTTGCGGTGCGGCTCAGTTCATCTTCAGACTTTAGAATATTAATAATCAGGTCCGGTGCTGGAATTTCATCCCCACCTTTTGATGGCCATTCAAATAAAAATAAGGCGTTTGCTGTATCCAGATAATCGCGGATGCCCATCAGTTCCAGTTCATACGGGTCATTCAGGCGATACAGGTCGAAGTGGAAAATATCCTGGCCATTGACCTGATACGGCTCCACCAGGGTATAGGTCGGACTTTTTACCGATCCCTGATGACCTAAGCTTTGTAACAGATAACGGGTTAGCGTGGTTTTCCCTGCGCCCAAATCCCCAATCAGATAAATCACCCCGCGCGGGAAATGCGCCGCCAAAACCTGAGCCAGATTTTGGGTCTCTTGTTCATTGTTCAGGTTCAGACAAAATGAATACTGCATAATACTCGCGACATGATTCAAAACAGCAATTATGATAGCATCGCAGCCGCTTAAAAGCCTATTCGACTGCGTCAGAATCTGTATTTTTTCACAGCATTTGTTGCCTAATTTGAGATGTACACCCGTTCATGAGCTCCGCTGCCGATTTTATTCCCCCGATGATTAATGGCGTTAGCGCCAGCAAAGTTTATTTGCAGCTATCATCGGCACGTACAGTGTATGCCTACCTGTGCCAGCAGTTTCCGCATATTTCCGCTGCTGAATGGCAGTCGCGCTTTCAGGATGGTCTGGTCTATGATGCACATGGTCAGCGTCTAAACACAGACAGTCCTTTTCAGGCGCATACGCACTGTTTTTACTATCGTTTTTTGGCCCATGAAGTAACGGTGCCGTTTCAGCATCAGATTTTATTTGAAAATGAAGATTTGCTGGTGGTAGATAAACCGCATTTTCTGACCATGAGCCCAACCGGACAATATGTGCAGCAAACCTTACTGGTGCGTTTGAAACAGCAAACTGGCAATGAACAGCTGACCCCGATTCACCGTTTAGACCGGGAAACTGCCGGCGTGGTGCTATTTTCCAAACAGCCGGCCAGTCGTGGTCTTTATCAGCAAATGTTTGCCGAACGTCAGGTCCGCAAGACCTATCATGCGATTGCACCTTTTCGTGCCGATTTAAGTTTTCCTTGCACCACCCGTTACCGCATGGAAAAAGGTCAGCCGTTTTATACCATGCAGGTGGTGGATGGAGTACCCAACAGCGAAACCGATATTGAGCTGTTAGCGCATAACGGTCATTTGGCAAAGTATTTGCTTAAACCTGTCACCGGTAAGCAGCATCAATTGCGGGTGCATTTAAATCAGCTTGGAATTGCTATTTTAAACGATCCATTTTATCCGCAGGTGCAGCATAAAACGGAAGATGATTTTTCTGCGCCTTTACAGCTTCTGGCCAAAGATATTTGCTTTCAGGACCCAATCAGCAAAGCAGCAATGGCGTTTAGCTCCCAATTTGACCTGACACTGTAATCTAATTGTCATTACATTTATTTCAATTTTTCCTGTGTATGAATATTGAAATTACAAATGGTTAGATTAAAATGTGTCTACACAGTTAAGTGCACTTAAATTAATTAAAATCATGAGAAAAACTGAAGTTTATCAAATTCGCCTGGATTCTCAGGAAAAGAAACAGGCTTTTGCCGTGTTTAAACAGTTGGGGATTACACCGGCACAAGCGGTTCGTCTGTTCTTTAAACAGGTCGTTCTGACCAAATCTATTCCTTTTTCTATCGAAAACCAGAATATTAATCTGGAGCAGCTGATCAAGTTAAGAAAGCTCAAGCAAGAACAGCAAAATACTCAGGCCACACCAACACCTGCGCCCGTCAGCACCGACACTTCCCCACTGGACGATGAAGATCTGGACCTGTTTGCCGAATTAAATGCCCTCTTGGGTGAAACTGACAAAAGTTAACAGTGTTGTATTTATAAACAATATTTTAATTTAATCTGCTAAAAACTTGGTTATGCTGCATAGACAACAATAAGATATGCAGGGAGTCATGGATGATTGTCAGACGCGCAACCGTAGCAGATCTCGAGCAGCTGGCCGTATTATTTGATGAATATCGTCAATTTTATGGTGCATCTTCTAACCTGAAGCTTTCACACCAGTTTTTACAACAGCGTTTTGAAAATCATGAAAGCGTGATTTTTATTCATGTGAAAGATGAGGTGATTACCGGTTTTATCCTGCTGTATTTAGGCTTTTCTTCGGTGGCCTGTACCACCTATTATATTCTGGATGATGTCTATGTGACGCCGGTCTATCGTCGTCAAGGCTCGGCCAAACAGCTGATTGATACCGCAATTCATTTTGCCCGTCATAACAATGCACTACGGATTAGTCTGCAAACCCAGAACAACAACTATCAATCGCATCAACTGTATGAACAGATGGGCTTTATTAAAGACAATGAGTTTCAGACCTACCACTGTTTCTTAAAATAGCCCAATCTATTAAAAGCCGGTTTAATCCTGCATCCGGGTACGCGCCTGCTGTACCTGGGCGTCATCTAAATAGATCCACTGCCCCAACTCGAGTTCTGGCAGGTTTAAAGCGCCAATTTGCTGACGATGCAGCTTTTCCACCTTATTGCCAACTGCTGCCAGCATCCGCTTTACCTGATGATAGACACCCTGATGAATGGTCATTTCCAGCTCGTGCTCGGCCAGACGGCAAATATCGGTGGCAGCAAAAATGCCGCTTTCATTGCGCAGTTCGACTCCATCTGCCAGTTGCTGGATTTGCGCATCTGTGACCGGATCTGCGGTGTACATGCGATAGACTTTGGCCACATGCTTTTTCGGATGGGTCAGCGCCTGTAAAAACTGGCCATCATCAGTTAGCAATAACAAACCGGTGGTGTCCTGATCTAAACGTCCCACACATTGCAGGCCACGATTCAGCAAAATATCGTCAAACAGATCAAACACACTAAAATGATGGGTGGCCTGATGTGAACACTCATAACCTTGCGGTTTGTTTAACGCGATATAGACCTTCTCCCGATAGGTATAGTCCTGCCCATAGACCGAAAATTTTAAACCCTGCAACTGCAGTTTCTGTTTGGGTTGGGTGATGACTTCACCCTCAATGGCAATCGCACCATTTTGAATCAGCTGCTGGCAGTGTTTGCGTGAACCAAAGCCTTGCGATTGCAACATTTTTTCTAAAGTCATCGAATTACCTGTGGAGTGAAAGCTGTATCAATATGGAAGATGGCGTATTTTATACTGAAACCGCGCTGGAGTTGGAATCTATCAGCAGGCCCCGCTGAAAAAGGCTACAATAATGGCCTCTTTTTCTCCCATGCCACCGTGTTCAGCCTGTATGTCACACCTCGATTTAAACCTGATTGTTCTGCTTATTTTATTGGCCTGCGGTATTTTTAGTCACAATACTGCCGTCACCATTGCCGCCGCGGTGTTAATCGTGTTTCGCATCACACCACTGGAAGTATATTTTCCGCTCTTGCAACAGCATGGTTTAAATATTGGCATTATCATTTTGACCATTGGCGTACTAACGCCCATTGCCAGCGGTAAAATCCCCGGTGATGAAATCCTGAAATCATTTATGCACTGGAAATCCATACTCGCGATTGGCATAGGCCTGTTTGTGGCCTGGCTCGGTGCACGTGGGGTACAGCTGATGAGCCATCAACCGAATATTGTCGCTGGCCTGCTGATTGGTACGGTTGCCGGTGTGGCCTTGCTGCGCGGTGTGCCGGTCGGACCATTAATTGCCGCCGGCATTTTATCGTTATTGATTGGTTCTAAATAGCCGCTTCATACAGACACGGCTTTAAAGAGATACGGATACACGATTAGGCACGTACATCGGCCTGAAACAGCTTTTGGCATAATAGCCAGCCCATTGCCGAGAACGCAGCCATCACAATACCGACCCAGAACCAGTCTCCGGTGGCAGAAACAATCGCAGCAATTGCTGGTGGCAACAGAAACTGCGATGTCGCTGAGCACTGTAAAATCATGCCAATGGTCGCACTAATGGCCACCGGACTAGGCGCAAAACGCAAGGCTTGAGCAAAGACCACCGCGGCGACCAGACCACCAAATAACGAAAAGCTAAACACGCAGGCAAACTGCAGTAAAAATGGTAACTGGGCCTGAAAGATATAGAAACTTAAGGCACACAGCATCAAGATGATAAAACCGGTTTGGACTAAAGTTTTAGGCAGCAAACCGCGCTGCAACATGATGCCGCAGGCAAAGGTCCCGACTGCATTGGCAATCGCCACCGAGGCAGTTAATGCGCCTGCCAGCGTCAAGGAAATCTCGTTTTGCTGATAAATCGTCGGTAAGAAACCGACCAGACTAAACCATTGTCCGGCATAGGTGCCGAACATCAATGCCAGCATCCACGCTGGTGGATGTTTGAGCGTGGTTTTGATCAGCTGAAACACTTCAATTTTCTGGGTTGATTGTTGCGGTTTCGGCACTCGGGTGGCGACCAGCGCAAACAGGTTTACGGTCAGTAGTGTTAGCGTCAGCCATACCCCTTGCCAGCCCATCATGGTGATTAGCCACGGCGTCAGTAATAAGGAAATCCCCATGCCGCCGCCCATATAGGCACTCCACAAGCCCATTTTGGCGGAAATTTCTTCTGCCGGCACCAGCTGGCGAATATAGGCCGGACCACTTAAGGTCACCAGTAAAAAGCCAAATCCTTCCACTACCCGCAGCAGCAGCAAACTGCTGACGCTTTGGCTAAACCCACCGAGCAAACTGGCTGCGCTTAGTAAGCCCAGTCCAAGCAAGACACAGCGTTTCAGTCCAATTTTTTCGACATAACTGCCCAAGGTCAGTGCAAACAGCATACCAGCCCCTTGCACCAGCGACAGCAACAAACCAGCTTGTACCAGCCCGATCCCCAGTTCCTGCTGTAATACCGGCACCGCTGGCGGTAATTTACCGACATGCATCGCCGCGACAAAACCTGCACAAATAATCCAAATATCCCTGCTGAACCATTGTACTTTGGACATACCCTTACTCACTTCAATCTTGTGACTTGAGCTTATCAAGTTCAGTAACTGCCATTTATTAAAAAAACATCTCATCTTATGTTTTTCCTGAATAAATGGCGTAGCTGGCAGATGATTCAACGACCTGAATCCTCACCATTATTTACTCAAAAATTACGCTATTTGTGCGGATGTTATTGTGCATAGTAATGACTACGCTTTTGCGAAAATTTTTCCAGCTGTTTCAGGAAGCCTTCAAAATAGCTTTTTTCTTTTTCTTCACTGCGATAACCAGCATACAGCGTGCGGCGTAGTCCTTCTGCCGAAACACAATGCAGACGGCGTGAAGTGACCCAACCTTTTTGTTCATATTCATTTACCACCCAGTCCGGTAAGGCCGCCACACCCCGACCGCTGGCCACCAGCTGGATTAACATCTGGGTTAAATCTGTGGTGCGAATGGCTTTCGGATAGATATTGGCCGGAATAAACAGCTTGGCCATAATATCCAGGCGGTGTTTATCCACCGGATAGGTAATTAAAGTTTCTTCGGCCAGGTCCTGCACCGAAATGTCCGCAGCACGTACCAATGGATGGGTATTGGACAGCACCAGACGCGACTCATATTCAAAAATCGGGAAATACTCGATGCCTTTTAAGGCAATCGGGTCGGCGGTAATCAGCAAATCAAATTCGGCATGTTGTAATAATTCATGCGGATTGGCTTCAAAGCCGGAAGCAAAGTCCAAATCAACATCGGGATATTGCTGGCGGTACTGATTTAACAGCGGCATCAGCCAGTCAAAACAGCTATGACATTCCGAAGAAAAAATAATCCGGCCGGTTTGCCCATGCACAATCCGGGTAATATCGGTTTGGGCAATCTGGATCTGCGGCAAAATATCATCTGCCAGTTTCAGCAAACGCTGCCCCACATTGGAAAACGTCACCGGACGCGAGCGACGATTGACCACTTCCACCCCATACCAGTGATCCAGCTCTTTCAACTGATGGGAAATGGCAGATGGGGTCAGGCATAAATCATTGGCCGCGGCCACCAGTGAACCATGTTCGCGTAAGGCCAATAAGGTTTTTAAATGACGAATTTCAAGCATGGGAAATGAAGTATCTCAAAATCAGGAGATGCACTGCGCTGAATGCAATGTCGCCCTAAAAATAAAATATGAATTAAATTCATCTTAGCATAAATTCCATGAGTTGGTTTCATTATTCTAAATAAGGCAGCTTTTAAGAGATGGCGCTGTTTTTAAGCAAGATGAAGTTGAATTTGAAATACGCCTAAATACCGAATAAGCATAAAAAAGAGCATCTTTAAGATGCTCTTTGATGATGGGAGGATGCAAAGTTTATTCTACATATAACAAGGCCAGACGCACCTGATCATAGCCCATCCGCGGGCTGGTCAGCTCGACAATCGGACGCAGCTTGATCGTGCCATCATCATTAAAATGATCACTTTGCTGACGTTTTTGCAGGCGTTTATAAATTTTGCGGATTTGCTCCACCACTTCCTCACCCGGATGCGCCACCGAAATATCTAGTCCCTGTTCCTTATGCAAACGCGCCAGATGGTTAATAATCGTCGCTGGAGTCAGGCCACGTTCATGGGCAATATCTTCAATCTCATAACCTTCTTCAAACAAGGCCCGGGTTTCATCTAGCGTTGCCGAGGCATAATTCTGCTTACCGCCACTGCGTGCGATTTTCCGTTCATTGCGTTCAATTTCAACCTCATTCAAGGTGCCACCACAATGCCGGATGAAGGCTTTATGCTGTGCGGTCAGGTCAATTTCGGCAAAATTCTGTTCTGCTTCCTCTGACAGTTCCTGAAAACGGCGATCGGCTTTAATTGCCAGACTGTCCAGCTCCAGCGCCTGCTCGTTAAAGCCCAATAAACGCAGGCCATCTAAGGTTTTTAATCGTGACAGTGCCACATAGCCCTGACCTTTTTCAAAGGTATGGCTCAGGTTAATTTCTGCCGCTTCTAAAGTCATACCTTGCGATTTATGAATGGTAATTGCCCAGGCCAGACGCAACGGAATTTGCTGGAAACTGGCAATGGTTTTTCCGGCTTCATTATCAATCGACCAGGTTTCTGGTTCGACCAGCAGCACCGTGCCATCAGTCAGTTTGACTTTCGGCAGGCAGCCATATTCATCATCTTCTTCAAAGCCAATCACCTCGCCCAGACTGCCGTTGATATAACCCATATCAAAGTTGTTTTTAACAAACATCACTTTGGCATGTTTTTTCAGGGTCAAGGTTTCAGGCGCACGCACCGAAGATTTTAAGGTTTCAATCAGTTTGTCATTCCCATCACAGCTGGCATCGAACTGGCGACTTTCAGCATCAATTTCATTTAAATGCTTAAAGTTGATGGTATCGACATCCATATTGTGAGTATATAAACGGGTAAAGGTGTCGCCAATATCCTGCTGACGGGTATTTTGCAGCGCCTGCAGATGCTGCGGGCCAATATCCTGACGACGAATCGCATTGAGAATATCGTTTAAAAAGTCATTGCCCTGACGATGCTGCTCGGTCAAATAGCAGACCCGGAATTTGGCCTCGACCCAGGCCTCCGACATAAAGCAGAATTTATCGCGATTGCGTTCCTCATTTCTGCCCACCGGCGGCAACTGGAAGAAATCACCGGCGACAATCACCTGAATACCACCAAAGGCTTCATCGCTTTCCTTAAAATATTTCAGTACCTGATTGACCAGAATCAGCTGCTTGGCATGCAGCATCGAAATTTCGTCAATAATCAGCACCTGCGCATTTTCCAGATGTTCTTTCAGGTATTTGCGCTCTTTCATATTTTTCAGGTCGGCATCAGACAAGACATCTTTAATACCAATGCCGGCCCAGGTGTGAATGGTCATACCATTCATATGTGTGGCGGCAATTCCAGTCGAGGCCGTAATCGCCACCGGCACTTTACGTGCTTTTAAATAGTTGATGTACTGATTGAGCGTATAGGTTTTCCCTGCACCGGCCGAGCCTGTTAAAAATACATTTTCGCCCGCTTTTAAGAGTTTGAGTGCAGTTTCCTGTTTCATAAGACCTATACCGTAGATGAACGGCTATAGCCTACCCATTTTTCAGCAAAAAGTTAAGGCAAAAACCACATCTGGCGACATCACTTGTCATAAAGTTCCGGCAGATGGGTCCTGTTTTAAGCGGCTGTTCAGCCATTGAATAAACTGTTCCGCAATATTGACCAGCAACTGTTCGGCTTTATGATTGTTCGGATATTCCAGCTGATCAAAGCGCAGCTGTCCATCGAGCAGATGACAACCCAGCGTTAAGGACTGGCGATAACACGGCGATGACATATGAAAAGCCACATATTCGCCTTCAATAATTTTCTGGCTATAACTCACCGCCAGACAATGATGAAAACTGCGCGACTCCTGAATAATCCGGTCCAGACTGTTCAGTTCCTCAAAGCACCAGCCCAGATACTGGGTTCTGCCTTGTAGCGATACGGGCGGCCAGTGGCTGACGTTTAACTGTTTTTTCAGCTTAGCCAGAATTTCGGCTTTATGTACTTCATGATGCCAGCGCACCGCACGCTGAAAAATACTGCTCCAGCTGACATTTTTCGGGGTGTAATTTTTTTCATTAAAATAATCGACCAGATAATCGCGCACATAAGCATCAAACACCGATTCACGCACCGGCCCGGCCTTTAAATAAAACAGCTGCCGGAATTGCTCCAGCGTCAACTGATGACGGCGTAAACAGTGCATAAAGTCACGCGATTGCTGACTCTCCGGATGAATAAACTGCATTAATTCAGCCGGCAGTTCTGCCGTGACCTTATGCAGATGCAGCATATAGACCTGCATCACCCGGCTTAAACGTGCATAAACCTGTTTCACCTGCAGTTCATCCTGTGCCGCAACAATCGCCAGCAAATTCATCCATTCATCTAAATACAAAATAGACGGGCTGATGCTAATTCGCGGGTCTTCCAGTGACTGGCGCTGGCCTTTTTGCACCACCCGGGAATTATGCTGATGTTCAAACCATTGATGTTGCAGCGCAAAATGATCACAGCTCTGAATAAACAGCCGCGCCGAGGCATACTGGAAATACTGCAAGGTGGCCAGAATAATGCGTGGATGAATCTGGCTGCAATCAACAAAACTTAGCGCCACCACCGCCACACGGACACTGGAATGATGAATATTGTCACTGAGCCAGTCCAGCACCAGTTTCGATTGCCGAAACAGCCAGTTGACTGCGCGTGGATAATCAAACAGTGGCAAACGCGCAACTTTGGTCTGCCAGATGCGGGTATTTTTTTCCAGAAAATGCCGTTTGGCCAGAATATTATCTTCGGCCCAGACCGCGCGGTTCATAATCCGGACAAAGCCTAATAAATGACTCTGCTCTACCGCGTGTCGATACAACAGCCGAATATCGTCCTGATGATCGATTAAATCCTGTAAATTAAATCGCTCTGGAAATGAGATACTTAAAATACGATACATGGCTTTAGGTAGAAATTCTGCTGCACTAAAACAAAAATCATCATAACTTAGCATCAGTGCTTGCACTGGCAAAAAGGTTTCACCCTCTACAAATTCCAAAGCGCATAGTGTCGATAAAGCAGTTAAAACATCTTCAGGAATCGGCTGCCCTTGCTGCACAAATTTGGTCAATACTGGTTGATACTGATCGTCTACCTGCATTAATGCCTGATCTAAAATTTGCGCCTGCATAGCATCTAAATGCAACAACAATTGCTTAACCCGTGCTGCACCATCTACCCAAAGATAAACTTGCTGCAGAATCAATTGCCGCAATTGCTGCGCCTGCTTACGCAAAAATAAGGAATGCTGCGGTTTTAAATCCCCTGTCAAAAAATGCAGATCATGTAAGAAAAAATCTTCAAACGCTTCTTGCTGTTGCCGCGCAAATTCAAAGTGGGTTTCTATTAAATGCGTATGCGATTTTGGCGAATAAAATTCAAGGCTAAACAGACCATTCAACAATTCGACCCGATGCTGCAAAGGATCAATTCGAAACATATTTTGTGCTGTAAAATGCCCAACCAGATCCATTTGATCTTGATAGATTTCTGCGGCCACACTGGAAATACGAACCAATTGCTGTGCAACGGCATGCAACTGGCTATGCTGGCGACTTGGCTGCATATACGCTCCTCATGCTTAAGTGCGGTCTATCTAAGTGTCATCTTATTTTTATTTGATTACACCGAATAGACCCATCACGTGATACATCCCTATTTTTTGTTTTTTTATTTCCCATCCGCAAAAAGTGGACAATTCTTCAATCTAGCTTAAGCCACTTATTAATTGAATTACACTTTAAATATGTGTGTGCTGTATTCACACCTTAAAATTAGAGATACAAAAAATACTATAAACAAGATTTGTGCTCTTGCCTATAGACTGCGCACTACTTCAGATAATAAAACAAATTAAAAATCCATAATTTTCAAGTGATTATTTTACACTCTTTGATCAGCAACTAGGGTTGGTATTTGGTAGGTAGGATTTCACAACAAAGCAATGGATACTCAAATTACGGTTCAACACCGCGATAACAACACATTATTCCAATATCCAATGCAAGAAGGAATCTGAGCATGGCTTTTAAAAATATTGCAGATCAAACCAACGGTTTTTATATTCCTTGTGTGTCACTCTTCGGCCCTGGTTGTGCCAAAGAAATTGGCGTAAGAGCACAAAATTTAGGCGCCAAAAAAGCCCTAATTGTGACTGATGAAGGACTGTTTAAATTTGGCGTTGCCGATACCATTGCAGGCTACCTCACCGAAGCAGGCGTTGCCAGCCATATCTTTGCTGGTGCAGAGCCAAATCCGACCGATATTAACGTGCATAACGGTGTCGATGCCTACAATGCCAATCACTGCGACTTTATTGTGTCCTTAGGTGGTGGTTCTTCCCACGACTGTGCCAAAGGCATTGGCTTAGTGACCGCAGGTGGTGGGCATATTCGTGATTATGAAGGCATTGATAAAAGTACTGTGCCAATGACCCCACTGATTGCCATTAACACCACTGCAGGTACAGCTTCGGAAATGACCCGTTTCTGTATTATTACCAATACAGACACCCACGTTAAAATGGCAATTGTCGATTGGCGCTGTACACCACTCATCGCCATTGATGATCCAAAACTCATGATTGCCAAACCTGCAGGTTTAACCGCAGCAACGGGCATGGATGCCTTAACCCATGCTGTAGAAGCCTACGTTTCAACTGCAGCCAATCCTATTACCGATGCCTGTGCAGAAAAAGCCATTCGTATGATTAGCCAGTGGCTTAGCCCTGCTGTGGCAAATGGTGAAAATATTGAAGCACGTGATGCCATGAGCTATGCGCAATATTTGGCAGGTATGGCATTCAACAATGCCTCTCTAGGCTATGTGCATGCCATGGCGCATCAACTTGGCGGTTTCTACAACTTGCCGCACGGCGTCTGTAATGCAATTTTATTGCCGCATGTTTGCGAATTTAACCTGATTGCCTGCCCTGAGCGTTATGCAGATATTGCAGAATTGATGGGAGTCAATACTGACGGATTAACCACCACAGAAGCCGCCTATGCCGCGATTGATGCAATTCGTGAACTATCTAGCTCGATTGGTATTCCAACAGGTTTAGCAGAGTTAGGCGTGAAAGAAAATGACTTGGCGATTATGGCTGAAAATGCACAAAAAGATGCCTGCATGCTCACCAACCCACGTAAAGCCAATCATGCACAAGTGGTCGAAATTTTTAAAGCCGCGATGTAATTTGAATCTCCTGCTGAGTGAATCACGATTTGCTCAGCATCTCCCATTTTTTTTCAATTTTCCTCTTTTGCTGTTTTATTTTTATCCTTCCCTTTGGCAGAACCATCTTAGATGCGTTCTGCTTTTTTTTTGCTGTTTAGAACAAAATGAACTCGCAGCATAAAACTAAAGCGATGTAGATGCAGAGGGTTTGCATAATTCAATTTGACAAATGCGCACAGCGCATCAAGGATATAGTCAAAATAAAATGGATGACGAACACCTTATGCTGTTAAGCAAAAAACAAAAAACAACACCAAGCTATCAACCCGATATTTTGGGTGCCGATTACCAACAAATGACGCTGGATTTTCCTTCGGATTATGAAGGCAAAGTCATTTCTACCTTGGTACGCAAAAAAGCCGAACAGGAAACCCGTAAAGCCGTACTTTATATTCATGGTTTTATTGACTATTTTTTTCAAACAGAAATGGCAGACCAGTTTAATCAGCACGGTTATGACTTTTATGCCCTAGATTTACGTAAATATGGGCGTTCGCATTTGTCACATCAACATTGGTACAATGTGCGCAGCTTGTCTGAATATGATGCAGAAATTTCCGCTGCACTTGAGCAAATTGCCACAGAAGAACATGACTCGGTAATTTTGGCGGGACATTCAACAGGTGGATTAATCACCACGTTATATGTGGCACATCATCCCAATCATCCACTGATTCGTGGTTTATGGTGCAACAGCCCTTTTTATGATTTCAATATGAGCGAGATTGAGAAAAAATTCGGCATTCCTCGTTTGAGCCAATTGGGCAAATTGCTGCCAGAAATGAAATTTCCAAGCCGCCTTAATCCATTTTATGTACCAAGTCTACACAAACAATATCATGGTGAATGGTTATTTAATTTGGAATGGAAGAAACCGCGTTATCCAAAAGTGCGATTAAGTTTTGTACGTGCAATTCATGAAGCGCAAAAAGAAATTCATGCCAGTGTGCATTTAGGTGTACCCACCTTAATTATGCATGCGAGTCAAAGTAGTTATCCACGCCAATGGAATGAGATTGCGCAACGCACTGACGTAATTTTAAATGTTGCAGATATGCAAAAATATGGACATCACATGCATGGCGATATTCAGCTTTGCCAAATTGAAAATGGCGTGCATGATTTGGTACTTTCTGCGCCCGAAGTCCGTGCGGAAGTGTATCAGTCCTTGTTTGACTGGTTAAACCGCAAGGGGCTATAAAACTAAAAACTTGAACTAAAGGAAGTGAATTAACGGCTAAATGACTTGATGCATCCCTTAAGCTGTGTATTTTAATAAAATTTGATGTGCAGGATGCCCCTTGGGCATCAATTCAATTAAACGCTCCACTGCGTCAATCGCTTCAGGGCTGCGTGCCAAATGTTTTAGCAATACATCGGTATCTTGTGCATTAAAAATGGCATCACTCAGGCGAGATTCTAAGCAATCTCGCCATGCACATAAAAATGGACTTTCAGTTTTCGCCAAAAATACTCCTGCACACGTTTGTAAGGCAGACTGCACATAACCAGCATCTAAAGCCTGCTCAGCTTGTAAAAAATCGGCTTCTATATGCGCCAAAATTCGGTAAGGACGCGAACCAAGCATCCCGCCTAGAATATCACGTAATTGAGACATCTCAGCTTTAAGCGTGCCCATACTGACTTTACGCTCACCATATAGAGCTTGGTGTAAAGTATCTAAACTCATGCCTTGTGGACAAAGTGCTAAAATCACCAATATTTCAATTTGACGCGGTGTCATCACCACCACTTTGCCATTAAATAACACCTGTGGCACGCGAAACGCGCGAATATAAAGCTGCTGTTTTTGCTGATCAAGCAGTGCATTTTGAATCAAAGAAGCACAGCGTTCTGCTGCCAACATCCCCAAACTGTTATGGTTTTTCCAAGTAGTCGATAAATCAATTACACCCAATACTTGTTTGGAATAAGGGTCTAAAATAGGCGCTGCATAACAAACCCAGTCATGTAACGATGACATAAAGTGTTCACTGGAAAACACACAACTTGCTTGCTGAGTTTTAAGTGACAAAGCCAAAGCATTGGTACCCACCAACTCTTCACGCCACTGCCCGCCTTCTACAAAATGCACCTGTTCCGCCACATTACGCATTTGCGCGCTCGCTGCCGTCCAAATAATTGTACTGCCCACATCGCCCACGGCTGCCACCATGTCGGACTGCTGTGCGATATGTCTTAAATCTTCTGCACAGTTTTGCACAGCACGTTGTAAGGCCGAACCACCATGTGTATGCGTTAGACTATAATTTAACGGGGCTGCCAACCGATCAACAGGAATTTCAGCAATTTGAGAGCGTTGCCAAGATTTTAAAATACTCTGCTGAATTTGCTGCGCATGCAGCGGCGATAAACTGCTGCTTTGTCTAAACTGTTCAATATGCTGCCTTTTTTCCAATAGGTCTTGTTTTTTCATCATTATTGATTCTCACAATCCTGTGGGCATTACATCCATTGTACCGCTTACTTTTGTAAGGATTTGTTCGCTGCTTGTAAACCTGCAACTTTCCAACCTTTTTCCAACCTTATATTGGTATGCTAAACAAATAACGTACTAAAGTACCTTATACCTTAGCCGTAAATTTAACCTGATTTTAGACACAGGATTGTGCTAAACGGTAAAGATGACGGCAGATTATAAAAAACCATCAAAGGAAGAGAATTATGCGTTACGTAGATCCCAATCAACCCGGTTCAAAAGTTCAATTTAAAGCACAATACGAAAACTTTATTGGTGGCGAGTGGGTCGCCCCTGTAAAAGGCGAATACTTTGAAAATATCTCTCCTGTAGATGGCAAAGTATTTACCAAAGTCCCACGCTCATCGGCAGAAGACATTGAACTGGCTTTAGACGCAGCCCATAAAGCCAAAGCACAATGGAACAGCTCATCTCCTACAACACGTTCTAACATTTTGTTAAAAATTGCAGATCGTTTAGAACAAAATCTAGAATTATTGGCAGTGGCAGAAACATGGGATAATGGTAAGCCTGTTCGGGAAACATTGGCTGCCGACATTCCATTGGCGATTGACCATTTCCGTTATTTTGCAGGCTGTATTCGTGCCCAAGAAGGCGGAATTTCTGAAATTGATGAAGACACCATTGCCTATCACTTTCACGAGCCGTTGGGCGTTGTGGGGCAAATTATTCCATGGAACTTCCCAATTTTAATGGCAACATGGAAACTTGCACCTGCTTTGGCTGCGGGTAACTGTATTGTACTTAAACCTGCAGAACAAACCCCTGCCAGCATTTTAGTTTTGGTTGAACTGATTCAAGATTTATTGCCAGCAGGCGTATTAAACGTAGTCAATGGTTACGGTGTAGAAGTGGGTCGCCCATTGGCAACCAATCCACGTATTGCCAAAATTGCATTCACAGGTTCGACCCAGGTCGGTCAATTGATCATGCAATACGCCACTGAAAACATCATTCCAGTGACCTTGGAGCTTGGTGGTAAATCTCCAAATATTTTCTTTGAAGATATTATGGCGCAAGATGACGACTACTTAGACAAAGCACTCGAAGGCTTTGCTATGTTTGCGCTGAATCAGGGTGAAATTTGTACTTGTCCATCACGTGCGCTCGTACAGGAAAGTATTGCTGACCGTTTCCTTGAAAAAGCCATCGAACGTGTTAAACGTATTAAAACAGGTCACCCGCTTGATACTGAAACCATGATTGGTGCGCAGGCGTCACAAGAACAACAAGACAAAATCTTGGGTTGTATTGCGACAGGTCGTGCCGAAGGCGCGCAAGTTTTAACAGGTGGCGGTGAACGTCATGAAGTTGGCAGTGGTTTCTATATTGAGCCGACAATTTTCAAAGGCACCAATGACATGAAAATTTTCCAAGAAGAAATTTTCGGCCCAGTGCTTTCTGTGACTACATTTAAAGACTTTGATGAAGCCATTAAAATTGCCAATGACACCATTTACGGTTTAGGTGCAGGTGTTTGGTCACGTTCTGCGCACACTTCTTACCGTGCAGGCCGTGCTATTCAGGCGGGTCGCGTTTGGACGAACTGTTACCACATCTACCCTGCGCATGCCGCTTTCGGTGGTTATAAAAAATCAGGTATTGGCCGTGAAAACCACAAGATGATGTTAGAACATTATCAACAAACCAAAAACTTGTTGGTGAGCTACTCAACTAAACCTGCTGGCTTCTTCTAAAGACTCATCTTTAGGATTCCAACAGCGTTGAAGTTACCGTTTCAACCTGCGCCCGATGTATTAGCATCGGGCGTTTTTATTGCAACATGGAATACTATGACTTTCGCAGCACGCTCTTTCAGCGTTGTATAAACCGGAAGATCAAGTTAAAAGTCTATCCTTTATTCATACGCTACGCTTTAGTTCGAGTGTATTTCACGTTACATTAAATCTCCCTTTCAGCCTGAAGTATCTGCCATGTTCGATTTACCCGACACTGTCTATGCCATTCAACATCTTGCGTTTGAAGACCTCGGCGCGTGGGAAGATGTCCTGTATGAACAAGGTTTACGGGTACGGTATTTTGAAGCCGGTGTGGAAAATCTAGAAAAGGCGTTTGCGCATGAAGGATTGGTGATTATTTTGGGTGGCCCAATTGGCGTTTATGAAACCACAGACTATCCTTTCTTACAAAAAGAAATAGACTTACTAAAAGTACGTCTGGAAAAGAAATTACCCACTATTGGTATTTGTTTGGGTGCACAGCTCATTGCTCATGCCTTGGGTGCCAAAGTCTATGCCGGCCATGCCAAAGAAATTGGCTGGAGTACGCTCAGTCTGGCTAATGCCGCCCATCATCCACTGGTGGCATTAGCCGATACACCGGTGTTGCATTGGCACGGCGATACTTTTGATTTACCAGCACAGGCTGAATTACTGGCTAGCTCCGACCTGTATCCGAATCAGGCATTCCGGGTCGGACCACATATTCTGGCACTACAGTTTCATGCTGAAGTTGCAGCAGACAGTTTAGAAAAATGGCTGATTGGCCATACCTGTGAATTACGTCAGGCCCAGATTGATATTCCCACCTTACGCGCCGCTCATCAGCAATACGCGCCGCAACTGCAACAGGTTAGCGCGACGGTTCTTGGTCAGTTTCTAGCCGGCTTAAAATCTCAAAGCTGACCGGAAAGCTTTAAATTGTCCTTACATTTATCATCGTCATAAAAAAAGCACCCTGAAGCGGGTGCTTTTTGTGCTGTTCTTGCGATTATTTTTTCGCAGCAACAGAAGCTTCAGTGGTGATGTTTACAGTAATTTTATCACCTACATTTGGTACAAAACCGGCGATACCAAATGCTGAACGGTCAAATGACGTGGTGGCATTAAAACCAACAGTTGCCGCTTTGGTCATTGGATGTGGACCTTGTTTGTTCAGTACCGCATCCAGAACTACAGGTTTCGTTACACCTTTCACAGTTAAATCACCTGTGATTTTAAAGTTCTTTTTGTCCTGAGTTTCAACTTTGGTACTTTTGAAAGTAATAGTTGGATATTTTGCTGCATCAAACCAGTCTGCTGCCATTAAGTGCTCATCCAGCGCTTTGACGTTGGTGTTCAGGCTGTTTAATGGAATAGTCACGTTGACAGATGATTTTTCTGGCTGTTTCTCATCAACATTAATGGTACCTTGAATGTTAGAGAAGTTACCTGATGGCGTAGAGAAACCGAAGTGATCCCAGCTAAATACAGTTGCCGTATGGGTCGGGTCAATTTGATACGCCACTGGTTTTGCCAACGCAGCTGTTGCTACTGAAGTGACCGCCAAACCAAGTACAAGTGCTTTAAAGTTCATGCTTTTATCTCGCTTTTTGAATGCTTATTAGTGTATAGATTTCTTGTTAGAGTTCATTGCTACAGATAAAACGTTCTGTTGCAGCAATGAAACGATTAACGCATGGATGCCGTTACAGACTTTGTTTATATTGAATAAATCCGGTCTTGTGTGCCACTTTATCATACAATATTTGTGCAGTTTGATTGGCTTCTTGTGTCAGCCAGTAAACCCGGTCGCACTGGCGTTTTTTGGCTTCCATATAGACCTGTTCAATCAGTAATCTGGCCACACCCTGCCCGCGATAATCGGGGTGGGTAAATAAATCCTGCAAATAGGCATAAGGCCTGAATGTCCAGCAGCTGTCATGTTCAATCACATGTACAAAGCCGACCATCTGCTGTTCAAGCAGGGCTGCAAAACCATACATATGCGCAGACTCGGCTGATGTCAGACGCTGCCAGGTATGGGCACTCAGTTCATCTGATAACTTGGTTTGATAAAAGGCCTGATAACCGACCCAAAGTGCTTGCCATTGCGGCTGACTGGTCTGTGCCAAAGGCACAATACTGATTGCTGTCATGTGGATCTTCTTTTATATTGTTCAGCTTTTTAAACTAGCATAAAAAAACGCCCCTTTCGGAGCGTCTTTTTTTGAAATTTCTGAGCGATTAAGCCGTCAGTTCTTTCACTGCAGCAACCACTGCTTCCGTGGTAATATCAAAGTGCTGGAACAAGTCTTTGGCTGGTGCAGATTCGCCGTAAGTGGTCATACCAATCACGCGACCGTCCAGACCCACAAATTTCCACCAGTAATCGACATGCGCTGCTTCAACTGCAACACGGGCACGGATATTCGATGGCAGAACCGCTTCACGATACGCCGCATCTTGCTGCATGAATTCTTCAGCACATGGCATAGACACCACACGTACACCTTCAAGCTGTGCATGTGCTTCCATCGCCAAGGCCACTTCAGAACCGGTCGCAATGATGATTGCTTTCAATTCACCTTTTTCTTCAGCCAGCACATAACCACCTTTGGCCGCGTTTTCAATTTGTGCTTGAGTACGCGCCTGGAATGGCAGGTTTTGACGAGAGAAGATTAACGCAGATGGACCTTCCGCACGGCTTAAAGCAGATTTCCAGGAAATCGCTGCTTCAACCGTATCACATGGACGCCATGTGTTCAGGTTTGGCGTACCACGTAACGATGCAATCTGCTCAATTGGCTGGTGCGTAGGACCATCTTCACCCAGACCGATCGAATCATGGGTATAAACATGAATTACGCGTTGCTTCATTAACGCAGACATACGCACGGCATTACGCGCATATTCCATGAACATTAAGAATGTTGCTACATAAGGAATGAAACCGCCGTGCAGCGCCACACCGTTGGCAATCGCGGTCATACCAAATTCACGTACGCCGTAGTGCACATAGTTACCTGCGGCATTGTCTTGTACGCCCTGGCAACCTTTCCAAAGCGTCAGGTTTGAACCAGCCAGGTCCGCAGAACCACCCAATAATTCAGGTAATAATGGACCAAAAGCCTGTAGCGTATTCTGGCTGGCTTTACGGGTCGCAATGGTTTCTGCTTTCGCGTTCACTTCAGCAATATAGGCATCGGCCTGTGCCAGGAATTCTGCTGGTAATTCACCGCTTAAACGGCGTTTTAATTCAGCCGCTTCTGCAGGATATTTTGCTGCATAGGCAGCAAAAGTAGCATTCCAGGCAGCTTCAGTTTCAGCACCTTTGGTTTTCGCATCCCAAGCAGCATACACATCTTCAGGAATTACAAACGCTTCATCGGTCCAGCCCAGCGCTTCGCGGGTTAACACGATTTCATCATTACCCAGCGGTGCACCGTGGCAATCTTCTTTACCCTGTTTGTTTGGTGAACCTAAACCGATAATGGTTTTACAGATAATAATGGTTGGTTTAGCGGTTTCAGCTTTGGCAGCCACAGTTGCTTCGCGAATAGCATCTGCATCATGACCATCAACTTTCAGCACTTGCCAGCCATAAGACAGGAAGCGCTGTTCAGTGTCATCAGAGAACCAGCCTTCAACTTCACCATCAATTGAAATACCGTTGTCATCATAGTAAACCACCAGTTTACCCAGACCTAAAGTACCGGCCAGTGAACATACTTCGTGAGAAATACCTTCCATCAGGCAGCCATCACCCAGGAAACAGTAGGTGTAATGGTCAACCACTTGCATATCATCTTTATTGAACTGCGCTGCCAGTGTCTTTTCAGCCAGAGCAAAACCAACCGCATTGGCAATACCCTGACCAAGTGGACCAGTGGTGGTTTCAACCCCTGGTGCATAGCCGTATTCCGGGTGACCTGGTGTTTTAGAGTGTAGTTGACGGAATGCTTTTAAATCTTCAATTGAAAGATCATAACCGGTTAAATGTAACAGCGCATAATGCAGCATAGAACCATGACCATTGGATAAAACAAAACGGTCGCGGTTAGCCCATTGCGGGTTCGTCGGGTTATGATTTAAAAATTCACGCCACACCACGTCAGCGATGTCTGCCATCCCCATCGGCGCACCTGGATGTCCGGAATTTGCTTTTTGCACGGCATCCATAGCCAATACACGAATTGCGTTTGCAATACGACGTTCATTAAGCGGGGTCGTCATAGGTCAGAGTCCAAATAAATCGTTTAATAAAGGAAGATGAATAGGAATTCAAAACACGTCTATTGTCTTAAAAAAAGCGTATGGGGTAAAGCCTCAGCGGTAATTTTTCGGTATTTATTCGTTTGCCTGCGCATTTTCGTACAATTCCTGGCTAGAGGCATGAGAAAATTGAATTTCTGGCGAATAACCGGGTAGCTCATCCGGATTTTCCCGTTACATAACTGACCTGTTTGGATGGTTTTTTATACAAAAAAGCGCTCATTGTGAAATTCATTCAATTTAATTCAAAACTGCACAATCCTGCTCAACAGTAACAGACTTCATTTTAGAGCATGATGACGACCAAAAGATGACAGACAGCATTTTCCCAAAACTCTAAAAACAAGATAATTGGTTGATTCCTAATATAAATTATAAGAATACAGCCGCTTTTAAAATAGTGATTTATTGAATTAAAACTCAAGTTTATCCGGATGATGAATCTATACCGTTTTGGATTTTATATCAGTTTTTTAAATGCCTATATCAGATAAAAAGTCATTGAATTGAAATAAATTCAGCCAATTTGGTCGTATTGAGCTAGTCCTAAAGTCTAACTCGATGTAACATATTGCGTCTTTTGAAATAACTGTGATAGGACTTATGCGCGAGTACGCTGTATTTACCTCGGAATCTGTAAGCGAAGGCCATCCAGATAAAATGGCTGACCAAATCAGTGATGCCATTTTGGATGCAATCTTAAAAGAAGACCCATATGCGCGGGTTGCTTGTGAAACGCTTGTAAAAACCGGTGCGGTCGTACTTGCGGGTGAAATCACAACCACAGCCAATGTGGATTTTGAAGCGATTGTACGTCAAACCGTCAATGGTATTGGCTATCATCATTCTGACCTCGGCTTCGATGGTTCAACCTGTGCCGTAATTAACATGATTGGTAAGCAGTCACCGGAAATTGCCCAAGGTGTAGACCGTCAAAAACCTGAAGATCAGGGTGCCGGCGACCAGGGCTTGATGTTTGGTTATGCCAGCCGTGAAACGGATGTGCTGATGCCTGCGCCAATTTCTTATGCGCATCGCTTAATGGAAAAACAGGCTGAACTGCGTCGTAGCGGTGCCCTGCCTTGGTTACGTCCAGATGCGAAAAGCCAGGTGACTTTTGCCTATGAAAATGGCAAACCAGTACGTTTAGATGCGGTGGTGCTGTCAACCCAGCATGATCCTGAAATTAGTCAAGCACAGCTGAAAGAAGCTGTGATTGAAGAAATCGTGAAAAAGATCATCCCTGCGGACATGTTCCATGCTGACACCAAATTCCACATCAACCCGACCGGAATGTTTGTGATTGGTGGTCCAGTGGGTGACTGTGGTCTGACTGGCCGTAAAATTATTGTAGATACCTACGGTGGTATGGCGCGTCATGGTGGCGGTGCCTTCTCTGGTAAAGACCCATCGAAAGTAGACCGCTCTGCTGCTTATGCCGGTCGTTATGTGGCGAAAAATATTGTCGCTGCTGGCCTGGCAGACAAATGTGAAATTCAGGTGTCTTATGCAATTGGTGTGGCGGAGCCAACTTCAATTTCAATTAACACCTTTAACACCGGTAAAGTGGCTGATGAACTGATTGTTCAGCTAGTTCGTGAACACTTTGACCTGCGTCCATACGGCATTACCCGTATGCTGGACCTGTTACAACCAATGTACAAGCAGACTGCTGCCTACGGTCACTTTGGCCGCGAAGGTTCAGACACTGCCTTTACCTGGGAAAAAACCGACAAAGTCGATATCTTAAAAGCTGCTGCTGGCCTTTAAGCTCTTAAGATATTAAGAGACCCGTCCGAGTGATGGGTTTTTTATTGTCTACTTTATCGCGATTCTGGGCAGAAATATCATTTTATAAAAACATAAACTGTTTACAATAAGATGGAACATTTAAAACAGGATGAACATGATGGCGGTAATTCTTCAGGTTGATTTCCCTTCAAATGGCCCTTTTGGCGCAGAAATGGCCACGGCCTATCGCGAGCTGGCAGCCAGTATTAATCAGGAACCGGGTCTCATCTGGAAAATCTGGACCGAAAATAGTGACATCCAGCAGGCTGGCGGGATTTACCTGTTTGATACAAAGCATCATGCAGAACAATATTTACAGATGCACACGGCGCGTCTGCAAAGTTTTGGCATCGACAAGATTCACGGGAAAATTTTTGACATTAATACTGAACTGTCGGTGCTGAATCAGGCCGCTTTTCTGGCGTCATCCCGCTAAACGAAAGTTGAGTTAAGCTCATCAGATTCAAGGAATCCAGTTAGCTGGATTCCTGTTTTAAGACTTCCAATAAAGTCGGCTGTGTCGGGGTTTCCTGATGGTCCTGCAAATAGACATGCACGACTTTAAAAATAACCGCAAAGGCCAGACAACTTAAAATACAGAACATCCAGAAACCATAAGGACTACGAATATTGTGTGAACCGCAATTTGGACATTCTTTTTCTGTTGACGCCACCACTTGATTGCAACATGAGCAATGGTATTGATGGTACAGCATAGGCAGTTCTCCTAATTTACTGTAATTCTTGTTTTTATTTTTACATCATGCGAAAAACGCTTTTTGTAATATTGTTTTATCTTATGTGAGCCTGTGTAGCATAGCAAGCTCTATTACTGGTGAGTCTATGTAAGCTTAAGTAAACCCTGCCTGCTTTTGTTGACTTTATTTATCTTTTTATGCACGCTTTCAGACACTTAAGCTGCTGCTTTAACACCGTATTCTCTGCCAATAATTTTATCGGACTACTCTTAAGTCAGATGCATCCGGCTGCCCTTTTGTTTAAACTAGCGGACTGAAATGCAGGAGAATGAAAATGGTACAACTGATCAAAAAAGGCGGATTACGCGAACGCGCCAACCGCAGCCGCCGTTTTCATGGCTCTGAAAATACCGAAACCACTCTGGCACCAAACCGTTATTCATCTGCCCATAAAAAAGCAGAAAGGGCTGTTTCTGCTTTGGTTAGTGAACAGGATCAACCAGATTCTGAATCAGAACATACCGATGGCGTCATAGCCCAGCCACAGGGCAAAAATCAGGAATAAGGCGCCCGATAAAATATCAATATAACTGCCTGAACGCTGGTACACCGCCTTAATTTTCGGCTGTGACAATAACAGCATCAGCAACACAAAGGTCAGGAAGGTTTGCAGCGGAATAATCACTGCCAGCTGTGCTTTTAAATAATCACTGGCCGATGAACTGAGCGCCAATGAAAATACACTGCTAAAATAAATCAGGGTTTTAGGATTAGATAAATTGGTGAACAGACCCAGTAAAAAATAGTTTTTCTGTGCAGAGCTCTGTGCCTGCACATCCTCCAATGCACTAGACTGTTTTAAACTGCGTAGTCCGCCACTGAGCATGGCCCAGCCCATTTTCGCCAGAAACAAACCGCCTATCAGCATCAATACCTGCTGAATCCATGGAAACTGCTCGACCAGAACGGTAAAGCCCAGCAGGGTTAAAACCACCCACAGCACAATGCCCAATGAAATTCCGGCAATAATATGAATGGTATTGCGACGTGTGGTCGATGCCGAGCTTTTGGCAATCAGAATAATATCGGGGCCGGGACTAAGCTGTGCCACAAAATGTAAGGCACAAATGGTCAACAGTAAGGACATAACACAGGGAGAAACTTAAAAAGTCATTTATTATATCGCCCGTTCAAAAATATACGAGCACTGCAAGCATAAAAAAACCGAATCCTTGCAGATCCGGTTTTTCAAATAAAGATGGCTTAGTGTTTATTCACATCTTTCATTTCAATTTTTTTTGCTTCTGGCGTCACTTCGCGCGCTTCACCATCAATAATAGTCGAGTCGCGGCCCGCCTGCTGGTTTTGCATGTCCTGCATCTGACGCATCAGATCGGCGAACGGATTCTGGCCTTGTGCACCACCACCCATGCCATTCATATCGCCCATCATGCCCCCCATCATCTGGTTCATCATGGCTTGCTGACGTTTCATCATCGCTTTCATCATGGCCGCTTTAAAGGCATTTTGTACGCCCGGAATCATAATCAGCACAGCCAGCACATCGGTGATCAGACCTGGAATCAACAGCAGGAAACCTGCAAAGATTTTAGGCAAGTTATTGCTTAATGCCGGATCTGCACTCATTTGTCCCATCTGCATCTGCTGCATTTGTGGCATGATGCCCGCAGAATACTTACGGATCAGATTCATACCAATAAAGAAGGCGGCAATAAACCAGAAGAACACGTACCACATGCTACCGACCAGGTCACCCACGCCGATCCAGACGAATACTTCCAGAATTAAACCAGCCAGAATAATAAGAAATAATTTCATGAAAATTAATCTAATCTCAACAAAATAAATAGAGTGCAGGCATCAACTGCTTAATCAGCATCAAGCTTTTTTTGACACGCTTATGTAACAATATGGGCATTATTCTATTTTTAAAGTGCAGGCCTGTCATTAATATTTTCAATGACAGACCTGAGCTTTATGCTGTAGGACGATAAAAATAAACATAAGCCGCATACACGAGCAGCAGCCACAGCCCGATAAACACTGCCGCGGCCACTGTACTGCGCGGCTTTTGACTGTAGATGTACAGTATAAACCCCGAAACTTAAGCCAAAATGAAGATGCAGCCTTTTTTACCAAGATAACCTATATATTGTCCCTGCTATTTTTAATAGCAGCTCCAGCGAGTTTGAAGCATTGTTGATAGTCTTGAGTATCCGCACCGGTTGCTGCAAATTCCCTCACACAATACCGCTGTAAAATCATATAATTCATTTTGATGTAATTTTTTTAAGGCTTGGCATGTCACTGATTATTGGTATCGATCCCGGTTCCCGGCTTACCGGTTACGGCATTATTGAGCGTGATGGCTCAAAATTGCGTTTTGTAGATGCCGGCACCATTCGGACCGAAACCACGGAAATGCCTGAACGCCTGAAACGTATTTTTGGTGGTATTGACCGGATTGTAAAATTTCATGGCCCGACTGAGGCCGCAGTTGAACAGGTTTTTATGGCGCAAAACCCGGACTCGGCACTGAAACTGGGTCAAGCGCGTGGTGCTGCCATTGCCGCACTGACCAATCTGGATTTACAGGTGGCGGAATATACCGCCCGCCAAATCAAGCAGTCTGTGGTCGGCTATGGGGCAGCCGATAAAGAACAGGTGCAGATGATGGTGATGAAGCTGTTAAATTTAAGCATTAAACCGCAAGCTGATGCAGCTGATGCGCTGGCCGCTGCCATCTGCCATGCCCACGCCTCCGGCAGTATGAGCAAAATGGCGGTACTGAATGCCCTGGGTGGTATGGCGCGCGGCCGTAGCCGTTCTAGCAGCAGACGGCGCTAACTGGAAGCCATCTTGATCCCGGTGAGGGGATGTCCAAATCGGGAGTTTCTACTTAACGGATCATCTGGAAATGGGTGTATTCACGTTCTGCCGGATCAAACGGGATGCGCTCAATTTTAGTGACCTGTGCCCGCAATGGTCCAACCAGACTGCGTTTCAGAATTTCCTGAATCTGCATTTCCTCGCCAATAATTTCTGCTTCGACATCACCATTGTCCAGATTTTTGACATATCCGGTTAGCTGCAGTTCTTGCGCCTGCTGTTCAAACCAGCGGCGATACCCCACGCCCTGCACATTTCCCTGAATAATAATTTTAAGTGCTTGCATCTCTCACCTGTTCACGACCTGATAAATGGCCTGATTCATCTGCTGTGCCTGAAGTCCGCGCATACCGGATTCCGCCAGTACATCTCCAGCTTGCGCATGTAAAGTGACAATCTCATGTAAACTGAGTTCAGTATGATATTGTGCTTTTAAACTGGCGATCATGCCGGACAGAACATCACCCATGCCACCTGTGCCCATTCCGGCATTGCCGGCAGTACATAGCCAGAGCTGATCTTCCAGAATCAAGCTGCCCGCGCCTTTAAGCACCCACTGGCCGCCATAACGGGCCTGTAATTCATGAATAGCCTGTAATCGGTTCTGCTCAACCTCCATTGTCGTTAGGGCTAAAAGTTTCGCCGCCTCACCCGGATGTGGCGTTAAATAGGTCCCTTCAGGTAACTGCTGCGGATGTGCGGCCAGAAACCATAAGGCATCTGCATCGAGTACCCGTTCCAGTTTAGCCTGCAACAATTTTGGCAACCACAGCGCATATTGACGGGCAGCCCAGTCATCGCGTCCAAGGCCCATACCAAAACAGATGGCATCGACCTGCTGTAGCAGCTGTTCAATGGCATTATCCTGCAGAGTGTTAATATCGCGCAGCATGATATTCGGAGCGCGACTTAAAATAGCCGTATGATGTTTGGCATCACAAACCACGGTCACTTTGCCACAACCGGCCGCAAACGCTGCTTCCGCTGCCATCATTACCGCGCCGCCCATATCGGCATGACCGCCGACCACTAGCACATGCCCATAACTGCCCTTATGACCAAAGGCCTGACGTGGCGGCAGCTGAATCTGGGTGGGTACCAATTGAGCGATGGCGTGTAATTCAGGATCGGGAGGAATGGCGGCAATCAGCTCCATCTGTCCGGCGTAGGCTTTGCCCTTACCGGTAAAGAGTCCAGCTTTTAAACCCAATACGCTATAGGTCAAATCGGCCTGAATCGCACAGGGTAAAGGCTGACCACAATTGGCATCCAGGCCACTTGGAATATCAATCGCCACTTTCAAGCCGCGCTGCTGATTCATCTGATGAATAATCTGTTGCCACTCAACGCTCAGTTCACGATTCAGGCCAATCCCAAACAGCGCATCAACATAGACCTCATAAGCCTGTTGAAACCGAAAACCGGATTGAATATCTAGGCCAGCCGCTCGAGCCTCGTGTTCAGCCTGCTGCAAATCAGGTGAAGAACCCAATTCAGCCGCATAAATATGCACCTGAAAACCGGCCTGCTGTAAATATTTGGCCAGCAGATAGCCATCTCCGGCATTATTGCCCTGCCCGCAACAAACCGCCACTGTCTGATATTTATGTTGCTGTAAAACGGGAATGACGCGCTGGGCAATCGACCAGGCCACCTGCTGCATCAGGCCATAAGACGAGTTTTGCCGAGCAAACCAGCGCTGCTCCCATGCTTGAATATCACGGCTATGATAAACTTGTGGATGCATTGTTTTTCCCTTGTTTTGTCATTATGAACTCATCGCCTGCCATGCAGAATATTCCGGTCAGTCAACTTGATCCCGTCCAGTTAAAAGCATGGATTAAAGCGCAGGCTTTAGCACTGGGCTTTGCTGATTGTGTCATTGCCCGGCCCGATGCTCAAGCAGAATTACCCCGTTTGGAAGCCTATTTAGCACAAGGTTATCAGGCAGATATGCATTTTCTGGGCGAAAATCTGGAGAAACGTGCCAACCCGGCCTTACTGGTGCCGGGCACCAAAAGCATTATTTGTGTGCGCATGAATTATCTGGTCGATCGGCCTACACCACGACACGTGCCAGATGCACCCAATAGCGCCATTATTGCGCGTTATGCCCGCGGCCGCGATTATCATAAAGTCATGCGCGGTCGTCTTAAAACTCTGGCCAGCCTGATTCGGGACAAAGTTGGTGATTTTGAATCGCGCCCTTTTGCCGATTCAGCCCCGATCTTTGAAAAATCGCTGGCCGAAAGTGCCGGCATGGGCTGGACCGGTAAACATACCCTGCTGATTCATAAAAAATCCGGCTCATTCTTTGTATTAGGTGAGCTGTTTAGCTCGCTTGAGTTGCCGTTTGATGAACCGGCCACGGCGCACTGCGGTTCCTGTAGCGCCTGTATCGACATCTGCCCGACCAAAGCCATTGTCGAGCCCTACGTGCTGGATGCTGGTAAATGTATTGCCTATTTAACCATTGAATATAAAGGCATTATTCCTGAAGATTTGCGCCGGCCGATTGGCAACCGGGTTTTTGGCTGTGATGACTGCCAGTTAATTTGCCCCTGGAACAGTTTTGCCCAGCTGACTCCGCTGGATGATTTTGCCCCGCGTCATGGGCTGGACCGGATGAGCCTGCTGGAGCTCTGGCAATGGGATGAAGCCACCTTCCTGGCCTGCACCGAAGGCAGTCCACTCAGACGGACCGGTTATCAGAGTTTTAAACGCAATATTGCGATTGGTCTGGGCAATGCGCCTTATTCCGCAGATATTATTGCCCAGCTACAACAGGCCAAAACGCCGCATGATGAGGTGGTGAATGTGCATATTGACTGGGCCATTCAGGAGCAGTTGACCAAATCTGCATAATTTTTCATTTCTTTACCTGAGCTCACAGATCCCCACACAAGCCCTACAGCGCGTGGTACTGAATTGTGGCTCAATAGAGGAATCCAACAGAAAAGATGTTGTCATCAGGAGGAATTTATTATGCAAACGCATCATAAAAACCAACAGCAGCAGAAACAACAGCAAAAGCAGGAACTTGAACAGCAGACTGAACATTTAAAACAGCAACAGCAGCAACCCCAAGGGCCTATTGATAGCCCTAAAAACAACCAGCATGAACAGGATGACCGGATGCTGAATAAACAGCACCGTGCCGATCTGCAAAACCAGAACATGCACGGCAACCATCGTGAATAATGCTGAAGTTCATGTTCCCTCACTCAACAAAGTCCACTTCAGGTGGACTTTGTTTTTGGATTACGTCATATTTTGCTAATGAAGCGCCTGCCGCTTTTGCTTAATATGCAGTATGCAAAATATGGATAATTAGGGACAGACTTATGAGCAGTATGCGTCCGGTACGTAATGATTGGTCTCGTGAAGAAATTGAGGCACTTTATCAGCAACCGTTTTTAGATTTGGTTTTTGAGGCGCAGCGCGTACATCGTGAGCATTTTGCCGCCAATACCATTCAGGTGAGTACCTTACTCTCGATTAAAACCGGTAAATGCCCGGAAGACTGCAAATACTGCTCTCAATCGGCTCATTATGATTCACAGCTGGAAGCTGAAAAACGTATTGCCGTTGAAAAAGTGATTCAGGAAGCCAAGGAAGCGCTAGAATCAGGTTCTTCACGTTTTTGTATGGGCGCAGCGTGGCGCAATCCGCATGAACGCGATATGCCTTATGTACTGGAAATGGTGCGTGAAGTGAAAGCGCTGGGGCTAGAAACCTGTATGACACTGGGTATGCTGAACCAGTCTCAGGCAGAACGTCTGAAAGATGCCGGCCTGGATTATTACAACCATAACCTCGATACTTCGCGCGAATACTATGCCAATATTATTAGTACCCGTAGCTTCGATGACCGTTTAAATACCCTAGAGCATGTGCGTAATGCCGGCATGAAAGTCTGTAGCGGCGGCATTGTCGGTTTAGGTGAAGATACCCAGGACCGGATTGGCCTGTTACATGAACTGGCCACCTTGCCGATTCATCCGGAATCTGTACCGATTAACATGCTGGTGCCAATTGAAGGTACACCACTGGCCGATGTAGAAAAACTCGATGTCACCGAATGGATTCGTACTATTGCCGTGGCACGCATTATCATGCCAACCAGTTATATCCGCCTGTCTGCCGGTCGTGAATCTTTATCTGATTCAGATCAGGCCCTGGCCTTTATGGCCGGTGCCAACTCGCTGTTCTCGGGTGAAAAGCTGCTGACCACCCCGAATGCCGGTGAAGGTAAAGACCGTCAACTGTTCCAGAAACTGGGACTGGTGGCGGAAAAAGCCAAACCGACCGTTCAGGAACTGTCGGTAGATGCGATGGCGGTTTAATCCGCATCACACGAAAAAGCCCATCTTCTGGATGGGCTTTTTTTATGAGGTAATCAACAAGCCATAATTGGCATTCAGATACATGCCCGGTTTAATCAGATCGGCACCATTGGCATGATAAACCGTGAGTTCCTGCTTGATGACATCAAAATGAAAGGCATCAAAACAGTCCTGATGCTGACACAACCAGGCCAAGGTATCGCTGAGCTGATCATCTACAATATAGGTCGGGGCATTAAAATCTTTGGCCATGTGCACATTCAGTTATAGAGAGATGACAGGATTTTAGCCTGAAACGGCAGTAAATAAAGCAGCTTGGAATGAGATTTAGATATTTAAAGGCGGAGATGAGCCTGCGCGAATGTTGATGCAGTGTATAAACAAAAAGAAGTGAGTCTAGCCCACTTCTTTGTTGAATCTGGTTTGATCCCCTCTATGATTTATTGGCCCCACACTTACGACACTCAATATGCGCACCAATTTCCTCCATTTGCTCATATTCATAAATATGTAAGCAGAAAAAGTTTTTTAATAATTGAAGCATCCTAACACTCCTATTTTTGATTATTTTTTCATTCAGCTTCTTGCCGCTTATTTCATCCTGAAACAAGCATAACCAAAATTGGTTATACTCATTTTTTAACACATTTTTTAAAAAGATCAAGTGTTATTTCAAGGACTTCTTTTGAACGTCATTCATCATAATTATTGAAGCTTTTACTCTATATTCAAATAGCTAGCGCATTTTTCGGTTTAAGTCTGCACAAAACAGATTTTTTGTAATCCCCTCTTGATTTCATCACGCAAGTGTTTAGGATGAAAAAACAGCCTTTTTCGGCAATGATGCCTCGGAAAAGTAGTCAAGAAACAAGACATTATTTAAACAACAAAAAAATGGAATAAGGATATCAACATGCTTGGACGTATGATGTATCAACCGTTATTGATTAGCTCGCTGATTGAACATGCAGCACGCTATCATGGCGATACACCCATCATTTCAAAAAATACCGATGGCAGCATGAGCAGCACTGACTGGGCCGCTGTGGCAGAGAATGCCAAACGCTTTGCCAATGCGCTGCAGGCCTTGGGCCTAGAACAGAGTGACCGTGTGGCAACCATTGCCTGGAACAATCATCGTCACCTGGAAAGCTGGTATGCAATTTCCGGGAGTGGTCTGGTCTGCCATACCATTAACCCGCGTCTGTTTCCTGAACAGCTGATTTTTATTATTAATGATGCTCAAGACCGGGTGGTGATTTTTGATAAAACCTTCCTGCCGCTAATTGTCGGGGTAAAACAGCATTTGCCGCAGGTGGAGCATTTTATCTGTCTGGATGCACCGGATGATGCGGTCCGGGAAAAATTGCCTGAAGTTCAGTTTTATGATGATTTGATTGCCGCCCAGTCCAAGACATTTGACTGGCCAGAACTGGATGAGAATATGGCCAGTTCCCTGTGCTACACCTCAGGCACCACCGGTAATCCAAAAGGCGTGCTCTACAGCCACCGTTCCACCTTGCTGCACAGTTATGGCATCAGCCTGCCCGACTCCCTGAATTTATCGGCCAAAGATGTAATGCTGCCGGTAGTGCCGATGTTCCATGTCAATGCCTGGGGCACGCCATATGCTGCGGCGATGGTTGGCTCAACCCTGGTGTTGCCGGGACCAGGGCTGGATGGTGCCAGTCTGGTACAGCTCATTGATAATTATAAAGTGACGGTGGCCTTGGGTGTGCCGACCATCTGGCAAGGTTTACTGGCCGCAGCCAAACAGGCTGGCAGCACGCTGGAAAGTATGAACCGCAATGTTGTTGGTGGCTCGGCCTGCCCGCCGGCGATGCTGAAAACCTTTAAAGAGCAGTATAACTGCGACACCATTCATGCCTGGGGCATGACTGAAACCAGTCCGCTGGGTTCTGCCAACCAGCTCAAAGCCAAGCATGAACTGCTCAGTCCGGAGGAGAAAACCCAGTTACGACTGTCTCAAGGTCGTCCACCATTTGGGGTAGATTTACGTCTGGCTTCGGCAGAAAAAGGCACCGACTTGCTGCCACGTGATGGCCAGACCACCGGCAATTTACAGATTAAAGGCCACTGGATTATTGAGCGTTACTTTGGCAAAGAGGAATCTGCCCTGACCAGTGATGGCTGGTTCGATACCGGCGATATTGCCAGTCTGAACAGTGATGGTTTCCTGCACATTAGTGACCGTTCTAAAGACCTGATTAAATCGGGTGGTGAATGGATTTCATCGGTAGAACTGGAAAATCTGGCCATGTGCCATCCGGAAATTGCCATGGCCGCAGTGATTGCCGCCAGCCATCCAAAATGGGATGAACGTCCGGTAGTGATTGCCATGAAAGTGCCGGATAGCCAGCTTACCGAAAACGAACTGCTGGATTATTATGCCGATAAAGTGGCCAAATGGCAGATTCCCGATAAGGTTATTTTTGTTGACAGTATTCCACTCAGTGGGACCGGCAAAATGCTGAAAAAAGATTTACGCGAACAATATGGTCAGGTGCTGATGGAAGCGCCCGTGTAAATATTGGTCTATGTAGAGATAAGATAGAAAAAGCGCTGATAGATTCAGCGCTTTTTTATGGGATCAACAATGCGATATACCTAAGGATCACTGCTATTTATATTCACTTAAGCGTGTTTTTTAATTACATGCTCGGCAGAAAAATCACGATAGCTACGGCGTGAGGCAGTTTGTTCAGGCAATGGCTCAACCTCGTGCATGCTCTGCAGACAGCGTGCAGTCAGTTCAATATATTGCTGGGTGCCATGACGTTTCCAGGCAATTTCCTTGTCTTCCAGTGGCCGCACCACCTTAGCCGGACTGCCGAGTGCCAGGACATTGGCCGGAATCTGGGCTTTGGCTTTCACGGTACTGTTGGCGCCAATAATGGTATTTTCACCAATTTCCGCTTCATCCAAAATCACGCTATTCATGCCAACCAGTACGTTTTTACGAATGATGCAGCCATGCAAAATTGCCCCATGTCCGATATGGCCATATTCTTCTACCAGCGTCACGCTGTCTGGAAAACCATGCACGGTACAGGAATCCTGCACATTGGCATTCTGCTGAATATGGATTCGGCCAAAGTCGGCACGTAAGGCAGCAAATGGGCCAATATAAGCCCCGGCTTCAATAATCACATCACCAATAAGTACAGCAGTTGGATGCACATAAGCCTGCGGATGCACCACAGGAATCACACCATCAATGGAGTAACACGGCATATTTTATTCCTTTAAAATAAGCGGAGTAGATGCTTCCCCACCACGAGGCAAGGAAGCTCTATGAATAAGCTCAAGCCAATGAGCTGGGTTCTTCTATTTTAATACCGCCAAAACGCTTGAAGAATTGCGGATGCGCCGGTGGCATTGAACCTTCCGACGTGCGCGCCAGTTCCATAAAGAATTCTTCTCCGGCACTGACCACACGCTGATACAGGTTGCTACTTAAGTTGCGTGCATTCAGCGATAACCAGTCCGATGGCAGCAGCTCAAACGGCAGGTTCGGATCTTTCAGCAAAATCCGGCGATACTGATGAATCAGCAAAATCCGGATCTGGAAGGCCTGTACCGGGTCCAGTTCATCTTCGGCATCAACCAGATTCAGAAATTCACGGAAATCACCCATGAATTTTTCATAACGCTGATGCAGTTCAGGCACCGGCCAGTTGGTTGCCACCATGCGTTTAATGGTTGGATACGACTCCTGCCATAACTGCAAGGTTTCAGCTTTAAAGATCACCACCTGATCGGTCATTTGCAGATTCAGTAGCAGATTTTGCAGTTTCAGATGATCACAACCCGGATAAGCCATCACGTTGGTGGCAATATTGGCAAAACCGAGCCATTCCAGTTCTTTCTTTAAAATGGCTTTATTTTCCAGCTCGACCGAACTGAGCAGTACCAGATCCCATTTCTGGTCCCATTCCTTGTGCTGGAAGCTGTAAATTTTCTGGTCCGCCATAATAAAACGCTGGCGGCTGTTTTCGGTAATACGGTAATAACTGGTGCGGCCAATTTTTTCCGACACCAGCCAGCCGTTTTGTACCAGACGAAACACAGCGGTACGCACTGAACGTTCGTTCAGGCCAAACACATCCATCAGCTGGATCAGGCTAGCCAGACTGATAATCCCACCGCGATGAAAAATACAGTCACCAAATACGGTCATAATCAGCGATGTGCCACTTAAGGCTTCATGCTGAATAAAATCATCAATACTTTGTTTTAATTTTGGATTCATTGCGATGTATTCACACCCTGTTTGTGAGGGCAATTGACCGCAGTCAATCGCCCACTGAACCTATGCAGACTTTCGGATATCAAATACCCGCTGCGCCTTACCTTCTGAGCGTGGCAGGCTGCCTTCCGGCAACACATCCACCGTCACGCTAATGCCCACCATGGTTTTAATCTGGGCTTTTAACTGCCCGGCCAACTGGTGCGCCATAACATCATTGGTATCTTTACGCATTTCTGCCTGAATATGCAATGTGTCGAGGTGTCCCTGTTTACAAATATGAATCTGATAATTCGGAATCAGCTGCGGAATATGCAGAATTTGCTCTTCAATTTGTGACGGAAACACGTTCACACCGCGGATAATCATCATATCATCGCTGCGTCCAACGATTTTGTCCATACGACGCATGGTGCGTGCCGTACCGGGTAACAGACGGGTCAGGTCACGGGTACGGTAACGGATCACTGGCATGCCTTCTTTGGTGATGGTGGTAAAGACCAGCTCGCCCAGCTCACCATCTGGCAGGACTTCACCGGTTTCCGGATTGATAATTTCTGGATAGAAATGATCTTCCCAGATGGTTGGGCCGTCTTTGCTTTCCAGACATTCCATTGCCACACCTGGTCCCATTACTTCGGACAGGCCATAAATATCCAGTGCATCAATGCCCAAGCGCTCTTCAATTTCCTTGCGCATTTCATTGGTCCACGGCTCGGCACCAAAAATACCGGTACGGATAGAACAGTCTTTGGCTGTGCCAAATTTCTTTTCCAGCGCTTCAATAATATTCAGGCAGTAAGATGGCGTAACCATTAAAGCGGTGGGCTTAAAGTCATGAATCAGCTGCGCCTGACGCTCGGTTTGGCCACCCGACATTGGAATAACCGTGGCACCCAAACGCTCTACGCCATAATGCGCACCCAAACCGCCGGTAAACAGACCATAACCATAGGACACCTGAATGGTATCTTTGACACTTAAACCGGCTGCACGTAAGGAACGTGCTACCACATCTGACCAGGTCTGAATATCCTGCTGGGTATACCCGACCACGGTCGGCTGGCCGGTGGTGCCTGATGAGGCATGCACACGCACAATCTGTTCCTGTGGCACGGCAAACATGCCAAACGGATAGTTGTCACGTAAATCTTGTTTGGTGGTAAACGGGAATTTGGCCAGATCTTCCAAAGTGTTGAAATCATCAGGATGGACCCCTGCTTCATCAAACTTCTTTTGATACACCGGGCTGTTCTGGTAGGCATGCTGCAGCGTTTTTTTCATGCGCTGCAGCTGGATGCTACGTAATTCATCGATTGAAACAGTTTCGATTTTTTCCATTGCATTGTTATTCATCTTATTACTCCTTTTCAATCATCCTGATTGAGTGCTGTATTTTTTACTTGGATGTGTCCTCATCCACATTTTCGATAATCATGGCCACGCCCTGGCCCACACCGACACACATGGTGCACAGTGCATATTTCCCTTGACGACGTTTTAATTCTTTCATGGCGGTAATCACCAGACGCGTTCCACTCATCCCGAGTGGATGCCCCAAGGCAATCGCGCCACCATTTGGATTGACCCGAGCATCATCATCCTGCAGGCCCAGTTCACGGGTCACCGCCAGTGCCTGTGCGGCAAAGGCCTCGTTCAGCTCAATGATATCCATCTGATCTAGGGTTAGCCCGGTCAGCGCCAGCACTTTACGTACTGCCGGCACCGGCCCGATGCCCATATATCTGGCTTCAACACCGGCACTGGCCGAGGCCACCACTTTTGCCAATGGTTTCAGCTGATGCTGATCGACAAAAGCCTGATTGGCCAGCATGACACAGGCAGCGCCATCATTCACCCCGGAAGCATTACCGGCGGTGACTGAACCGCCTTCTTTACGAAACGGGGTTTTCAGGCTGCCTAAAGCCTCCAGCGTGGTGTCAGCACGTGGATGCTCATCGGTCTGGAAGATGATGCTGTTTTTCTTACGGTCTTTAATTTCAACCGGCATAATTTCTTCGGCCAGAATCCCGTTTTGCTGGGCCACTGCGGTTTTCTGCTGGCTACGATAGGCAAACAGGTCCTGATCGGCACGATGAATCTGGTATTTTTCTGCAACGTTTTCGGCGGTTTCCGGCATGCTGTCGACGCCAAACTGCGCTTTAAATTTCGGGTTAATAAAGCGCCAGCCGATGGTGGTATCAAAAATTTCCGGGGTGCGGCTAAAAGCGGTTTCCGGTTTGGACTGGACAAAAGGTGCACGGCTCATGGACTCAACCCCACCGGCCAGTACAAACCGCGCTTCACCGGCCTTGATCATACGCGCGCCTGTGGCAACCGCATCTAAACCTGAAGCACAAAGACGGTTTAGGGTAATGCCCGCGACATTGTCCGGCATGCCGGCCAGCAAGGCAGCCATACGCGCCACATTACGGTTATCTTCACCAGCCTGATTGGCACAGCCTAAAATCACCTCATCCAGTTCCTGCCAAGGCAGTTCAGGATGCTGGGCTTTTAAATACTGTATTGGCAAGGCAGCCAGGTCATCTGCACGGATGCTGCTGAGTGCACCGGCATAACGGCCAATTGGGGTGCGAATTCCATCGCAAATAAATACCTGTTCCATGTCCTGTGGTTTCCTTAGCCTGCTTGGCGAAATTCTAATTCTTGCTCTGACTGCGTACGTTCCTGTGCAGCCTTCTTGCTTAAATATATACTACAACGGTAGCGCTCTTCAGCATAAATACGATACATATTTTTCAAAATTTGTAAAATAGTGTTATATCCAATTTTTTCTGCCCACTGGAATGGACCTTGCGGATAATTCACACCATATTTCATTGCTGAATCAATATCTTGTTCGGTTGCTATAGCATGCAGCACTGCTTCACTGGCTTCATTCACCAGCATGGAAATGGTACGCAGCACATACAGACCTGCATGATCTTTAGTCCAGATTGGTATCAGATCAATCGCGGCAAAACACTGCTCGACTTTGGCGATATCGGCTGCGTTACAGGCCGGTGATGCCACGATTGGTAGTGCCTGTGCTGCATTCCAGTCAGCATGCCAGTCCATCAGCACCACTTTGTCCTTGCTATAGTCCAGCTCAACCGATTCACCGCGGCTTAAACGCAGGCGTACATCACCCAGTACAATCTCTTCATCTGCCTGTGGCTGACACTGTACTTTCAGCTGTGAGGCAGCCTGAATCCGCGAGATCAAGCCGCTAGAATGTGACCAGCTCCCATTGACCTCAATCTCAAGTTCACCCGGTGCAACGCTCGGCATGGCCGGCAAACGATAGGCCGGTGAACGTTCAGCCTGACGATAATCATAAAAACCCTGCCCGCTTTTACGGCCGAAACAGCCGGCATCCACCAGTTCTTTCTGGATTAAAGACGGACGATAGCGCGGCTCATAAAAGAATTCCTGATACACGCTTTGGGTCACGGAAAAATTGACATCCTGCCCGATTAAGTCGGTCAGTTCACATGGCCCCATGGCAAAGCGGCCACATTCACGCATGATAAAATCCAATTGTTCAGGCGTGGTGACATTTTCCTGCAAGACACGAAAAGCTTCGGCATAATAAGGGCGCGCTACCCGGTTGACAATGAAACCCGGCGTTGATTTGGCCGTCACTGGCACTTTGTTCCAACTTTGCATCAGGCTGAACAATGCCTGAGCAATCTGGGCTGAGGTTTTCAGACCCCGGATAATTTCTACCAGTTTCATTACCGGTGCCGGATTAAAAAAATGCAGTCCGACCACACGCTCAGGCTGTGGAATTGTCGCGGCAATGGCGGTAATGGAAATGGATGAGGTGTTAGAGGCAAAAATAGTTTCCGCTGGACACAGTGCCGCCAGTTGCTGAAACAGCGCTTGTTTGACCTCTTTCTTTTCCACAATGGCTTCAACCACCAGTTGTGCATTCGCCAGTGCCTGAAGATCGCTGGCAATTGTTAAATTGGCCAGCGTTTGCTCTAACAGCTGCGCTGTCATTTTCCCGGCCGTAACACGTTTTTCCAGCTGTGTTTTCAATTGCGCCAAAGCAGCCTCAGATTTTTGCACATCCACATCAAACAGCTGGGTTGGATGGCCATGCATCGCCGCCAATTGTGCAATACCAATGCCCATGGTGCCGGCACCAATCACCGCGACACGGGCCTGCTGTAAACAAAGTTGTTCCATGATTAGCATCCTGTATATTGCGGTGTGCGTTTTTGCATAAAGGCTTGGACGCCTTCTTTATAATCACTTGAACGGCCGGCCAGACGCTGCAGGTCACGTTCCAGAATGAGCTGTTCATCCAGATTATTGTCGGCTGCAGCATGAATGGCTTTTTTAATTAAGGACAGGCCATAGGTCGGCTGTTTGGCTAAATGCTCGGCCATTTTCTCGGCTTCGGCTTTCAGCTGATCATCTTCTACCACCTGCCAGATCATGCCCAGTTGCAGCGCCTGTTCTGCGCTGACTTTATCGCCCAGCATGGCCAGACCCATGGCTTGGGCACGGCCAACCAGACGCGGCAGGAACCAGGTGCCACCTGAATCCGGAACCAGACCTAAACGGCAGAAAGCCTGAATAAAGGATGCCGATTTCGCAGCCAGCACAATGTCACAGGCCAAGGCAATATTGGCACCAGCACCGGCCGCAACCCCGTTAACCGCGCACAGCACCGGTTTTGGCATGTCGGTAATCAGCTTGATTAAAGGGTTGTAATATTTCTCAATTGACAGGCCTAAATCTGGCGCATCGGCATTCGGATCCACCACGCGGTCATTCAAATCCTGTCCGGCACAGAAACCACGACCTTCGGCGGAAATGACCACCGCGCGAATCTTGCTGTCTTTGGCCCAGGCCCTCATAACCTTGGACACTTCCTGATGCATGGTTTCATTAAAACTGTTGAGCTGCTTCGGACGGTTAAAGGTCAAATAGCCCACTGCATTTTTTTCTTCGACAATAATTGTTTGGTAATCCATTACACACCTCTAAATTCCGGTTTTCTTTTTTCTAAAAATGCCTGAATGCCTTCCTGACGGTCTTGGGTCGCGGCCAGCCAGACAAAATGTTGACGTTCTAATTTGAGGCCCTGGCTCAAGGTCACTTCATGAATCGACTTTAAGGACTGTTTGATGGCACGGATAGCCAGTGGCGCCTGCGCTGCAATTTTTGTTGCCAGTTCCAGTGCATATTGCACCGTAAGGCCGCTTGGACAGACCTGACTGCTAATGCCGTGTTGCAAGGCGGTCGTGGCGGAGACCATCTCTCCGGTCATGGCCCAGCGCATCGCCAGTTGCTGCCCAACCAGACGCGCCAAACGCTGGGTCCCACCGGCGCCTGGTAACATGCCCAAACCAATTTCAGGGAGTGCAAACTGGGCATTTTCACCGGTGACAATCATGTCGCCATGCAGGGCCAGTTCAAAACCTGCCCCCAGCGCATAACCATTGACCGCCATAATCAGTGGCTTGGAAAATTCATCAATACCTTTCCACAGCAATGGACGCTGATCCTGCTGGATGCTCACCACATCCAGTTGTGCCAGTTCATTTAAATCTGCCCCGGCAGCAAAACACTGCGGATTGCCGGTAATCACCACGGCTTTTACACTGGAATCTGCATCCAGCTGCTGCAGATGATCAGCCAGTTCTTTTAAGGTGGCATTGTTCAGGGCATTGCGCTTTTCCGGGCGGTTCAGTTCAATTAACACCACACCCGGCGCGGCCAGACTGCTTTTTAAATAATCCATGGCTTGTGACTCCCTGTCCGCTGCTTATTCGTCAAAACTCAAGCGTACATTGGCACTGGTCGGGCGTGCCTGACAGCTCAGCACATAGCCTTTGGCCACTTCATCTTCTTCCAGGCTGTAGTTGATGGCCATTTCGACCTCACCTTCCAGCACCTTGCATTTACAGGTCGCACAGACCCCGCCTTTACAGGCATAAGGCAAGTCAGCACCGGCGCGTAAGGCGGCATCGAGAATGCTGTCATCCTGTTTGGAAACGTCGACAATCAGTTCACGGCCATCGAGAATAATATTGACCTTCTCTTCGCTACGGCTTTCAATTTGCGCAGCGCTGGCTTTCGGCACAGTACCGGTATTAAAACGCTCGGTGTGAATTTTGCTGCGCTCGATGCCCAGTTCTGGTAACACTGTTTCCACCGCATTCATCATCTCTTCCGGGCCACAGGCAAAGCAGTGATCGAACTGGGAATGAATTAAACCCGCCTGAAACAGCTGTTGCAGTTTTTCCGCATCAATCCGGCCATTGAGTAACTGGCTGTCATTCAGTTCACGCGAGAAAACATTGACCAGTTGTAGACGCTCTTTATAACGGTCTTTTAAATCCATGATCTGTTCCGAGAACATGGTCTGTTTCCAGGAACGGTTACCATAAACCAAGGTAAAATGCGCACCCGGCTGATGGTTCAGCACCGATTTTACAATCGACAAAATTGGGGTAATGCCGCTACCAGCAGCAAAGCCAAGATAATTCTGGCCGCCAGTTTTGGCTGCTTTTTGAAAAAATACGCCTTGTGGTGGCATCACTTCCAATACATCACCGGCTTTAAGATGTTCATTGGCCCAGGTCGAAAACTGGCCCTGATCAATTTTCTTGATGGCAATGCTCATGTCTTCAGCACGATCACTGCAAATTGAATAACAACGACGGATTTCACCCTGCTCGGTCAAATGACGGATGGTAAGATGCTGGCCTGGCTGATACTGGAATAAATCGGCCTGTTCAGGTGCCAGATCAAAGGCAATACAGATGGCCTGTTCGGTTTGTGGCTGAATTGATTTAATGGTTAAAGGTATAAATTGGCTCATGTGAAAATCCCTCTTGCATGCCGACGGTGCTTGTGATGCTTATATACATTTGAAATAGTCGAACGGTTCAAGACAGTCCTGACACTTGTATAAGGCTTTGCAGGCTGTGGAACTGAATTCGCTTAATAATTTGGTCTGCTGGCTATGACAGTGTGGACAGCGAATGCCATCACTGAGCGCCACATGCGTACCACATTGATGTGACTGGCCTTGTGGCGGTGCAATACCGTACTGCTGCAGCTTCTGCTTGCCGCTTTCGCTCATCCAGTCGGTGGTCCAGGCTTCAGATAAATCTACCACCACCTGAACCGGGGTTAGACCTTTACTTTGAAACGCCGCGGTAATTTCATCTTTAAGCAGATCTGTGGCCGGACAGCCGCTATAGGTCGGGGTCAGTCGCACCACAATTTCATCTTGCGCGTTGAGTTCAACGCCGCGAATCATGCCCAGATCCAGCACCGACAGCACTGGAATTTCCGGATCAGACACCTGCGCCAGCGCATCCCAGCATTCATCTAGACAATGTCGAATTAAATTCATGCGACTCACTCCCTGTGATCAAGCTGAATTACCAGGCCATATTTGGATAGGAACGTTGCATATATTGCAGTTCGGCCAGAATAAAGCCCAGGTGTTCGGTATGCAGACCCTGTTTGGCGCCACTACGATACGCCCCGGTATCTGGCAGGCTCAGGCCAAAACGTTGCAGTTCGGTCTGCACCTGTGCCGTCCATGCTGCTTTTAAAGGTGCGAAGTCTGGCAAAATGCCCTGTACGACCAGCTGCTGCTCATCCGCGGTCTGTTCAAACAGCTCTGCGCTAAAGCGCCATAACTGGTTCAAACCCTGCTGGGTTTTCTCATGCGCTTCGGCGGTGCCCAGACTTAAGCGCTCCATCCAGGTGGTAGAAAAACGCAAATGATATTTGACTTCTTTTAAGGATTTCACCGCAAAAGCGGCGACATCGGCCTGCTGGCTCTGGCTTAAAGCGCTAAACAGCTCCAAGTGATACAGGTCCATCAACCATTGACGCACCATGGTCTGGGCAAAGTCACCATTCGGTTGTTCGCATAACAACAAGTTGCGGTATTCACGTTCGGTGCGGAAATAGGCCAGTTTGTCTTCATCACGGCCCAAACCTTCGATCTCACCAGCCAGACTTAAAGCGGTACGTGCCTGACCGAGCAGGTCCAGACCGATATTGGCCAGTGCAATGTCCAGCTCCAGTTCCGGCGCATGGCCACACCACTCAGCCAGACGGTGCGATAAAATCAGCTGGCTGTCGCCCACATGCAGGAGAAATTGTGCTAATACAGTTTGATTCATTGTACTACTCCTTACATGTGCTCAATGCCATCTGGAATATTGTAAAACGTCGGGTGACGATAGACTTTGTCCAGTGAAGGATCAAAAAATTCTGGTTTTTCATCTGGTTGAGATGAAGTAATCAGTTCCGATTTCACCACCCAGATGCTCACCCCTTCATTGCGGCGGGTATAAACATCACGTGCATTTTGCAGTGCCACTTCATCATCAGATGCACGCAGGCTGCCAACATGACGATGGCTTAAACCCTGTTTGCTGCGTACAAACACTTCATATAAAGACCAGTGATTTTTATTGTCCATGAGCGTATTCCTTCTTCATTTCCGTATGTGAGCTGTTTAAGCAACTTTCTGTTGTTGTTGCTGGGTCTGTTGTTTCTGGGCATAAACGGCTGCGGTATCACGCACCCATTTGCCGCCTTCCCAGGCTTTACGACGTGCTTCAATGCGTTCGTGGTTACATGGGCCTTTGCCGGCAATCACATCAAAGAATTCGGTCCAGTTAATTTCACCAAACTCGTAATGGCCAGTGTCTTGATTAAAACGTAAATCTGGATCTGGCACGCTCAGGCCAAGCTGCAACACTTGTGGTACGGTGTTATCGACAAACTTCTGACGCAGTTCATCATTACTGAAACGTTTGATTTTCCAGGCCATGCTTTGCGCGCTGTTCGGCGAGTTGTCATCGCTTGGACCAAACATCATCAGCGCCGGCCACCAGAAACGGTTAACCGCATCTTGCGCCATCTGTTTTTGTTCTGGCGTACCATTGGCCAGTTGCATCATGGCTTCAAAGCCCTGACGCTGATGGAAACTCTCTTCTTTACAGATGCGCACCATGGCACGGGCATACGGACCATAAGAGGTACGGCAAAGCGCGACCTGATTGACAATCGCTGCACCATCGACCAGCCAGCCAATCGCGGCTACATCGGCCCAGCTCAGGGTTGGATAGTTAAAGATGGATGAATATTTCATGCGACCGGCAATCAGCTTGTCCATCATGTCATCACGGTCGGCGCCCAGAGTTTCTGCTGCGCTGTACAGATACAGCGCATGACCGGCTTCATCCTGCACTTTGGCCAGCAGTACGGCCTTACGTTTTAAGCTAGGTGCACGGGTAATCCAGTTGCCTTCTGGCAACATGCCGACCACTTCAGAGTGCGCATGCTGGCCAATCTGGCGAATCAGGGTTTTACGGTAAGCCTCTGGCATCCAGTTTTTAGGTTCAATTGAAATGTCCTTTTCAATTGCCTGCTCAAAGCTGTGAAGTTGATTTGTCATTTTATCCTCACTTATCCCAAGTGTTCTGGTATTAAAATTAAAACGATACATTTTAAAAATCAATATTAATTTTTAAGTATCAAATAAAATAATTCACAAAATTAACTCAATTTATTGTTTTTTAATATTTTTATTTTTTAAAAAATTTTTTATTGCAAAATTTGAGCAGAAATATGATTGACAAAAGCGCGTTAAAGTCAGAAATTATAAAACATCAAAACTAAAATATTACTCAAAACGTATCATAAAAGGAGTTATATCATGCTTGAGTTAGACACCCAGACAGCGCAGACGGAATCGCAAGCGACTGATTATTCAAGCGTTCGCCCGGCACTGAAGACCTTAAGCTCACTGGTATGCGGTCAGGAATTTGTTGCGAGTCAGGATTTCCGTCCGGTACAGCATGCCATTACCGGTGAAACCATTTATCAGGTCAGCAGCTTTGGCCTCGACACCCGTGCGGTGGTCGACTATGCCAAACAGCATGGCGCGGCGATTGCCTCCTGGACTTTTCATCAGCGTGCCAATGCACTTAAACAGGTGGCGCAATATCTACTGGAACGTAAAGAAGATTTTTATGAACTGGCCAAAGCCACCGGCTGTACCCGTAAAGATGCCTGGATTGATGTCGAAGGTGGTATTGGTACCCTGTTTGCCTATTCCAGTCTGGTGCGCCGCGAACTGAGCGATGAAACCGCCTGGGTGGAAGACAGCTGGATTCCGCTGTCCAAGCATGGCGCTTTTGGCGCCAAACACGTCTTAAGCCCGAAAGCAGGCGTGGCGGTGCATATTAATGCCTTTAACTTCCCGATCTGGGGCATGCTGGAAAAAATCGCGCCAACCTTATTGGCCGGTGTACCGTGTATTGTTAAACCGGCGACCGAAGGTGCCGAGCTGACCCATGCCGTAGTTAAAGCTATTCATGCCAGCGGGTATTTACCGGAAGGTGCATTACAGCTGATTTGCGGCCAGACTTATGACCTGTTTGAGCAGCTGAATCCACAAGATACCGTGACTTTCACCGGTTCTGCTGCAACCGGCCAGAAATTACGTGCGCATCCGCACCTGAATCAGTACTCGATTCCATTTAGCATGGAAGCCGATTCTGTCAACAGCGCCATTCTGACGGAACAGGCCAGCGATACGGCGATTGACCTGTTTGTGCGTGAAGTCTTCCGTGAAATGACCAGCAAAGCCGGACAGAAATGTACTGCAATTCGTCGCGCTTTTGTGCCACGTGAACTTTTAGCGACCGTGCAGGAACGTTTGATTGCCAAGCTGCAAAAAGTGGTAGTCGGTAATCCGGAGCTGGATCAGGTCACCATGGGTGCACTGGCCAGCCTCAAACAGAAACAGGACGTGGCGGCCAAGGTGGAACAGTTAAGCCAGGAAGCCCAAATTGTCTTTGGTAGCCATTTACGTCAGGACTTTAGTATTCAGGCCGATCAACCCCAACTCGGCGCATTCTATCCGCCAACTGTACTGGTCTGTGAACAGCCTGAACAGGCCAGCAGCCTGCATCAGATTGAAGCCTTTGGTCCGGTGGTAACGCTGATGGCATATGATCATCTGGCACAACTGGCCGGTCTGGTGGCACGCGGTGAAGGTAGTCTGGTGGCCTCGGTGGTACGTGATTGCGAGCAGAATATTGAACAGCTGATTGCCAAGATTGCCCCGTGGCATGGCCGTGTGCATGTGCTGGATGAGGAAAGCGCCAAAGAAAGTACCGGTCATGGTTCGCCATTGCCGCATCTGGTGCATGGTGGTCCGGGTCGTGCCGGTGGCGGTGAGGAACTGGGCGGCTTGCGCGCGGTAAAACACTATATGCAACGCACTGCAATTCAGGGTTCACCGAATGCTATGACCCAGATTGGGCATAGCTGGACCGCCGGTGCTAAGGTGTTTGAAGATCGGGTTCATCCATTTAAAAAATCGTTTGATGAATTACGTGTTGGTGAACGTCTGCTCACCGCACGCCGTACCGTAACCGAGGCCGATCTGGTGAACTTCGCCTGCTTAAGCGGTGATTATTTCTATGCACATATGGACAAAATTGCCGCGGCAGAATCGCTGTTTGAAGAGCGTGTCGCACACGGCTACTTTGTGGTGTCGGCCGCAGCCGGTCTGTTTGTTGATGCTGCGCCTGGCCCGGTGATTGCCAACTACGGCATGGACAACCTGCGCTTTGTCGAGCCGGTGAAAATTGGTGATACCATTCAGGTCGAGCTGACCTGCAAGCAGAAAACCCCGAAACAGCAACGCGACCCAAGCCAGAAGCCACACGGCGTGGTGGTGTGGGATATTAAAGTGAAAAACCAGCGTAATGAACTGGTCGCCACCTACGATATTCTGACACTGGTAGAACGTGGCGAAGCTTAAGCCGAACTATATTGAACCAAGAAAAGGAATCTTTATGATTCCTTTTTTTATTTATACTTAAAAATATGTATCTTTTTATTCAGAACAGATTGACCCGCTGTGCAGAAAGGAATAAATTGAAGATAGACGATACAAAACAAAAATAACAAGGTTTAAAACGTATCATATTATCTTATACGTTCAGCACAGGAAGTTGCACAATGAATGATAAAACTCTAGAGATAGATGCGGTTGAAAGGAATATTCAACCCGAAAGCAAACAGTTTGAAGCGGCTCATCCCATTGACTTGCCGGCCACGCCTAGTTCGCAGGACAGCAGCAGTACCTATCAGTGGTATGTGGTGATTATCTGTATGGTGGCCTATATCCTGTCTTTTGTAGACCGCCAGATTCTGTCCTTAATGATTGAGCCAATTAAGGCCGATTTAATGCTCAGTGATACCCAGTTCAGCTTATTGCAAGGCCTGGCCTTCTCGCTGTTCTATGCCTTTATGGGTGTGCCCATTGCCGCACTGGCCGATAAAAAATCACGGATTAAAATTATTTCTATCGGCATTGCCTTCTGGAGTCTGGCCACAGCGGCTTGTGGTTTAAGTAAAAACTTCATCCAGATGTTTTTAGCACGTTTAAGTGTCGGCGCCGGTGAAGCGGCCCTGTCACCTGCCTTCTACTCGATTGTGGCTGACCTGTTCCCGAAAGAAAAACTTGGCCGTGCTTTAGGTGTTTATGCGATTGGTGCCTTTATTGGTTCTGGTCTGGCCTTCCTGATTGGCGGCTACGTGATTGGCTTATTAAAAGAAGTCGATTTTGTGGTATTGCCAATAATTGGTGAATTAAAAACCTGGCAACTGACTTTTTTTATTGTCGGTTTACCGGGTGTATTATTGGCCCTGGTGATGATTCTGACCGTACGTGAACCCAGCCGTAAAGGTGTGAAAGTCGGTCAGGATGGTGAAGTCGTTAAAGCCTCATTTAAAAACTCGGTGGCTTTTATTAAATTGCACAAGAAAACTTTCTTCTGTCATTTTATTGGCTTCTCTTTCTACACCATGATGCTGTATTCGTTATTAGGCTGGGCACCGGCCTATTACATGCGTCATTTTGGTCTCGATGCCAGTCAGACCGGTTATGTCTTGGGCTGTATTATTCTGGTGGCGAATACGGCGGGTGCGCTGTTCTGCGGCTGGCTCATCGACTTTTTTTCCAAACGTGGCTATAGCGATGCGGCTATTCGTGCCGGTGCTTTGGGCTGTGCAGCGCTGATTATTCCAAGTGTGCTGTTTACCCAGGTAGATAATCTGTACTTATCGTTTGCACTGATTTTTGTGGCGATGTTCTTCTCGACCTTCCCGATTCCAGCCTCGGCTGCCGCGACACAAATGCTGACCCCCAACCAGCTCCGTGCTCAGGTTTCTGCCAAATTCCTGCTGATCTCCAACCTGATTGCCTTGGGTGTGGGTACTACGGCTGTGGCTTTAATTACCGATAACTATTTTGAAAACACACTGATGGTTGGCCACTCGATTTCAATTGTCAATGCAGTGGCCGGTGTGATTGGCGTATTCCTGCTGTATAAAGGTTGTCGCTATTATCGTGACAGTATCCAGCATGAAAAATTGAACTAAGTGCTCCATCCCTGATGAAGAATGAGCCGGCCTCATTCTTCATTTATTTCTGGCAGATCATCCATCCTATCTCATCTTCCCTGTTCAAATTGACTTTTCTATCTCCTGATCTGCGCGTTTTCAGCATCTTCAAAATTCATCTGATTTCTGGTGATGATGCTTATACAGTATTACTACCATCTGCAATCTTTTTGCAGCAGCAACTGTGCTACATTCATGTATGTTGATCATCTGATTCCTTATAACGACAAGCTTTGGGAGCGACTCATGGCGAAAATGAAAAAAGCATCGATGCATATTGATATTGGTATTTCTGAAGATAACCGGGCCAAAATTGTCGAAGGGCTTTCCCGACTTCTGGCCGACAGTTATACCCTATATTTAATGACCCATAATTTCCACTGGAACGTGACCGGGCCACAGTTTAACAGCCTGCACACCATGTTTATGACGCAATATACCGAGCAATGGAATGCACTGGATGTTATTGCCGAGCGGATTCGTGCGCTGGGTTTTCCGGCGCCGGGAACCTATAAAGAATTTGTAAAACTGGCGTCGATTGAAGAAGTCGAAGGTGTACCAAAAGCCAATGAAATGGTGGAGTTATTGGTTCGTGCCCATGAAACAGTTGCCCGTACCGCACGCAGTATTTTTGATGTGGTGGAAGAAGCCAATGACCAGCCAACTGCGGATGTACTGACCCAACGATTGGAAGTCCATGAAAAAACTGCCTGGATGTTAAGAAGCCTGTTAGAAGAATAAATAGATGAAGAATAAAACCGGGGCGATGCTCCGGTTTTATTTTGGGTGATTTTAGACGCTGCTGATCTAAAGTGAGGATCAACAAACAAGGATCAGCTGCTAAGTTTGGTGTTCAAAAAAACCAAGAAGAAACCGCCCGAAGACGGCTTGTTTTAGAAATGGTATCGAATACCCGCTTTATAAGTTACTCCATTTAAATCCAGCTCATCGGCATTACCCGCTACACACTCACCCTCGAAGCACACTTTGGCATCTCGGTTGAACATCCATTGATAGCCAAATGCACCAAACATATCAACCTGTGGAGATACTTTATACCCTACCTCCAGCGCTGCCGGAATTGTGAAGTATTCTAATTCAACGCTTACGCGTCCAAAATCAGGATCGGTTTCGCTTTCATCAAGCCAGCTATAGCCAAGACCTAATGATGCTGCCGAATACAACTTTGCGCTTTCCAGAAATTTGTATTTATAACCGAATGCAAATTGATTGTAGTCAATATCTGAACTTTGGAACATATACTCTGCCCAAAGGCTGGCTTTAGGATGTACCTGATAAGCAGCATTCACAAATAAGCCATCAAAAGATTCGGTTCCGAGAAATTCATCAGAGCCTAACTTTGATCCGGCATAGCCAAGCGCAATAGAAAATGGCTTTGTTGCACAAAGATTTAAAAGACAGCACTCTGCTCATTTGAACAGAACTCAAGTGATCACTTGAGTATGAGGACGACCTAATTCTGTAAATCTGTTCAATACGGCTATGCGTGCATGAATCTCATTCACCTGACTCGGAAAACTCCTTGCTGTTAATTTATCGCCTAATAATTTAATGCAATACATCTTAGTTTCTACCAAACTTCGACGATGATAACCAGACCACTTTTTCCAAAGCGTTCTTCCCAAACGTTTCACTGTTTTTAGTAATTCATTCCGCTCTAAAGATCTCAATTTCTGATCTTTCCATGGCTTTGCATTTTTCCTTGGTGGAATGATCGCATGTGCAGCTCGATCTAAAATGACTTGTCTGCAGTGCTTCGTATCGTAAGCACCATCGGTATAGACCGAATCAATTCGTTCATCTAAAGGAATTTGAGCAAGTAAATCACCGAGTACTTGCGAATCGCTCACATTATTTGTAGTAAGCTGTACTGCACGTATTTGCAGGGTTTCAGCATCGATACCAATATGTAGCTTACGCCATTGGCGATGATATTCAGGTCCATGTTTCCTACGTTTCCATTCACCTTCACCTAGAAACTTCAAGCCAGTTGAGTTTACAAGTAGATGTAACCCATCACTATTTTTTTGATAGCTAATCGCAATATCAATATGTTTTTGTCTTCGACAAAGCGTACTGTAATCTGGCGCTGTCCAACTTAATCCACATAGTTTAATCAGGCTTTGAACAAAACCTGTGACCATGCGTAGAGAGAGTCTGAATAAAGATTTGATCATTAAACAGCATTGAATAGCGGTGTCTGAGTAAGTTTGACTTCGACCTTGCTTGCCTTGTGATTGTGCATACCACTGAGTGTTTGGATCGAACCAAATAGCAATATTCCCACGATTAATGAGAGCTCTGTTATATGCGGGCCAATTGGTTGTGCGGTAGATTTTGTGTGTAGGCTTCTTCATTTGAAAATTATATTGCTGAAGAAGCCGTCTATGCTAGGTTTGTGCAACAAAGTCACTTTAAATTCACTTTTATAACTAAGCAAAGCCACAATTAATCAAAAATTATGATAAGATCAGCTTTCTTAAAAAATGTGTTTTTTATAAAGATGAATTGCTTAGGTAATTTTTACTGTCTTTAGCACATTTTATTATTTTTTCTTTTTTTTAATTCACATCCTATTTTGAACAGATTTTTAATCGCTCAATTTAGGATTGTATTTGCTTATCTTTATAATGCTTATATTTCAAATCCTAAATTGTGACACTCAAAATTGGAGAGGTAATTAAGAACTCAAAACTAATGGAGATAGCAATGGATCGAATTGCAATTATTGGTGCTGGCCCAAGTGGCATGGCCCAATTAAGAGCGTTTCAGTCAGCAAAGGCCAAAGGTCTACAAGTTCCTGAAATTGTATGTTTCGAAAAACAAAATGATTGGGGCGGGCTATGGAACTATACTTGGCGCACTGGTATAGATGAACATGGGGAACCTGTCCACGGCAGTATGTACCGCTATTTATGGTCAAATGGCCCCAAAGAAGCGCTAGAATTTGCCGATTATACTTTTGATGAACATTTCAAAAAACCAATCGCTTCATATCCGCCACGTGCAGTACTGTGGGATTACATCAAAGGCCGTGCAGAAAAAGCACAGGTCAAAGATTTAGTCCGTTTCAATAGTGCCGTTCAGCATATTGCCTATGATGAAACAACGCAAAAATTCACGGTAGATGTCGAAGATTATGCACAACAACAGCACTATTCAGAACAATTTGATTATGTTGTCGTTGCATCTGGACACTTCTCTACCCCACGTGTTCCTGTTTATGAAGGCTTTGATCAATTCCATGGTCGCATTTTGCACGCACACGACTTCCGTGATGCGCTGGAATTTAAAGGTAAGTCTGTGTTATTGGTTGGCAGCAGCTACTCTGCCGAAGACATTGGTTCACAATGTTATAAATACGGTGCTAAGCAAATTTACAGTTGCTATCGCAGTAAAGCCATGGGTTTTAAATGGCCTAAAAACTGGTCTGAAAAGCCACAATTACTGCGTGTAGATGAAAATACTGCTTATTTTGGTGATGGAACATCTGCCAAAATTGATGCCATTATTTTATGCACAGGCTATTTGCACCACTTCCCATTTATTGAAGATAACCTACGCCTCAGAACACATAACTGCCTTTATCCGCAGGGTTTATATCAGGGTGTGGTGTGGGAAAAGAATCCTCGCTTGTTCTACTTGGGCATGCAAGATCAATGGTACACCTTCAATATGTTCGATGCGCAAGCATGGTTTGTCCGTGATGTGATTTTGGGCAAAATTACTTTACCAAGCACGGCAGAAATGCAGAGCCATACGCAGACCTTACATGAAAAAGAGCAGCGCCTATTGAACGATGAACAATCTGCCCGCTTCCAAGGCGATTACATCAAACGCCTGATTGCGCAGACGGACTATCCATCATTCAATATTGATGCAGTGCATGATATTTTCATGCAATGGAAAAAGCATAAAAAAGAAAACATTATGGGCTTTAGAGATAAAGTCTATCGCTCAGTAATGACTGGAAAAATGGCTAAGCCACATCACACGCCATGGTTATATGCGCTAGATGATTCTTTAGAAAGCTATTTGGAAGATGAAGCGCAGCGTGAAGCGATGTAAGGCTTAATCACAAAAAGCCACACAATACGCAGCAAAATAGCCAACAAGCCCCATAAGTTATGGTCATGGGGTTTGTTGTTTGGACTGCCACCACTCTCCGAGACAAATAAGGCCGTACAGCCTTTACGACGTAACAACCCTGATGAACATGAACCTCTCGAAGCAAAGAAAGAAATCCTTTGCCTTAAAGCACCGAACGTTTCAATTGCTTCGGTCGCTTTGCAACATGGATTGAATACAAATCTTGTATCCAAATGGATTCGCTTAATTGATGGTAAGCCAGGGAATGATCGCTCACCACTACCGAATAAACCTGCATTTATTGCCTTATCTTGCTCTGCACCATTAGATCCTACTCCTACTGACATGTTAACGGTTCAAATTACTTTACCCCACTCAAAAGCAGAAATTGGCTTGAAATGGCAAGTATCAGAAATATCTGCTTTAGCAGAATTACTCAAGGCACTTGCAACATGATCCATATCGATGAAATCTGGCTCTCTACCCAGCCGATGGACATGCGTGCGGGTATGGATACTGCCATGGCTCAGGTGCTGAGAGCCTTTGGCTCGATCAAACCGCATTGCGCCTACCTGTTCTGTAATAAGCGTGGCCATCGCATGAAAGTGCTGGTGCATGATGGATTGGGCATCTGGCTGTGTGCCCGGCGGCTGGAACAGGGAAAATTCCACTGGGCTAAAGTTCACCAGGGTGAAAACGTAGCCCTCAGCCCAGAGCAGTTGCAGGCACTGATCCAGGGTTTACCCTGGCAGAGAATTGGACGACAGCAGGTGGTGACGATGCTCTAAACCAGGCTCGTACATTCTGCTATTCTCCAAACGTTCTATTTCATTCTCTTCATGACCTCAGGCATACTGCGGTCATGAAAACGCTGCCTGATTTAAACCAACTGACCCATGAACAACTGCTGGAATTCACCCGGCAGTTGGCGATGCAGCATCAACAACTCGCAGAAGATAAACAACAATTAGATGCTCAAGTTCAACATCTTGAAGTCACCAATCAGCAATTAGATTCGGCTTTGTTGCATAAATATGTAAGCATCTGATTTAAATAAATTTAATTTTGGATCAAAAAATAATCAAAACCTTTAAAATCATATAGTTATGAAATCTTTGTGCAACAAAGCCATTAAGCTGTAGACAATTTGGCTGGCACAGAATTTTGCACACTACCTAAGCCAATAATTCAAATTATGGAATCATCGGCTTAAGCAGGATTCGGGTTATTTATTTTCTCTAATTATTTTTGAAAAAACTTTGACTTTTTCTAAAGTTGCGATCATCCCTTTATTAAAGAAAGTATTGACGAGCGCTGAACCAATAACAATAAGATCTACTTTATTGGCTAATGCTTTAACATGACTTGCATTTTTGATCCCAAAGCCAATTGCAACAGGAATATTAAAAATCGGCTTAATTTCAGTCATCTTTTTCTCAAGATTAGACAAATTTAATTCTCCTCCTGTTAAGCCATTTTCTGCAATATGATATAAAAAACCTGTCGCGCGCGCTGAAATTTGCTCTAACCTTTCAACTGGGGTAGTCGGCGCTGTCATTGCAATTAAATGCATATTTTTTTCATTTAATTGCACCTCAAATTTTTCTCGATATCCATATGGAGCATCTAAAATCAATATTCCATCTATAAGATTTTCTGTTTCGGCGATAAGTGTCTCAAAACCATATTGCATCATCGGATTTAAATAAGTCATGAAAATTATTGGTGTCTGGTCATCATGTAGTCTTATTGCTTTTACCAACTCAATGGTCTGTTTTACCGTTTGACCTGCACCTAAAGCCCTAAAATGCGCTGCCTGAATGATCTCTCCATCTGCCACTGGATCAGAAAATGGAATACCCACTTCAATAATGTCAGCCCCTGCTTGACCCAATTGGCTTAACAGACGACAACTTGCTGTAAAATTAGGATCTCCAGCAGTAAAATAACAGACCAGACCGCTTCGATTTTCCAGTTTCAATTGCTCTAATTTTTGATCTAGACGGTTCATGCTGTAGCTCCTGCAAGATATTTTTTGACCGTGTTTAAGTCTTTGTCTCCTCTGCCACTTAAATTGACAATAATGAGCTGTTCTGGCTGCATTTCTTGAGCAAGTTGAATCGCATATGCAATCGCATGAGAACTCTCAAGCGCAGGAATAATACCCTCCTGTTGACTTAAAAGCTGAAATGCATTTACAGCCTCTTGATCGGTTATAGCCGTATATGTCACACGTCCTGTTTCAAACAGAATGCCATGCTCTGGACCAACACCAGGATAATCCAATCCAGCTGATACAGAGTGCCCTTCTAAAATCTGCCCATCGAAGTCTTGTAATAAATAGGTTAAATTGCCATGTAGCACACCGACCTGACCTTTGCAAATAGAGGCGGCATGTTCATCGCTATTTATTCCTTTTCCACCTGCCTCAACGCCAAACATTTTGACATTCAGGTCTTCTAGAAAAGGATGCATCAACCCTAGTGCATTTGATCCCCCACCCACGCAAGCAACTAGAGCATCAGGCAGCCTATTTTCTTTCAGGAGTATTTGGTTTCTGGCTTCTAGACCAATAATTTTCTGAAATTCTCTGACCATCGTCGGATATGGGTGAGGGCCTGCGCCAGTACCCAACAGGTAATAGGTTGTATCCACATGACGAATCCAGTCACGTAATGCTTCGTTCATGGCATCTTTTAAAGTCCCACGACCCTTTTGAACACTTCTGACTTCAGCACCGAGTAATTTCATGCGCTCAACATTCATTTGTTGGCGCTGAATATCTGTTTCTCCCATAAAAATGGTACATTTCATCTTAAACAGCGCGCAAACCGTTGCTGTTGCAACACCATGTTGCCCAGCACCAGTTTCTGCAATGATTCTGGTTTTCCCCATAAATTTGGCTAATAAGATTTGGCCTACACAATTATTGATCTTATGCGCACCCGTATGGTTCAAATCTTCTCGCTTGAAATATATTCGAGCGCCGCCTGCATAAGCTGTTAGGTTTTTTGCATAAAAAAGAGGACTAGGACGACCAACAAAGTCCGTTAAAATCTGCTGATATTCAGCCCAAAATTCAGGTTTGTGCCGAACATTATTAAAGACTTGCTCTAATTCTTGAAGTGCTGGCATTAAGCTCTCTGGCATGTAACATCCGCCAAATTTACCAAAAAATCCTAAGTCATCAGGACCATTACCTGTATAAGGGGTTGTCATCTCATATCTCTTTTACTATCAAAACTTGTTCGATCTTAAAATATTTTCATTTTGATGATAATTGATATATTTTGAGCTTATGGTGTTAGAAAATTTTACAACATGAAACGCAGAACATTACCTCCTCTTAATGCTTTAAAAGCTTTCGAAGCTGTCGCCAGAAATAAAAGTTTCAGCTTAGCTGCCGAAGAATTATGTGTCACCCATAGTGCGATTAGCCATCAAATAAAGCAGTTAGAAGAATGGTTGGATAAAAAATTGTTTATTCGACATTCCTCGACCATCTCTCTGACGGCAGATGCCGAAGAATTATCGCTCGTTTGTATGGAGCTTTTTAATCGTTTAGAACAATGCGTCTTTGAGTTAACAAATAAAACTTCAGAAGTAGAAGTTGTCATAGGCGCTTCTCATAGTTTTATGGCAAATTGGCTGATTCCTCGATTAGAAAAGCTCGAAGTCATTTATCCCAATATCCATATCAAATTAATGACATGTAATGACTTAAAATTGTTAGAAAAAGAGAAGGTTGACATATTTATCAATAGCGTCAGTGAGCATCATCTACTTCCCAACTTTTTGAATAAATATCTGTTATTTCCCGATAACATGGGTCCTATTTGTAATCGTGAAATAAATCTTCTTCATTCCGTAAATGATCTTTTAAACTATCCATTACTTCATACCCACTCAAATAAAAGTGCATGGCATACATGGTTTGATCAGTTTCAAATAAGCTTTTGCCCAAAATCCAATGACCGTTATTTTGATAGTCTGAATTTAATGATAGAAGCTACCGTGTCTGGGTTAGGAATTGCCATAGCACCTCAAATTCTAGTAGAAAAAGAAATGTTAAATGGAAAGATCATTGCCCCTTTTGGTTTTATCTATTGTGACTATAATTTTTATGCAATGGTCAGAAAAAATAATGAAAATCGTGATGTTATGAATATCATTAATTGGTTAATGGCCGAAGAAAAAAGTTAAACATTTAATCTTTGATTTGAAAAATTCTATTCAATTGCTCATCTATAACGTCTATTTCACATTCTATTCACGCTGTGCTGCCTAAGGTATAAACATACACTTCATACGGACACTGATGATGAGACTTGTAAAAACACTAATTGCTACAGCCTTATCCTTGCCGCTTCTGTTGTTAGCCGGATGTAAAAGTATTCCCAGTTATTCAGCCGATTACGCCCAATCCAGAAATGGTATTCAGGGGATAGCGCTGGATCAGGCTAAAGCTCAGGATATCGGCCTCCGCTTTACCTCAGCCTTTAATACCTTGGGCACACCTGAATTCGTTGAAAATGCTGGAGCACTGTATGCCGACCAGCTGTTTATTAACGATACGCTATCGCAATTTTCATCCCGTCAAAATCTACTCGAGCACTTTCAAGGCATGAACAAACGGGTCAGCAAGGTCAGCGTCAAGCTGTTAAACGCTTCTTATCATCAGGACTCTACCTATGTGCACTGGCATATGGCCTATGATTTTAAATTGTTCGGCACGACCCGCAGTATGGACTCTTACGGTATCAGTGAAATCAAGATCAACGAAAACAACAAGATTATTTTCCAGCAGGATTTCTGGGACCCTGCGAATGGCCTGTACCGTTCTCTGCCTTACGTTGGAGGGGTCTACTCATGGCTACTGCCTTTCAAAAAATAGCGATTAGTACAGCGTTAGTGATGGGATGTAGCTTCTGTCCATGGGCACAGGCACAAAGCCTGAATCAATGCGGCAATGGTCCGCTGATGGTGGGTCAAAAACAGGTCGGTATGGCCAGTTATTTTGCCCAAAACTGTAGTCAGTCCTGGAAAGAACAGAGTATCCAGATGGATTTTTCCTATACTCAAAATATTCCGGAATGGGCATTCAAACGAGCTGCTACGCATCTGCTCAAGCGTAACGTTAAGGACCCCAACATCCAGGCTATTTTTAATCCGATCACCGAGTTATATCGTCCAGTGAGATCAGGTGATCTGTACCGTTTAAAATACAACCATTACACACAAACCCTAAGTTTATCCCTCAATCGGAAAGACTTGGGGCAGCTGCAGCATCCTCTAGCCCAGCAATATTTTAATATCTGGCTTGGTCCGCAGCCATTTAGTGCTAAATTAAAACAGCAATTATTAAATTAGTATCCGCAGCTATGTCCAAACATTTTATCCTGATGGTGGAAGACCATTATGAACTGGCCTCTACCTTGTGCGAGTTTCTTGAAGAACACGATTTTGTGGTCGATCATGCCCGAAATCTGCATGCTGCACGCCAGTTATTAAAACAACAGCGTTATCATGTTCTACTCTTGGACATTAATTTGCCTGATGGTTCTGGCTATGAACTGTGTGAATGGTTACGCAATGAAGAAGGTCTGGACCTACCAGTATTGATGCTCACTGCCCGTGATACCCTGGATGACAAACTGAAAGGCTTCAATTCCGGTACAGATGATTACCTGGTCAAGCCTTTCGATTTTAACGAGCTAGTGGTACGGGTCAAAGCCCTGATCAAGCGTTCGCTGGGTGAAGTCTCTAGTAGCCGTCTGCAAATTCACGATCTGGTTCTGGATCCGGCCAGACAGCAGCTAACCCGTTCTGGTCAAACCATTGAGCTGCCTCCGATTCAATTTAAATTGTTAAAACTCTTGATGCGCCATTCCCCTAAAGTGCTGACCAAGCAGGAAATTATGATGGAGCTTTGGGGCGATGAAGAACCAGAAAGTGATGCGTTACGCAGTCATATCTATAATCTACGTAAGATGGTTGATAAGCCTTTTGAGCAGAAGCTGATTCATACCATATCTGGTGTCGGTTTAAAAATTGCTTTAGAGTCTTAATATTTTCAAACGGAAACTTCGTTTAAATACACTACTACAATCAGTCCGGTCGTCATCGCAAGATCAACATCCTGATGGGTGCTGAGATAATACTGCCGGTCAAACAACTCCACCCGCCAGCCCAGCTGCTTGCACAGCTTCTGTACCAGTTGCAGGCCAATGCCATGTCCTTTGATTTCCAGTTGCAGCTGCTGTCCGGAAAGCTCTTGAACTTTGGCGTTATTCGGCCAAGGAATGCCGACCCCATCATCGGCAATCAGTACTTTATTTTTTTGCAGAATGACGTCAATTTCTGTGCCTTGCGAATAATTCAGCGCATTGCGCAGAATATTGCCAAACACCATTTTGGTCATCGATGGATAAAGCTTACGTGGCTGTTCATCGAGGTCTTTTTGTAGATCAATCTGCATGCCTTTGTTATGGCTAACGCTGTCCAGATCTTGCACCAGATTGTCCAGTAACTGGGACAGCATGCTTGGTTCGGCAGTTAAAGTATTGGTGGTATTGCGGGCAATCGCCAGCAAAGTATCGACCAGCAGCTGCATATCTTCAATGGTATTGTGCAGGCGGGTAAAGGACTTGTTGTCACCATAGCGTGCCTGGCACAGCTGCACATTGCCCTTTAAAATGGTCAGTGGCGTACGCAGCTCATGGCTGACATCACCGGTAAACTCGCGTTCACGCTGAATAAACTCGCTTAAGACGTGATGGTATTTTTCTAATGCCTGCTTGAGATATTCCGCTTCCAGATTGGAGTCGGTACGGATGTCCTGAAACGGGGAAGCCTGATTTTTCTGGTGTTCCCAGTCAATATGCTCCAGCGCATTGGCTAGGCGGGTAATCGGGGAAAAATAGCGCCGAGCACGGCGATTCCACCACCACAGCACGCTATACAGCACAAATAGGCTGACCATCAGTGGTGCCAGACCAAACAGCCAGACCAGCTTGTTGACGTTGCTTTCGCCAAATACCAGCAACACATGCTGTCCATCTTTTTCACCATAAACGGTCATGCGTTCCTTACCATCGACAAAACGCCGGTTCACCCCTTGCTCAAGCTGCATATGCCGAAATTGGACCGGCGGCACATCGTTCCAGCGGTAACCATATAGGTTTTTGGTGTCGGGCAGTTCAGCAGCTGGATTACGTTCCAGCCGCTGCCAGTAGTGTGACATTTCTTGTTCCAGCGCAGTTTTGAGCAAGGAACCCTTGATTACCCAGGCACTACAGGCAATCCCGATCACCACAGATAGGGCAATGAATCCGATTTGCAGCCAATAGTAGCGGTTAAACACCTCACCCAAAGGATGATCGCGTTTGTCCCTAAACAGCTTTAACATTGCTAGATTCCCCGCTGGCCCATCCGATTCATTGTTCAATTATATGGCTTTTTTCTTAAACAGAAAGTGGCCGATCACCCATTCACGTCCATGGTCATAACCAAACAGTTCGGCACAGGCCATAAAGAAAATCCGCCAGCGTTGCCACCAGATGGCGGCATCTGCACCATAGGTCTGTTCAAACAGGGGCTGCAGCTCGACCTGTTTCCGGTCCATGTTCTCCAGCCAGGCATTTGCGGTGCGTTCATACTGCGTGCCGGCCCATTGCCAGTGCTGCTCTAATTGCAAATGCTGCTGGAAATGCAGAAAGGTCGAAGCTGCCGGCATCAGTCCGCCACTAAAGAAATATCTCGACATCCAGTCGAATTCATTTTTCACTTCAAACGGATAATGCAGGAAACGGTGACAGAAAATATGGCACCAGAGCAGACCATCCGCTTTCAGCCAGCTGCTGATATTTTCAAACAGTTTCTGGTAATTACGTACGTGTTCAAACATTTCCACCGAAACCACGCGGTCAAAGGACACGGGTTCCAGTTGCAGCACATTGACGTCGCAGGTGATCACCGTCAGGTTCTGCAGTTTTTTCAGACGCGCCTGTTCCTGAATATACTGTCGCTGGGTCGAGGAATTCGACACCACCGTGATACGGGCCTTGGGATAATGCTCGGCCATATACAGACTCAAAGATCCCCAGCCACAGCCAATTTCCAGAATATCCTGTCCATCTTTTAACTGTGCACGCTGGCAATAGCTGGCCAGTGCCGCTTCTTCCGCCTGATCCAGCGTGGTATGAGTATGTTCAAACAGGCTGGCACTGTATTTCAGACGCTTGCCCAGTACTGCCTGGAAAAATGCGGTGGGCAGTTCATAGTGCTGTTCATTGGCCTTGTCGGTCTCGATGGCAATCTCGCTGTTTTTCAGCATATGCAGCACATCCATATAGCGCCGGGCTGCCAGTGCCGGGTCAAAGCGTCCTTCCTGTGCCAGACGTTTTTTGCTTAGGCTGCGAATGCCGGCGCGAATGACCGAATCGGGCAGCTTGCCGCTTTCGACCAGTTTTAAAGATTGTTGAATCATAAAGTCCATGTATTTACCTACTGTTTGGGTGGCCACGGAATAAACATTGAAGTTCGTCGTTGATAGTCTTTATAGTTGTCGCCGCGATGTGCCAGCGCCTGTTGTTCACTAAAGGGAATCCCGGTGATGTAGTACAGAAACAGCCACATCAGCAGCGGATAAATCCATAATCCATAGGCACCTGCTGCCAGACCAAGGACCGGATAGGCAAACCAGTGCAGCCATTCAAAGAAATAATTGGGATGGCGCGAGTATTTCCAGAGTCCCCGATCCATGGTTTTACCTTGATTCTGTGGATCTAGCTTAAAACGGTAAAGTTGCTGATCGGCAGTGCTTTCGCCTATCAAAGCGGATAGCATGATCATGCCCGCCACAATCACAGTGACCAAAGTCCAGTCATTCCATTGCTCGGTCGAGATACTTAACAGCTTCAGCATTGGGTAAGAAAACAGTAGAGCCAATCCTGCCTGAAATATAAAAAACACCAGAAAACCAAGATGCTGATACTCCCCCATCGCTCGGCGCATGTTGGCATAACGCGTGTCTTCTTGGGTTTCACTGGCATAGCGCCGTAACAGATGCCAAGTCAGCCGTGAAAACCAGATCCCACTCGCCAGTCCCAGAAATAAGCGAACCAACATCGGTGCACTGTCAATCGCCCAAGCGGCAATAATCACATTGAGGGCAATACTGAAACTCCAAGCGACATCGACCAGCCCTGCTCTACGGTTATAGGTCACCAACACCCAGCTACAGAGCATGATAAAGACATTCAGCATCAGTAAGTTCAGCAGCATTTCGGCCCTCCTGCTTTATCTTGGCTTAGTAGGCACTGGCTTCGAACAGCAGATGTACATCACTGATCACGCCTTCGCGGAAGCCACCTTCGCAATAACACAGATAAAAATCCCACATGCGGATAAAACGCTCATCAAAGCCAAGCCCAAGTACCTGATCATGCTGCTGCAAGAAACGCTGACGCCAACACTTCAGGGTTTGTGCATAGCTTTGACCAATATCTTCCAGATGCTTGAGACGCAGTTTTTGCTCAGAAGCTGCCTGAGTCATGACACTGATGCAGGGAATAAAACTGCCCGGGAAAATATAACGCTTGATGTAGTCCACGGTATTCAGGGCTTTGGCATAGCGGGCATCTTCAATGGTGATGGCCTGAATCAGTGCCAGACCACTTGGTTTCAGCAATTCACGGCATTTGTTGAAATATGTCTGTAAATACTGCTCACCCACAGCCTCGATCATTTCAATCGACACCAGCTTGTCGTATTTGCCCTCCAACAGACGGTAATCTTTCAGTTGGACATCCACGCGATGGGATAGTCCCGCTGCCTCTATTCGCGCGACCGCTTCATCATATTGTGCTTGGGAGATGGTAATAGTGGTGACCTTACAGCCATAATGCTGTGCTGCGTAAATGGCAAAACCACCCCATCCGCTGCCAATCTCAACTAAATGATCCATCGGTTTCAGCTGCAGTTTCTGGCAAATCAGTTCTTTTTTATAATCGGAGGCCTGTTCCAGACTCATGCCCGGTTCTTTAAATACCGCACTGGAATACATCATGCTGCTATCCAGGAACAGCTTGAAAAAGTCATTGCTCAGGTCATAATGCTCGGCAATATTTTTACGGCTGCCATCAATTGAGTTTTTGCGGGATTTGTACCAGGTCTTTAATAATAACTGGCTGGCCTTGGCCAGCGCATTCTGGTTCATCCGGTCCAACACATCGCGGTTACGCGCCAGAATGCGAATCACATTAACCAGATCTTCACTGCTCCAGTAGCCGCGAATAAAACCTTCGGCAGCACCCAGTACGCCATTACGGAACAGCAGATCCATCAGACGGACATCATGCACCTGTATCACCGCCTGTAAATCGCTATTTTCCCCGACAGCCCCGTTCCAGACGCCTTTAAAAATCAGCTGACCATGGCGTAATTTCAGCAGGTGGCGCAGTACCACCGGCAGTGTGCTTTGCTCTCCCATGAATAGTGTCTTCATCGCAATGTGTTTCCTTTTTCTTTTTTAGGATGTCGGTAAAACGGAATTTTCTTTTTCCATAAACGAAAGGCGTGCAGATAAATTCCGCTGACCATCCTGAAGGGTTCAAGAACTTTCAGTACAGCATAGCGATGCTGCTGTGAAGGAACCGTGATGGCCTGCAAGGAAAATTTCAGGGTGGCATCGAATTGCAAGATTCCCTGCTCAAACAGCTGCATATGAATCACGTTCTGCCGATCCGAAAAGCTGAAGCGCCAGCGATAATCCAGCCCCATCGGCATGAACGGCGACACATGAAAGGCCTTTTTAAAGTCAAACTGGTGACTCTGGTACGGCGCATGTTCGTCTGCATTGTTCCGGCAGTCGTGAATGTAGACCTGTCGTTCATTCCACGGTGTGTTGGTGATTTCACTCAGCACAAAGAGCAACTGGTCGGTGGCACCAAAGACCAGATAAAACACTACGGAATTGAAACGGAAACCCAGTGTGCGCGGCAAGGCCAGCACCCGGATGGAAGCGGCATGCGGTAACAGATAGTTTTCCCGCTTGATTAGCAGGCGTGCAACTTTCTGCCGGATTGAACCACATTCCATGCTCAGAAAATCGCGCTCATCCAGGGTCAGAAAATTCCAGCGGCTGGAAGACCAGAGCCAGGATTTTTGGGTAAAGCTTGAGAGCTGATCCGGATCAAAGTATAGATAGGTCAGCCGGGTCTCAAAAGCATGCACTTTGGGCAAGAAACGGCGATGCCGGATTTCTGCAGAGGCAATCGCCAGTGGAAACATTTGCATCATATCCTCCTAGGCGGCCTGCTCGGTCTGTTTTAAGAGCTGATCGACCACCCATGCAGCGCTACGGGCACCATCTTCATGAAAGCCCCAGCCCCAGTAAGCGCCACAGTATGAGGTGCGGTTCTGGCTATTGATCTCGGCCCAGCGTTGTTGTGCTTCAATCGCGGAGGCATCAAACACCGGATGACGGTAATGCCGTTCGACCCAGACCTTTTTCGGATCCAAGGCAAAGTTAGGATTCAGGGTGGCAAAGACCTGGGTTTTGCAGTTCAGGTTTTGCAACTGGTTCATCCAGTAACTGAAACCATAGTGCATACCGCTGTGCTGGAATGGCGTCTGTTCAGCTGCCTGACTCGGGGTGACGTGCACATGCCAGCTGGCCCATTGACGACGGGATTTGGGCATGATAGAGGTATCGGAATGTACCACCATACGGTTAGCCTGATAGCGGAACTTGCCCAGCACGTCCAGCTCCTGCGCTGTCGGATCTTTAAGTAGTTTCAGGCTGTCGTCAGCATGACTGGCAAAGATTACCCAGTCAAAACGCTCACTGCCCTGTGCTGTTTCAACCAGTACATCATTGGAACTACGGGATACATGCAGAACACCCGTTTTGCGGAAGGTGATATTCGCCTGGGACTGAATCGCACGAACATAGCGAGCTGATCCCCCCTTGACCGTGAGCCATAAGGGACGGTCTTTCAATTGCAACATGCGATGGTGCTGGAAAAAGCTTACCACGAACTTATAAGGAATCTGTCCAGCTTGTTCCACCGGACAAGACCACAGCGCTCCACACATCGGATAGAGATGTTCCTGACGGAAGGCATCGCTATAACCATGTTGATTTAAATGCTCATCAATACTGAGCTGTGCATCGACCTGTTCCACATCCAGATCTTTATTGGCCGCATAGAAACGGAACAGATCCGACAACATCGCGCGAAAATCTGCATTAAAAAAGTTTTGAGGTCGGAACAACAGCGAGAATTTTTTTGAAGGATTGTACTGTAAGCCACTGACCTGATTATTCACCGAAAAGCCCATGTCACTGCTTTGCGATTGAATCCCAAGTTCTTTCAGCATGGCACAGAACAGTGGATAGTTATGCTCATTAAACACAATAAAGCCGCTATCCACCGCGACCTGTTCACCGTCTATGTTGAGCTGATGGGTATCGGTATGACCGCCGAAGTAGTTATTCTTTTCGAAGACGGTCACGTCATGCACTTTGCTGAGTTTCCAGGCGGCATACAGACCGGAAATACCCGAACCAATAATCGCAATTTTCATGATGATTCCTTCGATTGAATTGTTTGAGTGCCTGCTGTAGCGGATTTTTTCTGTTTTCGAACTTGAGCAATTTTACTGACTTCATATATCCGTGCCGGAATGGGCTTAATTCCCCAGACTAGTCCGAACCAGGACATGAGTTTCAGCAGGTAATAGGTCACATCAATCTGCCACCAGTAAAAGCCCTGTCGGGTGCTACCAGCATAGTAGTGATGGTTGTTATGCCAGCCTTCGCCCAAGGTAATGATGGACAGAAATAAGTTGTTGCGGCTGTGATCATCCGTGTCAAAATCTCGGCTGCCATAATGATGCGCCAGTGAATTGATACACAAGGTGGCATGGATCAGTAACACGGTAGACACGACAAAGCCCCACACTAGCAATTGCAGGCCTGATGTACCAAGTTGCGGCCAGGTGATGGCCACCCACTCCCCGAGTGCATAAATTCCTCCCGCGGTCAGCAGCACCACAATTAAACTGAAGCGGTCCAGCCAGATCAGTTCCGGATATTTCAGCCAGTCCTTGATCACTTCTTTACGCGTGGCAAAATTATATTCATTTAAAAACCAGCCGACATGGCTGTACCAAAAACCATGTGTTGAGGAGTGTGGATCTTGTAGTGTATCGGTATAGCGGTGGTGATAACGGTGATGGGCCGCCCACCATAGCGGACCACGCTGTGCACTCATAGTTCCAATTAACACAAACAGGAATTGCACCGGACGCGAAGTCTGAAAAGTTTTATGTGACAGATAGCGATGAAAAAAGGCCGTAATGGAAAACATGCGGATTAGGTAGAATGCGAGCATGAAACCCAGTGCAAACCACGATACCCCCACCCAGAATACTGCCAGACAGGCCAGATGCAGTAGAATAAAGGGTAAAATTCTGAACCACTGAATTTTACTATTTTCAGCAGTCAGGGTTTTGGGCGCTGTGGGTGTAGACCAGCTGTCTATCCATCGCATCAGACTTTTCAACATGGACTCATCCTAATTTTAAGCGACTGTCTTTATTCTGTTTGATGAGTGTAATCAGCCAGATATGAATTTTATGTGAAGTGAAAAAAAGCCGAACTGTAAGAGTCTAGGCAGTTCGGCCAAAGGGTAGCAGATTAATGCGGTAATTTGATTAACTTTGTGATGTCGTAACCATAGTGTTTCGCAGTCTCCAGATACGACTGGTAGGTGGCTTCATCCAGTTGCGGTTCACGTGACAAAATCCACAGGTATTTACTGCTTGGTCCACCTACTAGCGCCACTTTATATTCCGGGTCAACTCTTAACACCCAATAATGACCTTTGGTAAAAGGCATCCAGCGCAAACCTTGCGGCAAAAAGCTGACCTTGAGTTTGCTGTTCCCTTCATTTTGTGGATAGGCAATACCTTCGGAGCTGATCATCTCTCCACTGGCAATACGGCAGCTATTTAATACGCCCATAGTCTGATCGGCATTGACAGTGTATTGTGCCGAGATATTCGATACGCATTTACGCTGAAAATACATCGGTAGATGCGCAATTTCATACCACTTGCCCGCATACCGTTGGATATCTACCTGATCGACTGCCTGAGGTGGAACCGTTTCAGCTTGCGTAGTAAAGCTTAAGCTGATTATCGCCAGCGTTGTCGCTGCCAAAACAGACTTGAATAGCATCTTCATTTTTTAGCCTTGTTTGATTTTAGGCTTAAGATAACTCAACAGCATGTGAACAAAGCGTGAAGACGAAATGATGTGATTCAGGAGGCGTGCTGCTAAAAAAGTCCTAGACTGGTTTCCGGGTTAAAGCCATTCTTTGCTGTCATCTGCCACAGGGGTACCATGCATCACATGCTGAATCATGGCATAGGCAATACTGCCCTTGAACGGAATTTCGGGTAACTGATCAAATTTGAAAAACTGCGCATCGCTCAGTTCATTTTCCTGAATTTGAATGTCCCCTGTATGATATTCTGCCTTGAAGGCCATCATCAGATTGCTGGGAAACGGCCACGGCTGGCTGGCCAGATATTGAATATTTTTGATCTGTAGCCCCACTTCTTCTAGCGTTTCACGGCGTACTGCCTCCTCCAAGGTTTCGCCCACTTCGACAAATCCAGCAATCAGACTGTACATCTGGGTTTTATTGCGGGCATTTTTCGCCAGCAGAATTTCATCTGTACCCCGGGTGATGATGGTAATCACGCAAGGATTCACCCGTGGATACTGGTTATAGCCACAGGATGGACAGACCATGGCATACTGACTGGCGTGCTGCTGGGTCGGGTGGCCACATTTACTGCAAAAGCGGTGATTACGGCGCCATTCCAGTAACTGTACCGCACGGCTGGCCTGTTCAAACTGCGGCCTGCTCCAGACCTGTACCAGTTGCCGGATCGGGACCAGTTGACAACCTTCGGGCACTATTTCATCTTCTTTTAGATCGCGTGCAATGACCTGGCCATTTTCCGACAGGTTCAGGTCGTGCTGCAGTCTTTCCACTTGCGGCAACTGGAAATGATCATCTACCAGCAATTGCTGCTGTCTAAAAATATACGCTTTTGAATGCATGCTCATGACAATTCCCTGATTAAAAAAAATCCCATACAGAGGGGTGTATGGGACAAAACTAAGGAAGCTTACATGGAGTAACTTCACGGAATATACTAGGCGCACGTTGCCTGAATTACAACCATAATAATTTGTATCTTTTTGATTAAAATCACATAATTTTCACAACAATTATGTCTTCAGGAATAATGCGAAGCGAATTTCATCAACTGGATGTAGCATTATAGAGATGAACACTCTGTTATTGTAGCAATCATGATTCATGTGCAATGTCAGCAGATCATCTGGTCGGGTTGAATTTACTGAACATGCGGACTGATCTGTGTTTTCACAAAAAATTGAACTGTCTGGCTTTACACTAGACTATCTTTGATCGGGTCTGGAAGGGCTATGCGTTTCGGTTTAATTTTAGGTGACCAGCTTCATCATCAGCTCGCTACGCTTAAAGCGCTGGACCGTACCCGGGATGTGATCCTGATGGCCGAAGTGGTTGAGGAAGCGACTTATGTCGCCCATCATCCGCAGAAAATTGCCCTGATTTTTAGCGCAATGCGGCATTTTGCCAAAGAGCTCAAAGCGGAAGGCTGGCGTGTACGTTACCATGCTTTTCAGTACGGCAGTCCGATTCGTAGCCTGCTGGATTTCGTACAGGCACAGCAACTGCTGTTCCCCGTCACAGAATTGGTAATGACCCGATGCGGGGAATACCGCCTGCAGCAGCAGATTGAAAAGCACTGGAGCCAGCAGCTGCAACTGCCGGTACAGTGTCTGGATGACGATCGTTTTTTCTGTAGCCCGGAGCAGTTCCGGCACTGGGCCAGCCGCTACCAGACGTTGCGCATGGAATATTTTTACCGGGAAATGCGTAAACAGACCGGTTATTTGATGCAGAGACAGCAGCCGCTTGGACAACAGTGGAACTATGACAGCGCCAATCGCAAGGCATGGTCAGGCACTCCACCATTGCCTCCAACACTTCATTTTGAACGCGATCAGATTGATCTGGATATAATGCAAATGGTTGAGCGCGAGTTTCCGCTTCACGCTGGCAGCCTTGACAACTTCCGCTGGGCCACCACACGTAGCAATGCTCTGCTTGCACTGGAGCATTTCATTACCCACAGTTTGCCGCATTTTGGAGATTATCAGGATGCCATGGTTCAGGGTGCAGACATGCTGTTTCACAGCCTGCTCTCGCCTTATCTAAACTGTGGCTTGCTGCTGCCGCGAGAAGTCTGTGATGCCGCAGAAACGGCCTACTATGCCGGTCATGCACCACTGAATGCAGTGGAAGGTTTTATCAGGCAAATCCTCGGCTGGCGCGAATATGTCCGCGGAATTTACTGGCTGTACATGCCGGAGTATGCCAGCCGCAATGCGCTGCAGTACTCAACCCCGTTGCCACAATTTTACTGGACTGGCCGCACTCAGATGAACTGCATGGCTGAGTGTTTCCGTAATACTTTTCAGCATGCGTATGCACATCATATTCAGCGTTTGATGGTGACTGGAAATTTTGCCCTGTTAACGGGTGTAGACCCGCAGCAGATCAGTGAGTGGTATCTGGCAGTATATGCCGACGCCTATGCATGGGTAGAACTACCGAACACCTTGGGCATGGTAATGCATGCCGATGGTGGCTTAATGGCCAGCAAGCCCTATGGGGCTTCGGGCAATTATATCCATAAGATGTCGGATTACTGCAAGCACTGTAGCTACAATGTCAAAACCCGTACCGAACCGGACAGCTGTCCTTTCAACAGCCTGTACTGGTATTTCATGATCCGGCATGAAGCGACATTCCGTACTCATCCACGTATGTGCATGATCTATCGACAGCTGGACAAGCTTAAAGATCGGCCTCAGATTATCAGCCATGCCCAGCAACTTCTTAGCCGGATTGATGAGTTATAAACCATGAAAAAACAGCATTTTCCTGAAAAAATCTGTATGCACTGTTTGCGTCCTTTTACTTGGCGCAAAAAATGGCAACGCTGCTGGGAGGAAGTCAGATACTGTTCTGAACGATGTAAACGTGAGTCCAGACAGCGGTCAAAATCAAACGCTTAGAAACGCTTGTATTGCCGTGAACAATAGGCCCGTATCACGTCGGGTGAACGCAGTTGCAGATGTTTGGTTTTTCGGCCGGTGACGCGTCCACGCCACATTTTAAAACTCGATGCTTTCATATTTTGCCGCATCAAGCGGATCACCGCCGCTTCATTTAAACCATACTCACATAAAATAGCTTCAAAAGGAGTTCTATCTTCCCAAGCCATTTCTATAATTCTGGATAAGTCCTCTTCAGAAAATTGATTCATACCATTCTCGTTTTTAATCATCACGAAGCGTCAATAAGCTTTATCGACTTTAATCTGACTAAAAGAATAACAATACAATCATGAATTTTTTGTGATTTTTCTCTAGTTTACGGACTCAGCACGAATAAAAGGGCTAGTTAAACTAGCCCTGTTAAGTCTTAGTTACCTCTATAAGTCGAATATCCATAAGGACTTAAAAGTAGAGGAATATGATAATGGCTGACACTTCCATCTACCTTAAAAATTACAGGAACTTCAGGAAAGAAAGTATCTTGCTTATTTTTTTTAAACCAGTCCTCAGTTTTAAAAGTAACTTTATAAATACCGGCTTCAAGCTTCTGATTTTCAGGAAACAATCCAGTAATACGGCCATTAGGACCAGTATATTGCTGATTTAACTTCACCCATTTATTCCCAGTACTTTTTTCGAGTACCACTTCGACTTGAGCTGAGGGTAGACCATTTTCTAGATTCAACACATGCACACTTAAAGGGTTAGTTTGTGCGAAAGTCATTGAGGTCAACAATAGTGTTGAAAGTGGCAATAATTTTTTAAACATGATGAATTCCTTAAGGATTGAAAATAGACTTAACAGCTGTTTCAGCGCAGTAATGGTCATTTTTTGCACCCCCTGCTCCGGCAACGCCAATGGCACCGACCACCTGATTTTCATAACTCACAGGTAGGCCGCCACCCAACAGCAGTAGATTAGATAAGGTGGTTAAATTTTTTGCATCCTTGTTTTCATTGGCATTTTGACTTAACAACATAGTCGCCGTTTTGGTCGATAAGGCGGTATAGGCTTTCTTTTCAGCTGCGCCCAAATTATGCGGTCCGACAGTTTCATGCCTGTTTGCCATTAACGTATTTCCGCCCCGATCCACCACCACCACAGCGATATTGTGCTGTATTTTTTGACACGCAGTCACCGCAGCATCCGTAAGAGTTCGTGCTGACTGAGAATCAAGTGAATAAACTTGATTGAATTGAACGGATTGTGCAAAAGTACTGCTACTCATCAGCATTACTGTTGCAATAAGCCCTTTGAGTTTGTTCATCATGATTGCCCTGAATTAAGTTTTAAAAATCTTATACAACCTGAATGATTTGAAGGATGACAATCACATTACAAAGTTGTCATCTTTAAAATGAGTCTGAACAAAATGTGTATTCTAATTATCGAAGATGAAGCGAAGATCGCCTCATATCTGGTTAAAGGGTTAAATGAATCTGGCTATGAGGCACAATGCGTCCATTCAGGACTAGAAGGTTTGGAAAAGTTAAAGATGCATGCATATAGCCTAGTCATATTAGATGTAATGTTGCCCGATATTGATGGCTGGGCAGTCCTGAAAGTCTTGCGACAATTTTCCCAAATTCCGGTCATTTTTCTTACAGCAAAAGATCAGGTGATTGATCGGGTCAAAGGTTTGGAACTGGGCGCCGATGATTATCTGGCCAAGCCTTTTTCTTATATTGAATTACTGGCCCGAATTAAAAGTCTACTTAGGCGCCAGCAGTATGCACAGGAAAACCAATTAGAAATTGCCAATCCGAAATTGGATTTGATCCATCATAAAGTCTGGCGTAACGAGCAGTCGATAGAACTCAGTAGAAAAGAATTCAACCTTTTGCGCTTTCTGCTGCGCCATCCGAATGAAATTATTACGCGCAGGCAAATAGCTTCTGAAGTCTGGCAGATCAATTTTGATACCGATACCAATTTTATTGATGTAGCGGTAAGGCGTTTACGTAGTAAAATTGATGAGGGACATGATATAAAGTTAATTCATACTGTTCGCGGTTTGGGCTATAAAATTTCGGCAGAGAAATAATGTTGAAACCGATTCGTTCGCTAGAACTCCGATTAACACTCTTGGTTACAGGGTGTGCTGCAATGGTCTTGTGCGGTGTAGCATTTATGACCTATCTGGGTATCAACCAGATTTTAATTGCTCAGCAAGATAGGGCTTTGATTGAGCGAATTGAGCGACTGGAAATATTACTACAAGACAGTAGCAATATTGAACAGATTATCGCTCGCCCGAAGCTGTATCAAAACATGTTGGGAAATCAGGATAATTTGTTTTTATTGATTCAGGGTGATCAGGCGCTGATCAGCATTAATCCTCTTGGCATTCCTCTACCTGAATTTACCCATCAGCCCCAAATTCAATTCCAAGATTTATCGGCGCATGCTTATCCCACCCGCATTGCCTGGAAAACTATTCAAATTAATCGCCAGCCGTATCTGTTAATTGCAGGCAAACAGTGGTCTGAACGTTTAGGCATCATTGCACCTTTTCAAAAAAGCCTTGTCATTTATGTTTTCACAGGTATCTTGGCGATTTTCATCCTTTGTGCTATTGCTAGCCATCTGGGATTAAAAGTATTAAGAACCCTGCGAGAACAAACCCATGCGATAAATATTCAGCAACTTGAACAGCGACTCAATCTGCCCTATCCCCCTCAAGAGATTGCACAACTAGCCTCCGATATCAATGCCATGCTCGACCGTATTGAGCTGGGATATAGCCAGCTGAATCGTTTTTCAGAAGACATTGCGCATGAATTTAGAACACCATTGAATAATTTAATAGGACAAACCGAAATTTTACTCATGAGTGAACGCAGTCCCGTACAATATCAGGAAGTGCTGATTTCCAACCTAGAGGACTATCAACGCTTAAAAAGAATGATTGACAGCATGTTATTTCTGGCACGTGCAGATGCGCAGAAGGTTTGCTTAAACAGACAAAAAATCCAACTTCAATCCTTTATAGAAAATATCTTCAGCATTTTTGAGTATCAAGCCGAAGAACAACACTGCAATTTTGTTTTAAAGCTTGAGGCAACTGAGCTATTGGCAGATCCAGAACAGTTACAACAAGCTCTGTATAATCTGCTCTCCAATGCCCTGATTCATGGCGGCAAGCACCGGACTATTTATGTGCATAGCTATCGAAAGATCATCAACAAACTGCCTATGATTGCGCTATCGGTCGTGACCAGTGGTTTAGAAATTGCCCCGGAACATTTGCCGCATATCTTTGAGCGATTTTATCAATGCAGTTCCAGTAGACAAAGTTATCATCAAACAGGTGGTTTGGGACTATCCATTGTGGCATCTATTATGACGCTTCATCAAGGGATGTATCAGGCGATTAATAGCGCAGAAGGTATATGCTTTGAACTGCTTTTCCCAGATACGTGATTCACATTCACACTGAGCTTATATCATTTTTTGGAATCACTCTGAATTCTCCCATCCACCAAATTAATGGTTCGATCACAGGTTGCCGATAATCTAGGATCATGAGTCACCAATAATACTGCACAGCCATGTTCGCGATGAACTTTACGAAATAATTCAAACATTTCCGCAGCAGTTTGAGTATCAAGATTACCTGTCGGTTCATCGGCCAACAATAGTGCAGGCTGAGTAATCAGTGCACGTGCAATCGCTATGCGTTGCTGTTGCCCTCCAGAAAGCTCATTGGGTTTACGGTCAGCGAACTTATCTAACCCTACAGCGGCCAATAATTCATGGGCATATTGCAACGCAGATTGATCTGGCTTACCTTGCTTCAGCATTAATGGCATAAGCACATTATTTAAGGCAGTAAAGGCCTGTATAAGATGATGGAATTGAAACACAAAACCTATACTGTTGCCACGTAATGCTGTCCGAGCCATATCATCCATACGACTTGTTGCCTGACCCAACAAGTACAACTCACCACAGCTAGGCTGATCTAATAAGCCAAGAATATTCAGTAAAGTACTTTTGCCTGAACCAGAAGGACCAATTAATGCAGCAAAGTCATTCCGTTGAATACACAGGTCAATTCCATGTAATACCTCCACTTCATTAGGTTGCCCAACATTATAGGACTTTCGCAATGCTTCTAAACGTAGTACTTCCTCAGATGAATCAGACATGACGAATTGCCTCCACAGGATCGAGTGCAGCAGCCCGACGGGATGGTATTGCAGCAGCCAAAACTCCCGTTAAAGTCGCCAAGAATAATGCTGACAAGATAAGCTTGATTGAAATCGAAATATAAAACAAACCGGGACCAAACTGATTAAATCCCCAAATTAGACAATAACTGACAACACTACCAAGCATCGAACCAAGCAGACCAAAAATTGCTCCCTGAAATAAGAAAACTCTTAAAATTTGCGTTTGTGTAGCCCCAGTTGCACGTAAAATACCGATTTCCCGAGTCCGTTGCACCACACTCACCGACATCACACTGGCAATTCCAAAAGCGACTGAAATCCCTACAAAAACAATAATCATGTTGGTCGAAAGACTTTGAGCGGTAATCGCATTCATTAATTGAGCATTGGTTTCAATCCAGCTTTCTGCTTTTAATCCAGCCAGGCGTCCAACTTGTGAGGCAATTTGCTCCGCCTGAAAAATATCTTGGATCGTCAGATCAATCACTGTGACCCCACCAGGCAAATTAAGTAAAGATTGCGCCTGTTTCAAATCCAGATAGACATAGCGCGCATCCAATTCACGCACGCCCAGTTCAAATATTCCAGAGATATTCACCACTGCATTTTTCTGTTGCCCAGTATCTAATCTTAATTTGCTCCCGACTTGCACACCCAAATCTTTGGCTAATTGACGCCCAATTAATACATTATCCGCACTGACCCGTAATTCACCACTCACCATATATTGCTTCAACGGAATAATCTGTTGATAACGTTCAAGGTTAATACCAACCAATGCAACAGATTGAATTGCATCTCCGCGCTGTACAAATGCAGGACCAGAGACCACAGGAGAAACCGCAGTCAACACCGGTAAATGATCTAAAGTCCCAGTAATCTGCTGCCAATTATTAATAGAACGTAAGCGTTGTGCACGCTGATCTTCTAGTAACAACTGAAGTGTTCCTGCTGCTGGTGGCACAATATGATTCACCTCATCTGGTGAGAGCAAACGAATATGCGCTTGTGTCCCTAAAGTCCTTTCTACAATATTCGATTGTAAACCCTGAATTAAGGCGCTAATGAACACAATGACCGCTACCCCCACCGCGACGCCAATGGTAATCATCATCGACTGTGTGCGACCCTCTCGCAAAAAACTGATTGCGATGGTCCACTCGGTCCAAAGTCGCCTAAAAAAGTTTTTCAATCGAATTTCACCGGTAATTCATTTTTGCTATTTTTCTGATCCGTTTGACTCTGGAAAACACGTTTAGTTTTCTCTATTCGGACACGAGTTCCATCTTTAAGCACTGATTCTGCATCGGTAAGGACGTGATCACCTTCTTTCACTCCAGCTACAACTTCAGACATAACCAAACCACGTAAACCCAGTGTGATAGGATGACGTTGAATTTTTCTATCTCTTACTAAAATAACCATAGCCTTGTTGCCACTTATACTGCTTAAAGCATCATTTGGAATGACCAAGGTTCGCTCGCGCTTGTTAGTTTCAACATTTACCGATACCGTCATGTCTTGACGCAGAAAACCTGGGACTGGATCAACTGTTAATCGGACGTCTACTGTGCCACGTTGAGCATCAATACTTGGAGCAATAAAATTAATATGGGCAGGAAAAGATTGATTTGGATAGGCATCTGCAATCACTGCGGCTTTTTGTTGTAAAGCCAGCAGTGGTAAATTTCGTTCATCAAATGGCACTCGTATTTCAGTCGCACCGTCCAGTGCAATAGTGAAGAGAGTCTGACTCGGTTGTACCAGATCCCCTGGCTCAACATTACGCGTTAAAATAATACCTGAAACTTCTGCACGAATTTTGGTCTTGGCAAGTTGCGCTTGTAGTGCAGCGAGTCGTTCGCGTAATTTTGTCTCTTCAACTTTATTTGGGGCAAGTGAAGCAACTTTTAATCGAGCTGATTCCAAATTATTACGGGCGAGTCTTTCTGCCTCTATCGATTTCTCCCTTTCCTCTGCTGATAATATTCCTGATTCGGTATTTCGTCTGCGTAACGCCTCTCTTTGAGCCTGTTCTAATTGTACTTTGGCATTCGCTAAATCAACTTCTGCTTGCGGGCGTCTAGTGGTTTCGAGTTCTTTTAATTCAGCTTCTGCCTGCCGCACTTGCGCTGAAATTTCATCAGATTTCAGTACTAAAAGAATATCCCCTCGAGAGACCCGATCTCCCTCTTGAACCAATCGCTCAAGAACAACCCCTGTAATTTCACTACCAATCTGAGTCCGAGATACTTTCTCTACCCGTCCTGAAGCGACAACTGTTTGAATCAATGGACTAGATACGACTTCATAACTAGGCAGCAATGGTCCTTGCCACCAGCGATATGTAGCAAAACTGACAGCTAAAACCAGTAGTATGATCATGATCCAAGGCTTATAGTGGGTAACAAGCAATTCCATTCTCCAAGCCAGATTAAAAGAAAGTTTTTTAATCGAATAATTAATTCTTAGTTAAATATATATGAAAATGGCTTTGTTGCATAAACATTCAACAGCTAATTTCCCCCTAATATATTCAAATTTAAGTAACAACTTGGGTGTGAGGTCTTCGTTTTTTCACAAGATATGCGATGAATGTCTGATTATTTGTAGTCATAAATTTAGTCCCCACCTGTTTTTAAGTGGGGACTAAATTAAGGCTTATAGTATGAATTCATAGATTTGACTTTCATCAAGAAAAGTTTTTATTTTGAACCGTACCGGGTTTGTCGGAGACTTTTTTATTTAAGTTAGGCCACCTGACCTAACGTGTTAATCTTATCAGGCTTTGTTGCATAAATATGTAAGCATCTGATTTAAATAAATTTAATTTTGGATCAAAAAATAATCAAAACCTTTAAAATCATATAGTTATAAAATCTTTGTGCAACAAAGCCCAAGTAAATTTCAACCACTTCATCAGCACTAAGGCCTGTTCAGCGATCTGACTTTTCCCAGTCACATGTAGATCATGGAATTTACGACGCGCATGTGCCATGCAGCCCACCTCTTTTAAAGCATTGGCCAAAGGTTCCAGTTCCACACCGCAGCGACCAATCCAGTCAGATAAGGTCTTTCTCTTGTTTCTAGAAAGACCATGCTATCAGACCATATTAGAACTTTACTAAGTCACCTTTTAATGCCACCCCTGCTAATGCCGTACCTTTCGCACATTGGTAAGTCGTGGTGCTACGTGTTTCATTGGACTTATAGAAACTCACCAGATTGGTCACCGCATTGGCGCCTTTGGCTTTGGCTGTATTTTGAAATTGAATCAATGCCGAACGAAGTACATGATCACATGAACTTTCCGCAGATTTGGCAAAACCATTGGTCTTTTTATTGGTCACTAAGCCTTTTTCAATCACCTTACCGCCCGACTTGGTTCCCGCCAAATAAAATTTTACTGAACCATCCAAAACCCCATCAGCAACAGCACGGCTTACAGCTTCTTGGAAATTGAAATCATGCATTTGGTCAGCTGCATGTGCTGATGTAAATGCAGCTAGCCCCAGAATAGCTGTGAAGCCAAATTGCTTAATATTCATAGTAATTGCTCTCTTATTTAATTTAACGTTTTTGAAAGTTGTGTAAATACCGAATTATCTAAACGTGCCTTCCATGCCATCGCATTTTTATGAATTTTATTACCACGTTGATCGAGATTACGGCTACCTGTAATTTGTGAACTGACTTGATTACCTGAGATGAGATAGGTTACTTGTAAATAATGGCTACGACGGGTTAAACCCGCAACTACCTTTGTCTGATCTGCCTGTTCAACTACCCAACCAGTGCGCGCATTTTGCCCAACACCAAGTCGAATATTGTTCACAATATCAGCCGCAGTCGCATATTTTGCTGTCATTAATTGCCGCTGCGGATAATCAGAAATTTTTACAGTACTACAAGCTGTTAATCCCAGCATACTCACTGCTGATAAGATATATAGTGTTTTTTTAAACCCCATTTTTTACCCTCTGTTTCAGTTATGGTCTATATTATTTTTGAAAATTAATGATGTATTAATGCCACCAAAGGCAAAATTATTCGTCATAATAATTTTTGCTGACATCGGGCGAATATCACCACAAATATAATCTAATTCCGCACACGCAGGGTCAATGTTATCTAAGTTTAAAGTTGGCACCAATTGGTTGCGTCGCATCATTTCAATACTGAGCCATGCTTCAATGGCGCCACACGCCCCAAGTGTATGCCCAAAATAACTTTTTAATGAGCTAATCGGTTTTTTGCCTAAGATCCGCGCAGTCGCTTGTGATTCAGCAATATCCCCCTGATCGGTCGAGGTACCATGCGCATTAACATAATCAATATCTTCGGCTGTAAGCTGTGCATCTTTGAGTGCCAACTGCATACAACGGCCCATCATTTCAGAATCAGGTCGGGTCACATGCTGACCATCGGTATTGCTGCCATACCCCACAATCTCGGCATAAATGGTCGCCCCACGTGCTTGCGCATGTTCATACTCTTCTAAAATCAAACAACCTGCGCCTTCACCCACCACCAAACCATCTCGGCTTGCATCAAATGGACGTGGGGTTTTCTCTGGATGGTCATTTTGCACACTGGTCGCCAATAGCACATCGAACACGGCTGAACCCGCTGCACTGAGCTCTTCTGCCCCGCCTGCAATCATCACAGTTTGCTTGCCATATTTGATTGCTTCATAAGCCTGACCAATCGCCATGGAACCCGAAGTACAGGCACTTGAGGTCGGCAGCGTTAAACCTTTTAGCCCAAAATACACCGTCATATTGACTGCACTGGTATGCGACATCATACGAATATAGGTTGTCGCATTCAGTTGGCTCATATTGTGCTCAATCAACATGGCACCAAACTCACGCACAGCATCCACACTGCCCGCAGAGGAACCAAAGGCCACACCTGCATCACCACTTTTTAAGATATCCGCATGCAGTAAACCTGCATCTTCCAATGCCTTTTCAGCACATACTGTAGACATTAAAGCAACACGCCCCATGCCACGGGTCACTTTACGGTTAAAATGCTTCGGTACAGTAAATGACTCCACTGGGCCAGCCAACTTACTGCGTAAATCAGGATAAATTTCCCAGTCAGGCATATAGCGAATACCGCTTTTGCCTTGTGCAAACTGCTCAAAAATTTGTTCTGCGGTTTCACCCAAAGAGGTAATCCCAGACATGCCTGTTACGACAACACGTTTCATTAGATCAAGCCTCCATTGACTGAAATCACTTGACGAGTGATATAACTGGCATCATCACTACATAAAAACTTCACCGCTTTTGCGACTTCTTCTACCTGTCCCATGCGTTGCATCGGGATCATTTTCAAGGCGTGTTCTTTAACTTCTTCGTTCACCATTTCGGTTTCAATCAAGCCCGGAGCAACACAGTTCACCGTAATTTTGCGTTTGGCCAATTCCAGTGCCAATGCTTTAGTCGCTCCAATCAAGCCTGCTTTGGCAGCGCTATAGTTCACCTGACCACGATTCCCCATGATTCCAGATACTGAAGACAAGGTCACAATACGTCCGCCCTTTTTCAAGCGAATCATCGGCATCATCAGGGGTTTCAGCACATTATAAAAACCGTTCAGAGAGGTCGATACCACATCATCCCAATCTTCATCGGTCAATGCTGGGAAAGCACCATCACGGGTTAGTCCTGCATTCAACACAGCGCCGTAAAAAGCACCATGCTGGGCTATATCTTGCTCCAAAATGGCAGCAATCTTTTCACGCTCATTCACATCGAACATCAGTACATGACTCGCCTGTCCAAGCGCTTGGATCTCCTGAGCCACTGCTTCGGCCTCAGACTGTCTTGAGCGGGCATGGACCGTGACATCAAAGCCTGCCTTTGCCAACTCTAAAGCGATCGCTTTACCTATTCCACGACTCGAACCCGTGACTAAAACTCTTCTGTTCACACTAATTTTCCAATGATTTCATTCATATTTTCAGGCTCAAATACGCTCAACATAGCGCTGAACCGATGTTCTTGATATTCAATTTCACAATTAAACTGCCCCAAACCTTCGTGCAGATAACTTTGTTCGACCCGAATCTGCACGGTTGTACCCAAACTAAAATAGGCACAGGGTAACTGCATTTTACGCGTTCCCAATAAAAAGCCAATTTTCGGTGGCCAACCCTTGGTTTGCCCTTTATAGCCTGCATAGGCACTAATGGTCTGCGCCATCAGCTCAATACTGCTCCATGTGGGCAAGCCATTTGGCTCACAAAACATCAAATCAGCTGTGATATGAAGTTCTGCAATCGCAAATGTATCATTGGCTTCAATCAAATGACTCACGAAAACCATCGGTTTCGCATGTGGAATAAACTGTACTGCGTCCATCATGACAAAACCGTCCCGAAAATTAAACTGATGTTGCTCCCACCAAAAGCAAAAGAATTACTCATCGCATAGCGAATCGGTGCAGCTAAATGCGGTGTAAACACATAATTTTGCCCAGCCAAAGCATCGTCCAATTCACCTGCATGATGCAGCGGCAACCAAGATTGATCTAATAAAACCTGCTGGCAAATAAAGGCTTCGATTGCACCCGCCGCCCCCAGACAATGTCCCGTTTTATGTTTGGTGCTACTAAGTGCAACTGGATAATCTGCAAAAACAGTCTGCACCGCCTTAATCTCCATCACATCATTTTGCGGTGTAGAAGTCCCATGCAAATTTAAATACCCAATATCGCCTGCTTCAAGCTGTGCCATATCTAAAGCTTTTTGCATCGCCTCCGCAGCCCCTCGTCCTTCTGGATGCGGTGCTGAAATATGCCATGCATCCATTGACTCACCACTCGACAGCAACATCACAGCTGCAGGTGCTTTGGACAGTAAAAATAGTCCTGCAGCTTCGCCAATATTGATGCCGTCACGGTTGGCACCACAGGGCTGACAAATTCCGCTCGATAAGCTTTCTAAACTATCAAAACCATTTAAAGTCAGCTTGCACAAGGTATCGACTCCACCGACTAAGACAGCATCGGCCAGATCTGCATTCAGCAGACGTTGCCCCGCCGCCAGCGCTTTAGCTGCCGAGGAGCAAGCGGTAGAAATGGTATAGGCAGGCCCTTCCCAGCCCAAATACTGTTGTAAGGCTTTCGCTAAACTGCCCATTTCTTGCTTTTGGTGCTGTACAGACTGCGGTACAGACTGTTGAAACTGGACTTTTAAGACAGGCTCATTATCTGCGATGCCTGAGGTTGACGTGCCGATAATCACAGCAAGACGTTGTTTAGCAAACTGTGCTGTATAAGCATGAATTTCAGTTTCAATGTGCGCCAAAGCCGTCAGGGCAAAGCGTAGATTCCGTGAATCTGCACTGCTCAAGCTTTCAGGCACTGCTTGAACCAAGGCTTGATCCGATGCACCGACCCAGACCGAACGCCCCGCGATCAAATCCTCTCGTTGTGACAAAGTATTTTCTGTGCTTGTTAAGGCATGCTGAAGCTCAGTGGCATTTTGCCCCAAAGCCGACAGCGCCACACTGAACTGAATACCCATGGCTGAAACATGCTGTAGATTTTTAGTCATGATGGTCACCTTGATCATCTTCTAAAGTATTGCTCACCGTGCTGATCACCATTTGATAAGGCACTTGCAGATTATCCAGTTCAATTGCTCCTTCATTTTGCTGAATTTTCAACACGGGTTGCTGCTGTATATAAATGGTATCGTCTTTCTGCACGACAGCATTTTGAGCAGTATGTAAGGCAGCAAAATTTGGATAAGTGGCATACAGAATATCACGCACCACATAATCAAAAGGCAACCGTTTCATTGGATCAATCCGCTGTTCAACTTCGACCTTTTGACCATCAAAACTGAGTTTAAACAACTGTTGCCCTGTGAGGCTGAGCGCTAACATATCAAGCGACTGCCCCCGTTGTTGCTGATACAGTAAAAAGCTGAAACTCTGGGTTTTCCACTGCACTTCGATTTGATCTTGACGTTGATAATTTTGCGCAGCCCACTGCGGGGTCGCGAGTCCCTGCGCCTTGGGAATCCAGCTTTGGCAGGCACTACAGAGCAGAGCACTGGCTAAAACCCAACTGACGGTTTTCAAACGCAGCTTAAGTTTCATCAGTCAACGACTCTTTTTGCGGTTGTTCTTCTCGGCAATATTCGGCCAAAGTGCTCAAGCGTTGCTTGGCATTACGATGAATCGGGTTGCTTGCATCCCACGCATAACCTGCCAGTAAGGAAGCAATCATACGGCGGATTTTTTCATCCTGATGAGTGGAGAACACCACATCCTGAAACTCCCCCGAATACCATGACTCGACATAGGCACGAAATACTTGAATGCCTTTACGTAGTGGCTTTTCATATTGCTCCATCCAGTCTACTGCCTGACCTTGCAGCACTTGCTCGACCAATGGTACGGCTAGACTGGACGATTTCAAAGCAATAGTCACTCCCGAAGAAAAGACAGGATCAAGGAACTCACCGGCATTGCCCAGTAGTGCATAGTTGTTGGAAGCCAAATGTTTCACATCGGCAGAGTAGCCCACCAAAGTACGGACAGAAGTATCATGTTTGGCGTGACGCAGTACATGTGACAAACTGGCATCATCGGCTAAAATACGTTTCTGCAAGGCCTCAAGGTCATAATCTGCACTGCCGTCATAACCATATTTTTCAAAGAAATCTTGCTCCGCCACGATGCCAAATGAAGAGCGCCCATCAGCAAAGGGAATCAGCCAATACCACGCACGATGATCTTTTTCATGCACAGTAATTAAAATTTTCTCACGGTCAAACTCAGGGTCATCCAACAAACCATCTTCAATATGGGTAAAGACTGCACGGCGCACAGGAAAGTCCGACGGGCTTTCTAAGTCGAGAAACTTCGGCAAAATACGGCCAAAACCACTGGCATCTAACAGGAACTTGCCTTGAATTTGGTAGCTGTTGCCTTGCTCATCTTTGACCGTCAAAATCGGCTGTGTGGATGTGACATCGACGGCCAAGACTTCATGGCCAAAACGGATGTCCGCGCCCATTTTTTCGGCTTGCTGTGCCAAAAGCTGGTCAAAGTTGGCACGTCGGACCTGCCATGTAGTGCCTGGGCCTTCACTAAATTTTTGGGTAAAGTCATAAAAACTACGCTGTCTGCCTCTTAAAAAAGCCGCGCCATTTTTAAACTGAAAGGCATATTCGTCGGCATGTGCACGCACCGTTTCCAATAAACCCGCTTCTTCTAAAAACACCATACACTGCGGCAATAAAGACTCGCCGATGGAAAAACGCGGAAAATATTGCTTTTCAATGACCGTGACTTGGTAACCTTTTTGGCGCAACAAAGCTGCAGCCGAGCTGCCTGATGGTCCCGCCCCAATAATTAAAACATCTGTCTGTTGCATGGTGCTCATTGCACTGTACCCTTTGACTCAGCTCTTTGGCTGATATTGTTGAACCACCACATGTTTTGCATCGGAGGATGTAAAAAGTGTGGCATAAATAAATGAAAAAATAACGCCCAGCAACACTGTTAAGCCAAAACTGTGAATGGCATAGGTATGACTAAAGGACAGCAAACCAAAACCAAAGAACGTCGACATCATGCACAGGAATAAAGCCATCCCCACCACCTGCGGATGATCATGTCCGTGGCGGTAGAAAATCGCATAGTCCACCCCAATCCCAATGATTAGGAAGGTACCCATAATGCTGAATAAATTAATCTCGACACCCAGCCATGCTTGAATCGCAAACGTGGTCATTAAGGCCATGCTGACAGGCAACACCAAAGGCAGAATGGATTTTTTGCCATATAGTGTCCCTAAGCCAATGGCTAAAATCACCAAAGCGCTGAGTAATAGCCACTGTGCCTGCTCACGGTGCTGTTTAAACAATTCAGACAGTTGATGAACGGGACGTAACAGTTGTACATCAGCATTCTCAAGCTGCTGTACGGCTTTGACATTATGCACATTTTGCAGCATCACCAAACGTTGTGTCGGACTCATCTGCAGAAAATGCAGAGGATGATCTTTAATGACTGCTTCGGTCAACAACGGTTGGTCTTTTAAATGGGCTTGCCAGTTTAAAACATCCGCTGCGTTGAGCTGTAGCGCTTGCGCATATTTCACTAAAGCTGGCTTGGGAATCGCCTGCAACATCGCGATATTGTGCTTCTGCTGCTCAAGCGAGGGAATCCACTGCCCTAAAGCTTGTACAGCATCCAACTTGCCAGCCTGTTGTAAGGGCGCAAGCTCTGCCAGTAGTTGCTGTTCGCGCTGCTCCAACTCTGCTGGGGTTCTGCCCTGTACCACAAAGTATTCACTGCTTTGCTGTTGCATAAAACGCGAACGAATATATTGATCTTCCTGCTTTAAGGTGGCATCCATACTTTGTAAATTACGGATGTCATCATTGCTTTTCAGCAAGGCGAGACTACTACCCATCACCAGTAGAATCAGTGCAATCATGCCATAACGCAGCGTATTTCGACTCTGCACATAACTGCGTGCTTTGCCAATAAAGCCCAAAGCACGTATCGCAGGTTCCGCATTCAGCGCAGGCAAACGTGGCAACAATAAAATACTGGTCACCCATGCGGCGCTCAGTCCAACCATGGAAAAGACCGCAATCTGCTTAAAACCCGGAAATGGGGTAAAACTCAGCACTACATAAGCCAACAATGTAGTCATCAAACCCACAAATAGGCTTGGCAATAATGGTTTTAAAACTGCAAATCCATCCACCTGTCGGTGCTGAGACTGCATGGCCATAAAGTAAAATGAAAAATCGACACAAACCCCTATCAGACTGGCGCCAAAGACCAGTGTCATCAGGTGAATTTCACCGAAAACCCAATACGTCACCGCAAAGGCCACCAGACTGCCGGTACCTACTGCAACCATTTCCGTCAGCATCGGGCGTATCGAACGGAAGCCAAACCAGACCAGTAGTAATATTCCGATGGTCGAACCCACGCCAATAGTCGAGATTTCCTCTTTGGCAGAATTGGTGCCAAACTGTGCAAACAATAACGTGCCTGTCCAGTGCGGTTTAACCTGCAACTGGTTGAGCTGCCGATTGATATTCTGAATAAATGCAGCAGTCTGCTCTTGGTAGGCAATGTTATAGGGACTGCTATTGAGCTGAAGCACCATCAGGCGCGAGATGCCCTGCTCATCACGAATGGTCGCAAAGCCCTGCTCTAAATTGATATCGGCATTATTTTGTAAGGCACTTAAACCCACTGCATAACGGGGAAACAGCAGCAAGGGATCTTGCTTGAGAATTTCAGCCGTGATTGGCATGCCCGGACTCATCAGTTGTAATAAGCCTTGCTCTGTCAGTGCGACATCATCCTGCTCCTGCACAATCTGTTGATCTGTCTTGGATAACAACCCCGCCTTATGTTGATACAGCGCTTGGGCAAATTGATCAGGATCAAGCTGCGGACGAACGGGTAAAAACAGCTGACTTTGGTCGGCTTGGGTTTTGAGTACTTGCGTTGCCTGTTCTAATTGCTGATCTGTTTTGGCATCCAACACCACAAAAACTTTGTCATTTAACTGCCGACTGACATATTGCTGTGCTTGTTCCAGATGAGCATCTTGATGGGCCTCAGGCAACAAAGCAAAAATATTGGTCTCAATCTTAATACCTTTATTCAGCCAAGCCACGCCCAGTGCCAAAGCAATGACACACAACAGCAACAACCACAGGGCGCTAAATTTATTTTGCCAATTGGAAAAGCGCATTTTCCGCAGCCGTTAAAGTTTGAGGTTGAGCCGTTTGCTGGCTAAAACGAATGATGGTGCGATTATTGGCTTGTTCCAAAATCGTAATACGGTCCACATAACGCTGACCTTGCGCATCGACTTGGACAAAAAGCTTTTTAAATAGACTGCTTTTCGGCGTTAAGCTGACATTCCACTGCGTCGGACTGTAATTGGCAGACACCACGTTAAAGTTTTTAGCGAGTGCCGCTTCATTGCCCGACATCAACTGCAAAAACATCGTCGCTACAGAGCCATAAGGAGTCTTATCGACTTCAATTTGACTGGACGTGCGCTGCGTCTTTTGTACCAGCTTACGCGGTGTCACCACCAAATCGGCTTTGACTGGACTTTGAATCTGCCACAGCACCCCTTGGTTTTTGCTGAACAGCACCGTGCCTTTGGACACATAGGTTTTATTCAGAGCGGCCAGTTTTTTCTGCTGCTCAAATTGGGCACGCACCACAGGCGTTGCACCGAGCTGAGCAAACACCTGTTTCAATTCAGTATTTTGTGCATTCACTGCGGGAGCAAGCACAGTCATCATACTGGCTGTACACGCAACCAAAATCGGCTTAAAAAATTTGTATCGAATCATGCTTGCATTACTCCGCTTTAAATTCAGGCCATGCATTTAAACAGTCCAGCAACACCTGTGGTGACTGGAAGCACATTTCACGTTTTTCAATATGTACCGCCACTTGCGAGGTATAACCCTTGGTCAGCTTTCTGCCTGAAACTGCATCGAAAATCAGATATTCGATTTTTAAGCGATTTTCCCATTCTTTCAAAACGGCGCGCACACGAATTTTTTGCTCAAACTCAATGCCTTGTACATAACGCACATGACTTTCAATCACTGGCCATGCATAGCCCGAGTCACGCATTTGGTTATAGTTATAGTGAAATTGATCCAGCAATTTGCAGCGTGCAATTTCAAAATATTTTAAATAATGCCCGTGCCACACCACATTCATGGTGTCGACATCATGAAAAGGCACTTCAATAATTACATCAGCATGCATGCTCATTTCCTATGAATATTGAACAGCAATGCTGTCTAACAGTTCTAAATCCTCAAAGCGATGAACCAATGCCTGAAGCTCTTGTTGCAAAGGACGATCTTCCACTACATAGGTGAAGCTCTGAAGCACCCAGTGTTGAAATGCTGTTAAAACAGGGCTGAGTTCTGTATCTACCCCTTTGAGTTTGACCGCCTGAACCGCTGCACAGCTGAGTGCCGCAATCACTTGTTCAGTCAGGGTAATCACTCGACTGGCATCACGCGCAGCAATGGTACCCATACTGACTTTGTCTTGATTATGACATTCGGTTGAGCGTGAGAAAATCGACGCAGCGAGGGTTTGTTTCAAGGCTTCTGCTGTCCATGCCGAAACCCCAATTTGCACCGCTTTAAAGCCATGATTCAACGGCAAACGCTCAGGGCTTGAACCGGTTAAATTGCGCGGCAAACCATTGTTCATTTTATAGTCGACCAACTGCGCAAACTGACGATCCATCAAGTCAGCAATATTCGCGATCATAATTTTCAGGCTGTCCATGGCTTGGGCAATATGTCCGCCATAGAAATGTCCACCATGCAGTACCCGCAGGTTCACTGGGTCAATCAATGGGTTGTCGTTACTTGAATTCAGCTCATTTTCAATAAACTGACGCAGCCAGACTTTAGAATCTTCAAATACCCCAATCACATGCGGCGCACAGCGCAATGAATAACGGTCTTGCAGACGTGAACTTTGGTGTTCGGTTTGTACTTCACTGTTTAACCAGTCGCGTAACTGCGCTGCAATATGTTGCTGTCCTGGATGTGGTTTCTGCGCAAATAGGACTTCATCAAAATGGCTTGGATTCCCTTCTAAAGCCAAGACATTCAGGGCAGTAATCAAAGTACTGGCAAAAGAAATCTGTTCGGCCTTTTTATAATTCAGGCAGGCAATCGCGGTCATAACCGCTGTACCATTCATCAGGGCTAAGCCTTCTTTAGGACGCATCACCAAAGGCTGTATACCTTTTTCGGCATACACTTGTGCAATCGGCACAATCTGGTCTTGATAGTACACATCACGCTCACCGACCAAGGCCCCAGCGATATAAGACAAAGGGGTCAAGTCACCACTGGCACCGACCGAACCCTCCGATGGAATCACCGGAATCACATCTTCATTCAGCATCCAGACCAACCGCTGCAACAAGGCATGCGAGACACCCGAATAGCCGCGTGCCAAAGAACATAAACGGACCACCACGACAGCACGTGCGGTAATTAAGTCTAAGTTTTGCCCCATGCCGCAGCCATGAAAACGCGACAAATGCAGCGGCAGCTCATGCACTTGGTGGGCTGGAATTTCAATCAAGCACGAGTCTCCATAACCCGTGGTCACGCCATAAATGACGCCTTCGTCTTGCAACAGCTGATCGAGGAAATCTGCACCGCGTTGAATTAATGCTGTCCATTCAGCAGAGTTAGGCAATACCACCTGTTTTTCTTTACGCGCTACAGCCAAAACATCTTCAATACTGAGCGGAGTTTCCCCAACAATTAACACAAGACTTATCCTTTATTCCAAAAATTATAAAAATTAAACCATTGATAGGGCGCTCGTATGCAATGCTGTTCCAACAGTTGCACATACTGTCTTGTGGTCTGTTGCATGGCCTGTAAACGCTCTTTACGCGGCCAGTTCAACTGCTCCGCCACTTGATGAATATGCACTTCAAAATGTGTATCAACTCGATAGCAAAACACTGCCAACACAGGAGCTTTCAATAAGCTAGCCAAGATCCAAGCGCCTTGCGGCCACAGCGCTTGCTCTCCTAAAAAAGCAACCGATTGTACACGATCTGACTGCACGGGTACGCGGTCTGCTGCCACAATCACCCATTCACCTTGATCCAACTTATCCTGTAAAATCATTGCTGTTTCAATTCCCAACTCATCCACCGAAACCAAATTAACATCGGCATGTTCATTCAGTTTTTTTAAAAATGCATTGAACTTGGTAGCATGTTTTTGATAAACCAACACATTAATTTTCTGCGGATGCTCTGCTTTGACGGCGCGCAGCAATTCAATATTGCCAAAGTGTGACACCACTATCACCACACCTTTTTGATAGTGCGAACGAAAGTGCGCATGACCATGCAGCTTTAAGTTCTGCTCAGGAATGTGCCCGAGCCAGCCCTCAATTTTATCTAAAATACATTCACCAAATTGCATCAAATGCGTATAGCTGTGCCACAGCTGCGGCTCAGCCTGAAACGGCGACTGCGCACCTGCAAAATGATGCAATTTTTTTAAGTACAACAGTGAAGCCTGACGCGCAGTATTGGAAAAGAGCCAGTACCATAAAATCACAAAGTATAAGATGACTCGGCACAGCCAACGCCCACCCAAACGGTAGAAACCCAGCATCAGCATTAGCGGTAACATCCCGCCCCGTTCTTTCACGGCGCTCCATTTCTGCATATATTTCTCTGACCGCCTTAACCTTTGACTTTCTGATAAATCAGTTTGGGGAACCGCAGCAGCATGCCACCCAACAAGCGGCTGTGCGCGCGCGCCATGCCCAAATTGTCACGCCACACATCAAAATGTGAAATACCACCTTCAGGATAAATCACATGCGTGGGCAGATTAATAAACGGCACATTGTCCCATTTCAAACGCACTAAAATTTCCGAGTCAAAGCCCATCCGCGGTTGAAACTTGGCAGTGTTTAGAATGTTCACTGTCTGCGCTAGAGGATAGACACGAAAGCCACACATGCTGTCTTTAATCTCAAAAGACAGACTGTTAATCCACACCCAAATATGCGTTGCATAACGGCCATAGAGACGTTTTTTGGGAACAGTCGCATCAAAGATCGGCTGACCAATAATCATGGCTTCGGGGTGCTGGATAGAGGTGTCTAAAAAGCGTTGCACATCCTGCCAGTCATGTTGTCCATCGGCATCGAGTTGCAAGGCATGGCTATAACCGCATTGAAAGGCATGATTGAGCCCCGTGATCACCGCCTGCCCTTTCCCTTGATTGTGGGTATGTTCAACCAAATCGACCCTTGGATAGTCCTGCGTAAGCTGATGTAATACCGCCGTACAATCGGCATCACTGCCATCATTCACCATAATGATGGGTAACTCAAAAGCGCTTAAATGTGACAGTAACGCAGCCAAATAATGTGGATGGTTATACACAGGAATCACAAAGCAGTGTTTCATTTTTTCTCTCGGCTTAAACGTCTGAAGGGATAGCAAACAGCAAACGTCCTGATGCCAATATTTTGTCATGATTTTTCAGCTCAAAACTGACCTTATGCGCTTTACGGCTGAGCACCAGTTCCACCGTATGATAGGGTTGGATCAGTCCTTGAAATTTTAATTGCTCAAAACCATTGCACCACAGTAAATCCACCCAATTTTGTTTGGCAAAATGCTGGATAAAACCAATTTGCCCTACGCCCGGATAAATCGGAAAGTTCGGAAAATGCCCTTTAAAGCATTCCAGCTCAGGCACAAACTCCAAAGCATAACTGATCTGCATATCCTGAGACTGCTGTGTCAATACCACAGGCAAGGTCATCGGCAGAAAGAGTGATTTTAAATACTGTTTATTCAGCTTCGATTGTGCATTTTGTGGCATTTGCGTTAAGAACCGCCACTGCCGCGGAATCGCGATACTTTCCAGCTTCTGTTGTAATTGTTTTTTCAGCTGTGCGGTAAAGGCAGCTTTGCCCTTTTCGATAAGCAGCACCCTTGCATCCACTGTCAGCACCGCTACCACCGCCAAAATCTGACGCTGTTCTTTTTCATGAATTAAAACATGGCACTGCTGTATTTCTGCCAACTCAGCGATTTTCACTTCAATCGCATCGAGACTTAACCGCTTTTCTTCGAGTTTGACAATACGGTCCAAACGCCCCAATAGTTGGAATGGACTTTTGGGATTATTTGCATCCACGACCTGCACTTTATCTCCAGTCAAAATCCAATCCATGCTAAAGGCATGATTGGTTTTAACGGCTAACTCTTGTTGCTCGGCGCAGTTAATTTCGACATTGGCAAAGGGAGTCCATAGCGCATCATCTGCCTGACGGTGAGCAATCCCGCCTGTTTCAGAACTACCAAACACTTCGGTAATGGGACGGTTCAGCAAAGGACGCACGCCTGCATCCAACTTTCCACCAGAGGAATAGACCCGATGGCAGTCTTGCAACACTACATCTGTGGTCCAGCGCTTCAACAATGCAGGACTTGAAATGAGGTAATTGGGCAGTTGCAAATGGGCAATTTTCTTTTGAAGATCAACCACATCTTCAGGGAAAGCCAATTGTTTCTGATAGAAACTGCGTCCACTGGCTAAAGGCCACAACAACTTAAACAGCAAACCATAAATATGTTGATGGCTCACCGTAGCAATCGCGATCGCCTGCTCAGGCAAATCAAAACTGGCTTCTAAGCCACAGACTTCATTGAACAATTGTTGCAAGGTGCGCGGAATCTTTTTCGGCTGCCCTGTTGAGCCCGAAGTATAAAAATACAGCTGTGCCTGATTGAGAAAGGTAGCATCAAATTGAAGCTCAAAAGTTGGCGTGGCTGTCGATGGCAAACGTTGTAAAAAATAAATCTGCTGTTCAGCCAATTCTTTTTCTAAGTCACTGACCCGATGCGGCGGCAACAGCACTTGCTTACCTGCTTGTAAGGCTGCAAACAACAATACTAAAAACTCATAACTGTCTTCTTGCCAAAGCGCCCATACTGGCTGTTCCAACTGCTGAATTTGCGTAGCCTGTAAAGCTACATCCAACCAAAAAGTGTGAAAGGAAACAAAACTTGAGTCCGCATGAATACACAAGGGACGCGATGAATGGAGATGGTGTTGAAAATGACAAGACATAAAATTTGTTTTTAAAAACCGTATTTCTAATCGCTATAGTTCGAGACCACTGTTTCAGCTGCCCTGACGGAAATGCTGTTATTTCTGTGCCTGATGCAGTCGTTGCTGGCGTTTACGCAACACAAATTCACCCAGCAATAATCCACCCATCAAGACATAAGAGATCAAGCCGTTATACATCACCCAAATTTTCATCGGTGCAAAGAAAACAGTGATCAGGGCAATGACCGCATTGATGCAAAAAAAACCACACCAAACTTTGGTCACTTGACGGGTCCATTCGACTCCTTCTTCTGGCAGATTAGGCTCTGCCAAACGTGCAAAACGCTCAATCATTGAAGGCGGTCGAATCAAGGTGCTGGCAAAAATAAACAGCGCCCCAAGACTCATAAAGACAGGATAGAGTTTAAGCCACGCATGATCTTTTAAAATCAAACTCAGCCCGCCACATAAAATGGCAAAACCTGTCAATGGCCACAGCAGGGCATTGCCCTTACTCAAGAGACGTAAAATGCCCAGTACAATCAATACCGCACTGACCCAGACATACTGTCCATGTGCCAAAGCATAAGCGACAAAAAAAGGATAGAGGATCAAACCGATCCCTGCTACCCCTTTTAAGATGTTGTTCATGCAACTGACATATTCTGAATCACGACCACCACATCTTGAATGGTGCGCACATTTTTAAAATCTTCAGGGTTGACTTGTTTGCCTGTCAACTCTTTAATTTTTACCACCAAATCAATGGCATCAATACTGTCAACATCGAGGTCTGAAGCTAGGTTTGACTCTAATTGCACATCTTCAGGCGCAATTTCAAACAACTCTTCCATCCATTCACGTAATTTTTCTAACACGGTTTCTTGTGCAAGCATAGCAACCTCTTATGCTGTTTTCTGTGCTTCAACCAAAGCCACTAAGCTTTGAATTGATTTAAAATGTTCTTTGGTTTCTGCAGACTCTGCATTCAAATGAATGCCATAACGTTTTTTCAATGCCAAGCCTAATTCAAGGGCATCAATCGAGTCCAAACCTAGACCATCGCCAAACAAAGGCGCGTCTGTATCAATGTCTTCAATACTGATGTCTTCAAGGGCAAGGACATCAATAATCATTTGCTTTAATTCATCAGCAAGATTAGTCATTTAGGGATAACTCTTGGTTAAAAAACCATTGTAATTGTTGATTTAATTGACGTACATTTTTTGGATTAACCGTTACGTCATCCAATACGTCTTCCACTTGGATCGCATCCAAGACTTTTACATGGATATGAAAAGGCTGTTCTGGAATGTGATACCATTTTTCGTTTTTGGTGAGTGTCGAGGGCGTACAGCTAATTAGCACAGGCCGAATCGGTACCCCTGCCCTTAGTGCAATATTGGCTGCGCCGCGCTGAAACACGTTCAACTGCTCACCTTTTGCTGTTCTTGTTCCCTCAGGAAAGATCAACAAGGACGCGGCATGATCCTGCTGCAATTTGTGTACACAGTCCTGAATAAATTGTTCAGAACCCGCATTTAAAATATATCCCGCACTTTGCACAGGACCTTTGGTAAATGGATTTGACCACAGTGCCTGCTTAACAACACAGTTTGCTTCCTCCATTAAACCAATTAAAACCACCACGTCAATCAGTGTCGGATGGTTAGCAATCACCAGCTCTTGTTGGCTGTGCTGTAGCTTATCTAGACCTTCAACCGTATAGGTCATAATGCCCAGTTTTACCATCATCTCCGTAAAACCTTTGAAACTGTGCTTAATGACTTTTTGAGTGCGCTGTTTGCGAACTTCTGGGTCTTGTGAACTCAACTTGACGATTGGTGCAATCAAACCACCAATCGCCACGCCGCCTAAGCCAAAGCTGGCAAAGCTAAATCCTGTCGCCCCAACCCGCCATGCATAGTTGGCTTTTTGCTTGATTCGATTTAATTTCAGCATTTCGTCCACGCTTCAGATTCAGTTTGCTCAGGATTAGTCCAAAACGTGTTAAATGCTAAAGCTTGCTGATAGGCTGGCGTTGCATTCGTATGCTTTGGCATCAATATCAAATTTGCAGGCGCTAATGAAATCATCGCTGCCATCGCAAAAGCAGAAAATGGCTGATGCTCGATATACATTTCAGGCAAGGCTTCATCATAATACACCAGCAAAACCTGACAGGCTTCTGGCCTTGTTTTTAACCATGCATAAGCTTCAATCAACCCATCATTCCACGAACCTGCCAAACTGGTCGCAGGTGTCGCATCCTGACATAAAATAGAATATAAGCCTGAAATTGCATTATGTACCGAGGTTGAAAATTGAGTCGGTGAAGGCGTTTGCCCTCTCAAGACATCTTCTAATATATTCAGCGTTTTGGCTTCATCACCATATTGCGACACCCAAACAATATAATCGACATTGCAGGCATCTAAAGCTTGTATGGCACAATTCAAAGCCAGTTTTGCCAGACGAGACAAACGTCGGCGTTGCATCGCAGGAATGTATTCTATAGCTGATAACTTTTGATCAATCGAACTTAGATTTAAGTGGGATACGTGGAGTTGCATCATCGTGATCAGTGTTTAAAAAATTGACAAATTATCAGGTTCGCAATTATAGCACCGTGTCAAATTTTTCACAAAATTTAACAAAACTACGTTGTTTTCAAAAATAAAACTGTGAAATCCATTCAATTATCAATTGCTGTATGCTGAAAAAACAGGAGGTTTTAACTTGGTAAACTATACATACTCATCAGGAGTTTACCATGAGCTAGAAACACAAGACGTATACGGTAGAACTTAAATCTGAAGCCATCAAAGCATTAGAAGCCAATCAAGGCAATGTATCCGAAACAGTTAGAGAACTCGGCATTTCCATGCAGACCCTTTCGCATTGGAACAATAAGGCAAAGGCAGGGACTTTAGCTGGTACTAAACAGTATTCACCTGACCTAAACGCTTTGCTCGAAGAAAATAAGCAACTTAAACAAACAGCTTAAATCCGCTGACATGGAACGTAAATTTCTAAAAAAGGCAGCAGCGTACTTTGCCAAAGTACGTCAGTAAGGTACGCCTATATGAAATCGCAAAAACACTGATTGCCGATTATTTTGATGGCACGATTACTTCATGTATTAGTTTCACACTTTTATAATTGGCTAAAACGAGGTGTGAATAAACGATTAGTTCAGCGAAATCAACAAACAAATTTGGTCAAAATAGCGCACAAATAAACGAAACAGAGCTATGACTATATTCGCTTAACCAAGCATTTACAGGCTCAGGTCGTAAAAATTAGTACATATGCAGTATGTCAGATAAAAAAGTTAAATCAGCTGCATTGTAAGTACCACAAACGTTTCAAAAGAACCACGAACAGTGACCATAACTGAGCGATCTATCCAAATTTGCTTGAGCAACAATTCTCAATGATTAAACCAAACCAAGCGTGATTGAGTGATATTACGTATATATGGACGACTGAAGGCTTGTTGTACTTAATAGTTGTAAAAGACGTTTACACGAAACAAGTGGTTGGCTACAGCTTAAATGAGCGTATGACAGCCAAGCTTGTTTGTGATGCATCGAATATGGCTATTCACAATCAAAAACCAGCTAAGGACCTCATTGTACATTCACAAACTTCATGCCTGTAGAGTCTACGAGTAGATGAAGCCCATCACTGTTTTTCTGATAACTAATTGCAATATCAATATGCTTTTGTCTTCTACAAAGCATACTGTAATCTGGTGCTGTCCAATCCAATCCGCAAAGTTTAATTAAGTTTTGAACAAAGCCAGTAACCCTGTGTAAAGTGAGTCTAAATAGAGATTTGATCATCAAATACATTGAATCGCTATGTCGGAGTAAGTTTTACTTAGACCTTATTTGCCTTGCGGTTCTGCATGCCATTGTGTTTTTGGATCGAACCAAATGTCAATATTCCCACGATTAAAGAGTGCTTGGTTATATGCTGACCAATTGGTTGTGCGGTAGATTTTGTATGTAAGCTTCTTCATTTGAAAATTATATTGCTGAAAAAGCCTTTACAGATAGGTTTGTGCAACAAAGCCTATGTGAAGTTGAATGTAGACTGGGAAATCTAACAGATAGATAAAATGATAAAGCTCTTCTAAAAGAGCTTTATTCTAAGAGTCTATAATTTGGATCTAAAATGATTTATTAGGGGGTAACTTTAGGCAAAGATAAAATTAATTTAGCTTCATAGTCATTCAAAACATTATCAATATTTTCAATCCATTTTGTACCATTGGCTACCTGTGCTGATCTAACAACTTTGCTGTAAACGTGAATAGGTTCAGCTGGCGATTTCTTCGTATTGAAGATATCGGTATCAATTTCAGAATGGATTTTAATAGATGCAAATCCTGGCTGGAACCAAGACCAGAATTTATTAATTTTAATATTCAAAACTAGGTCTGCATTCGCCCGATTGGCAGCATTATCTTCAAGAACTTCATAGCCTGATTTCTTAAGTGCTAGAGTTGTACGTTTCTTTAATAATTCAGAAACCGTTTCTTTCTCTAAAAGAATATCACCTAAAGCTTTTCCATAACCGTTACGCTTTCGAGCTACAGCTTTTGCTTTTTCTTCAGCCGTAGCCTTTGCTAAACCACCTTTTAAAGATGGGATATCAGCAGTTGGTGGTTTATCTTGAAAAGACCTTTCATCTTCAACAAGTGCAATAATCACTTTTTTAGAATTACTGGCCTCTTGTGTAGAAACTTGATTAGAGGTTGGAACTTGGATAAGTCCACGAGATGTTGCACATCCTGAAAGTGTAGTGATTAACAACCCAAAAGTTAGTATAAGAAAAAAATGTTTCACAAAAATCCCTCAATATTTATATAGTTAGGTAAAACTTCATAAATATAAAGAAATAGCGCAAAGATTGAAAGATAATTATTCGTATTAGTGGGAAAGTGTTTAAGTTTTGAACCGTACCGGGTTTGTCGGAGACTCAATATTCTGAGAGACTATTCCGATGAAAAAACCAAACTATACCCCCGAAATTAGAGAAAGAGCGGTTCAATTACTAATTGAATCTGAAAAAGATTATCCTTCTACTTGGGCAGCAATCACAGCTATTGCGCCTAAAATCGGTTGTACTCCTGAAACATTGCGTGTTTGGTATTTAAAGCATATGGATCAACTAAATCCTGCCAAAGTACAACAGATATCTGACCAAGAAAAAATGAAGCAAATGGAACGTGAAATTAAAGAATTAAAACGTGCCAATGAAATTCTACGTAAAGCAGCCGCTTTTTTCGCCCAGGCGGAGCTCGACCGCCCACACAAATAATGGTGGATTTTATCCATAATAATAAAGAGCTGTACGGAGTCGAGGCGATTTGTAGAATTTTACCGATCGCACCCTCAACCTATTACCGGATGATGTGTGCTGAATTAGCAGGAGACTTTCACTTGGGAGATTCTAGGCAGCTAACCGATAAAAGTCTTCTGCCATTTGATTTGGTGTCTTAAAATCCAAGCCTTTTTGAATTCTTCGCTGATTATAAAATAACTCTATATATTTTGTCTCTGTACACGACAAATTTCACAGAACCCTTATCCTATCAGGATTCTGCTTTCTTAAAATTGCCAAAATTTCCTTAAACTCTTCTTTTTTCCCAAAACCAATTAAACGCTGAATCGCCATTTGAACATAGTCTAAACCATAGCGAAATAAACTCATTGAGAGTCGTCCATGCTTCTTTATTTTTATCGCTTTTTTTTGATTATGTTGCCATTCACCCGTTAAGTAACACCAACAGAAGCTTATAGCTAACACCGCAATCAATTTTTTCACTCGTCTAGGGTCTGTCAAGCGCGTATTTTCAAGATTAAACCCGCGTCCTTTGAGACAACTGAATAAGGTTTCAATTTCCCAGCGTAATGCATAATCCTGAATAACATTGGCATTAAACTGAGGAGAAACGACGAGTAAAAGCTCTCCATTTTCTAACTGTAGTGCACTTATATATAGTTTCACCCGACCAACCAAAATCCGTCGTTTACGACATTCAATTTGACCAACTTTAAGATGGCGAAATAAATCACTAATTTTATGATTCTTTCCTAAATGATTGGTGACAATGAAGTTTTTTTAACACGAATGCAGAAGTTGATGTCTTGTTCAATTAACCATGTAAACCACTGCTCACCGATAAACTCTCTGTCTGCGAACACATTCACAATACGGTCTTTACCAAAAATGGCTATAAAGCGTTGAATCAAAGCAATACGCTCTTTCGTATCTGAATTTCCACGTTTATTAAGCAATGTCCAAAGGATAGGTATCGCTATTCCACGATAAACGATTGCGAGCATCAGGATATTAATATTTCGTTTTCCCCATTTCCAATTGGTTCTATCTAAAGTCAGTTGCACTTGGTCGAATGAAAACATATTGAAAATCAACTGAGAAATTTGACGATAATCAAAATACTGACCTGCAAAGAAGCGCTGCATACGTCGATAAAATGATTGTGGTAAACACTTGATGGGCAAGGCTTTAGATGCAGAAGAAAGATTACATGTTTGCTTTAAAATAATCACAAGCATGATGAGCGCAAAGCACTTTAAATGTGACTTGTTCCATTTTAGAGATTTGTTTAAGATAAGATATAACTCATTGAGATGTGTCATAGTATTCGTCGTTAGAAAACAATTATTGTGACATTATTTCAATGAGTTATCTATTTTTGTCGTGTACAGAGATTATTATAGAAGCCCCCATGAATAAATCGCTCATCATTTTCGGCATCGTCAACATAACCTCGGACAGTTTCTCCGATGGAGGCCGGTATCTGGCGCCAGACGCAGCCATTGCGCAGGCGCGTAAGCTGATGGCCGAGGGGGCAGATGTGATCGACCTCGGTCCGGCATCCAGCAATCCCGACGCCGCGCCTGTTTCGTCCGACACAGAAATCGCGCGTATCGCGCCGGTGCTGGACGCGCTCAAGGCAGATGGCATTCCCGTCTCGCTCGACAGTTATCAACCCGCGACGCAAGCCTATGCCTTGTCGCGTGGTGTGGCCTATCTCAATGATATTCGCGGTTTTCCAGACGCTGCGTTCTATCCGCAATTGGCGAAATCATCTGCCAAACTCGTCGTTATGCATTCGGTGCAAGACGGGCAGGCAGATCGGCGCGAGGCACCCGCTGGCGACATCATGGATCACATTGCGGCGTTCTTTGACGCGCGCATCGCGGCGCTGACGGGTGCCGGTATCAAACGCAACCGCCTTGTCCTTGATCCCGGCATGGGGTTTTTTCTGGGGGCTGCTCCCGAAACCTCGCTCTCGGTGCTGGCGCGGTTCGATGAATTGCGGCTGCGCTTCGATTTGCCGGTGCTTCTGTCTGTTTCGCGCAAATCCTTTCTGCGCGCGCTCACAGGCCGTGGTCCGGGGGATGTCGGGGCCGCGACACTCGCTGCAGAGCTTGCCGCCGCCGCAGGTGGAGCTGACTTCATCCGCACACACGAGCCGCGCCCCTTGCGCGACGGGCTGGCGGTATTGGCGGCGCTGAAAGAAACCGCAAGAATTCGTTAACTGCACATTCGGGATATTTCTCTATATTCGCGGTTCAGCAGGCATGTCCCCTTTGAGGGCGACCCGACGACAGGATAATCGACCTTATGGTGCGCAAATATTTCGGCACAGACGGTATTCGTGGCAAAGCCAACGAAGGCGCGATGACGGCGGAAACCGCCTTGCGCGTCGGCATGGCGGCTGGCCGTGTCTTTCGTCGCGGTGACCACCGCCATCGTGTCGTGATCGGCAAGGATACGCGCCTGTCGGGCTATATGCTTGAACCCGCGCTCACAGCCGGTTTCACCTCGATGGGCATGGACGTATTCCTTTTTGGCCCGCTGCCGACAACGTATAGGAAGAATAAACGCCCTTTTCACCCAAGTCCAACAGCTTTGGACCGCAGTTGACTCTTTCGACACCCCTGCGATGCAACCCAATCCGGCTGACGGGGAGCCAGCAACGCTGAAAATTTACCCTCCTCTTTCCCACTAGCGGCTCCTTTTCCGACAACCAGCACGGCGGATCCCTGCCGCGGCGCTGTGAACGCAGCATTTTGATTGGTATCGTTGGCCTTCAGGCTCGTCAGTCAAACAGACCCAGGAGCAGCTCAGCCGGTGGCGCCCGGCTTTCGGGTAACGCCCTGGTCCCGCTGGTTTCGGCTTTGTGCTTCAGGTGATCAAGGATCTGCTTGATCACTATAGGGTCTTCAATGCAGGCGATGACTTTCATGGCGCCGCCGCAGCCGCTGCAGGTCTCGATGTCGATATTGAAAACACGCTTGAGCCGTTGCGCCCATGTCATCGACGCTCGCCGTTGTGCTGGTGTTGCCGGTTCATCAGCCACCCTGACCTTGTTGCCCCTGCCCCGTTTTGCCGGCGTGACCAACGCCCGGTGCCGACTGTTGGGTGCGAACACCCCGTGGAAGCGGGTTAGGTTGACTCTGGGCTTCGGTACCAGGGCGGCCAGCCTTGCAATGAAATCCAATGGTTCGAAAATGACGTGCGTGGTGCCGTCCCGGTACGGCGTCTTGAGCTGGTAGCGCACGTTGCCGCCTCGTGTTAACGACAGCCGCTTCTCGGATACCGCCGGGCGGCTGATGTACCGGCACAGCCGTTCGAGCTTCTTGCGTTCATCGGCCCTGGCCGCCACGCCGGCGTGCAGGCTGGACCCGGCTACCTTGCCAATCCCGTCACCGAACGGATCACCACTGGTCGGCAGAGTTTGCAAAGTGAACACCTTTCGCCCCGCCTGTGAACCGACAGCGATACGGTAAGTGATCGAGTGCCCCAGCAGGGGTGTCATCGGGTCGTCATCCACCGCATCCGAGGCCAGATAGCTGTTTTCGACATCCCGTTCCAGCAGGCCTTGCCGTTCCAGATAGCGACCCACCCGGTGGGCGATGGTGTGCGTCAGCTGGGTGAGCTCTGGGCTGGTCGGCGCCTTGACCCAGCGGAAACGCGCTGAGCCGTGGGATTGCTCGACATACACACCGTCGAGAAACAGCATGTGGAAGTGAACATTCAGATTGAGCGCCGATCCAAAACGCTGGATCAGGGTGAGCGCGCCCGTCTTGGCCACTTGGTGGGTATGGCCCGCTTTCTTGACCAGGTGCGTGGCAATGACGCGGTAAACGATGCCCAGCACCCACCCCATGATCTCGGGCCGGCTGGCAAACAGGAAACGCAGCTGAAACGGGAAGCTCAACACCCACTGACGCATGGGTTGTTCAGGCAGTACTTCATCAACCAGCAAGGCGGCACTTTCGGCCATCCGCCGCGCCCCACAGCTCGGGCAGAAACCGCGACGCTTACAGCTGAAAGCGACCAGGTGCTCGGCGTGGCAAGACTCGCAGCGAACCCGTAGAAAGCCATGCTCCAGCCGCCCGCATTGGAGAAATTCTTCAAATTCCCGTTGCACATAGCCCGGCAATTCCTTTCCCTGCTCTGCCATAAGCGCAGCGAATGCCGGGTAATACTCGTCAACGATCTGATAGAGAAGGGTTTGCTCGGGTCGGTGGCTCTGGTAACGACCAGTATCCCGATCCCGGCTGGCCGTCCTGGCCGCCACATGAGGCATGTTCCGCGTCCTTGCAATACTGTGTTTACATACAGTCTATCGCTTAGCGGAAAGTTCTTTTACCCTCAGCCGAAATGCCTGCCGTTGCTAGACATTGCCAGCCAGTGCCCGTCACTCCCACTCGATTGTAAACAAGCACACAAAACCCTTTAGTGACAACAATTTGCAAGAACTATCAGGCTCAGTGCCATGAAAAATACCATGACCAGATCATGAGGTTGAACACGGCTTGCGCCGGCAGCGTTCACGCTCCTGGTCGGCGATCTCGCCCGGCTGCAATGCTAGCTCAGCATCGGTCATGCGCTCCAGCACGTCGCGTAGGCGGATGGTGCAAGGAATGGGCGGCAGCTCGAACTCATAGCCGCCGGCGATCATTTCGGCCGCAATCTCCTCGGTGATGAAAAACGGCTCGTCGTCTTGGTTCGGCTTCTTCATGCCCTTTCCTCCTGGCGCTCATCCTGGCCGACAGCGGCCAGGGCATCGGCTTCCGTCAATGCGTCCTCCACGAACGCGCCGTGCTGCTTCGCTTCGGCCTGGCTGACCTCGGCCCATATCCGTTTCACCTGGGCCGCACTGTACCCGGCCAGCTCGGCGGTCTTGTTGATGCTGTAGCCGGACTTGCGCAGCGCGACAACTTGGGCGCGGCGCTTCGGATCAGCACGGCGGCCCTTGTACCGCCCGGCCTGGCGGGCCAACTCAATGCCTTGGCGCTGGCGTTCGCGCCTGTCCTCGTAGTCGTCGCGGGCCATCTGCAAGGCCAGGCGAAAAAGCATGATCTGCACGGCTTCCAGCACGATCTTGGCGACGCCCTGGGCCTCGGCCGCCAGGTCGGATAGATCGACCACGCCAGGGACGGCCAGGCGTGCGCCTTTGGCCTGTATCGAGGCCACCAGGCGCTCGGCCTCGGGCAAAGGTAGGCGGCTGATGCGGTCGATCTTCTCGGCAATGACCACCTCGCCGGGCTGTAGGTCGCCGATCATGCGCAGCAGCTCAGGCCGGTCGGCGCGTGCGCCGGATGCCTTCTCACGGTAGATGCCGGCGACGTAGTAGCCGGCGGCCTTCGCGGCCGTAGTGATCGCCTCTTGGCGTTCCAAGTCCTGCGCGTCGGTGCTGACGCGCAGATAGACCCGCGCCACCATCGGCGCGGCTACTGGCTTCGTCCTGCGCATACTTGCGGGCTCCTTTGGGCATACTCAAATGCACCCATCTTAAACTGGCAGCTAATGTACAAAAGTTGATAGAAGCACACAAGTTCAATTTTGCACTTCTGCCCCACTATTGCAAAACTGCTTGTTAGTAGCCGTTTTTTCTTACTGTTTATAGATTCAATAATTTTTGAAACGAAAAATTGGGACTAAACATTTCGGTTTCGTTTTCTGTCGATTCGTCCTGCGTATCTTTTGCATAAACAAACATTTGTTGTTCGTAGTTTTCGATGGCATTTTCAATACTTGTAAATTCTCCGTTTGTAAGGTTTTCAGACAATATCAAAGCATCCAATAATCCCGTATTTACACCCTGTCCTGCAAAAGGCGACATCAAATGAGCAGCATCGCCAATCATTGTTATGGGTAATGGACGGTTACTTTTCCAATCATTGTTCAAAGGAAATTTCCTTGTGGGCAAGCATTGAAATGTTGATACCGAACGTATTAATTGTTTGTAAACTTCACTCCATTTGGAAAATCTTTTCAATAAAAAATCGGCAACGCTGTTTCTGTCCTGAAAATCTAAGGGAATTTTATTTTTCCATTCATCGGGCGTTTTAAAACTAATTCCTAAATACAATGCACCATTATTATTGGGATTGGCAAACAATAAAATGCCCTGATGTCCCGCCATTAATCGGTTGCCGTTGCATAGCTGAAAAAATCCGGGACAGTTTATTTCCGGTTGAAGAATATCAGCTTGGATGTTGAAAGTACCGGTTTCTTCAACTTGCGTGTCGGTAACAAAGCTCCTTATTTTCGACATTCCACCATTGGCAAGAATAACCAAATCTGCTGTTTCACTCGGTTTATTCTCAAAAGTTAGTGTCCACTTCTTCTTACCAGGTTCAAGCATAACAAGTTTTCTATCCCAAATAACCGTGTCGTTTTCTAAACTATTCAACAAGATAGCCCTTAAGTCATTTCTGTTTATTTCAGGATTGTCAAATCGATTTTCGGGCTTTACATTTTTTGTGGATAAAATATTGCCTTTTTCATCAGCAATATTTACACCCATTGGTAAGGCTAAGTCATAATAAGTTTGTAACAATCCCGCTTTTTTCATTGCTTCCTGACCTGAACCTTTGTGTAGGTCAAGGGTTCCACCAAAAATTCTTGCCTCTCGGTCGTTGTCTCTTTCGTAAACTGAAACGTCTATGCCGTTTTGCTGTAATAATTTTGCCATAGTCAGTCCAACGGGTCCACCACCAATTATTGCAACGTTCTTATCACTAAGTAAATTCATTTGTTTGTCCGTATCTATTCGCATTGTCATTCAAAAATGGCACATAACAAGTGGCTATACGCCAAATGGCGTATATATCCACTATATCTTATTTTGCTAAACCTTTCATTATCAGTGACAAATCCGTTTTCAACCGTTTACCGTTCGTTTCTACTCTCTCAAAAGGATTTATATTCATAGTGCTTTTTGTTAAGTTTTGCTCAAATATACAAATCCTTTCTATATATCTAACAAATCCATCGGACTTTTTAATTGTTCCATTCCCTTGGTGGTAATATGTGTATAAACCTCAGTTGTTTTACTGCTTGAATGACCTAACAACGATTGAATATAACGTAAACTCGTACCATTCTCAAGCAAATGCGTTGCAAAGCTATGTCGTAAGGTATGTACAGTAACTTCCTTTTGAATCTTTGCTTTTAAAACAGCTGCTTTAAAAATGTTTTGAATACTTCGGCTTGAGTATGCGCCACCTTTTTGACCTTCAAATAAATAATCTTTTGGTTTATATTCCATAAAGTATGTTCTTAAAATAATTAATGTTTTCTCAGATAAAATGGTATAACGATCTCTTTTTCCTTTTGACTGTTCTATACGAATTTGCATGCGCTTGGAGTCAATGTCTTTTATTTTCAGGTTTATACATTCAGAAATGCGCAAACCTGCCGAATAAATAGTCATCAGAATAGCCTTGTGTTTCACGTTTTCAATAGCGCGTAGTACCCGAATGGTTTCTTCTTCACTCATCACAACAGGAAGTGTTTTTTCTTTTTTTGGTCTTTCGATGAAATATGTTTTCCGTTGTCCACCCAAAACACGTTCGTAATAAAACTTAATCGCATTGATTGCCTGGTTTTGATAAGATATTGAAACTTTTCGCTCCATAACCAAATGTCGGAGAAATGATTGTATATGTCCTTCATTCAATCGATCGACGTATAGGAAGAATAAACGCCCTTTTCACCCAAGTCCAACAGCTTTGGACCGCAGTTGACTCTTTCGACACCCCTGCGATGCAACCCAATCCGGCTGACGGGGAGCCAGCAACGCTGAAAATTTACCCTCCTCTTTCCCACTAGCGGCTCCTTTTCCGACAACCAGCACGGCGGATCCCTGCCGCGGCGCTGTGAACGCAGCATTTTGATTGGTATCGTTGGCCTTCAGGCTCGTCAGTCAAACAGACCCAGGAGCAGCTCAGCCGGTGGCGCCCGGCTTTCGGGTAACGCCCTGGTCCCGCTGGTTTCGGCTTTGTGCTTCAGGTGATCAAGGATCTGCTTGATCACTATAGGGTCTTCAATGCAGGCGATGACTTTCATGGCGCCGCCGCAGCCGCTGCAGGTCTCGATGTCGATATTGAAAACACGCTTGAGCCGTTGCGCCCATGTCATCGACGCTCGCCGTTGTGCTGGTGTTGCCGGTTCATCAGCCACCCTGACCTTGTTGCCCCTGCCCCGTTTTGCCGGCGTGACCAACGCCCGGTGCCGACTGTTGGGTGCGAACACCCCGTGGAAGCGGGTTAGGTTGACTCTGGGCTTCGGTACCAGGGCGGCCAGCCTTGCAATGAAATCCAATGGTTCGAAAATGACGTGCGTGGTGCCGTCCCGGTACGGCGTCTTGAGCTGGTAGCGCACGTTGCCGCCTCGTGTTAACGACAGCCGCTTCTCGGATACCGCCGGGCGGCTGATGTACCGGCACAGCCGTTCGAGCTTCTTGCGTTCATCGGCCCTGGCCGCCACGCCGGCGTGCAGGCTGGACCCGGCTACCTTGCCAATCCCGTCACCGAACGGATCACCACTGGTCGGCAGAGTTTGCAAAGTGAACACCTTTCGCCCCGCCTGTGAACCGACAGCGATACGGTAAGTGATCGAGTGCCCCAGCAGGGGTGTCATCGGGTCGTCATCCACCGCATCCGAGGCCAGATAGCTGTTTTCGACATCCCGTTCCAGCAGGCCTTGCCGTTCCAGATAGCGACCCACCCGGTGGGCGATGGTGTGCGTCAGCGGCACTGTTGCAAATAACCACGAATGGTAAGCTGAAGACTGTTTTAGCTAAAGGTGCAGCATATGAATCCTTTCCATGGTCGGCATTTTCAGGGCGAAATCATTCTTTGGGCTGTGCGCTGGTATTGTAAATATGGCATTAGCTATCGTGAACTGCAGGAAATGCTGGCCGAACGGGGTGTGAATGTTGATCACACGACTATTTACCGTTGGGTTCAACGTTATGCTCCTGAAATAGAAAAACGTTTACGCTGGTATTGGCGTAATCCTACAGATCTGAGCTCGTGGCATATTGATGAAACCTATGTAAAAGTGAATGGACGATGGTCTTATCTGTATCGTGCAGTCGATCAACGTGGCGATACCATTGATTTTTATCTTTCTTCTAGACGTAATACCAAATCAGCATATTGTTTTCTTGGAAAAATTTTAAATAATGTGAAGAAGTGGCAAATTCCACAAGTGATCAACACGGATAAAGCACCCACATATGGACGTGCTTTATCACGGTTAAAACGGGAAGGTAAATGTCCACCAGACCTTGAGCACAGGCAGATTAAGTATAAAAATAACGTGATTGAATGTGATCATGGCAAGCTAAAGCGGATCATCAGGGCCACATTAGGATTCAAATCTATGAAGACGGCTTATGCCACAATTAAAGGTATTGAAGTCATGCGTGCACTACGTAAAGGACAAGCATCGTCATTTTATTATGGTCAGCCTCAGGGTGAAGTGTGTCTAATCAACAGGGTTTTCGGTCTCTAAGTACTTTTTAAAGGGAACATCATCGACTCAAATCTCTATTTGCAACAGTGCCAAAAAAACCAACTTCAAGTTGGTTTTTCTTTTTTAATCATCAGTGGCGACCTTAACACCATATCCAATTAAACCTGCAAGGCTAGCATAGGCTATTTTGGCATAAATCGAACCCCACCAGACCGTAATTTTACTGGCACCAAATTCCCGAACCGTTTGCCCCATAAAATTAGTGGTTTCATAGAAATTTTTAGCAGAATAACCTAACGCAATATGATCAAGGACAGGGAATAAACTAAAAGCTAAACCTACTGCTGCTGCGGGGAAAGTAAACTCTCTTGATAGACCGAATTTTCCAGTAATAAATACAAGCGATACCACGATAATTAATCTAATGATAGTCCATAGCATCACTGTGAAAGGCAAGTTAAAGATGCCTGCTCCCTGCCACGCAAGACCGCAAACAACTAACACGATAAAGCCTACAACTATCAGGAATAATACAAATTTATCATGATCATCTTTACTCATTAAAAAGTCTTTTATGGTTTGTTATTTTCACTTGCTTATGCCAGGTGAAGTTAGATTCTAGGTGTATTTCTAGGGGTAGTATTAAGATTGCTTTGCAGCTTCATCTTGTGATTAGGAGCATTCAAATTTTCTTCCGGTGCAGTAATCTTTTGCTTCAATAACTGCTCACGGTACTCGCTATAAACTTCAGTTTTATTGCGGGCAGTAAAACGGTGTGCGCTCTGATCTTTAAACTCTGTGAAGTACCGATCTGAATACTTAACAGAAAGTTTTTCAAATGGAATCTCATATTCCATATCATTGATTCGAGCTTTAATCATTGGTTTATCTTTCATCTTGTAGGCATCAAGAACCTTTAATTCTGTTCCCTTCTCAAAGGTTTCTTTCTTAAAGAATCCAGTCTTGATCTGTAACCCTTCCTCAAGTTTGAGAAGCTCACCTTTTGCAATTTTCATACCTCTAATGCTACCGATCTCATCACCTAAAATAGATTTAGATTTAAGATTCGCACGAACCTCGGTAACAATTTCTTCCTTCGTGAATGTACGATTCTCTGAAGTTAAAGCATGTATCTTCGAGTTAATTCCGTATATCTCCCGCTTATCTTCAATATGGTGGCGGTGATCTTGCAGATATGCTTTGATCAATTTTTCTTGCTTGTCTACTAAAGTGAAGTCTGTAGAAAATTCTTTCTTTTCTGATCGTCCTAGAACTTTTTTGAAGTTTTCAAAAGGTGTAACTTCTTTTTCAACAGGATTGTAATTCTGATCATATGAGATTTTCCCATCTGGACGTTTAACGAATTCTTTTTCATTCGTGGTAAACGACATAGCAGAATAATTAATTTCGACATTATGTTTATGTCGGGTCAAAGCAACATAAGTTAAATTAGCATTCATGTTCTCACTCGCCACAATATAGGCATTATCAACAGTCATACCTTGTGATGAGTGAATAGTATTTGCATAACCATATTTAAATTGGTTGTATTCATTTAAATCTACTTTAATGATCTCATTATTTCTATCTGACTGAACCATCATAAATTTAATGTTATTAAGATTATCTTTTTCAAAACCGATTACTTTTGCTGTTTCACCATTGCTAACTTTTAATTTTGAATCATTCTGCTTAAATACAATTTTTTCTCCGACAGTAATTTCAATATCACCGAAAGCAGTTTTAACATGATTACCAGTAGCAGAAAGTTGACCATTTTTAATTAATACATTTCTTGCCATGCGGTTTAATTCATTCACATCATTATTTGAATGAGCAAGCATTAACTTATTTTCGCTAGAATCTTCACTCCAAGATTTAATAGTTTTGGCTAGTGCTAGATCGTGAGATTCATATTCATTAACAGCATTAATGGTCTTATAAATATCTAATGCTTTGTCAACTTCATGCTTAGATAACAACTTAGATGCTTCAATCATTTTCTCTGATTCCTTCGCATATTTTTGTCGTTGTATATTTTCTAATGAAGCAATATTTTTCTTATCAAGGTTATCTTGAATATGAGCAAAAGCAGAACCAGCACTAACAGCACTTAACTGATAACTATCACCAACAAGTTTTATTTGAGCATCATGCTTCTCTACGATCATGAGAAGTTTTTGCATGTCTCTTGAGCCGACCATCCCCGCTTCATCTAAGATCAAGACAGTCTTATTATTGATCTCAAAATTACCACTTTCATATCGGGCAAGGAATGAAGCAATTGTACTGCTTGGAATATTACAATCGTCAGAAATAGCTCTAGCTGTAATTGCCTGCAAAGCAATACCATGAACTTTATAATCTGAAGTTTTGAAGGCTTCAGAAACAGCACTAAGAACATAAGACTTACCAGTACCAGCCGAACCATTTAGCAATGAGATTCGATCAGTAGAAGTCAAAGTATAATAGGCTGCTTCTTGCTCTCTATTGAATGTTCTTTTATCAGCAATTTTTACAGCATTTAAAGTGAATTTTTCAGTTAAATTAAATGGCTTCTGTACTCGACTTTGCTCATTGGCATTGTAGATAAATGCAGTAATAGAATCTTCAATTCCGACCAATTCTTTTGATGAGAATACAACCTTATCTTTCCCAAACAACATTGCCATATCAGGACAAGTCATTACAGCTTCATAGGCTTTAAGATATTGTTCTTGACTGTCAGTATGAGCCATAACAAAACGCTCAAGATCACGGGCAGTAAATACAGACTGATTAGAAGTTAAAGCTCTAATAACTTCCGAAGGACGCTCAATAATAATTTCGCCATTTTGATGACGTATATTTTTTATATTTTCATTAATGAAATATTTATGATTACTAACATAATCAGCCCTGAAGTTTTGACTGGATAATTCAAGCCCCTGAGCCTTATAACTTCTATGATCTATACGAGCATCAAGACCTAAATTTTCGCAAAAATCGTTTACATGGTTAGCCCATGATAAGCGTGTATCTGCCACAAAAACTTTAGATGAAAAATAGCGATCTTTACCTGCCCCGCCCTTTTCAGGATTAGTCGGATTGTAGCGTTTAAAGTGTTGTACTTCGTCACGATCAATACCATCTAATTTTCTTTCACTAAACATCAAATGAATATGAGGATTTTGTTCACCATCACTTGCTAATGGGCTATGAATTGCATAGGAATATGTGAAGTTTTTACCTAAAGTCTTATCTACAAATTCCTGTACTAATTCTTCACGTTGTTCTTTATTCAATTCTCTAGGCAATGAAATTTCCAATTCAGTATAAATACGTCCATTAATGCGTTCGTTCTTATCTGCTGACTTCCAAAAATGAGCAGCATCTTTAGCCCAATTTGGTAAATTTCCTGATTTTATATTTTCTAAATCTTCTCTTTTGTATTTACCTTCACGATTTATATAAGCGTAATGGCTTGCCCCTCGACTTCCCGAAGAACCGTATTGCCTACCTGATTTAACTGATAAGTGATAAATCGCCATAATTCGCCTATTTTGAATCTGCTTTTTTTGTTTCTCGGAGAGAAACGCGGAAGCGTACATTCCAACTGCTGTTGTCATGATAACTTCAATATATATTCGCTACAAGGTGATAACCCATAGTTCAGAAACCCCAAATCTGAGGGTCTATAAGTGACACGATTAATAAGGATTTTTTTAAGCTATAAACTGTAATTTTTTGTTATTAGATAGACATTAGGATATTTTTTAAACTAAAGGACTGAAAGCCAATTTTAAAATTTTAAAAATCCTATAAAAAATGATCACCTGGCTAAATATTTTTCAATTCAAGTCATACTCAGAATAAATATTTCTTTAATTGTAAAAGTCAGAAATTAATAATTTAATATGATTTTTGTTGTTTAGTGCTGTAATAGATTTCCTCTATTTTTAGTTATGCTATGATTTAAAAATATTGACGAAGTGGCAATGGCTATCGAAAATCTAAAATTTACTGAAGATCAAAAAAAGTTTGTAACTGATGAAATCTCTCGTTTGAAGGGATTAGAGAATAGAAACCAAACTGAAGATTTAATTTTGTCACTTGTTAAAAGTATTGAATCAGGCTCACCAACAAAGCAGCAAATTAGTTCATTTGAACGTGTAATGAAAAATGAATTTAAAAAACATAAAGCACGTTTAGAATTAGAAAAAATTAAGGAAGATGAAAAAAAACTTTTAGCTAGTTTGAAAAAAGATGCTCAAGCTGCTCAAGTTAAAGATCGCAAAAAACGTGAACATAAATTAATTTCAATTGGTGCGCTTTTTGAAATAGTAGATTTCCCAACTGAAGATAAAGGAATTATTACTGGTGTTCTTTTAAAGGCTCTTGAATCATATAAATCCAATCCCCAACATTTTGACAGTTTAAAAATTGCTGGTGACAAATTTATTGCTGATCGGGAACAATCAAAAAAATCTAAATCAACTCTAGTTGATAATTCAGGCTCTACAAATTAAAGAATATTCAAACTGGTAAAAATATAATTTAATTTTTTTCAGTCGCAACCCTGCGGGATTGCTTTGTTAATCCCGCTTATAGGTAACATGGAAGTAGTTGCGGGTCTGCGGTCAGCTAGCCAAAATCACAGATTTTGTCTGCTTCGCTTGCCCCATTCAACAGTAATCAGAGAAGGGAGGATTTTTCAGATTTTTCAGTTCGCAAAGTAGACACTTTGCTCTGCTCTATCGTTTAGGATTCAATATCTTTTTTTGAAAATTCAAAATAAATTAAATCTTTTTTACCTAGCTCAACCATTATTGAATTATAAAAATTGACAGGTAAATTTATAAATTCCTGATGCTCCGACCATAGTGCTTGTTCACCTTTGAATAGATATTTATATCTTGGATTGCCAAGTTCTATACGCTCTTTTTCTTTTGCAATTACTTCCGATCTGATTGCATTAAGCATATCTACAATTTGAATTGCTTTAGGGTCAATTTGATATTCCCTAGAGCTTTTCCCATTAATCCAAAGTTGAGCATCACGGCTATTGTACTTAGTTTCTTCCGTGTGGACTACCTTGTAAAATTCAATTATTTGCTCTGGGCTATATAAACCATTTCTGAAGCATTCAATTTTGAATTGAGCATTATTCATTTTTTCAGTTCCTTAATATTCATTATATGATACGCAATGAACCGCATTTTTTTGAAGCATTAGAAATCTAAACATCAAAAAAATGCGGGTGACTATTACCCCTATTTATTTTCAAATAAGAGCCTTAAATATAATTGCCAATCTTTATATATTAATTTTGAATGCTTCATATTTTCCTCTGTAGTGAATTGACCCCCTTCAGGGGGTCAACTGTTTTATGCGTATGATGATGTATAGCAGCGTTTATAAACTTTTGTACCTGTCGGCAATAATTCAAAATCTAATACTGTTGCATTTGCAGACTGATGAATCACGATATAGTTATCCATGATCTTTTTTTTCATTGGCTCTTTGCTGGTAAATTCATTCGGTAAAGGCACAACATAACCTTGCATTGAACCTGTTGCATCATAAGCCTGTTTAAGTTCACGGATGACACAATATGCCCGGCTTTTCTCAATAACTTGATAGAAGTCTACATTTGTTTGCTCATATCCCCATGAGGTATATAAGATCGTCCCGATCTCTAACTGATCACGGAATTTTTTAATTCGGGCTTTTTGTTCTTCCTTGTTCTTGATGGCGTTTTGATGGCTCAAGTTGTCTGATTGAATATTTTGAGAAACAGCTTCTTTCATACGTTCAACTGTTTTAAATCTAGTGTAGATAAAAGGGGGTCGTTTGCGGGAGAGGGCGAAATCCTACGCTAAGGCTTTGGCCAACGATATTCTCCGGTAAGATTGATGTGTTCCCAGGGGATAGGAGAAGTCGCTTGATATCTAGTATGACGTCTGTCGCACCTGCTTGATCGCGGCCGCGATAGCTAGATCGCGTTGCTCCTCTTCTCCATCCGCGTTCCAAGCTGCGGAAAGGCACCCATAAGCGTACGCCTGGTCGAGCAGGCGACGCGGATCGACGTCCAGCGCACGAGAGAATGCGTCCGCCATCTGTGCAATGCGTCTAGGATCGAGACAAAGGTCGTCTCTGTCAGCCGGATCGTAGAACATATTGGCGGCGCCAAAGCCCACTTCACCGACCAGACCGACGGGATCTATCACCAGCCAGCCGCGACTGGAGAACATGATGTTTTCATGATGCAGATCGCCATGTAGCCCACGCAGTTCCGAGGCATTGCTCATCATTTGATCGGCTATAATCGCCGCGTGGACGTAGTCAGTTTGACAACCTGCGTTTTGATCATCGCGCGCCCGCTGAAACAAAGCTGCAAAGCGATCCCGGATCGGGAGAAGGGCAGAAGGCAGGGGTTCCTCAGATGCGGCATACAGCTTCGCCATTAGTTCCGCTGCAATTTCGGTCGCCTGGTAGTCGCCGTGCTCGGCAACGATGTGAGAGAGCATTCGCTCCCCGGCATATTCGAGCAACATCAGATTGTTCTCACGACCGAGCAACCGGACTGCTCCCCTCCCATTGCGCCATACCAGATAGTCGGCCCCGCGCAGTTCATCAGCAATGTCTTCTATAGGTTTCAATCCCTTGACGATTGCAGGAGTCCCGTCTGGCAATGAAACTTTCCAAACGAGGCTGGAAAAGGTGTCCGCAATGAGAACAGGTTGCGAAACGTGCCAATGAGCAGGAAAAACAGGCGGCATGAACATCAACCCCAAGTCAGAGGGTCCAATCGCAGATAGAAGGCAAGGCGTTCGCGGTCGGGGGCTTCGATCCCCAATACATTGAATAGGACAGCGAAGGCGCGCTCTGCTTCATCTGGCGCTGCCCAGTTCTCTTCGGCGTTAGCAATCATGAGTGCCAAATCGGCATAGCGATCTGCTGTTCCGAGCCGCCCAAGGTCGATCAGACCCGTGCATTGAAGAGTTTTAGGGTCCACCATGAAGTTCGGCATGCAGGGATCACCATGGCAAACAACCATATCGGTGCGCTCTTGGTCGAGCCGCACCGGTAGCTCTCGTTCGACACGAGCCAAAAGATCGAGCTGCGGCGTACTCTTGTCCTCGTCCGGTAAGAAGTCGGGATTGACGGCATTGCGGGACACCACATCAACGGCGCGTCCGAACATTCGCGACAGCCTGCGCTCAAACGGACATTGATCAACCGATAGGCTGTGAACAGCGCCAAGTTGCTGCCCCATTGACGGCCACGCTTTGAGCAAATCCGCTCCAGACAGATCAGCCGCCGGTACTCCCGGAATTGCCGTTATCACCAAGCATGCACCCTCCTGTTCCTCCTGCCAGTTGATCACCTCGGGGCAAGCCACACCTCGACCTTTGAGCCAAATGAGGCGGTCACGCTCTCCAGCGAGCTCACCGCGGCGGGAAGCAGGTGCGATTTTCGCGAAGGCATGCCCGTCACCACGTCGAAAAACAAAATCACCAGATTCTCCGCCTCTGACAGGCAACCAGTCAGAATGCGATTCACCAAAAAAAATATTAGTTCGATTCAATGGAGGTTCCTTCAGTTTTCTGATGAAGCGCTCTGTACACGACAAAAATAGATAACTCATTGAAATAATGTCACAATAATTGTTTTCTAACGACGAATACTATGACACATCTCAATGAGTTATATCTTATCTTAAACAAATCTCTAAAATGGAACAAGTCACATTTAAAGTGCTTTGCGCTCATCATGCTTGTGATTATTTTAAAGCAAACATGTAATCTTTCTTCTGCATCTAAAGCCTTGCCCATCAAGTGTTTACCACAATCATTTTATCGACGTATGCAGCGCTTCTTTGCAGGTCAGTATTTTGATTATCGTCAAATTTCTCAGTTGATTTTCAATATGTTTTCATTCGACCAAGTGCAACTGACTTTAGATAGAACCAATTGGAAATGGGGAAAACGAAATATTAATATCCTGATGCTCGCAATCGTTTATCGTGGAATAGCGATACCTATCCTTTGGACATTGCTTAATAAACGTGGAAATTCAGATACGAAAGAGCGTATTGCTTTGATTCAACGCTTTATAGCCATTTTTGGTAAAGACCGTATTGTGAATGTGTTCGCAGACAGAGAGTTTATCGGTGAGCAGTGGTTTACATGGTTAATTGAACAAGACATCAACTTCTGCATTCGTGTTAAAAAAACTTCATTGTCACCAATCATTTAGGAAAGAATCATAAAATTAGTGATTTATTTCGCCATCTTAAAGTTGGTCAAATTGAATGTCGTAAACGACGGATTTTGGTTGGTCGGGTGAAACTATATATAAGTGCACTACAGTTAGAAAATGGAGAGCTTTTACTCGTCGTTTCTCCTCAGTTTAATGCCAATGCTATTCAGGATTATGCATTACGCTGGGAAATTGAAACCTTATTCAGTTGTCTCAAAGGACGCGGGTTTAATCTTGAAAATACGCGCTTGACAGACCCTAGACGAGTGAAAAAATTGATTGCGGTGTTAGCTATAAGCTTCTGTTGGTGTTACTTAACGGGTGAATGGCAACATAATCAAAAAAAAGCGATAAAAATAAAGAAGCATGGACGACTCTCAATGAGTTTATTTCGCTATGGTTTAGACTATGTTCAAATGGCGATTCAGCGTTTAATTGGTTTTGGGAAAAAAGCAGAGTTTAAGGAAATTTTGGCAATTTTAAGAAAGCAGAATCCTGATAGGATAAGGGTTCTGTGAAATTTGTCGTGTACAGAGATATTTTGTAATATCCGCTTTGGCTTCTTCCCTTGTTTTGTAGTTGCGATGATGGACTAGTTCATTTTTGAGTATGCCCCAGAAACTCTCTATCGGTGCATTATCAAAGCAGTCGCCTTTTTTGCTCATTGAACCCTGAAAATCAAATTTCTCAAGTAAGTTTCGATATTCATTACTGCAATATTGGCTGCCTCTATCTGAATGTACAATGAGATCTTTAGCAGGTTTCTGATTGCGAATAGCCATATTCAATGCATCACAAACAAGCTTGGCTGTCATGCGCTCATTTAAGCTATAGCCAACAACCTGTTTCGTGTAAAGATCTTTGACAGCTGCCAAGTACAACCAGCCCTCAGCCGTCCAAATGTAGGTAATGTCACTCGACCACGCAAGATTAGGCTTCGTCATTGAAAACTGTTGCTTGAGTAAATTGTCATAAATAGAACGGTTGTGATCACTGTTCGTGGTTCTTTTGAAACGCTTATGGCGCTTACAATACAACTGATTTGATTTTTTTATTTGGCGCACAGCATACGTACTTATTTTGATACCTTGCGCTTGTAAATGCTTGGTTAATCGAACATAGCCATAGCTTTGTTTGGTTTCTTCATGGGCTATTTTGACCAAAATTGTCTGCTGATTTCGCTGAATTGATCTTTTACTCATGCCTCGCTTTAGCCAATCATAAAAGCGAGAAACGGATACACGAAGTAATCGAGCCATTAAAATAATCGGAAATAAGTGGCTTTGCGATTTCATATAGGCGTACCTCACTGACTTTCTTTGGCAAAGTACGCTGCTGCCTTTTTTAAAAATTCACGTTCCATTTCAGCTGTTTTGAGCTGTTGTTTAAGCTTCTTATTTTCTTCGAGTAAGGCGTTTAGATCGGGCGAATACTGTTTTGTGCCTGCTAAAGTTCCAGCCTTTGCTTTGTTATTCCAGTTCGAAAGGGTTTGCATTGAAATGCCAAGTTGTCTAGCGGATTCCGATACATTACCTTGGTTCTCTTCAATGGCTTTTATGGCTTCAGCTTTAAATTCTGCGGTGTAAGTCTTCTGTTTCTTGCTCATGGTAAACTCCTAATGAGTATGTATAGTTTACCAAGTTAAACCCTCCTGTTTTTTAAGCACACATCACTGTCATGTAGTACACATATCGGGTGAGAGCTATCGTTTGAAGGATAAAAAAGAATAGTGATTCAGCCACAGGTTGAAACTTAATACGAGGTCAAAGGGGGCAATTTTAGAATGCCGTTAACAAAGCTTGATAATCATTTTTAGGCAAGACATCTTTAAAATCTTCTTGCCCTTGATGATCTTCAATTGCCTGCATGGCTTCTTTAATTTTGGTTGCTAAATCTTCACTTTCAGGAAGTTCTAATAAGTAGTTATAATGGGCATTATCCGGCAAATAGAAGCCACAATGTTAAATGGCAATTTCAGACAGAGGCTTTTCACGGCGTGTGCCTTTAAGTTCATTAAATTCTTTTAGAATCGCTTCTTCAGCTGCAACATATTTGTTATCAGCAAACTTTAAAAAAATTAGACCAAGTACAGGCGTGGAGTACTCATTCGGTTTTAAGTCTGTATTTGCACGTAGACTATCGGCAGCTGACCAAAGTTGATCTTCTAACTATTTTAACTCATTGAGGTTCATAATTTTTCCAAATCAATTTATATATCCGATCTGCTCATTTTCTTTGAGCATTTATTTTTCCAGTTATGCCTTTTGCAAAGACAAGATGAACTTCTGAATCATCTCTCTTTCAGACTCTGGTAACTCTTGAATAGATTTAGCAATTGGGTCGGTGCCTAGATCTGAAGAGCGCTCTGTACGCCCCAATAGATAATCAGCAGACACATTCAAAACAACTACAAGCTTGTAAAAATTTTCTAAAGACGGCTTACGAGAGCCTGCTTCAATATGTGAAATAGATGTTGAAGGTATACCTGTTTTGTCAGAGATATCCTGCTGCGTCATTTTTCTTTGTGTTCTTATTTCTTTAAGCCGTGCACAAAACAGCTCAGTATCCATCTCAATCAACATAAAACACCATAATTCGACAATAACAACTTGACTATATCGACAAGTTTTAATATATATACATGACAGCATTTTATTGTCTATTTAGACAAAAAGACATCATCAAAAGAAATTAAAAGAGGAAATTTAATATGAAGAATAGTGTATGTGCATGAGTGTCTTATCTCGACAATAAAACACTCATGCTTTTCATCTCAAATCACTGAAATGAAAGATGTAAAATTTCGACGTTTTACCTTTGCATTCTTTCATAACAGGCCATTGAAGTAAATTTATCTTGGAGTCTATTATGAGCAATTCACCAAGCCACATCCCTATTAATATTCATCCAGCAATTCGAAGTTTAAATGTACGTCGAATTTCTAAAATGGTTGCGACAAAAATTATTGAAGGAACTGCGTTACAACTATGCATAAATCCTTCTTTTTGTAATCAGCTTTCTGTAGCACAGCATCTGAATACTTACGAAGCTGTTGCATACTTCACAGATAACCAATATTTTGAAAAATATGGATTTAACAGATTCACTCTCGTTAGCTTTTATGAAATCTATGAAGAGCTTTGGAATGAATTTAAATATAAAGTGAACTATCAAGGCTCTATCAATGAACAACTTGAGTAACTTAAAAGTAACTGCATGATTTTAATAAAAATCGAGTTGCTCATCATATTGCTCAAACTCCTTACTTTTGAGCAATATGGTGATCAAGACAATCATATGAATCATATATAAATCAAGTTACTCAGCATATTATTCAAGTATATTGATTATGAACAACCTGAAATGATTATATTTCATGTATTTAACCCCATGTAGTTCAAGTTGAGCATGTTACTCAATATATAAAATTGAGTTAGAATTATTTAGGTTGCTCTGATGTATTTATCGAATTCAATGCCCAATACCATCCTGATTTACCATCAGGTTTGAATGCTAAAATAGCAGGGGTTTGACGTTTTGCACGACGAATTGATGCATCACTAAAGCCAGCTTTCCTCGACTCAGCATAAACTTGTTTAGAAGCCATTTTTTCAACTTTGCTGAGCAATTCAATAAGAAAATCTTTCGCAGCATTAACTACAGAATTATTTTCACCCCTATCTAACTCTGATGCATTTAAAAACTCTTTTGCGGAACCTTCAATCGTACCAACCCACTCGACTTTTGTCGTTTCGATAACATCTGAAATATTTACAGTTTGAAGATGAAATTGAATTCCACTATCAAGACTAGAAATATTACTTTTTGCACGTGCTAGAATACAATCACCTTCTGTCTCTCGTCGAAAAATACACAAAGCCATCCTCGCTAGCGCACTGAACGCCTGACTGCCTAGAATTCGGTCTGCAGGATTATTATTTATGCTAACTTTTGCAAAGTGGGTAATACCTAAAATTGCAAAATTATATTGATTAGCTAGATTAACTAATGGCTGTAAGGATCTTCTTACATCATTTGCTTTATTCATATCTCCTTGTACAACCGAAACAATTGGATCAATAATTAACAACTTAACATCTGGATTATGCTTTATATATTGCTCAATTTTCGGAAAATCTTTCACAGGATCAAATGGCTCTGGTTTACCCTGCTTATTATTTTTTCCTTCAATAATAGATACTTTGCTAATATCCGCACCATTTGCAATTAGCCGAGGTTTTAGAGTGTCTGCTGGATCATCCTCTGTTGAATAAATTAGCACCTTCCCTGGATTTTCACACTGTGAACCATCCGGGAAAAGTCCACCATTTGTGATAATTGAAGTTAATGCAAGCGACAAATTTGTTTTACCACATCCCCCCGTACCAGCAAGAATTGTCATCTTTCCTAATGGTAACCACCCATACCATAGCCATCGAATTGGTGTTTCCTGAATATCCTCCATATTTACAATTTTAACAGATTCTGTTACAGGTACATCAATTTGAGGATTTTCCTCCACAAAGCCATAGCGATTAGAAAAATCAACATATAGCTGCTGCAGATAGGTCTGTAGGCCAATCTTATTTTCTATTTTTAAAACCTCATCAGAATTTAACAAGCTCAAAGCATTAATGTTATTGTGTAATATATCAACCAAAATAGGGCTGTTATTTGTAGTGTTTAAATAAAATTCAACACAATCATCTAAATTACTCGCGCATGCTACACGTTCTCCACACTGAGCAATTTTTAAAGCAACATCAATTCGATTCGTACAGTAATTTACTTTTGCATTTCCTGAATTTTTATTGAATACAATAATGCCGTTTGTTCCCACAATGTAGCTGCTAAATTGCGTTGATTTAAATAATCCTTTTTGCCTGCCAAAAGCAAGAACACCACAAAGTTGCCCATTCTTACTATATAAATCAACAGCCAAAAACCCTTCAAAATCAAAATTTGGATTTTTATCATCTAGATATGAGTCTTCTTTAAATTCATAAAACAAATGACAAGCTGAAATATTGTATTTTACGAGAACAGGATTCGTATCTGATGCTGTCTTGAAAAGTTCATCTTTGGAGTCATGAACCATAAGATAATTTAAATTTCCTGTACCGCTTGGCATTACATCCATGCATGAAGTTTTTTCGCCCTTATTCCTCATTACAAACGTAGGATGAGTATAGGCAGTATCGAATTTGCTCGACATATTAATAAACCTAACAATTAAGATAAAACCCTCCTCAAGCTGCTTCATATAAAGAACCAGCTTTAGCTTTAGTAAAAATACAAAAAGTAAGGAGGGAGTTAAGAATTTAGCTACTTTATTTCACCTGCAAATCGCAGTATTTCATTAAGATTCCAACGCAATAGCCGACCATGCCGCCTCGGAACAATAGGACCATTTTCATAGATCGCCCATTTTCTGAGAGTTTGTTGTCTCACACCAAGTAGCTGTGCTGCTTCAGCAGTTGTAATTAATAGACTTTCTTGCTTCATCATGAAGCGTCCTGTGTAATTGACTTAAGTATTTTTTAGTTGATTTTGCATTTAATATGAATTTTCAAGTAAATTAGCAATAACTGAACAATTGACTTTTATTTATGAATAGTGCAGGTCGACCAAAAAAATCAGCCGTGAATCTCCTACAAACAATTTTTTGGTATGAATATGTTAACTTAAATATTTGTGCGTCAAATTTAGAGCGTGGAGAGCGGTTAACTGAAGAAGCTCAACATATATTTAAAACGCATGCTAATAAAATCGCTGATTTCTTCGAGCAAAATGAATCCGGAATTTGGTACAAATATCGTGATGGGATTAAAACACCATCAAAATCGACATTAGAATATATAGATCTAAAAGTTCCGAATGCTTCTGTCTATTTTTATCATCCACTCTGGAAATTTTTAGATACGATTCCATCTTCGAGAGACCTAGAAAAACTCTATGCTAATTTGGAGCTAGAAACCCGAAAGGCAATTGAAAAAGGTCTGGTTTTGAATCCTCAATACCAGCATCCTAACTACGATCTAGATGAAATGGAATTTACAAAATATGCGAATATTTTAGATTTCTATGCTTACATTTTATATTGCTACTACAAAGCTAAGTTCATTCTCGATTTAAAGCTAATGCAAAACACGATAGACTTTTTTAAAAAGAATATACCTATCTTGTTTCAACTTCAGGGTGAGCTAAGTATTTTCTTTTTTGATCTCTATACAAAACATTTAATCATGCCTAAACACTCAACCTCTATATTATGGGAACAACATTCATTTGTTCTTACTGAAGAAATCAATGCTATCCGTCAAGAAAAAAGATATCGCCAACTAAATCAACTGATTCAAAATTTTGTTTTGTGCTAAGTATATGTTGGCAAGCGTCCGCTGAGCCCCATCGCCATTTTTTAATTTGAGTTGGATTTCCAGCGGTGCGGCAGTAATTCTTCAATCTGGGTCACTTTATGTGTCGGCAACCTTTTCAGCACATCACTTAAATAGGCATAACGGATCCAACCCATTCAGTTTTGCTGACTGAATCAGGGTCATGACATTCGCAGCTCGCTGACCACTGCGTAGCGAGCCAGCAAACAGCCAGTTCTTTCGTCCCAAGGCCCAGGGACGCCTCTGATTTTCAATCCCTTGCGAAGCAATGCTTCTCATGTCAATGGGTAGATTGCCATCATCCAGATAGCGGCTTAAGGCTGACCAGCGCTTCTGACTGTAATTGATGGCCTTTGCGATTGGAAAACTTGACGGCACCGTCAGATAATGTTGGTTGAGCCATTCATACAGTTGTTGCATGACCGCTTAACTATGTTGTTACCGGTATTCGCAGCGTTGTTCGGCTGTACCATCCGTCTTTTTCCTGAGTTCTGCTTCTATAGCATACAGTTTCTGAATCATCAGTAATGCCTGGTCAGCGATCTGATTTTTCCCGGTTACATGCAGTTCATGGAATTTACGACGTGCATGCGCCATGCAGCCCACCTCAATGACCTGGCCTGATTTAAAGCGTGCTTTATAACCACTGTAATCATCACCACAGACCAGATGGCCCTGCCAGCCATTCAGGAATGGCTTCAGCATGCTGACCTGAACGGCTATCTTAGAGCCTATCCAGTATAATTTTCCCTCTTTTTTGGTGATTTAAAAAAGATTTTGATAAAATATTTTCATGAGAAAACCTTACCCTAGCGACATTAGTCGAGAAGCCTTTAAAGAAATTGAACCACTTTTATTGAGTGGAAGAAAACAAACCCGTCCAAGAGTTGTTGATGTCTATGAGGTCTTTTGTGCACTTCTTTACATCTTAAAAAGTGGCTGTCAGTGGAATATGCTTCCTAGGGAATTTCCACCTAAAAGTACTGTGCATTATTATTTTTCAATTTGGAATAAAAAGCCTTCAGAATCAGAACCTAGCATACTTGAGCAAGCTTTAAAAAAATGTGGTTGGCGAGGCCCGTATCAGCAATGGACGGAAAGAACAAACGAGCTTTATCATCATTGATTCACAAAGTGTAAAGAATACCGATACGGCACGTGATAAAGGCTACGATGCAGGTAAAAAGGTTTCAGGCCTTAAAAGGCATATTTTAGTAGATTCACAAGGCTTACCGCATGGAATGTTTGTGACCACAGCAAATTGTACAGATCGCCAAGGGGCACTTGATGTCATCAGTCAGCATAAAGAAACTTTAAAACAAGTAGAGGTTGTCCTTGTAGATGGTGGCTATACAGGAGATGCTTTTTCTTCAGCGGTTCAAGATTTAATTGGAGCACGAGTAGAAGTTGCTAAACGCAGTGAATTACATCAATTTGCAGTCATCCCACAACGCTGGGTTGTGGAAAGATCATTTGCTTGGCTAGAAAAATGTAGACGACTCTGGAAAAACTGTGAAAGATATTTGAATACAAGCCTTCAATTCATCAATCTTGCTTTTTTAGCTCTTATTTTGAATAGAAAATATTCTGGATAGGCTCTTAAAAGTCATAGATCACCACCTGAACTGGATTGTACTGTGTGGTGGCATAGGCCCAGACATAACCTTTCTTCGGTTTTTTCTCATCCTCACCCATCCGCATGATGGTGACCGGCGTTTCATCGGCATGAATCACCCGCTGTTAAAGTACCACCTGTTTTAAGGCATTGGCCAGAGGTTCCAGTTCAACAACGCAGCGACCAATCTGAGCACTGCTTCGCAAGGGATAACGTTAATCTGGAAAGATCAATGCCCGCCCGCTGATAGATCAGGCGCTGACGGTACAGCGGCCAATATCATGACTTTAATCCAGTCAGCAAAGCTGAATGGGCTGGATCCGTTATGCCTATTTAAGTGATGTGCTGAAAATGCTGCTGTTTTTGAGTAATTAAGTTAAATACTAGGTAACAAACAATCATACTTAGTAATAGAATTACATTTAGACTAGCCTTGCCTACAGTATGATACTTTAATAAATATAATATAAATTTGGCACCAATAAAAACAAATACCTATACACAATAAAGGATGAAACTTTATTCCTTCCATATACGCGTGTGGCACGTTTAGGTCAAAAACCTGCTGCGGTAACAGTATCTGCTGAAGCTTTGCAAAATGCTCAGGCACTTGAAAGCTTGCTGATCCAGCAAGGGATTGTAGCGATTGCGAAAGCGGGTCTGACTGCGGAGCAAGTTGCACTGGTTCGCGAAACTGGTGTAGTGGTGATTACCGATGCTACTGAAGGCACAGATACAACTTTAACTGTAGAATACAGAACTCAGTCCTTAAAAGCTGCTTAATCAAACCGTCCAACTTATTGGGGTCAGATCAGAAAGGCGGGTTTTTGTTTTAAACAATATTAATTTGGATTTTTGGATCGTCCAAGTTGGACAGAATAGACGCATAAATATTGTAATTTTCTTGATCGTAACAAATGAAATACACATGTTGAATATATTCAAAACTAGGTAGGCTTGACAGTACAGTGCCAATTGCAATTTCTGCAGCTTCCTGTTTTGGATAGTTATATACACCAGTTGAGATATTTGGAAATGATAAGCTTTTTGCTTGAACTTCATTGGCTTTGACTAAACTGTTTAGATAAGCATTACAAAGTTCTTCGGCTTCCTTTTTTGAGCCGCCCAACCAGCGAGGCCCAACTGTGTGAATGATGAATTGAGCAGGTAAATTTCCAGCAGTAGTAACTACAGCCTGACCATTAGGAAGAGAGCCACCAATCTCATTGTGAATCCTGCGACATTCCTGTTGCATCTCTACACCAGCTTTTTTATGAATGATGTAATCTACACCACCCCCACCTAGTAAAGACTTATTGGCCGAGTTAACAATGGCATCCACATTTAAAGTGGTAATATCAGTTTGTAGTAGAGTGACTTTCTTCATTATATTTCACAGGGTAAAATTTAAGAATTAATTGGTTAATAGCTGTAATCAGGTTAGAGACCTCTGAGATATCTAAAGCGGCAATTGAGTACGTATATCTCATATAAGGAATACCCCCATATACACTTTCTTTTTCTTGATTTTTAAAGTTTAAAAATTGATTGTGAAAAGCCTGTAAGAATTCGTCATCGTTTACTGATTTAGCTTCTATACATAAATGTACTTCACAAGGTAAATCCTTTTTTGAGGTATTAATAACAAGTGTAGGGCAAATCCAACGCGAATCAGCTAATGACGCATTACAAAACCAATATTCTGATTCGCCATTGTAGTAAGTGAGCCGGTAATTTCGAATGGAAAATTTTTCTTGCAATTCAGTTTGTAGATTTCTAATTATGTGATCATTAATTTGTGAAAATACTTGTTGAGAAATTTGAAATAATTTATGAATTTCAGAAGCATTATCTTTAATGAAGTTGAAATTGTCCATATTTAACGGCTTTAAATAGTAATTAGTGAGATGGTTGAGGAATTCTTTGGCAAATGTAAACCATTTATTTTGAATATCGATTTTGTAAGATGGTATGAAGTTATTTACAGCATGAACCAAATTTTCATAGTTAATGCCATTCCAGGAGTCTTCTTGGAACTCACTTATTCCACCGATGGATAACACAAAGTACAGTGGTTTTAATGAGGTATTGAGAACGCGTCTTTTTGCATAGTTGATATATGATTCAATAGGATTATTTTGAATGTGATAAATCTTGCATTCAAAAATAAGTAAATTTTTTGTAGTTTCAATAATTAAATCAATACGTTTTCCATCTAATGTACATACTTCAGTTTCAACTGATATGAACTCACCAAAAGTTGCTGGGTCTTTATTAACTTTCTTTGCAATGCAATCAATTAATCCATTAAAAAATAAAGTATTTAAATTGTGGACTTCTAAAGGATTTAAGAAAAATGAAAGGAGTTCAGTCGTTGGATTTTCATAATATTTACGACTAGCTGTGTCAAAAAAATTCTTTTCCCGCATATCTAACTTATAAGTTCTTGCCTTATTTAGCAGCACTTGCAATGCATCAAGTGGGTATTGGTCTAACATATCCTCAAAGTTCCATTACATAATTATTTGAAAGATAATCTTTTATTATCATGATAAATTCAAGACTGAAACAATTTTTAAAGCTAATCTACCAGCCCCTAATTTTATATTAGTCCATTGAATCAATAATACTTTTTAATTTATTCAAACTTTTCACCCCTGCAATCCGTTGAATGATTTGTTCCTTTTTAAAAATAAGCGTAGAAGGTAAACCATAAACATTATAGCGCAGGGTGAGAATTGGAGATTGATCCACATTAATCTTGCCAAATTTAACATCAGGTCTTATTTGAGCATAGTATGCTTCCAGCTCAGTAAAGACCGGAAAATTTTGGACACAAGGCTTACACTAATCTGCATAAAAACGAATCACGGCAAAACCTTCAAACCACTCAAAATCGCTGTAATTGTTTTCGTTATATTCGATCACTGGGTTCATGGTCGGCCTATTATCAATTTCCTGAATAGTCACCCGCGGCTTTGTTACACAAAGATTTCCTAACTATATGATTTCATAGGATTTGATTATTTCTCAATCAGGATTTTAAGTTAAGAAAATCAATCGCTTATATATTTATGCAACAAAGCCTAAATATAATATAAATTTGGCACCAATAAAAACAAATACTTACGAACAATAAAGAATAAAAATTTATTACTTTCATATAGTTGCCGACGCATAAAGCGACTCAAATAGAAGAATTACTGCCACACCGCTGGAAACCGAACTCGAATTAAAAAATAGGCATGGGGTTCAGCGGACGCTTACATATGTTGAGCTTAACTGTTGATTTAAATTGCTTACCATGTGCTTACTAATACTAAAAAACAAAAAAACCACTTACGATTAGTGCACGTAAGTGGTTGTTTTATATGGTGGGCCCAGACAGACTTGAACTGTCGACCAACGGATTATGAGTCCGCTGCTCTAACCAACTGAGCTATAGGCCCTTTTCACTGAAATTGTTATATATCAACAAGTTCAGGCGCCATGAATACTATCGAAGATTTTTTTAAATTACAAGCCCTTTCAAAATCGCTTGTACAGTAAGACAACAGTTAACCAGAAGCCCAAAAATTAGCAGGAAATTGCACAACATCATCTCATCAAGCATTGCACTGAAACTGCGCTCATATCATGAGAGGTAAATTCGAAATTTATTTTTTTAAGATAAAAAAGCAATAAATCAATAAAAAATTATACTTTTTTGAAATAACTTTATACCGTGAGTACAAAAACTTATAAAGTATTCGTATTGCTGAAATTTTAAACTCTTTTTGAGTTCAGTGACTTTTCTTTGCGCGATTCGAACACAAGTTCAGCAATAGACCAAAGCACAATCACCATTAAAATGAGCGAAGCAACAATTAGTGCGGTCAAATATGTCATTTTGCTATTCCTGTTGAGGTTAAGCCTAAAGTTGGACATTGGCCTGAACTACGACCTATCTAAGACAAAAGTCTAATGCTTAAATTATCTGCTGAATAGCTTTTTTTTCACTTTTTTAATAGTAATTTTCTATATACTCATTTATTTTAAGTCTTAATAACTTTTAATTTATATCTAAAAACAATAAGTTGTTAGATTATATTCTGCGGCTAAACAGGTCTTTATTTTTTCTGCACAGTTGCACAAATTAACCCTTGACTCTAAAGCCGAACAAGCACAAATTATGCGCTTTCGTTTGTTTTACTCTGTACCCATGTTAAAAAAATTTATTGGCGAAGCTGCATTTAAAGTTGCCGGATGGAGCTATAACGTCGAACCTGATATTCTGGAAGATAAACAGGTCATTATTGGTTTTGAGCATACCTCGATGCTCGATGCAGTGCTATCACTGGCCATCTTCCAAATTTTCGACATGAAAATTCATACCTTAATCAAGAAAGAATTATTCAAAGGTCCACTTAAACCGGTACTTGAAGCCGTGGGCGGTATTGCGGTTGATCGTAAAGCCAATCAGGACATCGTGGGACAAATGGTGGAGCTGTTCCAGCGCAATGAAAAATTCAATCTGGTGATTGCTCCTGAAGCGACCCGTGCCAAAAATGGTGAAGCACGTAAGCCAATTCGTACCGGTTTCTGGCATATTGCCAAAGCCGCCAATGTGCCGATTGTGCTGATGTATGCCAACTCTAAAACCAAGCAAGGCGGGATTTTTGGTAAAATTTATCCAACCGACCTGGCGCATGATCTCGCGCTGATCAAACAGCTCTATAAAGAAAACACCGGATTGGATATTATTATTCCAGACGTGAAAACAGCGTAAATTTTTCAGTTAAAACTTAAAACCCTGCCCTTTTTTCAGAAAAAGGGCTTATGGTAGAATCTGTGCAATTCGATCGGCATACAGCCAATCTACAAGGAGCATATTTCGCATGGCGGGTCATTCCAAGTGGGCCAATATCAAGCATCGTAAAGCCAAACAAGATGCTAGTCGTGGTAAGTTGTTTACCAAATACATTCGTGAACTGACAACTGCTGCTAAACTCGGCGGTCCGGATGCAGGGAGCAACCCTCGCTTACGTGCTGTAGTCGAAAAAGCATTATCAGTCAACATGACACGTGATGTGATTAACCGTGCGATTCAACGTGGTGCTGGCGGTGAAGATAACGATGACTTAAAAGAAGTCACCTATGAAGGTTATGGTGTCGGCGGTGTGGCTGTGATTGTAGAAACCATGACCGACAACTTAAACCGTACCGTACCAGACGTTCGTCACTGCTTCTCTAAAACCGATGGTAACTTAGGCACCAACGGTTCAGTGGCCTTCTTATTCACCAAACGTGGTGAAATTACGTTTGAAGATGTGTCTTTAGAAGATCAGATCATGGACGTGGCATTAGAAGCCGGTGCAGAAGATATTGAAGTCTCTGAAGATGAAATTCTGGTGATTACCACTCCAGAAACGTTTGGTACCGTTCAGGATGCTTTAGCAGCAGCAGGTTTAAAATCTGACAATGCTGAAGTGGTGATGAGCCCATCAACCAAAGCTGAAATCACCGACATCGACCAGGCTAAAAAAATCATGAAAATGATTGATATGCTTGAAGATCTGGATGATGTTCAGAACGTTTATACCAACGTTGAATTCTCTGATGACGTTTTAGCAGCCTTAGATGCTTAAAACTTACAGATAAAAAACGCGCTCATCTGGCGCGTTTTTTATTTCTTAGAAATTAAACTTTATTGAGCAAATTCGAGCAGTTTAAAACATTATATTCTTTAATGACGAAGCTCGAATGCAGCGCCACCACATGGTCAATTTTACCAATGCGTTTGAGTAAAATTTCACTGTAGTTTTCCATATCCCGCGCAATCACTTCTACAATAAAGTCAGCGGTTTGCCCGGTCACCAAAAAGGCATTAATCACTTCGGGAATATTTTCCAGTTCTTCCAGAAACTTGGCAAAGGTATCGGTATCATGTTTACTCAGCGACACCTGCAACAGGACATGCAGACTAAAGCCGAGTTTCTGGTAATTAATTTCCCGCTTTAAACCTGAAATAATATTATGATCAATCAGGCTTTTAATCCGGCGATGTACCGAACTCACCGACAAATTCACCCGCTCCGACAGTTCATTTAAATTGACATCTTCATGACTTAAAATTTCAAGAATATGCTTATCAAAGCGATCCAGTTCCATTTTTATACTCTTTTTAACAGGCAATGACACTTTATAATTTTAGCCGAATCAGTACCACAACAATATTTATTTCTCATTATTTTTTCATCTATTGAAATTTTTTTTCAAGATATGATGTGCAGACACAACTGTAGCCTAACGGATCAGACCTCTGCCATTTATCTTGATCTTTTAAAAACAGATAAACGGTTAGCTTCAATAAACCGCTGTTTTCTCAAAAATTTCCTTCTCTCTACTGCGTTTAAATTGCCTTCTCTGCCCAAATACAGCTAATTCCAGAACGTTCATCTTTTACAAGTGTATACAAATAGATGGCTTTGTTGCACAAAGATTTCATAACTATATGATTTTAAAAGTTTTGATTATTTTTTGATCCAACATTAAATTTATTTAAATCAGATGCTTACATATTTATGCAACAAAGCCCAAATAGATTAAAAAAAGATGCGTTTCAACACCAGCAAAACAAAAACATAAGAACACAAGGAATCGTCTTCATGGCTTTTAAATCTTTCAGTTTGCTGAAAAGCAAGCTCAGCCCGGTTTTAACTGTCGAAACCCAAACCAGCAGCTTTTTCAGTGGCATCAGCTCGACCTTGTCGAACTGGTTTGGACAACTCACCAGCCCCTCTACCCCAACCCTCGACAGCTTATTGCAAAGTCTGTTGTCTGGAAACAGCCTGGACAGCAGCAGTCTTAGCAATTTAATCAGCCAGTTTACAGGAAGTAATAGCGGCAGTCTGGATATTTCTAGCCTGATTAATCAACTGATCCAAGCCAATGGTGGCAGTTTTGATCTGGGCTCAATTAGCAATTTAATCGGTGGTCTGATTGGCGGTGATAGCGCTGATCTGGATTTTGAAGCCATCAGCCAGCTGATTGGTGGCTTGATTGGCGGTAATACGGGCGACCTGGATATTGGTACCATTGCTGACCTGGTCGGTGGTCTCATCGGCGGTGGTGCCGGCGACTTTGATATTGGCGCAATCGTAGAACTGGTGAGCGGCCTGATGGGTGGTAGTTCGGGCGATCTCGATATTGCAGCCATTGCTGAATTGGTTGGTGGTCTCATTGGCGGCGGTGCTGGTGACTTTGATATCGGCGCAATCGTAGAACTGGTGAGCGGCCTGATGGGTGGTAGTTTGGGCGACCTGGATATTGGTACCATTGCTGACCTGGTCGGTGGTCTCATCGGCGGTGGTGCCGGTGACTTTGATATTGGCGCAATCGTAGAACTGGTGAGCGGCCTGATGGGTGGTAGTTCGGGCGATCTCGATATTGCAGCCATTGCTGAACTGGTTAGTGGTCTCATTGGCGGCGGTGCTGGTGATATTGATATTGGCGCGATTGCCGGATTAGTCAGTGGATTAATCGGTGGTGGTTCAGGCGATATCAACATTGCAGCGATTGCTGAATTGGTTGGCGGTTTAATTGGTGGTGGCGCTGGCGATATTGATATTGGCGCGATTGCCGGATTAGTCAGCGGTCTGATTGGCGGTGGTTCAGGTGATATCGACATCGCAGCGATTGCTGATCTGGTCGGTAGTCTGATTGGCGGTGGCGCCGGCGACTTTGATATTGGTGCAATTTCAGAACTGGTCGGTGGCTTAATCGGTGGTAATACGGGTGAAATTAACCTTGAAACGATTTCTGAACTGTTTGAAGGACTCATCGGCAATAACACCGGTGATCTGAACCTTGAAACACTGACCCAGTTATTTGAAGGCTTAACAGGTGGCAGCAGTGAGTTTGACTTAAGTGCCTTACTTGGCGGTCTCCCAGACATCGGCAGTGGTTTTGATTTAGGTGGCTTACTGGAAGGTCTGACTGACGGTGGCACAGACTTTGACCTAGGCAATCTTACTGACAGCTTGGGCGATGCATTTGGTTCAACTGACTTTAATCTGGAAGATCTGTTACAAGGCGCCAGTACAGGAGCAGACAGCAGTCTGAGTCTGGACAACCTGTTACCTGAACTTCAAGAAGCTCTGCAATCGACCAGTACAGAAAGCAGTAGCAGCAACTTTGACCTGCTCAGCCTTGCGCCGCAACTGCCTGCAATTGATCTGGATTCATCTACCCCATTCATTTAATGGATTTGATAAAGTCATAAAAATACGCGCTACAGGCGCGTATTTTTTATGGTTGCCGTTTAAATACCACGCCAGTCCACACGGGCATGACGCTCGGTCTGATAAATTCTCAGTACATATTGCCCTAAAGGTAAATCACTGAGTTCCTGTTTAAATTGCAGGAATTGTTCGGACAAGGTTTCGCCCTGCTCTTTTTCCCACGGTGTATCCTGAATTTCCAGAATCGGAGCCAGCATGGAACAGACCGCAATATCCGCCAGGCCTAAACGCTCACCGACAAAATATGCGCCGCCATTGGCTATCAGACGCTGGTTTAATTCGGCTATTAAACGGCGCATTTCCTGTTCCGATTCATCAACCTTGTCCTGATCCAGCTGATAGCCTTTGGAAATCAGCATCTTCATAATCGGTTTGGAGTATTTTTCAAATTGACGCAAATAACCTTTTTCACCAATCAGCAAATCTAAAGGCTGCTCACTTTCAGATAAAGTATGTGCCAAGCCCCAGCGACGAACGTGATAGCCCAGAGTCGAGGCCAACTGGTCAATCTCCAGTGCTTCATTGCGCTGTGTCGGGTCTGGGCGTAATAAGGTATGCTCCGGATACACCTCATCTAAATACAGGGCAATTTGGGTACTGTCCGCAATCCATTGATCCTGATCGCGTAAAATCGGCAGCTTGTTTTGTCCGGTTTTTAGCTTGGCAAAAGCCCGGTGCACACCCGGAATTAAATTCTGCGCGTTATAATCCAGTTCCTTATGATCCAGCAGCCAGCGTGCTTTTTCACAAAAATGAGATAAAGGAAACTGGTACAAAATACGCATATCTTCTCCGTCAATTTTTATTTTTTGTTCAATAATTTGAACAGCCAACATCCATTGGCTACTTTAGTCATACTGCTACCGAAAAACAATGCGCTTTTTACTCAAAAATCGCCGGTATTCGGCCAAACGCTTCATCAAGCGTATTTAGGTCAGACTATCTTGTTTAAAAATCAACAAAGATACGGCACACATTACCCCGCCATCCACAGCACATATTTTAGAAATATGCTTTTTCAACAAACATCCCTGCCATGACCTGACTTTATGCTGGCTTTCATGTAAAATCAGCCACAATTTTTGAATAACACTTTGTGAGTCATTTCATGGGTTTTAATTGTGGTATTGTAGGTCTGCCTAACGTTGGTAAATCGACTCTTTTCAACGCCTTAACCAAAGCTGCAATTGCTGCTGAAAACTTCCCGTTCTGTACCATTGAGCCAAACACCGGTATTGTGCCGGTGCCGGATGCGCGTTTAGACAAACTGGCGGCCATTGTAAACCCACAACGTGTCCTGCCGACCACCATGGAATTTGTGGATATCGCCGGTCTGGTTGCAGGTGCTTCAAAAGGTGAAGGTCTGGGTAACCAGTTCCTCGCCAACATCCGTGAAACTGACGCGATTGCCCACGTGGTGCGTTGTTTTGAAGATGAAAACGTCATTCATGTGAATGGTAAAATTGACCCGCTGGACGATATTGCCACCATCAACACCGAGCTAGCGCTGGCCGACTTAGAAACGGTATCGAAAGCCGTGACCCGTTTAACCAAAACCGCCAAAGGCGGCGACAAAGAAGCAGTTGCGACCAAAGCCGTTTTAGAAAAAATCCTGCCATTACTGGATGAAGGCAAACCGGCACGTGCAGCCAATCTGGACGATGACGAACGTAAACTGATTCGTGGTTTTGGTTTATTAACCTTAAAACCCACCATGTATATTGCCAACGTGGCGGAAGATGGCTTTGAAAACAACCCGCACTTAGATGCAGTACGTGAACTGGCAGCAGCTGAAAATGCGATTGTAGTACCACTCTGCAACCAGATTGAAGCTGAAATTTCATTGTTAGAAGATGATGAACGTGCTGAATTCTTAGAAGCGATGGGTATGGAAGAACCTGGTCTGAACGTGGTTATCCGCGCAGGTTATGGCTTACTCGGTCTGCAAACTTACTTCACTGCCGGTGTGCAGGAAGTACGTGCCTGGACGGTGAAAGTCGGTGCAACCGCTCCACAAGCAGCGGGTGTAATTCACACTGACTTCGAAAAAGGATTTATCCGTGCTGAATGTGTGGCCTATGATGATTTCGTACAATACAACGGCGAAGCCGGTGCCAAAGAAGCAGGTAAATGGCGTTTAGAAGGTAAAACTTACATCGTACAAGATGGTGATGTTTTACACTTCCGTTTTAACGTGTAATCGCCTGATATCAGTGAAAAACCCTCAAATATTTGAGGGTTTTTTTATACTCTTTTTTAAGGATTAATCTTTAACTCACCACAATTTGGGCAAGAAAATTAATCAATCAGCGAACCGATCTTGATATCTTCTTTGATTTACTGAGATGTTATTGAATTCCCTACGCTTTCCAGTTCTCGAAAGCGCTTGATTTCAGTGCACTCAAGCGCACCATAACCGTTCAGCACCGTGAAAGATGCGCCAATATCTTGCAGACTAATTGTGTAATGTAATCGCTATTCTGATTGCAAAGATCAATTTAATACGGCGGCGCCATTAAAAAAGCGGAGCCAGAACTCCGCTTATTGATGCTTCAGGATGCTGTCGCAATCGCATTGCCTTTTTGTTTGGGATCGGTATTGCCCAGTTCCGGATGGGCAATCGCATCGGCACATTGCTGTTTATCGCGTTCATAATCGGCCTGTTTCTGGCTTACCGTTGCGCTACTTTCCAAAGTGGCACGCGCCCAGATTTCCAGACTGGTGAGTGCTTTACGGCATAAGGCATATTTTCCTTCGGTGACTGAATCGGTCATTTTGACGTTAATGCGCCATTCGGTGCTTAACTGGCGCGCCGGTTTGCGTACATTATCTTCAATTAAATTGCGCTGTTTGCGATAAACATAAGGTTCCACCTCATTCATCAGCTTCCAGGCCGCTTCTGCATACGCCGTTGCATCATTGGTCAGTTTCGGTGCAGGTTTAATTTCCGGCTTTTCACCGGACTGATCGCCCCCACAGGCCTGTAATAACAGGCTACTGCCCAGTACAGTTGCAACCACAAATTGACGTGTTTTGAACATCCACATATCTGGCTCGCTTCAACAAACATTTCGGCACTATGCTAGTGAATTCGGGTACAATACACAATCATCATTTGACTCCTTGTTCAACTCTCCTTCAGGTGTGTCGTGTCTGAACACAAAACGCTTTCCACACAGCCAGCCGGTTTTTGGCAAGGCGCTAAAGATAGCCAAGCCATTATTTTTACTTATCTCCCCGTTTCTTTTGCATTTGGCGTTTCGGCGACCCAATTCGGTTTTAGCGCCTGGGAAGCCCTGTTTTTATCCTGCACCATGTATGCCGGTGCCAGCCAGTTTCTGGTGGTGGCCCTGTTAGGCAGCGGCACCTCCATCTGGATGACCGCCCTGACTGTCATTGCACTGGATATTCGCCATCTGCTCTATGGCCCGGCCCTAACCAACCTGATTCAGGACCGGCTCAATTTAAAGAAAACCGCGATCTGGGCCTGGGGCCTGACCGATGAAGTCTTTGCTTCCGGCATGATCAAGCTGTCGCAGCGCCGGCAACAATGGTCGGAATCCTGGATGCTGGGTTTAAGTCTGTTTAGCTGGATGTCATGGGCGCTCGGTTCTTTACTGGGCGGTCTGTTTGCCGATCAGGTCAGTAAACTGCCGCAGTTTTTACAAGCCGCACTGGATTTCCTGTTACCGGCCCTGTTCCTGAGCTTCCTGCTGGCCGCCTTTGAGAAAAAACATACCTTTGTGGTCAGTGTGACTTTGGTGGTATCAGCTATCGCCTGCTATTTCATTGACCTGTCCGCGGCCATCTTTATTGGTATTTTATCGGGCATTTTTGCAGGTCTGTTCAAACACTATGTCTTAAAACAACCGGATGATGCATACGCAGGAGGCTCACATGAATCTTGAAATTATTCTGGTCGGGATTGTGGTCGGCATCGCCAATTTTGCTTCACGCTTTGGACCGTTTTTTGTGATTCAGAAGTTTCAGCAGGACTCACAAAAACGGGGTGCCCTCTGGCTAAAGATTGCTTTGGGTTCAATTGGTATTGCCGCAATCAGTTCAATGCTGGTGGTCGCGACCTTGCCACCGTTACTGGAAACGCCCAATAAAAGTTTTGCCATGCTGGTCGGATTTATAGTGCTGGCCGGGCTGTATTTTAAATACAAGAAAATTGTACCGGCCACCTTGACTGCGGCCGTGACCTATGGCCTGATTTATACCTATATTCCATTTTCCTTCTAGGTTTTGACTTCAACACCAGACCCATTGACGCAGTGCTGCAGTTGTGCTGCGTTTTCAACACTGTATTTCCTCTTGCCCACTGCGTCTAAAAATTGTTGGACAAAATCACGATTTTCTCCGAATCGGCACTAACATCGCGGTGCAGTTCTGCTATGCTAAAAGCCCATAAAATCAAGCATGGATGAATTACATGAGCGTGACGATTGGTACTCCTCTTCAAGCTTCGGCATTTAAAGTATTGCTATTGGGTTCAGGAGAATTGGGGAAAGAGGTGGTGATTTCTTTACAGCGTTTAGGTGTAGAAGTGCATGCCGCCGACCGATATGATCATGCCCCTGCCATGCAAGTGGCGCATCATGCCCATACCATTAATATGGCCGATCCTAACGCACTGAAACAGCTGATTGCTCAGGTGCAACCGCATCTGATTGTGCCGGAAATTGAAGCCATTGCCACAGAAGTGCTGCTGGATATTGAAGCGCAAAACGTTGCTACCGTGATTCCATCAGCCAAAGCAGTCAATCTGACCATGAACCGCGAAGGCATCCGCCGTCTAGCTGCAGAAGAACTGGGACTGCCAACCTCTGCCTACCGTTTTGCCGACTCTCTGGAAAGCTTCCGCGCAGCCTGTGATGATATTGGCTATCCAAACTTTGTGAAGCCGGTGATGTCCTCCTCAGGCAAAGGCCAATCCCGGGTAAAAAGCTTTGATGAAGTCGATGCCGCCTGGGACTATGCGCAAACCGGTGGCCGTGTGAATCAGGGCACCGTGATTGTTGAATCGCAGATTGATTTTGATTTTGAAATTACCCTACTCACGGTACGCTCTAAACATCCAGAAACTGGTGAAATTGAAACCTCATTCTGCGACCCGATTGGCCATCGTCAGGATGCCGGTGATTATGTGGAAAGCTGGCAGCCACAACCAATGAGCAGCCAGGCCTTAGCAGAAGCCAAACGTATTGCCCACAAGGTTACCAGCGCACTTGGCGGCTGCGGTATTTTTGGGGTAGAACTGTTTGTCAAAGGCGATCAAGTGTGGTTTAGTGAAGTGTCACCTCGTCCACACGATACCGGTTTAGTCACGTTGGCCTCACAATACCAGAGTGAATTCGAATTACATGCCCGTGCGATTCTCGGCTTGCCAGTGAACACGGCGCGTCATAGTGTGGCTGCCAGTGCAGTGATTTATGCCGGTGTGGATGACCAGAACCTGTCATTTTCTGGCTTGAATCTTGCTTTAGCTCACCCGGATACTGATTTACGTCTGTTTGGCAAACCGGAAGGCTTCAAGCGTCGCCGCATGGGTGTGGCCACCGCCCGCGCAGAAACCACTGAGCAGGCACGTGAGCTGGCTTACGCTACTGCACAAAACGTCAGTGTCAATCAAAACTAGTCGCACAACACGGAACGCTGTTCATGATCAACACCTTACCCTTGCTGAATTACGTAAAAAGTAACCATGACATTCAGGCCATTAATCAGTGGCGAAGTGATGTTGAACATCAGCTGGGGGAATGTTTTGAAAATGGACATTCGATCCGTGACATTATTCTGGCGCGCTCCAATTTTATTGATGAGGCGCTAAAATTCCTGTGGCAACATGCCGGACTGGACCAGACCGATTTAGGCCTGTTTGCGGTGGGCGGTTATGGCCGCCGCGAAATGTTGCCCTATTCCGATGTCGACATCATGATCCTGTCAGAAGATGAAATCTCGCCGGAACAGGAAAAGCTGATTTCAACTTTTATTTCATCGCTGTGGGATGTCGGTAATTTCAAACCCGGCATTAGCGTGCGTACCATTCAGGATTGCGTGATTCAGGCCACCAATGACCTGACTGTGGCCACCGCTTTAATTGAAGCACGACTGATTATTGGCAATGAACATCTGGCCAAATGGCCACGCCGGATTGTATCGCAAACCTGGACCGATAAAACCTTTTTTGATGCCAAGATGGAAGAGCAAGCCAAACGCTATGCTCAGCACAACCATACCGAAAGCAATTTAGAGCCGGATATTAAAACTGCACCGGGTGGCATCCGCGATATTAACCAGATTGGCTGGATTGCCAAACGGCATTTCCGTGTCAACCGTATTTATGATCTGGTGCATCTGGGTTTTATTTCCGAGTTTGAGCTGGGCGTGCTGGAAGAGGCTGAAAGTTTCCTCTGGGAAATTCGCCATTATTTGCACCTGCTGACCAAACGCGATGAAAACCGCCTGCTGTTTGATTATCAGCGTGATATTGCAGCCAAGTTCGGCTATGTCCGTGAAGAAGGCAAATCACCCAATTATCCGATTGAACAGTTCATGAAGCGTTATTACCGCACCGCGCAGCAGGTGTCGACGCTAAATGAAATGTTACTGGCCTATTTTAATGAATCGGTGATTACCCCGCGCCTGCCGCAATATGAACGCCAGATTGAAGAAATTAATGAAAACTTCAAACTGGTCGATGGCAAACTGGCGGTGCAGCATCACAAGATTTTTTCTGAAAAGCCCAGTGCGATTCTGGAAATTTTCTATCTGCTGGCCAATCGTCCTGAAATTACCGGGATTCGTGCCCGCACCTTACGCCTGCTGACCCTGGCTGCCAAACGGATTGACCGCGATTTTCGTGATAATCCAGTCCATCAGGCGCTGTTTATGGCGATTTTACGCTCGCCGTACCGTTTATATGACACCATGGTGGCAATGAAACGCTATGGTGTATTGGGCAACTATATTCCGGCTTTCGGGCAAATTACCGGCCTGATGCAATATGACCTGTTCCATATTTATACCGTCGATGCGCACACCCTGCTGCTGATTCGCAACCTGAACCGCTTTAAAGAACCGGAATTTGCCAAAGATTTTCCGGTGGTCAGCTCGGTGTTCCAGCGTCTGGCGCGTCGTGACATTGTCTATCTGGCCGCAATTTTCCATGACATTGCCAAAGGTCGTGGTGGCGATCATAGTGAACTTGGCGCCGCCGATGCGATTGCCTTCTGCCGCACGCATGGCTTTACCGAACGTGAATGCAATCTGGTGGCCTGGCTGGTGCAAAACCACCTGCTGATGTCGGTCACTGCACAGAAAAAAGATATTTCCGATCCGGATGTGGTCAAAGCTTTCGCCGAACTGATGGGCGATATGGAACATCTGGATTATCTGTATACCCTAACTGTGGCCGATATTAACGCCACCAATCCAACCTTATGGAACACCTGGCGCGCCTCGCTGATGCGCCAGCTATACACCCATGCCCGTGATGTGATCCGTTCCGGCCTGGGTCGTCCGGTGGATTATCAGATGCTGATTGAAGACACCAAATTTGCGGCCAGCGAATTACTGGTCGAGGATTTCTCGCTGGAAGAAGTGGAAAAAGTCTGGCAGGAACTAGGCGATGAATACTTCCTGAAAGAAACCGCCGATGAAATTGCCTGGCATACCCGTGCCATCTTGCAGCACAGTGATAATCCGGCACCGTTGGTACTGATGCGCGCGCATCGTAAATATGCGCAAGATGCGGTGCAAATCTTTATTTACACCCAAGATCAGCCGAACCTGTTTGCCACCACGGTGGCGATTTTAGACCGCATGAATCTGGATGTGCAGGACGCGCGGATTATTACCGCCACCAAAGCCTTTAGTTTAGATACTTATGTGGTGCTGGACCGTTTTGGCACCCTGTTAACCGATGCCGAGCGTCAGGACACCGTGATTCAATCACTGGTCACCGCATTAAGCCAGTCGGATAAATATCCGGGACTGATGCAGCGCCTGATTCCGCGCCAGCTGCGCCATTTTGATATTGAAAATACTGTCGACATCAGCCTGAATGCCGCACTCAACCAGAACATGGTGGAAATTGCGACACTTGACCAGCCGGGCTTACTTGCCAAAGTCGGCGGCTTGTTTATGATGCAGGGGCTGGATATTCATTCTGCTAAAATTGCCACTCTAGGCGAACGTGCTGAAGATATTTTCTTTGTCACCAAAAAAGATGGCGCGCCCATGAATGCAGAAGAAGCCAAAAGCTTTGCGGCCAAATTAAAGGCAGCACTTGATGAAGCCTCAAATCAGGTGTGCCAACATTAACATCAACCTATCGGTAACGATTACATGAACTCAAGTTTGTCTTTATTGCACCCTTATCCATTTGAAAAGTTAAACCGACTTTTTCAGGATATACAACCGGCCGATTTACCGCTGATTCCCCTCTCGATTGGAGAACCGAAGCACCCGGCACCGGAATTTGTAAAACAGGCCATTATTGACAACTTCCAGCATTTATCGACTTACCCGAACAGCAAGGGTCTGCCTGAATTACGCCACAGCATTGCCCAGTGGCTAAGTCGCCGTTTCAAGCTAAACAGCATCAGTGCAGATCACCATGTTTTACCGGTTTCAGGTACCCGTGAAGCGATCTTCTCTTTTGTACAGGCCTTGGTGAAACGTGAAGATGCACCGTATGTGGTGATGCCAAACCCGTTTTACCAGATTTATGAAGGCGCAACCTTGCTGGCTGGGGCCAAGCCGTATTTCATTAACTGTACCGAAGACAACCAGTATTTAGGTGACTTTGATGCCGTACCAGCCGAAGTCTGGGAAAAAACCGCCTTGCTATTTGTCTGTACGCCGGGCAACCCGACCGGTGCAGTACTGTCCCAAGACCAGTTTAAAAAGCTGATTGCACTGTCTGATCAATACGGTTTTGTGATTGCCTCAGATGAATGCTATTCAGAGCTGTGGTTTGATGAAGCCCCGACCGGTCTGCTCGAAGTCTGTGCCGAAATGGGCCGCGACGACTATAAAAACTGCGTGGTTTTCCATTCGCTGTCCAAGCGTTCCAATCTGCCGGGGATGCGTTCAGGCTTTGTTGCCGGCGATGCCGATTTACTGAAACCGTATTTGCAATACCGTACCTATCACGGTGCAGCCATGCCGGTACAGCATCAACTGGCCTCTATTGCGGCTTGGGATGATGAGCAGCACGTTGAAGACAACCGCGTGCAATACCGCGCCAAATTTGACTTGTTCCAAAGCGAGCTGGGGCAACTACTCCCTTTACAAAAACCGGATGCCGGTTTCTATTACTGGCTCAAAGTTGATAATGATGAAGCCTTTGCCAAAATGCTGATGGAAAAAGCGCATATTAAAGTGTTGCCGGGCCGGTATTTATCGCGTGAAACCGAGCAAGGTAATCCGGGTGAAAATCATGTCCGTTTAGCCTTGGTGGCCGATATCGCCCAGTGCGAACAGGTGATTCAACGCCTCAAAGCGATTTTGTAGGTGCTGATATTAAAAAATCCACTCTATTGAGTGGATTTTTCATTTTAGGCAGGACTAAACACTGTTTGCATGGATGAGGATCATCCCCAAAATTAAAGCTGATGCTGAAGTCGCTTGTCCTGTATTAACCTTGTAAAGCCTGTTCAATATCCTGTTCCAATGCATCCGGCTTGGTGGTTGGTGCATAGCGATTCAGCACTTTGCCATCTTTACCAATTAAAAACTTGGTAAAGTTCCACTTGATGCCGTTGCCCAAAATGCCTTTGCTGTTATTGGTTAAATAACGGAAAATTGCGTGTGCTTCCGGGCCTTTGACATCGACCTTGGCAAACATAGGAAAGCTGACCCCATAATTTTTCTGGCAAAAGGCCCCGATCTGCTCATTGGAACCGGGGTCTTGGCCACCAAACTGGTTACAGGGAAAGCCGAGCACCTCAAAGCCTTGGGGCTTGTATTTTTCATACAGCTTTTCCAGTCCGGCAAACTGCGGGGTAAAACCGCATTTGCTGGCGGTATTCACTACCAATAAAACCTTGCCTTCATAATCGGCAAATGATTTATTTTTCCCATCTAACAACTCAGCCTCAAACTGATAAATGTTGGTCATGGATAGGTTTCCTCATCACTTTTTTCTTGTGTTTTTAGTTCTAATGACGCCGAGTTGACGCAATAGCGCAAGCCGGTCGGTTGCGGTCCATCATCAAAAACATGGCCCAAATGTGCATCACAATGATGACAGACAATTTCAGTACGCACCATGCCATGCGACTGATCGTTATGTTCTTCCACAACCCCCGGGGCAATTGGACGGTAGAAACTTGGCCAGCCACTGCCGCTGTCGTATTTGGTGTCGGAAGAAAATAAGGCTTCTCCACAGCAACGGCACACATACACCCCATCCTGTTTGCTATTCCAGTATTTCCCTGTAAAGGCCGGTTCGGTTCCTTTTTGTCGTGTAATCCGAAACTCTTCTGGTGATAACTCTCTTTGCCATTCTCGGTCTGTTTTATTGAGTTTTCCCATCACTAACTCCTTTAAATCTTTGACATTCAATGTCATGCTTCAGTACTTCCATATTTACGCTAGAGCTTGCAAAATATCTAGCTAAATTTCAGTATAGATTGTGATAATTGCGTAATCTATTTTTTGCTAACAGAAACATATAATTGGATGGAATTATGTCCACAGGTAACACGACTCCTCGCGAAATTAAAAAATCCTCAAAACTCGAGCATGTATGCTACGACATTCGCGGACCTGTGTTACGAGCGGCCAATGAAATGGAAGAGGCCGGCCATAAAATTATTAAACTGAATATTGGTAACCCCGCCCCCTTCGGCTTTGAAGCCCCACAGGAAATTATTAACGATGTGGCGCTGAACCTGCCGAATGCAGTCGGTTATACCGACTCCAAAGGGATTTTCCCGGCACGTAAGGCTATTTGCCAGTATTATCAGCAAAAAGGCATTTTTGACCTGCACGTTAATGATGTCTATATCGGCAATGGTGTGTCTGAGCTAATCGTAATGGCCATGCAAGGCCTGCTGGATGATGGCGATGAAATGCTAATTCCAATGCCGGACTATCCACTGTGGACGGCGGCGGTTAATCTGTCGGGTGGTACGGCCATTCACTATAAATGTGATGAAGAAAACCACTGGTATCCAGATCTGGCCGATATGGAAAGCAAAATCACACCCAATACCCGCGGTATTGTGATTATTAACCCGAACAACCCGACCGGTGCAGTTTATCCACGTCATGTGCTGGAACAGATTGTCGCGCTGGCAAAAAAATATGATCTGATTTTATTTGCCGACGAAATTTACGACAAAATCGTGTATGACGGCATTGAGCATGTGTCGGTTGCAGCCCTGGCTGGTGATCAGCTGTGTATTTCATTCAACGGTTTATCTAAAGCCTACCGTATTGCCGGCTACCGTTCTGGCTGGATGGCCATTACTGGCGACCGTTCACGCGCAGCCGACTATATTGAAGGTCTGGACATGCTGGCCTCTATGCGTCTGTGTGCCAACCATCAGGCGCAATATGCGATTCAGACCGCGCTTGGTGGCTATCAGTCAATTAATGACCTGATCCGTCCGGGTGGCCGTCTGTATGAACAGCGCAATATTGCCTGGGAAATGCTGAACGAAATTCCGGGTGTGTCTTGCGTCAAGCCAGAAGGTGCAATGTACTGCTTCCCGAAACTGGACCCAAATATCTACGCCATTGAAGATGATGAAAAACTGATGCTGGATTTCCTGAAAGCCGAGAAAGTGCTACTGGTTCAAGGCACCGGCTTTAACTGGCCAACCCCAGATCATTTCCGTGTGGTGTTCCTGCCGGCTGAAAATGAATTACGTGAAGCGCTTAGCCGCTTGGGCCGTTTCCTGGCGAAAATCCGCTAAGCTGAAATACAATAAAAAAGCCGTGATCAATTCACGGCTTTTTTGTGCAAACGGGAAAAATTAAAGTGATTTCAGCGGATTGCCGTATTGCTGTAAATAGGCCTGCCCCAGCGCTTCCGAACCTTTAAAACTGAGATGATCATCATCCTGATTTCGGTACAGCGGCGTTCCCTCGACACTTAAATCACATTGCTGCGCATCACACAGCACCTTGGTCGGCTCGACCACAATCAGTTGTGGGTACTGCTGCTGCAATTCGCTCATCCACTGATAAATTGGTGCATTGCTCTGCTGGAATTCATCTGCCGACACCGCGCATTCACGCTCAATCCCCAGCCATTCACGGCGTAATGAACAATTGGCCTGATCCGGATCAATCACCGGAACATCCATCAGCATCACTACATACTCGCTGCTGGCCAGTGCACTATCCACCGCAGCCTGTAAACCGGCAAAATAACTGTCTAAATGATTCGCGACCTGACTGTCCTCTTCTGCGCTCGGATGCAGATCATGCCCGGCATCCAGATACTGGCTAAAGGCAGCTGACATCACCACAAACTGATAATGATGCTGTTTTAAATGCGCCTCAATTGCGTCATTGCGGGCTTGAAAGGCAGCCACTTCATGCTCACCACGGCCACGCTGGACACCCGGTAAATAAATAGTGGTGTCCTGAGTGCTGTCATAACCGTGCAGTCCAGCATCTTTGGCCCAGACATCCAGCAGTCCGGTATAACTGTTGGCATGTGAATCACCAATCAGCATAAAATCAATCTGCGGTTTTTCCACACCCAGCACACAGTCTTGCGGATTGGCCAGCGTTTCAGGATTGGGAAAGCTGTGACATTTCTGCCGGATGCCATGCGCAAACGAATTTAAGGCTGCCATCTGGTTTTGCACTTGCGGACTTAGGCGCTCCGGAAAACCCTGATGCTGGCTGACCAGCTGCGCCAGACCAATAAAACAGAGCGCCGGCGCCACAAAACCGCTCAGAATGACCTTGTAATTGGCAGCCATCACAAAACCTTTGCTCGGCTGTTCAATATAACGATAAGTCAGATAGGCCAGCGCGATACTAAGCAGCACCATGGCCAGCTGATAACCGGCATTAACCGGCAGCATATAGATACTGAACAGTACAATTACCGGCCAGTGCCATAAATATAAAGGATAGGAAATTTTGCCCATCCAGAGGCTAAAACGGTTGGTCAGTACCACATTCTGCGACTGCACGCTCTGGCCGATATAAATAATCAAGGCCGTTGCCAGACATGGAATCAGCGCCATTGCGCCCGGAAATGGTGTGGCATGATCCAACCACATTGCCGTGCCTAACAACAGCGCCAGACAACTCCAGACCAGCGTTTGTGCCAGCCATTTTGACCATTTTATTTGTGGCAAAAAGCAGATCAGCGCACCCAAGAGCAGTTCAAAGGCGCGGACCGGCATACTGTAATAGGCTTTCTCGGCATTCACGCTCAACTGCTGCTGCGCATACAGCAACGACATGAGAATAAAAGATCCGACCATCAACAGACCCCATTGCCGGTTACTTCTTTTCATAAAGCACAGCAGAATCAGCGGCCAGAAAATATAGAACTGCTCTTCAACGCCCAACGACCATAAATGCAGCAGCGGCACTTCATTGACACTCTGACTGAAGTAATCACCGACTTCACGCTGCATATAAATATTGGCCATCAGAAACGTGGCATAAAAGACACTGTCGAAATAACGACTCAGCTCATCGGGCAGCATCACCTGCCAGGCCACCAGACTCACCACACTGAGTACAGTAAAATAGGCCGGTGCCAAACGCACCACCCGCTTTTTATAAAAGCGACCAATTGAGAAAGTCTGGTTCTGGATTTCTTTGCTTAAAATCAAGGTAATTAAATAGCCCGAAATCACAAAGAAAATATCGACGCCAATATAACCACCGGGGAAAATAGACAGGCCAATATGATTAAAAATCACCAACAGGACGGCAATCGCTCTTAAACCGTCAATATCGGCGCGATAGGCAAAACTCATGAACGTGCAGGGGAAAATTGAAACGTGGCTTATTGTAGACCTTTTCAGTCAAAGATCAATTTTGGATACACAGCGACGACAACATCGCTTTCAGGCTATACTGGGCATTATATTATGTGGGGGTGAGGGATGAGCAACTATAAAGTGCATCTGCTGGATATTGAGAACCAGTTACAGAATTATATTTGGCTGCTGGAACATACCACATCCAGAGATGTGATTGTGGTCGACCCCACCGAAGCCGAACCGGTGGAACAGTATTGCCGTGAGCATGGTTTAAATTTAAGCCAGATCTGGCTGACCCACTGGCATAAAGACCATATTGGGGGTGTGCCGGAGCTGCTGCAATCACGCAATATTCCGGTCTATGGCCCGCGCGAAGAGCTGAGTAAAATCCCGTTTATCACCCACCCTTTGCAGCATGAAGCCCATTTTAAATTTCATGATCTGCAGGTGGATGTACTGGCGGTTCCCGGCCATACCCTGGGGCATATTGTGTACTTTATGGATGCCATCGATATCCTGTTTTGCGGTGATACCCTGTTTGCCATGGGCTGCGGCCGGGTTTTTGAAGGCACCTTTGAGCAGATGTATCACTCTTTAAACCGTCTGGCGGCATTACCAGCGCGCACCCAAGTGTACTGCACCCACGAATATACCCTGTCCAATGCCAAATTTGCCCTGCATGTTGAACCGGATAATCTGGCGCTACAACAGCGTTATCAGCAGGTGGAAGATTTACGCCTGCTAAATCAGCCGACCTTGCCAAGTACCATTGAACTGGAACTGCAGACCAATCCTTTTTTACGGGTGGATAGCGTCGAAGAATTCCAAAAATTACGTGAAATGAAAGATAATTTTTAAAGCGATTTAACCGGTTTATAACAGCTGGTGACTGGCCGCATACGCATCCAGTTCGGTCTGTGTCACCACACGTACCGCATTCATTTCATCAATGCGTACCAGCAGCAAGCCGCCCAATGCTGGTTGATAACGACGCGCACTGCCAAATGGAGTGTAGGCCACCTGCGATTGTTCGGCAAAGACCAGCCAGTCTTCGTGGCCCAACATTACCGCCACCGGGGTTTGGCCCTGTTGCTGCATCTGTTGAATGGCCTGCTGTACGTCAGCTTCAATGGTATTTGGCGTCATCTTACTCACTCCTGTTGCTGTGCTTTATGATACCCGATCTCCACGCCCGCGATGGCTGAAAATAAAGCCATCAATCACTCAGCGCATACGGTCATAGCAGGCACAGATCTCTACAGCTTTTTATCTCGCGCTGGGCTGAGGTTGTAAGAAATACTTAAAGATGTGTTGTCATCAATATTTAACAAATTATTTCAAGGCGGCTAAAATAGCCCATAGATAATATTGAAAATTTAGAATAAAAATACATCAAATATATCAATCAATTAATTTAAAATTTGCTTAAAATTCTGCTGATTTATTCATCAATACACGTTTTTTAGGCGCTCAAATTCTGGATTTTTTGCTGCAAAAATCATCAATCTCAATATTTTTTGACACATTCTTGAATTTTGCCCTTTAAAAAATCTTGATATAACCATATCTATACTTTATTGAAGATAAGGGAGTACGCTCGTGAAAAAAGTGGTAAAAGCTAAAAATTTAATTGCCTTTCGTATTTGGTTAGAAAAACTGGGATATTCAGTCAAAAATTTAGCCGATGGCCGTGGTTTTACCTTTAGTTTTAAAAAAGAATATGGTCTGGTCACTGGTGAACTGGCCGGCAATGCACTAGCCGTACAACTCGGTGAAGAATTTGAGGACCACTTAAAAGCCTGAATTCGTTTACGCACTCTTTGATCGAGAAAAATAAAGTGTTCTCATAACTTGAGCCCGTTGAACCGTCTGTTCTGCGGGCTTTTCTTTGGGCGAGATAAAGGCCTGACAAAATAACAAGCAATAAAAAAGCAGGACATCTGCCCTGCTTTTTCAGAATTTGGTGGGGATGAAGAGACTCGAACTCTTACACCTTGCGGCGCTGCGACCTGAACACAGTGCGTCTACCAATTCCGCCACATCCCCATATAAAGATGCCAATTTTTTGAAGAAATACTCAAGCTGGCCGGTTCAACAAAAGAAGCGAGGAGTTTAACCTTGCTGATTTTGAGTGGTGGGGGCGGAGAGACTCGAACTCTCACGCCTCGCAGCGCTGGAACCTAAATCCAGTGCGTCTACCAATTTCGCCACGCCCCCATACCGGGTACCAACTTAATGCTGGATTTCTCAAAATTCTGGCAGAGGATCAAGGATTCGAACCTTGACGAACGGTTTTGGAGACCGTCATGCTACCATTACACCAATCCTCTGTTACCTAAAATCAAGCTCACTTGATATTTAAGTGGTGGGGGCGGAGAGACTCGAACTCTCACGCCTCGCAGCGCTGGAACCTAAATCCAGTGCGTCTACCAATTTCGCCACGCCCCCGATGGCTGTGTATATTATAGAGATCACTTCCCGATGACAAGCCCTTTTTATGAAAAAGCCACTTGTTTGTTTAAATAAAAAACAAAAGCCTCTATTTTGGTTTTTTCTTAAGCATTTTCAGTGCTTAACAGTGTTTTTAAGGCCAAAAAACTGACTTCTCTCTGGCTTTTTTGCTTGTTGAGCATCACCTCAAGCAAGTCTTGAAAGCCCAAATACGCTGCGGGTAACTCAATTTTAAGCTGCTGACAATGCAAATAGGCCCAATCCTGATAACTTTTGGCCTGTAAACGGCGCTGAGTCAGCCATTCATAGATAATAATCCCCAGCGCATAAAGATCACTGGCCAGCGTTTTGGCTTCACCATGAAATAATTCAGGTGCCATATAGCGTGGTGTGGCAGTCATATTGGACATTAGCGGATCATCTATGGCCTGCAACTGCTCAAAATCAATCAGTTTGACCTGCCCTGCCCATTCGCGCCAATGTTCGGCTTTTAAATCTGCATGTGAATAGCCCAACCGTGTTAGCTGTTCCAGGCTATCCAGTACCTGCAGCAAACGTGTTTGAATCTGGCTTAGGCTAAATTGTGAGGGTGCTAAAGCAAAAAACGCCGGCGCATCTGGCACAATCAGATAATCCTGAAAAGTCTCCTGCTGAATGCACAGCATTTCGGTATTTTGACTACAATAGAATGGCAGTAAAAAATCCGGTGCATCTGCCTGCTGAAACTGGCGATAAAAATCCAGCTCTCGGCAAAAACCCGCGCTCAGTTGCGGATGCGCATCCATCTGCTGGGCTTTCAGCCAATATAAGGATTGCCCTTGTTGAAACTGAAACAGACGCCGCCCCATCTTGAAGCTTTGCGGCTTGGTTTTTAACTCAAAACAATAGTGTTCAAGTTCAGCCGGACTAAACGGCAATAAATTCGGATTTGGCGTGTTCAACGGGGTTCTGCTGATATTCTAAAAGTTCCAGACAATGCTGAATGGTTTTACCCACGCGGGCATGGGTTTCAATCATGGAGATTTTTGGCCAGGTGGCGCGTTCACCTTCGCGTTGTAACAATCGAAACAGGTGTGGACGTGGGTTTTGTAACATATAGCTATAATGACGCCAGCCATATTTGCCGACAATATTCACATCACCATAATAACGCTGATCGACAATGCCATGGCCATGATCGAGCAGACGGCGTACTGCCGGCACACCACCGACACGTTCACGGGTAAAGTCCATAATCCCCTTACTAATCACTTTGCCCTGACGGCGCACAATACGCTCCGGCCAGCTCAGCATATCTTTACGGAAACGCTCGGCATCGGTTTGCATAAATGGCACCACATGCGGATTGACCTGACTGGCAATGGTGTAATTCACATTATATAAACGCGCCATTTTTTCCTGCGGGAAATCACTACGCACACTGCCATCGACCCAACGGGTTCTGCCCATATAGGGCGTATGTTCCCCATCCTGCCGTTTACTGGTCAAACGCACCGGTGGAAACAGCACCGGTACCGCACAGGAGGCCAAAGCTGCACTCCAGACCAGCAAATCTGGCGAGGTATAACTGTTCATGATGCGTGCTTCCTGTGATGCATCATAAGGCGCAACTGCAATATTGATATGCAGCCCGGACATCTTAAAGGCTTCTTCAAAGGTGACATCGCCCAGGTTGGTGAGCAGGAATTTTTTTAGATAGCGCACATCGGCAATACCACCATTGCCCTTTAAAATGTCTTCCCAGCGGCGAAAATGAAAAGCTTCGGTAAAGAACGATTCACCATTTAAAATGTGCATCATCTCCGACGGTTTGGAAATACCAAGCATAGCGGTCATAATCGCCCCGGCACTGGAGCCAGACAGCACTTGCGGCATCAGGTCACGCTCTAGCAGCGCCTTGCACACGCCGGTGTGGAACAGGCCCAAGGTTGCCCCGCCTGAAAACATAATCGCCGGCTGGCCATAGGCCACCTGACAGTTTTTAAAAAATTCGATCTTTTCCTGAGTACTGAGTAAATGGCATTCTTTGGATGCAATAAAGGCCAGACTGTTGCTGACTTCTTCAATATAATCTTCAATAATTTTTTTAGTGCCGACATAGGTCGCGGTAAACAGCATTGGATGGGCAATATTGGCCACATCATAGGTCAGGCCTTCACGCAGAATATACATCAGATCGCTAGTTCGCTCTGCCAGGCGATAACGGCGTAATAAGTTCAGACGATGGGCAATAATTTCAGCATCAAAATACGGCGAGGTGTTGTCATACTTCCATTCCTGCGCCCCCGATTCCTCATCTATTTTTAGTGCCAGATTTTTCCATTCTTCGTAACTCTCGGCATGTTCTATTTTTCGTTTTAATTTTTTGATCCGATAGGCCTGATGAGGATTAATGTCCTGGCTAAACTCTTTAAACAACATAGCTTCCCTCTGCGCTTCGCTGAATAGGCGCTGATCTGTCGATGTCTCCTAACTATGCAGAAATTTCAGACATTCTTCAATTGCATAATTCATGTTTTCATTGCTAAATCATTTCGCCTTGGTATACAGTCGTTTGTGCACCCGATAATCTTTTGACCTAGACCGAAAAGCTGAATAATCATGGCGCATATTGATTTACCCGATAATATTCTCACCTCGCTTGCAACCGTTTTACAGCAGCTCCAGCAACATTTGCCTGAACTCAAGCAAGCCACCGATTTTTCTGCATCGGCATTTAAATGGCAGGATCAACAGTTAAAAGCCATTTACCAGCCACGAAAAATCTATCTGGAAGATTTAAAAGGCATTGAAAAACAAAAAGAAAAAGTAATTCAAAATACCTTGCAGTTTTTAAAAGGCTTACCGGCCAATGATGTACTGCTTACCGGTTCACGTGGTACCGGAAAATCTTCCATTGTGCGTGCCCTGCTAACCGAGTATGAAGCACAAGGGTTACGGTTAATTGAAATTGAACGTGATGATTTATCGGATTTGCCTGAAATTCAAAAACTGATTGCAGATCGGCCGGAAAAATTTATTGTCTATTGTGATGATCTGGCCTTTAACGCCGAAGATGAAAATTATCGTTCTTTAAAAAGCGTGCTGGATGGTTCATTACAGTCCGGTTCAAGTAATTTTGTGATTTATGCCACCAGTAACCGCCGGCATTTATTACCTGAGTTTATGCATGAAAATACACCAGTAACGCGGGTAGATGTGCCACAATATACCGAGCTGCATCCACAGGAAGCGATTGAGGAAAAAATTTCGCTGTCTGATCGTTTCGGGATGTGGCTGTCGTTTTATCCAATGGATCAGAATCTGTATTTAGAAATTGTCGAGCATTATCTGCAAAAGGCGGAGATGGAACTCACCGCTGAAGCGCGTGCCGAAGCTTTACGCTGGTGTCAGGCGCGTGGGCAGCGTTCTGGTCGTGCCGCTTATCAATTCTCGAAGCACTGGATTGGGTCTGCGCAGTTAAAATCTTTGTAAAATGTTTCAATTCATTCAATGCCCAATAAACTTAATTGGGCATTTTCTTATTAAATGGCATATCTAAAATATCAACTATCCGACTGAAAATGTGATGCTAATACCGTCCACTCTGGTAATTCAGCATAATCCTGATCTGCAACGATTGTTGGTATCCAAGCAGTTTTCGACTGAAGACAAAAATTTAATCGCCGCTCTGGTTGAAGATTATTTTCCAGTAGACCTAAAGGAATCCACATATAATCCGTTTTTCCCACTTGATTAGGTACAGGGGATCCACATTGAGTACAAAAAGATGAGGTAAAGCCACTGTCCTTCTTATAAGTATGGACAGTATTCTTACCGGATTCCCAGTTAAAATTTTGCTGAAGAACTAAGGTTGCAGCATTTGCACCAGTACCACTCTGCTTTCGGCACAAACTGCAATGACAATGATAAATTGTATGAATTTTCTGTTGAATGGAAAAATTAACCTGTCCACATAAACAACGTCCCGTATACATCTTTTATTCTCACAACTTATTTTTAATTCGTAGTTTGGCATAGAGTTTAAATAAACTCGAACACCTTCAACAAGGTTTATCATGTTGATAAAAATAAAAAAGAGGCTTTCGCCTCTTTTACATGATCTTTTATGCTTGCTCTGGATTGGTCAATTCCGTCATCGGCCAGCGCGGAGTCGTGGTCACAGACAAACCATCCTGCTGCCCTGCTTTTAAACGCTGATAACCGGCAAAGGCAATCATGGCACCATTATCGGTACACAGCGCAGGCTCTGCATAATAAACCGTGGCTTTAATCTTGGCTAAATCGGCTTCCAGACGTTCACGCAAACGCTTGTTGGCACTCACGCCACCAGCAATTACCAGACGTTTTAAACCGGTCTGCTTTAATGCTTTCACCGATTTTTTCACCAAAGTATCCACAATCGCTTCCTGGAAACTGGCGGCAATATCGGCATCGCGGTTTTCATCACCGAGTTTCTTCATTTGTACCGAAACGGCAGTTTTTAAACCACTAAAGGAAAAGGTTAAATCCTGATGCAACATCGGACGCGGGAAAGCAAAGGCATTTGGATCACCCTGCTCAGCCAGTTTGGCAATATTCGGGCCACCCGGATACGGCAAGCCCATCATCTTGGCCACTTTATCAAAGGCTTCACCGGCGGCATCGTCAATTGACTCACCCAGCAGTTCATACTGACCAATGCCATACGCGGCCATCAGCTGTGAATGCCCCCCTGAAACCAGAAGTGCAACAAATGGAAATTCAGGCGGCGTTGCAGACAATAACGGTGCCAGCATATGCCCTTCCATATGATGCACGCCAATCGCAGGTTTATTTAAGGCAAATGCCAAGGTACGGCCAAATAGAGCCCCGGTCATCAAGGCGCCCATCAGGCCCGGACCGCGGGTATAGGCCACGGCATCAATATCCGATTTTTTCACACCGCTTTGCTCAAGCAGTTCGTTCATTAATGGAATCAGTTTACGCACATGGTCCCGTGAGGCCAGTTCTGGCACCACGCCGCCATATTCGGCATGCAGTTTGATCTGGCTATACAGCACCTGTCCGCGTAAACCCAACTCACTGTCGTACAGCGCGAGTCCTGTTTCATCACACGATGTTTCTAAGCCTAAAACGATCATTAAACTGCCTATAACCTGTATCAAATTTATTGCGGGAACTATTATAGACTTGTGATATGAGATGTAAATGAGTAAAATACTGACCTTCACTTGTGATCGAGGGCAATTCGGCCCCAGATCTTATCCATAACTTAATGAGGATTCTTCATGCCACAAGTTAAATTGAAAGAAGGCGAACCAGTAGACGTAGCTATCCGTCGTTTCAAACGTTCTTGCGAAAAAGCAGGTGTTTTAGCTGACGTACGTAAGCGTGAATTCTACGAAAAACCAACTCAAGAACGTAAGCGCAAAAAAGCTGCTGCTGTTAAACGCTACCAAAAGAAATTGGCGCGTGAATCAGTACGTACTACTCGCCTTTACTAAGATTAATTTGTGATTGACTGCCTGGATTAAAACATGACTACTTTAAAAAGCCAGATTACTGACGTTTTGAAAGCGACAATGCGCGCTAAAGAAATGGACAAGTTAACGGTCATTCGTAGTCTACAGGCGGCAATTAAGCAAATCGAAGTCGATGAGCGCAAAGAGCTTGACGATGCTCAGGTTCTTGCGGTCATTGAAAAGCAAATTAAACAACGTAAAGAATCGGTTAAAGCCTTTGAAGGTGCTGGCCGAGAAGATTTAGCTAGTAAGGAACAAGCCGAAATTGAGGTGTTATCTCAGTTTCTACCAGAAGCTATGACTGAGGAAGAACTTGATTCCATCATTGCGCAAACGATTGCAGCGCAAGAAGCTACTAGCATGAAAGATATGGGTAAGGTGATGAATTCTCTGCGTCCGCTCATAGCCGGGCGCGCCGATCCTGCACAAGTATCTGCCAAAATTAAAGCCAAATTAAGCTAATTCAAGTCAGGCATACGCCTCACTTCCTCCCCGAACAGCATCAACAGCTGTATCAGTTTATTTTCCCGAAAATAAAAAAACTGCCTAAAGTTTTAAGCAGTTCTTGAGTCACTTCTATCAGTGTGCACAATTGACCTGATATTTTTTCAGCATCTGCATTTCTTTAGATGAATACACCTGCTGGGCCACATCCTGCTTGGTCATGTTGCGATATTGCGGATCCAGATAGGCACGGTTTTCATCTGCAGCGCTATACAGCTGATCAATATAATTCTGCACAATGCCACAAAACTGCTGTTGCTGCGCCGGACTAAAACCCGATTGCTGCGGATTCAAGCCCTTTAAAAACTGCCGGGTCTGCTGCTTATAACTCTGGTTAATCTGCTCAACCGCCAGTACATACTGCTCCACACTCGCTGCCTGGACCACAGACAGACTCCCCCAGAGCAATATGCCCATCCATAATTTTTTCATCGCGTTATTTAAAATCATTATTTAGCCAAGAGCCAGAATTCTAGCATTTTAAACCCCATGCCTTACAGAGGTTTCCAGCAGACTGACTTGCAAAAACTGCGGTTTTCGATGCGCAAAAGCCTGTTCGGTCGGCGCCGGCACATAGCCTTCAGTCACCGTTCCCAAACGCAAACGCAGAATCCCAGGTAAATCTAAACGGTAAGAATAAATCGGGCTGCCACATTCCTGACAAAACACCCGCGCCTTATTCGGACTGTGAAAATATTCTTTTAAATATTGCTGGCCGCGTACAATTTTAAATTTGGCTTGATCAATCGGGCTATTCCAGCCCAGCATGGTCCCCTGCGCACGCTGGCAATGCTGGCAAAAACATAAAATGGTCTTTTCCAGCTCGGCCTGATAATGGTAATACACCAGCCCGCATAAACATTGTCCCTGTAACATCATTGTTCTCCTTATTGTTATTATGATTTTTCATGCTGTTAAATTTTGAGCTGTCGTTCCCGCTGCATTTCTGTGGTACGTGTTTTCAGTTTGGCAGTCATGGCCTGATTGTCTTTGGCCAGACGCTGGGCATGCAACAAGGATTTAATCGCCTCTTCCTCCCATCCAGACCAGTATTGCAGTTCTGCACGATAACGCAATACATTCACCGTGCGTAATGGCGAACTACGATCAATATTGGCGGCCTGCTGCATCAAACGCCAGGCACTTAAATCGCGCTCATTCCTGTTCAGGAACTTTTGCACCAGTGCCTGTGCTTCAGCCGGCTGATTCTGCCGGATCAGCACTTCAGCCAGCTTGTAATTCAAGGCCCGATTCTCCGGCATAATCCGCGCAGGTGAACTGATCACTTTATAAGCCTCACTCAGCTTATTCTGCCCTAAATAGATGTCAGTTTGAATTAAACTAATAAGATGATGTAAACGGCGATGATTTTTGGCCTGGTCCAGCGTTTGCTGTGCCAAGGTATAATCTCCCTGCCGGGTATAAAAGGCCGCTAAAGCCAGTTGTGCAGCAAAGTTGTTACGGCTGGCCAGCACCTGCAATTGCTGCTCTGTCGCCTGATTGGATACCACCAAGGTGTACTGTTTTAAAATATCAAATTCTTCATCACGTAATGATGATTTCACCCGTGGCAACTGGTTGGCACGCAAACGCGCTTCACTCATCCGTTCTGTGGTTAGTGGATGGGTAAACCAGAAATCTGGCAGGAAACTGACCCGGCTGGTGGCACGATGCATTACCTCAAAAAAATCGGCCATGCTTTGCGGGTTATAACCGGCGGTATACATATATTGCATGCCAATCCGGTCGGCTTCACGTTCCTGATTACGGCTATAGGTCAGCTGCTTATCCATTAATGCAGCCTGTGAACCCATCATTACGGCAGCACCGGCATCACCATCGGCCTGGGATGCCACCAATGCACCCACCAGCACACCTGCTAGTGCCAGCAGACCCTGTCCCTTAAAAGCTTCCTGTGAACGGCTATAATGACGCTGGGTCACGTGGGCAATTTCATGCGCCATCACCCCGGCCACTTCATCCATATTACGCGCAGAAGTCACCAGACCGGTATTTAAGGCAAATAGACCGCCTGGCACGGCAAAGGCATTAATTTGCGGATCATTAATAATGAGCAGACCAATGGGCTGGCCCATTTGGGTCTGGCTGAGCAGATGCGAGAAGACCGAGAACAGCTGGTCTTCCAGCCACGGATTTTGCGCCACCGGCATTTGACGCTGCACTTCACGATAGACTTTTTCACCAATCATGCGTTCTTTTTGCTGATCGATTAGTCCCACCCCTGCGCCAATTTCTGGCACATTAAATTGTGGTGAAGTGGTGAAGTTTGCCCCATGTGTCGAAGTGAATGCTGTAAGCAGGCCTAAACTGCCTGCTAAAAACAACCGTTTCAAATTGCCGTTCTCAAATTATCTGCTCGTGTCTTGAATATAGCATTCAATATCGAAGAAATATGCAACGAAGTGTTAGGAAGTTTTACGCAAATCCGCCATTGACCGCGTAGCCCGGCTGCCGGCCTTCCAGCACATCCACCAGATTTTTATAGGCCAGCCAGGCCATTTTTTTACGGGTTTCTGCCGTCGCCGAACCAATATGCGGCAAGGTCAGCACATTGTCCAGATTAAAGAGCTCCGAACTTTGCAGCGGTTCTTTTTCATAGACATCCAGACCGGCCGCAAAAATTTTCTTCTGTTTCAGCGCGTCAATTAAAGCCTGTTCATTGACCACGGAACCACGGGCAATATTCACAAATACCGCATGTTTTTGCATCAGCTCAAATTCACGCGCACCAATTAAAGCGGTCGAGTCGGCGTTTAAATCCACCGCGACCACCACAAAGTCCGACTGTTGTAGCAGCTCATCCAGACTGCGATATTGCGCATTTAAGGGTTGTGCCTGGGCCAGATTTTCACGGCGGTTATGGTACAGAATATTCATGTTAAAGCCATAGCGCCCACGACGGGCAATGGCGGCACCAATATTGCCCAGACCAATAATCCCTAAAGTTTTGCCGTGAATATCCTGACCGAACTGGGCCGGACCAACGGTACGTTTCCATTCACCCTGTTTGGTCCAGCGATCTAGGTAAGCCAGCTGACGCGAAGCTCCCATTAACAGACTAAAAGCCAAATCGGCAGTGGTTTCGGTTAATACATGCGGTGTATGACACAGATAAATCTTTTGCTCAGTCAGATAGTCCACATCATAATTGTCATAACCGACACTGATACTGGAAACCACTTTAAGACGGCGCGCACCCGTCAGGTTAGAGGCATTGAGCAAACGCCCCGCACCAATCATGCCATCAGCATCTTGGACATGAGTACGAATCTGCTCATTAACATCACCCAGTTTCGGGCTAATTTCTACCACGTCATACTGCCGTTTCAGCTGGCTTAAAACGTCCTGATCAACCTGACTAAATGCGATAACTTTTTGTTTCATTCCTGATCCGTCATGTGTTTTTTATCTTGCATAGCCTGCCATAGCTGTTTTTTCAATAATGGCTGTTCCAGCATTTCGGCCAAAGCGGGCAACGCTGTAGCTTGCGCTAACTGTACATGAGGCAATTGCCCCAGCACAATGATCTTTTTCTCCAGTGCAATCGCATCCAGAAAACCTTGCACATACACCGAGACCGCCCGGCCATCTTGCAGCTCAGGCAAAGCAAAGGGCCAATTCAGCTCAAAAAATTCTGCCTGTGCCGCACGCTGGATATTGCGCCATAACTGTTGCTGCGACTCATTGATGTGGGTGGCATCCAGCACAATCGTATATTGTTCTTTAACAATGGCTTGTAGATGAAATGCATCAATCTGTAAGGCGGGCTGCACTTCCACCAGGGCTGCAGGTGTGACAGGTTCTGCCGGGCTTTCTACTGGATTTTCTTGCGGAGAGACTTGTGGTTCCGCAACAGGCTGTCTAAGCTGTAATGCAATATCTTGAGGTACTGTCGCCGCGACAGCTGCCGGCATGACAATTTCAGTCAGCAGTTCTGCCGGGGCCTGATCTCGCCATAAGGAAGATGTGGGCAAATTTTGAGATGCAACGTCCCGGGGAATCCATATATCAATTCCCAAACTTGCCAAAATCTCACGTTGATGCCCAATCATCTGCTATCGTCACTTATGTCCATAGGGCTATTCTAGCCGGATTAGTCCGGTTTTGCTGTGCTTTCTGCATCCAGTCATATCAAAGCTGTTCAATGATGATGACACGATCCGCCTACCGCACTCAGAAATAGAGTCCTTAGATAATCATTAAACTGTTTTTCTTCTGCATACGCTCAACCATTTCTTCGGTGGCAAAGCCTAAACGCCAGTACAGTAGCTCCAGTACATCCAGCTCATCCTGAGTGATAATCCGGTCATTCCACAAACAGGCTTCAGCAATACCCAGAATACTTAAACGGTCACGCAACAACAGCCCGGCCATATCATTCAGAATTTCTGCCAGATCAATTGGCTCATCGGAAATTTCTTCATACAGCGACATTTCATACGGTGTCAGTACGCGCTGTAAAATTTTTTCCCGCACTTCCAGCTGGTTGCCGCTATTGATTTGCTGCACATGCAGCAAGGCATCAATTAAACGTACAATTTGCGGTTTAACTTCATCCAACGCCGTCGGGGTATGCAGCGGCAGCAGGTTCAACTCGGATTTGACCCGCTCCAGCAGCAAGGCATCCAGCAGTCCAATTTCCCCATCTTCCTGAATAATTTTGGCCAGCCTGGTCAAAAACTGCCGCGCGATACTGGCCGGCATACCGCCAATATTCTGGCAGGCTTCCAGAAAAATGGAGATATGCACCCGACCATCCAGATTTAACAAGGCATCGACAATGGCACGGCTGACTTCTACTTCAGGCGGAATAAATTCGCGGTATTGGCGAATCATTAAAATTGCCATCATCACCTCACGCGAACCAGTGGCCGTCTGCAAGGCACGCTGGATCAGTTCCGGACGCGGCATATTACGGCGGATTTCCGGTTTCAGCGGCTTGATTGCATCTTTAATGGCAAAGCTAATCGGGGATAATCGCAATAAAGGCAAAGGTTGCGGCGAACTCCACGGCGCATAATATTCACCATTGACCTCTTCCAGTGAACGAAACAGACCAAACCAGGGCTGGCTGCGCAGCTTTTTCAGGTTTTCCAGTTGTAGATCCTGCACCAGTGCCGGATTTAACTCATAAATCCGCGCATCAATACTCGGATGGATATTCAACCAGCTTTGCGGACTCAGCGAGTTGGCAAAACACATATGCGCAATCGATTCCGAATATTCACTGTGAATTTGCGAACCGGCATGGTGCACATAAATCCTGAGCAGGGTTTGAATATTGGCATTGTTCTGGATTAAACGTTTGGTTTTCAGGTCGTTTTTAAAGGTACGCCCGCTCAGGTTTAAATATTTAATAAAACGGGTAATCAGCATGCCTAAGCTGCCAATCAGCCAGATCATGCCGCCCAGTGCAACAAAAGGCGTGGCAGGTGCATAAGCGGTGTTGTAATACTGCTTGCCAAAGCCGAGTTTGGCCACTTTACTGCCCCACTGGCTAAACGTGGTCAGGCTGCTGTAGAGAATTTTCAGCTTGGTATTTTCCGCAGTTTCACCACTTAAAATTTGATGAAACTCATGACTGAGCAAGCCATACAGTTCCTGCTCATCCAGGTTTTGCAAGGCGCCCCAGGTCAGAATAATCGCAATATCGCGTGGATAAAAACCGGCGGTCAGTGCATTTACCCCGACTTCATCCGGCAGGACATACAGCGCCGGCGTATCAATCGCGAAGGTATCGGCCAGCTGTTCGGTAATTTTTAAGGCAACACTTTCTTCCGGCGTGCTTTCAATCAGGCTTAAACGACGTGCACACAGCTGCTTGGCCAGTGAGTGGCCGCCAGAACGGAAAATATATAATTCAATGGCAATGGAAATGCCCATTAAAGACAGCAGTACCGCGACCAGATAAGGACTTAAGCTATGCCAGTAAATGGACTGCGAAGCATCAATATAATGCACCAGCAAACCCAGTACAGTATTTAAAATAAAAATGGTCAGGATGACCGCAAGCAGACACAGGCTTGCAGACCACATCATATTCTTGTTTTTAATAAAGTAGTAACCTACATCTTTCAATGTAAATTTCCTTAAATTACATTGTCTTTAGGCGACATCATAAATGAAAAAAGCGGGAATTTCCCGCTTTTCCTGCCAGTTTTACAAGAATTATTCTTCTTTCAAACCGGTCAAATCTACCGATGCAGCATCAATATTCACATCGATATAATTGTCTTTTTTCTTTTTAGCTGTATCGCTGCGTTTTTGCTGAAGATTATCCAGATAGGCTTCATCAATACCGCCTGCGACATAAACCCCATCAAACACCGAGCAATCGAAATCATTCACTTCTGGCACTTTATGGGTACGTACTGCAGCTTTCAAATCTTCAAGATCTTGGAAAATCAGACGGTCAGCACCAATAATTTCACGAATTTCTTCGACGCTACGGCTAGAGGCGATCAACTCAGATTTAGCCGGCATATCAATACCATACACGTTTGGATATTTCACCATCGGTGCCGCTGAAGCGAAGAATACGCGTTTGGCACCAGCGTCACGTGCCATCTGGATAATTTCGTTACAGGTGGTACCACGCACAATCGAGTCATCTACCAATAACACATTCTTGCCTTTAAATTCCAGCTCAACCGGGTTCAGCTTTTGACGTACCGATTTTTTACGCTGCTGCTGACCTGGCATAATGAAGGTACGACCGATATAACGGTTTTTCATAAAGCCTTCACGGAATTTAACACCTAAGGTGTTGGCCAGTTCCAAGGCCGAAGTACGCGAAGTATCTGGAATTGGAATCACGACATCAATATCGTGTTCCTCACCCCATTCACGCAGGATTTTTTGCGCCAGCTTCTCACCCATTTTTAAACGGGCTTTGTATACCGAAATACCATCAATGGTCGCATCTGGACGCGCGAAATACACATATTCAAAAATACATGGATGATATTCAGATTGCGCCGCACACTGCTGGGTAAACATCTGGCCGTTAGAGTCAATGAAGATGGCTTCACCTGGTGCCAGGTCACGCTCGACTTTAAAGCCCAGTGCCGTAATTGCCACCGATTCAGAGGCAATGATGTATTCCATGCCTTCATCGGTTTCACGCGAACCGTAAATTAACGGACGAATCCCATGCGGGTCACGGAAGCCCACAATCCCTTGACCGGTCACCATGGCCACCACGCCATAAGCCCCTTTACAACGCTCATGCACACGCGTTACCGCATGGAAGATATCTTCTGCTGCCGGCTCCAGCTTGCCGCGTTTTTGTAATTCATGGGCAAAAACGTTTAACAGTACTTCTGAATCTGAATCGGTATTCATGTGACGTAAATCAGTCTTGAACAGGTCTTCATGAATTTCTTCGGCATTGGTCAGATTACCGTTATGCGCCAGCGTAATACCGTACGGCGAGTTCACATAAAACGGCTGCGCTTCTGCACTGCTAGATGAACCTGCCGTCGGATAACGCACATGACCAATCCCGTAGTTGCCCAGCAAGGCACGCATGTGACGGGTATGGAATACATCACGTACCATGCCGTTGTCTTTACGCAAGAACAAGCGACCTTCATGGCAAGTGACAATCCCAGCTGCATCTTGTCCCCGATGTTGTAACATCGTTAATGCATCAAACAACATTTGGTTAACAGGTGATTTACCAGCTATACCAACTACTCCACACATAGCAACCTCGCAGACCAGCTAGGATTAATAAAAAGGATTATTCGTTGACTCATCTGCGCCCTTTCGTTCAGGTTCAGATGAAGAACCAGAAGATTTCGGAGCATCTTCTGATTTGATGTGCTGTAAAGCCTCATTGGCGGCATCTTTGGACATTTGTGTGGCCCAAGGCGCATAAGGTAAAAGGGTTTGAATAAATTTGGACTGTTTCCAGTGCGGCGAACTTTCGACCCACGGCCCAATGCCCTGAATGGCAATTAGCACAATCAGCAGACCTTTGAGGGTACCAAACGCACCACCGACTAAACGATTTAATGGGCCCAGTTTCAGCGATTTCAAGATGCGGTTTAATAATGCGCTCACCATCCAGGTCAGCACCACAATCACCAACACAATAAAAGCAAAGGCCGCAATTTTCTGAACCACCGGATCAGCACTGAGAGCGGTCATTGAAGGCGCTAGAACGGAAGCATATTTTGCCGCCACAATCAGGGCAAAAATCCAACCGACCAAGTTCGCAAAGGCTTTAATAAATCCTTGACGCAAACCGTTAAGCCCTCCAATGAGCAGAATAATCAGTATAAAGATATCGATGGCGTTCATGACTTTAAAGTGCGTCTACACAATCTTTCACAAGTTCCGGGCCAGTATAGACCAAACCGCTATACACTTGTACCAAAGTTGCACCGGCATTGCGTTTCGCAACTGCCTGCTCACCCGAAAGAATACCACCAACACCAATTAAAGGAATTTTGCCCTCTAAAGTTTTGGCAAAGGCTGCCAGACACGCGGTACTCTTTTCAAATACTGGCGCACCCGATAAACCACCGGCTTCATCGCCATGTGGCAAATTCTCTACCCCTTCACGAGACAAGGTGGTATTGGTCACAATTAAACCATCAATTTTAAATTGCAGTAATTGCTGGGCAATAAATTCAATATCGGATGGTTCTAAATCTGGCGCAACTTTCAGCACCAACGGTACATAATGCTGATGCTCTTCGGCCAACGCCAACTGACGCTGTTTCAAGGTTTGCAACAGCTCGGTCAGGGCATCGCCGCTTTGCAGACTACGCAAATTCTTGGTGTTTGGTGATGAGATATTGACCGTAATATAAGAGGCGTAATTATAAACTTTTTCTAAACAGATCAGATAATCATCAACCGCTTTTTCTACCGGAGTATCGGCATTTTTACCAATATTAATCCCCAGTACGCCTTTAAATTTGGCGGCCTTGACGTTTTCAATCAGCTTATCGACGCCATCATTATTAAAACCCATGCGGTTAATAATGGCTTTGGCCTGCGGTAAACGGAACAGACGCGGATGTGGATTACCGGCTTGTGGACGCGGGGTGATGGTACCAATTTCAATAAAACCAAAACCTAGAGCGGCCAGTGCATCAATATAGGCACCATTTTTGTCCAGGCCTGCAGCCAGACCTACCGGATTCGGGAATTCAATACCCATACAGGTGACCGGTTTTGCTGCCACCTGCTGACGCATCAGGCCCATTTTATGACCTGATTTTAATAAAGATAATGTGAGCTCATGTGCACGCTCCGGTGCCAAAGAAAACAACAAAGGGCGGGCAAGAGAATACAACATATCGGCAAAAGTCTACGGCTTTTTAAGTCGGCCTATTATAGGCCCAGATTGTTGAAAACACCATGCTTGACCATTGTTTATTTTTACCGGTTATTGCACTGTCGCCGTTAATTTAATCTGCCCGGCATCGGAAATTAATTCCATTTTTTCAATGCTTAATCCCATTTGTGCCAGCTGGGTCAGGAAATTGGCCAGCACAGAATATTGTGCATGACTGCTTACAATTTGAATTTTTTCACCCGACTGCTGCGATGCAACCGATAAACCCTGCTGCTGTGCCACGCGCTGTACTTTTTCCAGACTGCTGAGCTGTACATCCCCGGCCGGCTTCATGGTCACGGCGTTGCTTTGCATCCACACCACCAGATCTTTTAAGGTATTGAGCCGTTTTTGCTGCTGATCTGCTGCGCCGTGCATATACCACAGCGCCGATCCGACGGCGGCCACCAGCACAAAAATACCGGTAAAAATCACCATGATCCGTTCACGCAAGCTCAGCGTATCTAAATAGTCATTTAATTTTTCCAGCGACTGATCCCAACGCTGCTGAATTTTTTCTACTGCTTTCATTATTGTATTTTCACCAGTCCGATTGCGCCGTTGGCGGCCGGTTGAATATTACCTAGCTCGACCTTAAAGCCTTGCTGGTTTAATTGCTGGGTCAATGCCTGCAAGCTGGCTGCGGAACTGGCCTGCAATTCCATATTCAGACTGGACAGATCATAATTGACCCGTCTGGCCACAATCTGATTCTGCATCAATACCGGCCCGACCCGACTGAGCAACTGTAAGGCCTGGGTATCGGCAGTCTGGCTTTGTTTTAACTGATATTCAAACTGGCTTTTAATATTTTGCTCGGTGACCGGATAGTTTTGCCCAAACCAGTATTTAAACTGATCAATCGCCTGCACCGCGGTCTGATTCGCGACTTTTTTATACTGATACCAGCGCGTGGCATCATAACTGAACTGCACCACCAGAATCCCCAAAAATACCGCAGCACAGGCTTTCCAGTAACCCGAAATGCCCGATTCACTTTTGGCTTTGGGTAAAATATTAAAAGGATGCTGTTTGACTTTTTTCAGCACCGGCACTTCATAATGGAAAGAGCTTAACTGCTCATGCGTGCTGATAGCCTCAATACTGTGCATCTGTTCGGCGGTAAAATTACTGATCTGATAACGCTGTTCAGGCGCCTGATAATCCAGAAATAAAGCCAGATCATCGACCGAGCTGCCCAGATATTCATTTTCACGTACCAGCAACCGGCCACAGACATTGGCCAGCACAATATGATCAGGCTCAGGCACTGGCAGCAATAAAAAGTCTGGCAATAAGGCCGTGACTTTGACCGGCAATAGCGCCAAAGCATGTTGCAAGGTTTCGACATGGCTTTGCGCCACACCAAGTAAAGTCAGGCGGTCCGGCTGCTGAAAATGATGCAGCACTTTCATGGCATCAATTGGCAATACCACAAACTCTTCTAGCAGGAATTTAATCCCCTCTGGCCCCAGCTGCTTGTATTGGGCCTTGTTCATCTGCTGTTGCAGCATCTGTATATCCCGGCTCGGGAAATACACCACTGCTTCTTCACCCTGATGAAGCTGTATCGCCTGAATCAGGTCTTCAAGGGTATTGGCCTGAACCCAGTACTCCCCGCTCGACCATTGCCAAACCCCATTGGCTTCCGGCATCCATATTTGCAACATTGTTATTGTACTGCCATGAAATAAAGTGTGTTGTTATGCGTCTGGAATAAAACTTTTTATTTGTGTCGATAAACCTGCAGCAATGACCGCCTGCTCATAAATACGCGCTTCTGCCAGCGCATAAGGATGGAAAGATTCCCCGGTTAACTGCTCTGCAATATGGGCCACCACATTCATATGACACACCACGGCAATTGATTCATAAGGCAAATGCGATAACCACTCAATAGCCTGAGTCGCATCATCATCCGGTTTAATGGTATTGCAGATCACCACAGGCACATCTTTAAAATAGGTCTGGATATGCGCCAGCGTTTCCTGGGCACGTAACAGCGGACTAACCACAAACACATCCGGACGGATCAGATCTTTTAAATACTCTGCCGTTTGCTGTGCCTGGGTATGCCCACGTTCGGTCAGGGGACGTTTAATATCATTACCATGCACGGGTGGTGAAGCTTCACCATGACGCACTAGGGTCAATTGCATATACATTTCCTTATTTCATTTTGTCCGCATTATAAGCAGTAAATATGACAGTTCGGTTCATCAAACTGTCATATTTTAACCAATTTATACCTCATGATGCGGCAATACAAACTCTACATCACTACGATGGCCATTTTTCATGAGTGCCAGTGCAATCGTCAGCGGCGGCTGTCCTTCATAAATCACATCATACAAGGCGCTGGTAATTGGCATATACACATCCAGCTCTTCAGAACGTGCTTTGACCTGCACAATGGTATTAATCCCTTCTGCAGTCTGGCCCAGTTCCTGTGTGGCCTGTTCCAGGGTTTTACCTTTGCCCAGTGCATACCCCACCTGATAATTACGACTCAATGGACTGCTACAGGTGGCAAATAAATCACCGACACCTGACAAACCAAGGAACGTCAGCGGGTTGGCGCCCAGCTTGACCGCAAAACGGCTCATTTCAGCCAGGGCACGGGTTAAAATCATACTCTTGGTATTTTCACCGACGTTATACGCGGCAGCCATGCCCATGGCCACGGCATAAATATTTTTTAACGCCCCACCAAGTTCCACCCCGTGTACATCATCACTACCGAATACACGGAATAAAGCACTGTGCAGTGCCTGCTGCACCGCATAACGCACCAGTTCTGACTGGCTGGCAATCACGGTTCCGGCGGGCTGCCCGGCTACAATTTCTTTGGCCAGGTTCGGGCCAGACAGCACGCCATACGGCACTTCTGGCAATTCGGCACGAATAATATCGCTCATAAAGCAGAAGGTTTTGGCCTCAATGCCCTTGGTCAGGGATACCACCGCTTGTGAAGTAATAAACGGCTTAATCTGCTTCAGCACATCACGAAAAGAATGACTTGGAATGGCGACCAAAATAATATCGCGGTCGCGCACCGCCAGTTCCAGATCCGATACTGCTTTTAAGCCCGGCTCTAAAGGAAAATCTGGCAAATAGCGTTTATTGATATGAGTGCGGTTAATTTCTTCAGCGGTGGCTTCATCCCGAATCCAGATCATGGTATCGCAGCCGTTACGCACCGCGGTATTGGCCATTGCGGTACCAAAACTGCCCCCACCCAAGACGGTAATTCTTAATGCGGTTTTCTGATCAATATTGACCGGTTCTACCAGACTGGCAAAATTTAATTCTGACATTATTTTTATATCCTCAGCCGTATGCGATGCTTATTCCGTCCAGTAACTGACATAGGCGTCAGTCTGAATGTCCGCACGCGGCGCAATCGCTTTTGCGGCAGTTCCAATATAGATGATGCCTGAAATTAAATCATCTTCATTTAATTTCAAAGCTTTTTTCAATAATTTTGATTCAACCACGGCACCACTGCGCCACATACTGGCAAAGCCCTGGGCCTGCAAAGACAGCAGGAAATTCTGTACCGCCGCCCCGGTACTTAAGGTTTGCTCAAAGTCCGGAACTTTAGGATGCGGCTGGAATTTGGTCAGTGCCAGCACCAGTAATGGCGCCCGGAAAGGATGATGTTTCACACGTTCCAGCTGCACCGCATCGGTCTGGCCTAAATCGGCCAGAGCCTGTACCAGCAACTCGCCAAAAGCTTCGCGGCGCTCTGCCGGAATCACCACAAAACGGGTCGGTTTTAAACGATGATGATCAGGCGCGGTCAAGGCTGCCTGAAAGGCACGCTCCAGCTGCGCTGCATTCGGTGCCGGCTCGACCAGATGCCCAATCGACTGACGTTGATGAATATTCTGATGAACCGTAGCTTCCATTGTATCCGTCATTGGCTTATATCTATCTATAAAATCTGCCTCAAGATTAGCATAAACCACAGAATTTACTCTATTTGCGTTGGGTTATTTGTATAAATCCTGAGTTTTAATGGCCGGCTTGTCTGTCACAGAGCCACTATATAAAACTGCATTTCTTTACAGCTTCTACAAACTCTAAAAGTGTAGATATGTTTAGATAGATGACTGATTCAACAAATAAAATATGGGGACCACACATGAACAAGCTGATTGGTTTAAGTGCTGCAGCCACCGCTGCGCTATTTTTGACCGCCTGTGCTTCAAACCCGACCTCTTCGCTGGCAATTCAGAAAGAAAATAATCAGTACGAAGTCACCGGTTTAGGTAAAAGCAATATCATCTCCAAAAACAATGCGATTAGTGCGGCCAACAAAACCTGTGGTAGCCGCGCTACACCGGTGGTGGTCGATGAACAGACCACTTATAACGGCGCTTTAAAAGGCGTGGTCGATGAACAGACCGGACAGATGATTCAGGCTGCCGCGACTGTGCTCGGCACCATCTCGGGTCGTAATGCCCAGCTGGCACAGGATGATGATTATCAGACCGTACTCACCTTCCGCTGTCAGGCCAACTAATCTGAACGTAATCAAAAGATGCAATAAAAAATGGATCAGGTCCTTTGGAGCTGATCCATTTTTTCATTTTGATGCGGGTAGCTGCCTCAGCAACAACACGACATAGTAAAGTCTAGCAATAACCATCTAAACGGGTTAATGGCAGTTTTTGCCCGATGGCTTTTTCAATTTCTGGCAAATAGAAGGCATCATCTTCGGCCAGGAAACTGATACTCACCCCACGCGTACCAGCACGACCGGTACGACCAATACGGTGTACATAGTCATCTGACTGTTCTGGCAAGGTAAAGTTCACCACATGCGATACACCATCGACGTGAATGCCGCGTCCGGCAACATCGGTGGCAATCATGATGTTGTGCTTGCCATTTTTAAACTGGTCCAGCATTTTCAGGCGTTTATCCTGGGCAATTTCACCAGATAGCATCACCACTTTATAGCCATCACGTTTCAGATGGTCATACAGACGGCGCACCTGATCGCGGCGGTTGGCAAAGATCATGACTTTTTCAATCGGCTCGTCGCGCAAAATATCTTGCAGCAGTTTATATTTGTCTGAATTCGACACCATATATACGCGCTGCTCGACATCGGCATTGGTTTTCTTTTCCGGTTCAATTTCGACAGTCACCGGTTCAAATAACCATTGCTGGGCCAGATTCAGCACATCATAGCTAAAAGTGGCTGAGAACATTAAAGTCTGGCGCTGCTCTTTACGCGGTGAAAAACGCACAATCCGTTTTACCGATGGAATAAAGCCCATATCCAGTAAACGGTCGGCTTCATCAATCACCAGAAATTCCAGCTGATCCAGCCAGACTTCTTTTTGCTCGACAAAGTCAATCAGACGACCCGGGGTCGCGACCATAATGTCGACAAAGTTTTTATCCAGCTGCGCTTTTTGCTTGTCAAAATCGACACCGCCCAACAAGGTCACTACATGTAGGTCGGTAAACTTCACCAGCTCTTTGGCATCGCTTTCAATCTGTAAGGCCAGTTCACGGGTCGGTGCCAGAATCAGGGCACGCGGCTCACCACGGAAACGCTGCTCTTTCACCGGATTATTCAATAAGTCATTGATTACGCTAATGAGGAAGGCAGCGGTTTTGCCGGTACCGGTCTGGGCGCGACCAATGGCATCATGTCCAGCCAAAGTAAATTTTAAAACCTTTTGCTGAATGGGCGTCATTTCCTTAAAACCTAAGGCCGCAATAGCTTGTCTCAGTTTCGGATGTAAATTTAAGGTTTCAAAACCAGATGACATAAAAATGTGCTCTAACTTATTAATCACAAAAACGTATCATATTATAAACAAAAAACGCCCCAATAGATGGAGCGTTTTTCAGATTAATCCAACGATTAGTCTAAAGGTTGTACTTCTTCCGCTTGGAAGCCTTTTTGACCTTTAACTACGCTGAACTCAACACGTTGACCGTCACGAAGTGAACGGTGGCCTTCGCCTTGAATCGCACGGAAGTGAACGAATACATCGTCGCCGCCGTTACGTTGAATAAAGCCAAAACCTTTAGTGTCGTTGAACCATTTAACTACGCCTTGTTCACGAGCTGTCATAAGTTAATCCTCATTGATTAAAAAGAAGGACCACCCGGTGTTGCAAACAGCAGAGTAAACAAAGTTTAAAAATATTTTTATTTCTAAGCTTGTAATCATTCTGTATAACTATTAACAAAATCCCGGTTACATCCAATTTGTAATAGGGCGACAAACAACAACTGCCTATCTCAAATCCTAAATACGCATCGAGCTTAACACGGGTTTATGACAAATAATAGATTTTTTTTGATTTATCTTATTCAGAATTCATGCTTTTTTCGACAGAGTTAATTCAAGATTTTTCAATGTTATATTTTGATAAAAACCGCAAATAAACTTTAGATTTGGCACCAAATTTGCTAATATTTTGAGTCCTTTTTTAAAGACCCGATTGAAGCAGATTATGGACAATTCTGTCGATGAAATGATCATCATTGATGCGATGGGACAACCCTGCCCCATGCCCTTACTGATGCTAAAACGCGCTTTAAAAAAAACCGGCGCCGGACACTTTCTGCTCAAGTCCTCTGACCCGCATAGTCAGCAAGATGTCAGCCGCTATTGTCAGATTCACCAGTACGGCTGTGAATTGACACAAATTTCTGCCAACGAGTTTCATTACTTTATTGAAATTAAATAATTTTCAATTAAAGTAAACAGCATGCATTGGCATAAAACTTTACATTTCTCTACCTTTTTTCCTTAATTTGCAAGGATATTGGTATTAAGATGAAATTTACAGGTAATACGACCCACCGATCCTATAAGGAGAACTCATGAGTGACAGCCGCAATCAGTTGATGCCCCTGTCATTATCTGCGCCAGGCGTAAATCTCGGTGCTTATATTAGTACCGTCAATCAAATTCCTATTTTAACGGCTGAACAAGAAAAAGAGTTAGCTGAACGTTATTATTACGATCAAGATTTAGATGCAGCAAAAATGCTGGTCATGTCGCATTTGCGATTTGTAGTCCATATTGCGCGTAGTTATGCAGGTTATGGTTTGCCACAAGGCGACCTGATTCAGGAAGGCAACCTCGGTCTAATGAAGGCCGTGAAACGCTTCGACCCGAATATGGGCGTGCGTCTGGTGTCATTTGCCGTGCACTGGATTAAAGCCGAGATTCACGAATACGTGATCCGTAACTGGCGTATTGTTAAAATTGCCACCACCAAGGCACAGCGTAAACTGTTCTTTAATTTACGCAGCCTGAAAAAATCCAGCAAAAAACTGACGCTGGAAGAAGCCAAATCGATTGCCAACGACCTGAATGTCACTCCGGAACAGGTCCTGGAAATGGAAGGCCGTCTGACCGCTTATGACGCGGCTTTCGAAGCGCAAAATGATGATGAAAGTGAAAACACTACCCATGTTGCGCCGGCGCTTTATTTAGAAGATAACCGTTACGATCCGGCCCGTCTGGTCGAAGATGAAGATTATGAGGCACAAAGTACCTCTGCCCTGCATGAAGCCATGGAGCAGCTGGATGACCGTTCGCGTAATATCTTGCAGCGTCGCTGGTTAGATGATGATAAATCGACCCTGCATGAACTAGCAGCTGAATATAATGTTTCTGCGGAGCGTATTCGCCAGCTTGAAAAAAATGCCATGGAAAAAATTAAAGTGGCAATGTCATCTAACTAAGTGATGATTCCAGAGTGCTAAAGTTAAAAAAGGGCGATCTGCCCTTTTTTGCTGTCTGTGCTTGCTGAAACCGGGCGATGATCTTAAAAGAAATCCATTTTCTCCCCCCCCTAAAATCAAAAAGCTGGATTCAATACCACATTTCAGGGTGAAAGTTTTTCACTTTCTCGTTGCCCGGAAAAATGTTAAGGTTGAGCGCAAATTTACTCAGGTCATTCTTGCTATGTGGATTGCAATTTCTGCCCTTAATTTAGCACTTGCGGTGATGTTAGGTGCATTTGGGGCACATGGCTTAAAAGCACGCGCAACAGAAGCTCAACTGGCGTGGTGGCAAACAGCGACTGATTATTTTTTCTATCATGCCCTCGGATTATTGGCACTGGCGATTCTGGCCAAAGTCATGACTCAATTTCCCATTAAAGCCAGCTTCCTGCTGATTCAGGTCGGGATTGTGTTTTTCTGTGGCTCATTGTATGTGATGGCGCTAGGTTTGCCGCGCGGTCTGGGGGCCATTACCCCAATTGGCGGTGCGCTAATGATTGCCGGCTGGCTGGTACTGGCCTGGAATGCCATGAAATATGCCCGATAATTCGGGAACGGAACAGCTAGGAAACTGCAGGTATGCACATTTATTTAAACGGCGAATTACAACAGACACAGTGCCATAATTTACTAGAACTGGTGCAACAACTGGCGTTGGAAGGCAAACGTTTTGCGGTAGAACAAAACGAGATGATTGTGCCGAAAAGCCGACTGGAAAGCACCCCTATTCATGATCAAGACCGCATTGAAATTATTCATGCCGTTGGCGGCGGCTAAGACGGAGCACGTATGGAAGACACCCTACTTAAAATCGGTTCACGCACTTTTAACTCGCGCTTGCTGGTGGGCACGGGAAAATATAAAGATCTGCAGGAAACAGATCTGGCCATTCAGGCCAGCGGTGCGGAAATTGTAACTGTTGCTATTCGTCGCGTGAATATTGGTCAGCATCCCGATCAGCCAAATTTGCTGTCTGTGATTCCACCAGAAAAATATACCATTTTGCCAAATACAGCCGGCTGTTTTGATGCCAACAGTGCAGTGCGTACCTGTATGCTGGCACGTGAACTGCTCGATGGTCATAATCTGGTAAAACTGGAAGTACTGGGCGATGAAAAAACCCTGTATCCAAACATCACCGAAACCTTAAAGGCAGCGCGTACGCTTATTGATGATGGTTTCGAGATTATGGTCTACACCTCGGATGATCCGATTGTGGCACAAGAACTGGAAAGCATGGGCTGTGTGGCAATTATGCCTTTAGGCAGCTTAATTGGTTCAGGGCTGGGGATTTTAAACCCGCATACCATTTCTATTATTAAAGAAAATGCCAAAGTACCGGTACTGGTCGATGCGGGTGTCGGCACTGCCAGCGATGCAGCAATTGCCATGGAACTGGGCTGTGATGGTGTGTTAATGAATACTGCAATTGCAGCAGCGCAAAATCCGGTCCTGATGGCTTCGGCAATGCGCAAAGCAGTGGAAGCGGGCCGTGAAGCTTATCTGGCAGGCCGGATGCCGCGTAAACGTATGGCCAATGCCAGCTCGCCAGAAACCGGTTATTTCTTTAAATAATCCGGACATTATCTGCGCTGAGAGATGAGTTGATCCTTCAGGTTTCAATTGATTTAAAAGCGAAACATGAAAAAAGGACTCTGCTTGAGTCCTTTTTTATTACGGTTTTTAAACCTGAATCAAGGAATCAAGCCTTCATCACGCATGGCAATCTGCACCGATTGACGCTCGGCCACTTTATTGCGTAGCGCAATAATATGGGTATATGGGGTTAAATCATGATGAATATGGTTCGACCAGTTGGTCAGTACGAATAAATAGGCATCGGCCGGGCCAAAGTTATCATCGACCAGATACTCATTGTCTGATTCACCAATAGTTTTATCAATATAACTTAACAGACGGTCAATTTCAGCATAGGCTTTATTTTTTTCATTATCGGTTAACTGGCCACCAAAGAATACCGCGTAGGCATCATGCAGTTCCGAGTTGAGATAACCTAACCATTCCAGCACTTTGGCACGGCCCATGCCTGATGGCGGAATTAAATCTTGTTTTGGATCGTGCTGGGCCAGAAACGGTAAAATTGCCACATTTTCGGTCAGAATCAGACCTGGATTAATCTCAAGCGCCGGAACATAGCCTTTTGGATTAATTTCGTAATAATCATGACCTTTTTCGGTTTTATGGGTTTTCAGGTCGACACGTTCTAAATCAAAATCTACATTAATTTCATTTAAAATAATATGGGCCGCTAAAGAACATGCACCCGGTGAATAATAAAGCTTCATATCTGATCCTTGTTATATAAACTACTAACTGTTTTAAATGGCTTCTAACAAACTTTCAAGTGATCGAACCTGTAAATTGCAAAAAAGCGTAAATGCGTAAAAAACATTTACCTTTTCAATATTGAGCAAGCGCGGCGCTTTTTCAAGTGGATTGCGGCTGCTTTTTTCACTTCATTTGTTTTACCATAGTCGCCTTTAAAGTTTCATGAAAAGCCGATTGTGATTAGTCTGAAAAAAGAAGAGTGGTTTTCCAATATCCGGACCGATGTGCTGGCCGGTCTGGTGGTGGGGCTGGCCCTGATTCCTGAATCCATTGCCTTTTCTGCAATTGCCGGTGTCGATCCACAAGTTGGCCTATATGCCTCCTTCTGTATTGCCGTGACCATTGCCTTTTTTGGTGGCCGCACGGCAATGATTTCGGCCGCGACAGGTGCCATGGCGCTACTGATGATTACCCTGGTCAAAGAGCACGGGCTGCAATATTTGCTGGCGGCAACGGTACTGACCGGAATCATTCAAGTGGTGGCCGGCTATTTTAAAGTGGCCAAGCTGATGCGTTTTGTGTCGCAATCGGTGGTCTATGGTTTTGTGAATGCGCTGGCGATTTTAATTTTTGTCGCGCAACTTCCAGAGCTGATGCAAATGGATCTGTGGGGCTATGTCTTTGTCGGCCTGGGGCTGGCGGTAGTTTATCTGTTTCCCTATCTGCCTAAAATTGGCAAGGCGGTGCCCTCACCCTTAATCTGCATTATTGTGCTGAGTCTGCTGGCGCTGTTTTTGGGTGCCGATATGCGTACGGTGAGTGATCTGGGACAATTTCCAGACACCTTACCGGTATTTTTAATTCCTGAAATTCCGCTGAATTTTGAAACACTGGCGATTATTTTCCCCTATTCCATCACCCTTGCGACAGTGGGTTTACTGGAAACCATGATGACCACCACCATTGTGAATGAAGTGACGGAAACTGAAGGTGACCGTCATCAGGAATGTCGTGGTCAGGGCTATGCCAATATTGTCAGCGGTTTTATGGGCGGGATGGCCGGCTGTGCCATGATTGGCCAGTCGATTATTAACGTCAGCTCTGGTGCGCGTACCCGTCTTTCTACTTTGGTCGCCGGCGTTTTCCTGCTGTGTCTGGTGGTGTTCTTTAAAGACTGGCTGGCTTATATTCCAATGGCGGCGCTGGTGGCGATTATGATTATGGTGGCCTTTACCACCTTTAACTGGGATTCGGTGCGTAACTTTAGCAAGCATCCAAAGCAAAGTAATATTGTGATGCTGACCGTGGTGGCGATTGTACTGGCCACACACAACCTGGCCTTGGGTGTTTTCGTTGGGGTATTGCTGTCGGCCTTGTTCCTGGTGAATAAGCTGGAAAGCGAAGTCAAAGTCCAGTCTAAACGCGTACAGGATACACGCCGTTATCAGATTACCGGACAGATTTTCTTTAGCAGCTCGGACAAGTTTTTCCAGTTCTTTAACTTTAAGGAAAATCTGCAGCAGGTGCAGATTGATCTGACTCATGCGCATATTTGGGATTTAACCTCGGTCAATATGCTAAATACTGTGGTGCAGAAATTTGAAGCTCGCGGGATTCAGGTCGAGCTGATTGGCTTAAATGAAGCCAGTGACACCCTGATTGATAAATTAAGTCCGAATTAAGCTTGAATAAAAACTGCCTAAAGAAAAAACGCCTGATAATCAGGCGTTTTTTATGGCAGATCAATACCCGCCTTATTTACGGCGACGTAACCAAGCCGCAGCACTCAGCCCGAATAATCCCAATAATGACCATAGACCGGTACTCCCCCCATGGGTATCCGCTTTGGAGTCTTCCGATGGCTTTGGCTCTGCCGGTGCATCTGACAGGTCCAGATCAATAATAATCGGGTCGTGGTCAGATGAACGGAAAGCATCCGGGCTATAAAAGGCCTGAATCTGCTCGGCAGTTTTATAGTCTTCGTTATAGGCCAGTGCCGTCGGTTCATCAGCATTAATGGCCCATGCAAAAGCACGTTTAACCCGTGGATACAATTGTGCATCGGCAATGGCATGGTCTAAATTACCGGCGCCGCCATAGCCTTGGGTATTACTGGCCACGCCAAACACATAACTATAAGCCTGTTTACCCTGTCCGATTTTTTCATCATTAAACAGATTTTTATAGTTGGCCTTTTCCAGCGCCAAAATCGGATCTTCTTTGGCATAACTGTTTAAGTCGCCCAGAATCAGGACATTGGGCTTCGTTACTTTGGTTGGATTGGTCGCCAGCCATTGCATTAATTTCTGTACTGCGGTCACACGGGTGCTATTCCAGCAGCCTTGACCATCGTCCTGATCTGCATCTAGGCCGGTATCAGGACAGCTACCTTTGGATTTCAGATGCTGCGGCACCACGGTAAAGCTTTCGCCACCCGCCACAGGTTTAAAACTTTGCGCCATGGTGACACGGTTCAATTGCGTACCATCATCAAACACGGCAGCAGCATTCACCGGCGTCAGGCGTTTGCTGTTATAAATCATGGCTACGGCAATGGCATCGGTGCCTAGGCGATCTGTATTTGGCGGTATCACATACTTCCAGCCTGGCCCCAGACTTTGGGTTAAATAGGCAATGGCGCTGTCTGGACCATAACCATTGTTGGCAATTTCATTCAGGCCATAGACATCGGCATCAATGGCTTTTAAGGCACTGACAATTTTCTGATGCTGCTTGTCGAACTCTGCTTTGGTTTTTGCACCGCGCTCGGTCGGGAAGCCTTGTGCAGCGCCATTGTCATAGTTCAGGACGTTAAAGGCCGCAGCACGAATCTGGGCAGTATTTTTAGCGCTGACGCTACTGCGCTCATTTTTGTCTGCCACGATATTCGGCAAGGTTCTGCCCTGAACAGGCTGAATACGCCACTGGTTAAAACGATATTCCAAAATCCCTTCTACATTTTGCAGCTCATAGCCGGCTCTTAAGGTATTTTGCGCATTAAAGTTCAGCGGCAACCACGGCGTCCGGTTCTGGTTGTTATAGCCATCATCCAGAATAATTTTGGATAGCAGGTTTTGCTTGGCCAGGCTGAGTGCTTCGTCGGATTTGGCAGGATACAGATTGGTCGGCATATATAAGCGCCCAAGGCTTAAGGCCAGCTCGCCATAACGGCCATAATTATAGTTTTCACTGACGGTCAGAGTTTGCGGCAATTTAACCAGTGCGCCCTGATAACGCTGCGGTGCATGCTGCTGAACATCCGTCAGGCTTTCAAAGGGTAAATTTACTGTTTTTGGTGCCACCCAGCTTGCCGCTTGCGGATTACAGGTTTGAATATCCTGGGTCAGCTGGTCCAGCTGGACCTGGTTTTGATAGCTAGTGAGGCGGCCACGTAAAATCACCTCTTCTCCAACCTGACCGCCTTTGATCTGGCTGCTGGCCGGAATATAAACAAAAATCGCATTATTCAGGTTTGGTTTGGCTTTGCTATCTGGCGTTTGCAGATAAAAACCGGAAAAACCATTGCTATAACGATAATCTGCGGTCATCACCCCACGCACGGTATAGATCTGGTTCTTGCTGGCACTGTGCAAATCGGCAATGGCAGTATCAGAACTGCTACAGCTAATCGTTTCCGTCACAGGCGGCGTCTGCTCTCCTTCTGGTAGCAAATACTGGCTAAAAGCATTCCGGTCAGACCAGGCCGTCCATTCACTGTTCACATCAAAAGGTGCTGTTGGGTCAACTGAGCTAACACTATGCGTGGTTTTATTGCGGCTTAAACTGGTGCCCTCTGCCCAACTCGTAGTCTGTCCAAGCACACCAAAACGATCGACCGGTGTATTATGCTTATACAGCACAACCGCATCATTACCATTAAAGTTCAGACCCGCGATTTTTTTGACCAGATCGCCCAGCACCAGCTGCAATTCACTTCGCCCGACCAGATATTCAGCTTTGGCCGGCAACACTCCCTCTAAAGACACCGTCAGTCCGGCTGTGGTCGAGCCATTGGAAAAAATCTTGATTTGATACTGAGATAAATCGGCCGCTGTCGTATCGGGGTTATAAATCTCCAGTCCCTTACGGTTCGACGTACCATCGACATATTGACTAAACATCAGCTCTGCATGTGCAGAAAAGCCACAACCCATGAGTGCCATGGCCCAGCATAAAGTATGTAATTTCATTGTTTTTTATCAGTTGTTAAAGCTTATTCAGGCTATTTTTTAGACATGACAGATGCATGAACATTTGATGAAACTATTTCTGCATTTTCATGACAGCTACCGTGAAAAAAATAGCGCAATGCATGAAAAAATTTGACTTCAACTGCTCAGGACTTAAAATACCGCATTTGAATTTTTTACGATTGCCAAAGTTATGTCGAATGATCAATTAGACCAGCAAGTCGTCGAGCTGGACAACTTAAACGAGCACCGTGAAATTGTGACGTTTATGCGTCGTTCCTCACCACTCAACACCTCTCAACGTACTGCGCTTGAACAATATGGTCACCTAATTTTGGAATATCCGGTTGGCGATTTACGTCAGCATTTTGAACATCCAGAACGTCCTTTAACGGTAGAAATCGGTTTTGGAATGGGCCGTTCACTGGTCTTAATGGCGCAGGCCAATCCGGAGCGTAACTTTGTGGGTATTGAAGTGCATGTGCCGGGTATTGCCCAGTGCGTATATGAAGCAGGCACAGCCGGTTTAAGCAACCTGCGCGTACTGGATGCCGATGCAATTCAGGTGCTGCGTGAAATGCCAGACAACAGCATTAACACCGTGCAACTGTACTTCCCGGACCCATGGCAAAAGAAACGCCACTTCAAACGCCGCTTTGTGGTGGATGAGCGTATGGAACTGATTGAACAAAAACTGGAAATGGGCGGTACTTTCCATGCAGCAACTGACTGGGAACCGTATGCAGAATGGATGCTGGACGTGCTGGACAACCGTTCACGTTTAGAAAACCTGGCAGGCAAAGGCAACAGCTATCCACGTCCGGAATGGCGCCCGCAAACCAAATTTGAACGCCGCGGTATTGAAGCCGGTCACAAGATTAACGACTTTATCTTTAAGAAAATTTCTTAATCACAAAGTTGAAAAAGCGCTGAAATCTCAGCGCTTTTTTTATACGTCCCTATCTTGAGATTAGACAAAATAGATGATCTACCAGTCAAAAGTGATTTAAAAGATCAGATCAACGACTCGATTAACCAGTATAAAACCGAAGATAACAACAATGGTTTATGACTGATGACGTTCTAAAATCTGCTGGCTGAATAGTTGATAGACCGCCTGTAAATCAGGTCGCTGCGCATCAGCCAATAACTGCTGATGCATCTGTAAAATATTCTGATCACCACGCATGGCCGGGCCGGTCTGCATGGTTTTAGGATCGGCCTGGGTGGCCTTCTGCGCCGTTTCCAGCATTAACGGATACAGCAGACTAAAATCGACCTGCTGGACATCAACAATTTGCCGGGCTATGTCATAACAATAATTACTGAAATTACAAGCAAACACCGCGGCCAGATGCAGGCTCAGACGCTGCTCGGAGCTATAGGCATAGACCCGCTGACTGAGTTCATTGGCCAGCTGCAATAATACAGCCTGATCGTCTTCATCTGCCGCTTCAATAAATACAGGGGTCTGACTCCAGTCAATCTCACGTTCCAGACTAAAGGTTTGCAGCGGATAAAATACTCCGGCACGTGCATGTACCTGCTGTAACAGCTGCATTGCAGTACTGCCGGAGGTATGGACCATCAGCACTTCAGGCAGATGAGGATGCACCTGCTCAATCACTGCGGCAATGGATTGATCACTCACCGCAATGATCACCAAGTCCAGTGTCGCATCAAACTGTGCCGGGCTGTGAATTGCACTGGCCTGTACCTGCTGTGCCAGCTGCGCTGCCTTATCCAAACTGCGGCTATAAATTTGTACTATCTGGTGCCGTGCACTCAATGCCCGTGCCAGATGATGTGCTACCCGTCCCGCGCCAATAATCCCGATTCGCATCTGTTTCATCTATATTTTGAACTGCCCACAGCATGCCAATAAAAAAAGGACGAATCAATTCGTCCTGATAGACTTGAGCCAGTTTTAGAACTTTCTTAAGGTCAGAATCTGTTCACTGCGTCCAAATGGCCCATGAACATCATGCAGAATGCCGCTGGTCAGACCAATACCGTCTTCACCATATTGTTGTACCACTTCCAGTCCTAGCCACTGGCCTTGCGGTAAGCGGTGCAGATGAATTTGCAAATCCAGGTTTGGAAAGCCCCAACCGGCATTCGGGTCCTGACGTGGCACCACACCATTGGCGGTATCTACCATACCCATCAGGCGAGTGAAATCCGATGTCGGCTGGCCGTCAATCATTTCAAGCTGATTACTGAGCCAGACAATGCCTTTGCCCGGACGATGGTCCAGATGGGCACGGGTCTGAATGCTTTGAATATAGCCGCCTGGCCAGCAGCGCATGCCATCCCACTCGGGTAAATAGTCCGGACTTTCTGCCGGTAAATCTTCCAGACCGGCAATGGCACGAGTGTCGGAAGTCAGCATTTTCCAGGCACGCGCCACAATACAGGTTTTGCCATTGGCACACATTTCCGCTTCAATCAGTTCAATGGTTTTGCCCGGGCGAATCATGCGGGTAGTAATCGAAAATTCACCAAAGGCAATCAAACCAAAAATATCCAGCCCGACCCGGCCAATGCGCATTTCTGCACGTGGCTGGAACTGTTCCAGCTCTGCACAGAGAATACCGGTGGCAGGTGCCATATGCTGCTCATGCGGATTCCACGCGCCCTGAGCATGAATATTCGATTCATAATAAGCTGTGCTGCTGCCATCTGCATGCTGTTCACGTCTGATAAAACTGTAATATGCCGACATTATTTTCCCTACTTCCTTGCTCTTTGCTCTGTGTGCTACCTACCTGTGTAGCCTCTGTTTCGTTTATTTTCGTGCAAAAAAACCATAATAATTCATGATTTGACAATAAACCCTGCAACTTTTAAATCCGACTTTTGTTAATACGTCTTTGGTCTGTTCAGCCGAAACCAGTTCAAAATCATCATCCAGACGTGCAATCATCTTTTCACTCTGGCTCACTGTTAAGCCCTGTTGCACCGCTACATGCTGCAGCACTTGCTGTTCAGCCAATGTTTCAGGCTGCATCAGGTCATAACTGAGGAAAACACCACCCGGTTTTAAGCGCTGGCAGATGTCCTGAAAAAAATCGGCTTTGGCCGGCATGGGAATAAAATGCGCCACCAGAATGGCCAGTGCCGCATCAAAAGGCTGAGGGGACTCTAAACTCTGGCTATCGGCCTGAATAAACTGCACCCGCTCGGCACCTGCAATTGAGCGGATCGTATTTTGTGCCTGTTCCAGCATGGCACGGGAGGGATCAATGGCGGTAATCTGCCACTGTGGATGATGTGCCAATAAATAGGTCAGCTCATAGCCTGTCCCGCACCCGACCACCAGAATATGCGCAGTTTCCGGTAATTCTGCTGTTAGAATGGCATCAATCTGTTGATGTACCAGTTCATAGCCGGGAATCAGTTTACGGATGTGATCATCATAGCCGGCGACAATGACTTCACTGTGAAAGTTTTTGGCCATCTTTAACTCACTCTACCTCTGACTTTTGAATAGACTTGCGAAGATCATTCTTGTTGGAAAGTCATGACAGCTCGCGGAAAGCAAAGCAATTTTGCTCTGATTTGATTTTTCCCGAGATTCAATCACATGACCGGCGATATCCCTGTCGCCCTGTCATGTGATTAGATGCCTGCATGAATCAAGCAATTTCTTTTAGGTTTAACTCTTCACGCATAAATTCACGCAGCTTAAACTTCTGCGCCTTACCCGATGCCGTCATTGGAAACTCGCTAAAGAAACGCACATAACGTGGCACTTTATTGTGTGAAATATGCTCGGCGCAGTACTGGCGAATGGTTTCTTCTGTGCAAGGGTCGTTTTCATGCAAGATAATGCAGGCGCAGAGTTCTTCGCCATATTTATGGTCAGGTACGCCAATCACCTGTACATCGCAAACCGCCGGATGGGTATAGAGGAAATCTTCAATTTCTTTCGGGAACAGGTTTTCACCGCCACGAATCACCACATCTTTAATCCGGCCTTTAATTTTGACAAAGCCTTCATCGTCCATTTCAGCGATATCACCGGTATGCATCCAGCGTGCAGCATCAATCACTTCTGCGGTTTTTTCCTGATCTTCCCAATAGCCGAGCATTACCGAATAACCGCGAACACAGAGTTCACCGAGCTGTCCACGTGGTACCACCTTGCCCTCTTCATCGACAATTTTGACTTCCAGATGTGGATGGACTCGGCCTACAGTACTGACGCGACGTTCCACCGAATCTTCCGTTGAACTTTGCGCACTTACCGGTGCTGTTTCAGTCATGCCATAGCAGATGGTAATTTCCGACATATGCATGCGGTCAATCACGCGCTGCATGATTTCCTGCGGACATGGACTGCCGGCCATAATACCGGTGCGCAAGCTTGACAGGTCAAACTCATCAAACTGTTCATGCTCTAAAATGGCAATGAACATGGTCGGTACGCCATAAGCGGCGGTACATTTTTCCTGCTGAATGGCTTTTAAAGTATCCAGCGGGTTAAATACGGCTGATGGATAAACCATGGTGGAACCATGAGTGATACAGGCCAAGTTCCCCATCACCATCCCGAAACAGTGGAATAACGGCACTGAAATACAGACCCGATCTGCCGGGCTGAGATGAATTGCTTCACCGACAAAATAGCCATTATTTAAAATGTTGTTATGGGTCAGCATGGTGCCTTTCGGATTCCCGGTGGTGCCCGATGTAAACTGAATATTAATAGTTTCATCAAACTGCAACTCACTAGAAATCTGCTGCAGTTTTTGCAGCATTTTTTTGCTTGGCGGGGTCAGTAAATCCTGAAAGCGGTGTAATCCGGCATGTTCCTGATCATCAATTTTAATAATATGTTTCAGATGCGGCAGGCGCTCGGCTTTCAGCACTTTGCTTGCTGCCTGGTTCAGCTCCGGGGCAATTTTGGTCAGAATCTCCTGATAATTGGTGGTCTTGAACTGCGAGGCAATCACCAGTCCCTTACACGACACTTTATTCAGTACATATTCCAGCTCATTGCTTTTATAGGCCGGGTTCAGGTTCACCAGAATAATGCCGGCTTTAAAGGCCGCAAACTGGGTAATGGTCCATTCCACGCAGTTCGGCGACCAGATTGCAAGACGGTCACCTTTTTGAAAGCCCAGTTTCAGCAAACTGCAGGCAAAGGCATTCACCTGCTCTTGCAACTGCCGGTAGCTCAAACGCACATTCTGATGCAGGCTGACCACCGCATCCTGTTCGGCGTATTGCGCGCAAGCCTGATCAAATTTTTCACCAATCGTTGTGCCCAGTAAAGGCTGGCTGCTCGTTCCGTAGGCGTAGCTTAACCGTACTTGTGTCATTGAATCGTTCTCCTTGATTCTTTGTAATTCTGATTTTCAACTCTACTAATTGTTTTTGAACCACGACTACCTGTCTGTCTTCCCTGCCGTTTTTATCGTTTTTTACTCACTTCCCTCCTGTCGACGTACTGCATTCATACAAAAATCGGCAATCTGTTTGACAAAGTAATCCTTATAGTTTTGATCAAACATCACATTGCGAGATGGGTTTAAAGGTTCAATCACCACAAAAGTCATAGAGCCAACCACGCCCAGTGCGGCGGTGTTCAAATCTTCAAACTCAAACTCACCATTGACTTTTCCTTCAGCCAAAATTTCCTTAATGCTCTGCTTGATCAGCTGTTTACTGCGAAAACGTTCATGTTCCATTTCCGGATCGACCGGTTCAAACATGAGCGCATACGCCAGTTGGGGACTGTTCATGGCACGCTTCACAAAAGTTGTAACAGATTTTTGCAATTTCTGTTTTGGCGATAAATCCGAGCCGGCAATGTGGTTCAAAATTTCAACCTCATGCTGAATCGCATTCGACAACACTTCAATTAAAATCTGGCTTTTGTTTTCGAAATATCGATAGACCAGACCGGTAGATACACCGGCACGTTCCGCAATGGCCTGAATCGACGCCTCTTTAAAGCCCCCTTGAGCAATTAGTTCACGAGCGGACTGCAAAATCGACAGGCGATTCTGTTCCATTCGTTCCTGCATCAATGATGATCTTTTATAACTCATATCTTATTCTCAACCAGATAAAATGAATTGTAAATCATTTTGTGAATTTTAGTTCACTTTTTTAAATTTTCGATGTATGTTAAAAACCAAGCACAACAAAAATGCTTTTTTGGAAACAACAAATATAACCGCAGGATGGATGAAGAAATGAATTTACAAAGCTTGGATTTCGGTTTGGATGAAACACTGATCGCCCTTCGTGATTCAGTTGCTGCATTTTGTGCAAAAGAGATCGCACCCATTGCTCAACAGGTCGACCGTGACAACGAATTCCCTGCTCATCTTTGGAAAAAGTTTGGGGACATGGGTTTACTCGGTCTAACCGTAAGTGAGGAATATGGTGGCACCAACCTCGGTTATCTGGCACATATTATTGCCATGCAGGAAATTTCACGTGCCTCAGCATCTATTGGCCTTTCCTACGGGGCACATTCTAACCTATGTGTGAACCAAATTAAGCGTAATGGTAACGAAGAACAGAAACAGCGCTATTTACCGAAACTGATTTCAGGTGAATATGTCGGCGCATTGGCCATGTCAGAACCGAATGCCGGCTCCGATGTGGTGAGCATGAAACTCAAAGCTGAAGATCAGGGCGATCATTATCTGCTAAACGGTTCAAAAATGTGGATCACCAACGGTGGCGATGCAGATGTGCTGGTGGTCTATGCCAAAACTGATACCCAAGCCGGCGCCAAAGGCATGACCGCTTTCCTGATTGAAAAAACCATGCCGGGCTTTAGCCACGGTACGCACCTGGACAAACTGGGCATGCGCGGCTCGAATACCTATCCACTGTTCTTTGACAACGTGCGCGTACCGAAAGAAAACGTCCTCGGCGGTGTCGGCAATGGTGTAAAAGTGCTGATGAGTGGTCTGGACTATGAACGTGCTGTATTAAGCGCAGGCCCACTGGGCATTATGGATGCCTGCCTAGACACCGTGATTCCGTATATCCACGAGCGTAAACAGTTTGGTCAGGCACTGGGCGAATTCCAGCTGATGCAAGGCAAAATTGCTGATATGTATTCGACCTGGTTGGCATGTAAGGCACTGGTCTATGCCGTAGGTGCAGAATGTGACAAAGCCGAGCATAGCCGCAGCCTGCGTAAAGATGCTGCCAGCGCAATTTTATATGCAGCCGAAAAAGCCACCTGGATGGCCGGTGAAACCATTCAGACGCTAGGTGGGAACGGTTATATCAATGAATTTTCTGCTGGACGTTTATGGCGTGATGCCAAACTCTATGAAATTGGTGCAGGCACCTCGGAAATTCGCCGTATGCTGATTGGCCGCGAACTGTTTAACGAAACTGCCTAAAAAATAAATCACAAGAATAGACAAGGATGTTGGCATGAATCAATTACAGAGCAAAATCAATATTCGCAGCGAAGAGTTCAAAAACAACCACGCAGCGATGCAAACCCTGGTCGATGACCTGAAACAGAAAGTCCAGAAAATTGCCCTCGGCGGCGGTGAAACTGCACGTCAGAAACATCTGGATCGCGGTAAATTATTACCACGTGAACGGATTGACCACCTGATTGATCCGGGTACGGCTTTTATTGAAATTGGTCAGCTGGCTGCCTATCAGGTGTATCAGGATGATGTGCCTGCTGCCGGTGTGGTGGCCGGTGTCGGTCAGGTCAATGGCGTGACCTGTATGATCATTGCCAATGATGCGACAGTCAAAGGCGGAACGTATTATCCGCTGACTGTGAAAAAGCATTTACGCGCTCAGGAAATTGCCGAGCAGAACCATCTGACCTGTATCTATCTGGTCGATTCTGGCGGTGCCTATTTACCGCTGCAAGATGAAGTATTCCCGGACCGTGATCACTTCGGCCGTATTTTCTACAATCAGGCGCGTATGTCGAGCATGGGCATTGCCCAGATCGCCGTGGTGATGGGCAGCTGTACAGCCGGCGGTGCTTATGTCCCTGCCATGTCGGATGAAACCATTATTGTGCGGAATCAGGGTACGATTTTCCTGGGTGGCCCGCCACTGGTGAAAGCTGCCACCGGTGAAGTGGTCAGCAGTGAAGACCTGGGCGGTGGAGATGTGCACACCCGTTTATCAGGTGTGGCCGATCATCTGGCAGAAAATGACGAACATGCTTTGGCCATTGCCCGCAACATCGTCGCCAATTTAAATAAAAAACCAAATCCACAACCGGAAAATGTCGAAGCACCATTATTCGATGCGTCCGAGCTGTACGGCATTGTCCCGACCGATGCGCGTAAACCGTTTGATGTGCGTGAAGTGATTGCCCGTATTGTCGATGGTTCACGTTTTGACGAGTTCAAGGCACGTTTTGGGACCACGCTGGTCACCGGCTTTGCCAAACTGTACGGTATGCCGGTTGGTATTATTGCCAACAACGGGATTCTGTTTTCCGAGTCGGCACAAAAAGGCGCACACTTTATTGAACTGTGCACCCAGCGCAACATTCCCCTACTGTTTATTCAGAACATCACCGGCTTTATGGTTGGCCGTCAGTATGAAAATGAAGGCATTGCCAAAAATGGTGCCAAACTGGTAATGGCAGTCGCGACAGCCAATGTGCCGAAACTGACCCTGGTGATTGGCGGTTCTTTTGGTGCCGGCAACTACGGCATGTGTGGCCGTGCCTATTCGCCACGCTTTATGTGGACCTGGCCAAACTCGCGTATTTCGGTGATGGGCGGTGAGCAGGCTTCGAGTGTACTCTCGACCTTAAAACGCGACCAGATTGAAAGCAAAGGCGGCAGCTGGTCAGCGGAAGAAGAAGATCAGTTTAAACAGCCTATTCGTGACCAGTACGAACGTCAGGGTCATCCATATTATGCTTCTGCGCGTTTATGGGATGATGGCGTCATTGATCCTGCGCAATCACGTGAAGTATTGGCGCTCAGTCTGGCGGCAGCATTAAATGCCCCAATCCAGCCAACCAAATTCGGCGTGTTCCGCATGTAAGAGGTGACAAAAATGGATTATCAATTTTTACAACTCGAACAGCAAGATCAGGTGGCCACGGTGTGGATTAACCGTGCCGAACTGCACAATGCCTTTAATACGCAGGTCATTGAAGAATTACACGCCTGCTTTCAGCAACTGAATACCCGCGCTGATGTACGTGTGGTGATTCTGGCCGGTCGTGGCAAGAGCTTCTCTGCCGGTGCCGACCTGAACTGGATGAAACAGGCCGGTCAGGCCTCACAGGCAGACAATGAAGCCGATGCTTTAAAACTGGCAAAAATGCTACAAAGTCTGGCTACCTTGAAACAACCCACCATTGCCCGTGTCCATGGTATTGCTTTTGGTGGTGGTATGGGTCTGGCTTCAGCTTGTGATATCTGTATCGCCAGCACCGATGCCAAGTTTGCAACCTCCGAAGTACGTTTAGGATTGGCTCCTTCCACCATTAGTCCTTATGTGATACGTGCGATTGGTGCCCGTCAGGCGTCACGCTATTTCCTGACTGCTGAGCGAATCTCAGCTGAACAGGCGAAAACCATTGGTCTGGCACATGAAGTGACTGCACCAGAACATCTCGACAGTAAAATTGATGAGATTGTTGAAGCGCTCTTACTCGGTGGACCAGAAGCACAGAACGCCTCAAAACAACTGATTCAACTCGTCGATCAACAGGTCCTGACTGAAGATCTGCTGCTTAAAACCGCACAGCATATTGCCCATGTTCGCCAGGGAGATGAGGCGAAAAATGGACTGAATGCATTTTTAAACAAAAAAAGCCCGGCCTGGATCAAGACCACGGCATAACAACAAGAAGGATCGTAGGATGTTTGAAAAGATTTTAATTGCCAACCGTGGTGAAATTGCCTGTCGTGTAATTCGTACAGCGAAAAAGTTAGGCATCGCTACTGTTGCCGTATATTCCGATGCCGATGCACAGGCACAGCATGTCAAACTGGCAGATGAAGCCATCCATATTGGTGAATCGCCTGCTGCACAAAGTTATTTACAGATTGAACGTATTATTCAGGCAGCAAAAACTACAGGTGCTCAGGCTATTCATCCAGGTTATGGCTTCCTGTCTGAAAATGACCAGTTTGCACTGGCCTGTCAGGACAACAACATTGTCTTTATAGGTCCGCCAGTGGATGCGATCTTAGCAATGGGTCTTAAAGCGACCTCTAAAGCCTTAATGGAACAAGCCGGTGTACCGTTAACCCCAGGCTATCATGGTACCAATCAGGATGCCGATTTCCTGAAACAACAAGCCGATAGTATCGGCTATCCGGTACTGATCAAAGCCAGTGCCGGCGGTGGTGGTAAAGGCATGCGTCTGGTCGAGCGCAGCGAAGACTTTCTGAGTTCACTCGCTTCCTGTAAAAGCGAAGCACGTTCTAGTTTCGGCAATGAAGATGTATTGATTGAACGCTATGTCGTGCAGCCACGCCATATTGAAGTTCAGGTTTTCGGTGATACACATGGCAATTATGTGCATCTGTTTGAACGCGATTGCTCTGTGCAACGTCGTCACCAGAAAGTTCTGGAAGAAGCACCTGCACCTAAAATGCCTGAAGATAAACTTGAAGCGATGCGCCAAGCCGCAATTGACGCTGCACGTGCAGTAAATTATGTCGGTGCCGGTACAGTCGAGTTCATCGTTGAACAAGACGGTACTGCTTATTTCATGGAAATGAACACCCGTCTACAGGTTGAGCATCCGGTCACTGAAATGATCACCGGTCAGGATCTGGTGGAATGGCAGTTACGTGTCGCGTTCGGTGAACCTTTACCGAAACAGCAACATGAATTACAGATTCACGGCCATGCTTTAGAAGCACGTGTTTATGCCGAAGAACCTGAAAAAGGCTTTATTCCGGCGATTGGTCAAATCAGCTATCTGCATTATCCAGCACAAAATGAAGCGGTACGTGTCGACAGCGGTATTGTTGAAGGCGATGAAATTAGCACCTACTACGACCCGATGATTGCCAAACTGATTGTCTGGGGCAAAAACCGTGAAGCAGCATTAACGCAAATGCACCATGCTTTAGGTCAGTTCCATGTCGATGGTCTGGGCAACAACATTGCCTTCCTGGATCGTCTGGTACTGTGCGATTCTTTCAAGAATGCCAATTTGGATACTGGCCTGATTCAGCGCGAAGAAGAATTCCTGCTAAAACCGGCCACAGAGCTGAACAGTACGCTAGTGGTCAGCGCGGCCTTCATCGAATTGCTGTCACGTTTGGCCCAGAACCCGAGCGCCAGCAATCCGGTCTGGCAGACCAATGCTTTCTGGCGTTTAAACCTGCAATCGGGGCAGACAATCAAATTACAATGTAATGACAAAACCTTAAATATCCAGTTTGCAGCACAAGAACATGGCTTTGTCGCACAGTATGAGGGTCAGACTTTTGAGCTTGAGGGTCAGTTACTGGATGCGCATACCCTGCAATTCAAGCTGGCCGGCAAACAGCAAAAACTGGCCTTTAGCCAGACTGAACATGGCATTACCCTGTTCCAGAATGGCCAGAGCTATAAATTTACCTATCTGAAACCGGTATTTAACCAGGATGATGAACAAGGTGCTGAAAACAACCTGACTGCGCCAATGCCGGGTGTCATCACTCAGGTACTGGTCGCGGCCAATGACAAAGTCAAAAAAGACGATGTCCTGATGACCCTCGAAGCCATGAAAATCGAATACTCGATTCGTGCACCGCATGATGGCATCGTGGCCAGCTCTTACTTCCAGGCCGGTGATCAGGTCAAAGCTGGCGATGAGCTGGTGGAATTCCAGCCGCTGGCGGAGGAAGTCGCATGAGCGAATTTGTCAAAATTGTTGAAGTCGGGCCACGCGATGGCCTGCAAAATGAAAAAACACCCTTAACCCTGGATGACCGCAGACAGCTGATTCTGGATTTAATGCAAACCGGTTTACAGGCCATTGAAGTTGGTTCCTGTGTATCGGCCAAATGGGTACCGCAAATGGCAGACAGCGATGTGCTGTTTGCCGGCTTGCCCAAAGATCCAAACATTCAGTTCAGCCTGCTCACGCCAAATCTGAAAGGTTTTGAATCTGCGCTGGCAGTGGGTTGTACAGAAGTTGCGGTCTTTACCGCAGCCTCTGAAAGTTTTACCCGTAAAAATATCAACTGCTCAATTGATGAAAGTTTTGAAAAATTCAGCGATGTGATGCGTGAAGCCAAAGCGCACAACATTCGTGTGCGTGGTTATGTGTCCTGTATGGTCGATTGTCCGTACGAAGGCGCGATTGATCCACAGCAGGTGGCAAAAGTTTCGCAGCGCCTGCTGGATATGGGCTGCTATGAAGTGTCTTTAGGTGAAACCATTGGCACCGCCACACCCGACCGGGTGAAAAAAGTCTGGGATGCCTGTCTAGCTGAGCTGGATGCAACGGTGCTGGCCGGTCATTTTCATAATACCTATGGCATGGCTATCGCCAATATTTATCAATCACTGCTGCAAGGTATTCGCGTTTTTGACTCGTCAATTGCCGGTTTAGGCGGCTGTCCTTATGCCAAAGGCGCATCCGGCAATGTCTCGACCGAAGATCTGTATTATCTGCTGTCCAACATGGGCTATGAAACCGGTATTCAGCTGGATGCCTTGATGCAGGCCAGTCGTAATATCAGCAATGTTTTACAGCGCAATAATCCATCCAATTATGCCAATGCCTACTGGCAAAAAGCCTGCGCTTAATAACCGAATAAAACCCGGCTTGAGCAATGCCCTCAAGCCACTCAAGGATGTAACAGCAGCAACCTGCTGAAAAAGGATAAAAAATAGAGGTGACACATGGCAAATAAAGTCTATGACAGCGCACAAGCCGCCTTAAATGGCGTGGTTCAGGATGGCCAGACCCTGGCCGTAGGTGGTTTTGGCCTGTGCGGGATTCCTGAAGCATTAATTGCCGCGCTAAAAGACACCGGTGCCAAACAGCTGACCTGTATTTCCAACAATGCCGGTGTCGATGGTTTTGGTCTGGGGCTGCTGCTTGAAACCAAACAGATTAAAAAAATGATTTCATCCTATGTCGGTGAAAACAAGGAATTTGAACGCCAGTTCCTGAGTGGTGAACTGGAAGTTGAACTGACCCCACAAGGCACACTGGCAGAAAAATTACGTGCCGGCGGTGCAGGTATTCCAGCCTTCTTTACCGCCACCGGTGTCGGTACCGTCATCGCGGAAGGCAAAGAAGTGCGCCAGTTTAAAGGTCAGGATTATATCTTAGAAGAATCCTTAACCGCCGATGTTGCCCTGGTCAAAGCCTATAAAGCCGACAAGGCCGGCAACCTGATTTTCCGTAAAACTGCACAAAACTTTAATCCGGTCTGTGCCATGGCGGGCAAAATCACCATTGCCGAAGTCGAAGAAATTGTAGAGATTGGCGCGCTCGATCCAGATGAAATTCATCTGCCGGGGATTTATGTCAACCGCATTGTGTTAAATGCACATCCTGAAAAACGTATTGAACAAATGACTTTAAAGGCGGAGGCTTAAACCATGGCTTGGACGCGTAATCAAATGGCGCAGCGCGCCGCACAAGAACTGGAAGATGGTTTCTATGTCAATTTAGGGATTGGTTTACCAACTTTAGTCGCTAACTATATTCCAGAAAATATCAACGTCTGGCTACAGTCAGAAAACGGCCTGCTCGGGATTGGGGAATTCCCAACTGAAGCCACGGTCGATGCTGACCTGATTAATGCCGGCAAACAGACGGTCACAGCTCGTCAAGGTGCTTCGTTTTTCTCTAGCGCAGACTCTTTTGCCATGATCCGTGGCGGTCATGTCAATATTGCCATTCTGGGCGCCATGGAAGTCTCTGAACAGGGCGATCTGGCCAACTGGATGATTCCGGGCAAAAAAGTCAAAGGTATGGGCGGTGCCATGGATCTGGTCGCAGGTGTGCAAAAAGTGGTGGTATTGATGGAACACTGCGCCAAAGATGGGACACCTAAAATCGTTTCACAGTGTAGCCTGCCGCTGACCGGTAAAGCCGTGGTTCATCGCGTGATCACCGATTTGGGCGTTCTGGATATTACCCCAACCGGCGTGCAGCTGGTGGAACTGGCACCTGAAGTCAGTTTTGAGGAAATTCAGAAAGTCACCGGGGTGCCGTTGATTCGTAATGCAGCTTAATGGCTGGTTTTAAAAACGGGCATCGGATGGTCGTGAATACATCCCCACTTCTACCTCTGCTATTCAACTAAACCCAAAAGGACGACTTCAAGTCGTCCTTTTCTATTCCCTTAACCGAACTTACTCTGCTTTCTTCTCGACAATGCCCTGATTATCAACCGCACGTACCACCCCGGTTTCTGTATTTAATACTTCAAACTCAATACGACGGTTCTGGAACTGCCCTTCTGGGGTTGCATTTGGTTCCATCGGCTGTTGCTGGCCATACCCCACGGCCTGTAACTGTGAAGGATCAACCCCACGCTGCACCAGATAATCACGTACCGCTTCAGCACGGCGTAAGGACAACAGATTATTGGCTTCATTGCTACCTACCGCATCGGTATGGCCTTTAATGGTCAAATGTACATGCGGCGCACGCTGGATTAAGGCCGCAGCCTGATCCAGAATTGGCTGATTGGCTTCCGGTACAGTCGAAGATGCCGACTCAAAATGAATTGCTTCCAGATTTAAGGCGGTGGCGACATCCAGCGCCTGAATATTATCCGGGTTAATCACAGCCAAGGCTTGTGCTGCGGTTGTGGTGGCTGGTGTGGCGGTCTGTACATCGAGATCCTGCTGCACCGTAATGGTCATATTCTTAGCCAAAGGACGCAGCTGATTGGCCACACGCTGCGCATCTGCCGGATTGATGGACTGAATCGCAATCTGCTCACCCATCCAGGTCATATTGGTACTCGGCACATCTTTCAGGATTTTCAATGCCGTTGGAATCACATCCTGATCAATAAATTCACTATGATAATTACTGGCGCTATTCACCCCACAACCTGTCGGATGGTTAAAAATCCGTTTAACTTCTGTTTGCAGAATGTCGGTATAAGCCGGATTGTTCAGATACAACTGACAGGTGACCAGATCGCCATTGGAACCGGTATTGACCTGCAAATAGGCCGGTTCCGTCGCTGCTGCCTGGGTAACAGGCACCTCTTCTTCATTACGGTCAGAACAGGCTTTAAATAAAAAGGCCAGTAACAATGCCAGAATAATAAAAATCAGAATCGGTACCCACGGCGAGCGCTTCTGCTCTGGCACCTCTTCATATAACTCAGGCGCCTGATGAATGGTCTGCCCGGCAGTGGTATTGACACCTAAACCGGCCAGCAGCGCAGCGGCCCATTCCGGCAAAGCAGCCTGAATGTCCGGCATATGCTGATCAAGCAAATGCACAATCGCCTCAGGATCGGTCGAGCCGGCCTCACTTTCTAAAAAACCTAAGGTTGGTACGATGGCCCGGTTCAGGGTGGATTCAATTTCATCTGCCGGCGCCTGACCGCGGCTAAATTCCAGAAACTGCTGTTTCAGGTTCAGGTTGGTACCAAAAATTTCAGCCAGCCGCGGATTAAGCTGATTTCTCAGGCTGTCAATGAGGGATGGCCGGTGTCTTAACACCGATAAAAATACCGGATAAAAATCATTTAAGGCACGGTTTTTCTCAATGAGGTAATCCGTTTCCCCGTCTAGCACAATGGATGACACGCTATTTTTCAATAATTCTATCAATCTGGTTTGCATGATATGGCCTCATTTTTTTCATTGTTCTACTCGCATTTTTCAGTGTATCTGGTCATTTTTTAGACGTTGTAAATAATTGTATTTTTCTTTATGTACTTAAATTAAAACATAAAAAAAGCCAGCAAATGCTGGCTCTTGAACAGGCGAATTTAGGCCAGGAAAGTCTGAATTACCTTGCCTTTCACGGTTTGCTGAATCAGTGGCGTGTTCTTGCCTTGGGACAGAATGCTGTCTTTGTCCAGCGTCCACTCCAGTTCAGGATCGACCAGAATCCAGCCGGCTTCCTGCATCCAGCGATCTGCCATTTGCGCAACCGTCGCCGGTGCCAGTGTCACGGTATGCACCCATTCCAATGGACTGAACAGACCTTCCTCAACCAGTTGCACACCCAAGGGCACAAAGGTATCAAAAGCGGTAAAGCCCGGTAAGGTTTCAGCAAACGGTGCCATTTTGGCCGAACTGCTTAAGGGTTCATGATGGGTACAGATCGCATCAATTACGCCATCTTTTAAGCCCTGACGCAGCAATTCTTTGTCTTTTTCAGCACGTAGCGGTGGACGCACATGCGCCAGCGAGTTAAAGCCATCAATCACCTGATCGGTTAAATGCAGCTGATGCATCGCCACATCACAGGTTACTGGCAGGCCTTTTTCTTTGGCAATTTTAATCAGCTCGACCGAAGCGCCACAGGACAGCAAACCGAAATGCGCACGGACTTTGGTCGCTTCAATCATCAACAGGTATTTGGCAATGGCTACGGTTTCGGCCAGCGCCGGAATCATAGGCAAGCCCTGACGTGAAGCAATAAAGCCTTCATGCACACAGCCATCTTTGGCAATTTGCGGTTCTTCAGCATAGAACACCACGGTCAGGTCCAGACCGGCTGCATATTCCAGCGTGCGAATCACGACATCATCATCAGCAAAGGATGCATTGGCATTGGAAACTGCAGTACAGCCGCCCTTTTTCAGACCGGCCATATTGGCAGGCTGTTTGCCTTGCAAGCCTTGGGTTTGTGCGCCAATCACCTGTAAATAAATACCACCATCCAGCATGGCTTTTTCGACCAGACCGTGAATCAAAGCACCATTGTCCTGCACAATCGGCTTGGAATCTGGTGGGGTAAACACGTGCAGAATACCGTTTTCACGTGCCGCCTTGCCTTCTGATTTTAAAGTACCATGCTGCTGCTGACCCGGTTCACGCATCCGCGCGCACAGATCAACCATGGTTGGCATCAGCCATTTGCCTTGTCCATCAATGGTTTCAGTCACATCTGCTGTTTCTGCAACCAGCTTGCCATTTTCCAGATATACCGTTTGCACGCGATCAGTCTTTTGCATTGGATCAAGAACGCGGACATTTTCAATTTTTACAATACGCATGACTGATTCCTTATACCGCAATCGCTTCAATTAAACCTTGTTCCTGCAGTTGACCCTGCATCGCCAGTGCCAGCACAGCCATACGCACCGCAATACCATTGGTCACCTGATTTAAAATCACCGATTGCGGACCATCGGCAATGCTGGAATCAATTTCCACACCCCGGTTCATCGGTCCCGGGTGCATCACGATACAATCCGGTTTGGCCAGCGCCAGACGCTCTTTGTTCAGGCCATACATTTTGTAGAATTCTGCCGGTGAGGACAGCGCCGGTGAATCAATCCGTTCATTCTGGATACGCAAGGTAATAATCACATCACAGTCACGGATGCCATCTTCCATTTTATTAAACAGGCGTACATCGGCCCCGTATTCTTCAAAACCAAATGGCAGCAAGGTATTCGGTGCAATCACGCGAATATCTTTACAGCCTAAAGTTTGTAACGCCGCCACATCAGAACGTGCCACGCGTGAATGTTTAATATCGCCAATAATGGCAATGCTCATGTCGGCAAAGTCTTTTTTGGTTTCACGGCGAATGGTCAGCATATCCAGCATCGCTTGAGTCGGATGCGCATGACGGCCATCTCCGGCATTAATAATCGCGATATTTGGACAGACATCCTTGGCAATAAAATGTGCTGCACCTGAAGAGGAATGACGCACCACAAAAATATCGGCGGCCATGGCTTCCAAGTTCCACAGCGTATCACGCAGGGTTTCGCCTTTAGAGGTACTGGAACGGGCAATGTCAATGTTAAGCACGTTGGCCGAAAGACGTTTCGCTGCAGCTTCAAAGGTGGTGCGGGTACGGGTTGAGTTCTCAAAAAACAGGTTCATAACCGTACGACCTTCCAGCAGGTTGTTAGTGATCAGCTGATTTTGGTCATTAAAAAAGGACTGCGCGGTGTCCAAAATTTTGGTGAGGGTTTGTTTGGAAAGCCCTTCGATGGTGATGAAATGTTTTAGATTTCCATCTTTATTGAGTTGAATCTGGCTCGGAGTATGCAATGCCGCCAAGTGCATGAGAGATTCCTTATACGTTAAGTCAACGTATTATACAGAGAATCGCCATTCTTGGCACTTGGCAATTCGGCTACTTGTATAAAAACCGGCTCGATAATAAAAATTGATTTTGAAATTCCTATGTATTTTTTCAATAAGATAATTTAAACGAATTTTTAGAATGAATATTTTATGTTCTAAAATGGCACCCAAGTCTGGAGCTTGAATGCCATAACTGATCTAGCGTAGTGCGCCAATATAATGATGTGAGACTTGTGCCCGATAAATGTCATCTTCAGTTGGTTCAACTTTCATTAATTCATCGTTATTTTTTTGCTGTAAACCCGCTTTTTGACTTATGTTCGAATCGGAAGAGAACTCGAATACGTCTTTAAATTTTTCAACCAGACGCAGTAATTCCGGATCGCGTGTGGCTTCGGCTAATGCAATCACATGTTCGGCATAATCACTATTTTCAGACAGATAAATGGCATCAATTACCCGGCCTGAAACTCGTCTCAAACGTGCATAGATTAAAGTCGCAATTGAAAAACTTTCTGTATTGACCATTCTTGATTCCCCAATCATTTAAAAATCGAGATTGCAGCCTCTCCCCAGCGACTGCAATCTCGTGATAATTACAGCAATATCCATACCAAAATTAAAAAGCCCATCTGTAATTAAGACAGGCTTTTTATAAAAACTACAATTCAGTTATAAATCAGAATAGGCTAAAACTTACATGGCCTTCATCATATTTGGCCGAACCACCTTTTCTTGATACATCATCCTGAATATTCTCATAATTTCTTCTTTCCAGCTGTTCGTCATCTGGAAGATCCAGCAACTGACGCAAACGCTCGACATGCGTTGCCAGTTCAGCATCCCGGGTTTCTAGCGCCAGCGTAATCACATGATGTGCATAGGAGCGATCCTGCATCAGATACATCACGTCAATTACTCGACTATTCACTTTTCTTAACCGTGCATACAACAATGTTGCAATGGAAAAAACATCATCACGACCGGATGTAATATTCACCCTATATCCCTCTGTAAAATAAAAGATTTAATCAACAAGTTCCTCTTGTTGATGGTGTGCAATTATACATATCTCATGAATTTTCAATTTGCTTTTTATGCCAAGATTAAGAGCTTTTTATAATTATTAGCTCTAACAGAGATGTGCCAGATTTATAAAAAATTCCACAGCTTTAATAGCCAAAATACGGTAAACTTGGCGCAGTTTTTATTTATTCTTTTCCGGTCTCTCTATTTTATGAATACCTCTTCACGTTTAAGCAATTATTGGGTCACCTGTGCCGATGGTCTGGAAACCTTATTAGAAGAAGAAATCAAAGGTTTAGGTGTTCAGAATATTGAACGTTTCCCGGGTCGTCTAACCTTCAAAGGTACGCTGGAAAATGCTTACCGCATCTGCATGTGGTCTCGTCTGGCGTCGCGTGTCCTGATGCCAATCCACACCCATGAAATTGAATTTTCACATGATGCCCGTGATGTTGCTGAAGAGCTTTATGAAGGTGCAATCAGCTTTGATTGGTCACTGATTTTTGCACCACAAAGTACCTTCGCCATTCGTTTACACGTTGAACGTGAAATTAAGGTCAATACGCAGTTTGCTACGCTACGTGCCAAAGATGGTGTGGTTGATTCATTTATGGAAGCTGTCGGTAAACGCCCAAGTATCGACACCAAATCACCTGAAATCACCATGTATATTTTGGCAGGTAAAAAAGAACATACCTATTGCTTAGATTTATCGGGTGATTCACTGCATAAACGTGGCTACCGTCGTTTTATGACCGATGCGCCAATTAAAGAAAACCTGGCCGCGGCAATTTTGCAAAAAGCCAAACTCAAAGAAAAGAATCCGGACATTATTCTGGACCCGATGTGTGGTTCAGGTACCTTTATTATTGAATCCCTGCTGATTTTAACCGACCGTGCACCGGGTCTGGTACGCCGTTTCGGCTTTAATGGCTGGAATGGCCATGACCATGAACTGTGGATGTCATTAAAGGCAGAAGCGGCTGAGCGTCATCAACAGGCGCTGGAACAGCCACTGCCAAAATTCTATGCTTTTGATGCCGACTGGGAAGCAGTCAAAGCCACCAAACAGAATATTATTGCTGCCGGTTTTGAACGTCTGCTCGATCATATCCAGATTGAAGAACGCACCTTGTCAGACTGGCCAGATTTTCAGGCCGAAGGCAAAACTGCGTTTGTGGTGACCAACCCGCCGTATGGTGAACGTCTGGGAGATAAAGCCTCGAACCGTGCCTTGTATTTAGGTCTGTCTGCCCTGCTACAAAAACATTTCCCGAACCAGTCTGCTGCTGTCATTGCAGCCCAGGTGGAACAGGCCGATGTGCTGGCATTTAATGAGCCGCAAACCTTGCGTTTAATGAATGGTAAGCTGCCAATTTACATTCGTTTTGGTACGGTCAAACCATCGGCAGTAGTAAAACCATTCCTGGCCGACTGGCAGCCACAGCAGTTTGAACCGATTGAAGGTGCCGAAGACTTTACCAACCGTCTGCAAAAAAACATGCAGGCCTTAAAGAAATGGGCGGTTAAAGAAAACGTCTATTGTCTGCGTTTATACGATGCCGATTTACCGGACTTTAATGTCGCGGTCGATTTATATGGTGATCGTCTGCATGTGCAGGAATATGCACCACCGAAGAAAATTGATCCTGAAAAAGCAAAAAAACGCTTTAACCTGGCGCTGCAAGCGATTCGTGCCGTGACCGGTTTAGGCCGTGATGCCGTGTTTATTAAAACCCGTGCCCGTCAGGAAGGTAAAAACCAGTACACCAAACAAAGTACCGCATCGAAACGCTTTATTGTGCAGGAGGGTCAGGCCAAGATTCTGGTTAACCTCACCGACTATCTGGATACCGGCCTATTCCTGGACCATCGCCAGATTCGTTTACGCATTGCCAAAGAAGCTAAAGGCAAGCATTTCCTCAATCTGTACAGCTATACATCAACGGCGAGTTTGCATGCTGCTTTAGGCGGCGCAGCCAGTACCACCAGTGTGGACTTGTCCAACACCTATTTAAACTGGTCCAAAGAAAACTTTGTCTTAAACGGCTTAACCGTCGACCATGCCGATGAACAACACCAGTTCTTTGCCAGCGACTGTTTTGAGTGGCTAAAAGAAGGTCATGAGCAATATGACCTGATCTTTATTGATCCGCCCACCTTCTCTAACTCGAAGAAATTCTACGGCACTTTTGATGTACAACGTGACCATGTTTCGCTAATTAAACGCGCCATGAACCGTTTAACCACAGAAGGCACCCTGTACTTCTCGAACAACTATCGCGGTTTTGAAATGGATGAAACCTTGCCAGCGCTGTTTGATATTCAGGAAATCAGCCATGAAACCATTGGTCCAGATTTCAAGCGTAACCAGAAGATTCACCGCGCCTGGAAAATCCAGCATCCACAAATCTAAAATGTGATTGGCAAGGACGGTGAATGGCAAAGGATGATTTGATCCTTTTCTATTCGCAATTCATTCGATCAGCAATAAAAAAGCCTGCTACCCCATAGCAGGCTTCTTTTACATCGGAAACTTTACGCTGTCACTCATCATCCAGCGTGGACTTACTTTGCAGAGTGAATCGCTACATCTGCCCGGCTTTTTGCTGCAGATATACCCATAAAAAAACCCGGCCGAAGCCAGGTCTTTGATTAAACAGTTTAGATGAACCGTGTGCGGATTAGTTCAGTTTCAGCTTCTGGAAATCCAGTTGGCCTGCATCTGCCGTAATCACAATGGTATCTCCCGGCTGGAAGTCACCGGCCAGAATTTTCTGCGCCAGATTATTTTCTACCTGTTGCTGGATGGCACGTTTTAATGGACGCGCACCGTAAACTGGGTCAAAACCGGCTTCAATCAGCTGGTCAAAGGCAGAATCATCTACCGTTAACTTGATATCGCGGTCGGCCAGACGGGCACGTAAACGGTTCAGCTGGATATCGGCAATACCACGAATCTGCGCTTTTTCCAGGGCATGGAATACTACCAGCTCATCAATACGGTTGATAAACTCTGGACGGAAATGCTCAGACACGGCCGCCATCACTACATTGCGTACATCATCACGGCTTGGATTATCGCCCAGTTCACGCACATCGCTTGAACCCAGGTTCGAGGTCATTACAATCACGGTGTTTTTAAAGTCCACCACACGGCCCTGCGAGTCGGTCAAGCGACCATCATCCAGCACCTGCAGCAAGATGTTAAATACATCCGGATGGGCTTTCTCCACCTCATCAAACAGCACCACGCTATATGGTTTACGGCGTACGGCTTCAGTTAATACCCCGCCTTCTTCATAGCCGACATAGCCCGGAGGCGCACCGACCAGACGACTGACTGAATGTTTTTCCATAAATTCGGACATATCAATCCGGATCATGGCGTCATCGCTGTCAAACAGGAAATTGGCCAAGGCTTTGGTTAACTCGGTCTTACCGACACCGGTTGGACCCAGGAATAGGAAAGAACCACTTGGACGGTTCGGATCCGACAACCCGGCACGTGAACGGCGCACCGCATTGGATACCGCAATCACCGCTTCATCCTGCCCTACCACACGCTGATGCAGGAAGCTTTCCATTTGCAGCAGTTTTTCACGCTCGCCTTGCAGCATTTTCGCAACCGGAATACCGGTGGCTGCGCTGACCACTTCCGCAATTTCGTTATCGGTGACTTTATTGCGCAATAACTTCGGTTCTTCTTTCTCTTCCACCAGCTCATCTTGGGCCAGCTGTTTTTCCAGTTCCGGAATCACGCCATATTGCAGACGCGACATCTCGCCCAGATCATTTTCACGCTGTGCTTTTTGCAAGGCAATACGCGCCTGATCCAGCTGCGCCTGAATCTGCTTAGTGCCTTCGACCAGAGTTTTTTCAGACTTCCACACTTCTTCCAGATCATTATAGTCTTTTTGGACGTCTTCGATCTGTTTTTCCAGATGACTGACTTCTGCACGGCTGCCGGCATCTTCATCTTTTTTCACAGCTTCAAGTTGCAGCTTTAACTGAATCAGACGGCGTTCCAGCTTATCCAGCGCTTCCGGTTTAGAGTCCAGCTCCATCTTGATGCGCGATGCTGCTTCATCAATCAGGTCAATGGCTTTATCGGGCAACTGACGGTCAGTGATATAACGATGTGACATTTTCGCTGCAGCAATAATCGCCGAGTCGAGAATTTTCACCCCGTGGTGGACTTCATAACGCTCTTTCAGACCACGTAAAATGGCAATGGTGTCTTCGACACTTGGCTCATCGACCAGCACTTTCTGGAAACGGCGCTCAAGGGCGGCATCTTTTTCAATGTACTGACGATATTCATCGAGCGTGGTTGCCCCCACGCAGCGTAATTCACCGCGTGCCAGCGCCGGTTTCAGCATGTTGCCGGCATCCATCGCGCCATCACCTTTACCTGCGCCAACCAGGGTATGCAACTCATCAATAAACAGGATGATTTCGCCTTCATGCTTGGCCAGATCTTTCAGGACCGCTTTTAAACGCTCCTCAAACTCGCCGCGATATTTGGCACCGGCCAGCAATGAACCCAGGTCCAGCGATAACACGCGTTTGCCTTTTAAGCTTTCTGGCACTTCACCATTCACAATACGCTGTGCCAGACCTTCTACAATTGCGGTTTTACCGACCCCAGGCTCACCAATCAGTACCGGGTTATTTTTGGTCCGACGTGACAAGACCTGTACGGTACGGCGGATTTCATCATCACGACCAATCACCGGATCGAGCTTGCCAGCCAGCGCACGTTCGGTTAAATCTACAGTGTATTTATTGAGTGAATCACGTTGATCTTCATGATTATTACTCATCACTTTTTCATCACCTCGAATTTTTAAAATCACCTGACGCAGACTGTCTGCGCTGACACCGATACTGTTCAATAAGCTTTTAGTGGCCCCAACTTCGCTCAGGCCCAGTAATACCCAGTCGGTAGACAGGAATTCATCGCCCGCTTTCTGGGCATAGCTATCGGCCAGGTTTAAGGCTTTAACCGCTTCCGGACTTAAATTAATGTCGCCAGTCGGATTAGCTAGCGTTGGCGCATCATTCAGTGCCTGCTGCAACTTGCTCTGCAAATCACGCAACTGGGCACCGGCCTGCTGTAACAAGCTGACATTGGATGCTTCTTCTAACAGAGTGGCCAAGACATGAATGCCGTCAATGGCGGTATGGTCTTTGCCCATCGCCAGCGATTGCGCATCGGAGAGAGCTTGCTGTAAGCGATTTGTAAATTTTTCAAAACGCATTCTTGTTATTCCTCACAACAATTTTTTCACTTGAAACATATATGGGAGTACTTTTGGCAATTTCAAATGATTTTTCATATATTTTTCAAAGTGTTATTTTAATGCAACAGATATAACTCAATTATAATATTGGTCTGTGACCGGCCAATTTCAAGTCAGCATCAGGATTATTTTTATACAGTAATGCAGCTGCGACCTATGTAATAGGAAACACATATTTTGAGAGCTCTGCCCATTGCGGCCAATTTTTTGCGAGGTCTAAAACCATGGAAAAATAAAAAAGCCGGTAATTAACCGACTTTTTACATGACTTTACAGTCATGATTATTCTGCTTCGATAATCTCGAAATCGTGGCTAATTTCAACACCACCATCTGACAGCATTTTGCTGGCTGAACAGTATTTTTCTGCGGATAATTCAACTGCCTTGGCGACCTGCTTTTCCTTGACTGCCTTGCCTGTCACCACAAAATGCAGATGAATTTTGGTGAACACCGCCGGAATCGAATCGGCACGTTCTGCTTTCAGCTGACAAACCACACCAGTCACATCCTGACGTGATTTCTTTAAAATGGTCACAATATCAAACGATGCACAACCACCAAGTCCCATTAAAATGAGCTCCATGGGACGTGGTCCACGGTTTTCTCCACCATACTCGGCAGAACCATCCATCACCACGCTATGGCCACTTTCCGATTTTGCTTCAAAAGCAACATTCTCTAGCCAATGAACACTCGTTTGCATTGCAAGTCCTTCAAAAAAACTATAAATTTACAAGGTGCCTGTACACTAACATAATTTGAGTTGATAAGGAATTTCATCTCTACTGTGTGACAAGTTCATACTAGGTCTTGTGCGATCTATTATTTATCCATTTTCGGAACCTTTAGCATGACTTCAAACTTTTCACAATTAAGCACCGATGCCCTGTCTCCTGGTCAATTACCAGATTCAGTCAAGGCATTATTAAAACGTGCATATATCAACCGTTATCCGAAACGGACCACAATTGTTGATGCGGGGTCTGAATCAAAATCACTTTATTTGATTCTGAAAGGATCTGTTTCCATCATTCTGCGTGAAGATGATGATCGCGAAATTGTTGTGGCGTATTTGAATCCGGGTGACTTCTTTGGGGAAATGGGTCTATTCGAAGCAAATCCACAACGTACTGCAGAAGTACGCACACGTGACGTTTGTGAAATTGCCGAAGTGACTTATGAAAACTTCCACGAGCTCAGCAAGCAATATCCAGATTTAAGCTATGCGGTATTTGCCCAACTGGTGCGCCGTTTAAAAAATACCACGCGTAAAGTGACCGATCTGGCCTTCATTGATGTTTCAGGCCGTATTGCGCGTTGTCTGATTGACCTGTCTGCGCAGCCTGAAGCCATGATTTTGCCAAATGGCCGTCAAATCCGCATTACCCGTCAGGAAATTGGCCGCATTGTTGGCTGTTCACGTGAAATGGTCGGCCGTGTTCTGAAAACCCTGGAAGAACAAGGCATGATCGAAACTGATGGTAAAGCCATTCTGATTTTTGATGCCTCTTTAGAGCAAAATGATGCAGCAGATGAACAGTTTGATGATGAATAAGTTTTAAACTGCAGCATGCTTAAGGCAAATCTTCGGATTTGCCTTTTTTGTGCCTGTTCGCTATGTGAAAAATATTTACAAACTAACCTAAAATATTGATTTAACAGTCTGCCTGCGATGGTTTAGCCTAGTCCCTATTCGCTTGATGATATTTTGAATAAGGACATCTTATGCAGTTCAATCCCCTTGCTGATACCGGTATTTTATTGCCTGAAATCTGTCTGGGCACCATGACCTTTGGTGAACAGAATACCCAGGATGAAGCCTTTGCCCAGCTGGATTATGCGCTGGAACGTGGCCTGTATTTCTGGGATACCGCCGAAATGTATCCGGTGCCACCGAAACCAGAAACTCAAGGTGCCACCGAAGTCATGATTGGCAACTGGCTCAAGACGCGCGGTGGACGGGACAAGCTGTTTTTGGCCTCAAAAATTGCCGGACCGGCTCAAGGCGGCAGCCATATTCGTGATGGTCAAACCCGTTACAACGCTACCGATATTCGCACTGCGCTGGATGGCAACCTGAAACGCCTGCAAACCGACTATATTGACTTATACCAACTGCACTGGCCACAGCGCCCGACCAACTTCTTTGGCAAACTGGGTTATGGCAATACCGAAGCCCATGCACAGCAGCATGTCACCGACCTTGAAGAAACCCTGACCGCATTGCAGCAGGAAATCCAGAACGGCCGGATTCGCTATATTGGCCTCTCCAATGAAACCCCATGGGGCACCATGAAGTTTTTGCATCTGGCGGAAAAACTCGGTTTAAGCAAATTTGTCAGCGTACAAAACCCCTATAACCTGCTGAATCGTACTTATGAAATTGGCATGTCGGAAATTGCCAAATATGAAGGCGTCGGCTTACTGGCTTACTCTCCTCTGGCCTTTGGTTATTTAACCGGGAAATTCCGGCATGGTGCCCGTCCGACCAATGCGCGTGTTACCCTGTATTCACGCTTTAGCCGCTACAGCAATCCAGAAAGTGAATGGGCCACTGAACAATATGCGCAACTGGCCGAGCAACATGGCCTCAGCTTAACCCAACTGGCTTTGGCTTTTATTAAGCAGCAGTTCTTTGTCACCAGTACCATTATTGGTGCGACTTCGCTGGAACAGCTAAAAGAAAATATTGATGCCTTTGAAGTCAATCTGTCCGATGACATTTTACAAGGCATTGAAGCGATTCACCGTCAGCAGCCCAACTCGGCACCTTGATGACAGGTATTAACAAAACCTCATGCATAAAAAAATGCCTCATCATATGAGGCATTTTTAAATCTATTTTAAACCCAGAAGCTTAACGACGGTTCTGGTTATAAATGGCCTGAGCAGCCGGCAAGTTCTCACGCATCGCTGCAATACGCTGGCTGTTCGATGGGTGAGTCGACAGGAACGATGCCCCGCCACCACCTTCTAAGCGGTTCATTTTTTCCCATAAGGTAATTGCCGCTTGCGGGTTATAGCCACCACGCGCCATCAGCATTAAACCGCCTTCATCGGCACGACTTTCCAGATTACGTGAATATGGCAAGCCCACACCTACCTGTGCGCCCAATTGTGCCGCTGCAGCACCTAACTGGCCAACGTTACTGCCTGCTGCGCTTAAACCGATATTTAAAGCTAGGTTGGTCAGTGCCTGCGCGCCAATTTTACTCTTGGCATGTTCTTCTAGAGCATGCACCATTTCATGGCCCATAATCGCAGCAATTTCGGCATCGGTCAGGTTCAGTTTATTGACGATACCAGTATAGAACACCACTTTACCGCCCGGCGCGACAAAGGCATTAATCTGGTCAGATTTTAATACTGCCAGCTGCCAGCTAAATGGCTGACCAGTCTGGTTCATCTGGTTGGCAACCGGTGTTAAACGCTGGAACACCGTGTTAATACGTTTATAGGTACTCGAACTGGTGTCCAGCTGCCCCTTGTTACGCGCATCTTGCACCATCTGGCTATAACTTTGCGCCGCGGTTGCATTTAGGGTTGCGGTATCTGCACCGGCCATATCGGCCACGGTGGTACAGCCTGAAAAAGTGATTGCACTTGCGGCACAAAAACTCAATACCAATTTTTTGTTCATTATAATAATCTCCGCCATTCGGCTATACACATACTCATGAATTATATGAAATCATTTCAATGCTTTAAATCTGAAATGGCTTCATAATCATATCATTTATGTAAACAATGGCAGTGCTGTGTAAACTGTAGCTACATCAGCAGCAACGAGCGGAATACGGCCTTAATAGGCAAACTGATAGAAAATCCAGAATACCAGACAGAAAATATTCAGGCCCAGATACATCTGCGAAACCACTTCCATTTTCTCTTCCAGTGCCGGATTTTTACGTTTATAGAATAAATAGGCGTTTTGGATCAGTACCAGCGGCACCAAAATACAGGCAAAAATCACACTCAGACCAATAAAGGCCTGATACATAATATTCGGATCATGCTTTTGTAACAGAATCAGCAACATCGCAATGGTCGGTGCACCGCCCATGGCAAATAATAACGAATAGAAAATGGTACTTGAAATATTTTTATGCATCCTGCCTGACCCAATGTTTTTGCTGTGTTTTATTCTAGCAAGCACCATCTGAATAGACAGTGCTGATGTGTGCAACTTTAGTCTTGAATTACTTCGCAGCGCGGTAATACTGCATTGCTTCCGGCATCATCTGCTGTAACGCGGCAATACGGTCATTGTTACTTGGATGGGTCGACATAAACTTGGCCATGGCGCTATTTCCACGCGCATCGTTGGCATTCATTTTCTGCCAGAGCGTAATGGCTGCATTCGGATCATAACCGGCTTTGGCCATTAACAGTAAACCGCCTTTGTCGGCGCGGCTTTCCAGATTACGCGAATAAGGCAACCCTACCCCAAACTGACTGCCTAAATCCAGCAGTAAACCACCATAACCACCGACCGACTGGCCCACATATTGCGAGCCAATACTAACCGCCAGATTGGTCAGGGTCTGGGCGCCAATTTTACTTTTGGCATGTTCTTCCAGTGCATGTACCATTTCATGGCCCATGATCGCCGCGACTTCATTGTCAGTCAGTTTCAGGTTTTCAACAATGCCTGTATAGAACACTACTTTGCCACCCGGAGCCACATAGGCATTAATTTCAGGTGACTTAATCACCGCCACTTGCCACTCAAAAGTCTGCCCGGTCTGGTTCATCTGGTCGGCATAGGGCTTCATCTTTAAAAACACGCGATTAACCTTCTTATAGGTGGCAGAACGGGTATCTAGCACCTTTTTCTGCTCGGCTTCCTGCAACATTTGCTGATAGCTCTGGCTGGCGTTTAAGTTTAAAGTCGCTGAATCTGCCCCGGCCAGTTCTGCCACAGTGGCGCAGCCCGTCAAATGCGTTGCCAATACAATTCCAATGGCTAAGTTCTTATATTTCATAACATTCTCTAATTGTTCGAAAGTGCCTAGCACTATAAACAAAATCAGGGAATTCTCAAGATGGTGCGCTATTTTTCTGAGCCAAAAATAAAAAACCCTGTGCAAGCACAGGGTTTTCTCATTTCAGCTTAAACGATTAAGCTTCAAACGGATGACGCAGAATAATGGTTTCTGCACGGTCTGGACCCGTTGAAATGATATCGATTGGACATTCAATTAACTGCTCAAGACGCTTGATGTAGTTGATTGCATTTTCAGGCAATTGTTCAACACTGGTCGCACCCACAGTTGACTCAGACCAGCCTGGCATGGTTTCGTAAATTGGCTTCAAGTTTTCATAAGCCAGCGCGTCAGAAGAACCGACACAACCTGAATCGGTGTTTTCATAGCCAACACAGATTTTAATTTCTTCTAAACCATCCAATACGTCTAACTTGGTCAGGCAGATTCCAGACAGTGAGTTGACATCCACTGAACGGCGCAGGATTTCTGCATCGAACCAGCCACAACGACGTTGACGGCCAGTAGATGCACCAAACTCGTGACCCACTGTACCCAGGTGTTTACCAATTGCATCACCCACATCATTTGCCGCGTCGTAAACCAGTTCAGTTGGGAATGGACCAGCACCCACACGCGTGGTGTAGGCTTTGGTAATACCCAGCACATAGTCAAGATGCAATGGACCCAAACCTGAACCTGAGCTTACGCCGCCCGCGGTGGTGTTTGAAGAAGTCACGTACGGATAAGTACCGTGGTCAACGTCCAGCAATGAACCTTGCGCACCTTCAAACATAATGTTGTCACCGTTTTTACGGTAATTATGAATTTCAGTGGTTACATCCACCACTAATGGTGCAATCACTTCACGCCATTGGTCACACAGTGCAATCACGTCGTCCAGTTTAACTTCTTCAACACCGTAGTATTGAGTTAACTGGAAGTTGTGGTAATCCAGCAATTCAGCCAGCTGCGCACGTAATGCGTCACCGCCACGTACCAGGTCAGCCACACGTACTGCACGGCGCGCCACTTTATCTTCGTAGGCAGGGCCAATACCACGACCGGTAGTACCAATTTTGGCATTGCCACGTTTTTTCTCACGTGCCTGATCCAGCGCAATGTGGTTCGGAAGAATTAATGGACAGTTTGGAGAAATACGTAAACGTTCTTTAACTGGCACGCCTTCCTGTTCAAGAATGGTCATTTCCTTGATCAGCGCTTCAGGTGAAAGCACCACACCGTTACCAATTAAGCACAGTACGTTTTCACGTAAAATACCAGATGGAATGAGGTGTAATACAGTTTTCTTACCACCAACCACGAGAGTATGACCTGCGTTGTGTCCGCCTTGATAACGTACTACCGCAGCCGCTTGATCTGTGAGCAGGTCGACGATTTTACCTTTACCTTCGTCGCCCCATTGGGTACCAAGTACCACAACATTCTTGCCCATAATAGCCTCATTACATCATGCTGTTAAAATTGAAAACCAGGCACATGTGACATGAACACATGCGCTGGCGATTAAATTTTTTCGACCGTCCACTCACCGTTACGATTCACCAGCTGGTGAGTTGCATACGGTACAGAGCTTAAATCATCCTGACCCAATAACTGAATTACACTTAAGCCTTGGGTACGGGTGGCCTGAATTGCAGCCAATAAATCTGCCTGATTGCCCTTTGGTGCAACCACCACCGATTTGGCTTCGAAACGACCGGCGCTGAGCGCATATAAGTCGCAAGAGAAACCGGTTGCCGGACGGGCACGACCAAAATGCTGGCCAATACCATCATAACGGCCGCCTTGAGCCAGTGGTGCTGCACGGTTTGGTGCATAAACGGCATACATTAAACCGGTATGGTAGTGATACGAACGCAGTTCTACCACATCAATCCCGATATGCAGATTTGGCCAGCGTGCCTGAATTTCTGCCTGGGTGGTTTTTACCGCATCAAAGGCATGTTTGAATTCCACATTGGCCAGCACATCGGTGCTTAAATGAGCTTCTAGTGCATCCAGATCACTGGCAAAACGGCCGAGCGCATAGAAATCTGAACCAAAGGCTAAATCCTGGGTAAAGTCCGCCAGTTCTGGCAAGGCTTTACGCTGATATAAATCAGACAACTGACGCTCAGTGGCTTTGTTCAGACCAGCTTTTTGTACCAGACTGCGGAACAGACCCACATGACCTAAATCCAGATGGATACCATCGGCCAGACCGGCTTCCTGAATCAGGCTGATCATCAGGTCAACCATTTCCACATCGGCATCAATACTGTCGGAACCGAACAGTTCGGCACCCAGTTGCAGAGGTGCACGGGTGGTATTAAAGCCCTGTGGCTTGGTATGCAAAACTGTACCAGCGTAGCAATAACGCGCCACACCATCTACCGGATGTACATGCGCATCAATACGCGCCACCTGTGGCGTCATATCGGCACGCACGCCAAGCAGACGACCAGACAGCTGGTCAATCACCTTGAACGTGGCCAGGTCTAAATCTTGATTCGATTCTGAAAGAGAAGAGAGAGATTCGATATATTCAATAAATGGCGTGTACACCAACTGATAACCTCGAGATGCGAGGAAATCCAGTGAATTACGGCGCAATGTTTCGATGACTTGCGCTTGTTCTGGTAATACATCAGCTACACCATCAGGTAATAACCATGTCTCTGAAATGGGCATGTTGTAAACCTAAATTCTTGTCTGCGCGGAACAAATCCGCATAAAAAAATCGGGAGCACACCCGATTTCTCCTAGTTTAGCACGATCAAATGGGCTGTGCATCGCAAATTTGATAATTTTCTCTGTCTGATCAATTCCATTGCAATCCTGCCCGGCTGGAGCTGTCATTTCGAGAGTAAAAGCTGTTTTCGCTGAGGAAGATAAAGGAGCTAGACACATCCCAAACTCATCATCTTTTTTTCAGGGCAGATGAAAATCATCTTCCCTCTGCCCTGCGTCCATCTGCTTAAAAAGTCTTATTTGACTTTATTCGGATCCAGCACCTGAGTAATTAAATTCACCAGCTCAACATTCTGGGTTTCCAGCTGATGAATACGCTGCGCTGATTTATCCAGCGCTTCCTGCTGCACGTGCATTTTCTTGGCCAGATCCTGCATGATCTCTAAAGTCTTTTTCAGATTTTCTTCCAGACTGATGACTTTGTTTTCAAGCTGATGATTATCGCTTTGGCGATTCAAATGATCATGCTGGTTTTTAAACTGCAGCCAGATCAGAAAAATCACCGCTACGGCCAACAGTAAAATAAATCCCCAAAGTAGAATAAACATCATGTGTAGTGCTCGACTTATTTGTTTTGTTTTATCTTAACGAAAAATATAGCAAAAAGGCGAAAAATCGCCTCCAACCTGTCAATACTCGGCTGTTATCGCATTTCGCCCGGTTAGACCACCATCGTACAGTCCAAGCTTAGGCAAAGATTTGGACAGATAGAAATTAATGCGCCTGATGGGCAAAAGATTCACATAAATCCAGTAAACGGTTGGCATAGCCCCATTCATTGTCATACCAGGCAAAGACTTTGGCCTGATGCCCGACCACCATGGTCTGGGTAAGATCGACAATTAAAGAATACGGCGAATGGTTAAAGTCACTCGATACCAGTGGCTCATCGGTGACCTGCATAATTTCGGCATAATCCTGCTGCGCGGCTTTCACCAGCACTTCATTCAATTTATGCACGGTAATAGGTGACTGGGAAATAAAGCTGACATCAATGGCGGCGACATTAATGGTGGGCACCCGAATCGAATAGCCATCAATACGGTTTTCCATTTTGGGCATCACCTGTTTTAAGGCGCCTAAAGCACTTGAGGTGGTTGGAATAATATTCTGACCGGATGCACGTGCACGGCGTAAATCACGGTGCGCATGATCCAGCACCGACTGATCAGCCGTGACAGCATGAATTTCAGTCATCAGCGCGGTTTCAATACCAAAAGCATCATCCACAATTTTAACCAACGGCACCAAGGCCTGAGTGGTACAGGAAACACTGGAAATAATCTGGTCTGAGGCTTTGACCTCATGATGATTGACCCCGTAAACAATGGCGGCATCAACCGTGTCAAACGGTGCTGCGCCAATAATCACCCGTTTGGCACCGGCATGAATATGCTGGGTTGCAGCTTCACGCGAACGGAACAGGCCGGTACATTCCAGCACCACATCAATATTTAACTGCTGCCATGGCAACTGTGCCGGCTGTGGCTGGCTCAGCACCTGAACTTTCAGCTTGGCCTGCCCCGAGTGTATGCACAGATAAATCTGTTCCTGTTCCAGCTGGATTTCTACCTGCCCCGGAAAACGGCCATGGGTTGAATCGTATTTAAACAGATGTAGTAGCGTGGCAACATCGGCAACGTCATTAATCGCGACAATATCAAAATGAAATTCTTTAGGATTTTCAAACCAGGCACGCAGTACATTTCGCCCAATTCGCCCAAAGCCATTAATCGCCACTCGTTGCATCCGTATTCCTTCAAACTGCACATCAATCTTGTCTGTGCTTATGTTAAAGGATTTCCGCCAGACACGGCGAATAATTCCTGCCAAACTCAGCAATTAATTTAAACCTGTCCAATATTTAAGCAGTTAGCAGCACTATTTTCTGCTTGATAAAAAGAAGCAGGATGCACGGTAACTGGCTAAACCGCAGCAATGACAACAGCTTGTGATTTCACAGCAGATTAGATGACTTTGAGGTTTGGGTTTTCGCCGCAGATTTGTCATCAAAACACTTTAAAATCATTGGTGAGTGTGGCTTTTTCCGTTATAATTTGGCGTTTTTAAATTTTAAGCCCGTATAACAGCAGAGAAAATCTTGTCAGACTGTTATGCTTTTAGCCAAATCGAGAATTATGGAGTGACTTGGTTGTGAGTACTCGTTTTATGACATCAGCTGAAATTCGTGAAGCATTTTTGCGTTACTTTGAATCGCAAGGGCATACACGTGTCGCGTCGAGTTCTCTGGTTCCCGCCAACGACCCAACGTTGCTGTTCACCAATGCTGGTATGAACCAGTTTAAAGATTGTTTCTTAGGTCTGGAAAAGCGCGATTATGTCCGTGCCGTATCTTCACAAAAATGTGTACGTGCCGGTGGTAAACACAACGACTTAGATAACGTCGGTTATACCGCGCGTCACCACACCTTCTTTGAAATGTTGGGTAACTTCTCTTTTGGTGATTACTTCAAGCGTGATGCGATCAAGTTTGCCTGGGAATTCCTGACCGGTGATGAATGGTTAGCCCTGCCAAAAGACAAACTGTATGCCACGGTTTACCACACCGATGACGAAGCATTCGACATCTGGAACAAGGAAATCGGTTTAGCACCAGAACGTATTATCCGTATTGGCGACAACAAAGGCGAGAAATACGCATCTGATAACTTCTGGGCTATGGGTGATACCGGTCCATGCGGTCCATGTTCTGAAATTTTCTTTGACCATGGCGATCATATCTGGGGTGGCCTACCTGGCACACCTGAAGAAGATGGCGACCGTTTCATTGAAATCTGGAACAACGTCTTTATGCAGTTCAACCGTACTGCTGATGGCGTATTGCACCCGCTTCCTGCTCCTTCGGTCGATACCGGTATGGGCTTGGAACGTATTTCTGCCGTATTACAGCACGTCAACTCCAACTACGAAATTGACCTGTTCCAGCATCTTTTAAAAGCAGCAGCTGAAATTATTGGTCTAGATACCTCTGCACTTGAAGCGGAAGCCAAAGAAAAAGGCACACCGGTACAATATCCAGCTTCACTTAAAGTGGTGGCTGACCATGCCCGTTCTTGCTGCTTCCTGATTGCAGATGGCGTCAATCCGTCTAACGAAGGACGTGGTTATGTACTGCGCCGTATTATCCGCCGTGCCGTGCGTCATGGTAACAAACTCGGTGCAACCGGTTCATTCTTCCACAAAATGCTGCAACCGCTGATTGAAGTAATGGGTGCGGCGTATCCTGAACTGGAAGCTCAAAAAGCACGTATTGAAGCGCAATTACTGAAAGAAGAAGAACAATTCGCCAAAACACTTGAGCAAGGTTTGAAATTGCTTGAAGGCGAACTGGCGAACTTAAAAGGTTCTGTGATTCCAGGCGAAGTGGTATTTAAACTGTATGACACTTACGGTTTCCCGACCGACCTAACCGCAGATATTGCCCGTGAACGCGACCTAACCATTGATGAAGCTGGCTTTGAAGTTGAAATGGCAGCACAGCGTCAACGTGCACGTGATGCCGGTAAATTTGCCATCGACTATAACAGCGTAGTCAAAGTGGATGGTGAAACCCAGTTTGATGGTTACGATGCCACTGCAGGTCAAGGTCAAATCATTGCCATCTATAAAGATGGCGAACAGGTTGACGAAGTCGCTGAAGGTGATGAAGCACTGATCGTCCTGAACCAGACGCCATTCTATGCAGAAAGCGGTGGTCAGATCGGTGATACCGGTATTTTCAAAAACGACACCGGTATTTTTGAAGTGCAAGACACCAAAAAATCGGGCGGCGCTTTTGTACACCAAGGTATTGTGACCATGGGTAGCCTGAAAGCAGCACAAAACGTGGAAGCAATTGTCAAAGCGGACATTCGTGCTGCAACTGCACGCAACCACTCGGCGACTCACATGCTGCACGCTGCGCTGCGTCAAATTCTGGGCTCACACGTACAGCAAAAAGGCTCACTGGTTGCATCAGACGTATTACGTTTTGACTTTGCCAACGACCAGCCGGTTTCATTTGAACAGCTGCAAGAAATTGAGCGTCTGGTGAATGCTGAAGTGATTGCCAATACCGAAGTGACCACTGAGCTGTTAGATATCGAATCTGCGAAAGCCAAAGGCGCGATGATGCTGTTCGGTGAAAAATACGGTGATGAAGTTCGCGTACTGTCTATGGGTTCAGTAATTGAAGAGAAAAACTTCTCGATCGAACTATGTGGCGGTATTCACGTGAAACGCACTGGTGACATCGGTCTGTTCAAAATCACCTCTGAAGGTGGTGTGGCTGCAGGCGTGCGTCGTATTGAAGCGGTGACAGGCACCAAAGCGATTGAAGCTGCGCAAAAAGCTGATCGTGACATCAACACCATTAATGCGCTGTTAAAAGCACAGAAAGAGCAAACCATTGAGAAAGTTGAAGCAATTGTTGAAACAGCCTCTAGCCTGCAAAAACAGATTGAACAGCTGAATCAGAAACTGGCCAGCCTGCAAGCGGGTGAACTTTTAAGCCAAGTTCAGACCATTGCTGGCCGTGCAACACTTATTACCACTGTTCAGGGTATGGATGCCAAAGCACTGCGCAACCTGCATGACGGTGTGAAATCAAAATTAGACAACGCAGTGATTGTACTTGCCGGTGTAGAGGGTGACAAAGTGAGCCTGATTGCATCCGTTGCAAAAGACTTCACTACGTCTATTAAAGCAGGTGACATCATCAAACACTTGGCTACTGAGCTTGGTGGTAAAGGTGGTGGTAAACCTGACTTAGCACAAGGTGGCGCGCCACTAAACGAGAAGTTTGCAACCGTGATGGCAGAGTTAACTGCCTGGCTGGAAGCAAAATAACTTCACTTTTGTGTAACTGACCCTGGCGGCAATCAGGGTCATGGCTTATATGGAACAACTATGGCATTAATCGTTCAAAAATATGGCGGTACTTCTATGGGTACGCCCGAGCGCATTTTAAATGTTGCTCGTCGCGTAAAGCGCTGGCATGACCATGGCCACAAGGTGGTCGTTGTTGTATCAGCAATGAGTGGCGAAACCAATCGCCTGCTCGCTCTCGCGAAAGCCATTACCGACACCCCTGACCCACGTGAACTTGACCAGATGGTTTCTACGGGTGAGCAGGTAACGATTTCCATGTTAGCTATGGCGCTCAATTCTATTGGCGTAGAAGCTAAATCTCTAACCGGTCGCCAAGTCGGAATTAAAACTGACAGCGCGTTCACCAAAGCCCGTATTGAAGCGATTGACACCGATGTCATGACCGGTCATTTAGATGCCGGCCGTGTGATTGTGGTTGCAGGCTTCCAGGGTGTAGACGAGCAAGGCAATACCACAACTTTAGGCCGCGGTGGTTCAGATACAACCGGTGTTGCGTTAGCCGCAGCATTAAAAGCAGATGAATGCCAGATCTACACCGATGTTGATGGTGTATACACCACTGACCCGCGTGTTGCGCCAAAAGCAAAAAAAGTGGATCGTATTTCCTTTGAAGAAATGCTGGAAATGGCATCTTTAGGCTCAAAAGTCCTGCAAATCCGTTCTGTAGAATTTGCTGGCAAATATCAGGTGCCTTTACGCGTACTATCTAGCTTCGATAACGACAACGATGGTGCATTTGACGAAGAGTTTAAAAACAACGTCGGAACTCTTATTACTACTGAATTGGAAGACAACATGGAACAGCCAATTATCTCAGGTATCGCGTTTAACCGTGACGAAGCTAAACTGACTATTCTCGGTGTGCCAGATGAGCCAGGTATTGCCTCTAAAATCTTGGCCCCAATTGGCGCTGCCAACATTGAAGTGGATATGATTATCCAGAACGTTGAAGAAGATGGCACCACTGATTTCACCTTTACCGTAAATCGCGGTGAACTGGCCAAAGCCAAAGCGATTCTTGAAGCGACTGCACAGGAAATTGGTGCACGTGAAGTTGCAACCCGTGACGACATCGTGAAAGTGTCAATTGTCGGCGTGGGTATGCGTTCACATGCTGGCGTAGCGAGCAAAATGTTCACCGCACTTGCAGACGAAGGCATCAACATTCTGATGATCTCGACCTCTGAAATCAAAATTTCAGTGATTATTGAAGAAAACTATTTAGAGCTTGCAGTTCGTTCACTGCACACGGCGTTCGGTTTAGACCGCGAGTCAGGTGAATCAAGCCCGCGTGCTTAATCTGTAGTCAGCAATTATTGGAATTGTCAGACAATATTGCGAAAAACTACAAAAAATCAGAGCCACTATAGTATTTTTTATAGTGGCTCTGTTATATTGAAATAATGAGAATTAGAAATCTTAACAGAATTGTATCCGACAAGGTTTTGTCAGGGAGAGTTCTGATAAAATTTCGCTTGAAATATTTTGTGCTTTTCAAAACTTTCAAATCAATGCAGGTTTAGCATTTTGCAAGGAGATAAACATGCTGATTCTGACCCGACGTGTCGGAGAAACATTAATGATTGGGGATCAAGTCAGTGTTACTGTACTTGGTGTCAAAGGCAACCAGGTGCGTATTGGTGTGAATGCGCCAAAAGAAGTGTCTGTTCATCGTGAAGAAATTTATCAACGTATTCAACATGAACGTGCCATGCATGAGCATTTGCAACATCTCGATCAGGATTATCAGCCTTCTTATGAAGATGATAATTACCCACAAAATAACTTTAACCGTTAAGACTTAAAGTTATCTTGTTATAAAGCGGCTCTACGGCCGCTTTAAGTTTTTTTCAGCGCTTCAAAATTATTGTTGCTCCAGCAAAGCCAGCGCTTTACGTACAGGTCCAAAACTACGGCGATGCTCTGTAGTCACGCCATGCAAAGCTATTGCTTCAAAATGCGCTTTGGTCGGATAGCCCTTATGTTTGGCAAAACCAAACTGTGGAAACTTCTGGTCCAGTTCCAGCATCTGCCGGTCACGGGTGACTTTGGCCAGAATACTGGCTGCGGAAATTTCGGCGTGCAAGGCATCTCCACCCACCACCGCTTCACACGGCATGTTTAGTCCTTGCGGAATTTTATTGCCATCGACCAGGACCTGATCGGGCTGGACCTGCAAGGCTTCAACCGCACGGCGCATAGCCAGCAATGAGGCCTGTAAAATATTCAGCTCGTCAATTTCAGCCGGACTGGCTTCAGCAATGGCCCAAGCCAAGGCTTTTTCCTGAATCTCAATGAATAACTTTTCACGTTTCTTTTCACTCAGTTTCTTGGAATCATTCAAGCCCGCAATCGGATTGTTCGGATCCAGAATGACTGCCGCAGCCACCACGGTTCCCACCAGAGGCCCGCGCCCTGCTTCATCTACACCAGCAATTTTCATCGACATTATTACCTTCAATAAAATAGGCTGAACCTGTCAGCCTATTTCTTTCATCTTGCGCTTATTGTACTGCTTCTTGCACACAAGCATGAATGGTTTTTGATACAACATTGCTCACAATGGTGGCACGCGCTGCCGGGTCAATCGCTGCTGTCGCCAAGTCTACCGCAGTCACATTTTGTGGTGCTTTTTCGCTGACACAACCACAGATTTCAGTCTGGATATTTTGCTTTTGGGTGCTGGTCATGACTTTGGTGGCCGTTTGCCATGCCGGAATGTTGTTTAGCTCGGTGACACATTTGGCATTAATCGCAATTTTCAGTGCTGCGCCGCCCAATTGCTGGGTCGTTGTTGCCGCTGTAGGCTGAGTGGTGCCTGTAGATGCACATGCGCTTAACAGTAATGCCAGCGGTGCTAAAACATAAGCCAACTTTTTCATGTATTTTCCTTCAGTTTTGCGTCATTTTACCGGCCTATTTTAAGGGCTTTAGCGCGGATTCGGTTTATCTTTTTGACCGCAATGCACAAATAAATGGCAAATTTAAGCATTATCCAGGGCAACTGCCTGCTTCATATCCGCAAATACCGTTGGACAGGCCGATTGCACCCGGTTCCAGCTTGGAATAAAAGACTGCTGGTTCGGATAATTCATAAACTGCTCCCCTGCCTCGACAATACTCTGAGCAAATAATTCCACCACATTTTCTTCGCTGTGCCGGTCATAGTTCAGGCCATTGGTGGTGGCATCATAATAATAGTGATCAATCAGATCCAGCGCATTACGATAATAGGCCGCGCGGATAATCCGAATATTGTCCAGACTGACCTGCACCCCCAGCGCCGCCAGCTTACGGAAAAATGCCAGTGCGATATCCCGGCTCATCCGTTTTAGGCCACCATCCCCATTGGCGGTGGTGACTTCCTGATGTTTATGTTCATAATCATCGGCAATATCGACCTGACAGATGCGCTTGGTGGAATAGTTGCGGTAAATTTCCGAGAGCACGCCAATTTCCAGGCCCCAATCGCCCGACACCTTCAGGTCACTCAGTGCTTCGACATGAATTGCCATCTCTCCAGACAAGGGATAACGAAAGGCTGAAAGATAAAGCAGATAATCCAGCGGCCCGAAGACTTTTTTCAGCGCCTGCAATAAAGGTGACACCAGCAGACGTGATACCCGACCATTCATTTTCCGGTCAGCCACCCTCGCATAATAACCTTTAGAAAACTGGAAACTGAATTGTGGATGTACCATCGGATAAATCAGCCGGGCCAGCATGTCACGCTTATAGGTACGAATATCGCAATCGTGCATGGCCACCACCTGACTCTTGCCTTCGGCCATGGCATAACCGGCACAATACCAGACATTACGACCTTTGCCACGCTGCAAAGGCGCGACATTTAACTGATTTAACTGCTGATGCAGCTGCTGCAAACGTGGCCCATCATTCCATAAAATCACATGGTTCTGCGGCAATACCGAGAAAAATTCCCGCGCATGAGCAAACTGCTCCGCATTGGCCTGATCCAGACCGATAATAATCTGCTGGATATAATCAGCGCCTTTCAACTCTTCGACAATCTGGGTTAAGGCCGGATGTTCAAGCTCGGAATATAAGGAAGGTAAAATTAAGGTGACCGGTTTGGACTTGGTAAATTCGCGAAGTTCCTGTTCATATTCATGTAGATGGCGCTGTTTTAAATCATGTATTGTTGTAATCATGCCTTCTTGTGCAAAATCGACCATCATCCTCTCCAGTTTATTGTTGTAAAAAGTACTGTAATCCTTCTGCCCAACCCGCTGGTGCCTGCTGCCGGGTGAAGTACACAGAATCGTGTTCTAATGCCAATGCTGCTTTATACGGCCGTTTGACCACCACAGCATGCTGACAGGCTTTCAGCATATCGAGATCGTTTTCACTGTCCCCCAGCCCGATACATACCGTTTGTGCCGGATAAAACTGTTTCAGCCAGTTCACTGCCAGCGATTTATCACAGTCCCGGCTTAAAATATGGCTAAAGCGTCCACCATGAAGCATATGCAAATTACTGGCCAGATATTGCGACAATGTCGCTTCATCTTCGGCTCGGCTGTCCGGATTCCAGATAATGACTTCGCTATACGGACGCTCTAAAGCCCGTGCTGCATCGTCCAGCGCCAAACCGGTCAGCGCTGCAATCTGCGCGGCATCACAATCACTAAAGCATTGAAAATTTAAGCCATAGTCTGCTTTTAACTGCTGTAGTTGCACCGCAATGTCGGTACTGGATAAGGGACTTTGATAGTCATGCTGCGCATTAAAATAGATATATGCCCCATTTTCAGCCACAAAAGGCATGCCGCTTAAACCGAGCTGTTGCTGCAAATGGCGGATTTCCGCTGCGGTTTTACTGCTACATAAAATAACCGGAGAATCCGGAATTAATCGCTGGATCAGCTCTGTGTTCTGCCCATAGCTGTAATTATCATGATTTAATAAAGTCCCATCTAAATCTGTAAAAATTATAAATTTTGGCATCTGTACTTATATTGGCTTTATCTGTGTAGAATCCTATAAGATTCTTAGCCTAATATTGCTTTAACTTACTTTTTTATAACAAGAAAGTAACAGGCCTACATGAAGTAGGCCTATTTTTTCATCATTTTATGAAACTAGATGCGCTTATAGCGCCTGGATTTTTTCAATCCAGGCCTGTTTCTGCGCTGCTGGCAGGAACGAGGCTTCAAAAGAGTTAATCGCCAGTTGCTTTAACTCATCTGCCGTTAAATCTAACGCTTCGGTAATGGCAATAAAGTTGTCATTCATATAGCCGCCGAAATAAGACGGATCATCCGAGTTAACCGTCACCTTCACGCCCTGCTGTAACAAACGGCGGATATTGTGCTGCCGCATATCCTGCACCACGCACAGTTTTAAATTACTGAGCGGGCACACCGTAAGCGGCATTTCATCCTGAATCAGACGCTGCATCAGTGCCGGATCTTCTTCAGAACGCACGCCGTGGTCAATACGATTCACTTTCAGCAAGTCCAGTGCTTCCCAGATATATTCTGGTGGACCTTCTTCACCGGCATGCGCCACCACCAAGAAACCGTATTCACGGGCTTTGGCAAAAACGCGGGCAAATTTAGCAGGCGGATGCCCCACTTCGCTGGAATCCAGACCGACTGCAATAATCTGTTCTTTATACGGCAGTGCCTGTTCCAGCGTTACAAATGCTGCTTCTTCGCTAAGATGACGCAAGAAACACATGATTAAACGGGAACTGATGCCCAGTTTGCTTTGTGCATCATCACAGGCACGTTGCAAACCGTTAATTACTGTCGCAAAGGCAATCCCGCGGTCAGTATGAGTTTGCGGATCGAAGAACATTTCGGTATGTACCACCTGATCTTCTGCACACTTTTCAAAATAGGCCCAGGCCAGATCATAAAAGTCCTGCTCATGTACCAGTACATTGGCACCGGCATAATAGATGTCTAAAAACGACTGCAGGTTATGAAAGTTATAGGCCTCTTTGACTTCCTCGACTGACTGATATGGAATGGCAATATTATTACGCTGCGCAATGGCAAACATCAGTTCCGGCTCAAACGTCCCTTCAATATGGACATGCAACTCTGCCTTGGGTAAGGCGCGAATCAGCTCAAGTTGATTCATCTCTCATCCTCATGAAAATAAAAAAGGGTGCAAACCGAGTTTACACCCTCAAAATGGTTGCTGGGGATTAACCGCCAAATAACGCGAATTTTAATGCCCACAATACTGCAATAATCCACACCATATATGGCACAGATGAGGCTTTACCGGTCAACAGCTTGATCAACGCATAGCTAATAAAGCCCATGGCAATACCGTCTGCAATCGAGTAGGTAAATGGCATAAATACGATGGTCAGGAAGGCTGGAACCGCTTCAGTAATATCTTCCCAGTCAATATGTACAATGCCCTGAATCATCAGCACACCCACAAATAACAAGGCAGGTGCAGTAGCAAAGCCTGGTACCGATTGGGCCAGTGGCGCGAGGAATAAACACAGTACAAACAGCACCGCCACCACTACCGCAGTCAGACCGGTACGCCCGCCCGCAGCAACACCGGCAGACGATTCAATATACGGTGTGGTTGAAGAGGTACCCAGTGCTGCACCCGCTACAATGGCAGATGAGTCGGCAAATAAGGCTTTTTTCAAACGTGGCAATTTACCATCTTTGAGCAGGCCTGCACGGTGTGAAACGCCGACCAGGGTACCGGTGGAGTCAAACAGATCGACCAGGAAGAAGACGAAAATCACCCCGATCAGGCTGGCAGTAAACAGACCTTCAAAGTCCATTTGCATGAACGTTGGCGCGATAGACGGGATTTCACCGACCACACCTTTAAATTCGCTTAAGCCCAAAGCCGTAGAAATAGCCGTTAATACCAGAATACTGATGATAATTGCACCACGCACCTTGAATTGGTGCATCACCACAATCATCAGGAAGCCAAATAAGGCCAACAGCACTGAAGGCTGTTTCAAGTCACCCAGACCCACCAAAGTCGCCGGGTTATCGACAATAATGCCTGCGTTTTTTAGTGCAATTAAGGCCAGGAATAAACCAATCCCGCCGCCAATGGCCAGTTTCAGGGACATTGGAATGGCATTGACAATGGCTTCACGAATTTTGAACATGCTGATGGCAATAAACACCAGACCGGATACAAACACCGCAGCCAGCGCAGTTTGCCAAGGCACACCCATGCCCAGACAAACCGAATAGGTGAAATAGGCATTCAGGCCCATACCCGGTGCCAACGCAATCGGATAGTTGGCAATCAGTCCCATCACCAGACAACCAATTGCGGCTGCCAGACAGGTTGCAACAAAGACAGCCCCGTGATCCATCCCGGTTTCGGATAAAATCATTGGATTGACAATAATGATGTAACACATAGTTAAGAATGTGGTTACACCGGCAAGAACCTCAGTACGAAAACTGGTCTTGTTTTCGCTTAACTTAAATAAGCGCTCAAGCACATTTTCTGAAGATGGATTAGGAGTCGTCATGACCTCGCCCTTGTAAATAAACTTAAATACCCAACAGTGATGCGAAAGTACGGAGAAAATTCATCCCTACCCCTAGCATTGCCAAGCAACGGATATGCCAAAAGTTACACGCACAGGATAAGTCTATTTAGCCATTATGCTTTGAGCCCTTAACAGCTCAAATCAGATAAATTCTAAACAAAAAAGCCGCATAACTTTATGCAGCTTTACTTACCATAATTAAATCAACTATTTAAAAAATAAATACGCTAATTTAATTGTCTAATGGGTAAATTATATCACACTGATTTTTCATTGTTTCTAAAATTTATCTTTAATTTTCATTCAGAGCATCTCATGCTGAATTAGAATTTTTGGCCTAAACTTCCAGCCCGCTCAATAGAGGGTTCGATCTGTCGCATGTGATCATCCAGCGATGAACGATGTGAAGCCCGATCTTGTTCAATCAGATGCAGAAAGTCGCGTGCCTCCTGCACAATATTCTGCATTTCTTGTTGTCTGCGGTGTTGTTCCTGCTGAAACACCCAGACCATTAACAGGACAACCATGACAATAAAGGTCACTATCAGGATTTGCCTCATGTTCTTTACTATTATTAAACAAATTTAATTTATACTAACAGAAAAATAAACAATATGTTAACCATGTCACAACTTTCAGTTTGTGTATTAATCAAATTTTAACAATTCAAGCATTCAATTGGCCTTTAACTCACTCCTACCCTCACCTATTGAAATTTCAATTTCCTGACACCCATAAAAAAGTCCGCACTGGCGGACTGTTTAGCCTTAACCGCAGGATGCTTGCACAATTTTATTACTGTTCGGATCAATGGTTACTGTGACTCGGTCAGCGCGATAATCCATGGTGACCGGCTGGCCAGGATGGACGCTGCGAACAATTTTGGCCTGGGTCCGCTGCTTGATTTCGCTCTGTGGCAAACTGCCCGATTGCCCAATCAGTTTTTTGGCTTCTTCTGCCACACACTGGCCTGGCTGCTGACGGAACAGCGCCCATTCTTCAACGATACTGCCATCTGGCAAATGGCAATAGCCCACCTGACCACTGTGTTCGTCTTTAATTTCCAGTCGGCCGCCCTGTTCAATACAATATTGACTGGCCGGATTGGCAAGTCCTACCTGTGCTGGGGGTTGCTGTACGGTGCTACAGGCCATAAGCGAGGCTGCAAGCGCAGCAAAAAGAACAATATTTTTCATGGGCAGTATTCTTGTATAAAAAATATTAGCCTAGCAAATTTTACTGGACCTGCTGTGTCTTTTTGCAAAAGAGGGAGAAAGCTTCTTGTTAGTCTTGATGAGGGACAGCTTTGACTTATATAGAGCTATTACTGATAAATTGATGGATGGAGAAATTACAGACATTAAAAAAGGCTTATCAGTATTTCACTGATAAGCCTTTAGAATTTGGTAGGCATATCCAGACTCGAACTGGAGACCTCTACGATGTCAACGTAGCGCTCTAACCAACTGAGCTATACGCCTATATGTGACGCATCATATTCACTTTTAAATTTTATGACAAGCCTTTTCTATGATTTTTCAATGCAGATGCACAAGAATTCAGCAATGCTTTGAATTTTTTCAAATCTGCCTCAGAAACCTGCTCAGATGCATACTGCATCTGCTCATATAACTGCACGGTCTGCTTAAACACATGATGCTGCTGTGACTCAGCCTGAGCCGCCAAACGAGACATCCACATGTTAAACGTTTCAGCAGGCTTTTTCTGTAATTCAGGCGGTAACGGCTTCGAAAACGTCTGCAACAGCTGGGCAAGTTTTGGCTGCCGGCGAAGATGCTGATAATACAACCAGGCCATATATAGCCCCAGCAGACCTAAAATGGTCAGTATCAGCATCAGGATATTGGCATAGCTGGAATGTAGCCCCAGTTTGGCCAGCCAGCCCCGCTGCGACTCGGCATTATAGCCCACCACCTTGCTTTGCCATTGATAGCTGGCATAGTCGCTCCAGATACGCAGTTTATTCATTAAATGATAATGCCGATAAGTCCAGCCACTGCCGCGCTCGCCCAATACCGCCTGATCTTCCGCAATCAGGTTTTGCATGCCCTGCTCAACCCGCTGCGGACTAATCATTGCTGTCGGGTCAAAACGCTGCCATTTGCCGTTTAACAGCACTTCGGTCCAGGCATGTGCATCTAACTGGCGTACTTCCCAACTTTTACCATCTGGGGCCAGCTCTCCGCCCTGATAACCGGTGACCACCCGCGCCGGAATTCCAACATAGCGCATCAGCATCACAAAACTGGAAGCATAGTGTTCACAAAAACCTTGACGTGACTGAAACAGGAACTCATCAACACGATGTTGCCCTAATCGCCCCGGGGTTAAGGTATATACAAAGCCATTTTCCCGATACCAGCGCAGCACCTGCTGCACATAACGCTCGGGATCTTGTCCGCTGTGCAAAAATAAACGCTGGGCCAGTTGCTGTGCCTGCAAGTCCTGCTGTACCGGAAATTGAGTATTGATGCGTAAATTCAGATGAGCATTACTCACGGTCTGAGCCTGGATATCGCCGATCCAGCGCAACGGAATCGGCTCGACCCGCTGGGTTAAACGCCGCGGTACAATGCCCCAATCCTGCTGGCTATAATAACGGCGCTCCAGCGGTACCGATTTCTCCAGCCCCATCACCCAACGCACGCCCGGGTCAGCCGCCAGATATTGATAATCAAAACTACGCGCCTGCGCCGGCTGCAATACATCGCTACGCATTAACGGCTGCTGGTTAACAAAGCTGCTACGCCAGCGCTGGCCATCATATTCATCCAGCACCATCGCCCGCCAATACAGTTCATGTCGTGGTGGCAGTTGCTGCACATCGCCAATAATCCGAAAGGCCAGTGCGCTGGATTGCGACAGCTCGGCAATATCGCCCGGCGACATGCTGTCACTAATTCCGGTAATGCCTTTATTTTCCGGAATCGGAATATGCCACAGTGGCGGTAGCCGCGGGAAAAACGTAAACAGCAAGACAAAAAAAGGCAGTGCATACAGCACAAAACGCCCCACATGGCGGGCATCGCGCTTTAAGGCCTGTACAGCCGAAGCCTGATATTCAAATTCGCTGGTTTGCAGGCGATACAGCCCGATCAGACAGCTGAGCAGGCTTAAAATGACCATAAAGGCCATCCAGATTGACTGGCTAAACAAAAAGGAACTGGCACTGACAAATAGCGCGAAATTGAACAGGATAATCACATCGCGCCGGGTTCGGGTTTCGAGGGCCTTGGCAAATAAAAAGGTTGATAACACCGCCACGCCGGCCTCTACCCCAATAAAGGCGCGGTACTGTAAATAAATACTCAGCAGCGCCAGCGCAATCAGGCTAAAGGTCCAGTATTTAGCAATCGGCTGACGCCCGGGCTGCAGACTGAAATACAGACTAATCAGGATGATGATAAAAATTATACTGAGCAGCACAGGCAGATAGATCAGCTGTGCCAGTAACAGCAGGCCCAGGCTTGAGAGAATCGAAATACGGATACTGGAATTCATCTTTATGCCTGCGCCAACAGTTGTTTGGCGAGCAGCAATTGCTGCTCGCCACAGGCGGCCGGTAATTCTACCTGCGGCAAATACAGGGCATAGGCACATTGCTGCTGTTCACACTGCTCGACTAGGCCCATCATTAGGCTGAGTTTTTCTTCATGCGATGTGCTGGGCATCTGCGCATAGTCAATTTCAAGCTGCTGCTGATTCTGATATTGCTCAAAGACCTTGACGTATAAGCCCTGGCCACGCGCCACCTGTTTCCAGGACACTGCCTGCAAGGAATCTCCGAGCTGATAACTGCGCAGCTCCCGAAATTCATCTAAATCCGGTTCTTCGTTGTGCCGGTTGTGTTTATTTTCAGTGGTGTGCTGTGCCGCTTTCGGTGCAATCCAGGCAAAGTCATTGAAATACAGATAGGTCCAGGCACGCACCAGACCAAAGGGATAAACTGAATACAGCTGGATGGCCGGATAGTGAAACTTGCCGCGCTGGGCGGTATAAAAAAATAGCGTATACTGCTGCTTGGCTTCACTCAGCGCCAGTTTATGCAATTGCTGATCGACCTGAATCCACAGATAACGCAGCTGTGGCGTATCCTGCTGAAAAAACAGGTGCAGCTGGACATTTTCCCCGGCCTGCCCGACCTGCTGTGCCACCACCTCAAGCTGCAAGCCATGCAGCTGTTTAAAGGTCAAATAAAAACTGATACATAAAATCGCGCTAATTAAAAAGCAGAAGCTCAGAATCAGGTTATTGGCATAGTTAATACCGGCCACAAAGGTAATCAGGATAAGCACCAGATATAAGTAACCCTGCTGATAAATAAATACCAGCACATCTTTTTGCGTGAGGCGTTTTTTCTGCTGGAATTGAAAGCGTTTCTCCAGCCAGTGCTGCCAAAAATTCTGCCCGAGCATACTTAGCTGACCTGCACCTGTTGCAGCAGCTGCTGGGTTTCACCCTCACTTAAACCAATACGATGTGCCACCACCGCCACAAAAACCGCTTGTACATCATCCGGAGTGACAAAACTGCGCTGTTCAATTAACGCATGTGCCTGGGCGGCTTTTTTCAGGGCCAGTACTCCGCGCGTCGATAGTCCATGCCGGTTTTTACGGCTGGCTTCGGCCAGATCCAGAATATAATCCTGCACGGCGTCACTGACATATAGCCGATGCACCTGCTGTTGTAATTCCAGGATTTCATCTTCACTAAACACATGCTGCAAACTGGCAATCAGGCTCTGCCGGGAAGATTGCTGCAGCAATAGTTTTTCTGCATAACGCGATGGATAGCCCAGTGATAAACGCATTAAAAAGCGATCCAGTTGTGATTCAGGCAATGCATAGGTTCCGCTTTGAAACAGCGGATTCTGGGTAGCAATGACCCAAAATGGTTGCGGCAGTTCGTAACGCACGCCATCGACCGTGACGTTGCCCTCTTCCATTGCTTCCAGCAAGGCACTCTGGGTTTTCGGGCTACAGCGGTTAATTTCATCGGCCAATAAAATCTGGGTAAAAATCGGGCCTTGCTTAAACTCAAACTGATGTTCTTTCTGATTAAACATGTTCACCCCAATTACATCACTGGCCAGCATGTCATTGGTAAACTGAATCCGCTGAAATTTCAGTCCGGCCAAATGCGCCAGACTGCTGGATAAGGTAGTTTTGCCCAGACCGGGTAAATCTTCAAACAGCACATGGCCGCCGGCCAGTAAACAGACCAGTGCCAGTTTGGTCTGCTGCTGTTTATCCAGAACAATCTGATTAACCTGTTCAAGGAACTGCTGGATTTTGGGTGCATAGCGCTGCAGCTCGCTCTGGAGCTGCGCCTGATCGTGTACTGGTTCCGATTTCTTATCCTGTTTCATGCCCCAAATCACCTTCATTCCCCAAATAAAAACGGTGTATGCCCTAACATACACCGTTTTGTTTTTTTTCTAAAGAAATCAGATGATTTCTAGACTTTTAACACGGACACTTCTTCAGGTTTCCGGAAGATGGATAACGTGAATCGACACAGTGCCGGTAAAAGGTTTTGGCATCCATCGCTTCCAGATCCGGATGATGCTGCCGCATGTGCTCCAGATAGGTCTGATAATCAGGCACCCCCACCATCAGCCGGAAACTTTGCTGCAAACGCTGCCACAATGTGGCAATCCGCGACCAGTTTTTAGGATTCAGGATTAAATCCTTCTGCGACATCACGGTCATTTTGATGATTTTATAAATCACCGTTTTACCCGCTCGAGCAAATTTCAGATTCATCTTCTCGCTCCTTAATGGCCTTTGGCCGGCTGAATATCTTCAGGATTGCGGTAAATTGCTTCTGCTTCATGCACGGTTGGTTCCGGATTGGCCAAGGCACGGCGAATCACCCCAATCGCAGCAAACAGCATCACAAACGCCACAATCATAAAGAAGCCACACAATGCCGCATTAATCTGGTTCGACATTGCCACAGTCTGCATTTCCGCAATACTTTTGGCCGGTGCCAGAATTTCATTATTGGCAATCGCGGTATTGAAACGCTCTGCCTGTGCCAGGAAGCCGATCTTCGGATTTTCGTGGAAAATCTTCTGCCAGCCAGCAGTCATCGAGGTGATAAACAGGAACACGGTCGGGATGATGGTCACCCAGACATATTTCTGTTTCTTCATCTTGAACAGGATGACAGTACCAAGAATGAGCGCCATCGCAGCCAGAATCTGGTTACCAATACCAAACAGTGGCCACAAGCTGTTAATCCCGCCAAGTGGATCGACCACGCCCTGATAGACGAAGAAGCCCCAACCTGCCACCGCAACTGCTGTCCCCAGCAAGTTACCAAAGAAGTTGTGAGATTTTTTCACCGCAGGAATCACAATACCTACGGTATCCTGAACCATAAAACGGCAGGCACGGGTACCGGCATCCACCGCTGTCAGAATGAACAGCGCTTCAAACAGAATGGCAAAGTGATACCAGAACGCCATCATTTCGCGGCTATTGAAAATCTCGGTGATGATATGAGCCATACCAATTGCGAAGGTTGGCGCACCACCAGTACGGGACAGAATCGAGTTTTCACCGACTTCCTGGGCCAGCAAGGTCAAGGCTTCAGGCGTGACCACAAAACCAAGGTTACGCACCGCTTCTGCAGCCGTATCTACCGACGTACCCAGTAAAGCCGCTGGCGAGTTAATCGCGAAATACACACCCGGATCAAGCACCGCGGCACAGATCAGTGCCATAATCGCCACGAAAGACTCCATCAACATGCCGCCATAACCAATCATACGGATATCGCGTTCGTTGTTGACCAGTTTTGGCGTGGTTCCCGAAGACACCAAGGCGTGGAAACCGGAAATCGCACCACAGGCAATGGTAATAAACAGGAATGGGAACAGCGAACCGGCAAATACCGGACCAGTCCCATCAACAAACTTGGTGACCGCTGGCAGTTTCATTTCCGGCATGGCAAATAAAATACCAATCGCCAGACCTGCAATGACACCAATTTTCAAGAAAGTTGACAGATAATCACGCGGTGCCAATAACAGCCACACCGGTAAAACCGACGCAATAAAACCGTAAATGATTAGCGCCCAGGTCAGCTCAGTCCCTGACAAGGTAAAGAACGGTCCCCAGTACGGATGCTGCGCAATGTTTTCACCGTAGATGATGCCAAGCATCATCAGCACAAAACCAATAATCGACACTTCTGCAATTTTACCCGGACGGATAAAACGCATGTAAATGCCCATAAAAATGGCAATCGGAATGGTGGCGGCAATACTGAATACACCCCACGGACTGTTGGTCAGGGCTTTCACCACCACCAGCGCCAGTACCGCCAGGATGATAATCATCACCCCAAGTGCACCCAGCATCACGATAATACCGGCAAAGCTGCCCAGTTCCTGCTTGGCCATTTCACCCAGTGAGCGGCCGTCACGACGGGTCGAAATAAACAGCACCAGGAAATCCTGTACCGCACCGGCCAGCACTACCCCGACCAATAGCCAGATGGTGCCCGGTAAATAACCCATTTGCGCTGCCAGAATAGGACCAACCAGCGGTCCGGCACCGGCAATCGCGGCAAAGTGATGGCCGAACAGGACACTTTTATTGGTCGGAACATAATCTAAACCGTCGGCCAGGCGATGCGCGGGAGTTAAACGCCTAGCATTGAGTTCAAAGACTTTATTGGCAATAAATAAACTGTAGAAGCGGTAAGCAATGCTATAGACACAGGCGGCGGCGAGGACCAGCCAGACTGCGTTTACATGCTCACCACGGCTGAGTGCCAGAATCCCGAAAGACACTGCACCCACAATAGCGACGAGCAGCCAGATAATTTTCGAAGTTAGGCTCGACTTCGTTGGTAATGTTTCCATTCAATCCCTCATATTTTCGATGCATTTAAATCAGCTTGATTGTTGTTGTTCGAGGTACTGCTGTTTTCCTTTGCGACTTTACGCCTGTTATTTTTCTATGCCTCTAAGACTTTGGCATAAAAAAAGGGATGATTGATCATCATCCCTTCGATAATAGTATATTTTTACACCATTATGCACGTTCTAAATATTCACCAGTACGGGTATCTACACGAACGCTTTCTTCTTGCTGAACGAATAATGGAACACGTACCACAGCACCTGTTTCAAGTTTCGCTGGCTTACCGCCACCGCCAGAAGTATCACCACGAACACCTGGATCAGTTTCAACAATTTTTAATACCACGAAGTTCGGAGCGCTAACGTTTAAAGGCACGCCGTTGAACAACATAATGGTACATTTTTCATTAGAATCGTCTTTTAACCATTTTGCAGCATCGCCCATAGCTGTTTTATCAGCTGCGATCTGTTCAAATGTTACAGGATCCATGAAGTTCCACAGTTCGCCGTCGTTGTACAAGTAGTCCATTTCTACTTCTACAATGTCAGCAGCTTCTAGTGAATCACCAGATTTGAAAGTTTTTTCTAATACTTTACCTGTTTTAAGGTTACGTAATTTCACACGGTTGAAGGCCTGACCTTTACCTGGTTTTACGTATTCGTTTTCCATGATTGAACATGGGTTACCATCAAGCATAACCTTAAGGCCTGACTTGAATTCATTCGTAGAATAATTGGCCATGACTGGCACACTCCAAACTTACTAACTTTAAGCTATCGATGCTACGGGCTGTTGCGATGTCATTTAGCAAGTCTGACACGAACATTAGTTGCCACATGCACATTCATTTTATGTGACGTATTCTAAATGACCAATATGCCTTGCCGCAATGAAAAATTCTTGTTTAACCGGCCGCTGCTGCCTAAGTTACAAGCAGATATCCATCTACCGGCTTTATTCCCAACTGGCAGATGCTTAAAATCAGCGCAGCTCGCTCTGGACTCCACCTGGCCCGGATGTCCTGATTTTTCGCACACAAAGCACATTCCCAGCGCCTGCAAACTGTTAAACTAGCACGATTAGGCCTTGCCCTCCCACTTCCATGATTCTTTTTCCGGCATGACAAACTATTTGTATCAACAGCAAAACTGGCAATCACAGCTCAGTGATTTAATTACCGATCCTCAAGAGTTGCTGAATCTTCTGCAACTGTCGCCTGAACAGTTACTCTCCGGCGCAATTCTGGCATCTGAACAGTTTAAATTACGTGTGCCGCGTGCATTCGTCGGAAAAATGAAAGTCGCCGATCCCTTTGATCCGCTGCTGTTACAGGTCTTGCCACATCATCTGGAACTGGAAGATCATCCTGAATTTGTCACCGATCCCTTAGGTGAAGAACAGGCCAATCAGCAACCGGGTGTCCTGCACAAATATAAGTCGCGTTTTTTACTGACCCTGACCGGGGCTTGTGCGGTACATTGCCGCTACTGTTTCCGCCGCCATTTTCCCTATCAGGACAACCTGCCTAAAAATGAAGATTGGCTAAACATCAAACAATATATTGAATCTCAGCCCGACATTAATGAAGTGATTTTAAGTGGCGGTGATCCATTAACGTTAACCAATCGACGTTTACAGAGCTGGATTGAACGTCTGGAATCGCTGCCGCAGATTAAATTTTTGAGAATTCATTCACGCGTTCCGATTGTAATCCCCAACCGTGTCGATGAAGCGCTGATTTCCATATTAAAAAACAGTAGGCTACGGATTATTCTGGTGGTACACTCAAATCATGCATCAGAATTGGATGACTTCACTTGCCGTACATTAAATACACTGGTGAAACATCAAATTACCGTCCTGAATCAGGCAGTTTTACTTCGTGGGGTGAATGATTCTGCTCAGGTTCTGGTCGATTTAAGTTATCGCCTGTTCGATGCTGGGGTGATGCCGTATTACTTGCATGTATTAGATAAAGTGAAAGGTGCACATCATTTCGATCTGATGCCACAGGACATCGATCTTATTTATAAAGAGGTTTTAGCGAACTTGCCGGGTTATCTGGTTCCTAAACTCGTTAGGGAAATTGCGGGCGAAAAGAATAAAACACCGCTTTTTGGGGTTTCAACTGCTTGAATTTGAGTTAAATAACAACGATGACTATGAATCATTCAGATATTTTTCAGGTTGCCACTGAGCTGAAATTGGAACAGCTCAGTTTTTGCCAGAATTCTGTCAAAAGTATTCAGGAGTGGGCAGCTGACTTATCCATTTTACAGCTTGGGGACTCGTCAAAAGCCTTGTTCAAAGCCTTACTGGAAATTTCTGAACTCAAATGTCAGGAAACCTTGCGCTTTGACCTGATTCAGGCCATTCACCCGACGCTGGAAAATGTCCTGACCAGCCTGGAAAAACACTTTTTTAACCAGGGTCTGATTAGCAGCGACCGCAATGAGCACATTATCGAGCTGGCGCTGTTGTTACGTAGTCATTTTGCCAAAGTCTATATTGAAATCGCGCGCCGCAGTCACCGCCAGCTGGCCCAGCAGAAGTTTTCCATTTTTGCCTTTAACCTGAAAAAGAACCTGCAGACTGCGCGGACTGTGGCCACCTATTATGCGCTGCAACAACTGACCTTATTGCTGTATCAGCAACAGATGCTATATAGCTCGCCATTTTCCGGGCAATGGCTCACTGCGCATCAACTGTTTAACTGCGCGCTGCAGCACAATTTTCTTCAGAACAATATTAACCATCTGCAAGGCACCCAGCATCAGCTGCAAAATATCAGTCAGGCATATGCGCAATTAATCCTGCTGGATATTTTCAATTCCCATCAGATTCGTCCGGCCGAAATTCAGGGGCTGTATCTCTGCAGTTTTGACTGGGTCAAGCTGATTCAGATTTTGCCCAAAGAAACCACCCTGTCACGCTATATTGTCGATACCAACAAAGACTATCCGCCAATTTATAACTCGCATCAATCGGGTGATTTTGAGCCGGGTATTTTTATTTCGACGCAGGCACTGCTGGATCATATTAGTGAAAATCAGGGCCGCAAGGCCGAACATTTCTCCCGCAATGAAAAGCTGTTTTTAACTCCGGCCCTGCATTTTCATATTCATACCCTGCTCACTCATAATCCTGAGCGTCGCCATGAACGTTATGAATATTCGGCCCGGGTCAAAATCTGTTTTGGCTTAAGCGTGGCGCACTTCTATTTGTCTAAAGGCAAGAATTTTCAGGAAACCCTGCAACTGGGTGAAAATTACCAGTTCCAGAGTGAAAGCCAGTTCATCAACCAGATGCACAGTCATGCCACTGCCGACATCAGCAAAATCCAGAGTCTGGACCGTGAAGCCAAACAGATTTACGGCGCGGAAGTGATGGATATCAGTGTGAATGGTTACCGGATTAAATGGGAAGGTGAAACGCCGAAACATCTTAAAACCGGTGAATTTATTCTGGTGCAGGAAAATCCGCAAAGTCCGTGGCGTGGCGGCGTGATTCGCTGGATTAAACAGTCGACTGACAAAACCCTGGAACTGGGCCTTGAAGTACTGGCGCAGGACATTATTCCATGTGCCGTCTATGTGAAATCTGACCGGCATAGCGGGCATTATCATCCTGCCCTGCTCATGCAGAGCTCACAGCTAAATGAAGTCAGCACTCATCTTATTTTACCGGGGATTCAATTATTAAGAGACAAGCAGACCGTACAGCTGCGTTTGGGGGATGAAGACATTAAAGTCTTTTTAATTAAACCGTTACTCATTACTCAAAGCTTTATGCGTTTTGACTTTGAACTGTTAAATGACCAGCAGCAAGCCACAGTCGATGCCTTTATTCACAAGCAGATGAATGACGTTAAGAATCAAGATTTATGGGAAGCGTTGAAGTGAGAAATCCTTTACTATCTAAAAAATTTAAACGTACCGAAACACGTTTACTCATTATCGATGATAACCAAATCCGTTTTAATCAGATTTGCGAACAGCTGAATGCACAGGAACATACCGTGCAGGCCACCCTGCTCGATGACCTGCAAAATTTTGAAAAACAGCTGAATTTAACCTGGGATGTGGTGATTTTTGGCCGCGCCTACGACTTGAAAATTGATCAGGCCCTGACCCTGATTCGCGCCTCAAAACAGCCGAATTTACCGCTGGTGTTATTGCAACCTGAAGACTATGATGCCACCCAATATAGCGCCCTCATCCGCAAAGGCATTTATGATCTGGTCAACCTGAACGATAGTGACAGTTTCTATCTGGGTCTGCTTCGTGCCCTCTCTTTCAGCCGTTTGCAGCAAACCCATGCCCAGCTCAAAGAAGAGCTGGAAAATGCCCAGACGCAGGCGCAGTCTCTGGTGGAAGACAGCAACAAGGCGGTGGCGATTATTCAGGAAGGCATTCATGTACAGGCCAATCAGGAATATTTACAGCTGTTTGGCTTTCAGAATGAAGATGAGATTATTGGTCTGCCTTTGCTTGACCTGTTGCAACCGGAAGATCTAGCCGATTTTAAACTGCGCTTTAAAAAAGTATCGCAAGGTCAGTTTGATTTAGGCCGTTTCAGCTACAGCTCTTTAAATAGTCATGTCGCCGCGCAAAATCCGCTACAGCTGGAATTTTTACCGGCCACTGATGAAGATGCCTTGCAGCTGACCATTGATATTCAGCAAGCTGCTACAGCACCAGCCAAGGCCAGCAATGAAAGCACAGCTGGTCAGCAGCCGACCCATCAGCTGATTAACCGCACCCTGAACAATCAGCCATCCAAAATTAATGCGCTGGTGGTATTTGCCCTGGCCTCCTGCCCTGAAAAAGTCTTGCAATCGGACTGGGTTACGCTGAAAAACTATTTCGGTAATATTAAAACCTTCCTGAAAGAACAGACCAATGTGCCTTTATTCAAGGTCAATTCATCGATCTATATTGGCTTGTTTCAGGCAGAATCAACCACCATTTTGCATTCCAAACTGATTGGTCTCAGCTCACTGAGTAAACCGCAGTTATTAAGCGTCAATGGGCAAAGTTATCCGCTGAATTTCCGTATGGGCTATGCGGTACTAGAAGGTGAAATTGCCGACAGCACCCAGTTTGAACAGCTGATGGAACGTGCCTTTGTAACCGCACTGCCTTATCAGCAAAAAGATGAGCAAAGCCTCGGACTGGATTTATCCATGACCGATCTGTCGCTGGAAATTGTCGAGCCAAAGGTTGCACCTGTGGTCGAAACCGCTGCTTCATCGCTATTAGGCGCCTTACGCCACAGCCTGGATCGTAATGAAATTCATCTGAAATACCAGCAACTGTATGACAAACAGGACAGCAATTTATATACCTATGAAGTCAGCAGCGGCTTTATTCATCAAGCAGAATGGAAAAGTCTGACCGGGCTGGTTGATCTGGCTGAAGATCCGGAACTCTCAATTAAACTGGATCGCTGGATTCTGGTCGAAGCCTGCAAACAGCTACACAACTTCATTACCCAATATCCGGAAGCCAAGCTGATTGTTAACCTGAACAAGCATGTGCTGTTACAAGACCGCGCGTTCCCGGAATTTGTGTCCAAACTGATTACCATTGTGGGCAGTCAGCAGGCTTATCCGTTAATTCTGCAATTCTCTGAAGAAGATGTGAGCCAGAACCTGATGGATGCCCAAAAGCAGATGCATTTGCTGCATCAGCACGGTGCGGAGATTTCTATCCGTGAATTTGGCCAGTCGATGTATAGCGAATCCATTCTTAAACAGCTGGATGTGCAATATGTGACCCTGCATCCATCGCTGACCAGCAAACTGATGCAAGATAGCGCGACTCAGGAGTTACAGGAACAGATTCAGCAGTTTAGCGAAATCAAGCCGGTGGAAGTGGTGCTACATGAACTAAACGATATGAACCTGTTTGCCAACGCCTGGAATGTGGATGCCCGTTATATTCAGGGTGATTACTTCCAGAAGAAACTGGATCATCTCATTGATGTACAAGACCAATAAGGTCTTGTACTTTTCGCCTGAAGTGCAGGCACAAAAAAACGGGCAAATGCCCGTTTTTTTCATTCTGGGTATTAACCACGTTTGATAGAACGTGACATACCAGCAAAACGTTGTTTGAACTTGTCGATACGACCGCCAGTGTCAACGTTCTTTTGCTTACCAGTGTAGAATGGGTGGCAAGCTGAACATACGTCTAGGTAAAGAGTGTCTTTACCAACAGCTGAACGAGTTTCGATCACGTTACCACATGAACAAGTAGCAACTAATTTTTCATATTTTGGGTGAATATCGGCGCGCATCGTCGATTACTCCATAAGATTAAAGAAGGTTTTGCTGTCGTCGCAATTGATCACTCTCAAGACTGAGGAAAAAAGCTGTTTATTCGAGATAAACCGCAGACCAACACCACAACAGACCATTCTTTTGGCCCACCGAGACGGATACCGTCAGAGCTAAGCACAACAAGTTGGGGCATATTATACGTGAATCTATGCCAATATGCGAATTATTCTTTGTCCTCAATTTCAGGCTGCTTCGACCAGTAATTGGCAATAATGCCGCAGACCATCAGCTGGATTTGATGGAAAATCATGATTGGCAGCACAATCATGCCCAAAGGCTGGCCAATAAACAGAATCTGCGCCATCGGTACACCACTGGCTAGGGTTTTTTTAGAGCCGCAGAAGAAAATCGCGATCTGGTCTTCACGTTTAAAGCCCAACCATTTCGGGATGTACAGCGCCAGCAGCATGATGATAGTCAGTAGTACCGAACAGGCCACAGTTAAAATCAGTAACGTTGTGCCACTGACTTCATTCCACAGTCCGGCCACCACGGCGCCACTAAAGGCGCCATAGACCACCATTAAAATGGTGCCCTGATCAAAGCCTTTAACCAGACTTGGGAACTTGACCAGAAATGGATAGACCCACGGCCGCAGCAATTGCCCCAGAATAAAAGGCACCAATAACAATAAGGTAATCTGAATAATGGATGAGGTCGGATCATAATCGTGCTGCGACTGGCCAAAAATAAACAGGCTGACCAGAACCGGGGTAATGAACATGCCGGCAATATTGGAAAAAGACGCGCTACAGACTGCACTGGCGACATTGCCGCGTGCAACCGAGGTAAAGGCAATAGAAGACTGCACTGTAGAGGGCAGGAAGCACATAAATAAAAAGCCCCAGTACAGCTCCTGTCCCAGCAACGGCAGTAATACGGGTTTGGCCATGAGACCTAAGACGGGAAATAACAAGAAGGTAAACGCAAACACCAGCGTATGCAGTTGCCAGTGCATGATGCCTTGTACCACCGCCTCTCTGGACAATTTTGCCCCATGTAAAAAAAACAGCACCGCAATAGCCGCCGTGGTAATAACGCCAAAGACTTCAGCCACCTGTCCAGAGACTGGCACGATACTGGCCAGTATCACCATCACAATTAACAATATGGTAAAGCGATCCAATGCAAGTAGTTTTAGCATGTCTACATCCTGTGATTTTATTTTTGCATCGACATAAAAAAGCCCAGTCAGCGGGTTTTACCTCACGGTAAAGTTCCATCTTACTGGGCCGGAACAATAAAGCTAGTCTGCTGGCTTAATGTTCACTATTTTGTGGCGCAATACTACTGCGCCAACTTAGTTATTGCGGGCATTGTCATCCTGCTGGATTAGTTCGATTTTATAACCGTCCGGATCTTCCACAAAGGCAATTACGGTCACGCCGCCTTTCATTGGACCCGCTTCACGCACCACATTGCCGCCGCGTGCCTTGATTTCTTCACAGGCTTTGTAGGCATCTTCCACTGCAATGGCAATATGACCATAGCCATTGCCCAGCTCATAGCTGTCTGTATCCCAATTATGGGTCAGTTCCAGCACGGTATGGTTGTCTTCATCACCATAGCCGACAAATGCCAGGGTAAAGCGGCCTTCTTCGTAGTCACGTTTACGGAGTAAAGTCATGCCAAGTACTTCAGTATAGAACTGCAATGACCGTTCTAAATTGCCTACACGTAACATGGTATGCAGCATGCGCATATTATTCGTCCTTTTGTTGAATTTGAGCGTGTTCATGAGCACGCAATAATTTTGCCACCCACACCACCAGAATCAGAATCGGAATTCCAAGCAGCGTGGTCATGAGGAAGAAACTCGGATAACCGATATTATTGACTATGGTACCTGAATATCCACCTAAAATTTTAGGAGTGAGGGTCATGAGCGAACTAAAGATCGCATATTGTACAGCGGTAAACGACACACTGGTTAAGCTGGACAGGAAGGCAATAAATGCCGCACCGGCCAGACCGGAGGCCAGATTATCAATAATAATTGCCAGATAGAGCCATAAGCTGCTATACGGTTTAATCACCTTACCGCGAACTTCTACCGCTGCATCAGCGTTGACATCTACCGGTGTCAGGGCCTGAATATCAATATCCAGCGCCGGATGTTGCTGTGCCAGCTGATAACCGCGGCTGGCACTGAGCGTACTGCCATCCAGCAATCGGGCCTGCACCTGAATCGTGCTATTTTGCGCTGTCTGTAACTGCTGGCCTTCAATCACACCACTAAACAGGCCACCCTCTTCCAGCTTGGCCGGATATTCCTTGCCATCCAGAACCAGACTCAGCGGCTGTTCAGGTTGTAGCTGTGCAGCATCAAGACCACTCAACTGACCACGAATCACCAGACTTTGCTCGGCTTCCTGTACAGAAATCCGGTCATCCGAGGTAATCGGTAATAACTGGATTTGGGCTGTGCCGGTCTGCTGCAAATACGGCATGCTTAATTGTGCCTGATCGGACTGATTGGCGTATTGTGCCTGTACCTGAATCTGATTGGCCTGAGCCAGCACGTTGCTCGGTACCTGTACGCTCCAGTAACCGGCTTCATCGGCCTGTACCTTATATTGCTGCGCCCCGACATTCACCTGCACATCACTCAGGCTTTGCCCGGATTTGACCAGTCCAATAAAAATCAGGTTGGTCGAGCTGGCCAGCACTGCGCCCAGAAACATTAGTTTCATGATATTCATTTTTTGGGCCAGCAAACCACCCAGGAAGCCACCCACCAACGAGAAAATCACCCCGTAGACTTTGACTGCTTCAGCAATCTGTTCTTTGCTGAAGTTCAGGTCCTGATAAAACACATTGGAAATGACCCCTGCAATAATATCCGAAACCCGATAAAACCCGATCAGCAGCAGTAACACCAAAGCCAGCTTTAAACCATAGCGCTTAAAGAAATCCGCGACCGGATGCACCCAGGTTTCAAAAGCCATCTGTTTATTGACTGCACCCAGTTTGACCAGCACAGTTCCGACCAGTAAAGCCACCGCACCCGAGCCAATAAAGCGAATCGCCTCCAGCGTAAACAGCAGGAAGGAATCCTGAATACTGAGCTGGTTTTTCAGCGCATCCAGCGCCTGACCGGAATAGATATAACTCAGCACAAAACTGATCACGGCAACAAAAAACACCACCACCAGTCGATAATAATCGCTGCGTTTATATTCTTTACGGACACGCTCCACCACCGGCTCACGAATCACTAGCGTGGTACACATCCCGATCAGCATCACCGCCGCCATCACCAGATAGGTGTATTTCCAGGCCTCATAAATATAGTTGCCTTTAGCCGTGCCCAGATACGCCGCCAGAAATAAAGCGCCCGCACCAGCTACAATCATCCCGATACGATAACCGGCGTTATAGGTGGAAGCCAATACAGTTTGCATCTGGGTTTCAGCCAGCTCAATACGATAGGCATCAATCACAATATCTTGCGTGGCCGCAGCAAAACCGAGCAGCACCGCACCCACCGCCATCTGGTAGAGATGCGTCTGCCCTAAGGCCGGATCTGAAAAGGCCATAATACAGATGGCGCATATAATCAGGACCTGGGCAATTAAAAGCCAGGCCCGGCGCCGGCCCAGTTTTTGGGTTAAATATGGCACTGGTAACTCATCAATTAATGGTGCCCAGACAAACTTAAATGAATAACCCAGCGCCGCCCAGCTAAAGAAAGTTACGGCATTACGGCTAATGCCGGCTTCACCTAACCATAACGATAAACTGGAAAAAATAAGAAGAATGGGAATACCGGCCGAGAAGCCAAGAAACAGCATGATCAGCGCACGCCGATCTAAAAAGGCGGTAAAGGCAGATTTCCATCCTGTAGATTGTGTTGTCATTACATTATTTTTGTCAAAAAACTGAATGTTGCTATTCAATCGTTTAATGGATTTGGTTTCAACCTGATTTATGCAAACGCCCTGTGATTTTCTGGAGAAATGCAGCGGCCTGGCTTGAAATTTTCTATTAAACCTGTATACCTTAAATCTCTATTGCAATAATTTCGTTTTGGATTTCACAGTGACGCAAAGACACGAGCACATGACCTCTTCTTTATCTGCTTCAATTACCGAACAACAAACATTAGTTTTACAACCAGAACAAACTCTTACCTCAGCCTTCGAACAAGCCGAAATTCAAACGACACTTAATAACACCCGCTTAAGCCCGGAACAGCTGACCCATATTCCGGATCTGGAAAAAATTCCGGCCTCCACCAAACGGATTAAACCTTTAAATAATTTTCTGGGTCAGGATCGCGCCCGCGCTTCAGTAGAAGCCGGCATTGCCTTGCCGTATTCGGGCTATAACATTTTTGCGGTCGGTACGGCAGGACTGGGTAAACGCACTATGATCCGGCGTTTACTGCAACAACATGCCAAAACCATGGCCACGCCAAATGACTGGGTGTATGTCAATAATTTTAAAAACCCGCGTCAGCCCATTGCCCTGCGACTGCCGGCCGGTCAGGCACCAAAATTCCAGACCCAGCTGCATCAGAGCTGGCAGACCATTTTAAAACAGCTGGAACGCCGTTTTAGCGCCGAAACCTATCACAACCGCATTGAACAGATTCGCCAGCAAACTGGCGATGAACAGCAACAGGCCCTCATTGAACTGACCAAAGAAGGTGAAACGCTGGATTTAAAACTGGTCTCGCGCAATGACGAGCACTGCTTTATTCCGGTGCAGTTTAAAGATGACCAGCTGCAGGAAATGACCCAGGAAGATGTCAATGCCTTAAGTAGCAAAGAGCGCGCCGAAATTGCCGCCAATATGCGCTATATGGATAAAAAACTGGAACGTCTGGGTCTGCATCTGGGCGATCTGGAAGATGATGCCCGCGATCGGGTTCAGGTCCTGAATCGTGACATTGCCAAACAGGTGGTGATGCCGCGGATTGATTTATTGCTGAATAAATTTTCAGAGGTTCAAGGGCTTGAAGACTATCTGAAATACTATGCCGAAGACATTATCAACAATGTTGAAATGGTGCTGGAACAGGAAGAAGATGACTTCACTCCGGCGGTGTTTAGCCGGGTGCCAGCACGTTATCAGGCCAATATTGTTGTTACGCATAAGCCGAATTCGGGTGCGCCGGTGATCTTTGAAGATTTCCCGACCCACTACAACCTGCTCGGTCATGTGGAACAGATGACCCAGAACGGCACCATCACCACTGACTTCACCTTAATCCGTTCCGGTGCCTTACATCGTGCCAATGGCGGTTTTTTAATTCTGGAAGCCGAACAGTTACTGGAACAGCCTTATGCCTGGCAAGGGCTGAAACGTGCCTTGAAATCGGGCCAGCTAAAACTGTCCTCACTGGAACATATGCTGACTTTAACCGGTAGTATTTCGATTGAGCCGGAATCAATTCCCCTGACTTTAAAGGTCATTCTGCTGGCCGAGCCGGAAATCTATTATGAAATTCTGGAAGTCGAACCGGAGCTGGGCAGCGTCTTTAAAATCCGTGCCGACTTCACCGATACATTACAACGTAATGACACCAATGAGCAGGCTTATATGCAGCTGATTGCTGATTATGTTCAGGCCGATAAACTACTGCCCTTTGACCGCTCTGCCCTGGCCGCGCTGTTAACCGACTCGAGTCGTCTGGCCGAGGACCAAAGCTCGCTGTCCTTACATGCCCTGACGCTGGGTGATCTGATTCGGGAATCACATCATCATGCGGTACAAGCCGACAAAAAGATGGTGTCAGAAGAACATATCAACATGGCGCTGGATCATCGTAAATATCGCTTAGGCTATTTGCGTGAACTGTACTGGCAGGACCTGTCGCGCGGCACCCAGCTGATTGAGACCAAAGGTCATCGTCTGGGTCAGATCAATGCCCTGTCCGTGATTCATTATGCCGATGTCGAGTTTGGCCTGCCTTCGCGCCTGACGGCATCGGTCTATCAGGGCGGCGGCGATATTCTGGATATTGAACGCAGTGTTGAATTGGGCGGCTCGCTGCATGCCAAAGGCGTGCTGTTAATGTCCAGCTTCCTGAAAGCCCATTTTGGCCGCGAACAGATTCTGCACTTCTCTGCCGCACTGGCCTTTGAACAGAGCTATGGTCAGGTCGATGGTGATAGCGCCACCGTTGCGGAACTGTCTGCCCTGATTTCAGCAATCAGCCAGTTACCGATTGATCAGTCCTGGGCCATTACCGGTTCCATGAACCAGCTGGGTCAGGTGCAACCTGTTGGCGGCGTCAATGCCAAAATTGAAGGCTTCTATGATGCCTGTAAATTACAAGGTTTAACCGGCAAGCAAGGCGTGATTATTCCGCGTCAAAACATGCAGCATCTCATGCTGCGTAAAGATGTGATTGAAGCGGTGCAAAAAGGCGAATTCCATATTCATGCCATTGATGTGATTGATCAGGCGCTAGAAATTCTGATGGCGCGTCCGGTCGGAAAACTGGACAAAAAAGGCCGTTATAGCAAAGGCTCGATTTATGACATGGTGATGGCGCAGCTTGAATACTGGCAAGCCATTGAAGATGGCGCAGAAATTGAAGAGGAAGAGCCAAAGAAAAAGAAAAAAGCCAAGAAAGAAAAAAAGGCCAAGAAAAAAGATCAGCCTGCTGAAGCAGCAATTGAGGCTATTCCGGTAGAAGATGCCCGTAACCAGACTGGCTCATAATGGCCGGTCTAAAAAAGCAAAAAAGCGCCGAAAGGCGCTTTTTTATACGACTGAATTAAGCTTCAGGCGCTGGGCTGTACTGTTCAACCAAAGGCTGTAACTCACCTTTTTGGAACATATCCAGCATAATATCGCTACCGCCAATTAACTCGCCATTGATCCACAATTGCGGGAAAGTTGGCCAGTTGGCAATTTTCGGCAAAGTTGCACGAATATCCTGGTTTTCAAGAATATTCACATAGGCAAATGGACGACCAATTTGACTGAGCGCTTCTACTGCACGAGCTGAGAAACCACATTGTGGGAATTGCGGTGTGCCTTTCATGTAAAGAAGAACTGCATGTTTAGCAATTTGGTCACGAATTAACGCTTCGGTATCGCGTGCTTGTTCAGTCATTGATAAATCCTCAACTAATCTGTTTTGCATTATACCGAAAACACAGCAAAACAGTATGCTTAAAGCAATATTTCCATTTTTATTTACATTTACACTTTCAATCGGGGGCAGATTTTGCTTATATAAGTTTTTTCCTTTCTTTCTTACAGATAAGAGTTAGTCATGAACAACGTTACCCTTGCCCCTGTGCAAACTGATCAACCGTCTCATTTGATGCCCGTCTTCGGCCGTCAGCCGATCAGCTTTGTCCGCGGCCGAGGCGCTTATCTGTACACTGAAGATGGCACCGAATATCTGGATGCCCTGACCGGTATTGCAGTCTGTGGTTTAGGTCATGCTCATCCGGAAATTGCTGCTGCCATCGCGGATCAGGCCGCGACCCTGATTCATACCAGCAACCTGTTTGAAGTGCCTTGGCAAACTGCCGCTGCACAAAAACTGGCAGAAGTCGCTGGTATGGAAGAAGTCTTCTTCTCTAACAGTGGTGCAGAATCGAATGAAGGTGCCATTAAAATTGCACGTAAATTTGGTTATTTACAAGGCATTGCCAATCCGAAAATTATTGTCGCCGATCAGTCGTTCCACGGCCGTACCCTGGCAACCCTATCTGCCACCGGCAATAAAAAAGTCCAGGAAGGTTTTGCACCGCTGGTAGAAGGTTTTATCCGTGTACCGTTTGGTGATGTTGAAGCCATTGAAGAAGCCGCCATTCAGTATCCGGACATCGTCGCGATTCTGGTTGAGCCAATTCAGGGCGAAGGCGGTGTTAATACCGCGCCTCAAGGCTTTAGCTACCTAGAAGATATCCGCCGCATCTGTAACCAGCACAACTGGCTGATGATGCTGGATGAAGTGCAAACTGGTAACGGCCGTACCGGTAAATATTTTGCCTATCAGCACACCAATATTGTGCCAGATGTCTTAACCACTGCCAAAGGCCTGGGCAATGGCTTCCCGATTGGTGCAGTGATGACCCAAGGTCGCGGTGTGGGTGTACTCACTGCCGGTAACCATGGTTCAACCTACAGTGGTACTGCCCTGGGGTCACGTGTGGTCTACACCGTGATTGATATTATCCAGAAAGAAAATCTGGTCGAGAATGCCGCAAAAATGGGTAGCTATATTGTTGAGCAGCTACGCAACCAGCTGGCTGACCAAAATGTCAGCGTGCGTGGTTTTGGCCTGATGATCGGGATTGAATTACCTAAAGCCTGCGCAGAACTGGTGGATATTGCCCGTGATGAATACAAACTGATTGTCAATGTGACCGCCGGCTCCGTGGTGCGTTTACTGCCAACCTTGAACATTAGCCAGGAACAGGCCGATCAGCTGGTTGAACGTCTGGTGAAAATGATCAAAACGTTCCTGGCTTAAGCCGCGTGTTGATCTCAACAGATCTCAATCTGCATAAAAAAGCCGCATGATGCGGCTTTTTTAATTTCTGAATTGTTATATTTTATGAGGCTTCCTGGTAAATTCTGCCGCCAGGTAACTGACAAAAATACTGTTTTAAAGCATCCAGACAACGATGCACTTTCATTGGCTGCTGCTCACGTTTTGGCGTAATCGCATACAATGTAAAGATCGGCAATTTCCATTCAGGTAATACTTCGACCAAAGAACCGTTAATTAAATCTTTTTGTACATCTAGATATAAAAGTCTCGCGATTCCGTGCCCTTGTAAACATAATGATTTGGCAATCAGAACATTATTTGTGGTGAGGCGAGAGCTCATGTCCAGTCCGACCACTTCACCCGTACTGGCGTGATGAAATGAAAAACTGGCATAATTTTTCATCAAATTTACTGGAATCAGGTCATGATTTTTTAAATCTTCAGGACGTGACACCGGTGTGGTCTGGTTCAGATAACTTGGTGATGCCACCAGAACCTGCTCAACGCGCGCCAGTGGCACTACATTCAGCTGACTATCTTCAATTTTTGAACTCATGCGCAAAGCAATATCAATCCGACCTTCAATCAGGTCAATAAACTGATTGTCCGCTTCGACATGTATGGCTAGGCCACGATGGGCTGACATCCAGTGCGACAATGCCGGAATGACATGATTCGCACCCAGTTCCGGGGTGGTTGCGATACGCAAATCACCTACCAGGTCATCGCGTAATTCATTAATGCGTATTTTACCACGCTCCGCAGCGGCGAGCATTTCCTGACAGCTGTGGAAAAAAGCTTGTCCAGCTTCAGTCAAACTCAGTTTTCGGGTGGAACGGTGTAACAGCGTTACTTCCATTTCATTTTCCAAAGAACGAATTTGCTGACTTACAGCACTTGTGGTGATACCGAGTTCACGCGCAGCGCCACTAAACGAGCTTTTTTCAACAACACAAGCAAATACACCCATTGCTCGAAGTTGATCTAACATAAATTTCCCTCTGAACTTATGAGATGCTCCTACCTTTAATAAAAGCAACTCATTGTATTATACGGTGAAATTTACGTTTTGCACTTAAAAAAATTAATTTATTGGTAAAACATTAGTCGGGTTGATCGGCTTGCCATCAAGGCGGACCTGGAATTCCAGCATGGTGCGGGTGGTGCCCGATGAGCCCATTTCGGCAACTTTCTGCCCTGCTGCTACATTTTGTCCACTATTCACGTTAAGTTTACTGTTATGTGCATAAGCCGTAATGTAGCCATTAATATGCTTAATTAACACCAGGTTACCGTATTCTTTCAGGCCATCTGCGGCATAAACCACCTGCCCGTCTGCAGCTGCAAAGACCGGATCACCGACATTGCCGCCATAGCGAATCCCTTTCACATTCGACGCTAAATTAAAGTTCTCAATTACTGCACCATTAGATGGTTTCACCCAGCGTAAAGAACCTACGGTAGAGCTCACTGTCGGCGCCGGAGTAGTGGTTCGTGGTGTGGTTGTGGTCGTCGTGGTTACCGGTGCAGTCGGTACTGGCGTAGTTTTTGGAATAGCAATGGTCTGACGCTGGATTGGTGCTGGCTGCGTTACCGGACGCGTCGTGGTGGTACGCGGTGCACTGCCACTTTTCAGACGAATCGACTGGCCCACATAAATCCGGTACGGCGCGGCAATATCGTTCATTTCCGCAATACTGAGATAACTTAAACCATAACGTGCTGCAATGCCGCTTAAAGTATCACCTGAGCGTACGGTATAGAAATTTGGCGCAGCCGCATAACGTGCAGAATTATGTACTTGAGGTTTAGACGCACAGCCACTGATGATGAGCGTAGAAATAACGGCTGTAGATACAAATAAAGTTTTCAACAATGTTGTCGGTGCTGCAAATAAACGACCGTGTGACACCAAAGGCATTAATCTTCCTCTCTACATCTTAAATGTAATTATTGAACTGCGCTAAGATTAACAAAAAAGCACCGAAAAAGAGTTTCAGACGGTACTTTTTCACAAAGTTATAACATTCTTTACAGGGCTGGACTCAAGCTGTCATGCAGATGCCCCAGAATATCGTAATTGGTCGCATCCATCTGAATTGGGGTGATGCTGACATAGCCATTGGCCACAGCAAAGAAATCCGACTGGATTTCACCCACATCTTTACGCGGGTCTGCAACGGCTTCTCCGGCCAGTCCAATCCAGTACACCTGGCGACCGCGCGGATCGACATGGCTGGTAATCGGTTTAGATTGACTGCGACGGCCCTGATAGGTAATTTTTGCGCCTTTTAATTCCGCCACATCTGGAATATTAATATTCAAAATGTGGCGTGGCGGCAAGGTTGGCAAGCCGTTGGCAATAAAATCATGCACCCACTGCGCGGCAACTGCATAATCGGCCGGATGCTGATAAGCTCGGACATTAGGGCCAGCCAGTGATACAGCTATAGCCGGCTGCGTCATTAAACGCCCTTCAAAAGCAGCACCAACGGTACCTGAATACAGTACATCATCACCCAGATTGGCGCCGCTGTTAATCCCGCTCACCACCAGATCAAATTCAAAATCAAACAGGCCATTCATAGATAAATAGACACAGTCTGCCGGAGTGCCATTCACCGCCCAGATATCTTCAGCAATCGGAATTGGACGTAAAGGACGATCTAAGGTCAAGGCACTGGAAAACCCGCTACGCTCACTTTCTGGCGCGACAATTACCACACGGCCCAAAGGTTTTAATGCGTGTGCAAGCGCCTGGATCCCTGGCGCAAAAACGCCATCATCATTGGCAATTAAGATATTCACAAATTTACTCTTCAAATTAAATAAATGACCGGTCAGCACATTTCATTGAAATATAATGAGAAGTATATATATTTAGTGTCGAACTTCCATCAATAAAAAGTGTGTATAACATGATTCGTCGCTTATCTGTACGTCGTTTACTGGGGCTTGGTTTTGCGGTAATTCTCTCTCAAGCGGTCAATGCTGAAGGCTTGACAGTAGAAGAAGCCAATACCATTGTGAAAGAAGACATTGCTGCCGCTCAGGTGATGGCTGAGGTTTGTCCGGCCATTATTGGCAAAAACGCCAAACTGGATAGCAATATTCAGGCTTTAATTGAAACTTACCTGGCAGACTTAAAAGGTCAGACTTTAAGCTACAGCGCACTGCAGGCTGATGCTGAATATAAGAATATTCTGATTGAAGCACGTGATGCTGCTAAAGAAACCACGGCAGATGAACAGAAAACTGTTTGTCAGGATGCTGCTGCAATCGAACTTTAGGTTTGTACTGACGCACCATCTTCACATCAAGAGTAATCAGCATAGGTTGATTGCTCTTTTTTATTGCATTTCTGATTTGGCTTTTTAATTTTGGTTGTGTGTCAGCCTGCTCAGATACACTTCTTTTCTTTTCATTCTGTCAAAAATCATTAAGCTTATGGGCATGTGGTATTTTTAAGTTTTAGGTCTATTTTTTTATGTACACTTCCCAATTAAAAACGAAATCTTTGCAACTTCTGGCTGGTATCGCCATTACTTTGGGTTTGGGGCAAACCGCACTGGCACAGAATGAAAATATTGAAGTCACACCACTTCAAAAAGTCACCCAGCAGGAACTGGCAGCCATTTATGTATTATCTGAAGTGTGCCCAGCGTTAATTCAGGACAAAGACCAGACTAAATTTAATCAGGGCTATGCCAAACTGGCCAAAGAATATATGCCGGCAGAAAAAGATCCGGTTGCAGCTTTACAAGCCCTAAGCAAGCAAAAAAGTTTTAAGCCGATGCTGGTTGAAGCACAGGCCGATGCCAAAAAAGCGGGAAGCCAGAAAAATAAGGCCATTTGCCAGGAATTGACCGCGTACAGCAAATAAAACTATTTGGTTACAATACTTTTTCCGATAAGCCGATTTCTCCCATAGAAGTCGACTTTGCTTTATCCTAAAATGCTAGGCTCTTCGTGCTTACATCAAGATATAGGAACCCACTAGAAATGTCCCAAAAAACTGCCCTTGCTGCATTATTATTAGTTCCTAGTTTTAGCTTTGCAGCAACTGTCCTATCTGCACCACCAGAATTGAATAATAAATCCTACGTGCTAATGGACTACGAGACAGGGCAACTTCTCGCTTCAAAAAATGAAAATGAAAAATTAGCCCCTGCTTCAATGACCAAGATGATGACCAGCTACATCATCGAACAAAAACTATTGAGCGGTGAACTCACTGAAGATGAACAAGTGCGCATGAACGAGTCAGCATGGTGTCGCGGCAGTAGCGCGGAATCATGTATGTATGTTCCGCTGAATGGCACTGCAACTGTACTTGAAATGCTGCGTGGAATTATTGTTCAGTCGGGTAATGATGCCTCTAAAGCCATGGCGGAACACATTGCCGGCAATGAAGGCACCTTCGCACACATGATGAACGAAGAAGCCAAAAAAATTGGCATGACCAATACCCAGTTTATTAACTCGACCGGTATGCCAGCAGACGGCCATTATTCAACAGCCAAAGATATGGCAACCTTGGCCCAGCACATCATTAAAGACAGTTCTAAATATTATCCGATTTATTCAGAAAAAGAATTTACCTTTAATGGCATCCGTCAAGGCAACCGTAATGCCCTGCTCTATACAGACCCAAGTGTTGATGGTTTAAAAACCGGTCATACCAATGAAGCCGGCTACTGTTTAACGACTTCTGCAAAACGTGGCCCAACGCGTCTGATTTCTGTGATTTTTGGTGCGCCAACCATGCAGGAACGTGCGACACAAACACGTGAATTGCTGGCTTGGGGTTATGCCAACTTTGAAACCAAAAATGTACAGCCTGCAAATCAGGTCCTGGCCAAATCTAAAGTCTGGTTTGGTCAGTCGGATGAAGTACAAATTGGTCTGGCTGAAAACTTTAATGTGACCATGCCTAAAGGCAAAGCCAATGAAATTAAAACGCAATTGGTGGTTCAGCCGAAATTGACTGCGCCGCTACAAAAAGGCCAGGTCATTGGTAAATATGTCGCAAGCTTAGATGGTAAAGTAATTGCTGAAAAACCACTGGTGGCTTTAAACGCAGTTGAAGAAGCTGGCTTCTTCTCGCGCCTCATTGACCATATCAAGCAGTTCTTTAGCAACCTGTTCTAAGTTTAAAGCACGACTTTAGACTTAAGTGAAGGCACTCATTCAGCGAATGGGTGCTTTTTCTTTTATACTATTGTCTTGATCATTCCACTTTTACGAGCAGATCACTATGAGTCAGAACATTCGTCCTTATTTAGATACCCATCCACAGATTGATGATTCCTGTTATATCGACCCGATGGGTGTGGTCATTGGTGATGTGGTATTAGGCGAAAATGTCTCGGTTTGGCCGTTTGCCGTAATTCGCGGGGATGTTAATTCTATTCGTATTGGTAAAAACTCCAATGTACAGGATCATGCCATGCTGCATGTCAGCCATAAAAATGCCGATAAACCGGATGGCTCACCGCTAATTATTGGTGAAGATGTTACCATTGGCCATCATGTGACCTTGCATGGCTGCACAATTGGTAACCGTGTTCTGGTCGGAATTAACACCATTATTCTGGATGATGTGATTGTTGAAGATGATGTGATGATTGGCGCGGGTTCTTTAGTACCACCACGCAAGCGTTTAGAAAGCGGTTATTTATATGTTGGCAGTCCGGTACAAAAAGTACGCCCGCTGACTGATAAAGAAAAAGCCTTTTTGCCCTATTCAGCGCAGAATTATGTAAAGGTTTCGGGGAATTATAAGTAAAATTGGATTTCGCATAAGAGGTTTTATGTTAAATACGCAATCGAAAGGCTCATAAATCACGACGTCAGATAGATACTTGTGTGCTAATTCTAAGCAGGTTTCTATGTGACAAAATAGTAAGCTATAGTTAGCTAAACCCAAAATTTTACGATAAAAAATAGCTCCTCAATGAAAAAAATAATCTTAGGAATTTACTTAACTTCATGGCTTTTAACAGCTTGTGAGCAGCAAAAAAATAAAGAGCCTGAGTTTAAACCTCCTATGGGACCTTATGGGCAGCCTTATCAAGTAGGGAACTTGGGAGGAAAAGCAGTGCTTTTAGGGGAAGAAGCATTTTTTCTTGAATATGAAGACTCACCGGTATTAGTAAGGGAGCATCGTTATAAAGGGTATAAGGCCCCTCCACATGATTTTAATTCAGTAATCACTTCATTTGGAATGGAAATGGAATATACCACAGGTATTGCATTGGTGAGGTATCAAGGTGCTCCACAGGAATCTTATAGGCGATATAAGGCAGAAATCGACTCGCCTGATAATCAATGGGTTAACCTGATTGTTAATTCTGGAATCCGTTATAAACCAGACCTAACAGTTGCATTTGTTAATTCCACTTTAGGGAATAAAATTCGAAGTAAAAAGCATATGGAGTATGTTCATTATATTAATATTTTTATTCCTGCACATAAACAAAAATTTGGTTTGGAAAAATATATTCCACATCCTGAATGGATTAAATTTTATGGTCTGTATGATACGAAAGATCAGTATGTACAAAAAGATAGTACAGGAAAGGTGATTACTTTAATTAGATGTACCAATTCTGTAGTTAAGGAGCGGTCTGCTCCAAGATGTAATATGCGCTGGAATCTAGAGCCTTTTATGAAAGTTCAAATGGAAGCGTATTTTCAACGAGTTCATTTAAAAGATTGGCAATTAATTAGAAAAAATTCAGAGAAACTCGTTAAGAGTTTTGCAGTAGATCCAATAACTTTAAAACGTATAACAGAATGAACAGAGAGCCATTTGGTGAGGATATAGACACTTTAAATGGGTTCTAACAGCTTGTGTTATTCCCAAGTAGAAATGTCCTACCTAATAACCAAATAGAAATGTCCTATACAGACATTTCCAAGTCAAGCACAGGATTCAGATTTCGTGAGAGCGTTCAAAATTCTGTGTCAGCCGAATTGGCTAGAGTTTAATTATATCATCGAGCCTGCCTTCAAAGTAAATCGATAACTGTGTGATGGTTTGCCCCCAGTTTGTCACCGGCATTGTCCATTTTTCAGAAGCCTGTTGAATGCCAATATACAGCAATTTCAGCAGGCTATTTTCATTCGGGAAAGCCCCCTTGGTTTTGGTCAGTTTTCTGAATTGGCGATGTACTGCTTCAACCGCATTGGTGGTATAAATTGGCTTCCTAACCGCTTTCGGATATTTGAAATAGGCACTGAGTAAATGCCATTTTTCACGCCATGAACGAATGACTTTCTCGTATTTATCCCCCATTTGGCTTCCAGCTCATCTAGCGCCATTTCAGCTGCCTGCTTGGTATCTGCTCGGTAAACAGGCTTCAGATCAGCCATAAAGGCTTTTTGATCCTTACTGGCCACATAACGCAAGCTATTGCGGATTTGGTGAATAATACATAACTGCACTTCTGTCTGCGGAAATATCGCAGCAACTGCTTCAGGGAAGCCTTTAAGCCCATCAACGCAGGCGATCAGAATGTCTTGTATGCCACGGTTCTGCAAATCTGTGAGTACGCTGAGCCAATAATTAGCACCTTCACTTTCTGATAGGTAAAGACCCAGCAGTTCTTTATGGCCTTCGGTATTTAATCCCAGCACGGTATAAACGGCTTTGTTGACATAACGGCCTTCATCCTTGATCTTGTAATGGATGGCATCGAGCCACACAAAGGGATATACGGCATCAAGCGGCCTCTGTTGCCAGGCACGTAATTCGGGGATTAGCTTGTCTGTAATATTGGTAATGGCACCCTCGGAAATATCCAGTGCATACATATCGGCAATATGTTTTTGAATATCACGGTAGCTCATGCCGAGCGCAAACAGTGAGATGACTTTACTGTCGATCTCTTCAGAGAGTTTGGTTTGATTTTTCTTGACGAGTTGAGGCTCAAAATCACCAGTGCGATCACGAGGTGTTTCCAGTTCAAATGAACCGGAGGATGATTTTACGGTCTTGCGAGAGTAACCATTCCTGCGATTGGATGGTTTAGGATTTTCTTCCAGATAGTTTTCAATTTCAGCATTTAAAGCCGCTTCTGTCAGCTGTTTGATTAGTGGTGTCAGGATACCGTTTTCACCAGTGAGGGGTTGTCCTGATTGTAATTGTTTTAAAGCTGCTTCGAAATCAAAGTTGTTTGCCATGATGTGTCATTTCCTGTTTGATTCAGTTTATTGAAATGACACAGATTTTTGAACACTACCGATTTCGTTGTTGAATTGCTGTTTTCTGTGCTCGTCTACGTGGCATAGATTGAGAACGACTTCGTTTGTTTTGCTGTTCTAGTTCTTCATGCTGTTGCTGGATATGGGCCAAGACTGAACTCAAACGTTTATTCTCAACAATCTCTCGCTGGTTCAGCTGACTTAATTTATCGAAGATGCTGTAATTGATTTTTCTTCCCTGATATTCAATGGCGACCGTACCGTCTGGGTATTCTAGAAATTCAATATATTTACCCATGAGACTCTGGTTTTCTTCTTTATTTTCCAGCAGATAGACGCATTTATCATAAGTAATCGTCAAGCTATTCGTGACTCTGCGAGGTTCACGCCAAGTAAAAATATCATCTAACTCTTCGGCTGTTTCCATGATAGGCCGATGTAGATTCTTAGGATTAAAAGCCATCTTGGCGAACTTCTGATTGAACTGCTCAATGAAGCAGGGTAGCCAGACATTAGCTTGCTCAATCGAACAGATGCCTTTCAGGCGCATCTCCTTGATCAGACGGTCCTGAAGGGTTCTGTTGGCCCGTTCCACACGGCCTTTGGCCTGCGGTGAATTAGCGAAGATGATATCGATATTCAGGGTGCTGAGTACACGTCCAAACTGGGTAATCTTGGTGTCTTTCTTGCTGCTTTGATTCACTCTAAAGACTGAATGTTTGTCGCTGTAAAACGCTAAAGGCTTACCGTGCTGTTCGACATATAAGCGTGTTGAAATCATATAGTCAAAGGTTGATTCTGACTCACAGAAGCGTAAATGCTGCAATTTTCCTGTAGCATCATCGATAAACACCAGCAGACAGCATTTAGGGGCTCGACCTTCAAACCAGTCATGGTGTGAGCCATCAATTTGAATCAGTTCACCATAACAGTCCCGGTTATAACGAGGCTGATACGGGCGTTTCAGATGCTTGGATCGAGGAATCCATAAATCGGCTGCAATCATCCAAGAACGTAGTGTTTCCACCGAAATGTCGAATCCATGAATGGTAGTGAGCTTTTCATGCGCTAAAGTGGGTCCGAAACCATGCAGTTGATCCGAAACAATATTAAGGCACTTGAGTCTGAGTTCTTCAGGAAGCCTGGAGTTGCTGATTTGACCACGACCGGCATGGGCTAATGCAACTGGGCCTTGAGCTTTGTATTTCTGCAGTAAGCGTCTGATCTGACGCTCTGAAATATGAAGTAACTGAGCAGCCTGGGACTGGGTTATGCGTTGATCACAGATTTCCTGCAAGACCGACAATCGTTTAAGTTCTTTATCCGACATAGACACCAACATATCAAACCGTCCGCTAAGAAAATTGCAAAAGTGCATATTCTAAAAGCGGACATTTTTACTTTGGAGAAACCGGACATTTCTATTTTGGAGTTACAGCTTGGCTTCGTATAACAGCCATTATGTTAAATAGGAGTAGAATTCTAGTTGGTAAGTATCTAGAATAAAATATATAAATATAAAAGGTTTAAATATGAGAAGCCTCTTAGCATTAGTGGTAATAAGTACCCTAAGCTTGCCGATATGTGCAAAAAACTTAAAGCAACCCACGGAACATGATTATACAACTGAGCGATATTATCTAGGACTAGATTCAAATCGTGAAATTGAGCGAAAGATGCAACAAGCACGTTCTAGTCGAAATGTTGAAGCACAAGTGAATGTCATTTGTATTGATATTCGGAACTACTATAAAAATGTAATTGCTTTAAATCAGGCTAACCGACATTTTAATCCTAAAAAAATTGATCCTGAGACAAAGAGATATCAAAAGTTATTAAATGACTTAACGGTAACGAAAGCCTGTCCTTAAATAAAATTTAATAATTTCACTTTCTTAAGATTTCCTAAAATTAACATAATACAGGTTATACGAAATTATTTTTACTTCTCTTTTTAAATCAGCATATTAGCTCATACTAAGAAGTCAAAATCACCTGATTTGGACTTCTTTATGGATTTCTCATGTTCCACGCTCATTATTAAGTCCTTGTTTCACACAATTTTTTACTCAAACTCGGTAGTGTTCAAAAATCTGTGTCATTTCAATAAACTGAATCAAACAGGAAATGACACATCATGGCAAACAACTTTGATTTCGAAGCAGCTTTAAAACAATTACAATCAGGACAACCCCTCACTGGTGAAAACGGTATCCTGACACCACTAATCAAACAGCTGACAGAAGCGGCTTTAAATGCTGAAATTGAAAACTATCTGGAAGAAAATCCTAAACCATCCAATCGCAGGAATGGTTACTCTCGCAAGACCGTAAAATCATCCTCCGGTTCATTTGAACTGGAAACACCTCGTGATCGCACTGGTGATTTTGAGCCTCAACTCGTCAAGAAAAATCAAACCAAACTCTCTGAAGAGATCGACAGTAAAGTCATCTCACTGTTTGCGCTCGGCATGAGCTACCGTGATATTCAAAAACATATTGCCGATATGTATGCACTGGATATTTCCGAGGGTGCCATTACCAATATTACAGACAAGCTAATCCCCGAATTACGTGCCTGGCAACAGAGGCCGCTTGATGCCGTATATCCCTTTGTGTGGCTCGATGCCATCCATTACAAGATCAAGGATGAAGGCCGTTATGTCAACAAAGCCGTTTATACCGTGCTGGGATTAAATACCGAAGGCCATAAAGAACTGCTGGGTCTTTACCTATCAGAAAGTGAAGGTGCTAATTATTGGCTCAGCGTACTCACAGATTTGCAGAACCGTGGCATACAAGACATTCTGATCGCCTGCGTTGATGGGCTTAAAGGCTTCCCTGAAGCAATTGCTGCGATATTTCCGCAGACAGAAGTGCAGTTATGTATTATTCACCAAATCCGCAATAGCTTGCGTTATGTGGCCAGTAAGGATCAAAAAGCCTTTATGGCTGATCTGAAGCCTGTTTACCGAGCAGATACCAAGCAGGCAGCTGAAATGGCGCTAGATGAGCTGGAAGCCAAATGGGGGGATAAATACGAGAAAGTCATTCGTTCATGGCGTGAAAAATGGCATTTACTCAGTGCCTATTTCAAATATCCGAAAGCGGTTAGGAAGCCAATTTATACCACCAATGCGGTTGAAGCAGTACATCGCCAATTCAGAAAACTGACCAAAACCAAGGGGGCTTTCCCGAATGAAAATAGCCTGCTGAAATTGCTGTATATTGGCATTCAACAGGCTTCTGAAAAATGGACAATGCCGGTGACAAACTGGGGGCAAACCATCACACAGTTATCGATTTACTTTGAAGGCAGGCTCGATGATATAATTAAACTCTAGCCAATTCGGCTGACACAGAATTTTGAACGCTCTCTCAAACTCAAAAATCATCTTCTCCAAAGAAATCCCCTTCCCTCATAGCCACACCCCCCTAAATTTTGTAGAATATGCGTTTTACCCCATGGTGCTTTTTTATGACCGCTTGGACTGCGCATGTGACTGTTGCCACCGTTGTTGAAAAAGACGGTAAATTTCTGTTCGTAGAAGAACAGACTGAAGGCGTTACACATACTGTCTTTAACCAGCCTGCAGGTCATGTAGAAGCCGGTGAAACCATTATTGAAGCAGCGGTTCGCGAAACCCTGGAAGAAACCGGATACGATGTACGTATTCAGGCTTTACTGGGCATTTATACCTATACCCCGCCCATGTTTCCAGATCGTACCTATTACCGTTTCTGCTTTCTGGCCGAAGCCATTCACCATCATGCAGATGCACAGCTAGACACTGGTATTGTCCGTGCCGTCTGGATGAGCCCGGATGAACTGCTTGAATCGGCCCGCGCCCGCAGTCCTTTGGTGATTAAAGCCGTACAGGATGCTCAGGCCGGACAAAAATATCCTTTATCGCTCATTTACGAGCACCAAAATTCTCCCTTAATTCATAGTGTGGATGCCTAATCCTATGCAACAACGTGTCATCGTCGGTATGTCAGGTGGTGTAGATTCTTCTGTTTCTGCAGCACTCCTCCTTCAACAAGGTTATCAGGTTGAAGGATTGTTCATGAAAAACTGGGAAGAAGATGATGGCACGGAATACTGTACAGCCATGGAAGATCTGGCCGATGCCCAGGCCGTATGCGATAAAATTGGCATCAAACTGCACACCGCCAACTTTGCCATGGAATACTGGGATCGGGTTTTCGAGCACTTCTTGGCAGAATACGCCGCTGGCCGTACCCCTAACCCGGACATTCTGTGCAATAAAGAAATCAAATTCCGTGCGTTTTTAGATCATGCCATTAACCTGGGTGCTGACTTTATTGCCACAGGTCACTACTGCCGTCGTGGTGAAACCATGACCAACTCTAAAGGTGATCAATATGCACCTTTATTGCGTGGTGTCGACAACAACAAAGATCAGACTTACTTCCTGCATGCAGTACATGGTCGTGAAATTAACAAGACCCTGTTCCCTGTCGGTGAAATTGAAAAGCCACAAGTACGTAAAATTGCAGAAGAATTGGGCTTGGCGACTGCAAAGAAAAAAGACTCCACTGGTATCTGTTTTATTGGTGAACGCCGCTTTAATGACTTCTTAAAACAATATTTACCCGCACAACCCGGAAAAATCGTGCTGGAAGATGGCAAAGAGGTTGGTGAACATCACGGCTTAATGTACTATACGCTCGGTCAACGCGGTGGTATTGGTATTGGCGGCATGAAAGGTGCAGCTGAAGGTGCCTGGTTTGTACTGCATAAAGATGTAGCCGGCAATCGTCTGGTGGTTGGTCAAGGTCATGATCATCCACTGATGCAAAGCACGATTCTGTGGAGCGAATCCATTGACTGGGTCGCAGGTGAACAGGATATTCCTGACACCGGTTTCCGCTGCACGGCAAAAACCCGCTATCGCCAACCTGACCAAGACTGCGTATTATTTAAAGATCCAGAAACACCAAATGGTGTACGTGTTGAATTTGATCAGCCACAACGTGCAGTAACACCAGGTCAAAGCGTGGTGTTCTACGCAGGTGAAGTGTGCTTAGGGGGTGGCGTGATCCATCATACCAATGCCCCTCACCCGGATTTTGTTTAAAGGATTGTTTCGGCATGACAGAGTTACCGTTTCAACAGCCTCGAACTCTGAATGTTCGCCAGAATCGTGCTTTGGCCCTCGCTGCTGTGTTTCAGGCCACGCAGCTGACCCATATGACCGCACTGACTGGCCGACAAAGTATTGGCGATAGCGGTAACTTTTATCTGGAGCGCCTGATTCAGGCCAGCCTGAATATCCGTCCAAGTAATAATCAGAGTGGCCAAACCTTAGACTTTTTTAGTCAGCTGGCCGATATCTCCCTTGGTTTAAAAACCCTCGAAAATAGCATTACCCATCCGTTTACCACCTCACCCAAATCCAGATTACCGAAAATGTCCAATGCCAAGTTGCCGATGTCCTATGCCATGGCGCTGCTGCAACTGGAAAAGAAAGTCTATAGTAATCCGCAATTTGTTGAAATTATTGAGCAATCCCAGCAAAAAATCTTAAAACAGCTGTCCTTTTTTGATAATAACTATTTACATCCAAGTATTCTCGCCAATCTTGCCCAAACCTATGTTGATACTGCTGGACAGATTAATCCGCGGATTATGGTGCGTGGCAATGCCGAGGCCTTTAAAGATTCTGCCCATACCAACCGTATTCGTGCCTCGCTATTTACCGGCCTGCAAATGGCACATTTGTGGCGTCAACTCGGTGGCAGCTCATGGGCGATGATTTTTAGCAAACGCAAACTGCTTCAAGATATTCAGGATCTTGCCCGTTTACAGTATCAGGTGGTCTGATCTGTACGGACATTTGTTTTAGGTTTAGTTCCAAAGTTTAAGGAATCGTTATGAACGCTTTAACTGCACTTTCTCCATTAGATGGACGTTATGCGAGCAAATGTGATGCTCTTCGTCCTTTCCTTTCTGAGTTTGGTTTAATCCATGCTCGTGTGACTGTTGAAGTGCGTTGGTTACAAGCGCTTGCGAACCGTCCGGAAATTACTGAAGTCCCAGCTTTTTCTGCAGAAACCAATGCGGCCTTAGATGCGATTGTGGCAAATTTCTCTGAAGAAGATGCGAACCGCATTAAAGAGATTGAACGTACCACTAACCACGACGTTAAAGCGGTTGAATATTTCCTGAAAGAAAAAATCGCCAACATCGACGAGCTGAAAAATGCCGGTGAATTCATTCACTTTGCTTGTACTTCTGAAGACATCAACAACCTGTCACACGCGTTAATGCTGAAAAACGGCCGTGATGTACTGGTTGCATCTATGCAGCAAATCATTGACTCAATTGTGGCGCTGGCTGAAAAACATGCTGATCAACCCATGCTGTCTCGTACACACGGTCAAACAGCTAGCCCAACCACTTTGGGTAAAGAAATGGCCAACGTGGCGTACCGTTTAGCGCGTCAAATCAAGCAATTCAACAATGTTGAACTGCTGGGTAAAATCAACGGTGCAGTGGGTAACTACAACGCTCACCTGTCTGCCTATCCAGACATCAACTGGCCTGCACATTCACAAGCATTTGTTGAATCTTTAGGTTTAACTTTCAACCCGTACACCACGCAAATTGAACCGCATGACTATATGGCGGAACTATTTGATGCGCTGCGTCGTTTCAACACCATCTTAATCGACTTTAACCGTGACGTTTGGGGTTATATCTCGCTGGGCTTCTTCAAACAAAAACTGAAAGAAGGCGAAGTCGGTTCTTCAACCATGCCGCACAAAGTCAACCCGATTGACTTCGAAAACTCTGAAGGTAACCTGGGTATTGCCAATGCTGTTCTTGCGCACCTGGGCGAAAAACTTCCAATTTCTCGCTGGCAGCGTGACTTAACCGACTCAACTGTACTTCGTAACATGGGTGTTGGTTTTGCACAGAGCTTGATCGCATTTGAAGCCTGCTTAAAAGGTATTGGTAAACTAGAACTGAATGCTGACCGTATTCTGGAAGACCTGGACAATGCACAAGAAGTATTGGCTGAACCGATTCAAACGGTTATGCGTCGTTACAACGTTGAAAAACCATACGAAAAATTAAAAGCGCTGACTCGTGGTCAAGCGATGACTCGCGACATGATGGTGAGCTTCGTCAACGGTAACGAACTCGAAGCTGTTCCGGCTGCGGATCGTGCACGTTTAGCTGAAATGACCCCTGCATCTTACACCGGTAATGCAGCTGAACAGGCAAAACAGATTAAAGATTTGATTGCTAAAATCTAATGAAATGATTTGAGTTTTTCACAACATCTTCTTTCTTCCTCTGGGAGAAATATAAAGAGGGTGTAATCTTGAAAAACTCAGCATCAAAAAGCGAAGCTCCGGCTTCGCTTTTTTATTATGATAATTATAAATCCCAATCCTATAACCAGAATGATCGACTACCAATTACAGGCCAAACATTGGCTAATGCTGGCCCTATTAGGCCTGGCCATGCTGCTTGCCAGTATCAACCCGATGGAATTTTCAGCCTATGTGCTACATCAGGTTGGAACGATCCTCATGCTAATTGTGCTGCTATTGCTCTTCAAAAAAGTCGGTCTAAGCTTTTCCAGTTTTGTTTTCTATCTCACCTTTCTGTTGATTCATATTTTAGGCGCACATTACCTCTATTCTTATGTGCCCTATAACGACTGGCTGCTGCATTACTTCGGCTTTGATTTAAACCAGTGGCTGGGCTGGGAACGCAATATGTATGATCGCTTTGTGCATTTTGCCTATGGGGTGCTGCTCTACCCGCTGTTTTTCCGCTTACATCGGCTGGGCTTTCCTAACGCCAAAGACTGGATGATCTTTCTGCTGGTCGTGCAATGGGTTATGAGCAGCAGTTTGATTTACGAATGGCTGGAATGGTTACTCGCCATCCTCCTCTCTCCAGAAGCGGCTGAAAATTATAACGGTCAGCAAGGTGATGTCTGGGATGCGCATAAAGATATGCTCCTGGCTACGTTCGGCGCGATTCTGGCAGGAAGCTGGAGCTTATACAAAGACAGAAAAAAAGCACTCGATTGAGTGCTTTTCATGTTTCAGGACAAAATTGGATTAGAGCTTAGGATCGCGCATTTGCACCAGATTGGCACTGGCTTTGCTTAAAGTATCCATCACCTTGTTAATGACCGTAGGCACCAGAGAATCGGCCACCTGTGCGGCTTGTAGGCCGAGTTTTTCACCCAAGGTTGGCTTGCGACGGGTTTCAATGACATAAACATCATGCTGTGGCAATAACCCTAACAGGTATTCATCTGAGGTTTGCAGTTTATCGACCAGGTTCAGATCGGAAGCATCCTGACCATACCAGTGTTCACCTGTAGCGACTTTTTCAACATTGAGCTGCGGACGGTACTTTTCAACAAAGTGCTTGAACAGGCTGTGAGTTTGTTGCAACTCTTCTTCAAACTTGGCCTTGCCTTCTTCGGTATTTTCACCAAACATGGTCACGGTGCGTTTGTATTGACCAGCCGTATACAGTTCAAAATCTATATTGTGCTGTTTCAGCAGGCGGTTAAAGTTTGGCACCTGTGCCACTACGCCAATTGAACCCACAATAGCAAACGGTGCAGAGATAATTTCATTGGCGATACAAGCCATCATATAGCCACCGCTAGCAGCGACTTTATCAACACAGATGGTCAAATGAAAACCGGCATCACGCAGACGTACCAGTTGTGCAGCGGCTAAACCATAACCATGTACCATCCCGCCCGGACTTTCCAAACGTACCACCACGCGGTCACGTCCAGCTTTGGCGGTGGCCAGAATTAAGGTAACTTCTTCACGCAGATTCTCTACCGCAGAGGCGGCCATATCCCCTTTAAAATCGAGTACGTAAATTTTCTGGTTATTCTTTTTACGCAGGCGTGCCTCTTTGGACAATTGCTGGCTAAATTGCAACAGCTCCAGTTTGGAGGCCGTAGTCTGCGCTATTTTTTTTCGTTGTTCGTTAATACGCGCATTTAAATGACGGATACGAATTTCGGCAGGTAGTTTTGGGGAATGAAATAACATATAAAAATCTGTTCTCAATTTTATTTTGGCTCAACTTTAGATGAGGGCGGATATTGAGAATTCAATATTAGCGCATTTATTTGCTTAATTTAATCCACTTCCGTGTTAACCGTAGTGTCATTTTTGCAACAACTAAAAAATACAGCCCTGTTGAACAGGACGGGATTTTTAAAAGCTGGGAAAGCTCAACATTAAAACCACCAACTGGATAGCAGATGGAATGATCTGCTCCGGATTCAGCCCTTCAAACTGAAATCTATTTAGGGTCTCATTTTAAGCATTATGATAGGTTAGATAATCCATCAAATCCACTATGACCCTCCCCCTACCCCTCAACCAGAGCCATAAAAAAACCGCAAATATTGATTTGCGGTTTTTGTATATACAGCGGTTGGCAATTAACCAAAACGGCCTGTAATGTACGCTTCCGTTAATTGATGGTCTGGTTGAGTAAAGACCTTTTCAGTCGAGTTCACTTCAATCAGATCACCCAGGTGGAAGTATGCGGTACGGTCTGATACACGCGCTGCCTGTTGCATCGAGTGCGTAACAATCGCAATGGTGTACTGGGTAGACAGCTCAGAAATCAGTTCTTCAACTTTTGCAGTTGCAATCGGGTCCAGTGCTGAACATGGTTCATCCATCAGAATGACTTCTGGTGAAACCGCAATGGTACGCGCGATACATAAACGTTGCTGCTGACCACCTGATAGACCGGTACCTGGCTGGCTTAAACGGTCTTTAACTTCATCCCACAGACCAGCTTTACGCAGGCTGTTTTCAACAATTTCTTCAAGATCGTATTTGTCACGCGCCAAACCGTGCAGTTTCGGGCCGTAAGCCACGTTTTCAAAAATTGATTTCGGGAACGGGTTTGGCTTCTGGAACACCATACCCACCTGAGCACGTAGCAACACCACGTCCAGGTTCGGATCATAAATATCCTGATTATCCAGCATGACTTTACCGGTAACGCGGCATGAATCAATGGTGTCATTCATACGGTTTAAGGTACGAAGGAAAGTCGATTTACCACAACCTGATGGACCAATGAAGGCAATGACTTCATTTTCATAAATGTTCAGGTCAATGCCTTTAATTGCTTCAGATTCACCATAGTACACATGAACATCCGAGGTGCTGAGTTTGACATTGTTCGATTTGGCTTCTTTTTTGCTCGCCGCCTGGGTATCAAACTGAGACACAAACGAAGTTGCAGGCTGTTTGTGTTCTTCGCCTTCGGTTGACGTAAATTGTGTTTGCTCTGGATTCACTGCTTTATCCTGTTCTAAGGAATTCGGTTTGTCTGTGCTTAATACAGTAGTCATATTTTGCCCTCAATTACCAACGTACTTCAAATTTCTTACGTAACCAGATCGCCAGACTGTTCAGGCCGATCATGAGTGCAAGAAGTACGATAATGGCGGCAGCGGTACGTCCTTCAAAGAAGTTACGCAATTCATTGCCCTGCCATAGGAAAATTTGTACCGGTAATGCGGTAGATTGATCAAATGGAGATGCCGGTACGCTCGCAACGAAGGCACTCATACCAATTAATAGAAGTGGTGCGGTTTCACCCAATGCTTGTGCAACACCAATAATCGCACCGGTTAAAATCCCTGGTAATGCCAGTGGCAATACATGATGGAATACGGTTTGTAGACGTGATGCACCCAAGCCCAATGCAGCCTGACGAATAGATGGCGGCACCGCTTTTAGTGAAGCACGTGTGGTAATAATTACGGTTGGTAAAGTCATTAAACTTAGAACTAGACCACCCACCAGTGGCGCAGATAACGGTAAATGCATCCAGCCAATGAAGATGGCAGCACCCAACAGACCAAATACAATCGATGGAACTGCGGCCAGGTTGTTAATGTTCACTTCAATAATATCAGTAATGACATTTTTTGGTGCAAATTCTTCCAGGTAAATTGCAGATGCCACACCAATTGGAATCGAGATAAAGATCACGATCAGCATCATGAACACTGAACCCATGAAGGCACCAGCCAAACCAGAAGTTGCAGGCGAACTACGCGAGTCCGGGCTGACAAAGATGTTGGTATTGAAAGTATTTTCTATAATACCTTGGGCTTTCAGATCATCTGCCAGCTGACGGATTTCCGGGCTTAGCTGCTGCTGTTCTGCCGGCAGGTCACGGTCAATATTGCCCGCAAGCCATACATCTACATTGGCATCGGCCAGAATTTTCACTTCTTTGGTTTGACCAATCAGCGATGGATCTGCCAGTACCATATCACGTAAGCGATAGGTTTCAGAACTGGTGTACATGTAGCCTAAATCATCACGCTTGGCTTCAAGCGCCGCATCTTTAGCGACGATACCATTAACGATAAGCACATCCCAATCGACCATACCCATTTCAGTCTGCCAGGCAATCATACGGTCATTAAATTGTGCCGGAGATTCACCTGCCTGCTGTTTTGGCTGGGCGCCCACATTAATAATGCTTGGGTCAAAGTAGACTGGCACTGCCATACTGCTTTGCCAGAATGCCGGTAAACCTTTGGCCAGAATACTGCCGAACAGTAACACGACAAAGAATAAACCTGCCAGTACCGAGGCCAGACCAAACATGCGGAAAGTGCTTTCTTTACGATGGCGTTTTGCTAACGAGCTTTCAATTTTCTGTTTACGTTGTGCGCGTAATTCAGCGGCCGCCCGTGGATCAAGCGGTTGTTGATCCATTGAAGTAGTATTTGAAGTACTCATTAGTCGTATTGCTCACGATATTTACGCACGATGTAAAGTGCCACAATGTTCAAACACAAGGTAATAACAAACAGGGTTAAACCTAATGCGAACGCCACCAATGCCTGCGGACTTGCGAAGTCGGTATCACCGGTTAACTGGTTAACAATCGTCATGGTCACGGTTGCAACCGCTTCTAGCGGGTTGGCATGTAGTAACGGACTGTTACCTGCGGCCAGGACCACAATCATGGTTTCACCAATTGCACGAGATGCAGCCAGCAAGAAGGCGCCGATAATCCCTGGCAAGGCAGCCGGCATCACCACTTTACGAATGGTTTCCGACTTAGTCGCACCCAGACCCAACGAACCATCACGTAGAGCACGTGGTACCTGGGTAATGATGTCATCAGATAAAGACGATACAAATGGAATGATCATAATGCCCATTACCAGACCGGCAGTTAAAGCACTAGTAGCATTGATATCAATACCCAGCAATGCACCGGCACTTTTCAGGAATGGACCAATAATCATTAAGGCAAATACACCATATACAATGGTCGGAATACCGGCCAACACTTCAATGGTCGGTTTTGCCCATGAACGGAATTTCGGAGATGCATACTCTGCCAGGTAAATGGCAATCATCAGACCAATAGGTACTGCAACCAGCAATGCAATCGCACTGACCAGCAAGGTTCCCCATAACAGCGGTAACAGACCATATTCACCATCGGCACTACCGGTGGTACTAAAACCTGGGTTCCACTGGGTACCAAAGAAGAAGTCCATTGGGCTGACGAAGCTAAAGAAGCGCATGGCTTCCCCGAACATCGACATCACGATACCAACGGTGGTCAGAATGGCCACACCAGAACAGAGGGCTAAAGAAATGTTAATGATCTTTTCAACCTGGTTACGGGCACGGTACTGTTGAGAGACACGTTTTTTCGCCCATAGCAAACCAATTAACGCTGCACAAATCACAACGGCCAGTTTGATATAAGAACCAATGGTTTCAAATTTTGCTAATTGTTCAGCAGCTGCCAGTTCATAGGCGGCTGGTGTATCAGTGACACCAAAGCCAGAAGCCAGTGCTTGCACACGGTCTACCAGAACGCTGGTGCTGGCTGCATTCAGGTTGGCAGCAACATCTGCCGGTACATGACTCAGTACTACCTGTTCCAAAATGGTTGGTTCAACCAGATTCCAAACAATCAAAATTAAAAAAGCAGGGATCGCACACCACAACGCCACCAACGCACCATAATAACCAGGGCGTGAGTGCAACATTGCAGAATTATTTCCCTTACCTGCTAGGTTACGGCTTTTGCTTAACCCGATTTGATAGGCTATGGCAATAATTGCCAGTAACACACCTATGAGTAGCAGATTCATGTATTCTCCACCGTTTTTTCAATTTTCATTATTTGAAAAAACATTTCTCTTCGCAAAAAGCTGATGGCAGGAAACCCTGCCATCAGCTGTTTTAACCACAATTATTTAACAGCTTTACCTGCTTTGAAGTTCGCCAGGATTTGCGCACGTTCTTTGTCAGATAAAGAGATCAGACCTGCTTTGTCTAACTTAGAACCTTTACCAGATACTTTCTTGCTTAAGAAGAATTCTGTGTACTGTTGTAAGCCTTTGATTGATTTCAGGTGCTCACCTTTCACGTAGAAGAACAATGGACGTGAAACAGGGTAAGAACCGTTCAGGATTGTTTGCTCAGATGGCGCAACGTTGTTTACAGTTGCAACACGTAGCTTGTCACGGTTTTGGTCATAGAAACCTAGACCGAATACACCCACTGCACTTGGAGAAGTTCTTAAACGTGCCAGTGTTTCAGTGTAGTCACCAGCGATTTCAATCACACGGCCATCTTTACGGAAAGTTGTACATGCTTTTTTCTTCGCATCTTTGTCTAATGCTTTGATTGCTGCATAAGCTTCACAACCTGCATCAACCATTTTCTCTTGGAACACTTCACGTGTACCGTGGTTAGATGCTGGAATTACCAGAGTAATTGGTTCGTTTGGAAGTGATTTGTCAATCTGGTTCCAACGTGTATATGGGTTAGCAACCATTTTACCTTTCGATGGAAGCTCAGCAGCCAAAGCAGCAAATACATGGTAAGGTTTTAATTTATAAGCAGCTTTGTTTGAGTTTGACGCGAATACGATACCGTCATAACCAATTTTAACTTCTAAGATCTGGTTCACGCCTGCTTTTTTACATGCAGCGATTTCTGAATCTTTAATTTGACGAGATGAGTTTGCGATATCAATTGTGTTATCGCCCACACCGTTACAGAACTGTTTCAAACCACCTGAAGAACCGCCAGAACCAACAACAGGCGCTTTGAATTGTGGGAATGTGTTACCGAACTCTTCTGCTACAATACTTGCGTAAGGCAATACTGTAGAAGAACCAGCGATTTGGATGGTGTCACGAGCTGCGTTCGCAGTTGTTGCTACAGCTGCCCCAGATAGTGCTAATGCAAGTGCGATATTGGTAAAGCGCATTCTGTTCTCTCTCAATTTATGCAAATTCGGAGTACGCCACTTTTTATTAAGTTTTGTACTTATTTCGTTATGTGCATTGTGAGTTTAAAATATGACAATAAAGTTACACCTTTATGACACTTTAATGATGTTTTATTTTGCAGCTTGTTTTTATAGTTTCTAGAAGCCTGCTTTATACCAAAATATTAACTTAAGATAATGATTTTAATAACATTTAACTACCTTATTAAAATTTCGAAAGATGTCTAAAAAAATATGAAAGCGCTGTAAAAATATGACAAAATGCCAATCCAGCACCGGTTCACTTTCTTACAATTGTCATAATTCTCTCTGGTTGATGACAACCACCCGATATTCTATAAAAAGCGAAATTGATTGTTTTTCTTAAACTTAATATATTCATCTGTTGCCTGAAACACACGTTATCAGCCAATTGATCACTTCACTGTACTCAGCCACTTTATTCACTTCTATCCCCTTCTTTTGGCCCGTTTGGCTTGTTAACAGATACATGACATTCATCTTCATTTTTTTCAATTCAATGACCCGAGATAAAAAAAAGAGGCCCTATAGGCCTCTCTTTCTTTGCAGCATGCGATTAAGCGATTGGTGGTGTGTAAGTACCATCTGCAATTGAAGCTTTAATACGCTCTGCTTCTGCCAGTACAAGTGCCAGCAGGTTTTTCACGTTGTCTAGTGTTGCAACCGGGCTTAACGTGGTCATTTTCAATGATTGCACCTGACCCACTTTGGTTACACCAATATTCGCTTCACCACGCGCAAACAATTCATCTGCGACGTTCTGGTTCAAGGCATCGACAAATTCAGCCGGATAGCCTTCAGGCACCACACGGAACAATACCGATGCAAATTGCGGCTCTACCAGCAGCTCAAGACCATCTGTTGCTTTAATATAAGCAGCAACATCACGGGTTAAATCCACACCATGATCGATCATTGAACCATAAAGCTCTTCGCCCAAGGCTTCAACTGTCATCCACAATTTCAAGGCATCAAAACGACGCGTGGTTTGCAGTGACTTCGATACCAGGTTTGGTACGCCATGTTCTTCATCATAAGCAGAGTTCAGATACTCAGCTTCATAATGCATGAAACGGTAGTTGGCTTCGTCTTTTAACAAGAACGCACCACATGAAATGGTCTGGAAATAATGCTTGTGGAAATCAAGCGTCACAGAATCCGACAATTCGATGCCATCGAGCATAGAACGATAGTCATTCGACAGAATCAGTGCACCACCCCACGCCGCGTCAATGTGCATCCACGCGCCATATTTGTTGGTGATTTCACGAATTTCTTTTAATGGATCAATCGCGCCCGCATCGGTTGTACCTGCAGTTGCCACCACACATGCCACAATTTTGCCTTCAGACTGAAGGTGTGCCATGGTTTTCTCAAGTGCAACCACATCCATCTGTGCATTGTCATTCACAGGAACGGTCACCACAGACTGGAAGCCCATGCCCATCATCGCCATGTTCTTTTGCACAGAGAAGTGTGCGTTTTCAGAACAGATAACTTTGACATTACGCATTGCATCCGCCGGTACACCATCACGCTGCACTGACCACGGCTTGCCGTTTTCATCTTTCCAGTTTTTCGCGATGCAGGCATCACGCGCCAGCAGTACACCCATCAGGTTAGACTGCGTACCACCTGAAGTGAATACACCGGCCTGACCTGAACCGTAACCGACTTTTTGGCGTAACCAGTCGATTAACTGCACTTCCATTAATGAACCGGCCGGGCTTTGATCCCATGAGTCCATGGACTGGTTAGTGGCGTTAATTAATACTTCTGCGATCTGGCTGGCCACCATGGTTGGACAGTGCAAATGCGCCAGTGAATGCGGATGGTGAACTTTCAAGCTCTTGTTCAGGAACAGCTCGACCATGCGCTCTAAAGATTTCTGTACACCCAGACCTTCTTTCGATGGATTGAATGAAATGGCACTGCGTAGCTCTTTAATGCTACCACCGGTGTACATTTTATCGTTTTGCAACCATGCTGCGACAGCTTTTGTCGCTTGGTCCATTGCTGACTCATAGTCAGCAATAGATTGAGCATCATTGCAGAGTAAGGCTTTACGATGTTCTGCAAAATCTACCATGTATTATGCGCCTCGTACTGCTTTCAGTGCTTCAGCCACAGCTTTCTTGAAGCGGGCAATCACTTCTACACACTCTTCCTGATTAATGATCAGCGGGCAAAGTAAACGGATTACCGTACCGCCACGACCACCTTTTTCTAACAACAGTTTGTTGTCAAAACATGCAGCCTGAATTGCAGCAGCCAGTTGTGAATCTGCAGGATAAGCACCTAAACGGTCTTTTTCCTGACGCTCATCTACAATTTCAACACCAATCATTAAACCGCGGCCACGTACGTTACCGATACATGGGAATTCAACTGCCAGTTTTTTCAGTTCAGCTTGCAGGAAGTCGCCACGCTCTTGCGCATTTTGCGCCAGGTTTTGTTCTTTAATGGTGTTGATGGTCGCAAGACCAGTACCCATTGCCAGCTGGTTACCACGGAAAGTACCGGTATGGCCTGCTGGTTGCCAAGCATCAAACTTACGTTTAATCCCTAACACTGCCAGTGGCAAGCTACCACCAACCGCTTTCGACATAACCACTACGTCTGGCTCAATACCAGCATGTTCATAAGCAAACATTTTGCCTGAACGCGCAAAGCCTGCTTGAACTTCGTCAAGAATCAACACGATGTTGTGTTTTTCAGTCACTTCACGGATTTTTTTCAGCCATTTGGTAGGCGCAGTAACCACACCGCCTTCACCCTGAATTGCTTCAAGAATTACAGCAGCCGGTTTAGTAACACCGCTTTCCACATCTTCAATGAAGTTTTCGAAATAGTAAGTCAGTGCATCCACACCTGCTTCACCGCCAAGACCCAACGGGCAACGGTATTCATGTGGATACGGCATAAATTGTACGCCCGGCATTAAACCGTTTACGGCATTCTTGGCAGACAGGTTACCTGTCATTGCCAGCGAACCGTGAGTCATACCGTGGTAGCCACCTGAGAAGCTGATTACAGAGCTACGGCCGGTAAATGTTTTTGCAAGCTTGATTGCTGCTTCTGTTGCATCTGCACCAGATGGACCACAGAACTGCAAGCAATACTCTTCTTTACCACCTGGCAGGTAAGCAAGAAGCGCTTCAGTAAATGCATCTTTTAAAGGTGTAGTTAAATCTAAAGTATGTAAAGGAAGACCACTCGCGATGGTGTCTTGAATACTTTGAATCACCGCAGGATGATTATGGCCCAAAGCCAATGTACCTGCCCCAGCTAAACAATCTAGGTACGTCGTACCCTCAACATCGGTAACCCAGCAACCTTGTGCCTTCGCTATCGCTAACGGTAATTTACGAGGATAACTACGCACATTCGATTCCATCTGACTTTGGCGAGTCAAGTAGTATTCGTTTGTGGAATTGGTGGCAGGGTTTACAGAAGTAACGCTCATATCGAATTACCATCTCTGATATGGGTTGAAGAAATAAGTCGGGTGACTTGTGGTCCTTTGACTCGGTGCTTTATAAAAATCTAGTTAGATGATCTAGATAATATTCAATAACTAGGAGCGCGATAATACCTAATTTTTCAGGAAAATAAACCGCTTTTGGCATTTTATCGAGCTAATTTTATCGAAAAGTTCTATCGGTCTAACCATTAGATTTAATTATCATCTTACAATGTGACAGCAGAAAGAAAACCGCATTCTTGATATTTTTTTTAACCCTATGTAAGTTGCCTGCAGAATTAAACCCACTATTAAATATAACATATTGTTTTAAAATAAATAATCAAGCCATTCCGAGTCAGTAGATTTTATTATTTTTTTACAATCCCACCACAAACTCTGCAAAAATTAGCCATATTGCTTGGCTAATATGCTTTGATAGATAAATACCTATAAAAACAGGACAAAATCATGCGTTTTATTACTCTCTCCAGTTGCCTATTGGCTGCTGCAGTTTCAGGTAGTGCCTTGGCGCAGACCACCGAAAAACTGAACTATAACCTGATCAATGTTCAGGCAGAAGCCAGCCGTCAGGTATCCAATGACCAGATGAATGCAGTGCTGTATATCGAGCGCAGTCATAAACAGCCTTCTGAACTGGCCAATCAGATCACCCAAATTATGAATCAGGCGATGGCCACAGCGCGAAAATATCCAACGGTTAAAGTAGAAAGTGGTTCACAGTCGACTTATCCGGTTTATGACAATGACAGTCAGAAACTGAAAGAATGGCGCGGTCGTGCCGAAATTCATCTGGAAAGTACCGACTTTAAAGCCGCCAGCCAGCTCATTGGCGAGCTGCAGCAGCGCCTGCAAACTCAATCAGTACATTTTAGTGTGTCAGATAGCCAGCGTAAGAAAGTCGAAAATGAGCTACTAGTTGAAGCTTCGAAAAACTTCCAGCAACGCGCACAGTTATTGACCCAGGCCTGGAATAAATCAGGCTATCAACTGGTCAATCTGAACATGAATACCAATAACTATACCCCGCGCCCGATTGCAATGCGCGCCAATACCGCCAAGTTTGCAGTGGCTGAAGCAGCACCTGCACCGGATATGGCTGCCGGTGAATCGAAGATGACGGTGAATGCCAACGGGACGATTCAGTTTAAGTAAATTGCTCGTTACCTCTATTTCCAAAATAAAAAATCCCGCTCGGAAGCGGGATTTTTGTATTTCTTAAGTTGAATCTGTATGGCTTAGTAAATCGCCATATGATTGTGATTTATAATAGATTTAACCTCATGTTTTTATTATATTTTATTTTCTCATTTAAATTTTAACCTCCAGCCTAACCTCCAGCACTCTAAAAAAATCACAAAATACTTTTGATTGCAGATACGTGCATCCAGTCGCGTGTGCTTGGCCGCGGTTGGAGATTTTAAATAAGCTGCTCCTCTTATTGGTGGCTCAGGTATGGTCATCTTGACCACTGGGGGGATTATTGTTCTTCAGCACATCAAAGATAAGGAACCGGCCTGCTAAACTCACTTTAATTCTATTGGGATTTTGAGCCCTAAAACCACAAGTTAGCAGTGTTGTGCGCGCGCGCGTGTGAATACATCAAGTTTAATAAATAGTCAATTCAGGCGTGTTTTACTTTAACTTCTCTTTAACATATTCGTGTGGGACAATTTTTTTTGCGAATGCAGAGGGCGCGGTATCCGTAAAATAGACTTCATTTTTAACAATCAAAAGCCCCCACCCACTGCATTCTCCTGACTGGTTTTAACCTTGTGGCAATCCACACATAAACTTTTTAAATTACTCATTGCATCCGTTCCACCTAAAAACAATGGGATTGTATGGTCTACTTCTAAACTTATGCTGACCAGTCCGCAGTGCTGGCATGTATATTTATCTCTCAATAAAACTTCTAATCGTAACTTGCGCCATGATCTGCCACGATTTCGCTTATTTGCAGTCACATTGCTTATGGGTTGGCTCGTCTTTAATGTCTGCAATCTTGGTTTTAATGTTGGTAGTTTTGCCATTGTTCTATCCTAAATAAAAAAGTGATGGGACTGGCCCACCACTTGTATTGAATAACTATGCTTTAAAGAATCCAATCTGACCGCCCTTGATATTTTTCCAAATATCCAAAGCTGTTTTTACTTTCGGGTTTTGCCTGTTGTTCTTCAGATATATATCAAAATCATTTCGATAAATATGGAACTTCATAGCTATGCGGATCAGTTCCAGCTTGGCCTCGTTGTCTGCATATTTGCACAGTACCAATGCCACACCCTCTAAAGGCAATGTCTGCACACTAGATATAAAGTTAATTTCTTCAGGCTCCATTTGTCGGCCTGAATGCAACAATACTTCCACTGGCTGCGGTGCTGCATTGCAATTGCTTTTCAATCTTGCTGATCTTGCTGATCTTGTTGGTTTCATAATCTACCTATAAGAAAAAAGAGGCAATCAAGCCTCTCCTTTCACACATCAACCTTATTAACCTTCCGCCACCTCGGCTACTGTCACCTTCACGATTGCACCATCAATAAAGTTTGCAAACGATGCTCGTAGCTCTACACGGATTCGGGTCATGTTCTGATCCATTAGGGTCATATCATCAATCTTGATTGTAAGCTGCTCACGGTCAAGGACTGCGATTTGTTCCATGTCTAGGACATAAGCTTCATCACGTGGACAAGCTGCACTTTCGATAATTCGTAACGTCCACATATCTGACAATCCTGGGAGGCCATTGCTCGATAGAACATAACCGCCACCATCTTGCTTCACGCCTACCATCTGTTGCAGTGTTACTGGATTCACAATTACAACACTTGGTTGCAATCCTGCTTCTTTGGCTTCTGCTCGCGCTTCACCGATTGCATCAACCAACAAAGTTCCTGCTTCAGCTTCATGCGCTTTCGCGTGTTTTGCAAAGCCTTCAATACTTGAGCCAGTGCCATCACCTTGTACAATTTCACGCTCTAGCTTTTGCAGCACACCACCACCCAGAAGGGAAATAATTGTGGCCTGTAAGCTGGTGTTATCAGAAATAACCTGATTTGATACGATTGTGGTCACTGCGATTGTGCGGTGCGTTACCGATTTCGCTTCGGTTGGAATTGATTGCTCGGCTTTGGTATCGCCTTCTAATGCTTGGTAGTCTGCTGCATTCTCATAAGTAGACATCAGCTTAACGTATTCATAAGATGCGCTTGTCGCTGGAATCACTCGCAAAGCATCAATAAGCGTTGTCGGCTTCTTAATGAAGCGGATCGCCTCTGGGTCGCGCTGCGCTTGGGTGTCATATCCAGTGGAACCAACAATGCCCAAGCCTTCAGTAGTGAGTGCTTTAATCTCAAAATTACTTGTGACTGTAACCGCGCTTGCCTGTTTGTCACGGTAGGACTTCACCTGGTCAGATTCAATAATCTTTTTAAGTGCCTTACTGCCTGACTTTTCCTCGAATGAACCACCACCAGGACGACGGGCAGCTTTTTGCTCTAATTCTAGAACAACGGCCTTTAGTTCTGCCGTATCGCCCTTAATAGCATCAACCTGATTTTTAAATTCTTTGGCTAAAATTTCAATCTGGGATAAATCTGTCATTTCTTTTCACCTTCAAACATTTGTTTAATTTCACGTAAACGAGCATTCACATATAAAGCAGCATCCATGAGAGCATTTAATTCCGCCTGCTCCTTCATGATCCGTTCGCGCTCAACGGCTTCTGCCTTTAATTGCTTAATCTCGCTTTCTTTTGCATGGTTGGCTGTTTGAAGTGCTAACAGAATCGCTCCGCCATGCTCATCAAAAAACTTCACCTTCGCAGCATCAAGCTGGCGTTTCTTCCGAACTCTTAAACTGCTTTTATTCGCCTGATTCACTCAAGCCTCCTAAATTCTTTTGTTAGTAACTTGTTACCAACACTAGCCATCATTTAGCACAATGTCAAACTTTAAGTTATATAAATTAAATTAATACATTATTTTTTATTATTAATATATTTTAGTTTGAATCATATAAATAAGTTATGTATAGTAAATCATCAAAGCATTTTTTGGAGGAATGATGTCCTCTAAATGTCTATCTCTTAAAATGTTATTGAGCTGTTGAAATTGATTTGCTGTAACGAAAAAGTCCCCGACTCGCAATTAGGGACTTTTTTTGTGTCATTGTTTCTGTTGTTGCTATTTTCTTAGTCTGAGAATCGGGCTATTTTGGCTAAAGTCGCTGTAAGCCTTGCCACGTATAGCTTTCGCCTTAGCCTATGGCTTGGCTAAAGTTGGCTAAAAAGGCTAAGATTTAATATCTATCTGCATCATTTTAGCCTTTTTAGCCTTTCTTAGCCTTTGGGTTGGCTAGAGTGAAAGTCTTAATGGGTAAGGGTTTCAGGCATTTTAGCCTTTTTAGCCCACTTTTGAGAAAAGAGGATTTAAAACCACATATTCCTTTTTCCCGATTTGCTCGATATGGATATGCTCAGCATCAATTAAGTGGTTGAGCGCAGCATCACGGTTATTTTTACTGCGTAGGTGCTTTGGATAAACAGTAGTTGAAATGGCTGATTTCAATATCTTTGATGAATCTTGCTTTTTCAACCATTCCAGCATCAGTTCGCTGTCTGACTTTTCCGCCTTGCCGTAGTAGCGCAGCCACTCATCTAAAGAGTATTTGCAAAGGTCTATAGCGTTTTGCATGATGCGAGCGTCAATATAATCAACCTCCGAGCAATACGCTAAAATTGCAGCTACTCTCAAAACATACTGATTAGTGCGTAAAGCATAAGCTCTGATAAATTCATACTTTCCACCCTTGCCAACTTCTTGACCGATATGGTTCTGATACTGAATGTGCAACCTCTCAGCATCTTGGCATTTTGTAATTATCACTCTGCCATCGTCACCAATAAAAAGTTTATTGCCGAAATATGGAGTGGTTAGCATCTTCTCGCAGAACTTCCAGTATGCTTTTAAATCCTCATCATCGTATGGTTTGATGCTCTGCTGCTCTAATGTCACTTCACGGTGCTGGAGTGGCGTAGGTGCTGCAAATAAAACTCTAGCTAAAAAACCTTGCTCACGTAGTAGAGAGTTGGTTAGGGCAGGTCTTGCAACAACATCCTGCACAGCAATATCTAGGGAAAAATATTTGTTCTCAAAAAAATGACTATCCTCCGCATTTCTTAAAAGTGCATTTCCCTTGCCAGTATCAACTAGGTCATTTAAAACGCTAATTGATTCGCCTACAGTGTCGCTTTTTAATGAGTAGCCACTAAAGAGATAGCCACCCTCGCCAGTTGCCCATATATAACTATCGCCAGCTCCGTCTGCCATCATTCTGATAATGGCTTGTGTCGTGGTTTTCTTGAATCTCGACATCGGGTTCACTGGAGCGTCACCACGCTCATCTGACTTCTTTTTACTCCAGCTTTTATGATCTGCATAAAATCGCTGCATATTTTCAGATTCGATAGCCTCACTGATTTTTGAAGCATCACTCTTACAGACATCTTTGCCCTCTCCCGATGGGAAAATAGTAAGCATGAATAAGCTACATGGCTGACCTTTTTCTGACTTGTCGCTAGGTGCTTTGATGTGTCTTTGCGCTATATATGCTTGCTCACCTAAATATGTTTGTGCTGCTACTGCTAACGGTACATTGTGGAAATGAGCGGATTTCTTAATAGCTTTTGCAATAACATCAGGGAAAGCATGAATAGGATATTCACCCTCAACATATTGGTTCGCAATGTGTAAAGGTTGTGGTTCTTCCCACTCATGCGCCTGTGGTTGCTCAAATGATTCAGGGTCTATTGATTGCTTCAATTGATTAACTTTTTCTAAAAACAGTTTTTTAATATCTGCTTTAGTAAATTCTTTAAAACTATCATCCAATTGAACAAATAAATCCTGATTCTGTTGAGGCGGATTAAAGCCCACCATCATTCTAGGTATTGATTCGGGCATACCATTGTTTACAATTTGATAAGCTGCATCAATATCTTTGTGAAGTACAACGGCCTCTCCAGCCTTAGCAAGTTGCACAAATAAATCTATATTGTCTGTACCTAGAACATACGACATATATTTATTATTTGTGTTGCTTGCGAATACTCCATTTTTACCAATCGAAAAAGATACTTTCTGAGAATCAATTTCTTTGTGGGGTGTCTGATCCGTGTCGTATTTTTTGGCAATGCCTTTGATTGCATAGCCTACAATTTTGTCCAATTGCTCAGGATTCACATAAGGGAGTGCTGTGCATTCTTCACAGTTATAACTAGGCAATTTAGAGTAAATATAGCTCTCAGGCTTAACTTTGAGATTGCGCTCATCAATACAACCTGTCGCAAAATCTTCAATCGAATGATATTCGGTTGTATTGCCTGTCACTGGGTCGGTGCTAACTGCTAAGGGAGCGTTAAGAGTGATTTTTGCATTCATTCCGCACCCCCCTTCATAACAGCATAAACCGCAGTTTCTAATGATTCTTTTAATTGTCCAGCCACTAAGAACAGGCCGTGTATAGCTGCTGCTGTGTGGCCTTTAGCTAGATTGAAATCTGATAACTCATCAATAGTGACTACAATGCCATTCGCTAAGTCGATATAAGCGGAAATATATAATTTAGTTTTTACACTGGCACTTTCAATATCTTCTAAAGCACCATTCGCCAGCACTTCACACACACTGAGCATGGCCTTTGCTTTATCATCTGAAAGGTCGCACTGGTCGTAGCTAGTGTACAAGCGAAGCAATACGCTCTCTAGTGATTCAAGATAGACTTGAGCATCTTCTAAATGATTTGCTGCTGTTTTATTGATTTGATTAGGCATGAGAATGCGCTCCTGAGTTTGTAGGAGCCTTGCCAATTACGACCAAGTAATTTAGGTGGCAAAGCTGAAAGGGGTTGGTCGACCAGTAACTCAGGTGACTGGCAAGCGCGAACGCTTCCCCCTCCAGCTCCGCCATAACATGCGAACGCATAGAGATATTACGCATACAAAAAAAGTCCATTAAGCGGACTGTATGCGCTGAGTATTCATAGCCGACCAAAGCTAACTTTGAGATTTTGCTCAAAGCAAGAGAACTATAACCAATATGATCTGGTCTTTGCAATGTGAATTTTTTAAATAGTTTCATTTTTTCCCACCTTTAATGCCCTGGTGCTGCTGGGATAATTTGAAGTTTTTAAAATAGTGGCTTTCTGCTGCCAGTGGCTTCATGTATTCAACAAGTGATTTCAGATAGTTATGATTGTTTTTCATGGCCGACCTCACTTAAAAAAGCATCAATGAGCTGTTTCAGGCTTTCACCATGTAACGCCACAACGCCAGTGGCTTGAGGGTTTTGCATGAGCTGCTCGATACCTTCATCAATGGCCTGAACTCCACCGCCTATGGTGATTAAGTCGATAAAACTGCAAGCCTCATTGTTTACGATTAAATCTGCCTCAATGTCTGCCTCGGTGTTAGTGCGATATGAAGCCAATACAATATCTTTCATGCTGCCACCTCTTTCATAAGCTCATAACGTGCATGACTGCCAATACCTGACTTATTGCGCTCACGATGGGTCACAATGTCATAGCCTGCATTTCGTAAACGCTGAATGATTGCGCTCAGTCGGTAGCAGTTAAAAAGGTCGATAGCTTCAGCCTGGGAAATAGTTTTGCCTTGCTTGAGGTGTGCTAGGACTTGTTTTAATTGGGTGTTGTTCATGCCGACTGCTCCTCAATCCACTTCTGAACGTCCGAAGCTCTCCAGACAGTGACATTGCCACCCATGCGGATCGGCTGCGGAAATTTACCTTCACGCGTCCAAGTCCATAGAGTTTTTTCTGAGATTGGCAAAATACCTTGTCGTGCTGGCTTGGCATTTAGTTTTCGGGTTTTTCCAGCATTTACGCCAGTTTTATATACGTGGATTTTTTCGGGAGTTGCTGGAGCTGAAGCGATTTGTTTAGCTCGATAGAATTGTTCACGTGTTTGCATACTGCACCTTCTATTACGTTATGCGTCATTGCATAGGTGCAGTGTCGTTTTTCTAAGATTTTTGCATCAGGGTAGAAAATCAGCCTCTTTAAGTTGAATAACTACCTGTTTTTATTTTTACTTATAATTTTTCTAATCTTATCAATATCTTTTGGTACTGTTGGTATTTGATTTAACCGCAAAAAATCACTAATAAAACTATATTTATCTTCGGCCTTAACCTTGCCAGTCTTACACTTTTCAAAAAGAAAATTTATTGTGCAGACAAGATTAGCCTCAATATGATTTGTATTTCTTCCCTTTAAATTAGAATATTTTTTGATTTCTTCTTTTGAGTAAATAATTGAGCATTGATATTTAATTAATGAGGATTTTAATTCTTCATCAAGTAAGCTACTTAGCCCCATCTTGTACCAGGCTTCAAGCATATAAGCATTTTGATTTAATGATGTTAGATTAATTTCATCAACTAAATTTTTAATTAATCTCTCCATTTTCTCAAGGTGGATAACATCCTCCTGCGCTGAATTTCTTGTTTCTCTGACCTGAATATCTAGTTTCGCTCTACCCAGAATCAAGCCAGCATCATCCAAAAAAGATTGCCTATCAATATTCAGGCCATCAAATAAATATAAGCTCTGCTCAGATATAGAGGTATTCAAAAAACCGCCATCACATTGTTTTTCTCTTTTTCTAGCCATCACCCCACCCCATTAATTTTATTCGCCAGCTCTGTAGCAGTTGGGTTGTAATACTTCATCAGCGTTTTTAAATCTTTATGTCCTGTGACTTTTGCCAAGTCTTGAACTGGTAGCTTTTGGGATAGCCTTGTGGTGGCCTCATGCCTGGTATCGTGGAAATTTAAATCTTCAATTTTTAGTTTTTCAGTAACGACCTGCCAAAAGTAGCTCGATAAAGTATTTGCACTTGTGAGAGTGCAGACTGTTTCTTCGTGGATTCCCTTCATCAACTCCAGCAATTCTTTTGCTTTCATGGAGAGTGGAACCTTCCGCGAAGTACCGTTTTTTGTATCAGGCAAAAGCACATAATCATCCGTGATATTCGCCCATTTCATACTAACGATTTCGCTGGCTCTCATTGCTGTTTCGATAGCAAACAAGAATGCCCAGGCGGTCTGCTGTTTTTTATTCACTGGCTGGAATGTTGGGTGATAACTGAATGCTTTTAGAATCTGATCTATTTCGTCTTGAGATATGCGCCTGTCCCTATGGTCTGATTCGCTTGGCTTTGAAATATCAGTCAATGGTGAACCTGTGATGATACGAAGCTCTTGTCGTGCATACTTAAACACACCACCCAGCAAGCCTAAATCTCTCTTAACTGTTGCAGCCTTGACCATCTTTAGGCGTTCATTTCTAAACTCAATCATATCGAGCTGATCCACTTGGCTAACTGGCTTCTGCATAAGTTTAGGAAACAACCGGATAAATAAGTTGAGAGAAGCAACTTCTTGTATGTGGCCTTTATGAGTGGGAGCTACAACGTCCCTATAAGATTCAATCAACTCTATAAAGCTCATACCTTCAAGCTGCTTTTGCTTTTCTTCTTTCTTTTTCTGACCTGGACTTATACCACTGGCCAGCATGATTTTTATTTCATCACGCTTTAATCGTGCTTCTTTAATAGAGATAAGCGGATACTCGCCTATTGTGATAGTCCCTTTTTTTCCATCAAGCGTATAAAGCACCTTCCAGACTTTCTTCCCAGTTGGAGAGGTGAATATATATAGCATGTCACCATCACTGACTTTAAACAGCTTTTCTTTTGGTTTTATAGCTTCAATCTGTTGTTTAGTAAGCATTGCACACCTGTGGAGGTTAGAACCACATAAAAAAAGAGGTTAGACTGATTTAACCTCCAGTTTAACCTCTATGTGTACGGTGTTTCAATGAAATTACTTGTTATTGCTTAACAGTACAAAGTGAGATAAAAATATTGATTTTCAATCACTTTCATAGCGTTTTACACACTGCAAGTAAGTGCATGTTTTTGCTAATAAATAGCCATATGATTGCGATGGATCATTTCCAGCGAACGTGCTTCACCTAATACCTGATGCACTTTGTCCGAGGCCAGACCTTTAATAATGTCTGCTGAACGCGAGCTAAAGTTCACCCGCCCGACAGCCACCCGATGGCCTTGACGATCGACACATTCCACCACATCACCACGCTCGAAATGCCCTTCCACGGCGCGTACACCCACCGGTAACAGGCTACGATGATTTTCCTTGATGGCTTTTACCGCACCTTCATCCAATACCAGACGGCCTGCGGTTTGCAGATGCGCCGCTAGCCATTGCTGATGTGCGGTGATACGATCATTGTCGGTAATAAACAGCGTACCGAGCATTTCGCCATCCATCAGACGGGCCAGTACATTATCACTTTCACCGCTGGCAATTAAGGTTGGACAACCCGATTTGGCTGCTAAACGCGCTGCACGGACTTTGGTCAGCATACCGCCACGGCCAAACTTGCCACCACCACCGGCCATATCGAACAGGCTTTCATCTAAAGCACGTACGGTATGGAACAGTTTGGCATCCGGATTAGAGCGCGGATCAGAATCAAACATGCCTTGCTGATCGGTCAGGATAATCAACAGATCCGCATGTACCTGTCCGGCCACCATAGCTGCCAGGGTATCGTTATCACCAAAACGGATTTCGTCAGTGGAAACCGTGTCATTTTCATTAATCACCGGAATCACGCGCCAGTCAATCAGGTGCTGCAAGGCATCACATGAATTGAGATAACGGCGACGATCTGCCAGGTCATCATGAGTTAATAACACTTGCGCAGTTTTAATGTCGTGTTTTTCCAGCACGCTGGACCAGGTTTGTACCAGGCCCATTTGACCAATGGCCGCACAAGCCTGAAGACTGGGTAGATCAGTGGGTCGATTCTCTAGTTTCATTCGAACCATGCCTTCAGCCACAGCACCGGAGGACACCAGAATAATCTCGTGTCCTGCATTATGCAGATCTGCAATCTGATTCGCCCAATGCGAAATTGCATCCAGATCTAAGCCTTTCCCGTTTGCTGTGAGTAAAGATGATCCGATTTTAACAACGATTCGTTTACAACCCTGGAGCTGACGTTGCCCATCTACCACTTCTATCATCTTGTCCTCAGTTACTCTTCATCAAGAGCTTAACGTACGTAATATACTTCCATTTCGCCATCATCTTCATCGTCATCATCGAAGTCATCGCCCTGACCCGCCAGACGTTGCTGACGACGCATTTCACGATAAGCTTCTTTAGCGGCGATGGTTTGCTCGCGTGTTTCAGCTTCAAGCTGGTCACGGAAGGCTTTCATTTCTGCTGCATAGTCTGGATCTTCAACTTCGCGTTCGCGTTGCTGTTCAATCTGATCCATCAGGTAGTACACCACTTCTTTGGTACCTTCAGACATTAGGCCCGAGGTCTGGAATACCGGACCATCCCATTGCAGTTCTTCCAGAATATGTTTACACCATTCTTCGCGTGAATCTTCCGGTAATTGGTCGAGCTTGTTCAGCACCAAGACTACTGGCAATTTGGCCAGCGTTGGCGAGAATTTTTCCAGCTCGTTCAAAATGGCACGGGCATTGTGTGCCGGATCTGAACCATCAATTGGCTGTACATCGACAATGTGAAGCAGAATACGGGTACGCGCCAGGTGTTTCAGGAAGCGAATCCCTAAACCGGCCCCTTCTGCCGCACCTTCAATCAGACCTGGAATATCGGCCATCACAAAAGAACGATGACGATCGGCATCGACCACACCCAGGTTTGGCACCATGGTGGTAAACGGATAGTCTGCAACTTTTGGTTTTGCTGCCGATACTGCACGAATAAAGGTTGATTTACCGGCGTTTGGCATACCCAGTAAGCCAACATCTGCCAGCACTTTCAGCTCTAAACGGATTTCGCGGAATTCACCTTTCACACCTGTGGTAAATTTACGCGGGGTACGGTTAGTCGATGATTTGAAGTGAGTATTCCCCAAACCACCATCACCGCCCTGGGCAACCAGTACTTTCTGACCGTCTTCGACCAAGTCAGCAATAATGTCACCAGAATCTGTATCTACAATCGTGGTGCCTACCGGTACTTTCAGCACCACAGATTCACCACCACGGCCAGCACAGTTTGCGCCTGCACCATTTTTACCGCGCTCAGCACGGAATTTACGGGTATAACGATAATCTACGAGTGTACTGGTGTCGTCATCGGCCTGAATATAAATGCTACCGCCACGACCACCATCACCACCATCTGGACCACCAAATGGTACGAATTTTTCACGGCGAAAACTGGCTACGCCATTGCCACCGTCGCCAGCCTCTACGGTAATGACTGCTTCATCAACAAAGCGCATCTTGCCAATCCTCTAAAAACTTTAAAACCGCCTATTCTGCCATATTTTAAAGGATTTCTCGAATAATTTATGCAGCAAATCTATTGTGCTCACAATTCTTTTTACAATTTGTGTGTCGCCATCTAAAAAGCGCAATCTAGCTAAAACCGGACAGCGCTTATTTTTTTCCAAGCATGATATTCAGCAATCAAATGATTGTTTTTTCTTATTTCTATTTTCAGTCCACAACACCTATAGTGTGCTACTCGCTGACTTGAGAAATTGTTATGTCCTCCCCAACCGCCACGCCAGTGCTGTCCCCTCAATTTGTATTACTGATGGCGCTGGCCTGTGGCCTCTGTGCCGGTTCTGCCTATTTTAACCAGCCACTCATTTATTCAATTGAAAAAAGTCTGGGCATTAGCACCAGTCAAGCCGGCTTTGCTGTAGTAGTCGCGCAAATTGGTTATGGTTTAGGACTTATGCTATTGGTGCCACTGGGTGATTTACTCAATAAACGCAAGCTAATTGTTAGTCTGATGGTCTTCGCGGCAATTTCACAAATCCTGCTGTCTTTGAGCAGCAGCCTGTCTGGACTGTATTTCTTTACCTTATGTGCCACTTTTGGTGCGATTTCTGCGCAGGTGTTAATTCCGTTTGCCTCGACCATTAGTCCGCCGGAATCGAGTGCCGCGATTGTGGGTAAACTGATGAGTGGTCTGGTAATGGGGATTATTCTGTCGCGCACCTTTGCCGGTTTTGTATCGACTTACTGGTCATGGGAAGGTGTGTATTTATCTAGCGGAATACTGACCTTGGGCTTTGCCCTGCTGATGTGGCACAAACTGCCGAATACCGAGCCACAATCCGGTTTAACGGTGATGGGAATTTACCGTTCCTTATTTAAACTGGCGCAGCATCATCCGCATTTAATTCGCCGTGCCTGTGCCGGTGCCTTGGGCTTTGGCATTTTGTCGATGGTCTTTACCTCAATGACCTTTGTCTTGGGCAGCGCGCCTTATCATTTTAGTGATTTTGAAATTGGCCTGTTTGGCTTACTTGGCGTGATCGGGATTTATTCGGCCAGCTGGTCGGGGAAAACCGTGGGACAAGGCAAGGAAAATCTGGTTGCAACGCTCTGTATTTCCCTGATGCTGTTGTCCTGTATTCCGCTGTTTTTTGCCCAGCAGAATATTGTGGTCTACGCGATTGGGGTACTGATGAGCTATTTTGGCCTGACCGCATTTCACGTATTAAACCAGAACCTGGTCTATCGGATTGATATTAAAGCGCGTTCAAGAATTAATGCGGTATATATGACCATTTACTTTTCAGGGGCAGCCATTGGTTCACTCGGTGCGGTGTATGCCTGGGAACATTTTGAATGGATTGGCTGTGTGGCACTTGGACTAATCTTTGCGCTTGGCATTTTAGTGATTGACCGTTTTGATTTTAAAAAGATGAAACAGGCTTAAAATATTTTGATTCATCACTGCTCATGACTCATTCATAAGATAAATCCTGCAAGTTCCTTCTCCCTTTGGGAGAAGGCTAGGATGAGGGGCTGTTATGCTGAATGAGAAGTTTAAACTAGCTTATAAAAATATTTCTTTTTATTATTGTTGATCAATTGCATAGCGCATTAACTTCTGACCTAACGCGATAAAAGTATGACCCATTTCTTTTCCAAGCCTAGATACTCGATAATCAATAAACTCGATATTTTTCGACGTTAACCTCCGCGAATAGCTTGAATATAATCCTATTCTTTTATGATTAAATTATTTAATCCTATCCTTTAAGCTTTGATCTCCAGTCGTGTCTTCCAGAAATTGAAAATGAGCCCAATATATTTGCGCTTAAGTTATAAAATTCGGCTATGAAATAAAAGTCAAAATAATGGCATAGACCGCCAAAAGCGTCGCGACCAGATGTTCAGAGGGTTTCATTCTTGCTTCCCCACAAGCAACTTAATCTATTTTGAAATGCGCGCTTTATTCTCTAAAATCTCCGGCAAACTACGCTCTACCCATCCAATCAAGTAATTCAACTTTTCAGACGCTTGCGAACCCAAAATCGTCAGCTGATATTCCACCTTAGGCGGCACAACGGGATAAACCGTTCTTAATATAAAACCATCTTGTTCCAGCATTTTTAAAGTCTGCGCTAACATTTTCTCGCTCACCCCTTCAATGCGCTGTTTTAACTCGCTAAAACGATGTACACCATCACTTAAACAGCGCAGAACCAATACCGACCATTTATTGGTTAAGTGTTCCAAAATTTCACGTGATGGACAATCTGTGGATAAAACCTGACCAAGTAATTTACTGGTTTCATAAGCTGACATAAAAATCTTTCCTGTGAGTAATAGACTTACTTTTTGGTACGTACTTACATTTAGTAAGTTATCAGATTAGTATTTAACCATCAAGATTATTTTTCAAACAATGTTGGAGTGAGATATGAATATTGCGATTACAGGTGCAACCGGTCAGTTGGGGCAATTGGTGATCCACCATCTTTTCAATTTAAGTTCAGAACATCACCTTATTGCATTAGTCCGTAATATTGAAAAAGCCCAGGCACAATTACCGAAAGGCATCGAAATCCGCCATTTCGACTACGACAAGCCTGAAAGTTTAAGTACCGCATTATTGGGCGTAGATAAGTTACTTTTAATTTCAGCCAATGAAATTGGTCGTCGTACTGCACAACACCAAGCTGTAATTGAAGCCGCCCAGGCGAGTCAAGTTCCTTATATTGCCTATACCAGTTTGTTAAATGCAGATCACTCCAGTTTAGGCTTGGCACAGGAACATCGTGAAACTGAAAAATTGATTCAAGAAAGTGGATTGAGCTATACCCTGCTTCGCAACAACTGGTATATCGAGAACTATTTGGGTGGCTTAACCCAAGAGATCCAACATGGCACAATATATGGTGCAAGTGGGGATGGTCAAATTAGTGCCGCGTCTCGTGACGAATATGCTGAAGCAATTGCACGTGTATTACTCACGGATACCCATCTGAATAAAACCTATGAGTTGGCATCAAGCCAAAGCTTTACTAAGGCTGATCTTGCTCAAGCCATCTCCGAGGTGAGTCAACAACCAGTGCAGTACAATAACTTAAGCCCTGAAGCCTTTGAGCAACTGTTGCTACAGGTGGGCTTAGACAAGGGTTTTGCCAGTTTCTTGGCGGATGTCGATGCTCAAACCCAAGATGGCGTCATGTATAGCCAAAGCCAGGATTTGCAAACATTACTGGGACGTCCAACGGCAAATATCACAAGCATTTTACAAAAACTGATCTAAAGTCAGCTTCAGTTTATGGATGGATCTGGCTCAGTTTCAGATCCATTTTCATATCCAGATTGGCTTGTGTGCGTCGTTCAACATTACGCATCGTGGCATTAAAACCGGAAACTTTCTGCAAGCTCATTGGATCATTCAGATTTAATTGCGGCGCAAATTGATGCAGCAAGCGGACCTTTAACAGCTCATGAAATTCCAGACCGACCGGGCCATTAAATAAAATCTTGACCGGCAGCCGATAGGTGCGCTGCAAATGAAACGGCACACTCATTTTAATTGGAATATCCAGCTGTAACGGCAGTTTGGACAATAACGGATTCTGATAGATTAAATCGGTGCTGGTCTGTAGCGGCATCAGCTGATCAATTTGAATATGGGTTTTATAGTCCACTTTTACATCAATCGGTGTGGTGACTACAAATTGCAGATTGGCCGGATATTTACCTTCCAAAGGCAATTGCACCTGCTGATCCAGCTGAATTTCAGTATCTAAATGGCCTTGGGTATGGGCCTGTAAATAATTGCCGACCTCAATATGAGTAGGTAAATCTTCCGGTAACAACAACCGCGCTTTTTGGGCATTGACATACATCGAGGCCTGAATATTTAAATACAGCCAGAACAGAAGTGCGACCAGCGCAGCTACAATCAAACCCAACACAAGCTGATGGCGAAGTGAAGAAAACATCTTGCACGCTCCTCTACTCGACCATTTGTACAGTAGTCTGTGGCTGCGCCGTTTCGGCCGTCGCCAGACGGATACTTTTTAAAGGAATATTCAGCTCACCCTGCTCAATCTTAATTGGTAAGGTATTTTTTACATCCACCGAGGCCTTCAGCGCGGTTTGAATTGGCACATTTAAATGACCTTGTACCGGAATCTGGGTATTCAGTGTGGTTTTTAAAGGAATATTCAGGTTTTCTTTTAATACCGTTTTTACCGGCGCATTAAATTTCAAATGGACTTTTTGTGCCAGCGGCACATCCATATGAATAGGCACATCCAGCACAATGGGAATGGTGCCTTTGAGCGGTAAACTGATGTCTTTACCCATTAACCTGACTTTGACCTGGGTATCAACCGCCAAGGGCTGGTTAATTTTTAAGGTTTCCCGCACCGGAATGGTGGTACGAATTGGCACATGCGTATCAAAATACACCCGTGGATTTAAGGTCTGGGTCAACGGAATATCCAGATTTTCCTGAATGGGAATAACCGCATTGACCCGGCCACTGACATCGACATCCAGTGCATCATGAATTTTAACTTCGGCTTGGAGTGCTTCCTGCAAATCAATATTGACCTGCTGGTTTTCGAGCGGAATATAAATCTGAAAATGCCGAAAAATCCATAAGGCAATTGCTACACCTACCATGGCTGCCAGCACCATCAAGATTATGCCGCGGAGCATCAATCTGTTTGGCAACGGTTTATCCTATCTGTCATTTTTGTTTTTCTCGACAGAAATTGTGCCCAAAAACCGTGATACGGTTTGCATTTTTTTGTATAGCGTCTTTGCTTATTATTTTAATGAAAGATAAAAAAGAGCCTCAAATGAGGCTCTTTCTGGTCTGCATTACAAATTAAGCATTTGTTTCAGCAGGAACTTTTGGATAGCTTACGCCGCCCATCTGTTCAGCGATACGCAGTACCTGGCAGCTATAGCCCACTTCGTTGTCGTACCATACATAAGCCGTTAAACGGTTACCTGAAGTGATGGTTGCTTGCGCGTCAAATACACCTGCAGTACGTGAACCGATGAAGTCAGAAGATACCACTTCAGTCGAGTTGGTATAACCGATCTGACCTTGCAGGTTCGAGCTGATTGAGATTTGACGGATGTATTCGTTCACTTCGTCACGCTCAACTTCTTTCTCAAGCGTCAGGTTCAGAATTGCCAGTGATACGTTTGGTGTTGGAACACGTACAGAGTTACCGGTTAACTTGCCTTTCAGCGCTGGAAGTGCTTTCGCCACTGCTTTCGCTGCACCAGTTTCAGTAATTACCATGTTCAATGTAGCAGCACGGCCACGACGGTCAGCTTTGTGGTAGTTGTCGATCAGGTTCTGGTCGTTAGTGAACGAGTGAACTGTTTCAACGTGACCGTTAAGCACCTTGTATTTGTCGTCTAACACTTTCAAGGTTGGCGTGATTGCGTTTGTAGTACAGCTTGCTGCAGAGATGATGGCATCTTCATCCAGAATGTCGCCCTGGTTTACACCATAAACAACGTTCTTCATGTCACCTTTACCAGGTGCAGTCAGAATGACACGTGCTGCGCCTGGGCATTGCAGGTGCTGAGCCAGACCGTCAGCATCACGCCATTTACCGGTGTTGTCGATTACCAGTGCATTGTTAATACCGTATGCAGTGTAATCTACTTCAGACGGGTTAGATGCATAGATCACTTTAATGAACTGACCGTTCGCAATAATTGCTTCGTTTTCTTCATCAACAGAAATGGTGCCAGAGAATGGACCATGGATCGAGTCACGACGTAATAAAGACGCACGTTTTTCCAAATCACCATCTGCAGATTTACGCACTACGATGGCTTTTAAGTTCAAGCCACGGCCAAGACCAGACTGACCAATCATTAAACGTGCCAGGATACGACCGATACGACCGAAACCGTAAAGTACAACATCACGGCCTTCTACAGAAGTTGGACGACCTTCAACCGCTTTGACTGCAGCTGCTACAAATGCAGCTGCATCGCCGCCTTGCTCTTTAAAGGCAACCGCAAGTTTACCCAGGTCGATTTCAGCAGTACCAATGTTTTCAACTTTTGCTAATGCTTCAAGAATCGGGAAAGTGTGTACAACTGAAAGCTCAACGTCCATCATACGCGTGAAACGGTGTGCTTTTAAAATCTGAATCACTGAACGGTTAACTAAAGAACGTCCAAATACTGAAACAACAATATTTTTCTCACGGTACAGCTTACCGATCAAAGCGATCATTTGTTCCGCGATTTCTTCACGGTTTTTCCAGCGACCTTGGTGCTCTGCGTGTAGGGCGATGATAGTCTCTTTGCTCACAGATACGTCCTCTAATTAATTGTATATCTAGGCATAAAATTCAAAACCCGACAATTGTAATGGAATTGGCGGCAAGATTGAATCAAAAGCTGTCTAAGACCGCTCTATTTTGCTATATATTCAGTATAAATTTGCAAAATAGTTGTAATTATTTTTATGATTTCGCACCTAAATCTTTAAAAAACGCTATTTTTCATATAAAAAAGAGCAAGTTATCTGTTTGTTGCTTTATCAGACAAATTTTACCGACTGATAACAATATTTTTTTGCTATTCCAGCCGGTCCTGATAGTTCTCGATATTTTTTTGCAAGGCCCGCTCCTGCCGTTTCTGTTTCAGTACATGCAGTACACCTTCAATCACCAGCAGCAATACCGCCAGCCAGATTGGAATGTAGGTCAGCCATTCATCGGCTTCAACACGCTCGCCCAGCATCATTGAGGCGAAAGCCAGCAACACCGGTTCCAGATAGCTAAGCAAACCAAAAATCACAAAAGGCAAATAACGGCTGGCCAGAATATAACTGCCCAAACCTAAGGCACTTAAAAAGCCCAGTCCCAGCACAGCCCAGATCAGATGCGAGTAATTCAACAGCAATGCCATGCTGTCGCTATAAACAAAGCCCAGATAAAACGCGACTGGTAAAATCAGGAACAGATCCCACCAGAAACCGCCTAAATTGTCGGTTTTAAACTGACGGCGTAAAAAGAAATACAAAGGATAAGCCAGCGCCACATACACAGTTTCCCAGGCCACACTGCCAATGCGCCAGATTTCATGTCCGACGCCCAGTACGGCTAGCGCCACCGCCAGCATTTGCCAGCTGGACAGTTTTTCCTTATACAGCACACAGCCAACCAGCACCATCACCAGTGGCAACAGGAAATAACCGAGCGACACTTCCAGACCACGGCCGTTAATTGGCCCCCATAAAAACAGCCACAGTTGCGTGGTACATAAGAACGAACTGATCAGCAGCCACAGCAATAAAAGCGGCTGTTGTAGCACCCGCCTGAAAATCTCGGCCACATGCTTTAAATCACCACTCCACCACATAAACAGGGTGATAAAAGGCAAGGTGGACAGCATGCGCCAGGCAAAAGTTTCTTCACTGTCTAAAGGTTGCAGAAACTGGGTATAGAAATACAGCACACCAAAAGTGATGGATGCCAATACAGACAAAGCAACGCCTTTATACATCTTTCACTCCTGATCTTTGCCGAACGCTGATTATACTCAGTTCATCTCCGGAAAATTCTGTTCGTGCATGAATTATTGACCGAAAAATAAAAAACCATGCCGGAGCATGGTGTATTTTTAGTAGGAGATTGCTTTAACGGGCTGTCTGTTTGGTGTGAATAATATCATCCAGGTTATAGCCTAAAGATTTGGCATATTCGAGATATTCATTGATCACTTCGGGATTGGCCTGCGGGGTACGCGACAACACCCACATATATTTGCGATGTGGCTCACCGACCAGCACGGTCTGATAATCTTCATCCAGTTTTAGCACCCAGTAATCACCGCGACCAATTGGCATCCAGCGGATAAATTCTGGCAGGAAGCTGACTTTCAGTTTGGTATTAAACGGCGCATTTTGTACAAAGGCTTCACCAATAGAGACGGTTTGTTCGCCATTTTTGGTGATACAGCGGTTATCGACCTTGATATTGCCATTTTCATTTAAGGTATAGGTCGCCGTGACATCCCGATCACATTTATTCTGGAAGGACATCGGTTTACGTGCCACCTCATACCAGACCCCTAGGTAACGATCCAATTCCACTTTTTCAACGGTGGGTAGTGGCTCTTTCTGGGCATAAGCCATGGTGGCCAGCCCTAAACCGACCAGCACTGCCCCGCCTACGGCAATTTTTGCCAATTTATAACTCGCTTTAGGGAGATTATTCGTTTTCATCAGGTCACCTTATAGCTTCAATATTGTTCTGGAGTTCTCAGCATACTTGGCTAAATTAACGGTAAATTCAGGTATTTACTGTTGTGTTATGTAAGGAGTTTTTTAACAGTTCCCACACTTTTCTTTACTGCAGCATTTGTGCCTTCAAACGAATAATTTCATCACGCAGACGTGCGGCCTGTTCAAACTGCAATTCTTTTGAGGCTTTGAGCATCTCTTTTTCCAGCTTGGCCACATGCTTGGCAAACAGTTTCGGGTCCGACACGATATGCCGTTCATCCGCGGTTAATGCCAAGGTTTGGGCTGCCATCTGCTCATCAATTACATCTTCTTCCAGCACCTCGCCGGTATCAATTTCTTTAATGACCTGACGCACAGCACTGCGCGGAGTAATACCATGTAGCTGGTTAAATTCAATTTGCTTGGCACGGCGACGTTCAGTTTCATCAATGGCTTTTTGCATGGAATCGGTTATCCGGTCGGCATATAAAATTGCTTTGCCGGCAATATTCCGCGCAGCACGACCAATAGTCTGAATCAGCGAACGTTCGGAACGCAGGAAGCCTTCCTTGTCGGCATCCAGAATCGCCACCAGCGAGACTTCAGGCATGTCCAGACCTTCACGCAGCAGGTTAATCCCCACCAGCACATCATAAATCCCGGTGCGCAGCTCATGAATAATCTTGACCCGCTCGACCGTATCAATATCGGAGTGCAGATAGGCCACTTTAATGCCGTATTCTTTTAAATAGGAACTTAAATCTTCGGCCATGCGCTTGGTTAAGGTCGTGACCAGAACCCGCTCGTTTTTATCTTTACGCAGGTTAATTTCCGACAGGACATCATCGACCTGGGTCAGCACTGGGCGGATTTCAATTTCCGGATCAATCAAACCGGTTGGACGCACCACCTGCTCTACAATCTGCTCGGCTTTTTCCAGTTCATACTGCGCCGGTGTGGCACTGACATAAATGGTGCTTGGAATAATCCGTTCCCATTCTTCAAATTTCATTGGCCGGTTATCCAGCGCGCTTGGTAAACGGAAACCATAATTGACCAGGTTTTCCTTACGCGAACGGTCCCCTTTATACATGGCACCAATTTGCGGCACGGTAACATGCGACTCATCAATAATCAGCAAGGCATCATCCGGCACATAATCAAACAGAGTTGGTGGCGCTTCACCGGCCGGACGACCGGATAAATGACGGGAATAGTTTTCAATGCCGTTGGTATAGCCGAGTTGCTGCATCATTTCCAGATCATAACGGGTACGCTGCTCAATACGCTGTGCTTCCAGCAGCTTGTCATGTGCACGGAAAAAGCCTAAACGCTCTTTCAGTTCTTCACGAATAGTTTCAATGGCGCGCTGCAGATGGTCTTTAGGCGTGACATAGTGGCTTTTCGGGTAGATGGTGACGCGTGGCACTTTGCGGATCATTTTGCCGGTCAGCGGATCAAACCAGCGGATCGAATCAACCTCATCATCAAACAGTTCAATCCGGATGGCATTCTGCTCTGATTCTGCCGGGAAAATATCAATAATTTCACCGCGAATCCGGTAGGTCCCGCGCAAAAATTCCAGTTCATTGCGGCTATATTGCATTTCTACCAGCCGGCGGATGATATCTTCACGTTGAATCCGGTCGCCCTGCACCACATGCAACAACATGCTCATATAGGCATTCGGATCACCCAGACCGTAAATAGCCGATACCGATGCCACAATAATCGAGTCACGACGTTCCAGTAATGCCCGCGTCGCCGACAGTCGCATCTGGTCAATGTGATCATTAATGGCAGCATCTTTTTCAATAAAGGTATCGGAAGATGGCACATAGGCTTCCGGCTGATAGTAGTCATAATAACTGACAAAATATTCAACCGAGTTATGCGGGAAAAAGGCTTTAAATTCGCCGTAGAGCTGGGCCGCCAGAGTCTTGTTATGCGCCATCACAATAGTTGGCCGCTGTAACTGGGCAATCACGTTGGCCATGGTATAGGTCTTACCGGAACCGGTTACCCCCAGCAGCAACTGATCATGCATGCCCTTTTGAATTCCCTGCACCAGCTTTTCAATGGCCTGCGGCTGATCTCCAGCAGGTTGATAATGGGTAACCAATTCAAAAGGTTGATGATCACTCACGGATAGCGTACTCATACAGATCGAAAAAAATAGTCTAACAGATTCAGCCTATTATCTGGCTTCAGATTGTAATTTTTGTACACTTTCTTGTCACCGGCAGCATCGGCAAGGTTCTGTTTTTAGTCCGCAGTGCAACTGAAATAAAGACCTTCACCCGCTGCTGTTTGGCACACTCTCACCAGACATACCCAGATCAAAGCAAAATCTTCATGTGAAACAGAAAAACACCCTCGTCTTGTGCTTTTTCACTTGATTCTGCCCCGCTTCACGGGCAACATGAACACAAGGGATCACATAGATTTAATGACAATGACTTACCGATATCATGATGAAAGTATTATTAAAAGCTTGCCTGAAGATACGATTTTTGTCTTTGGCAGTAATCTGGCGGGTGATCATGCCGGCGGTGCAGCGCGCACTGCCCTGCAACACTTTGGCGCCGTGCGCGGCGTAGGGCGTGGCTGGGCCGGACAAAGCTTTGCCATTCCAACCATGAACGAGCATTTGCAGCAAATGCCGCTGTCGCAAATTCAGCACTATATAGATGACTTTAAAACCTATACCAAAAATCATCCGAAAATGAAGTATTTTCTGACTTCAATTGGCTGTGGTATTGCCGGTTATAAAGTCGAGGAAATCGCCCCGATGTTTAAAGGCATTTCCCACAATGTGATTTTCCCGGCCTCCTTCCGGCCTTTTGTCGAGAAATCTTTACCGAAACTGAACCAGCATTTTCTGCATACCATTTTTCGTGATCCGGTGATTTTTGCCAGCAATCCGGATGAGCTGATTGAAGTACTGGCTTTAAATGACAATGAAAAAAGTCTGGCTAAAATTTTGCTGAATACCCAGATGTACCCGACCGACAGCAATGGCCGTGACCGGATTTTTGAAATTGAAGATATTTTATATGGCCTGAAAGACAAGGTCTTCGAATGGCAAAGCAACTCTGAAGGTTCCATGCTGTTTGGCGGGGTGATTCTAGCCTTACTGGAACTGTATAGTATTAATGAACAGGATTTTGCCGAAGTCTGGCATGGTCAACGTGAAATTACCCCACCGCGTCCGGCGCATCGGGCCAAAAAATAATCCCTCTTTTTAATACCAGAGCAGCCGGCCACTGAGCCGGCTGCTTTTTAATTCAGTGATGCAAATCACATTTATAAAAATAAACACAATTCTTATCACATAATAAAAACTTGATTATAATTCTATTTTTCATTCACTAGAATAATCGAGCTTCAGACTATGACAATACTGGACACGCCTGTTTTTACCCTTGCGCCGATTGCCCTGTGGCTGGAAGACTTTAGTGAAATTAAAAAACAGTTTGAGCTGTGGCGCGCACAAGGCATTCAGGATTTACGTGGCTATTTACTGGAAGATCCAAGCCGTGTCATTGAATGTGCCCGTAAAATTAAAATTCTGAGCGTAAACCAGAAAACCCTGGAACTGTATGAAGCCCAAGATCTGCAGCATTTAATTAGCAACCTGGAGCAGATTTTTAAAGGTGATATGGCCAGTACCCATATTGATGAGCTGATCAGCTTGTGGGAAGGTCAAACCGAATTTTCCAGTCAGGCGGTCAATTACAGCCTGAACGGTAAACGGCTGGATATCCAGTTACGCGGCACCGTAGTCCCTTCACATGAGCATGACCTGTCTTTGGTGCTGGTCAGTACCGAAAACATTACCCCTTATACCGCAGCGCGCCGGCAGGCAGACCAGCAGCGTTTACTGGCTGAATCGCGCTTTGTCTATTCTCCCACCTCCTTGTGGGTGGAAGATTTTAGCCGGATTAAAAGCCGGCTCGATCAGCTGCGCCATTTGGGCATAGATGATTTCAATACCTTTTTAGATGTGCATCCGGATTTTATCCAGCAATGTATCCGCGATGTACTGATTATTGATGTCAATCAGGCCACGCTGGATTTATTTGGCGCCCCGGACAAAAACACCCTGCTGCAAAATATTCATAAAATTTTTGCCGGTGAAATGCAGCATACGTTCAGGGAACAGCTGATCGAGCTCTGGAACGGCAATATTCACCATCAGCGTGAAGCCATCAATTATGCGCTGGATGGCAGCATCCGCCATGTATTGCTGCAATTTACCGTATTTCCCGGCTATGAAGAGGACTGGAGCACGGTTCAGGTGGCCTTGACCGATATTACCGCGCGTAAAAAAAGCCGAAAATTATCTGGAATATCTGGGCAAGCATGATGTGCTGACCAAGCTGCTGAATCGCTCGCATTATAGCGAAGAAGTGAATCGCTTAGAGCGCAGCAGTCTACGGCCTGTATCCAGTATCTATATTGATATGAATGGCTTAAAAGTTGTGAATGATGCCTTTGGCCATGATAGCGGTGATGATCTGCTCAGACGCACCGGTGAACTGCTGAATCAGCTTGTCCAGAATACCCAGTACAGTGCCTGCCGCATTGGTGGTGATGAATTTGTGATTTTGCTGCCGGGTGCCGATGAGATTGCCCTGCACAACTGTTTGGCAGGCTTGCAGGAACTGCTGTTAATTGACAGTCAGTTTCATGGTAATCAGATGCTGAATCTGTCGATTGGGTCTGCGACCACACTACCACAGGAAAGTATTGAAGAGATGCTAAAACGCGCCGATCAGGCCATGTACACCCAAAAACGCGCCTATTATGTCCAGTTTGACCGGCGTGAAACCCAGGATTAAACCCATCAAGCGCCCATAAAAAATGCCACAGAACGTGGCATTTTTCTTAGCGTTTACCCATAGATTTACGGGTCCCACGTGGTGGTGGAAACAGCTTGTCGGCATAACCTTCATCTTTAGGACGAACCTGATTATGCAAGGCATCCATCTGGGCTTTTTCTTCCGCAGATGGCATTGGGAATGGGAGTTTTACCACAGGTTTTTTTGAAGTAGGCTGCTGCTTACTCATGACGATAACTCAAATCAAATTAGCGCTATTTTAAGGTTTTTTGCAGTCAGAAGCGAGCCTCCGGCTTTTTATTCTCAAAAATGCCTTATTTTGAGGCGCAGAAGCACAAATTTCGTGATTTTTTATTAATTTGTTGAGATTTTAAACGACGAAGTGACTATTTTTGAGCTAAGATAGTGTGCTTTTTATTTTTTAATCCCTATAAGAAGGAATACTGCCGTGGACGTACGTCTCTCTGATCGTGTAAATGCCATCAAACCGTCCCCAACGCTTGCTGTGACAAACAAAGCTGCTGAATTGAAAGCTGCTGGTCATAACGTAATTGGCTTGGGTGCAGGCGAACCGGATTTCGATACACCACAACACATCAAAGATGCAGCAATTGCAGCGATTAACAACGGTTTTACCAAATATACCGCTGTTGACGGTACGCCAGGCCTGAAAAAAGCCATTATTGCGAAACTAAAACGTGACAATAACCTTGACTACCAAGCCAACCAGATTCTGGTGTCTTGCGGTGGTAAACAATCATTCTTTAACTTGGCACTTGCACTGTTAAACAAAGGTGATGAAGTGATCATCCCTGCACCATTCTGGGTAAGCTATCCAGATATGGTCATCATCGCTGAAGGCGTGCCAGTGATTGTAAAATGTGGCGAAGAACAACGCTTCAAAATCACTCCTGCTCAGTTAGAAGCAGCCATCACAGACAAAACCCGTTTAGTGGTACTGAACAGCCCGTCTAACCCGACAGGTATGATCTACACCAAAGCTGAACTGGAAGCTCTGGCTGAAGTACTGCGTAAATACCCAGAAGTGTATATCGCATCTGACGACATGTACGAACCAATCCGCTGGGATGACGAGTTCTACAACATCGCTACTGTTGCACCAGACCTGTATGACCGCACTATCGTGTTAAACGGTGTGTCTAAAGCCTATGCCATGACTGGCTGGCGTATCGGCTATGCAGCGGGCCCTGCTAAATTGATCGGCGCGATGAAAAAAATCCAGTCTCAGTCTACGTCTAACCCGACGTCTATTTCACAAGTAGCTGCAGAAGCTGCATTGAACGGTCCTCAAGACGTTCTACAACCAATGATTGAAGCGTTTAAACGCCGTCATGACCTGGTGGTAAACGGCCTGAACGACATCAAAGGTATTTCTTGCTTACCTGCAGATGGTGCGTTCTATGCTTACGCCAACATCAAACCACTGATTCGTGCTAAAGGCTTAAAATCTTGCACAGAATTCTCTGCATGGTTACTGGAAGAAACGGGCGTGGCCGTGGTTCCAGGTGATGCATTCGGTTTAGGCGGTTTCATGCGTATCTCTTATGCAACGGCTGATGAAGTGCTGGTAGATGCGTTAGCGCGTATCAAGAAAGCGGCGGATTCAATCGAAGGCGTTGATGAAGCGATTGCGTCTATCGAAGCTGAAAAAGCTGCTCAATAATCTCTTCTGAGCAATAAAAAAACCGCGACCTGTTCGCGGTTTTTTTATGGCCTGATTTGCTCTAAACGCTCAATTCAGCGGACCATAGATAACGGTTAGATGGCCTTTTTCAGCGCCTGAATGAGCTGACTGCGTGAGATATCAGGACGGTCTGTACCCTTATAAATACAGTAATATTTAAAGGCACTATCCAGACTCACCCGCAGTTTTTTTTGTTCAGAAGCCGACCAGACCCGGCAGCGGTTACTACCCGACAAGGCACTGCCGGCAAGCTGATACAGGTATAAATCCTGGCTGCGCTGTAATGGCGTGCGGATCGCATGATCCGGATGCTCTGAAAGCTGGAAACATGGCTCATTGATCAGCCATTTTTCACTAAACCACAGCTGCAGTAAATCACCCAGATACAGATCGACATGCCCGACTGGCCATATGTTGATATAGGCCGAAGCAACAGGCGTATAATAATCTTCTGGATTGCTGATAAGAGAAAGGTAGTTGTCTTTGTAAAAATTGAGGTTTGCAAAAATTTCAGGGATGCTGAGCGTATTCATTCGCTGTCTCCGATTTAGCCATTTTTGTGCTGGCAAGTTGGTTTAAATCCACACTGTTTAACCATTTGGTCAAACGACTTTCTGGATTTAATCTAACAACAGATTTTTTGCTTTGCAAGATTTTTTCGTGTTTTATTTTATTTTGCACAAATAAAAAGCATATAAACTTTAAATGTAAAAAAGATGACAGTTTTCGCTTGACCCTTGCCAAAATCCCTCTATAATCGCATTCAGATTCTCCCATAGCTCAGTCGGTAGAGCGACGGACTGTTAATCCGCAGGTCCCTGGTTCGAGCCCAGGTGGGAGAGCCAAATTCAAGAAAGCCCAAGCATTTAAGACTTGGGCTTTTTTATTGCCAAAATTTATAGCTTCCAATCTTTTTAATTCCCACAGCGATTCACATCTGAAGGCTGCCAAAAGAGGATGACATCTTCCCGAGCGATCTAATGGCGAGACGTCAATCGCCAGATCAGCAGAGCATCTATCTTCAAAAACAGGTAAATCAGCCCTGATTCCCCTTCTCACAGCCATAAAAAAACGGAACCGAAGTCCCGTTTTCTCTCAAAAAATATTGACTGTTTCAAGCTGCCTGCGCCGGCACACCGCTATGGAAACGGAAAGTATCATCCGGGCTTAAAATCAGATTTTTTTCCACTTCACGAATATGCTGAATCCGACCCTGAATATCTTCTTCCGGATTTTTTAGCTTGGCAGTTTTGGCAACGTCCAATGCCAGTGCCAGATAATCTTCATAATGACGCGATTCAGATTTCAGCAAATAGCGGTAGTAACGCCCCAGCTCTTCATCAACATGCGGTGCCAAGGCATAAAAACGCTCACAGGAACGCGCTTCTACAAAGGCGCCAATCACCAGTACATCAATTAACGCTTCTGGTTCATAGGTACGGATTTCTTTGCGTAAGCCGCCAGCATAACGACCTGCGCTTAAGCCTTTCCACTCCTGTCCGCGTTTGTTCATGAATTCCAGCACCTGTTCATAGTGCAGCATTTCTTCACGAACCAGTTGCGCCAGCTTGACCTGCAAATCGGTAAAGAAGCTGTAGCGGAACATCAGGTTCATGGCTGTACCGGCGGCTTTTTTCTCGCAGTTAGCATGATCCTGCATCAGGATTTCCAGATTATTCAGTGCTTCGTCCAGCCAGGCTTGCGGGGTTTCACAGCCCAGGAAGCCGATCACCGGCTTCATGAGCTCATCATAATTGATTGTCGACATACTAAAACTTCAAGATTATCGTGCAGCTTTAATCGCTGCTTTCATTTGCTGTACAGCTTGGGCCAGACCCACAAACACCGCATCGGCAATGAGCGAGTGACCAATATTCAGTTCGTGAATTTGCGGAATTGCGGCAATCGGCGTCACGTTATCTAAATTCAGGCCATGGCCGGCATTCACCACCAGACCTTTGGCCGCGGCATATTCGGCACCTTTCACAATACGTTCCAGCTCAGCCTGCTGCGCCTCTGCGGTTTCAGCATCGGCGTAGGCACCGGTATGAATTTCAATGGTTGGTGCACCACAAGCAACTGCGGCATCAATCTGGGCAAAGTCAGCATCAATAAACAGGGATACATCACAACCCAGAACAGAGAGAGCCTGCGTTGCCGCTTTTACCGCCGCAAAATTACCGACCACATCCAGTCCACCTTCAGTGGTGACTTCCTGGCGTTTTTCCGGGACAAAGCAAACATGATGCGGTTTGATTTCTTTGGCGAACTCGACCATTTCATCAGTCACCGCCATTTCCAGATTCATGCGGGTTTTCAGCAATGGACGCATACGACGCACATCATCATCCTGAATATGACGACGATCTTCACGCAGATGCAAGGTAATACCCTCTGCACCAGCCTGTTCACAAATCAGTGCGGCATTGACCGGATCTGGGTAAGTGGTGCCACGTGCTTGTCGCAATGTTGCAACATGGTCAATATTTACACCAAGTAATGCAGCCATACTCTTTTCCTAATTACGATTGTGTTTGGGAGTTCTGTATCCACAATTGACGACTTTTTAACGGCCGATCTCCCAGCAGGGAGCTGATCATCTGCCGATATAATTTAGACAGTAATTGTAACTGTTTTGGATTAAAATCCCTACCCTTTTCATGGTCACGCATACTCAAAATCTGCGCGCCACTTAAACCAGAACGGGAAGCCTGCACCGTTGGCATAAAGCCTTCATTTAATAAAAACTGGTACTGCTGCGTTGCACCAATCGGCTGCTGGTTGGCATCCACTTCAAAGTCGATGGCATAACCCAGTTCTTGCAGCAACACATGCTCAAACTGGCGCAGAATCTGTCTTAAAAAGCTGTTCGGCTGCGGATGGCTCGACAGCTGCTGCAATTGCTGCAAAGTCGTGGCATATTGCAGAAAAGTCTCGGGCATCTCGACTTCGAGCGGACACAGACGCAGCAAAATTTCATTCAGATAAAAACCGGAGAAAAAGGCATCGCCAAAGAAAAATACGGGCTGGTTGATAATTTCCAGTTTGGTAAAATTTTTCAGTTCAGATTTACCCGAGGCCTGCAGGCTAATCGGTTGATATTGTGGTGGCGGGGTTTGTCTTAAAATACCATCAATCCGCCCATATTCCTGGGTAAACAGATGCACAATATGACTACGCTCGCGGTATTTACGATGATGGATCAGGTAGCCATGCAAGACTTCATTACGCATGCGGGCAGGATATCAGCCTAATCATCTTTCTTTTTGCTTTCATCTTCTTCATCCCCATCGGGAATGACTGCACCGACCACAGCGGCCGTGCCTTTGACCACGCCTTTGGTGGTTTTATAGGCCACTTTAACCGGAACTGTAACCACCTTATGAATACAGCCTTGCAGCATGAACATGCAGGCTAAAATCACAGCAATTTTGGTCATTACAGTTCCTCGTTTCATGGCTTAGATATCGCTATATCCCAAGCTTTTTAATGCACGTTCATCATCTGACCAGCCACCTTTGACTTTCACCCAAAGCGTGAGCATGATTTTCTGTTCGAACATTTTTTCCATATCGACACGGGCATCCATCCCGATTTTTTTCAGCTTAGCACCTTTTTCACCAATCACAATGGCTTTTTGCCCCGGACGGTCTACAAAGATGGTGGCATCAATATAGGTACAAGCCGGTTTCATACGACCGGTTTTTTCATTTAAAGCCGGCTCTTCGGTTTTAAATGATTCAATCTGTACGGTTAAATCGTATGGCAGTTCTTCACCGAGCTGACGCATGATTTTTTCACGAATAATTTCAGAGGCCAGGAAGCGCTCGGAACGGTCGGTAACCTGATCAAATGAATATAGCGGTGGCTGGAATGGCAGATATTGCTCAATGGTGTCACGCAGATGTTCCAGATTGGCACCACGCAGCGCAGATACCGGTACAATTTCTGCGAAGTTCATCAGCTTGGCGCGCTCCTGAATCAGCGGCAGCGCCTGATTTTTATTCTCGAAGGTATCCAGTTTATTGATCACCAGAATGACTGGCATGTCTGCATTTTTCAATTTCTCCAGTACGAGTTCATCGTTCTGGGTCCATTTTTGTGCATCGACGACGAATAATACCAGGTTCACATCACGCAGCGCCGAGTGCGCGGCACGGTTCATCATTTTGTTGATGGCACGCACTTCTTTTTTGTGCATCCCCGGGGTATCGACATAGACCGCCTGAGATTTTTCACGCGAATCAATCCCGACAATTTTATGGCGGGTGGTTTGCGGCTTACGCGAGGTAATAGACAGTTTTTGACCCAACAGGTGGTTCATCAAGGTAGATTTACCCACGTTTGGCCGGCCCACAATGGCCACAAATCCGCTACGGTAATCCGATGGAATTTCCTGACCTTGTGAACTGAAGAATTGATTGATTAAATCGTGGCTGTCGCTTTGCGACTCGTGATCAGCATCGTTGTGATCGGAATGGATTGTCATTGAGACGTTTGCTCCAAGAGTTTTAAAATTTCCGCGGCAACTGCCTGCTCGGCAAAGCGGCGGCTAGAACCTTCACCTTTCATTACCGGTAAAGCATCGACCCGGCATTCCACCTTGAAATGCTGGTTCGGGGCATCACCCTGAATATCTACAACCTCGTAAACTGGGAGAGGTTTTTTACGTGCTTGTAAATACTCTTGTAGGCGTGATTTCGGATCTTTGAGCTGATCGGTTGGCTCAATATGATCCAGATAAGGCACGTACCATTTTAACACAATCGTCTGTAGCAGGTTTAAATCCCCACAGTCGATATAAATCGCACCAATAATCGCCTCGACTGCATCTGCAAGTATAGACTCACGATGATGACCGCCTGATTTCAATTCACCGGTACTGAGAATTAAATTTTGACTGAGTTTTAAATCATTGGCGATTTTACCCAGTGCTTCCTGACGCACCAGTGTTGCGCGCATACGGGTCAGCCGCCCTTCATTTTCCTGCGGATAGGCGGTGTAGAGATAATTGGCAATAATCATCCCTAAAAGTGAATCGCCTAGAAATTCTAGGCGTTCATAGTTGTGTTTGTGACTGACCGAACGATGTGTCAGCGCCAGCTTGAGCAGATCCGGCTGTTTAAACTGGTATCCGATGCGGCTGGCCAAACGCGTTTCATTGAGCTTGGACTGAGCTTTGATCAAAACTTTTCTCGAATTTCATGACAATATCAATATTCAATAAGAACGGTTTTCTTATCTCATAGTCTTTCTTCACCTGTAGACCATCTACATTGGTGACCTGGGCAACATCCGCAAATTTAATATCACGAATGTTGTTCATACTTAAACGCTTATCCATTTCCCCAATGAATCTTTGCGGACTCAGGTTTTTGGGTCCATGAATCAACTGCTCTTTAATCTGGTTATCCAGCATTCGATCATCGAAATACGGTCCCCAAACCGCAACTGCAATTTTTGCCATAAAAGCAAAACCAATAATTGCAACCAGAATTGCAATATACGATGCCCCTTGTTGATGACGCATTTTGTTATTTTCCTAATGGATGATTTTAATCTATGCTGCCGTTTCGGCTAAAAGACGGCAATTTAAAACCAGGCTCTTTGTGCATCCAGATATAGACGGCACGGCCGGTCAGGTTTTCTTCAGGTACAAAACCCCAGAAACGGCTGTCAGCACTCTGATCGCGGTTATCCCCTAACGCGAAGTAATGACCTTCTGGAACTTTGACTTCCCAATATAAACCATTTGTAGAAGCATATTTACCATTTTCGATATAATTAATAAAGGGTGCCTGACGCGCCACGTTTACGCCTTCCAGTTCACGCATGGTAAAAGTATGCTTGCCTAAAGTTTCCTGATGGTAAATCGAGTTGGGTGTATCGAGGCTGTCTTTTTCACGGCTAAATTCCAGTGCAACTTTCTGCACCTTTTCGCCGTTAATGGTAAATTGGCCATGATCATAAACAATATGATCACCCGGCAAACCCACAATCCGCTTAATGTAGCTAATGCTTGGTTGTGGCGGATAACGGAACACCGCCACATCACCGCGTTCTGGCGAACCGGTATCAATAATTTTGCTGTTGACGATTGGCAAACGCACGCCATAGTCAAATTTATTTACCAGAATAAAATCCCCGGTCTCCAGGGTTGGCACCATTGAATCTGACGGGATATTAAACGGCTCATATAAAAACGAACGCAGCACCAGCACAACGGCCAGTACCGGCCAGAAGTCATACGCCCATGTGATAATGAAATTTTCATTGCCCCGCCCTTTGGTCTGTCTTTGCTTGAAGACAAATTTATCCAGCAACCACACAGCAATAAAAAACAGCGTGGCAGGAACGAGGATCAAATTAAAATCAAAATCCATGGGCGTTTATCCTTCTAATCTTATTAGCGTTCGACTTTTAATACAGCTAAGAACGCTTCTTGTGGGATTTCAACGCTACCCACTTGCTTCATACGTTTCTTACCTTCTTTCTGCTTGGCCAGCAGTTTCTTCTTACGCGACACGTCACCGCCATAACATTTGGCCAATACGTTCTTACGCATGGCTTTTACCGTTGAACGGGCAATGATTTGCGCACCAATGGCCGCCTGAATTGCGACATCAAACATCTGACGTGGAATCAGGTCTTTCATTTTTTCAACCAGTGCAATACCACGATGACGGGCATCCTGACGGTGACAGATCATTGCCAGCGCATCGACTTTTTCACCGTTAATCAAGACATCGACTTTCACCAGCGATGAACTTTCAAAACGCACGAAGTTGTAATCTAGTGATGCAAAACCACGTGAGCAGGATTTCAATTTATCAAAGAAATCCATCACCACTTCGGCCATTGGAATTTCAAAGGTAATGGATACCTGATTACTCATGAATTTCATGTCTTTTTGCACACCACGACGCTCGATACACAAGGTCATGACGTTACCCAAGTATTCTTGCGGCACCAGAATGTGACATTCGGCAATCGGTTCACGTAAGTCTTCAACGGTGGAACCGTCTGGCATTTTCGATGGACTGTCGATGTACACGGTCTGGCCATTTTTCATTACGGCTTCATAAATAACCGTAGGCGCAGAAGAAATCAGGTCCAGATCGTATTCACGTTCTAAACGTTCCTGAACGATTTCCATGTGCAGCATACCAAGGAAGCCACAGCGGAAACCAAAACCGAGCGCATCTGAACTTTCCGGTTCGAAGAATAGCGCTGAGTCATTGATTTGCAGCTTTTGCAGTGCTTCACGGAACGGTTCAAAATCGCTGGCATCAATCGGGAACAGACCAGCATAGACCTGCGGTTTTACTTTTTTGAAGCCCGGTAACACTTCCACTTCTGGCGTGGTTGCCAAAGTAATGGTATCACCAACTGGTGCACCAAAAATGTCTTTAATGCCGGCAATCACGAAGCCGACTTCGCCCGCTTCCAGAATATCGGTTTCAGTATGTTTCGGATTGAAAATACCCACCGAGGTAATGATGTGCGTTTGACCGGTTGATTTCATCAACATCTTGTCGCCTTTACGCACACGTCCCTGCTTCACACGCACCAGAGACACAACGCCCAGATAGTTATCAAACCATGAGTCGACAATTAAAGCTTGTAATGGCGCATCACGGTCACCGGTTGGTGCTGGAATGACATCGACCAGACGCTCTAACACACCCGCAATCCCCAGACCGGTTTTGGCTGAACAGGTCGGCGCATCGGTTGCTTCAATACCAATAATATCTTCAATTTCCTGAATCACACGTTCAGGCTCTGCTTGCGGCAGGTCAATCTTGTTCAGAATTGGCAGTACTTCCAGCCCTTGCTCAATCGCGGTATAGCAGTTGGCAACCGATTGTGCTTCTACGCCCTGGGCAGCATCAACCACCAGTAGTGCGCCTTCACACGCTGCCAGTGAACGTGAAACTTCATAAGAAAAGTCAACGTGTCCCGGGGTGTCAATGAAATTTAACTGGTATTCCTGACCATTCGGATGGGTATAGTACAAGGTCACCGAAGTCGCTTTAATGGTAATCCCACGTTCACGCTCAAGTTCCATTGAGTCCAGTACTTGCGCCTGCATTTCGCGATCCTGCAAACCGCCACAGGTCTGAATGAAACGATCCGCAAGGGTCGACTTGCCATGATCGATATGTGCAATGATCGAGAAGTTACGAATGTTTTTAATATCAACAGATTTTTTAGCTTGCGCCATGGGCTACCTTAAAAAATAACGCGCTATGCAAACCAGATTCAGTGCACAGCAAAAGCCGAATAGAAATTGCGAAGGATTATAGCAGATGGATTTTTTAAAGTATCCAAAATAATGCAAAGCTTTTCGGCCCGGCCGGTTTTAGATCATCCGATACAAACCGGCCAGTGACGATGCTTATGCCGGCTGTGGCGGATACTGGTTAAAATCCATCGGATTCAGATCGGCTGGAATAGGCTGATACGCCTGGGAAAAACTTGGCGACATGCGTTTTGGACGGCCGCTGTCAATTTCCACACAAGCCCATTTGGTCTGCGCGACAAACAGCACGCTCTGGTCCTGCGGACGATAAAACACATACTGGCGAAACAGGTACAGCGCATTAATTTCACTGAGCCAGGTTCTTAAAATCAGCTCTTCACCGGCAAATGCTGCCTTGCGATACTGCACATGATGCTCCACCGCCACCATGGCATGTTTCATTTCCAGAAACTGCGCCATGCCCAGGCCTAAGGTTTCAATATGGGCGCTGGCCACATCCTGCATCCACTGCACATAAACCACGTTGTTGACATGGCCCAGACTGTCAATATGCTCGGGTTGAACCTGAAGTTTTAAATCAAAAAATGTACTGCTCATGCTCTGTTACTGTACTGTGGTATCGGCTATTGAGGCCCCTAGTCTACTGAAAATTGGCCCTGGATAAATTGAAAAATAAAAAAACCACAGCAGGCTGTGGTTTTTAACTGGCTCAGATCAGGAAATTCGCATGCCGACAATAGCACGTTGTCCCTGACGGATTAAGGTCACACGCGCCACGCTGCCCTTTTTCAGCTGCGAAACCGCCTGAACAAAGCTGTTGCTGTCGGTGACTGGGCTATTGTTCAGCTGTACGATGACATCACCCGGTAAAATTCGCGACTGCGCTGCAATACTGCCCGGACGGACTTCCTGAATCAGCACGCCGCCTTTAATTTCCAGCTGACGCATTTCTGCTGCTGACAGGTTCCGGATTGCGACCCCAAGTACCGGGCCTTTATTCTGGCTTGGCGTAACATTGCTCTTGGCCGGGGTGTCATCCGGTGCAGTACTTAAAGTAGCCGAGATATTCCGGCGACGGTCATCGCGTAAAACTTCCAGCTGGATGGTCTGTTTAGGTGCAGTACGGTTCAGATAATTGAGTAATTCGCTGGTGCGCGAAATTGGGGTACCGTTGTATTTTAAGATCACATCACCCGCACGCAAGCCGGCTTTGGAGGCTGGAGAATCCGGTGCCACCTGGGTAATTAAGGACCCTTCCGGTTTATCCAGTCGATACGATTCTGCCAGCGTCCGGTCAATATCCTGCAGGCTCACACCTAAATAGGAACGGGTGACTTTACCATGCTGTTTTAACTGGTCTGCCACTTCCATGGCGACATCAATCGGAATCGAGAAAGACAGGCCCATATAGCCGCCCGTTCCACTAAAGATGCGCGAGTTGACCCCAACCACTTCACCGCGCTGGTTAAATAGCGGTCCACCCGAGTTACCCGGGTTTAAGGCAACGTCAGTCTGAATAAACGGTACCGAGGTTTCCCCCATCATGTTACGCATTTTGGCGCTGACAATACCGGCAGAGGCGGAATAGTCAAAACCGAATGGTGAACCAATCGCCAGCACCGGCTCACCGACTTTCAGGCGATCAACATTACCGGTACGCAGTTCAGGGAAATTGCTGCCAGATACTTTCAGCAAGGCCACATCGGTCCGCTCATCACTGCCGACTACAGTGGCATCAATTTCACGGCGATCATTCAGGACAATGGTGACTTTGGAGGCATTTTCAATCACATGGTGGTTAGTGAGCAGGTAGCCATCTTTGCTAATAAAGAAGGCACTGCCATAACCGGTTTTTTCCTGTGGCGCCTGACGCTGCGGAATCACCACCCCATCGCCAAAGAAACGGCGTAACAGTTCCGGAACCTGTTGTTGTAACAGCTCTTCCTGGCTTAAACGTTTGACCACATTGACACTGACAACACCGGGGCTGACCTGTTCAACCAGGTTGGAAAAATCTACTGAAGCAGAGGCCTGTGCTTGAACAGATGCCATAGTGAACACAGCTGCATAGAGACCCTTCTGTAAGTAGCGATTATTCATATATAGCATTCACTCAATTTGTTTATAAAAATGTGATGTTCTGTTTTTAACATAACGCTTTTTAAGATTTCGTAATAATATGTTCAATTCCTCAACAGGATACAAGTGCTTATGCCATTTTTTATAAAATGGAGTTTTATTGCTTTTTCTCATCATTAATAAGCATCTTGACCCTTGCCTTTTGTTTTAAAAAGCGTTGTCATTACCAGACTTTTTTCAAATTAGCTGATGGACATGTCTAATTTACATGCAACTCATCATTTTGATGTGATCATTGTGGGTAGTGGCGGCGCAGGTTTAAGTCTGGCACTGTCGTTACCAGCTCATTTTAAAATTGCCGTGCTGGCCAAGTCGGCCCTGACTGATGCCAGCACCTTTTATGCCCAAGGTGGGGTCGCAGCCGTACTGGATGAAACCGACTCTATTCAACAGCATATAGATGACACAATGATTGCAGGCGCGCATTTATGTGAACTGAATGCCGTGCAACAAACTGTAGAGGGCGGTAAACCTTCGGTCGATTTCCTGCTTGAACATGGCGTTCAATTTACCCTCGATGAACAGGAACAACTGCATTTAACCCGTGAAGGCGGCCACTCCCAGCGCCGGATCATTCACGCAGCAGATGCCACGGGACGTGCCATTTCAACGACACTGGTCCAGCGGGCCAGAGAAAAACAGAATATCCAGATTTTTGAAAACTTTGTTGCCATTGACCTGATTACCACACAGAAACTCGGTCAAACCGGTAACAATCGTGCATTGGGCCTGTATGCCCTGGATGAAAACACCGATCAGATTGATACCTTCCTGGCACCCTTTACCGCACTGGCCTGCGGCGGTGCCATGAAAGCCTATCTGTACACCTCTAACCCGGATATTGCCACCGGTGACGGGATTGCCATGGCCTACCGCGCCGGTTGCCGCGTCGCCAATATGGAATTTAACCAGTTCCATCCGACCTGTTTATACCATCCGCAAGCCCGTTCCTTCTTGATTACCGAAGCCATGCGCGGTGAAGGCGCCTATTTACGCCTGCCAGATGGGGAACGCTTTATGCTACGTTTCGATGAGCGTGCCGAACTGGCGCCACGTGATATTGTGGCACGTGCGATTGACTTTGAAATCAAGCGTCTGGGGATTCGTCATGTCTGGCTAGACATCACCCATAAACCGGCCGAATTTGTTAAAGAACACTTCCCGACCCTGTATGCGCGTTTACTGGAACTGGGCATCGACATCACCAAAGACATGATTCCGGTGGTCCCGGCAGCGCATTATACCTGTGGCGGTGTAGTGGTTGATGAACACAGCCAGACCGATATTGCCGGCCTGTATGCCATTGGTGAAACGTCTTATACCGGCCTGCATGGTGCTAACCGTATGGCCAGTAACTCACTTTTAGAATGTTTTGTATATGGCATGAGTGCCGCTGAACACATTCAGGCTGAATTCAAGCCCGATTATCAATCACCAAATGTGCCGGCCTGGGATGATTCTCAAGTGACCCATCCGGATGAAGATGTGGTGATTCTACAAAACTGGGATGAACTGCGCGCCACCATGTGGAACTACGTCGGAATTGTCCGCACCACCAAGCGTTTGCAACGTGCCCTGCACCGTATTGAAATGCTGAAACGTGAAATTACCGAGTATTATCAGGACTACAAAGTCAGTAAAAACCTGATTGAACTGCGTAATCTGGTGCTGGTTTCAGAAATGATTGTGCGCTGTGCCATGCAGCGTAAAGAATCGCGTGGCCTGCATTACACCCTGGATTATCCAGAACTGGCAGATGAGCTGCGTAAAACTGTCCTCACGCCGCCAAACTTCCAGGTAGAAACGCCATTGGTGAATGAGGATGTGCCGGCTTAAAATGCTTTTACATCTTCAGTTCTGAAAGATAAAAAACCGAATCGCAGGATGTGATTCGGTTTTTTATTGGGATCAGCCAAAAATGGTTTCAGCCGGATGGTTCCTCAAGTTGAAGCATATTGCGCTGCACTCGAGGTTGGCTTTAATAATGGCAACTGCTCAGGTTCTAGCACTCCGGACAGCAATTGCGGCAGATAGGTCTGCACATAATTACGTAAAGTCAGTGCCACTTGTGCCGAGAAATGTGGCTGCTGCAATTGTGTCTGTAAATGTGCCAAAGCCTGCGTTTCAGTCAGCTGATGGGTTTGCACGGCATAGACATAGCCCAATAAAGCACCTTGTGCCAAAAACTGATACGGCAACCCGGCCTGAGCATTGCTGGCAATTGAACCTAACACCCGTTCGGACGCACTGAGCTTGCGTAGCGGATCACGCGCCACCCGTGCACATGGGTCTTTATAGGCATGGACACAGGAGTTTGCAAAACTTTGTGCCAGTGCATGTAGATCTTTCTGTCGGTGTGGTAACACCACCGCCAGTCCCTGCTGAACCTGCTGTAACAACTGCTGCATGAACTGTTCAATCTGCGGGTCGGCCAGAGCCACACCAATGGTTTGATGACCACGCAGGCTGGCATACCAGGCAAGCATGGCATGCACCCCGTTCCAGAGCCGGTTTTTAATCAGCTGGATTTCACTGATGTCTTCGACAAGAATCATCTGCCGCATTTTTTGTAGTAACGGGCTGGCATTTTCTACATAAATTGGCATGTCAATTTCTGCATTAAACAGAATGAGATCCATCGTTTGTAGAATATGACTCGGCTGGAAATTACGGCGCAAATCTTCCACATACAGGCTGGCCTGACGTTCCTGCTCCGGCTGCAAACGGGTGTTATCCTCAATTTCAACCGGCTCGGCTTCATCTTCTGTCTGCGACTGCTTGAAGATGTTGTATTTAATCCGTAGCTGGCGGTACAGGTTCTGATCAGTCAGTTTGGATACCATACGGTTGACCACGGTATCGCAGAAATAATGCTGCGCTAAAATGGCTTGTGCGGTCTGCACATCACTTAAGGCCACCAGGGCTTTACGGATATGCTCCAGCAATAACTGCTTGGCACCAACTTTATTTAAAATAATCAGCACGGTTAAAGGCGCAGCCGGCTGGTCCTGATGGGCCAGATAACGTGCATACAGGCCTTGCGCAATCACCTCAGCTTCGCTGCTCAGCGCTTTTTCTGGCAGACATAAGGCAATCAAGCTGGATTCGATATACATCTCCTGCATGTGCTGCAGGTTATCTGCATCAATAATGCTCATGTTTTCAATACGTTCATCATAGGACATTTGCCCATAACGAATGCAATAGGTGCCAAAAGCATTCACCGCAGAGCGATACAGCTGGTTACGGGTAGAAGCGTAAATCCGTTTCGGACGGGTATAACCATCCCAATGCGATAATACCTGCGCCAGATAACCGCCACCAATCGCACCAAAACCATGGATTCCGACAGTTAGCTGGTTCAAGGTTTGTGGAAAGGCTTCCTGCAGGCTGGGCATGCCCAAGGCCGGAATATACAGGTTTAAATCTTCCAGATAATCTTCCATGCTTTCATAGTAGTAATGCGCCTTAGACAGCATCTGTTCATTTGGTGCTTTAATGTCCCGCAGCAGCACGGTAATGCCCTGCGCTGCATAGGCCGAGGTCACACCATTGTCTGAATCTTCAAACATGAAACAGTCACTGGCGGAGAGATTCAGCTTTTGCGCAGCGGTCAGGAAAATTTCCGGATGCGGTTTGCCACGTTGGACTTCATCTCCGCACACCAGTACATCAAAAAATTTATAGACATTGGCATTAATTAAATATTCTTCGGCAATGGCACGGCGACTGGACGTCGCCACTGCCATGCGCAGCCCGGATTTACGCAAGCGCTCCAGCACCTGTAGCAAACCGGTTTTAATCGGCACGCCAAACTGACGCACACTTTCCAGCTCCAGCTCATCGGCACGCTGGCGAATTTCGGTATAGGGAATATCTTCACCATATTCAGCCTGTGCCAGCTGTTTGGCACTCCGCGCACTCAAGCCCAGACAACCCATTAAATAGTCATCGCTGAACTCGACTCCAATCAATTCCCGAGATGCCTGTTTCAAGGTTTGAAACCGTAAACGCTCAGTATCAAACATTGTGCCATCCATATCGAAAATTGCGCCCTGGATCATTTTATTTTTAAATTTAAGCATTTCCCCCCTCATTTGATCATTTTTCAACAGGCCTAGAGCCTAGAGCAATTTTTGAGGGAACAACACCTTAGACAAAGAATGAAATATTTAAGGTTAAAAATTAACCACTTGATTGGAGTAAGATTTAAGATATGTAACATTGAGTAATTAATAAGTAACATCATGTAAATCAATAAAGCGATTTTGCTGAAATATAAGGATAAGTTTTAAATAATTCGGAGGGTGCTTTTCGGCGAATTAAATAGGCTTCAAAAAATAAAAAGCTGGAAGCATCAGATTGGCGAAGAAACTGAAGCAAGCAAAATTAAGACGAGTAAGAAAAGGATAAAATCAAGCGAGCCAGATCAAAAGAACAAGTGACCTGAGAATCAAGCCACTTGGGGTGGAATTGAATAGGTTCCGGTCACATGCGCCACCGGTTCCTCCTGCCCGACTGAATAAATCCAGACTTCACCCACGGCCAGACTTTTACCCAGTTTCATGAGCCGGCATTCCGCCCGCAGGTTTTTTCCACCAGCGGGTTTGCGTAAAAAATTGATATTCAGGTTGGTGGTGACCGCCAACCCGACAATCCCAATCTGGCCCAGAATGGCTACATATAAAGCCAGATCTGCAGCCGTCATCATGGTCGGACCAGAGATCGTGCCACCCGGACGTAATTCACTTTCCCCAACCCGATAGGTCAAGCAGGCACCCATTGGCGTGACCGCATCAATCTCACATTTTTCCAGACTCTGGGGAAATTCTTGTTGTAAAAATTCAATAATTTCAGCACGGTTACTTTTCATTGTGATCAAAAAATCCTCTATCATCACGCTACTATAGAAGATTTTTAGTCTTGACCCAAATTTAAGCAGCGACTGTCTGTAAATATTTGAGCGCCTCGGCAAAGACCAGATCCGGACTTTGGGTGGCATCTAAACGTTTAATCCGTTCTGGTTCTGCCTGCCACAACTCCTGATAACCAGCACGCACCTTTTCAAAAAAGGTGACTTTTTCCTGTTCAAAACGGTCCAGCGCACCGCGTTCACGCGCACGGGACATGCCCAGTTCAATCGGTGCATCCAGCCAGAAAGTCAGAGCCGGCATGTGCGAAACAAAATTCTGGTTCAGCAATTGCAACTTTTCCCGGCTTAGGCCACGCCCAGCACACTGATAGGCAAAGCTGGCATCAGTAAAGCGGTCACAGAGTACCGTTTTGCCAGCTGCCAGTGCAGGCAGAATCACCTGCGCCAGATGCTGGGCGCGCGCTGCGTACATCAGCAGTAATTCAGTGTCATTACACATCTGCTCGTCATGATTCACCGAAAGCAGCAGGCTGCGAATCTGCTCGGCCATCGGGGTACCACCCGGCTCACGGGTCAGCACTACTTCGCTGCCTTGGGCCTGCAAATGTTCATAAATACGACGGATGAGCGTGGTTTTACCTACCCCTTCGGTGCCTTCAAAGCTAATAAACATGCTCACTCCTTGTTCTTCGCACGAATGACCGCCAGATATTCCTGAACTGCGCGGTTATGATCTTGCAGATTGGTACTGAATTTATGTCCGCCATCACCGGTGGCGACAAAATAGAGATTGTCGGAATCATCCGGATGCATTGCTGCTTCAATCGCGCGTTTGCTTGGCAGTGCAATTGGTGTTGGCGGTAAACCATAGATGGTATAGGTATTGTACGGCGTTGGGGTACGTAAATCCTTACGGGTAATATTGCCCTGATATTTGTCGCCCATCCCGTAAATGACGGTCGGGTCAGTTTGTAAACGCATACCAATCTTTAAACGGCGCACAAATACGCCAGAGACCTGACGCAGTTCGCTATCGACATGGGTTTCTTTTTCAATAATCGACGCCATCACCAGCGCTTCATATTTATTCTTGTACGGTAAATCTGGTGCACGGTTGGCCCAGGCTTCATCCAGTGCTTTCATCTGACGCTGATATAAATCGGTCAGAATTTTACGATCCGATTCGCCCTTGGCAAAGAAATAGGTATCTGGCGCAAACAGGCCTTCCGGATGCTCAAACGGAATATTCAGTGCTTTTAATAATTGATCGGTCGGCAGATGGCTGACTTCTTTAGTCACCAGCTCATCCTTTTGCAGATGCTGCACCAATTGTTTAAAGGTGGTGCCTTCAATGACCAGAATCCGATTCATCTGCGCATTTTCTGCATTGGAGATCATTTCCATGACTTCACGGATGCTCATACCCTGCTGGATTTCATAAACCCCGGCTTTCATCGAATCATGAATCATGATTTTCTGATACAGCTTCAGAATAATCGGAAAACTGACCTGATCATTTTTTTCCAGACGATCAATAAAACCGGAATAGGTATCGCCATCGCCAATGGCCAGTAATTCTTTCTGGCCTTTTACCGGATAGTCTTTAAACAGGCTGGACCAGAGGATGACTACGACAATGAGGAGTACGCCCAGTAACAGGGTTAAAATGCCTTTCATCGGCAATGGGGAACGAGGCTTGTTTTTCTTTTTCGTTTTAGAGCGGGATGAAGACATATTAATGCATCTGATTCAATTGAAGACGATTAAACAGTTCAATACAGGCTTGAACATCTAAAAGGCGTGCATCGAGCTGGATCACGATTTTCATCGGACTGAGCGCATTACAGAAAAACAGACTCTGGAACTGCGCAATTTCTTCCATATTGACATAACGCTGGCGACAGGAAATGCCGTGCTGCTGCATACGGGCCAGAATTTCAGCCCGCATCACGCCGTGGACGCCATTATAACGAAGTTCCGGCGTAATCCATTCATTGTTTATAAGAATGAAACAATTACTGCTCACCCCTTCAACAACCGAGCCTTGCACATCAGTCACCAAGGCTTCCGGCCAACCCTGCGCATCGGCTTCTTTTTTCAGTATCACTTGTTCTAAACGGTTCAGGCTTTTGATGCCGACCAGATGTGGCATACTCAGCCCCATCGCTTGTTTCAACACACCACTGGCGATTTTTTCATAGTGAAAATCATCCACTGCTTTGGGATAAAAGAAGACCCAGACATCAGCCTCTTGTGCGGGCAGGCTATAACCGCGCTGTCCATCCCCCCGACTAATGATGATTTTTAAGGTGCCGTTAACCTGCGGATAGCGCTGCTGCAGCTGTTGAATCGACTGCTGGATAAACGCCAGATTGGCATGTAAATACAAACGCTCACAGCCGCGTTGTAGCCGCAGCAGATGTAAGGCCTCCAGTTCAATATGGCCATTGCGGATGCGCGCGGTGCTAAAGCAGCCATCGCCATAATGAAAGGCACGGTCCAGCACTGAAACGGCCGATATTTCCTCAGCATTCTTAAAACATTGCATACAACAAGTATCCATTTGAGCTGGCTTTAGTGTAAGAATGGAAGATCTATTTATATTTCTTTTTTATTCATATAAAATTCATTTTTTATTATTTTTTTAGGAATAAGACTAGCGCTATTCTTGCCTCATGTTACAAAACAGCGAAAAATTTGAGGTTAGTCATGAGTTTTACAAAATTAAAAATTGGGGTACTGGCCGCATTAATTTCGGCATCCTCCTTTGGTGTTGCTGCAAAAGATTTTCTGAACGTGTCGTATGACCCGACCCGTGAATTATATGATGATGTGAATAAACAGTTCGGCAAATACTGGGAAAGCCGGACCGGACAAAAAATTAACTTTAAACAGTCGCATGGTGGTTCAGGCAAACAGGCCCGTGCCGTAATTGATGGCCTGAGTGCCGATGTGGTGACGCTGGCTTTGGCCGCCGATATTGATGTAATTGCGGAAAAAGCCAAACTGTTTCCGGCAGACTGGCAAAAGAAATTACCACATAACTCGACACCTTATACCTCGACCATTGTATTTTTAGTGCGTAAAGGTAATCCGAAAGGGATTCAGGACTGGGGCGATCTGGTCAAGCCGGGCGTAGGTATTATTACCCCGAACCCGAAAACCTCAGGCGGTGCACGCTGGAACTATCTGGCCGCCTGGGCTTGGGCTAAACATCAGCCGGGTGGCAATGATCAAACTGCACAGGAATTTGTCCGTAAAATTTATAAAAACACCAAAGTTCTGGATTCAGGCGCCCGCGGTTCAACCACCACCTTTGCCGAGCGTGGCATTGGTGATGTACTGCTGGCCTGGGAAAATGAAGCGCACTTAGCCATTCGTGAGCAGCCGGGTAAATTTGAAATTATTACCCCTAGCCTGTCGGTACTGGCAGAACCGCCGGTGGCCATTGTTGAGAAAAATGCGGAAAAACATGGCAACAAATATTTGGCCCAAGGCTATTTAAACTTCCTGTATTCCCCCCTTGGACAGGATTTAGCCGGCAAACATTATTATCGTCCTCGTAGCGAAGCAGCATTAAAGAAATACAGCCAGGTGTTTAAGCCGTTAAAGCTGGTCACGGTAGATCAGGAATTTGGGGGCTGGGCCAAAGTCCAGTCTGCACATTTTGAAAATGGCGGTATTTTCGACCAGATCGTAAAAGCCAATAGCGCTAAATAATTCAGCTGTAGCATCAGCAACTGTAAGGTAAGCAAAGGAGCATCGACATGATTCATACCGTAATTGTTCCGGGCGTAGGTGGCAGTGAATATAGCCACTGGCAATCCTGGTTACAACGACAGCTCATGTCCTGCTCCCGCGTCGAGCAGCAGGACTGGAATGCTCCGGTACTCGAAACCTGGGTAGAACAGTTCCGAAGCACCGTGGCGGCGATTGATGCACCGCTGCAAATTGTGGCGCATAGCTTTGGCTGTTTGACTACCGTAGCCGCTCTGGCGCAATACCCGGCGCTGCAACGCAAGGTCAAGAATCTGGTACTGGTGGCACCGGCCAACCCGGGCCGTTTTGGTGAAGCCGGTTTTGCCCGTGACAGCCAGCATGACTATCAGGACTATTTTCATCAGCTGCAAGTGCAGGTTCCCGCCAGCATGCTGATCAGTGAAAATGATCCCTGGTTAAATGCCGAACATGCACTGGAACTGGCGCAGTCCTGGCAATTAGAACCGGTAAGCTTGGGCCATGTCGGGCATATTAATGTCGCCTCTGGTTTTGGTCCTTTTCCTGAACTCTGGAATTACCTGATTTCAGAAAAGGCTATGCAGCATATCAGTATTACTGATGACAGCAAGTATTTATTTAAATTTGCAATTTAACCCTCGCAAATTATGCTTGTGCCGAAATTTATTTATTTTTCGCTGGCTGATTTCAGCCCGCATTCTCTCTTTGAGGAGTAATCATGTCGCAGCGGTCCCGAGTGCTGCCAGGATTTGGTCTTTCTCTAGGCTTTACCCTAGCGTATTTATCATTAATCGTTCTGATTCCTTTGTCTGCCGTATTTTTAAAATCGCTGGACATTGGCTGGGAAGGTTTATGGGAAATTTTAAGTTCTGAACGTATCTTAAAATCTTTGCAGTTAAGTTTTAGTGCTGCGCTGATCGCAGCGCTGGTGAACGTCGTTTTTGGTTTATTGCTGGCCTGGTGTCTGGTGCGTTACCGCTTTCCGGGCAAACGCCTGATTGATGCGCTGGTCGATTTACCTTTTGCCTTACCGACCGCCGTGGCCGGTATTGCCCTGACCTCTTTATATGCACCTACCGGCTGGATTGGTCAGTATCTGGAGCCTTTAGGCATTCAGGTGGCCTATACCCCTATCGGGATTACCCTGGCCCTGATCTTCATTGGTATTCCATTTGTGGTGCGTACCGTACAGCCGGTACTCAGCGATCTGGAAACCGAGCTGGAAGAAGCTGCATCTGCCTTGGGCGCAAACCGTCTGCAGATTGTTACCAAAGTGATTTTCCCGATTTTACTGCCGGCATTAATTACTGGTTTTGCCCTGGCCTTTGCCCGTGGCGTGGGTGAATATGGTTCGGTAATCTTCATTGCCGGGAACCAGCCTTTTGAAACTGAAATTGCCCCGCTGATGATTATCTCCCGTTTAGAAGAATATGATTATGCCGGTGCAACCACTATTGCGGTGGTGATGCTGCTGATTTCATTCGTGATGCTGTTCCTCATTAACTTGTTACAAGCATGGGCCAGCCGTCGTACAGGGAGAACAGCCCGATGAGTTTAAATACCAATAGCAATGCTTTGGCCGACAAGCTGCAATCGCGTGATGCCACCCGTGAACCGACCTGGGTACGCTACACCTTACTGGCCATTGCCCTGATTTTCTTCCTGAGCTGCCTGATTCTGCCATTAATTCTGGTATTCGTTGAAGCCTTTAAACAAGGTGTGGGCGTGTATACCCAGGCACTGGTACATCCAGATACCTTATCTGCGGTCAAACTGACCTTACTCACTGCAGCCATTGCCGTTCCACTCAACGTGGTGTTTGGTGTGGCCGCAGCCTGGTCGGTGGCCAAGTTTAACTTCCCGGGTAAATCGATTCTGACCACCATCATTGATTTGCCGTTCTCGGTCTCTCCGGTCATTGCCGGGATGATGCTGGTACTGATTTTTGGTACTCAGGGCTGGATGGGCAACTGGTTAATGGACAACGACATCAAGATTTTATATGCCGTGCCAGCGATTGTCATTGCCACCATCTTTATTACCGTACCGTTTGTGGCACGTGAACTGATTCCACTTATGGAAGCACAAGGCACCGAAGAAGAAGAAGCGGCCATTGTACTGGGTGCATCTGGCTGGCAGACCTTCTGGAAAGTCACCTTGCCGAATATTAAATGGGGCCTGATTTACGGTGTCATTCTGTGTAATGCCCGGGCGATGGGTGAGTTTGGTGCGGTATCAGTCGTGTCTGGACACATTCGCGGTGAAACCAATACTTTGCCCTTACACGTTGAGATTCTCTATAACGAATATACCTTCAGTGCTGCGTTTGCGGTGTCATCCCTGCTGGCCCTGCTGGCGATTGTGACCTTGATCCTGAAAACCTGGGTCGAAATCCATCAGGAAAAGCAGGACAAACGTAATGAAGATTCAACAGTTTCTTAAGGAATGACCTCATGAGTATTCAAGTTAAAAATATTGAAAAACACTTTGGTGCATTCCATGCACTGAACAATATCTCCCTCGATTTTCCAGATGGCCAGCTGGTGGCCCTGTTAGGTCCATCGGGCTGTGGTAAAACCACCCTGCTGCGGATTATTGCCGGTTTGGAATCTGCCGATGGCGGTCAGGTGATTCTGGAAGGTCAGGATGCCACCGATGTTCACGTGCGTGAACGTCAGGTCGGTTTCGTCTTCCAGCATTATGCGCTGTTCCGTCACATGACTGTTTTTGACAACATTGCCTTTGGTTTACGTGTGCGTCCGCGTGCCACCCGTCCATCGGAAGCTGAAATAAAAAAACGCGTGACCCGTTTGCTTGATCTGGTGCAACTCGGCTTTCTGGCCGACCGTTATCCGGCACAATTGTCTGGCGGTCAGCGTCAGCGTATTGCCCTGGCGCGTGCCTTAGCCGTTGAACCACGTGTTTTGCTGTTGGATGAACCGTTTGGTGCGCTGGATGCCAAAGTGCGTAAAGAACTGCGCCGCTGGTTACGTACCTTGCATGATGAATTGCACATCACCTCTATTTTTGTTACCCATGATCAGGAAGAAGCCTTAGAAGTGGCGGATCAAATCGTGGTGATGAACAAAGGCAACATCGAGCAGATTGGTTCACCACGCGAAGTCTACGAAAAACCGGCGACGCCGTTTGTGTTTGACTTCCTGGGTCAGGCCAACCGTTTTGAAGGTCAGAACAGCAATGGCCTGATTCAGCTGGGTGAAGACCGTATTCAGCTGGCCAGCGCACAACAGGGGCCTCAGGGCGAGATCATTGCCTTTGCCCGCCCGGATGAGCTGACCATTCATGCCCAGCCACAGGACAATGCCATTCAAGCCACCTTCTTACGTGAAGTCTGGATTGCCGGTAAAGTGCTGGCAGAACTGAACGACCGTCAAGGGAACTTAATTGAAATTTCCCTCACCCCAGAAGAAGCACGCTTGCATCAGTTCCGTCCAAACCAGACCGTCTGGCTGACAGCAAGTCAATTACATTTATTTGAAAATCAAGTCGCTTAACCGCGCACCGATGGGGCATTTCAAGCCCCATCCTTTTTTGAGGGAAAAAGGACATGAACTTCCAACAGCTCAGAATTATTCGAGAAACTGTGCGCCAGAACTTCAATTTAACCGAAGCCTCTGCGGCGCTGTACACCTCCCAGTCCGGGGTGAGCAAGCATATTAAAGACCTGGAAGATGAACTGGGTGTGCAACTGTTTATCCGTAAAGGCAAACGCCTGCTCGGTTTGACTGAACCTGGTCAGGCCCTACTCGGTATTGTTGAGCGCATGTTGGTGGATGCCGATAATATTAAACGTCTGGCCGATGATTTCAATAAAGTGGATGAAGGCACCCTAACCATTGCCACCACCCACACTCAGGCACGTTATGTACTCCCGCCGATTGTGAACCAGTTTAAAAAAGAATTTCCCAAGGTCCATCTGATTCTGCAACAGGCCAGTCCGGTTGAAATTACCGAGATGCTGCTACAAGGCGAAGCCGATATTGGTATTGCAACAGAATCCTTAACCACAGAAAGCAATCTGGCCAGTGTGCCTTACTATACTTGGCAGCACAGTATTATTACCCCGCAAAACCATCCGCTAGCCCATAAAGCCGAGATCAGCATTCAAGATTTGGCGGAATATCCGATTATTACCTACCACGGCGGTTTTACCGGCCGTTCTAAAATTGACAAAGCTTTTGAAGATGCCGGTATTGATGTTGATATCGTGATGTCTGCCCTGGACGCCGACGTCATTAAAACCTATGTCGAATTAGGCATGGGCGTGGGTGTAGTCAACAATGTAGCCTATGACCAGGAACGTGATTATCGTTTAAAACAAATTGAAACCGATATTTTTGGCCTGAATACCACCTGGCTGGCGGTGCGTAAAGGACATTTACTACGTGGTTATGGCTATGAGTTTATTTCCCTGTGCTCACCTGAAGCCGACATTAAAGCCCTGAAAAAAGTCGCGTATCCGGAAGACTAACCCCAACAAAAAATGGAAATGGAGAGGATGGCATCAGCATCCTCTTTTTTTTATATCTCTCAAGTTGATCCACTAATCAGACTAGTCCAATCCACACTTCTTAAATTTTATGCTAACGCTCATTTTGCACTACATTACAGCACCCCTAAAAAATGGGATAAAGATCACTTAAAATTGTTTATTTTTTCATCAAATTCAGTTTTAATAGCTAGATAATTTTTTAATATCAATACTTTATAAATTTATAATTTAACCAAAAATTAAAGGACGGCCAATGAAGGTCTATTTTTTCTGGGTGTCGATGAGCCTGCTTTTACCAGTGCAAGCTGTCTCTGCAGCAGCGCTGGAGCAGTCCGGACAATCCATGCATATTTTTTTCCAGCCCGATCATTATGCCGAAATCTCCCTGGTGCATTTAGAGGCAGATGTTGCAGGACAAGTCGAAAATCAGGCTGCACTGGCCGAGTTAGGAATTTATGACTATTCCACCGGCAACCTGGCACCCGAGCAGCGTTTTGTTCTCGGTGGTTTTAAACTGCAGCTGAATCCAGAGTTTTCCTTTGCCCTGCTTTATGATCAGCCCTTTGGTGTTAAGGTCAACTATAACTACAACCCGGATTTTTATGGTCAACCATTAGACGTCGAAGCTGCCGACATTCGCTTTAAAACAGAAAATATTAGCGCACTTATCGGGTATCATCCGGATACGCACTGGACTTTTTATGCAGGACTCAGTCATCAGTCTTTTCAGGGAAACCTAGAGCTTTTGGGACAAAACTATTATATTTTTCATGGCTATCAGGCCCATTTTCCTAAAGATGATGCTTGGGGCTGGCTGGCCGGGTTACGCTACCAGATTCCTGAATATGCCATGAGTGCGGCGCTAACTTATCGTTCGGCCATTCATCATCAGCTAGCGGTACAGGAACAGTCTCCACAAGGCCAATTGCAGATTGTGGCGGACCAGAATACTGCTGTTCGCACACCTGAATCGCTGAATCTGGATTTACACACCGGCATCAGTGCCAATAACCTGCTCTATGCGGGTATACGCTGGGTCAACTGGAAAGATTTTTATATACAACCGACTCAATTTGGCGCCGTGATTGATGCTTACGCAACATTCGTTCCTGAAATTAAAGACTTTAAATTAATTCATTATCAGAAAGATCAATGGTCGGCCAAACTGGGCGGGTTACATCGCTGGAATGCACGCTGGATCAGTCAATTAGAACTGGGCTGGGACTCCGGGATTGGCAATCCGGCCTCGACCCTAAATCCGGCAGATGGGCACTATAGCCTCGGCTTAGGCCAGCTCTTTTATTTTCGACCCGACAGTTTTATGGCTGCAGGGGCCTATTATTTAAAGTTTAAACAACCACATATTCAACCCAGTAATTTTGCCGGTACTCAAATTTCCAGTCTAGCCTCGGTCAATCGGGACAATCATGCCTGGGTATATGGACTAAGATTTGGCCATCATTTCTAAAGGCATAAAAAAACGAGCCGAAGCTCGTTTTTTTATAGAAATGGTTTAGAAGCGGAAGCTTACGCCCAATTTCGCCACTGGTAACCATTCATATTCGTTGTCATTGGCAATTTCACGTTCTTCAGCAGCAAGGGCTTGACCTAAAGTACGGCCATCATCACCGACTAAACCTAAAGCAGCTGGATTCGCATTTAAGTTTACAGATGGATTACCATTATAGTAGGCACCGATCTCACCAAACACACCCCAACGGTTAGTAATTGCAGGAGAGAAACCGATCCCTACATAAGGGGCTAAATCATTTTTATAAGATAAGTCACCACTAATTTGAGCACCGGTTGTACCCGCATTAAAACGTGAACCATCTACAGTAAATGACGCATTTGTACCTACGCGACGATCCAGACCATAATCATTGTCAATATAACCTACACCAGCTGCCATATAGAACCAGTTCGCCCATGGACGAATTTCAGCATTTAAATATGTCAGGTTATTATCCATATCTAGATCATATTTGGAGCCATTGATAGATAAGTCATCTGACCAGGAAATATCGCCGCCGTTATAACCTAAAGTTACACCTACGTATGGGTTTGCACTCCAAGAAATCGCACCACCATAACCTGTTGTACCAACTTCAGCACGAACTGCAGCGGGTTTAAAGAAAGAGAAAGTTGAAACACCTTCATCTGTCACGACTGTCTGATCTGCTGCCATTGCTGAACCTGCTGCTGTTGCAAGCACGGAAATGGCTAAAATTTTATGTAAAGATTTCATGTAATGTGCTCCTCAAAATAAAAACTTATTTTTCATGTTTAGTACTATTGTTGATAAGCACAATATAAAGAAGTTCCCGCACAGTTTTTATGCACATTTTGCTCATTTTTTGTTATTTTTTGATACAAACCTATGTTTCTTTTTGAAAGATAACTCTTTTTTGAGGTGAAAGTTTAAGCAGATGTTTCTTCTATTGAGCGAAAACATTTTTCTTTATTATTAATTTCGATCTTAGCGCCAATTTTCATCTAACCCGTGTTCAATTTAGTGTAAAATCTTGAAAATTTTTTTGGAAGGAAGATCATGTCTCAGCTTTCAACGATTATTGAACAAGCGTTTGAAGATCGTGCTAATTTCACCGCGGCAGACTGCCCGGCTGAAATCCGTCAGGCAGTAGAGGAAGCTATTGCTGGCTTAGATAACGGTACACTGCGTGTAGCGGAAAAAATTGACGGTGAATGGGTTGTACACCAATGGTTGAAAAAAGCCGTTTTGTTATCTTTTAAACTGAACGACAACAAACCAATTGAGTCATGTGATCTTCGTTTCTATGACAAAGTCGACACCAAATTCAAAGGCTGGACTGAAGAACAGTTTAAAGCGGCTGGCGTACGCGTAGTACCCCCTGCAGTTGCACGTAAAGGTTCGTTCCAGGCAAAAAATGTGGTGCTGATGCCATCGTATGTCAACATTGGTGCATACGTAGATGAAGGCACTATGGTCGACACTTGGGCCACTGTCGGTTCATGTGCACAAATTGGTAAAAATGTACACTTGTCTGGTGGTGTTGGTATTGGTGGTGTACTTGAGCCACTACAAGCCAATCCGACCATTATTGAAGATAACTGCTTCATCGGCGCACGTTCTGAAATCGTGGAAGGCGTGATTGTTGAAGAAGGTTCTGTGATTTCAATGGGCGTTTACATTGGTCAATCTACCAAGATTTATGACCGTGAAACTGGCGAAATCCACTACGGCCGTGTTCCTGCCGGTTCTGTAGTTGTTTCTGGTAGCCTGCCATCTAAATGCGGCACATACAGCTTATATGCTGCCATTATCGTGAAAAAAGTTGACGCGCAAACACGTGCGAAAACCAGCCTGAACGATTTATTACGCGAAGACTAATTTTTCTTTAGTTTAAGCGGAGCTATCGCTCCTCATCTCTACGGTTAGCAATGATCGTAGAGATTTTTGTTTTTCTACCCGGTGGTTAATTTGTTATGAGTACGCTTCGATCTTCCGCTATTCCTGTTTCTGATCCGTCTGCGGGTTTACGCATTACGGAGATCTTCTATTCATTACAAGGCGAAGCCAATACCTCAGGGCTGCCTACCGTATTTATCCGTTTAACCGGTTGTCCGCTGCGCTGTACTTATTGTGATACCACCTATTCTTTTGAAGGCGGCGAACGTCAGTCACTTGAAGCAATTATTCAGACCACGCTGGACTTTAACACACCGTATGTCTGCGTGACGGGCGGTGAACCGCTGGCACAGCCGAATGCACTGCCTTTAATGCAGCGATTAGCAGATTTAGGCTGTGAAGTATCCCTGGAAACCAGCGGTGCTTTAGATGTATCTAAGGTAGACCCGCGTGTTTCCAAAGTTCTAGATTTAAAAACCCCAACCTCGGGGGAAGTTGCACGAAATTTGCTTTCAAATCTGGACTATTTGACTGCGCATGATCAAATCAAGTTCGTAATTTGTAACCGTGAAGATTATGAATGGTCAAAGCAGCAAGTAGAGTTATATCAACTGCATAAAAAAGTCAGTACCGTCTGGTTTTCCCCTGCCTTTGAAGTTGAAAATGGTGCCGCACGCATGCCGCAACTGGCCCGTGATTTGGCCCAATGGATTTTAGAAGACCATCTCCCTGTTCGTTTTCAGCTACAGTTACACAAACTGCTGTGGAATGACGAAACTGGTCGTTAATCAGGCTGCTGTATAATTGCTCTGTTTGCAAAATTAAGCTGCGAAACGCAAAGCTTTATACACAGCTCAAATTGCTTTTTATTATTTTGGAGATTCTGATGCGCCCTCGTGCCATTGTATTGTTATCTGGTGGTTTAGACTCAACAACCTGTTTAGCGTGGGCGCAAGCGCGTTATGAATGTATCGCCCTCAGTTTTCGTTATGGCCAGCGTTCAACCACTGAACTGGACGCTGCCAAAGCCTTAACCCAGCGTGCAGGTGTAGAACATCGTGTCATTAATATTGATTTAGGTAACTTAGGTGGCTCTGCCCTGACCGATCATAATATTGAGGTACCCGAGCAGGAACAGGATGGTATTCCGGTGACTTATGTGCCAGCACGTAACACCATCTTCCTGTCTTATGCACTGGCAGCAGCGGAAGTATTTGATGCAGAAGCCATTGTTATTGGTATTAACGCGGTGGATTATTCGGGTTATCCGGACTGTCGTCCTGAGTTTATTGAGGCTTTTGCCAATATGGCGCGTCTGGCCACCAAAGTGGGCGTAGAAGGAAAACCACTCAAATTTGAAACACCTTTGTTACATTTATCCAAAGCAAATATCATTCGCTTAGGTCTTGATCATGGCGTAGACTATAGTCAAACGGTGTCTTGCTACCAGGCAGATGACCAAGGACGTGCTTGTGGAAAATGCGATAGCTGTCGTTTACGTAAACAGGGTTTCCTAGACGCAGGTGTGGCTGATCCGACACGTTATATACCGTAATGACAAGGTAGAATCTATGAAGAATTTAAAATCAAACATTATCCTTTCTGCGATTGTGTCTACTGTAGCCGTATTTGCAACATCTGCTCAGGCCAACACAGACAAATTGCAACAGGCATATAAAAGCACCAATGTAAAATCGGCGCTGATTAATGTTTGTAAAGAAGAAACTGCAAAAGGTAAAAAGTTAAGCGCTGCTGAAGTCAGCAAATACTGTACCTGTGCGGTTGAAGCCGATGGCAAGCTGACCAATGCACAAAAATGGGAAATCCAAAGTACCATTAACCAGAAGAAAAGCCCAAGTACCCTTGCTTTTGTCCAAAAACAAAACAAAGACTTACAGGCATGTTTTGGTCCTCAGTTAACCGGTAAATTAAAAACCTTAACTGAAGAAGCCATGAAAGCCGCGCAAGCGCAGCAAAAGAAATAATCATATATTTCCTCCAGAGGCCTGCATCCATTGCAGGCTTTTTTTTGCCCAGTTTGCTGCGTTCATTTTTCTCTACCGGTAATTTGTGAGAAAACGCAGGAAATTCGGTATGATAGAGGCAATTTAAAAACTGACACAATCTAAAAGGACGATATCATGAGCGACTTGAACTTACCGAATCAGACTTTTCCGACCACCACGGCGGAAATCAATCTGGCTGAACTACAGGCGGAATGGTTAATTGTGTATTTTTATCCAAAGGATTCCACTCCAGGCTGTACCACGCAGGCGGTAGATTTTTCTGGCCTGAAAGATCAGTTTGAGGCATTGGGTGCGACCATTCTTGGCGTGTCGCGTGATTCGGTGAAAGCGCATCAGAACTTTACTGCCAAACAGAACCTGACGATTGATCTGATCAGTGATAAGGAGGAAGTGCTGTGCCAGCATTTTGATGTGATTAAAGAAAAAAATATGTATGGCAAAAAAGTCATGGGGATTGAGCGCTCTACCTTTATTTTCCATAATGGCCAGCTGGTCAAGGAATACCGTAAAGTCAAGGCTGCAGGACATGCCGAGCAGGTACTGGAAGATTTAAAAACCTTACAAGCCAACAGTTAAACAATTGCTGGATCGGAAAAAAGCCTGATACAAGCTCAGGCTTTTAATTCACTCATCACGTCTATTGTTATCTCATTATTGAACACGCCACTGACCTTTAAGCTGAATATTGACCTTTTCTCCAACACCACCCATCGCCTTTTTCATACCGAAATCACTACGCTGAATTTGGGTTGATGATTGCACATCCAGCAATTTCGGGTTTCCTGTATTCGGTTTTAAACTGGTATGAAAAACAACCGGACGCGTCACGCCGCGTAGGGTTAAATTACCGGCAATACGATATTGATCAGGACCTAAAGCAGTAAAACGCGTGCTTTTAAAACTGACGGTTTTATATTTTTGGGCATGGAATAAGTCCTCGCCCAGAATCATATGTCTTAAAGACGGTTTACTCAGCTGCAGACTGTCCACATTTAGCACAAATTGGGTTGAGGCCTGCTGCGGTGCTTTTGGATCAAAATGCATGACTGACTGCACCTCTTTAAACTGCCCTCCGACCAGTTGCACGCCCATGGACTTAATCTCAAAACCAACTTCACTTTTTGGGGTCAAGGTCCAGCGCTCGGCATAGGCCGGGCTGATACCCAACAGCATAATAGCCGCACCCAGTAAGCATTTGGTCTTTGACCTTGCTACATGTGACGGGTTCAAGTTCATCGCTTATCTCCTTGCTACACAGCTGGCTTGCTTTATCTCGTTAACAAGATGGAGCCGGCGAGCTTAGGTGAGATTACTACGGTCTTGCGCATGATATTTGTCTTGTAATTGTTGATAAACCGGCGTGTGCTGAAAATTCTGTAAAAATTTGATTGTGCCCGGCGGGAAGGCATCGGTCCAGATTTCTCCACGAAAATAGGCTTCACGTACCGGCGTGGCAGACATGGCACCTTCCAGACTGTCAAGCTCGACCATCTCCCACTCCGGGAAAAATTGCAGATAATAGGAAGACTCATCTTTAAAATGGCCAATTAAACCGACTTTGGCTTCTGGTCCGGCCACCGTGGCCACCAGCATTTTCACCAGTTTCTGCCATTTTTCATCGTTATATACATCGACCACATGCACAAATTTGATCCGCTGCTGCTGCTCTGGGCTAAAGTTGGACAGAATCATCTGCTGGCGTTCAGCGGCAGTAAACGGATTTTTGATATTGCGTTCATCTTGTGCAGAGCCCAGTGCCAAAATCACGTTTTCACTTTGCTCCAGCGCGATTAAAATGGTCTGCATATGTGCCAGATGAAAAGGCTGGAAGCGGCCAATAAACACAAGATAATCAAATTTATAATTCATAGCACATCAACTTTTATGAACTCACCAGTTGTGGCGTCAACAATAATTTTCGCCATAATAAGCCCATAAATTCAAATTAATTGAAAGCAAGGATAGTACGATGACACTGAGCTGTATTCAACAACCCCATCCACATTTGAATGCGAATTTAGACAATGGCGTACTGACCTTAGCCATTCAGCGCCCGGAAGCCAAAAATGCCCTGTATGGCGAACTGTATTTATGGATTGCGCAGGCACTGGACGAAGCCGATCAGAATAAAGACGTCCGCGTAGTAATTTTACGCGGAGCCGATGCTGATTTCAGTGCCGGTAACGACATGCAGGACTTCATGAAGTTTATTCAAACACCATTGCAAGGCAAAGCTGGAGATACGCCACCCTTTGTATTGCTAAAAGCTGCTGCACGTTTTTCCAAACCGCTAATTGCTGCGGTGCGTGGTGTAGCCATTGGCATTGGGGTCACGCTGTTATTACATGCAGATTTAGTCTATAGCGACAACACTGCCCTGTTCCAGATTCCATTTGTGAGCCTCGGCCTGTCCCCAGAAGGTGCGTCCAGCAAACTGCTGGTACAGCAGGCCGGTTTCCATAAAGCCGCAGAATTGCTGCTGACTGCACAGAAGTTTAATAGTGATAAAGCGCTGAGTGCCGGTCTGGTCAATAGCATTGAAGAGGATGTATATGCCACTGCCCAGCAACAGGCGCACATTTTGGCCGCCTTGCCACTGGCTTCTCTCAAACAAACCAAAGCGCTAATGAAACACAATCTGGATGAGATCATTGACTGTATTGATCATGAAGCTGAAATCTTTATGAAACGGGTCGGCTCACCGGAAATGATGGAAGCTGTACAGGCTTTTATGCAAAAACGTAAACCTGACTTTACCCAGTTTCATTAAGTATTATGCTCATCAACGTAGGTGCAGTCGCTGCGCCTACGTTTTTTATGGTTTAGTTGTTTTCTCTTTCTTTTATTTCTTTTGTGATGGTTCCCATGTCAAATTCGTCAGATCCCTCATCTTTAAACTCTGCATCATCTTCAACCGAGAAAAAACGCTATTACGAACCGGCACCACAAGATATTGATGTCGAAAACTTTCGTAAAGTCATCACCAGTCGCCGTTCAGTACGTAAATTTACCGACAAGCCCATTCCAGCGGATATTTTAGATGCCTGTCTGGATTTAGCCTTACTGGCACCGAACTCTTCCAATTTACAGCCATGGACCTTTTATGTGGTTCAGAACCCGGCCAAGAAAAAGCAGCTGGTCAAAGCCTGTCTGAGTCAGTTAGCAGCCAAAACTGCGGCCGAGCTGATTGTTTGTGTAGCACGCACTGATCGCATTGATGAAATGGCCAAACTCAATATTTCCGAGTTCCCTTTTCCTGAAGCGCCGGCTCCGGTAAAAAAATACTATAAATTTATTCCCTATAATTATAAAACTGGCTATTTCAATGCCTTCGGTCATTTCAAAAAAGTGGCCTTTAAAGTCGCACGTAGCCTGGACAAACAATTGCCAGTGTCAGCGTTTCATCCGGCCGATGCCAAACTGTGGGCCTCGAAAACTACCGCTTTGGCCTGTGAAAATCTGGTGCTGGCCTTACGCGCTTATGGCTTTGACAGCTGTATGATGGAAGGTTTTGATGAGCCAATGGTGCGTAAAATCTTAAAGCTGAATGAACAGCAATATGTGGTGATGGTAATTGCTGCCGGTGAACGTGCGAAAGATGGCGTGTTCTTCCCGCAATACCGGTTTGACCGGGAGTTGTTTATTCAGAAAGTTTAAACAAGATGTAAAAAGTCCCACTTTTCTTTAAGAGAGAAGCGGGACTGCTGCACAAGGGAGAGCTGATTAAAAGGCTCTCCCTCTCTGTCAGATATTCCAATATTCAATAATTAAAACTGCACATCTATCATCTGAATAAACTCGAATGCCGGTTCTTCATAAGGATGGCTATCTTTTAAGGCACGGGCTACATTTGCTGCGTTATCTTCCGGTACAATGATTTCCACCCGCCATTCCTCTACTTTTTCAAGCGTGCCGACTTCCCCAATATACGGGTCTGCGCCACGTAAGGGTTTAAATTGCCCGGTGCCCAGCACCTGCCAGGCACAGTGTTCATAATCGCCGATTCCCCCACCACCGGCTTTAAATACAGCAGCTTTGGTGGCTTCCAGATGCGATTCAGGCACATAAAAAATCAGTTTTAGCATAGTCACTCCCGGTATTGATCTATCTTTCATACCGTATTGACTGGCCTGTTGTCATCTGCTGTTTGCAAGAAATGACCTAAATCCTGAATAGCGCTACATCTGTTTGAATAGATACAGTACTGATCCCAAACAATTGCCCAGCTTTAGCTATGGGTTTGGATGAAACATGGCAATGGAATAGCGAGAATTATTGAATCTTCAAAATCGATTAGATCCTTTCTTTGCTTAGGCTATTCCATTGAGCTCATTATTTATCTCAGCAAGGTAATCTGCTTTAAATTTTTTTTAAGACGCCCACAATATTCAGCATCTCGAAATTATCCTGATCGGTGTCCAAGGTATGTGACTTAATTTGCACCTGAATATGATCATTCACCTGAAAATGCCTTAACGGGAAACAGTGCTCATTGGCACTATAGGCGCCCGTACTCGGACTGTCTGACAGCAGTTGGGTAATGCTTAAACGCAGGTCATTTTTTCTGGAGATGGAAATCTTATCCTGATTGGCATACTGACTCTGAATGCCCTTGCCATACAGCTGGATACAGAGCTGGTTATACTGTTTTTGCAGCGCCTGCGTGTACTGAAAACCATCACTCCAGACCAGTCCTTGTGGCGCGGTCTGAATTCGGGTTTCCGGGTTTTTCACCAGTGAATCATCACCCAGATGAATTAAATGTAGCCCCTGCTGAAACACCACATGCGCTTCGGTTAAAGGCTTGAGCTGAACCAGATGACTATGCTGATCAATATATAAATGCTGGTTCTGATAGGACAGCAACAGGATTTCCGGTTGATAGCCCTCCATCCAGACCGTGCCGGCAATATGATCCGGATAATCATATTCACGAGGCAGATATAAGGTATAGCGGCCATCAGCCTGAGAATGGGCATAATAGTTGTGTTCGCCCAGCTGCACATAGATTTTGGCTTGAGCAACAGGCTGCCCACTGGCATCAAATACCTGACCTGAAACCGACCACTTTTCACCTTGTGGCTGCGTACCAGACTGGGACTGGGTTAAACTGGAATGCAGCGGCTGAGCATATCTGACAGACTCCTGAATCTTGGCACTCTCACCACCACAACCGTTCAGCATAATCAAGCTGGTAAAAATAGGAATGACCGTTCGCATCTGCATTTTTGTTATCCACTTTTATAATTATGCTGTTTATTGTACGGTGCCGGGCAAAATCAGCTATCCCCATTTTGGGATGAAACGCCGATAAAAAAGCCACCCGTAGGTGGCTTTTCAAAATAAGGTCAATTAACCAATGAATTTACGTGCGTTACGGAACATACGTAACCATGCACCATCTTCAGTCCATTCTTCAGGTTTCCAGGAATGTTGTACGGCACGGAAGTTACGCTCCGGATGCGGCATCATAATCGTGGCACGACCATCTTTAGAGGTCACACCAGTAATCCCTTCTGGAGAACCGTTCGGGTTCAGTGGATAGTGCTGGGTCACATTGCCCTGACTGTCGACATAACGCAGGCTGATCTGGTTGCCAGCATTTAATGCGGCAAAGTCTTCAGCGCTGGCAACAGCACGACCTTCACCATGCGCAACCGCGATTGGCAGAATTGAACCTTCCATGCCATCAAACAGAATCGAGTTTGATTTTTCTACACGCACGTTCACAGTACGCGCTTCAAACACTTCAGAGGTATTGCGATGGAAACGTGGCCAATGCTCTGCACCCGGAATCAGTGGTGCTAGTTGTGACAGCATTTGACAGCCGTTACAGATACCCACACTGAAAGTTTCTTGACGGTTAAAGAATTTCTCGAACTGATCACGCAGTTTGGCATTAAACAGCACCGATTTTGCCCAGCCACCGCCGGCACCTAAAACGTCACCGTAAGAGAAGCCGCCACAGGTGACCAGACCTTCAAAGTCATCCAGGCTGATACGACCGGCCAGCAGGTCACTCATGTGTACGTCAACGGTGTTGAAACCGACTTTATCAAACGCAGCCGCCATTTCAACATGACCGTTAACCCCCTGCTCACGCAGAATCGCCATGTTTGGACGACGGGTGTTGATGTACGGTGCTTCAACCGGCTCGTTCAGGTCATAAGTTGGCTGCGCGATAATCCCCTGATGGGCTTTATCTGCAATTAAGGCAAATTCCTGATCGGCATTTTCAACGTTGTCACGTAAACGCTGGATCTGATAAGACACTTCTGCCCATGCCTGTTGCAGGTCAGTACGTTCCAGCACCAAACCGTTTACCGCCAACTGGTCAGAATTGTTGACTGTACCGACAACCGCAATTGCATCTTTCAATGTCGACGCTGCAACTTCAGCTTGTAATGCTTCCCAATCTGCTTTGGTAATTTGCAGCACAGCACCAATTTCTTCAGCAAACAGGCTTGCAGTCGATTGATCTTCCAGTGCCACACCCAAGCGTGACGCAAACATCATCTCTGCAACAGTAGCCAATAAACCACCATCACCGATGTCGTGGTAGGCTTTAATCAGGCCGCGGTTGTTCCAGTCTTGTACCAATGCGAAGAAGGCTTTGAAGTCATCGAAGCTGTCGACATCTGGTGTCACTGAACCAATCGCTTTGTACACTTGCGCCAGGATCGAACCGCCCAGACGGAATTGACCTTTAGACAGGTCGATACGTACCAGTACAGATTCAAGATTTTTCAGTTCTGGTGTTAATGTCTTACGCACATCAGTCACAGGTGCAAATGCAGTGATCACGCCTGACATTGGCGAAGTGACAGATTTGTCTTCACCTTCGTCATTCCAAGTCGTACGCATAGACAGTGAGTCTTTACCGACTGGAATGGCAATGCCCAGTGCCGGACACATTTCCATACCAATCGCTTTTACGCCTTCGAACAGTGCCTGATCTTCACCTTTTTGTCCTGCTGCTGCCATCCAGTTTGCAGACAGTTTAATGTCGCCAATCTGGTCAATTTTTGCAGACATCAGATTGCTGATCGCTTCAGCTACCGCTAAACGTGCAGACGCTGCCGGGTTCAATAATGCCACTGGTGGACGTTCACCCATGGCCATCGCTTCACCGGTATAACCCACCAGGCTTGTGGTTGTTACTGCAGCATCCGCTACAGGCACTTGCCATGGGCCAACCATCTGGTCACGTGCCACCATACCGGTAATCGAACGGTCACCAATGGTGATCAGGAACGATTTAGAGGCAACGGTCGGGTTTTTCAGGACACGGTAAATCGCATCTTTCAGATCTGTCACTTGAGCTGCATCAAAATCATCGCCTTTACGCTCGATGCTTTCATATGAACGGCTCATACGTGGTGTACCGCCCAGCATCACCTGCATTGGCATATCCACTGGCTTGTTGCCAAAAAGTGGATCTTCAACGGTTAAATGACGCGCTTCAGTCGCTTCACCCAGTACCGCAAACGGACAACGTTCACGCGCACAGATCGATTCAAACAACGCTAGAGATTCTGGACGGATTGCCAGTACATAACGCTCTTGTGCTTCGTTAGACCAGATTTCCATTGGCGACATGCCTGGCTCAAGCGATGGAATCTTACGTAAATCCAGTACCGCACCGAGCTCATGATCGTTGACCAGTTCTGGCATTGCGTTTGAAATACCGCCCGCACCAACGTCATGCACCGATACGATTGGGTTTTCATCTTCCATGCGCCAGCAGGTATCAATTACTTCCTGGCAACGGCGTTCCATTTCCGGGTTTTCACGTTGTACAGAAGCGAAGTCCAGGCTCTCACCCATGGTACCGCTGTCTACAGAAGACGCTGCACCACCACCTAAACCGATCAGCATGGCTGGACCACCAAGCACGATCAGAAGATCGCCCGGTTGAATTGCATCTTTTTCGACATGATCCGGACGGATGTTACCGTAACCACCGGCAATCATAATTGGCTTATGGAAGCCTTTGACTTCGCCATTGACGTTTTGTTCAAAGGTACGGAAGTAACCATTTAAGGCAGGACGACCGAATTCGTTGTTAAACGCCGCACCACCGAGTGGACCTTCAATCATGATTTGCAGCGGAGAGGCCATACGTGATGGTTTGCCGTAGTTATCTTCCCATGGCTGTTCAAAGCCTGGAATGTTCAGGTTCGATGTGGTGAAACCAGTTAAACCTGCTTTAGGCTTACCACCACGACCGGTTGCGCCTTCATCACGGATTTCACCACCTGAACCGGTTGCCGCACCGGCAAATGGGGCAATTGCAGTTGGGTGGTTATGGGTTTCCACCTTCATCAGGATGTGAGCCGCCTGGCTCTTGTATTTATAAACGTATTGACCGTTTTCTTCTTGCGTTGGGTAGAAACGCTGGGTATCAAAACCTACAATCACCGATGCGTTGTCTTTATATGCTGACAATACATCGGTTGGTGATTCTTTATAGGTGTTTTTGATCATCTGGAACAAAGACAACGGCTGAACTTCACCATCAATGGTCCATTCTGAACCGAAGATTTTATGACGGCAATGCTCAGAGTTGGCTTGCGCAAACATCATCAGTTCGATGTCATTCGGGTTACGGCCCAGTTTGGTGAAAGCTTCAGTCAGATAATCAATTTCATCTTCAGACAGTGCAAAACCAAATTCATTGTTGGCTTTAACCAGTGCTTCTTTGCCCTGACCCAGAATATCAATTGAGTTTAACGGTTTTGGTGCGGTTTCCACGAACAGTGCGGCTGCATCTGTAATGTCAGTAAACACGCTTTCGGTCATGCGGTCATGCAAGATCTGTAATGCTTCTTTAGAAAGCGCTTTTACACCTTTTAGGGTAAACAGCAATCCGCGCTCCATACGGTGCACTGGAATATTACAGTTGGCAAAAATATCCGTCGCTTTGGATGACCACGGCGAAATGGTACCGACACGTGGAGTCACTAAAATTTGGACTTCGTCACTGGCAGGCTGACGTAATTCAAAAGATGCGCCATCATTTAACAGCTCTAAAGCTGATTGTTGCTGCTGCTCGTTGAGCGCTTGGTCAAACAGATAGATCCATTGGCTATCGAAAGATTGAACAGAACTAATTGACGATAAACGTGATAATAGTTGAGTTTTCTTAAAAGAAGAATGTGCAGGTGCACCGGCCACGATAAACATGCTGATTTTGGCTCCACGGGCAGATCTTTTGGACCTCGCCACAATGTGACTTGAAGAGAGCGCATATTCTACTGTGAAATGAGCCAATCAGCTAGAGAGGATTTGATAAATCTGACAGCGAAACGATCAGAGTTTTGATAAAAATCTGTTTATTTCCAGTCAAAAAAATTGAACCGGCCGCGCAGATTATCATATTTTGTTTCATATCGAGTAAAACTGTATTGATAATTTTTTGCATCAGAAAAATTGTCTTATTTTTCAACAGTTCTATAAGCATGATGAAAGCTAGTCCTAGATTGTCTGAATAGCCTGCTGCAGAACCAGAAATTAAATTTTTTGTACGAATTAATCATCCTGAAAGCTGAGTACTCATATCCACCCGAAGAGAGCGTTGCTGTCATCCGCTCAGGATCCCTTTGGTCTTTGCCTTTGTGAACCTTGAACCCTGAGACTTCACCCTCTTAGATGGGATTTTTACGTTCAATATTTCTATTATTTTTCGTCCTGTATTCTCTTGAGTTTAACTTGATTTATTCACCTAAAAGAAAGAATGAAAATATGCAAATCCAACCCTTATAATCTCATACCACGAATATGTCACAAGAGTTTTTTCCATTATGTATTTCACTTCCTAATATCAGGGATAATCTAGTAGATAATATATAGATATTCTCAAGGAAAAAGCCCTATATAAATATCCACCCTAAAATTATCATTGCATCTATTTGATAAATGATTACTTACCTTTCATAAAAAAAACTTGTCAATAATATGAAGAAATAACATTTAAAATAAATTTCATCCAATTCATTCTACAAGAATTGGTTTAAAATATAAGCTTTGACCAACAAGTAAAAATCGAAAAAATATGAATTTTTAATTTTTGTTACTTTTTTTAACATTTTAAATTAACGCAAACTTCAACAAGTTTTAATCCAATCTATAAATTACTGTAATCCCTAAAAAAAATATTCATATATTTGACCCTGCAAAATCATAGTTTTTTATCTAAAAATCACCCCTATATCAGCAAAAAACCTTACTTCCCACTGACTTCATCAGTGAATTTGATGGTTTTATGTTAAGCTCTAGCTCAATTGCTGAGGCAAGGTCCATTTTTGGACTCACCTACGTACATCTTTTTATGCTGTGGATCAAATATCGGCTAGATATTTAAACACCAGATTTCTCATTTTCTGCAGCTTTATGCTCTGCCTGTTTTAGAGCCTTAGTACGTCACCAAAAGATTTGTTTTTTAAAATAAAGGTGCCTCGCTTAAGGAGTAATTATGTTTCAATTCACTAGTACAACCACTGTACTATTGATGGTGCTTTTTTACGGCATTACCTTTGTACTGTCGTTACGTATTAAACAAAAAAATGAAAATGTCGATGGCTATATGGTCTCGAATGGTTCTATTGGCTTTGGTATGTCTGCGGCCAGCATGACCGCAACTTGGATTTGGGCAGCGTCATTCTATGCAGCTGCCTCTTCAGGTTATAAATACGGCGTTTCCGGTGCCTTGCACTACGGCCTCTGGGGCGCGCTGATGATTTTGTTTATTTATCCTTTTGGTAAGCGCTTTCGTGAGTTGGCACCCAATGCACATACGCTGGCAGAAATTATGCATGCCCGCCATGGCAACCAGAGCCAGATGATTTTGGCAGGCTCCAATATTGTGGGAAGTGTCATCAGTTTGATGGTGAATTTTACTGCAGCAGGTGCCTTGGTCGAAATTTTATCTCCCCTAAGCTTTGTACATGGCGTCTTGATCACCGGGATTGGTGTGCTGTCTTATACCCTCTGGTCTGGCTTCCGTTCCTCTGTATTTACCGATTTTGGCCAGCTGGTGGCGATGATCGTGGCGGCGGTGATCATTATCCCAACGCTGTTCTTCACTTTGGGCGGACCGTCCCTGTTTCAAACGGGTATTCACAACCTGCAGCCTGAACAGCTCGATTTCTTCTCTAAAACTGCATTTCTAGAACAAGGTGCGCCTTTCTTCGTCGCAGTCCTGGCGTATGCCATCGGTAACCAGACCATTGCCCAACGTTTATTTGCGGTACGGGAAGACTTGATTAAACCCAGTTTTATTACGGCGACGATTGGTTATGCCGCGATTGTGATCGGGTTGGGGATGCTCGGCTTACTGGCCTTGTTTGCCGGAATTCAACCGATTGATGGCAACTTGAATAACCTGATTCCACAAATGGCAGCGACGTATCTCTCTCCATTTATGGTGGCCCTGTTATTTATCATGGTGATCGGTGCGCTGTCTTCAACGGCTGACTCGGATCTGTCTGCGTTATCTGCGATTGTGATGACTGACATTTATGGAAAACAGATTGCCAAAAACCAACCTAATCCCAAGAAAATGCTGTTTATTGGTCGTATAACCATGATTGTCGCCACCATGCTTGGGATCATTATCGCCACTTTAAAATTTGACATTTTATCAATGCTGATTTTTGTGGGTGCACTTTGGGGGTCTATTGTATTTCCGGTAATTGTCAGCCTGTATTGGGACAAAGTGAATTCTCGTGCCTTTAACTGGTCGGTCGGGCTCGCCTTCGTCAGCTTCCTGATTGTCCGTTTTGAATGGATTCCAATCCAGGGCTTGATTGCGCTTGGCTTTGAGCTACTTGCAACCCTGGGTATTGGTGTGGTGCTGGGTCTGATGACCTTTGGTTTCTTCGGCAAAAAAGTCGGTTTGGTGGTGGGTATCTTGGCCAGTATTGGCTTCATGCCATGGACCATCGGCTTCTTGCGTGAATACGGCACCTTATTAAGCTCACTGACTGCTTATGGCAGCAGTGCTCTGGTCTGTACTGTTCTGACCTTGGTCTACAGTAAAGAACGATTTGATTTTAAACAAATCAACAAGATGGTGATTGAATTTCACCAGCTATCTGAGAAAAGTAAATAAGGAGATTTCAGATGACTAGTCAATTATTGACCCTATATGTACTTTTTTGGCCGTTGATCGCGAGCCTGGTCTTGTTCACAATTTGCTTGAATGTCTATAAAGATGCACAACAAGCCAAGGAAACTGGTGAAGGGCTGGTGTAATTTTAACTCTTCATGAAAAAGCAGGCTCATTTGGCCTGTTTTTTTATGGCCGTTTCATATTGTTTGAATCACTTGTCTATATTGAGGAGCAAGATTTTTTCTGCTTTTCATTCCCATGACAATTCATGTCGCCTCACTCTAGTACTGGGCTTGGTTTTTTGGCATGATGCAAAGCAGTAAATAATTGAATAATGATAAATGACACAGATGCGTTGGTTAGAACTGCTTTCGACAGTTCGGATTGGTAGTAAAAAGCAAAGTACTGAACAGGCGCGTAGCCCGTTTCATAAAGATTATGACCGTATTATTTTCTCGCAGAGTTTCCGGCAGCTGAACCGCAAAACCCAGGTCCATCCGCTTACCCAACATGATGGTATTCATACCCGCCTGACCCATTCGCTGGAAGTGTCCTGTATTGGCCGTTCACTGGGGATGCTGGCAGCAGAAAAAATCAAGGATCAACTGCCTCCGTGGATTACCCCGGCCGATGTCGGCGCGATTATTCAGGCTGCCTGTCTGGCGCATGATATTGGCAATCCGCCTTTTGGTCATGCCGGTGAATATGCCATTCGTGAATGGTTTGATGATGCCTCGCATACCGACTTTTTAAAGGACCTAAGTCCGGAACAGGAAGCCGATGTACGCCAGTTTGAAGGCAATGCCCAAGGCCTGCGCCTGCTGACCAAAATTGACTATCATCCGCATGATGGCGGTATGCGTCTGACCTATGCCACCTTGGGTGCCTATTTAAAATATCCGTGGCTGTCGAAAACCATGGCCTCGCAGGCCAATCGTCCGGCCAGTCAGCGCGCCAAATTCGGTTGCTATCAGGCAGAAAAAGACATTCTGAAACAGATTGCCGAACAGCTCGGCCTGATTGAAATCGGACCTTATCGTTATTGCCGCCATCCGCTGACCTATTTACTCGAAGCCGCAGATGACATCTGCTATGCACTGATTGATCTGGAAGATGGCATTATCCTGAACATGCTCAGCTATGATGAGGTCGAACCGATTTTCCTGAACCTGATTGGCGATTATGGCATGCCGGAAGAACTGTCTTTGGACAGCACCACCTGGCAGCAGAAAATTGCCGCGCTACGTGGCCGGGTGATGAAACGTCTGGTCGATGAAGTCACCAGCGCCTTTGCCAAGCAGCATGACCGGATTCTTTCGGGCCAGCTGAAAGGGACCTTGCTGCAATATTGCTCGGCCGATATTGAAATTGGCATTAACCGGGCCAAAGAACTGGCGCGTGATAAAATTTTTGAACATCCGCAAAAAGCCGGTCTGGAAATTATTGCCCATCAGAGCCTGCAAAGTATTCTGGATGCCTTTATTCCGCTGACCACACCGCATAAAACCTTAAGCTTTAAAGAGCAGCGGCTGATGGCAATTTTGCAGCGTTCCGGTGCCCATTTTGGTCCAGATCACTATGACAATATCATGCAGGTGCTGGATATTATCTCAAAATTCTCGGATCATCAGGCGTATAACCTGGCGCAGGAATTACAAGGCAATAAAGCCGGATTCTTTTAAGTACAGCCAGCCGTTTTGGGAGAACCTCCAAAACTGCTTTATACTTTTGCGCGTGCTGACATTGCTTGTGCAACACCCCGGCCCATCGGCTGTATATCGCAGAGCATCACAGAAAAGTGGATGACTTCAAGATGCAGACGACAGGCTCGGAACTGAAAAATTTAACCGAATAGAAGTGAATAAACTGAATGATTGGATGTCTGATTGGTGAGGTGTTTGCCCTCGAAGCCCCTACGGTCTTATTAAATGTCAATGGTGTGGGCTATGAAGTCGATACACCGCTGTCTACATTTTGCCAATTACAAAAAGGCCAGAAAGTCACCTTATGGACCCATTTAGCAGTCCGTGAAGATGCTCAACTGCTATATGGTTTTCTTGATGCGCAGGAAAAAACCATTTTCCGCACCCTGCTCAAGGTCAACGGTGTTGGTCCAAAAATGGCACTCGGCATTCTATCGACTTTAAGCGTCGACATGCTGATTCACACGGTTGAACATGAAGATATTAACACCCTGGTCAAAGTACCGGGTGTCGGCAAAAAAACCGCTGAACGACTGATGATTGAACTGCGCGACCGCTTTAAAGCGATGGCTGCTGGCAATACACCAAGCAACACCAGCAGCGCACAAATCCAGTTTATGGGGAACTCTGCCGTGGCCGAAGCCGAAGCTGCGTTACAGTCACTGGGTTACAAACCACAGGAAGCACAAAAACTGGTGAATGCTGCCAAAGGCGACTTCACCGAAGCCAGCGACATTATCCGGGCAGCATTAAAGTCGATGAACAAATAGAAAACTCTATCTTGCCTCAAGGCCAGCATGAGATACGCGAAAATGTCATTCGCAACTGTTTGGGGCAGGAAGTATTTGCACAAAAATCTTTCTGCGATATAGTCGAAACGAATCATCTTTTGACGAGTTTTGCGAATGACGATGGTTTTGCTTACTTTTGCCGAATGAGAAATATATTTCGCAAGGTAAGGCCAACCGCAGGTTATTCCCGAAATTTAATTTTCTTGGAACATCCGTCAAAAAGCGCTTTTGACGTCTGCCCCATTAAACTGTATTTACCTGAAGTTTACATAATATATGCAAGACCGTCTTATCAGTGGTTCTGAAAAACCCGAAGATCAAATTGATCGCGCCATCCGCCCCACCTCCCTCGATGACTACATCGGTCAACCGGTGGTGCGTGAACAAATGGAAATCTTTATTGGTGCAGCGCGCGGCCGCGGCGAAGCCCTCGATCATACCCTGATTTTCGGCCCACCGGGCTTAGGTAAAACCACCCTAGCCAATATCATTGCCCGTGAAATGGGCGGCAACCTGAAATCGACTTCGGGGCCTGTGCTTGAACGTGCCGGTGACTTGGCAGCCATGCTGACCAACCTTGAAGAAGGCGATGTACTGTTTATTGATGAAATTCATCGCCTGTCACCAGTGATTGAAGAAATCCTCTATCCGGCGATGGAAGATTACCAGCTGGACATCATGATTGGTGAAGGCCCGGCAGCGCGTTCGATCAAACTGGACTTGCCGGCATTTACTCTGGTCGCCGCCACCACGCGGGCCGGTCTGCTCACTTCGCCGCTGCGTGACCGTTTCGGGATTGTGCAGCGTTTAGAATTCTACTCGGTGGAAGATCTGACCCATATCGTAAAACGTTCTGCCAGTTTAATGGATGTCCCGATGACCGAAGAAGGCGCGGCAGAAATTGCCCGCCGTTCCCGCGGCACACCGCGTATTGCCAACCGCTTGTTGCGCCGGGTACGTGACTATGCCCAGGTCAAAGGCACCGGCGAAGTCACCCATGCAATGGCCCAGCGCGCTCTGGATATGCTCAATGTCGATAAAGATGGCCTGGACACCTTAGACCGTCGCTATCTGTCAATGTTACTGGAACGTTTTGATGGCGGACCTGCCGGTGTCGAAGCACTGGCCGCAGCCATGGCAGAAGATTCAGGCACCTTGGAAGATGTGATTGAGCCTTATCTGATTCAGCAAGGTTATGTGATGCGTACTGCACGTGGCCGGATTGCCACCAATATGGCTTATTTGCAGTTTGGCATGACCCCGCCGGAACCGAAATAACAGCAATGCCTGACCTTCATTGCTTATGAGATGATGAAGGTCTTTGATAAATAACAACTTGAATACATACTCGAACAACAATAATGATGACCGAACAACAACTAATTCAACACCTTCAGCGGCATTTTGATGAGCTGATAGAGCAATTGCAGCCAATCCGGCCCCTACCTTATAGCAAACCATTCCAGTTTTTCAGTGAATCTGAACTGAACTATCTGAACCAGCTTTTGCAAGGCAATCTCAGTCCCTGACTGAGCTTCGACTTTAAAAATGAACGCGGCAAAATCATTGATGCAGATCGAGCCGGCATTGAACAGATCGACCTGCATCGGCATGGGCACTGGTCCATTGATGCCATCCATTTTGATCAGCTATGCGCCATCCACTGGATTAGCCTGTATTTTTCTGAAGAACTTAACCCCTTTATTGAAACCTATACCCAACCACCCGCTTCAGTAAAACCGAAACAGAAGCTTGCCCTGATTCTGACATTAGTGGCTGTGCTGGGCGGAATTGGCTGTTATCTGCTGCAAGACGCTGTAGGGATTGTCTTATCTGTGGCTGCGTTCTTTCTTAGTCTGATCTGGTATGGCTTACTTTAGCTACGGCAATATTTTGCCAATAAGCAGCCTCAGCAGTTTGAGCGAACTTTCGTGATCAGCAGCTATTTCGCCTTGCATCTACGCGATTATGCGGTGGAACGGCTGTACCTCGATCATCCGGACAGTGCCTAAAACCGCACTGGCAACAGTGCTATCAAAATTGCCAATGACCAAGCACAGGCGGCATGGCAAAAAAAGGCATAAATCACGTGTCAATTCACCTAATTCAACCTGTACCGAACGATAAATATCCAATCTCGGCTCTACATTCTTTATACCTTTGTCACTGGATTTGACACCTTGTGCCATAGGAGCAAAAAGTCATTATGCTAAACTGCAAAGCCAACCCAGTCGGGCATTTGACAGAACCTCAGACAACTTCAATCCAGTTCTGTACGGCCCTTCCAGACCAAAACTGAAAATTGTAATGGAACAGTATCATGGCGAATAAATTTGAATTTCAAATTCGTATCTATATGGAAGACACCGATGCAGGCGGGATTGTATACCATGCCAATCATATTCGTTTCATGGAGCGCACCCGGACCGAATGGCTGCGTGCTTCCGGCGTCGATCATTATTGGCATCAAAACGACTATAACTTTGTCGTGCATAAAATTAATGTCAAATATATGCGTCCAATCTTAATGGATGATCTGATTACTGTTACAGCAAGTGTTGTTTCGTGTAAAGCAACGTCATTTGTATTGCAACAAAATATTTATCGTGGTGAAATCATGCTTGCTTCTGGTGAGGTGGAATTGGCATGTTTAAGTTCTGAAATGCGTCCACGTCGCCTTCCGGATGAAATTCGTGGCCTGATTCTAAAAGAGCTAGGACAGGACCAAGACTAAAAACTTATGGCACTACGTAACTATGGCAACACAATTAGAATCATCTCTACAAGTCTCTGATCTTATTTTGCAGGCAAGCCCTGTGGTACAACTGGTCATGTTGGTGCTGTTACTGGCCTCCTTGTATAGTTGGTATCTGATCGCCAAGTTACATCTCAGTTATAAAAAAGCCCAGGCCGATGATGATCATTTCCAGAAAATCTTCTGGTCTGGTGCTGAATTAAATACGCTATATAACAATGCCCAACTCAATTCCAAACGCACTGGCCTGGAAGATATTTTCTACCAGGGTCTGGGTGAATTTCTCAAACTGAAAAAACGTCACGCCCCGACTGCACAAAGTCTGGAAGGCACCGAGCGTATTTTACGTGTCGGTTTAAGCCGTGACCAGGGCCAACTGGAACAAGGCTTAGGCGCGCTGGCCAGCATTGGCTCTGTGGCACCGTATATTGGTTTATTTGGAACCGTGTGGGGCATTATGAATGCCTTTATTGGCCTGGCCGATGTCGATCAGGTAACACTGGCTACCGTTGCACCGGGGATTGCCGAAGCGCTAATTGCCACCGCAATTGGTTTATTTGCCGCAATTCCAGCAGTCCTGGCCTTTAACCATTACACCGCCAAAGGTGAAAGCCTCTATTCAGACCGTGCCTTGTTTGCTGAAGAGATGGTGGCCTTATTACAACGTCAGTCTTTGGGTTCAGCACGGGAACATGACTAATGGCCATTCAACGTTCCGGACGCTTCGAGCGTATTAAAAAGCCCTTAAAAAGTGATATGAACGTAGTGCCTTACATCGACGTGATGTTGGTGCTGCTGGTCATTTTTATGGTCACTGCCCCAATGATTACCAGCGGCATCAATGTCGATTTGCCGCAGGCCAATGGCAATCCGATTGAATCCAAAGATGCACCGGCTGTGGTCAGTTTGGACAAAGACGGCCAGTATTTTCTGAAATACAAAGCTCAAAATTCCAGTCAGCCGCTAACACTCAGTGAACTAACCACACTATTAAGCGAAGCGCAGCAACAGGCACAAGCGGAAAATAAAGAACTGCATGTGGTCATTGAAGGTGAAAAATCTCGTGCGTATGGCGAAGTCATGGCCCTGATGAGCAGCCTTCAGGACGCCGGTTTAACTCAGGTTGGCTTACTGACTGAGCCATTAAAGTAAATGATGAAAAGATTGCAAAAACCACCGTTTCAGCAAAAGGCACTGGCGATTGGCTTCACGCTCGGCGTGCATGTCATTGCCGTGGTGGGTTTACTTTATCTGGGCATGAGCCAGCCACCGGAACCACCCAAACAGATTCGGACCGTGCTGATTAAACCGGAAGATTTACCCCCAGTTACTCGTGAAGAAACCGAGTTTACTGAAACTGCACATAAAAATGTGGCAGCCGAGATTCAGCAAACCGCGACTCCGGTTGAAGATGCCCCGGTGATTCCGGTCGCACCGCCAGCTGCGCCTCAACCAGAACCGGCCAAAGCACAACCAAGCAATACTGCCGCACAGCAACAGGCCGAACAGCAAAAACGCCTGGAAGCACGTGCGCAGGCGGAAGCAGAAAAATTACAGGCACAACAGGCCCAGCGCGCCAAGGCAGAAGCTGAACGTAAAGCCCAAGCCGCTGAAAAAGCCAAGGCCACTGCACAGGCCAAAGCCGAGGCAGAAGCCAAACGCCGCAGCGAAGCTGAAGCCCTGCGTAAGGCAGAAGCAGCAGAAAAAGCCAAACTTGATGCACGTCGTAAGGCGGAAGCGGAAGCCAAACGTAAAGCCGAAGCGGCAGATAAGGCCAAGGCGGATGCGGCAGCCAAGGCGAAGGCAGATGCAGAGGCGAAACGCAAAGCCGATGCTGAAGCCAAACGCAAAGCCGAGGCTGCGAATAAGGCCAAAGCAGAAGCAGCAGCCAAAGCCAAGGCTGAAGCGGAGGCCAAACGCAAAGCCGAAGCAGCTGAAAAAGCCAAAGCCGATGCAGCTGCGAAAGCAAAAGCGGATGCAGAGGCCAAAGCCCGCGCTGAAGCAGAAGCCAAAGCTTCGGCGGCCAAACAGGCGGCTGAAGAAGCGGCACAAAAGAAAGCTGAAGCCAAACGGATTGCCTCTACAGCCAAACGCGATTTTGAAAACAAGATCCGTCGGGCCTGGGATATTCCGGTCGGCTCTTCTGGCAAAACTGCCACGGCACGGGTTACGCTGACCGACAGCGGTTCGGTAGCCTCGGTGATTGTGAACTCCAGTGATCCGGACATGAAAGCCAGTGTCGAGGCCGCGGTACGTGCTGCTGCACCCTATCCAATGCCTTCGGACCCGGATGCACGCCGTGAAGCACGCAGTTTCACCTCAAGCTTTACTGCCAAATAAGCTGACTCACCATCCTGTCAAAAGCCGGGATGGCCTGTTATTTTTCAGTTACACTGCACAACAAGCGACAAAATTTTATTCACTTTTCACAGTGTTATAACAGTTTGGTCATAATTCTCTGCTTTAAATCTCAAATAAGCATGGCATTATGTAGAACAATCACATCAACAAGAATTATGTTTTGAGTAAATAGCGAATGATGGAAATGAAGCCTAAACATCTACTTTGCTTGGCAATTTTTACCGCCTTGGGTCCAATAATGGTCTCTCAAACCCATGCCCAGCTGCATCTGGAAATTGCCAAAGCACCTGCAGAAGCCCCAAAAATTGCCATCATTCCGTTTAGTAATGATCAAAGCATTTACCCGATTGTTGAAAATGACCTGAACCGTTCCGGTAAATTCACCAGCTCATCGAAAAACTTGCCGGCAAGTGCAGCAAATAATAGTCCGAATGCCGCCGCTTGGCAGGCCGCCGGTGTACCTTATGTAGTGACTGGTACCAGCAAGCCAACTGCAGATGGTGGCTTTGAAATTCACTATCAGCTGTATGATGTGCAAAAGCAGCAGTATTTATTAAACGAATTACTGACTGTACCGGCTTCACGTACCCGTCAGGCTGCACATATGATCAGTGACACCATCTATGAAGCACTGACCGGTATTAAAGGCGATTTCAGTGGTCGTATTGCCTATGTCTTGCGAAATCCGGCCACTCCGGAGCAGCGCTATACCCTGCAAATTGCCGACACCGATGGTGAACAGCCAAGAACCATTCTGACTTCACGCGATCCAATCTTGTCGCCGGCCTGGACGCCAGATGCCAAGAAAATTGCCTACGTGTCCTTTGAAACCAAACGCCCTGCGATTTATGTTCAGGATTTATCTACCGGTTCACGTGAAAAACTGGCCAGCTTCCGTGGCTTAAATGGCGCACCAAGCTTCTCTCCAGATGGTTCACGCATGCTGTTTACTGCTTCAATGCACGGCAATCCGGAAATTTACGAGATGGATCTGGGCACGCGTCAACTCAAGCGCATGACCAATGACAGCGCCATTGATACAGAAGCACGCTACGCACCCGATGGTAAATCGTTTATTTTTACTTCAGATCGTGGCGGCTCAGTGCAAATCTATCGCTATGACCTGAACACGGGCAGCAGCAAACGTCTGACCTTCCGCGGCGCATTTAATGCGCGTGGTACTTTAAGTGCCGATGGTAAAAAACTGGCGCTGGTTCATCGTCCAAGTGGCAGCAATTATAAAGTTGCGATTCAGGACATTAATACCGGCATTACCAATATCCTCACCCCAACCAGCCTGGATGAATCTCCAAGCTTCTCACCAAATGGACAGATGGTGGTCTATGCAACCCGTGAAGGTGCGCGTGGCCTGCTGTCCATTATGTCTTTAGATGGTCGTTTCCGTATGAATTTGCCAAGTGAACAAGGTGAAGTGCGTGAACCGGCTTGGGCACCAAAATAAGAGCAACTGAACAACCAAGTTTCATGGAGATGAAAATGAACGCAGTAAAATTATTTGTATTGCCTGTACTGGCCTCAGCGCTGGTGATGACTGGCTGTGCCAACCGTAAGCCTGCAACCGATGTTCAAGCAGGACAAACACCGACCTCTTCAACCACGGTCAATACACAAGGCTTAAGTGATGATGCAGCCTTGAATGCACAAAACCTGGCCGGTGCATCTGCCAAAGGTGTAACTGAAGCCAATAAAGCATTCTTGGCGAAACGTGTGGTGCACTTTGACTATGACAGCAGCGAACTGTCGAATGAAGACCTGCAAACCTTACAGGCGCATGCACAGTTCCTGATGGCCAATGCCAACTCGAAAGTCGCGCTTACAGGTCATACCGATGAACGTGGTACCCGTGAATACAACATGGCCCTTGGTGAGCGTCGTGCCAAAGCGGTTGAAAGCTTCCTGGTCACCACGGGCGTGAATCCGGGTCAATTAGAACCGGTCAGCTATGGTAAAGAAATGCCGGTTAACCCAGGTCATGATGAAAGTGCCTGGAAAGAAAACCGCCGTGTTGAAATCAACTACGAAGCGGTACCACCTTTACTGCGTTAAGATTGCATGATTGAGCAGAGTTGCTCAATATAAAAAAGCGCTCCATCGGGCGCTTTTTTAATACTCAAACACAAGAGCTGAGTCAAATTCTATTTAAGGTGCATCTGCCTGTGCATCTTCTTCATCTTTGGCGGGTTGCATCGACTCAATCATGTCGTGCTTGTTAAATTTCTTGTACTCTGGTTTTGCTTCATACCCCTTCCAGGCCTCTTTAACCTTGTCGGCGCTAATTTCATCTAAACTAATGCCTTCGCTTGGGGTTGGAGTCGCATCAAACTTTAACGTTGTCATATGTGTGCTCCTATATACTGGTTGATTCTGTTCCTTCACATCAACATAGCACTTTCTAGCAGACTTGCAAGGGCAAAATCACGTCAAATAGTTGAGTTTAATTTTTCTTTTAAGCTGTTCTCATCTAAAATATCGGACAAAGCTTTTTTGATCATGCCCGATCGATTCTTATTCGGAGTTTTCCTATTATGTCTTATCGCACCCTGTCCCAATTTCTACAACAACAAAGCGGAAATTTAACCCCTGAACTTGCACAGGTGATTGAGACCATTGCCAACACCTGCAAAACCATTGATCAGGCTTTACAAAAAGGTGCCTTGGCTGGGGTTCTGGGCAGCGCACAAAATGAGAACGTGCAAGGCGAAGAGCAAAAGAAACTCGATGTCATTTCCAATGATTACCTGATTGATGCCTTACAGAAACATCCCAATGTGGGCGGTTTAGCCTCAGAAGAACTGGATGAATTCACTCCGGCACAGGAAAATGGCCAATATTTAGTGCTGTTCGATCCGCTAGATGGTTCAAGCAACATCGACATCAATATGTGTGTCGGCACCATTTTCTCGATTCTTCCGGCAAAAAATGCCGTCACGCAAGCAGCTGATTTCATGCAGGCCGGTGTTCACCAGGTTGCTGCCGGTTATGTACTGTATGGCCCATCAACCATGATGGCCTTAACCGTCGGTGCAGGTGTAGTGTTCTTTACCTTTGACCCGGAAACTCAGGAATTCCTGCTGACTTCGGAAAATATCCAGGTGGCAGCCGACACCAAAGAATATGCAATTAATGCCTCTAACCAGCGTCATTGGGAAACACCCGTTCAACGTTATATTGATGAACTGCTAGCAGGTAAAACCGGTCCACGTGAAAAAGACTTCAATATGCGCTGGGTAGCCTGTATGGTAGGTGATATCCACCGTATTCTATGCCGTAGCGGGATTTTCATGTATCCATACGATCTGAAAGACCCGAAAAAAGCTGGCCGTTTACGTTTAATGTATGAAGCCAACCCGATGAGTATGCTCATGGAACAAGCCGGTGGTGCGTCGACAACAGGTCGTGTACGTATTCTGGAAATTGAACCGACCGATCTGCATCAACGTGTACCAGTGATCATTGGTTCTAAAAACGAAGTTGATCTTGTTACTGGCTACCACGCTTAATTTTTTCTGATTAACACCTGTGGGTCTGTGCTCACAGGTGTGGATGTTCTCCATGCCTATCTTATTTCTCGAATCGAAAGATAATCCTAAAATTAAGCACCTACGCGGCTTGATTGAACAAAACAGCTACCGTAAAAAACAAGGTCAGACTGTGCTTGAAGGTTCGCACCTTTGTCTGGCATGGTTAGAACAAAACCGGAAAATTAACGCGATTTTCACCACCGAAAATGCCCTGAAACATCCTGATCTGAACGATATTCTGGACCAGTGTCAGGGTACGGTGTTTGTGATTGGCGAGTCTTTATATAAAGATTTAAGTACCTTGGGCACCACCCTTGCCTGTCTGGCCATTGTCGATTTGCCAAGTTCCAGTCAGGCGCTTGACTATCAGGCCGATACCTTAATCTTGGAAAATGTCCAGGACCCGGGCAATGTCGGCACCCTGCTACGCTCGGCTGCTGCAGCCGGCATCCAGCAAATTGTCTGCACCAAAGGCTCCGCCTCGTTATGGTCACCACGGGTATTACGTGCCGGGATGGGTGCGCATTTTTCTTTGCAGACCTTTGAAAATATCCAGCTCGAGGAGATTCTGGAACAGTTTAAAATTCCGGTCTATGTCACCAGCTCACACCGTTCCACCAGTCTGTATGCCAAAGACTTAAGCCAGCCATGCGTATGGATTCTCGGTAATGAAGGTCAAGGTGTATCGGATTACGCACTAGCACATGCAGAAGCCGTTACCATTCCCCAACCGGGCGGACAGGAATCCTTAAATGTCGCGATTGCCGGTTCAGTCTGTTTCTTTGAAATGGTACGTCAACGACTCTAATACGTTAATTTATATTAAATAGGCTGGCCCTATTAAAAAAATAGATTACACTAGAAAAATAATAACTTGTAATGTCAACCGAACCATTATTTTTAACGTTAATAGTGCCATGAAGTTAAAAATAATGGTGGGTATCCAATGACAGGATTTTCCATCTCTATGGATTTAGCACCCAAAAAGTCTCAACCTGAAAGTTTGAGTACTCTGAAGAGTACGGCTGAACAACGCCTGAAAACTTTTATGCACGAGGTCACCGGGCGCGCCTTAGTGATGATGGAAAGTGCCACTCAGGGACAGCATGGCATCGCGATGGATCTGGTTCAGGAAGCCTTTATTTCCCTGCACAAATCCTATGCCGATAAAAGCACAGATGAGTGGTATCCGCTGTTCTACACCATTTTAAATAACAAATTACAGGACTGGCGACGTAAAGAAGCCCGTCGTGCACAACCCTTTTCATTTTTCCGCAAAGTCAGCCTGGATGACGATGATGTCGAACAAAATGATCTGGTCGATGAACGTGCACTCAATCCTGCTGAGTTTTTGGACCAAGCCATGACTGCTGAAGAAATTCAGGAGGCAATCGCCAAACTTCCGGTGCGTCAGCAACAAGCGTTTATGCTGCGGGCCTGGGAAGGGTTCGATACTCAGACCACTGCCCAGATTATGAATTGTTCTGAAGGCAGTGTAAAAACCCATTATCATCGTGCTATTCAGGCTTTACGCCAGACTCTGGCACATATGAATCCATATCTGGGAGGATCATCAGAATGAAACAAGATGATTTCTTAAAACAAGTGACTTCCAAACTTGATGGACTCGCCCACCACCACAAAGACAAAGCTGTGGTGATGAATCATGTTCTGGATCAGATTCAGGACCAGCAGACATCACGCTATGGCCTGTGGAAAATGTCCGGTTTTGCACTTGCGGCTGCCATTGCAGGGTTCGTCATTTTACCAAATTCGGTAGAAATGACCGCACAACCGCAAAATCAGGTGGTGGCTACGCCAAAACTTTCACCACAAATGATGGAAGATCTAGAAATGTTATTGGTGCTGGGTGAGGATAAAGTTCAACATGGCAGCTAAACGTTTAGCATTCGCCTTCTGTGCGCTGGGCTTTTTGCAAACCAGCTTTGCAGGCTTTGAGCGTTTCTGGATTTTCTCCAAAGATGCAGACACAAAAATTGTTGAAAGCTGGGAAACCCTCTCAGATGAAGAACAATTGGCCTTAATCAAACGTTATCAGAATTTAAAAGAACTGCCGTCCGATAAAAGTGCTTCTTTGCAACAGCGTATGGACTGGTTTATTCAGCTACCCGATGCAGAAAAGCAGAAAATGCGTGAAACCTGGCAAAAAATGAGTACCCAGGAACGCAAGGAACTCGGCCAAAGAATGCAGAAGGCCACGCCTGAAGAACGCGTGCTGATTCGTGAAGAATATATCAATAAATATATCACGCCGACAGAATACTAAGCGATTAAGCCACACATCAACCCAGTGCTGGTCCATAAAAAAGCCTCTTATCAGAGGCTTTTTTACATTCACTGGATTTATGATTTAAACTGACGGCGTACACGATATACCGCCATGCCCAATAAACCAAATAATCCAGCAAGCCCTAGACTTCCACCACCGCTTCCTTCAGTATTGCTGTTTTTCGCGGTATTGATCAGGCTGATGGTCGCCTCATTAGACAGCTCCTGTTCAGCATCAAATACTGTGTATTTCAGCTCATAATCAAACGGGCTATAGCTGTTACGCACCTGAATCTGCAGGTTTCCGCCATAACAAGTTTCACGCACATAATCCCCTGGACATGGACCACTCCGGTCTGCCGTGACCAGTACACTTGAAGGTACATTGGTTAAACGGATTGGCAATTCAAGTCCATTGCTATCGGTATAAAAGGCCGGTTTATTTTGTCCAGACAGCAGTGTATTGACAGGTCCATCGCCATCATCACTGTCATTTTCCAGCGGATTGACATTAATTTTCAAATCCGAACCGTATTCAATGGTGTAGCGGTCGGCTTTGGCAATCGGTTTGATGTTCATGAATTTTGCTTCAAGCAAACCACTCGACTGAACACTTGGATCCGTCACCGAAGTAATGGTGTAGGCACAATAGGCAGAATCAATATTCTGAGTCACCTGATCATCGACCCGATAGAACAGAATCCGTTTCACATCGGCATCCCATTCGCATTTCAGGTTTGGATCATGCAGCAGTTTACTGCGGTCAAAGGCCGCATCTTCTAAACCACCGCCAATGCCATAGACTTCTGTACTGATATTAAAGTGTTCCGGTTTTAGTTCCAGCAACTGTGCCACGCTACCATCGGCATTTGGTTCATCATGCTTGAGGGCTAATGCAAATGGATCGATATAAATAGTCCGATACTTCTGTTTTTCCTTGGAAAATTTAAGCAAATTTTCATAGTTTTGCAGATCTGCCTGATGTTGGGCCAACAGCTCTTTATTTTTCTCTGGTGCCTGAACCAGCGCTTTTAAACGGTCAATCTCCTGCTGATAGCTGTCAAACAAGGTCACATGCGACACGTTTTTCAGATTGACAATATCTGCTGCGGTCATACGCATGAGTTCAACCGAACCAATTTCACAGCTGTTTTTCTGTTCTGGATCTAAAATCAGGGTGCCATCAGTCACACGCTGTAAACCACGCTGATCTGACACTTCACAGCCAAATCCTTCGACATTGACCAGGTCCGCATCATTGTCCAGATTTTTTGGATAATATAACGGCAGGAATAAGTTGTAGGCTGAAGCCGGCTGAATTGGATAGAGCACATCACTTAACTGCTTGCCACTCAGATTCACCGAGCTCATTGAGTTTTCTTCTGTGCTCGCGAGCGTTTCCGGCAGGTCACATACCCCCTGCTCTACACTTTGTGCATTCGGGAAAATTAGCGCATTGCGTGATGAGCTGATATTCGGTTGCCGCTCGGTTAAATTGCCATTATTCAACGCATAACGGCATGATTTTCCGGTATTAAATGCCAGCACATTAAATCTTAATACTTTGATGCCTGAATCATCATAATAGAAGGTGCTGGCGGCCTCATTTTCGACAATGGTATTGTTATTTAAACTGAAGACCGATTGCGTACTGAGGCGGTGCTCCGGGCCATTGGCCAGGTTAAAAATATGCCCCTGCGTTAAGTTCGCTTTATTTTTGGCCACCGTAGTATTGGTTAAAGTCAGACGCGGCTTGCCACAAAAATCAAAGCTACTCAGGCTGTTGCTGTTGCCATTTTGAATGACACTGCTTTGCTGAATGGTGATATTGGCCTGGGTATCTGCTAGATTTGCCGTACAGTCCATCGCCAGCACACTGCCGACACTGGCGCTGTTCCCCTGAATCAGGCTATTCACCACCGTAATTGGCTGTTCCTGATTATGGGCAGCAATATACAGTGCACCACCCCGCGCTGCCTGCGAATCCAGAATTGCGGTATTGGTCAAGGTCAACGGTCCGGCAACCAGTAAAGCCCCGCCCAGCCCATCGCTATAGCCATTTTTAAGGGTCAGATCGTCAAACATGACATTGGCCTGACTGTCGAGCGTATTAACAATACGATGCAGCCCCTGGCCGTTAATAATGGTCTGATGCGGTATCAGCGCCGGATAACGGTGGGTAATAGGATCTTTCTTGCTGTAATCAAGCGGTGTTGCGCCCATAATCCGCACATTGGATTGCGGGCGTAATTCAGCATTTAACTTGTATTCACCCGCTTGCAGACGGATATAGTCCACTGCAATATAGTTGGTATTGCCGACACTACAGCCCCCAAAGGCTTTGTTCTGTTTGGCCGCCACCAAGGCTTCACGTAGCGAACATTTATCCGGGTTTTCACCATTTTCATCGGCAAATGTAGTGACATAAATAGTACGGTCTTCTGCGGCCATTAATGACATGGCACTGACAATCATGACTCCCAAAAGTGCTTTTTTATAATTTTTCATTCCCTTTCCCTGTTTTTATTTTTTACGGCGCCAAGCTGCCAGTAACATCAACATGAGCACGCCATAGCCAGCCACTGCTCCGCCAGATGTTTTAATTTTGTCACTGTCCATGTGGTTTTCAGGTGCCTGAATCACTTGTACACGAATTTCCACATACGGTTTGGTGGTGTTAAAACGTGTACTGCTGGTCACCAGTTTAATTTTAAAAACATCTGCGCCATGCCAGGCAGAATCCGGGGTATAAATAATCTTGCCCTGCTCATCAATCGTCAGTTGACCCTTGGAACTGGTCTGGGTCTGCTCAATCTGCACACAACCGGCCTGCCAGGCTTTCCCAGTCGGATTGCTGCTAAACAGACTGTCACAGAACTCGGCTGGTACCAGATCACTATCACCAATTAAATCACTGACCGACATTTCGGCAATTTCACCGGCCAGAATATCCCGACCAATGAGACCTGAGGCATCAGGTACGGTAATTTCAATTGCACCACGGTCACACAAGGTATTATCCGAAGCTCGGTTCACCCCGCGCTGATCTGCCGAGGCACAAGTAACCTGCTCAGTGGTGCCCACTTGTGCATAGCCTTTGTTGACGATTGGAGAGTCAGCCAGGGTCTGGTAATTCAGTAAAATACGTGGGCGAATATAGCCCAGGAACTGTTCTTCTTTAACCTGATACGGGCAGAATAATGCGTCCTCATCTTCACTCAGCACCTTACAGGCGCCTTCCAGGATATTCCCGCTAAAAATATGGCTACCCTGCCAGATCTGGTTCGGGTAATTGGCATCGCCCGTTCCACATTCTTCAGAGACCAGATTGTTTTGCAGCACGCTTTGATCGGCTGCCTCTTTGCTACAGTTAGCAGACTGCGCCGTCACAGGATGTGGATTAGCCAGCAGAATACTGTTGGCAATATAGCCTTTTCCTGCCGGGGCTTCTAAACGTACCCCTGCGCTATTGCCCATTAAAGTGACGTTATTGACCCCGATATTGTCTCTCAGGTTCAGCACATAGCCTTCATTGCGGTTAAAGGTCGTACTGCTGATGGTATTGGCAGCGGCCAGCAGCTTGAGATTTTCGACATCTTCTGTAGGTAACTGGGTGTAGAGGTTGGCAGATGCCAGATCGCTGGTTTTGTTGTCGCTAAACACCGCTGCATAAATCCGGAAGCTTGGCAGTCGGCTATAGATGGCGCCACCCTCGGTGGCATGGTTGTGCTGGATTAAACTGTTTTTAATTTCAATAAAGGCTGGCGCGATATTCTCTCCCTCTTCAGCCAGATTATAGATGGCGCCGCCCTGGTTGGCTCGACCCTGACTCAGCTTGACATAATCCAGCACCAGGTATTCATGGTTCAGAATCAGACCGCCCTGATTGGGACGGCAACTGTCGCTGCCACAGCCTTGCAGGCTGACTTCGCTCAGGTTGACCTGAATACGTTTATCATCGCTGCTTTCAATATGAAAAATACGTTCATTACCAGCCATTTCGATAATGGCATTGTTCAGGCCTTTGATATTGTTTTCTTTCAAGCCGGTGTCATAGGTGGTTTTAATGCTTAAGGGTTGGGTAATTTTTAACTGCTGATTGAGTTTATAAACGGCGTGTTTTTCTAACAGAATGACATTGGAGGAATTTTCGCCACCGCAGCCATTATGACCTTCTTCCGGCAACCCCAAATTAATATACTCGACTGCTTCGCGCAGTGAGCATTCTTTATCATTGGCTTGAATATCTTCAGTGATAGTGACAACAATATTGCTACTATAAGCATGTCCCGCAATAAACAGCATACCAATGCCGATGCTCCGCTTGAGCATAAGCTTACTCCTTAACCTATTTATTCATTTTTATTTTTAAGTTGCAGCTTCCTTGCAACTAAGACTTATTTTGAGTGTAATTTGTCATAGCTAGAGTAATTACTCAAGTTTTTTTGTATTTTACCGATATTCGTCAATTAATGCGTAGATCTGGCGCAAATTCGCGCCGCTCAGTTTGGTTTTTTCGCCTTTTAGTAGCTGAATCAGTTGTTGCAGGCTTTGTAACAGCATTGAGGTCTGCTGCGGACCATGTAGCAGCAAGTAGTCAATAATCTGCTGATCAATCTGAATACCTTTACGTTGCAGCACCGAAGTTACCAAAGCCTGACGGTCGGCAAACAGGCTGCCGGTCGGCACTTTCACACTCACAGCCTGAGTTAAACGGGACTGTAAATCGGGCAATTCCAGTTTCAGTTCAATCGGGGCAAAACGTGATGAAAACACCAATTGCCCGCCCATTTCATTGCTGTAATTGATTAAATGAAATACCGCGCGCTGCCAATGCGGCACGCCGCTAATCGCTTCAATATCATCCAGACAGACCAGATCAAAATGATCTAAAGAGGTAATGGCTTCGGTCGGGGCATCCAGAAGTTCCAGCAAAGAGACTTTAATCGCGGATTTGCCAATTTCCAGATAAGAATCGCAAATCGCCGAAAGCAGATGGCTTTTGCCGGTACCCGCACCGCCATAAACATAAAAACGGTTGACCAGCCCCGCATGCAACTGTCGCACTGCGTCAATTACATGGCCCCAGCCCGGACCAGAAAAATCACTGATTCGGGCATCGAGTTGAGGTTCTATATCAAGCTGCAGTTGACGCATATACAGAATAGGCCTTCGTTAAACATCTTTAGGATCAAGAGGATTCATCTTACTCGATTTTTCAGTCTGTTGCAGTGGCTTTGTCTGATCTTTCTCAAGATCAATATCGACATCCACCTGATCAGTTTCTATGCTGATACTGCCCGTTTGCTGGTCATGATGAATGATAGCCGTCGACTGTCCATACCACTGACTGCGTTCATAGCAATCCCGGGCATGACGTAGCAAGACCACAATTACCGCGGCAACCGGCAAGGCAATTAGCATCCCGAGGAAACCGGCCAGTTGCGCACCGGCCAGTACGGCAAACACCACTGCTACCGGTGACAGTCCGATTTTATCGCCCAGTAAAAATGGTTGCAGTACATAGCCTTCTACCGCCTGACCAATCATAAACACCACCAGCACCAAGAACAGTTGCATCCAGTCGATACCAAACTGCAATAAGGTGGCAATGACCGCAGCAATAATCCCGACCGCAAAACCTAAATATGGGATGATACTGGCCAGACCTGCCACCATCCCGATAATCAGGCCAACGTCCAGACCAATCAGTTGCAGACCGGTGGCATAGACCACACCTAGGAGGATCATCACCAGGAACTGACCTTTGACAAACGCGCCTAATACGTTATGGCATTCATTCACAATATGCAGGGTGCTGCGCTCATACGGACGTGGAATTAAACGGCGCAGACTGTCCAGCATACGGTCCCAGTCGAGCAGAAAATAGAAGGCAATAATTGGAATTAAAACAATGGTCCCGCCAATCTGGATAAAGTTCAGACCGGACTGCGCCACCCGTAAAATCATGGCCTGAATGCTGTCGGCGCTGTAATTTGTCTGCACATAGTCCATGATAATGGTTGACATATGCGTGGTATCAATTTCCATCTCATCGACATTAAAAGTTTCAGAAATCCAGGGCAAAAAGGTGGTATTGATCCAGTTAATTCCGACCGGAATACTGTCGCGAGCAATCATCAGCTGTTTCCAGACCAGCGGAATGATGTACCAGACCGCCACGGTCAGCAGAATCCCGATTCCGACAAAAACGATGCTGATGGATAACCAGCGCGGCACCCCGACCCGATATAAAGTATCAACCAGCGGACTGAACAGATAAGCCACAAGAAAGGCGACAATAAATGGAATAACGACCGGCTTGAGTAAATATAAAATCCAAAAAATTAAAGCTATCCCGGCAAGGATAAAAATGCGACGTAAAGTACGATCTGCCATAGAATCTCGCCTTTTTGCAGTGTAATCGTTATATAAAGTAAAATATTTTAATAAAGATAGCATTTTAGCGCATAAATAACATAAGAGTTTCGTATATTCGGGTTATAATCCCCCGCGCGAATGCGGAGACTTCATTATGAGCAACTCAACTTCTAACCCTACCCCTGGTTTAAGCTATAAAGATGCTGGTGTCGACATCGAAGCCGGTGACGCGTTAGTCGATCGAATTAAATCTGTTGCGAAACGCACCACTCGTCCTGAAGTGATGGGTGGATTAGGCGGCTTTGGCGCACTTTGTAAAATTCCTAAAGGTTATGAAGAACCTGTTCTCGTATCAGGCACAGACGGTGTTGGTACAAAATTACGTTTAGCCCTTAATTTAAACCGTCATGACACCATTGGTCAGGATTTGGTGGCCATGTGTGTGAACGACCTGCTGGTTTGTGGCGCAGAACCACTGTTCTTCCTCGACTACTATGCAACGGGTCACTTAAACGTTGATGTTGCAGCCAATGTAGTTACCGGGATCGGTCAAGGTTGTGAGCTTGCGGGCTGTGCACTGGTTGGCGGTGAAACTGCTGAAATGCCTGGCATGTATGAAGGCGAAGATTATGACCTTGCAGGTTTCTGCGTAGGCGTGGTTGAGCAAAGCAAAATTATTGATGGCTCTAAAGTCAAAGCGGGTGACGTTCTGATTGGTGTTGCGTCTTCAGGTGCACACTCAAACGGCTATTCTCTGCTTCGTAAAATTCTGGACGTGAAAAACGTTGACCTGACTCAAATCGTAGATGGCCGTCCGCTGGCAGATGCAGCGATGGAACCAACCCGTATTTATGTCAAACCGATTCTTGAATTACTTAAATCTGTTGATGTTCACGCAATGGCGCACATCACCGGTGGCGGTTTACCTGGTAACTTACCACGCGTACTTCCAAATGGCGCGCAAGCGGTGATTAACGAATCATCTTGGGAATGGCCAGAACTGTTCAAACTGCTGCAAAAAGAAGGCGGTGTTGAACAATTCGAAATGTACCGTACCTTTAACTGTGGCGTTGGTATGGTATTGGTGGTGGATGTAGCAGATGCAGACAAAACTGTTGAATTGCTGAACCAGTTAGGCGAAAAAGCCTGGGCCATGGGTCACATTGTTGACAATGCAGAATCTGTTGAAGGTGCTGACGAAAAAATCCGTGTGATTTTTGCGTAATTGTCTATGTTGAAAATTGCTGTACTTGTTTCAGGCAGTGGATCGAACTTACAAGCCCTGATTGATGCCCGTCTTTCCGGGCAAATTGTTGGGGTCATTTCCAACAAGCCTGAAGCCTATGCGCTGGAACGTGCCCAAAAAGCCGGTATTGCCACTGCGGTAATTGAACACAAGCAATACCCAGACCGTGAAAGTTTTGATGATGTGATGCATCAACAGCTTTTAGACTGGGAGGTTGATCTGGTGGTGCTGGCAGGCTTTATGCGCATTTTAAGCGCCAAGTTTGTTAAAGCCTGGGAAGGGAAAATGCTGAACATTCACCCTTCTCTGCTGCCGCATTACAAAGGCATGCATACTCATCAACGGGTGTTAAACACGGGTGATGTCTATCATGGCTGTACGGTACATTATGTGACTGCCGAGCTGGATGCCGGTCAGGCGCTGGCCCAAGGGGTACTTACTGTATCGCATCAGGACAGCGTGGAAAGCTTGGCCAATCGTGTGCATGTGCTGGAACATCTGATTTATCCGCAAGTGGTGGAATGGATTTGTAGTGGTACGCTGCAGCACACACCAAACGCGGTGCTGTATCGTGGTCAGGTGTTAGCGCAACCGCTACAGTTCTGTCAGCGCTAAAATAAAAAGTAATATCTATAAAAAAACGCATCCTCGGATGCGTTTTTTTATGACCTGATTTTTCCCAAAAGTAATCTTAAGGTGCCTGATCCTGTAATAAGGATTTAATCATCTGTGCCACTTGCTCAGGCTGTTCCAGTGGGAACATATGACCGCCCGGCGCAACATGAAAAGGAATCCCGAATTTCTTCTCAATTTGCTGTGGAAACTTGCGGGCCAGAAACGGACCTTTCTCGGCCACCACCAGTTGTGCCGGTACTTTCAATTTGGCCTGTGGCAACCACCATAAAGATGGATTGGTACGGAAAATCTGTACTTCATCCATTTTAGGAATGGTAAGCGTCACCCCACCACGTACAGGATCTTCTGTCAGTGCATGGTCGATATAAGCCTGAAAACAGTCCGGATCAAAATCTTGATAAAAGCCTTTGGGTCTGAGCAACTCGGCCGCCTGCTGACGTGACTCCCAATGATCACGGCGGCGTTTAGACAATCCCGCCGGTGACATTTTATCGAGGGCTTTCAGCTTCAACAGTTTCGCTACATGCATCACTAAGGCTTCTTTACCCATGATCATTGGCGGATCCAGCATAATCAGCTGGGAAAACAGTTCCGGGCGTTGCTGCGCGGCCTGAAAGCTCAGCACCGAACCAAGTGAATGACCCAGTGCAATCACCTTGCGGCCTTGTGCCTGCCGCACAATACTGTCAATCACCTGCTGAGTCAGACTGTTCCAGTGATTGTCGATTGGATAACGTTTATCTGGCCCGAGCAAAGGCACATCAATCACGTCATAATCATCTTGCAGATGCTGAAATAGTTTTTGATAGACCCGTGACGGTACGCCATTGGCGTGAGCAAAATGGATTAATGGTTTCATTGTAATTTGGTACTTTGTTCAGATTGAATCTGCTGCGATACAGCGCTGGCCATCCCCTGACCTACCGCAGTGCCCATACGACCCAGCATCGAATCTAGCGGATTATATTCAATGGTATAGTTGACGGTTTTGTCGACTTTTAATTCACGTTTTAAAGTATTCATACTGCCCAGACGGTCAATAATCCCCAGTTTCAACGCCTGATCGCCAGTCCAGAATAAGCCGGAGAACAAGGTCGGATCATTGGCTTTTAACTTGTTGCCACGGCCCTGTTTGACTGCAGTAATGAAATGCGCATGCACATTATCCAGCACACCCTGAACATGGGCTTTTTGCGCTGGATCCACCGGTTGTGTCATCGACAGCAATGCCTTATTTTCACCGGAGGTCATGGTGCGATCTTCGACACCCAGCTTTTGCATTAAGCCACTAACGCCATAGTTCGGCATAATCACCCCAATCGAGCCAACCAGACTGGATGGATTGGCAATAATTTCATCGGCAGCTGAAGCAATATAATAAGCCCCTGAAGCGCCGGTATCGCCAATCACCGCATACAGTTTTTTATCCTGATGCTGCTGTTTTAAATACTGGATTTCCTGCCAGATTTCATCGGACTGAACCGGTGATCCGCCCGGTGAATTAATATTTAGCACCACTGCCTTACTGCCGCTTGCTTCATAGGCTTTACGCAGTGATTTAATGGTATTTTCACTATTGACGCTCTGTTTATCCGCTGCGATGGTGCCCACAATATCGACCACGGCAATATGCGAACTGCTGGTCACGGCCGTAGCAGAATTATTGCTACAGCTTTTACCCATAATCACCAGCAGAATAAAAATATAGGCAAAGGTCAGGAACTTAAAGAAAATTCCCCAGCGTCTGGCGCGGCGCTGTTCTTCAACAGAGGCTAAAACCGCTTTTTCCAGTAACTTCCATTCGTTTCCTGTCGGTTGTTGTGCTGTGGGTGGATGGCTATTCTTGATTTCATTTTCTGGTTTAGGCGGCCAATCGGACATAAAAACAATCCAAAACTCGAGTTAATTTTCCTCCATTATATACGCCGAAAAACTGATTGCTGTCTAAATTGAATGTTTTCCCCTATAATATTTTCATTTTTAACCTTTTCTTTAGATTTCACTATACTGAATGACTGATAAACTCGCCCCAACGACTATCTCTCGTTTACTTCATTTTGTCAGTCGACAGCCCCTCAGCCTTTCACGTTGGGCGGCCCGCGTGTTGGCGGCATTTTTGAATGTCTTTCAGCTCAGCAAGACCTCTCAGGTCATTCGCCTCAATTTAAATATTGCCCTGCCGCATTTAGATACGACCCAGCGTGAACAGCTGGCGCGTCAGGCCATTCGCAATGAACTCACCTCTTATTTTGAGTTTTTTAATATCTGGGGCGCAGAAAACCACAAGAATATTTCCCGCATTCATCAGGTGCATGGCGAACAGCTGTTACATGAGGCACTGGCTGCGCAAAAAGGCGTGGTACTGATTGTGCCGCATTTTGGCACCTGGGAAATCATGAATGCCTGGGTGGCGCAGCACACCGAAATGACCATCATGTATAAACCGGTGAAAAATCCATCGGCTGATGAGTTTGTCCGTAACGCTCGCAGCCGTGAACAGGCCAATCTGGTGCCGACCAATGACAGCGGTATTCGTCAGATTTTTAAGGCACTGAAACAAGGTGGAACCACGGTAATTCTGCCGGACCACACCCCGCATTTGGGGGGTGAAATGATTCACTATTTTGGTCTGCCACTTGAATCCAGCAACCTGAGCGCCAAGCTGATTCAAAAAACTAAAGCCGCTGCCCTGTTTCTGTATGCACTGCGCAATGAACAGCAAGGTTTTGATATTTTCATTGAAGCCATGGACGCACGGCTCTACGACTGTTCTGCCAATGAAGGCACCGCAATGATTCACCAGAAGATTGAACAGCTGATTGCCCAGCATCCGGAACATTATCACTGGAGTTATAAACGCTTTAAGGCACATCCAGCCTTAAGACGGATTTATGATATTCCTACGGATGAAGCCTTGGCGTTAATTCAAAATACCAAAGCTAATTCCGCTTAATCGCGCCGCAGCCAGACCCGCGTATGCCGGTACGGCAGCACCTCATTCTCAGTGGGATAAAACTGGATGCTACCCTGCTGCGCGGTCTGCCATAATGGAATTTTTAAGGCGTTCAGTCGGGCTTGTACCTGTGTGCTCGGATGCCCATAACGGTTATTTAGCCCCGCCGATGCAATTGCCAGTTTAGGCTCCAGCTGTTTTAAAAACTGGTAAGATGAACTGTGCCGGCTACCATGATGGCCAAGCACCAGCACATCCACTTTTAAATCCGGATAATCCTGTAATAACTGATATTCAGTCGGCCAGCCTGCATCACCCATCAATAAAAAGCGAGAATAAGGCTGAGCCTGTGCAAACTCGGCCAGCAGCACACAGGAACTTTCATTTTTCTGCTGTTCTACAGGATTTAACTGCTCCGGTTTCGGAGAGAGTACCTGTATCTGGATGCCCGGCTGCCACTGCCATTGCTGTCCCTGCCGGCAATAGTCAAAGCGACTGTCCGGATGTACCTCAAGCTGAGCATTGGCATAGACCTGTTGCACCTGCAACTGTGGCTTTAAGGTCTGATAGGCACCGCTATGATCCTGATCCAGATGGGTCAACCATAAATAATCTAACTGCTGCACGCCTTTGACACTTAAAAAGGGCTGGATAATCTGCCGGCCGATACTCCATTTCTGTTCATCATAATGACCGCCCATATCAATCATCATACTGTGTTCACGATAGCGTAAAAAGATCGCCTGCCCTTGCCCAACATCCAGCACACTAAGTTCCACCTGCCGAGAAAACTGATCCTGAAACAGCAAAGGCAACAAGCACAGCGCTGACCAGGCTTTAGGCACTAGACCTGCGGGAAGAAATAAAATCATCAGTCCCAGCACCAGACTCAGCAGCATCGGTGGGCTCAGCGCAACCGGAATCAGTTGCGGCACAAACAGCAAATCCAGCAACTGCAAACAACCCAATAACAGACTTAGCGCCAAGTCATTGAGCTGAAACAGCAACTGGCTCAGCGGTTCCGCCAGATAAAAACTTAAACCGGCCAGAATATCCAGCGGTACAGTCACCAGACCGATCCAGGGAATGGCCAATAGATTACTCAGCGGCGCAATCCAGGCAATCTGCTTGAAGAAGATGATCATCAGCGGAAACAGCGCAATAAAAATTTTCCATTGCGATTCAAATAACAGCCGGAAGCCCTGCCACAATTTCTGCATCAACGTCTGCTGCGGATGCACCGGTTGTTGCCGGAGGGTCTGGTAAATCCTTAACAGCACAAAGCAGGCGCCATAAGACAGCCAGAATGCCGCCGACAGCACACTCAACGGATCAAGCAGCAGCAATAACGAAGCACTACCAATCAGCAAAGACAGCGGCTGTATCGGCTGCTTTAGCAACAGGCAGGCGCCTGCCACCAGACAAATCAGTAAAGTCCTGAGCGCAGGAATTTCAAACCCAACATAGGCACAATATACAAATACACAGCCCATAAACGGCAGCAACAGCAGATAACTTCGGGGCAATTGCGCATATAATTCGGGCCAATAGCGAGTGACCAAGCGCTGCAGCACAAAACACAGCATAGCGGCAAAAATCAGCACATGCGGCCCGGAAATCGCCAGCAAATGACTCATCCCGAAACGCTGAAACTGCTGCTCGGTGGCTTCATCGAGTAAACTTTTATCGCCAGTCAGCAGTGCCAGTATTAAGCCGGGATGCTGCAATGCCTGCTGCTGGATAAAGTCACGAATCTGTAAACGCTGTGTTTCGATCCACAATTTAAATTGCGGCCAGAGTTGCTGATGCTGTCTTAAATGTGCCCCAAATCCCAGCCGATACAGTTCCGATTCAGTCAGTTCCACAATCGACTGGACCTGAAAGCCGCTCATGATATTTTGCTGGAGATACCACTGCTCTACATCAAACGCACCCGGAACGGCAAAACTGTGCGCCGGCAAGGTCTGCCCCTGTAAACGATAATAACGCCCCAGCTGTAGTTCCTGTTCAGCCGGCAGCAAGGCCAGCCATTGCACCGGCTGGCTATGCCGGTTCAGCACCTGAACCGGTTGCCGGAGCTGGCTGCTACCCAGCTGACTGATTTGCTGGACATAGACCACCACCTCTGCCGGCTGGCGGGTCAGTTCACGAAATATCAACCGCTCTTGCAACTGGTTTTGGGCAAAATTCAGCCCCAACAAAAATGTAATGACAAATGCCACACAGGTATTAATCAATTGGATGCCCAGATGGGACCAATGTAAAGCAGCTATTTGCTGTAAAAGCAGGATAATCAGTAACAGGCCTGACAACCAGAGCGGGAAATCCAGCATCGGCCATAGCGTTTTGCCCATACAGGCAATACCTACAATCCAGCCGGCACCCATGATTTTGAACATGTCGTTTTCTGTCTTATTTTTATTTTGAGCAAGCATAAAGCCCACCGGAGTGGGCTTCAAGGGTCATTGATCTGATAATCGGGTTTTAGTCGGGTACCCAGATGCCATCCTGCATATGCAAAATGGTATCGGCCGACTTGGCCAGCTCTTCATCATGGGTCACAATTAGCATGGCCATATTAAACTCACGGCGCAGCTCGCGTAACAGCTCAAAAATCTTGATGGCGGTTTTACGGTCCAGGTTCCCGGTCGGTTCATCAGCCAGCATGACTGCCGGCTTGGTGACAATGGCACGCGCCAAGGCCACACGCTGACGTTCACCACCCGACAGTTCACCCGGTTTATGGGTCAATCGATGCGATAAGCCCACCCGATCCAGCAGATATTCGGCCTGCTGTTTGACTTCTTTAAAGTTGCTTTCCTTACGCAGCATCAAGGGCATTGCCACATTTTCCAGCGCACTAAATTCAGGTAGCAAATGGTGGAACTGATAAACAAAGCCCAGATATTGGTTACGCAAATAACCACGCTCAGCTTCGCCTAAATTGTCAAAGCGCTGGCCATTTAAATAAACCTCGCCCTGACTTGGACGATCAAGCCCGCCAAGGACGTGCAGCAAGGTACTTTTACCTGAACCACTGGCGCCGACAATCGACACAAATTGTCCCTGTTCGATTTTTAAATCGAGGCCGCGCAGTACATCTACTGTGGTTTTGCCGTCAGTAAAATGTTTAGTGACCTGCTTGGCTTCTAGTACAGTTTTATTCATAACGAAGCGCCTCTGCAGGTTGAATTTTCGCCGCGCGTAACGCCGGATAAATTGTGGCCAGGAAACTTAAAATTAAAGACAGGCTGACAATGACCACGACATCTTGCCATCTTAAATGCGATGGTAAGTAGTTAATGAAATAGGCATCAAACAGATTCAAGCCCAAAACATTGTTCAGCCAGGCAATAAAACCACTGATGCTGGAGGCAAAAATAATTCCAAGAATCGCGCCGGAGACTGTCCCGATCACGCCAATCACGGTCCCTTGCACCATAAAGATTCGGGTAATCGTGCCCGGAGATGCACCCAAGGTCCGTAAAATTGCGATATCGGCTTTTTTGTCAGTCACCACCATCACCAGAGATGAGACAATATTAAAGGCTGCGACCAGAACGATTAAGAACAGTAACAGGCTGACCATGGCCTTTTCCATCTGAATCGCACTGAACAGGTTACCATGGGTATAGGTCCAGTCTGAAGCATAGAAATTGGCTGGCAGTTCACTCACAATGTCGTTGGCAACGGTAGGTGCGGCAAAAATATCGTCCAGCTTCATGCGTACGCCTTGTGCGCCATCCGGCAGACGTAACAGGGTCGAAGCATCATTCAGGGCGATATAGCCCATCATCGAATCAACTTCGGCACCAATGCTGAAAATCCCCACAATGGTAAAACGTTTAAAACGTGGCACCACACCGGCCGGTGATGGCGTTGCTTCAGGCAAGACCAAAGTAATACTGTCATTTAAACTGAGGCCCAAGGCATCGGTCATTTGCTTGCCCAGCACAATCCCAAACTCGCCTTTTTTCAGGTTATCAATGCTGCCTTCCACCATATGCTGATGAATAATCGAAACTTTCTTCTCATATTCCGGCTCGATACCGGTCACCATAATGCCGGAAACCTGACCGTGTGCGGTCAACATCCCCTGTAATTGGGTAAACGGTGCAGCACCTGTAACATGCTCATGTTGCTCAACTTTTTTTGCAAGTTCAGGCCAATCTGTTAAAATCTGGGTAGATGAAACAGTCGCTTGCGGAATCATCCCCAAGACCCGGTTCTTCAATTCACGGTCAAATCCGTTCATCACAGATAACACTGTAATCAGAACAGCAACACCTAAAGTGAGACCGATCATTGAAACCAGAGCAATAAAAGAAATAAAGTGATTACTGCGCCGAGCGCGCGTATATCTCAACCCTATATATAGCGAGATTGGTTTAAACATACCATCTAGTCCGAGGTAATACATTATGGAAAATTTACAGCATCAAAACGCTCAAAATGAACGTCGCGTGATGTCACGTATCGATGCTGCGTTGAGAATCAACTATCAGCTTATTTCTGATCAAGTTGCTCTTAATGATCCTTACGATCCTAATTTTATGTTGCCGCGTTATTTTCTACTACTCGCTGAATTAGATCAATTTGATCATGCGCTTAACTACGAATTAGAACAATTATCTGAAAAAGATCAACAAATTGCTCGAATCTTATCCTTATTCAACCAAAAATTAAACCTGATTACCGGTTCTTTATACGATGCAATTGTACAAAGCATGTTACCTGTACCGGAACAGGTCAACTTTTCCGAAAACGGTTTAAGCTTCTATAGCGAGCGTGAAATTGCCGATGGCAGCTATATTCACGTGACCTTAAGTCATCCGGAAAACTTCTTTCATATTGCTGCAACCGCCCAGGTGGTCTATAGCAATGCCGAAGATAATGGCCGCTATCGTACCGGGGCCTATTTTATTACTTTACACCCGCAAGACCGCAGCAAACTGGCCGAAGTCATCCAGCAGTGTCAATCTAAATAAGTTTCAGGATGTGCCTGTTTACGTGCCAACGCCCGGCTTGCACGTAAATCATGGAAGAAATATAAGAACAAGCCAAACAATAAGACCAAAGCTCCGATCAGCACTGTCAAGCTCAGGGCTTCCTGATTCAGAAATGCACCAATTAGCAGGGCCAGCATTGGGGTCATGACAGTGGTCAGTGACAATGTGGTCGCCTGAATATTCTGTACCAGCTTAAAATAACAGAACATGGCAATCAGTGAAGCCATCACCACCGTATACAGTAAAGAGAATAAAGCCTTGGTTTCCGGAATTTCAGTCGGTGCATAAGGCCAGATTATTGGCAACATCAAAATTGCCATCAAGGTTGAAATCAGGATTGAACCAGTGGCCTGTGCCACAGGTTCCACCTTGGCATTCACTTTTTTGACCCAGAAAATGGACATGGCATAAATCAGCACGCTCAGCAGCATCAGACCAATCCCGACCGGCTGTACATGCTGGTTTTCTCCGCCCAAACAGATAATGCCCAGTCCCAGCACTGCAACCAGCATCCCGAACCATTGCAGTTTTTTCAGACGCTGCTGAAAGGCAAAACGCCCGATCAGGCCGGCAATAATCGGTGCCAGACCAAACATCAGTGCAATCATGCCTGAACTTAAATAGCTGGTGGCCAGATAGGTAAAAATCTGGGAACCAAACAGGCTGCAGGAACCGGCCACATAACTATGCAATGCCGTCTGATCAACCGGAAAACGCACTTTGAGCAGCAACAAAAAGATAAAGGCCAGCGGCAAGGCAATAAAAAAACGTAAAGCCAGCGCCCACAGCATATGCAGATCCGACACACTCCAGACAATCGCCAGCGGTGTCGAGGCCCAGATAAACACCAGCAGCATATAAGTCAGGGCAATATTATTTTTTGAGGGCATATAATTCAGCCGGTTTTACGTTTTTGTTTTTGAATGGTCTGATCCAGACTGCTGGAAAATTCACGTTTATCGCGCTCAGAAATTGGCGGTGGCCCACCGGTCTGCACGCCAGCGCCGCGTAGAGTATCCATAAAATCACGTAAATGCAGCCGCGCTTTAACATTGGCAGTGGTATAGATTTCACCACGTGGATGAATCGCAATACCGCCCTTTTCAATCACCTGCGCTGCCAGTGGAATATCTTGGGTCACCACAATATCGTTGGCCTGCATCCGCTCAACAATTTCCTGATCGGCCGCATCCGCCCCACTCATGACCTGCAGGGATTTAATCCGCACCGATGGAGTAATGCCCACATTCTGATTGGCTACAAAAATTACTTCGAGCTGATAGCGATCAGAAGCCCGGATAATCACATCTTTTAAAATTCTTGGTAAGGCATCGGCATCCACCCACAGCTTAAATGGCAGCACTTTCAATTCCGGCAATTTTGATGCCCCTAGTGTAGCAAAATTCACTCAACGCCGCGGTGGGAAATACAGGCTTTTTCACCAAGATGCTGCTAGAGTAATAACACGCTGGATCAGCTGATTTTGCTTAAGCTGCTTGAGCTCATCTTTTGACTTTTCTCATCATTTCGGGCATTTTCAAAGGAGAAATCGGCGCCCCGACTTGAAAAATTTAAAACACCCTCGATTAAATAGATTAAGGCCACTCGACATTCTCTTAACGTGCTTATGAAAAATCAGAACAGACCAGACATTATTACCATTGAAGATCAAAGTTTTGGCAGCCATGTAGAGCATTGGACGCTGCTCACCGATCAGCCGAATGTTGATGTTCCCAAATGGTTAGGTCAGGCACTGGATGCACCCATCATGCCAATGGGGCTATGCGCACAAGAATGTGATATGGATGACAGCACCTGGCTGATTCAGGGTCCGGTCAAACAGCCGATTCAACTGGCGCAGGTCATTGCCGTAGAGGCCAATCAGCCGAAAGCGGTTAAAACGGCCTTTCCATGTTTTGAAAGCCCGTATAAAACCCCGGTGACCATTGAACGGATTATTAGCTGCCCTTCCAATACCCAGGCGGTTTTGGGATTAAATCTGGGTGAAAACACCACGGTCTATGCCTTTGACAGTCTGTATAGCGTCAATCACCACCAGTACCAAAAAGACCAGACTTATATCGCGCATCTGAATGGTTGGGCTTACGAGCTGGAAGCCGTGGCAGAAGATGAGCAACTGATTGTTGATGATCCGGCCTCGATTAAACATCACCGTGCCTTAAATGATATTCTGGCGGCCAATAATGGTGTTGCCCCGGCCAATTTGCAGGAACAGATTGACGCCTGGGAGCCAAAATCTGAAGAAGATAAAGCCCCGGTGACCGTGAATTTCTCCAAAATGGTGGCCTATTTATATGGTGAAGTCTTAGGACAGGAAGATGAAGCCTGGTTCCAGGGCAATGTGGTCGGTAAAACCCAAGCGCAATTTATGAATCAGGATTACACCCTGTATGATGTCTGCCTGATTCATGAAGACAACCAGCCAGCCACTTTAATCCGTATTGCGACCAAAGAACCCAAGTTTGCTGATTTTGAAATTGGCCAGTTCATTCGCGGCAATATCTGGATTCAGGTCAGTATTTACGCGAAAAAACAATAATTTATATTTAAAGAAAGACCTGCTTCAATATGAGCTTTCAGCTTGAAGCAGGTCTTTTTTGTATCTTTTGAATTTATTTGATTATATTTTATCCACAGTTTTATTCTAAATAGCACTATTTTAAATTCAAAAATCACTTATTTATCCACAGTTTTAAATTTTAAAGCTTATTATTTAATCTCTATTGATTTTCATAGACTTAGATTAAATCTGTTTAAAAATTGAATATTGAATAAATCCGGTCAACAGAATGAAGAGATGATGTTCTGATTTTAAATCGGCTGAAAAGTTTATTAAGGAAAATGTATTTAGTACTTTATTTAACCAATTTTTTATGTTAATAATATGTGACAAATCGAAAGTATCAACGATAAATAGATCACTGGAATATAATATCTATGAAAATCGTGCAAGAAGAAAACTTACAATCTGTTGAACATCAAATGGGTCAGCGTTATCGTCTGGATAAAATGTCCTGCCTGTTTTTTGTTCTGGGCATGATGATTTCTGCCTACCTGCTGCATCAATTTATTTTTTAATCCGTATTCCATATCCCATAAAAAAAAGCCCATCCTGATGATGGGCTTTTTCGTATACGCTGGATTAGCCGTTGCGTTTGGCAAAGTCATCCATAAAGTTAACCAGTGCCTGAACACCTTCAAGTGGCACGGCATTATAAATGCTGGCACGCATACCACCAACTGAACGGTGACCAGCCAGATTCAACAGATGATTGGCTTCCGCTTCTTGCAGGAACTGTTTTTCCAGATCGGCATTGGCCAGCGTAAATGGTACGTTCATGATCGAACGGTTGGCTTCAACAATCGGGTTGGCGTAGAAATCGCTTGAATCGATATAACCATAAAGCAGTTTGGCTTTTTCAAGGTTGGTCTGATGCATGGCATCAACCCCACCATTTTCCAGTAACCATTCAAAAACCAGACCGGATAAATACCAGGCATAGGTCGATGGCGTATTCACCATTGAACCATTTTTTGCCTGATCTGAATATTTCAGGATGCTTGGAATTTCCGGCTTGGCCTGATCCAGTAAATCTTCACGGATAATCACCAGGGTTAAACCTGCCGGGCCAATATTTTTCTGTGCACCCGCATAAATTAAACCAAACTTGCTAACATCTAGCGGTGCAGACAGAATGCTAGATGAATAGTCACACACCAACGGCTTGTCGGTTTCAGGAATGCTGGCAAATTGCAGACCACCAATGGTTTCATTGTCGGCATAATGCACATAAGCTGCATCTGCAGATAAATCCCACTCGCTTTGCGCGCTAATCGCATGTTTACCATCAATCTGAATACCTGCGTTCACGACATGAATATCGCCATAACGCTGTGCTTCTTTTAATGCTTTTTCAGACCAGATACCGGTATGGATATAATCGGCCTTGTTATTTTTACCGAGCAGGTTTAATGGAATTGCCGAGAATTGTAAGGATGCCCCACCCTGCAAGAACAGTACTTTATAGTTCTCAGGAATGTTCATGAGTTTGCGTAAATCGGCTTCTGCTTTTTCTGCAACCGCAACATAATCTTTGCTACGATGGCTCATTTCCATGATCGAAAGGCCTTTGCCGTGCCAGTCCAGCATTTCTGCTTGAGCTTTTTCTAATACGGCAGTGGGTAATGCAGCAGGGCCAGCACAGAAGTTGTACGCGCGCATGATTTTTCCTTGTCAAGGTGAAACACAATAAAATAGGCATTTAACCACATCTTGCTCGGGCTTGCACAAAATTATTTCAATCTTGGCACGCAGATACAGTCGAAAAATCAATATAGATTCACAAGATAATTTGAAATTTTCCAGCAGATTGGAAACCTATCTCACTCTATATCTAGCCCAATGTGGATGACCTCTTTCTATTACTTAAATACATTTTGCACTGATCTTGAATATATATGCAGTAATAGGCAGTGATCTGGCAAGCGCAGTAAAATGTAGTGATTAAGAGTGCACTCACTCACCAAATACCTGAATATTCAAGTTGCGGATTTTACTGCTACCGCCCGGCTGGTCAAAGCTGACGTCATATTGCACCAGATTTTTCGGATATGCATATTCATAGCTAATCTTGTACTGACCCGGCTGATTACTACCGGTTTCAATACTTTTGGTCATCAGGGTACGCGATTTATATTCGCCTTTTGGAATCACCTTGGCAAAGCGTTTCATGACTTTCTGGTTGTCCTGAAAATGGCTTTTGAGTTCTGGTTCGAGATGATTCAGAAACTGCTCGAACTCGCCATCACGTAAATTGTCATAGGCCGCCTGTGCCACCTGCTCTTGCTGCGGACTCGGGTTTGGAATGGCGTCCATGGCTTTTTGACCCAGCTGATCACATCCGGCCAAAGCCAGAACACTCAAGCCCATCCATAATTTAAGCTGCATATTGGGTTATTCCTGTACGGTACTGTGTAAAAAAGGACGCCGAAGCGTCCTTTTCATGAGAAGAGAAATTATTCTTCAGCCGGTTTTTCATCCTGCTCAGCAGATGCTGCATCGGTCTCTAGCGTATCTAAAGCTGTATTTTCATCAGCTAAATCTTCAGAAAATTCATCTTCTTCCACGGCTTCAATCGCTTCTACACCCACCAGCGTTTCGTTTTCACCTAAACGGATTAAACGTACACCTTGCGCATTACGACCGGTTTCCGCCACTTCCGAAGCACGGGTACGTACCAGCGTACCGCCATCCGAAATCAGCATCAATTCTTTCGAAGCATCAATGGCCACCGCGCCGACCAGTTCACCGTTACGTTCAGAGGTCTTGATTGCAATTACACCCTTACCGCCACGTTTTTTGGTCGGGAAGTCATCGACCGGAGTACGTTTACCATAACCATTGGCGGATGCACACAGCACTTCACCGGTTTCTGGTACCACGACCAGCGATACAATCCGGCTCACAAAATTGCTGTCGGTTGCATCATCTTCGCTATCGGCTGTATCGTCTTCGGCTTCTTCCGCTTGCGCTGCCCCAATGGTGACACGCATACCACGCACACCCTTGGCTGAACGGCCCATGGCACGAACATCAGTTTCAGCAAAACGGATTGCCTTACCTTCATTCGAGAACAGCATGATTTGCTGTTCGCCATCGGTAATCGCCACGCCAATCAGGGTGTCTTCTTCGTTCAGTTCAATGGCACGTAAACCGTTAGAACGCACATTGCTGAACTGCTCCAGCTCGACACGTTTAACCGTACCAGACGCTGTTGCCATAAACACATAGAAGTTTTTGCGCAGATTTTCAGCCTGCTCGGCAAATTCTGCAACAATTTCATCATCCAGGTCTGTGGCTGACAGCTCTAGGCCCAGCTGCTTTAACTGAACACGCAAGGCATCCGACAGATCATCACCATCTACCAGTTCTGCAAATGCGGCTTCAAGTTCGGCATAATGGCTAGCAATTACTTGATTTTGCTGTAATTGTACTGAGTTGGCTTTCACAAAACTACGGAAATCGGCCAGACGCTCTTTGAATTTCTTCGGTGCATCAATTACTGGCAGAATCGCGGTAATGGTTTCATTGGCATCTAATGGCAACAGGTTGACCATTGGACGGCCTTTCGAACCACGTGAAGCTTGTGGCACTTCAAATACTTTCAGGCGATAGACCTTACCGACATCGGTAAAGCACAGTACGGTCGCGTGGTTCGAGGTGACAATCAGATGCTGGATATAATCATCTTCTTTCATGCTTGTGGCAGACTTACCACGACCACCACGGCGCTGAGCCTGATAATCGGACAATGGCTGAGTCTTGGCATAACCGGATTGTGAAACGGTTAACACCACCTGCTCTTCAGGAATTAAATCTTCACGCGAGAAGTCGATGCGGGATTCAACAATTTCAGTGCGACGTGCATCGCCATATTGCTGCAATACCAGCGCCAGCTCTTCACAAATCACCGCCATCAATAAATTAAAGTCATTTAAAATAGCAGTGTATTCGGCGATTTGCGCCAGAATTTCAGAATATTCTGCATGTAACTTGTCTTGTTCCAGACCGGTTAAGCGGTGTAAACGCAGTTCCAGAATCGCACCGACCTGCGCTGGAGAAAGACGGTAAACATCTCCATCTAAACCAAATGGACGGCTTAAATCTTCACCTTCAATTTCATCCGGGCGAATAGACACGGAACCGGCTTTTTCCAGCAATGCCACCACACCACCAGCGGCCCATTCGCCAGCCTGTAAACGCTCACGCGCTTCGGCCGGGTTAGCAGAAGTTTTAATGGTTTCGATGATGGCATCAATATTCGCCAAAGCAACGGTCAGACCTTCCAAGATATGACCGCGTTCACGTGCTTTGCGCAGTTCATACATGGTACGGCGAGTCACCACTTCCTGGCGGTGACGGATAAACGCAGCAATGATGTCTTTCAGGTTCATCAGTTTTGGCTGACCGTTGTCGAGGCAGACCATGTTGATGCTGAACGAGTTTTCCAGCTGCGTATTCAGGAACAGGTTATTGACGATGACTTCGGCGTTCTCACCACGTTTCAAGTCAATCGTAATGCGCATACCGTCTTTATCGGACTCGTCACGTAACTCCGAGATTCCTTCCAGTTTTTTCTCTTTAACCAGTTCAGCAATACGCTCAATGGTTTTGGCTTTGTTAACCTGATACGGAATTTCAGTAAAGACAATGGTGGTACGAGCAGATTTCTGGTCTTCTTCAAAATGATATTTACCACGGATATGCAAACGGCCTTTACCGGTACGGTAAGCATCAACAATGCCCGATTTACCGTAAATGATGCCGCCTGTCGGGAAGTCTGGACCACTGATGTGTTCCATCAGGCCTTCAATGCTGATATTCGGATTATCGGCATAGGCCAGGCAGGCATTAATCACTTCGGTAAGGTTATGCGGTGCCATGTTGGTCGCCATACCGACAGCAATACCGGCAGAACCATTCACCAGCAGGTTTGGAATACGGGTTGGCAGAACGTCAGGAATACGCTCCGAGCCATCGTAGTTATCGACCCAATCTACGGTATCTTTTTCCAGATCGGCCAGGAGTTCATGGGCCAGCTTGGTCATACGTACTTCGGTATAACGCATTGCGGCCGCACTATCGCCATCAATCGAACCAAAGTTACCCTGACCATCCACCAGTTGATAGCGCAGACTGAAGTCTTGCGCCATACGAACGATGGTTTCATAGACTGCGAAATCGCCGTGTGGATGGTATTTACCGATCACATCACCCACAACACGGGCAGACTTTTTGTAGGCTTTGTTGTAGTCATTGCCCAATTCGTGCATTGCATAAAGCACACGACGATGAACAGGTTTTAAACCATCTCGTACATCTGGCAATGCCCGTGACACAATCACGCTCATTGCATAATCGAGATATGAATGCTTGAGTTCATCCTCAATGGCAATCGGTCTAATTTCCGATACGCTCATGCATACTCCTTGTTATACAAGCAGATTTCTGCCCGCATTTTATATCGTAAATTTGGCAAAAAATTTAACTCAAAACTTGAGTTAAAAAACGAAAATTTAGCTGGGAATTATAGCATAAATAGTCCTATTTTTGTGTCATCCCGTTCATCTTAATCTCGTTAATTTTCTAATGTTTAATGATTAAATTTTAACTCATTTTCAAAAAACCGAATTTGTAGAACTTGATTCACTTTTTATCAGAATAATCCAGCCCCGGATTTTGCATTTCCCATTAAAAAAGCACGTTAACCTGCCCCAGATTAACGTGCTTGATCCCAGCAAAGCGATGTTTTAATTGGGCTGGTTGAGTACTTTCCGGTAAGTCATGACCGCAACCACCAGCAAAATAGGCAATAGCATCTCTACGCCTTCTTCAATGGTCATAATAATGACTTCGGTATGCTGCATCAGCTTGATATTAAAGTCTTCATTTAAAGTCGAGCTGGTACGGTCCAACAGCTTGCTCAAACCACCACACAATACCGTTAAGGCAATAAACAGGTAGGCAATATTCGGATTCGACTTAAATTGACGAATGACCTGCACAAAAATCTTGGCCAGATTAAAAAATACGAAAATAATTGCCAGCAGCAAGATAAAACCTAACAGCTTGTCCATAAAAGGGATTTCTGCACTGCGATAAAAATTGGTTTTAATAAAGCTGTCATCGAACAGACGTTTATGAAAATCCATTTCCCTTAAGCCCAACAGCGCAGCGCCCAAAGCGGTAAAAATACGTGTCTTTAACTTCAGCTCTGTATTCAGCACACACAGTACAGCCAGCAAATACCAGAGCCAGGCACTAAAGGTCTCAAACGGTCCCGACTCGCTAAACAGGAATTGAGTCACTTGAACAGGTGCAAATAAGGCGGTATGAACACAGACACCAATATAAATGCCGATCAGCAGAAAACTGATGAATAAGATGTGAGCAGTTTTGGACAGGGACATTACAACGCGGGATAAAAAATGAAAGGCGAATTCTATCACTTTTCATTCAAATGAAACACAAATCTTTTATAAGGCACAGTCATCCTTATTTTCAGGCATAAAAAACGCCCCTGAACAAAACAGCAAAGTAAAACTTTTACTGCTTGCGCAAGAGCGTCTTTTTAACTGAAGTACTGAAGTTCAGGAATTAGATTTTAGAAACCAATTCTGGAACTACAGTGTTCAAGTCACCTACTAACCAGTAGTCAGCTACTGCATTAATTGGTGCTTCTTCATCTTTGTTGATCGCAACGATCACTTTAGAATCTTTCATACCGGCCAAGTGCTGGATCGCACCTGAGATACCCACAGCGATGTACAGATCAGGCGCAACAATTTTACCTGTTTGACCAACCTGCATATCGTTCGGAACGAAGCCCGCGTCAACCGCTGCACGAGATGCACCTTGTGCTGCACCCAGTTTGTCTGCCAGTGGATCAAGTACTTTGTGATAGTTCTCACCTGAACCTACACCACGACCACCTGATACTACAATACGTGCAGCTGTTAATTCAGGACGTTCAGATTTCACGATTTCTTCGTTCACAAACTTAGAAATACCTGCATCGCCTGTAGATGCCGCAGCTTCAACCGCAGCTGAACCACCTTCCGCAGCAACCGCATCAAATGCTGTACCACGTACAGTACCGACAACAATTGCTTCTGAAGATTCAACAGTTGCAATCGCGTTACCGGCATAAATTGGACGCTTGAATGTATTTGGACTATCTACTGCAATAATGTCAGTAATCATGCTGACATCCAGCAATGCTGCAGCGCGAGGTAAAATGTTTTTACCTGTTGTTGTAGATGCTGCAAGGATATGGCTATAGCCTTTACCCAATTCAGCAACCAGTTTTGCGACATTTTCAGCCAGCTGATTTGCATAGGCAGCATCATCAGCCAGTAATACTTTGCTCACGCCCGCAACTTTAGCTGCCTGATCAGCAACTGCTTGCGCGCCAGAACCAGCAACCAATACAGTGATATCACCACCGATTTTTTGAGCTGCAGCCACAACGTTTAACGTTGCACCATTTAGTGCTTTGTTGTCGTGCTCAGCGATAACTAAAATACTCATGATTTATATCCTTCTGTATTAGATCACTTTCGCTTCATTTTTTAATTTTTCAACAAGCTCATCTACAGACTTCACTTGTACGCCCGCTTTACGTTCAGCTGGTGACTCAACTTTTACAGTTTTCAGTTTAGTCCCGGCTGATACACCGTAATCTGCAGGAGACTTGGTATCCAGCGGTTTTTTACGCGCTTTCATAATGTTTGGAAGTGCCGCATAACGTGGCTCATTCAAACGCAAGTCAGTCGTGATGATTGCTGGCAGTGATAATTCAACAGTTTGTAAACCGCCATCGATTTCACGTGTCACTTGTACTTTGTCGCCGTCTACTTTCACTTCAGAAGCGAATGTACCTTGACCTGCGCCCAGTAAAGCACCCAACATCTGACCCACCTGGTTTGAGTCATCATCGATTGCCTGTTTACCTAAAAGGATCAGTTGTGGCTGCTCTTGCTCAACAACACCTTTTAAAATTTTAGCCACTTCAAGTGCGCCAATTTCATCTGCAGTTTCAACTAAAATACCGCGGTCAGCACCAAGCGCCATAGCAGAACGGATTTGTTCCTGCGCTTCTTTAGGACCGATAGAAACAACAACGATTTCTGAAACTGTTCCTTTTTCTTTTAGACGAACCGCTTCTTCCACGGCGATTTCACAGAATGGGTTAATTGACATTTTAACGTTAGTAAGGTCAACCCCACTATTGTCCGGTTTAACGCGAACTTTAACGTTGGCATCAACCACACGTTTTACAGCAACAAGAGCCTTCATGTAATCCTCGGCTGTTTTAGTAAATGTAAAAGATGAGAAAAGTTAAGATAACTCTTCACTTAAATTTTTGTAGGTGTCTTATCTTGCAATGGGTTTGGCATTTCGGTCAAGTCACAATTGCCCAAGAAGCTGTAAAAATGCGTAAAAATAGCTGAACGTTGCGTTCATACTTTTTTCATCCAGCTTAACCCAGCTATATTTCAGCCAGATTAAGCTATATTTTAACCATTGATTTATATTATCTTTTTATCTTATGTATCACATCAGTTGTTCTGATTAACTAGCCAGCACAATAAAATGAATTATTATTCATTTTTTAACATAGCAGACCGAAACCTGGCTATTTTGATGTCATTTAGGATAGCAGTTTGTATCCCCTGCCAGACTTTGGTCTAAGATGACCATCGGTTCATTTCTGTTTTTGTAACAATTCTCTTTTTCACGCTCTCCATATAAAAAAGCATGTCGACCTAGGACATGCTTTTTCTAAATTTCACAGCTTAATTGACCATTAACCAGCTGGCTGCCAGCGCCAGTAAACCACCAGATGTACCATCAATCCACTTCTGTTTACGTTCATCCAGCTGGGTTTTCTGGGTGATTTTGGCAAAGATCAGACTTAACGCGCAGTACACAATAAAAATTAGCCCAATAAAAATACAGGACAATAACAAGCCTTGAGTAACGGTATTTCCAGTTTTATCAATAAACTGCGGCAAAATCGCAAAGTAAATCAGCATGCCTTTCGGATTCAACAGTGCCGTAAAAAATCCTTTGCGCACCGGATGACTGCTGCTGCGACTTTCAATCGCCAGCTTTTTCTTGCTCAATACCGACTTGAATAAACCCACCGCCAAATACAGCAAATATGCGATACCTAACCAGCGAATCGCCTCAAATAACAGCGGAAAGGACACGATTATCGCGGCAATTCCCAACGCCACCAGAATCGAATGCACTAGATAACCACAACATACACCGACTGTGGCCATCATGCCTGCTTTTGCATCTTTACCCATCACTTGCGACAAAATGAATAACATATCTGGCCCCGGCGTAAAAATCAGCGGCAACACAGTCAATGCAAAAAGTACCCATACAGACATTTCCTTTTACCCGTCTTACTTGAGAAAGTGAAAATTAGTATCTGCGAAACGCCATAAAATAGGATTTCAAATATTCTATAATCTAAATAATTTTTCAATTTATCTTCTAATTTATGAAGCAATATCCAAAGTCTGTTCGAATAAAGCTGGATCGCATCGACAAAAATATCATTCGAGCTTTACAGAACAATGGCCGCATTCAGAATAACGATTTGGCCCGTGAAATTGGCCTGTCGCCGTCCTCCTGCTTAAGACGGGTGAAAATTTTAGAAGAAGCCGGAGTAATCCAGAATTACACTACGGTGGTGGACCCGCATAAGATTGGGTTTCAACTGATTTTATTTTCCCGGATCTGGCTGGTCGGGCAGGATGCCGAAACTATTGATACCTTCATTGAGGCGATGAAAGAATTACCGCAGGTGATGGAGTGCTATATTATTTTGGGGGAATGCGATGCGATGCTGAAAGTGGTGGTGCCCGATTTAGAAAGTTATCGTAAATTTCAGTCCACCCATTTAACCAAAAAAAATGGCATCACCAGTGTCAAAACCGATTTGCCAAGTCAAATTATTAAACAGAGTTTTCAGCTGCCGCTGGAAGATTTATAAGCCTAGTTGGCGATTTTGAAGATTGTTAAGTTGCAGCACGCAAGATAACCTTCTCTTGCTATGCTGCACGCAGTACTTATATTTAAGCCTGCTGACCATCCAAAAAGTCGCGGTGCACGTGGCTTAAATCAATCAGGTCATATTCAGCCAGATTAAACACTTTCCAGACCTGCATAAAATCTTCAGTTGCATCGACGGTTTGGGTCAATTGCTGGCTTTCCTGCCACTGACGATCGGAAATCCATAAATAGCCTTGACCTGTTTCCGTATGAACTGCCTGCACCTTACCTTGTGCGTTAATGCCTTGAATCACGGCCTGTTCAGGTAAAATGGCCTGCATGGCTGGCAGGTTAATTTCCACAAAGTGTTTCACCTGTCTTAAACCATAACCGGCAAAAATTTCTTTTTGCGCCGGACTCAGCTGTTCATATTTTTGTTGAATATCCGAAATCATATCTATGCCTTTACATTTTTCCCAAATCATCAATCAGGTTGGGTCCTCGGAATTTTTGTGCTCGTTCTGAATATTACTCGAGTCAAAAATTAACCCTCTTTATACGCCATCTCCACCTTTATTTTTATTCTACAATGGTGGCACATGCTCATGCCTGACACCTCTATTCTAGTCTTTCACCCGTGAATTGAAAGTCCTTTTCACTTGCCTCAATTCAGCCCTGCTCTTTGCGCTGCGCCCTTGGATGAGCCTGATCATAAACCTGCGCCAAATGATCAAAATCGACATGGGTATAAATTTGTGTGGTGGTCAAATTACTGTGCCCCAACATCTCCTGCACCACACGCAAATCACGGCTATTAGATAACATGTGGCTGGCAAAACAATGTCGCAATAAGTGCGGATGCAAATCGACATTGACACCAGCACGCTGGGCCTGCAACTTGACCCGGTTTTCAATTTGCCGCGCACCGAGTGGCTGACCTTTTTCCGTAATAAACAGCTGCGCATCCGGGACAAAATCACCCTGCCACAGCGGATAAATCTGTAGCCAGCGCATCACACTGTCTTTGGCTTTAGAACCAAACGGTACCACCCGGGTTTTATTGCCCTTACCGGTAATCCGCAATAACTGCCGGTTAAAATCCAGATCTTTAATTCTTAAGCCCTGCACTTCCGCCAGGCGCAATCCACTGGAATACAGCAGCTCTAAAATCGCTTTATCACGGACCCAGAGCTGTTTTTGCCGCTCTGACTCCGGCTCTGGCTGATCTAAAATCTGCTGTACCGTTTCAATATCGACCATGCCCGGCAAAGGACGTGGCTGACGTTTTAACTGAAAATCATCAGCCGGATTAAACGCCAAATAACTCCCCTGTTCAGCCCATTTCATAAACTGGCGAATAGAAGACAACATGCGCTGCAAACTGCTGGAACTCAACTGCTGCGCTTCGACCTTATGCGCCAGAAACTCACGCAAGTCAGCGGTTTCCACATCGGCCAGCGGCATGTTTTTCTGCTGACAAAAATGAAGGAAATCACCAACATCACGTGCATAAGCATGCAAAGTATGTGCCGACTGATGCTGGATTTCGCGTTGTTTCAGCCACATCTCCAGTAACTGTTCAGCACTTAACTTCATCACACCATCCTATGTTCTGGTAAAAAATTGTCTTTTAAAAAGTAGCTTTGCAAAAATAGTCGTGTAAAAAACGGTTGATCTCCCCGGCGACACGTTCAGCCTGCGAGGATGCAAACCAGTGATCAGCATCGGGCATAATCACCAATCGGGCATTCGGCAACTGCCGAGCCAGAAACTCACCAACGGCAACCGGACTCAATTCATCCTGATCGGCCCAAAGCAATAACACCGGCAGATCAATACTGGCCAATTGTTCCGGATGATAATAGCTCTGATCTTCCACAAACCACTGCGGCAGCTTGGCCCATTGCAGGGGCTCAATCTCACGCCAGTCTTTGGCCTGAAACGGAGTTAAATCCAGTCCGCCCGAAGTAGCCATTAACACCAAGGCCCGAAGTCTATTCGGCTGCTGCAATGCAGCGGCTATGGCCAACACTCCGCCCATCGACTGGGCAATCAGAATGCTGTCCTCTTCAATCTGACTGATCACCCGCGTTTTCAGATCGGCCAGACTCTGAATGCTGGCATCAGGTTCTACCCCATCAAAACCAGGATAAGCAATCACGGTTTTCCGGGCCAATGCTGGCAACCGAGCCATTAACGGCTGCCAGAATTGCTGACTACCTGAGGCACCCGGCAGAAAAACAAGTTTATGCATCATCATGGCTCTGCAGGCAAAACTCAAATCATCCTAACATAAAAAAGCACCGTGAATAGAACGGTGCTTTTGTATAGGAAATGGTCAGATTAGCCCTGGAAATAACGTAAATCCAGACGGCCTTCATAGACATTGGCAGTTGGACCGGTCATCCAGACCACATCGCCTTCTTTCCATTCGATCTGTAACTTGCCACCCGCCAGCTCAATTTCAACTTTGCTGGCTAGTAAGCCACGGCGCATCCCGGAAACTGCTGCCGCACACGCGCCCGTACCGCAGGCCAGCGTTTCACCGACACCACGTTCAAACACACGTAAACGGGCATGCTGTTCATCCAGAATTTGCATAAAGCCGGCGTTAACGCGCTGCGGGAAACGCTCATGCGATTCAATTTGTGGACCTAAACGTGCGACATCAGCCGTCAAAATATCCTGCACAATGGTCACGGCATGCGGATTCCCCATATTGACCACATCAATGCTCAGCTTCTCTTCATTGGCCAGCATCAGGTCATATAAGTTGTCCGGTTCATCGGCAATAAACGGAATTTCTTGCGGCAGGAATTTTGGCTGCCCCATATTTACCCGCACCCAGCCATTTTGCCCCAGTTCCGGCTCGACAATCCCGGCTTTGGTTTGCACCTTGATTTTGGTTTTACTGGTCAGCTGGCGCTCATGCACAAAACGGGCAAAACAGCGCACGCCATTGCCACACTGCTCGACTTCTGAACCATCGGCATTAAAAATACGGTATTTAAAATCGGCATTCGGAACATCAGGTGGCTCAACCACCAGCAACTGGTCAAACCCCACACCAAAGTGACGGTCGGCCAGACGCTGAATGGTCAGGCTATCGAAATAGGCGCGCTGGCTGATTAAATCAACCACCATAAAGTCATTGCCCAGACCATGCATCTTGGTAAATTCTAAAAACATCCTGATTTACTCCTTAAGGCAATAAACGCTCACGTTCCCAGAGTGATTCAATGGTTTCACGTTCACGAATCAGATGCGCCTGATCACCATCGACCATCACTTCTGCAGCACGGCCACGGCTGTTGTAGTTGGAGCTCATCACAAAACCATAAGCGCCGGCACCCAGCACTGCCAGTACATCGTTTTCCTGAATGGCAAGATCACGCTCTTTACCAAGGAAATCACCTGTTTCACAGATGGCACCGACAACATCCCACTGTTGGGTTTCGACATCGGTACGTGGCGTCACCGGCTGAATGTCCATCCACGCTTCATATAAAGCAGGACGAATCAGGTCATTCATTGCCGCATCAATAATTGCAAAATTACGGTGATTGGTCGGTTTGAGTAAATCAACTTTGGTCAGCAGCACACCGGCATTGGCGGAAATACTCCGGCCCGGTTCCATATACACTTTCAGGCCCAGTTTTTCTAAAGCCGGGCGCAGTGCATTGGCATATTCTTCGACCGATGGCGGAGTTTCATCTTTATAGGTCACGCCCAAACCACCACCAATATCAATGTGTTTGAGTGTGATGCCCATCTGTTTCAGCTGCTCGATCATCAGCATGACCCGATCCAGCGCATCAACAAAAGGCTGGGTTTCGGTCAGTTGTGAACCGATATGACAGTCAATCCCGACAATGTCCAGATTAGGTAACGATGCTGCATATTGATAGGTATCAAATACGCTATCTGATGGAATACCGAATTTGTTTTCTTTTAAACCGGTTGAAATATAAGGATGGGTTTTGGCATCGACATCCGGATTCACACGTAAAGAAATTGGCGCTTTAACCTTCAGTTCAGCCGCCACTTTCTGAATCCGATCCAGCTCTGCATAGGATTCAACGTTAAAGCAGGCAATGCCCACTTCCAGTGCTTTTTTAATGTCAGCTTCGGTTTTGCCTAAACCTGAGAATACAATTTTCGAAGCATCGCCACCGGCTTTCAACACGCGCGCCAGCTCGCCGCCGGTCACGATATCAAAACCCGCACCGAGCTTGGCCAATACATTCAGCACCGCAATATTGGAGTTTGACTTGACCGCAAAACAGATTTGATGGTCGATAAAGCCAAAAGCACGATCCATATCTAAATAATGCTTTTCAAAAGTTGCTTTTGAATAAACATAAAGTGGTGTGCCAAATTGCTGCGCCAGCTGTTGTAAAGAACATTGTTCGGCGTGCAAAACCCCATTGATGCGGGTGAAACTCATGAATGTATCCTTTCTATGAACGTTAAGGTGTCGTCGTGGAATTCGAAGCTACAGGTGCAGCAAACTGTTGCTGTACCGGTGCAGGTGTCGGCTCTTCAGGATGTTGCTCTGAATCGACATTGGGATATAACAGATATTTGGCACGTTTGTCGTAATTTGGATCACTCGGCAACTGTAAAGCTCCCGATTGACCACAACCGACCAGTACAAAACTGGCTGTCAATAAACTGATGCAGCAAATGACAGAACGCATCTGACCACCTATTTAAAATTTTCCATGAAGTATAACGCGATCACTGCTGTGACCAAAGTGTTAAACGCTAGAGATTAGCTTGTGCCATAAAAAAACGCCAGTTGGACACTGACGTTTTTTGTTGTGCAATGGCTTATTTCTGTTTTGGCTTATAGAAACCGAAATAGCCAATCAGCAGAATCACAAACCAGATCGGACTGATCATTAAGGCTTGCAAGGTATCTGGCTCCAGGGACAGCACATAGATCATGCTAATAAAGAAGATGATCACCATCCAGCAGGTAAACAGGCCACCCGGCAATTTAAAAGTCGACTGGGCATGCAGTTCCGGACGGGTTTTGTAATAGACAATATAGCTCCAGATAATAATCAGCCAGACGCAAATAAACAGAATGGTCGAAAGCGTGGTCGCCAACGTAAAGGCTTTCACGGTATCGGGTACAAAGTATTGTAACGCTGCACCCAACAGCAGACACACCGCCGAGAAATACAACGCATTGGCCGGGACTGCACGTTTATTTAAACGGCCAAAGGCTTTAGGACCCTGCTGCTCACGTGACAGGCCAAACAGCATCCGGCTGGTCGAGAATACACCACTGTTCATGGACGACATCACCGAAGACAGCACCACCAGATTCATGATAATCGCCGCGGCCGCAATACCCGCCTGACTGAACAGGTTTACAAACGGTGAGATATTTGGATCAATCTGGTTCCATGGCGTTACCGACATCACAATTAATAAGGCCAATACATAGAAAATGATGATACGTACCGGAATCGAGTTCACTGCTTTCGGCAGGTTTTTCTCTGGATCTTTGGTTTCAGCCGCTGTGGTACCGACCAGTTCTACCCCAACAAAGGCAAAAATCGCAATCTGGAAACCGGCCAAGAAGCCCATAGTACCTGTCGGGAACAGGCCGCCATGACTCCAGATATGTGTAAAGGATGCGACTGTGCCGGCATCTGAGGTAAAACCGGTAAAAATCATCCATAAACCGACTGCAATCAGCACAATAATGGCAATAATTTTAATCAGCGCAAACCAGAACTCCATTTCACCAAACAGCTTCACGGTCACCAGGTTCAAGCCCATAATGAAGACAATAGCTGCAATACTGATCATCACCCCTTCTTCAGGCGTAAACGGCATCCCGCCATTAAAGAATTGCAGGTAATAAATAATCGCCGACAGGTCTGCAATGCCGATGGTGATCCAGCACAGCCAGTAGGTCCAGCCGACGAAATAGCCGGCCCACGGGCCAATCAGGTCGGTGCTGAAATCAATAAAGGATTTATATTGCAGATTGGACAGCAACAGTTCGCCCAGCGCCCGCATCACGCAGAACACCATAAAACCAATAATCATATAAATAATCAGGATCGATGGCCCGGCCAGGCTGATGGTTTTGCCTGAGCCCATGAACAGTCCTGTTCCAATGGCGCCACCAATGGCAATCAGCTGTAAATGCCGGTTGGATAAGCTTCGCTGCAGATTGCCTTTTTCTTGTGACGAACTTGTATTTTGATACGACATTATTGAATTCAACTTCAGTGTTAACCACGACAAACTAACGTAAAAGAAATCAGAAAACAAAAAGAAATGCCACTTCATCTATATTTTCTACGGAATAATTAAATTTAATTTATTTTTCTTATAACAAAAAGTTATCAATTTATCCAAAGGGAGGATTGACAAGGTTTATATCAATTTTCTTGTCAAAACATAAATTCTGTGTAACAAATAAAAATGCAGCACGCAACTATATCTCTTGCTCAGGATGAGCATGGCATATCAATTGCTTATATAGAAAACAAAATATCTATTTTGAGACATAAGAAGAAACAATGATGCAAGACTTACAAACACTCATGGAAACCCTTAGTGGCTGGGTCTGGGGCCCATATATGCTGGTGCTGATTGTCGGTACCGGGATATTCCTGACCTTCCGCCTGCTGTTCTGGCAATTCCGGATGCTGCCGTTGGCCTTTAAACAGGTTTTTGGCAAACACCCGGACAAACATTCCGGCGATATTTCCCAATTCGCCTCCCTCATGACCGCACTTTCTGCCACCATTGGTACCGGTAATATTGCCGGTGTGGCCACAGCCTGCGTACTCGGTGGTCCGGGCGCCGTATTCTGGATGTGGATGACCGCCCTGTTCGGGATGGCGACCAAATATGGCGAAGGTGTTTTGGCGGTCAAATACCGGGTAAAAAACGAGAAAGGTGAAATGTCCGGTGGTCCAATGTATTACATTGAACGTGGCCTGAAATGGAAATGGCTGGCGCTGATTTTCGCCTTTTTCGGTGCAGTGGCCTCCTTCGGGATTGGTAGCTCGGTGCAATCCAACACGGTAGCACTGGCCGTTGAAAATGGGTTTGGCCTGGAAACCTGGATTACCGGCATCATCATTACCGTATTTTCAGCCCTGGTAATTCTGGGCGGGATTAAATCCATCGCCAAAGCCTCTTCGGTTATTGTGCCGATTATGGCGGTTGGTTATATGGCCGGTGGTTTGGTCATCATCCTAAATAACCTTGAACTGGTGGTGCCAGCACTCAAAATGATTGTCACCTATGCCTTTACCGGTGAAGCTGCCGCAGGTGGTGCGATTGGTGCCGCGATCCGTTATGGTGTTGCGCGCGGGGTCTTCTCCAATGAAGCCGGTATGGGTTCTGCGCCAATTGCTGCCGCTGCGGCCAAAACCGACCATCCGGCACGTCAGGGTCTGGTTTCAATGACTGGTACCTTTATTGACACCATTATTGTCTGTTCAATTACCGGTATTGTGCTGGTCATGGGCTTTATTATGGCCGGCCAGTCTTTTGGTGATCAGAACGGTGCAGTACTGACCATTAGCGTATTCGACAAACTGCTGCCGGGAATCGGGGGCTGGGTGGTGACTTTCGGGGTGATCTTCTTTGCCTATTCGACTATTTTAGGCTGGAGCTATTACGGTGAAAAATGTGCGACCTATCTGCTTGGTGAGAAATTTGTACTGCCGTATCGCCTGATTTACATTGCGTCGGTGTTTATTGGCTGTGTCGCAACTCTAGATCTGGTCTGGCTGTTTGCCGATACCTTTAATGGTTTAATGGCAGTACCGAACTTGATTGCCTTATTGCTGCTGTCGGGTGTAATTGCCAAAGAATCGAAAGATTTTATTGCACGACGCAAATCCGGCGAACTTTACTAAAGCGTTTAGACAAAACTACAAGATTAACCACCTGCGGGTGGTTTTTCTTTGCCGCTGTATCAACAATTTGAAAATCAGCATTTCCTCTGTATGCTGTGGGGCAAGATTTAAAAAACACATTCCAGACGTTTATTTATGGCAAAAGCAAAAAGTGTCTATCGCTGTGAACAATGCGGCGCAGATCATCCTAAATGGGCTGGTCAATGTTCAGACTGTGGTGAATGGAACTGTTTAACCGAAGTCAGCATTGCCCCTGCGGTGACCCATCGTGCCCAGCCACGTATGGGCGGCGGCTATGCCGGTCAGGCTTCAACTGTGACCACTTTAAACCAGATTTCAGTCTCTACCGAAACCCGCCTTGCCACCGGTATTGGCGAATTTGACCGGGTACTTGGTGGTGGTCTGGTCACCGGTTCAGTGGTACTGATTGGTGGTGATCCCGGAATTGGTAAATCGACCATTTTGCTGCAAACCGCGACCCATATGGCCGCCAGCAACAGCGCTGCCTTATATGTCACCGGTGAAGAATCCTTATCACAGGTGGCCTTACGCGCGCAGCGTCTGGATTTACCGACCGATCAGCTCAAGGTGATGGCTGAAACCTGTGTGGAACGGATTTGTGAGGTGCTGGCCCAGCAACGTCCTGCAGTGGCGATTCTGGACTCCATCCAGACCTTATATACTGAAACCTTGCAGTCTGCACCGGGCGGCGTATCGCAAATCCGTGAATCGGCGGCGCTCCTGACCCGTTTTGCCAAAAATAGTGGCACAGCCTTGTTTATTGTAGGTCATGTGACCAAAGAAGGTGCATTGGCCGGGCCACGTGTGCTGGAACATATGGTGGACTGTGTGCTGTATTTTGAAGGTCAGTCCGATTCCCGCTACCGGATGATTCGTGCGGTCAAAAACCGTTTTGGCGCGGTCAATGAACTGGGCGTGTTTGGCATGACCGATAAAGGCTTGCGTGAAGTGGCCAATCCGTCAGCGATTTTCCTGAGCCGTTATGATGAAGCCATTCCCGGCTCAATTGTGATGATTAGCCGCGAAGGTACACGACCGCTGTTGGTGGAAGTACAGGCACTGGTCGATGATGCACATGGTCAGCCGCGCCGGGTTGCACTCGGCTTAGAACAAAACCGGCTGAATATGCTGCTGGCGGTGATGCATCGCCATGGCGGCGTGCAGACGTCCGGTCAGGATGTCTATGTCAATATTGTCGGCGGGCTGAAAATTACCGAAACCGGCTCCGATCTGGCGGTGCTGCTGGCCTGTGCTTCCAGTATTCGTGGCAAAGCCCTGCCCCAGCAACTGGCGGTGTTTGGCGAAGTCGGTTTATCCGGTGAAATCCGTCCGGTGCCGAATGGTCAGGAACGTCTAAAAGAAGCGATTAAACATGGCTTTAAATATATTATTTTGCCACGTGCCAATGCACCGCAAAAAGCGATTCCAGGGGTGCAGGTGATTGCGGTCGCCCGTTTGCATGAAGCCCTGAGCGAGGCCATGAGTTTAAGTGAAGAACTGCACTAGAGCCTTTGCCCTATTTTTTGAGCTTTTCATGTGAAAAAAGCTGAATTCTGTATTGAAATTCGGGACAAATGCCTGCATAAATACAGGGCGATAAATTTCTTTTTTTAAATAGGAAAAATTGATGGAAGTTCGACAGCGTGGTTTGATGGCTGGTATTTTAACAGCTGCCCTCTTGGTTGCCCCTTTAGCAGCCGAAGCAAAACGTGCCGGTGGTGGTAAAAGCCATGGCATGAGCCGTTCAGCAACACCAACTCAATCTTACCAACAGCCTCGTCAAGCTACTCCTGCACAACAGCCCGCTCCAGCTACTGCGCCTGCGCAGCAAAAATCTGGTCCGGGTGTCGGTGGTATGGTCGCTGCGGGTGTTGCAGGTGCTGCGATTGGTGCAGTGGCTGCCAATGCCTTAGCAGATGATCAGCCAGCCAGCCAGGCACAGGCTCAACAGGAGGAAGAAGGTGGAATCCCAGGCTGGATCTGGATTCTCCTCGCTGCAGCAGTCGCCTTCTTCATTTTCCGCAAGATGGGCGCAAAAAAAAAATTAGCAGCCAATAACCCGTATGCGCCAAATAACGGTGCCAATAACGCACCGTTTGGTCAATCTGCTGCTGCACCACATGCCGGTGGCGATAACACCAATATCTTTGGCCAGAACGTCGGTGGTTCAGCCCCAACCAACAATGCGCCATTTGGTGCAGCACCAGTGAATAACGCTGCCTTTGGTACCGCGTACACCAACAGTGGTAACCAGTTACCAGATGGTACGGAGCCAGCAGCCTTTCTGCGTGTTGCACGTCAGCGTTTTAACCATATTCAGTCTATGAATACGGCCAGCAATATTGCTGAAATTCAGCGTTATTTAACCCCTGATCTGTACCAGTCAATGTATCAGGACATCATGGCCAATCAGGATCAGGATGTGGCTGAGTTTTCTAACCTGAATGCGATGGTGGTCGATTCTGCTACTGAAAATGGTCAGTATGTAGTGAGTGTGCGCTTTACCGGTACGGTGAGTGAAGATTTAAACAGCTTGCCACAGCCATTCACTGAAATCTGGCATTTTGTTAAGCCAGCAGGTTCTAGCCAGGACTGGTTGGTTGCGGGTATCCAGCAAGAACACTAATTAAACCTAAGATCAAAAACAGCGGCTTCGGCCGCTGTTTTTGTTTTTGCACCGCCTGCGGAATGTTATTCATTTAGTTGCTTTATTTTGTCCCCAACCGATTATCTCGAGGGATGGAAAGACCTAGAGATGTGATACAGCGATCATCTCTATAAGACGGTATGTCTGCTCTGCGCCATTCAGTACGTTCCTACGTATTTTCGCTTGAGCTTACAATATCGCTCTTCACTAACAGACTGCTGATAAAATTCACCCATTAAAAAAAGCCCCGACCTGCGGAGCTTTTTCATGTTTAATTTACAGCGCGTACTGCGAGCTTATTCTGGTAATGGAATAAACTGTTTATCACTGTTTTGCACTTTACGCTCACCAACCACCACTTGCAGCTCTAAAGACTGTTCTTCACGTTCAATCAGGATATTCACCGGCTGGTTCGGTTGCTGCAGCGCCACATAATTAATCAGGTGTGATGTTGAGCTAATCTCTTCATCATTCACTTTCAGGATTTTATCGCCACGGCGAATACCTGCTTTGGCCGCAGGACCATTGGCCAAGACATCTGCCACCACCACGCCACTTTGTTTTGGCTCCAGAATATTCTGTTGCTGTACCGCCAATAAGCTAATACCTAGCCAGCCACGTACCACGCGACCATCTTTTAAAATCGAGTTCAGTACCTGCTGGCAGACCTGTGCCGGAATAGCAAAGCCAATGCCCAAAGAACCGCCCGATTGCGAGAAAATTGCGGTATTAACCCCAATTAAGTTCCCGGCCACATCAATTAGCGCACCGCCGGAATTCCCCGGGTTAATGGCAGCATCAGTCTGAATAAAGTCTTCATAGGTATTAATGCCTAAATCCGAACGACCGGTCGCGGAAATAATCCCCTGAGTGACGGTTTGGCCTACCCCAAACGGGTTACCAATCGCCAGCACCACATCACCGACTTCATTGCCACTGAGTTTAAATGGTAAAACCGGTAACTGATCCAGCTCAATTTTAATTACCGCCAAGTCGGTATCCGGATCGGTGCCGACCACTTTTGCCTCGGCACGACGGCCATCATGCAAGGCCACCACAATCTGATCGGCCTGGGCAATCACATGGTTATTCGTCAAAATGTAACCATCGGCACGTACAATCACCCCAGAACCGAGGCTGTTTTCATTAGGTCCCTGACGATACTGTTCCGGCAACTGATCACCAAAAAATTCACGGAATGCCGGATCATTAAATAAAGGATGATTAGGCTGCTTGATTTTCTGGGTGGTAAAAATATTGACCACGGCTGGTGCTGCCACTTTTACGGCAGCACTATAAGACACCACCCCGCCAGTACGGGTGGTATCAATCAGCGGTTCTACTTTTTCAGCAGGCATTTTCACCCCATCCGGGGCAACAGGAGCTTTCGGTTTTTGAAACTGTTGCCAGCCCAAAAAGCCAATAATCACGATAATAAGTAACACCCAAGGTAACCATGTAAAGGTCCGGCGCACAGCTCTATCCTCTAAAATTTTTTAATTCATTGATGACTAAGTAATTTATGACCTATTGTAAAGCGAAATACATAAGGAAACATAAAAATCACTAAAGAGTTTTGTGCTGCTTTAGTTACAATTCAAAATATGTTTTGATGACAACAAAATTTAAGGCTTTTGAGAGATTTATGGCTAAGCTGCATGACCTGATCCGCTGGTGTGATCAAACCTTAAAATCAGCCGAGTTTAAAGACTATGCCCCGAACGGCTTGCAAATTGAAGGCAAGCCGGAAGTCAAAAAAATTCTGTGTGCGGTAACTGCATCACAAGATGCGATTGAAGCCGCCATTGCCGAGCAAGCCGATGTGCTGCTGGTGCATCATGGCTATTTCTGGAAAGGTGAACCCTACCCGATTACCGGAATGCGCGGTAAACGCATTAAAAGCCTAATCCAGCATGATATTTCACTGGTAGGTTATCATTTACCGCTCGATTCACATCCTGAACTGGGCAATAATGCGGCCATTGCTGATATTTTGGGACTGGAGCAACTGGAAGCACTGGACCCGAGTGAACGTCATCCGATTGGCAATATTGGCTATTTAAAACAGGCCATGTCACCAGAAGCGTTTAAAGCCCTGTTAAGTGAAAAACTGGGGTTTGATACCATTCATTTACCGGCCAATCCAACCGAAATCCGCAAAGTCGGTTTCTGTACCGGCGGCGCGCAGGATTATATTCATAAAGCCGCAGCGCAAGACTGTGATGCCTATATTTCTGGCGAAGTGTCAGAACGTACCTTTTATGAAGCCAAAGAACTGGGCGTCCATTATTATGCCTGTGGCCATCACGCGACTGAACGCTACGGTGTACAGCGTTTGGGACAGGCGCTGGCACGCGAATTTAATCTCGAATATGGCTATTTCGAATTGAATAATCCGATTTAAAACTTGGGAGATGAATTGAGGCTGGCTTATACGTATAAATTAAGGATTTATTGTGTAATGTTATTTATAAGCAATGCGCAATTTTGTTGAATAATCTATTACAATAAGCCGACTTAAACTCAAAACCCAGCATAAGCAAGGAATTGAAAACATGACAACGATTACTTTACCAGCATTACCATATGGTTACGAAGATCTTGCGCCGCACATCAGCAAAGAGACTTTAGAATTTCACCATGACAAGCACCACAACACCTATGTTGTGAACCTGAACAACCTGATCGCAGGTACTGAGCTTGAAGGTAAAACTTTAGAAGAAATCATCAAGGCAAGTGCTGGCGATGCTTCTAAAGCAGGTATTTTCAACAATGCTGCACAAGTATGGAACCACACATTCTACTGGAACTGTATGGCGAAAAACGGTGGTGGTAAACCTACTGGTGCAATTGCAGCGAAAATTGATGAAGCTTTTGGTTCATACGAAAAATTTGCTGAAGAATTTGCAACTGCTGCTGCAACTCAATTCGGTTCAGGTTGGGCATGGTTAGTAGCTGACGACGTAAACGGCAAATTGTCAATCATGAAAACTTCAAATGCAGATACGCCAATGGCGCACGGCAAAATTGCAGTATTAACGATTGACGTTTGGGAACACGCTTACTACATCGACTTCCGTAACGCACGTCCTAAGTACATCTCGACTTTCCTTGAAAGCCTGGTGAACTGGGATTATGCCAACGCGAAACTTGCAGGCCAACCAGCTGGCGTAGAAAAATAATTTTATTTTTCTGTGTAAAAAATCACCCTTTAAGGGTGATTTTTTTATTTTTAGGGAATAACTGCATAAATCTAAGGCAAATGATTCATTTGTTTAAATAATCTGGTTGACGACCGGCGCATTCCTCCCTAAAATGCGCATCAGATTCTCCAATAGCTCAGTCGGTAGAGCGACGGACTGTTAATCCGCAGGTCCCTGGTTCGAGCCCAGGTTGGAGAGCCATCTAATCTCCCATAGCTCAGTCGGTAGAGCGACGGACTGTTAATCCGCAGGTCCCTGGTTCGAGCCCAGGTGGGAGAGCCAAGATTCTAAAAACCCACTCCAGTTGAGTGGGTTTTTTTATGGCGTTTAGATTGGGGGATTCAATGAGAATCATCATCCTAAAATAGCCCCTACCTGTACCACGGCACCCTGCCCGTCATAGACCAGTAAAAGCCACACACCAAGCTTTCTGCTTCCAAACGCCTTCATTCGTTTATTTTTAATTCAGTTAAACTGAAAAACTACATTTTTTCAGGCCGCGGACTTGACCACCTGCCCTTTGCCGCCTAGAATGCGTTTCAGATTCTCCCATAGCTCAGTCGGTAGAGCGACGGACTGTTAATCCGCAGGTCCCTGGTTCGAGCCCAGGTGGGAGAGCCAAGATTCTAAAAACCCACTCCAGTTGAGTGGGTTTTTTCTTTATACAAGTATGTGTTGTGTTCAATAGCGCTCAGTCGACTTTCTTCTTTATTGGCTGCCTGGCCACACTGGTGCTGATGCTGCTGGTGGCGGCCTCCTATTTGCGCCCCAAACAGAAATATTTTCCGAAAAAAGTCATTACCCCGTTTGAAGCCAAGATGTTTGCCCGTTTAAAGCAGGCTTTTCCCGAACATCATATTCTGGCTCAAGTTGCTTTTAGTGCGTTAATTACCAATAGTAACTACAAGATCCGTTCCCGCTTTAATCGCAAGGTCACCGATTTTGTTTTGCTGGATCAGCAGATGAATGTGGTGATTATTATTGAACTGGATGATCCCACTCATATTGGCAAAGAAAGTGAAGATGCCGAGCGGGATGCCATGTTGCTTGAGGCGGGCTATCAGGTGATCCGATACACGGAGATTCCGAGTATCAGACAATTGCAGCAGGATATTCTTTAATTAAGGCGCTACAGCTTCAGAAGCTGCTGGTTTCGCATTGGCCTGTTGTTGAGCTTGTTGCTGCGCCTGCTGCTGTTCAGCCGCTTCACGCGCTTTAATCCGCGCAATCATCTCTGCCTGCTGCTGTTTGTATTTTTCCTGATTTTTCGCATCGCTGTTGACAGCCAGAAACGCCATACTGACCAGAAAAACAGGAATCAGCAGACCTAAACTGGCCAACAGAATAATCTTTTTGGTATTGGGTGGCTGATTCGGTCGTTGCTGTTCAGGCGCGGTCATGAGAGAGTCCTCTGTCAGATGCATCAAAATGACGCTCAATATAACAAAATCATTTTCGAGGACAAAGCCTCTGTTGATGTTTGCTTGAACCTGAAGATACAACACAGCCGCCTGTACGGCTACAGACGGCTGCGTTACAGATCACGTCAGACTGCTCATCTACCCGATTAGAGGTTCAGCTGAATCTCGCCAAAAACCTGAGTTAAACAGGCCAGATGATCAAAGCCTTGTTCTGGTGTGTCCTGCATCCGCCAAGCCACATAGCCATCCGGACGTACCAGCACGGCACCGGCATCGGCAATTTCCGATTTTTGCTGCCAGGTGGCATAGACATCGCGATGTTCACGTGAACCAATCTGAATCACATCCAGATAGTCCAGCTTTAACCGGGCCGCTGCCGCTTTCCATGCTGCACCCGATAAACCGGTCAGTAGCGTAAAGCGCCCTTTACCGACAATATCCAGGGTGGAATGTTTATAGCCCTGCGCATCAATCAGCCAGGTATGCGGTAGTTTGGCACCCGGACGTGTGGTGGCTTGCAAATACAGCTGCGGGTCCTGTACAAAGATTTCTTCATCTGTTTCTGCCAGCACGGCATTGGACAGATAACGCTGGTTTAGCTCCACCCCTTGAGCATTAAACTCATAATGTTTAATCGCCAGCGCCTGATACAGCTTTTCCCGAATCTCGGCCGCTTCCGGTGTTTCCGCAAAAATCCGCTGCAACATCTCGGCTTGGGTCTGCACACCCTGATCAAAGCCAAATACTTCTTTTAAATGCTTATAGTCAAAACGGGACTGGTTGGCACGTGCCACAATCTGTTTGCCCACCGGCGCCCGTTCATCGCTATAAGACTCCAGCAGCGCTGGCTTGGCCCAGCCTTTAAGCACATAAGCCAGCTTCCAGCCTAAGTTAAACGCATCCTGCATACAGGTGTTGGAACCTAAACCACTCGATGGCGGGTGACGATGTACCGCATCGCCACCACAGAACACGCGCCCCACCGAATACTGGGTGGCCCAGGTCTGATTGACATACCAGTAAGATACTTTTTCAATTTCGACCTGCTGCACCTCTTCACCCACAAAGGTGTTCAGTCGCGCCCGAACCTGGGCTTCGGTGACTTGCGGCTCGCCTTTGCTGATATCAAAGCCCCAGCCCATAATCCATTCGTTCCAGGGCTGAATGGCACGTAGTAATCCCATGCCCAAGTCACCAAAACTGGCTTCCGGATTCACAATCCATTGTAAAATGGCCGGACGATGCGCCACGTATTTGGACAGGTCGGCTTTAAAAGTGACGTACACGGTTCCGGCACGCGCCATCACTCCTTCTAAGGGCAGCTTCAACTCTTCGACAATTTTCGAACGCGCCCCATCCATACCAATTAAATATTTGGCTCGCAGGCTAAATTCAGTTTGGGTCACCCGATTCAGGAAGGTCGCGGTTACGCCGTGCTCATCCTGAGTATGTGATAAATATTCAGTATTGAAGTTATAAATCGCACCGCGTTCGGCCGCATTCTTGACCAGCAGTGCTTCCATTTTCGGCTGGATCAGATCGACAAAGGGACATGGACTGCCTTTGATGTAATCGCCATGACGTTCATCGCCCGTGCCCCAGCAGCTCATTCGGGCAATTTCTTCCCCGACCAGACTGGTGGTGAGTAAACTTTCGCCCATCTGCTGCCACGGCGTGGCAATGGCTTTGACCTGCTCTTCAATGCCCAAGTCACGCAGAACTTCCATCGCACGCTGATTGGTAATATGCGCACGCGGACTGTTGGCCAGCCAGTTAAACTGGGTAAACAGCTGCACCCTGATGCCATAACTGGCCAAGGCCAGCCCCAAAGTAGAACCCGCCGGCCCCGTACCAATCACCAGCACATCAGTATCATAGTGTGTAGACATTCCGGACTCCTTTCACCGCTGTATCTGTTGCAGAATATTTGTATGCAGTGTAATCCGCCCCATCCAGGCCGCCTATTTCTATGCGTATAAACGATAGTACTATTGGTTTTAGCTCTAGCCAGCTGCTGGATAAAACACATCGACTCATGTGAAATGCAGTTCAGACTGTGTTGGGTTACACTAGGACGATGATCTGCACGGTGGATGAAAGTCATGGAATTACGGCATTTACGCTATTTTGCAGCGGTGGCAGAAGAACAGAGTTTTACCAAAGCAGCCGATAAACTCTTTACCGCCCAGCCCTCTTTAAGCCAGCAGATTAAGGATTTAGAAGAAGAAGTCGGGGTTCGTTTGCTGGATCGCTCCGCGCGGCAGATTCAACTGACCGATGAAGGCCGGGCCTTTTTACCTTATGCCTTGCAAGCGATTGAAAACGCCAAACTTGCAATTGCCGCAGCGCGTCAGGTGGCGCATCAGAAAAACAACCAGATTCATATTGGCTTATTGAACGTGGCCGAGCTGAAAGTGCTGCCGCTGATGCTAGAACGCTTAAAACAGGCCATTCCCAATCTGCAGATTCATATCCAGAGCCTGACCTGTCTGGAGCAGATTCAGCGCCTGAAAAATGCTGAGCTGGATTTAAGCCTGACCCGTTATGCCATTCAGCAGGATGATTTTGTCGATCTTCCCATTTTGTCAGAGAAAATCTATCTGGTGTCAGGGCAAAAATCTGCACCGACCAAGTCGCGGATGAGTGCTGAAGCCTTGCTGCAACAGCGGCTGATTATGTGCGAGCAAACCGCTTCTCCGGTGTTTTATGAACAGGTCACCCGGCAGGTGCCGATTGAACAGATGCCGGCCGAGCAGTTACTCTGGGTCACCAATGTATTGCAGCATATTAATCTGATTAATCTGGGGATGGGCTACAGTTTTGTGCCGGAATATCTGCTGCGCTTTCTGAATGAGCATGTGGCGATCATTGAAACCGATTTTGAAGTTCAGCCGCTCCATCTATATGCCAATTACCGTAAAAATAACCATAATCTGGCACTGCAGCTCATTACTCAGGAACTGGCCAAACTCGAAATCTCGGTCACTGAGAGCTGATCAGCCCCGATCTTCCGGACTGATCAGCGAGTTTTTCAGGAGGACATTATTGCGCAGGCATGTGGGTTTGAATAAAGCGCACCAGCTCGGCATTTCTCTGCACAATGGCCTGGGTATGCGAGGCACCCGGGACCAATTCATATTCAACCGTCGTCCCCATTTCTCTTAAGTTATCTACCAGTGCCGTGGTGACAGCTGCCGGCACAGCAGTATCTGCTTCACCCTGAATCACCATAATCGGTTTATCCAGCTTTTTGGTGGCCGGCTGGTTAATGGCCAGGAAGCGCTTAATGGTTGCATTGTCCTGGAAATTTGCCGTCAGCCCCGGATAATCAGCCACAGCAAGACCACTATTTTCAGTAAAGGCATCTATATCTTCTCTAAAGGACTGCATCAGCTCGTCCAGACATTGGCCATTTTCACCATTGTTGCCTTCGGCTTCTGGCACAATATCCTGCGATTCCGGCTGGAAGATGCTGAGGTAATTAAAGTCCGGTTCATAGGCTTTAATGCCGACCGCGACATAGGCAGCATAGGCCATCAGTTCTGCATAGACATTACGGGCCGTTCCAACCGGATACAGACCAACACTCTCTGCCAGCTCCAGATCATGAATGGCCGCCGGCGCGACTTCCGCAATGATATAACCCAGACTCGAAGCCGGTGCTGCTGCCACTGCACCTTTATAATTGGCATCCTGATTGGCAAATTCCGCAGTACCTAAAGAGGCATGACCACCCTGTGACTGCCCCACCGACATCCAGGCACCATGCATGTGTGCACCCAGATCTTCTTTTAAGGCGCGTACTGAATAAATAGCAGACTGGGCCGCACTTTCTAAATGTAAATACGGATGAATGCCCGGCGTGCCCAGCCCTTCATAATCTGGCGCGACAATCACATAGCCTGCGGCCAGTAAACTTTCCGCCATGGCCTTAAAACGCGGATTTAAACTGTTGCGACTCGGTGCACAATGATCAGCAATGCCCACTGTTCCATGTTCCCAGACCACCACACGCCAGCCATCTACCGGACGAGGTGCGGACGGATAAAATACCATGGCGGTAGCTTCTGTTTTCTGGTCACGTACATTTGGCATTTTATAGGTCATGACCCGGATGATCGCACCTTCAATACCATCTTGGGTATAGGCAGCATCAGATACAAAAGTTTTGTCACGGATAAAGTTAAAGTCATTATCATCGCCACCACATGCTGTAAATAACAGCGCCGAGGAGCAGGTTACCGCCAATAACAGTTTTTTAAATGTCGTTGTCATCTTGAATTCCTCTTTATCTTCTTGTTGTTAAGTACTCAGCCTGAGTTCTTTGAATTAAGCATAAAAAAAAGCATCCTGCTCGGATGCTTTGTTGGCTTTTTGCAAGATCAGACCAAATGCATAAACCTAGAGAAGTGCAAGAAAAATTCCGGCAAAAATCATCAGCCCAACCCAACGGTTATGCCGAAAAGCCCAGAAACATTGCTGCGGATTGCGGTCTTTGGTTTTGTGCCATTGATAGATAAAATCCAGTGCCACCACAGCCAGTGCCACCAGACCAAATGGCATGAACAGATTTTCGATCCACAACGCCGCGCCAATCAGGAGCAGACTGATCAGCTGCAAGGCAGAAATAATCTCAATATCATAACGGCCAAATAAAATGGCGGTCGATTTCACCCCAATTTTGAGATCATATTCGCGGTCAGTAATCGCATATTGAGTGTCATAGGCCACAGTCCAGGCCAGGTTGCCAAAGTACAATAACCAGCAGGTTAAATCCGGGGTTGCACCCACCGCGGTATAGGCCATAGGAATAGACCATGAAAATGCGGCGCCCAGAAATACCTGCGGTAAATGAGTATAGCGTTTCATAAACGGGTAGATAAAAGCCAGAAATAACGCCCCAAACGACCAGTAAAAGGTTTCAAGCGGCAAGAACAACAACAGGCAGGCACTGGCAGCAACCAGCACCAGAAACACCATCACCGCTTCTTTAGCGCTAATGATGCCGGTGGCCAAAGGACGGGTTTTGGTGCGCTCAACATGGGCATCGACTTTACGGTCGGCAAAGTCATTAATGGCACAGCCTGCCGCACGCATAAAGATCACACCCAGAATCATTGGAATCAGCACACCTATGGTCGGTGTTCCCTGAGCAGCAATCCATAAGGCCCACATGGTTGGCCAGAACACCAGTTCGGTGCCAATCGGCTTATCAAAACGGCATAAATAGTAATAGGCTTCCAAGCGCTCACGCCAGGTAATTGAATGTGCAGTTGCCATGACTGTCCTTAACCACGTTGCTGTTGAAAAGAAGAATGTAGAAATTGCTCAAAGCTGGGCAAGAAACTTTCTTGCACAATAAATTTACAGCCATGCCAAGTATAGCAGCTCTGTCTGGTCCAGCCTTCGGGCAATAAAATCACCCGGCGCTCACAGGCCGGATTGGTACGTTGAAACAAAAACCGGCCAATCGGCTTTTTACCAATATGCTTGAACAGGCGTGCTTTTTTTTGCAGGCTTAAAATCGGAAAAATACTTTTGGCTTGAACCCAGGGCTGCTCTTCACAGCCATATAAATAGCTTTCCCGCACCCAGGAGGTATGCTGATGCGGCATGCCCAGCCATTTGGCATCTTCAAAGCTCAGGCGCTGGAAACTTTCGCGCAGTGGCTGTACCTGAAACTGGCCACCGGCCAGATCGGTTAATTGTTGTGTCAGAGAGCCCGGTGCATACAGCCATGTCTTCAATCCTGCAGGAATGGTCTGATCCTGAAATTGACAGGTCTGCTGGCCGCGCATCACTTATTCCTCTTTTATCGCTTGGCCTAGTGTAACTGAAATCTGTTACTAAACCATGGGCTTTTCAGCCAAAAAGCGCAAATGTCATATTCACTATCAATCTACCTCACCTAAATGAATATGAAGGCCATAAAAAAATCCGCGACAAGCGCGGATTTTCTGAGCATGAATCTGAGGTCAAATTACAGGCTGTAGTACATGTCTAATTCAACTGGGTGAGTAGTCGTGTTCAGACGACGAACTTCTTCAGTTTTCAGCTCGATATAAGCATCGAGCATTTCTTTTGTAAACACGCTACCTTTTAACAGGTAGTCATGGTCAGCGGCCAGTGCTTCCAGCGCCATTTCAAGGCTGTGAGCAACGGTTGGAATTTTTGCTTCTTCTTCCGGTGGAAGATCGTACAGGTTCTTGTCCGCAGCTTCACCTGGGTGAATCTTGTTCTGGATACCGTCAATACCCGCCATTAACAGTGCCGCGAAACCTAAGTACGGGTTCATCATTGGATCTGGGAAACGTGCTTCAATACGTTTGCCTTTCGGGCTAGACACGTAAGGAATACGGATAGAAGCAGAACGGTTACGCGCTGAGTAAGCCAGCATAATCGGTGCTTCGAAGTGCGGAACCAGACGCTTGTACGAGTTAGTCGAAGGGTTAGTAATCGCATTCAATGAACGGGCATGCTTGATGATACCGCCAATGAAGTACAGTGCCATTTCAGACAGACCAGCGTATTCATCACCCGCGAACAGGTTTTTGCCGTCTTTAGAAATCGACATATGCACGTGCATACCTGAACCGTTATCGCCTACCATTGGTTTAGGCATAAACGTCGCAGTTTTCGCGTATTGGTGCGCTACGTTCCACACCGCATATTTGAACTGTTGCACTTCGTCAGCTTTACGCACCATGGTGTTGAAGCTCACACCAATCTCTAACTGGCAAGATGCAACTTCGTGGTGATGTACTTCTACACGACCTGGGCCCATGATCTCTTCGATTTTTGCACACATATCTGCACGCATATCGTGGTGAGAATCAACTGGAGGAACCGGGAAGTAACCGCCTTTAACGCGTGGACGGTGGCCAGAGTTACCAGACTCGTAGTCTTTACCTGTAGACCAAGCCGCTTCTTCAGCAATTAAAGTGTGGCGTGCGCCAGACATATCGATGTCCCATTTCACTTCGTCAAATACGAAGAATTCTGGTTCTGGGCCAAAGAATGCAGTATCACCAATACCGGTAGACTTTAAGTAATCTTCTGCACGGCGAGCAATCGAGCGTGGGTCACGTTCATAACCCTGACCTGTAGATGGTTCGATGACATCACAAGTCACGACAACTGTTGGTTCCGCAAAGAATGGGTCGATGAAACCAGTTTCAGCGTCTGGACGTAAAATCATGTCAGATGCTTCAATGCCTTTCCAACCAGCAATTGAAGAACCATCAAACATTTTACCGTCTTCGAAGGTATCTTCATCGATACTGTCTGCAGGGTAAGTTACGTGCTGCTCTTTACCCTTAGTATCAGTAAAGCGGAAATCGACCCATTTTGCACCACTTTCTTGTATGAGTTGAAGGACCTTGTTCGCCATGCTCATTTTGCTCCAATGATATTTTGTTGCACACCCAAGTGCGTGTTAGTAGTTGGCAGTTATTAAGCAATTACCGTACCAACTTTTAAAAGCAAAGTTAAAATATTGAATTTCTTATGAGAAATTAAGATTTAGGGATTTTGCTTTGTGCCTATTATACTAGGGCTATACTGAAATGCACCATATTCAAGCACTCTTTGCGATTTTTCCTGCAAAAGATTTCTCGTGTGTATCAAAATAGTGCAAATAATCAGGTTTTATTTTAACACAGCTTAATAATACTGCTGTTTATTTCGCCAATTTCGCGCTTCATGCAATTTTTCTAATGAATTTCAGACTGGATTAATTGAGTGATTTATAGATAAAAACTCTTTTTTCCAGTAAAAATCAGATTTTCATTTATTTCTGCTTTTTTTTTCTTCAAGTGCTTTTCTGTGCGCTTTTCGCAAGTCGTGCTCAGCTAAATTTTTATGCCCATTTTAAAATGCGCCATTTTGGTGAATCTGCGTCATTATGCATCATTTTAGGGGTTTGGCAGCAAGAGGGGTCAACATCACAGCGGACACGTAAAAGCCACAAGCTGAATGCAGCTCAGCCATAAACTTAAAAGATTTCATCTGTATAAAAGCTATTCTGCTTGAAAATGTTCAGCCGCACATGTTTATTTTTTGCTATGATGATTTGCACTGCGTTTTCCCCGCATTTTTTCGCTCGAAAAATAGCCGTGTTGTGACCTCCCTCCACTTTGGAAAACCAGGCATTTCAGGGAATTCTTCAAGCACAGTCAGGTGCATAAATTTTGACAGGTTAAGCTCATGCTTTTGATGATCGATAATTACGACAGCTTTACTTACAACATCGTCCAGTATTTTGGCGAGTTAAATCAAGAAGTTAAAGTCGTTCGCAATGACAGCGTCACATTAGAAGATATTGAGCGATGGCAACCGAAATATTTGGTGATTGGTCCTGGTCCGTGCTCACCATCTGAAGCCGGCATTTCCATTCCAGCGATTCAGCATTTTGCCGGCAAAATCCCGTTATTGGGCGTATGTCTGGGCCATCAGAGTATTGGTCAGGCCTTTGGCGGCAACATTGTACGGGCCAAAAAAGTGATGCACGGCCGTTTATCGGATATGTATCACAGCGATCAGGGTATTTTCAGCAATTTGCCCTCCCCGTTTTCTGCGACCCGTTACCACTCGCTGGTGATTGATCAGGCGACCTTACCAGAATGTCTGGAAGTCACCTGCTGGACCAATGAAGCCGATGGTTCCATGGAAGAAATTATGGGCGTGAAACATAAGACATTGCCGGTCGAAGGCGTACAGTTCCACCCGGAATCCATTTTGAGCCAGCATGGCCACAAAATCTTCCAGAACTTTTTAGAAATTTATGCCTAATTTGCACAAAGTGAACACCATGAATATTCAACAAGCTTTAAATCATATTACAAAACAGATTCACCTGACTCAGCCACAAATGGAAGATGTGATGCGTGCCATCATGTCGGGCGAAGCCACCGATGCGCAAATTGGCGCCCTGATGATGGGTCTGCGCCTGAAAGGTGAAAGCATTGATGAAATTACCGCAGCCGCGCGCGTGATGCGCGAGTTCGCGATTAAAATTGACGTTAGCGATATTCCGTATCTGGTCGATATTGTCGGTACCGGCGGTGATGGCCAGAACCTGTTTAACGTATCGACGGCATCCAGCTTTGTGATTGCAGCCGCTGGCGCAACCATTGCCAAACATGGTAACCGCGGCGTATCGACCAAATCTGGTTCCTCTGACCTGCTGGAACAGGCTGGAATTAACCTAGACTTAAACATGCAGCAAACTGAACGCTGTATCCGCGATATGGGCGTAGGTTTCCTGTTTGCGCCGAACCATCATAAAGCCATGAAATATGCAGTTGGCCCACGTAAGGAACTGGGTATTCGTAGTATTTTCAACCTGCTCGGCCCGCTTACGAATCCGGCCGGAGTTAAACGTTTTGTGATTGGCGTATTCTCCAGCGAACTCTGCCGCCCGATTGCTGAAGTGATGAACCAGCTGGGTGCTGAACACGTGCTGGTGGTGCATTCACGTGATGGTCTGGATGAAATCAGTCTGGCATCTGCCACGACCGTAGCAGAACTGAAAGATGGGGAAATCACCGAATGGACCATTACTCCAGAAGAAGTGGGCATTGAATCGCAAACCCTCACCGGTCTGGTGGTGGAAAACTCGGCAGAAAGTCTGGCCCTGATTAAAGATGCACTTGGCAAAAATAAATCTGAACGCGGTGAAAAAGCGGCCAACATGATTGCCCTGAATGCCGGCGCCGGGATTTATGTGTCTGGTCTGACCAAAACCTATCAACAGGGTGTGGCACTGGCGCATGACATTATTTATGGCGGTCAGGCACTGGAAAAAATGGGCGTACTGGCCGAATTTACCAAAACCTTAAAACAGTACGAAGCTTAAGACGGCAGGATAAAATCATGGTGGATATCGCAAATACCATTTTAGGTAAAATTGTTGATCGCAAACAGGAAGAGTTTGCTGCACGTCTGAAACAGCGCAGTTTGAATGATCTGGAACAACTAGCCCAGGCCGCCACACCGGTGCGCGGTTTTGCCCAAAGCTTGAAAAGCAAACGTCCGGGCGTGATTGCAGAAATAAAAAAGGCCTCGCCATCTAAAGGGATTATTCGTGAAAACTTTAATCCGGCTGAAATTGCCCAGCAATATGAAGCTGCCGGTGCTGCCTGTCTGTCTGTACTGACCGATGTCGATTTTTTCCAGGGCGCTGATGAAAATATCGCGCTGGCCCGTAACCATTGCAGCCTGCCTGCACTGCGGAAAGACTTCCTGATTGATCCTTATGGTGTGGTTGAAGCTCGTGCGCTACATGCCGACTGTATCTTGCTGATTGTGGCCTGCCTGTCAGACCAGCAACTAGAAGAAATGTCGAAAACCGCGTTTGAACACAATCTGGATGTACTGGTTGAGGTGCATGACGAAGAAGAGCTGGAACGCGCTTTGCGTTTAAGTGATCGCTGTCTGCTTGGCGTGAACAACCGTAATTTAAAAACCTTTGATGTGGATTTAAACACCTCATTGCGTCTGAAAAAATTACTCGATCCAGCACGTTTACTGGTAACCGAAAGCGGTATTGCCACCCCGGCAGATGTCAAGATGATGCAGGAGCATGACATTCATGCCTTCCTGGTCGGTGAAAGCTTTATGAAACAACCGTGTCCGGATCAGGCCTTTAGCGAGCTGTTTGGTACGCCGCAAAAGGTCTAAGTCTTGGTGCAGTTCAGGAGGCAGGTTTATCCTGAACTGTGCGATTGCACTGCCCTACTTTCATAGGGCGGTCATCTTCCTATATCGCCCCATCTTAACATCTCTCATTTCAAGCCAGATGCAGCGCCAAGCTGAATCCGTTTCAGTTCAAATCAGGCGTAATTCAGACTATACTGGATTGAAATTTTATCCTCCTATTTTCGATTATGAGCAAACACGATTCTTCGCTATCGAAAGAACAGTTTAAATTACTCAAAGACTTTAAAAAGCAGATCAGTAATCCGCATCCGCGCGTAGAGCCAGCAGCGCCGGCCATCAAAACTGCCGAACAGGAACAGGCCGAAGATTTTGAGCTGTTTCAAAAAGAAATGCGTGGGGTCCAGAAAATGGATCATGGCAATATCGCGCAGGTGAACCAACCGGCCAAGAAAAAGCTGGATGCCCAGACCCTGGCTAAACGCGTAGCCGCCGAAGGCCCCATGCAAACTGATGAGACCATTTTGTCGGACACGCAAGCCATGCTCAATCCGGTGGGCAGTCAGGCCAGTTTAAGCTACCGCATTGCCACCTTGCAGCATAAGGTGTTTGAAGATTTAAAAGCTGGCAATTTGCGCTGGTTTGAAGCGGTCGACCTGCATGGCTGTACCGTGGAAGAAGCCCGGGTGGCCGTGCTGCAAATTATTCAGATGGCCAAAGATGAAAATCAGAACGTGATTAAAATTGTGCATGGGAAAGGCCCGGAAGCCATTTTAAAAACCTATGTCAATGGCTGGTTACGTCAGCATCGCGATGTTCTGGCCTTTGTCAGTGCGCCGGAAAAACAGGGCGGCACCGGTGCGGTGCTGGTTCTGCTAAAACGTGCAGAAAAGAATCCAAAGTTTAAACAATAAGCGGATTTTTCCTCAAAAGCAGGCATTGTTGCGGTTTTCTGCTACAATGCCGTCCTTGTTCAATATCAGTGTAAGTGAACACGTCTTATGTCTATGCAGCAATCCTACGCAAACATTCTTACTGCCGTTGGTGAAGATTTAAATCGCCCTGGTCTCAAAGATACGCCTATGCGTGCTGCTAAAGCATTTTCGTATTTAACCTCGGGTTATAGCCAGACGTTGGCTGAAGTGACCAACAACGCCGTGTTCCCGTCTGATAACCGTGAAATGGTGCTGGTCAAAAATATCGAATTCTATTCGCTATGCGAGCATCACCTGCTGCCATTTTATGGCCGTGTGCATATTGCCTATTTACCGGAAGGCAATGTTTTGGGACTGTCTAAATTTGCCCGTATTACTGAAATGTTTGCGCGCCGTTTACAGATTCAGGAAAACCTGACCCAGCAGATTGCAGAAGCCGTGGCTGAAGTGACCAAAGCCCGCGGTGTTGCGGTGGTGATTGACTCTGCACACATGTGCATGATGATGCGTGGTGTTGGCAAGCAGGAATCGACCACACGTACCGTGTCATTTATTGGTGACTTTAAAACCGATAAAGATGCACGCCGTGAATTTTTAAGTGCTGTGCCTGAAAGTTACTAAGCTAAAATCATGCTGAAGCCTCGACATCTGTTGGGGCTTTTTTATGCCTTATTTTTTATACTACTGTTGGTTTCCCTGTTATTTTAAGGAATGCAAATGTCTTCAATTTATTTAGCCGGTCAGGGCCTGACCCAAAGTGAATGCAGTGTCGACTTCCCGCGTCCAGATCGTTTGGTCAAAGGCAATCCCAAACGTGATACATATAGTGCCTATGAACATCCCAATATGAGCTGTGGCATCTGGCAGTGCGAAGTCGGCGCCTGGAATATTATCTTTGCTGACAATAAACAGGAATTCTTTAATGTGATTGAAGGCGTGGTGCGTATTCATGACCAGCACGGACAATATATTGAAGTTACCGCCGGTCAGGCCGGAATTATTCCACCGGGTTTTGTCGGTACCTTTGAAGTGGTTGCAGCAGTGAAAAAATATTATGTGGTGGTTGAGGCCTAAAATACCGCTTGAGCTTTTTGATGTTTTGGCTGGTTTTATCTTGCTGCTTTGATATAAAAAACGCCCGACAGTTTTGGGCGTTTTTTCATGCCGGGATGAGACTTAAAAGGCTTATTTGGCCAGATAGACCTGATTACGTCCGGCATTTTTGGCGCTATATAAGGCTGCATCTGCGGCATCCAGAAAACGCTGATAATCCGGATGGCCATCATACTGCACTGCGCCAATACTCACGGTAAATTTAAAACTCTCACCTTCAGCAGAACGGATTGGGGTATCTTCAACCCGGCGACGGATGGTTTCGGCAATCATCTGGGCCCGGTTCCAGTCACTATCGACCAGCAGCAATAAAAACTCTTCCCCACCAACCCGGAAAGCATAATCACTGCCCTTGCTCGATTCCAGCAGCACTTCGGCCATAAACTGCAAGGCCAGATCACCGGCGGCATGGCCATAGCGGTCATTAATCTCTTTAAAGAAATCGGCATCAATCGCCAGTAGACTTAAAGGTGAGCGGTTTTTGCGCGAGAACTGGATTTCACGAATCAGGATGGTATTTAAATAACGCCGGTTTAACAGCTGGGTCAGCGAATCATTGCCCGTGCCGATATATTCCGCCACCTGAAACAGCTGATCGACCAGATGCTGGATTTCGCGGTTTTTACAGCGAATCTGCTGAATCAGTAACAGCTTCTGCTGCTGATTGGAAGTGTCCAGCAGCTGCTGGTTCAACTGATCCACCTGATAAATCCGCTGGATAATAAACTCGACCTGCTCGGCGCTGGCAAAAGCATAGGCTGCTTTATGAATGAACCACAGGCCAAATTCAGATTTGGAGAGTGGCGGATGAAACAGCTGTGACTGGTCAGAAAAGGCTTTAAACATCAGCTCATTTTCCCAGTCCAGCAGACAACCGCGCTGGCGGTCTTTTTGCACGGCCACATCCTGCATGGCAGAAAACAGGCGGTAGGTGTGTTTCATATCATTATGAATTTCCACCTTGGCCTCATAAGTGCGGCACATAATTTCCGCGGCCAGGCTCAGCACCTGGGTCATATAATCGGCAGCAGCCAGTACATCGGCCTGCGGGGTTTGCAGAAAAAAGGCAAAACTTTTGCGCTGGATTTCGCGGATGCCGCGAATAATCAGCCAGGAGGGAACGCCAATACGCGCATGCACTTCCCCAACTTTCAGCTGCTTGGCGACAATGGCTTTAAAATCCTGCTTGAACGGAACTGCAAAACTGTCCAGCAGCCATTGCTGCAAGGCATTTTTCAGGCGGCTACGCACCAGTTCATCAGACAGGAAATAAGAGGCTTCCTGCTCCTTCATCATCTGTCGATAAAATTCGGCCACCAGCACCGTGACATGCTGTTGAATGAACTCGAAGCTATAGCTTAAATCGGTTTCAGAAAATTGCCCGCAAATCGCCTGCCACTGCGCTGCAAGTTCCTCTATACGCTCTTGGTTCATACAACCGCCTCACACAGATGAATTACAGCGCAGATTTTAACGCAGCTGTCACATAAGACAATTCTTTTGTGAATTAAATGAATATTCACTTAATAACAATCTGGATTTTCAAGCCTGACTTCACGACTTCAGCTTAAAAGAACCAGGCATAACCAAGACTGGTCTGATGCCAGTCCTGTTGATCCTGCTGCTGATATTCCCAGCCCAGACGAATCGCATGCTGCGGATTCAGCACATATTGCAGCTGGCTGTGCAGTCTCAAATTCCATTGCTGGGCATCTTCCCAGTATGGCAATTCCACTTGCAGCACACTATTCAGCTGCCGACTCCAGATATTCTGGCAGCCCAAGGTGGGTCCGACACCCACGCGCCAGCCACGACCCAGTGCTTTACCGGCCTGTAGATGGTTTTGTAGCTGGGCATAGCAAATATGCTCACGGTCGGCACTGGCCCAGCTATAGCCCATCTGGACCTGTAAATTGGCTACACCATGCTGTTCCTGAGTGCTGAACTGACCATGCTGATCGAGCGCTTCCTGGGTCCAGCCCAGATTAAAACCCCAGGACAATGGTGTTTTAAACGGCGTAATCGGGTTATAGGAGTTCACCGCCAGCACATCGAGCTGACTCAGTTTTAGGGTTTCATCCCGATATTGCAGCGCACCCTGTAAAAATAGCAATTGAGTCCCAGTGCGAAAACCACCCTGTGGATCGAGCAGATCATGATAGGCTTGCCGATGCCCCAGTTCGATAAAGGACTGTCCCTGTACTTCACCGGTACTTAGCGTCAGGTTACGCGCATGATGGCCCTGGCTTGGATCAACGTTTGGGACGTCCGGCGCGCGGCGCTGCTTGTCGACCTGAAGCTGGCTTCGCAGGCTGAGTAATTGGCGTAAACGTGGCTGGGCAAAACCGGTTTCGACCTTGCGGGCTAAAAACTGCAGGTACAGATCATCGTAGGCCATTTCCAGTATTTTGGCCTGCTCTAATGCGGTATAAGACTGTAATAACGTATTTAAATCGGCAGATTCGGCAAAAGCCAGCTGATGTGCAGCTTGCGCCAGGTCTGTACCATGCTGGCGGGCTTGAGCCAGTAACTGGGTTTCTAGCGCCGGGCGATACACGGTGTCTTTGACCAGATCTGAATCTGCCAGTGCCTTGATGGTTTCAACTGGAATCGACGCCACTTTAAACTGTTGCTGTAAATTCAGCTCTGGACGGACCAGATCAATCAGGCCCAATAAACGATAGGCACAGTTATCACTGACAAAATAATAGGGAAAGCTGACGTGCTTCATTTCCCAGATATGTTCCACCAGAAAACGGGTTTCATCCGGGCTTAAATCCAGCTCATATTCCCATAAATCGCGGCTTTCCAGATCACCATATTCCTTGACCTTGCGGTAATACGGCATGAGTGAATATTCACCCGGATACTGTCCGGTCAGACCTTTCCAGGCATAGGACCAGCTTTGCTCTCCCGGCACTGTGGCCGCATAATTTACCGCATAGGAAATCAGGTTCAGTTCCTGCTGATCTTTCGGGTCCAGTCGCAGCAAGGTATGCCCGAACATGGAACTGGGATTGCCCATAAAATCGGTGGCATAAATTAAAGTGGTTTTGTATGGACGAATCTGACCAATCCATTCATCCAGTTCCGGACAGGCCACGGCAGCCAGTTCCGTCTGTGGAATATTCAGTTGTTGCACCAGCCAGCGGCTACGTGCCGGAAAACGGCATTGTACCGATTGATTTGGCTCGGCCTGCTGAAACAGCGCTGCAATATGCGCCTGTAATTCCTGATTTAAATCGGGTGTTTTGGCCTCTGTTAAAAAATAGCCGGCATAGCTGACAGTACTCTGCCCGGAAGTATTGGCATACATTAGGCGTTGCCAGGTATTTTGCTGTGCCAGTTGCTGCTGTTCAGCACGCTGGATATACAACTGTGCCGGCGTTGAAGATTCAGGAGAAGACGTCGCGGCATACGCCACAGGAGATAACAAAGCAGCACATACAAAAGCAAGAGGTTTCATTCAGCAGATCAATTCTTATTCGGTTCTTATATAGAGAAAAACCCTGCCAGAAGACAGGGTTTTATGGGATGCTTAATTAGACGTAGGCTTTTAAGATGTCGTCTTGTGCCATCACTGACTGTAAAGAAGCCAGCACTTCAACAGAAGTCTGGTTGTCAGCTGAATAAATTTCAGAGAAGTTTTGTTTGGTCACTGCAAAGAAACGTGCTTTGTCTTCTGCTTTAATGCTCAGTAATTCAGCCAGTACGTTCAGGCTTTCACCCTCGCCTACAGCCATATCACGCGCCAGCGTTTCGGCATTTTCATTGGTAAATGTCACCACTTGCGCAGTTACAGTACCAGTACCGCTACAGCCTAAAGTACCGAAGGTAATACCGAACAACTGGTTTGCAAAAATACCATTGGTTGTAGCAGCTAAAATTTTAGGCACTTTACCAGACTGACCTGCCCAAACTTGAGAACCAATACCACAGCCGGCATCAGCGTCTGCAAATGCTGCTGTTGAACCTGCTGCCAATACTGCTGCCAAAGCTAATTTTTTTAACATAAAAGTCTCCAGAATTTATTATCTGAGTTTGTTATTGTTTCACAATGTGTAATTTTTATTACACTGTTTAAAGATAACGCATCCGCCAGCGAACACAAAACACTTTATACCAAAGTGGAAAAATTATTTTTCTGTATCCTTTAAGTGCGCAGGTTTCAGTTGCCAGATGCCATTTGGCTGACGATCACCCAGAATTTTCAAGACCAGCACCAGACTCAGCAATAACAGCAGATACCAGGACCCCAACTTGCCCCAGCCAACCATATGCCAGCTGTCGACCTGACTTGGATACAGCCAGATCTGGTAAAAGGTGCTGATATTTTCTGCAATCCAGATAATAAAGGCCAGTAACAACAAGACCGGTAACATCGGCAGCTGCATCCGGTGATGCTGCAATTCAAACTGGATACGGGTTTTCCAGAATATCAGTACGCTCCAGGCAAACAGCACATAGCGGATATCCGGCACAAAAAACTTGCTCATAAAATTAATATAAGACAGCACCGCCAGACTCAGCATATTGGCAAAACCCGGCAAGCGAGTAAAAGATACCCGATACAAACGCAAGGACCGGGCAAAGAAACTGCCGACAGCCGAATACATAAACCCGGCAAACAGCGGCACGGTCATAATTTTAAATACGGCCGGCTGCGGATACTGCCAGGACGCAATCGCCGGATGGGTCAGAAAAATTTCCATAATCATCGCCAGCAGATGAAACAGCGCAATGACTTTGGCCTCGGCCCAGGATTCTAGCTTGAGATACAGCAGTAAAATCTGGATAAGGACCGCATAAAACAGCAAATAGTCATAACGGAAAAAACCGTAATAGTCCTGGCTACCCAGACTGGCGGTAAAAGCAAAAGCAATCAGCAATAAAATTCCAAATAAGGCAGCCGAAGCTGCCTTATAAGTGAATTCAAAACCTGATTTTAAAATTGTGATCAAGGCTGAATCCTAATATTGTTGCATCTTCTTAAAGGTACTTGGCACTGTATTCATGCACCGTATCAATAAAGACTTTCGGATTGGCCGGATCCACCCATTGGGTAATGCCATGTCCAAGGTTGGCAATATAGCCAGTTTTTTCACCATGGGCATAGGCATCATCCAGCATGGCTTTGGTCGCCTTGGCAATTGAGTCCGGGCTTCCATATAACGTGGCTGGATCCAGGTTGCCCTGTAAGGCAGCACGGCCATTCACGGTTTGGCGCGCCACATTTAATGGCGTGGTCCAGTCCAGACCAAAGGCATCGGCACCGGTGGCCACCATTGGCTCCAGCCATTGACCGCCGCCTTTGGTAAATAGAATGACCGGAATTTTACGGCCATCTTTTTCACGTTGCAGACCCGCTACAATCTTTTGCATATAGTTCAGCGAGAACTCGATATATTCACGATGCGCCAGTGCCCCGCCCCAGCTGTCAAAAATCTGTACCGCTTGTGCGCCAGCATCAATTTGCGCATTCAAATAGTCAATCACGGCGACTGCCAGACGGTCGAGCAAGGCATGCAGCACTTCCGGCTGGGCATACATCATCTGCTTGGTAAAGCGGAAATCCTTGCTTGAACCACCTTCAACCATATAAGTCGCCAGCGTCCACGGACTGCCGGAAAAACCAATTAACGGCACCTGTCCGCCCAGAGCTGAACGAATGGTCGATACCGCATTCATGACATAGTCCAGATCTGACTTGGCATTAAAATTCGGCAGATTGGCGACATCCTGCTCGGTACGCACGGTTTTATGAAACTTCGGACCTTCACCAGCTTCAAAGTACAAACCTAAGCCCAAAGCATCCGGTACGGTTAAAATATCGGAGAATAGAATGGCTGCATCCAGCTCATAACGGCGCAAAGGCTGTAAGGTCACTTCACAGGCAAATTCGGTATTTTTGCACAAGGAAAGAAAATCTCCGGCCTTGGCACGGGTTTCACGATACTCAGGCAGATAACGTCCTGCTTGACGCATCATCCATACCGGCGTGGTATCTACGGGTTCACGCAACAAGGCACGTAGAAAACGATCATTTTTTAAGGCCGTCATTTACTTTCCTAACTTCGACTGAATCTTGCATCCATCATATCAAAAAGGCAGAAATTTTAATAACTTCTTTAGTCTTTTAAAAATGCCGGACTGTAAAAGATAAAAGTGATATTTACACAAAACAGATACTGCATCTCCTCATTTTTTCTGTAATACTTGTGTAGTTTTTAAAATGTAAATGAATAATTCTTAAGGTTGACTTACATGTTCGTTCGCACAGTACTCGCAATGAGTTTAAGTTGCATGTTTGCTGGTACAGCCCTGGCTGCAACCACTGCTGAACAGCCGTTGAATCCTCAATTGATTAGCGATACAGCGGTTGAAGATCCGATTGATCCGCTTGCAACAGACGCATCAGCGGCAGTCGTACCTTCAGAAGTTGAAACGCAGATTACGCAACAAGAAGAACAAGATTTAAACAAGGCTTCAGCGACCCTTGAAGACCTGCAAAATGCCGAAGATACCCAGGCTGATATCGGCAGCGCACCGACAACTGCTGCGCCTGCAACAACTTCAGCCAACACAGCGCCAGCCAAAGCCTCCTGGACTTTAGATGGCCTGAACAATGCCAGCTGGTATGAAAATATTGGCAAAGGCCAGTTCCCGGTCTATGCGCGCGCGCATGTGATGCTCAATAATGCTCATGCTTCTCCGGGTGCGATTGATGGAACCAGCGGTAAAAATACCCTGAAAGCGATTGCCTCTTTCCAGCAGATGAACGGGATTAAACCGACTGGTGTGCTGACGCAGGAAACCTGGGATGCTTTAATTGCCCGTCAGGGTTCAAAACCGGCTTTCGTGGAATACACCATTACTGAAGATGACCTGAAAGGTCCGTATGTGAAATCAATTCCGGGCGATTATGCACTGCAAGCCAAAATGAAAGGCCTGCACTACACCAGCGTCACTGAAATGCTGGGTGAAAAGTTCCATATGGATGAGAACTTCCTGAAAAAGCTCAATCCAAATGCCAACTTTAACAAAGCCGGTCAAAAACTGATTGTGGCCAATGTGCGTAATGACCTGCCGGAAGATATCCACCTGATTGTGGCGCACAAAGGCGCTAAGCAGCTGTATCTATTTAACAGCCGCAACCAGATGATCGCATCATTCCCGGCCAGTATTGGGAATACCAACACCCCTTCACCAACCGGTACCTATAAAGTGACTGGCGTGGCACCAAACCCGTGGTACAGCTACTCGCCAAGTAACTTTATCCAGGGCAAAAACATGAAGCCACTGTCCTTACCACCAGGTCCAAACGGTCCAGTGGGGAATATCTGGATTGGTCTGAGCAAAAAATCCTTTGGTATTCACGGTACGCCAAACCCGTCGATGATTTCTAAATCCTATTCGCATGGCTGTATCCGTCTGACCAACTGGGATGCCAACGACCTGGGCCGTAAAGTCCGTTCAGGGGTTACGGTTAAATTCCTCGAATAATCTGCTTATACCCCATAAAAAGCCTGCCGATGCAGGCTTTTTTGATTACGGAGGTTTGAATCTATGACGTTGCGAATCTGGAACGATATGTTGCATTCCATGCCTAGAACAGGCACCAGGTAAAACACTAAGATAGCCTCAAGCTCAAAAAGAATTAGAGGATTATCTGATGAACGCCTACTTACATCGTAGTGAAGAACGTGGTCATGTTAAAGCCGGCTGGTTAGACACCAAACACAGCTTTTCATTTGGCAGCTGGTACAACCCGAAATACATGGGTGTGAGTGTGCTTCGTGTGATTAATGATGACCGGATTGCTGCCCACAATGGTTTTGGTACCCATCCGCATGACAACATGGAAATTTTAACCTGTGTACTGGATGGCACCATTTCACATAAAGACAGCATGGGCAATGAACGGCATATCAGTGCGGGTGAATGGCAGCTGATGAGCGCCGGAACCGGGGTTCAGCACAGTGAAATCAACCAGGGCGATGTACCAGTGCATATGCTGCAAATCTGGATTCATCCAAATGTGCGTGATGCAGAGCCAAATTATCAGCAAATTAAACTCGACCCACGTGAACAGCCGAACCAATGGCACCTGATTGTTGGCCCGAACGAACAGGCTCCAATGCATATTCGCCAGCAGGCTGAAGTGAAAACCGCGGTACTTGAAGCCGGCCAAAGCCTAAACGTACAGGCGACCCAGCAGCTCAACTATGTGCATGTGATTCGTGGTGAAGTGCAGATTGGTGAACATACGGTTAAAGCTGGTGATGCACTGTTATTCGCGGAACATGCGGATATTCAGGCAACCGAAGAAAGCCAGATGATCTGGTTTGACTTACCGGGCAAATAAGCCAATTTTTCTCTCCCATGGGTCATAATGATTTTGGCCCAATAGCCGTTCCATCGAGCGGCTATTTTTATATCTTAAAACTGGCCTTGATTGACTTTTACCTGAGTGTGAACAGCCTGTTTAAGCTGAACGCGTTACAACAAATAAAAAAACCTCTCTCTGAAAATAAACTGAAGAAAATCGGCCGATTGCCTTCAATCCGATAAAACCAGAAAAAACTGAAACTATTTACATTCTCATTGGTAAAAATACTCTACATGAGAAAAATTCTCAGTTATAATAACTGCATAAAAATCATCCTGTGAATTGACCATGAATGCTTACACTGCAGCTCAGGCCAATGTCTTGACCATTCGGCAACTGAGCAAACAATTCGGCTCTCGTTTTGCGGTGCATCAGGCCAGCTGGTCTGCACAGCGCGGACAAATTATCTGCCTGCTGGGCCATTCTGGCTGTGGCAAAACCACCATGTTACGTCTGATTGCCGGACTGGAAACCCCGAGCAGTGGCTCAATCCAGCTTGAACAGCAAATCCTGTGGAGCGAACAGCAACAGATTCCAGCCGAAGCGCGCAATATTGGCCTGGTGTTTCAGGACTATGCCCTGTTTCCGCATTTAAGCGTACTGGACAATGTCATGTTTGGCCTGAAAAAACTGCCCAAAGCACAGCGTCAGGCGGTGGCCGAGCAGGCGCTACAGCATGTTTCAATGCAGCATCATCTGCACAGTTATCCTTATACCCTGTCTGGTGGCGAGCAGCAGCGCGTGGCCCTGGCCCGTGCCCTGGCACCTAAACCGCAGGTGCTCTTGATGGATGAACCTTTTTCCAATCTCGATCATCGCCTGCGTGACCAGATCCGGCAAAATACCATCGAAATTCTGAAGCAGACCGGCACCACCACAGTTATTGTTACCCATGATCCGGAAGAGGCGCTGCAAATTGCCGATCAGATTATCCTGATGCATCAGGGTGAAATTATTCAGATCGGTACGCCTAAAGCCCTGTACCGGCAGCCAGCCACCTTATTTGCCGCCCGTTATTTTTCTGCCCTGAATGAAATTCCGGCGCAGCGTGTCGCGCAGCAATTACAGACCTGTTTTGGCGCACATCCCATCAGTGAAGTGCTGGCGCATCACCAAGAGCCAATCCGCTGCTGTTTCCGTCCACATCAGGTGCAGGTGTTTAGCCAGCCGACTACCGGTGCAATCCCGGCGACCGTGCTGTCCTCCAGCTTTATGGGGCATGCCGAACAGCTACGCCTGCAACTGGACCCCGAGACTATTATTCTGGCGCAGGTCAGCCCGGCACACACCGCTTATCAGGAACAGGTTTATGTGCGCCTCGATCTGCAGCAGTGTTTTTTCTTCGCTCAAGATTCACAGCCGAAAGCCCATACAACCACCACGGCTGAAGTGGCCAACGCTTTTTAAATTGACAATAAGGAATGAAAAACGATGAAAGTAACAATCAAAATTCCACTGCTGGCCAGCGGCCTGCTGGCGCTGAGCGGTCTGGCGCAAGCCGCGCAGGTAAACCTGTATACCACGCGTGAACCGGTGCTGATTCAGCCCTTATTAAAAGAATTTACCGAAAGCAGCGGCATTAAGGTCAATACCGTGTTTATTAAAGATGGCCTGCTGGAGCGAGTGAAAGCTGAAGGACGCCGTTCACCGGCCGATGTGATGCTGACCGTCGATTTTGGCAATCTGGTGGATCTGGTCGAAGCGGACCTCACCCAGCGCGTGAATTCCAAAGTATTAAATAATGCCATTCCGGCCAATTTACGTGCAGCCAATGGCCACTGGTATGCCCTGTCAATGCGTGCCCGTGCAGTCTATGCCTCCAAAGAACGTACCCCACTGAACGCCATTCATTATGAAGATCTGGCCAATCCGCAATGGAAAGGCAAAATCTGTATCCGTTCGGGCAGCCATCCCTACAATACCGCGTTAATTGCCGCCTATATTGCCCATCATGGTGAAAAAGCGGCAGAAACCTGGTTACGTGGGGTTAAAGCCAATCTGGCACGTCCGGCCAGTGGCGGTGACCGCGATGTGGCGCGCGATATTCTGGGTAAAATCTGTGATATTGGTGTGGCCAATACCTATTATGTGGGCACCATGCGCAATGGCAATGCTGAACAGCAGCGCTGGGGCAATGCCATTAATGTGGTGTTACCGCGCTTTAAAAATGGCGGCACCCATGTCAATGTTTCAGGTGCAGTTGTAGCCAAACATGCGCCAAATCGCAAAGAAGCGGTACAGTTACTGGAGTTCCTGGCCTCAGATCAGGCTCAGGCCATGTATGCACAAAGTGGTTATGAATATCCGGTCAAACCGGGCGTGAAGATTGATCCGATTATCGCCAGTTTCGGCAAGTTAGATATTGATTCACTGCGTTTAAGTGAGATTGCTCGCCATCGTAAGGCAGCCAATCTGCTGGTTGATAAAGTCCAGTTTAATCACTAAACCTGAATCATCAGATAGCGCGGGCAGACTGCTGCTCGTGCTATCAGTCTTGTGTCCATGTCCAGCCTGTTGATCCCCCGATGACCCAGAAAAAATCTCCTGTAACTGCACTTTTTTCACTCAGTGGCCTGTTTACCCTGCTGGCCTGTCTGCCTGTGCTGGCTTTGCTCTGGACGGCCTTACAGGGCAATAGCGAGATTTGGGACCATCTGCTGCAATATGTGATTCCTCCCACCCTGATTGAAACCGGCCTGTTGCTGCTTGGTGTCGGGATTCTGACGATTCTGATTGGTACCGGCAGTGCCTGGCTGGTCACGGCCTATCAATTCCGTGGCCGTGGTTTTCTGGACTGGGCATTGTTACTGCCCTTGGCCGTACCGACCTATATTATTGCCTATAGCTATATTGATATTTTGCATCCGATTGGTCCTGTGCAGACCCTGCTGCGGGACTGGCTTCAGCTAGAAATGCAGCAGCTCTGGTTTCCGAATATCCGCTCGCTCTGGGGCGCGATTTTTCTGCTTAGTTTTGTGCTGTATCCCTATGTCTATTTAAGCACCCGTGCCATGTTCCTGATGCAGTCAGCCAGCCTGATTGAAGTAGCGCGCAGTCTGGGATTAAAACCGGAACAGGTATTTTTCCGGGTTGCGATTCCGCTGGCTCGCCCGGCCATTGCGGTTGGTGCCAGTCTGGCCCTGATGGAAACCATCAATGATATTGGTGCCACCGAATTTCTGGGCATTAAAACCCTGACCCTGTCAATTTATTCGACCTGGACCAACCAGTCCGATCTGGCCAGTGCCGCCCAGATTGCAATTTTTATGTTGTTGATCATTAGCCTGCTGGTACTGGTAGAACGGCTGGGGCGACGCAAACAGCGCTATATGAACTCGGCCCAGCGTAGCCGGCTGATGCCCGCCCAGCCAGTGACCGGCGCCAAAGCCTGGCTGCTATTCGGCCTAGGGCTGATTCCGGTGATTATTGGTTTTCTAATTCCGATCAGTCATTTACTGGTCGAATCTTATCAGCGTTTACAATATGCCGGTTTCTCTGAATATCTGCTGCAAGCCTCAATCAATACGCTTACCTTAGCCAGTATTGCCACTTTTGTGACCATGCTGATTGGCTTTATGATTGTGAGTACCGCACGGTTTAGCCGAAGCAGCTGGCTAAGCCGGGTTGCCAGTTTGGGCTATGCCATTCCGGGCACCGTACTGGCCATTGGCCTGATGCTGTCTTTGGGCGCGATTGATCACGCCGTAGCGGATTTTCTGGAATTCCAGCTTGGTCTGGATACCGGCCTGCTGTTTTTAGGCACCAGTTTCACCTTAATTTACGCCTATGCGGTACGCTTTCTAGCCATTTCAATTGGCGGGATTGAATCGGGGTATAACCGGATTCATGGCGTTTTTGATGATGCCGCACGTAATCTGGGCCAGAGCAAAGGCGGGATTCTGACCCGTATCCATTTGCCTTTATTACGTCCTGCACTGATTTCAGCAGCCTTACTGATTTTTGTGGATTGTATGAAAGAGCTGCCGGCCACATTGTTGCTACGTCCGCTGAATATGGAAACCCTGGCCACGCAGTTATATGCCGAAGCCTCACGTGGTACCTATGAAGAAGGCGCAATTGCAGCCTTATTGATTGTTCTGGTCGGACTGATTCCAGTGATTTTACTGGCACGGTTGGGGAAAACTGTACGTTAATCTGAACTTGATGAACTGGCTAAACTCTGCTTCAACATTGAGTGCAAGTTTAGCCTTCTCTCTTTTTATAGTGAAAATCGTTTAAAGAGAATAGCCTTATAAAATAGAGATACACTTTTGATTTTTAATAAGCTTGGGATAAAGAATTTTATTCAGAAATAGTTTAGGCAGATAGTGCTTAGAATATTATCCTTAAATCCAATTATTTTTTTATTATTCAATAATAACGGCTTTTTTGCATAAATATGTAAGCATCTGATTTAAATAAATTTAATTTTGGATCAAAAAATAATCAAAACCTTTAAAATCATATAGTTATGAAATCTTTGTGCAACAAAGCCCTGTCAACCTATAAAATTTAAATAATTGATTTTAATCTTCATCTGTCGCATATACATTGCGACAGGTGAAAGATTATCGATGATTATTTTATAGAAAAGTAATCTATATAAATATTCGTTTTTCATATTTTATGGATTTTTATTTTTAGATATTCGAAGCAAAATAATATATCTTAAAGGTATTTATATAATACCTATAAAATATGTTTAGCTCTCCTCTTTAAAATAAATCAGCTCCATATAAAGAATATAAAAATAAAACGGAGCGCAATAAAAAAAGCCCTGACAATGTCAGGGCTTTTTGAATTTGGCGGAAGCGGTGAGATTCGAACTCACGGAGGACTCACACCCTCGTCGGTTTTCAAGACCGGTGCATTAAACCACTCTGCCACGCTTCCAATGGCGGCTATCATATAAAGAAAATTTTAACTTGGCAAATATTTTTCCAGGTTTTCGCAACCGACTGTACAAAATAAAATCAAAATCGTTTAATTTGCTGAATTTTCAAACTTTTCATAGCGAATGTCGACAATATACCAGTGTTTTGCACCTGATGGCGTCTGCACTACTGCTTCATCATCCACACTTTTGCCCAGCAAGGCGCGCGCCATTGGCGAGTCAATTGAAATATGTTGTGGATGATGATCATAAATTTCATCAACCCCGACAATTCTTAGGGTTTTCTGCTCGCCATCATCATTTTCAATATCGACCCAAGCGCCAAAATAGACCTTGCCCTCCTGTTCAGGTGAAAAATCAATAATTCGCAGCTCTTCCAACCGCTTGCCGAGGTAACGTACCCGACGGTCAATCTTGCGCAGCAGCTGCTTGTTATATTGGTAATCGGCGTTCTCCGAACGATCGCCGAGACTGGCCGCCCAGTTCACTTTTTTGGTAATTTCAGGGCGTTCTTCATGCCACAAATGCTGAAGTTCCGCGACCAGTTTGTCATGTCCACCACGGGTAATTAAGCTCGATTTCATGGCCTTTAACAGCAGAAAAATATGCCTGTAGCTTACCAAAAACTGCTGCCTTCTCCCCAATTACTCCACTTTTAAAGTTTATAAAATATTTTTCCTAAATAGAATCATTTACTTATGAAACAGTTTTTTATTTTTTTATGGACAAAATTTGACAACTCAAATTTTGGTCTTTATTATGCGCACATCTTTTGATTATGATCATTTTTTAACCTGTGTGGCGTAGCCACATTTTTTATCTTTCATCCCATGTCATTTTGAATGACGTCATGAGTGCCCACCCTCTTATTGAATTTATCAAACTTGAAAAAGTCTGAGGCCTTTTGCCTCCTGCTTTGTAGGGCATAAATTACTTGTAGCGGAGACAACATGCACAGTAGTTCAACTTCTGGGTCGAGGCTTGGCCTTCACTCTTTTTTCAACTCTCTCCCTTTAAAAGTCTTAGTATTAAGCAGTGCGTTAATTCCGTTTCATAGTATTAATGCAAGTAAAGCAGCGTATCAGTTTGATCGCGTGGTCAATCACAATAAATTGACCGTGGTTTCTGTTTCGAATCCGACCACCGTGTTTCAGAACAGTCAGCATCTGCATGGCTTTGGTTATGACCTGGTGCGCAACTATGCGCATAGCCTGAATGTCAAACTCGAGTTTAAAACCGTACCGGACAATGCGACAGCGTTGCAATGGGTGGCGTCAGGTAAAGCCAACTTTGCCATGACCACTGCCAGTATTCAGAGCATTGAAAACAAGCATCTGACCGGTTTTTCGGCCACCTGTGGCGATTTAAACACCTTGCAGAAAAATGGCCTAAACAGCAATTTAAACTGGGTATTTAAACATGCCGATGATCCGCTGAGCCAGACCGCCAGTGCCTTTGTCTGCCGTGGCAAACAAAGCGGTGCCATCAACCAGCTGGCCTCGTTCTATAACCAGAATGTGGTTAAGCAGGAATCCTGGAATACTATCCAGCGTGACTTAAGCAATCGCATGCCTTTATATAAGGCCAGCTTCCAGCGCACTGCGCAGCAGTATGATCTGGACTGGCATTTACTGGCGGCCATTGGTTATCAGGAATCGTACTTAAAGCCGAACTCTGTTTCACCAACCGGTGTTCGTGGTTTGATGATGCTGACCAACAGCACAGCCAAAGCCATGGGCGTCAGTAACCGTACCGATCCAACCCAGAGCATTCAGGGCGGTGCCAAGTATTACAACCTGATGCTGAACCGTTATAAGCATATTCCGTTTCCAGACCGTAACTGGTATGCACTGGTGGCCTATAACATGGGTCCGGGTGCCGTGAGCCAGATTCAGAAGCGTATTCAGGCCACCGGTAAAAACCCGAACAACTGGGTCAACCTGTATGCTTACTTAGACGGCAATAAAGCCAAGAACGGACGTTATCGTCAGGCCTTACAATACGTGACCCGTATCCGTGCCTATCTGGAACACATCAAGACCACGCCGCAGCTGGTGAATATTTAAATGCTTCACCGTTGATCTTCAAGGCAAAAAAAAGCTTACCTTCGGGTAAGCTTTTTTGTGTCGGGTCACAATCAGGTGGTTTGCGCCAAAACGTTTTTGAACAGGTCTTTTTGCTCTTGGCTTGGTTTTGCAGTTTGCAATGCCATTAATTGAGACATATCGCCTTGTACTTTGATTTTACCGGTCATGAAGGCTTGCATGGCTGCAGCCATATCAAACTCCAGGAACACTTTACGTAAGGTCTCAGCATCCATATTCAGGGTTGTTTTTGCATTTGCAGACAATCCTTTCTGGATTTTGCCACCGTCTAAAGCTAATTCTGTATTGCCTGAAGCATCCGTAACAACCAAATTAATTGCAAGATTCGCAAGCGCAGGTGGTAAATTTAAGTCACCAGCTTGAGCCGTCAGGTTCTCTACGGTTGCAAACCAATCATCAGATAAAAAAGCAGGCATGATTATTCCTCAATTTATTTGTTCATTTGTGTCGCCTGTCCAGACAACATTTTTGTGAAGCAATGATGCTTGTGACCTGTTATAGCATGTAATCATAAAAGATGGCTAAGATTTTTTGTACGATGCGTTCAAATTTTATATTTTTAATACAATATTGAAATAATTCAAATATATAAAAAAAGCACTGAACTGAAGTTCAATGCTTTTTTTGACTATTTAGTCAGCTGCATAGCCTAAATTGACCATGTTGATGCGGTTGGACTGACCATCTTCATTCTCGTGCGAATAACTGCCTTTAAAGTCAAACTCGCGCTCGCTATCGAGTGCTTCAAAGTCAAACAGCTCGCGGTCTGCCAGTTGCGATGGTGATACATTTTGCAATGCACCAAAAATACTGTGCAGACGTTTTGGATGGGCATTGTCCCATTCACGCAGCATGTCATTGATAATCGCACGTTGCAGATTTTCCTGCGAACCACACAGGTTACATGGAATAATCGGGAACTGGCGCATTTGCGCGTATTTGATGATGTCTTTTTCTTCCACATAAGCCAGTGGACGAATCAGCATATTCTTCTTGTCGGAAGATAACAGCTTCGGTGGCATCGCCTTTAAGCTGCCGCCATGGAACAGGTTCAGGAAGAAAGTCGCCAGAATATCATCACGATGATGCCCCAGTGCCACCTTGGTTGCCCCAATTTCCTGGGCAAAGCCGTACAGTGAACCACGACGCAGACGCGAACACACTGCACAGTAGGTTTTGCCTTCCGGGGTCAGACGCTTGGTAATACTGTAGGTATCTTTTTCCAGAATATAATACGGGATATTATTTTCTTCCAGATAACGCGGCAGCACATCTTCAGGGAAGCCCGGCTGTTTCTGGTCCAGATTCACCGCCACCACATCAAAATGAATCGGGGCAATACGTTTAAACTGCAACAGAATATCCAGTAAGGTATAACTGTCTTTACCACCCGAAATACACACCATGACCTTGTCACCGTCTTCGATCATCTTGTAATCACGAATGGCATGACCCACCTGGCGACGCAGCTTTTTCAGCAAACGGTAATACGCAGAGCTGGTTGGCAGTTCTGGTTTAAAATTAAATCCTTGATCGGACTCAACTGGCGAGAACATAGACGAGATTTACCCATAAAAAAAATACCGCGCAATTTTAGCCGATTCAGTCCCGGCACGCATCAAAAGAATGTAATTTCCTGCTTGTCATTTTTTGTCATCTCGCTGTCTTTATTTTTATGCTAGTTTGAACGTTTGCGTTCATCTTTTAAGCAAGATGCTTATCTTTTGGACTTTTCCACAGTTTTCCACAAAAGCTGTGGATAACTTTGTGGATTTAAAACAACTTGACAAGGTCACTTGCCTGCAATTGAAGGCTTCTATTTAAATTGACCATTTTTTAATCAATTTTATTTATAATTAAAATCAATGGTTTAAGTGTGTCAAGCAGACCAGAATAAAAAAAATAAATATTTTTTTTGATTGTTCTGTCAGCAAACAGGGCTTGATTTTTACAAAGTAAACGGGGAAATAAATGTAAAGACTCTTTTCATCAATGTTTTTTTTGTTAAACTCAAACCACCTGTTTGGGGACAGTATGAACTTCGTTACCATAATGAATACGATAATGTATAAAAGATTACATTTTAAACAACTGGCTTTTTGGGGATGTGTGACGCTGCTTGCGGTTGCATCGCACAGTCATGCCGGACAGATTTATGTCTATAAAGACAATAATGGCTCTACCCTGCTGACCAATCGTAAAAGTTCAGACCAGTCCCTGAAAAAAGTCAAAGTGACGTATTATCCCGACAGCAATATTCATCGTTATAGCAACTGGGGCAGCTCTGAAGCATCGGTCTTACCAAGCTATAGTCGCAATAAAAATGCCTTTGACCATATTATCCAGCAGGCCGCGCAGCGCCACGGTATTTCGTCTGGGCTGATTAAAGCCGTCATGCACACCGAGTCCGGCTTTAATGTCAATGCTCGCTCTCCGGTCGGGGCCCAAGGCTTAATGCAGCTGATGCCGGCCACTGCCAAACGTTTTCAGGTTTCTAATGCCTACGATCCTTATGAAAATATTATGGCCGGGGCCAAATATCTGGCCTGGTTACTAAAACGTTTTAACGGTAATACATCCTTAGCATTGGCCGGTTATAATGCCGGTGAAGGCAATGTCGCCAAATACGGTGGCATTCCGCCCTTCCGTGAAACTCAGGACTATGTGCGCCGCGTGACCAGCCGTTATCACAATCTGTATGCCGGTGGTGTCAGCAGTAGCGATCAGGGACCGTTACTGGCCCAATCCAATACGCTTTCTTCTGGTTCGCATTTAACTGCAGCCCAGCCTGCACGCCCATCGCGTGAAATTATTGTTGCCGCAGATGGCAGCTTTACCGATGCACCGGTCCGCTCCTATGCCACGGCACATGCCTCTGCTGCAGCCCGAATCACCATTTCGGACTAAGACGATTTTTTGTTGATTTTCACGATTTTTTCTTGAATTTTTAATACATTCACCGCATATTTACTTGCATGATTTATGAATCAGATTACATTTTCATTTTAAGAGGATTTACTCAATGATGCGGATTGGTTTGTTCTTGCTAACCAACCTCGCGGTACTGGTTGTAGCTGGCATTATTTTGTCACTCTTCGGTGTCGGTAGTTACCATGGTGCGGGTGGCTTAAATCTAGGCAACCTGTTGGTCATCTGTTTTGTCTTCGGTATGGTCGGTTCTTTAATTTCCCTGTTCATGTCTAAATGGATGGCGAAAAAAACCACCGGTACAGAGCTGATTGACCCGAATGCCCCACGTAACCAGGCTGAAGCGTGGTTATTAAATGAAGTTGCACAATTGTCGCAACGTGCTGGCATTAAAATGCCAGAAGTGGGTATCTTCCCTTCTTATCAGTCGAATGCCTTTGCAACCGGCTGGAACAAGAATGATGCTTTGGTGGCGGTTTCAACCGGTCTGCTGGAGCGTATGAACAAAGATGAATTACGTGCCGTACTGGCGCACGAAATTGGTCACGTGGCCAATGGTGACATGGTTACGCTGGCGTTAATCCAGGGTGTGGTCAACGCCTTCGTGATGTTCTTTGCCCGTGTTGCCGGTGATTTCATTGATCGTAACGTATTTGGCCGTGAAGATGGCGAAGCGCCAGGCATTGCCTACTTCGTGATTACCATTGTGCTGGATATCGTGTTTGGTATTCTGGCTTCGGCCATTGTGATGTGGTTCTCGCGTCAACGTGAATACCGCGCCGATGAAGCGGGTGCCCGTCTGGCTGGCAAACAGGCCATGATTTCTGCCCTGTTACGCTTACAGGCCGAATCTGAAATGCCAGATGCAATGCCAAAAGAAATGAAAGCCTTCGCGATTTCTGCCGGTCAGGAACAAGGGTTTAGTCTGGCAGCGTTATTCCAGACCCACCCGACCATTGAACAGCGTGTGGCGGCATTACAGCAGTTAAACCTGCCTTAATAATAATGCCCAACCGTTAAATAGACAAAAGCCTCCATATGGAGGCTTTTGTTTTTATCCCTTTAGCCGTAAAACCTCGCCCTTCAGGGCGGGGATATAAGGTTGCAATCCGCTAGTCCCCCTTGTGGGGATTAGCTAGGATTGCTAATGCGGTGTTTGCTGTTGTTGGATATATTGTTTAATAATCCCAATGGGAGCACCTCCACACGATGCAGCGAAATAACTAGGCGACCACAAAGCATTCCCCCATAATTTGTTTTTAATTTCAGGGTGTTTAGTTCTTAAAATACGACTAGATGCACCTTTTAGGCTGTTAACCAAGCTAGAAATAGCTACTTTTGGTGGATAGTTCACAAGTAAATGAACATGATCATGCTCACCCTCAAATTCTACCAACTTAGCTTCAAAGTCTAAGCAAATGCGCTTGAATACTTCATTCATAGTTTCGAGCATAGCTTTGGTAAAAACATCTCTACGATATTTAGCCACAAAGACTAAATGAACGTGCATATTAAAAACACAGTGACGACCTGTTCTAATCTCTTGACTATTATCCATAGACCAAATATATTTTAGTGATGAAGACACTTAAATTACGCATAAAAGACAAACATTGCAAGGTGCTAGACCAATTGGCATCTGAAGTTAATTTTGTCTGGAACTATGTCAATGATTTGTGTTTTAAACACTTGCAAAGAAAACAACAATTCTTTTCAGCTTACGATATTGCTAAATACACGAAAGGTACATCAAAAGAGTGCAATTTGCACAGCCAAACCATACAGGCAGTTGCGGAAGAATTAGTTACTCGAAGAAAGCAATTTAAAAAAGCCAAGCTAAAATGGCGTGTCAGTAACAAAAAAAACGCTAGACGTTCTCTCGGTTGGATTCCATTTAAAAAAGTGGCGGTGAAATATGCCGATGGGTATGTCCAATACGGCAAGCATCAATTCAAGCTATGGGACAGTTACGGACTAAGTAAATACAATGTTAAAACAGGCTCGTTTGTCGAGGATAGCCGAGGGCGTTGGTATGTATGTCTTGTGGTTGATTCAATTAAAACAGAGAAAACCACCGCTAAAACCTCAATTGGCATTGATCTAGGACTCAAAGACCTTGCGACTTGCTCAGATGGTGTAAAGTTCAAAGCCCCTAAAATCTATCGTCAATATGAACAAAAACTTGGTATTGCTCAAAGAGCAAGAAATAAAAAACGTGTCAAAGCGATTCATGCCAAGATCAAAAATCTACGTCAAAATATGCTGCATCAATTCAGTCATAAACTGGTGAATGAACATGCAGCCATCTTCGTTGGTAATGTGAATGCCAAAGCATTGGCACAGACAAAATTAGCTAAGTCTGTACTCGATGCAGGTTGGACGACCTTAAGAACCATGCTCAAGTATAAATGCGAGAACGCAGGGGTATGGTATGAAGAAGTCAATGAAGCCTATACCACCCAAACTTGCTCGTGCTGCGGCTCACGCTCCAGTAGTCTGAAAGGTAGAGCAGGACTTGGAATAAGAGAATGGCAGTGTGTGGAGTGCGGTACATTCCACGATAGAGATATAAACTCAGCACTGAATATTCTTGCGCTCGGACATGGGCGTCTCGCAGGAGGAATCTCCGTCCTTTAGGTCGGAGAGGATGTCAAGTGTGATAGATACTGGTTGGAATGATGACAGCTTACTTAAAGATTTAAACCCTGCATCCACTGCCAGCCCCATTGCAGCCCGGCCAAGGTCGCCACCACCAGAATGATCAGGAACAACAGGCCTAATAAATCAGGAAGATGAATCCACAGCCAGGCCACCACAGGATTACGCCAGAATGCCGAATATTGCTGCTTCTGCTCCAGTTTTTCATGCAAGAAAGGATGCACCACATGATGGTCACTCTGGATATCATATTCCTGCCGGATATGATCATGCACAATATCCAGCGCCTTACGGCTAGGGCGAATAAAAATATCAAAAATCGTCCCAGCAATCGGAATAAAGCCCACCACCGCATCCATAACCGCCAGCTTCATGACCGGATTCAGTTTGGCTTGTGGCACGCCGACCTGTTTGGCTTTATAAATTGCATAACAGGTCAGCACAAAACCGGCCAGATCGCCGGCCACCGGAATGGTACTTAAAGCCGCATCAGCACCCACGCCCTGTTTGGTAAACGGAATCCGCACCACCGAATCCATCATATTGGCAAACTTGGCCAGATCACGCTCCAGGCGAATCACCTCTTGCCGGGAAAGTTTGGGTTTGGTGCTGTGCAGCTCTGTCATGAATCAACCTGATTTTTATCTATTTATGTCATGTTTTTACTATACTCGAGCGCGCTGCTCAAACGTTTTACTGCTTTGTAAATACAGGCTAAAACAACAGCTGTGAGGCAATAAACAGATAAACCACCACCCCGCTGGCATCGCAAATTGAGGTCACCAGAGGTGCCGACGCACTGGCCGGGTCCAGTTTCAGCTTATTGAGAATAAACGGCAGGCTCATGCCAACCAGACAGCCCATCAGCACAATGCCCAGCATACTTAAGGCCAACACCACCGCCACCATCAAATCGCCACGCACATAACCCAGTACCGACACGGCCAGTGCCATGGTGCCACCTAAACAAAGCGCCACCAGACTTTCCCGCCCGAGCAGATAGAACCAGTCACGAAAATGCACATCGCCGGTGGCTAAAGCACGGACCATTAAGGTCGCCGATTGCGCCCCGGCATTCCCGCCACTACCGACCAGCAAGGGCAAGAAGAACACCAGCACAATATGCGCGGCAATAATCTCTTCAAAATGGGCAATCCCAAAACCGGACAGCAAACTGCCAAACACCAGAAATACCAGCCAGAACACGCGCTGGCGATATAAAGATAAAATTGGTGCATTTTTCAGGCTCAGGTTGGGCAAGGATTCAATCGCACCGGATTTTAAAATATCTTCAGTAGTTTCGGCCTCGACAATGTCCATGGCATCATCATAGGTGACAATCCCGACCAGACGCTGCGCCTGATCAACAATCGGCAAGGCCAGAAAATCATAATGCGCCAGCTTCCAGGCAATCTGTTCCTGATCTTCATCGACCTGGCCCATCACCAGATCCGTGGTCATGAGATGCTGCAGCTGTACCTCTGGCGCGGCCTGAATAATCTGCCGCAAGGACACCACACCGAGCAGATGCTGTAGCGCATCGACAATATAAATCAGGTACAGGGTTTCCCGGTCTGCCGCCACCTGACGCAACTGTTCAATCGCCTGCTGGATCGTCAGCTCTGGGGATAAAGTCACAAAATCCGAACTCATGATCGCCCCGGCAGATTCTTCCGGGTAAGCCGCCAGCTGCTGAATTTGCTGACGTTTTTCCGGGGCCAGCTCGGCCAGAATCCACGGCTGTAGCGTCGGACTCAAACCTTTAAACAGGTCGGTCCGGTCATCTGAATGCATGGCACTCATCAGCTGCAACAAATCGGCTGGGTCCAGCTGTTCGGCAATTTGCGCCTGCACAGTTTTTGGCAAAAACTCAAAGATCAGCGCGGCCTGCTCCAGGGTGGGAATCAATCGAACCTGCGCTTGCAGCGACAGCTGTTCAATCCAGACCGCCAAATCGGCCGGATTCATATGCGCAATCAGGGTCTGTACCCGCTCTGGATGCTGCTGCAAAATGGCCTGTTCCAGTGCCTGAAGTTCAAAAGGATTCAGCATAAACTCTCATCATTATTCTTGGTTATTTTTTAAAATGTAAAGTGATTTGCACTGCATCTGCGTGCTGCCGCAGTGTCCCTGAAGCAGCAGCATTTTTCTCTGTATAAACCCGGCGGATCAGGCCTGTTTCAGTTTAAAGATCGAACGCACCAGTACATACATAAAGGGAATAAAGATCAGCACCAGAACCGTACCGAAAATCACCCCACCCAGCACACTCACGCCAATTTCCTGACGGCTGACCGCACCGGCACCAAAGGCAAATACCAGCGGAATGACCCCGGCCCCAAAGGCCAGCGAGGTCATCAGAATAGGACGTAAACGCAGACTCGCTCCTTCCAGTGCGGCTTCTACGGCACTGCGCCCCTGCTGCTGTGCCATTGAAGCAAACTCGACAATCAGAATCGCATTTTTACAGGACAGGCCGATGGTGGTCAGCAGCGCAATCTGGAAATAGATATCATTCGGGAACCCGGCCAGGTAGCTGAACAGGATATTACCACCAATACCCAGTGGAATCGCGCTCATCACCGCAGTTGGAATGGTCCAGCTTTCATACAGCGCTGCCAGACACAGGAAGATAAAACCAATTGATACCAGATACAGCAATAAAGCCTGATTGCTGGACTGCTTTTCTTCAAAGGACAAGCCGCTCCAGGCCAGATCAACACCGTCCTGCTGGTCAACCAGCTGCTGAATATCCTGCATGGCCTGACCAGAGCTGGCACCGGCTGCGGTATCGGCTTCCATTTCCAGTGCGGTATAGCCCATAAACCGGTTCACCACTTCTGGTCCGCCGCCCCAGCTCAGGGTAGAGAAATTACCAAACGGCACCATCTGCCCGTTGGCATTACGGACCGACCAGGCCTGCAAATCTTCCGGGGTGGCACGGAACTCGGCATCACCCTGCATAATCACCCGTTTAATCCGGCCACGATCAATAAAGTCATTGATATAACTGCCGCCCCATGCCGCCGACAAGGTGCTGTTAATCGCGCCTTGGCTCAGGCCATTGGCCATGGCCTGTTTCTGATGAATATTGACATTCAGCTCGGCTTTTTCCGGATTGGATTTTTTATCCAGATTGGCAAAGCTGGAATAACGGTCGGCCTGACTGCGCAGGCTCTGGAATTGCTGCTCCAGATAATCACGGCCCTGCCCATTTAAATCTCGCAGCCAGAACCGCAGGCCATCGGTCTGGCCTAAACCGCGTACCGAGGCCGGCATCCCAATCATAATCTGCGCATCTGGATGACGCTGGAAATGCTGCATGGCCCGCTCACGAATTGCCTGCGCAGCATTGTCACTGCCCGGACGATCATCCCAGTGTTTCAGCGCAATAAAGCCCTGCCCCAAGTTCTGGCCAGTGCCGGAGAAGTTACGGCCATAGCGAATCATCACTAGATCAACATTGGCCTGTTCCTGTTCAATAAAATAGGCACGAATCGTTTCACCAACTTCACGGCTTTTTGACAGTGGTGCGCCTTCTTGCAACTTAAATTGCACCGTGAGCATGCCCTGATCTTCACTTGGAATAAAGCTGGTCGGCAAGGCTCGATAGAACAAGGCAAATACCCCGATTAAAGCCACAAAAATCACCAGACAGATGGTGCGATGTTGCAGGGTCCAGCTTGAAGAACGCAGATAATGCTGTTTCAGATTTTCCAGTTTCTGATTAAACCAGGCGGCCCATCGGGCGGTTTTCTGCTTTGGCTTTAAAATTAAGGCACATAAGGCCGGGGTTAAAATCAGTGCCACCAGCAAAGATAAGGACATCGCGGCCACCAGGGTGATGGAAAACTGACGGTAGATGACCCCGGTCGAGCCACCAAAAAATGCCATCGGAATAAACACCGCGGTCAGCACCAAGGTAATCCCGACCAGTGCCCCGCTAATTTCCTGCATCGACTGGATTGCCGCCTGTTTGGCTGAAAGCTGCTGCTCATGCATCAAACGCTCAACATTTTCTACGACCACAATCGCATCATCGACCAGCAGGCCAATCGCCAGTACCAGCGCAAACAGGGTTAAGGTATTGATGGTCATGCCCAGCACATACAGCACTGTCAGGGTACCTAAAATCACCACCGGTACGGTGATGGTCGGAATTAAGGTAGCGCGCCAGTTCTGTAAAAACAGGAACATCACGATCACCACCAGAATAATCGCTTCAATGAGGGTTTTTACCACCTCTTTCATCGACTCCTTCACAAACGGCGTATTATCGCGTGGATAGACTATCTTGTAGCCTTCAGGCAACTGTTTGGAGAGATGATCAATTTCCTGCTGGATTAAAGCCGAGGTCGCCAGTGCATTGGCGCCAGAGGCCAGGGAGATGCCCAGCGCAGCTGAAGGATAGCCGTTAATCGTATTAAAGGACTGATAATTTTCTGCCCCCAGCTCGACCCGCGCCACATCTTTTAAATAAACAAAACTGCCGTCCTGGGCCGACTTTAAAATTACATTTTCAAATTCTTCGACAGTTTTTAAACGTGAACCGGAGGTGACTTTGGCATTTAAATACTGATCGGTTGCGGTGGGTAAATCGCCAATACTGCCGGCTGCCACCTGGGTATTCTGGGCTTCAACAGCGGCCCGAATATCGCTTGGCATCAAGGCATACTGTTTCAGTTTTAAAGGATTCAACCAGATTCGCATGGCATATTGCGAACCGAAAACATCCACCTCACCCACGCCTTCAATACGCGCCAGATCCTGTTCCAGATGGGTCATCATATAATCGGACAGTTCAATATTGGAACTGTGACCAGCGCTGTCATACAACCCGATGACCATATGGGTATCACCCAGAGATTTGAACACATTCACGCCTTGGCGCTGTACATCTTCAGGCAAACGGTTAATGGCGCTGTTAATCGCATTTTGCACCTGCACCTGTGCGGTATCTGGGTCTGTGCCATTTTCAAAACTGATACTGATACGGCTGCGCCCCGAAGAATCACTGCTCGAGCTAAAATACAGCAGATGATCCAGCCCTCGAATCTGCTGCTCCAGCACCTGGGTCACGCTCTCCTCCACTGTTTCTGCCGAAGCTCCAGTATAAGTAGCACTCACGGTAATGCGGGGTGGTGCAATATCTGGATAACGCTCGACCGGCAAACCTAAAATGGAAAAAATACCAAACGCCATGACAATAATGGCCAGGACTCCAGCAAAAATAGGACGTTCAATAAAAAATTTTGACAGCATAAAACAGGATCACTTTTCGGTGGCAGCGTTGTTATTTAAGTCTTGCTAGAGCATCAAATTTATCAGCAAAATCAGAAAGCTTAAAAGGGTTTCTCAAATTACCACAGCTAAATAGATCTTCTATGACGACCTATCAAAAAATGCAGTTTTGTCACAAAAATATGCTTGTTTCTCCATCATTCCTCACATATTTGGCTTATACCCTCCCAATTTTGGGATAGCACCTAAACTCATCTAATTTCTATACTGCAGACATGACAATTTGAATAACAAGGAATTCGTGATGAAAAAAACTTTATTATGCTTAACTTTAGCAGGCTTACTCAGTGCATGTGGCGGTTCAGACAATGATTCTGGTAGCAATCAGAATCCACCACCATCAAATCAAACCACTGAGAATTACGGTACTTTTTTAAATAGTTCTGTCGATAATGTAAGCTATGAAACCAGTTCTGGTATAAGTGGCACACTTACAGAAGAGAATAAAACTTTTAAATACCAATCTGGAGATAAAGTTCAATTCAGTATTAGTGGTGTACAAATTGGTGGACTAGTTACAGCTCAGGATAATATTTCTCCTGCAGATTTATTCACAGATGAAACTGCCCAAAAGAATCTACTCAGCTTTATTGATGCTTTAGATTCAGACCCTGATACTGATGGAGTGCAAATTAGTGATGAAATACTTGAGAAGTTAAAAAACATTCCTAGCATTACTTTCGATCAACCCTTTGAGAATTTCTCTACTCAAATTTCAGAAACTAACCTCTTAAATGATCAAGTCTTAGTAAGCCCTGATGAAATCGTTATTAAACAACAACAAGTTTTTTATAAAGATATCGCAGGCACATGGCAATTGCATGAAAATAATAGTGTAGCAGTGATACACATATTAACGAATGGTAATTATATACTCGGACAAGCTTCTCCAAAAGATGCTGAAAGTCAAGCAGGGATTGAATTAGGCTCGCTTCTATGGAACCCTTTAAACAACAGCTTTGAGCCAACTATTACTCACGATACAAATGGTACAGCAGGTCTGTCTCATGCTAGTGATGGTAAACCCTACACTCTAAGCTCGGATGGCACTTATTTAATTCTGCATGAACCTGGTGCAAATAGTACATATAAACTGACACGTGTAAAACAATCATCAGGTTTAGTCGGCACTTGGAAGTTCTCAGAAACTCAAATCTTTGCTTTCTTTGACAATAACTACTACTTCTTCCTAGATGGAGAAGGTGGTGACGATTGCGGTTGGGCTGGAATTGAATATGGTAAGTTATCCATTACAGCAAATACGCTTACACCAACAGAAGTCTTATATGACACCAATGAATGTAGTGGATTACAAGACTCTTGGGATGGCAGTAAAGTTAATGCAACTTATAGCATCTCAGGAACAAGCATGACCTTGCATCCGCAAGGCGAAGACCCTGTTACACTACAACGTAGTAACTAAAAACTCTTAGAAGCTGTCTAAGCTAGACTTAGGCAGCTTTAACCAATATGCTCAAAATGAATGGTACAGCCCATTAATAAATGCATCAATTCAATCTGCGATGTACACCCGGTTTTTTCATAAATATTCTTAAAATAGGTACGCACCGAGCTTAACGTCAGCTTGCAATGCTCTGCAATCTCTTCAAGTTTATAACCATTAATCAGCACCTCACATAACTCAACTTCCCGATTCGACAAGTGATACTGCTGCTTTAAATAATCTTTGGCTAAATAATATTTCTGCCCGGTTTCAGTCACAAAAACCGCGACATAGGCCTGTTCTGGTAGTCCTTCAGTATTTTTTAGCTGGCTTAAATTAAAAGGAATCACCGTTAGCATTAAGGTACTCTGATCAGCTGCTGTCAGCTCAATCACCCCGCCTGGTTCTTTATTCCATTGACTTAAGTCCGAACCAGCCCCCTCAATGAGCTGATCGAGTTTGGCCTGAAAACCGCGTCCTACCTTTAAACGATTATAACGGTCCAGCTCAATCAGACTGGAGCGATTGAGTGTTTCCTGAGCTTTACTGTTGGCATAAATTAAACAGGACTGCTGATCGAGTAGCAGCACGCCTGTTTTTAAGTGATCTAGAATATGACCTAAAGCCAGTTTCTGCTGCTTCGCCTGACAAAGCTGCCGATGAATTTGTAGTGCCCGGCGTAAATGCTTACCGATCCGCTTAAGAAATTCATGCTCTTCCGGACTATAAGGCTGAGCATCGGGCGCCCGGTGAATACCCAAGACCGCCCAACGATGTTGCCCCTGATCAAGTAAAACAGCTGCGATATGACAAATCCCGGTTGGTTCCAGACAGCGCTCATAAAAGATATATTCATCTGTGCCTGGCATCTGGCCATAGGACTGCAAGTTTTGTTCAATAGTATCCCCCACCCCGATTTGCTGCCATAACGGCGCATGCAGTTTCATATCAATGACTTTAATCCGTTCGTCCTGATAGGCATCAATACAGGCTTGCGGAATATTATAAGTATGCACAAAGTCATAACTTGGACTTAACTGGTCCAAAGCGGTAAAAATCGCGGTTTTACTGTTGGTGTAGTGCACAATGGCTTCAATTACTTGCGGCCATAAACGCGTATCCATCGCGGCATCATAAATTAACCCAATGATCTGGTGTTCTTGTTCTTTCATCTCTCCCCCAGCTTAATCATTAAGCCCTACCAATTTAATACAAAAGCTCATCATACATTTAATTATTTTTGAACCATTTATCTATTTCTTACTTTTTTATGCATTAAGTTTAGTTTTACTGTATTGTGTTTTTTATTGACCTGCATATAAAAAAATCCCCGCAATTGCGGGGATTTTATTTCAACTATGTTGAAGGTAAATTATTTACCGCCAAACACATATGAAACACCTACACGGCCACCAACTTCGTTACCGCCAGCGAAACCAAGAGCAGCACTTAGAGAAGTACGGCCATCAGCAAATACGCTTGCAACACCTAGGGCACCAGCAGACTCACCTTCATAGTGACCTACACCGCCAAATACAGCGAATTGGCCAGCGCCGATGTTAGGAATTTGTTGTTGCGCAGCTAATGCGATTGCAACACCACGGTAAGCAGTTTTTTCTACGTCATCAATACGAGAGTTCAACTGATTTACACGGCTATTGAATTGAGTTAAATGTTGATCAACTTCTACTAAAGCAGCATCAACTTTAGCATCAACAGCTTTAGAAGTTTCTTCTAAGTAGCCTTTCACAGAAGTTTTTGAACCAGTAGCAGCGTCAACAAAAGCGATGTCACCAGTGGTTTCAATACCAGCTGCAGTTACTGTAGTTTGCGCTGTAACTTTACCATCTGTAGTATTTGTAGCTTGTAAACCGTAAGTTTTATTACCGGCTTGATCTACTGCAATAATACCAGTTTTAACATCTTTAGATGATGAAGTAGTTTGTCCAGCTGCTGTAACTTGGTATACATCACCACTTTCAGGGTTAGCTACATTTGGATTTGTACTTGCTACATTAATTGAAGTACCATTTACAACTGAAGTCTTAGACTCACCATAAGTTACATTTTGGCTAGAAACAAAACCTGTATTAACTAAAGTATCAACTGAACCACCTGTAGTTGTATCTGCAACACCAGCACCAACTAGAGTTAATTCGTCAACATCACCTTTAAAGTCAACTAATTTATTGCCTTCAACTTGGTAATATTTATTTTGAATTTCAAATACACGAGCACCGTCTTCTGTTGCAAATGCTTGTAATTCTGCACGAGTAGTTACCGCATCATCAGATAATTTAACTGTAGTTACAGTACCTTTTTCTAAGTCGACAATAGAACCCACTGGAGCATCAACAACAGTTAAACCATTACCTGTTAAACCTGTAACAGAGGTGCTAGTTACCGTAGTTGTTGTTGATGCTGCAGCTGTTGCTACAGTACCGTAAACATTATCACCAGCAATAGTAAAATCACGGTTACTCGTGCTGTCTAAACTTTCTTTAGTTAAGTTACCAATTTCAATATCTTTCTTAACTAATGAGCCTGTAGGTTCTAATTGTTCAAGAGGATATGCTGCTGCAATTTCCTCTTCTGGATCAATACCATCACGACCTGTTAATTCAGTATTAACCAATTGACCAGTCATTTCAAAACCAACAGTACTACCAGGAATAGTAACGCTATTGTTATAAGCATAGTAGTAGTTACGAGCTTCGTCGCTTAGATCACCACCAGCAACAATTGGATCCTGATCATCATAAGAAATTATAGTTTCTAACTGACCACCAGAAATTAGAGTTGAAAACCCAGCAACATCACCTTCAAATTTTGATAATTCACCGTTATCTGCTTGTTTATACCAACCATCAGCAAACACAGTTCCTTCGTCATTGGTAACTTTGATCTTATAAAGAACATCTTCACCATTTGAATATTTGTGAACGTTTGCCTCACCAGATTCAGTAACTGTTGCAGCTTGTGCACCAAAACCTACAACTGCTAATGCTGCTGCTATAAGCGACTTTTGAAATTTCATATAAATTTCCTTCAATTTTTATAAAAAGACTGGCCTACCCTAGGATGATGTAAACCAGCAAAACTGGGTTGAATGTCTGGTTGTTCTGGAGACTGCCATCCACCCCCTACCGCTGCTATAGCGGTCTTGAGGCAATAATATACAAAATGAAACAAACATATCAATCAAAATTTGATTTATTTTTTAATAAAAAGTAGATATTTATAGTGTAAAAATAAGAGAAATTAGATTAAGTAGCTGATAAAAAAGAAATAAAAAATTATCAATTTTTAGTTTAAAATTATTATTGATCTAGTCACCTATCGAAAGTCTCTTTAGTTACAATAATCTTTTAGGTTACAAATAATTACGCAGAATAGAATACAAATAAATGTATTATTATTGAAATCTTAGGCAAGTTTTCCTAGAATCACCTTTTTAAATCACTAGTTTATGTGTAGTTTCTAAAATTTGATGAATAGAGTCTAATTAGCAAGAGTTTATGAGCAGTCAACAAGAAAAAAAATTGTTTTCAAAGCGCTTGAAAGAAGCTCTTCAGAATGCGAAACATCCTATCAGTCCTACCTATTTATCAAAAGAGTTTAATCATCGCTATGATGGGCAACCTATATCTGTGCAATCTGCAAATAATTGGCTACTAGGTAAAGCAATTCCCAATCAAGATAAATTAGCAATTTTAGCGATTTGGCTAAATGTATCTAATCAATGGCTAAGATTTGGCGACGAAACTGCTCAATTAGATTCCTCTCTATCTGATCAGGATTCGATTGATTTAGACTTTTTTCTGAAGTTTCGGGCATTAAAAAGCCAACAAAAAGTGCTAATTAAAAATTTGATTGATGAATTCAGTCAAGACTAATTTTTTTAGTAATAAGCGCTAAGGCTTTACGTTGTTGTAGTTCATATTTTTTTATACGTTCCTCATATTCTCTGATTTTTTTATATAATAATTTCAATTCTTCTTTGCTAATTAATATGAACTCAGTGTGGTTCTTATCCACTGAGACCCTTTCACTCTTTATAATAACTGACTTATCCATTTCACAAAATATCAATTACATATTGATAACAATATAAACCAAAACTTTATATAAACCAATAAAAAAAATCTTAAAAACTAAAACTATTTTTTAGTTTACCCTCAAAAACACAATACAGTTAACACTTGCTTTCAGAAGTTTAACTTAAGTCTCAGATTCTACTTTATTTTAAACAAAAAATATAACTTTTTGTTAATAATTAAACAAAAAAATCCCTACATAAAGCAGGGATTTTTTAAGATCAGATGATCGGATGATGCTTTACATCACATCATACCGCCCATACCACCCATGCCGCCCATGTCAGGCATTGCTGGTTTTTCTTCCGGGATTTCAGTGATCATGCACTCAGTTGTGAGCATTAAGCCCGCAACAGATGCAGCATGCTCAAGTGCAGAACGGGTTACTTTCGCTGGGTCAAGAATACCCATTTCAAGCATGTCGCCGTATTCACCAGTTGCAGCGTTATAACCGAAGTTACCTTCACCATTTTTCACAGCGTTGATCACAACAGATGGTTCATCACCTGCGTTTGCCACGATTTGACGAAGCGGCGCTTCGATTGCACGGCGCAGGATGTTGATCCCTACGTTTTGGTCATCGTTGGCACCTGTTACACCGTCAAGTGCTTTGGCAGCACGTACCAGCGCAACACCACCACCAGCAACCACACCTTCTTCAACTGCAGCACGAGTTGCATGAAGCGCGTCGTCTACGCGGTCTTTTTTCTCTTTCATTTCAACTTCAGTTGCAGCACCGATTTTAATCACTGCTACACCGCCTGCTAGTTTAGCAACGCGTTCTTGAAGTTTTTCTTTGTCGTACTCAGAAGTCGATTCTTCGATTTGCGCACGGATTTGTTGAACACGCTCAGCGATTTGGCCTGCGTTACCCGCACCATCCACAATCACGGTATTTTCTTTAGATACAGTTACTTTGTGTGCAGTACCTAAGTGTTCAAGCGTTGTTTGGTCTAACTGCATACCGATTTCTTCAGAAATCACAGTACCACCAGTCAAGATCGCGATGTCTTGCAGCATTGCTTTACGACGGTCACCGAAGCCAGGTGCTTTCACCGCACATACTTTGATGATGCCGCGCATATTGTTCACAACAAGCGTCGCAAGCGCTTCACCTTCAACATCTTCAGCGATAATTAATAGTGGCTTACCTGTTTTTGCAACCGCTTCAAGAACCGTAATCAGTTCACGGATGTTGCTGACTTTCTTGTCTACCAGCAGGATGAACGGGTTTTCAAGCTCAGCAGTCAATGTATCTTGTTTGTTGGCGAAGTATGGAGAGATATAACCACGGTCAAACTGCATACCCTCTACAACGTCAAGCGCATCTTCAAAGCCTGAACCTTCTTCAACAGTGATTACGCCTTCTTTGCCCACTTTTTCCATTGCTTGTGCAATTAAAGCACCTACAGTGGTGTCAGAGTTTGCAGAGATCGAACCGACTTGTTCAATTGCTTTCGAATCAGATGCAGGTTGTGCAGTTGATTTGATTTCAGCCACTAAAGTTTTCACCGCGATGTCGATACCGCGTTTCAAGTCCATTGGGTTCATACCCGCAGTCACTGACTTGATGCCTTCGTTCAGGATGGCTTGCGCCAATACAGTTGCAGTTGTGGTACCGTCACCTGCAATGTCATTGGTTTTAGAAGACACTTCACGAACCAGTTGCGCACCCATGTTCTCGAACTTGTCTTTTAACGTGATTTCTTTCGCAACAGAAACACCATCTTTAGTGATGTGCGGTGCGCCGAAAGAACGGTCGATCACCACGTTACGGCCTTTAGGACCTAACGTTACTTTCACTGCATCTGCAAGAATGTTGACACCCGCAATCATTTTGCTACGAGCTGAATCACCAAATTTTACGTCTTTAGCTGACATGATTTACTCCAATTTTAAATCTTAACTAAATCTGATAACCATTGAGTTAGTGAGAAATTAGCCTTCTAAAACAGCTAAAATGTCAGACTCTTTCATAATAAGCAGTTCTTCACCGTCTACTTTTACAGTGGTGCCGGCATAGGTACCAAACAATACTTTATCGCCAACTTTCACATCTAATGCACGTACGCCATTGTCTGTGATTTGACCATTACCAACTGCAATGATTTCACCCTGAGCAGGTTTTTCAGCAGCAGAACCTGGCAATAAAATGCCGCCAGCAGTTTTTGTTTCTTCTTCGACACGACGAATTACTACACGGTCATGTAATGGACGAATGTTGCTCATAAATAACTCCATCAGACTAAGTCTTCGTTAGATAACTGATGACGACTTATTTATTCCTTTGGTCATCATCAAAATGAATTTTAGATGTCACTTTTGTGGGGATGGAAAAAAACGCTTCAAGGGGAAAAATGAAAAAAAATCTGTTTTTTGTCTTTTTTTTCGCCAGCCATCAGACCACTGTCGCTTTATTCCCCATATTTCTAATACGGTTCAAATTTTTGTGTGCGTTCATTAAAAAAATAGGCCTGAATTTCACCGCTGTCATGAATCACATTAAAGCTGTTATTAAAACGATGATGCAGACGATAAGACAGCGCCGTGCCGGCATGAATATCCAGCACCGGATGACTGGCCCGCAAATGATAAATCTGGTTTAAATCATAGACTGCGGACTGATGCAGATGACCATGCAACAGCCCGAACAGGCCATGCTGACTCCAGCTTTCCAGCGCCATTTTGCCAAGCATTGGACAGTCTTTTACCCCATGCGGATCATCCGGCGGGGTATAAAACGGTTGATGCGCAGCAATCAACTTGATTTTATGCGCCGGCGCCGCGGCTAGAATCTGATCGACCAGCTGGATTTGCGCCAGCGAAATATGCCCGCGGGTATGGTAACGCCGCCGGATACTGTTTAAACCAATCAGAAAAAAATGCTCGGTTTCCAGCACAGTTTCCATCTTGCCAAAAAACAGCTGATAACGCGCAAATGGATTGACAAAACGGGTCCATAAATCGAATAGCGGAATATCATGATTGCCCGGCACCACCAGATACGGCCGCTCCAGGCTGTCGAGAAACTGCTTACAGTCATAAAACTGTTTAAAACGCGCACGCTGGGTTAAATCACCACTGACCACTATCGCTTCAGCCTGATGCTCCAGGCAAAATTGCCGGATGGCTGCCATGCAGACCGGCTTTTCGGTGCCAAAATGCAAATCAGACAGATGCAGAATCATAAGACACCATCATATTTAAGGCATTTTTTTCCACTGTGACTTTTAGCGGTGGTCGCATCCGGACAATTTCACCATCAATGGCCACCTGCATGGTTTTTAGTTGTGCGTGAATCACCACCTGATCTGCAGCAAAAGTATATACATCGGGTGCTTGTTCAATTTCCCCTTTCACCAGCTGCCATAAAATTTTAAACAGGGTCAGCTTATCACTTTTCGCCACCACAATGCCGGCCACCTTGCCCTGTGCTACCGCTGTGGCAATACGCAAATTCATCTCCGACAATTGCAGCTGGTTATTGCCAAAAAATACCAGCGGGGTTTTCACTGGAAACAGCCGGCCATCCACTTCAACTTTTAATTTCAGCTCCTTGCGATGGCGAATCATTACATCCAGACCGGAGGTATAGGCATGTAAAGGAAAGCGACCCAGATAGCGGTTATACAGCTCCCGTTTCTGGATAAATAAAGGATATAGCCCCAGGCTGGCATTGTTTAAATAGATGTGTTCATTGATCCGCGCGATATGCGCCTTGCGTGGCCGGCCGGTTGCAATCACATGCGCTGCCTGAATAATATCCACCGGAATATCAAATACGCGGGCCACATAGTTAAAGGTACCTAAAGGTAAAATGCCCATGGGAATATCAGTATGAATTAGTTTGGCCGCCACAGCATTCAAGGTGCCATCGCCCCCTGCGGCCACCACCACGCCATAATTGTCCGGGTCCTGATGACGTAAAAATACCTGCGCCATTAATTCATCAAAACTGGCATACTGTTCGATATCAAAGGACTGGATTTCAAAACCGTATTGGGAAAAAATCTGGATCAGCTCTTCATACACCTCGGTTTTATGGGTCGCATGAAAGCCTGATTTTTTGTTATACACAATAGACAATGGCTTGAATTGTTCAGACATTTTGTCCACATCTTTAAAGCATTTGTTCTAATTTCAGCCAATTAAGTGGAAATTTAAAGCACCTTTATGTAAAAATCGAATTACCACCATTTATTTAATCAATAATGATTCTCAGAAAAAATTTAGATATAAATTATTGTTTTAAAAAGAAATAAATAAATTAAATAATATACATAAATATAAAAAATAAATAAGATACCCCCTTATTTAAACGTTATCTTTTTGTTTTTTATAAACTTATCATTTAGATTGCATTAACTACCAAAATAATTCCTTTAGTCCTTTAGTCTTATTTTTTTCGTCATTTTGTGCTTTAATACAGCCACTTTTTTTTCATATTTCATCTGAGCGGTTCATTTCATCTCTCAGATTGTACTTTGTACAACAGTTTGTACACATTTTAGATAGGCCTCACCATGACCCAAGTGAACGCACCAGAATTCGTTCGTCACCCTAAGCTTATTGCTTGGGTGGAAGAGATTGCTAAATTAACAAAACCAGCAAAAATTGAATGGTGTGACGGTAGCGCAGAAGAATATCAACGTTATATCGACTTGATGATCGCTAACGGCACAATGCAAGCGCTTAACCAAGAAACTCACCCTGGTTCTTATCTTGCAAACTCTGATCCTTCTGACGTAGCTCGTGTTGAAGACCGTACTTACATCTGCTCTGAAAACCAGGAAGATGCCGGTGCGACCAACAACTGGGAAGCGCCTGCAGTAATGCGCGAAAAATTGAACGGTTTATTTGACGGTTCAATGGCAGGTCGTACGCTGTATGTGGTTCCATTCTCAATGGGTCCACTCGGTTCACACATTGCACACATCGGGATCGAGTTAACTGACTCTCCTTATGTTGCAGTCAGCATGTCTAAAATGGCTCGTATGGGTAAAGCTGTTTATGACGTATTAGGTACAGATGGCGAATTCGTTCCATGTGTACACACTGTAGGCGCTCCGCTTGCCGAAGGTGAAAAAGATGTTGCATGGCCTTGCAACAAAGAAAAATACATCGTGCACTATCCAGAAACACGTGAAATCTGGTCTTACGGTTCAGGTTACGGCGGTAACGCATTGTTAGGTAAAAAATGCCTGGCGTTACGTATTGCATCGTTCATGGGTCGTCAACAAGGCTGGTTAGCTGAACACATGCTGATTCTTGGCGTGACCAATCCTCAAGGCGAAAAACACTACATCGCAGCGGCATTCCCATCTGCATGTGGTAAAACCAACTTCGCGATGCTGATTCCACCAGCAGGTTATGAAGGCTGGAAGATTGAAACTGTAGGTGACGATATTGCCTGGATCAAACCAGGTGAAGATGGTCGTCTATACGCAATCAACCCTGAAGCTGGTTTCTTCGGTGTAGCACCTGGTACAAACACCAAAACTAACCCGAACTGTATGGCGACGCTGCACAAAGACGTGATCTATACCAACGTTGCTGTGACTGACAATGGCGAAGTATGGTGGGAAGGTCTTTCTAAAGAAGCACCTGCAAACCTGACCAACTGGAAAGGTCAACCACATACTGGCGAAGAAAAAGCAGCGCATCCAAACGCGCGTTTCACCGTATCTGCAGGTCAATGTCCTTCAATTGATGCTGACTGGGAAAATCCAGCAGGTGTTCCAATCTCTGCATTCATCTTCGGTGGTCGTCGTGCAGACACAGTGCCTCTAATTTCAGAAGCATTTGACTGGGTTGATGGCGTGTATAAAGCGGCAACCATGGGTTCTGAAACCACTGCTGCTGCGGTTGGTCAACAAGGTATCGTTCGTCGTGACCCATTCGCAATGCTGCCATTCGCGGGTTACAACATGGCGGACTACTTCTCTCACTGGTTAGAAATGGGTGAGAAAGTGGGTGCGAAAGCTGAAGCTGCAGGTAACAAACTGCCTGGTATCTACAACGTGAACTGGTTCCGTCGTGATGCTGAAGGCAACTTCGTATGGCCTGGTTTCGGTCAAAACATGCGTGTACTTGAGTGGATCATTGACCGTTGTGAAGGTCGTGCAGATGCTGTAGACACTCCAATTGGCCGCGTTCCAACTTACGAACAGCTGAACTGGACTGGTTTAGATTTCTCTAAAGAGCAATTTGAAACTGTGACTGCACAAGACAAAGATCAATGGATCAAAGAACTGGAAAGCCACACTGAGTTATTCAATAAACTGGGTGATCGTTTACCAGAAGCATTGAAAAAACGTCAAGCTGAGCTTTTAGAAGCGGTTAAATCTGCTTAATTGCTGATTAACATGAAAGAGGTCGCGAAAGCGGCCTTTTTTATTGCCTGCCTATACACGCTACATTTTATCGGCAATAAATTTCAACACATCATTGAGGAAAGCAGTCGTCCCCAGGTCAGGCTTTTATGGCATACTTGAAAGTATAAATTAGAGATCATGAGCCATAATAGCGATGAACAATACTTATAAACTTTTAGGACTTGCCTGTACGGTTACCCTGCTCACTGCCTGCCAGAGTGGGCCACGCGAATTTAATGGCAATGTCGGTTATCAGATCGAAAGCCGCACTGACAGCACAGCCACCTTGGCTTACACCCTTGCAACACGCAACAATCAGCAATTAGATGAACAGCGCCTACAACGTGCCTGCCAGAAAGTGCTGGCCAGCAATAAAGTCTTTAAATTAAATATTCTCAGCGTCAATGAAATTGCCAACCCGGCGGCCGGTAATAATCTTACTGCTCCAGGACGTCAAATTGGCGATACCCGTGCCACCTTCAGCCTGTCGAATACCCCTGGCCTGCACAGCAGTGAAAATCCGGCCACACGTGATGCCCTCACTGCCCGCCCAAGCACTTTAACTGTGGTGCGCTATACCTGCTCTTAAGCTTCTGCAAGCCAATAAAAAAGACGCTGTTTACAGCGTCTTATAAAAACTGACATTACGAAATTCGGGCGACTCATCTAAATCGGGCCAAGTGGTGGCACTACGCTCATCCAGCTTTTCATATTTGGGATGGCTAAAGTTTTTCACCCGGCTGTCCGCCACCCACACTTCTGGGGCAAATTTTAAAAACTCATCCAGGAAAAAACGGTTGCATTGATCGTATAGCACATCCGCTGCGAGTAGTACATCAACCTGCTCGGCTTTGTAGAGATCATCCAGATATTCCAGTTCGACATCATTGAGTTCGGCATTGGCCCGACAGGCATCCAGACTGACCTGATCAATATCACAGCAGATCACCCGTTTAGCACCCGCCATTTTGGCAGCAATCGCCACCACACCTGAACCTGCGCCAAAATCTAGCACTACTTTATTTTTCACATGATGCGGCTCAGCTAGCAACCACTGTGCCATCGCCAATCCTGAGGCCCAGCAGAAAATCCAGTACGGCGTATCATTCCAGATCCGGCGGATCACTTCATCATCGAGTTTATCGGTGGGAAAAACCGGCGGAATCAACCAAAGTGAAATCGGTGTTTCAGGCAATTGCTGTGCCTGCAGTTCACAATGTGGAATCACATCATGCAAAGCACTTAATAGATGTTCAGGGGCTTTAGGAAATTGAAAGGTGCAGCTCATTGGGTTTTTATTCTTTATGTATTTCAGCAAAAATCTGATGTTAGAGGTTTTACCCTCATCCCAACCTTCTCCCTGAGCCGTATACGGCGCAAGAGAAGGAGTATCCATTATTTTTACAATGAATTTTCCCTCTCCTGAGCAAGATTTAAAGCACTGCTTTTAAATCGAAGCGCAAGAGAGGGTCAGGGAGAGGTCAATTTATTAACCCAAAGCCTTCTCAGCCGCTTCTACGGTTTGACGAATCAAGGTTGTAATCGTCATCGGACCAACACCACCTGGCACTGGTGTGTAAGCAGAAGCGATGTCTTCGATACCAACGAGTTGGATATCACCAACACCACCGCCTTCACGTGGGTGGAAGCCCGCATCAACGACCACTGCACCTGGCTTAATCCAGTCTTTCTGAATCAGTTCAGCTTTACCAACTGCGCCCACAATAATGTCTGCCTGCTTCACGAATTCAGCCAGGTTTTGTGTGCGTGAGTGACAGGTGGTTACAGTTGCATTGGCTTCTAGCAGCATCGCCGACATTGGTTTACCCAGAATAGCCGAACGACCAACCACCACTGCATGTTTACCCGCGATTTCGATGTTGTTTTCTTTCAGAATAGTCATGATGCCCGCTGGTGTTGCCGAACCATAGGCCGCTTCACCCATCGCCATACGACCATAACCCAAACAAGTCACACCATCGACATCTTTTTCAAGTGAAATGGCATCGAAGCAGGCACGCTCATCAATTTGTGCCGGTACCGGATGCTGTAACAGGATACCGTGTACATCAGGATTGGCATTGAGTTTTTCAATTTCAGCCAGTAACTGCTCAGTGGTGGTTTCCTGTGGAAGCTCGATTTTTAAAGAGTCCATACCGACACGGCGGCAGGCATTCCCTTTCATACGTACATAAGTTGCAGATGCACCGTCGTCACCTACCAAAATAGTCGCCAGAATTGGGGTACGACCTGTTTTCGCCTTTAATGCTTCTACGCGTGTTAACAAGTCAGCTTCAATTTGCTTTGCTAATGCACGACCATCCAAAACTAATGCCACGGCACATCTCCAAATGTTGATAGGAATCAATTTTGCAAATAATACATGATAATTTAGGCAATTTTCTTTCATATGCCGAATTTATGTGCATATGCGCGATTTATAGTATTGTTTTTTTTCCAGAGCTTGCTAATATGTGCATCACCAAGACGTGGCGGGGTGGCAGAGTGGTCATGCAGCGGACTGCAACTCCGTGGACGCCGGTTCGATTCCGACCTCCGCCTCCAATCTTGGTAAAAATGCCCGAGTGGTGAAATCGGTAGACACAGGGGATTTAAAATCCCCCGCCCTCAAAGCGTGCCAGTTCGAGTCTGGCCTCGGGCACCATTTTAACAGATCTTAAAATGGTGCAGTAAAGAATCCAGCGTCAAGCTGGTTTTTTTATGTCTGCAATTTAGCTTCTGCGTTGACCCTGCCCATGCCCCCACAACAGCCCCTGCTTTTTCTACAACAGCTACAGCAACACCATCCGGCTGCATTTAAACGAAATTTTCTGCTGTATGGCGCAATAAAAACCAAAGGCATGCTGGATGAGTGGAAAGAAATCCTCCCCTGGGTGCTGGCCCTGCTGATTTTTATTCCGCTGTCGATGGTCCTTGCAGATGTGATTCAGCAGCACTTGCCACAGTTTGATGCCGCACAAAGCAAAAGTATGGCAATTTTAGCGCTCATGTTGCTGTTGATGCTCACGACACCCTATGTGATTTATCAACTCAAACACAGTGCAGCGGCCTTATATCGCATGCTCCGCCACACCCCAATCAAACTGGCGATCGTGATTTTAGTGCAGGCGCTAAATGTCTATTACTGGCAAAGCGTGCTATTGCAAGGGATACTGTTCTTTTTTGCCCTGAGTTTTGGCTTTGTACGTTTTTATAAAGAAAACCTGTTTCGTCATGAGGCTACACCAGAACAGCAATATTGTTTGCAGCAGATTCGCCGTGCAGCGTACTGGTCATATCGTCAGCTTCGTAATACCCACCTAAAAATGTACTTTTATCCCAAAAGTTCGGCACGCTATGCAGACCTGGCGGTACAGCGGATGAAATATGCCAATCTGCATCAGCAAATCATGCAGGTTGAACACAAGTTTGCGCAGCAGATTAAATTTATTGATCTGGACAGTTATCTCAACGAAATCAGCCAATAAAAAAACCGGGACAATCCCGGTTTTTTTATAGAAACAGGGTTTAAGCACTGGCCGGCAGGTCTTTAATTTCCACCAGAGCCGGCGTGTATTGCAGACGGTGATAACGCGCATCATCCAGTTGATAATCTGCTGCTTTGACCGTGTTCACGAATTTCCACTCGGCCAGCATCTCATCTGCCGTAAAGCTGACGGTCAGATAACCTCGCTGATTCAGGTTGCAATAACTCAGCTCATCAATCAGGGTATTAAAGGCAAATTCAAATTCGTATAGCTTGGCCGCCGGAATCTGCAGATATTTTTCCATCCCCGGAGAGGACACCGAACTGGTGGCCAGCTCCACCCCGACAAAGTTCTGCTGGGCATCATACAGCTGTGCAGACCAGGCATTATGAGTATCGCCCGCCAGCACCACCACTTTTTTACCCAGTTGACCCAATACGCTATACAGTGCTTCACGCTCGTAAGCATAGCCATCCCAAGCATCCAGATTATACGGCACCACGGTCAAAATACGGGCCTTTTCCTGTGCGGTTAAAGTGGGATCGCCCTGTAAATAACGGCTTTTCAATGTGACCAGTTCTACCAGCATCCGTTCGACATTGGCCAAGGTCTCTACGGTTGCTTGACCACTGGTGATTTGCCCGAGCACCTGCAAGATTTCCGCCGGAATCAGCATTTTCGCCATCAGCACCTGTTGCCCCAGCACATTCCAGGTGGCTTGAGATTGAGTCAGCTGCTGGGCCAGCCAGGCAAACTGAGTACGTCCAAGCAAGGTACGGTTAGTGTCAGTTAAATCTGCGCTAAATCGGGCGGTATCCAGACCGGTCGCGGTTAAATAATGGGCATAATCCAGCTGCTTGTGACGTGCTAGTACCCGCGTATCCAGCATATTCAACTGCACCAGCTGACCGAAATTGAACTGGCGGTAAATATTCAGATGGTCATTTTCAGAGACCGGACGAATTGGCATCCACTCAAAATAGGCCTGCAATGCAGCCAACTTGCGTGCAAAGAAATCACCTTCGTTGTCCTGATGATTCTCCGCCCCTTCCATCCAAGTGTCATTGGTTAGCTCGTGGTCATCCCAGATTACAATAAACGGATGACGCTGGTGCACTGCCTGCAAATCGGCATCTCCACGATACAGAGCATAACGCTTGCGATAATCATCTAAACGGATAATTTCCTGATTGTTATCGGCGGCCAGGGTATGTCCCAGTTTTTCGGCATCTTCAGTGGCATAACCATCGGCGCCATATTCATAAATATAATCACCCAGATGGATGACTACATCCAGATTTTCCTTGGCCATTTCTTTATAAACATGGAAATAACCGGCCGGATAATTGGAGCAGGAACAGACTGCAAACTTTACGGCAGCGGTATCAAGCGGCAAGGTTTTAGTCTGGCCCACCGGTGAGCTTTGTGCGCCATAGCGGAAACGGTAGAAATAGGTCTGATTGGCTTCTAAACCGTCTGCATCAACTTTGACGGTAAAGTCCTGCGCCTGTGTGGTCAGCACTTTGCCCGTATTTACAATGTGCTGAAACGCCTGATCGGTCGCGATTTCCCACTGTACTTCCAGACGCATAGCCGTATCTTCGGGGCTAAGACGGGTCCATAGAATCACCCGGTCTGCCAATGGGTCACCACTGGCCACGCCATGTAAAAATTGTATTTGTGGCGCATCAGGAGATGGATGCTCTGGATCATCATCGCCACAGGCAGTTAAGCTGAGTGGCAAAGACAGTGCCCCAAAACCAGCAATGGTTTTTTGAATCAGTTCACGACGGTTCATGTGCGTTGTCATACGGTTTTCCTGTTGTTTTTATTTGATCTACCTTAGAAAACCGAGGTTTAGCTTTGATCTCATTTTGATGAAAAAATGATGACAGTCGTTTCCTTCCCTGCCGAGAGTTTAGGCTAATACAATGATTTGCTTGAAAAGAAAGCAATTGTAAGCAAATTTACTTGCCAAGTTTTCCATCCTCCTCTATTATTGCGCACATGCCCGAGTGGTGAAATCGGTAGACACAGGGGATTTAAAATCCCCCGCCCTCAAAGCGTGCCAGTTCGAGTCTGGCCTCGGGCACCATTTTAATAGATCTTAAAATGGTGCAATAAATTACCCAGCGTCAAGCTGGTTTTTTTATGCCCGAAATTTAATAAAACAGATTGAATAGAAAGAGAAGAAATATAAAAAGAAGAATGAAATATCAGGTCACCCTACTCACCTTGCCAAGCTGTTTTTCAAGCATTTATGCCGCCGATGAATCAAGCATTTAATATGATCAAGAAACGCCCGTACAGCAGAGTAACACACTGAGTAGGTCGTGCAGGTAGATGAGAGGACTAAAGCATATCCGAAACAGAGCTGCTATTTACTGTACACCCTGTAAGATTGAGCGATAGAATCATCTCAAACCCAGATCACCCCATTATAAAAAAAGAGAGCGGCTTACCACTCTCGATTCGATACCAGTTCTTCCATTTCCAGCTCGAAATAGCCGGCATCTTGCAGCACCATCATCATCGCTTCGGCAATATAATCTGCCGCAGTATCATCCAGTGATGAATCCAGATCTTCAAATTGTGGTTTCATCTTGTTGATGACGTTTACCGTTTCATGCGCGAAGTGATAAATGTCAGCCTCGGACAAATTCGGCTTGGCGACTTTTTTCGCAAACTGTTCAATGGACTGTTTGATTTCAGCGACCAGAATATCGGGATAATAGTCATCGTCAAACATGGGGAGAAGTAAATCTGTAAACATACAGGCACTCAAAACTACAAAAGGTCAAATTCAAGACAGGCTATATAGCACAAAGCCCCTGAAAAGCCAAACTGAGCGAGATTTGAATACCTATATGATATAAAGCAGGCTGGTATAGAGCAGCCCTTAAGCCAATTGCATCGCCTGCCAGATTTTAATGGCATCGGCGGTAGCTTTCACATCATGCGCGCGCACCATACAGGCACCCTGCTGAATACTCAGCAAATGCGCAGTGGCTGAACCAACTGCACGTTGCTGTGGCTCTGCGGCATCCAGCACACTGCCAATAAAACGTTTACGCGACAAGGCAGATAAAATTGGATAACCCATGTCAGTCAGTTTATGGAACTCATTTAGCAATTGCAGATTTTGCTGGGCATTTTTGGCAAAACCAAAGCCCGGATCAATCATAATGTTTTCAGCCTTGACCCCGGCATCCAGTGCATCCTGAACCCGTTGCGAGAGTTCACGAATAACATCTGTAGTGACATCCTCATATTGATCCAGATTATTCATGGTGGTTGGCTCACCGCGCATATGCATGATGATCACCGGAATATTTAATTCAGCTGCGGTTTCCAGCGCCTGAGGACGGGTTAAAGCCCGCACATCATTCCAGATATGTGCACCGGCCGCTACTGCCGCACGAATCACTTCCGGCTGTGAAGTATCAATTGAAATCACCACATCCAGTTTGGCCAGCTCCTCGACCACAGGCACCACCCGGCGGATTTCTTCCTCAATTTCCACCACCGCTGCGCCGGGACGGGTCGATTCACCCCCCACATCAATGACGGTGGCACCTTCAGCAATCATCTGTTTGGCACGGGCAATCGCCTGCTCTTTTTCATTGTGCTGCCCCCCGTCACTAAACGAGTCCGGGGTTACATTCAAGATTCCCATCACATGCGGCTGAGACAGATCCAAAGTTAAAGCTCCAAAGCTCCATTGACGCTGCGGTAATGGCATCAGCTGCATGTTTTTCTCCTCATTCACAATAAGGCAAATATTGTCTTATGGATAATTCAGTAAAGTAAAGCCTTAGATGTCAAACTGCGGCTTATTTGCATATTGTAACAGCTTGGACAGTCGGCTTAATTTAACAAAAGGGATCATTTTTTTCGTCCGACAAAACAGCTGATAGATCCCCTATTAAAGACAGGAGATTATGACTGACCTTGATAACGCCCCGGCCGATGATTGAGGGCCAAAAAGATACCCATAATCACCGCTGCCAAGATAGACCACAACACCTGCTGATACGGCATTACCCCAAAGGCCAATGCAACGACCACACAATCAATGGCCATTTGTACTTTACCGGCACTGATGCCAACTTTGTCTTGCAAATACAGCGACAAGATGGTGGCGCCGCCCAAACTCGATTGATGCCGGGCCAAAAACAGAATACCAGTTCCCAGCATTAAGCCACCGGCAATGGCGGCAAAAAGTGGATGCAAATAATGAATGTCCAGATATTGCGGCACAATATAGGTCAATAAAGAAAGTAAGGCCACACAAATAAAGGTTTTCAGCGTGAAGCTTTTGCCCAGTCTGCGCCACGCAAACCAGTAAAATGGCAGATTAATCAGGAAATACAGCAAACTAAACGACCAGCCAGTTGCATAGTGCAGCACAAAAGCAATCCCTGCGGTACTGCCGGTCAGCAGACCTGCCTGTTCATACAGAATCAGGGTAATTCCGACAAACAGCGTTCCCGAAAACAGGGCCAGACTGTCATCCATATAACTATGTTTAAGCGGATGCATCGATGGTAGAGGCGCAGCTTTTAACGCGCTTGGATTAGATTGGTTATTCATGTTGAGAATCCCCTGTTCACCCTGTACTTGTGGTCTGTGGTGAATAGCATGTGTGTGCTTGTGGCACGTGGTATTTTTATTGCGTTTTTAATATGACAAAGGATAAAAATTTCTACAATCTTTAATTGTTGTCTTTTCTCCTGTCCGGGTTTATGGCTTGCATAGACCTTTCATCTAACCAATTGGGTCAGGTACCGATAAATACATGCAAATTTCATGCATAAAAAAACCACCCGAAGGTGGTTTTCTTAAAATATTCTTAGTTGGCTGGCAATGGTGGCGGTGTGCTTGGACCATTGCTTGGGGTTACATCAATCACCGGATTTTCTGCAACATATACTTTTGGTGGCTGTGGTTCACGACCTTCCATAATGTCACGAATCTGCTCACGATCAATGGTTTCCCAATCCATCAGCGCTTTTACCATGGCATGGGCAATCTCTTTGTTGTTTTCCAGGATATCCCAGGCCACTTTATATTGCTCATCCAGAATGCGGCGCACTTCACGGTCCACTTCCAGCTGTGTCGCTTCAGAAATGGTCCGGCTACCCAGGCTGCCCATGAAGGATTGCTGTGAATCATCTTCATAAACCATCACGCCTAGTTTGTCCGACATACCGTATTTGGTCACCATGGCACGTGCCATTTTGGTTGCACGCTCAAAGTCGTTCGATGCACCGGTAGATTGCTGATTAATGAAAATTTCTTCAGCAATACGACCACCAAACAGGATTGAAATTTCTTTCAGCATCTTGTCTTTGTAATGGCTGGTCTGATCAAACTCAGGCAACTGCCAGGTTACACCCAGCGCCCAACCACGCGGCATAATCGTAACTTTATGCACAGGATCCGTACCCGGCAGCATTTCCGCCACAATGGCATGGCCTGCTTCATGATAAGCCGTCGCACGACGTTCTTCTTCACGAATCACCATTGATTTACGTTCAGGACCCATGTACAGCTTGTCTTTGGCGTCTTCAAAGTCATGCATGTCGACCGTGTTCTTGTTACGACGTGCAGCAAATAGCGCTGCTTCGTTCACCAAGTTGGCCAACTGTGCACCCGAGAAGCCCGGTGTACCACGTGCAAGGACTTTTACATCCACACCTGTGGTTGAAGGCAATTTTTTCAGGTGAACATTCAAGATTTGCTCACGACCTTTAATATCGGGTAAGCCCACCATCACCTGACGGTCAAAACGACCTGGACGTAATAAAGCTTTATCCAGTACATCGGCACGGTTGGTTGCGGCAATGACGATAATACCTTCGTTGCCTTCAAAACCGTCCATTTCGACCAGCATCTGGTTTAAGGTCTGCTCACGCTCATCGTGACCACCACCGGTACCTGAACCACGGTGACGACCGACCGCATCAATCTCATCAATAAAGATAATACATGGCGCGTGGCGTTTCGCCTGCTCGAACATGTCACGGACACGAGAGGCGCCCACACCCACGAACATTTCTACGAAGTCAGAACCTGAAATACTGAAGAATGGCACTTTAGCTTCGCCAGCAATGGCTTTTGCCAGCAAAGTTTTACCGGTACCCGGAGGACCAACCATTAACACGCCTTTCGGAATGGTTGCACCCAAACGTTTAAATTTGGCCGGATCTTTCAGGAAGTCGACAATTTCTACTACTTCCTGTTTGGCTTCATCACAACCTGCAACATCGGCAAAGGTTACTTTAATCTGGTCTTCAGACAGCATTTTCGCTTTGGACTTACCAAAGCTCATTGGGCCGTTTTTACCACCTGCACCGCCACCCATGTTGCGCATAAAGAACATGAATAACAAAATGATTAAAAGTACAGGGAAACTAGCAATGAGTAGTTGCATCAACAAACCTTGACGTTGAGGTGCAGTACCTTCAACAACAACGTTGTTTTCAATGAGGCTCGGCATGAGTTCAGGATCTTGAACCGCCGGACGAATACTTTCAAATGGTGAGCCATTGGCTTTTTCACCACTAATTCTTTCGCCATCAATTGTAACTTTTTTAATTTGACCAGCATCCACCGCCGCAACGAACTCGGAATAGTTCATTGACGTTGGCTTATCACTGCCATTGATGTTACTGAAAATCAGAATCAGTACACCAAGTATAATTAGCCACAATACGGCATTCTTGAAGAGATCGCTCAAAGCTTTATTCCCATATCAATCTAATTTGATCATGCCCTTTACAGGGTGACCTTAATGTTAAAGCTGAAGATCAGCCTACAAAACTCTTAAAAACGTACAAAATGCACAATTTTTAACGGCTTGGCAAGTAAACTTTATTTGAATGCCTTCTTCCGGCCCTGTCCGATCAAAAACACTTCTTTCGAACGTGCACGAGAAGCTGCCGGTTTTGCAGTCTTTAATACATCGAAGCTGTCGACGACCTGTTTGCGAAATTCATCGAAGCCAGAACCCTGGAACACCTTCACAACAAACTGTCCGTTTGGCCCCAGCACTTTTTGCGCAAAGTCCAAAGCCAGTTCACATAAATAGATTTGTCGTGGCTGATCTACTGCTCTATTACCTGATGTATTGGGGGCCATATCGGAAATTACAACGTCTACAGTCCGGCCATTTAAAATATTTAACAATTTTTCAAAAACTTCTTCCTCACGGAAGTCACCTTGCAGGAAGGTCACATCTGGTAAGGCATCCATAGGCAAAATATCCGATGCAATCACCAGCCCTTTGTCACCGACCAGTTTGCCGGCAATTTGCGACCAGCTGCCGGGCGCAGCACCCAGATCGACCACCGTCATGCCGGGTTTGATAATTTTATATTTTTCCTGAATCTCTAGCAGTTTATACGCAGCACGCGCACGATAACCTTCCTTCTGGGCTTTTTTCACGAAAGGGTCATCCAGGTGCTCTCTCATCCACGCACGACTACTTTTGGATAATTTCTGGTTGGTAATGCGTGTTGCCATAACTCTCTAAATATTAAAAACCTTCTAATTTATAATTGTACGTGAAAATTGCCGCGCTTGCAGTACAGATGTGTAGTTAAATGGACGTAGAAGGTGTGATTTTTTCTATTATTTGCATCGATTATTTGCGCAGATTTTACAGCGTTTCAAATTGGGATTTGCTATACTAAGCCGTTTTTAAAATCAGGTTATTTTTATGGCGGCTTTATCTATTCAGGAACGCAAGCGTTTACGTCAAATCGGTCATGCACTCAATCCGGTTGTGATGATTGGCGGACAAGGGCTTACTGAAAATGTCATTGAAGAAACCACGCGTGCGTTAAACGACCACGAACTGATTAAAGTGAAAATTGGCGGTGAAGACCGTGAAGCACGTGCAGCTGTAATTGAGGCAATTGCAGAAGCGACTGGTGCAGAAGTGGTACAGACCATTGGTAAAATTGCCCTGCTGTATAAAAAAGCCAAACCGCAAAATCCAAAATTATCGAACCTGGTTCGTCACGCGCATCTGGCAAAATAATTTTTCCTTATGGCAAGTTATGAACTGAGTGCTTTTGATCGCCGTTTTCAGGCCATCTCCCTGGTCGGGGCGATTGAGCAGCAAAGCCCGTTTAACCTGAATATTGGTTACTGGCTGCGTGATCCGAACCAGTATGTGCAGTGGCCCGATCTGGTGTCTGCGCATCCGCGTCAGGATTTTCTCTGGCAGAACACCTGTTTTGAAGTGTTTATTGGGGTTCATGGGGAAGATTTTTATCGTGAAATTAATCTTTCTCCATCTCAAGCCTGGCAGGCCTATCAGTTTGAGGAATATCGCTATCCGGAAGATATGCCGCCGCAAGCCGCCTATGATATTGAGCTCAACCAGCTGAAACGCACCCATTATGGACTGAATGTCAGTCTGGACTTGGGCGAATTCATGGCCAAGCATAAATTAAAGTGGTCGGATCTGTTCATTGGTTTAACTGCCGTGTTAAACACTTCTGAAGGTGAACACTATTACGCCATGCAGCACAGCAGCCCACAGGCCGATTTTCATAACAAGCGCGATTGGCTGCATCAGTTCTAGGCATTATGTCTGAACTAAAACGCAGTATAAAAAAAGTGAGGCACATGACCTCACTTTTTTATTGCCTGCATCGCACGCACCCGCTACAACACGCCTTAGCTTTTAAGGGTGGTGTCGGTTTCAGAAGCAGGTGCCGCCTCTTTTGCTGGTACAACTTTTTTCCAGGTTTCCAAGGTATGTTCTTTGGAGCGCTTGAAGGTTTCGGTTAACTGGTCTTTATGCTTGACTGAAATCTGGCTGACATCAGCCTTAAGCTCTTTGCCAATTTTATTCAAATCTTCAATCACCGCATTAAACTCGGTTTTCACAAACTCTTTCAGTTCACCAAGATCTTTTTGTGAGCTGCCAAAATGTTCCTTGAGCGATTCAATTTTCTGTAGCAGCTCTTTCTTGAGCTGACTGAGCTGCTCCTGCACGCTGCCATTAAATTTTTTCGCTTCGGTCTGCAGTTTTTCCTGGGTCTCCCCGACTGCTTCAGTGACCTGCTGCTTGGCCTCTTGTGCTGCCTGTTCAAGCTTTTCAGTGCCTTCTGCCACCACGTCTTTTAAGGAGTTTTTAGCCGCTGGCTGTTTTTGTTCTGCTGTCATTGCCGTTCACCCGCCTGTTATTATGAAAGACCACAGCATAGTAGAAACAGATAAAATTTAAGTTTTGATTTGTTAGACAATTATTAAATGCTTACATTTCTGTGACATTGCGTGACAAACATGCTTTTGCACCAAAAGAATACTTTTTTATTGGATATTCCGCTTCAAGAACGTGGACTTTTTCAGAGTTGGTGCGTATAATGCGCTGTTAAGTTCAAGCGAGCAGATGTGAGGAGGGTAGGTTGTATAGTAGCCTTCCTTTTTTTTCGTCTACTCGCTTTTTTACAGCCTAAATTTCAGGAGCTTTGGTTTGAGCACCCCCGCCATTTTAGCCCTTGCCGACGGTACGATCTTCAAAGGAACGTCAATCGGTGCATCGGGTAGTACGACTGGTGAAGTCGTTTTTAACACTGCCATGACTGGCTATCAAGAAATTTTGACTGACCCGAGTTATGCACAGCAACTTGTGACTTTAACTTACCCGCATATTGGTAACACAGGTTGTAATGAAGAAGACGCAGAATCTGGTCGTATTCATAAAGTATGGGCCAACGGATTAATCATTCGTGATTTGCCTTTATTGCATAGCAACTTCCGTTCTACACAGTCTTTAGCGGATTACCTGAAGCAACACAATGTGGTTGCCATTGCCGATATCGACACGCGTAAACTAACTCGTATTTTACGTGCAAAAGGTGCGCAAAACGGTTGTATTCTGGCTGGTGAAAATATCACTGAAGAAGAAGCAATTGCAAAAGCACGTGCATTTGGCGGCTTAAACGGTTTAGACCTTGCAAAAGAATGCTGTGACCCGAACGGTTTTGAATGGACCGAAGGCTCATGGGAACTTGGCAAAGGCTTTACTCAACCTGAACTTAAATTCCATGTGGTTGCATACGACTACGGTGTCAAAACCAACATCCTGCGTATGCTGGCAGACCGCGGCTGTAAACTGACCGTTGTGCCTGCACAAACCCCTGCTGCTGACGTACTTGCGTTAAATCCAGATGGCGTGTTCCTGTCGAACGGCCCTGGCGACCCAGCTGCTTGTGATTATGCAATTGAAGCTGTAAAAACTATTGTTGAAACCACCAATCTCCCTGTGTTTGGTATCTGTTTAGGTCACCAGATTCTTGCTCTGGCTTCTGGCGCAAAAACCATGAAAATGGCGCACGGTCACCACGGTGCCAACCATCCTGTACAAAACATCGAAGATGGTACAGTGATGATTACCTCGCAAAACCACGGCTTCGCAGTGGATGAAAGCAACCTGCCAGCAGTCTTGCGTGTTACCCACCGTTCACTGTTCGATGGTACCAACCAGGGTATCCACCGTACAGATAAGCCGGCATTTAGCTTCCAAGGTCACCCTGAAGCCAGCCCAGGTCCACACGACTGTGCCCCACTGTTCGATCATTTCATCGAACTTCTTGAAGCAGCTAAGAAGTAATTAAGGAGCAAATAATGCCAAAGCGTACGGATATTAAAAGCATCTTAATTATTGGTGCTGGTCCTATTGTTATCGGTCAGGCCTGTGAGTTTGACTACTCGGGTGCTCAAGCCTGCAAAGCGCTGCGTGAAGAAGGTTACCGCGTCATTCTGGTGAACTCGAACCCGGCGACGATTATGACTGACCCGGCAATGGCGGATGCAACCTATATCGAGCCAATCACTTGGCAAACCGTTGCAGCGATCATTGAAAAAGAACGTCCAGATGCAGTTTTACCAACCATGGGCGGCCAGACTGCACTGAACTGTGCCCTTGCTCTGGATGCCAACGGTATTTTAGAAAAATACAATGTTGAGCTGATTGGCGCGACTAAAGAAGCGATTGAAAAAGCAGAAGACCGTAAACTGTTTGACGAAGCAATGCGTAAAATTGGTCTGGAATGTCCAAAAGCTGCGATTGCGGAATCTATGGAAGAAGCGCTGGACATTCAGGCGCGCTTCGGTTTCCCTGTGATTATTCGTCCATCATTCACCATGGGTGGTTCTGGTGGCGGTATCGCGTACAACCGCGAAGAATTCCTTGAAATCTGTGAACGTGGTTTCGACCTGTCTCCGACTCACCAGTTATTGATTGATGAATCACTCATTGGCTGGAAAGAATACGAGATGGAAGTTGTTCGTGACAAAAACGACAACTGTATTATCGTCTGTTCAATCGAAAACTTTGACCCAATGGGCGTGCATACTGGTGACTCCATCACAGTTGCTCCGGCACAAACATTGACCGACAAAGAATATCAACTCATGCGTAACGCGTCTTTAGCGGTACTGCGTGAAATTGGTGTAGAAACCGGTGGTTCTAACGTTCAGTTCGGTATTAACCCGAAAGATGGCCGTATGGTTATCATTGAAATGAACCCGCGTGTATCGCGTTCATCTGCCCTTGCGTCTAAAGCAACAGGTTTCCCGATTGCGAAAATCGCAGCGAAACTGGCAGTGGGTTATACCCTGGATGAGCTGAAAAACGACATCACTGGCGGTACAACTCCTGCATCGTTCGAGCCATCAATTGACTACGTTGTAACCAAGGTTCCACGTTTCAACTTCGAAAAATTCCCGCAAGCAGATGCAACACTGACGACTCAGATGAAATCTGTGGGTGAAGTAATGGCAATTGGCCGTAACTTCCAGGAGTCTGTCAACAAAGCCCTTCGTGGTCTAGAAGTCGGTGCTTCTGGTTTTGATGAAAAAATCGAAGTGGGTACTGAAGGCGCACGCGAGAAAATTCTGCAAGAACTTAAAGTTCCAGGCCCAGAGCGTATCTGGTACGTGGCCGATGCCTTCCGTCATGGCTTCACTTTAGACGAAGTATTTGAAGCGACCAAAATTGACCGCTGGTTCCTGATTCAGATTGAAGACATTATCAATACTGAAAACCAGATCAAAACTTTAGGTTTCGGCGACTTAAACGCAGACAATATCCGTGCGTTCAAACGCAAAGGTTTATCGGATCTGCGTATCGCCAACCTGATGGGTATTTCACAAAAACAATTCCGTAAACACCGCTGGAACCTGGGCGTGACTCCGGTTTACAAACGTGTGGATACATGTGCGGCAGAATTCGAATCTGATACCGCTTATATGTATTCAACTTACGATGAAGAATGTGAATCGAATCCATCTGCGAAAGACAAGATCATGGTCATCGGTGGTGGTCCTAACCGTATTGGTCAGGGTATCGAATTCGATTACTGCTGTGTACACGCGGCGCTTGCGATGCGTGAAGACGGTTATGAAACCATCATGGTGAACTGTAACCCTGAAACGGTTTCTACTGACTATGACACCTCAGATCGTCTGTACTTCGAACCAATTACTTTGGAAGATGTGCTTGAAATCGTGCGTACCGAGAAGCCTAAAGGCATTATCGTACAGTACGGTGGTCAAACACCGCTGAAACTGGCGCGTGCGTTAGAAGAGGCTGGTGCACCAATCATTGGTACATCTCCAGATGCGATTGACCGTGCCGAAGACCGTGAACGTTTCCAGCAAATGATTCAACGTCTGCAACTGCGTCAACCAAACAACAGCATCGTAAAATCTGCTGAAGAAGGTATTGCTGAAGCGGCGAAAGTGGGCTATCCACTGGTGGTACGTCCATCATACGTACTAGGTGGCCGTGCGATGGAAATCGTGTACAACGAAGAAGAATTGAAGCGTTACTTACGTGATGCCGTTCAGGCGTCGAATGATGCCCCTGTTCTTCTTGACCGCTTCCTGGATGATGCGATTGAAGTTGACGTAGACTGCGTATCTGACGGTAAAGATGTGGTGATCGGCGGGATCATGCAGCACATTGAACAGGCGGGTATTCACTCAGGTGACTCTGCATGTTCGATTCCACCTTACTCGTTATCAAACGAAGTACAGGACGAAATGCGTCGTCAAACCGTAGCGATGGCCAAAGAGCTGGGCGTTATCGGTTTAATGAACGTACAGTTCGCGGTAAAAGGCGATGACGTTTACATTCTGGAAGTGAACCCACGTGCTTCTCGTACCGTGCCGTTCGTATCTAAGTGTATCGGTGAATCATTAGCGAAAATTGCTGCACGTTGTATGGCGGGTCAATCTCTGGAGTCACAAGGCTTCACAACCGAGATTATTCCTGAGCACTTCTCTGTTAAAGAAGCGGTGTTCCCATTCAACAAGTTCCCGGGTGTTGACCCAATCCTTGGCCCTGAAATGAAATCTACAGGCGAAGTAATGGGTGTGGGTAAAACTTTTGGTGAAGCATTCTACAAAGCTGTGTTAGGCTCGAATGAACGCTTACCAGGTTTGCCAACCGAAGGCGAAATCAAGCATGCATTCATTTCAGTACGTGATTCTGATAAACCACGTGCAGCAGGTATTGCCAAACAGCTTGCAGACTTTGGCTTCAAAATTATCGCTACCGGCGGTACTTATGATGTGATCAAAGCCGCAGGAATTGAATGTGAACGTGTGAATAAAGTAACTGAAGGTCGTCCGAATATTGTGGACCGCTTGAAAAATGGCGAAATTCACCTCATTATCAATACCACTGAAGGCAAACAAGCGCAGCAGGATTCATTCTCAATCCGCCGTTCTGCCCTGCAAGGTAAGGTTTATCATACGACTACCCTGAATGGTGCCGATGCGGTATGCCAAGCGTTAGCCATTAAATTGCCGATGGATGTTTATCGTTTGCAAGATTTAAGCAAAGGTTAATTGTCTACCGAGAAGTCCCGTCACCTCTCGGTGGCGGGCTTTTTTTCATTTATAGAGCTGTATTTTTCTAATATTCAACTTGAGGGACAACAATGCAACGTTATCCTATGACTCCTGAAGGCAAAGTCGCCTTAGAGAAAGAATTACACCAGTTAAAAACTGTTGAACGCCCACGTATTACTGCTGCGATTGCAGAAGCACGTGAACACGGCGACCTAAAAGAAAATGCAGAGTATCATGCAGCACGTGAGCAGCAAGGTTTCTGTGAGGGGCGTATTCAAGACATCGAAGGTAAACTCGGTGCTTGCCAAGTCATTGATGTAAAAGAACTTGAGCAAAATGGTCGTGTTGTATTTGGGGTAACAGTAACCATTGAAAACCTTGACACAGAAGAACGTAAAACTTACAAAATTGTAGGTGATGATGAAGCAGATTTTAAAATTAATAAAATCTCTGTGAACTCTCCTATTGCTCGTGGTCTTTTAGGTAAAAATGAAGGCGATGAAGCAAAAATTGTAACACCACAAGGTGAAGTTGAGTACGAAATCGTCAGCGTTGAATACATCTAATCCTTAGATGGTTTGACATCCCAAAGCCCCTCTTCTGAGGGGTTTTTTTATTATCTTTCAAACAAAAGTTCACGAAAAAATTACAGCAAATGTATATGCTTTAATAGTCAATATTTTTCTATAAATTTTAAAATGCAGCTTATTTGGTTCCGTCAAGATTTAAGAATTCATGATCATGCAGCTCTTTGGCATACTCGCGAAGCTGGCCCTTGCATTGCCTTAGTCGTGCTATCGCCAAAACAATGGCAAGTGCACAATGATGCGCTAATTAAAATTGACTTCTATTTAAGACAACTGAATCATCTAAAAAATGAACTTGCCACGTTAAATATTCCACTTGTTATTTTAACTATTCCATTATGGAAAGACCTGCCAAATCAATTATTAAGCTTATGCCAAAATCATAATATTCAAGCTGTTCATGCCGATATAGAATTGGGTGTAAATGAATTAAAACGCGATGCTCAAACTCAACAGCTATTAGAAAAGAATAATATTCGTTTTGAGTTGTATCATGACCGAACTATTTTCCCTGTTGGAAGCATTCGTAATAAAACTGGTCATCCATATCAAGTATTTGGTGCATTTAAAAAGCAATGCTATGAGAAACTCAGCATAAGCTTGCCACAATGCTACCCAACTATTGAGGTTCAAAAACCAATTCCACAGCACAATGACTTTACAAGAGAAGTTCCAAAATTAAGTGATATTTACTCAGATTCAGAAGAAAAAGTAATCAGCGAAAACCTACAGAATCTTTGGCAAATTGGTGAGCATCATGCTTGGGAACTTTTAGATGAGTTTATTGAAAATCAAGTTGAGTATTATCATATTGAACGTGATTTCCCGAATTTGAATAGCACGAGTAAACTTGCAGCTTATTTAAATATTGGCATTCTTTCTATTCGCCAATGTTTACAAGCTTTGTTTCGCCACAGTCACGGCTGTATGGAATTTGAAAACAATGGGCAACAAATTTGGTTAAATGAACTCCTTTGGCGTGAGTTTTATCAGCATATTTTATTCGACTACCCTCGCGTATCGAAAAACTTACCATTTAAATTAGACACTCAACGCATTGTATGGCGCAATGCTCCTGAAGATTTACAGGCTTGGCAGCATGGGCAAACAGGTATCCCAATTGTAGATGCTGGCATGCGACAGTTACTTGCAACGGGTTGGATGCATAACCGTGTTCGTATGATTTGCGCGATGTTTTTAAGCAAAAATTTACTGATAGATTGGCGTTTAGGCGAATCATGGTTTATGCAGCATTTAATTGATAGTGATTTAGCTGCCAATAACGGTGGATGGCAGTGGTGTGCATCTACAGGAACAGATGCTGCACCGTATTTCCGTATTTTCAACCCTGTAAGTCAGTCGCAAAAGTTTGATGCAAATGGCGATTATATTCGTCAATGGGTACCTGAAATTTCACATTTAAATGCGAAACAAATTCACGAACCTTATGCGAAAAATCCACAACTAAAATTGGATTATCCAAAGCCGATTGTAGATTTAAAAAGCAGTCGTGTTCGTGCAATTGAGGCCTTTAAGCATTTGAGTTAACTTCGGCTATAATGGCGTTACGCTTGTTCTTTGATTGCTCTTATGGCTGAACCCTTAATTAATTCCCCTGTTAAGCATTGGTGTGAATTCGAATTTATTTCTAAAACTATGAAAAACCCTAATATTCACATTAAGGGAAACTATTCTTATTATTCTGCTTATTGGGATCAGGGTTTTGAGCGTTGTGTTGTGCGTTATTTGCATGACAAGCCTTCTACGCCTGAGAAGCCAATTGATCAGCTTTATATTGGCAATTTCGTGTGTTTTGGGGCGGAATGCGTGATTATGATGGGCGGTAATCAGTTACACCGAACTGACTGGATTTCTGCCTTTCCGTTTGATACGCGCAGTTTTGTACCTGCTGGCGATACTGTTATTGGTGATGGTTGCTGGATTGGCTCACGTGCCATGATTATGCAAGGCGTGACGCTGGGTGAAGGTGCAATTGTGGCAACTGGTGCGGTCGTAACAAAAGACGTTCCACCTTATGCCGTGGTGGGAGGAGTTCCTGCCAAAATTATTAAATATCGCTTTCCACAAGAAGATATAGAAAAACTGCTTTCCCTTAAAATTTACGAGATGGATGAAAAGCAGTTTTTAAAGATGCGGGAACAGTTGCAGACAGAGGATGTTGCTGCTTTGGTTGATTATTTCAAAGACTGCTGATTATTCCCTTGGACTTTTGCTTAGGCCAAGCATCAGGTCAAAACTTTCATCTAATCGATATTAAAACTCAAAAAACCTGAGCTAAACACATTCTAAAGCCAGACTTAATGAAATAAGCCTTCAACTTTAGTGTAAACTGCTGATTAATTACTCAAAAACATGTTAAATTAGAAAGGCTTAAACTTCCTTAAAAAATAATTATCCCTATGAAATTACTGGGTTTTATTATTTAAAAATAAGCGCTAAGATAACATTAAGGCAATAGAAAGTGTTCCCTCAATTTTTTATTGTTGAATGACACAATAAGGAGAAATAACGATGGCATTTCAACACATTTTAGTTCCAGTGGACGGTTCTGAAACTTCTTACGCAGCAGTTACCAAAGCAGTCGAGCTTGCCAAAGCTTTCGGCAGTAAAGTAACCGTTGCACAGGTGTTAACACTCGATCCATATATTGCATCAGAATACATTTCAGCAGGCCAGACCAATGACCTGATTGAACGTGCGCGTGTGTCTATTCTCAAAACACTGGATGAAGCCAAAGCAAAATTCCAGGAACAAGGTGTAGCAGTTGAGTCTCGTCTGCTTGAAGGTCAAGTGATTCATCGTGAAATTGCACGTGCTGCAACTGAAATGAATGCAGACCTGATTGTGATGGGTTCTCATGGCCGTACCGGTTTGAAAAAGTTATTCCTCGGTAGCGTCGCGCAAAGCGTACTGGGCGAAGGTAATGTTCCTGTACTCATCGTACGTTAATCTTTCCTCCAGAAAATTCCCTGTACCTGCGGGTATGGGGAATTTTTTATTTTTAGGGCTGCCATTGATACTGCTTTAAGCTCACCTTGTTATTCAGGACCACTACACCCTCCTGTATCAGTTTTAACGCCTGTATATTTTCACCCTGCGCATTGATTTTGCTTAGGCTAATTTTCCCTTGCGCATTTAGCACCCGATGCCATGGCAACACATGCCCCGGTGCCAGATGTTTCAGTACATAGCCCACCAGACGCGCATGTTTCGGCAAACCGGCCAGTTTTGCAATCTGACCATAGGTGGCAACTTTACCAGGTGGAATCTGGGCAATCACCGCGGTGATATAAGCGGCCAACTCCTGACTGGGACGTGCTGGAATAGACATAAAAAGAATCTTAGAGTGTTGAAATCTATTGGGATGAAAAGCTGTGCTGGTTAGAAAAGCTAGGCTTAAAAAACTAGAGGACATGCAGTTGCACATCCTCCTGTATTCACCTTGAGTTAAAAAGCGGATGCAACACTTTAGATGGCTTGTCCAAAGGTATCGCAATCATTCATATTGCCCGACTTCAGACCAGTATTAAACCATTGCACGCGCTGGGCACTGGTACCATGGGTAAAGCTATCCGGCACTACTTGTCCGCTCGAACGTTTTTGCAAATAGTCATCGCCAATTTTATGTGCGGCATCCATCGCTTCCTGTACATCGCCCTGTTCCAGGAATTGAGTACGCTGATGGTTATGATGCGCCCAGACACCGGCCAGACAATCGGCCTGAAGTTCCTGACGAACCGATAACTGGTTGCCTTCGACCTGACTGGCACGCTGACGCATCTGCTGTACCTGTCCGGAAATCCCCAGAATGGTCTGAATATGATGGCCGACTTCATGTGCAATCACATAAGCCTGGGCAAAATCTCCAGCCTGATCCTGACGCGATAATTCGGTCTGGTTCTGCTCGCCGGAAATTCCCATCTGGGTGCGCATATCTTTAAAGAAACCAGTATCTAAATAGACTTTCTGATCGGCCGGGCAATAAAACGGCCCCATGGCAGCGCTGGCATTGCCACAGGCGGAACTGACCGCACCATTAAACATCACCAGTTTGGGTGGCACATATTGCTGGTTCAGCTGCTGGGCAAACACCTGCGTCCAGGTATCTTCGGTATCGGCCAGAATGGTACCAATAAACTCCATCGATTCCTGCTGCTCCGGCGTCGGATTTTCCAGACCACGCGTTTCCGCGCTCTGCCCCTGATTGGTCACCTGTTTGGTGGCCTGATAGGCTGTTTGCGGATCGACCCCAAAAAACTTCCAGGCCACAAAAGCCACCACCAGACCCAGAATACTGATCCCGCCGGCTTTGGCACCGCCACCACCGCGACGATCTTCTACATTGCTACTGACGCGACGACCTTTCCAACGCATAGCAATCTCCTTATTATCTTTATCTCTTGGCTAGAATTTTACATAGTTTAAGAGGCTTTGGAACGTGGCCAGACCTTTTTCACCAGACCAATTAGCGCCACCACAATCAAACCGGCAATAAAGCCCACAGCAAAATTGATCAAGGTTGGAGTAAGCGCACCAAAAATACTGCCGATATTGGGAATTTCCTGCACGTATTCCACACTGTCTTCGGTAAAGTGATGTACCAATGGAATAGCGTGGTTGATAATCCCGCCGCCCACCAGGAACATGGCCAGAGTCCCGACAATCGACAGGATTTTCATCAAGATTGGCGCAAAGGCCAACAAGCCGCGCCCGACCGACTGTTTAAAATTAGAAGCCTGTTCCGAGAGATGCAGCCCAATATCATCAATCTTGACAATAAATGCCACTAACCCATAGACCCCAATGGTCATGGCGATGGCAATAATACTCAGCACTGTGACTTTTACACCAAAGGCCGCGGTAGCTACAGTACCCAAGGAAATGACAATAATCTCTGCCGAGAGAATAAAGTCGGTCCGGACTGCCCCTTTGATTTTTTCATTTTCAAACATGGCCAGATCGGTTTCGGTTTTAATTAATTCCTGCTGCGCTTCTTCGGCAGTTTTGGCTTTTTTCTTGTGCAAGGAATGCAGGACTTTTTCAACCCCTTCATAACATAAGAATAAACCGCCCACGACCAGTAACGGGTTAATCAGCCACGGCGCCACCACGCTAATCAGTAGAGCTAGAGGCACCAGAATCAGTTTATTGACAAAAGAACCTTTGGCCACGCGCCAGACCACCGGCAGTTCCCGCTCCGAACGTACACCGCTGACCTGCTGGGCATTCAGGGCCAGATCATCACCGAGTACACCGGCCGTTTTCTTTGCGGCCATTTTACTCATGACCGCCACATCATCTAAAACAGTGGCAATATCATCTAATAATAGTAATAAGCTACTCGCCATAATTTTTATCCTTATCGTGTTCTAGGCTTATTCTAAGGAGAAATCTTCCAAGACTCTGTATTTACTTCATTAATAAATCTTTAAAATTTCCAGACAATTGTTGATTCTGTTCGGCTTATCCCGTGACATTCAAAAATATTATGCCGTACAATGTAGCCCAATCATCGGTATAGAAATGTCGTAACAACGACTTGGAAGAGATAATGAGTAATCAAGATAATCGTCCTGTTATTTTGACTGGCGACCGTCCAACCGGACAACTTCACCTCGGTCATTTTGTAGGTTCTTTACGTTCACGTGTAGGTTTACAGGATTCTCACCATCAACACCTTTTACTTGCCGATGCTCAAGCCCTGACTGATAACGCCGACAACTTTGAAAAAGTACGTCGTAATATTATTGAAGTGGCGACCGATTACCTGGCCGTGGGCATTGACCCGACCAAAACCACCATTTGTGTTCAGTCTTGCCTGCCGGCCTTGAATGAACTGACCATGCTGTATTTAAACTTTGTCACTGTGGCACGTTTAGAGCGCAACCCGACCATTAAATCTGAAATTCAGATGCGTGGTTTTGAACGTGATATTCCAGCTGGTTTCCTGTGCTATCCAGTTGCCCAAGCGGCCGATATTACCGCGTTTAAAGCGACTGTAGTGCCCGTGGGTGAAGATCAGATTCCTATGATCGAACAGACCAACGAAATTGTACGCCGCATTAACCGTCAGGTAGGTCAGGACCTGCTGCCTGAATGTAAAGCACTGCTGTCGAATGTTGGCCGTTTACCTGGTTTTGATGGTAAAGCCAAAATGTCAAAATCATTGGGCAACACCATTGTGCTCGATGCTACTGACAAAGACATTAAAAAAGCAGTAAATGCCATGTACACCGACCCGAACCACCTCCGCATTGAAGATCCGGGCCAGGTTGAAGGCAACGTGGTATTTACCTACCTAGATGCTTTCGATCCGAACAAAGAAGAACTGGAAGAATTAAAAGCCCATTATCGCCGTGGTGGTCTGGGTGATGGTACCGTGAAAAAACGTCTGGAAGGCATTTTAAAAGAGCTGATTGGTCCAATCCGTGAACGCCGTTTAGAACTGGCCAAAGATCCGGATTACATCATGGATATCTTAAAGACCGGTACCGATAAGTGCCGTGACATTACTCAAGCCACTTTAGATGAAGTTAAAGCCGGTTTAGGGGTGTTCCGCTTCTAAGCCCCATGCTGATCTTGAAAAGCCTTTCCTCGCGAAAGGCTTTTTTATGCTACGTTTACAATGATGGAGAAAATATGGAGAGAAATGTCACACAATTTTTATAGAAGCAACAATCTTTAACATGAATTTACCTGAACGCTGCTGAACCCTGCCTCATGCCGGCGTATTCTAGTCATATGTTCTAGGAGCAATCCTAATTCATAACATTTCTCCTTTACCGAAACTGTGCAAGCAGATTCGTTGTTCTACGCAATGATCACCCCAATCATTGCGTATTTTTTTGCCTAAAATATGCAGGTTTTTCAGACAAAAATGCGGCCTAATGCTATGCTAGGCGCATTCAATAATAATATATATTTTGAATATCAATAATTTAAACACAACAGAACAATAGAGTATTCAGTTATGTGGGATTTGCTCACTCACCCTTCCAATCTGATTTTTAGTGTCTGTATCTGCCTGCTGTTTTTCTTTGCCCTGCTGGAAGTGTTTCTGTTACTGGCCGGTGGCGGCAGTCAGGGCATTCTGGACCAGTTCCTGCCAGATGACTTAATTCCGCATAAAGATGTGGAAGTGAATATTGATGGTTCTAGTGGCCTGTTGGTCCAGTTTTTAGACTGGCTGTACATTGGCCGGGTACCGCTGCTGATCTGGCTGATTATTTTCCTGACCTTATATGGTCTGTCTGGCCTGATTTTACAATCGGTACTGTTTCAATGGACTGGACAATATATTACCGCCTGGATAATGGCACCGGCCTGTCTGTTTCTGAGCATGCCCCTGGTGCGTTATAGCGCCATGCTGATTGCCCGCATTTTACCGCAAGATGAAACCACCGCCATTTATAGTGACGAGCTGATTGGCCGCACAGCCACCATTATTTTAGGTGTGGCTACTCCCAATTCTCCGGCAGAAGCCAAAGTGCAGGATCAGCATGGTCTGACCCACTATATTCTGGTAGAACCGGAACAGGACGAAAGTTTTCAACAGGGTCAATCCGTAATTTTAACGGGGAGAACCAAAATTGGCTTTTATGCCATGCATTTAAATTAACAACTGAAAAACACAAGAGATAACAATGTTAAGTTCAAATATGTATAACGTCTTGATTATTGCCGGAATTATTTTCCTGGCCTTATTTGTGATTGGTTTAATCCTGGCCCGCCTGTATCGCCGCTCTAGCAAGGAAATTTCCTTTGTGCGTACCGGTTTTGGCGGTGAGCATGTCATAACGTCATAATAAAAGTGTTATACAAAACATCATAATAATTCTTGTAAAAAGTGTTAAGAACTCATTTTTACTTTATTTAATAATAACAATAACTTAGATAAAAGAACCTCTAACACATTCTAAATTAATGATTTGACATTAACACAATTCAGTTTACTATATTAAAATAGGAATTGTGTCAGTATTAAATACATGAAATCTATCGGTATTTCAGCAAATATCATGTTGAAAGAATTCAATTACAAAGTTCTAGACAACAAGGATATTGAATATTCTTCAAATGAAAGAAAACTAGATAGACTAGACAGATTTCCACAAATTTTTAACTTTGAAAACTTAGAGACTTCTATTGAGTTTAATAGATTCCTTTTAGATAAATTTCTAGAAAATAATTTCAATGTAAATAGCAATGGACAAGAGGTAACAATAGGGAGAATTAAAAGTCTCAGAAACTCTTTAATGAAATTTTTAAACTGGCTTACTGCGAATCAAATTAATTGGAAAGACCATCATTACTTAAAATATGAATTGCCAATTTATAAATATCGTAATTATCTGATTGATGAAATTAAAAGAGTAGATAGTCCCATTAAATATAGCACAGCCAATACATATTTAGGTGATGTTCGTATTTTATATGAATGGGCAAAAAGTAAGAATGTTATAGAAAAATTACCTTTCAGCTACCAAATCATTTATACGCCTACCTCTAATAACAATAGAATCAGTTCTCGTGCCCCTAAAATCAAACAAATGCTAAGTGCAGACATCACAATCCCTAAAAAGTATATACAGCCATCATCTAAAGAATTAAGTGCATACACAGAACAAGAATATAACTTAATTATTAATTCTGAATATTGTCAGACTAAATCACGACAATTATGGATTAAATTAGCAAAAGAATATGGTTTAAGAAGAATTGAGATTGCTAATCTTAATCAAGATATTTTAAATGACGAGTATAAGGGAACTTATAAAGTTAAAGGTAAATTTCAAAAGCAGAGAGGAATTTACTTTAAAGAAGAAATTCTTGAAGAAATAAAGGACTACTGCAATAGTAAAAGTCGAAAATTAGCATTAAATAAATACTATGAAAAAAAAGGTTTTACAAATGCTCCCCCTCTATTTTTAAACAATAAAGGTGATCGAATTAATGAAGCAACTATATCTAACATCATATATCCAGTTAAAGAAGAACTGGGAAATAAGGGCTTTATATTTGATAAAACCTTTCATGATTTAAGAGCGACATATGCTGTAAATCGACTAATAGAGTTATTAAAAGAGCAAGTCAATCTAGATGACATGAAATACGTACTTCAAGATGAATTAGGACATACCTTATTCGATACTACTAAGCGATATTTAAGAGTAAATAGATTAAGGGGTGACTGGTCACTTACAAGTGGTGCAGGAGATTACCTGTCAAAAGTAAAAGGGGTTGAATCTAGTGATGAAGGAAATATTTTAGATGACCTTATTTGAATACATAGACAACTACATAAAAAATTATGATCATGTTGCTAATAACGAAACAGCAATGATAAGGTATTGTTTTGAATTAAAGAGATTAATTAAAAAATATCCAGAAAAACTTAGAAATAAACTAGATAGAGATATAGAATGTTTAGTAAATAATCCTAAATATTTTCTCGATTTTGAAATATCAATATTTAATATTGACAATAAACTACACTCAGCAAAATTTCATTTATTTGAAAAGTTTTTAACACATTATAGTGGTAAAGAAATTGATAGAACTTCTACACTTATCTATGAGAATGAGAAATATAGCTTAATCTCTCTATATGCTTTAAATATTAAATTAACAGAACAATTAAGAAAAAGATTGATACAGGTATATGAAAAATTTTCAGTTTATACAAGAAGAAAATATACTACCATCTACCGTAAAGCTCTAGAAAATTCTAAATTATATCCCGTAAGTAAAGATTTATATGAGTTACTTAATGTACTGATTATCTCAAATGAATTGATGACATCTGAAAAACAAGTATTAAAATCATTGATGCAAATTAAATCATGTATAGTGGAAGTTGATGGTGTACAACATGATATTACTCAGCTAACTGACTTAAATTCTTCTATAAAGAAAGATTATGAAATAATAGTTAGCAGACTAAATAAAAAATTTGATTACAGGCGGCTTTTTAGTTTTACCTCTATAGTAGTTAAACATTTAGATAAAAATCCTGACGACCTAATACAATTTAAAAAGTTTGGATTGCATTCGATAATTGAAAATAATTATGAAATACTATTAAAGTTTAAAGAATATTTAACATTAAAAAATTTTTATATGATAGTTTTTATCATGGAAAAGCTATTAGATAAAGAAATTAACTATCATCCTTATGATAAGTCATGTATATATTTATACTATGACACTGGTTTAAAGACTTCTGTTGGTTTAAAAAAACTGGCAAAAGTAGCACCAATTTTTTCAGAGCAATTACGCAACTTCATCTATAACTATATAAGCGATATAGAATACAAAGATGAAAGTATGATAACAATTAATAGTCATACAAGTAAACTGGTAAATATTTTTGAAAATTACTGTAATCATGATGCATTAGAAAAATATGGCTTAGACATACTTGAAGCCGATGATAATTATTATTTTAGATTAATTAAGTCTAGAATTTATGAACGATATAAACAAAAAACATTAAAATCCCTAAGTATGCAATCAATATTTAATAGCCTAAAGTGGTTTTGTAAGATTAGAGATACAAAATATATTCAAGATTACGATCAGGCCTATAATACAAATAAAGCTCTTATAAATCGTGACAGAATTAAGGGGTGTTATTCTATTGATGAAATTAAAACATTATGGAAATATCTCACAATAGGAGTAGATAAATATGCTGATGATTGCAATAAATTAATGTTATTATATTTTGCAATGATACTTATGCTAACTGGGTGGAATACATCATCATTATGTTCTTTGAAAATAAATAATGTTGAACCTGATAAAAATATTTCCAATTTATTCCATGTGAAATTTGTTAAAGCTAGAGCTAACTACAAAGTAGAAACTTATTCATTTTTTAAAAAATCTAAGGATAAGACAATTTATCTTTTACTATATGTGAAAGATATTCTACGCAAAGCCGTATTGGAAAAGAGTGTAGATCCAAACTTCAATGATCAAGACTATATGTTCATTTACTTATCTCAGTCTGATCACCCTGTAATTGCACAAGTTCAAAATATATCTTATAGAATCAATGAAATACTTGAGATTCTTGATTGCCCTATGAGATTTAATATGCAAAAGATTCGTAAGACAACTTCAAATGAAGGTTATACGTTAGCTTTGCAAGATTACAGTGTCTATAAAGATTTTATTAATCATCAATTGCAAGTATTCATTAGACACTATGAGCAAATTGACATTATAGAAAGCAATAGTAAATTAATGCTCGGCACTAAAGCTCTAGAAGAATATTTGAAAAGGGAAATCAATTTTGACATCCCCCTTATTAATGATACAGACTCAAATATAATTCAATTTACACCTATTGGAAATTGTTCTGAGCCTCAAATAAATAATATACCAATGTGTTCTGATTATATGGCTTGTTTATTTTGCAAAAACTTTAGCATAGTAAATAGTGAAGCCCAAATACATAAGTTACTCGACTTTAAAAATATATGTATAGAACAAATGGTTAATTTATCCTCCTTATTCCCACCAGAATCAAATAATAAATTAGCCATAAATGAATTTAGTGATAGAATCGAACATATATTAAACCTATTAAAGGAAAGTAATACACAAGCTTATAATCTTGCTTTAATTAATTATGTTCCAAATAAATATTTTACTCTTTAGGTTTTAGGTTTAAATATGAATGATCTTGAATACATCTTCAAAAATGCAATTATTCGTAATGCTGATGGTACAATTACCATTAAACCTTTTTCAATAGATTTATATAAAAAAATAGAAAATTGTATAGTTTTCATAAATAAAAGTATGGATCAAGACACAAGAAATGTTTTATTTAAAAATGAAAGATTCACTTTTACTCCTGCTGAGAAACCTCTTAGTTTTTGTGATGTAAATGAAATATTAAGTTATGAGTTGAAAATTATTTTTTTATGTCTGATTTTTATTGGTCGCAAACAGAATTTTAGAAGATTAAAACCATCAACTGCATTAAGCACAGTTCAAAAATTAAAAAGAATTACTACAACATTAGAAAAATTAGGCTGTAAATCATTATTTGATATTGAATCTTTAAGTGTATTAAATAAACAAAAGATCACCGAAGAGTATATTAGCAAGACCACAGCTAAAGAAAATGGTTTTTATATTATCACTGAAATTTTATTAATCTATGGTTTTATTTCAGAGGATACTTTAAAAGTTCTAAATTTAAATACACAAAGAACGGTTTTACCCTCTACCAGTAATTATGATAGCAAAAGTTTTCCAATAATTCCTGAGCATACTTTGCTAAAAACATTTGATAAAATTAAAGAATATGAAGAAAATTTCTATAAAACATATGCAATTTGGAAGACATACAATGAAAAAGACATTAAACGTATACATAATGAAAATTACAAAGTAGTAAATGGTGAGTATGTTTCAAGTAGAATACATACAGACAATATGCAGGGTTTTTGCAATTTTTTAAACAAATTTAAAAAAGTTGTTTTTTTAAACACACTTCTTTTTACGGGAATGAGAAAAGATGAAGTAAAAGAGATTAGAAATACAGGCTTAATAGAACGTGATGGCAAATATTATATAACATCATATTTAGGAAAAACAGTTGATGATCATGAAGAACTCACATGGATTAGTTCAGAATATTGCAATAAACTTCTGAAATTATTAGTTGATATGAATAAAGAAATGCATAATCGTGTTAAAGCGATAATTGCAAGAAATGATAGTCGATTTTCAGAATCATATCTTAATTATTTAAAATCAAACTTAGAAAATGATTTAATTTTTGGTGTCAATTATTCTATGAATCTGTGTAGATTTGATAATATGAGAAATCTTAAATCAGAAAAAATAAATTATGAATATTCTATATTTAAAATCCCCATTGACCAACATGATATTGATCAATTGAACTTCTTAGACTGTAACTATCAATCAACTGTTAAAATATCTAAACTTTATATGAAAGAATACAAAGTTGGTGATTATTTTAATTTCACACCTCACCAATTTAGACATACATTTGCATTTTTCATGATTACAAATAATTTGTGTTCTATACAAGAAATTAAGCATCAATTTAAGCATGTTAGTGGTGCTATGTCTTACATATATTCCAAACGTGCTATTTATTCTGACATCATAAAACGCTCTAAGAGTCTTGATGAAACATTAAAAATTAAATCATTAATGGGATTTAGCAATTCTATAAAATCAAACAAAGGAATTGGTGGTGGTGTTAAATATATTTTTAATGCTTTAAATCTTAAAGATTTCAAATACAATATATCTGTCGATCCATTTATTTTTAAAGGTCTAGAACAAGTAAATACATTTTTATTACAGCGTAAAGATTCTATTAATTTCTTACCTCATGGATTTTGTATGAACGGATCAGACTGTTCATTGAAATCTATTTCCGATCCTGTAAGTTGTATTAATTGTCATGGATATGTGACTACAGATCTAAATTTACCTTATTGGCGTGGTTTACTTGATGATATAAACATTAAAATTTTAAAATTATCCAAAGCATCTCCTGATCAGCGTAAAGCTTATGCTAACTTAATTTTAAACCTTGAAGAAAAACGTCACAAAGTCAATGAGATAATAAATTCTCTACAAGATAAAAAACTTGAAATAATTGAGGTTGTATAATGAAAAAAGTAAATAATTTAGATTTAGAACCACGCCTTTTAGAGTATTTCAATCTAGAATCTATTGATGAATTTTATAATCAAAAAATTGATCATGAGCTAATTTGTAAAGTTGCTAATTTTCTTATTGAATCAGGTGAGAAATTAACTTTCCAAAAAGTTTCTGAAATACTAAATATAAATAGAGCATCTATTTATAATACTCATGGACTAGCTTCTGAATACATTAAATCCCTTATAATTCAGCAAAAAGCTAGTAAACAAAGCGCCTTAGTTAATAAGAAAGGCTTTAAATTAGCGAAAAAGCCTTCAAGTAAAAATACTGAGCATACCACCTTAGATACTGAGAAATATGAAAAGTTTATGTCTGTAATTATGAGTCTTGAATATCAAAAACAATGTCAAAATAGATTGATTGACCAATTGAAATCAGAAATTAACAGTCTAAAATCTACCATCAAAGAATTAAAGCTACAAAATCAATAACTACTCGGACAGTAATTGCTGAAAATTACAAGACTTTTTTACCTATTTTTTTCATATAGACTCACCTTCTAAACTAAATAGAGAAGTAGCAATTTGTAAAATAGTAATATTGAAAAAGATCGTAAGCGTCCGCTGAGCCCCATAGCTATTTTTTAATTTGAGTTGGGTTTCCAGCGGTGTGGAAGTAATTCTTCTATTTGGGTCACTTTATGTGTCGGCAGCCTTTTTAGCACATTACTTAAATAGGCATACGGATCAAGCCCATTCAGCTTTGCTGACTGAATCAGCGTCATGATGTTCGCCGCTCGCTGACCACTGCGCAGCGAGCCAGCAAACAGCCAGTTCTTACGCCCTAAGGCCCAGGGACGCATCTGATTTTCGATCCCTTGCGCAGCAATGCTGCTCATATCTATAGGTAAATTACCATCATCCAGATAGCGGCAGAGTGCCTGCCAGCGTTTTAGGCTGTAGTTGATCGCCCGGGCGGGTTGGAGAACTCGATGGCACCGTCAGCTGATGTTGGTTGAGCCATTCATATAGTTGTTGCATGACCGGTTGACTATGCTGTTGTCGGTATTCGCAGCGGTCTTCCGCTGTACCATCGTTATATATAGATATTATTATGTCCACTTTATATAAATGAGCTTGTTTTAGTGGGGATTACCATCGCTGCTTAGATCGAATTCAACATAATGTAAAGTCAACTTCCCTTTGCCTATATACTCTTTCAGAGATATGTGATCATCATAAGACTCAGGGTAAGCGTCCGCTGAACCCCATGCCTATTTTTTAATTTGAGTTGGATTTCCAGCGATGTGGTAGTAATTCTTCTATTTGGGTCGCTTTATGCGTCGGCAGCCTTTTCAGCACATCACTGAGATAGGCATACGGATCGGTAATCCTCCCATAAATAACCGAAGTTAAAAGTAGAGGTTAAGCAGCCATTAGAGGTGGCCTTCCTTTGTTTGCTTGGTGTGGTCTTTCATAGTTGTAATGCCACAGCCAACTCGTTGCATAATCTTGTACTTCTTCCAGTGTGTCAAATAGATGCTTGCTTAGCCAGCTATAACGTATAGTCCGATTATAACGTTCAATATACGCATTCTGCTGTGGCTTACCTGGTTGAATATATTCAATACGAATACCTTGTTCAGTTGCCCAGCGTACAAATTCATGACTGATAAACTCCGGGCCATTGTCACACCGAATAACTAACGGCTTTTCTCGCCACTCCAGCAACTGATTCAACGTACGAATAACTCGGATTGTAGGTAATGAGAATCCTGCTTCAATCGCTAAGCCTTCTCGACGGTAGTCATCAATCACATTTAATAATCGGAACTTTCGACCATCGATCAGCTGATCATGCATAAAATCTAATGACCAGACCTGATTTTCTCGGATTGGTTCTTTCAATGGTTCAGGCGCGTGCCGTTTTAGTCTTCTTCTCGGTTTAATACGCAGATTTAGTGCCAACTCACAGTAAATGCGGTAAACCCGCTTGTGATTCCAGCAGTGATTCTCAACATCTCGTAAATATGAGAAGCACAGACCAAATCCCCAATCGGAATTTTCCTCAGTGAGTTCAATGAGCTGTTTAGCAATTAATGCATTGTCATCGCAAAGTTTAGCCTGATAACGGTAGCAGGTTTCACTAATGCCAAATGCAGAGCAAGCTAAACGGATACTAACCGCATGCAGGGCAACGGCTTGTTGAGCCATCTGACGTCGGCAAGATGGCTTCACCACTTTTTTGACATTGCTTCCTGAACAATCTCTGCCTTTAATCGCTCTTCAGCATACATTTTTTTTAGTCTGGTATTTTCTGCTTCCAGCTCTTTCAGTCGAGCCATCAATGAGGTATCCATACCGTAAGCGTCCGCTGAATCCCATGCCTATTTTTTAATTTGAGTTGGATTTCCAGCGGTGTGGCAGTAATTCTTCTATTTGGGTCACTTTATGTGTCGGCAACCTTCTTAAACACTGGGTAACATAGGCAACTAAAATACTAAAGCCAAAAGCGTTACAAGTAGTGCTGGCGGTGTTATAGCTAATCCAATCTTCATATACTGCCCTCAGCTTATCTTATAATCCTTTTCCGCCAATACATGTAACCATAACAAGGTTGCTAGGCTACCAATTGGGGTTAATTTTGTCCCTAAATCATTACCAATAACATTGGCATAAATCATCAGCTGACGCGTTGCGGCAGGCACTTGAGCGCTATCAATAGCAAGTGCGCCGATAAGGGTTGACGGCATATTATTCATTACATACGCTACGATAGCTGATAGAAAGCCTGTGCCAACCGCCGCCAGTTACTACCACATCAAATATCTTAGTTGACATAATTACCCTCAGTGCCTGCTACTAAAAAGGTTGGCTGCTTATTTTTAAGTTTTGTTAAAATCTCTATCTCTGTTAGACGTTCATAGATCTTGATTAGATTACCATCAGGATTTTAATGCACAAGTCACATAAACACTCATCATACTAATGTCATCGAATAAGGTTAATAAACTAGCTCATGCCATCTACGCTCCTTTGCGCCTATTTGCGTAAATTAATAAATAGATTTCTATTGAGCTTTTTTTAATGTTTTTTAGTATCACCAACAATCTTGTCCATCAAGGCAAACAATAGGCCTGAAAGTACAAACGTCATATGAATAATCACTTTCCACATCAATCTATCAGCATCACCCTCGCTCATATCTTTGGGTATATCCATAAATGATTTAAGAAGATCGATAGCAGAAATGGCAACAATAGCACCAATGACTTTAAGTTTTAGGCCAGAGAAATTAGTTTTTCCCATCCATTCAGGACGATCCTCATGCCCCACTGTATCAATTTTTGAGACAAAAATTTCGTAACCACTGAATATAATGATGAGTAACAAACTTGCGACCAATGCCATGTCGATAAGAGCTAACGCACCAACGATCACATCGGCTTCAGACGCACTGAGCACATGGGTGATCATATGCCACATTTCTTGGAAAAACTTGATAAATAATAAAATAATACCGAGCACTAATCCCAAATAAAATGGGGCTAGTAGCCAACGGCTATTAAATATGATTTTCTCTAATCTTTGCTCAGTTTTCTTTAGCATATGGATATCTTAAGGTTTTTGATGGTATTAATTATAAGGCTTAATATGATGAAAATCACATCATTGGTAATCGCAAATGCACTAATCATGCTTTCAAGACTGAATGAGACATTAAGGACTTCAAAGTATAAAAAACAATAATACCTTTTCTCATAATTGCGCTGGTTGCTTATGCTACTATAAAACTGAGCCTTCTATTGCTCAATTTTTTATGCCCATTTTTCTTAACGATTACTCTAATTTTTATAAGGAAACGCACTGATGTGGTTAGCAATGCTAGCAGTAGTAGTAGTAGGTCTAGCAATCTTGGTTTGGAGTGCTGATGTTTTTATTGATGGTGCCGTCGCTTTAGCTAATAAGCTGAATGTACCCAGCTTTTTGATTGGTGTCATCATTCTAGGTGTAGGCACTTCATCACCAGAGATGATAGTGTCCATGTTAGCTGCTTTAGAAGGTAGCCCTGGGCTGGCATTGGGTAATGCTTATGGTTCTAACATTGTTAATATCGCCATAGTATTAGGCGCAACGGTATTAATAAGTCCAATTATTATCCGAAAAAGTATTATCAATCGTGATATGCCTTTACTACTGTTGGTGACGGCAGTAGCTGCTTGGCAATTAAGCGATGGTGTCTTAGGTAATACCGACGGTATAGTATTGATAGTGCTTCTAGTCGTTGTCTTAGGCATACAAATCATCTTGAGCATGCGTGAAGGCAACCACGAACATGAAGACGATACTGTAGAAGAAACTGCAAAGGCTGAACACAGTATGGCACAAGGTTTAGGTAGGTTATTTCTTGGTTTGTTCGTATTAATACTAAGCTCGCGCGCTATCGTTTGGGGCGCTACTGAACTTGCTACTTTATGGGGCTTGAGTGAGCTTATCATTGGTCTCACTATCGTCGCTATCGGTACGTCACTGCCTGAATTAGTTGCGAGCTTGTCGGCCGCACGTAAAGGTGAGCATGATATGGCTTTGGGTAATATTATAGGCTCTAACGTTTTTAATACTTTAGGAGTCGTAGGTATAGCAGCACTCATTGCGCCTATTACTCCGAGTAGCATTATTCTGTCGCGTGATATATTAGCGATGAGTCTCTTAACCTTACTACTGTTTGTGATGTGTCTATTTGCATTTAAAACCAAGCGTGTATTCGGTCGTACTTCTGGCACTACTTTAGTACTATTTTTCGTCGGCTATACTGTCTGGTTAATTCAGACGGTCAGTCTGTAGCAAGTTACTAATAATCACCTACGTTTGATTCGACAGTTTACAGTTTCTAATGATCCGTCATAGATTTTCATGTAACTACCTAGGCGTATTCAAAGTGATAGTATTGGAGATCATGGTTTGGACCGTTAGACCACAGAGGTTAAAGGTAAGCGTCCGCTGAACCCCATGCCTATTTTTTAATTTGAGTTGGATTTCCAGCGATGTGGCAGTAATTCTTCTATTTGGGTCGCTTTATGCGTCGGCAGCCTTTTTAGCACATCACTTAAATAGGCATACGGATCCAAGCCATTCAGCTTTGCTGACTGGATTAAAGTCATGATATTGGCAGCTCGTTGGCCGCTGCGCAGCGAGCCAGCAAACAGCCAGTTCTTGCGCCCCAACGCCCAGGGACGCATCTGATTCTCGACCCAATTATTGCAAATCGGTAGATTGCCATCATCCAGATAGCGGCTTAAAGCTGGCCAACGCTTCAGAGTGTAATTGATGGCCTTGGCGGTGGGAGAACTCGATGGCACTGTCAGATGATGTTGGTTGAGCCATTCATATAGTTGTTGCATCACTGGTTGACTATGCTGTTGTCGGTATTCGCGGCGGTCTTCCGCTGTACCATCGGTCTTTTTCCTGAGCTCTGCTTCTATCGCATACAGTTTCTGAATCAGCACCAATGCCTGTTCAGCGATCTGACTTTTCCCAGTCACATGTAGCTCATGGAATTTACGACGTGCATGGGCCATGCAGCCCACCTCTATGACCTGGCCTGATTTAAAGCGTGCTTTATAACCACTGTAATCATCACAGACCAGATGACCCTGCCAGCCATTCAGGAACGCTTCAGCATGCTGGCCTGAACGACTATCCTGAAAGTCATAGATCACCGCCTGAACTGGATTGTACTGTGTGGTGGCATAGGCCCAGACATAACCTTTCTTCGGTTTTTTATTATTCTCACCCATCCGCATGATGGTGACCGGTGTTTCATCTGCATGCAGCACCCGCTGTTGCAGCACCACCTCTTTTAAGGCATTGGCCAGAGGTTCCAGTTCTAGATCAACCGCGGCAATATCTTCTTCAACCGCTTCATCCCACAGGTGGATTTGTTTTGCAGTGAGATGTTCGTTTTTACTGCCGAATTTATGCTTTTTAAACAGCGCCAGTTCATGCTCGTATTTTTGATTGAGAATAGAAAGATGCTGAACTTTGGCATCCAATTGCTGGTTTGATTTTTCTAATTCTTGATTTGATTGTGCCAGAGACTGATGCTGCATCGCCAACTGCTTGGTAAATTCCAGCAGTTGTTCATGGGTCAGTTGGCTTAAGTCAGGCAGCGTATTCATGACCGCAGTATGCCTGAGGTCATGACGCAGAGGAAATAGAACGTTTGGAGAATAGCAGAATGGAACAGCCTGGTTTAAAGCATCGTCACCACCTGCTGTCGTCCAATGCGCTGCCAGGGCAAACCTTGGATCAGTGCCTGTAACTGTTCCGGACTGATCGCCATGCTTTCACCCTGGTGAACCTGCGCCCAGTGGAATTTTCCCTGTTCCAGCCGCCGGGCACACAGCCAGATGCCCAGTCCATCATGTACCAGCACTTTCATGCGATGGCCACGTTTATTACAGAACAGGTAAGCACAATGCGGTTTGATGTAGCCAAAGGCTCTCACCACCTGAGCCATGGTCGTATCCATACCTGCACGCATGTCCATGGGCTGAGTAGACAACCAGATTTCATCGATACGGATCATGTTGCCAGCACCTTGAGTAATTCTGCCAAGGCAGGTATTTCTGATACTTGCCATTTCAAGCCAATTTCTGCTTTTGAGTGGGGTAAAGTAATTTGAACCGTTAACATGTCAGTAGGAGTAGGATCTAATGGTGCAGAGCAAGATAAGGCAATAAATGCAGGTTTATTCGGTAGTGGTGAGCGATCACTCCCTGGCTTAGCATCAATTAAGCGAATCCATTTGGATACAAGATTTGTATTCAATCCATGTTGCAAAGCGACTGAAGCAATTGAAACGTCCGGTGCTTTACAAGCCTGAACGATCTGCTGTTTAAATTCAGCACTGTATGTTCTTCGTTTTTTCGCAAGAGATGCGATGGATGTCTGATGATTTGTAGTCATAAATTTAAGTCCCCACTTGTTTCTAAGTGGGGACTAAATTAAGGCTTATAGGATGAATTCAGAAGGTGTGTTCAGCGGACGCTTACGTTGGTGCAGTGTCTATAACTGTCTTTAAATCCATAAATAGGTGTCCACTTAAATTTTAGTGGACACTATCGCGGTATTAATGAGTTAGAAAAAGTGGGATTCAGCGGACGCTTACGTTTCTATCTACCAAAAGTATTTAGCTAGGTTTCCTATACTCTCCGAAGTCATTTCACAAAAAATTGAAGAAATGACATTAAACCTTAATCTTCTTTATAGTGAGAAAAAGGCATTAGAAACTTTAATTGATGAAATTTAATCCTCTTCTTCTTTGATTTCTAATAAAGATTTTTTTGCTGCAGTAAGCATTTCTTTCAAAATTACATGATGTACATCTTTTTGATCAAGCTCATCTCTTTCAATACTTATAGCCATGAAAAATTCCTCATTTTGAGTAAGGTATTCTGCAAAAAGTTTAGTAAACTCTTTTGTATTTTCTTCTAGATAGATATTCATATCATATCCTGAGGATAAAAGATGACTATGAAACAGTTCGGCAATACTTGTTAAATTTTCTCTTTTGCTCATTCTTTCATAATAGAGGTAATCAACTGCAATATATGGAGCTTCTTGATAGGATAGGATAGCATCCTGTATTTTACAAAATGGGATAAAAGTTATTCTGTTACTTTTTTCTCCACCTCTAATATGCAGCCCTAGAATTTGTGGTTGCCCACTTTTAATAGTTATTATCAATCCACCAGACATACCGTTAGTATTGGTATTTAGATAAGTCATTTTATCAAAGAAATATAAGCCTTTCTCTAGATTTAACTTACCTAAAATAACATCTCGTTTAAGTACAGTGCTGCTTGTAAATCTAGTTTCATCAAATGGTAAGGTGGTATTTTCCCCTTCATAATAATATGGATTTGATACTTCAGAAAAACCACTATCAAAAACAGGTAAGCCTATTGAATAACTACTTAAGTCCAAGACCTTTTCTGCTTCTAATTCTATAAAGTGATCAAGTCTTTGCCATGGTAGGGGCTGAAAAAGCTCAACTAAGACTACATCTTCCACTTCATAATCATCAGTTTCTGGAATAATTGATCCTATATTCCAAATCCTCTTGGGATATAAGAAATCATTAGTGTTATCAAAGTTTTTAGAACTATGGCAAGTGATTCGAAAAGGTGATGTGTTTGGAAGCTCTTTGTCTAAATAATCTTTTAAAACATGTTTGGCTGTAAGTAAAAAATATTTTATACCTATCTTAATTAAAACGCCTGAGCCGTAAGATGAAAAGTATTTATCTTTAAACGAATCCTTTTCATCCACTTCATAGTCAGTAGTAATGTGAAAAATTCTTCTTGTAGACAGTAATAAATTAAAAAATTTATCATTTTTACTAGGCGACATAAAGTTATCCTGCTACTTGAGCATATTTCTTAAAGTTTTCCGCTTGCTCAAAGATTTCTTTATACACTTCATCGTGATCAATCGGTGGATAGCCATATTCAGCAAGCAGGACAATCAGATCGACTTTTAGTTCAGCTCGAATATCTTCTCGATCACTCCAATCAGGGTAGCTAGACTTATCATCTACTACTGCTTTAACCGCTTTGGCTAAATCTAATAGCTGATCTTCAGGGTAGGTGAAATCATATTTCACAGCCAAAGATTGAAGGATGTCATAGAAAGCTTTCTCTTCAATGCCAATTCCAAGATCGGCAAATGAGCCCATTTCTTGCTTTAAATCTTGGAGTAGATTCATAATTTCATTTGAGAAGTCTTCAAGAACGCCACTGACTAAAATGCTGTCTTCTTTACGTTCGTTATAGCTATCAACCAAAGCTTTAAAACGTTTGGAGAAATCAATAGATTTAGTTTTGTTCACCTGTTTAAACTTGCCAATAGCTTTAGCCAATAATTTTTGCAACAGTTTAATCTTAGTGTTCGGGAGCTTAATTTTTTCTAGCTTAGCTAAGTAATCATCTCCGAAGATATCAACCTCACTAGACTCCTCTTCACCAATCTTAAGAATTTCATCAACTCCATCTGCTTCTAAAGCGTCTGCAATCATCTTTTGCACTTGAAGATTCATTTGAGCAGTATCAGGAGCATCACCCCTCGTTAGCTTAAACACGATAGAACGTACAGCTAGGTAGAAGTGAATAATATCTCGTTCATCCTGACTAATCTTTTCAGAGCCATTGCAAACGTCATACGCTGCTTTTAAACGCTTCACAAGCTGCATAAAACGATGTTCTAGCTCCTTGGTAAGCTGAACATACTCAGATGCCTTATTTAAGCACTGAAGCTGTTTTAAAGGCTCTCCTGAAAAATAAGGTGAGGTATCAAATTTATTAAATAGATCCTTCAACAATTCTAGATGATCTTTAACAACGATAATGGATTGCTCAACATCTTCAAAGTTTTTTGCATCAGATTTATTGTAATGAGCTAAAGCCAACTTCATTTGGTTTTTAATACCAATGTAATCGACTACTAAACCTTTCTCTTTACCCTCAAATTTTCGATTCACACGAGAAATCGTTTGAATTAAGTTATGTTGTTGAATTGGTTTATCAATATAAATCGTATCTAGGAAGGGAACATCAAAGCCTGTCAGCCACATATCGACAACAATCGCAATTTTGAAGTTGGACTTTGGATTCTTAAATTGTCTGTCGTGTTCTTTACGATCATCTTTTGTACCGCAAAGATCATAAAGTTCTTTTTCATCATCTTTATGTCTTGTAGCAATTAGCTTGATTTTCGCATTTGGCTTGATTTCTTTTCTTTCTTGGTCAGTTAAAGCGATACCATCATCCGCTTCTTTAACTTCAGCCCATTCAGGTCGAAGTGCAATAATTTCTTGATACAGACTAAAAGCAATTTGTCGTGATGCACAAACAAACATTGCTTTCCCCATGATTGTAGAGCCTTCACTCACACGGGTTTCATAATGGTTTACAAAGTCTTCAGCAATAGCTTTAATTCGGTCAGGATTCCCTAAAATTAACCGCATATTTGCCATAGCTTTCTTACTTTCTTCAACAGCATAAGTTGAAGCACCATCATTTTCTTGACACTTTTTATAATAATCTTCAATTTCTTGAAGTTTTTTATTGTCTAGCAATACTTTCGCAGCGCGACCTTCATAGACTAGTCGTACTGTAATCTCATCTTGTACTGATTCATTCATCGTATAAGAGTCAACGACATCACCAAATACGTCTAAAGTTGCATCAACAGGTGTGCCTGTAAAACCAACATACGTTGCATTAGGTAAGGAATCATGCAGGTATTTAGCAAATCCGTATGTTTTCTTCACACCGTCTTCAGTTACACGGATTTTTTGATCTAAATTGATTTGACTGCGATGAGCTTCATCTGAGATACAAATGACATTTGTACGCTCAGTTAATAATTCAATGTCTTCTGTGAATTTGTGAATAGTCGTTAAGAAGACACCACCACTTTTTCGACCTTGCAGTAGCTCTCTAAGGTGCTGTCTACTTTCCACACTGATTATTGTTTCATCACCAATAAAGCCTTTTGCATTAGTAAACTGAGCAGAAAGCTGATCATCCAAGTCTGTACGATCTGTAATGACCACAATAGTTGGGCTTTCAAACTCTACACTTTTCATAATCAAGCGTGATAGAAAAAGCATTGTGAAGCTTTTACCACATCCCGTTGCACCAAAATAAGTACCCCCTTTACCATCACCTAATGGCTTACGATGTTTCTTAATATTTTCAAATAACTTATTGGCTGCATAATACTGAGGGTAACGACAAACGATCTTATCGTCTCGCTTAGTCGTATCAGGAAAATAAATAAAATTTCGAATAACATCAACTAAACGTTTAGGCTCGAATAAGCCTTCGATCATGGTATGTAAAGAGTCAATACCGCTCTTTTCAAGGGTTTCATCCCCCGTAACTTTGCGCCATGCATAGAAAAACTCATAAGGTGCAAACAAAGATCCCATCTTTGTATTTACCCCATCACTAATCACGCATAGGGCATTGTATTTCATAAGCTCAGGGATATCACGCTTATAACGTACTGTTAACTGCTGATAGGCATCATAAATTGTCGCATCTTCACGAATGGCGCTTTTAAACTCAAAGACAACTAATGGAATACCATTGATATAGAGAATTCCATCAGGAATTCTTAATTCATTACCTTGTACTTTTAATTGGGTTACAAATTTTAATTTATTATTTTCTATATTTTGAGAATCTATTAATTGAATATATACATCTTTTCTTTTACGATCCTCTCTCTTTAGCAGAAATCCATTACTCACTAAATCTAAAATACTTTTGTTTATTTCATATATATCTAAGCCACTCAATGATTTTATTTTTTTAATAATATATTGTATTTCATTAGGTGTAAGATTTTTATTTTTATAACGTTTATACAAATAACTTTCTAAATCTTCCTTAAAAAAAACATCATTTACAGCCTCCTTATTTTCACATACAGACATATGATGAATATTTTTCTTGATTAATAATTCTGTTATTGCTACCTCTAATGATGCTTCTGTAAAACTCATTTTATTCCCCCTATTTTGATACAGCAATTTTTGACAATAAGAGCTTAGAAGCTTCTTCAAGCATCATAATTTTCTTTGTAAGTTCAGCTTTATAATTAATGAGTTTTTCAAAGGTATCAGTTATTTGATTAATGCTATTGGAAGAAAAAATTGGTAATTTCTCAATTAAAGCCTTACTTAAGTTTTCTTGAGCCCCACCTATCGCCTGTCTTTTAATCTCTGATTGCTCACTCAAAAGTCTATAATATAAATATGCAGAATCTTGAGTATTTTTACAAATCATGGCACAACAAGCTTGATTGGTAGTTGACTCTACTTTTAAAATCGCTAACTGTGCTGCTGTAGCCCCATACATAGCCATTAGAACAGTATTTGAAGGTAATAACCGAGTAGAGCTTTTCTTAAATCCGAGAGCGGATATTTTTTCTTCTGAATTAAAAATTATATTATTATATATTTCTCCAGTTTTTAACCAATTTATTTCTGGGGGATTCCAGTATTCAAGAATTTCTCTTTTAGGAGTTGCTCCATTTTTCATATCAGAACAAAACTCCTTAATAGATATATCTTTAAAAACTACAGGTATCTCTTTGTCTAAATTTTCTGAGTATGTAAATTCACAATTAGAAGATTTATATGATGTACCTTCTAATTCAGGATCATGGAGATCTTTAGCTAATTCTCTTGTAATTGGAAATTCAAAATCCTCAAACCATTGTTTGTAGATTGCTAACCCAAGCTGATCAATAATTTTTAAATTTTTGTTTGAAATATCAATGCTATTCTTCAATTTAGTGAATTGATCTACTATTTTTTTTTGCTCTTCAAATGAAGGTAATAATAGTTTAATTTCACAAAATTCTTGCCAAGAGAATCCACCTCGAACACTATTATCAGTAGTAAACCAACAGTTTCGATCAAACTCACTTCGTTTACACCACATCATTAAGTATTCTGGATTTAATATATTTGAATCTGTAATTTCGAATACAGTATATGCAGGAGAAACAATAATAGGCTCTTCTTCTTTCCATAATCCAATTGGAAGCATTTCATCACGTCCCACATGCATTGGATTAAAGGCGAATTGTCCTTTTTGAACAACTTTGTATTTTGATAAATCTGTGCCATTAATATTTGCTACTGAAGGCATAAACTCTTTATTGATGTTAATGCCTTTTAGATTGGTCACGTTTAAATCTGTATTGCGATTGGTAACTTGACGAACAAAAGCACCAATTTTTTTATAATTTGATTTCATAACCGAGCTCTTTAAATACGTTCAACAAATCTTGTTTTGATTTTTCTTCAGCTTTTAAAAGCTCAGTAAAATCTGAGCTAAGAGCTATCATTTTTTCATCAAAATCAATATTTTCATCACGGTTTATGAATTCAATATATTTACTTGGTACGAGTGAATAGTCTTTAGATGCGATCTCTTCAATTGTTGCAGAATAACAATACTCAGGAATGTCTTTATACTCAGCATCAAAAGATTTCTGTTGCCACGTATGGAAAGTTTCTGATATTTTTTCAATATGCTCATCTGAGAATTGAATAAATTTCTTCTCGAACGATTCACCAATTTTTCGTAAATCCATAAAGAGTACTTCATCTTCACGATCACGGTATTCACGAGTTAGGTCACCGTGAGGCACAGAGCGTTCTTTTTTATTACGATTCAATATCCATAAAGAAACACTAATATCTGTTGTATAGAACATTCGCATTGGTAGTACAGCAATCGCTTCTACCAATTTATTTTCAATCAGCTTCTTACGAATCTCTTTCTCTGTGCCATCGCCAGATAATGCACCATTGGCAAGAATGAAGCCTGCAACACCGTTTTGAGAAAGCTTGGATACCATGTGGAGAATCCAACCATAGTTGGCATTTCCTGTAGGTGGAACTTCATAGCCTTCCCAGCGAGCATCATTAGTTAACTCATCTGCTCCACGCCAATCCTTTTGGTTGAATGGGGGGTTCGCCATAATGAAATCAAACTTTTGGTCAGGATGTTGATCCTTCGAGAATGTATCTCTGGCTGCTGCACCAAGATCAGCACTAATACCGCGAATAGCTAGGTTCATTTTAGCAAGCTTATAAGTAGCGGTCGTTTGTTCTTGTCCAAAAATCGAAATATCTTTTCTATTACCTTTGTGGTTTTCTACAAATTTCATAGATTGAACAAACATACCACCTGAACCACAAGCAGGGTCATAAACACGACCTTTGTACGGTTCAATCATAGAAGCAATCAACTTAACGATACTCTTAGGTGTATAGAACTCTCCTTTACCTTTACCTTCTGCTAAAGCAAAGTTTCCTAAGAAATATTCATATACACGACCAACAACATCTTCATGTTGGTTGGAGATCGTTTGAATGTTATTGATCTCATCAAGTAATGCAGCAAGCTTACTGACTTCTAAATCAATACGAGAGAAGTAGTTATCAGGAAGCGCACCTTGAAGTGCTTTATTTTTCTTCTCAATGTTATGAAGGGCTGTATCAATCTTAAGAGCAATATCTTCTTGCTTAGCATTAGCAATGAGATAGCTCCAACGAGATTCTTCTGTTAGATAAAAGACATTATCTTGATGATAAAAAGCTTCAATCTCTAAGAATTTTTCAGCATTAGCACCATGCTTTTCAGCAATCTTTTTACGTTGGGCTTCAAATGTATCACTTACGAATTTCAAGAAAATAAGTGATAAAACAATATGTTTATATTCAGAAGGTTCAACACTACCACGTAACTTATTGGCACTATCCCATAAAGATTCTTCAAAACTTTTTACTTTTGATTTGATAGTTTTTTTAGCCACTGAATATATTCCTGAAATTAATACCCCCAATTAAAGCAAATTTTTGATAAAAATAGAATTAACTAGCTTTTATTTGTTTGCTATGAATGTTTTTTATCCAACCATGTCATTTAGACTTAAAATAAAATACCGATTTATTAGCTAAAATTTTACCCTTGTAAATAAGTGTCAATTTTTTTGATACTCTTTAATTGAAGCTAATACTTTGATAAAAAGTGTTAAGAAAACTGTTAATTTTTCATTTTCTTAGATAAATTTTTAAAATCATATACTTAACAAATATTTTAACATATTGATATGACATTAGTTGTGTTCTCGGCGGGGGGGCGATTGTGTTACCGGTGCTGCATGAAATTATTCCGGTCAATATGAATACCCTGCGTCTGGAAGTGCGCCGTGCTGAAGATCAGGCCCTGATTACCCGCGACCGTATGCGTGTCGATGTCATGGCCGAATTTTATGTGCGGGTTAAACCGACCGCTGAATCTATTGCCACCGCAGCACAAACGCTGGGGCAAAAAACCATGTCACCGAATGAATTAAAAAATCTGGTCGAAGGCAAATTTGTTGATTCGTTACGTGCCGTAGCCGCAGAAATGGCGATGGAAGAACTACATGAAAAACGCGTCGACTTCGTGCAGAAAGTGCAGCAGGTGGTATCGGAAGATCTGTTTAAAAACGGTCTGGAACTGGAAACTGTATCTTTAACCGGACTGGATCAGACCAGTTTCCGCTACTTTAACCCGCAAAATGCTTTCGATGCCGAAGGTCTGACCAAATTAACCGAAACCATTGAAGACCGTCGTCGTAAACGTAACGACATTGAACAGGATGCCGACTTAGCCATTAAAGCCAAAAACCTGGAAGCCGAACAGGCGCGCCTGCAGATTCTTCGTGAAGAAGAATATGCCAAGTTACAGCAAGAACGTGAAATTTCGGTACGCCGTGCTGAACAGTTGGCTGAAATTGCAGCGCAGGAAGCAGCTAAAAAACGTGAAGCGGAAGAAGCCCGCATTGATGCTGAACGTGAAATTGAACTGAAACGGATTGGCTCAGCACGTGATGTCGCCAATGAAAATATTTTAAAAGAACAGCTAGTCCAAAAAGCCCAGGTAGAACAGAAGAAAACCATTGAGCTGGCCGAACAGGATCGTGCCATTGCCATTGCGGAAAAATCCCGTGCCGAATCTGAAGCCAAAGCGCAGGCCGATTTAGCCCGTGCTCAAGCGGTAAAAGCAGAAGAAGAAGTGATTACCGTACGTGAAACCCAGCGCGCAGAACGTGCCAAGGCAGTCGAGCTGGTGGCTGCCAAGCAGGCCGCTGAAAAAGATGCGATTGCCATTACCGTTGCTGCTGAAGCCGGCAAACAGGCGGCGGTCGATGAAGCGGAAGCGGTGCGGATTACCGCAGAAGCCAATGCAGAACAGCTGCGTTTAAAAGCGCGTGGTGAAGCCGATGCCAAAGTCCTGCTGGCACAAGCGATGGAAAAACAGTATCAGGTTGATGCTGAAGGTACCCGTGCAGTCAACGAAGCCAATAACATCCTGTCGACGGAACAGGTCGAAATGCAGGTACGTCTGGCCATGCTGAAATACCTGCCAGAAATTATCCGTGAAAGCGTCAAGCCAATGGAAAATATTGATGACATCAAGATTCTGCACGTCAATGGTTTAAATGGGATGGGCAGCGCACATGTCGATGGCAGCGAACACGGTCATGGTCAAGTGGCCCTGTCTGATCAGGTGGTGAACAGTGCCCTGCGCTATCGTTCGCAAGCACCGTTAATTGACAGCCTGATGAGTGAACTGGGTATTCATGGCGGTGATATTAACGGTCTGACCCAAAGCCTGAAATCTCAGCCGAAAATCAATCAGGAAACTTCATCAACTTAAATGAGGTGAATAAAAAAACGCAGCTAAGGCTGCGTTTTTTATGGCTGTTTTTCAATGTTCTATGATGAAGACAGTGGCTGATGAACTTCAAATTTTTCCAGCTGTCCATCTTGATCATAATGTAAGGTCAGATTTTTGGCCTGCTGCAAATACGCCATTTCAGTTGTGTCGACCTGAAAACTTTCCGCCAGTTGCTCAGTCTGAATATGCTCCGGAAAAGCCCGGCGCTCATTATCACGAAAACGCAGCCAGTTATACACAGCCCAGATCAGCAGAATCAGAATAAACACCATAATCGCCAGCCCCAGATAAAACAGGCTGAACGAGCTTTGCGGTGCCGACATCACAAACAGCTGCTCATATACGGTATAGCCCTGAAACAGCCACAGCAACATAGTGATCAGAGGCAGGAATAACCAGATCCAGGCCAGCCAGCCCAGAAAGAACAGTCCATAGCCTGCGGCCTTGTTACGTACATAGCGCGGCTCATCAATATATTCTGGTAGCTCCAGCTGAGCTTCATCCTCAATCATTTTAAATTTAGCCATGCTCGTGCTCCTTGGTAAAACCACGGTCCGGGCTGACCCAGCGTGCACGTTTCTGCTTTTTCAGCAAAGTTTTTGGCACAGACACCACCGTGGTCAGCGCGGTAATCAGCCAGAAAAATAGCGGATACCAGATTACCCAGAAATAGGTTCTCAAGGTACGGTTTTTATCATATTGATGATCGATCATTAAGCTGACCAGAAACTGCAGCAAACAGGTTAGGCCCAAAATCACCCCGTACCACTGCGGCAGAATCGATTGAATCGCCCACTCACCCGGCAAGGGGAAAAACAGCCCATAAAAATACAGCACAAAGATGCCCATAATCACATAGGCCCATAGCACGCTGATGATCGATTCAATCACAATCGGCCACATCCGTCTAAGGCGCCATTTAAACAGTTTTGGCACATAGGCAATTAGCACTTCAATCCCGCCTTGTGCCCAGCGTAAGCGCTGTTTCCATAACCCTTTGAAGGTTTCCGGCATATAGATATAACACAGGGCTTTGGGGACATACTGCAAATCCCAGTGGTCAAACTGCAAACGCCACGAAACATCAATATCTTCCGTAATCATGTCATCACGCCAGTAGCCAATCCGGTCCAGCGCGGTTTTACGAAAACCGGCAATCGCACCTGATACGGTAAAAATCCGGCCATAGGTGCGCTGCGCGCGTTTAATCAATCCAATAATTGAAGAGAATTCACCGACCTGAATTTTACCCAGCACGCTGGAACGGTTAATAATCCGTGGATTACCGGTAACCGCCCCGACACGCGGAAAGCTGGTCAGCTGATGCATCATCCAGAATACCGCGTGTGGATGCAGCAGCGCATCACCATCAATACAGACCAGAAATTCATAGCGACTAACCATTGCCCCGGCTCTTAAGGCATAGGCTTTGCCCTGGTTTTCGGCCAGATGGACCACCCGCAGCTTTGGATATTGCGTGGCCAGTTCATCCAGAATTGCTGCAGTCCGGTCCTGACTGCCATCATTGACTGCAATTACTTCAAATTCCGGATACTGGCTTTGCATGGCAAACTTGATGGTACGTCTGACCTGCTCTTCTTCATTGAAGCAAGGAATGATAATACTGCAGCCTTCATCGCTCGGTTCAGGGAAATGATCCTGACGATGTTCCCGTTTAAAATAAAACCAGATCCCGCCCGCAATCCACAGCCAGGCCATCAACAAGGGATATAAAAATGCAAAACCAAAATAAAAATCGTTAAAACTCAATTTCGAGAACACTTCCATCATTGCGGCTCTCCCTGTTCCAGGACATAGGGATCACGATAACTCAGCGGACTTGCATTCAGGCTCAACGCCCGGTACAGGTGCTGATGCACGGCCTGCCCATGGGTCGGCTGATAATTATCAATACCAATTTTTTGAATGCCCTGACGTCTCAGCTGCTGATACATCTGCTGATAATGCCGCCACTCTGTTGCAGTGCTATCCGAATTGATCTGCAAGTTAATCATCAAATGCTGCTTTTCACGATCATTTAACTGGTTTAAAGCCTGATGCAGATTTTTGATGGCTTGGGGGGATGCCAACGGATCGACAGCCAGATACAGGAAATCGGCATGATCCGGCAGTTGCTGCAGCAGTTTTTTCAGTCCGTCAAGTGGCTGATTCTGAATCTCCAGCTTTAATGCAGTCTGATAGTTATTACTGATATTGGCATAGTATTTACCCTGGCTTTTGGTCCGGTTCTTGATGCTCAACACCTGTTGCAGCTGTGCCTGACAGCTTGCACTCCATTCGGCCTGAAATACGGTGCAATGTAGCGCATCGCCGGTTTCAATCATCAGCCCTTCAATCGAGCTGTTGTTTTTCACCAGATCTGCGGTCAATTCTGCCAGATCATAACCTTGCTGGGTTTCCAGACTCAGCGGCATTTCTGCATATACCCGATTAGCAATTCGGGTCCGGGCCTGCCATACCACCCGGTTCAGCAAATCCTGAGCCACCGGCAAGCTTCGATTCGGAAAATAAGCCACATCAATTTTGCCATCGGCATTCTGATCGGCCACCGCATTCAAAACCAGTGTATTGGATTGAAAGGCATTAACCTGATTAAGCAGCTGACTCAGATGTGCTTCTGATGCGGTGATATTGCTCCCCGCCAGATCTGCCAGGTTAATGCGTAATAAACTTTTGCGCTGCTTATGCGGCGCCCGGCTATTCATTAAGAAGTCTTTGATTTCACCAAACACTTCTTCAGGTGATGGGTTTTCCGTAATCAGGGCACGCTGATAGGTGGTATCGGCATCGGCCAACGTCAATACACTGCCCAGACTAAACGACATTGGTAGACCGGCTTCACGGGCCAGCGCTTCAGTTTCCTTGGTCACCGCACCATACGGCCAGAAAATAGCACGGGTATTAATTCCTAATTCGCGATCCAGAATCTGCTTTGATTGACGCAAGTCTTTTACCACTCGCGTCGCATAGGCGCGATCAGATTCATAACGCTGCTGGGCCGGGAAATATTCACGGGTAATCGCGGCTGGCTGCTGGTTTAGCTGCGGATTGGCAATAATCCCGTGATGCAAGTCATCACTGTGTGAGGCAAACTCGACCAGACCGGATTGCTGCATTTCACGCATCTGCGGCCAGTTCATCAGGTTGCCCTCCCCATAGGCTTCATAGGCATCTTTGGTATTGCCATTAATCCAGCTGGTCGGAATGGCAAAAACAGCCGGAACCTGATGCAGTTTTAATAAGGGGAAAATATGGCTATAGCTGCTGAGCGCGCCATCATCAATAGTTATTAATACTGCTTTTTCCGGTAAGGCTGTCTTATGCTGACGGGCCTGCCAGACATCTTCTAACCGAATAGGCTGCCAGCCATGTTCCCTGATCCATTGCAGGAACTGGGCAAAGTTATGGGTGCTGATGGCGTATAGATCACGGTCACCCTGTTTGGCAACGTCATCACGCACATCATGAAAAGTTAAGGTAACAAATTCATAGGCCTGCGCATCAAGCGGTGCTGTAGTTGCTGCTGGCGCTGTGCTGGTCTCGGCCTGCACGGTCAAAGGAGAATAAACACATGCAGCAATACAGGCACTCAGGAGTAAAGCGGGTTTCATTTGCATTAGAATCGTCCTTCAAAGCCGAATACTGCATAGGTTTTTTCTTCTGTTTTGCCATCGTACGGATGGCTGCCCCAACCAATGCCATAGTGCAGTTTCCAGGTTCGTGACACACGCCAGTCATGGCGATACAACAGGTTATATATCGGCTCATTGGAATAATCTTTCTGTCCAAATGTGCCCAGCGTCAGTTCAAAATGCTGATTAAAATGTTGCTCATAACGACGCCAGGTCATCCAGTCATGTTCCAGTTTCAGCTCTAAACTATGGCTGGATTCAGGATTAAAATAATCCACGGCGACGGGCTTATTTTTTCCATAATAGCCGCTGAGCGTGGCACGACTCAGATGATGCGGGGCCTGATAAAACTGCTGGCTAAAATAGGCCTGATATTCCTGACGGGTGTTGCCATCATCAATATCGGTCAATTGAAATTGTGCACCGGCTTTACGCGACTCGTTGGCCTGCCAGTTAAAACCCGCCCGATACGACTGTCCTTCATGTGCTTTGGCCATTGCCTGCAACGGAATATCGGCCTGGGTATTCACCGCCAGATGATATTGCCAATGATCATTTAACCAGTGTGACCAGTCCAGTGCAGCGCCCACACGGTCTTCATCTAAAGATTGAGACAGCAACAGGCTGGCATACTTGCGATCTTTGGACCAGGCCACACCCAGACCTAAACGCGGATCATCCAGGGTGCCATCTTCATAACGCCCCTGCCGATGCTGATGGTCAATAAAAACCTGATAATGCTCATTTAGCCACGGGCTGTTAAGACGGGTCCAATGGGTACGCTCTTCTGAACCTTTTAAACGGTTCAGCAACTGTTCCTGATCGGAACGACTTTCAGAAAAATAACTTTCATGCTGAATGCTGAAATGATCGCGATCCTTTAATTCTTTGCGGCTTAATTGCACACCGGTATCATCTGCAGCCGTCTGTAACAAGGCCTGATTCAGCTGACGCCAGCCCCTAATATCATTCAGGGCTTGGGCATTTTGCATCTGGTTAATCTGGGTGATTTGACTGACCTGATCCAGGCCATTCCACTGCTCCAGCGTTTGTTGGGAAGTCAGTGGTTTTTCACGCCAGCGCTGAATTTGTGCCAGATTGTTCTGATAGGCCAGATTATTCGGTGCAATTGAAACCAGGGTTTCAAAATACTGCTCGGCTTTGGCATGTTCGTTGCGGTAGGCATAGTTCAGCCCTTTTAAAGCCAGATACTGCTCCCGGTCTTCATGGGTACTGCGGTCCACGCCTTTGGCCTCGCTATAACGATAACGCGGTAACTGACGGTCCATGTCCTGAATCAGCTGATCAGCCTGCTTGAATTTTTCCTGTTCGATATAGGCATAATACAAACCGGCATACACCGTATAGTCTGCATAGTTCTTTTCCTGAAACAGGCTTAAATACACCGGTTCAGCCAATTCCGATTGTCGGGTGGCCAGATAGGCATCGGCAATGGCATGGCGTACATAAGCCGGCCAGTTTGCAATTGGCTGATGCTGCTGTTGCACAATTTTCAAGACCTGCTGATGACGCTTACGCTGTCCCAAGGCATACAGATAATCGGCATAGAATGCGCGCTGCAGTTCGGCGTCAGCTGCCACCTGTGGTTCATGTGCAGCCATATCGGCCAGTACCGCATCCAGCTCGGTATAGGCTGTTGCATATTCACTGCGCAGTTGTGCCGTTTTATAGGCCTGTACTGCATTCTGAATCCGGGTAGAAAACTGGTGCTGTTTGACTTGCAATAATAAACGAGGATGGCTCTGTGCTAACTGTTGTTGCAGCAGATAGTTCTCTGCTGCATGATGCTTGCCATTAAGCATCAGCGACAGTACATATTGTTCATGGCCTGCAATGCTGCTTTGCTTTTTTAATCCGGCTTCGGCTGCCTGCAAGGCTTGTACCGGCATATTCAGGATACGATAGGTATAAGACAATAAACTCAGGTCATCGGCACTAAGCTGTTGCCATTGCAGGTTTTTCAGCAACGTTTTAGCGGCTGCTGCCTGACCCGACTCGGCTTCCAGTACCGCGTGCCAGACTTTGCCGCTGGCCTGGGTATTTAAAGGCTGAAACCGGGCCAGATACGCTTTGGCCTGAGCGTACTGCTTGGCATCACGGAGCACCTTGATAGCGCTGACCTGGGCATAGGCAGGAAAGGTTTTAGGTTGAATCTGCTGCGTTAGGCGGTATAAATCCTGTGGATGTACCACAGGCTGACCATAGGCCAAAACTAGATAATCCGCAATTAACTTTTGATCTGTGGGAAATTGAGCTAATAACGCCTGCAAGCGATTGAGTCCAGAGACCACCTGCCCGGACCGAACCATCTCCACCGCGTGCTCACGTTGCTGATCAAGCGTATTGGCATGAGCAGAAGAAAAATAAAAAAGAGCAAAGCGACAGACACTGAATCGGCATGATCGTTGTTATTTTGATCATATAAATTCTCAAGTTTCTGATAATTATTGCTCTATATTCTATTAAAGTGTGATGTAAATCATAATTACTAAAACAATCATTTTATTTGTTTTGTATGCTTTACTTTTTCCTCAATAGAAGCGTCATCATTATCTATGTTCTTTGCCATAAAAAACCCCAAGAACTGGGGTTTTTTAGTCAGGTAGGTTTTACACCAAACCTTTGGCCTGCAATACTTTCAGCATGGTTGAACCGAGCTCGGCCGGGCTACGGGTATAAGCCATTCCGGCACGTTCAAAGGCAGCAAATTTCTCCTCTGCGGTTCCTTTACCGCCAGAAATAATCGCGCCAGCATGGCCCATGCGTTTGCCTTTTGGTGCGGTTACACCGGCAATATAGCCCACCACAGGCTTGGTCACATGCGCCTGAATGTATTCGGCTGCTTCTTCTTCGGCTGTGCCGCCAATCTCACCAATCATGATAATGGCTTCAGTTTGAGGATCGTCCTGAAACAGTTTCAGACAGTCAATCTGGTTCATGCCCGGAATCGGATCACCGCCGATGCCGATACAGGTCGACTGGCCCAGACCCAATTTGGTGGTTTGCGCAACCGCTTCATAGGTCAGCGTTCCTGAACGCGAGATAATCCCGATTTTCCCTGGCTGATGAATATGACCTGGCATAATCCCGATCTTACATTCGCCCGGGGTGATAATACCCGGACAGTTCGGGCCAATCAGGCGTGTACCATTACCATTGGTTTCTAAATAGCGTTTGGCTTTTAGCATATCTAGGGTTGGTACACCTTCGGTAATTACCACAATCAGTTCAATACCGGCATCGACTGCTTCAACAATCGAGTCCAGTACAAAAGGTGCGGGTACATAAATCACCGAAGCATCGGCCTGAGTTTCACGAACTGCCTGCTTCATGGTGTTAAATACTGGCAGGTCTAAATGGGTTTGACCACCTTTACCTGGAGTTACACCGCCGACAACACGCGTGCCATAATCCAGCGCCTGAGCCGAATGAAAGGTTCCGTTTTTACCAGTGAAACCCTGAACCAATACTTTTGTGTCTTTATTTACTAATACGCTCATGATGCATCTCCTTAAGCTTTTACTGCAGCAACAATTTTTTCTGCAGCATCGGCCAGGCCATTTGCAGAAATTAAGGTCAGGCCAGATTCATCCAGTAATTTGGCCCCCAGTTCAGCATTGTTTCCTTCCAGACGTACCACCACCGGCACGCTGACATTGACTTCCTGAACTGCTGCAATAATCGCCTCCGCAATCATGTCACAACGTACAATTCCACCAAAAATATTGATTAATACTCCCTGAACCGAATTGTCAGCCAGAATAATTTTAAATGCTTCAATCACGCGCTCTTTGGTTGCGCCGCCACCGACATCGAGGAAGTTGGCCGGTTGACCACCATACAATTTGATGATGTCCATGGTTGCCATGGCAAGACCGGCACCATTGACCATACAGCCAATATTGCCTTCTAGCGCTACATAGTTCAGATCGAACTCAGAGGCTTTCAGCTCGCGCTCATTTTCCTGGCTCTTGTCACGCAGCGCAGCCACTTCCGGCAAACGGTACAGCGCATTGGAATCAATGCCGACTTTGGCATCGACACATAAAATTTCGCCGTTTTCACGTACAGACAATGGGTTAATTTCAAACAGGGCAAAATCGTTTTCAATAAAGGCCTGATACGCTGCAGTCATGATTTTAACAAACTGGTTGATTTGTCCATCTTTTAAGTTCAGGGCAAACGCAACTTCACGTGCCTGAAATGGTAATAAACCGACTAGAGGATCAACTTCAACTTTAATAATTTTTTCTGGGGTTTCTTCTGCGACTTTTTCAATTTCAACCCCACCTTCGGTTGAGGCCATAAAGGTCACGCGACGGCTAGAACGATCCACCACGGCACCTAAATATAATTCACGCTCTACCGGATAGACATCCTGGGCCACCAGAATACTGTTCACCGGCTGGCCATTGGCATCGGTCTGATAAGTGACCAGTCGAGTACCGATCAGCTGATTGGCATACTCTGCCGCTTCTTCAGCCGATTTCACCACTTTCACACCACCCGCTTTACCACGGCCACCCGCATGCACCTGGGCTTTCATGACAGCGAATTTGCCACCGAGCTGTTCAAATGCCTGTACTGCTTCATCTGCATTGGTTGCAAGCAGACCTTCCTGCACCGGCATACCATATTTTTTTAATAGCGCTTTGGCTTGGTACTCATGTAGATTCATTTATTTACCTTTTACTACTTTTCACGTTTTTTTATGACTCGCTAAAACTCCAACATCCATCGTCGTGAGTATTAACATTTATACAGTTTTATCGTTTTAGTTTTAGATGATTATTCAAACAAAAACAACCACCAAATGAAAAAGAGCGGTCGAAACCGCTCTTTTTTTATTTATTTACGCTTACGCTGAATCGCGTGGATGGCACGTCCATCGACGGCCAGTGCCGCTTCGTGCACCACCTCAGAGAAGGTTGGGTGACCGAATGTCATTAATTGTAAATCTTCAACTGAAGATACAAATTCAAGCGCGATCATACCTTGGTGAACAATGTCAGACGCTGCAGGCCCAATCACGTGCATACCCAGTAAACGATCTGTTTTTGCATCAGCAACAAACTTCACGAAACCTGCACCTTCACCGGCAGCTAAAGCACGGCCGTTGACTGCGAAACCGAATTGACCGGTTTTCACTTCATGACCTTTTTCTTTGGCCTGCTCTTCTGTTAAACCTACCCACGCCGCTTCAGGGTGTGTATAGATGACAGAGATGATGGTGTCATAGTTCACTTGAGCAGCATGACCGTGAATACGTTCAACTGCCATTACGCCTTCTTCCATAGCCTTGTGTGCCAGCATTGGACCACGTACCAAGTCACCAATTGCATATACGCCTTCAACAGAAGTCGCACACCAGTCGTTCACTTCAACCAGACCACGTTCAGTCAGTTTGATACCGCAGTCATCAGCCAGTAAGCCTTCAGCATACGCACGACGACCCACACACACGATCAGCTTGTCGAAAGTCTGTTCTTTCTCTTCGCCGCCTTGGGTGTATTTTACAGTCACTTCACGACCGTTGACTTCAGTGCCAGACACTTTCGCGCCTACACGAATATCCAGACCCTGTTTGGTCAGCAGTTTCTGGTAGTCTTTTGCCAGCGCTTTATCCGCCATTGGCAAGAAGGCATCCATTGCTTCAAATACAACAACTTCAGCACCTAGACGACGCCATACTGAACCAAGCTCCAGACCGATCACGCCGGCACCAATCACGCCTAAACGCTTCGGTACTTCAGGGAACTCAAGCGCGCCAGTAGAATCAACAATAATGTCTTGATCAACAGGAGCAACCGGAATGTTCACAGGTACAGAACCAGACGCAAGAATTACGTATTTTGGTTCTAGAATCTGAGTTTCACCTTCGTGAGGAACAAACTCAACTTTCTTACCCGCCAGTAATTTACCAGTACCTTTTAACCATTCGATACCATTGCCTTTCAGCAACTGGTCAATACCGCCAGTCAACTGGTCAACAATCTTGTCTTTACGTGCCAGTAATTTAGACAGGTCAAAGTTTACTTCACCTGTCGTAATACCATGATCAGCCAGGTGATGAACGGTATCTTCATAACGGTGTGAAGAATCAAGCAGCGCTTTAGACGGGATACAGCCCACGTTTAAGCAGGTACCACCTAAAGATGGTTTACCTTTGTGGATGCGTTTTTCGATACATGCCACTTTAAAACCAAGCTGAGCCGCACGAATGGCTGCTTCATAACCGCCTGGACCACCGCCAATAACAACTAAATCAAATTGTTGAGACATTTTTATCTCCAATCAATCTCTCTAAATCCCCCCTTTTACTCAAGGGGGAACCTTTCCCCTCTTTTTTAGAGGGGTTAGGAGAGATTTTTAATTAATAAATTATAAGTCAAGGATAAGTTTAGCTGGCTCTTCTAACAATTCTTTGATTGTTACAAGGAAACCTACCGCTTCTTTACCATCGATTAAACGGTGGTCATAAGACAGCGCTAAATACATCATTGGCAAGATTTCAACCTGACCATTGACTGCCATAGGACGTTCCTGGATTTTGTGCATACCTAGAATAGCAGTTTGTGGTGTATTCAGAATTGGCGTAGACAGCAGTGAACCGAAAGTACCACCGTTAGTAATGGTGAATGTACCGCCAGTCATGTCTTCAATCGCAAGTTTGCCTTCACGCGCTTTCGCAGCATAAGCGCCAATGCCAGATTCAACTTCAGCGTAGTTCATACGGTCTGTATCACGTAATACAGGAACCACCAGACCACGGTCAGAAGATACAGCTACACCGATGTCATAGTAACCGTGATAAACGATATCGTCGCCATCAATTGATGCGTTTACTGCTGGGTAGCGTTTTAGCGCTTCAGTCGCAGCTTTTACGAAGAATGACATGAAGCCAAGACGCGCACCGTGGCGTTTTTCAAATGCGTCTTTATATTGCTTACGCATTTCCATGATTGGTTTCATGTTCACTTCGTTGAACGTCGTCAACATTGCAGTTTCTTGAGTCGCTGCAAGTAAACGTTCAGCTACACGCTTACGTAAACGCGTCATAGGAACACGTTTCTCGATACGCTCGCCTACTGCTGCAGTTAAAGGCGCAGCCGCTGGTTTCGCCTGATGGTTTGCCACATCTTCTTTGGTGATGCGACCGCCACGGCCTGTACCTTGTACGTCAGCAGCGTTGATACCTGTTTCAGTCAATGCTTTACGCACTGCTGGTGCCTGGTCCGCAACTGGTTGAGCACGCTCAACTACAGGTGCTGCACCTGCTTCAGTTTTCGCAGCGGCCTGTTCAACTTTCTCTTCAGACTGAACTGCTTGAGTTTGCGCAGCGCCAGATACAGCACCTTCTTCAAACTGTGCAATCACTTCATTTGAAAGTACAGTATCGCCTTCATTTTTAATGATTTGAGCAATCGTACCGTCTGCAGGAGCTACAACTTCCAGAACAACTTTGTCAGTTTCAATGTCACAGATCACTTCATCACGTGATACTGCTTCACCTGGTTGTTTGTGCCAAGTCGCGATTGTTCCATCTGCAACTGACTCTGGAAATACCGGTGCTTTAATTTCGGTTGCCATTACTTCGAATCTCCTGTTATTCAGCTACGATCGCAAGCGCGTCATTGATGAGCTGAGCTTGTTGTTTTGCATGCAAATATGGTGAACCACACGCTGGAGCGGCAGAAGCCTCACGACCAGCAAAGCTGATACGAACCTGTTTACCAGCTTTCATCACGTCATCATATAGACGCGGCGCGATGAACAACCAAGCACCTTGGTTCTTCGGTTCTTCCTGAGTCCAAACCAGTTCTTTCACGTTTGGATAAGCTTCAAGAATTTCCGCAATGCGTTGTTCTGGGTATGGATACAACTGTTCAATACGAACAATTGCCGTGTTGTTCAATTCTTTTTCACGACGTTTTTCAAGCAGGTCGTAATACACTTTACCACCACAAAGTACCAGACGGGTCACGTCGGCCTTGTTGATGTTGCTGTCGATTTCGTCAATCACAGTCTGGAAAGTACCAGTTGCTAGCTCATCAAGAGATGAAGTTGCCAGCTTGTGACGCAGTAATGATTTCGGTGACATCACAATCATTGGCTTACGGATTGGACGAATCGCTTGACGACGTAAAGCGTGGAAAATCTGTGCTGGTGTAGTCGGAGTAATCACTTGCATGTTATCTTCAGCACACAGCTGTAAGAAACGTTCTAAACGTGCAGATGAGTGTTCCGGACCTTGACCTTCAAAGCCGTGTGGCAGCAACATGGTTAAACCACATACACGTTCCCACTTGGTTTCACCAGAGGCGATGAACTGGTCAATCACCACTTGCGCACAGTTAGCGAAGTCACCAAATTGTGCTTCCCAAATGATCAGACCGTGTGGAATCGTGGTCGCATAACCATATTCAAATGCCAGTACCGCCATTTCAGACAATAGCGAGTCATATAAAGCAAAACGCGGCTGGTTTTCTTTCACATGGCACAATGGAATATAAGTTTCGCCATCAACCTGGTTATGCAGTTTGGCATGACGGTGCGAGAAGGTACCACGACCTACGTCTTCACCAGTAATACGTACCAGGTAACCCTGATCTAGCAGTGTTGCATAGGCTAGAGTTTCAGCAGCACCCCAGTTCAGCGGCATTTCGCCGGTCTGCATTTTCAGACGTTCGTCAATCACTTTAGACACCTGACGCTGCATCACGAAACCTTCTGGAAGTTTACGCATGCCTTCACCAAGCTCTTTTAAGCGCTCAGCCGGGAAAGTGGTATCCCATTCGTCAGTGTATTCATGGCCCAGGTACGGCGTCCAGTCCACAAACATTTTCTTGTTCGGTTCAAGAACCAGCGCATTGGCAACGTGATTACCTGCTTCAAGATCGGCACGGTAGTCTTCAACCATTTGGTCTGCAGCAGCGCGATCTAATACGCCCTGTTGTACTAGTTGGTCTGCATACAAAGTACGTGTAGTGGCTTTCTTGTTGATCACCTGATACATCAGTGGCTGGGTTGCAGATGGCTCATCCGCTTCGTTGTGACCACGACGACGGTAACAGAACAGGTCAATCACTACGTCTTTACGGAAAGTATGACGGAAGTCGTGTGCCAATTGCGTTACGAAGATTACTGCTTCAGGATCATCACCATTCACGTGGAATACTGGCGCCTGAACCATTTTCGCGATGTCGGTACAGTATTCTGTAGAACGCGCATCACGTGGATCAGAGGTAGTGAAACCAACCTGGTTGTTAATTACGATGTGCACAGTACCACCCACGGTATAACCGCGTGTTTGTGACATCTGGAAAGTTTCCTGGTTCACGCCCTGACCTGCAAATGCAGCATCACCATGTACGATTAATGGCAATACGTCATCGCCACCAATGTCTTTACGACGTACTTGACGGGCACGTACCGAACCTTCAACCACAGGTCCAACAATTTCAAGGTGCGACGGGTTAAACGCCAATGCCAAGTGAACTTCGCCACCTGGGGTCATTACGTTAGATGAGAAACCTTGGTGGTACTTAACGTCACCCGAACCTTTCTTGTGTAAAGATTTACCTTCGAACTCGCCAAACAGGTCAGCCGGGTTTTTACCCATGATGTTAACCAGCAAGTTCAGACGGCCACGGTGTGGCATACCAATCACGACTTCTTTACAACCAACCGCACCGGCACGTTGAATCAGTTCGTTAACCATTGGAATGAAAGATTCACCACCTTCCACACCAAAGCGTTTTGCACCAACGTATTTATTACCTAAATATTTTTCCAGACCTTCAGCGGCAGTTAAACGCTCAAGGAAGTGTTTTTTCTGTTCTGCATTGAAGCCATACTGACCACGGGCACTCTCAAGACGCTGTTGAATCCAGCGTTTCTCTTTGGTGTCAACAATGTGCATGTACTCTGCACCAATTGAACCGCAGTAAGTTGCTTCCATCGCTTCAACCATTTCACCCAGCGTGGTATCTGTTTTACCAATCGCCAGGTTGCCTGTGTTGAATACGGTATCTAAATCAGATTTGGTTAAACCGTGCGCAGCAAGATCAAGATCTGGCACTTCTTCGCGTTTTGCCAAACCTAGCGGATCTAATTTTGCTTTTTGGTGACCACGATTACGATACGCTGCGATCAGTTGCAGGACGCCTATTTGACGACGTTCATGCTCAGAGCTTACCGCGCTTTGAGCCACAGACTGAATACGATTTGAGTTGCGACCCAATAAAAGGAATTGCTCACGTACATTGCTATGAGGTTGATCACCTTTTGGGAATTTATCGAAGTACACTCTCCAGTCTTCACCAACTGACTCTGGAGACGTTAAATACTGCTCATAAAGTTCTTCAATATACGCTGCACTATCAGCGGAAAGTTCAGTGTCAAGACGCAGAGCGTCAGCAACTTCTTGCATTTGTGGACCCATTTCCTATTGCAAAAACATTTTTCAGGATGCTTTTTAAGCAAAACCCATGATTGATAATGTCAAATTGGTAACATGACATTCGTCCCCATTCGACAACTGTCATGAGGCGTTATCACTACATTAGGACTACCCAATGTGAATAATGAATCATAACGCCCTGATTGGCATCATCACTCATTTTATACTCGGCCAAAACCGAGCAATTTTTTTGCAAATCGACTTAGAAAAATTAATTCGGCAAATTAGCTTTTCTAAATAGGTTTACTCTAATTTCTGGCTTTCTACATCTCTTTAAATGTTGAAAAAATGTACATAAATTCAACCTCAATTTTTAAATATAGAAGTTTATTAATCGTAACATGATCTCCAACTCTCAATTGATTTTTTTGACGTATACCTCCTATAAATTGGCGAAATACAAGAAACATATTTTGCTCTAACATATGGTGCTTTATTTAATAATTAGAAGCAATTAAGACCAAAGTCCAACGGCTTCTTTATTCCATAAAACAAAAGAGAGCACATCTTTCAATCTGCCCTCTTCAACTTGCGTTATATAATAACATCTTGCACCACTTTTTGCAGTCTCATGCCCCATTTCTGGGCGTATTAAAACAAAATACCATCACTCTATTACACTTTTGTAGAGGATTGATTTAAAACTATTCACCTGCACTTTTCATACCCAGTTTGTATGCAGCAATGCATCTCATCAGACCAACCCCACTCAAGTGTTCAATAAAGCAGCATAAAAAAAGCACATCCGGAGATGTGCTTTTTTGAGTTCACCAAACTGGCGTTCAGATTAACCCGCAGTATCCAGAAGCATGTTACGGATGTGACCGATTGCTTTGGTTGGGTTCAGACCTTTCGGACAAACTGACACACAGTTCATGATGCCTTTACAACGGAACAGCGAGAACGGGTCGTCAAGACGCGCCAGACGCTCTTGAGTTGCAGTATCACGTGAATCGATGATGAAGCGGTAAGCATTCAACAGCGCTGAAGGACCCAGGAATTTGTCCGGGTTCCACCAGAATGATGGGCATGAAGTTGAACAGCATGCACATAAAATACATTCATACAGGCCATCTAGGTGCTCACGGTCTTCCTGAGACTGTAAACGCTCTTTTGGTGGCGCAGGCTGGTTGTTGATCAAGAATGGCTGAATCTTGTTGTACTGGTCGTAGAACTGATTCATATCAACAACTAGGTCTTTGATCACTGGCAGACCTGGTAATGGACGAATGGTGATTTCATTTGGTAAATCGTTCAGGTTCCAAAGACACGCCAAACCGTTTTTACCATTGATGTTTACACCATCAGAACCACAAATACCTTCGCGGCAAGAACGACGGAACGTTAAAGTTTCGTCTTGTACTTTCAACGCCAAAAGTGCGTCAAGCAACATACGATGCTTATCAGTCAATTCCAGCTTGAATGTTTGCATGTACGGTGCTTTATCCTTATCAGGATCATAGCGGTAGATATGAAATGTACGAGTACCTCTACTCATCTTGTTTCTCCTGATTAGAATGTACGTGGTTTAGGTGGAATAGCTGCAACAGAAAGCGGCTTGTAACGTACTGGTTTGTACTCAAGACGGTTGTCTGCAGAGAACCACAGAGTGTGCTTCATCCACTCATCATCACGACGACCATAAGAATAAGTCGGGTGATCTGGTGGTAATTCAAAGTCTACAACAGTGTGCGCACCACGACACTCTTTACGCGCAGCAGCAGAAATCAAGGTTGCTTTTGCGACTTCGTATAGGTTTTCAACTTCTAATGCTTCTACACGTGCAGTGTTGAAGACTTTAGATTTGTCTTTCAGGTGGATATTGCGAACACGTGGTTCAAGCGCAAGAATCTGCTTCACACCTTCTTCAAGCAATGCTGAAGTACGGAATACACCTGCGTGATCCTGAACGATGTTACGAATTGCATCCGCAACTTCTTGAGCGTTTTCACCTGAAGTCGATTCGTCAAGTTTACGAATACGGTTCAGCGTGTTTTCAAGTACAGTTGTAGGTAGTGGTTCGTACTCGCCATCGTGCTGTTTAGTTACATACTCAATGATATGTTGACCAGCCGCTTTACCAAATACCACCAGGTCAAGCAGTGAGTTAGTACCTAAACGGTTTGCACCGTGTACAGATACACATGAACATTCACCAATTGCATAGAAACCTTTTACAGGTTTCGCAAAGTCACGACCTTCCGCATTTGTAGAATATGTGTCAGTATCTTTGTCGTAGTTGGCAACCAGTGGAGTCGTTTCACGAGATTCTGGAACAACAACCTGACCATGAATGTTGGTCGGAATACCACCCATTTGGTAATGGATTGTTGGTACAACCGGAATTGGCTCTTTAGTACAGTCAACGTTCGCGAATTTCTTGCCAATCTCGAATACAGATGGCAGACGTTTCATGATCGTGTCAGCACCCAGGTGCGTCATATCCAGCAAGATGTAGTCTTTGTTTGGACCACAACCACGGCCTTCTTTAATTTCCTGGTCCATAGAACGTGATACGAAGTCACGTGGCGCCAAGTCTTTTAAAGTTGGAGCATAACGTTCCATGAACGGTTCGCCAGAATCGTTACGAAGGATACCACCCTCACCACGACAGCCTTCCGTTAACAATACGCCTGCGCCCGCAACACCTGTTGGGTGGAATTGCCAGAATTCCATATCCTGTAATGGAATACCTGCACGAGCAGCCATACCAAGACCGTCACCCGTGTTGATATACGCGTTAGTAGATGCACGGTAAACACGACCTGCACCACCAGTAGCGAATAGCGTCGCTTTGGCTTGGAATACCGCAATTTTACCCGTTTCCTGGTCAATTGCAGTTACACCCAGTACGTCGCCTGCTTCGTTACGGATTAAGTCAAGCGCAATCCATTCAACGAAGAATTGAGTCCCCATTTTCACGTTGCTTTGATAAAGCGTGTGAAGCAGCGCGTGGCCTGTACGGTCAGCAGCAGCACATGCACGTGGCACAGCTTTTTCACCGTAGTTTGCAGAGTGACCACCGAATGGACGCTGGTAAATTGTACCGTCTGCGTTACGGTCAAATGGCATACCCAAGTGTTCTAATTCATAAACCACTTGTGGCGCTTCACGCGTCATGAATTCGATCGCGTCTTGGTCGCCTAACCAGTCAGAACCTTTAACTGTGTCATAGAAGTGGTAGTGCCAGTTATCTTCTTGCATGTTACCAAGAGATGCACCAATACCACCTTGCGCCGCAACCGTGTGCGAACGTGTTGGGAATACTTTGGTCAGTACTGCAACTTTCAAACCCGCTTGAGCAAGTTGGTAAGATGCACGCATACCTGAACCACCACCACCAACGATGACTGCGTCAAAAAATTGGTGTGGAATATTTGAATAATCTTCTTTAGGGTTAATCGCGCCCATGATATCTTCCTATCAATTCGCCCAGAAAATCTGGATTGCCCAGATTGCGTATGCAAAAACAGCAATAATCACTGCTGAAGTCAGCACTAGGCGTAAACCTGAAGCTGAAGGACCCATCTGACGAGTAGTCACGTAATCTGTGAATACCTGCCACATACCAATCCATGCGTGTGCAACAAGAGATAAGACTGCCAATAAAGATAAAATCTTCATTGGTAATGTCATCATAAAGCCGTACCACTGTTCAAAGTTAAATCCGCCATTCAGCAGAATCCAACCAAATACCACAACGGTATAAACAGCAAGAACAACAGCACTTACGCGTTGGATAAACCAGTCGCGAGAACCTGAACCCGTTAAACCTGTAGCACTTTTCATTAGAGAACAATCCATACAAAGGCTGCGAGAATACCAATCGCAGACAAGACTAATGCGATAGTAGCTGCAACACGACCACTTTGCAGTTCCTCTGCAACACCAAGGTCAGCAAGTAAATGCTTGACACCAGCGATGAAGTGATAGATTAATCCGGCTACAAATACCCATACGATAAAGCGGACAAAGAAACCGTTAAAGATTTCCTGTACTTCTGCAAAACCTTCTGGCGAAGACAAAGACTTGTCTAATAACCAAAGAAGTACCGGTACGAGTAAAAATACGATGACACCTGAAAGACGGTGTAAAATTGATGCAATAGCCACAGGTGATTTTAAGTTTACTGATAAAACTTGACCCATGGACAAATTGACAGGTCTGTTGCTTTTCACAGCGGGCATCCTGTAAGTAAAAACTCCATCCGGAGTTTGTTGGAATTAATTCGAAGGAAAGCTGGCATTGCTAGGCATTCGAATGCCTATATTCAAAACGACACTGAATTATAAAACGTCAACTATTAAAATACAAACAACCGCACTGGGCTTTTTGAACAAAAAATCCTTAAATAAGAATCATTAACAAATAGGTAATTTATGAAACACATCAACCGGATACATCTTTAAGGCATCATCTCACTGTTTTTTATTAATTTATTTTATATTTCTGCTATTGGTTTTAGCTATAATTGCAATTTTCACCGGACTGAAATATTTAGACTAAAGCAGCACAGTAAATGTCTAGACACTATATTATTGAATCTTTTCACTTTATCTTTGGGTGCCTGAATATTTTTTCCTTGAATATTTGCTATCAGGCAAACAACATGAAATATTTTCAGCGCCCTGCCCGTGCTTCCCGCTTCAGGCCGGCATTTGGATTTTGAGTCTTGCAAAAGCTGACAGATTGCTCTGACTTTACTTGCAATTTCAGCACATCAGAACAAGTTAACTGGCTGAATGGCTGATTTAATCAGCTATTTTTTAACCAGTTAAACCTAAAAAAATGACAGACTTAGCGCTTTTATTTATGAATAACAAAGCAGCAGCAGAACCGGCAAAGCCCAGCTAAGTTATGAAAAACAGATACATTTCGGAAAGCTTAAAATTCCAGCAGCCTGGCTTTTCAAGAGCTTTTAACGCTAAAAAATTGCTTACAATTAAAGCATTCCTATTATTTTTTTCTGCACCTGTCCGGGAATTTGACTTATTATAGCGCGTCGGTGCTGTGATTTTACTCAGTTTTTCATACGAATATTTTTTGACTAAGCTGCTGTGTCAGCGTCACTTTTTATCCATAAGTATAATTGACAAAATTTCAGTACACACTAATCTTATAGCAAATTTTCGATCCGTCTGATTCGCGCATTAAAAGATTGATACTACGAGTCAGATCAACATTCACCAGGACAGGAGATCTATTGAATGTCTGAAGCAACTGGCAAGAAAGCCGTTTTACAGCTTGATGGCAAAGAAATTGAATTACCAATTTACAGCGGCACATTGGGCCCAGATGTAATTGACGTTAAGGATGTGTTGGCTGCAGGTCACTTTACTTTTGATCCTGGTTTTATGGCGACAGCTTCTTGTGAATCTAAGATCACATTCATTGACGGTAACAAAGGTGTTCTGTTACACCGCGGTTACCCGATTGATCAATTGGCGACTAAAGCTGATTACCTGGAAACTTGCTACCTGTTATTAAACGGCGAGCTTCCAACAGCTGAGCAAAAAGAAGAATTTGACGCGAAAGTTCGTAACCACACCATGGTTCACGACCAAGTTAGCCGCTTCTATAACGGTTTCCGTCGTGATGCGCATCCTATGGCGATCATGGTTGGTGTTGTGGGTGCATTATCTGCGTTCTATCACAACAACCTGGACATCGAAGATGTTAACCACCGTGAAATCACTGCGATCCGTTTAATCGCGAAGATTCCTACTTTAGCGGCTTGGAGCTACAAGTACACTGTGGGTCAACCATTCGTTTACCCACGTAACGACTTAAGCTACGCTGAAAACTTCCTGTACATGATGTTTGCTACGCCTGCAGACCGTGACTACAAAGTGAACCCGATTCTTGCCAAAGCAATGGACCGTATCTTCACTCTTCACGCTGACCACGAGCAAAACGCGTCTACGTCTACAGTACGTTTAGCGGGTTCTACCGGTGCTAACCCTTATGCTTGTATCGCTGCGGGTATCTCTGCACTTTGGGGTCCTGCGCACGGTGGTGCGAACGAAGCAGTTCTTAAGATGCTGGATGAAATCGGCACTGTAGAGAACGTTGCTGGCTTCATGGAAAAAGTGAAGACTAAAGAAGTTAAACTGATGGGCTTCGGTCACCGTGTTTACAAAAACTTCGACCCACGCGCGAAAGTAATGAAAGAGACTTGCGACGAAGTTCTTGGTGCATTAGGTATCAACGATCCACAATTAGCGTTAGCAATGGAACTTGAGCGTATCGCGCTTTCTGACGAATACTTCATCAAGCGTAACCTGTATCCAAACGTAGACTTCTACTCTGGTATCATCCTGAAAGCGATTGGTATTCCGACAGAAATGTTTACTGTGATCTTCGCGCTTGCACGTACAGTTGGTTGGATCAGCCACTGGTTAGAAATGCACAGCGGTCCTTACAAGATCGGTCGTCCTCGTCAGCTTTACACTGGCGAAGTTCAACGCGACATCAACCGTTAATCCGGTTCGCGTTCAACGACGAAAAAACCACCCGTTTGGGTGGTTTTTTTATGGACATTCAAACTAAATGCGCGTTTCGACCAGACCGAGGCAACGCCAATATTCAGCGCAAAAGTACGTTAAGCTACCTGATAATGCTCCAGATCTAGGCGCTGTAAACGTCGCTTTAACTCGGCCAGTGACCACGGCCAGGCGGCAAAGTTGCGACCATTCTGGTCCAGATAATAACTTTGACAGCCGCCACGGTTAAACACAGTTTTCTGCACATGAGTCTGTACTTTGGCATTGTGGTATTTCAGCACATCCGGCTTGATTTCAATGCGCTTTAAGCCCTTGGCTTTCATTTGCAATAAACCACTGACAATATAGTCCAGTTGCGCTTCGGCAATGCCAATAAAGGAATCATAGACCAGAATATTCGGCCCGAGCACCAAAAAGGCATTGGGTAAATGCTGGATACTGGTGCCCAAAAAGGCTTCGGGTGAACTGCTCTGCCACAGCTCGGAAAGTCGTTGGCCTTGGGCATTCTGCACACGGCGACCAATCGGTGGATGTGACACCTCAAAGCCCGTTCCCCAGATAATCACATCGACCTCATGCCGGTCACCATTGGCGGAAATCACCGTATTGCCTTCAATTTCCACCAAGCCATGCGGAATTAAAGTGCTATTCGGGGCCTGCAAGGCCGGATAATAATCATTGGCAAACAGTAAACGCTTACAGCCGACCGAAAAATTGGGGGTAACCGCCTGACGTAAAGCCGGATCTTTGACCTGTAATTTTAACAGCTGCCGGCTGAGTACATTCACGGGCTCCAACAAAGGTGGATGACGCAGGCCAAAATTAATCAGATTCAAAGATTGCGATACCGCACCGCGCCAACGCTGCTGGATGACCGGAAACTTGGCCAGTGTACTTTTCATCACCTGATTCAGAGGCAGATCAGGCTTTGGCAGGACCCACGGCGCTGTACGCTGGAAAATATATAACTCTTTGGCCAGAGGCTGAATTTTCGGAATAAACTGAATGGCCGAGGCGCCGGTGCCAATGACCGCAATGCGTTTACCACGCAGGTCATAGGCATGGTTCCAGCGTGCCGAATGGAACATTTCGCCCTTAAAACTGTCGATGCCTTTAATTTTCGGCAGTTGCGGCTCGGTAATCGGGCCGGTAGAGAAAATCACGGTTCTGGCCCGATATCGCCCTTTGCTGGTGTTGAGCTCCCACATCTGTTCAGTCTCATTCCAGCGTGCATCTTGCAGTTCATTATGAAATTCAATCTTGGCATATAGCTGAAAACGGGTCGCCACATCTTCCAGATAACGCAGGATTTCCGGCTGCTTGGCAAATAAATGACTCCAGCCATGACTTGGCGCAAAGGAAAAAGAATATAAGGCCGAGGGCACATCACAACCACAACCCGGATAGGTATTGTCCCGCCAGGTGCCTCCTACCCGGCCGGCTTTTTCCAGCACCAGATAATCCTGATAGCCAGCCTGATTCAGTTTATAGGCCGCTGCCAGACCGGAAATACCCGCCCCAATAATAATGGTGTCATAGACCCGGCTTGGCATAGTAGTTGATCTACCGCGCTGCTCAGTTGTTTGAGAATTTGGCTGATTGGCCCCTGCTCTTGCTGATGCTGCACTGGCACTTTTGGCTTTTCGACTAGGCTTTTTGAGCACAAGATCGGCCGGCTCAGCGACCGTTTGCAACGTGACTTGATCATCTTGTTTCATTTTTTTCTACTCAGGATTTTTGTACATATTTATTGAATAATGGATAACCCACACCCAGCAGCTTGGTATATAAACGCGGCGCGGCACGCTTGAACCACCAGAACAGTTTGGCATCTGGCTGTGGAATGGTATACAGCTCGCCCCGGTCTAAATTGTTTAAGGTCTGCGCTACCACCTGCTCACAGCTGACAAAGGCATGATGGGTCAGCAAATGATCTGCCAGTCCCGAATAATGCGCAGGCAAACGGCCATTTTTCATGATATTGGTCGGCACCAGCGTTGGGCATAGCACATTGATGCGAATATTGGCGCCACGTAACTCGGCAGACAGGGTTTCAGACAAGGCCAGTACGCTGGACTTGCTGACGTTATAGGCGGTCATTTCCGGCGCTGCGGTATAACCAGCAGCCGAAGCGACATTAATAATCGCACCACCACCCTGCTGTTTCAGTTTCGGTACGAAATAATGACAACCGTGGATCACGCCCCATAAGTTGACCTGCATACACCATTGCCAGTCGGCCAGGCTGACTTCATCAAACTTGCCACCCAGCCCCACACCGGCATTATTGATCAGCAAAGTCACCGGATGACCCAACAGCTGTTCAGACTGTTCAGCCAGTTGCTGCACCTGCTCGGCCACACCCACATCACATTGCAACGCAAAGGCCGCAGTCGCAAACTGGTGTTCAATCTGCTTGGCGGTTGCTTGAGCCGCCGCCAGATTGATATCGGCACAGATCACGCTGCCACCACGCCTGGCCAGTTCCAGCGCAAAACTGCGTCCAATCCCACTGCCTGCACCGGTCACCACCGCATAGGCCTGCTGGCTCAGTCGTACTTTTTTTGCAAATAATCCCATCATCCTTCTTCATCCTTACACTTTGAGCGCCGGGGTAAATTCCTTGACGAAATACGGCGTTAACACCCCGCTTTCCGGATGCAGCAAACGTTCCTTGTAATAGGCTAAAAAGGCCGAAGTATCATGGTCATTCGGATGAAAACCGGGACGCAGATAATCCAGAATATGCGCCCAGCTACTGCCATACACGCCATCTTGCAGACCAAAAATCAGCTTGATGCTACGCGGCAGGTCTTTCCAGTAACTCAGGCTAAACAAATTAGACGGTTTGCGATAAAACGGCACCAGCAGCGAGGCAATGGAAATCAGCACCAGGATGGTGATGAGCGCCGGGAAGAAACCGGCAATGCGCAAGCCATAACTGTTGGATAAAGACTGGAACACATCATAGGCAATGTCTTTGTGTTCCGATTCTTCCAGCATGTGCCACATCCAGATGGCACGCTGCTTTTCATCATGCGACTGGAAGAAAATTTCCTCATGATTCATCATGTACTCGGCCAGCACCGCGGTGAAATGTTCAATGCCAGCCATCAGCGACAGTTTCATCGGCTGTGGCAAACGGTTAAAGCCGTGATCAAAGACAAATCTGGCCCAGGAACGGAACAGCTCAACCGGCAGATCGGCATCCCGAAAGGCATCATTCAGCTCTTCATGCAATCTGGAATGTAGCGCCTCCTGGCCAATTAGGGAGGTGACCCGCTGTTTCAGCACAGGATCATTTAACAGCTCACGATGATAACGCGCGGTATCAATCACCAGATCTTCACCATAGGTCAGGAAAATCGACAGCGAGGCAAAATAGGCACTGGCCAGTTCGGCATTCAAGTAAAATTTGGGATCAATTTCTTCGGCCTTAAAGTCGAATTTCATATGCCGGATTGGGATGGCAGCCGACTGTTTCTCGGCATCAAAAGGTGTCGCGCTGAAAAAATGGCGAACAGGCTGAGGTAAAAACTGAGCAATCTGCATGGCTATTCTCTTTGTTTTGTCCATTTGAGCCAGGTCAAGACACCGTGGTCATCGACCTGAATGAGACCAAAACTAAGCCAGCCCTGCATTGAAACCAGTTGCCAAAATCGTCATAAAATTGGCAAATCGTGACTTTAAAAAATATTGTCTGACAATTTGCTCACACTTTTTTCCGCAGAGCTCATTTCCTTGTCAATTGGGGTCAGCGCCTATTTGGACACTCTGTCACTGCGGTTACTGGGCAGATAACGCACTTTGCGTTCTTTGGACTGATAAATCCACTGATGATCGAACAGGCCCTGATTCAGATGTTCAAAACGGAAGTTACCAATCGCTACCGCATAAAAACCGGTGCCCTGCTGTTTCTGCTGCTCGACTTGGGCCATCAGTTCTGTCGGTAACTGCCCCATGATGAAATCGGACACCACCAGCACATCGGCATTGTGAAAATTTGGCTGGGCCAGCATCGACAGGGCATGTTCGATGGCGGGAATAACATCGGTGCCGCCATGAAAAGACTGGCTAAGAAAGTGAATCAGATCATCCAGCGAATAGCCTTCGAGTAAATTCAGGCTGGTCAGCTGGGTCGAGAAGTTAATTAAATACATCGGGCGTTTGGCTTTCATGGCCTGAATTGCCAGATACAGACTCATGGCTTTGGCAATCAGCTCCGGCTGGCCGTGCATGGAACCGCTGGTGTCCAGACACAAAATCATCGGGCCTTTTTGCCCCAGACGCTTGTGCCGTGCTGTTTGATCCTGAATTACCCGACTGCTGTGCTGACCTTGCAGGTTAAAGCTCATCAGGTTGGATTCAAGATATTTCAGGTCAAATAAAAGCGCCAGATCGGGATCGGCCAGTAAGGCCAGCTCGCTCGGCAGCGCCAGATTCAAATCCTGCGCCAGCTGAATACCGGTAATTTCTTCATGCCAGTGCTGCTCCAGCAATTCCAGCTCCTGCTCTGGCCGATGCTGCTGCACGGCCTGGCGCGGATAATGCGCAGGCTGGGCAGAACCGATTTTCTGGCACAAGGCTTGCAGCTCGCGATCGTCCTGCAAATAGCTGGCCCATTGCTCAAACTGCTGGATATCCTGTGGTTGTAACTGGCCTCTGGAATAGTCAATAAAAATACCGGTTTCGATGCCGGTGGCATCTTTGTATTTGGCCAGTCGCTGCATCTGGCTGAGAAAATCGCGAATCTCATCCAGAAAAGCATCCCGCTGCAAGGCCAGCTGCTCAAATTCCCAATGAGCAATGGCTTCGGTCAGTTTACGTTGCCATTTTTCTGTTAATAACTGTGCCTGTAGCTCGCGCTGTCCGGCAGAGAAAGTAGCGCTTTGAGTCCAAAACGGGCTTAAATCAGGCAGCCCCAGCTGAGCCTGAAAATCCTGATATTGCACCTGCATCTGCTGAAACTCGGCGCTATTGATGGAGGGCTGCGCCAGCCAGTGTTCCAGTTGCTGCTGCACTTCCCTATAAGGATGCTGCTGATCGAGACTGGATTTGGCCTGATAGGCCCAGGCCCGGACTTTATCATCCAGATGCTGACTGACTTTCTGATCATCCAGCCAGTGTTTTAAGGAGGAATCGGCCAGCTCCTGATACAGCTGTCCGGTCAACTGCTCTAACGCTGTACGCTGACGCTGATGCTGCTGCAGGTCTAGCCTTGACATAGCTGTTCCAGCCGCGCGCAGTCTTGCAGTTGCAGCTGATAGCGCTGTAACTGCTGCTGCACATGCTGTTGTAACTGGGCACTGTCGGCGGCGGCAACAAAGACTGAAGCAAAATGTGCTGACTGGGCATCAAAACGCTGCTGTAACAGGGCTAAATCTTCGCTCAGTGCATTTTGTAGCTGGGCAAGCTCTCCCCGCAACTGCTGCACCAACTTTTCATCAATGACACGGCGTGCGCTGCCTTTCGGGTATTTAATATACGGTGTGACCACTTCTTCCAGCCCATAATAGCCGCCTTTTAAGGTACAGACCCGGCCGCCATTAAAGTTACACACGATGCCGCGAATTTCCTCACCGGAAGCATCCACAGCAAAGAAATCCTGTTTGCTGTCCATTTTATTTAATAACAGATACAGCACTTTATCCTGATAATGATGATCCAGGTGAGTCACTGCTCTTAAGTATTCCTTGTCCTGAATCAGATAGCTTTCATAGACATCATCGGTATAGTAAAAGGCGTTCAGCATCTGCTGTTCCAGCTCGTCTTTGCGCTGAATTAGTGACTCCAATTGCAAATCGGCGTGCAAGCCAATCTCCAGAATGGCCTGATCAATCAGCTTGTGCATCTCCGGAATATCTTCCAGCTGATTCCACAGGCAGGATTTCAGGAGATACAAATCACTGACCAAGACCTGTGAGCGGCCATTTAAAAATGCCGCAGCTTTAAGCAGATAAGCCACACGTTGCCAGCGCCGGTCGGAAATATAGACCGACAGGCCATCGACATGCTGCTGTAAATACTGGCGAATCAGATCAATCACCTGTAATACCAAAGCCGGCAGCTCAATTTCATGAATCTGTTCGCGCCATTCGGCCAGCTCGGCCTGGGTAATTTTAAGTGATTCATCAAGCTGTAAATGAGCACTGCCCGGTTTGGCTTGTAGCAGCTGATGAAAATTGCCGGCCTGCTGAATGGGTTCGACCACCAGACGCAAAATAAAACGGTCATACAGCGCATCCAGTCCCTGATTCGGTTCAGGAATTTCATTGGATGCACCAATCAGCACACTTAAGGGCACCTGCTGCAGCTGCTCGCCATTTTTAAAGACTTTTTCATTCACCAAAGTCAGCAAGGTATTTAAAATGGCCGGGCTGGCCTTCCAGATTTCATCCAGAAAAGCAAAATCGGCACAGGGCAGATAATGCTCGGTTTTACGGATATAGTGATCTTCTTTTAGGGCTTTAATTGACACCGGGCCAAAAATTTCTTCGGGTGTACTAAAGCGGTTCATCAAATATTCAAAATAGGCATCGACCTCAAAAGCGGCTGCAACCCGTCTGGAAATCAGGCTTTTGGCCGTGCCCGGCAAGCCGTATAAAAAGGTATGACTGCCAGCCACAGCAGCCAGCAAGGTTTGTGCGATCACCTGTTCACGTTCATACATCTGCTGGGACATTTGCGAAATAAGTGTATGAATACGTGCTTTCATCGAATACCTGAACCTGCGCGAAAAACTGCATTGTAACGGTTTGCGGAAATGAAGAAAAACCGGCAAGCCACCGCAGATGAAATTTTTGCTACAAATTTACCTGCCAGTTTTGTTATAACTGGGAAAATTGAATGGCCCTACCTGATCTTTCACCATGCTGTTACTGAAACTGTTACCGCTACTGCTACGCCTGCTTAAACTGGAGCAGTTTCGCTGCCGGGCTTTAACCCCGGGCGAAATTGCGTTATGCCAGCGCGTGTTCGGGCAGCTGATTGATTACAGCCGGGTCAGCATCATGAATCATCCTTATTTGCCCTGGCAACCGGCGCATATTCTGATGGCGCCGCAAGGTTATATTCATGTGCGTGATCCGCTGTACCGGGAAGATTATAGCCAGGCACCGCTTGCCTTTCAGGCGGTGCTGATTCATGAAATGACACATATTTACCAGCATCAGCAGCAGATTAATGTGCTGCTGAAAGGTGCGCTGCTGCAAACCGCTTTTTATCTGTCTGCCGGGCGGTATAATCCCTACCGTTACCAGCTAATTCCCGGTAAGCCGTTTTTTGCCTACAACATTGAACAGCAAGGCGATATTGCCCGCGATATTTTTTTAAACAAGATTGACAATATTATTCTGCATCCACCGGCCTAAACTGCGCTGCAATAGCGCTTTCATGTTGCAAGCTGCCGGTTTTTTGTGCCATCAGGCCTGATTCACCGAACCCATGCTTTTGTTACTCAAGCTTACTAAATAAAGCATTATGCGCCTTCTCTCACGGCGCGAATTGCCGCTACTATGCAATTATCCTGAATATGCTCTAGCATCTGAATTAATTTAAGATAAAATAAACCCGTCTGATTTTTTGCATTGCAAAATAAGATTTTATCAAGTCGTATGCGTATTACTTTTTATACTTGAGCCAGTCGGCAGTACTTTTTAGTATCAGAATGCACCGCTGCCCGATCACCATAATTACAAGCGGCAGCCCGTGTATTCAAAACCCTATAGGAATAGGACGTAAATTAATGAAATCTTTTAAAATTGCCCTTGCACAGTTCTCTCCATACATTGGCAATCTCGAAGCAAATGCGCAAAAAATGCTTGAACAAGCAAATGAAGCGAAAAAACAACAGGCTGACCTGATCATTTTCCCAGAGCTTTCTCTGATTGGTTATCCAGCAGAAGATTTGCTGTTACGCCCAAGCCTCAAAAAACGCACGCAAAAGGCCTTTGAACAGCTCAGCCAGATTAAAGACATCGTCGTGGTATTTGGTTTTGTCAATGAAACTGAAGATGGCCAGCGTTATAACTCGGCTGCGGTAATGAAAGATGGCCAGATTCTGGGTATTTATAACAAGCAGAATTTACCGAACTACGGCGTGTTTGATGAAAAACGTTATTTTAACGAAGGTCATCAACATCTGGTCTTTGAATACTTGGGGCATAAATTTGGCGTACTGATTTGTGAAGATGTCTGGTCTTTAGCCACTGTACAGCAACTGGCCCAGCTGAATGTAGAAACCGTGCTGGTGCTGAATTCATCGCCATACGAAGTTGGTAAACCACAGCACCGTATTGATACCATGACTGCGCTGGCCAAACAGCTGAATCTGAACCTGGCCTATGTCAATCAGGTTGGTGGTCAGGATGATCTGATCTTTGATGGCACCAGCTTCCTGATCAGCAAAGACGGTGAACTGGCTTTACGTGCGCCAACCTATCAGGAAGGCCTGTTTGTGGTGGAGTATGAAGCCGAACAGCAGCGCTATAAAACGGGCGAACAGGCGGCAGCCCTCGACACCATGGCTGAAATTTATCAGGGTCTGGTGCTGGCAACACGTGACTATGTACAACGTTCAGGTTTCCCAGGCGTGATTCTGGGTTTATCTGGCGGGATTGACTCTGCACTAACCTTGGCCATTGCGGTTGATGCCCTGGGTGCAGACAAAGTACAAGCGGTGATGATGCCGTATACCTATACCGCGCAAATTAGTGTAGAAGATGCTGCACAGCAAGCCAAAACCATGGGTGTGACCTTTGGCATTGCCGAAATTCACTCGATTGTGAACAGCTTTATGCAAACCCTGTATCCATTCTTTGGCAATAGCCCGGTTGATACCACCGAAGAAAACCTGCAGGCCCGTGCCCGCGGTACGTTGCTAATGGGCTTATCCAATAAATTTGGCAACCTGGTCCTGTCGACTGGTAACAAATCTGAACTGTCAGTCGGTTACTGCACCCTGTATGGCGATATGGTTGGTGGTTATGCAGTTCTCAAAGATGTCTACAAAACCATCGTGTTTGAACTGGCCAAATACCGGAACAGTATAAGCGAACAGCCGGTGATTCCGGAGCGTGTAATTAGCCGTCCGCCATCAGCTGAACTGAGCCCGGACCAGAAAGATCAGGACTCTTTGCCACCGTATGATGTGCTAGATGCGATCCTGTATGCCTATATTGAAGAAGACCTGAGCCAGGACGATATTATTGCCAAAGGCTTTGATCAGGCTGTGGTTGAAAAAGTGGTGCGTCTGGTTGACCGCAATGAATACAAACGCCGTCAGGGCGCAATTGGTCCACGCATTACATCACGTTCTTTTAGCCGTGAACGCCGTTATCCATTAGTCAATGGCTGGAAACCGGGCCTATAAGCCCCTGATCTGATCCATCCTAAAAACCTCAAGCCAGTCTTGGGGTTTTTTATTGTCTGCTGGAATGAGGCTACTTAGAATACGCATCTTCCCCTGCCATCTAAACCGATCCTATATTTTTGAGTTCTACGTCATTCAAAAAAACCAATATCAATGAATCGTCTAGGTTGACTAAAAACAGATAGACAACGGTCTATGTTTAACCCTATGTTCAAGATATGCATGAGCTAAAATTGGATGCAATGGATTTCATATGACACTAAGAAATACCCTGCAGACTTTAGAACAGATTTATCATTATTTAACTGAACGTCCGCATTTTCATCGCTATAGCCAGTATGAGCGCCTGAACGCGTTTTTCGCCGAAATCCATGATACAGGCAGTATCGAGTTTGAAGCTGGGCAGTCTTATCTGTTTAAAGGTATATTTAATGGCAAGCCTAAAGTGATTGATGGTTCTAAAGCGCCAGCCCTTGCGCATAAACAGGAATTCTTAAGCTGGGTACAGCAACAGCTGAATTCCTAAGCCAGCATTTTATTCATCGCTGGTATCTAAATTGCGCGGAGAGTTTGCACAACATTTTTTTGGACTTTTTGAACAGACAAAAAAAGAGACCAAGCTGAGAGCTTGGTCTTTTAAAATGGTGGCTATGACGGGACTTGAACCTGTGACCCCCGCATTATGAGTGCGGTGCTCTAACCAACTGAGCTACATAGCCGTAAACTGTGTGCGCATTATCTAAAGTTCGGACTTTATCGTCAAGATATTTATCTACTCAAATGAACACTGTTTAAGCAAAACATGACGTTTTTATTAATTTTTAACCGGATTTGCAATTTTTTACTTGGGTCAAACCCTTTCGCTGACTATGATGAAACTTTCCAGGATCAATCATTTGAACACAATGCAGTTAAAAATATGGATCAGTAGTCTGCTAGTTGCGACATTATCGGGCTGTCAGCTGGTTGCCCCACTCATGGTGGACTATAACGGGGTACGCCGCGATGTCGCAGAATTTATTAATGGTCATCTCTGGTTCACCATTCCGCAAAAACGCATTCTGGTCGAGTATGCCAAAGGCCAGCAGAAGATTTTAACCGCAGATCGCCTAAGTCCTGAAGCACAACAGGCGCTTGCACAGGAACGCTATGAAGGCCGTTATTGTGCTGCACAAAAAATTGCTGTGTCCAAACTGGATCAGGTCGATGAGAAAATTTTTGTCTATGCCGACCAGCAGCAACGCTGGCAACAGATTCAACAGCTACAGCAGACGCTGAAGCTGGATGTGCAGCAGCTCAACTGCGAGCACAGATTTTAAAGACAAAAAAAAAGATCACATAAGGATGTGATCTTTAAAAATGGTGGCTATGACGAGACTTGAACTTGTGACCCCCGCATTATGAGTGCGGTGCTCTAACCAACTGAGCTACATAGCCGTAAACTGTGCGCGCATTATCTGCTGTAATGTTTATAACGTCAAGCCCTTCTACAGGCTAATTGTACAAAATTTGGTGAAGTGAACCGATAAGCCGGGTTCTGTCGAGAACGATCATTCCTCTAGGCGTACAATCACTCATACGCTCAAGCGACCTACCCGAATCCAGTACGGGCCGTACCTCAGGATTCCTATTTGGTCTTGCTTCTGGTGGGGTTTACCATGCCATGAACTGTTACCAGTCATGCGGTGCGCTCTTACCGCACCCTTTCACCCTTACCTTCGATTTCTTCCGAAAAAGAAACCTGAATGAAGGCGGTCTACTCTCTGCTGCACTTTCCGTCGGCTCACGCCGCCCAGGCGTTACCTGGCACCCTGCCCTATGAAGCCCGGACTTTCCTCCCCTGCTTTAGTCACGGAGACCTCCACAGCAGCGATCGTCTGGTTCACTTCGAGGGCGCATCTTAACAAATAAATGCATTAATTGCTCGTGCTTTTTTGATCAATCAGTTTTTGATACTTTTCCAGCAATTGTTCCTGGGTTTCGACATGATGGGGATCATGCGGAATACAGTCCACCGGACAGAATAACTGACACTGCGGTTTATCATGATGCCCGACACATTCGGTACACAGCGCCGGGTTGATTTCATAAATCAGCTCGCCCATGAAAATAGCCTCATTCGGGCACACAGGTTCACAGACATCGCAGTTAATGCATTCATCGGTAATATATAAAGACACGCTACCAACCTTGTTGATGTTTGCGTTCAAAGGCTTCGACCACGGTTTGCGGTACAAACTTGGTCACATCTCCTTTTAAACGCGCAATTTCACGCACCAGCGTGGATGAAATAAACGAATATTGCTCTGATGGCGTTAAAAATACCGCTTCAAAATTGGTATCCAGCTGACGGTTCATATTGGCCAGCTGAAACTCGTATTCAAAGTCAGACACTGCACGTAAACCACGCAGTACCGCCGTGGCCTGCTGTTCGCGGAAGAAATTCACCAGCAGGCCATCAAAGCCGACAAATTCCACATTGGGTAAATGGCTGAGTGAGGTTTTGGCCAGTTCTACCCGCTCATCTAGAGTAAACACCGGATTTTTATGATGACCAATGGCAATTGCGACCACCACTTCATCAAACATTCTGGCCGCCCGTGTTACTAAATCGATATGACCATTGGTGATTGGATCAAAGGTCCCCGGATAAATCACGCGAGTTTTAGACATCCATTTTTACTCTAGTTGGTTTTGTAGAGCCATATTTTAGCAAAAACTTGATTTATTGGTGAATAAACTCGGCCAATTTCACAAAAATCCTGCGATAGTGCTGTAATTCAGCGCTGATTTTGGAATTGTCAGCATGCCTGTGTTTGGGGCACAATAGGCCTAACGTTGGAAGTGACTCATTATGGCGAAAGCAACTGTAGTTAAAAAAAATACCAGTGGCACGATTGCACAGAACAAACGTGCACGCCACGATTATTTTATTGAAGAAAAATTTGAAGCCGGACTGTCCCTGCAAGGCTGGGAAGTCAAGTCTTTGCGTGCCGGTCGTATGAGCCTGACCGAAAGCTATATCACCTTTAAAAATGGTGAAGCCTTCTTATTTGGCGCCCAAATTCAACCTTTACTGTCGGCTTCGACCCATGTGGTGCCTGAAGCGACCCGTACCCGCAAGCTGTTATTGAACCGCAAAGAAATTGCCAAACTGCTCGGTGCGGTGAACCAGAAAGGTTATTCCTGTGTGCCGCTGGTCTGTTACTGGAAAGGTCCACTGGCCAAACTGGAAATTGCCCTGGTGAAAGGGAAACAGCTGCATGATAAACGTGCCACTGAAAAAGACCGCGACTGGCAGCGTGATAAAGCCCGTTTAATGCATAAATAAGCGCGTTTGAACACAAGTGCTTGATGTAAAAATGCCTCCAACATGGGAGGCATGTTTTATTGCATCATTGGAAAGCAAACTTATTTCTGTTTTAAGCCCACCAGATAAGCGCCAAACTTCACCGCTGTTTCCAGGTCACCTTCTGGCGGGGTAACGTCAACGCTGGCATTGTCAGACTGGGTCATTAGGCCCAGAAAGCTCGACATCCGGTTAATATCATGCGGGCTACGGCCAGTCGGCATAAACGGCAAGCCCGACCATAACATGCCATGCTGCATGGCAAATAAATTGATCTGCTGTAACACCGCCAGCTTGTCACCGCTTAAACCACCACCATTGGTAAAGCCTGCGGCAATTTTGCCCTGCCAGCTTCGTGCCAGCCAGCGCTTTGAAGATTGTTCCATAAACTGTTTCAGCGCCGAAGTCAGACTGCCCATATAGGTCGGACAGCCCATGACCAGAATATCGCTCTGATCCAGCACATCCCAATCGACCTCGCTCACTGCCATTAAATGTACTTCAGCTCCGGCTTTTTCGGCGCCCTGCACAATATGCTGTGCCACCTTGGCGGTATGGCCATAGGGACTATGATACACAACACAGACTTTTACTTGCGACACAGATGTTTGATCAGTAACAGACATGGAAACTTTAAAAACCCAATAATTCAGTCAAGTTTAGCATTGATCAGCGATAAAAACGAATGTTGCCATGCGTCCGGTTTTGGCCTGACGACGATAAGAATAATACTCCTCGGCCTGCCGATAGGTACACTGATCACCACCTAAAATGGTGGTTACCCCCTGCTCGGTCAGGATATAGCGGGCAATCGCATATAAATCGGCATAGAATTTTCCGGCCTGTTTCCCTGCCTGAAAGGCGCTGCTTAATGCGGGATATTTCTCACAAAATACCTGCTTTACTTCGGCCCCTACCTCAAAACACGGCTGGCTAATGGCCGCGCCTAACCAGGCCCAGGTCGGTGGGTGCTGCATGGCGGCAATGGTATTTTCAACAATACCCTGTGCCAGACCTTTCCAGCCGGCATGTAAATTGGCCACTTCAGTGCCATCCTGATTGCCCAGCACAATGGGCAGGCAGTCGGCGGTCATCATCATTAAGGCATGGCCTTTGCGCTGCGTGACCAGTCCATCGCCTTCCGGTGCATTAAAATGCAGCTCATCATTTATCACATGACACAAGGTGCTGTGGGTCTGGTTCATCCAGCTGATTGTATTAACACCGTATTCGGCCAGCTGTTCCAGTAACAGCATACGATGCTGCTGCACCCGTTCCGCTGCATCCTGCACATGCAAGGCCAGGTTAAAACCGGCCAGTTCCGGTACTTGCGCTGGCAAGGCCTGCTGATGCTGAATCCGCGTTTGCGCCACATAAACCTGTGCCGGTAATCCCTGAATAAATTGCATCTCAGCTCCTGTGTTCACTTAAAAGCGGCGTTGAGATCATACTTTCTCAACGCCGCAGAACGGTTTAATAGGCAGCGTTTTCGCTACGCAACACATCCACCAGCTGGCTGAAATCTTCCGGCCACGGCGCTTCAAACATCATGTCCTGTTTGGTACGTGGATGCACCAGCCCCAGTTTGGCCGCGTGCAGTGCCTGACGTTTAAAACCGCGCAAGGTTTCATTGAGCAGCTCGGAGGCTCCAGCCGGCACACGCACACGTGGCATATACACCGGATCGCCAATCAGACCATGACCGATATAGCTAAAATGAACCCGGATCTGATGGGTACGGCCGGTTTCCAGACGCGCCTGAACCCGGGTGAAATGCTGGAAACGCTCTTTCACGTTATAGTGGGTCACGGCGTCTTTGCCGCCCGGAAGCACTGTCATTTTGACACGGTCGACCGGATGGCGCTTGATCGGTTCATCAATGGTGCCGCCGGCAATGATATTGCCATATACCACCACGTCATAAATCCGGTACACCGACTTGTTGGCCAGCTGCTTGCTCAGGTCAAACTGTGCCTCCAGATTTTTCGCCACCACCAGCAAACCGCTGGTGTCTTTATCAATACGATGTACCAGCCCGGCACGTGACAATTCTGCCGATTTTGGATAATGGAACAGCAAGGCATTGACCAGTGTGCCGGTAATATTGCCCGCACCAGGATGCACCACCATGCCAACCGGTTTATTAATCACTAAAATATCATCATCTTCATAGACAATATCTAAAGGGATGTTTTCAGGCTGACTGTTGGTCTGTGCTTCAAGTTCAACATTTAAACTTAACAGTTCATTGCCTTCGCACTTGTACTTTGGTTTGACAGTGTTACCATTCACCAACAAATGGCCATCTTTTAGCCACTGCTTCAGTTTTTCACGTGAAAAATCACTCCAGATGAGGGCTGCAACCTGATCGATACGTTGCCCCAGATAGCTTTCATCCAGTTGAAATTGCAACGATAAACGTGTTGCAGTTGGGTCTGAAGTATGATTATCTGCATCCTCAGAATCATCAAGTAAATTGAAGTCAGTTTCAGGGATGTTGGAATTGGAAGATTGTGCTTGAGACATTTGATCATTCAGACAAAAGTGGTTTAATAGCGCAATTGTAGCTCATTGCCCGTAATAACAGAGGAATTTTTATGTCGCTACCACGTTATAAAATTACCATGCTAGCTCTTTCACTTGGCGTTGCATCTGCAATCGTGGGCTGTAGCAGTAATCCAAAAAAAGAAGTGGTCGATACAGGTCCGCAATCTAGCGAACAAGTTTATATTCAAAAAGCAGAACGAGCACTGGAACGCGGGCAATATACCGATGCTATCCAGCATCTTGAAGCATTAGAAACCTATTATCCTACCGGTGAATATGCCCAGCAGGCACAACTTGAGCTGCTGTATGCAAAATTCCAGCAAAAAGATTATGAAGGTGCAGTCGCACTGGCCGACCGTTTTATCCGGATGAACCCGCAGCATCCAAATGCTGACTATGCCTACTATGTGCGCGGCGTGGCCAATATGGAACAGAACTATGATGGTTTAATCCGTTATACCTCGTTAAAACAGGCGCATCGTGATGTCAGCTATTTAAAAGTGGCTTATCAGAACTTTGTCGATTTCATTCGCCGTTATCCATCAAGCACCTATGCTGTGGATGCTGCACAACGTATGCAGTTTATCGGGCAAGAGCTGGCAGAAGCGGAAATGAATGCGGCACGTTTTAATATTAAACGTAAGGCCTGGGTCGCCGCGGTGGAACGTTCACTCTGGGTAATCGAACATTATCCGCAAACCCCACAGATTCCGGAAGCAATTGCCACCGCAGCCTATGGTTATACCCAACTGGGTGACCGTGCCACTGCACAACAGTATATTGACCTGTTAAAACTGAACTATCCAAATCTGGTTAAAGCCGATGGCTCTGTAAACCTGCGTGCTGCACGGAATGAAGGTAGCTGGTTGAACCATGCGACTTTAGGTATTTTTGGTCGTGAAGCACAGGCCACCACCGAACAGCAGCAAAAACTGGCCAACCAGCAGGAAGAACCACGTAGCTGGACCAACCGTTTAAGTTTTGGTTTGCTGGACCGTCCTGAAAAACAGGAAAACAGTGAAGCGGCCGAGTAAACATAATTAACATCCATGACTGTCTTAAATTTGATTTAAACATTCCATTGGATACGCGGATGTGGCAGGGATGCCACACGTTCCCCATCACAACAAGGATGTTGTGTATGGGGAACAAAGACTTTTGCCTACTTTGGGTCTTTCCAAAGTAGGAAATTCTCCATACAAAGCCCTTAACAGGCCGAAGGGAAATAGAGGCCCGACACACTTAAAATAAAATTTGTCTCTTCCTTTTATTGTCCTAACATAAGTACAGCTTTGAAAAATAGCGAGTAAGGATAGAGCTTTTAACCTGTTTTTCAATTTTGCAAAATATAAAGCATACGTTACTATACTTGCCCTTTTATCTTGGCCACTTGCCTGAACACGCAAAACCGGATAGAAAGGAAACAATACACTGTAATCTCTATACCCTGTCGATCTGTTCGACCTACCGCTTAACCGACCCGATAAAAACAGTATGGCTATTCCTCAACACACGATTGATCAGATTCTGGATCGGACCGACATTGTCGATCTGATTGGTCAGCGCGTGAAACTGAAAAAAACCGGGCGGACCTATTCGGGCTGTTGTCCATTTCATCAGGAAAAAACCCCGTCTTTCCACGTTTATCGCGACAAACAGTATTATCACTGCTTTGGCTGTCAGGCCAACGGCAATGCAATTCGCTTTTTAATGGATATCGACAGCCGTAACTTTGTCGATGTCATGAAAGATCTGGCCAGTCAGACCGGTATCGAACTGCCAAAAGACAATCAGGACAGCAAAAAACTGGTCTATAAACGCGAGGCCAAAAAACCGGCGCCACCGGCCAAAACTGCACCCGCGCCAGTAACACCCACACCGACCGAAACTGATCAAGTCCCTGCTGTACATTTTGATCCTTTTGAGCAGTTCCAGCCAGCAGATGATCCCTTTGCCGGTTTTGAACAATATCCGGATTTTGATCAGGAGCCGATCCAGGAAGGCAACCTGTTTGATCTGCTGGAAAATGTGGCGCAGTTTTATGAACAGCAGTTACCGCACAGCCAGTCGGCACAGCAATATTTTCGCCAGCGCGGTTTAAGCGCACAGACCATCCAGTTCTGGCGTTTGGGCTATGCACCGGAAGACTGGCAGCATCTGGAAAAAGCCTTTCCGCAAGATATTGAAGGTTTAAAACTGCTGGGGCTGATTCGTACCAGCGATTCCGGCCGTGATTTTGACCTGCTGCGGGACCGGGTGATTTTCCCGATCCGCGATCACAAAGGGCGTGTGGTCGGTTTTGGTGGCCGTGCGCTCAATGACGAGATCAAGCCGAAATATATCAACTCGCCCGATTCGGAAGTCTTCCACAAAAACCAGCTGTTATATGGCCTATACGAAGGCCGCAAACAGAAAGCCCAGGACTGGCTGATGGTGGAAGGCTATATGGATGTGATTGCGCTGCAGCAATATGGCATTTATGGCGCCGTGGCAACGCTGGGGACTGCCAGTAATACCGAACACCTGAATATTCTGTTTAAGCAGAACTCGCGCATTACCATTGCCTTTGATGGTGATGCCGCAGGTCAGAAAGCAGCGCGACGTACGCTGGAAATTGCCCTGCCCCTGCTGAATGATGGCCGTGAACTGAAGTTTTTTGTACTGCCGGATGATCATGACCCAGACTCGCTGATCCGCCGTGAAGGTATTGAAAATTTCCGCCGCCTGCTCGATCAGGCACCGCTACTGTCTGATTTTGTGTTTGCGCATTTAAGTCAAAACCATGATATCAGCAAGCCCGAAGGCAAAAGTCAGGTGATGGGTGAGTTAAAACAGCTGACCGAACTGTTACCGAAAACCGGCTCTTACCGTTATCTGCTGCAACAGTTTTTCCGCGAGAAGCTCGGCTTTAACCGCAAATGGCAGCCACATACCAATAATGATGCCTCACTCAGCTTTAGCACCAAGGTTGATGCCGAAGAATATGTGGTGGCGATTCTGATCAACCATCCGTATTTATATATTCATTTTGAACCGTTACGCGCACTGATTCCGGCCGATCAGTTACTGGCCAAAATCCTGCAAATCTTTAACGGAATTTTTGATGAATTACCGGATGACCCAGAACTGGCCAAATACTATGTGCTAGGCGCCTGTGCGGCTTATCACTACGAATTACAGCGCATTTTACAGCAGGCCAATGTCGGCGATTACACCACTTCGCCGGAGAAAGCTGACAAGCTGGCCGAAGATTTTTCCATTAAACTGCAATACCATTTCTTACAGCAAAAAATCCGCTCGAAGAAATTTAGCAGTATTGAAGAAATGCGTAATCTGAAACATCAGATTTATCAGATTGATAAAAAACGTTCCCTGACCTTATTGGAAGAATAAGCGGCGTTAAACACCACGCTGAACCATCACAATGGCTTAGCGTTTAGATTTACGCCGTTTGGCACTGACCTGCTGCAGTTCGCTTTGCAGCATTTCAAAGTATTCCGGATCTTCGGCTTTGGCCGCCTGACGCAGCACAATCGAGGTGGGATGCAGCAATTTCTGGGTCAAACGGTAAGAAAATTCCTGTAACACCTGTGCCGCATTTTCACCTTTGGCAATTCGCGCCATCGCCAGTTGCAGTTCTTCCTGACGTAACGTTTCACCCTGCTCACGATAAGCCTGAATGGTACTGCCGGCACTTTTGACCTTTTGCTGGGTTACCAGTTCGGTCGCCAACTGATTCACCATCACCTCGGCTTCTACCGCGGCCTGACGACGCTGTGCCAGATTCTCATCAATCACGCTTTGCAGGTCATCGACACCGTATAAATACACACCATCTAGTGATTCGACTTTCGGGTCGATATCACGCGGGACAGCCAGATCGACCAGCAACATCTGCTGGTAACGACGCTTTTTCAGCGCGGCTTTGACTTCTTTATAGCCAATCACCTGATGCAGGCTGCCGGTACAGCTGGAAATCACATCGGCGCGATGCAAATGTTCTGCCAGCTGTTCAAATTCAATAATTTCAACCTCTACCCGATGGGCAATTTCCTGGGCCAGATTTTCAGCACGGGCACGGGTGCGGTTGCAGATCATGACCTTGGCCACGCCCATTTCCGCCAGATGCTTGGCCACCAGACTGTTCATTTCACCTGCCGCCACCACCAGCACGGTCAGCTTGTCCGGATGGCTAAACACCTGTAGCGCCAACTGTGCTACTGCATAGCCCATGGACACCGCATGACTGCCGACTGCCGTTTCAGAACGCACCCGTTTGGCCGCATAAAAGGCGTATTCAAAAATATGGTTTAAATCTTGCGAAACCGTGTGGGCATCTTTGGCCAAAGATAAGGCCGATTTGACCTGCCCCAGAATTTGCGGTTCACCGAGCATTAGGGAATCGAGGCCGCTGGCAACGCGCATTAAGTGGGTGACAGCCTGCGCATTTTCATAGCGATAAACGTGATTTTGTAGTTGTTTGACATCCAGACCATTTACCTGGGCGAGCCAGCCCAGCACCGTGTCTGCATGGTCAGACATGGCGTACACTTCAGTTCGGTTACATGTAGAAACCACCACCATGTCATTTAACAGGTGGCTCTGGCTTTGTTCGGCAAGTAATTGAGTTAACTTTTCAGGGTTAAAAGCAATTTGCTCACGCAATTCTACAGAGGCGGTTTGATGGTTGACACCCAATGCAAAGAAAGACATATCAGATCATCATTTCGCTAAATTTATGCTATTGTGCAATAACGGTGTCATAAAAAGCATTACTTGGATCAAGAAAAATTGCGTCAAACAACCAGCCGGCTTAGCGGCGCGACAATTAAGCAATATTCTACCACAATCTTACTCGTGGGTAGCATGGCTTCTAGTGCTCATATTAGAGCATCTGGAGATTTTTTCCATGCACCTACAAATCTGAATGCCATAAAACAAAGCATGGTGGCGGAATTTGCCCTCGCCTCAAATGACGTGGCCACCGCCTTACATAACTATACTGTACTGGCAATTAAAAGTAATTCAACCAGTATTAAACAGCGCGCACTGAATATTGCACTGGAACACAATGACTTAAATGCAGCTTTGGACATTGCCACCCACTGGGTGATTCAGGAACCGGAAGATGTTCCAGCCCTGTTTTATCTGGCGCATATTGCTCTGAAAGCGCATGAATATGACCTGGCCGCTGAAACCCTGGACAAGATTCTGGCCATTGATGCCACTGCCGATTTAGAACAGATTCTGGCCGGTATTGCCCCGGAGTCGCCAGAAGATCGTGAGTTTCTGATTCAGGCACTACGCACCAGCAAAGAAAAAGATAATCCCTCAATTCTGATTCTGATTGCCGGTTTAAAAGCCCAGAATGGCCAGTTAGAAGAAGCGCTGGAAACAGTCAACCGGGTGCTACGCAAACGTCCGAAAGTGACCGGTTATATCCTGCTCAAAGCCAGCCTGCTAAGTGCGCTGCAAGACTCGAAAGCTGCCCAGGAATGGTATGCCAAATCCAGCCGCAAACATAAAAACAATCTGGAAGTACGTCTGGCTGAAGCCAAATATCTGTTAAAAACCAATCAGCCGGAATTGGCCCTGACCAAACTGGAAGCGATGCTGGAAAAATGGCCAAAGGAAGATGAAGCCCTGTTTCTGGCTGGTCTGACCAGTATTGACTTGAAGCAGTATGAAAAGGCCGAGAAATATCTGGTCGAGTTGCGTTATTCCAACCAGTATCAAAATGAAGCCTATTACTATCTGGCGGTCAATGCCGAGCGTAAACAGCATTTTGAAACCGCCAAAGCCTATTACCGTCTGGTCGATGGCAGCCTGTATACCGTTTCGCGGCGCAGCATGATCAATATTTATAGCCAGCAAAGCCGCCAGCATGAAGCCTTACGCTTTTTAACCCAGGAACGGGTCAATTATCCACAGCATGCCAGTTTTTTATATCAGGCTCAGGCGGAAATTCTAAAGCGCATGAACAACAAGACTGCCGCCTTAAGACTGCTGGATGAAGCCATCCGCAATTTACCCGATGATCCGGAACTGCTGTATTCAGAAGTGTTGCTGCTAGACCCTTATCAGGACAAAGACAAACTGGATCGTTTACTGAAAAAGCTGTTACAGGTCGAGCCGAACAGTCCGACTTATTTAAATGCCTATGCCTATACCCTGGCGCTGCAAAACCGCCGGCTGGATGAAGCACGCCAGTATGTGGAACAGGCGCTGGAATTTGCTCCGGAACAGGCCTCAATTCTGGATACTTTAGGCCTGATCAGCTATCTGCAAAATGATTTTGACACCTCTGCCCAGGTGCTGGAAAAGGCTTTTGCCTTAAGTGCAACAGTCAAAATTGGGGTCCGTTATGCCAAGGCGCTGTATATGCAGGGCAATTTGACAAAATTTAGTCAAGTTTTACAACAACTCCAACAAAAATATCCAAATGATCCGCAATTAGAACAGCTTCATTCGTTATTGTTACCGCAACACAGCCCTCAGAGTTAATACGCATGCAACTTATTTCCAAACTCAGTCTTAGTCTTGTCACGGTCAGCACCCTGGTGCTGGGTGGTTGTCAGCAGTTCACCCAACCGCAAACACCCGCAAGCCCAATGGTTGAGGCAGAAAATCAGTTTCATCTGCAAGGAAAAATCGGGGTACGCACACCACAGCAGTCAGGCAGCGCCTTTTTTAACTGGCTGCAACAGCAGGAACAGTTTGATATTGAACTAAGCGGCATTTTAGGCGTCGGTAAAACACAGATTTCCGGCCAGCCGGGACAAGTCACACTGAATAGCGCCAAAACCGGCCCTATTCAGGCAGCAACAGCCGAAGAACTGCTGCAGCGGGCCACCGGCTGGCAAGCGCCAATCAGTCATATCATTGACTGGGTGCAGGCACGTCCGGCCACTACACAAGCCAAAGTCGCTTACGATAGCCAGCGTCGTCCAACCCAGTTTCTAGAAGATGGCTGGACCGTTGATTTAAGCTATAACGAACAGGCGCGTTTGCCAAACCGTTTAATTTTAAAGCAAACATTTGAATCCGGTCAGGAGAACCGTATTACAATGGTGATCCAAAACCGTTAATTTTGTGCTGTCATGATTCGTGTTCCCTCACCTGCCAAACTGAACCTGTTTTTGCATATTACTGGCCGCCGTGAAAATGGCTATCATGAACTGCAAAGCATTTTCCAGCTGATCGATCTCTACGACTGGCTTGAATTTGAGCCATTGGATACAGCCGAGATTCAGATCGACGGTTTAAATTCAGTCGATCTGGAACAGAACCTGATTTATCGGGCGGCGCAGATCTTAAAACCTTTTGCCCAAGCGCCGACCGGTTTAAAAATCCGGCTGGACAAACAGATTCCTATGGGTGCCGGACTTGGTGGTGGCTCATCCAATGCCGCCACCACCCTCATTGTGCTGAACCAACTGTGGCAATGTGGACTCAATTCTGAGCAGCTGGCCGATTTAGGGGTGCAACTGGGCGCCGATGTGCCGATTTTTGTCCATGGCCGCAATGCCTGGGCAGAAGGTATTGGTGAACACTTAACATTCATAGACTTAGAACAAAAACAGTACATAGTGCTAAAACCTGACTGTTTTATCAGCACTCAACTGCTTTTTTCACAAAAAACGTTGACAAGAGATACGAAGCCATCTAAATTTTGCGCCTATCAGTTGAAGCCATCTGATTTCGGAAACAACTTTGAGCCACTGGCCAGAGCCTTATATCCTGAAGTCGATGAAGCCATGCAATATCTGGATCAGTTCGGAGTTGCCAAGCTTACAGGTACAGGTGCCTGTGTTTTTATTGAAGTGACTTCAGAAATGAAGATTGATGAGATTCTGGCTCAGGCACCATGTAAAGCTTACCTGGTCCACAGTTTAGCCGAATCACCATTAATTCATTTCAAAGTTGAATAGGGGTATCGCCAAGTGGTAAGGCAGCGGGTTTTGATCCCGCCATCCGTTGGTTCGAATCCAGCTACCCCTGCCATTTTTCACCTGTAGATGTACTGTATTAGTAGGGGTATCGCCAAGTGGTAAGGCAGCGGGTTTTGATCCCGCCATCCGTTGGTTCGAATCCAGCTACCCCTGCCATCTTACAGTCATCAAATTTAGGGGTATCGCCAAGTGGTAAGGCAGCGGGTTTTGATCCCGCCATTCGTTGGTTCGAATCCAGCTACCCCTGCCATTTTCTCGAAAAAGACAGAGCATTGGTTTGCTGTTCTGCTGTTAATTTACCTTGACATCGACCAGCAAAAATATTAAAGTTCTGCCGCATTAGGGGTATCGCCAAGTGGTAAGGCAGCGGGTTTTGATCCCGCCATTCGTTGGTTCGAATCCAGCTACCCCTGCCATCTATTTCCATACATTCCAACCGCCAAGGGTGCTTCATGCCCAATCTTGTCGTTTTTAGTGGAACTGCGCATCCACAATTCGCCCAAAAAGTCGTAAGCCATCTTCACATTCCTTTAGGTGCTGCCTCAGTCGGTCAATTTTCTGACGGTGAAATTGCTGTAGAAATTACCGAGAATGTACGTGGTAAAGACGTTTTCATCGTTCAGCCTACTTGTGCCCCAACCAATGATAACCTGATGGAAATCCTGGTGATGGCAGATGCATTGCGTCGTGCAAGTGCTGGCCGTATCACTGCCGTGATTCCTTATTTCGGTTATGCCCGTCAAGATCGTCGTCCTCGTTCAAGCCGTGTGCCAATTACTGCAAAAGTGGTTGCAGATATGTTGACCACTGTCGGTATTGACCGCGTGGTGATGATTGACCTGCACGCTGACCAGATTCAAGGTTTCTTCGATATTCCTGTAGACAACATTTACGGTACGCCAGCGCTGCTTGCTGACTTACGCCAGCAGTCACACGACAACCTGATGGTGGTTTCACCTGACGTGGGTGGTGTCGTACGTGCCCGTGCTGTTGCCAAGCAAATGGGGGATATCGACCTTGCGATCATTGATAAACGTCGTCAAAAAGCCAATGAATCACAAGTGATGCATTTGATTGGTGATGTGAAAGATCGTGACTGCGTCATCGTGGATGACATGGTCGATACCGCAGGTACCCTGTGTAAAGCAGCAGATGCACTCAAAACTTTTGGTGCGCGTAAAGTGGTTGCTTATGCTACTCACCCGGTGCTGTCTGGTAAAGCGATTGAGAACTTAAAGAATTCTGTGATTGATGAACTGGTTGTTACTGACACCATTCCATTATCAGAAGAAGCTCAAAACCTTGGCAAGATTCGTCAGGTTTCAGTCGCAAGCATGGTTGCTGAAACAATTCGTCGTATTAACAACGAAGAATCTATTAGCGCAATGTTCGATTCTTATCTATAATAGTGCGCTAAATTTTCAAAAGCCCTGCTTTATGCAGGGCTTTCTATCACCAGATCGGTCGCAGGTCTGGTTTATTTAACCTGAAATAGGATGTCTATCATGGCAAACTTCGTATTAAACGCTCAAGCGCGTGAAGCAGCTAACCAAGGGAAAGGTGCGAGCCGCCGCCTTCGTCACGCTGCTCAAGTTCCAGCTATCATTTATGGTGGCGACGCTGAGCCAGTAGCAGTAACTTTAGAACTTCGTGAGCTTGTAAAAGCTTTAGAAAGCAATGCTTTCTTTGAAGAAGTTGTAGAAATCAAAGTAGGCGACAAAGTTGAAAACGTGAAAATCCAAGCGTTACAACGTCACCCTGCTAAAAACACACCAATGCACGCTGACTTCAAACGCGCATAAGTGTTAATGGTGTAAATTAGTGTCAAATATTTCACTGATTGTTGGTTTGGGCAACCCAGGTGCTGAGTATGCCCAAACCCGCCATAATGCAGGCTTCTGGTTTGTTGAACGCCTTGCAGATCAATATGGCATCTCTTTAAAAGCTGATCCGAAATTCAAAGGCATCAGCGGTCGCGGTAATATTGAAGGTCAGGACGTTCGTCTGCTATTACCAACAACCTTTATGAACCGTTCCGGTCAAAGTGTTGTGCCCTTCGCCAAATTCTATCAAATCGCACCTGAAGCCATGCTGATTGCCCATGATGAACTGGATATGAATCCGGGGATTATTCGCCTGAAAACTGGCGGCGGTCATGGTGGTCATAATGGTTTACGTGACATCGTTCCGCACACCGGTCCAAATTTCCACCGTTTACGCATTGGTATTGGTCATCCGGGGTCTAAAGAACGTGTTTCCGGTCATGTGCTCAGCAAAGCCCCAAGCCAGGAACAAGGCTTGATGGATGATGCTCTCAGCCACGCGCTGTCTCGCATGAAATTACTGGTCAATGGCGAGATTCAGCAAGCCATGAACCAGATCAATGCCTATAAACCCAACGAATAACCTAATAATTGTTGAACAATCCTGCTTGCCATCTGGCAAAATTGGGCGCAAAATGCGCTCGTCGGCTGATTCGGTCGCAGTGATTGATTCAACCATAAGATAAAGATCTTAGGTCCACTAAGGAGACGCTAGCCATGCTATCTCGTTTATTAAAATGCAAAATTCACCGTGCTTTCGTGACACATGCGGAACTTCATTATGAAGGTTCATGTGCAATTGATGGCAAACTTATGGATTTAGCTGGCATTCGCGAATACGAAGAAATTCACGTCTGGAACGTGACCAACGGCAAACGCTTTACCACTTATGCGATTCGTGGTGAAGACAATTCAGGCATCATTTCAGTCAATGGTGGCGCAGCACATCAGGCAGATGTCGGCGATATTATCATTATTGCTACTTTCGGTGATTTCACTGAAGTAGAAGCCAATGCGCATAAACCACGTCTGGTATATGCCAACCCGGACAACACCGTGAGCCACACCGCCAACTGTATTCCGGTACAAGTCGCTTAAGACCTAAGATCATCCTACGAAAAAGCCCGTATATTGAATTGCGGGCTTTTTTATGACGTCAATATTCATAGATCATTTAAAACAGATACTGTCCTGCTGTGCTAATCAGGCCATATAGCGCAATCAGAATTAAAAGAGCACCACACAGCGCCAGTACCGGCCGATAACCGCGTGACAGCGTTAAACGGTAAAAACCCAAATACAACAAAGACAAAGTCAGAAAATCCAGTACAATCCAGCTGGCGGTCAGCAAGATTAGACTATCATTAAAATGATCGGTGACCTGAATAAATTGCGGGAAAAAGGCACTAAAAAACAGAATATCTTTCGGATTGGAAATCCCGACCAGAAAACCCTGCCGAAATCCGCCTACAGCGCTGGCCGTCTCCTGTTTCGGTCCGGCCGCTGCCCGGCTTTCCTTGAGAATGTCCACCCCCAAATAGGCAATATAGACACAGCCTAGCAGCTTAATTAAATCCAGCCAGAAGGCCTGAATATTGAAGATGCCTTTTAAAATCAGCACCGAGCAGGCAATTAACAGCAAAGAAGCTAAATTAGTCCCGACAATGGTCTGAAACGCCCGCCGGTAACCACCTTTGAGTCCGGCACCAATCACCAGCATCATCACCGGGCCTGGGGTGGCAATCATGATCACCACCGCCAGACAGTACAACAGATATTCAGCCATATTGATCATCTGTGGTACTCCTGCGCTACTCTTGCTTAAACCTTAGGATGAAAAACTAGTCATCCTCTTCCAGACTGACTTTTAATAAATGCTGGCTAATGCCATCGGCACGTAAAAATGCCAGGTCATAACTCGCAGTCGCCAGTGCCAGTACCCGACGCTCAAACTCCTGCCACAGTGGTTTAACCTGCGCGGCCTGAATACCAAGACCACTGTCATCGGCCAGATGCTTGTTTTTTTCACATAATTTGAGCGCATGATATAACTTGCGGCCTGCGCTGGCATCGGGACGTAAACGCACCCGCTTTGACAGGACAAAATGCTCTACCTGCGGCAAGCGGGCAAATGGCAACATTGGTACCAGAATCTGGTCCAGCTGGGCATCCAGACGCTGCCAGACAGCCGTTTGCTGTTCGGGGGTATAGCCATTCCAGCGTATCACTTCATGATTAAAACGACGACAACCACGACACACTGAATCACCAAATACCGTAGAGCAGCGGCCTGCACACGGGGTCAAAGAGGCGATTCGACGATCCGTACTCAAAATATACTCCAGAAAAGCGCAGTAATGCCGGCCTGAATGCGGCCGTATTACTTTTGGTAAAATCATAGGCGAGGATAGGCATCATAGCCGACTCTATCGCAGATTTAAAACCATATTTCTGTTCTGGATTTCTCGCTATCTGGGCACTTTCACGCTAAAATATGCCCCTCAAATTTTTTATATCACATTGGAGTACTCCATGAACGCTACTGTAGAACAGCTTGCACCTGTAGAACAGCAAGCGACCTCTGGTTGGGTTGTTGCCGCACTTTATCAATTCAAAGAAGTTCAAGATCCTGCAGATCTACAACAACGTCTTTTAGACTTGGTAAACAGCATCAACCTGTGTGGTACTCTCATTGTGGCGGGTGAAGGAATTAATGGTACGGTGGCGGGCGACCGCGAAGCCATTGATCAGGTGCATCAGTTTCTTTTAAACGAAGGCTTTAGCGCGATGGAATATAAAGAGTCGCACAGCGCCGACAAGCCTTTCCGCAAAATGAAAATCAAGCTGAAAAAAGAAATTGTGACTTTGGGTGTAGAGGTCAAACCACGTGATCTGGTCGGCCATTATCTGGACCCGAAAGAATGGAATGAACTAATTGCACGTGATGACGTGATTTTAATTGATACCCGCAATGACTATGAATATAAAGCCGGGACTTTTAAAGGCGCGATTGATCCACAAACTGAAACCTTCCGTGAATTTCCAGACTATGTGAAAAAAGAACTGGAACAGCACAAAGACAAGAAAATTGCCATGTTCTGTACTGGTGGGATTCGCTGTGAAAAATCCACTTCGTTATTGTTACAAGAAGGCTTCCAGGAAGTTTATCATCTGAAAGGCGGTATTTTGAAATACCTCGAAGAAACCCCGGCAGAAGAAAGCCTGTGGGAAGGTGAATGTTTCGTATTTGATGGTCGTACTGCGGTTACGCATGGTGTGGAAGAAGGTCAAAATACCAAGTGTCATGCCTGCGGCTGGCCTTTACTACCAGAAGAAGTGGCAGAACCAAGCTATGAACACGGCGTATCTTGTAAATACTGTATTGATAAAACCACAGAAAAACAGAAAGCCGGCTTCCGTATGCGTCAATCTCAGATTGCAGCGGCAAAACGCAAACGTCTGTAATAATGTAAACCAGTACAAATAATTTTACAAAAAGCCCTATTTATAGGGCTTTTTTTACGTCTATTCACATACCAGAATCAATTCAATACCAAAGCACCCTCTGGTACTAACAGAAGCCAGTCATGCTTAGGCTAAACTCCAAATCACAACAAAAACAATGCAGTTTTATTTTGACGTACAGATTCTCACCCATGGACAAGGATTGACTTATGCAAAGAACGATAACAACACGCTATAAACACCAATTCCGTACTGCCTTACTGCAACGAGCGCATCAGCAGCAAGATCTGCAATTGCACCACCTGAAACAGCAGCTTGAACAGCGTTCACACTTGTTTATTGTGGGGTTTGGCACCGTGCTCGGCGCGATTCTGGCAATGTTTATTGCCTATCACCTTTCCAATATCTGGAGTGGTTACCTGATTGTCGCTGTCTTGCCGCTGCTGGTGGCGTATGGGCTTCGAAAAGTCTATGTGCACACCCTGTCGCATACCGCTGAGGAAGATTTTTAGTTACGTTTCAGCTCTTTACTGAAAAACCAATCCTCTTTAGCATGAAGGTCTAATTTTTAGGCCTTCTTGACTTTATGAACCTGACCGAATGGATTATTTCCATTATGGAACAGCTGGGCTACTTCGGTATTGCCCTGCTTATGTTTCTGGACAACGTATTCCCCCCTATTCCTTCCGAAATTATTATGCCTTCTGCTGGTTATTCGGCCTCACAAGGTGAATTACTGTTTGTTGGTGTCGTGGTTGCCGGCTGTTTCGGTTCGCTACTGGCCGCGGCCTTGCTGTACTGGGTCGGCTATAAATTCGAACATGATGCGATTTTCCGCTTTGTCGACCGCTACGGCAAATACCTGTTCCTAAAATCGGCCGATGTCAAAAAATCACTGGACTGGTTCGAGCAGTATGGACATCGCATTGTCTTTGCCGGACGCATGATTCCGGCGGTACGCTCTTTAATTAGTATTCCCGCCGGCATGAGCCGGATGCCCTTCTGGAAATTCATGTTCTACAGCAGCCTCGGCACCATCATCTGGACCACTTTTCTGGCTGCGGTCGGGTTTTATTTTGGCGAAAATCAGGCGCTGATGCAGAAAATTTTTAGCCAGGTCGGCTATGTCATTATTGCAATTGTGATTGCGATTATCGGCTGGATTCTATACCGTAGGTATATGCGTAAACGCGCTTCGTGATGTGCATTGGCCTGCCTATAGGCCAAACTTGGGGATTCAATGAAACACTATTTGCTGCATTTGGCTGCGGTCTACAGCATTGCGCTGGTCCTGCTGACCATGGTTCTGGTTTATGGTTTAAATCTTGGGGTATTAACCCTTTTTCCAACACTGGTGGTAGTCGCGCTGATCAATGCCAAACATTTTGTGAAACGTGAAAAACGCCTACCGACCTCAGATGAAAGAATTCAGCTGATTTGGGGCAGCAGTGCCGTGGCCATCATTATTGGCAGCCTGTTTATCTTTTTTATGGTGCTGATGAACCCCTATGCAGAGCAGATTATTCAATCGGCTGAGAAAATGGGACTGGCCCTCATGGCAGTGTTGATGCTGTGTATGGTGGCCATCCATGGTGCGGTATTTTATGCCGCCTATGTCTGGTATGCCGCTTATTGCGCCAAACAGTAGTTAGCAATTTCAAACACTAATCAAATATGCTTTAGAAATTCTGTTGTGCAGATGGGTGGCTTCCGGACAGCGCATCTGCATAGAAAATTTAACTGTATGTAAGTAAGCCCTGCTTTTCGTCACCAGAAACCGACATAAGTTATTTATCTTCACGTGAAAGGTGCAATTCTCCTGCCCGCGCCGGGTGCTGTCTGATCTAAGTTAAACCTCAAGAGATCCGCTTGATCTTAATTTTTTGATTCATTTTACTTAGATCATCATCAGACCCAAGAGGATGCAGACATGACGAATCCAGAAATAGAAACCCAGCGCCAGCAGGAACAAAAACGCGAACAGGTCAAACAGCTACCGAAACAGCAGCAGCAACAGCTGAATGCCAACCCGAAAACCGGTGAAACCGGCACCCATCCGGTGGGTACCAGTGTCGGTGCGGTCGGTGGTGCAGCCACAGGTGCCGCAGTCGGGGCCACCACCGGCCCGATTGGCGCAGTGGTCGGAGGTACCATTGGTGCCGTGGTGGGCGGTCTGGTTGGTAAAACCGCTGCAGAAGCCGAAAACCCGACCGAAGGTGATGAAGATATTTACTGGCATGAACACAGCCAGAGCCAGCCTTACTATACCAGCCTGCAAAACACACATCCGGACTTAAGCTATGAGCGCGATTATCAGGCCGCCTACCGGGTCGGTTATGCCCAGCGTTCACGCTATGAACCGGGTACACGCTTTGAAGATGTAGAACCCGATTTACGCAGCGAATGGGAGTCCACCAAGGGCGATACCCGTTTGGCCTGGGAAGATGCCAAACATGCGGTGCGTGATGCCTGGAACCGTATGACCCGCTAATGTAATCCGGCTATAAAAAAACACCTCCGAGGAGGTGTTTTTTATTTATTCGGTTTGCATCAGCTTGGGGTGTGATACATCAAATACAGTTCATTGAGGTTGTCCGGAATTTCTTCCGCCAGCTCATCCATTAACTGACCATTACGACGGAAGCTTTCCATTTGCGGGTCTTCTTCATCAATGCCGCTAAACACCATGATTGGTAAAGTCAGATCTACCAGCTGTTCTTCAAATTCTGGCGTGAACCAGGCTTCTTCATTCAGGAACATGGCATCCACAAAGCCCACACTCCAGTCGCCCAAGCTCGATTCTACATCTGCTTCTTCAATTTCGAATGGAAATTCGATGCCTTCTTCATTGGCCAGGTTTTGACGAATGGATTCGAGCCAGGTTTTCACCTGCGCTACGATTTCTGCCGGCACTTTTTTCTGGTTGCCTTCAAATAGTTCATCCAGCCATTGGTCAAATTGCGGGCCGACTGCAATGGCACACAAAAAACCATGAGTGGCAGCAAAATCTAGACCGTATTCGTTCTGGTCACCATCTAGATATTCACTCAACAGGTCTAAATCTAAAGCACTCATCTTAAATCCAAAAATCGTCTATACAAGGTATAGCATAGCATTTTCCGAAGACTTTACTGAACCCAAATTTCAGTCATCTTCGTCGTCAAAATCATCTTCGTCGAAGTCATAATCAAAATCCTTGAGATCACGCTCCAGTCGACGCTGTGCCAGCAGATCATCAATCAGGCGACGTTTTTCTAACGATTCTTTCGCACTGATTTTACCTGCCGCTTCATCGAAGCTGACATCATCATCACCGTAGTTATCATCTAGTTCAAAATCTGTTGAAGACACTAAAACTACCTCAGAATGAAAAAATGTGAATGGGTTTAGCCGCTATTTATCTGCCTTTGAAAAAGTTGTCAAGTTTTATTTATATTTTTTGTTTTTCCCGACTATTTTTGGCTTGTATTTCGCGCTAAAATTTGTGTATTTATGAAGACCTTATCTGAATAAGTATAGTTTAAAGCATATGACAAGAATATTTCGCGGACAAAACGGATGCCAGACTTGAAAACCGGGCAAGATGCCCCATATTCCTATTCAGTTTTGCTTTCAAACATTTTTATAAAATCATGCTTGATTGATCAAATCAGAAACTTTTACAGCAAATTGTGCTATCATGCACGGTTTTTCACTGCCACAGATTCAACGAAGAGTAAGCAAAGATGAGCGATATGACTTCCCCTACTTCGCAAGTAGCGGCTCTGATTAGCCGAGGCAAAGAGCAAGGTTACCTAACTTATGCCGAGGTTAACGATCATCTCCCAGACTCAATCACGGAAAGCGAACAGATTGAAGACATCATCCAGATGCTTCAGGACGTGGGCATTCCTGTGCATGAACGTGCACCTGAATCTGATGATGCGATGTTCGAAGACACCACAGAAGCTGCAGATGAAGTCGCTGAAGAAGAAGCAGCGGCAGTACTGGCTTCTGTAGAAAATGAGCCTGGCCGTACCACGGACCCTGTGCGTATGTATATGCGTGAAATGGGGACCGTTGAGCTGTTAACGCGAGAAGGCGAAATTAGTATCGCGAAACGTATTGAAGAAGGCATCCGTGATGTGCTGCATTCAATTGCGTACTGGCCAAATGCCGTTGAAGTGGTTCTACAAGAATACAAAGATTATGAAAATGGCGAACGCCGCCTGGCCGATCTGCTTTCAGGTTACTTAGATCCTGAAACCGATGAAGAAATTCCGGAAGTGCTGGAAGATGAAGCCGTGCTCGACGATGAAGAAGAATCGAGCAGCAAGAGCACCAAAACCAAAGATGTCAAACTTGATGACGACGATGAAGAAGAAGAGTCAGAATCGGATGATGATTCTGAAGCGGATTCTGGTCCGGACCCTGAAATTGCCAAAGTACGTTTTGCCGAGCTGACTGAAGCCTGGAAAAACACCAAAGACGTCATTGCAAAGCATGGCCGTAACAGCAAAGAAGCGGAAGCTGCGTTACAGGCTCTGGCCAGCGTGTTCATGATGTTCAAATTTGCGCCGCGCCTGTTTGATATTATTTCAGAAATGATTCGTGGCACGCATGACCAGATTCGTGCAGCAGAACGTGAAGTAATGCGTTATGCAGTACGTCGTGGCCGTATGGACCGTACCCAGTTCCGTACGACTTTCCCGGGTCAGGAATCTAATCCGGCATGGTTAGACGAACAGATTGCCAAAGCTCCTGCAGAGATGAAAGGCTACCTGGAAAAAGTGCGTCCTGACGTACTGGCCTTCCAGCAAAAAATTGCCGACATCGAAAAAGAGTTGGGTCTGAATGTTAAAGACATTAAAGACATTGCCAAACGTATGGCGGTGGGTGAAGCCAAAGCACGTCGCGCCAAGAAAGAAATGGTCGAAGCCAACTTGCGTCTGGTGATCTCGATTGCCAAGAAATACACCAACCGCGGCTTGCAGTTCCTGGATCTGATTCAGGAAGGTAACATCGGTCTGATGAAAGCAGTAGACAAGTTTGAATACCGTCGTGGTTACAAGTTCTCGACTTATGCGACTTGGTGGATTCGTCAGGCGATCACCCGTTCGATTGCCGATCAGGCACGTACCATCCGTATTCCGGTACACATGATTGAAACCATTAACAAGATTAACCGTGTTTCTCGTCAGTTGCTGCAGGAAATGGGCCGCGAACCGACACCGGAAGAACTCGGTGAGCGTCTGGAAATGGACGAAGTGAAGGTACGTAAAGTCCTGAAAATTGCCAAAGAACCGATTTCCATGGAAACGCCAATTGGTGATGATGAAGATTCGCATTTGGGTGACTTCATTGAAGACAGCAACATCACCTCTCCGGTCGATGCTGCAACTTCAGAAGGCTTAAAAGAAGCGACACGTGAAGTGCTGGAAAACCTGACTGAACGTGAAGCCAAAGTCCTGAAAATGCGTTTTGGTATTGATATGCCAACCGATCATACTCTGGAAGAAGTCGGTAAGCAGTTTGATGTGACCCGTGAACGGATCCGTCAGATTGAAGCCAAAGCCTTACGTAAATTACGTCACCCTTCCCGCTCTGAACACCTGCGTTCATTCCTGGAAAACGACTAAGTCAGCAGCGGCTTGAATTGGGATCAATCCATCCCCATTTAAGTAGCAATGCCAAAACGCCTGCGCCTTGCAGGCGTTTTTCAATCTTTTGAGGTAATTATGATTGACCACACTCCCTCTCGTGAATTACAAGAGCATCTTTGGGTTTTTCCGATGGATTACCCGATTAAACTGATTGGTCTGGCCGGTGCAGAGCTGCGTCAAGCGGTGAACGATATTTTCGTGAAACACTTCCCGGACTTTGATGGCGACAAAATGACCGTGACCCCGTCGCGTACCGGTAAATACCACTCGATTACCGCACAGCTGCGTTTCGAGGAGCTGGAACAGGTGCATGCGGTCTATGCCGATTTAGCTGCCTGCCCGCTGATTAAAACCGCGCTTTAAGTTTCAAAAAAACACGCTTCATGCGTGTTTTTTTATGGCGTGCCGTGCAAGCGCAGTAATTTAAAGCAGGCACACTCCTATTCCTATTCTGAATCATTATAATTCACATCAGCAGATTTCATTTTTAAGGACGCAGCCTGTGACCGATGCGCTTCAAAAACCGACCCTCATTATCCGTCAGTATTCGCAATTAACACCGTATCAAGACCGCTTTTTAGAGATGAAGCAGTTGACTGAACAGCGTGATGCCAATACCCCCGATGAGCTCTGGATTTTGCAGCATCATGAGGTGCTGACCCAAGGTCAGGCCGGCAAGGCAGAACATATTCTGATTCCCAGCCATATTCCGGTGGTACAAACCGACCGCGGAGGACAGGTGACCTGGCATGGTCCGGGCCAGCTGGTGGCGTATTTCCTGTTTGACCTGAACCGTTTGGGCTGGAATGTCCGCACGCTGGTATCGTATGCCGAAAACCTGATGATTGCGCTGCTCAAAAAATATGGTATTGAAGCTTATGCCAAAGCAGATGCGCCGGGTGTCTATGTCGCGGAGCGTAAAATTGGCTCATTGGGCTTTAAAATCCGCAAAGGCCGTAGTTACCATGGACTAGCGCTGAATATTGACTGCGATTTAAGCGGTTTTCAAACCATTAACCCCTGTGGGTATGCCGGTCTGGAAATGGTGCGCATTCAGGATTTAGTCCCAGACTATCCATCGTTTGAAACTTTATGCCGAGATATCATTGAAACTTTAGAGCACAGTGGTTACTTTAGTGAGGTTCAAACCATTCAAGCCTAAATGACTTTACTTTTGAATAAGAAATAAATTAGAGTATTTACTCTAAACCCAATAATAGATGTTAACAAAGGGACTCAGCGAGTGATTTCAAGCAAAACCGTGAAGCCCGCTTTGCAACAGGCCTATGTCAAACTCATGATGGATGTGATTGGCAGAGGTCTGGTGATGGCAAGCCAGGTCGATCAAGAAATAAAACAGGAAGTTGCAAAGTTTCCCGCAAATTTTATCCTGTCCATGAAAGTGTTTCCCAATGGACCTGCGTTCATTGCCCGGGTGACTGAAGATCATCAGCTCGAACTGCTGCCTGAACTGGATGGCAAACCCGATCTGGTCATTACCTTCAAGCATCTGACCCATGCCTTTTTGGTGTTCTCGTTTCAGGAAAGTACGGCACAGGCCTTTGCTCATGACCGCATGATTGCCGATGGTGACCTGTCTTATGCCATTCGTCTGGTGCGTTGCCTGAACAAAATGGAAGCCCTGATTTTACCTAAACTGCTGGCAGAGCTGGCTGTCAAACAATACCCATCCGAACTTAGCTTAAAAGAAAAACTCAGCGGAGCTGCCCATATTTACCTGAAAGTGGCTCAGTCCTATTTCCAACGGAGTGCATAACATGGCGAAGCCTTATTACGAATTTTTTTGTCCAGTCAAAGTCATTGCCGGCAATGCCGCACTGGAACACATTCCGTTTGAATTGGTGACTTTAGGCGCGAAACGCCCGCTGATCATTACCGATAAAGGGGTACGTGGTAACAACCTGCTGGCCCCGGTTGAAGCGGCTTTTGAATCAACCGATGCTGAAATTGGCTATATTTTTGATGATGTGCCGCAGGATTCAAGTCTGGACACGGTACGTAAAGCCGCGCAGCTGTATCGTGACCACAACTGTGATGCCATTATTGCAGTGGGTGGTGGTTCGGTGATTGACACCTCCAAAGCTACAAACATTCTGGTGACGGAAGGCGGCGATGACCTGCTGAAATATTCCGGTGCGCACAACCTGCCAAAACCGTTAAAGCCCTTCTTCGTGATTCCGACCACCTCAGGCACCGGTTCAGAAGTCACCATGGTCGCCGTGGTGTCAGATACTGAAAAGAATGTCAAAATGCCATTCGCTTCTTATTACCTGATGCCACATGCCGCGATTCTGGACCCGCGCATGACCCAGACCCTGCCACCGCATTTAACGGCAATGACAGCTATGGATGCCATGACCCATGCGGTTGAAGCTTATAGCTGCATGGCCTCGAATCCGATTTCGGATGCCTATGCCACCGCCGCGATCAAGAAAATCAGCAATAACCTGTTTAAAGTGCTGGATAATCCAAGCGATGCCTATGGCCGTCTGGAACTGGCGCAGGCCTCGACCATGGCTGGTATTGCCTTCTCCAATTCGATGGTGGGTCTGGTACATTCCCTCGGGCATGCCTTAGGTGCAGTGGCTCATCTGCCGCATGGACTGTGCATGAACCTGTTCTTACCCTATGTGCTGGAATACAACAAAGATGTCAATGGCGACAAAATTGCCGAACTGCTGCTGCCATTGGCCGGCCCGGATATTTATGCCCAGACTCCGGCGCATCTGCGTGCCGATAAAGCCATTGCTACCCTGCTGACCATGCGCGACCGTCTGTATGCCATGACCAAATTGCCACGCACCTTGAGTGAAACCGGCAAGGTTACAGAAGCACAGCTGGATGAAGTGGCCGAAAAAGCCCTAAACGATGGCTCGATCATTTACAACCCGAAAGAAGCCAGTCTGGAAGATTTGAAATCTATCTTAAAAAAGGCTTGGTAATTTCCAGCAAATAGGCGAATATAGCCAAAATTTCTAGAAGCCTGATGTTTTTTTAAGCATCAGGCTTTTACTATACCCAAGAAAAAGTTCTTATTTATTCAGATGATTGGCATATTTTCTGCTAAAAATTTCTGAAAAAGTTACTGACAAAAGCAACCATTTTGGAGTAGATTGGCGGACTTTTGTTTTATTGATAGGGGGGATCGTTCGTCTCAAACGATCCTTAGGAACATGACTGATCCTTGATCAACGATTAAGAGGATAACGCCGTTGACAAATATCTCTGGGACTCAATCGGCAGCTAAACTGCAAAAAACGCTAGGGCTCTGGCACATCATTATTATTGGTTTAGCATATATTCAGCCAATGACCTTATTTGACACTTTCGGTTTAGTATCGGAAGAAAGTCATTTTCATGTACCCACCTCGTATATTTTTGCCTTGGTTGCAATCTTGCTGACCTCGTTAAGCTATGGTCACATGATTCGCCGCTACCCATCTTCGGGTTCTGCCTATACTTATGCGCAGAAATCCATTCACCCCAATGTTGGCTTTATGGTGGGCTGGTCATCCTGGCTCGACTACCTGCTGTCGCCAATGGTGAATATTATTCTGGCCGTGATTTATCTGGAAGCGCTGTTCCCGGATGTTAATCATTGGGTCTGGGTCATTGTACTGACCGCGTTTATGACCGGCATCAACCTGCGTGGTGCGCGTTTTGTCGCCAACTTCAACAGTCTGATTGTATTTATCCAGCTTCTGGTCATCGCGATCTTTACCTGGATGGTATTTACCAAACTGCAGGCCGGTTTTAATGCCGATGGCCCGATTAGTGCCGAACAGCGTTATCAGCTCTGGAGCCTGGAACCGTTCTGGAATGAGCTGACCTCAGTCGGTGCGCTGATTACCGGTGCTACCTTACTGTGTTTCTCCTTCACCGGTTTTGACTCCTTAAGCTCGCTGGCAGAAGAAACCAAAGATACCGAAAAGACCCTGCCAAAAGCGATTTTCCTGACTGCGTTAATTGCCGGGATCATCTTTATTGTCAGCACCTACTTCATGCAGATTTACTTCCCGAATGAACCGGGCAGCTACTTCAAAAATATTGCTGAAACTCAGCCAGAAATTCTGATGCTGGTGGGTGGTTCACTGTTCCAGTCCTATGTACTGACCTTTGCAATTGTAACGGTGATGGCTTCGGGTATTTCTGCACATGCTGGTGTATCCCGCTTAATGTACGTGATGGGCCGTGATGGCGTGATTAACAAGAAAATCTTTGGTCATATCAGCCCTCGTAACTTCACACCGTCTTATAACATTCTGATTGTGGGTGCGGTGGCCTTAACTGCGGGCTTTATGGATCTGGATTTCGTGATTTCCCTGATCAGCTTTGGTGCCCTGACTGCATTCAGTTTCGTTAACCTGTCAGTCATTTCACGCTATGCGCTACGTGATGGCCGTACCCGCAATGTTAAAGACATTCTGAACTTTGTGGTGGTGCCGCTTTGTGGTTTTATCGCGGTGTTTGCACTGTGGCTTGAAGTTGATGAAACATCATTGAAATATGGTTTATGGTGGGCAATGGCCGGTATTTTATACCTGGGTTATAAAACCAAAGGCTTTAAACACCCTGCGCCACAACACAATGAATTTGACGATAAACTCTAAGTTTAAGTCATTCAAAAAGGTGCTTCGGCACCTTTTTTGTTTCCACATTTCAGGTCAAGTTTTGACGGCTTGATCCTGCTCACTGAAAAAATAAATAGCGATAAAAAACCAAGATCAGTGATCTTGGTTTTTTTATTCTTCGCGATGATCTGCCCTAGCTTAAAGGCTGAAAACCCTGCTGACGCCAGGCTTCATAGACAATGACCGCTGTGGCATTTGACAGGTTCAGACTACGAGAATTTTCTGCCATCGGCAAACGAATCCAGTGCTCTTGTGGGAACATCAAACGCACATGCTCAGGCAAACCGCGGGTTTCTGGTCCCATCAACAAGGCCACAGGACGGTTTAAATCCGAAGTATGCGGGGTTTCTGTACCCTTGGTGGTTAATGGATACACCGCATCCACGCCTATGCCTTTGCTGGCCAAATTGGCCAGACAGTCTTCAATTGAATCCCACAGTTGCATCCGTGCCCATTCGTGGTAATCCAGACCGGCACGTTTCAGCTTTTTATCATCCAGCTCAAAACCCAGGGGCTTGACCAGATGTAACTGAGCACCGGTATTGGCACAAAGCCGGATAATATTACCGGTATTGGCAGGAATTTCAGGCTCATATAACACAACGTGGATCACTTTTTACTCACTATCTGGTTGATTTAGGCAGTTTAAACTTGATTGATTGAACAGGAGACGCTGTCAAGGCTAAAGCGCTACGCGGTATTGCCCTTTTGCATCTCCGGCTACTATGATTCATCATGGCCACCGCTTTACTCAGGCGCAGCCTTCGCCTTGCGCTCGGGCAACGCAGTGCGTTGCTTTATCCTCTTTACTTAGGCATAGCCTTCGTCTTGCGCTCGGGCAACACGTTGTGTTGCTTTATCCTCGCTCATGCCATTGCAGTTGTTCGCGCAGCTTCACCACTTCACCAATAATGGTCAGAGTGGGTGCCTGAATTTGATGTTCAGTAACTTTAGATGCAATATCCGCCAAAGTCCCGACCACCACTTTCTGCTCCGGTGTGGTGCCTTTAGACACCAAGGCCACTGGCATATCCGGACGCTGGCCATGGGCAATCAGTTTCTGGCAGATTTTTTCCAGTCCCACCAGTCCCATATACAGCACCAGAGTCTGGTTTTCATAGACCAGCTCGCTCCACGGCAGTTCCGGTGAACCTTCTTTTAAATGCCCGGTCAGGAAACGTACGCTTTGCGCATAGTTGCGATGGGTTAAAGGAATACCGGCATAAGCTGAACAGCCCGATGCTGCGGTAATGCCCGGCACCACCTGAAAAGCCACGCCTGCAGCAAACAGCTCTTCAATTTCTTCACCGCCACGGCCAAAAATAAACGGATCACCGCCTTTTAAACGACAAACACGTTTACCTTCCTGCGCATACTTGACTAGCAAGGCATTAATGCCCTCTTGTGGCACAGCATGGTTGGAACGTGCTTTCCCAACATAAATTTTTTCAGCATCACGGCGGCACAATTCCATAATCGGATCGGACACCAGACGATCATAAATCACCACATCGGCCTGCTGCATCAAGCGCAGTGCTTTTAAGGTCAATAGCTCCGGATCACCCGGACCGGCACCGACCAGATACACTTCGCCTTTTGGCGTGGTCCATTCCTGCAAGGCCTGCTCAATCAAACGATTGGCTTCTTGCAGATTGTCATTAAAGACCTGCTCTTTAAGCGGACTGGCATACAGGTTTTCCCAGAAAATCCGGCGTTCATCCGGATTCTGGATTTTGGCCTTAACCGCAGCACGCCATTGACCGGAAAAACTCGCCAGTTTGCCCATGCCATGCGGAATGCTGGTTTCCAATTGGGTGCGAATCTGGCGCGACAACACCGGCGATGCACCATTCGTGGCCACTGAAATCAGCAAAGGCGAACGGTCGACAATGGCCGGCACCATAAAGCGGCAATGTGGCGGATCATCGACACTATTGACCAGCACATTTTCAGCTTCACAAGCCTCAAACACCTGACGGTTGATTGCTGCATCATCGGTGGCGGCAATCACCAAACGATACTGGCGCAGCGGAATTTCAGTATTGAAGGCAGCAGCCTCATAGTGCCCCTGGCTCTGCTGGACCAGTTCCAGTAAAGCGGCATCAATGGCCGGCGCCACCACATCAATAATAGCGCCTGCTTTTTGCAGTAAACCGGCTTTACGGTAGGCAATATGTCCGCCACCGACAATCAGACAGCGTTGCTGTTGCAACTTTAACGAGATTGGAAAAATATCCACACACTACCTCAGTAATTTAGTTCTGATTGTCTTAAGCAAATTTTGTGCACAAATTGGTGCATCCCGTACATCGACCTGAATTTAGTCGATATATTCTGCACCACCCATGTACGGACGTAACACTTCAGGCACTTCAATTGAGCCATCCGCGCGCTGATAGTTCTCCATCACGGCCAATAAGGTGCGTCCAACCGCCAGACCTGAACCATTCAAGGTATGGACAAATTCAGTTTTCTTCTGGTCGGCACGATAACGCGCTTTCATACGACGCGCCTGGAAATCACCCATGTTAGAACACGAAGAAATTTCACGATAGGTATTTTGACTTGGCACCCACACTTCCAGGTCATAGGTTTTGGTCGCACCAAAGCCCATATCACCACCACACAGGATGATTTTACGGTACGGCAAGCCCAGCGCCTGCAAAATGCCTTCTGCATGACCGGTCAACTCTTCCAGTGCCTGCATAGAATCTTCAGGTTTAACGATTTGCACCATTTCTACTTTATCGAACTGGTGCTGACGGATTAAACCACGCGTATCACGGCCATAAGAACCGGCTTCACTGCGGAAACATGGGGTATGCGCAGCATATTTCAGCGGTAAACGGTCGGCATCAATAATTTCGTCACGGACAAAGTTGGTGACTGGCACTTCCGCGGTTGGAATTAAATAGAACTCTTTTTCGCCCTGCAGCTTAAACAGGTCTTCTTCAAATTTTGGTAATTGACCGGTACCACGTAAAGAATCGGCATTGACCAGGTACGGTACATAGGCTTCGGTATAGCCATTTTTCAGGGTATGCGTATCCAGCATAAACTGGGTTAAAGCACGTTGCAGACGCGCCAATGGCCCTTTTAAAACGCTAAAGCGAGAACCGGTCAGCTTGGTCGCGGTTTCAAATTCTAGACCACCCATCCATTCGCCTAAGTCGGTATGATCTTTGATTTCAAAATCAAATTCGCGTGGTGTACCCCAGGTCAGGATTTCCACGTTATCGGCTTCATCTTTACCTTCCGGCACAGATTCATGTGGCAGGTTAGGAATAGTCAGTGATTTGGTTTCAATTTCCGCCTGTAATTCATTTAAAGCCACTTCGGCTGCTTTAATTTCATCACCAATGGCTGACATACGTGCCATGATTTCTGAAGCATCACCACCGGCTTTTTTAATCTGACCGACCTGTTTGGCACCGGCATTACGCTCGGCCTGTAGAGCTTCCGTTTTGGACTGGATTTCTTTACGGCGAGCTTCCAATGATGCCCATTCTTCTACATTGAGTTGCACACCACGTTTTGCCAAGGCTAAATTTACAGCCTCAATATTATTTCTGAGTAATTTCGGGTCGATCATAGCCAATCTTTTGTAAAGAAAAAAACTGGCTATAGTGTAAGCGCTTCGGGTTAAAAAATACAGTAATCCGCTTCACGGCTGGGGCTTATTACAGCAATCTGGCGCAGTTTTTTCACAATTTACTGGGCCGGATACTTCGGCAAACTTGGCAGATATTCAGGTTTAATCAGTTTGTCCACCGCATAATACGGCAGCTCCAGTTCCGGCATGCCTTCTGCATAGGAAGCCAGCTCATACAATGGATAGACAAACACCAGCCCATTGGCGCCATAATAAAAATTGTCACTCAGTCGCAGTTTGTCACGCTGGATGTCGTGCTCATTCAGCCAGTTGTAATTATGGTTAAACAGTTCTTGTACTAGTTTGGCTTCACTATTCGGCAGTAGAATATCCTGCAAGGCCAGACGTTTCTTGCTGTTTAAATCAAAGGTCACAAATTCCTGATGATGCATACCATGCGCCGCCCCGGCCGGATAACTATAGCTTTGCATGCTAAAGGTAGCCAGACGGCCATGCTGGCCAATATAACGTACATAGGTAGAACTCAGGCTAAGACGGTTAGGCTCCTCTGTGCTATTGGCCTCTGATGCTGACGATGCTGACGATGCTGACGATGCTGACGATGCTGACGATGCTGACGATGCTGACGATGCTGACGATGCTGACGATGCTGACGCAGTAGAAGCGGCATCTTCACTAAATGCAATCGGGTCAGCCTTTTTAATCCGCTGCATAAAATACGCATTGATCCACGGCACATTGGTATTGACCGTCTGAATATCGTATTCGGTACAGCCCTCTTCATCACAGCGCTGCTGCTGTTTCAATTCCACCGGCACCACTTTGGCCTGAATCACGGGAATGGCAGCTGCCTGAGTCTGACTTTGCTCGGCCTCCACCTGAGGTGCGGCATCCTGCTTCGGCTGACAGGCGCTTAACATTAATGCCGTGGTCAGTGCGATGGTCGTGGTGAGCAGATTTGATTTCAGATGTTGCATTGCATTTCCCCTATGTTCATGCTGCAATTTTCAGCAGTTTTCACCCCGCAAAGGCGTTGTATACGCTCAATTTAGCTATTTACCACTATATAAAACTCCTGCTGTTCGATCCTAGAGCAGTTCTGTAACCTGCAATAAAAAATGAAAAATCAACCAAAAACCATCCGCAGCGGTACATACCAAAATTTATAATATTCCATTAAAATTCATAATGATAATTTTAAAATAAAATCAAATCCTGACTGCACCCTAATCGTGCATCTGCGGCCCATTCAACGGGAAAAATAAATTATCCCAAGATTTATCCACAGAAATTGTGGATTCTTTCACAGGGCAAAAGCAGACAGATCAGCCGTGATTCTGGTTAACCCTTATTTTTGGTTAATTTTTAACCATTTTCAGGGAGGGCAATTTTTATTGCCATTTCGTGCATGTCCGCATGACCTAAGTCGCTCAATTGACTTTCCGTTCAATCCTACCATTGGACGATTATTCACCTAAAAATAAAGGAGCCATTAAAATGGCTCCTCTATATTTTTGCTTTCACAGATAAAATCTTTTTTAGGAAATGATCATCATCCCTTATTGATCAATAATATCTGTGCCTTTTGGCGGGGTGAAATTAAAGGTCGAGTTGGCAATGTTCGGGTTCACCTTCACATTGTTAAAACGTACATAGGTGGTTTGACCTAAAGAATCTTCCAGAATCATCAGGCTTGGTGCTTTGTTGGCACCGAAACTGATGGTCAGACTCTGGAAAGCCCCTTCATCACTTTTTGGATACAGGGTGTAATAGGTTTTGCCTTTGTTCGGCTGGGTCACCCGGTATGACTGCATAATCTGGTTGGTATTGCCCGACAATAACAGTGCTGGTGTATTGGCAACCTGCTCATCCAGGTTTTGACGCACGGCCTGCTGCAAGTCCGGGTCATAAATCCAGACGGTTTTCCCTGAGGTCACAATGGTCTGTTTGGCCGGACTGGTGGTTTCCCAATAGAATTTACCCGGGCGCGCCACTTTCATTACGCCTTTAAATTCCTGATTCATATGCTGGGCAGTCAGGCCCTTGTTTTTAGGCGCTTTGCCGCTGGTTTTGGTGGTCTGCTCAAAGTTAGCGGTCATACTTTTAATATGACTCAATTGTTTGACCAGATTGGCAGTGGCTTGCTGCTCCGATGCTGCCACAGGCGCAGCATACACAGTCGTACTCATCACTGGTGCCAGCGTTGCAGCACCCAATGCCATAGCACACATGGTTTGACGAAGCATTTTCATAGATTCACCTTTTATTGTTGCATATCGCAATGTATTCATGGACTCATCTTAAACCAAATAAAGTGCCTAAATTTAGAGAAAATAAGAAGTTTTGTATGTTTATTAATATCAAATGTTCTTTTTTATCCATCATCATGAAGATCAGGGTTGCTCTCTTTCCCGATGCGACATGCATAAAAAAACCCACAGAAAACTGTGGGTTTTTGTTCTATTGAATCTTATTCAACAGATACGTAGCGACGGCCAAATTGACCTTTCACTTCGAATTTTACTACGCCGTCAGCAGTAGCAAATAAAGTATGGTCACGGCCCATACCTACATTTGCACCAGCGTGGAATTCTGTACCACGTTGACGAACGATGATGTTACCTGCAGTTACAGTTTGACCACCGTAAACTTTAACACCTAACATCTTAGGATTCGAATCACGACCGTTCTTAGTAGAACCACCGGCTTTTTTAGATGCCATGTCTCATTACTCCTAGTGATTAGCCTGAAATACCAGTAATTTTCAACTCGGTGAACCATTGACGGTGACCTTGTTGCTTACGGTAGTGCTTACGACGACGCATTTTGATGATGCGGATTTTGTCGTGACGGCCATGGCCAACCACTTCTGCAGTTACTTTAGCGCCAGCTACAACTGGAGCACCGATTTGAATGCTATCACCGTTTACAAGCATTAATACGTCATCAAACGTAATAGTTGCGCCAGTTTCAGCTTTCAATAATTCAACTTTAAGGGTTTCACCCTCAACTACACGGTGCTGTTTACCACCGCTTTGGATTACTGCGTACATAATGTACTCCAAACATGCCCGTGTCGTCGTGCCGGTAAAGGGATATACCGATCTTAAAACGAACGCCACTGGGGTTATACAAGGGCAGAGATTTTAAGGGATAACGCTGCAAACAACAAGAGATTTAGCCAAAATATTGCATCAGCCGGCTGTTTATTTTATAAACATGCAACGAAAAGCAACAAAAATGGTCAAAACCCTACATTTTTCATTGATCTAATCAAATTGCTTGTTAGAATCGAAAACGCCAGCATGCTGATGCTATCACCGCTGCCTGTCACCGGGAGGCCATCAGCGCCAGCACGAACAGGAAAGCAGACCATTGCTTCGTACTTCATAACGACAACCACAATGGCCGCACCGCAGATTGCAGATTTCCTGTCCAGACGTTTTTCATTGTTACACTATATCGTTGTTACTTGACACAATTGAGGTTCTCCTTCACATGACCATCGACTTTAAGCAAGATATTCTCGCGCCTGTTGCTTCCGATTTTGCCGCGATGGATCAGTTTATTAATGAAGGCATTACCTCAAAAGTCGCACTGGTTATGGCGGTCAGCAAGCATGTGGTGGAAGCCGGCGGCAAACGTATGCGTCCGATTATGTGCTTACTGGCGGCCAAAGCCTGCGGCGCAGAAGATCTGGAACAGGCGCGCAGACTGGCGGCGATTATTGAAATGCTGCATACCGCAACCCTGGTGCATGATGATGTGGTCGATGAATCCGGCTTGCGTCGTGGTCGTCCAACCGCCAATGCCACCTGGAATAACCAGACCGCCGTATTGGTCGGTGACTTCCTGATTTCACGTGCCTTTGACCTGCTGGTCGATTTAAACAACATGACCTTGCTAAAAGATTTCTCGACCGGTACCTGTGAAATTGCCGAAGGTGAAGTATTGCAATTGCAATCGCAGCATCAGCCGGACACCACCGAACAGACGTATTTAGATATTATTCACGGCAAAACCTCGCGCCTGTTTGAACTGGCCACCGAAGGTGCCGCCATTTTAACCGGCAAGCCGGAATACCGTGAACCGTTACGTGTCTTTGCCGGCCATTTTGGTAATGCCTTCCAGATCATTGACGATATTCTGGATTACACCTCAGATGCCGAAACCCTGGGTAAAAATATCGGCGATGACCTGATGGAAGGTAAACCGACCTTGCCTTTAATTGCCGCCCTGAAAAATACCACAGGTGCGCAACATGAAATTATCCGCCGCAGTATTGCTACGGGTGGAACCTCCGAATTGGCGCAGGTTATCGAGATTGTACAGACCTCTGGTGCACTGGATTATTGCCAGCAGCGTGCCACGGAAGAAACCGAAGCCGCAATTGCGGCCTTAAATGCCTTGCCAGATACAATCTATCGTCAGGCCTTGGTCAATCTGGCCAAGCTGGCCCTGCACCGAATTCAATAAATAGCTTCATCCTTGCCTATGCATATAAAATTTTATGACCTATTCCTGAACATGCAGGATCAGCTGGAAACCACGCCCGCTGATCTTGACGAGCAACTGCTCATTGAGCTGGTCAACCGTATTCGACCAGCCAACACCGAAAATAGCGAAGAAATACAAGAAAAGTTTCAGGCCTTTTTACATGCCCTGCTGATTACGCCCAATGCCGCCAATACCTTACAAAGTTTTGTGCTCTGCTTAATCAGCCAGTACAAACAGACCAGCCTGTATGCCGATACCGGCATCCTGTCTTTAGATGGTTTCTGGAGCCAGCTGTTTCAGCGCCTAGGGGCGCATTTTTTACCGCTGATTAATGATCAGAGCCAGCTGCAAGACTTGCTGCGCCGCATTTTCCATCAGCGCAGCGATAAATACTGGCTGGATGATATTGAAGATCAGCAGTGGCAGCAGCTGTTTCGCCTGCTGAATCAGGGCCATCGTAATCAGGATGATAAAAAACTGATTCGTCAGGAAATCATTAAAGCCATTACCGTGCTGTCCTATCGGGTCAGCGGAATTGGTTTATATCCGGAATTTATTAATGCTCATCCGGAACTGACCGAATACGAATCACCATTTTTAGTGCAGAACCGTGAAATCAACGATTTCATTGTGCAGTATAAAAACCTGCATCAAAGTGCCGACAAATTTGAAGCGGTAATTCCACCGGATGCCTCACAGGCGCTGGTGATGATTGACCAGTGCCGTAACGTCAGCCATAAAATTCGCCGGGCCACCAAACGGATTGGGGTCAGTGTCAGCCTGACCTATTTGCTGTCCTTACTGGAACAGTGTCTGGACCGGATTGAACTGCTGCTAAACCTGATTGTTGAAGAAGATGATGTGCGTTATAGCGCCATGGGCGAGCTACTGGTCGATATTACCACCGCGCTGTATAGCGAACGCAGTGTCCGCTCCCTGCTGGCTACCAACAGTGAATTGATGGCCTTGCAGGTGACTGAAAATGCAAGCAAAACCGGTGAACATTATGTAAGTACCGACAAGGCCGGCTTTCTGGAAATGTATAAATCGGCTGCCGGGGCCGGGGTGATTATTGCCACCATGGCCACCCTTAAGGTGCTGGCGGCACGTTTAACCTTGGCGCCGCTGATGCAGGCCTTTATTAACAGCATGAACTACTCGCTGGGCTTTATGCTGATTCATGTGCTGCACTTTACTGTGGCCACCAAACAGCCGGCGATGACCGCTGCCGCACTGGCTTCGACCGTACAGCATCGCAAAGGCTCGAAAATGGCGCAAATTGCCGAGCTGGCCGCGCTGATTATCAATATTATCCGGACCCAGTTTATTGCCATTCTGGGCAATATCTCAATTGCCATTCCGGTGGCCGCCCTAATTGCCTTTATGTGGGATGCGGCGTTGCATGAGCCTTTAATGAACCATGCCAAAGCCAGCAAAATGCTGCATGACCTGAATCCGTTTACCTCTCTGGCAATTCCACACGCAGCCATTGCCGGTGTGTGTCTGTTTTTATCGGGCCTGATTGCTGGTTACTTCGATAATATGGCGGTGTATCGCAAAGTCGGACCACGGCTACAGGCGCATGCCAAACTGAAAAAATGGATGAGTCAGGAACGGCTGGACCGTTTTGCCGCCTATATTGAACGGAACTTGGGCGCACTGGCCGGTAATTTCCTGTTCGGGGTTATGCTCGGCAGTATGGGCACAATTGGTTATATTCTGGGTCTGCCTTTAGATATCCGGCATATTGCCTTTGCCTCGGCCAACTTTATTCAGGGTTTGATGAACGTCAACGGTAGTCCGGAAATTGGCCTGATTATTGTGTCTTTCCTGGGTGTACTGTTAATTGGCCTGACCAACTTATTTGTCAGCTTTACCCTCACCATTATTGTGGCCCTGCGCGCACGTCGGGTACGTTTTGAACAGTGGAAGCCATTGGCCAAACTGGTCATGACCCATTTCCTGACCCGGCCCAGTGACTTTTTCTGGCCACCGAAGCAACCTGTTGAAGTTGAAGAACAATCTGGCCCGGCCAAGGGTCATCATTAAGGAATTTGTTAATTTATTTTGTCATGTGTTAAAAAGAATTGAAAAAGAAATTAGCATAATTTATACAGGCTTGAAATGAAGTGTACTGGCGAGTACACTTTAATCCATTACCGGACTGCGCTCGGATCAGCTAAACTAACCAGGATTTCGGCATGCCTAATTTTTTGCTTTATCTCGGTGGTTTGTTGTGTTTTTTCAGCGTGTTAATGCTTTATGTTCCAGCGCTCACTGCCCTTGATTCGGCAATTGTAGACTGGTTCAGCCAGCACCGTAACGAGATGTTGAATTCACTAATGACGGGGTTATCTGTCGTTGGTGGCATGCCATTTGTATTATTTTTATCCAGTCTTTGGTGTCTGTATCTGGCCAGGCAGAAGGAATATGCAAATATCGTGCTGGTCAGCATTGGACTGATGGGGAGTTTTGCCACTGCCTGGATACTCAAGTATCTGATTGCAAGAGAGCGCCCGCCAGAAATGTATCATCTGGTCAATAGCTATGGTGCCTCATTTCCCAGCGCACACAGTTTTTATGCCGCAACGCTGGGCTGTCTTGCAATTTATGTGTCAATGCAACATCCCGCACATAAAGCCATTGTAATATGTGCTGTTATGTGGATGTTGCTGATGGGAATTTCAAGAGTGTATCTTGGCGTACATTTTCCCTCAGATGTCCTGTCAGGCTGGAGCATAAGTTTTATCTGGATCACGCTGCTCTATCTGATCTTGATCAAGTACAGCCAGCGCAAACCAATGAATAATTTTTAGATAGATAAAAATCTAATTGAGGTGGAAGAATGATGTCTGCAAAGCTTTGGGCCCCTGCCCTCACTGCTTGCGCATTGGCCACAAGCATCGCGCTTGTGGGTTGTAGCAAAGATCCAAATGATGCGCAGCAAGCTGCAGCCCAGCAGCAAATGCCTCCAACAGAAGTTGGGGTCATTGTTGTACAGCCACAAAGTGTCGAGCAGTCTGTTGAACTTTCCGGCCGTACCACTGCCTTTGAAATTTCTGAAGTTCGCCCGCAAACCAGCGGTGTGGTGCAGAAACGTCTGTTTACCGAAGGCAGCTATGTACGTGAAGGTCAGGCCTTATATGAAATTGATTCACGGACCAACCGTGCATCGGTAGATAGTGCCCGTGCAGCATTGGCACGTCAGCAGGCCAATCTGAACGTTTTACGTGTCAAAGAAGGCCGTTATCGTCAATTGGTGGGCAGCAATGCCATTTCCAAACAGGAATATGATGACATTGTGGCGCAGGTGAAACTGGCAGAAGCAGATGTCGCGGCCACCCGTGCCGAACTGCGCAATGCAGAAATTAACCTGGGTTACTCAACCGTACGTGCGCCAATTTCAGGTCAGACCAACCGTTCTACCGTGACTGCAGGTGCGTTAGTGACTGCCAGCCAGCAGGAACCGCTGGTGACGATTCAGCGTCTGGACCCGATTTATGTGGATATCAACCAGTCAAGTGCTGAACTGCTACGTTTACGCCAGCAACTCAGCAAAGGTGATTTAAACAGCAGCAACAACACCACAGTCAAACTGAAACTGGAAGACGGCAGCTATTATCCGGTTGAAGGCCGTCTGGCATTCTCCGATGCCAGCGTTAATCCGGATACGGGTACCGTGACTTTACGTGCAGTATTCCCGAATCCAAACCATCTGTTATTGCCAGGCATGTTTGCCACTGCACAAATTGTGCAAGGGGTAATTCCAAATGCCGTGCTGATTCCACAAGCTGCCATTACCCGCACCCCAACCGGTCAGGCCATGGCGATGCTGGTCAATGCCAAAGGTGTGGTTGAACCACGTCCAGTGACCACAGCCGGTATTCAGGGTAAAGACTGGATTGTGACTGAAGGTCTGCAAACTGGCGATAAAGTTATTGTAGAAGGTATTGCCAAAGTCAAGCCGGAACAGAAAGTGGTAGCCAAACCATATCAACCGCAAGCTGCCGCGCCACAAGGTGCCCAGCAACCTGCTGCATCAGATAAAGCAAAACAACCAGCAGATCAGGCGGATGCTCAAGCTGAACAAAAAGCTACTTCAAATACATAAGGGGTAGACTTCAATGGCTCAATTTTTTATTCATCGCCCGATTTTTGCATGGGTGATTGCACTGGTGATCATGTTGGCGGGTATTCTAACCCTATCCAATATGCCCATTGCCCAGTATCCGACCATTGCGCCGCCAACGGTCACCATTTCTGCGACTTATCCGGGTGCTTCGGCTGAAACTGTTGAAAATACAGTAACCCAGATTATTGAACAGCAGATGAATGGTCTCGATGGCTTGCGTTATATTTCATCGAACAGTGCCGGTAACGGTTCTGCGTCTATTGCGCTGAACTTTGAACAAGGCGTCGATCCTGACATTGCCCAGGTTCAGGTACAGAACAAATTACAGTCTGCCACTGCCCTGCTGCCGGAAGATGTCCAGCGTCAAGGGGTGAGGGTCACCAAATCAGGCGCCAGCTTCCTGCAAGTTCTGGCCTTCTATTCGCCTGATGGCAGCATGTCAGCAAATGACATCAAAGACTATGTTAACTCCAATATTTCTGAACCCTTAAGCCGTGTGGCGGGGGTCGGTGAGGTTCAGGTGTTTGGTGGTTCCTATGCAATGCGCATCTGGCTGGACCCAGCCAAAATGGCCAGCCTGCAAGTCACCCCAAGTGATATTGCCACAGCCATTCGTACCCAGAATGCCCAGGTCGCTGTCGGTCAGTTAGGTGGTGCACCCGCCATAGAAGGTCAGGTGCTCAACGCAACCGTAACGGCACAAAGCCTGCTGCAAACCCCAGAACAGTTCAGCAATATCTTCCTGAAAAATACTGCTTCAGGTGCACAGGTGCGTCTGGGTGATGTAGCTCGTGTAGAACTCGGTGCAGACAACTATCAGTTTGATTCCAAATTCAACGGCAAACCTGCCGGTGGTGTTGCGATTAAACTGGCAACTGGTGCCAACGCGCTGGATACCGCCCAAGCCGTTGAAGAGCGCTTAAAGCTGTTACGTCCAAACTACCCGCAAGGGATGGTCGATCAGCTGGCCTTTGACACCACACCATTTATTGAATTGTCGATTAAGAGTGTTGTTAAAACCTTAATTGAAGCGATTATTCTGGTATTCCTGGTGATGTTCCTGTTCCTGCAGAACTGGCGCGCCACTATTATTCCAACCATGGCCGTACCGGTGGTGGTCTTGGGGACCTTTGCCGTCATCAACATGTTCGGCTTCTCGATTAACACCCTGACCATGTTTGCGATGGTCCTGGCGATTGGTCTGCTGGTCGATGACGCGATTGTCGTGGTGGAAAACGTGGAACGTGTCATGGTCGAAGAACATCTCGACCCTGTGGCAGCCACTGAAAAGTCAATGAAACAGATTTCTGGCGCGTTAATCGGGATTACCTCGGTGCTGTCTGCGGTATTCGTACCAATGGCATTCTTCGGTGGTACGACCGGGGTAATTTATCGTCAGTTCTCGGTGACCCTGGTCACGGCAATGGTACTGTCGCTGATTGTAGCCTTAACCTTTACCCCTGCCCTGTGTGCGACCATGCTGAAACAGCATGATCCGAACAAGCCAGAAAGCAACGGTCTGTTTGCGCGTTTCTTCCGCTGGTTTAACCGCAGCTTTGACAAGCTGTCGGTGAAATATCAGGGCGGTGTGAACCGTATGACCCACAGCAAGATTTTCTCCGGAATTATTTACGGTGCAGTGCTGGTTGTGATTGTGCTGTTATTCCAGAAACTGCCATCTTCATTCCTGCCGGATGAAGACCAAGGTGTGGTGATGACACTGGTGCAATTGCCACCAAATGCCAGTCTGGAACGGACTGACAAAGTCGTCAGCACCATGACCAACTACTTCCTGGAAAATGAGAAAGAGCATGTCGAGTCTGTGTTTAGTGTGGCCGGCTTCTCCTTCACCGGGGTTGGACAAAACGCAGGTCTGGCCTTCATTAAGCTGAAAGACTGGTCAGAACGTACTTCGCCAGAATCTCAGGTCGGTGCGATTATCCAGCGTGGTATGGCACTGAACATGATTGTTAAAGATGCTTCTTACATCATGCCACTGCAATTGCCTGCCATGCCTGAACTGGGCGTGAGTGCCGGCTTTAACCTGCAGCTGAAAGATGCCAGCGGTCAGGGTCATGAAAAACTGACCATGGCACGTAACATCATTTTAGGTGAAGCAGCCAAAGATCCACGTCTGGCCGGGGTTCGTCCAAATGGTCAGGAAGATACACCACAGTACCGCGTGATTGTGGACCATGCGCAGGCCGGTGCCTTGGGCGTGAGTATTGCTGAAATTAACAGCACCATGGGCATGGCCTGGGGTGGTTCGTACATCAATGACTTTATCGACCGCGGTCGTGTCAAGAAAGTCTATGTTCAGGGTGAAGCAGGCTCACGTATGATGCCGGAAGACCTCAATCAATGGTATGTACGTAATAACCGCGGCGAAATGGTACCATTCTCGGCCTTTGCAACCGGTGAATGGACTTATGGTTCACCACGTTTAGAGCGTTATAACGGCGTATCCTCCATGAACATTCAGGGTACACCAGCGCCTGGCGTCAGCTCGGGTGATGCGATGGTGGCCATGGAAGAAATTATTGCCAAGCTGCCAGACATGGGCTTGCAAGGTTTCGACTATGAATGGACCGGTCTGTCACTGGAAGAACGTGAATCGGGTGATCAGGCACCATTCCTGTATGCCCTGTCATTGTTAATTGTCTTCCTGTGTCTGGCAGCGCTGTATGAAAGCTGGTCAATTCCGTTCTCGGTATTACTGGTCGTACCATTAGGTATTGTCGGTGCCCTGTTCCTGACCTTCAGCGGGATGGTGCTGTTCCAGAACCCGAACCTGTCGAATAACATCTACTTCCAGGTGGCGATTATTGCGGTGATTGGTCTGTCTGCTAAAAACGCGATCCTGATTGTCGAATTCGCCAAAGAGTTGCAGGAAAAAGGTGAAGACCTGTTTGAAGCCACTTTACATGCGGCAAAAATGCGTTTACGTCCAATTATCATGACCACTTTAGCCTTCGGTTTTGGTGTACTGCCGCTGGCCCTGTCTTCAGGTGCAGGTGCAGGTAGCCAGCACTCGGTCGGTTATGGTGTTCTGGGCGGCGTAATCAGTTCGACCTTGTTGGGTATCTTCTTTATCCCGGTATTCTACGTGTGGATTCGAAGTATCTTTAAATACAAACCAAAACAACAAAATCATCAGGAGCATGTATCGTGATGCAAAACTTATGGTCTCTTACAGGCCGTGGTATTGCGGTTTCTGCCCTTGCGCTTGCTTTGACAGCCTGTCAGAGTATGCGCGGGCCAGAGCCGGTTGCTCAGGCGAATATTCCGAGCAGCTATAGCAATGCTTCCGGAAGCTCTGTTGCAGAACAGGGTTATAAAGATTTCTTTGCCGATCAGCGCCTGCTACAGGTGCTGGATCTGGCCTTGACCAATAACCGTGATTTACGTACTGCGGCGCTGAACATCCAGCGTGCCCAGCAACAGTACCAGATTACTGAAAATAACCAGTTACCGACCATTGGCGCCAGTGGCAGCGTGTTACGTCAGGACACCATGAGCAATCAGGGTCGTGGCCCAAGCACCTCCTATAACGTAGGTTTAGGGGTCACCGCCTATGAGCTGGATTTCTGGGGTCGGGTCCGCAGCCTGCGTGACAATGCACTGGATAATTTCCTGGCCACCCAAAGTGCCCGTGATGCCACGCAAATTGCCCTGATTGGTCAGGTGTCTCAGGCCTGGCTCAGCTATTCCTTTGCCAATGCCAACCTGAAACTGGCCGAGCAAACTTTAAAGGCCCAGCTTGAATCGTATAACCTGAACAAAAAACGTTTTGACGTTGGCATCGACAGTGAACTTCCGGTACGTCAGGCGCAAATTTCAGTCGAAACCGCACGTAATGATGTGGCCAACTATAAGACTCAGGTGGCGCAGGCACAGAACCTGCTGAATCTGCTGGTGGGTCAACCGGTTCCGGCCAATCTGCTGCCGGCACAGCGTATTACCCGCATTACCTCCAATACTGCAATTGGTGCCGGCTTACCAAGTGATCTGCTGGTAAACCGTCCCGATGTTCGTGCAGCGGAATACCGTCTGTCTGCCGCAGGTGCCAATATTGCCGCAGCGCGTGCCCGTCTGTTCCCGACCATCAGCCTGACCGGTTCCGCCGGTTATGCCTCGGCCGATTTAAGTGACCTGTTCAAATCAGGTAACTTTGTCTGGTCAATTGGTCCAAGTCTGGATATTCCAATCTTTGACTGGGGCACACGTCAGGCCAATATCCGCATTTCAGAAACCGATCAGCAGATTGCGCTGTCAGATTATGAAAAGTCGATTCAGACCGCTTTCCGTGAAGTGAATGATGCCTTGGCAGTGCGTGAAAATATTGGTGACCGGATTGCCGCACAGCGCCGTCTGGTTGAAGCCACCAATACCACCTATCGTCTGTCGGAAGCCCGTTTCCGTGCCGGCATTGACAGCTATCTAACCGTACTGGATGCACAGCGTGCCTCTTATGCAGCCGAGCAAGGGCTGTTATTGCTGGAACAGGCCAATCTGAACAATCAGGTGGAACTGTATAAAACCTTAGGTGGCGGCCTGAAAGCCAACACTTCAGATCAAGTGACCCAGCAGCCGTCTGTGGCAGAACAACGCCGCGCTGCTCAGCAATAAGATTGTCTGAGTTGCAGCGTCAAGCATCAGGGTGATTTCATTCTTATCGCTTGATAATCAAGCCAGTGAGCCTCGCGCTGACTGGCTTTTTCTTTGCCTGATGATGTGCCTGGATCATCCATTAAATAAAAGTAGCTCGATAGAGTGATGAGCAAAGCAAAGAAATCCTGTTTTGCTTGTAGTGACTCGCCAAAGGACTGGATGCACATCTGCCCGTATAAAACTGTAAAAGAGATGTTTTGATTGCATTTTGCCCGCAGTTTTTCTATCTTCATCAGCAATCTATTGTTATTGGTCATCACATGTTACTGAGTAATTTGGAATCTGTACCCGGACACACCATTCGCCAGCAAATTGATGTGGTATATGGCAGCACGGTACGCAGCAAGCATGTCGGCCGTGACCTGCTGGCCGGACTGAAAAATATTGTCGGTGGTGAGCTGACAGCCTATACCGAACTGCTGGAAGAATCGCGTCAGGAAGCCATGAACCGGATGATCGACAAAGCGCGCAGCATGGGTGCCAATGCCATTGTCGGAATCCGTTTTTCCACCTCCAACATTGCCCAGGGTGCATCTGAACTGTTCGTTTATGGCACGGCGGTGATTGTCGATCCGATCATGCCGAAACTGCCTGATCCCTTCCCTGCGCAGGACTAAGTCATGGATGGATTGCTTCTGCAGCTGCTGATTTTTGCGGTACTGTTTGCCGTTGGCTTCGGTTTTGGCCGCTATAACGAACGCAAGCATTTTCAATATCTGGCCGAACAGGAACAGCGACTGGCCTATATCCAGCTCGACAGCAGCCGCTTTAAAAGCACCGACCTACCCGGCCAACTGGTCAGCAGCAATGTGGTGATTTCACATGATTACTTTAAATATGCAATTGCCAATGTGCAGAATTTACTCGGTGGCCGCCTGACCAGTTATGAAAGTGTGGTGGAACGTGCGCGCCGTGAAGCAATTGTACGCTTAAAGCTGGAAGCCGAGAAAATGGGCGCCACCCAGATTTTAGGCCTGCGTTTAAGCACCACCGAACTGGGGATACAAGGTGGGATGGTGGAAGTGTTTGCCTATGGGACGGCCATCAAAAAATAAGCTGATGGCCTGATCTGTCTTCATCTCGTCAAATGCTCTGGAACGTATTACTTCACCTTCATTTTACGGATCATTTTATAGAGCGTACTTGGCGATAAACGCGACACCCAAACCCCCAGTTTTTCCTTGGCGCCACCAACCACAATATATTCCTCTCCCGCCAGCAAGGCACTGACCGTGGTCTGGGCAAACAGGTCCGGCTCCAGACCATTTTCAATTGCTTCATCCTGATGGCCCTGCGGTTTGCCTTCGCCATTTAAGGCATTAAAGGACACATTGGTTTTGACAAAGCCCGGGAAAATTACCGAAACTTTGACACCCTCTTGCGCCACTTCCGCACGCAAACTGTTGGCCCACATATGAATTGCGGCTTTGGCCGCCGAATAAGAGGCACGGTACTGGGTGCCGAGCAAACCGGCGACACTAGAGACAAAGGCAATCCGTCCCGATTTCTGGGCAATAAAGGTCGGTAACACGGTTTTGGTCAGGAACACCTGCGAGAAATAATCGACTTCCATAATGGCACGTTCTGTCTGCATGGTGGTGTCCTGAATCAGCGCGCGCTGGCTGAGACCGGCATTGTTAATCAGCCAGTCTATCCGGCCTTTGGCCGCTAACACCTGCGCATAAGCATGCCGTACCTGTGATTCATCGGTAATATCGGCACAAACTGACACATGGCGTTCCGGGTTCAGTAAAGTCACGCGCACCTTTTCCAGTTCTTCATAACGGCGTGCGGTCAGAATGACGTCGGCACCTTGCAAGGCACATTCTTTGGCCAAGGCTTTGCCCAATCCGGAAGATGCCCCGGTAATCCACACCACTTTCCCTGTTAAATCCTGCTTGGCCATGAATCTGTCCCTCTATACGTTCATTTGTTGTGATGAATATCAGTGTAACCGCGCTCTGGCTGCGGGTCATTGCCCACAAAGCCCAGAAAATGATTGAAATACTGTTCCGTTATGCGGGTATCAAACTGGGTGCCGAGTTTTTCCAGCCGCTTATAGCCAAGCTGGGTAGTCAGCTGAATCACCCCGGTCAGGGTTTTATCGACCATAAAATTAAACTTCAGCATTTTCTTTGGCTCGCGGACCAGACTGGTCACGCCCTGATCGACAATCTGGGTAAAAGCCCGAAAGGCTGGCTGGATATAGGCACTATTGCCCTGCCGGATTTGTTCGACACAACCCAAGGTTTCTTTAATCAGCACATTATCGACCGGATAGGCCACATAGGCCTGCCCCTCTTTTTCATAGGTTTTCTGTTGCAGATAATTCACCATCGGCACCAGACGGTCATTGCCAAAAAATGACACCGACCATGGCATATATTTTTGCACGGTGTCCATCACCTGCTGCACAATCTTTTCCGATTCACGGTCGGGCGAGCTGCTGGTCCGGGCAATTTCACCAAACACCTGATCGACAATTTCACAGGAAATATGTGACAGCACCTCGCCTAAAGGCTTGGCCAGACTGTGCGGATTACCCTGGTTAAACTGTTGATGTAACTGCTGAAAACGCTGATAGGTAGCTGGGCTTAATTTTAGTGCGATTGAATAGGTCATTGTTGTTCTCGCTTTTTTTCGTCGTTGTTCTGCGAACTTTGCGCATTGTTATTTGCCTACATCATACGACGAGTAAGTGCTGATGCCAATTGCTTAAACAAGCCAATGATTCAGGCTGCCTAAGTCGCCATTTTTTTTGCTACAATAGATGCAATTTTTTATCTACTTTTGATCTGTTCGAACTATGACTGATTCAGCGCAAAATATTGCTACAACTTACGATCCGACCGAGATCGAGAAAAAATGGTACCAAACGTGGGAAGAGCGCGGTTACTTCAAGCCGTCTGAAAAAGGCGAGTCTTTCTGTATCATGATTCCGCCACCAAACGTCACCGGTAGCTTGCACATGGGTCATGGTTTTAACAATGCCATCATGGATGCCTTAACCCGTTATAACCGTATGTCAGGTAAAAATACCTTATGGCAACCGGGGACTGACCACGCCGGTATTGCAACACAAATGGTGGTAGAGCGTCAGCTCGGTGCACAAGGCATTAGCCGTCATGATTTAGGCCGTGAAAAGTTCATTGAAAAAGTATGGGAATGGAAAGAACAATCTGGCGGTAACATTACCCGTCAAATCCGTCGTTTAGGTTCTTCTGTGGACTGGTCACGTGAACGCTTCACCATGGATGAAGGTTTATCCAACGCAGTGAAAGAAGTGTTTGTAAAACTTCACGAAGAAGGTTTGATTTACCGCGGTAAACGCCTGGTCAACTGGGATCCTAAATTACAAACTGCCCTTTCTGACTTAGAAGTTGAGTCTGATAAAGAAGAACAAGGTTCACTTTGGCACTTCAAATATTTCTTTGAAGATAAGTCACTTCGCACGCACGATGGTAAAGATCACATCGTGGTTGCAACCACGCGTCCTGAAACATTGTTGGGTGATACAGCGGTTGCGGTTGCCCTTGATGATGAACGTTATGCGCACTTGGTCGGTCAAAATATCATCCTGCCAATTACTGGTCGTGCGGTTCCAATCGTTAAAGATGAATATGTCGACAAAGAATTCGGTACCGGCTGTGTAAAAATTACCCCTGCGCATGACTTCAATGACTATGAAGTCGGTAAACGCTGCGAATTGCCAATCATCAACATCTTCAACAAAAATGCTGAAGTGTTGGCTGAGTTTGAATACATCGCGAAAGCGGGCGAGCAAATTTCTAAAACCATTCCTGCCCCTGCAGACTACATTGGTTTAGAGCGTTTTGAAGCACGTAAAAAGTTAGTCGAACAAGCAGAAGCTGAAGGCTGGTTAGACCAAATTCAACCATACACCTTGAAACCACCTCGCGGTGACCGTTCAGGTGTCATCGTTGAACCGTTATTGACGGATCAATGGTATGTAAAAATTGCACCGCTTGCGAAACCTGCGATTGAAGCGGTTCAAGACGGTCGTATCAAATTCGTGCCTGAGCAGTACAGCAACATGTACATGGCATGGATGAATAATATTCAAGACTGGTGTATCTCGCGTCAATTGTGGTGGGGTCACCGTATCCCTGCTTGGTACGATGCAGAAGGTAATGTTTACGTGGGTCGTAACGAAGAAGAAGTTCGTGCGAAAAACGGTATTGCCCCTGAAGTTGAATTGAACCAAGACGAAGACGTATTGGATACATGGTTCTCTTCTGGTCTTTGGACATTCTCAACTTTAGGTTGGACAGGTGACGAAGCGAAAGACAAAGAAAACTATTTCTTAAATACTTTCCACCCGACTGATGTGCTTGTCACTGGTTTTGACATTATCTTCTTCTGGGTTGCTCGTATGATCATGCTTACGATGCACTTCATGAAAAATGAAGATGGCACGCCACAAGTACCATTCAAAACTGTGTATGTACACGGTTTGGTACGTGATGGCGAAGGTCAGAAGATGTCTAAATCTAAAGGTAACGTGCTTGACCCATTAGATTTGATTGACGGTGTTGATCTTGAAACTTTAGTACAAAAACGTACCACAGGTTTGATGAACCCGAAACAAGCGGCGAAGATTGAAAAATCGACCCGTAAAGAATTCCCTGAAGGGATTCAATCTTACGGTACAGATGCGGTTCGTTTCACATTCTGTGCGCTTGCCAACACCGGTCGTGACATCAAGTTCGACATGAAGCGTGTTGAAGGTTACCGTAACTTCGCCAACAAAATCTGGAACGCAACCCGTTTCGTAATGATGAACTGCGAAGATCAAGTAATTGGTCAAGACGTTCGTCAAGACCTTTGGGAATTGCCTGAGCAGTGGATTGTCAGCCGTCTACAAAAAGCGGAAGCTGCGGTTCAACAAGCCTTTGCGACCTATCGTTTAGACTTGGCTGCACAAGCGATTTACGAGTTCATTTGGAATGAATACTGTGACTGGTATGTCGAGCTGACGAAACCGGTTCTGAATGACGAAAACGTATCGGTTGAACGTAAAGCTGAAGTGCGTCGTGTTCTTCTTTCTGTGATGGAAGCATCTTTACGTTTAGCACATCCATTGATGCCATACCTTACAGAAGAAATCTGGCAAACACTTGCGCCGAAACTCAACATTTCTGGCGAAACGATTATGCTCGCACAGTACCCTGTTGCTGACCAAGCATTAATTAACGACCAAGCTGAAGCAGATATGCAGTGGCTACAAGGTTTGATTGGTGCGGTACGTAACATCCGTGGTGAGATGGGCTTAGGTAATGCTCGCTTGTTGCCTGTTCTTCTTCAAAACACAACGGATAGCGAGAAAGCGCAAATTGCACGTATTGAACCATTGTTTAAAGCATTGGCAAAAGTTGAAAGCATTACTTTCCTTAGCGATGCTGAACAACCGCCATTGTCTTCATCTTCTGTAGTGGGTCATGTGTCTGTATTTGTTCCAATGAAGGGTTTAATTGATCCTAAAGCGGAATTGGGTCGTCTACAAAAAGACTTAGACAAGGTTCAAAAACAGCATGACCAAATTGCAACTAAACTTGCAAATGAAGGTTTTGTGGCGAAAGCACCTGCGGCTGTGGTTGAAGGCGAGAAAGCCAAACTTGCTGAATTTGCTGATCAGTTAGCGAAGATTAAAGCGAATATGGAGCAAATTGCAGCGCTTTAATGCTGTAGTTTGATTCAAAAAAATCCCCTCTTTTGAGGGGATTTTTTTATTTCTTAACAAAGGATTTTGCCAATCTATTTTCTTTAGTAGCTGATGTAGTGTAGTAACGCTCTTGCAAAGCATAAATAAAGATTCTCAAATCTTCATCATTATTAATGATATATTTACCATTCTCATCTTTTGATAAATCAGCAATCTGCTCAATATAAGTATGCAATTCTGTTTTAATAGCGTCATCGTATGAATTATATTGCGATAAGACTAAAGCAATATGTTTGCTATTTACTATACTAATTTTATTAACATTAAAATCACTAGCAACATTTAAAAGTGGAAGATTCAAGAAAGTCTGTTTTTCTGGATTAGATGCTTCTCTATACAACAGGTTTAAATTATTAAAAACATTATTTAGACGGCTAATATTTTTAAAATACAAGGTATTTGTAGCAATATTATAAAGTGCATCTGGCTCTTCGTTAATGATTACAAAAGGTTTTGTAACCACCTGAGCTTGTTCAGAAAAAGTTAGGATTTTCTTCCCATAAACTTTAGATTTATTAGGAATTCTCTGTAAAACAAACCAATCACTGCCACTTTTCCTATAAACAATATATAGAATTTTTTGGTAATCAGACTCACCGATAGTTGGAAGACTTGTTTTAATTTGACGATTCAATCTTTCTAGCGGATCAGAAATCTTTTCATCTTCATCAGAATCCTCGCTCTCATCAGAATCGTCATCCTTTTTTAAAACATGATAAAACCATTCATCATCTTCAAGAGAGCTTGGATATGTATATGGAACAGCTTTTATGTTATTTGTATCTACTGATGTAAATAGATCAGGGCAATTATCATCAGACAATACAGTATAGAATTTAGAGTTCGCCCTCGCATAAAGACAATTCATAAAGTGAATTCCAATTTTCTCAATTAGCTATTTTTTAAAAGGTAAGTATGATTATTAATCTTAATTAAAGCAACCTCTTGCGTTTTATGTCCATCAGAATTTACAAAGAAATCAGATGCTACCTTTACTTCTTTTTTCGTAATAATCAAAATTCTAGACTTATCCTTGTTATTCACAAAATAAAATTTATATCCTAAAACTAAAAACAATGGATTAAAGTAAAAAAAACGAGTGTTATATAAAATAAATAACATCAAAATAAAAAATAAAATAAAAGATTTTATTGTCGGTAGACTAATAGCTACAAATGAATATCCCAAATACACTGGTAAATAAAAATCATTAGCTTGTTCAAAAACATCTATTTGTTCTTTCTCAAAACTGATTTTATCTAATTTAAAAATTAAGTATTTGATTGATAAATTAGTTAAAAAAACCAATAAAAGCAAAATAATAACATAAGTCACATAAGGGAAAATTAGCTTTAAAAAACTACCATCAATTTTATTAGTTATGAGAAAAGATAAAATTTCGGTATGATTAATATGTAACTTTAACTCATCAATCCATAATTTTTCATGTGAAATAAGAAAAATTAGAACTGCTAGTGCCATTGAAATCATTGTAAGGCATAAATGTACAATATTTCTTACTAACATTTTTTCATCCCTTACTTTAACGTCCTTTAATTATCATATCAAATTAATTATATTACATCTTATCAGAGACATAATTTGTCGCAATAATACTAAAAATATGATTTTATTGATTTTAAATTTAAGATTTCTTACTCTATGAATATTACTCTTACACTGTTGCGAAGCGGTACGTCTCACCCCACAGATAGAAGGAGCATCTCCATTATTCATTTGCTTTTATTTTAAAACACACATTCCACAAATCCTCTAACATCATATCTGTCCGACTCAACACATCATGATTCCAATACCGAACCACCGTTAAACCCAAAGCCTCTAAAAACTTAGTTCGTTCCGCATCATACTCTTCTCTCTCATCAGTTCCATGCTGACTACCGTCCAACTCAATCACCAAACCAATTTCATGACAGTAAAAATCTACAATATAGGGCTGAATCACATGCTGACGACGAAATTTAAGATTCATAAATCGCTTGGCGCGTAGAAGTTACCACATCAGGTCTTCTGCATCGGTGGCAGAGTGGCGCATGGATTTGGCGAAGGCGAATAATCAGCGGGTTAAAGTGCATAAAAAAGCATCGTCAAAATGACGATGCTCTGAATGACAATCAATGCTAAAAATTACTCAAATGACCAACTAAATGCTCTGCTTTTCAGTAAAATTTTTAAGTAATCAAAATCCTTATAATCATTTAAACGCTTTTCATCTCTTAACAGTTTTGCTTGAATATCTGCTAAATCGCGTTGATATTTTTTTATCAAATCAACAGGTTTAAAACGCTGTTTGTAAAAACCAGAGCCGATCCAATCAAATGAATAAATAATATCATCTATTTCAAATTGTAATTTCTCTACTTGCTCTTCCAACAATAAATTATAAGATTTCAAATGCTCATTCGCGATTTTTGTTGCCTGTTCCTGATCACCTTGCGCTGTAAAAACACGCAATTTCAAAAGAGTAAGCAAATCTTTTTCCTCTAATGCAGCATTTGCTTGCTGTAATAATTCGGTTTTTTCAATGCGCTTTTGTTCATCTTGCTCTCGATCAGGGTGAATTAAGGCAGCAATTTTTGAATAAATGCTTTTTAGAGATTGCCCTGCCATTTTTTTCGCTTCTTCAAGCTGTGTTTGCTTCTTTAAAATTTTCTTTTTTTCCTTTTCAGCAAACTTTTGATATTCATCACGCTCATCTTCATTAAGCTGATTTTGAATAAAATTTGCTTCTTCTCGATCTAATTTATCTTTTACTTTTTCCATAAACGCGTCGAGATTATTGAGATCCAAATCAAAGTCAAGCCAAGCTACGGGTACCCCGATTTGGTCTGCTATCATTTCTTTTATGGCTTGTTTTTGCATCATTTCATCAGCATCATGCGCTTGATGCGAATGATCATTTACATGAGAGCTGACTTCTTCAGCATCAGCACTTTCTTCTATCAGCTCATAATGTTGAGCAATGATAAGCGTCAACTCATGTTGTTGTTCAGAAAGATTCGGATTATTAAGCAGCTGACTCGCTAAAATTGAAATTTTTTCATCTAAACGCACTAAATATGTTTTTGCGATTTTATGCGTATTTTTATATTGCCAAAGCGTCTCTAATTGAGCGAACAAAACGTGGTGCCACTGACGATATAAAGGTAATAGCTCATCTCTTGCATCCTCTTGAACTTGTTTTTGCGCTTGTTGCCAGTCCGCCAATACCATTTGTAATTGCTCAATTTTCTCAAGCAATCGATTAAACTTTTTTTGTTGTGCCGATAATTTTTCACTCGTTTGATAAATGCTTAAATCTAAATTGCTCATTCACTGACTTCAATGCTAATCTCAATTTCTGTAATATTTTAGCATAATGAATAGCATACAAACCTTTTGCTTAGTTCAAAAAAACTATATTCTTTACAAAACCCCATGCTCCAACAACATCCCTAGCCCACTCTCTTTCCCCATAAAACTCAGCCGTTGCTTCTCCGCTTTTAACTGATGCTTCACGTTCGACACATCCGCATCAATCTGTTTATACAACTGCTCAATATTGAGCTGCCCTTTGGACTTTTGCACCGCAATTTTGGCTTTATTTGACCATACAAGCGAGTTAATCAATTCCTGCATCTGCTGTTTTAAGGACTGGCTTTGTGCTTCTAACGCCTGTTGGTAAAACTTGAATTGTTCTGTGCTTAAACCTTTGTTTGAACCGTTTTTACTTTGCTCAACTTCAAGCTGAAGTTTCAGTAAAAAGAATAAATCTTCCTGTTCGTATGCTTCATTGGTACGTTGTAAAAGCTCGGTCTTTTCCTCTTTTTTAGCTTCATCGGGCTCACGATCAGGGTGAATGATGGAAGCAATCTTGAGATACACAGTTTTGAGTGATTGATTCACCAGCATTGAAGCCTTAGCTTGTTTTTCTTGCTGACGTTTTAACTTGGCTTGCTCACGTGCTTGTTGGTATTGATCATTATTCCAATCTTCAAATACATCATCGGCTTGGACTGTTTCAGTTTCAGGCTCATCAAAAGTGTCTATATTTTTCTTCTTGTTTTTTTTCTTGCTGTATTCATCTGCCTGCTGATAATAGACATGCATTTTTTCCACTTCATCTAACTGCTTTTGACTCAGCAAATGTGAACCTTGTAGTAACCGCGCTAAAGTTTGGATTTTATCTTCCACCAATGCTGTATTTGATTTCGTGAAACTATAACTACTTAGACCATTCCAAAGTGTCTTCATCTGTTCATACAAAGTGCTATATAACTCACGATACGCAGGCATCAGCGCCTTTTGACTATAGGCACGAATGTCATCTTGGGCATGTTGCCATGCAAGCAATAACTGTTTCTGCTGTTCAATCTCATCAATTAAACGATTCAGCTTCTGATGCTGTGGTGAGACTTCAAGCACCATGTTTGGCATGGTTTTCAGCGCAAAAGGCATAGGGAAGATAAAAGCAAAAGAGAAATTATACCTGATTTATGTGAAAGTATTTTTTGACTCATCTCAGTAAAACCGAAGCAAAGCAAAATCCTGAGCAAATAAGCCTTAACATTACATGGCTTCAGATCAGGTAATTTTTTGAATTAACCAAGTCACTCAAATCATTGCAGTTCATTACGCAACTATAAACATTCAGCCGCCGCAATTCATGCATAGTATCAACAAAGACCAACAGATTATAAAAAGGACATTCACATGGATTGGGCCAGTATTTTTATTCATGACACCACCTGGGCTTTTGCGGCTGAAATTAGCGTGCGAGCCATCCTTATGTTCAGCATGATCATTATTTTTTTACGTCTGACTGGAAAACGTGGTGTGCGCCAGCTGTCAATTTTTGAACTGGCGATTATTCTGTCGCTGGGTTCAATTGCCGGCGACCCGATGTTCACCGAAGATCTGCCGCTGATTCAGGCCCTGCTAATCATGAGCATCGTGATTTTCCTGTATCGTCTGGTGACCTGGTTAATGATGAAATACCAGCCCTTTGAAGATCTGCTGGAAGGCAAGTCGCTGTATATTGTCGAAGATGGCGAGCTGGTCTTAGAAAAGATTAAACGCGGTAAAATGTCGCACGATGAATTCTTTGCCGAAATGCGCCAGCAAGGGGTCGAACATCTGGGACAGGTACGAGTCGGTTTACTCGAAAATGATGGTAAGTTCAGCATCCTGTTTTTCTCCAATGATCAGGTGCGGTACGGTTTACCCCTGTTTCCCAAAGCCTGTCAGGAAATCACCGACGTTAAACCGCATACCCATTACGCCTGCGTATACTGTGGCTATACCGATTTTTTGCAACGTGCCGAGCAGATCTGCCCGCGTTGTGACAGCTGTCACTGGACTGAAGCCATCAATACCTTACGGGTAGATTAATCGCGTGTTTTAAATCTCTGTGCCGGTTCATCCACCTTCGCCCAACCGTTTTATCTCAACTTTGGTCATATCTTGGTCTTTAATGGCCCAAGACTGGCACAGTTCCTGCTGTATTTTATTCATGCTTTTTGCTGTTATTTATCTAAAAAGTGGTTATTTCATAACGATTTATCATTAACAAAACGGTTAAAAATTTCGCTTGAGCAATGCTGGAAATCTCGCTTAAGATGAAGCTATGCCGTTGTGCAGAGATAATTAAAACAATCTCATTTGCTTCATTACCTGATAAATCAGTTCCAGGATTGGAATTGCCATGAATAACAGCAAATGACCAATAATCAATACAAAAGGAGTTTTGTACATGACCTCTAAACGCACCCTCACCTCCCTGTTTTGTGCCAGCGCATTCATGCTTGGCCTCAGTGCTTGTAGTGACAATAAAGCTCCAGCTGATGCCAATAGCAACACCAATGCCGCTGCCTCGAGTTCAGGCACCTTAGAGAAAATCAAAAAGTCCGGCACCATTGTGCTGGGTTATCGCGACTCATCCATTCCCTTCTCCTATATTGCCGATACGCCAAATCAGCCGGTCGGTTATGCGCATGACCTGCAACTGAAAGTGGTGGAAGCGCTAAAACAGAAACTGGAGATGCCAGATCTGAAAATCCGCTATAACCTGGTTACCAGCCAGAACCGGATTCCACTGGTCTCTAACGGGACGGTCGATTTAGAGTGTGGCTCGACCACCAACAATCAGGAACGCCAGCAGCAAGTGGCTTTCTCGGTCGGTTTCTTCCAGGTGGGTTCACGTTTACTGACCGCCAAAGATTCCGGCATTCAGGATTTTGCTGACTTAAAAGGCAAAAAACTGGTCACCACCGCCGGTACCACTTCTGAACGTTATATCCGCCAGCATGAAAAAGAACTCGGTATTGGCGAAATTATTTCAGCCAAAGACCATGCCGAATCCTTCCTGATGCTACAAAGTGGCCGCGCCGCTGCCTTTATGATGGATGATATTCTGCTGGCCGGTGAAAAATCCAAAGCCACCGATCCAGACAAATGGGTGATTGTCGGTACGGCGCCAATTCAGGAAATTTACGGGTGTATGCTGCGTAAAGGCGATACTGAATTTAAACAGGTGGTGGATGATGCCATTAAAGCCACCTATAGCTCGGGTGAAATCAACCAGATGTATAACAAATGGTTCCAGCAGCCAATTCCACCGAAGAACATCAACCTGAACTTTGAAATGTCCGATCAGCTGAAAGACCTGATTGCCAATCCGCACGATCGTGATCAGTAACACTCCAACATAAACCGGCTCAGGTAAACACGGATGCTTTACCTGAGTTTTTGAGGAGGACGTATGAATTATAGTTGGAACTGGGGTGTCCTGTTTCAGTCTACCGGCATTGGCGACAGTACCTATCTGCACTGGATTCTCGCCGGGCTGGGCTGGCTGCTGGTGATTGCCATTGTGGCCTGGAGTATTGCCATGCTACTGGGCAGCATTTTGGGGATTATGCGAACCCTGCCCAGCAAAACCGCCCGCACGATTGGCACCGCCTATGTCACCATTTTTCGTAATGTACCGCTGCTGATCCAGCTGTTTATCTGGTTCTATGTGGTGCCCAATTTCCTGCCAGCGCCCATCAAAAGCTGGTGGATGAATGATCTAGGCGCGCATACTTCAGCGCTGATTTCAGCCAGTATTGGACTGGGACTGTTTACCGCGGCACGGGTCTGTGAACAGGTGCGCACCGGTATTGAAGCCCTGCCACGCGGACAGATCAATGCCGGTTATGCCATGGGTTTTAGTACCGCGCAGTTATATCGCTATGTAATTTTGCCGCAGTCATTTCGCACCATTTTGCCGCCGTTAAGCTCGGAGCTGACCAACTGCGTTAAGAATACCTCAGTCGCCTCTCTGGTCGGGGTGGCTGAAATTATCTCGCAAATGAAAACCATCAGTGAGTACACGCAAAACACCATTGAAATTTATACCATTGTCACCGTTATTTTTATTGTGATTAATATTTGCCTGATTCAGGGCATGAACCTGCTGGAAAAACGTTTACGTGTTCCCGGCCTGATTGCAGGAGAAAAATAATGGAATGGCTCACTGCATTTTTAAATGATTTACAACTGTCCGGGCCAGCGCTATGGCATGGTTTTACCATTACCTTAAAAGTGCTGGTCATGGCGACCATTGGCGGTATTCTAATTGGCACCCTGCTGGCGTTAATGCGCCTGTCTTCTATTCGCGTACTGAATCTGTTTGCACAAGGCTATGTCAATCTGTTCCGCTCGATTCCCTTGCTGCTGGTGCTAATGTGGTTCTATTTTGCGGTACCATTTTTCTACACCGCCCTCACCGGGAATTACCTGACCATTGATACTGCACTGGTGTCGAGTATCGTGGCCTTTATGCTATTTGAGGCGGCCTACTTTTCTGAAATTGTCCGTGCCGGGATTCAGTCCATTCCCAAAGGCCAGACTGCGGCTGCCTATGCGCTGGGCATGACTTATGGCCAGTCGATGCGGCTGATTATCTTACCGCAGGCCTTTCGCAAAATGACCCCGCTGCTGTTACAGCAGACCATCATCCTGTTTCAGGACTCCACCATGGTTTATGCCATTGGCCTGCTGGATTTCTTCCGCACCAATTATGTCCGCGGCGATTTAATGGCGCTGCTGACCCAATATATTCTATTTGCCGGGCTGGTGTATTTTAGCGTGAGTTTAATCGCCACCTATGCAGTGAAAAAACTACAAAGGAGGCTGACGGTATGACCGAACCCAAGATTATGATTGACCTCCAGAATGTCAGCAAATGGTATAAGGATTTTCAGGTCCTGACCGATTGCAGTACCCAGATTCGTCAGGGAGAAGTGGTGGTGGTATGTGGACCATCGGGTTCGGGAAAATCGACCTTGATTAAAACCGTAAATGGTCTGGAACCGTTTCAAAAAGGCCAGATTCTGGTCGATGGGATTTCGATTAGCGACCCGAAAACCAATCTGAACAAACTGCGCAGTCGCGTCGGCATGGTGTTCCAGCATTTCGAGCTGTTTCCGCATTTAAGCATTACCGAAAACCTGACCATCGCCCAGGTCAAGGTACTGGGCCGCTCGGAAGCTGAAGCCAAACAGAAAGGGCTGGCCTATCTGGATCGGGTTGGTTTAAGTTCACAGGCCAACAAGTTTCCGGCGCAACTCTCTGGTGGGCAGCAGCAGCGGGTTGCCATTGCCCGCGCCTTAAGTATGGACCCGATTGCCATGCTGTTTGATGAACCAACCTCGGCGCTGGACCCGGAAATGATTACCGAAGTACTGGACGTGATGGTCGAGCTGGCGCGTGAAGGCATGACCATGATGTGTGTGACTCATGAAATGGGCTTTGCCCGCCAGGTCGCCAACCGGGTGATTTTTATGGATCAGGGCAAGATTGTCGAAGACTGCACCAAAGATGAATTCTTTAATACCCAGCGCGGTGAACGTGCCCAGCAGTTCCTGGATAAAATCCTGCATTAATCCATACGAACACCCTAAATTAAGAAGCAGATCAAACGATCTGCTTTTTTTCATATTCGATTATTCCAGTACCAGACGTGCATTGGTCGGCTGTACCGGCCGGTTATTCGGATGTTCCATCAGCTGTGAAAAAGCCTGAATCTGCTGTCTCGAGGCCTGCTGAATCTGTTTGAAGACAATCCAGCGCACGCCTTCGGTACATGGCGGCGTGGTTAAAGAGCCGTTAAAACGATAATAATCCCGTTGCTCCGGTAAAAATGCCGCGGCTACATCCTGATGGTTTAAAATAATGGCCTCACCGGGTTGCTGCGGTAACTCCTGCCACAGCTGTTTCAGCTTCGGATTTTCCTGACCTTCCTGAAACATAATTGCCAGCACCGCCAGCTCACCGGCAGGTGTAGCATGTACCAGATGCATCTCCATCGCAAAACTTTGCCCCTGAATGGTGTTTTCACTTGGACTATGCAAATGGAACTGCTTGAGTTCAAAGATTTTCTGGTCCAGTTCTAAATGGCTACCCTGCTCAAAATTGACCTGAACCGTGCGCTGGTTATTCACAATGGTTTTGGCCTTGGCCGCATAGTTCAGTTTTAACGGCGGCAACTGTGCCGGTGTGGTCTGGGCAATATTAATGGGCGCCTGATTCATGCCCGCGCAGGCCTGATATTCCGGTTTTAACTGGCTCCATTTATCCGGCGCAGTCTGTGCCGCATAGCTCCAGTCAAAATGACTGCCCTCGGCAGCAAAAGCCATATTCATACTCAAAAGTGCAGTCGCTGCAAAAATACTCCGTTTCATTCTTCAACCTTGAAAACACATCATCAAAAGAGCCTTGATCATCCGTAACCTGCGCCGGCAGGACAAAACCAAATCTTCCAACTGTTTATTGCTTTTGTATCTGATTAAAGCGGTTTTTGAGCGTTATAATTCAGCCTGATGGCCTGATAATGACTTGTTCGATTCTCCGACTTATCAAGTTGTACTGATCAATCACGGCGTTGCCACCCAAACCTACCTTGGTTTTCAGTTCGATGGTGATGCTTTTTTATAAGTCCGGTACTAACAGTTTTCTGGCTGCTGGATCAGCGACTTATAAAACTGATGACACTCTGCTGGAATCAACCGGCAACAACATGAGGCATTGAAGAAATAGATCAGTAATTTTTCTGGCACTATCTGATTTTTTAGCTCAGCTTTAGCATGGAATTTTCGCGGTCTTACTAGGTATGTTAAGTTTTCTACCGGGATGGATTGGCCTTGAATTTTAGCTGCACCAGCATGAAGCATGATTGATGCTGTGATTTGGCCAACGCCACTTGTCATTGGCGAGTTGATCACAGGATTCCTTATAGAACGAAGTGACTCAATCAAACCAGCTGATGAGTATCTTGCTTATTCAAAAGTCAGTCTTTCTGATCAGGAGCTTTGATCTATGAATTGATTGAACAGGAATTCGACAGTCTGCACGTCAGCGCCTGCATCTGTCTTAAATATGTCATAAACAGCCACTACACTGCTTGTCATCGGGATCGCACACCACTCCCTGCCCATATTCAGGGTCAATTCCAAGAAAGTGCCCTCCTCACTGTATAACATCAGCACAGCCACTATTCATTCAGCAAACGGCTGTGGGTCAAGGTGGAAGGCCATTATTTTTTATAAACCAGTTACGACTCCAGCGATTCCCTCCAGGATCGCTTTTTTTCTTTTGAAGGGTTTATTGGTGCTGAACTGCCTCATCTTTGGGCAGGCTTCTGGCCCAGACCAGAATCGGAAGCAGACACAGCAGCGCAATCCCGCTAATCATCATTAAATAGCGTGCATAACCAAGCTGATCGCCCAGTATGCCGCTGAGGCTATACAGCCCACCACTGACAGTAGCCATCAGTGCCACCTGAAAGGTAAAATCGGTGCCGGCCAGCTGTTTGCGGCTATAGTGCATCACCAAAGTGAGCATCACCACCAGCAGCATCGCCGAAATACCATCTTCCAGCGCATTAATCAGATAAATCAGCCACAGTGCTACCGCCTGCTGCTGTTCATACTGATAGGCCAGCCAGCTATAGGCGGCTAAAGCCAGTACTTTCAACACTGAAAACAGCACTAAAGCCCGAGCACGTGACATCACCCTGAGCAATAAGCCTGCCACACCTGCACCCAGTAACGCGGCAAACGCCCCCAGCATGGTCACATAAATACCAATCTGGGAAAAGCTCAGGCCCAAATCGACCATTAACGGTTTGAGTAATGGGCCAGACAGACCATCGGCAATTTTAAAACTGAGCAGCACCCATAACCACAGTGCCAAGCTGCGGCTCTGGCGAAAATAACCCAGATACTGGCGCACGACCTGCCAGGAAAAAGGCGTGGTCTTCTGCGCTGTTTTGGCTGCATGTTGCGGTTCTCGATACAGTAAAATTGGCAAGGTATTTAAAAATACCAGCAGTGCCAGCATCAGAAACGTGGCCTGCCAGTGCAGCCAGTCCAAAGCCCAGAGCATGGCGCCCCCACCAACAATAAAGCCCAGCCGTGAACCAATCACCTGAAAGGTATTGCCCCAGTGCTGCTGCTGGCCAGTTAAAATATTCACCGCCAGTCCATCGGTGGCGATATCCTGCGTGGCCCCAACCAGATTCATCAGCAACAGCCCGACAAAAAAGCCAAACAAATACAGCGGTTCATTCAGGGCCTGAATCGGGATAAATGACAGCCCGATTAACACCACGACACTCAGCAACTGAGTCGGAATAATCCAGGAACGGTAATGGCCCTGAGCGCTGCGGCCAAAGCGATCCACCCACGGCGCCCAGAAAATTTTAATCGACCAGGGCAACATTAACAGGCCAAAACCGCCAATATGCGCCAGCGATACCCCTTGCGCCCGTAAGATCACCGGCAAGGCATGGGTCATAAAGCCCACCGGCAGACCTTGCGCCCAATACAGGGAAAACAGCAACAGATAAAGATTCGGCATAGCAGCGGACATTCCTTTTTATTTCAGGCCAAGCGGATGGCTCCAGGCAAAACTGCTCAAACAAAAGCGTATTTTTGCTCTGCTTCCCCATTGAATAAAGTCGCAATATTTTGTAAAACTTGGCTAAGTTTCAGTAGGATAATACATAAAAACAATGACCAAGCAATTTCCTGTTTTACCTGATCAGGTGCCTGGCCGCGGCAGCGCCCTGAGTCGAGGCTTTTTTAAATCGCTCTTTTTGGCCCAAGGCTGGCAGCTGAAAGGCGAATTTCCAAACCTTCCCAAAGCGGTGGCAATTATATCCCCGCATACCTCCAATATTGATGCCTGGCATGGCTTCGCTGCTTTGCTCGGACTGGGGCTAAAAGTCACCATTTTTGGCAAACATACCCTGTTTAATACACCGTTAAAACCGCTGCTGGAGTGGATTGGGGTGGTGCCGGTAATTCGCCATGCGCCGCAGGGCCATACCCAGCAGATTATTGAAATTATCCGGCAACGTGAACAGATCTGGGTCGGGATGGCGCCGGAAGGCACGCGCAAACAGGCCGAGCAAATTCGCAGCGGTTTCTATCATATTGCCTATGGCGCACAAATTCCGATTGTGATGTTCTCTTTTGATTATGCGCATAAGACCATTCATATTCTTGGTGTGTTTCATCCGACCGGGCATTATGAACAGGATTTAGACGCGATTTATCAGCATTATGAAGGCAAGTTTTCTGCCAAAAATCCGCACTGGCTGGCCAAGCCGTTACAAAAACGCTGGCCCAAAGACTAGCCAAAACCGTATTTTTTTGCTGAGATGTGCGCATATTTTGTTGAATTAATCTCCTATCGAATCATGAAATTACTGCAATTTTCGACAGCCGGCCTGTTATTGCTGGCACTTTCCGGCTGTGATCGGGCGGTACAAACCCCAGTGACTCCAACGCCTATTCAGGCCCGTGAACCGGTGGTGGCCATTGCCCTAGGCGGTGGCGGTGCCAAAGGATTTGCCCATATTGGCGTACTGAAAGTTTTGGAATCACACGGCATTAAACCGAAAATTGTGACCGGCACCAGTGCCGGCAGTTTTGTCGGCAGTCTGTATGCCAGCGGCAAATCACCGTATCAGTTACAGCAACTGGCCCTGAACTTTAAAGAATCCGATATTCGCGATTTAACCCTGAACCGTCAGGGTTTTGTGCTGGGCCAGAAACTGCAGGACTATGTCAATCAGCAGGTGGGTAACAAAGCCATCCAGCAGTTCCCGATTCGTTTTGCTGCGGTCGCTACCCGTCTGGACAATGGCCGTAAAGCCGACTTTATTAAAGGCAATGCCGGTCAGGCGGTACGTGCCTCCTGCAGTATTCCAAATGTGTTTGTGCCGGCGACTATTGGCGGCACCAAATATGTCGATGGCGGCCTGGTCAGCCCGATTCCGGTCAAAACTGCCAAAGATATGGGCGCCGATCTGGTCATTGCGGTGGATATTTCCGCGCGTCCAACCGGTAATACGCCCATGAATATGTGGGGCCTGCTCGATCAGACCATCAACATTATGGGCCAGCAGAGTATTCATGAAGAGCTACGCCAGGCCAATGTGGTGATTCAGCCTAAAGTTGGTCATATTGGCACACTGGATTTAAAAGCCAGCAACCAGACCATTTTAGAAGGTGAAAAAGCTGCCCAGCTGAAAATCCGCGCCATTGAAAAAGCCATCAGCGATTTTAAAAAATCTCCGGCCGCTTTGGCACCACCACCCAAAGCCAAATTTTAACATCGGGGATTTTTTCATATCCAAGTCGGTTGTCATCTGCTACATTGAACAGCATACAGATTGATCTATATCAATGATTCTTTTTACAATCATTCGCGACGAGTCGATGTATGGAATTTGTTCTTGAACCTTGGCACTGGTTTGTTTTAGGCATTTTGCTGATTCTTTCCGAGCTGCTGCTGCCGGCTTTTGCTGCGCTCTGGTTTGGCGTGGGCGCGCTGATGGTGGGCGTTTTATATCTGCTGTTCCCGATGATGGGCACCACCACGCAGCTGGTGATGTGGATCATTTTATCGGTGCTGTGTACCCTGCTCTGGTTTAAATTCATTAAACCGCTGTCGATTGATAAAACCAAAGCCGGCCTGTCACGTGAAGCCACCATCGGCCAGATTGGCATGGTCATCCAGACCAATCTGGAGCATGACGAAGTGAAAGTCCGTTTTCCGATGCCGGTGCTCGGTTCTGATGAATGGAACTGCCGCACTCTGAGTCCGGTGCAGATTGGTGATCGTGTGCGTGTGGTCGATATTCTTGGTAATGATCTGGTTGTGCAGTTGCATAGCCTGCAGAATGACAACGAAAAACAGTGAGTAATATAAAATGAATGCTGGCTCCATTATTGTTTTAGCCCTGCTGGCCTTTGTGGCCATCACCATTTTTAAAGGAGTGCGTATTGTTCCACAAGGCTATAAATGGATTGTGCAACGTTTGGGTAAATACCACACCACCCTAAGTCCGGGTCTGAACTTCGTAATTCCCTATGTCGATGAAGTGGCCTATAAAGTCACCACCAAAGACATTGTGCTGGACATTCCGTCTCAGGAAGTCATCAGCCGCGATAACGCCGTCCTGCTCATGAACGCGGTGGCCTACATTAACCTGACCACGCCAGAAAAAGCGGTGTACGGGATTGAAAACTATTCTTGGGCCATTCAGAACCTGGTACAAACCTCGTTGCGTTCTATTGTCGGTGAAATGGATCTGGATGATGCGCTGTCCTCACGTGACCATATTAAGGCACGTTTAAAAGCCTCGATTTCAGATGATATTGCGGACTGGGGTATTACCCTTAAAACCGTTGAAATTCAAGATATTAAACCATCCAACACAATGCAGTCAGCAATGGAAGAACAGGCGGCAGCAGAACGTCAGCGTCGTGCCACCGTAACCAAAGCCGATGGTGAAAAACAGGCAGCCATTCTGGAAGCCGAAGGCCGTCTTGAAGCTTCACGCCGTGATGCCGAAGCACAAGTGGTGCTGGCCGAAGCTTCGCAACGTGCTATTGAAATGGTCACGACAGCAGTCGGCGATAAAGAAATTCCGGTGGCCTATCTGCTTGGTGAACAATATGTGAAAGCCATGCAGGATATGTCGAAGTCGCCAAATGCCAAGACGGTGGTATTACCGGCCGATATTCTGAATACCATTCGTGGGGTCATGGGCCGACAAAACTAAGCACCTTTTTAGCCAAAAATAGACAGCCTGGATGCTGTCTATTTTTATTGCCTGAAAGAAAAATCAGTATTTCATGCAAAATTATGGTTAAATTTCGCCTTCATTTTTTGAATCTTGCAGGACTTGTGAGTATCCATCAAGAATTTGCATGGAACGCATTGAGGCCATAAGTCCTTTACTGTCCAACATACTATATGGATACCGTATGAGCTCCCTAAATCCGACCTTAATCACCTTTCTGTTTTATATTGTCGCCATGATCGCGATTGGTCTGATGGCCTATCGCGCAACCACCAACTTTTCAGACTATATTCTGGGTGGCCGCCGTTTAGGCAGCTTTGTCACGGCCCTGTCTGCTGGCGCATCGGATATGAGTGGCTGGTTATTGATGGGTTTACCGGGAGCAATTTATCTGTCCGGTTTATCTGAGGTGTGGATTGCCATTGGTCTGATTATTGGTGCCTGGCTGAACTGGTTACTGGTTGCGGGCCGCTTACGGGTACATACCGAAGTGCAGCACAATGCCCTGACCTTACCGGATTATTTCTCCAATCGCTTTAATGACCAGAAAAAAGTGCTGCGTATTGTATCCGCCTTTGTGATTCTGATTTTCTTTGCGATTTACTGTGCCTCTGGCATGGTGGCCGGTGCGCGCTTGTTCGAAAGTATGTTTGAAATGTCGTATAGCACGGCCTTATGGATCAGTGCCATTGCCACCATCAGCTATGTTTTTATTGGCGGCTTCTTGGCGGTGTCCTGGACAGACACCATTCAGGCTGGCCTGATGATCTTTGCCTTAATCCTGACGCCTATTGTCACCCTGCTGACCTTTTCTGATTTATCTCAAGTGACGCTGGCACTGGAAGCTGCGCGTCCGCAAGCCATGAATCTGGTCGGTGATTTAAGTATTGTTGCGATTATCTCGTTACTGGCCTGGGGCCTGGGTTATTTCGGTCAGCCCCACATTCTGGTGCGCTTCATGGCGGCAGATTCGGTGAAGTCAATTCCAAATGCACGCCGTATTGGCATGACCTGGATGATCCTGTGTTTAGGTGGTGCGGTGGCGGCCGGTTTCTTTGGTATTGCCTACTTCCAGCAACATCCGGAACTGGCCGGGGTGGTGAATGCCAACCCTGAAACCGTGTTTATGGAGCTGACCAAAATCCTGTTTAACCCGTGGGTGGCTGGTATTGTACTGGCGGCAATTCTGGCTGCGGTGATGAGTACCCTAAGCTGTCAGCTGCTGGTGTGTTCAAGTACTCTGACTGAAGACTTTTATAAATCGTTCCTGCGAAAATCTGCCTCACAAAAAGAGCTGGTCTGGGTTGGCCGTTTAATGGTATTACTGATTGCCCTGCTGGCAATATGGATGGCCGGTAATCCTGAGTCGAAAGTGCTGGGCCTGGTGGCTTATGCATGGGCTGGTTTTGGTGCCGCCTTTGGTCCACTGATTATTTTGTCTTTATTCTGGAAACGCATGACTTTAAATGGCGCACTCGCCGGCATGATCGTGGGTGCGTTGATGGTGATTCTCTGGAAAAATGTCTGGGGCGATACCGGTATCTATGAAATTATTCCGGGCTTTGTCTGCTCGTTCATTGCCATTATTGTGGTGAGCTTGCTGGGCAAAGCGCCAAGCAGCAGCATTACTGAGCGTTTTGATGAAGCAGACCGCTTGTACAAAGAACAGACTCAATAATTGCTCCATGCAAAAACAAAATAGCCAGTGACATCACTGGCTATTTTTTTAGCAACTTAATTGATCAATTCAAAGACTGGACAGTAAGAGAGTACGCGGACCATTTTGGATGGTGACAATGGCTGATAACCTCTGCCCCAACCATCCCACCAAAGAACAGCAAACGCCCCTTGCTGCTGTTCTTTAGCTGAATCTTTGAAGCAGCGTTTAAGATTCCAGCCCTTCTTTATTGCCCTGCTTTTTACGCGACTTGCTAAAGCGCTGCGCCGGCCAGGACATAATAAAACGTGCACCGCCCAAAGTGGTGCTCTGATCCACCTCAATCTTGCCGCCAAACCAGTAGGCAATCCGGCTAACAATCGACAGGCCCAGACCATACCCCCCAGAGGCACGGGTACGGCTATCATCTAAACGGGCAAAGGCTTCAAATACGCGGCTCCGGTCTTCTTCTGGAATGCCCGGCCCATCATCTTCCACACAGACATAAGCCACGCCTTGTGCAGTCACGCCACCGCTGACCAGTACCTTGTGGTCACAATAACGCACCGCATTCCCGACCAAGTTCTGCACCACGCGGTGTAAATAACGGCGCTCGGCATCAATTTCCAGACTGGTCGACATGGTTTGCAGCTGGATGTCCTTACCGGTTTTCAGCGCATTAGTTTCATTGACCACCTGATCCAATACATCAAACAGCACCACTTTTTCAATTTCTAACGATGGCATGCCCTGCTCCAGTTTGGCATAGGTCATGATCTCGTCAATCAGGGTATTCAGCGCTTCAATGTCTTTATCAATCATGTCCAGCTGCTGAATCCGGTATTCATAATCATCTTCTTCGGCCAGCATTTCCATCCCAAAACGAATCCGCGCCACCGGGGTACGCAGTTCATGCGATACCGCGCGCATCAGCTCGCGCTGGGCTTCAATCAGACGCTGGATATGATCGGACATGCTGTTATAGCTGGAGGCCAGACTGGCCATTTCATCTGAACCATCAATGGGTAAACGCAGGTTTAAATCGCCGGTTTTCATACGGTTCAGGGCGAAATTTACTTCACGGATTTTGCGCTGCATCGGCAGAATCAGGCCATAAATGCCCAGACTCAGAATAAACAGACTTAGCAAGGTAATCCCGGCCGCCAGCTGGAATGGCATCCAGTTAAACAGCGGGACCGGACCAAGTACCAGCACCTCGGATGGTGAATTCGGCATTGGTGAAATAATGGAGATGGTGGTGCCACGTACGCTGGCATTATCCCGATACAGGATAATGCTGTGGTCCAGCCTTAAACGGCCAATTTGCTCGGAGTCGAGCGGTAAATCAGCAATGTTCTGAATGTCGATAGGATAAGAAAACTGATCCTGGATACGGGCCAGATACTCTTTTTCCTGTCCCGGGAAATAGACCAGATAATCCAGAATAAAGATCGGCAATGCCTTCATTTGCCGTTCGGTAATTTCATCGGCCTTGATATACAGATAGTGTTCCGGGTCATTTTTCAGACCCATAATAATATAGGCTGTGGTCGTTTCTGCATCGTAACGTACCGCAGCCTTACGCTCTTTAATCCGTTTCAGTTCGGCCCGTGACAGCTCGACCTTATCGGCAGCAATATAATAGATAGGCAGTTCCAGCAAATCTGAGGCATCTGAAATCCAGTCCTGCTTTTGCTGCTCATTGGGTTGTCGCGCCACCCCTTCACTAATGATATAAGCCATACCATCGGTCAGGGATTCACGATATTCTTGCGCGCGCTGATAGTTAATGATCTGAACCAGCAGATAGCCAAACACGGCCACCAATGCCACCAGAATCACCAATCCTGCATAAATCCGCAAGAATATGCTGTGTTTGAACACGAAAAACCGTCCTATCTCAGATACGCGCGACGATTATATACCATTCGTTTCTTTGACGAATAAGTATCCTTTGCTGCGTACAGTTTTAATACGCTTTGGATTTTCCGGGTCATCGCCAATTTTTGGACGGATGCGCGAAATACGCACGTCAATTGAACGGTCCTGACCGTCATATTCAATCCCGCGCAGGCGCTCGAAAATATCTTCACGTGACAGGATACGGCCAGCATTCGAAGCCAGTAACCAGAGCAGGTCATATTCTGCGCTGGTGAAATCGACCAGTTCACCATTCAAGGTTACTGAGCGGCCACCATTGTCGATGACCAGGTCATCAAATTCGATACGCTGTGCCACTTCATCTTCAGGGGCTTTGTCAGTACGGCGCAGCAAGGCACGAATACGCGCCAGCAGAACACGTGGCTGAACCGGCTTGGCGACATAGTCATCTGCACCCATTTCCAGACCCAGAACCTGGTCCATATCTTCGGTACGTGCAGTGAGCATCAGAATCGGTTGATGATAATGTGGACGAATCTCGCGGCAAATGGTCAAACCGTCTGCACCCGGCAGCATTACATCCAGCACCACTAAATCTGGCTGCTCCGCGATAATACGGCGGATGGCACGGTTCCCATCTGGCTCAACACCCACTTCCAGTCCGTTACGGATCAGGTATTCCTGGGTTAAACGTGCCAGACGCTCATCATCTTCAACAATTAAAATTTTTGGTAACTTTTCTTCTTGGCTCATGAACTGCCCCTTTATTTGATTAAACGTATTCTATCCTTTTAAAATCCGGGAGATACGTCGAAATATATTCTGCAATATACACACGTTTACATTGTAAACAAGATGCTATTCACTAAACTGATACATCAAAGTAGCTTTTTGTTATATTTTTATTAATTATTGAATTCCTTATACTTTTCTCTTTTTAACTGAATTCCATGAATTCAACAACATAAATCTTTTTAAAATGTACAATTTTTTTGCAGCTTTTGGCCATTGATCAGAATGTGACTGACTGTTCAAAGAGATTTTTAGTTATCCACAAGTTTATCTATAAGCAGATTATACCGGCTTTGTTATGCTATGCCCTTGTCCGATAAGGCTTATAGCCGAATGGACAAATCGGGGATTTTTTGCAAAAGATTTTATCCAAAAAACGCCAAAAATTTTAAAGAAAAGTCAATATTGATCTACCCTAAAATTTCCCGTATCTTGTGTTCAATTCAATTTTAAACCACTAAGTCTTGTGTTTATTCCTCAAACACTGTGGCCTATTTTTTGCCCGGTTCAATGGTCTATAAACATAACAATAGATGACAATGGAGCTATGCTGACATGAGCGTAATCACATCCACACCCGGTCAACTTCAGGTGATTAAACGCACCGGTGAAGTGGCCCCTTTCGATGCAGAAAAAATCTCTGTAGCGATTGGTAAAGCTTTCCTGGCGGTTGAAGGTCAGCAAAGCGCCGATTCCAGCCGTATTCATGACCGTATCGAACAACTGACTGAAATGGTTCTGAACACGTTTAAGCGTCGTTTACCATCAGGCGGCACCATTCACATTGAAGAAATTCAGGACCAGGTTGAGCTTGCGCTTATGCGTACAGGCGAACAGAAAGTTGCTCGTGCTTATGTCATCTATCGCGAACAACGTTCTGAAGCACGTAAGCAGATGGGTGCCAACCATCACCCGACCTTACAGATCACTGACAGCCAGGGCCAGTTAAAGCCACTGGATTTAAGTGCATTGACAGCAACCGTCACCACTGCAGCTGAAGGTCTTGAAGGCATTGATGTTCAGGCCATTGTCGATGAAACCGTGAAAAACCTGTACAACGGCGTAAAAGAGTCAGACATCTCAACCACCATGATGATGGCGACGCGTACCCGTATTGAACAGGAACCAAACTATACTTACGTTACTGCGCGCCTGCTGTGTAATGACTTAGTGGCAACAGGCCTGGAGTTCCTGGGTCTACCAGTAGAAACCCCTGAAGGCGAAGCTCTGGAAACCTTCCTGAAAAAAGGTATCGAGCTGGAGCTGCTGTCAGAAGACCTGCTGAACTTTGATCTGGCAAAACTGGCCGCTGCCATTCAGCCAGAACGTTCTAACCAGTTTACGTATCTTGGTTTACAGACGTTATTCGACCGTTACTTCATCCATAAAGATGGTATCCGTTTCGAATTGCCACAATTGTTCTTCATGCGCGTTTCTATGGGTCTGGCGCTGAACGAAGACAACAAAGAAGAACGTGCAATTGAGTTCTATAACTTGTTGTCGAGCTTCGACTACATGGCTTCTACGCCTACCCTGTTTAACTCAGGTACGCTACGTCCGCAGTTATCTAGCTGTTACCTCACCACCATTGGTGATGACCTGTACGATATTTATGGCGCAATGCGTGATAACGCAATGCTGTCTAAATGGGCAGGCGGTTTAGGTAATGACTGGACTCCAGTTCGTGCCCTGAACTCTTACATCAAAGGGACCAACGGTAAATCACAAGGTGTGGTACCATTCCTGAAAGTCGCAAACGATACTGCGGTTGCGGTGAACCAGGGTGGTAAGCGTAAAGGTGCGGTCTGTGCCTATCTTGAAACCTGGCACTTAGATATTGAAGAATTCCTGGAACTGCGTAAGAACACCGGTGATGACCGTCGTCGTACCCATGACATGAACACAGCCAACTGGGTTCCTGACTTATTCATGCAACGTGTGTTTGAAGATGCAGAATGGACCCTGTTCACGCCATCTGAAACACCAGACCTGCATGATCTGACTGGCCAGGCCTTCACTGAGCGCTATACGCATTACGAAGCGGTGGCGAAAGAACAGAACCTGCTGCACAAGAAAGTACGTGCCAAAGACTTATGGCGCAAAATGCTGTCGATGCTGTTCGAAACCGGCCACCCGTGGATTACATTCAAAGACGTATGTAACCTGCGTTCACCACAACAACACGTGGGCGTGGTGCACTCATCTAACCTGTGTACAGAAATTACCCTGAACACCAGCAAAGATGAAATCGCGGTCTGTAACCTGGGTTCAATTAACCTGGTACAGCACGTTCAAGGCGGCAAACTGGATCATGAAAAACTGGCACGTACCATCAAAACTGCGGTACGTATGCTCGACAACGTGATCGACATCAACTACTACGCGGTACCACAGGCGAAAAACTCGAACCTGCGTCACCGTCCGGTAGGTATGGGGATCATGGGCTTCCAAGATGCACTGTACGAAATGGGTATTGCCTATGGTTCTGATGCAGCAGTTGATTTTGCTGATGAATCAATGGAAGTGATTTCTTACTACGCAATTCAAACTTCAAGTGATCTGGCGGTTGAGCGTGGCACCTATGAAACCTTCAAAGGTTCATTATGGGATCAGGGTATTTTACCAATCGACTCTTTAGAGCTGGTAGCGAAAACCCGTCCTGAGCGCATGTTTGAAGTTGATCGTACCCAACGTCTGGACTGGGACACTTTACGTGCCAAAGTTCAAAAAGACGGTATGCGTAACTCGAACGTGATGGCCATTGCACCAACAGCAACTATTTCTAACATCTGTGGCGTGTCTCAATCGATTGAGCCAACCTTCCAGAACCTGTATGTGAAATCGAACCTGTCTGGTGAGTTCACTGTGATCAACCCTTACCTGGTACGTGCATTGAAAGAACGCGGCCTATGGGATGCGGTAATGGTCAACGACCTGAAACACTTCGAAGGTTCAGTACAAAAGATTTCGCGTATTCCTGAAGAGCTGAAAGCCATCTTCGCGACTGCGTTTGAAGTTGAGCCACGCTGGATTGTGGATGCTGCGTCACGTCGTCAGAAATGGATTGATCAGGCACAGTCACTGAACCTTTACATCTCTGGTGCAAATGGTAAAAAACTGGACATCACTTATAAGATGGCTTGGTTACGTGGTCTGAAAACGACGTATTATCTACGTGCTTTAGGTGCAACATCGGCTGAGAAATCAACCATTAACACGGGCGCACTGAATGCAGTAAAACCAACTACAGTTGCGGCGCCGGTTGCAGCAGTGGCACAGGAAACTGCACCTGCAGCAGCTCCAGCAGCGGAAGAAGGTTTTGAACAGGCGGCACCAGTGCCAATGGCATGTTCAATTGACAACCCGGATTGTGAGGCTTGTCAGTAAGCTTCGCTTGATAAAAGTCCCCCTAAATCCCCCTTTTCCAAAGGGGGACTTCCCAAAATCAGATTCGATATGCGGGAAGCCCGTTCTTTATTAAAGGAGGGGTTTGGGGCGGATTCCAAAGTATTTGAAAATAACACAGGAAAAGACCATGCCTCCTATGACTCATAACTATATGTTAGGACTCGCGGTTCTGGTCTTTTCCTTTATTTTCTTTTACACGCCGATGGTCTATGCCTTTTTGGCCATTCGCAAACAGAAGCGAAAGCAAAATAAGTCTTGAGGATCGTGTTCTACGTACATTTTTAGAACAAGCATCGGCAAAACTTAATTTTGCTTTCACAAATTAAGCGTATAGTAAGACATCTCCCCTTCGTCGTGAGATGTCCAATAAAAGATATAAAGCAACGAAGAGAGAATTGATATGTCTATCCTAAGTTGGGACGATTTCGAAGATGATTCGCAAAAACCGGCTGCTCCTGAACACCAGCCTACGCCCGTCGAACCGCAAAAAGCGGCTAATCCGCAAGTGGTACCTGCTGCAGAGCAACCACAGACGCATGTGGCAGCTGCACAACCCGCTGCAACCCCTCGAAGCGGATCAGCAAATTCAACCGATTCGCTGGCAAGAGCATCTGCTTCCCTAGAACAGCTTGACGTGGCGCCTGGCCTGGAAGAGCTGGAAATGGGTGCAGGACGTGTACAGGTTGATGACAAACGTATGATCAACTGCCGCGCTGACTTAAACCAGCTGGTGCCGTTCAAATACGAATGGGCTTGGCAAAAATATCTGGATGGTTGTGCCAACCACTGGATGCCACAAGAAATCAACATGAACCACGACATCGCGTTGTGGAAGTCTGAAAATGGCTTGACTGAAGATGAACGTACCATCGTGATGCGTTCACTGGGCTTCTTCTCAACTGCTGACTCACTAGTGGCCAATAACCTGGTTCTGGCGATCTACCGTCACATCACTAACCCGGAATGCCGTCAGTACATCTTGCGTCAATCGTTTGAAGAAGCGATTCACACGCATGCTTATCAGTACTGTATCGAATCTTTAGGCATGGATGAAGGCGAAGTCTTCAACATGTACCGTGAAGTACCATCAGTCGCACGTAAAGCAGCTTGGGGCCTGAAATACACCCAATCTTTAAGCGACCCGACTTTCAAAACCGGTACGCCTGAAAACGACCAGATTTTGCTGCGTAACCTGATTGCATTCTACTGCGTACTTGAAGGTATTTTCTTCTACTGCGGTTTCACGCAAATCCTGTCAATGGGCCGTCGTAACAAGATGAATGGTGTGGCGGAACAGTTCCAGTACATCTTGCGTGATGAATCAATGCACTTGAACTTCGGTATCGACATGATCAACCAGATCAAGATCGAGAACCCGCACTTGTGGACCGCTGAGTTCCAGCAAGAAGTGATTCAAATGATTCTTGAAGGCACCATGCTTGAGATTGAATATGCGCGTGACACTATGCCACGTGGCGTATTGGGCATGAACGCTGGCATGATGGAAGAATATCTGAAGTTCATCTGTAACCGCCGTTTAAGCCAGTTGGGCTTACCTGAGCAGTTTAGCGGTGTGACCAACCCGTTTGCCTGGATGTCTGAGATGATGGACCTGCGTAAAGAGAAGAATTTCTTCGAGACGCGTGTAACGGATTATCAGACGGGCGGTGCGTTGAGCTGGTAAAAGTTTATGATTAAACCCTCCGAAGAGGGTTTAATTTTTTCAGCACTATAAATAAGCTGAATTCATCTGCGAATAAAAAATATAAATTCGCACCCTCTTGAATACAAAAAAGACGCGATACGCGTCTTTTTATAAAAATTCTGAATCTTTAAGCCGGAATACGTAACACCTGTCCAGGGAAAATATCATCCGCATCTTTTAACAAAGGACGGTTGGCTTCAAAGATTTTATTATACTGATTAGCATCACCATAAAATTCTTTTGAGATTTTAGACAGGGTATCGCCTGATTTAACTGTATAGAATTTACTTTCTGGTTCTGGCGTTGCCACAGTCATCTGATCATCCACTTGCGCGACATGATCAATATTTCCCACCGCTAGTACAATTTTCTCACGATCGGCCTGGCTTTGTACCTGCCCTTTAATCGTGGCTAAATCGGTCTTGCCATTGTAGTTCACAGAAAGGCCCGTAATTGGTAAGCCTAAAGATTTAATATGTCCCAATAATTTATTGGCCATTTCCTGTGCAGACGGTTCTGCTGGCGCCGCCGGTGCTGCCGGTTGTTGCTCTGCCGGGGCAGTGTTTTTCTTACCAATACCTTTTACAAAATCAAAAAGTCCCATTGTTATTCTCCAGCTTTTATTTGATGCAATTGATTTTTATCAATCATTTGGAATTGCGTGCTTTCTTTTTATAACGAAAAAATACACAGGAGAGCGTTGCGCTTGGTTAGATAAAAGTAAGCTTATGTAATTTCGGCCGGCCATAAAAAAACCACCCAAAAGGGTGGCTTTTCTTAGCATCTGCTAAAAATCTTTAATTAACCAAGTTTTTTAGTCACATAGTCAATTGCAGATTGAACAGTTGTAATTTCGTTTGAATCTTCATCAGGAATTGTGATGTCGAAATCATTTTCGAAAGACATTACAAGTTCAACCAGGTCCAGAGAGTCTGCACCTAAGTCATCCATGAAAGATGCTTCGTTTTTAATCTCTTCAGCTTTAAGACCAAGTTGTTCAGCAACCGCTTGTTTAACGCGTTGTTCGATATCGCTCACAGGAATTCTCCTCATTGCTTGTGGCGTTTTTAATGCCGTTAGTTTAATTGAATCTATAAGTTTTTGAAAGTTTATACATGAGCTTAATTCATGTATAAACCACCATTTACATGTAACACTGTACCAGTGATGTAACTTGCTTTGTCAGAAGCCAAGAAACTCACTGCATTGGCGATATCTTGTGGATCACCTAAACGGTTTAATGCCACTTGCTCACTCATTTTTTTGCGAATTTCTTCACTTAACTGTTCGGTCATTTCTGTTGCAATAAAACCGGGTGCAACAGAGTTAACCGTAATTTGACGGCTGCCCATTTCCTTGGCCAGGCTGCGGCTAAATGCCTCAATCCCTGCTTTGGCCGCAGAGTAGTTGGCCTGTCCCGGATTGGCAAAGTGTGCCACCACTGAACTAATATTAATAATGCGACCGAAACGCGCTTTGGTCATGCCTTTCAGTACACGTTTAGACAAACGGTAAACGGCTTTCAGATGAATGTTGAGGATATCATCCCAGTCATCTTCAGACATACGCAGTAACAAATTATCTTTGGTAATACCGGCATTGTTCACCAAGACCAGTACCGGACCATAGTTTTGTTCGATGTCCGAAATGAGCGCATCAATTGCCTCGCCATTACGAACATCCAGGACTTTACCCGCACCCTGTTCACCAAAGCCTGTGCTTAGTTTTTCTGCACCTGCTTCAGAAGTTGCTGTCCCAACCACAAAATAACCGTCTTGAATAAGCTGCTGAGCGATGGCTGCACCAATCCCTCGGCTTGCACCTGTCACCAATGCGACTTTGCGTTCTTGTGTCATGCAATTTTCCCTTCAGCCACTAAAATGGCATTTAAGGCATCCTCCAGACGACTGTTACTGTCAATCGGGAATGCTTTTTCTATGTGAGGTAAGCGTTTTGCAAGGTTCGCCAATACGTTCCCTGGACCACATTCAACAATGTACTGAATGCCCTGGTCTTGCAGGTACTGCATGGTGTTTGTCCATTGCACAGACTGATACAATTGAGCAGTCAAAGCCTGACGCAATTGAGCAACATCAGTTGCTACAGCTGCGCCCACATTTTGTATTACAGGAATGCTTGGTAGCTCAATGGCAGTTTGTTCCAAAGCTTGTGCGAACTGTTCTGCAGCCGGTTTCATCAGTGAACAGTGCGATGGCACTGACACCGGAAGCGCAATGGCTTTGGCTGAATTTTCTTTGGCGAGTGCGATGACTGCATCTACCGCTGCTTTATCGCCAGCAACTACCACCTGACCTTGGGCATTGTAGTTGGCTGCTTCAACAGAACCGGCACCTTGTGCGGTAGCTTGCGCACACAGTTCAATCACTTTGGCATCTTCCAGCCCCAAAATGGCCGCCATAGCGCCCTGGCCTTGTGGCACAGCCGACTGCATGAGTTTGCCACGCAAATTCACCAGCTTTACGGCATCACCCAGTGATAACGCACCAGCCGCTACCAGCGCGCTGTATTCGCCCAGAGAGTGGCCAGCCAGATATTTGGGTGCTACACCACCCAGCTCCAGCCAGACACGCCACAATGCAATACTGGCGGTCAATAAAACCGGCTGGGTAAATTCTGTTTGATCTAAACCCTCACCACTTTGCGCAATGTGCCATAAATCAAAACCGATTGCGGCCGATGCTTCCGCAAAAGTTTCACGCACACCAGCAAACTGTTCTGCAAGTTCTGCCAGCATGCCGACTTTTTGTGAACCTTGTCCAGGAAACACAAATGCAGTTTTTGTCGCTTGCTCGAATCGTGTAGCAGACATATAAAAATCCTTTCGTGTAGAGCTGTTTTAAACAGGGTACGCCCCTTCAACAGTTCTTTTTTATGTAAGCTGATCGTTGGTGCGAAAATTTAACACTATTTTTCGGGTGAAGTAATTGCGAAAAACAACAAAAAAAGGGAGCTTACGCTCCCATTTTTTCCACTAAGCTTGACGCTTAATGCTTGTCAACAATTATTCAGCATCAGCTGCTTTAGCGAATAATTGACGACCACGGTAGATACCATCTTTAGATACGTGGTGACGACGATGAGTTTCACCAGTAGCTTGGTCTACAGTTAATGCATTCTCGGTTAAAGCGTCATGTGAACGGCGCATGTCACGGCGAGAGCGACTTTTACGGTTTTGCTGAACGGCCATGATGGCTCCTTACAAAGATCGAAAAAATGGATCAGAACAAATTCAGTTGTCTTAACGCAAAATTATAACATAATTTTTAGTTAAGTTTACCCTTCAAACTTGCCAAAACATCAAACGGATTATCCCGTTTTTCTTCGACATCGTTCTGAACGGCAGGTTGATGCTTGTGTTCGCAAGCGTCATGCTTAGGCGACAAAGGCAGCAACAATAACAGTTCATCTTCTATAAGTGCGAGTAAATCAGCCGTCGCCGGTGAATCATAATCACCTTTGCTGGTTGCTTCACTTTCACCCAGAACAATGAAATCAGCATCCTCATCCAAGCGCTCTATCAGTGACTCATCATCTACAAGCGCTAAATGGAAGTCTAAAACAAGGTCAATTTCCACGGTATCCAGACAGCGCTGGCATTCCATTGGAACTTGTGTTTCAACGTGACCATCTAGCCATGCAATGCGATGATAGGCATCCATTGATAGCTTACAGTCTATGTTAATCAATTGATCATCAATTGATCCAACAGCTTCACGAGCAATACGAGCAAAGCGAGACAATGGCAGGGTACCTGACCATGTAAAGCCCTGTTCAGCCCATTTAAACGGCTCAATCTGTGCCGGAAAGGTATTTGCTGACATAATTAAGGCGGCAATTCTACAAATTCATCAGTACTCTGTCAAAGATTAAGATACAATTTTGTACTTATTTAGACAGACCAATTGGGTAAATTAAGTCATGCATCTGTTGCAGCCGCAAACAGAAGTGAATGTTTCATCACTCGTTAGCACACTTTCAACGCTCGATTCTGACATTTCACCTGACCAAGTGCAACTCTCGGACTGGTTGAAATTATCGACAGAATCAGAATACGTCGATTGGCTCATCTTACACTTTAATCACTGGTTTTCCCACCACAATGTCAACCTGGTGCGTGGTGATTTTGAACCGGAGTATTTTCCCGCCACCGCAGACACCCCTGCTCGCATCCAGTTTGCGCATGGTTTCTTTAACAGTGCCCTGCATGAAATCAGTCACTGGACCATTGCCGGTGAGGAACGCCGTAAACAGCCCGATTTAGGCTACTGGTATGCCCCCGATGGCCGCACGGCTGAGCAGCAGGCCCTGTTTGAGCAGGTCGAAATCAAGCCGCAAGCCATTGAATGGATGTTTGCCACTGCATTTGGACGCAAATTCCGGGTTTCTTTAGATAACCTGACCGGTGAAGGCGGCGATGGTGCCTGCTTTAAAGACAATGTCTATGCCCAGGTGCAGCGTTATTTTCGTGGTGAAGCCAAACTGCCACGCGATGCCAAACGCTTTATTGACTGTATCTGTTTATGTACCCGGCATGGCAAAAGCTTACATAGCGATGAATTTGCAAGAGAAATGCTTGATTAAATTACATAAATCAACGCTCTGGATACACAGAGCTTTGTACAATGGTCTGAAAAGCGAATCATCATCAGATCAGGAGAAAAGAATATGCTGCATTTAAGAGTTCATCCTGAAAATCCTCAGCCCCGTTTAATTAGCCAGGCAGTAGAACGGATTCGTGCCGGCGATGTGGTGGTCTATCCTACCGATGCAGCCTATGCCATTGGCTGCCAGATCGGGAATAAAGCAGCCATGGAACGGATTGCCCAGATTCGTGGTCTTAGCCCTAAACATCAATATGCAATTTTATGTTGTGACCTGTCCGATATTGCCACTTATGCCAAGGTCGATAATGCCATGTATCGCCTGCTAAAAAACAATACCCCGGCAGTAACCACTTTTATTTTACCGGCCACCAGTGAAGTGCCGCGCCGTCTGATGCACCCGAAAAAGAAAACCATTGGCCTGCGTATTCCGAGCAATCCGGTTTGCCAAATGTTACTGAAAGAGCTGGATGAACCGCTCTTGACCTCCACCCTGATTTTACCGGGGCAGGATGATCCACTGGATGATCCTTATGATATTGAAATGCAGCTTGGTAAACGTATTGATGTATTTATTGATAGTGGCCTGGGGACTTTAACCACCACCAGTATTGTCGATTTATCTGGTGACCAGCCAGAAATTATCCGTCGTGGTATTGGTGATGTAAGCGCGTTTGAATAACAGCGCTCAGCGCCATCTCAGGAGGAAACGGTATGGATTTATTTTATCTGTTGCTCAACCTTCGCGAGTTTCCCAAAAGCCAGCTAATCTATGCGACCCAACCCTGGTCTCTGGAAGCTGAGGCTCTGCTGCTGGATGCAATGCCAAACCCGGCTGTCGTGTTCTCTATCGAACAACAGGCATATCATCTGCTGTCGAGTGTTGAAGAGGCCTATATCCTGTCCTTAAGATTAGGCCACCAGAACCTGTGCAGCCGTGAAATGTGTCAGCAACTGCTGGAACAGCTTGAGCAGTCCGCTTTATCACGTGTTTGATCTGAGGTGAGTTTTTCTTGCTAAAACCCTTATCTGTATGCGCTTTTAGGCCATATCTTCTACTGTATTGAACGTGATTTTTCCTGCTTTTTCGCTGCAGAATTGCCATCTACTTTTGCTTTTTTTCGCTTTTAGTCATTTGGGTAATTTATTTCATGGTCAATTTCCATTAAACTACGCGCAATTAACTCCATGCTTTCTTTTCGATGTGAGATCGAATGTAAAGCTCTTTTCATGCCTTTGAAAATTCGCGTGGCCTAAAACTGTAATGAATCAATCTGTGCATCCTGCTATGGACCAAGTCCCGCACATCCGCGTTTTGGATGAGTGGCAAGAGACGATTCCTGAGGATTTATATATTCCTCCTGCAGCATTTGAAATTCTGTTAGAGCATTTCGAAGGCCCGCTCGACTTTCTGATTTACCTGATTCAAAAAAACGGCTTTGACCTGCTACAGGTTGATATCGCACCGATTGCCTCTCAGTATTTGGCTTATATGGATGCGATGAAATCCCTGAATATTGAGCTGACCGCAGATTATATGGTGATGGCTGCCCTGCTGGCCGATTTAAAATCGCGTTTGCTGCTGCCGAAACCCAAAGCCATCAGCGAGCTGGAAAAAGATCCGAAGCAGGAACTGATTGACCGGCTGGAAAATTATTTACGGATTAAACAGGCGGCTGAACGTCTGGGGCAAATGCCGGTGTTAGAGCGTGATACCTTTAATACCCATGTCAGCCTGGGCCAAGTGGCGTATAGTAATGAGGGTCATGAGGCCAGCCTGTTACGTGATGCGCTATTTTGTGTATTTAACCGCCCCGAACCAGTGATTCACCAAATTCAGCAGGAACCGGTGTTACTGGAAGAACGGATTGCCTATATTGAAGCAAAGCTGCAAAGCGGTGAAGTGCTAGCGTTTGCCGAGCTGCTCAAGCCGAGCCAGGGCCGTATGGGCATGGTGGTAACGTTTATGGCGATTCTGGAACTGACCCGTCAGCAAAAAGTGGCAATTGTTGCCAGTGGTGTCGAAGCACCGCTGGCCATTCAGGGAGCACAGGCCTAATGTCAGAGCAAACCCTTAACATGTCCAGTGATGAACAGCATCATGAAGTGCTGATGCAGCTAGAAGCCATTATTTTTGCCAGTGATGCACCGGTATCGCTGGCACGTCTGAAAGAAGCATTTCAGGCACGCTATAGTAAGGCAGAATTAAAAGTCTTTTTACAACAACTGGCCATGCTGCAACATGGCCGGTCTATTGAACTGGTTGAAACTGCGCAAGGTTTCCGTTTTCAGGTACGGGCCAAATATCGTACCCTGATTGCACAGGCCTGGCCGGAACGACCAACCCGTTTATCCCCGTCTTTACTCGAAACACTGGCTGTGATTGCTTACCATCAACCGGTGACCCGAGCAGATATTGAACAGATTCGCGGAGTATCAAACAACAGTCAGATTCTCAGAACGTTGTTTGACTGGAACTGGATTAAGGAATCCGGTTTCCGGGAACTCCCTGGAAGACCCGCGTTGTTAGTCACAACGCCACAATTTTTAAATGCATTTGGCCTGACCTCTGTCGGTCAATTGCCTCCCCTGCAGGATGCCAAGGAAGCTTTCATGCACCTCGATGCCCAGGCACCGAGATCGTGAATAGGTGAACTGTTGATGATAATTTCTAAGGTTATGCTGTCATGAGTGAAAAATTGCAAAAGGTACTGGCACGCGTTGGTTTGGGTTCTCGCCGTTATATGGAAGAAGTCATTGCCGCTGGTCGTGTAAGTGTCAATGGCCAAGTGGCCCAGGTGGGTGAGCGTATTGAACCAGGCGATGAGCTTCGTATCGATGGTCGTAAAGTCAGCTTCCAGATTGAAGATGAAATCCGTCGCCGTGTGCTGATTTACTACAAACCGGAAGGTGAAATCTGTTCACGTAACGATCCGGAACAACGCCCGACCGTATTTGATCATTTACCATCAATCGCCAATGATCGCTGGGTCATGGTCGGCCGTCTGGATATCAACTCGACCGGTCTGTTACTGTTCACCAATGATGGCGAACTGGCAAACCGCCTGATGCATCCATCCAATGAAATTGAGCGTGAATATGCGGTCCGTGTAATGGGTGAAGTCACGCCACAAATCCGTAACAACATGCTGCGTGGTGTGGTACTGGATGATGGCCCGGCCAAGTTTGAATCCTTCTCTGAAATTGGTGGTGATGGTATCAACCGCTGGTATCAGGTGGTGGTAAAAGAAGGTCGTAACCGCGAAGTACGTCGTATTTTCGAATCTCAGGGCTTAAAAGTTAGCCGCCTGCTACGTACCCGTTATGGTACCGTGATTCTGCCACGTGAACTGCGTACTGGCCGCTGGATGGAACTGGACAAGAATGACATCGACAACCTGACCAAAGCGGTTGAGCTGAAACCACGTCAGGGAACCGGTCTGTACGGTATGGCTAAACGCCGTAATGAACGTATGCAGGAAAAACCGATGGCAGCGCGTCGCGGTGGTTTCTTGCGTCAGCAGCGCCGTGACAATGAAGCAGCGCCAACGTCTTCAACCCGCGGCCCGCGTGATGATAACTTTGGCAATCGCGAACGTCGTGAAAACCAGAATGGCACACACTTTGCCCGTCGTGATAACCCAAATGGCAACAGCTTTGGCCGTCAAGAGCGTGATGAACATGCGCCACGCAAACCATTTGGCAACAAAAGCTTTAGAAAGTTTTAAGCTGCCCAGCAAAAAGCCACTCAATTGAGTGGCTTTTTTTATCACGGTTTTAATCTAGAACCGGAATCTCAATCCATTTTGCCTCTGGAAAATGCCGGGCCAAATAGGTTTTTAAATACTCAGCAGTATCTTTAGAAATCAGCGGATCTTGTGATTCATCTTGCAGGTTATAGGCCAGCGCATACAGCGATAGCCCTCGTGCCTTCAACGCTTCCAGACTTAATAAGGTATGGTTAATGCTACCCAGACGTCCTGAACTGACCAGAATCACCGGATACTGCTGCTCGGCAATATAATCAATCGTTAACATTTCCGTGGTGAGCGGCACCATCAGGCCACCAGCGCCTTCCAGTAGTACCACATCAAAACGCGCTGCCAGTTGCTCTGTCGCCTGGCGGATGTTATTGAAATCAATCTCACGGCCATCAATTTTGGTGGCCAGATGCGGCGATGCCGGATAAGTGAAAATCTCGGGCATGGTCAGTTTGCTGTCATCTTCAGGCAACCAGCCACAGCCCATCATCTCCCGATGCTGCTGGATATCTTCCGAAATATCAGTATTGCCAGTCTGAATCAGCTTTTGGGTAATGGTTCGCTGCCCTTCAGCATTCCATGCCTTGGCCAGATAACCGGTGGTATAGGTTTTGCCAATTCCGGTATCAATTCCACTGACAAAATAGATCTGTGCCATTAGCCTGTGCTCCGTGCAATACAATAAATCGGATGATAACTGAGTAAATATTCCTGCTGGCCGGCCACATTCAGCCGGGAAAACTGCCGATAGGCCTGATAAAACTGCTGCAAACTGTGTTTGGTCCAGCGGTGCCCGGAAGCGGTACCCGTGACCCCGGTAGCTTTTAAATGCTGCAATACCTGACGTGGATGTTCAAAAGCCAGGGTTTTGACAGTTTCAGACAAATACACAATTTCGAAGCCTTGTGACTCCAGACAGCGGCGCAGTTCCAGCAGGCTGAAATAATCCAGCCCCTGCCCGGTCAGGGCTTTAATTTCCTTGAGATTGTCCGGACCAAAACTAGAAAAACATAAATAACCCGAAGGCTTTAAAGCATGGGCGATTTTGGCAAACAGCTGCTGCAGATTCTGCATCCATTGCAAGGCTGAACTCGAAATCAGCACATCCAGCTGTTCTGGAAAAGCAATCTGCTCGGCATCCCCAATCCACCATTCGGTTCGGGAGGTAGAAAACGGTTGCTGCTGGACTTCTGGATACAGATCATTAAGCAGCAACTGCTGCACCTGAAAGTGCTGCTCCAGCGCACGGGTTAAAGCCCCCGTACCACAGCCAATTTCAAACACCCGTCCCAGTGTCCGGCTCGGCAAATGCGACTGCATTAACCGAACCAGTTGCTGGCAAATCTGCTGCTGAATCACCGCATGCTGCAAATAGCTGTGATGTGCCTGGGCAAAACGCCGCGCCACTTGCGACTTATTTACAGACATCGCTGACTTGTCCATCATAACAGCGCCACGCATTGCGCCAGCTCACTGGACTGAATCTGCGCGGTCAGGCAAATCCGCAGCCGTGAACTGTTTTGCGGTACGGTCGGCGGACGTACCGGCATGATATAAAACCCAGCCTGCTGTAGCTGCTGTGCCTTTTGTACGGCTTTTTCCGATTCGCCCAGAATTACCGGCACAATCTGCGAGGTCGATGGACAGGCATAGCCTTTGGCTTCAACCTGCACTTTTAATTCCTGGCTGATCTGCTGTAAATGCTGGCGCTGGGCTTGCATCTGCAACATCTTCTGGAACATAAACCGGGTCCAGGCCATATTCAGCGGCGGCTGCGCGGTACTGAAAATCAACGGGCGCATGCGGTTAATTAAATAGTCACGGATCAACGGATGGCTAATCAGATATCCACCGACTGATGCCAAGGCCTTGCCAAAAGTCCCCACCAGAAAATCAATCTGCTCCAGCACCGCATACTGCTCTGCACAGCCCAGCCCCCGCTCTCCACGTACGCCAATAGCATGTGCTTCATCAACATACAGCATCACTTTCGGATAACGCTGCTTTAACTGCACCAGTGCCGCCAGATCGGTTTCATCACCATCCATACTAAAAATGGATTCGGTCACGACTATAATCCGTTCAATTTGCGCATCGTCATGATACTGTTCCAGCAGCCGGGCCAGATGCGCCAGATCATTATGCCGGTAGCGCACCGCCTTGGCAGAAGATAAACGGATACCATCAATCATGCTAGCATGGACCAACTTGTCGGCCAGAATCAGGGTTTTACTGTCGGCCAGTGCCGGTAAAATCCCGATATTCATATGGTAGCCACTGTTAAACAGCAAGGCGGCACGGCCAAAGGCCTGACTCAGACTCGTTTCCAGCTGCTCATATTCCGGGAAGTTCCCGGTCAGCAAACGCGACGATGAGGCGCTCATACGGCGCTCGGTGACAGGAGTTAAATCAAAAAATTCTTCACGCAAGCTGACATCGCTGGCCAGCCCCAGATAATCATTACTGGACAGATTCAGCATGCGCTGCCCGTGAATCTGAATCATGCGGCCATGTTGCAGATTGGACTGAAACTGGCGCAAATTGGCAGTGCGTTTTAACTGTTCCAGCTGCTGGGCATAATGGTCGAGCAAACTCATGCGGCATTCTCCTGCATCTGGCGGACCACCTCGGTCAACTGGGTCAGCAAGTAGTGCAGTTCATCTGCTGAAATCACATACGGCGGCATCACATAAACCAGTTTGCCAAATGGCCTCACCCAAATGCCCCGCTGTACAAACTGCTGCTGCAGGCTTTGCATATCGACTGGCGTAGTCAGTTCAACCACCCCAATTGCGCCCAGCACCCGCACATCCTGTACATGGCTCAGCTGAGCCAGTGGCGTTAAAGCCTGTTTCAATTGCTGTTCAATCTGCTGAATCTTGGCCTGCCAGTCCTGTGCCAGCAAGACTTGAGTACTTTTCAGTGCCACCGCACAAGCCAGCGGATTGGCCATAAAAGTCGGGCCATGCATAAACACGCCAGCTTCCCCCTGACTGATGGTGTCTGCCACCTGCTTGCTGGTTAAAGTTGCCGACAGGGTCATATAACCACCCGTCAGTCCTTTGCCAATACACATGATATCCGGCTCGACTCCGGCATGTTCCCAAGCAAATAACTTGCCGGTACGACCAAAGCCGGTGGCAATTTCATCAAAAATCAGCAGCAGACCATACTGCTCGCATAAACGCTTGGCCTGACGCAAATATTCAGGATGATAAAAGCGCATACCGCCCGCGCCCTGTACAATCGGCTCTAGAATCAGTGCGGCCAGTGTATGCTGATGCTGGGCCAAAGCCTGCTCCAGATCGGCAATATCATCTGGGTTCCAGTCTTCATCAAAGCGGGTTTGTGGTGCCTGTACAAATAAGCGATTCGGCAGACTTGAACCAAAAATCTGATGCATGCCAGTGACCGGATCGCAGACCGACATCGCATTCCAGGTATCGCCATGGTAGCCGGAACGCGGAGTAATAAAATTGGTTTTTTGTGGCTGGCCTTGCGCAGTCCAGTACTGCACCGCCATTTTTAACGCGACTTCAACCGCCACTGAACCGGAATCGGCATAGAAAATCTTATCCAGACTCGGTGGAGTAATTTGCAGCAGTAATTTGCCCAGCTCAATGGCCGGATCATGGGTCAGACCGCCAAACATGATATGTGACATCTGCTGTAACTGGTCGGTCACAGCCTGATTCAGTTCAGGATGGTTATAGCCATGAATAGCACACCACCACGATGACATGCCATCAATCAGACAGCGGCCATCTGCGAGTTCAATGGTCGCACCATAAGCCCGCTTTACCTTGAAGGTCGGCAGCGGCTGGGTCATGGAAGTATAAGGATGCCAAAGATGTTGCTGGTCAAATAAATCGGTCATCCCGGACTCCCTGTCTGGTTTAAAATCTGCATGAGCTCGATCTTACTCCCGCCACACAGAAAAAGAAATTGCGGGAATTATCATTTCCGCTGAAGGGTCAGGAGAGTTGCTTTAAATAGTCAATAATTTTCTGTGTAACCACATCTGTTTCAAACAACGGGATGCCATGCGAGCCAGAAATCACTTCCACCTGAAGATTTGTTGCAGCTAAATTCTGTAAATCTTCTGCAACTTGGCAAGGAACCAGCTGATCTTCATGTGCCAGCAAATGATATTGTGGAGCCGGATAATTTTTTAAGATGGTCACCAGATTAAGCTGTTCCAGCAAAGCTAATCCCTGTTTTAACAAGGTTAGAGATTGCGGCTGGATTAAACTTTGTAATTTCTGTAAATCCTGCCGGCTCTGGGCACTACCCTGACAGACCAGATAACCAAAACGTTTTAAGGTCGCGGCCGCATCTTTGGCAAAGCCCTGTTTAAACTGCTGAAAAGTCTCGGGAACCATCCCGTGGGGCCACGCGTCTTGCGCAACAAAACACGGATTCGAAGCCAAAGTAATGAGCGCTTGCGGCGCCTGTCCGGATTGCGCCAGTGCATCGGCCAGTAAGGTTGCCAGCTGCCCACCCAGAGACCAGCCCATCAGCACACTATAGCCTTTGGCCCGTTCCAGCTGCTGCTGGAACTGTACCGGATCCGCCGCATTAAAAATGTTCAGGACATCGACCTGAATGCCGTGTTGCATTAGGCTATGTTGTACAGGCTGTAACAGGCCGGTTCCTCCGCCCCATCCGGTGATCAAAAGTATACGCTGCTGCATTGTGCTGTCCTTGTTTCCATCTAGTCGCAGTATAGTAAAAATAGCGACGCCTGCACTGCATCAAAATCGCCAAATCTTGGCCATAAAAAAACCCGGCCAGTGCCGGGTCAATGTTGGGTTGGGCTTACATTTGCGATTGAATGTAGTTCTGCAAACCAATGAGTTCAATTAAACGCAACTGTTTTTCCAGCCAGTAAGTATGGTCTTCTTCGGTATCTGACATTTGCTGACGCAGCATGTCACGGGTGATGTAATCGCCCTTGTCTTCTGCCAGCTTAACACCTTGGGCCAGTTTTTCACGTACCTCATACTCTAGCTTTAAATCGGCTTTTAAGCAGGATAGTACGTCGGTACCGACGTCAATATCATCACGCTGCATATTCGGAGTGCCTTCAAGGAACAGTACCCGGCGAATCAGGGCATCGGCATGTTGTGATTCTTCCTGCATCTCATGGTCGATGCGTTCATAAATCTTGCTCAGGCCCCAATCTTCATACATACGCGAGTGAATCAGGTATTGATCACGAGCAGCCAGTTCGCCACCGATCAACATATTTAAATAGTCTACGACTTCTGGATTGCCACGCATTTTCATTACTCCCTTACGAATACGCTCATTATGGCGAAAGCCAAGCCAAGTTGCAAAAGATAATTTGTGTAAATATATGATTTTTATATAATTAAAATGAGAAGCATGTGCATTTACAGTTCTGGATTCAAACTTTTCCACATAAAAAAGAATTGCTTGCTCACATTTGTCTGATTTTTCTGCAACCCAAACACACAAAGCGGCAAATTTAGAATTTTGTAACTATCAAAAACGGTTCTTATTTCTGCAGTTTTTACGATTTTACTGCTGTGCTTTCTCTGTTTTGACCTATCACCAGATTCAGGCAGCAACCACTCAATCTAGAGAGCGGTTGCCTGCTGTTCTGTTAGCCCTGGGTCTGGCCATATTCAGCCATCAGGCTCAGAAACTGATCTTCATTCATGACCGGAATACCAAGTTTCTCCGCCTTCTCCAGTTTGGAACCGGCTTTTTCACCCGCCACCAGACACTTGGTTTTACTGGAGACACTGCCACTTACCCGGGCGCCGAGCGCCTGTAGCATTTGAGTGGCTTCATCACGGCCCATTTTGCTTAAAGTACCGGTAATGACCCAGCTTTCACCATTTAAAGGCTGACGGGTCGGCGCCAGCGGTGCATCCCAGTGAATACCGGCCGCCAGTAAACGGTCCAGCACTTCCAGGTTATGCGGTGCCTGGAAAAAGTCCAGAATCCATTCTGCGGTAATATCGCCGACATCCGGGGTTTTCTTGAGCGCCTCCAGATTGGCAACACGTAAGGCATCCAGCGTCTGGAAGGTATTGGCCAGCATCCGCGCGGTGGTTTCGCCGACACCTCGAATCCCCAAGGCATAAATAAAGGCGCCCAGCGTGGTTTTTTTACTGCGTTCAATTGCATCGAGCAGGTTTTGTACCGACTTCTCGCCCATCTTTTCAATATTGAGCAAGGCCTCACGATGTTCATGCAGATGGTAAATGTCCGAAACATCTTTGAGCAGATTCAGATGCAGTAATGATTCTACCCAGCGATCACCCAGACCTTCAATATCCATGGCCTTACGCGAAACAAAGTGACGGATGGCCTCAATCCGCTGCGCTGCACAGTACAGGCCACCGGAACAGCGTGCCAACGCTTCGCCTTCCGGCATCACCACCGGCGAATCACACACCGGACAGCAGGCAGGTAGCTGTACGGTTTCAGCCTCCGCCGGACGAAATTCCGGCCAGACTTTTTCAACTTTCGGAATCACATCACCGCTGCGATAGACACTGACCGTATCGCCAATCCGCACATCTAGACGATGGATTTCACCAATATTGTGCAAGGTGACATTAGATACCGTCACCCCACCCACTGCCACCGGATTCAGGCGTGCCACCGGGGTCAAAGTACCGGTACGGCCCACCTGCCAATGAATATTTTCAACTGTTGTCAGCGCGGCGACTGCCGGGAATTTATAAGCAGTGGCCCAGCGCGGTTCGCGGCTTAAAAAGCCAAGCTGCTGCTGCTGTTTCAGGTCATTGACTTTAATTACCATGCCGTCAATTTCAACACTCAGCTGCGAGCGTTCCTGATTGATCTGCTCATAGACTTCTTGCACGGCCTGAATGCTGTCACAAACAAAATGACGCTCACCCACAGCAAAACCAAGCTGATGTAACCAGTCCAGGCTTTCGGACATGGTGTTCAGGCCATGATGCGGCACGCACTGGGCAATGCCATAGGCATAAAACGCCAGTGGACGTGAGGCCGCAATTTTCGGATCCAGCTGGCGCAAGCTGCCGGCCGCAGCATTACGCGGATTGGCAAAGGTCTTTTCGCCTTTGGCCAGATTAGCGGCATTGAGTTTTTCAAAACCCGATTTGGGCATCAGCACTTCACCGCGCACTTCCAGAAACTCCGGAATGCTGTACTCCGCTGAAGATAAGATTTTCGGCAGGTTGCGAATGGTTTTAACATTGTGAGTAATATCTTCACCGGTTTCGCCATCGCCGCGGGTCACGCCGCGCACCAGCACGCCATTGGCATACCACAAGGAAATCGCCAGCCCATCAAATTTCAGCTCGACATCATATTGAATGGTCTGGTTGCGTAAACGCTCTTCGGCGCGGCGGGCAAAGGCAAACAATTCATCCTGGTTAAATACGTTACCCAGAGACAGCATTGGTACCGCATGGGTGACGCTTTCAAATTTGCTTAAAGGCTGCCCGCCAACTTTATTGGTTGGGGTATCGGCCTGAATCAGATCGGGATATTGTTGTTCTAAGGCTTTGAGTTGATGAAACAGCTGATCATATTCACTGTCTGCAATAATGGGCTGATCCAAGACATAATAGGCATGATTATGCTGGGCTAAAATCTGGATCAATTGGCGCATTTGCACCACCACATCTGCATGTTGAGTCATATGTTCACCATAAAAAAGGGCGGTGATCCCGCCCTTAAAAAATTTTGTCGCTTGGCCGTATTATAGAAACCGGAGGCTGTGGTTTCAATTCTATTATGCCAGCGAAGCCTGACCTGCGCGATAATCAATCGCCTGATGACGCCAGTGTTCGCGTAATTGCGGGGTTAATTCCAGATGGTTCTGGTCATATACAGTGCCATCAATTTCACGGGCAATCAGACCGGAAATGCTGATCATGGTATCAAAGGCATTTTGCACATCGCTATGTGGCAGGGCCAGGAAAAAGGCCAGACCTTTAACCTGTTCATTCGACAGGGTTTCCAGATCAAAACCGTCGGCACCATTGTCGGTAATTTGCAGCACCGAGAACAGCAGTTTGGAACCATCTTCGTTATAACGGTGGAAGCAGGACATTTCACCAAAGCGCAGACCGTATTTAAGCAGCACTTTAAGGGTTTTCTCCCCCGATAAAATCCGGCGTTCCGGGAAAATATTCAGGGCAATAAATGATTCTGCAGTGGCCAGGGCGCTTTCATCATCTACCAGTTGCTGTTCATGCAGATGCGCATCCAGAATACTGCTTTCTTCTTCAAATTCACGAATATCGGCTTTTTCAATCTGGCTGTTGAGGCTAAATTCAGCTGGCACAGTTTCCGTTTTTTCGGTATCTACCCCAGCTTGAGTCTGTTCAGTCGATGCCGATTCAGGTGCAGATTCAGCAGCATGAGCTACAGCAGTCACGGCAGCGGTAGTAGATGCATCAGTCTGGGTGGTTTCGGTAGAAGCCTGTTCTGCCAGATTTTCTGCCTTTGCTTCTACCTCATTTTTGGCTGCAGGTTCAGCATCTACAGATGCTACGGCCTGCGCTTCAGTTTTCGCCTGCGCTGTTTCGTTCGGCTCAGTCAGCTGCGTTTCAGTCATGGCCTGTGGCTCAATTTTGCTGTTTGGCTCGACGGCAGCAAGATCGGCATCGCCTAACGTTGGTTCTACGCGCTGGGCCGGTTCAGTCTGCAACTGATGACGGACATGACGCGGAATGATCGGCTGCTGGCTATCGGCATTGACCTGCAGCTCGGAGTCCAGCGAAGGTGCTGCATCGGCCGGTTTTTTCAGGATCATTCTTAAACCGAAACCCATAATAATGAGCGCGATAATAATCCCAATGATTGTGGTGATTTCCATGTTATGCCTCCGCGACTAGACCGTATTCTGTAGCATCTTCTAGATTTACGCTGACTAATTTTGATGTTCCCGGTTCAGGCATAGTAACACCTAATAAATCGGTTGCCATCGTCATTGCCAGCTTGTTATGTGTGATATATATAAATTGCACCTGTTCGGACAGTTCCTGGACCAGGTTACAGAAACGTCCGACATTGGCATCATCCAGCGGTGCATCGACTTCATCCAGCACACAAAACGGCGCCGGATTTAAACGGAAAATGGCAAAGACCAGTGCCAGTGCGGTCAGTGCTTTTTCTCCACCCGACAACAGCGCCAGTGAGCTGTTGCGTTTACCCGGTGGTCTTGCCATTAGTTTTACACCCGATTGCCAGTCATCTTCAAGACTTAAACTGGCTTCACCACCATTAAACACTTTGGGAAACAGCGCCTGCAGTTCAGTATTAATCTGGTCAAAGGTGGTCATAAACAGCTTGCGCGTTTCCTGATCAATACTTTTCATGGCCGCCTGTAACTGGGCCACGGTTTTTTCCAGATCTTCAATCTGATGGCTCAGCTCGGCATAACGGGCTGAAACTTCTTCATATTCTTCTGAAGCCGCCAGATTCACCGCACCCAATTTATCAAACTGCGCCTGGGCTTTTTCTAGCTGCTGCTGATGGGCCGTTACATCAATCTTCAGCCCCGGAATCAGCTCGCTGTTTAAGGCTTTCAGCTGTTCGGAATAATGCTGCAAGTCAGATTTGGCCGCTTGCCAAGCCAGACGTTTTTCTTCCAGCTGGCTACGCAGTTTTTCATCCTGCTGCTGCTGTTGATGGCGCTGCTCGGTCAGCTGCTGCTGTTTGCTCTGAATCTGGTTCAGTTCCAGCTGCCATTCATTCCAGGTCTGTTGCAGTTTTTCCGTCTGCTGCTGCTGCTCGGCAAACTGGCTGGCTAGTGCCGGCAATTCCAGCTGCACCGGATCGACAAACTTTTTCGCCTGCTCCATTTGTGCTGCAATCTGCTGATGCTGGGTCTTTAAAAAACCACCATCTTTTTCCAGCAATTCCAGCTGCTGTGTGGCCTGCACCGACTGGCGTCTTAACAGTTCCAGTTCCTGTTGCTGTTGCTGATATAGCTGCTGCGCCTGCTCCAGTTGTGCCGTTAATTCTTCCAGCTGGAATTGCAGGGTTTTATAGTTTGGCAGCGCCTGTTCCAACTTGAGACTCAGCGCATGCAGATCAATTTCCAGATCATCTTTTTGCATGGCATCTTCTTCCAGCTGCTCCTCCAGTTGCTGCAGCTGATGCTGTAATTGCTGCTTCTGCACGGCAAAGGCCTGCGCGGCGCTCTGGATTTTGGCAATCTGCAGATCCAGTGCCTGCAATGCCTGCTGCTGCTGTTTCAGCTGCGCCTGTTGTTCATGAAGCTGTTGCTGCAGCTGCTGGCACTGCTGTTGGCTGATGTTAAAGTCCTGTTCGGCCTGTTGCAACTCGGCCTGTTTCTGACTCAGTAGCCCATCAATTTCTTCCAGACGGATGCGATGGCTTAAAGCCCCCTGCGCCGATTGTGAGGCTTCATCAAACAGTAAACCAATTACCCAGTCCGGCCCGACCTGATAGCCATCTAGGGTTAGAATGCTCTGCCCGGCCTGTAACTTTGGCTGTAATTGCAATGCCTGCGCTAAATCATCAGCCAGTGCCACCTGTTGCCATAAAGAAGAAGATGGCGATTCAATCCAGTCCGCCAGACAGCTTAAATTTGCCAGCTGAATCGGTGCGTGCTGGGCAGCAGGTTTTAACTGACGCGCCAGACTGTCCTGAAAGTTGTCATCTGCCTCGAGCATCTGTGCATTCAGCCATTTGGCCAGAAACTTCTCAATTAATGCCGCATGCGGTTTGGCAGCATCGTTCAGGGTTAGCACCTGCATTAAGGCGGTGTGCTGTAACTGCTGTTTGGGGCTGTTTTTAATCAGTAGCTGATTCAGGTTTTTCTGCTCGGCCTGGAGCACCTGAATTTCCGATTTCAGTTCAGTACTGCTATTTTTATGCTGATTCAGCAGGCTGTGCGCCTGTTGCAACTGCTGCTGTTGCGCCTGAATCTGCTGCTCCAGCTCGGCCAGCTGCTGGCTTAACTGGGCTTTGTCCTGGCTCAGCTGCTCGACTTCATCTTGCTGGGCCTGACTTTGCAGCGAGCTGCTCTGCTGCTGCAAGGTGTCTTTTTGCTGTTCAATCCGGCTGATATTTTTTAGCAGCTGTTCACTTTGGGCCAGCATTTGCAGTTTTTGCTGCTGCTGTTTTTCCACCTGCGCCTTAATCTGCTCAAACTGCTGCTGCACCTGTTGCTGCTGGGCTTTGAGCTGCTGCACAGCCTGTGCCTGCTCTTGCGTGCTTTGCTCGGCCTGTTGCAGCTGCTCAGTATACTGTTCCTGCTGGCTGAGTACTGTTTCTAGCTGCAGATCAATCAGCTGCAGACGTTCTTTGGTCTGGGCTTTCTGTTCCTGCAACTGAGCCAGCGTACTGCTGTTTTGCTGGACCAGCGACTGTTTCTGCTCCAGGGTCATTTTCAGCTCAGCCAGTTTCTTTTCAGCCTGCTGCCATTCATTCTGTAATGGTGTTGATTGCTGAATCAGACGCTGGAACAGCTCACTGGTATTGCCCAAATCATGTTCCAGCGTGCTTAGCTCGGAACGGGTCAGCTTGAACTGTTCGCCCAGTTCGGTCATCTGCACAGTATATTCCTGCTGCAAACGGCTGCTCTGCTCGCACTGGAACGATAAAATTTCAATTTTGATGCTGCGAATCTGGCTTTCTAAAGTCTTGTACTGCAGCGCAGTTTCCGACTGGCGTTTTAGGGTTTTGAGCTGGCCTTTCAGTTCACTGGCAATATCTTCCAGCCGCGATAAATTCTGGCTGGTATGGTCCAGATGCAGCATAGTTTCACGGCGACGGGCCTGATAACGCGATACCCCGGCCGCTTCTTCAATAAATACCCGCATCTCTTCCGGTTTGGCATCGACCAGACGGTTAATCATGCCCTGTTCGATAATGGCATAGGAGCGCGGCCCCAGACCGGTGCCAAGGAAAATATCGGTAATATCACGGCGCCGGCATTTGGTGCCATTTAAAAAATATTCTGACTTGCCATCGCGGTTGACCTGACGGCGCACCGCCAGTTCGGTATAGGCGTTATACGCGCCACCCAGCTTGCCATAGGTATTGTCAAAGCGCAGTTCGACACTGGCCATGCCCACCGGTTTACGCTTGGCGGTCCCAGTAAAAATCACATCCTGCATGCTGCCGCCACGCAGCTGACGCGCGCTGGATTCACCCATGACCCAGCGAATGGCATCAATCACATTGGACTTGCCACAGCCATTGGGGCCGACCACGGCCGTCCGGTTGGCTTTAAAATGTAAGGTGGTACTATCGGCAAAAGATTTAAAGCCGGAAAGTTTTAAGCTGCTTAAACGCATAATGTCCCGATTAACGGCGTGAGCGGCGTGCCCAGGCCAGTTCAATTTGTTTCATACGGGTCAGAGATTCCAACACCAGATTGCGCAAGTGTCGACAAAAATCATCCATAAATAAAGAGGCTTGTTGTGATTTTCGGATTAAAATTGCATCAATTACCAGTTTAAATAGATCAAACGATTCCTGTAACTCCCGACGTGACGTATTCAGGGTTAAAAAATAGCTGCGCCGTAACGACGGCAGCAACTCTTGATAGAATTTCATCAGGTACAGATTGGCCACCATATCCTGCTGCTGGGCCAGGGTTTGGAAAATTAGGTCATAAAATTTTTCGGTATGACCCTGCCGGTATTCGGCCTCAATCTGCTCCATCAGCTTTTGCAGCTGTTCAATTTCATGATGACGCCAGGTTTCCGCAATGCGCTGTACAATCTGCCCCAGCAGCAGACTGCAGGTATCAAACAGGGCGCGCACCTGCTGGGCCGACATTTCCAATACAATCGCGCCGCGCCGCGGAAAAATTTCAATCAGATGGGTGCGTTCCAACAGCAGCAGTGCCTCACGCACCGAACCGCGACTGACATCCAGCTCTTTGGCAATACGCAGTTCCTGAATGCGCTCGCCCTCTACCAGCTCGCCACTAATAATCTGCTCGCCGATATGTTTTGCAATCTGTTCAGATAGACTGTCTGTTTCTTGTTGTTGCATACTGTTCCTGTGTTATTTTTATACCATGCGCGCAGTTGCAGCGGGTCTTTCTTATTGTCTTTTTTACTGGCTTAGCGACCAAATTTCCATGACATTGTCCGACAATTTTCTGTCGCTATAGCCAATTTTCAACCACACCATCAAGCGCTTAAAAATAAGCGCTAAAGCCCTGGTAAATAAAATACAGACCGACGGTGGTCAACAAACCTGAAAAACATTTTTTTAGCATGGCCGGTGACAAAATATGTGCAACTTTTGCGCCAAGCTTGGCGGTCATAAAGCTCATCACGCTAATGCCAATAAAGGCATATAAATGTACATAGCCCCAGGTATTCGGCACGCTCACCTCAGACTGCTGGCCAAACCAGACAAAACCCAGAGCGCCGGCAATAGCAATCGGCAAGCCACAGGCTGCAGAAGTGGCAACTGCTTTTTGCATCACCACACCACAACGGTTCAGGAACGGTACGGTTAAGCTGCCGCCGCCAATCCCGAAAATGGCCGAGGCAATCCCAATTCCGCCACCGGCCAGCATTTGCGCACCGGTTGAAGGCAACTGACGTGAAGGATCAACCGGGGTATTTGAACCGCGGAACATGCGATAGGCCACCCACACCGCAAAGAACCCGATTACCAGCTGCAAGCCCTGCCCCGACATTAAATCGGCAATCCCGGCACCAAAAAATGCACCCAGAATTAGGCCGGGTGCCAAATTGCGAAACACATTCCACATCACCGCACCTTTTTTATGGTGCGCCGTGACCGAACTGATGGAAGTTACGATAATGGTCGCCAGTGAAGTCCCGACCGCCATATGCATAATCACGCTAGGATCATAATTCAGCTGGGTAAATACAATGTACAAAATTGGCACAATAATTAAGCCACCGCCCACCCCGAACAGACCCGCAGCAAATCCGGCAATTGCGCCAATCAGTAAATATATGATTAACTCCATAAATTATATTCCACTATTCTCAGATTCATATGGATGTAGAGACTCGACAGTTACAACAACAGCTCAGCGAAGCCGGACAGCTTCCTGAAGTCCTCATTTTAAAACCTGTGACTACATCAACCAATGATGATGTACGCGAGATTGCTCAAAAAGGAATACAGAGCGTTCTGGTCTGTAGCGCCCGACAAACACAAGGCAGAGGACAACGCCAACGGCAATGGGTGTCCCCAGAAGGAAACGTCTATTTAAGCACATTGCTAAATTTACGAACACCCGTAGATGGCCGTTTAGCCCTGGAAATTGCCTTAAATATTTTGCAGATGCCCAGCCTGCGCAAGCTGAACCTGCAGGTAAAATGGCCGAATGATTTATATAGCCCGCAAGGCAAATGGGGCGGTATTCTGATTGAGCCCCTGTCGACCCAGCAGGTCATTGTCGGGGTGGGGATTAATCTGGCGCCAATTCCGGCCGAGCAGATTGATCAGCACGCCACCTCCCTGGCCGAATTGGGTCTAAATGATATTTCCCGGATTCAGCTGATTGCCGAGCTGTATCTGGCCATTCAGCAGGCGCAAGAATGGTTTAACCATAACAGCTATCAACTGGCCTCACGTTTTAATCATCATGCCGCTTTTCAGCAACAGCCGGTAGAATTTGAACATCATGGCGGAGTGGCCCAGGGGCTGTTTTTAGGCATTCAGGATGATGGTGCGATTCAGATTGAAACCGCCTCTGGCGTTGAAGTGTTTTATCAGGGCCGTTTACGCCCGCAGATGCCGGGACAGTGAGCGCAGCACATGAAAAATTTATGGTTAGATATTGGCAATACCCGGCTCAAATACTGGATTACCGAACATCAGCAGATTGTAGAACATGCCGCTGAACTGCATCTGCAATCTCCGGCCGATTTACTGCTGGGCCTGATCCAGCATTTTAAAAGCCTGAACCTGACCCATGTCGGGGTATCTTCGGTACAGGACCAGAAAAACAATGAACGGATTCAGCAGATTTTAAAATTCCTGAATATTCCCGTGATTTTTGCGCGGGTACAGGCCGAATATGCCGGTCTGAGCTGCGGCTATGATATTCAGCAGCTGGGGGTTGACCGCTGGTTGCAGGTGCTGGCCGTGGCTGAAGCCGACAAAGATTTATGTGTGATTAGCTGCGGCACCGCGCTGACCATTGATCTGACTCAAGGCCATCAGCATCTGGGAGGTTATATTCTGCCCAACCTATATTTGCAGCGTGATTCGTTAATTCAGCACACCAAAGGCATCCGGATTCCGGAAGCAGCCTTTGATGACTTAAGCCCCGGCACCAATACCTTGGATGCCGTGCATCATGGTATTTTACTGGGGCTACTCAGCAGTATTGAATATGTCATGCAGCAATCCCCACGGCAACTGGTGCTGACTGGGGGTGATGCGCCGCTGTTTGCCAAATTCCTGCAACATTACCAACCACTAGTGGAGCAGGACTTATTGCTGAAAGGTTTGCAGCGCTATATCCAGCATTATTCCACGGCCAATGAGTCCACACCGCTTATTCCACAATAATATGAGGCAGTATCGCCTGCCAGACTTCCACCAGTTCGGTACAGCCTTGAGAGTCAATAAAATGGCCTTGATGCTGTGCCTCAATGGCTTTGGCATCCAGACTGCGCGCCTGCTCCAGACTAAATTTTGGCAGCACCCGGTCATCGCCAGCTGAGTAAATCACCACCCGATGCGCAATCTGGCGTTTTAGCAAGTCAAAATCAATTTTACAGGCATCAATAAAAGGATTGACCTCGTCCAGCCGGCCCAAACGGCCATTAAAGCCGGCCACCAGCACCACCTGTTTAATTTTCTGGGTTTTCAGTTTCTTGGTCAGAAAGTGCAAAGTGGCAATACAGCCCAGACTATGAGCAATGAAAATGGTGTTTTCGTCAATCTCATCGACCTGCTCATCCATTTGCTGCTTCCACACTTCCAGGGTTGGCGTTGGCGATGGATCGAGTCTTAACACTTTCAGACTGGCTTTTTGCTGGTCGGCATATTCCTGAATCCAGGGAAACCAGTTTTCATCCGGACTGGCGGTATAACCATGTACCACATAAATTTGTGCCATTGTTGTGCTCGCTGTTCGTTCCTGATGCACATCAGTGTGCCCGAAACAGCGCGGCTTTCGGGTAAGCGTCTGTTGGGTTTTCTTAAAGATCACCGCAGCACGCTCGCTTGAATCGCTTAAAAATGGAGAGCAACAAAAAGGCGCACCCGGCGCCTTGTTGTTTTGAATCCCTTATTTTTTCGGTTCTTTACCACCGAACAGCGGGCCCATACCGCCGCCACCACCAAACTGCTTTTGCAGATTGCCCAATGATTTCATCATTTTTGCCATACCCGATGGATTGGCAAATTTCTTCATCATTTTGGCCATTTGCGCATGCTGTTTAATCAGTTTATTGACTTCAGACACATCCATACCACAACCGGCCGCAATACGTTTTTTACGGCTTGGGTTCATCAGGTCCGGATTACGGCGTTCTTTGACGGTCATCGACTGGATGATGGCCTCCATCTTTTTCACCTGCTTCTCTGGGTTTGCCTGTGCAATCGCATCCTGAATACCAGAGTTGCTCATGCCCGGCAGCTTGTCCAGGAAGCCCATCATGCCGCCCATTTTATTCATTTGTTCAAACTGCATCAGCATGTCTTCAAAGTTGAAGCTGCCGCCTTTTTGCAGTTTTTTCGCCATTTTTTCGGCTTTTTCTTTGTCGATTTTGCGTTCAACTTCTTCGACCAGAGAAAGCACATCACCCATGCCCAGAATACGCTGTGCCACACGTTCCGGATGGAATGGCTCGAGGGCATCGAGTTTTTCACCCATCCCCAGGAATTTGATTGGCTTGCCAGTAATGGCACGCACCGACAGCGCCGCACCACCACGGGCATCACCATCGGTTTTGGTGAGAATGACACCGGTTAATGGCAAGGCATCATTAAAGGCTTTGGCAGTATTGGCCGCATCCTGACCGGTCATGGCATCAACCACGAACAGGGTTTCAGTCGGGTTAATCGCTGCATGCAGCGCTTTAATTTCGTCCATCATGTCATCATCGACATGCAGACGACCGGCGGTATCGACAATTAACACATCGGCAAACTGGATTTTTGCCTGCTCAATGGCACGATTGGCAATATCAATCGGGCGTTCATTGGCATTCGATTCCAGGAAAATCGCACCGACATCCCCGGCCACTGTTTGCAGCTGTTTAATTGCCGCTGGACGATAAACGTCGGCAGACACCATCGCCACTTTTTTCTTTTGACGTTCCTGTAAGAAACGTGCCAGCTTGGCTGCCGTGGTGGTTTTACCCGCACCCTGCAAACCGGCCAGAAGCACCACCACTGGTGGTTTTGCTGCAAGGTCAAGGCTCTCGTTGGCCTCGCCCATCATTTTAGTTAATTCGTCATAAACGATTTTAACGAATGCCTGACCCGGTGATAACTGTGTCATCACTTCCTGACCTAATGCCTCTTCCTTAACTTTCGCGATGAATTCACGAGTTACAGGTAACGCCACATCGGCTTCAAGAAGTGCCATACGTACTTCACGTAACGTATCTTTAATATTGTCTTCGGTTAGCTGCCCTGAGCCAGTAACATTTCTTAAACTCTGCGTGAGTCGTTCTGTTAAGGTATCAAACATTGCAAAATCCGCTTAAAATAGCCATCAGCAAAAAAATGTTTCTTAAAATAGAAAATTTATGCATAAGATGCTATAGGATACTGTAGTTCGCATCGAATTTATATAAATGAATATTCATCATCCTGAAAAAGGTTTGACATGAGCAGTCTCCCCTTGGTTTACACGATTCTGGCATTAATCGCTTATACCACTTCGTTCTGGTATTTATTTATGCATTTAATGTCCAAGCGTGCTCCAAACCATTGGTTTATTGGTATTGTGCTGGGCTTGGGTTTATGTTTGCACGCCGCTGTGCTGTATAACGACATGCTGCTGCCGATGGGCATTAACTATAACGTGTTTAACCTGATGTCCTTTACCTCAGGCTTAATGCTGTTATTAAGTGTGCTGTTTAGTACTTACCGGCCGGTGATTGCGCTAAACCTGATTGGGATTCCAGTGGCCGCAACCGGCCTGATTCTAGGGCATTCCTTTAGCGGTTTAAACCTGTTTGTCGAAAACAATTCTTTAGGTCTGGATATTCATATCCTACTGTCGTTATCGGCCTATGCGGTCTTGCTGATGGCCACTATTCATGCGGTCTTGCTCTGGTTTCAGAACCGGGAGCTGAAAAACAAACAGAAACGCCGGATTTGGGTGAATTTGCTGCCACCGTTTCAAGCCATGGAAGAGCTGCTGTTTGATATGCTGATTGCCGGCTTTATCCTGCTGACGCTGGCATTGGGTTTTGGTTTCCTAACCATTGATAACTTCTTTGCCCAGCACTTAGCGCATAAGACTGCCTTTAGTATTATTTCCTGGTTTATCTATGGCGCGCTGCTGTTGGGCCGTTATAAATTTGGCTGGCGTGGCCAGAAAGCCATTCGCTTTACCATTATTGGCTTCTTCTTGCTGGCGCTTGGCTTTATTGGTTCCAAGTTTGTGTTACAGATGATTTTGGGCAAGTAAGATGCTTTTGTTCAGTTTGCCACATTAAAAGCGTGGAACAGTGATTAAATAATAAGCGTGGAACATGATAAATTATTAAAAAAGCCCAAGTAGCCGTACCTGAGCTTTTCACCATACAATAAGACTATGATTTATATGGAATAAAAAATAGTATTTCGTATAAGGTGTATTATGTTAATTTTAGAGAAATTCAATAATGCAAAAATATAAATCAAAAATAGATTGGTGGGTGATTATAGTTTTGACAGGAAGTTCTTTACTGCTTTTAACCTTGGTCTATAGTAATTTTGATAGCCAAAATTTACATGAAGATATAATTTTTTCTGTCCTTTTCAGTTCTTTAGCTCTAGTGGTTTGGTTACCCATTCCAACAACATACTATGTTGTCGACGGTGAGATATTAAAGATACACAGTATATTCTTAAAGTGGGAAATTCCATTGAGTAGCATTGAAAAGATCAAGGAAACATCAGACTCTTTATCAGCTCCAGCCTTATCTTTAGATAGAATAAAAATTGAATATAAAAAAGATGGTATTCATAAATCAATCATGGTTTCGCCAAGAAATAAAACTGAATTTATAAAACAAGTATCTTCTCGCATTTAACATAATGGCGATTATGCGAAATATAAATGTAACTCCAAAATAGAAATGTCCGGTTTCTCCAAAGTAAAAATGTCCGCTTTTAGAATATGCACTTTTGCAATTTTCTTAGCGGACGGTTTGATATGTTGGTGTCTATGTCGGATAAAGAACTTAAACGATTGTCGGTCTTGCAGGAAATCTGCGATCAACGCATAACTCAATCCCAAGCTGCTCAGCTACTTCATATTTCAGAACGTCAGATCAGACGCTTACTGCAGAAATACAAAGCCCAAGGTCCAGCTGCATTAGCCCATGCCGGTCGTGGCCAAATCAGCAATTCTAAACTTCCTGAAGAAATCAGACTCAAGTGCCTCAATATTGTTTCGGATCAACTGCATGGTTTCGGACCCACTTTAGCGCATGAAAAGCTCACCACCGTACATGGATTCGATCTTTCAGTAGAAACCCTACGTTCTTGGATGATTGCAGCTGACTTATGGATTCCTCTATCCAAACGCCTGAAACGCCCGTATCAGCCTCGTTACAACCGGGATTGCTTTGGTGAACTGATCCAAATTGATGGCTCACACCATGACTGGTTCGAAGGACGCGCTGCTAAATGCTGCCTACTGGTGTTCATTGATGATGCCACAGGCAAATTGCAGCATTTACGCTTCTGTGAATCAGAATCAGCTTTTGACTATATGATTTCGACACGTTTATATGTCGAACAGCACGGTAAGCCTTTAGCGTTTTACAGCGACAAACATTCAGTCTTTAGAGTGAATCAAAGCAGCAAGAAAGATACCAAGATTACCCAGTTTGGACGTGTACTCAACACCCTGAATATCGATATTATCTTCGCTAATTCACCGCAGGCCAAAGGCCGTGTGGAACGTGCTAACAGAACCCTTCAGGACCGTCTGATCAAAGAAATGCGCCTGAAAGGCATCTGTTCGATTGAGCAAGCTAATGTCTGGCTACCCTGCTTCATTGAGCAGTTCAATCAGAAGTTCGCCAAGATGGCTTTTAATCCTAAGAATCTACATCGGCCTATCACTGAAACAGCCGAAGAGTTAGATGATATTTTTACTTGGCGTGAACCCCGCAGAGTCACGAATAGTCTGACGATTACTTATGATAAATGCGTATATCTCCTGGAAAAGACCGAAGAAAATCAAAGGTTGATCGGTAAGTATCTTGAGTTCCTGGAATACCCAGACGGTACGGTCGCCATTGAATATCAGGGAAGAAAAATCAATTACAGCATCTTCGATAAATTAAGTCAGCTGAACCAGCGAGAGATTGTTGAGAATAAACGTTTGAGTTCAGTCTTGGCCCATATCCAGCAACAGCATGAAGAACTAGAACAGCAAAACAAACGAAGTCGTTCTCAATCTATGCCACGTAGACGAGCACAGAAAACAGCAATTCAACAACGAAATCTGAATCCTGTGCTTGACTTGGAAATGTCTGTATAGGACATTTCTATTTGGTTATTAGGTAGGACATTTCTACTTGGGAATAACAATAAAGGCTAAGCCTTAGCTCACTCCACAATACTTCAAAGACCTTTTCCTAGACATCTTGGTAAAAAAAACGTATAACACCGTTTTTCAAATTAACAGGTGAACGCGTTGAAACTTGTGCTTGCACCCATGGAAGGCTTAACCGATCCGATCATGCGTGATGTCCTCACGTCTGTCGGCAGCTTCGACTGGTGTGTGACTGAGTTTATTCGGGTCACCGACTCAATCCTGCCCGATCATATCTATCACAGCTATTGCCCGGAATTATTGCACGGCGGTAAAACTGTGGCTGGCACTCCGGTACATGTGCAGTTTCTGGGCAACAATCCGGACATGCTGGCCGCCAATGCGGTCAAAGTTGCAGCCATGGGCGCACCAGCCATTGACCTGAACTTTGGTTGTCCGGCCAAAACCGTAAACCGTCATCGTGGCGGTTCGGTTCTGCTAGATGAACCGGAAGTGGTACATGAACTGGTCAAAGCCGTGCGCGATGCCGTGCCGGCACATATTCCGGTTTCTGCCAAAATGCGCTTAGGCTATATGGATCGCAACTTCATGCTGGACAATGCCCATGCCATTGAAGATGCAGGCGCCTCCTGGGTCACGGTCCATGCGCGCACCAAAGCCGATGGTTATACCCCACCAGCCTTTTGGGATCAGCTGGCCCCGATTCGTGAAGCCTTGAAGATTAATGTGATTGCCAATGGGGAAATCTGGACCAATGCCGATGCCAAACAATGCCAATTAGAATCGGGCTGTGAAGATTTAATGATTGGTCGTGGTGCTGTCACCACCCCTGACCTCACCCAATGTATCCGCCAGAACTCTGATGCACCCTTACTGAGCTGGCAAGATCTGCTTGATTTGCAAATCCGCTTTATTCACGGTCCGGCCAAAACCGAAATTGGTATGCTGGGACGTTATAAACAATGGCTGGGCATGATGTCAAAGCATTATCCGGAAGCCAAAGCGCTGTGGGATGAGGTTAAACGCATCAAAAAGCTGGATGAGATTATTGCCACCCTGCAAGCCTCGCAACACGCAGTACCCTGAGCCAAACATTGTCGCGGCTGTTTACAGGGCTTGTCTAACAGCCGTTTGATCACTTTTGTGTAATCATTTTGCAAGCCGCAGGTTAAAAACTCCGGCTGATGACATTGCCCTGAAAATTCAGACAATCCTCCACCCGAATCCGCTGTACCGGCGCCAGCTGTGCCAGATCAAACCAGCGATATTCATCATGTTCATCGCTTAGCTGAATCTGTGCATCCTCGGGCAAATGACAGCGAAAAATAAAAGCATGGGATTGCACCGCTGCATGAAAATACACACCCGACAAATACCCCACCTGCACCTGACAGCCAATTTCTTCCTGACATTCCCGAATTAAGGCCTCGTGGATGGTTTCCCCCATATCCACCGCGCCGCCCGGTAAGCCCCAGTCCTGATCGGCATAGGTAGCTTTAAGTAACAGCACCTGCTGCTGGGCATTACAAATTACCGCATGCGAACTTAAGCGATAAAAATCATGAAAGGCCAACGAACTGCTCTCCCCTAGTTTTAAACGATAACCTAACGGCCAGATGCAAACAGCCGTATGTGGACAAGGATGCAATCATTAGGAATCTGTCACCACGGCCTGACTTAAATCGGCCTGCCCCAAACGCTGGATTTCCTCCAGCTTCTGTTTGCGTAATCGCTCACTGCTTAAGGTCTCCTGTAAATCCAGCGCCAGTGCTTTCAGCAAATCCAGATCTTCTTCAGACATCTGCCGCACCTGCTTGTCCAGAATACATAAGCTGCCTATGGCCAGCCCCTGTTTGCTTTGAATTGGCACCCCGGCATAAAAACGGATTTTCTGTCTGGCCAGATGAGGATACTGCCGGAAGCGTGGATCACGCTGAATATCTTCAATATCCCGCTTGACCCAACTGGCGGCAGATTTTTCCGGCTTCCAGTGATGGGGACGCGGCGGCTTCGCTTCGGGCTGGAGCAGCCCCGGTTTATTGTTCTGTTTTCGCATGGCTGGGCACATCCTGTTGCTCTTTATTTATTATGTACGAGCTTCGGCTCTTTATTTCAAATAGATTCCTGTAAAAAAACGCCTAATTTCAGCAAGAAACAGCACAGAAGATGAAGATGGGAAAGTATTGAAAGCAGCAAAATGCCACATACACAACTGTGCCATTGCAAGGGAAAAATATTAAGGATGAATGATGGCTTTGCTGTAAATATCCGGGTCCATTTCCAGAATTTCGACACACAGTTGCAACGTCAATTCATTCTGTGGCGGCAGATAATCCTGCAACACCTCCAGCACGGTCCGGGAAATTTCCTGCTTTAGGGCGGTACTACGGCCTTTTAAAATCGAGATTTTGGCATGCACATAGGCCTGTGCGCTTTCATCCAGTCCAATCACATAGTCCTGCTGGCAGATGGCGCGACTTTTAATATCAGAGGCATTACCAAACAGGCCATTCTCGACCAGCGTCCGGTTGATACGACTGAGCAAAGGCTTCATTTCAAGCGCCTGCAGCTGATCTGAATATTCAAGATGGATATGTGGCATCAGCCTTCTCCCGATATGGTGCAGATGTGATCTTAAAAATTCAGGGTTTTACCCTGCTTCAAAGCAAGATAAAACCCAAGAGAAACAGTGCGATTATGCTTTTTTCACATATTCCGATTTCAGTTTAATTGCGCCAATACCATCTACTTTACAGTCAATATCATGACCATCTGATGCTTCTGGCAATAGACGGATATTTTTCACTTTGGTACCCACTTTCACCACAGAAGATGAACCTTTAATTTTCAGGTCTTTAATCACCGTCACGGTATCGCCATCGGCCAGTACATTACCATTGGCATCTTTAATGATGGCGCCGGCCTCGGCTTCTGCCTGCTCCCCTTCTTTCCATTCATGTGCGCATTCAGGACAAATCAGCAAGTCACCATCTTGATAGGTATATTCGGACTGGCATTTTGGGCAATTCGGTAAAGACATAAAAACCTCGAAACGAGCAAAATAAAAAATATAAAGGTCTACTATAACATTTATATTTTTCATCACGTTAAAATCCCTAACCGGTTTAGGGATTAATAACAATATTTGTGTTATTTGCCCGGGTGTTCCAGCAGCTGTTTAAACACCTGCAGATGATTATGCTGTTCGTTTTCTGCTGCGGTTAACAGGGTAATTGGTCCCTTCTGCGCCAGTTGCCGGATTTCCTCCACCGCGTCCAAATGCTGCTGCAACTCTTGCCGATAACGCTGCTGAAACTCGGGCCAGTGCCGCTCAGTATCTTCATGAAACCATTTACGCAGTTCGGTCGAGGGGGTTAAATCCTTCGGCCACAGGTCAATCTGGGCATCGGCTTTTTTGATCCCGCGCGGCCAGATCCGGTCCAGCAGAATCCGGGTACCGTCCTGCTTGCTTACAGCCTGATAAATACGTTTGGTAGCAATGGGCATGGTTTTACTCATCCGGAATGTCAGGGGTCACCAGCAGGCTGAGTAAATCCAGACATTCCTGCCAGCCCAAATAACAGCCATCGACGGGAATGGCATCGGGTAGATTGTCCTGCTAAATCCAGACTTCGGTTCCGACCGATACCGCCTTAAACTCAATCGTGACCTGAATCAGTCCCGGTAAATCCGGGCTATCAAACTCATCCTGATAACGCAGTCGCTGCTCGGGAATCACTTCCAGATACTGCCCGTGAAAACCGTGGTATTTGCCCGTGCTCAAATTACAAAAGGCAATTTTATATTGACCGTTGACCACGGGTTCAAACTGTTCAATCTGCACGGTAAAGCCATGTGGTGCCATCCATTTGACCAGGGCATGCGGATCGACAAAGGCCCGATATACCCGTGATAACGGCGCCTGAAATATACGGTGTAACTGTACGCTGTGTTGCATGACGTCACCTGTTTACAGCGAATAATTTTCAGTCTACGCCTTCTGCCTTGGGCCTGTGTATGACTTTGGTTGAAGCGAGCGTAAAGCAAAAAAGCATGCGCTCCGGCATGCTTTTTTGTACTAGAAAATGGGGTTAAACTGGATAGTTTTCTTCTTCGTCTTCATCATCATAGACATAGGCCATGCAGCCCCAGCCATCATATTCACCCTGGAACTGGTTGGCGATTTTGGTGAACCATTCTTCCAAGTCGACAATATCGGCATAGGCCGGTTCCATATAAACATAAATGGTAATAATCCATTCGGTCACACCAGAATCATCATCCTGAAATAAAGAGATTTTTTGTTCTTCATTTAACAGAAATAAGGCACAACGTTCAGCCTGTTCCTGGTCGGTAAAGGCAATTGAATATTCAATTTCATGTGCCTCGTCCAGATCATCACCATCTTCATGCATTTGCCAAAGTACGTTGCCGTTGTCGTCATCTGGAAATTGTTCATAATCGCGTGACATCGTTTTGTCCTTGTTCTGTGTTGTTGTTCTACTGGTCAGCTTACCCTAATTTTGTTGCAGTTCCGAGATAGAGCGCTTAATTTTTTTCTGTTCTACCATCCTGATCTCTATCCGGATCGGCAATCCCCTGTTTTGGGGAGAGCACTCCAAATCGGATCAACTGCTTAAAACGGCACCTGTCCATGAATTTCAACCGCGGCACCGCTTAAAGGCTGAGTAAAAGCCAGATAACTGGCATGCAAGGCCATGCGTTTTAGGGGACTGCGTGCAGGTTCTGGATGATACAGCTTATCACCGGTAATTGGATGGCCGATATACTGCATATGCACGCGCAGCTGGTGTGAACGCCCGGTAATTGGAGTCAGCAATACCCGGCTGATATCTGTCTCTGCATTATAGTCCAGTCCCTGATATAAAGTCTGTGCCGGCTTACCCAGTTCAAAATGCACCATCTGACGCGGCCGGTTTTCCCAGTCAGTAATTAAGGGCACTTCGACTTTGCCCTCACCGTCGAGTTTGCCCTGTACCAGGGCAATATAGTGCTTGGTCACGGTGCGCGCCTGAAACATTTTACTCACTGCTACTTCTGCATCGCGATGTTTGGCAAACATCAGAATACCCGAGGTGGCCATATCTAAACGATGGGTAATTTTAGCCTGTGGATAACACGCCAACACGCGTAAATAAGCACTGTCCTGATGCTCCGGCAACCGCCCCGGCACCGACAGCAAACCTGCTGGCTTTTCAATCACCACCAGATCATCATCTTCATAGACCAGGACCAGAGGCTCTTGCGGCGGGCAATATACAAAGTTGTCGTTTAAAGGCATGACGGTACGGCCTGGGAGTCGAAAGCGGGCAAAATATCAAGCGGCCAATCTGCTGTCAATCTATTGAGAAGATAGATATTTAATCTGGAAGCTACTGGAGAGAAATAGTTTTTATTCTCTGGTTTTTCGAGTTTGATTTTTATAGTTTGTTGTTCTGGTCATGCACGGAATTTTTTAGGGTGTCAGGGAAAACTTGCTGTTTACTTCAACTATCATCACGTTGTACGTCATGATCTTATAGCCTATAAACTTCTGATCTATAGCGTCCTAAGCCGAATCGAGACCTTTTGGGTGAGTACTGCACTCGCGTTTTGCGCCGCTGACAGCATGCTACTCTTTTCGATCCCGTCACACCCTTGAGAGATATAGTAGTCAAAGCCTGCCGAAATTGTTTTCCGAAGATCAGTCAATTTAAAATATTTTCAGGAAATTTTCCCTAATAAAGCTTAATCACAAGAAATTTTTATACACTAGGTTAAATTCTTCATTTTATTTTGCAGAAAATGGCGATTTTAAGAGAATTTATCTAAGTGATTATGATGGCTCAAGACAGCGGCTGCATCAGTTGAATTAAATTACCGCAGCCATCTTCCAGCACGGCAATTTTCACATTGCCAGCCAGCATCGGTGCTTGAGTAAAAACCACACCTAGCGCGAGTAAACGCTGATATTCTGCCTCAAGATCGTTGACCTGAAATGAGGTATAAGCAATACCATCTGCCTTAATCGCGGCTTTAAAGGCTTTCGCTGCGGGATGCACATCCGGTTCTAGTAGCAGCTCAACACCATCTGGCTGCTCGGGAGAAACCAGCGTCAGCCAGCGATACTCACACCGGCACATCCTATTTTAGCTGAAAACCGAGTATCTGGGTATAAAACTGCAAGGCTTTTTCCTGATCATCGACTATAAGACTGGTGACATAAATTTTCATTGTTCTGCTCGGTAGTTTTTATTTTTATAGCATAGCTGCTTTCAGTACCCTGTAAGATTCTGGCAAATAAAGTTGCGATAACTGAAAGGAAAATGAAGGTGATTTGAATGAATGCAGTGAGAGAAAAAATAAACAGGTTTATAAGAATGGAGATGTTGAATTTTTTATTTTTAAGGGAGCGGGAAATACTTCAACTATTAAAACTTGGTAAGTTCTAACTTTTTGCCTATAAACTTCTGATCTATAGCGTCCTAAGCCGAATCGAGACCTTGTGGGTAAGTACTACACGCACGTGATACGTTACTGGTAGCAATCTACTCTTTTCGATCCCCTTTCACCCTTGAGCAATAGAATAGTCAAAAGCGGATGGGATTGTTTTCCTAAGCTTCGATGTTTTTTCATCTTTTTGATATTTTTTCTCACATCAAACGGCTTAAATAGAATTTTTTATTTTCAGGCTGTCATAATCATGATTCTTTTTCATGATTCTGTATTTTTCTGGAATATTCAGGCATAGATTATTCTGCCCGGTTCATGACATCACAGATCTTTAATCTTGAGAGGTGAGCTGTTTAAAATAACTGTCCTTGAATGAGCTGGGCGCTAAACCACCAGCCACTTAAGGCCGACATGCTACAGAGCAAATTGGCCAAGACTTTATTCAGTTTAGATAAGGTCGATTGATAAATTTTGATATTCAGGATGTAAGCCAGCACGGCATAAACCACACCAATGGCACCACCAAATAGCACCAACAGCAATGGCCAGCCCGCCAGCAGATGCGCCTTGACCGGCAGTTGAGTATAAGAATCGGCAGCTTGAGAGTTTGACATAACTTTGCTCCTGATGATTTTTCTTTAAAACCAGCATCCACCCGAAAGTGGATGTGGCGCTCCTAGGAAGCATCATGAAGCAAAAAACAGGCCAGTTATTTTAAATACAGCCAGCGGGTATAACGGTTGATATAGGCATTCAGCCCATCGCCATATTGGGCCAGCTGTTTCATATTCTCGACATGCTGCACACCGGCGCTGGCATAGCTATAAGTATAGACCCTGCTATTTTTACGGAACTGAACTCGAATAAACTCGTGACCAATTTCATAATTGGCCACGCCAGAGTCATGGTTAAGGTCAAGATAATGTTGCAAAGACTGCACCTGAAATATGCTATATGTCTTATTCAATATGAGGATTAATGGCTATTTTTCAAACAAAACCAAACAATAAACACCTTAATTTTTATTATTCCTTTTCAATAAGATAGAGCCTTAAATCCAACCAATTTGTATCTCGATTTTGCGTTTTCTTTTTGTAGGGCTTCAACTGTTCTAACACCGCGAAAATTCAGCATTTTTGATTGATCCCATTAAAAAGCCCTATCGTGTGATAGGGCTTTCATTCAAAACAGAGGGTAACTGTTTGAGTGCTGTTGCTTAGGCATTCTTATTGTTAAATTGATTGCCTTGGCATTTGGTACACGGGGGTAAACGGTCTGTACCAATTTCTAAGTAAACGCGATGTCCGCATTGGACACAAAAATAGAAGCCTGTTCCTGGCTTGTCGCCTGCAGTTACCATCTTTGTTCTCCGTATGATTTAGAAATGGTCTATTCAGTATAACCAATCTGTGATGATTGTCTATTGTCCATTTCGACGAGTGATGATGGCGTTTGGGCGAAGGATAATTTTGATAGAAAATTAAGCTGGCTTTATAGAAATTTAATAAGAAATTTTTCCAATTTGAGTTGTAGATGCTAATTAATTTGGTATTAAATCCCGCAATCAGGAAAAGATTTTTTATTCTTATTTAATTTTTAAAATGATCCTAGACAGTATTGTGGACAGTCGGTCCCTCTAAACTCTTAAAATGTTTCTGTTCAAATGCTTCTGGGCTTAACCAGCCGTTTGCGGAATGCCTTCTGACCCGATTGTAATAAATCTCAATATAGTCAAACAAGACAGCAGTCGCCTCTTTTCGAGTGGCAAACACACTGCCATGTATCACATGACCTTTCAATGTATGAAAGAAGCTTTCGGTCACTGCATTATCCCAACAGTTCCCCCTGCGTGACATACTTTGAATACAGTTATTCGTTAATAATAGCACCCTAAAATCACGACTACAGTACTGTGAGCCTGAGAAGCACTGCTTCGCAAGGGAATGCACCATGACACCCGTTGGATAACCCTGACGAGCCATTGCACAATTAAATGCATCACACACCAATTGACGGTCTATTCGATGGCTGGTTTGCCAACCCACAATACGACGACTAAATAGATCCAGCATCACACATAAATACAGCCAACCTTGCGTGGTACGGATGTAGGTAATATCCGTTGTCCAAACCTTGTTAGGCTGAATGACTGTAAATTGACGCTCCAACAGATTTGGTGCTGTAGGCAAACGATGGTTTGAATCTGTCGTATGCTTGTATTTACGTGCAATCCTGCTACGTAAACCAAGCTTTTTAAGCATTCTTCCAACGGTTCGTTCGCTCATGCTGTAACCTAAATCATGCATGTCATGTACCAATGAAGGTGCACCCAATCGTGCATGATGCTGCCAATATACGGCTTTTAAATCATTATATTTTTGCGCTGTATTGGCCTGGCGTTTTCGCCAGGCATAATAGCCTGAAGTGCTGACACCCAGGCATTTACAGACAGAAGATACAGTGACTCCATTCACAGCTAGATCTTGAATTACCGTGTACTTTTCTTGGAATGATCTGTCAGAAAGTACACATGCGCTTTTTTTAAGATGTCATTGGCTTCCCTGAGCTGTTTGACTTCTTTCTCTAATTCCAAGATCCGCTGTTGTTCTGGTGAAAGTTGACGTTTGCTTGAACCTGCCGGATTGGTTTCACGAATCCATTTATCTAATGTTGAATAACCCACACCTAATTTCTGGGCGATTGCAGCTACAGACTCGTGTGAGTTTGAAAGTGCATAATCAATTGCTTGCTGTTTAAATTCAGGACTAAAACGTTTGGCCATTTCTTGTATCTCCAAAGTTAACGTTACGTTATCTTTAGAGGGAAGTACTGTCCATTATTTTGGCTAGGATCATAATATATTTTAAATAATGAATAGGGAATCAGCCTTAATATCGACCACTGGACGTATGACAGAAGTCCACTTTTTAATTCAATCTTAAAACCTCCTTCGAATCTTCTCTGTAAGCACCAATAAAAAACGCCCCAATGTACATTAGAGCGTTTTTAAACAATTTCAATAACTTTAATCTCCCCCTAACCCTGAGCCATACATGGCATAAGAAAAAAAGAGAAACTCCCTCCTTTCTTAAAGGAGGGTTGGGGAGGATTCATTTAATAATTAAGCCACATTCCCTTCCAAGAAGTCCTGCGCAAAGCGTTGCAATACACCGCCCGCCTCATATACAGATACTTCTTCTTCGGTATCTAAACGACAGGTTACTGGCACTTCCAGAATCTGATTTTTACCATCAGCGGTGGAACGCTCAATCACCAAAGTCAACGTCGAACGTGGCGCGATATTACCAATCACGCTATACAGTTCTGTACCATCCAAACCTAAAGTTTTACGGTCTGTGCCCGGCTTAAACTCAAGCGGTAACACACCCATCCCAACCAGGTTAGTCCGGTGAATACGCTCAAAACCTTCTGCCACAATCGCTTCAACACCAGCAAGGCGTACACCTTTAGCCGCCCAGTCACGGCTTGAGCCTTGGCCGTAGTCTTTACCGGCAACAATAATCAGCGGCTGTTTACGATTCATGTAGGTTTCAATCGCTTCCCACATCCGCATTACTTCGCCTTCAGGCTCGACACGCGCTTTGGAACCTTGCTTAATGGTACCGTCAGAACGTACTACCATTTCATTAAACAATTTCGGGTTGGCCAGCGTTGCACGTTGTGCCGTCAAGTGATCACCGCGGTGGGTGGCATAGGAGTTGAAATCTTCCTCAGGCAAGCCCATTTTCGCCAGATATTCACCTGCCGCCGAATCCAGAATAATTGCATTCGATGGTGATAAATGGTCAGTGGTAATGTTATCGCCCAAAATTGCCAGCGGACGCATATTGGCTAATGTACGCGGTGCAGCCAGCGCGCCTTCCCAATATGGTGGACGGCGAATATAAGTACTTTGCGGACGCCAGTCATACAGCGGACTTGCCGCCTGCTCCACTTCGCCCAAGTCAAACATTGGAATATAGACTTTCTGGAACTGCTCAGGCTTCACCGAGGTTTTCACTAATGCATCAATTTCTTCATCCGACGGCCAAATGTCTTTCAGATAAATTGGATTACCGTTCTGGTCGGTGCCCAACGCATCTTTTTCGATGTCAAAACGAATGGTTCCGGCAATCGCATAAGCAACCACGAGTGGTGGAGATGCCAGGAAAGCCTGTTTTGCATACGGATGGATACGACCATCGAAGTTACGGTTGCCCGACAGCACCGCAGTCGCATACAGGTCACGGTCAATAATTTCTTGCTGAATCTTTGGATCAAGCGCACCTGACATCCCGTTACAGGTGGTACATGCATAAGCCACAATACCAAAACCGAGTTTTTCTAAGTCTTTCAGTACACCGGCTTCTTCCAAATACAGCGCAGCCGCTTTAGACCCCGGTGCAAATGACGACTTCACCCATGGTTTTCGTACTAAACCAAGTTCATTGGCTTTACGTGCAAGCAAACCTGCTGCAACGGTATTACGTGGGTTTGAGGTATTGGTACATGAGGTAATCGCGGCAATGATGATGGCACCATCTGGCATCAAACCATCGGTACGCTGTTCAACAATACCGGCAATGCCTTTTTCTTTTAAGTCACTTGTGGATACACGTGCATGTGGGTTCGACGGCCCTGCAATATTACGGGTTACCGTTGATAAGTCGAAACGCAGCACACGTGGATATTCCGCCTGTGTCATGTCAGATGCCCAAAGCCCAATTTCTTTGGCATAGGTTTCAACCAGTTTGACTTGTTCAGGCTCACGACCGGTCAGGGTTAAATAGTCGATGGTGTTCTGATCAATATAGAACATCGCAGCGGTTGCACCATATTCAGGGGTCATATTGGAGATGGTGGCACGATCACCCACTGACATGCTGTCCGCACCTTCACCAAAGAACTCTAAATAGGCACCGACCACACGCTCTTTACGCAGGAATTCAGTTAACGCCAAGACGATGTCCGTCGCAGTAATGCCCGGCTGACGCTGACCAACCAATTCTACCCCAATAATGTCCGGCAGACGCATCCAAGATGCACGACCCAGCATCACATTTTCAGCTTCAAGACCACCCACACCGACTGAAATCACGCCTAGCGCATCGGTATGCGGGGTATGCGAGTCTGTACCCACGCAGGTATCCGGGAATGCTACGCCATCACGGTTTTGAATTACCGGTGACATTTTTTCCAGGTTAATTTGATGCATGATGCCGTTGCCTGCCGGAATTACATCGACATTTTTAAAGGCTGTTTTGGTCCATTCAATAAAATGGAAACGGTCTTCATTACGACGGTCTTCGACTGCACGGTTTTTCTCAAATGCATCCGGATCAAATCCACCGTATTCCACCGCCAGTGAGTGATCGACAATCAGCTGGGTTGGCACCACCGGATTGACTTTGGATGGATCACCGCCCTGATCGGCAATGGCATCACGCAGACCGGCAAGATCGACCAGTGCCGTTTGCCCCAAAATATCATGACAGACTACACGTGCTGGATACCATGGAAAATCATGCTCCTGCTTGCGTTCAATCAGCTGGCGTAAGGACTGCTCTAAAATGGCTGGATCACAACGACGCACCAACTGCTCGGCCAGCACTTTGGAGGTATAAGGAAGTTTGGCATATGCGCCTGGCTGAATATCTTCAACGGCTTGTCGCACATCATAATATTCTAGCGGGGTGCCTTGCAGCGGTTTACGGTAGTTGTTATTCATAGCGTACCTGCCTTGTTCTGACTTCTTCTTTCAAAGTTTTGTTGTTTAACATTCATGCTGCTTGGCATTGTACGCTGCCCGAAGCCTATTTCCCAAATTTCATATATTTCATAAACTTAAGTTAAAAATAATACATTTTTGAAAAATTTGGTTACATCTAATAGAAAATTCTGGCCAGAAATATGATTTTTTTTGAAAAATAGCGCAAAATTAACCTCATTCTTTAGTATTAGATACGGTTTCGAGATTAGAACATGAGTAATCTGACTTTCTCTGCATTCACTTTAAACGGTGTAGATGCGCAAAAATTCTTACAAGGTCAAGTCACGGTAGATGTCGAAAAACTGCCGCAAACCGAAACCCGTTATACTGCAATTTGTAGCCTGAAAGGCCGTATTCTGTTTGGTTTATGGCTGACCAAACAGAATGCTGAACAGTTTGAAATTGTAGTAACGGCCGATCAAGCTGAAGACTTTGCCAAACACATTAAAAAGTTTGGTGCTTTCTCGAAAATGAAGCTGGAAGAAGCCGGTCAGGTTTATCCGGTCGTAAACGGTCTAAACACCCAGTTCACAAGTACTGAACAGGATATTCAAGCATGGCAATTAAAGGCGCTTGAAAGTGGTCAGGCCTGGATTCAGGCCAGCACCGCGGAACTGTTCCAGCCACAGGAACTGCGCCTGCATCAGCGTGAAGGCATTCATTATGACAAAGGCTGTTATTTGGGTCAGGAAGTGATTGCCCGTTTATGGTTTAAAGCCAAGCCAAAACACTGGCTGCATCTGATTCAGGGTACAGGCGATGCTCCGGCTATCGCCAGCAAACTGAACAATGATGTAGAGGTGGTGAATAGCCTGGCCATTGATGGCGGTTATAAAGCTTTGGTGGTGGCCAAACCGGATGCCTTAGCCGAGATGGATGTAACGGTTCTGGATTTACCTGAAGCTTTAAGCGGTGATGTGGCGCGGCCGCAAAATTAAGCGTGTCACTAGCAGATCTATGAAAAACAGCCCAAGTGACACGTGTAACTTGGGTTGTTTTTTTATCCGTCAAAAAAACGAGACTGATTTACAAATTGAAGCAATCCTTAAATTCAGGATTTTTTTATTATTGTTCCTACGTGGTTTGAAAAAATTACCGGATTCCGATACATCTATATTTACATTCTTTGATTTCATCTTATGATGATGAGTGACAATTTATTCCCCACACATAAATGGAATTATGTGGTTATTGATACAAGGTTTTATACAACGATGAAAAAACTGATTTTGGCAAGTCTGGTTGCCCTTTCGACACAATTTACCCTCGCCAACAGCAATAACAGTATTCCGACCGATCCGGCTTTCGCCAAAATTGAAGCCATGGTCAAAGCCAACAACCTGAGCGGAGCCTATCAGGAATTAGACAAACTGGCCAAAACCGGTAATCCGCAAGCGATTTATAATCTGGGTTATTTGACCCAAACCGGCCAAGGTACGGCCAAAAATGAAAAGAAAGCCATCGAGCTATATGAGCAGGCCGCGAAAAAAGGCTATCCGGTGGCGAATTATGTACTCGGTAAAAACCATCTGACCGGCACTTTGGGTCTAAAACAGGATACCAATAAAGCCAAACAGTATCTGCAAAAAGCTTCATCACAAGGCTTTCATGATGCCACCATTGATTTAGCGGTGGTGTATTTCTCTGAAAACAAAGCCGATTCAGATAAAAAAGGCCTGCAATTACTGGAACCCCTCATTAAAAAAGGCAACAATCAGGCCATTCATGCCAAAGCCTTATATGACATTAGCCTGGGCTTTAAAAACAAAAATGAAGCACCCATTCAGCAAGGCTTAAAGAGCATTCAGGATTTAGCACAAAAAGGCTATATTCCAGCGCTGATGGCGGTCGGCAATATGTTTACCAATGGCAACATCGTGCCACAAAACCTGCCGGAAGCGAAAAAGATTTTCTCTGCTCTGGCCAAGGAAAATGTCCCGCAAGCCAAAGAATCGCTGGCTGTGGTGGACAAGATGATTGCCGATCAGGCCAAGAATCCACCAAAAGCAGCAGCCAAGAAAAGCTAATGCGCCTGACCGCAAAAAGCCCGATAATCGGGCTTTTTTATTTGGGCTCATGATGACTTAAAGAAAATACGATGACTGACTTAACCAGAAAGCCACCCCGATTAAACCCAATACCGTACTCATAATTAAAGGCTGTAGTGCCTGTTCATTCAGGCCATAGTTCTGGCCAAAAATCCCAAAGGCCACTGGCATCGGCAGTGCCGCCAGCAAGGTGCCGACAAACAGCATTTCCGAGCTGACATTGGGCAGACTCCACAACAAGGTGAAAATAACCAGCGGCATCAGCAGGACTTTCATCCCGACCAACAGCACACTTTGCAGATTAACCGAATGCAGCTGCATTCCGACCAGACTGCCACCAATCACAAATAAAGCCAACGGCGAGGCAGTTTTGCCAAGCATCTCCAGAATCTGATTGATGCTGTCTGGCAGTTTTAAATTAAGCAAGACACAGGTCATCCCGGCAATAATCGACAGAATCACCGGATTTTTTAGCAAACTTTTTAAGGTTTTCAGGTATAACGCCGAAAGATGATGGTTTTGCTTTTGCAAACCGGCTTCGGCCAGAAACAGCACCATCGCCACAATAATCAGGTTTTCAATAATTAGAGTTAATGACAGATAAATGGCGGAATGACTGCCAATCAGCAGGGTTAAAATAGCCGTGCCAATAAAGCCGGTATTGGACATCGACGCGCCCATCGACAGCACACTGGCGTGGGTCAGGCTATGCCGGAAATAGGTTTTATAAATGACCAGCGCCAGAAAAAACAGGATCAGCGAGCCCAGCCCATAACCAATAAAATAACCGGGATGCCAGATTTCAGCCAGGTCTTTACTGGCCAGGGCATACAGTAAAAAGGCTGGCAGTGAAACCTTCATCACAAACTGGCTCAGCGCCTGAATATGCGTGGCCGCCAGAAAATTGGTACGTACGCTGCTATAGCCCAGCGCCAGTACTGCCACCAAGGGCAGTAAAATATTCAGCAACAAAAGTGCCTTCCTTCTCTAGAACGAGATCTAAAATGCATCATCCCTGATGCTGCTGTTGCTTATTCCTGAACAGGAAATGGATGGAACAAATCTTTCAAGCCATGCGGCTGACAGCGCAAGTATTGCGGCGCGATGGCAATCTGCCCGCCCAGTTCAGCGGCAGCATGCCACGGCCAACGTGGATCATAAAGCATCGCTCGTGCCAGTCCAATGGCATCTGCATACTGATTTTGCAGAATTTCTTCAGCCTGCACCGCTTCGGTAATCAGGCCCACTGAAATCACCGGAATACGGTGCACCGCCTGTTTAATGGCATGAGCAAAAGGCACCTGATAGCTTGGCCCGATCTCGATACTCTGCTGGGCATGCAGACCGGCACTGGACACATGAATATAAGCCGCACCCAACTGTTCCAGCGCTTTAGCTACCCCGACCGTAGACTGGATATTCCAGCCGCCCTGCGCATCCATCCAGTCGGTAGCAGACAGACGCACCCCAATCGGATAACCTTCTGGCACCACCTGTTTCATGGCCTGGAATACCTCCAGGGTTAAACGAATCCGGTTTTCAAAACTGCCGCCATATTCATCATCGCGGACATTGGATAACGGCGACATAAACTGATGCAGCAGATAGCCATGGGCAGCATGGATTTCAATTAAATCAAAGCCGGCATCCACTGCACGCACCGCAGCACTGGCAAAGTCGGCAATCACCTGTTCAATTTCATTCAGACTTAGTGCATGAGGGGTATGATCGGTCGGGTTAAACGGCAAATTACTGGCCGATACGGTTTGCCAGCCCTGGGCATGATCCGGCGCAAACTGGTCTTTGCCCAGCCACGGTTTATCGGTAGATGCCTTACGTCCAGCATGCGCCAGCTGCACTGCAAATGGCATTGGTGACAAGGTTTTGACTTTGGCCAGCAAGGCTTTCATCTGCGCACGCTGCAAATCATTCCACAGGCCTAAATCGGCATAGCTGATCCGCCCTTCTGGCTGCACCGCCGTGGCTTCAATAATACATAAACCGGCACCCGACAAGGCATAGTTGGCCCATTGCTGCTCATGCCAATAGCTGAGCTCGCCTTTGTCATTGGCCGAATATTGGCACATGGGGGCAATAATAATTCTGTTGTCTAATTCGAGCGTGCCAAAATGGATAGGTTCAAATAATAATGCCATGGGCGATCCTGCCTTATGATTTTCATGAAAATTATTCTAACCGAGATAGACGGCCGAATTGGCTAAAAGCTGTTTATTTTTACCGCTTTATGTAACCGAATTAAACTGTGGTGTTGATCAAAATACGCTGTGTTTTTGTCAGCCCGATGACAGCCATTTTTTTGCACGATCGCTCACACTTCAGACGCAGCGCGACAAGCCTGTTCCAGCCGGTTCAAATAGGCGGCAAAACCATCACTGACCCGGCTGTCCAGACGACTGCTGGTGGTGACCCGTACCTGGTTGCTCCAGACAATCGGCAGGTTTAAGCACTGCATCTGCTCGACCAGCTGCACATCTTCATGACAGCTGCTGGCCTGAAAACCACCGGCTTTTAAATAGGCCGCAGCAAAAAAACTGAGATTAGCCCCATGCACATGCCGATGGTCCATTTTGTCCTGATAATGGCGCAGATATTTCTGCCGGGCGGCCGCAGATAAAGGCGACCAGTCTTTAATTTCAACCACGCCACAAATTAGCGCTGCCGGCTGATGGGCATATTGTGCAGATAACCACTGCGCATCGACCTGGGTATCGGCATCGGTACAGGCAATCCAGTCGGCGCCTTTGGCAATCATGGCGCGCACACCCAAATCCCGTGCCTTACCAACACAGCGTACTTCACAACACAAGTAGTCGATTCCGGCCTGTTGTACAATTTCAACAGACTGATCATCACAACTGTCCAGCACCACCAGCACATTTACTTCGGACACAGCGGGCGGTAATTGTGTAATAGCCTGCTGAATAGCCGCCAGACAGGCACCCAGCGTTTCGGCTTCGTTATAGGCAGGCACGACCACCGCCATCCTCATATCAGTCCCTCCCGCGCAGCCACAGATTGTGCATCTTGAGTCCAGAGATCGAGCAGAAAATCCGGATCATTCATCTGCAAATAATGATGCAGCACCAAGTGTTGCCTTAAACAGGCATGTACCTGATCGCCATTCAGCTCAAAGCCTGCAATCGGGTAACGCCAGTGACAGGCCAGCAGCGTACCGTCTGCACTTAAACACTGCTGCAGCTGCTGCATTAGCTGCACTAATTCGGCCGGACGCAGGTAATAGGCCACTTCACTGAGAATAATCAGATCAAATAGACTATCATTTTCCAGCGCCAGATGGGTTTCAGGAACACGTTGTTGCCGCACCTGCACATGCGCAAACCTCGCCAGACGGGCCTGTGCCAGTTCAACCGCACGACGGTTGGCATCTACACAGATGAGCTGCTGACAACGCGGAGCCAGCAATTCACTGAAGATGCCATTGCTGCAGCCAATTTCCAGTACCCGCTGAAACCGCGCCTGCGGCAAGGCCGCCAGACACAGCTGCCGTTTACGCTGCTCATACCAGCGCTGCTGATAGTGCCAGGGATCATCATTGTCCTGATACAGCTGGTCAAAATAGTCATCCGTGTTCAGTCGCATCAATATAGACCTCGTACGGGATTAAGAGTCGTGAAATGGTTTTTGCCGATAAAATTGGCGGCTGGTGAATAGTGTCATCAGCCTCGATCTGAGTTTTAAAACACTGAATCGCCTGCTGTTTTAAAGCCAGCTGCTGTGCAGTTAAACGGAGTTTTCGTGCCTGCGCCCAGGGAATCCGTGCATCTGCCGGTATGGCCCAATGCCAGGCCCAAATCAGCACCTGATAACAGCGCTGCCGGTGCTGTCTGGCCCAATGCTGCACCACCCGTCCGGTGGCTTCATGATCGGGATGGCCATCTTGAGCGAAGGTGGTCACCAGAATATCCTCAGGCTGCACCCAGTTTTGTAGCTGCTGCAACAGTTCGGATTCAGCCTGCATCACCTGGCCATCTGCAATGTTCAGGGCAATGCGCTGGACCTTATGTTCCAGTCCCAGCACCGCCAAGGCATTCAGACTTTCTTGTGGCCGCAGCACATTCAGCTGCTCAACGCTATAACGTTTTGACCGAGGATGGCTGCCGGTACCATTGGTTACTGCAACCAGCAGCAGTTCACGCCCTGCCGCGGCCAGTTGCTGCATCAGACCCGCACAACCGAGAATTTCATCATCGGGATGTGGCGCGAAAATTAGTACCCGGCCACGCTCAGGAAAGTGCTGCGTCAGATTCAAATCCGGCAGCCCGGTCAGTCCGGACCAATTGAGCCACTGCGCCTGATCGGTACCGCTACCATAGATTTTCCGGTCACCGACTACCGGATCGATCAGAGTTGCCATGTTTGCCCCTCCTGTAGCGATAAGCGGCCAATTGCAGCCAGATCAAAAGCAGCATGACTCTGGCGCAAAAACACCGGCAAGTCGGCAGCTAACCGGGCAAAATGCGCCTGCTCGCAAAAAGGTCGTGCGCCTAGCGCTTTTCCGACCTTTTCCAGTACCAATAGCGCAGTATCCTCAACTTGGGCGCGTAACATCCGGATGATCAGTTCATGGCTGTGTGCCGGCGCTGCATCTATCTGGGCAGCCACATGGGTAAAAAACTGTCGTGTCACGGCCAGTCGGGTACTGACTTCGCCCAAATACAATTCATGATAGGCATGGGTTTTCTGCTGCACATGCTGCTGTAAATATTCAGCCAGACGTACTGTAGCACCATACCAGCAGGCCGCAACACCGGCTGCACCATGCCAGAAGCCCGGCCGATTCAGATAATCTCCGGGTTGTGCAATGCGTGTGGCTGGAGTGTGCTGAAAATGAACAGTTGCTGTGGCCGTCTGCTGCATACCGATGGCTTGCCAACTGCTATCATCTACTTGGATTGAAGGCTGCTGCATCTCGACCATCAATAATTGTGACTGGCCATCTGCACCGCGATAAGTCATTAAACCAAAATCCACCGCATATGCCGCCGAGCACCAAGCCTTATAACCGGAACAATAGCCCTGCTCATACTGTACAGGTTGTGGATGGCCTTCCGCGGCCCAGACTGCCCACCAGCCCGCCGGAACGGACTGAATCTGTAGTTCGTTTAAAATACTCAGCGCATCGAAATGTGATTCCAGCCATTTCACCAAAGTTAAATCGGTGGCCGCAACTTTGGCCAGCAGTTGCCAGCGCAGCAGGGTTTGCCCCCTGCCCGGATGAGGAAATTCAGGTGATACTGCCAGCAAACGGCGTAGTGTGGTGACGTAATCTTCGGCGGTAGGCGCTGTCTGCTGTTCAAATTCAGCCAGAATCTGGTCCATAGTGGTTCTATATTCCAAATATATAATTGTTCTCAATCTATCCGGTTGTCATCATTGCCAGCACAGTGACCACAAGCGGGCATGAGTAGCCAAACTTGCAGTCACAGTACGGCGATGTTGATGTTTTTAACTGATGACCCTGTTTAGATTTAGCACGTGGCTGGGCAGATAAATATTGAAAATTGTTAACGTATTAGTGAATCACCGGCGAGACCTGGGCGCGAAGCGGCATCTTGTAGTGATACAGGAAGCTGTTATGGCGCAGATCATTTAAGAAAGTAGTACGCCAGTCGGCAATATCAAATTTTTTCAGACCATCCATTAAGCGACTGTAACGCTGTATCCGCTCTGCTCGCGGCATCTCCAGTGCCTGTTTCAGGGCTCGCGTCATGGCCTCGCGGTCATGTGGATTCACAATTAGTGCATCCGGCATCTGGTCTGCGGCACCGGCTTTATCGGACAAAATCAGCACGCCCGGATCATTGGCATCCTGAGCGGCAATATATTCTTTGGCCACCAAATTCATACCGTCTTTTAAAGAAGTGACCCAGCAAATATCCGACTGGCGGTAAATTTTCATCAGCACTTCATGTGCCAAGGTCTGATGACTGCAATTCACCGGCAACCAGTCTGCTGTAGCATATTGGCTGTTAATGGCGGCAATCTGGTCTTCTAAACGCTGGTACAGGCGCTGATAGGCGGGAATATCCATGCGGCATGGACAGGCAATTTGCAGGTCCACCACCTGCTGGTAATATTCAGGATAAGAAGCCAGGAAATGGGCAAAAGCATCAAAACGTTCTAGCAGCCCTTTGGAATAATCAATCCGGTCAACGCCGATAATAGTTTTTTGTTGGGCCAGGGAGTCAAAATCAAAGATATCTTGGGTGCTCGTTAAGGGCTGAGCGGCCGCGTGTTGGATGAGGTCTGGATTCACCCCAATGGGGTAACTCTTCATCATGGTCAGCTTATTCTGATAACGCAGGATATAAGGATGAATTTCCTCACCACTGAGCATGGTCTGGCAAATGCGCATACATTGCTGCTGATCGCGCTGGGTTTGCAGTCCAACTACATCATATTCACAGAGGTCTTGCAGTAAACGTGATGCCACCGGAATTTCCCGCCACACCGCTTCATGGGCAAAAGGAATATGCAGGAAAAAACCAATCTTGTTATGCATGCCTAACTGGCGGCAATGCCGGGCGATACTGAAAAAATGATAGTCATGCACCCAGATCACATCATCCGGCTCGGCAATCGCCTGTAGCTGTTCGGCAAACATGCGATTGACTTCCTGATAAGTCAGATATTCGTCTGTGGAGTATTCAATTAAATCGCTGCGATCATGCATGGCCGGCCACAAGGCATTGTTGGCAAAGCCACAGTAATATTGCTGGTATTGCTGTTCAGTTAAGGGGCTGGTCAGATATTCCACACCCTGATGCTGCACCGAGTCGAATTTCAGCTGGGAAAATTGCTCGACTCTTTCACCATTCCAGCCCACCCAGACCCCGCCAATATCATGCAGTGCATCTTGCATGGCCACCGCCAGACCACCTGCGGCTTTTTTTTCAGGATTCGGTAAACTGACCCGATTGGATAACACGATTAGCTTTGACATTTTTACCCTCACATCCTCTTTTGATGGTCATTGCTCCTGTTTCGCAATGTATTTTTATTAAATGCAGCAACTCTGCCACCGCTTGGGTATTGGCCAGCCGATAGTGGGCCTGTGTCTCGCCTTCACCAACTTTAATACTCAAACCCTGATGCTGATTGACCACGGCAAATCCATCTTCATCCGTCACATCATCACCAATAAAAATGGGAAAAGTGCTGTTTTCTGGCATTGCTTCCAGTAAACGACTAATTGCAAAACCTTTACTCGCTTGCTGAGGCAAAAGCTCGACCACACACTTGCCCTGCTTGAGCTTAAGTTGAGGATAACGCACTTGCAGCACCGCCATAATCTGCTGTGCAACCGGCGCAAGCTCTGGATATTCCCGGTAGTGCAGGGCTACCGAAAACTGCTTATCCTCAATACGTAAATTCGGGTAGGCGCGACAGGCCTGACTCAGGTCTGCCCGGAGCTGCTTATAATTAATATGACTTAAATCAAGTTGTAATTTCTTTGTACTATTCCACCAAATTTGTAATCCATGTAACTCAGCAATCGGCAGCGGTAACTGCTGTAACAGCTGTCTGGCCATCTCAATGGAACGGCCAGTAACCACACTCACCGGAATCCCCAACTGCAATAATTCGGCCAGGGTATTTAAAGTCGAGGTGGGAATAAAACTGTGCTGCGGGTCAAGCTGAAAATCGGCCAGAGTGCCGTCTAAATCGAGAAACAGATTCAATTGACGTTGCTGCTGCTGACAGATCTCGATGATGTGTTGCGGCGTATGCATGTTGCTCCTCATCTGGATAACTCATTTTTGTTTTGCCCTATCTTGGCGTTTTTTTGTGGGCGGCATGTGATTTTCAACATTAATGATGTGCAGGCTTACATTTTTTTACCTGGACGCTGAATCGCTTTTATTTTTCTGTGAATGTTCAGTTTGAGCCGCAAGACTGATCCGGCTGCGCGGTACGGCAATTCACTTTATAATGCAGCCTTGCTCTGTCTTGTATTTTTCAAGATTCAACCCGATATTAGCTGCATCCTCATGCCGAAGCCTGCCCATGCCTGAATTACCTGAAGTTGAAACCACCAAAACCAGTTTATTACCGCTGCTAGAACAGCGTGTGCACGCCGTGCAGGTACGCCAGTCCAGCTTACGCTGGCCAATTCCAGACGATCTACACAAACTGGTCGGGCAAAAACTACTGAACCTGACCCGTCGCTCCAAATATATTCTGGCCCAGTTTGAACAGGACAGCATGCTGTGGCATCTGGGCATGTCCGGCAGCTTCCGCCTATGTGAGCCCGAGGCCGAACTGCGCAAACATGACCATCTGATTATCCAGTTTGATGATATTCAGCTGCGCTACCACGACCCGCGCCGTTTTGGCTGTATTCTCTGGCTAGATGAAAACTCGCAAAGCAAACTGATTGATACGCTCGGGCCTGAACCTTTAAGTGATGCTTTCAATGCTCACTATCTGGCCGATAAACTGAAAAACAAAAATGTCGGCATTAAAATTGCAATCATGGATAACCATGTGGTGGTGGGCGTGGGCAATATTTACGCCACAGAAAGTCTGTTTAATCTGGGCATTCACCCGGCACAACCGGCGTCGAGCTTAAGTCTGGAACAGATTGACAAACTAACTGTGGAGATCAAACGGATTTTAAAACAGGCCATTGATTTGGGTGGATCGACCTTACGCGACTATAGCAATGCCATGGGTGAAAATGGCTATTTTCAGCAAACCCTGCTGGCCTATGGTCGTGCCGGTGAAATGTGTGTCAACTGTGAAACCACACTGGAAAACCTCAAGCTTGGTCAGCGCGCCTCAGTGTTTTGCCCGGAGTGCCAACCGCTGAAGAAAGTCAAACTGGCTCGTCCTAAAACCAGCAAGCCAAAACATACAGCGAGGTAATACCCATGAAAACGGCCATCGTCCGTCATATTCTGGTGAAAGATAAAGATACTGCCGAGCAGCTAAAAAAGAAGCTGCAAGCGGGAGCAGACTTTGCCAAAATTGCCAAACAGTATTCCACTTGCAACTCAGCCAAACGTGGCGGTGAACTCGGTGAAGTGAAAAAAGGCCAACTGGTTCCAGTGATTGATAAACTGGTCTTTACGGCTGCTGAACGGGTGTTGCATGGCCCGGTCAAAAGCCAGTTTGGTTTTCATTTGGTGGAAATTAAATTCCGGATGGATTTTTAATCCCTCTAAATCCCCCTTTAGCAAAGAGGGACTTCTCCTCTCTTTATTAAAGGGAGGTTGGGAGGGATTCTATAAAAAAACGGCGTCTTTGCGCCGTTTTCTTTTACTTTCAATTACGCCTGCGGACGTTTTTTCAATTCGTCACGAATTTCACGCAGTAATTCGATATCTTCTGGAGTTGCTGCCGGTTCTGGCTCTGCTTCCTGCTTACGGCGCATTTTGTTCATCAGTTTCACCAACCAGAACACCACCCAGGCCAATAACAGGAAGTTAATGAAGATGGTCAGGAAATTACCATAATGGAAAATGTTCAGACCGGCTTCCTGGGCAGCAGCCAAGGTTTGGACATTGTTCGGGTTATCACCCAGAATCAGGAATTTATTGGTGAAATCGACATCACCACCTAAAATCCATGAAATCAGCGGCATGATCACATCTTTTACCAGTGAATCAATAATCTTACCGAATGCACCACCAATGATGACACCGACTGCCAAGTCCATCATGTTGCCTTTAATGGCAAACTCTCTAAATTCTTTTAAAATGCTCATATGCGCTCCAGAATATATCTTTATTTATGTGATGAAGTATACATAATTACTAGGATTTGATTTCTGCTTAATGTACGCTTTTTTCAATTATTTCCAAGTAGTTTTAGAACATTTAATACAAAAAAACCGCCAAGTGGACCTGGCGGTTTCTTTTTTCTTCTTAATTTTAAAAATTAAGATTTGTTACGCTTACGTTCGTTTTCAGTCAGGTAACGCTTACGGATACGGATTGACTTCGGCGTTACTTCAACCAGCTCATCATCTTCAATGAATTCAAGTGCTTGTTCAAGTGTGAATTCAATTGCAGGAACCAGAGTTAACGCATCATCCGTACCAGATGCACGTACGTTGGTTAACTGTTTCGCTTTGGTTGGGTTCACCACCATATCATCTGAACGAGAGTTAATACCCACGATCATACCTTCGTAAACTTCTAACTGAGGTTTAGCGAATAGACGGCCACGGTCTTGCAAGCTGAACAGTGCATAGCCCAAGCAAGTCCCTTGAACCATAGAAATCAGTACACCGTTTTGACGTTTTGCTACAGAACCCTGTTTCATTGGACCGTAGTGCGAGAAGCTAGAGGTCATGATACCGGTACCAGACGTCATGGTCATGAATTCAGAACGGAAACCAATCAGGCCACGTGAAGGAACAGTTGCTTCAATACGGATACGGCCTTTACCGTCCACTTCCATATTGGTCATCTCACCTTTACGGTTACCCATTTGTTCCATCACAGCGCCTTGGTGCTGTTCTTCAACGTCAAACGTTACGTTTTCGTACGGTTCTTGCATTTCGCCGTCAATCTCTTTCAAGATCACTTGCGGACGAGATACACCCATCTCGAAACCTTCACGACGCATATTTTCGATCAGAACTGAAAGGTGAAGTTCACCACGGCCAGACACTTTGAAACGGTCAGGACTGTCAGTATCTTCAACGCGCAGTGCAACGTTGTGAATCAATTCGCGGTCTAGACGTTCACGGATGTTACGTGAAGTCACGAACTTACCTTCTTTACCCGCGAACGGCGAGTTGTTGACCTGGAATGTCATCGACACGGTAGGTTCGTCTACAGAAAGCGGTGGTAATGCTTCAACATTTTTCGGATCACAGATGGTGTCAGAAATATGCAGCTCGTCCATACCGGTTACACATACGATGTCACCCGCAGATGCAGAATCTACATCAATACGCTCTAAACCGTGGTAACCCATGATTTTTAAGATACGGCCGTTACGTGTTTTACCATCTTTGTCGATGACAGTTACAGGTGTGTTCAGTTTTACAGAACCACGCTGGATACGACCAACACCGATTACACCCACGAAGCTGTTATAGTCCAGTGAAGACACTTGCATCTGGAATGGACCATCAACATCAACTGCTGGTGGTTCAACAATGTCTACGATGGTTTCGAACAACGGTGTCATGTCTTCAGCCAGTTCTTCTGGAGATGGACCAGCAACACCACGTAAACCAGACGCATATACCACCGGGAAGTCTAGCTGCTCGTCAGTACCACCCAGGTTGTCGAACAAATCGAATACCTGGTCAATCACCCAGTCAGGACGCGCGTTTGGCTTGTCGACCTTGTTGATGATCACGATTGGCTTCAAACCACGTGCGAACGCTTTTTGCGTTACGAAACGGGTTTGTGGCATTGGACCTTCTTGTGAGTCAACCAGAAGAAGTACGCAATCCACCATCGACATGACACGTTCAACTTCACCACCGAAGTCGGCGTGTCCCGGGGTATCCACGATGTTGATACGGTATTCAGTATCGGTACGTTTATCTAACCATTTGATTGCAGTGTTTTTTGCAAGAATGGTAATACCACGTTCACTTTCAATAGCGCCTGAATCCATGACACGCTCAATCTCGCCCGCTCGTTCACCGAGAGCACCTGATTGTTGTAAAAGTTTATCTACAAGAGTGGTTTTACCGTGGTCAACGTGCGCGATAATCGCGATGTTGCGGAGAGTTTTAATATCTGACATGTAAATTCGATACGCTTTAAATTTGAGGGCAAATTATACAGAAAAATACTCTCATTTAGTAGTGACACTTTATTGACAATCGAACTTTTTTCGACAGAAGCGACGATTTAAAGTTTGTAAAGACGTGTAACTCGATTAGAATACCGCCACCTAGCCTAATTTGCTTTTGACTTATGTCTGAATTTAATTCATCTCCTGATCAAAAACCGCAACTGGATTTGGTCTATGGTCTGAATGACCGTCCTAAACCGTTTATTGCTTTTCTTGCTGCCTTCCAACACTTATTGGCCATTATTGTCCCGATTGTGACACCAGGTCTGTTGATCTGTCTGGCCTTGGGTGTTTCCAAAGAAGACACCAACATGATTTTATCGATGTCTTTGGTGATTTCGGGGATTGCAACCTTCCTGCAAGCTAAAAAAGTAGGTCCTTTTGGTGCCGGACTGTTAATTGTTCAGGGCACCAGCTTTAACTTTATTGGCCCAATCATCGGGATTGGTTCTGCAATGGTCGCAGCAGGTACACCAGTTGAGTCGGTTATGGCTGCTATTTTTGGTGTGGTGATTGCCGGTTCATTTATCGAGATGGGTGTTTCACAAATTCTGCCATGGGTTAAAAAACTGATTACCCCGCTGGTAACCGGGATTGTGGTCCTGCTGATTGGTTTAACCTTAATTAAAGAAGGTTTAATCAGTATGGGCGGTGGCTATCAGGCCATGTCGGACAAGACTTTCGCCAATGCCGACAACCTGATCATGTCCTGTACCGTTCTAGCGTTAATCATTATCCTGAACCGGATTAATGTCACCTGGATTAAAAGCTCCGCCATCCTGATTGCCCTGATCGTGGGTTATATTGTGGCCGGTTTTATGGGTCATCTGGACTTCTCTGGTCTACAAGAGGCGCCACTGGTACAAGTGCCAACTCCAATGCACTTTGGTCTGGAATTCTCCTGGAGCCTGTTTATTCCAATGGCCTTTATTTACCTGGTTACGTCGTTAGAAGCGATTGGTGACATCACCGCAACCTCTAAACTGTCGAACCAGCCCGTGGATGGTCCAAAATGGATGCAGCGTATTAAAGGTGGTGTGCTGGTCAATGGTGCCAACTCATTCCTTGCGGGTATTTTCAACACCTTCCCAAGTTCGGTATTTGCACAAAACAACGGTGTGATTCAGTTAACTGGTGTGGCTAGCCGTTATGTCGGAATCTGGATTGCCGCGATGCTGGTGATTTTAGGTTTATTACCAGCCGTTGCTGGCGTGATTCAGGCTGTGCCTCAAGCCGTTCTGGGTGGTGCAGTGATGGTCATGTTTGGTGCGGTAGCCGCATCGGGAATTAACATTTTATCGGGTATTCATCTGGACCGTCGCGCCCTGCTGATCATTGCCATTTCTCTGGCACTGGGTTTAGGCGTTGCACAAGTGCCACAAATTCTGGAGCATCTGCCAGAATTATTCCGTAATATCTTTAGCTCAGGTGTTGCGACCGGCGGTATTGCAGCGCTGATTCTGAATATTGTATTACCTGAAACCAAGAAGTAATTTCATGTCCAGAAAACACTGTCTGAGCCGGACTTGGACAGTGTTTTTCTATTGGAGAGCGACTCATGGATGCTAAAAGCGAAGTGCTATTACGACAATATGATTATTTATCAGGTCGTGTGTTACTGATCAATGCGCCTACAGACCAGCTGTTCGCTGAATTCGGTGAATCGGTTCAGCCTTTTTTCTGGACATGGAATTTTAACGATTACCACTATTTCCAGAACCAGACTGCCCCCGTTCATTTTGGTGCCGACTTTCCAGAAGGCGAATTTGATCAGGCGGTTATTTTTGTGCCGAAATCCAAAGAACTGCTGAATTATGTGCTGCACAATGTTGCCGCCCATCTGCAAACCGGCAGTAGTGTTTTTCTGGTCGGTGAGAAAAAAGGCGGCGTCGAACGTGCAGCCAAACAGTTACAGCCTTATGGTAAAGCCTTAAAACTCGACAGTGCCCGTCATTGCCAACTCTGGCAATTAACACTAGACTGCAGCGTCGAGAAAAAAGCACTGGCCGACTGGGCGCAGCGTTATGCTGTGGCGACGCCAAAAGGCGATCTACAGATTTGTGCCCTGCCAGGTGTGTTCAGCCAGAACCGGCTTGATATCGGTACAGCGGTCTTCCTGCCTTATTTAAGCCAGGTGCCATCGGGTAAAATTGCCGATTTTGGTTGTGGCGCCGGCATTATCAGTGCCTATCTGGCCAAGCTGAATCCAGATAACCGTATCTTCGCGCTGGATGTAGATGCTTTTGCACTCGCTTCAACCCAAATGACTTTTGAGCACAACCAGCTCAATCAGCAGCAGCTTGAAATTAAAGCCGTCAGTGGCATTGAAGATGCGCCGCTGTTTTTACATGCCATTGTCAGCAATCCGCCTTTTCATCAGGGGATTCAGACCGACTATGATGCCAGCGAAAAACTGTGCAAAACTGCGCGCCGCCACCTGAAATCGGGTGGTGAACTGTGGATTGTGGCCAACCGCTTTTTAAATTATCCCCTGTTGATTGAACAGAGTTTTGGCCAGTGTACGGTCAAGGCAGATCAACAAGGTTTTAAAGTGCTGTTCGCGAGCACTCAAAAAAATGTTAAGGAAGTATGATGAGCGAAACTCAACACAGCCGACAGCTGCAGCGTAAGCTCGGTGCTCGCCACTTAAATATGATCGCCATTGGCGGATCGATCGGGACCGGTTTATTCCTGGCCTCCGGTGCGACCATTGCCAATGCCGGTCCGGGTGGTGCATTACTGGCCTATGCCCTGATTGGCGTCATGATCTATTTCTTGATGACCAGCTTGGGCGAATTGGCGACCCACAATCCGACCTCAGGTGCATTCTTTACCTATGGCAGCAAATATGTTGAAGGTGGTTTTGGTTTCGCGCTAGGCTGGAACTACTGGTATAACTGGGCCATTACCGTGGCATTTGAACTGGTTGCGGTACAGTTCATCATGAAGTTCTGGTTCCCGGATATTCCCGGTTTCTACTGGAGTGCCCTGTTCCTGACCGTGGTGTTTGCGATTAATGCCCTGACAGTCAAAGGCTTTGGTGAGTCCGAGTTCTTCTTCTCTTTAGTCAAAGTGCTTGCGATTATCATCTTTATTATTATTGGTCTGGTCATGATCGCCAAGATCATGATGACCCCGGATGTTGCAACTTTTGGTAACTGGAGCCAAGGTGAAGCACCCTTTGTCGGTGGTTTATCAGCCCTGATTGGTGTGGCGATGATTGCCGGTTTCTCCTTCCAGGGCACAGAAATGGTCGGCGTGGCTGCAGGTGAATCCAAAGATCCACAGAAAACTATTCCGATTGCAATCAAACAGATTTTCTGGCGTATCCTGTTGTTCTATATCGTGTGTATTTTCATTATCGGCACCCTGATTGCTTATGATGATCCACGATTACTCCAGGCCGCTGCAACAGATGATGTGGCACTGTCACCGTTTACCTTACTGTATGAACAGGCCGGTTTTGCCTTTGCAGCCAGCGTCATGAATGCAGTCATTCTAACGGCGATCCTGTCTGCGGGTAACTCAGGCATGTATTCATCTACGCGTATGCTGTTTGATATGGCACGTAAAGGCAGTGCACCAAAAGCCTTTGCCCGCCTTGATCCACGTGGCGTACCGATGAATGCGCTGTATGCCACTACAGCCATTGCTGCATTATGTTTCTTGACCACCTTTATTGGTGAAGAACAGGTCTTTAACTGGCTACTAAATATGTCAGGCATGTGTGGCTTTATTGTCTGGCTGGGTATTGCGGTTTCTCATTATCGTTTCCGCAAAGGCTATCTTGCTCAGGGCTATAAACTTGAAGATCTGGCGTATCGTGCCAAGTTCTTCCCGTTCGCACCATGGTTTGCCTTCACTTTATGTGCGATTGTGGTCTTGGGCCAGAACTATCAGGCGGTACTTGAGGGTGAGTGGCTGGCTGTGCTTTCCACCTATATCGGGATTTTATTGTTCCTGGCCATCTGGTTAGGCTATAAATGGAAATACAAAACCAAGCTGATTCCTTATCAGCAGATGGATGTGCAGCCGATGAAGATCGACCGTGAATAATTGATTCAGCTTTCTTTAAAAGCACGCAACAAAAAAGCAGTCCAAGTGACTGCTTTTTTTATGATCTCGATAAATGTGGCTTAGCTATAACGCATCACAAAATTTCGGTCATCAATCACAATGGCCTGACGGCAAATGCCCTCTGCCTGACGCTGCTGCTCGAAAACCTGTGCTGGCATTGCATCAAAGCTGTCAAAGAAACAGACCTCTTCTGCATCCATCGAATAGATTAAGGAATGATTCCCCACGCCTTCTAGTGTGTCATAGAACACTATCACAAAGCGGCCCTGATCAACACATGTCTGCAAAGCGCTATAGCTGAGTGCCGGCTGTAGCGGAATCTGTAATTGCTGCGCTTCCTGATAACACAACACTTCCGTCGGGTGCTGGTGCGGATCAGGATCGGTATGAAAGCTCACCTCAAGCCCCAGCTTTTTCAACCCCACTGCTAGCGCAATTCCGAAAGTGCCATCTTCATTATTATGCCGGCACAGCTGGACCAGATCGGCAATTTCCAGATCAATCCCATAGTGCTGAAAAATCTTCCAAATAGCAAAAATACCACCATTGGCTTCAAGTTGAAGGAGTTGATCCGGAATTTCTGTGCTCATATCCATCTTACCCAGACTGCGGGATTTTTAAGGCAATAAAATTCCATTATAAAAAAAAACGACTCCGAAGAGTCGTTTTTTCTAAGGTCTACTCAAATTATTGAGCAGCTGCTTCTGGTTGTACAGTAACTGTACGGCTACCAGTGATTGTCGCGAATACACGACGGTTCATAGCACGACCTTCTTTGGTGTTGTTGTCAGCAATCGGTTGATCCCAAGCGAAACCTTGAGTTGACAGACGAGCTGGGTCAACATTGTATTCGTTTACAAGTGACGATTTCACAGAGTTCGCACGAGCTAAAGATAAACGTTCGTTCAGTGCACGTGGACCAGTGTTGTCTGTGTGACCTTCGATACGCGCTGTTGCGTTTGGATACTCAACCAGTTTCTCAGCAACTTTAGCGATTTCTGGCTTGTATTGATCTTTGATGTTTGATTTGCTGGTATCAAAGAATACGCGAAGTTCCATGTTCAGGTCTTCAGTCAACTCTTGTGGAGCTGGTTGAACTGGAGCAACTGGCTCAACTGGAGCAACTTCTACTACTGGAGCAGCTGGTTTCAAACGGCCACCAAGAACAACGTTCAGACCTGCTAAAGCAGTGTAGTTCCAGAATTTTTCGTCAAAGTGGTAAGTACCACGTGCTTCAGTACGCAGCGCTAATGCATCGTTTAAGTGCCAGAATGCACCCACACCAGCATTACCTAAAGTACCTTCTTCTTTAAAGCCACGACCTACACGGCCTAATTCAGCTTCTGTAGCACCATCAAACTCATACTTGTAGTGACCAGCACCTAATAATACGTATGGCTTAACTTTGCTGTCATAGTTTTTAGTGAATACGTCTGAAGTCGCGTAGAAGTTACCCGCGATGTTTTGACCTTTGTATTCAGCACCAGCCAAATCAGTCATATCGCCTTTAACTTGGCTATATTCAGCTTCGAAACCTAACCAAGGAGTAAGTTCAACACCAAGTGCAGCACCTACAAATAAATCATCTTCCATTTGACCAGAAGTAGTTAACTCACCGTCATCACCACCATTGTTGTGCTGAGTGTCTTGGAAAGTGTAACCAAGCATTAATGGAGTAACAGTTACGCCTGCGTTTGCAGCTGCTAAAGGCGCAGCTACGAGCATTGCCAATGCAATACGACTCATTTTCATGGATTTATCCTCCAGAGATAACAAATTGTTGTTCAAGCTCAAGCCTAAAGTTTTGGCTATCCTGAGATAGGCTTTTTTTACCCCAGTTTTCTTTTTAAGCTAGTCACTTTGAATCATACAAACACTTTATTCTTTTTCCAAGTGCTTGATAATTTTAATCAAGTAAATTATTGACAAAATTACTTACAATTTCCGTTGTAATTCGGTAAATTTTTACTCAATTTTTTGTTGTGGATAGCTTATTGTCACTTCCACTTTATTTTAGCAGCTTTATAGAAAGATGCGTAAAAATAATGACAACCTAGAAAAATATTACAAAACAATATTTTGTATTACAGAAACATAATAAAAATATAAAAATTATAGGTCTACTTAGTATGTACCCAATTAAATCTCACACTTCAGGCTTTAGTCTGTTTGAACTCATTGTGGTGATGGCAATTATTGGCATCATCAGTGCAATTGCTTTGCCTCATTTTCAGCAATATCTGGCCCAGCAAGAAGCCAAGCGCATCCGTTATTTACTGCAATATAGTATTAACCTGGCCAAATCCCAAGCGCTCACCTATCGCGCCAATATTGTAATTTGCCCCAGTGCCGATCTGCAGCAATGTCAGAATAATCAATGGAACAGCGGTTTTATTATTTTTATCGATCATAACCGCAACCGAAGCCTCGATTCAGGTGAATCTATTGTCTTAACTGAAAAGACCCGCCTGAAATACGGTAACCTGGAATGGAAAGGCGCCCTGTCTCTGCCCAGTCTCAGATTTAACGCCCAGCAGGGTTTACCTTTAGGCTCTAATGGCAGTTTTTATTATTGTTCAGGTTTTACCCCCAATCAGCGTATTTTCCTCAGTAATCGTGGTTTTCTACGCATAGAATTTCCCAATAGCTGCTAAAACTTATGCGTCTAAAGATGTAGGAAAATTACGCTTTATTCTGTGGATTTTTCCCCTATACTGCTAAGGCTTAAGCTCAAAATAAATATTGAATTGATTAGAAACAGATTGGAGATACAACGATGACGGATATCGTAATTGTTAATGGTGCACGGACAGCAATGGGTGGTTTTCAGGGTAGTCTTGCCAGTTTAACCGCACCCGACTTAGGTGCAGCCACCATTCAAGCCGCTATTTCTCGTGCTGGCTTACAACCGACCGATATCGAAGAAGTCATTATGGGCTGTGTTTTACCGGCTGGCTTAAAACAGGGTCCTGCACGTCAAGCCATGCGTAAGGCAGGCTTACCGGATTCAACCGGTGCCGTAACCATTAATAAACTGTGTGGTTCAGGCATGAAAGCGGTCATGCAAGCCGCAGATATGATTAAAGCTGGTTCAGCAACTTACGTGGTTGCAGGTGGTATGGAATCAATGACCAATGCGCCGTATATCCTGCCAAAAGCACGCGGCGGTTTCCGTATGGGCCATGGTGAAGTCAAAGACCATATGTTCCTAGATGGGCTTGAAGATGCAGAAACCGGCCGTTTAATGGGTTCTTTTGCACAGGACATGGCCAATACCAAAGGTTATACCCGCGAGCAAATGGATGACTTTGCTATTCGTTCATTAAAACGTGCACAAACTGCAGTGAATGAAGGTTATTTTACCGATGAAATCGTGCCTGTAACGGTGTCTACCCGTAAAGGCGATGTCGTGGTCGATAAAGATGAACAACCATTCAACGCCAATATTGAAAAAATTCCAACACTACGCCCAGCGTTTGCTAAAGATGGCACCATTACTGCGGCCAATGCCAGCTCTATTTCGGATGGTGCATCTGCACTTGTATTAACCTCAGCAGACAACGCTGCAGCAAAAGGTTTACAACCGCTAGCCAAGCTGATTGCCTATGCTTCGAATTCACAGCATCCATCTGAATTTACCATTGCGCCAGTCGGTGCAATTCAAAAAGTTCTGGATAAAACCGGCTGGACGGTTGCAGATGTGGATCTGTGGGAAATCAATGAAGCTTTTGCCATGGTGACCATGTGTCCAATGGACGAGTTCAAACTGGACCCAGAAAAAGTCAACATCAATGGCGGTGCCTGTGCACTTGGTCACCCAGTTGGTTCGACCGGTTCACGTATTATTTTAACCCTGATTCATGCCCTGAAACGTACCGGCGGCAAGCGTGGTATCGCAGCCCTGTGTATCGGTGGTGGTGAAGCAACTGCTGTGGCGATTGAGTTGCTTTAATTGAAAGTCTCCCTTTCTTAAAGGGGAGACTTAGAGGGATTCAATCAATCATTCCCAATCCTCTCCTACAAGGAGAGGGCCAGGGAGAGATCTACCCTCTCTCTAACTCTCTCCCAAAGGGAGAGAGAACTACTAGGAAGGAAAATAAAAAGCCTCCACTTGGAGGCTTTTTATCATCACAATTAAAGTAACCGTTTAAATTTTAATACTTAAAGAATTTCTTTACGCAGTTGTTCCGGTGACTTCATCGACAATAAACCTGGTGCAACATCAAATGCGGTTTTCGCACCGTACTGACCCATCTGGTTCATGCGGTAACACGCACGTGCATAAGCCACCAATACGCTTGCCGTAAACTCAGGATTACTCCCCAGTTTCAAAGAGAATTCCATGACTTGATTATGGGCATCGCTGGTATTGCCACTACGAATCACGAATCCACCATGTGGCATACGATTGTGTTCATTACGAAGAGTTTCTTCATCAATGAAGTTTACCGTTGTATTGTAATCCGCAAAATAGTCCGGCATGGTCACAATCGCCTGTTCAACCTTGGCTGCGTCTGCACCTTCTTCAAGTACCACATAGCACTCACGCGTATGCTTATCTCGGGTGCTTAACTCTGGACGTGAACCACTACGCACTTTGTCCATCGCATCGGTGGATGGAATGGTATATTGCACACCCGCTTTCACCCCCTCTACACGACGAATCGCATCTGAGTGCCCCTGACTTAAACCTTTACCCCAGAAGGTATAGGTTTCACCGTCTGGAAGTAATGCTTCACCGAACAAACGATTGATAGAGAACATACCCGGGTCCCAGCCAATTGAAATCATGGCGGTTTTCTTGTTCGCAAGTGCTGGTGCATTCACAGCATCAAAGAACTCTGGAATACGCGCATGCGTATCAAAGCTGTCTACAGTATTAAATTTACTTGCTAATTCAGGGGTCTGTTTAGGCAAATCATCTTTCGATCCACCACATAAAATCAGTACATCAATCTGATTCTGGAAGTCAGCCAATACATCCATATGAAAAACTTTTGTTTCAGTAAAGCAGGGTGAAACAGTTTCAGGCGCACGGCGAGTAAAAATACCCACAAGCTGTAAATCCGGATTCTTTTGAATGGCAGTTTCCACACCACGCCCTAAATTGCCATAACCAGCAATACCAATACGAATAGAATGTTGCATACAGACAAGTCACTTCAAGCTAATAGTTAAACTTTTCCAAATCAGATTCACAAAACGAAGATGATTGGGTGCTTCTTCTGTGGATTCAAGCCATGATTCAGCCTGCTCACAGAATGCACCATATTGTGCCACAATGTTGTATTTGCACCAAATTAAAGCAAAACTAGATGACAATGTTGATCTAAATCTATCGCATAAAAAAAAACCTCCTGACGGAGGTTTTTCGCAACGGGTGAAATTAAGCACCTGTTTGGTAACTTGCCTGAGCCACTGCCGTCGAAGCCTGATAAGGATGGGTAAAATCACCCAGACCGGCTGCTGCTTCAGTAATATCTTTACCTTCTTTAATCACGAAAGTATCGAAACCGGAACGCTTCATATAGTTCAGTACATCTTTAAATACATCACCTGTTGCACGGAGTTCACCTTCAAAACCCTGACGGCGAAGCAGTGCTGCAAATGAATAACCACGACCATCGTTAAAGCCTGCAAACTCAATAAAGATGGCATCGAGCTGATCTAACGGAAACTCATTGATTTCAGGCGAAGCATCTACGGTTAAGTACAATGCTTTTTTACCTGAAACATTAGCAAGTTGATCGAGCTGCTCAACCGTTAAAACCACATCACCTTGTGGTAACACGCCATCTTCACCAATAATTTGGTAAGTATTGTCTGCAATCGTGCCATCTTTAGAGAGCACTTGTAGTGCGGTATTAAGCATATGCACGCTCCTTAAATGGTTGAATGCCAACACGGCGATAGGTATCAATAAACTCTTCACCTTCCTGGCGCAGGTCAAGATAAGTATTTAAAATTTCTTCCACCACATCTGGCACTTTTTCCGCAGCAAATGATGGCCCTAAGATGTCACCGATTGAGGCATCATGATCAGCATTACCACCCAGGGTAATCTGGTAGAATTCCGCGCCTTTTTTATCAACACCTAAAATCCCGATGTTGCCGACATGGTGATGACCACAGGCATTCATACAACCGGAGATGTTCAGATCCAGTTTACCCAAGTTGTAAATGGTATCGAGATCATCAAAACGGCGTGAAATCGCTTCAGAAATTGGAATTGATTTGGCATTGGCCAGCGAGCAGAAATCACCACCTGGACAGCAAATAATATCAGTCAAGAAACCAATGTGCGCACGCGCTAGGTTGTGTTGATCCAGGGTTTGCCATAAGGCAAACAGGTCTTTTTGTGGTACATCTACCAGCGCAATATTCTGCTCGTGTGTAGTACGTAATTCACCGAAAGTGTACTGATCAGCCAGGTCAGCGATCAGGTTCATTTCTTCCGTGGTGACATCACCCGGGGCAATACCGGCACGTTTCAGTGAAATGGTGACAATACGGTAGCCTTTCACTTTGTGTGCATTGGTATTGATGTTAAACCATTGCTTGAACTTCGGATATTGTGCAAACAGCGCGGTGAAGTCCTCATCTGCATAGTCCTGATAATCGAATGGCGTAAAGTTCTCATCCATTTTTTTCAGAGTGTCTGCATCGACTTTTAAGGTTTTCACCGTATGTGCAAATTCAGCTTCAACTTTCTCGGCAAATACTTCTGGCGTGAGTGCTTTTACCAGAATCTTGATACGTGCTTTATATTTGTTATCACGACGGCCGTGCAGGTTATAGACACGCAGCACTGCTTCCAAGTAAGCAATTAAGTCTTCACGTGGCAGCCATTCTTTAATCACTGCACCGATGATTGGGGTACGACCCAAACCACCGCCAACCATGATTTTATAGCCCATTTCGCCGGCTGCATTGCGTACAATATACACACCAATATCATGGAAAGCAGTTGCCGCACGGTCAATTTCTTCAAGTGCAGATACCGCAATCTTGAATTTACGTGGCAAGAAGGCAAATTCTGGATGGAAAGTCGACCATTGACGGATCAGCTCACAGGTTGGACGCGGATCGGCAATTTCACCAGCGACCACACCGGCATACTGGTCCGTGGTGGTATTCCGGATACAGTTACCTGAGGTTTGAATCGCGTGCATCTGAACTGTGGCCAGTTCAGCCAGCATATCTGGCACGTTTTCTAGTGCAGGCCAGTTAAACTGAATGTTCTGACGTGTTGAAACGTGGGCATAACCACGGTCATAGGCCTTGGCCAAGGCAGCGACTTTACGCAGCTGGGTCGAGCTCATTAAACCATAAGGCACGGCAATACGTAACATTGGCGCATAGCGCTGTACATATAAACCATTTTGGAGACGAAGTGGACGGTATTCATCTTCCGTCAATTTACCCGCTAAATAACGTTCCGTTTGGTCACGGAACTGTGCAACACGTTCATTAATCAGTTGCTGATCGAAATCAGTATATAAATACATGGCGTACAGCTAGTAGTTTCATTATAACGACCGACAGGATAGCGACATTTTATCTATCAACAAAATGCGTTTTTTACATATTTCATAGCGATTTTATTGATAAGTCAGCTGGACTTGCGCTGTAAGCAAGCCTTTGCAGCCATTCATTATTATTTTCTGGATCTTTCATTATTTTTTGCGTTATTTAGCATTTTTTTTCATAAGATGTTTATCCTCACTTTTGGGTCTGGATAAACATCTTATATTGGCTGATAAACCTCTTTTATAGACCGGCGCGTTACCAGTTCCCCTGCCCCAAACCTTGGCCACGGAAATCATAACGAGCTTTGGAGCGCGAGAATTTAATCGGGCAGGCCAACTGCGCTTCAGTGTCTGGGCTGTCCTGTTCCAGTGGCACTTGAACCACCCATTCGCGTTGCTGGGCCAGTGGTGAATGCAGTGCTTCTTCTAAATACAGCACCGGTTCGACACAAACATCCTGCTCGGCAAATATTTGCTGCCATTCTACCCAGCTTTTGGATTGAATTTTATTGCCAATGGCCTGTTTCACCGCCTGCCGGTCGTCTGAATCAAAAGAACTTCCTTTTTCCACAATTAGTGGCAACTCCAGGACCGCGGCCAGACCTTGCATAAATTGTGGCTCCAAACCACCGATCGAAAGATAGCGGCCATCTGAGGTACGATAATAGTCATAAAAAATCGCGCCATTTAAATGGCCAGCTTCGGGACGCTGCTGTTCCTGTCCGGCCAGGCTGGCTGCCGCAGCCATATTATTTAAGGCCGCCACACAGTCAGTCATGGAAATATCAATATATTGTCCCTGTCCGCTGCTTTGCCGTTCAATGACGGCGGCCAATATACCGACCAGCGCATGTAGTGAGCCACCTGCAACATCAGCAATCTGAATGCCCATTGGCGGTGGCCCGGACTGTGCCCGGCCACTATGCCCGGCAATACCGGAAAGCGCTAAATAATTGATATCATGTCCAGCCTTGGCCTGATAAGGACCGCTTTGTCCATAGCCGGTAATGGAACAATAAATCAGTCCGGGATGAATTTCTGCCAATGTGGCATAATCCAGCCCCAAACGCTGCATTACCCCAGGGCGAAACTGCTCAACCACAATATCGTAATCTTTAATTTTGGCTTTAATTTGTGCAATGCTGTCCGGGTCTTTTAAATCCAGCGTCACCGACTGTTTATTGCGGTTCAGGTAACTGTGCGAAGTCGCCTGGCCATTGGCATAGGGCGGAAATAGCCGGACCAGATCGGGACGGTTCGGTGATTCAATATGCACCACTTCTGCGCCTAAATCGGCCAGATAAAGCGTGGCAAATGGTCCGGGTAACAAGGTGGAAAAATCTAAAACTTTGAGTCCGTTTAAAGCGTATGACATTGGAGTTTTTACTCTATTTGTGTTGATTTTTTCATCATCTTAGAAATATAAAAGCATAAACACAATGTCATGTTCAGCCATTTACCTTGATCATTTCGGCAATTTAATATGTGAAAATGGCAAAACAACTCAAGTAAATTGCCAAAAACTTTATTTTTAATGTCATTTAGGTCAAACATACGTGATTACCAAAGACAAAGAGTCAGAAGGCTTTAATATGAGCCGCGATACCATCAGTATCCACTTCGTAAATGCGGCTCTAACCGGTGTCAAACGCCTTGGCATGGACGTCGAGACCTTATTATCACACGTGGGTATTGAGGCCGAGCTGTTACGCCAGCCCAAAGCGCGAATCTCGCCAGAACAATATACCCGTTTTATTAAAATGCTGTGGATGGTGACTCAGGACGAGCACATCGGCTTTGATGTTCAAGGCCGCCGCTTAGGTACTTTTGCCATCATGTGCCAGCTGATCATCCATGCCAAAACCTTGGGTGATGCCTTAGAACTGTCCTCCCAGTTCTATAAACTGTTTGGCGATGAATGGTCGGTGACGCTGGAACGTGACAAACACGAAGCCCGTCTGGTGCCGTTAATTCCTAAGAGCATGGACCCGGACCACTTTATTACTGAAAGTATGCTGATGATCTGGCATGGTCTGGCATCGTGGTTAATTGAACGCCGTCTGCCGCTGGAACGTGTCCACTTTGGTTATGAGCGCCCTGCCCATGCCGATGAATATGATGCGCTGTTCTTCGCCCCAGTGATGCAGTTTGATATGCCGCGTACCGAAATTACCTTTGCGGCCGACTATCTGGACTTGCCAATTCGCCAGAATGAAGAAACCCTGGAAGAATTCCTGAAAGCGGCACCGGCACAGTTATTAGTGAAATTCAAAAATACCAACTCTTTAACTTCACGAATTCGTGATGTCCTGAAGAGCCAGATTGGCGAAGAAATGCCAACCTTGAATGATGTTGCCTCAATGCTGTATCTGTCGCCGCAAACCCTGCGCCGCCGTCTGGCAGCCGAAGGTAAAAGCTATCAGGGCGTCAAAGATGCCTTACGTCGTGATGCCGCGATTCACCTGTTGCTGAATCCGGAACTGACGCTAGAAGATGTAGCGCAACAGGTCGGCTTTAGTGAAACCAGTACCTTCCACCGTGCCTTTAAAAAATGGACTGGAGTGACACCAGGGCTATATCGCCAGTTACACGGTTATCACTAAACATTTTTTAGACAACGTCTTTTCAGGTTTGATCTTCCTCTCCGCCCTCACCGCCAAGTGAGGGCTTTTTTTTATTGGCGAAAAGCATCATCTGACCTCGCCCGTTCTCGTCATTGCACTTCATCAATTAATCATTACACTCAAAAAGCATAACAATTTAAAACTCATCAAAGGGATAGCACATGAGCGAGGCTTATATTATTGATGCCATTCGCACACCACGCGGAAAAGGAAAAAAAGATGGTTCACTCTATGAAGTGAAACCGATCAGTCTGGTCACCACCCTGTTGCGTGAATTAAAACAGCGCCATCAGCTGGATACTGCCCAGGTCGATGATATTGTGCTGGGCTGCGTCACACCGGTCGGTGATCAGGGTGCCGATATTGCCAAAACAGCAGCGATTGCTGCCGGCTGGAACAATGATGTGGCAGGTGTGCAGATCAACCGTTTCTGTGCCTCCGGTCTAGAAGCCGTGAACTTGGCCGCGCAAAAAGTCCGCTCTGGCTGGGAAGATCTGGTCGTCGCCGGTGGAGTGGAGTCAATGTCCCGCGTACCAATGGGTTCAGATGGCGGCCCGTGGGCGCTGGACCCGGAAACCAACATGGCCTCGAAATTTGTCCCGCAAGGCATTGGTGCCGATTTAATTGCCAGCATTGATGGCTATAGCCGCGCCGATGTCGATGCCTTTGCCGAGCAGTCACAAAAGAAAGCCGCGGCTGCACAGGCCAATGGTCATTTTGAGCGTTCAATTGTGCCGGTCAAGGACAAAGCCGGTGTTGTAATTCTAGCCAAAGATGAATTTATTAAGCCGAATACCACCGCGGAAGGCCTGGCCAAACTCAATCCAAGTTTTGAAATGATGGGACAGATGGGTTTTGATGCCATCGCCCTGCAAAAATATCCTGAAGTCGAGAAAATTCAGCATGTGCATCATGCTGGTAACTCCTCCGGTATTGTCGATGGTGCCGCGCTGGTGTTACTGGCCTCGGAAAAAGCCGTGCAAGAACAGGGTTTGAAACCACGCGCCAAAGTGCTGGCCACAGCACTGGTTGGTGCTGATCCGACCATTATGCTGACCGGGCCTGCGCCGGCAGCCCGTAAAGCTCTGGCCAAAGCTGGCTTAAGCATTCAGGACATTGACCTGTTTGAAGTCAATGAAGCTTTTGCGGCGGTGGTGATGCGGTTTATTAACGAGATGCAGGTCGATCCGGCCAAAGTCAATGTCAACGGCGGTGCAATTGCCATGGGTCATCCACTCGGGGCCACCGGTGCCATGATTTTAGGCACCCTGCTGGATGAGCTGGAACGTCAGGGCAAAAAACGTGGTCTGGCCACCTTATGTGTCGGTGGCGGTATGGGTATTGCCACCATTATTGAACTGGTTTAAGGAGGAGCCGCATGAGCGCTATTCAATTCGAAAAAAACGCCGACAATATTGTAATCTTAACGCTAGACTCGCCAAACCAGTCCGCCAACACCATGAATGCAGATTTCCGTGCAGCTTTGGCAGAAACTGTGGAAAAACTCAAAGCCGATGAACAGATTGCCGGAATTATCTTCCGTTCGGCCAAAAAAACCTTCTTTGCCGGCGGTGATCTCGATGAACTGATTCAGGCCCAGCCGGAACAGGCCAGCGACTTTTTCCAAATGGTAGAAGGCATGAAAGCCCAGCTGCGTTATATCGAAACGCGTGGTATTCCGGTGGTGGCTGCCTTAAATGGTACAGCGCTTGGCGGTGGCTGGGAACTGGCATTGGGCTGCCATCACCGCATTGCCTTGAATGACCCAAAAACCAGATTCGGTTTACCGGAAGTGACTTTGGGCCTGCTACCAGGTGGCGGCGGCATCGTGCGAATGGTACGTCTGCTCGGCCTGCAAACCGCTTTTCCATTTTTAATCGAAGGCAAACAGTTTGGGGTAGAAAAAGCTCTGTCTTTGGGCTTGATCCATGACACGGCCGACTCAGCAGATGAAATGCTGCAAAAAGCCATCAACTGGATTCAGGCACATCCGAAATCACAACAACCGTTTGATGTAAAAGGCTATAAAATTCCGGGCGGTGATCCGAAACATCCAGCGGTGGCGCAGATGCTGGCGATTGCTCCGGCGATTTTACGTGACAAGACCAAAGGCTGTTATCCAGCACCGGAAGCAATTATGTCGGCCGCGGTCGAAGGTGCACAGGTTGATGTCGATACCGCACTGACCATTGAATCACGTTATTTTACCTATCTGGCGACCGGTCAAGTCTCTAAAAATATGATTGGTACCTTCTGGCATGGCCTGAATGCCATTAAATCCGGTGCCAGCCGTCCACAGAATATTCCGCAGTGGCAGGCGAAAAAAGTCGGTATTTTAGGTGCCGGAATGATGGGTGCCGGAATTGCCTATGCTGCAGCCATTAAAGGTATTGCGGTTATCCTGAAAGATGTTGCTATAGAAAATGCAGAAAAAGGCAAAGCCTACAGCCAGAAACTGCTGGATAAAAAAGTTGCTCAAGGGCGGATGACTGCAGAAAAACGTGACCAGATTCTGGCACGCATTACCCCAACGGCCTCAACCGCAGATCTGGCTGGTTGTGACCTGATCATTGAAGCGGTGTTTGAAAATCAGCAATTAAAAGCACAGGTGACCCAGGAAGCCGAAGGCTATCTGACTGCCGATGGCGTGATGGCCTCCAATACCTCGACCCTGCCCATTAGCGGTCTGGCGCAAGCCGCGAAAGATCAAAGCCGTTTTATTGGCCTGCATTTCTTTAGTCCGGTCGATAAGATGCAACTGGTTGAAATTATTAAAGGCCAGAACACCAATCGTGAAACCGTGGCCAAGGCCTATGACTTTGTCCAGCAGATTGGCAAGACGCCTATTGTGGTCAATGACAGTCGTGGTTTCTTTACCAGCCGTGTGTTTGGCACCTTTGTGCAGGAAGGTCTGCGTATGCTGGCAGAGGGCATCCATCCGGCCAAAATTGAAATGGCCGCGCTCAAAGCCGGGATGCCTGTTGGACCGCTGGCGATTCAGGATGAAGTCTCGCTGACCTTATCCGAGCATGTCGCGGCAGAAACCCGCAAAGCCTTGCAGGCGGAAGGCAAAGAACGCCCACGCTCAGGTGCAGATGAAGTCATTGAAACCATGATCCATCAGTTTAACCGTAAAGGTAAAGCAGCCGGCGCCGGGTTCTATGACTATCCTGAAGGTGGCAAAAAATCGCTCTGGGAAGGCCTCAGTTACTGGAAAAAAGAGCAGACTGTCGATGAGCAGGAACTGATTGACCGCTTCCTGTTTGTCCAATCGCTGGATACTTTGCGCTGTCTGGAAGAAGGCGTGCTGGAATCGGTGGTAGATGGTAACGTCGGCTCGATTTTCGGGATTGGTTTTGCCCCGTGGACAGGTGGTGCCCTGCAGTTCCTGAATCAATATGGACTAAAAGATGCGTTAAACCGAGCACAAGCTCTGGAACAACGCTATGGTGAGCGTTTTGCCCCACCGCAGTTATTGAAAGATAAAGTCGCGCAAGGCGAACAAATTTAAACCCATCCATCTGGGTAGCATTCAAGAGGCCTTTAGGGCCTCTTGTCTGTTCTGGCGACAGTATTGAGCCGCGCCTCGGCGCAAGGAAAGCATTTTCTTGGCTTGGACTTTGAAATAATTATGTTATAAAGTTTCAACAGATTCAGTTTTCTTTTTATCCAATTGGGCAGTTTGTTATGACCGACCACTCATCTCCAGAAAAATCTCCTTGGGGTTGGAAAGCACTTATTATTTTCTCGGTTTTAGGTGCGTTATTTCTTGGCCTGTTCTATCTTGCCGTGAGCAATGAACCGGACTATATGCCAAGCCAGCAGAATAAACACAACACCCAGCAACATGCGTTTAAAAATGCGCCTGCCATGTCTGAAGAGGCTTTGGCCAAAGCTCAGGCTGACCGCGAAGCGCGTGAAGCTCGTGCGGCGGCCAGCGCAGAACAGCATCAGATGACCGAAGCGGAACACGCTGCCATGGATGAAAGCCATAGCGATACCACGGGACACGGTCACTAATCAGCAAATATTAAAAAAGCGGACTTCACGTCCGCTTTTTTATTGGATGCAGATTGCTATTTTTCTTCAGTTGGGTGCAGTTCACGGCGCATCCGAATATGCGGAATGCCACAGTCCAGATATTCCTCACCTTCGACCTGAAAACCAAGCTGCTGATAAAAACCGGTGGCATAGACTTGTGCTGATAACACCAGAAAAGGACGCTGCTCCTGCTGGGCCTGCTGAATAATGGCTTCCATCACTTTCTTGCCCAGACCTAAACCTCTGTAAGACTTTAAGACCGCAACCCGGCCAATGCTATGGTTGGAGAGCAAACGTGCGGTAGCGATTGGCTGCTGCTGTGCATACGCGACAAAATGTAGCGCTACTGCATCCTCCTGATCCCATTCATCTTCCGGGGCAATCACCTGCTCCTGAATAAAAACCGCTTCACGAATTACTTTGGCATCGGCCTGCAAGTCCTGCCAGCTACCGGCATGAATACTGATCTGGCTCATTGTTTTATCCTTAACATTTACGTCCGATATCCTGCTGGTCCCACTGATCATTCAGCAAGAGCTCCAGCGAATGTTTCTGAATGCCATAGAGTTCTTTTAAGGCCTGAATCTGGGCCAGCACCGCCGCATCTGGCGCAGTATAGTCTTTGCGTTTGGTGGCCAGAATCATCTTGTTTTTGCTGGTATGTTCCAGTGACACAAACTCAAACACCTTGGTTTCATAGCCATAGGCTTTCAGCAATAAGGCCCGGATGGTATCGGTGAGCATTTCCGCCTGCTGTCCGGCATGAATTCCAAAGTGCAGCATCGGTTGCAACACTTTCGGTGCCTGTAACTGCGGACGCAATTCTTTATGGCAACACGGCGCACACATAATCATTTGTGCATTCAGGCGAATGCCGGTGTGAATGGCAAAGTCGGTGGCGACATCACAGGCATGCAAGGCAATCATCACATCCAGCTGTTCCGGTGCATAGGTACGGACATCGCCCTGGAAAAAGTCCAGTTGCTGAAAGCCGGAATCTTGCGCCACCTGCTGACAGAACGCGACCATTTTCGGATTCAGTTCCACACCGGTCACATACGGCATCTGCTGATGCTTGGCCAGATAGTCATACAGGGCAAAGGTTAAATAGCCTTTACCGGAACCAAAATCAACAATATGCAAGGGCTGATCTTGAGTGTTGAGCTGCTCCACGGCCCCGGAGAAAATTTCCACAAATTTATTAATCTGTTTCCATTTTCGCGCCATGCTCGGAATGATCTGGCCATGCTGATCGGTAATGCTTAAATGCTGCAAAAATGGGCTGTCCTGTTCGACATAACGCTGTTTGCTGCGGTCATGACCTTGCGTAACAGTTGCCGGTGCAACCTCAGCTTTTTTCTTGTTCACCATCAGCATGGCTTTTTTCTTGTTCTTTTTCAGCTGCAGGTCTTCATCCAGGGTCAATAAATTGGCCTGTTTGCAGCAGCCTAGCAGCGCGCTGACCTGAGCCACAGCCTCAGATAAAGGATAGTTTTTGGTAACATCCTGGGTTTTATATCGGTACACACAGTTCAGTACAGCTTCATTTTGCAAAGAAATGACCCGGAAGGTCATTTTTTCCAGCTGTTCAAGTTCGCCTTTGTACTGACTCAGAATTAAACGCTCAAAACGCTGTGTTTCAATGGCTTGCTGAAACGTATCTAGAAATTGTTGTTCCGGATTGGGAGAAGTCGCCAATTGAGACATGAGTAAAACCTGAAATGAATTGCAGCTAAAGTGTAAAGCGTCTTACGCGAAATGCAAAATTGAATTACTATACATTCGTATATTTTAATTATAACGATCCCACGCTTATGAATGCACCCTTGGCACCCGACTACGATCCGGTTGAAGAACGAATGAACTTCATCAGCCATGCCATAGGCGCGGCTTTGGCGCTGGTGGCCGGTATTTTTTTAGTGATTAAAGGCAGTTATTTAAGTATTGGCCCTTGGATCGGGCTGTGGGTCTATGCGCTGAGTATGTTCCTATTGTTTTCGGCGTCCAGTCTGTACCATTATGCCGACAGCCCACAGCGCCGCGGCTGGTATAAAAAGCTCGATCACACCGCCATCTATTATTTAATTGCCGGCACCTATACCCCTTTTCTGTCTATCGCCATTCCTACTGCCAAAGCGCAATATCTGTTAATTGCACTGTGGATTATTGCCCTGATTGGCACTGTATTTAAGCTGGTGTTCATCAACCGGTTCCAGAAAATTTCGCTAATTGCCTATCTGGTGATGGGCTGGTTAGCACTTCTGGTGATTGATGATATGCAACGCTTTTTAAGTCCACCTGCGCTAACTTTTTTATTGATTGGTGGAATTTCTTATACGATTGGTGCATTGTTTTATGCATTAAAACGGGTAAGATACACACACGCTATCTGGCATATTTTTGTATTGATCGGGGCAGGATCACATTTTCTGTCTATCTATCTGTACGTGATTTAATTGTTTTGATTCTCCATTTCAGTGACCCTGAGCGCGTTGAATCGAAACGATTGCCGTTGTTTTTTTAAGAAATTACGCCTTTTTTAAAAAGATTACGCTTGTAAAACTAATTTTTTATTTTTAATAAGTGTAAGGTCATTCATGGCGTCATCAACTTCTGCTGCAATCAATGAAGAAGCAGCACCAACGAACTCAAAATTTCGTGTCCTCACCGCGAGTCTGGTAGGCACTACCATCGAATTCTTCGATTTTTATATTTATGCGACTGCTGCGGTCATTATTTTCCCGTACCTGTTCTTCCCGACCAGTACCGATCCAATGACCGCCACCATTCAGTCTCTGGCCACCTTTGCCATTGCCTTTATTGCCCGCCCGATTGGCGCGGCACTGTTTGGTCACCTCGGTGACCGTATTGGGCGTAAAGCCACCCTGGTCGCTGCGCTGCTGACCATGGGGATTTCCACTGTAGCCATTGGCCTGTTACCCACCTATGCACAAATCGGCATTGCCGCACCGTTACTGCTGGCCCTGTGCCGTTTAGGTCAGGGGCTGGGCTTGGGCGGTGAATGGTCAGGTGCGGTTTTACTGGCCACCGAAAATGCACCGGAAGGCAAACGTGCTTGGTACGGCATGTTCCCGCAACTGGGGGCTCCAATTGGTTTTATTCTGGCCACCGGTTCCTTCCTGTTGTTAGGCGCGTTCATGAGCGAAGAAGCATTCATGAGCTGGGGCTGGCGTATTCCCTTTATTTCCAGTGCTTTACTGGTGATTGTTGGTCTGTGGATTCGTTTAAAACTGCATGAGACACCGGCTTTCCAGAATGTTTTAAACAAACAGAAAGAAGTGAATGTACCGTTTAAAGAAGTCATGACCAAACATTGGGGCATGCTGATTTTAGGCACCATTGCCGCGATCTGTACGTTCGTGGTGTTCTATCTGACCACGGTATTCGCGCTCAACTGGGGCACCACCCAACTCGGTTATAGCCGCGCCGACTTCCTGGAATTACAGCTGATTGCTACCCTGTGCTTTGCAGCGTTTATTCCACTCTCAGCGATTTTGGCAGAAAAATTTGGCCGTAAAGCCACGTCTATTGGTGTGTGTGTTGTATCGGCGCTCTTTGGTCTGGTTTTTGCCAGTATGCTGGAATCCGGTAATACCTTGGTGGTGTTCCTGTTCCTGTGTATTGGTCTGGCGATTATGGGGCTGACCTATGGTCCAATTGGGACCGTTCTGTCAGAGATTTTCCCGACTTCGGTACGTTATACCGGGTCTGCGCTGACCTTTAACCTGGCCGGTATTTTCGGTGCCTCTTTTGCACCGCTGATTGCCACCAAACTGGCGACCGAATATGGTCTGGCTGCCGTGGGTTATTACCTGACAGCTGCATCTATCTTGTCACTTCTGGCCTTCTTGGCGATTCGTGAAACCAAGCATGATGATGTCAACAGCCAGATTTAAAATGTTCATCTGACTGAAAAAAACCAGCGTAGATAACGCTGGTTTTTTTATTTGTGATGCAAAATCATACACAAACACACTATTGCATCTGGCCAAGTTTAGAAACAATAAAAGCTTATCCCCCGCCAGCAGGTCATTGTATGGATCGTCTGATTGAAACCCTTCGGGAAGAACAACTGGTGAAAGTTATTTTGTTGCTGGATGATGGCAAACGCCATGAAGCGGTGCAATACCTCCGCACAGACAGTCATTTGACTGAAGCAGAAGCCCAGCAGCTGATTGATGAACTGATTCGCCAGCACGGTCTGGCCATGGAGGCCTCCAAGGGTGAATGTGCCCCCAAACCGATAGACGACATCAGCACACCCTATTTTGATACTGAAGATCCACCGCGCCCGCAGCTACATACCGAAGCACAGGCCCCGGTCGAAACAGCGGCAAATGGCATTGAAGATTTAAACCGGAATAATCACCGCCTGAATATTGGGGTATTGGTCTTGATTGGCGTCGTGATTCTGATTGCCTTGCTGTGGTGGGTCTTTTAAAACGCCCACCTTTTGGCATTAGCAGAGTTCAATAATATCAATGGTCGGTGGCACCCGAAAACGAAATGGCACACCCACCATTCCGGTACCAACAGTGACAAACACATCGGCATGTTCATGCCGGTACAGGCCTTTTTTATGGCCGACAATCGATACGCGTTTCATTACATAATCGGTCAGCCACGGCAATTCCACCTGACCGCCATGGGTATGCCCCGACAGCATTAAGGGATGGGTCGGCAATTTCGGCACCATATCGACCGTATCGGGGTTATGCGATAGAATCAGCCACGGCTTGTCTTGCGGTAAATCCGGCATATAGCGCATATCGGTACGGCCGGACCATAAATCGCCAATCCCAATCAGGCGGAACTCGTCAAACTCGACAATCTGCCCTTCAATATCAATCACATGATTAACCTCAAGCGCATGTTTGAGCAGTTCCTGAATCGGCGGACCAGGATACTGTTCATCATGATTGCCGGTCACAGAATAAATTGGCGCTTTAATCTCTTTTAGTATTGCCAGCTCATCGGCCAGTTTATTTTCCGGCTCATAGGTCCAGTCACCTGCCACCAGCACCATTTCCGGTTCTTCCTGGTTAATCTTGGCGACAATCTGCTTGAGCTGGCGTTCATGCCCGGAAAATAGACCTATATGCAGGTCGGCAATCAGGGCAATTCGGACTGGGCGTTGTAGCGGCTGATCGGGCAGCATCTGATAGCGGGTGGTTTTCACCAAAATCAGATGCGGTTCAATAAAACGCGCATAGACCAGCACACCACTGACCAGCCCGATAAAAATGGCTTCATGCAAGGAGTAATAGCCAATCCAGCCGGCATAAATACTAAAGAAGAACAGCGGAATTAATAAGTAAGACAGATAAAAGGCCAGCAGATGCACAAAGGCTTTAAAGGGATGAATCGTTTCTGTATTGGCCTGACTACGCCATGCCTGCGACACAGCCCAAACTGCCAATATGGCCAGGCCGATATAGAAATACAGTATAATTGATTGGCTATCCCACATAGTTATGCCCGACTCTCCCCCGGCGACTAAATTCGTCCGTTCTTATATTTATCTTTTCACAGCTGGCAATTATACTCAAACCAAATTTTGGACTTGTTTTAGAGAATATGATACATCCTGACAAATTTAATTTGCAATCAAATACATACGCGAGAAGTTCTATGTCTTCTTCTACCGCGGCCATGCTGTTGAGTTGCAGTTTAGTGTTGGGAGTCAGTGGCTGTTCAACCCTGCCCAAACAGATTGAACATCCGGTTCAAATGGCTTTTGAAACGCCAACCGAGCATACCCATCTGGCCCAGATTGTATTGCCGCTGCGTGAAAAAAATCCGCAGCTGACCGGTTATCGGGTGCTGTACGATCCGCTGGAAGCCCTGTCAGCACGCTTGTATTTAATTGATAAGGCAGAAGAAACCCTAGACCTGCAATATTATATCTGGGACAACGACAAAATCGGGGCGCTGGCACTACATTCAATTATTCGCGCAGCTGATCGCGGCGTGAAAGTGCGCTTGCTGGTCGATGATAACAATGCCAAGAAAATGGAAGGTATTTATCTGGCGCTGGACCAGCACAGCAATATTGACGTCAAGCTATACAATCCGTACCGCTTCCGTAAATACCGCGCCATGGACATGGTGCTAGATTTAAAACGTATCAACCGGCGCATGCACAATAAAAGCTTTATTGCCGATAACCAGATTGCCCTGATTGGCGGGCGCAATATGAGTAACCAGTATTATAACGTCAGCGACAGCTATCAGTTTTCCGATGTCGATGTGATGCTGGTCGGTTCTGCCTCCGATGAAATCATTCACTCCTTTGATGAATACTGGAATGATGATTATGCCTATTCGGTCAAGCAGCTGGTCAATCCACAGCAGCATCATTTGCGTTATGAAAGCCTGAAACAGCAGCTCGAAGACCATTCTGCAGAAGTGGCGGTACAAAATTATCTTGATTTAGCCACACGCTCCCAAGCCATTGAACAGTGGTTTAACCACAAAATCCAGTTTGACTGGGTCAAAGCAGAAGTGGTGAAAGACTCGCCAAGCAAGATTAAAGACCGCGCACCCAAAGAAGAATTACTGAATTTCCAGCTGCTCAGTCATCTGGAAAAACCGACTGAAAGTGTGGATATTATTTCGGCCTATTTTGTGCCGGAAGAATCCGGGGCTGACCGCTTAAAACAGCTGGCCAATGACGGCGTACAGGTGCGGGTACTGACCAATTCCTATAAGGCCAATGACGTTCCGCTGGTACACGCGTTTTATGCCAAATACCGTCAGGACTTACTGGAAAATGATGTCGAGCTGTATGAGTTTTTATATGCACCCGAGGCCGAGCATCTGAACAGCAATACCGAAGAACTGTCGAAAAAAGCCAAAGTCAGCTTAAAAGGCCTGAGCCGTTCCAGCCTGCATGCCAAACTGATGGCACTGGATGAAAAACAGGTCTTTATTGGCTCTTTTAACTTTGACCCGCGCTCAGCCTATTTAAACAGTGAAATTGGGGTATTGCTCAACAGTCCAACGCTGGCAAAATCGGTGCATCAGACCATGGATGCCAATTTATCCAAATATGCCTACCGTCTGGTGCTGGATGCACAAAACAACATTAACTGGCGTGTCGTGAATAGCAAAGGTGAAGAACGCGTATTTGTTAAAGAACCAAAAATGAAATGGTATGAAAAAGCAGCCATGAAAATCATTTCCTGGCTGCCAATTGAAGGCTTTATGTAAGCCTGCAACACAGGTTAAAGCTTAAGCACTGGCCTGCTGAATCAGGACTTTTTGATGCAGCTGCTCTAAGCCCTCAATCATCTTGTTTTGAACCAGCGAGGTCAGGCTTTCCACCGTATGCCCTTCTACCGAAATCGGGTTTAGAGCCATTAAATGTGCGGTGACTTTCGGCATTTCCAGTACATTTTTAACATGCTCAATAAAGGTCATTTCATTGATAAACGGCGCTACGGTATCCAGCTCGCCCTGCTGGTTGATATAACAGATCAGGCAGATTTGCACCGGACGCTGCGCTTCAATTGCCGCGCCCAATAAACGGCCATGTACTTTTTTAATTTTAGTCCCATCCGAAGTCGTGGCCTCCGGGAAAAACAGTACCGGCACATCCTGTTTTAAAAACTGGGTAATCTGGTCGCGGATTTTAATTGAATCCCCCGAACCGCGTTTAATAAATAAGGTCCCGCCACCTTTGGCCAACTTTCCAAACACCGGCCATTGCTCAATTTCAGCTTTGGCCAGAAAAAATACCCGCGCACCTGAACCGAGCACCGGCACATCCAGCCACGACACATGGTTGCTGACCCATAAGGCCGGCTGGGTGGGAATTTCTCCATGCACTTCGACTTCAATATTGAACACCTTGCACAACTGACGGCAAAAATGCTGCACATAACGGGTATTCTGCGGATTATTCGGCTGCTTATACAAGCTGTGACGATACACCAGATAAAAGCCTTCGCTCACCGCTGCCAGACCGGCAGTGATTTTTTTAGAATAGAGAAAAAATTTGGACAGACTATTCATTGAAGCGGATGAAGATAAAGAAACTTGAGACATAGCATAATCGTGAATTGCGAAAATCACAGCAAGAATTGTTCAGAGAACTGTATTCTATCTTGAAGCAATTGACCAGACATTGATCATAAGCATCGAAAAACTGTCCAGATCGCTCAATTGAAATGCGCTATGCCAATTCTTCTACAGTCTTGCTGCAATGGATAAATCCACAGCGAATCCCTTGATGCAATGATCATCCCGTTAGATCAGATACAACGATCAAGCTGTCCACCCCTCCCTCTCACAAAGAGGATGATACTGATTCCAAATTGAGGATTGTGAGGATTCGCCTGCTTTTTGTCATGCTGCTGTAATCATCTTCATCTAGTTCACGCAGCTGGCGCTTTTTGCTCTAGAATAGAATTTTCATGAGGAGAAATGCCCAGGTGCCAGATTACCAGCAACATCAAGGTGGTGAACGCGTTGTGCTCGTGAGCGTCAGCGTACAGATTTTAGAAGACCTTGATGCAGAAGAATTTCATCTGCTTGCAAAATCTGCAGGTGCTGAAGTTTTGCAGCATGTGTTTGCCCAGCGGATTAAACCCGATGCCAAGTTATTTATCGGTTCTGGTAAAGCGGACGAAATTGCTGCGCTGGTTGCAGAACTCGAGGCTGAACTGGTGATTTTCGATCATGCGTTGACGCCGGCACAGGCACGTAATCTTGAAAAAATCATGAAATGCCGTGTGGTCGACCGGACCGAGCTGATTCTGGATATTTTCGCCCAGCGCGCCCGGACCTATGAAGGGAAATTGCAGGTCGAGCTGGCACAATTGCATCACCTCTCCTCACGCCTGATTCGTAGCCGCGGCAATCTGGACAGTCAAAAAGGCGGGATTGGTTTACGTGGTCCGGGTGAAACCTTGCTGGAAACCGACCGCCGCCTGTTAAGAATTCGTATGGGCCAGCTGAAAGCCAAACTGGATAAAGTCCGCCAGACCCGTATGCAGGGTCGTGTGGCCCGTCAAAAAGCCGCCGTTCCTACCGTATCACTGGTTGGCTATACCAATGCCGGCAAATCGACGCTGTTTAATATTCTGGCCAATAGCGATGTCTACGCCGCCGATCAACTCTTTGCTACGCTCGACCCGACCTTACGCCGGCTGGAATGGGATGGGATTGGTACGCTGGTGCTGGCCGATACCGTGGGTTTTGTCCGTAATCTCTCGCACTCGCTGGTGGAATCATTTAAGGCCACGCTGGAAGAAACTCTGGAAGCGACCTTGTTGCTGCATGTGATTGATTCCAGCAGTCCGGACATGCTGGAACAGATTGAAGCAGTTGAGCGCGTCCTGAAAGAAATTGGCGCAGATGTGCCGGTGCTCAGGGTTTATAACAAAATCGACTGCACCGGCGAGCAAGCCAAAATTGTCTATGCCAAGCCACATCAGCCGGAGCGGGTTTATATTTCTGCGCATTCCGGTCAGGGACTGGAGCTGTTACGTCAGGCCGTGCATGAATGTCTGATGGGCCAGATTCAAAGTTTTGATGTGGTGTTAAAACCGGCCTATGGCAAATTACGCAACCAGTTTTATGAACTGAATGTAATCCAGTCCGAGCACTATGATGAGCAGGGACAACTGAATCTGCGCGTAAATATGGCCCCGGCCAAACTGGAACAGATGATCCGTCAGGCGCACTTGCCGCTGGACGAAATTCTGGGTGCCAAGGCTCAGCAATTTAAACGGCCTTTAGAAGAATTTGAAATTGATGATGAGATCAGTTAAAACTTGAACAGTAAAATATGACCGACTGATAAAAAATGAACAGGCTTAAACGTATCGACTGGCCAGCTTGGATTGGCACACTGCTCTTAATTATTGTATTTCGTGAAACAGCCGTCTGGATTGCGACCTATTTCAACCATCCTGAACTGGGCAACCTGATGGGTTTACTCAGCCTGCTGGTGGTGCTTTTCCTGTGGCGCCGACTGCATAAAATTCCAGCCCGGATTGTCGATACCAACAATAAAATCATGAAAGAAAGTGCGTTTGCCTTTTTACCGATTAGTGCCGGCTCACTGCTGATGCTGACCCATATGGGCAATAAAATTCCGGCTTTTCTGGTGGTGCTGTTTCTCAGCACCCTACTGCCGTTATGGCTGTATGCCAAAATGGCCAAACGCTGGCTCTAGGAGATTAAAACATGCTCGCAATTGTTTATGGCTTTTTAATCACCCTGGTAGCCTATCTGCTTGCCAAACCCTGTAACCAGAAACTGCCGCAAATTCCGGTCATTGTCTTTGGCATGATTTTTATTGTGCTACTGCTGTATGTATTTGGCATTCCCTATGAAGATTATATGGCACAGGTCAATCCGCTGTTTAACCATCTGCTGGGTTATGTGACCGTGGCACTGGCGATTCCGCTGGCGGCCATGCGCTATGATGATCTGCCGCTCAAAGCCATTCTGGGCATTTTGCTGTTTGCCAGCATCAGTGCCGTAGCCTTGCCAATGGGACTGGCCTATCTCTTACATATGGCCGGCGATGACATCATGGCATTTGCCACCCGTGCCGTGACCACACCAATTGCCATTAATATTGCCACCCTACTGGAAGCACCGGTCAGTCTGGCCATTCTGATTGTGATTTTATCTGGGGTGATTGGTGCCGCTTTCTCGCCGCTGCTGCTGCGTCATATTAATGATGAGCGCGCCTCAGGACTGGCCTTAGGCCTTGCTGCGCATGCAATTGGCACAGCGCAAGCCTGGCAACGCGGTAGTGTGGCCGGACGTTATGCTGCATTTGGAATGGCGGTGAATGCCGTGTTTACCGCAGTCTGGCTGCCAACATTTATACTCTTTATTCAAAAAATGTGACTCAAGAATCAATATTCACATCTTGTGTTGATGAAAAAATATTCTTAAGATGAAAATTGAATTTTTTGAAGTGTATTAAAGGGATAGAAACATGGGGAAATTTAAATATACAGTGGCACTTCTGGCAGCCACATTCAGTGCCGGCATTTTCGCGGAAGATCTCTCCGGTACCTGGCGCAATATTGATGATAAAACCGGTTCATCCAAAGCCATTTTAGAGATTCGTCAAGAAGCCAATGGCACCTATACCGCTAAAATTGTCAAAATTACACCGCGTCCGGGTTATACCCCGAAAACCACCTGTGTGGACTGCCCTGCACCCTATACCAACCAACCAATTTTAGGCATGGATGTACTAAAAGGACTGGCGTATAAAGGCAAACTCAACTATAGCGGCGGCAAGATTATTGATCCGCTGTCTGGCAATATTTACAGCACCAAAGCCAAATTGAGCAGCAACGGTAAACGTCTAACCCTCAGAGGTTATGTCGGCGTATCTGCGCTTGGCCGTAGCCAAACCTGGATTAAAGCAGACTAAGCTACATGCGAACATGCCACAGGAGGTGGCATGTTCTACTAATACGTTGAAAAATAGAAATTTATAAAAATAAGGGTTGACTCTCTGCGTCACAGGTCTTATACCTGAAAACAGGGATAAAAAATAAAAGTTGTACCCGGTAAAGGAATTGAAATGAAAAAGAATATTTTACTCACCGCATTCACTAGCCTGTTATTCTCAACTGCAGCATTCGCCAATGACCTAAGTGGCGTCTGGCAACAAATTGATGATAAAACCGGCTCTGCCAAAGCAATTATTGAAATACGCAAAGAAGCCAACAATACCTATACCGGTAAAATCATTAAAGTGACTCCACGTCCGGGCTATACGCCACGTGAAACCTGTAATAACTGCCCTGCGCCGTATACCAACCAGCCAATTCTGGGCATGGAAATCTTAAAAGGCCTGAAGCATGTTGAAGGCACCAACAATTATGAAAAAGGCCGGGTTATCGATCCGCTGGCAGGAAAAATCTATAACGCCAGAATCCGGATGAATTCAACTGGCAAGCGTCTGACCCTGCGCGGCTATATCGGCGTATCGGCACTTGGCCGTAGCCAGACCTGGATTCGTATGGAATAAGTCCGTTTTTAATCTGTTAACGAAGCCACATTTGTGGCTTTGTTTTTGCGCTAATCCCAGTTCTGGTAAGGCTTTTATTGACTCCTGGAGTAATTAACCTAATATAGCAGCCTCTAAAAACAAGGGGATGCAACAGGGTTAATTATGTTGAAGAAATTATTGCTGACGATGGCGACCGGAACGCTCTTGAGCAGCAATGTCTGGGCCGATGATCTGTCTGGTACCTGGCAGCAGATTGATGATAAAACCGGTGCGGCCAAAGCCATTATCCAGATTCGCCAGGAAGCCGATAAAAGTTATAGCGGCACTATTGTGAAAGTCACACCTCGTCCCGGCTATCAGGCACGCGAACTCTGCCAGAACTGCCCTGCACCGTTTACCAACCAGCCCATTTTAGGGATGAAAATCCTGCAAGGCCTTAAGCATGTTGCAGGCACCGGCACCTATAACCACGGACGTGTTATCGATCCGCTGGCTGGCAAAATCTATAATGCCAAAATCCGTTTAAACAGCAGTAAAAGACGCCTGACTTTAAGAGCCAATCTTGGGGTGTCTGCGCTGGGACGCAATCAGACCTGGATTCGTATCGACTAAGCTGCACATCGACAAAGACCAATCAGTACAGACAAAGACCAATCAGTACAGACAAAGACCAATCAGTACAGACAAAGACCAATCAGTACAGACAAAAAAAGCCACATCATAATGTGGCTTTTTTATGGCGATTGTAGTTAGAAATCAGCCAGCGGGTTATCAACCTGAAAAATCGTGTCATCTTCCAGACGGTAAGCCACCAGTTGATGCCCCCAGACACAGCCTCCATCAACATTCTGAATCTGGGCGGAAATGGTTTTGCCTTGCAGCGCGGCCCAGTGCCCAAAAATAATCTTATGCGTTTCAGCCGCAGCCGAAGCATATTCAAACCACGGTTTAAACCCGGCCGGCATCGGATCATCCAGACTGTCTTTAAAACTGAACTCCAGGCGTCCTTCTGCATCGGTCAGGCGCATGCGGGTTAAATAGTTGACGATACAGCGTAAGCGTTCATTGCCTTGCAAATCATCTGACCAGAGGGCTGGCTCTTTGCCAAACATCTCGGCCAGAAAATGATCCATCACCGCAAAATCGTCATGCTGAATCACCGCTTCAACTTCTTTGGCCAGCGCCTGAGTTTTTTCCGCACTCCACAAATGCGGAATACCGGCATGGGTAATGATGGTCGATTCATTCGGACAGACACATAACGGCTGCTTGCGTAACCAGTCAATCAATTCATCGCTGTCGATGGCATCAATCACATCGCGGGTCTGGTCTTTGTCTTTAATCTCTTTCAGGCCACGCGCACCAGCCAGCAAGGTCAGGTCATGATTGCCCAGCACTGTGGTGGCAACACCACGATCGGCCAGCTTTTTGACAAAACGCAACACGCCAAGCGAGTTTTCACCACGTGCCACCAGATCACCGGCAAACCAGATAAAGTCCTGATCCGGATCAAAGCGGATTTCCTTGAGCAAGGCTTTCAGGGCTTCAAAACAGCCCTGTACATCGCCAATCACATAGTTATAACGTGCCATCGTTGTTTTACACCACCATTTGATCTGCCAAAGCCACAAATTTGGCCAGGGTCAGGGTTTCCGGACGCGCCATCGGATCGACACCGGCTTTTTCAAAACCATCTTCAGCCAGCATACCTTTTAAGCTATTGCGCAAGGTCTTACGACGCTGGGTAAACACATGCGAAACCAGACGTGATAAAGCCTTTTCATTTTTTGCCACAATCGGTTTCACCTCATACGGCTCTAAACGAAACACCGCAGAAGTCACTTTTGGTGGCGGGTTAAAAGAGCCCGGTGGCACTTCAAACAGGAAAGTTGGTTTGCAGTAATACTGAATCATCACCGACAAACGGCCGTATTCTTTGGTATTTGGCGCAGCAGTAATCCGGTCGACCACTTCTTTTTGCAGCATGAAGTGCATGTCTTTGACTTTGTCACCAAACTCCAAGAGATGGAACAACAGTGGGGTCGAAATGTTATACGGCAGGTTACCCACCACACGGAGTGGACGGTCATCTTCAAACAGATTGCTAAAATCATATTTCAGCGCATCGGTTTCAATAATGGTTAAACGTTCCGGATGTGGCACACGCCCCGGCAAACCGGCAGCCAGATCACGGTCCAGTTCCACCACGGTCAAGGCATCACATTCACCAATTAATGGTGAAGTTAAGGCCGCCAGACCCGGGCCAATTTCAACAATATTATCGCCCGGACGCGGATTGACCGAGCGTACAATTTTCGCAATCACACGTTGGTCATGTAAAAAGTTTTGACCAAAACGCTTGCGCGTGTGGTGCCCTTCATCTTTCGGGTTTAAGGCATTAATCTGATACATAAAGATTTCCAACGTGTAATAAAGACAAGATCAGTGACGCGCTAAATCCAGCGCCAAATCAACAGCCACATTCAGGCTTGAGCTTTTCGCAAGACCGCTGCCTGCGAGGGAGAGTGCTGTGCCATGATCAACTGAAGTGCGAATAAACGGCAAGCCCAAAGTAATATTGATGGCTTCACCAAAGCCTTGCGATTTTAGCACAGGTAAGCCCTGATCGTGATACATCGCCAGAACCGCATCGGCATCTTTTAGGTTTTCCGGAGTAAATAAGGTATCAGCCGGCAGGCTTAAACTCATCTGGATGTCCTGCGCGCGATAGCTTTCCAGCACCGGATTAATCACCTCAATTTCTTCCATGCCCAAATAACCGCCCTCACCGGCATGCGGATTTAAACCACAGACCAGAATATTCGGCTGCTCAATTTTAAATTTGGATTTTAAATCGTGGATGAGAATATCAATCACCTGATGCAGACGTTCAGCGGTAATCGCATCAGCCACTGCACGCAGCGGTAAATGCGTAGTGGCCAGGGCCACTCTTAGGGTTTTGGTGGCCAGCATCATCACCACGCGCGGCACGCCCGCAAACTCCTGGTAATATTCGGTATGGCCACTAAAGGCTATACCAGCGTCATTGATGACTGACTTCTGTACCGGCGCAGTCGCTACCCCGACACTTTTGCCCGACATGGCATAATCGGCCGAACGACGTAGCTGTTCCAACACATAAGCGGCATTTTGCGGATTCAGCTCGCCCATCACCACAGCTTGCTGTAAAGGCACATGCTCGACATAGAGCTGCCCTTTTTCTGAAGAAGCAGTTTGCCCGCTGTATTCAATCAGTTCTACCGGCATCTTCAACACTTGCGCACGCTGGGCCAGCATGGCCAGATCGGCCAGAACCACAACGGGACGCTCATCTACACGGTCGGCAAGATGCAGACAAATATCCGGGCCAATGCCGGCAGGTTCACCACTGGTCACATATAAAGGCAGCATGATTGATCCTAAACAATAAGGCATCTCCCATTATAAGCAGACTTTGACCGCAGCGGCCGTGAATTCTGCTGAAGATTCGGGCAGATTGGCCGGTTTTGGGGCAATCTAAACTGCTTTTGAAGGCGGATATTTAGCTGAAAGTTGATCAGTACTAGGCACGGCAGATGGATGTTCTTGGCAAGTCTTTTCTTTTCTCAGGATTTTGATTAAAATACAGCGCTTGAAATTTTATATTTTCATTGTGGTTCTCGACAATTTCGTTTAGAATCTCGTCTCCTTTTTGTTTGGACTGATTCACCGTCCAAACCAACTATAATAGGTAGTGGTTTAATGAAAACTCTCAGCGCTAAGCCAGCTGAAGTTCAACACGACTGGTACGTTGTTGATGCTTCTGGCAAAACTTTAGGTCGTCTTGCGACTGAAATCGCTCGTCGTTTACGCGGTAAGCATAAGACTTCTTATACTCCTCACGTTGACACTGGTGACTACATCGTTGTTATCAACGCTGAACAAGTTCAAGTAACTGGTAACAAGTCACTTGACAAAAAATACTATCGCCACACTGAATTCCCAGGCGGTTTAAAAGAAACTAACTTTGAAAAGTTAGTTGCTCACAAACCTGAAGAAATCTTCCAACGCGCTGTGAAAGGCATGTTGCCAAAAGGTCCTCTTGGTTATGCAATGATCAAGAAAATGAAAGTGTACGCTGGTAGCGAGCATCCTCATACTGCTCAACAGCCACAAGTTTTGGATATCTAAGGGATACAGCACATGGCTACTAACTATGGTACAGGTCGCCGTAAGACCGCAACTGCACGTGTTTTCTTATCTGCTGGTACTGGTAAACTCGTGATCAACAACCGTTCATTAGAGCAATATTTCGGTCGTGAAACTGCTCGTATGGTTGTTCGTCAACCTTTAGAGCTTCTTGAAGCAACTGAAAAATATGACCTTTACATCACTGTTGCTGGTGGTGGTATCGGTGGTCAAGCAGGCGCGATCCGTCACGGTATTACTCGTGCATTAATCGCTTCTGACGAGACTTTAAAACCTGCTCTTCGTCAAGCTGGTTTCGTTACTCGTGACGCTCGTGAAGTTGAACGTAAGAAACTTGGTTTACGTAAAGCACGTAAACGTCCTCAATTCTCTAAACGTTAATTCGTTTACCGAGTTGGACAAAAAGCCTTGGTTTATCCAAGGCTTTTTTATTGGCTGTTATTTTAAAGATAAAGGAATTTATTGTTCAGGTACATCTTTACCCCAACTGCCCTCATGCAGCCAGAAGGCCTTGCTGAAATAATAGTTCACTACCCCAATTCCTAAGCAGAACATCAGAAACACAAGTTTTATCATCATACTGCGCCGCTCCTGTTATTTTTTTATAATCTAACCCATTTTCACCCGATTCATCCTTTTTCGCTTCGTGCTTTTTAGGTTGAATTTTAGTATCCTAACTGATTCATTTTGCTGCTTACTGATTTATGTCCTTGGAAAATACACCGCTACAGGGAATTACACTATACAGTCATGCAGACGATTTCCGCTCGCACTGGATTCGCCTGGTACTGGCTGAGAAGAATATTAAATATCATCTGGTCCTGGTCGACCATGAAGATGAAGATTTAGCCAGCCTGAATCCTTATAATCGCTTACCCATGCTGGTAGAGCAAGATTTAAAACTGTTCCATGCCCCAATTATTTCCGAATATGTTGATGACCGCTACCGGCAAAACAAGCTCTATGCCGATGCACCAGCACCCCGCGCAGAGCAGCGCCAATACATCTGGCGTTTTGAGCAGGACTGGCTAAAGCTGGCCGATATCCTGCTTTGCCATGAAGACACCCTGAATAGCGCAGCACAGGCCAAGGCACAAAAGCAGCTTCGTGATACACTGGTCTCACTCACACCATTATTTCAGCATTTCCCTTATTTTATGGCGGAAAACTTTGGCATCCTGGATTGTATGCTGGCCCCAATTTTCCTGCGCTTGAAAGCCATGGGCATTGAACTGCCAAAACAGCATTGCCGCCCGATTCATTTATATTGCCAGCGAATTTTTAGTCGCCCTGCATTTGTAAAATCCTTAACCGTGCAGGAAAAAAACCGCTATAGCGAATTTTTAATAAATAAGTAGAGAGTAGATATGTCTGAACAGGAACTCAACTTAAGCCCAACCCGTCCCTATCTGGTGCGTGCCATTTATGAATGGATTTGCGACAACCAGCTTACACCGCATATTCTGGTCGATGCCACCCAACCCAACACCATGGTGCCCGAGCAGTTCATTCAGGATGGCCAGATTGTGTTAAATATCGTGCCACATGCAGTCCATGGCTTGCACATCTCCAATGATGCCATCAGCTTTTCGGCGCGCTTTGGTGGCGTAGCACGCGATATTTATGTACCCATTGCTGCAGTTTTGGGGATTTATGCTCGCGAAAATGGCCAGGGTTTATTCTTTGATCCAAGTGAATATGAACATATCCAAAATGATCCAAATGCTTTAAAATCAAGCACAGAGGGACAAACTGAAACACCAAAGAAAAAACCAAGCCTAAGATTATTAGATTAAAAAAGAAATAGGAGTAAATGCATGGCTTTTGATTTAGTACAATACTTTAGCGATCAGGTTAAAATTCAAAAGCCTCAGCTTTTGCAGCAGTACGATGCTGATAGCCGCAATGCATATATCCAGGAACTCAATGCGCTAACTCTAGGCAAACTGATTCGTCTGTGGCGCGAAGATGACAATAAGCTCTATCAGGAAATCAAGACCCTCGATCCGCTGTATATTCAGGAAGTGTCCCGTCATCTGACCACTTCGGTACACAACCAGTCTGAACTGCCTAAGCCAGAACTCGAACACAGTATTAGTGAAATTTTAAGCCTGCAACTGACCGAATTAAAACAGTTAGATGAAACCGGTAACTTCGGCAGCAATGGCTTAAAAGAGCTACTACAGGGTCAAATTGAACATCTGTCAGGTCAGGCAGATGATTGGGTTTGGTCAACAAACGAGCTAACAGAGTTAAAGGGCTCTAAACCCCTTCCCCAAGAAGAGCTATCATTAGATGATACGATGAAGGAGTTTAATCAAATGTTACATCAACAAGCCGATCATGCACCGGTAGAAAGCACAGTCGCAGCAGAACCGACTGTTCCAGGCTGGGCCAAAGTTCTGGAACCAGTCGTAGCGATCGCGATTCTATGGATTCTATATTGCGCAGCAAGCCAAATGTTTGCTTAAGCAGTCTGATTCCAAACCGCCTGACATAGGCGGTTTTTTATGGCTGAAATTTTCCAATAAATAGTTCAGTCTCCTTGTACGTTTTGGCTTACATTGAATGAAGATAATTGAGGCTAGGCGTACACACAGAATTTTCGTATTCTAAATTCATCAGGAAACAGGATGTTTCCCAAACGGAAAACAACAATAATAAGTTTGTACACCAGGATCGTGAGGTACGACAGGAGTTATACCTAAAGCACGAAATACGAAGAAACCCCGTCAGGATGATGGGGTTTCTTTTTATCTGTTCTTTATTTTCTACAGCAACTCTACCATTACACTCACCACGAAAATAAATACCGTTCAACTTGCTAGATGGTGAAGGTATGATCTTGAGATTCTTACTTAACCCCCTATCACCCCTTGAAGAAGACTTAAAGGACGTATTAAAGCATGCTGCTACGGCAGTTCAATGAGCCTTAGAGATGGTTTAGGGAGCATAATAAAAACTCATATTTCCTGTAGATAAGCCTGCAATAAACGCATATTCAACATAAAACTCTGTCATGTTGAATACATATAACACGGTACACACCAAGCCAAAGACCACTAATCCAGACATTACGGGTGCTGCCTTATACTCTGCATGCTTATATATTGGGGTTTGTACAATAGAATAATGTAATTTTTTTCGATTAATATAAAAGCGATTAAAAACCGGTAAACGGATAATCAATATATGCATCAGCACAATTCCGAGAATCCAATGTATTACCACCATCCAGTAGTTCAATAATATATGCTCAGGATACATACCAATAGCCACGAAAATGACTGAAATGCAAATATTTAACAGCAAATAGCGGGGATAAAATTTTCTATACATGGGTTATTTTTTAATAATTTTATTTATATTGAAGCACTATAACTTTATTAAAAGTATAAAAAAATCCCCCAAGCTTTTGCTCGGGGGATTTTGAATTAATGAGCTGGCGATGACTTACTCTCACATGGGTAACCCCACACTACCATCAGCGCTAAGAGGTTTCACTTCTGAGTTCGGGAAGGGATCAGGTGGTTCACTCTTGCTATTGTCGCCAGCACAACTGTTATGGACTTGTTCGGGTCTTAGTTACTTTGCTTAAGCTTGATGCTTTTGCATGTAATGCCTTACTTTGTTCCAAATGAGTTATTAACGGATTGGCTATTGGGTCTGAATTTTATTGTGTCGCATTAACTAAATCAAGGATTAGTTTAGAATTCAGCTTGATACAACAACTGTTTGGGTGTTGTATAGTCAAGCCTCACGAGCAATTAGTATTGGTCAGCTTCACATATCGCTATGCTTCCACACCCAACCTATCAACGTCCTAGTCTCGAACGGCTCTTTAGAGGAATAAATTCCTAGGGAAATCTTATCTTGAGGTAGGCTTCCCGCTTAGATGCTTTCAGCGGTTATCCCTTCCGAACATAGCTACCCGGCGATGCGACTGGCGTCACAACCGGTACACCAGAGGTTCGTCCACTCTGGTCCTCTCGTACTAGGAGCAGATCCTCTCAAATTTCCAGCGCCCACGGTAGATAGGGACCGAACTGTCTCACGACGTTCTAAACCCAGCTCGCGTACCTCTTTAAATGGCGAACAGCCATACCCTTGGGACCTGCTTCAGCCCCAGGATGAGATGAGCCGACATCGAGGTGCCAAACACCGCCGTCGATATGAACTCTTGGGCGGTATCAGCCTGTTATCCCCAGAGTACCTTTTATCCGTTGAGCGATGGCCCTTCCATACAGAACCACCGGATCACTAAGACCTACTTTCGTACCTGCTCGACTTGTGGGTCTCGCAGTTAAGCGCGCTTTTGCCTTTATACTCTACGCGTGATTTCCGACCACGCTGAGCGCACCTTCGTACTCCTCCGTTACTCTTTAGGAGGAGACCGCCCCAGTCAAACTACCCACCAGACATGGTCCTCGTCCCGGATCACGGGACAGAGTTAGAACCTCAACATTACCAGGGTGGTATTTCAAGGACGGCTCCATTGGAACTGGCGTTCCAACTTCAAAGCCTCCCACCTATCCTACACAAGTAAGGTCAAAGTTCAATGTCAAGCTGCAGTAAAGGTTCACGGGGTCTTTCCGTCTAGCCGCGGGTACACTGCATCTTCACAGCGATTTCGATTTCACTGAGCCTCTGCTGGAGACAGCGCCGCCATCATTATGCCATTCGTGCAGGTCGGAACTTACCCGACAAGGAATTTCGCTACCTTAGGACCGTTATAGTTACGGCCGCCGTTTACTGGGGCTTCGATCAAGAGCTTCGCTTACGCTAACCCCATCAATTAACCTTCCAGCACCGGGCAGGCATCACACCCTATACGTCCACTTTCGTGTTTGCAGAGTGCTATGTTTTTAATAAACAGTTGCAGCGGCCTGGTTTCTGCGGCTGTCAACCGCTCAGGGAGCAAGTCCCATCACCGTCAACAGCGTACCTTCTCCCGAAGTTACGGTACCATTTTGCCTAGTTCCTTCAGCAGAGTTCTCTCAAGCGCTTTGGTCTACTCGACCTGACCACCTGTGTCGGTTTCGGGTACGATTCCAGTGTAACTGAAGCTTAGAGACTTTTCCTGGAAGCATGGTATCAGCCACTTCGCTAGTAAACTAGCTTGCTATCAGCTCTCAGCATAGAGCACCCCGGATTTGCCTAAGATGCATGCCTACAGCCTTCCACCTGGACAACCAACGCCAGGCTGACTTAACCTTCTCCGTCCTCTCATCGCATTACACTGAAGTATTGGAATATTAACCAATTTCCCATCGACTACGCCTCTCGGCCTCGCCTTAGGGGTCGACTCACCCAGCCCCGATTAACGTTGGACTGGAACCCTTGGTCTTTCAGCGAACGGGTTTTTCACCCGTTTTGTCGTTACTCACGTCAGCATTCGCACTTCTGATACCTCCAGCAGACTTCTCAATCTACCTTCATCGGCTTACAGAACGCTCCCCTACCACGTATACAATGTATACATCCGCAGCTTCGGCACATAGTTTTAGCCCCGTTACATCTTCCGCGCAGGCCGACTCGACTAGTGAGCTATTACGCTTTCTTTAAAGGGTGGCTGCTTCTAAGCCAACCTCCTAGCTGTCTATGCCTTCCCACATCGTTTCCCACTTAACTATGATTTTGGGGCCTTAGCTGGCGGTCTGGATTGTTTTCCTCTTGACTACGGACGTTAGCACCCGCAGTCTGTCTCCCGGATAGTACTCATCGGTATTCGGAGTTTGCATCGGTTTGGTAAGTCGGGATGACCCCCTAGCCGAAACAGTGCTCTACCCCCAATGGTATTCGTCCGAGGCGCTACCTAAATAGCTTTCGGGGAGAACCAGCTATCACCAGGCTTGATTAGCCTTTCACCCCTATCCACAAGTCATCCCCTGGCTTTTCAACGACAGTGGGTTCGGTCCTCCAGTTAGTGTTACCCAACCTTCAACCTGCTCATGGATAGATCGCCTGGTTTCGGGTCTACACCCAGCAACTATACGCCCTATTAAGACTCGGTTTCCCTACGGCTCCCCTATGCGGTTAACCTTGCTACTGAATGTAAGTCGCTGACCCATTATACAAAAGGTACGCAGTCACCGAACAAGTCGGCTCCCACTGCTTGTATGCATGCGGTTTCAGGATCTATTTCACTCCCCTCACAGGGGTTCTTTTCGCCTTTCCCTCACGGTACTGGTTCACTATCGGTCAGTCAGGAGTATTTAGCCTTGGAGGATGGTCCCCCCATATTCAGACAAGGTTTCACGTGCCTCGCCCTACTCGTCATCATTATGTGTGCCCTTTCGTGTACAGGACTATCACCCACTATGGTTGCACTTCCCAGAGCATTCCACTAAAACACACATAACTTAATGGGCTGTTCCCCTTTCGCTCGCCGCTACTGAGGGAATCTCAATTGATTTCTTTTCCTAAGGGTACTGAGATGTTTCACTTCCCCTCGTTCGCCTCAATACACTATGTATTCATGTATTGATACCTACCTTATGGTAAGTGGGTTTCCCCATTCAGAAATCTCCGGATCAAAGGATATTTGCCGCCTCCCCGGAGCTTTTCGCAGGCTATCACGTCTTTCTTCGCCTCTGACTGCCAAGGCATCCACCACATGCACTTAATTACTTGACTATACAACCCCAAACAGTCGTTAATCCCTACAAGTAGGATTAAGACAATTAAATAGACAATCAATTATCTATTTAATCTACAGTTCGAAGTCCCGTGCACTTAAGCACCGTACAGCTTCAATCTAAATTCATATACCAAAACGCTTGATTCAGTTAATTTGCTAGTTCTCAATTCAATCTACGTTCATCAACCCGTCATAACAACGCGTTAACGTATATTGATTGAGTGAACAATTTATTTCAGACTCAATTTTGCCAATCTGTTAATGATTCACTGCATCCTCGTCGGACTGCAGTCAACTGTGATAAATCACAGAGATTAATAAGCATAAACTTACTAAGCTCTATAATCTATGGTGGAGACTAGGAGAGTCGAACTCCTGACCTCCTGCGTGCAAAGCAGGCGCTCTACCAACTAAGCTAAGTCCCCAGCTTATCATTTAAGTCAATGTTCTGATTTCTATTCGCTCTGCAATTGCTTGCTTGTCGTTAGTGGTGGGTCTGACAAGACTTGAACTTGTGACCCCACGCTTATCAAGCGTGTGCTCTAACCAACTGAGCTACAGACCCTCAGATACATCGTCATGAAGAACAACTTGTTGTGGATTCTTACCAATCGTCAATCTTTCGTTAAGGAGGTGATCCAGCCGCAGGTTCCCCTACGGCTACCTTGTTACGACTTCACCCCAGTCATCGGCCACACCGTGGTAAGCGTCCTCCCTAAGGTTAGACTACCTACTTCTGGTGCAACAAACTCCCATGGTGTGACGGGCGGTGTGTACAAGGCCCGGGAACGTATTCACCGCGGCATTCTGATCCGCGATTACTAGCGATTCCGACTTCATGGAGTCGAGTTGCAGACTCCAATCCGGACTACGATCGGCTTTTTGAGATTAGCATCACATCGCTGTGTAGCAACCCTTTGTACCGACCATTGTAGCACGTGTGTAGCCCTGGCCGTAAGGGCCATGATGACTTGACGTCGTCCCCGCCTTCCTCCAGTTTGTCACTGGCAGTATCCTTAAAGTTCCCATCCGAAATGCTGGCAAGTAAGGAAAAGGGTTGCGCTCGTTGCGGGACTTAACCCAACATCTCACGACACGAGCTGACGACAGCCATGCAGCACCTGTATCAGAGTTCCCGAAGGCACCAATCCATCTCTGGAAAGTTCTCTGTATGTCAAGGCCAGGTAAGGTTCTTCGCGTTGCATCGAATTAAACCACATGCTCCACCGCTTGTGCGGGCCCCCGTCAATTCATTTGAGTTTTAGTCTTGCGACCGTACTCCCCAGGCGGTCTACTTATCGCGTTAGCTGCGCCACTAAAGCCTCAAAGGCCCCAACGGCTAGTAGACATCGTTTACGGCATGGACTACCAGGGTATCTAATCCTGTTTGCTCCCCATGCTTTCGCACCTCAGTGTCAGTATTAGGCCAGATGGCTGCCTTCGCCATCGGTATTCCTCCAGATCTCTACGCATTTCACCGCTACACCTGGAATTCTACCATCCTCTCCCATACTCTAGCTAACCAGTATCGAATGCAATTCCCAAGTTAAGCTCGGGGATTTCACATTTGACTTAATTAGCCACCTACGCGCGCTTTACGCCCAGTAAATCCGATTAACGCTCGCACCCTCTGTATTACCGCGGCTGCTGGCACAGAGTTAGCCGGTGCTTATTCTGCGAGTAACGTCCACGCATCTAGGGTATTAGCCTAGAGCGCCTCCTCCTCGCTTAAAGTGCTTTACAACCAAAAGGCCTTCTTCACACACGCGGCATGGCTGGATCAGGGTTCCCCCCATTGTCCAATATTCCCCACTGCTGCCTCCCGTAGGAGTCTGGGCCGTGTCTCAGTCCCAGTGTGGCGGATCATCCTCTCAGACCCGCTACAGATCGTCGCCTTGGTAGGCCTTTACCCCACCAACTAGCTAATCCGACTTAGGCTCATCTATTAGCGCAAGGTCCGAAGATCCCCTGCTTTCCCCCGTAGGGCGTATGCGGTATTAGCATCCCTTTCGGAATGTTGTCCCCCACTAATAGGCAGATTCCTAAGCATTACTCACCCGTCCGCCGCTAAGCTAAGGTGCAAGCACCCTCGCTCCGCTCGACTTGCATGTGTTAAGCCTGCCGCCAGCGTTCAATCTGAGCCATGATCAAACTCTTCAGTTAAAATCATTTCGAGTTTTATAAGTAAAACTCTTAAACTTGGCTCATCAATTTTCTGACTTAAATTTCGCTCAAATAAACTTCGAGTAATTTAAACCAATCAATTAATGAAAATATATTCGATTAATCAACCAGTAAAAATCCACACAAGTTGTTCTTCATAATCTCTTAATGATCTTCTCGATGCTTCGTCAGCATCAAGCTAGGTCGGCTATATTACTCTCTATTTTTAGAAAGTCAACATGCAATGTTGATTTTATTTCTAAACTTACCACCTAAACCAGAACTCAACCATTTTAGCTAAATCCTTGTTTATCAACAAGTTTTTATCAACATCACCGCCGATGGATGTGCATTATAGGCGAAATATTTACGCTTGCAAGCCCTTTGATAAAAAAATTTAATCATCCGATTATTTTTTATTCATTTCACCTTTTTTAGCTATAAATTTCGGCCAAAAGTGTTTAAATACTCTCTTAAAATGTGCGCTGGGTCGAATGACTCTGCTTTCTCTTTTTTGCTTTCAGTATTCAAAGCACTAGGATCTTTTATGCGTCAACAACAATATGTATGGATTAGCCTGCTGACTTTAGGGATGGCCTCCCCTGCTTTTGCCAATGAATCTGCAGTAGACAGTTCTACCCGCACCACAGCAGAAGCAGACTCATCTGCAGCAACCAGCAAAGCCCCTTCACGCTTTGAATCCTTAAAAGAGCTGAAAAATATTAAAGCACAAGATTTGAAAGTGAATGCCAATGCCGCACAACCGGAAAGTGTTAAAGATCCACTACAACCTTTAAACCGTCAGGTCTATGCCTTAAATGATGTGTTAGACCGCAATATCGCCCGTCCGCTGGCTGTGCAATATACAGAAAAAGTTCCTGGCGATGTGCGTGGTTCTTATCGTAACTTCCGTAAAAACCTGGGTGAACCATGGAATGCAGTGAACCAGCTGATTCAGGGCCGTCCGCTCAGAGCAGCAAAAACGCTGGGCCGTTTTACCGTAAATACCATCACCACTTTAGGTCTGGCTGATCCGGCCCGTCGTTTGGGAATGGAAACTGAAGATGAGGATTTTGGTACCACTTTAGGCTATTTCGGGGTGCCGTCTGGCCCGTATCTGGTTTTGCCGATTATTGGCCCAAGTACCTTCCGTGATGGTTTTAGCCGTCTGGTTGACAGTCAGGCCCGTCCACAAAAATACATTCTAGAAGATCATGATGGACTGTACTGGACCGAGCAGGCTTTACGCGGCATTGATGCCCGTTCCCAGATTCTGGATGTAGAACAGGTGTTACAAGGGGATCGCTATGCCGCTATTCGTGATATTTACCTGCAGCGTAAAAACTTTGAAATTGCCGAGAAAAAAGGCTTAGAGGCCGAGAGCATTTCATTTATTGAAGATGTCGAAGACGACTACATCGAAGATGAAGAAAACTTTGATTCAGTTGCACCGCTCACTGAATAATTTGTAATACTTCTTTCTGGCGGGAAGTTCAACTTCCCCTAGTAATTCATTGATTGTTATAGTACATCTATCCCCTAAAGCGCATAGGATTATATTCTACATTTATGTATTTCATTCAGCCCACACGTGATATTCCCTATCTAGATCAGGTGATTGACACACTGCCCAGTGTGCAAATGATTCGCATAGATGACATCGACCTATATGATCAGACCATCATTGCCATTGCCGATGTACAGGATTATTTAACCCATCGCTGGAATTTACCGACCATTGTTTTGGGCTTTGAAGATGAAGGTCTGGCCCTGTCGCAAGCCTGGGAACAAGGCGCTCTGGCCGGCTGGATCTGGAGCAAACTGCCAGCAGAGCCGCAGCAGGCCCTGCTTAAAATTGATGCGCAATATAAACGCAATCAGGACAGCCGTGATTTACCCTCGGCTGCAGAGTTACAAAAACGTTTACTGCCAAACCCAATTGAACTGGTCAATTATGAAATTGAAACCCTGTTTCAGCCTTCCGCCTATTTATCTGGCGACTGGTTTGATTACTGGAAAATTAGTGACAAAGAGCTGATTTTTTATCTGGCCGATGTGTCCGGCCATGGGGTAACCAGCAGTTTATTAACCTCGTGGATGGCGGCTTTTCATGGTCGTTCCAAAACCCCGCGCGAGTTACTGAAAAAACTCAACGGGATGCTGGTACAGGAAAATATTGAAAAGCATATCACCATGATTAGCGGGATTTTAAACCTGGAAACCCATCAGCTGCGCTGGTCCAGTGCCGGACATTATCCGCCTGCGATTATCTTTGAGCCAAATCAGCCACCGAAAATCTTAAACACCAGCAGCTTCCCGTTGGGCCTGACCGAAGACCTGGACGTAGAAGAATATGAATGCGTGCTGTCACGTCAGGCGCGCTTTATTATCTGTTCAGATGGTGCGCTGGAACCCTATGTTGGTGGACTCAATGAACAGTTTGAACAACTGGTCTATCACTTGCAGAATCAGTCCTTTAAAGCGCCAGAACACGTGGCCGACGATATTGCCATCCTCAGTTTGTGCCGACTGAATTAATCACTTAATCAACCACTTAAAACCATCCTTAGACTTATGTCCATAGCAGACACTTGAGTCTGTGGTGTCCCTATGGGATAATTTTATCTATCCTTCTCTGCAAATGGCATTTATATGTCAACAGGTCATGTTGAATACGCAAGTTTGGATGGAACGCATATTTTCAAGCTGATCGGCGAAGTGCGTGCCCAATCTTGTATCAGTTTAGACAAACTACTCAGTAAAATTGAACAGCAAACCAATGTGGTCGGCGCCATTGTCGATTTAACTCAAACCACATTTATTGACAGTACGGTTTTGGGTGTTTTAGCAAAACTCGGGCTAAAACTCAAACAGGTACATCAGATTCAGGCGGTTATGCTGTCGACCAATCCGGACATCACCACACTGGCCAATAGCATGGGCTTGGGGCAGGTGTTTGTGATTCTGAATTACTGTGGCGATCCGAGTGTCTGCACCCGTGCCCTGATTGAAGAGCATGTGACGCATAGCAATATGCTGTCGACCGTACTGGATGCCCACAAAACCCTGATGAAACTCAACGACAGCAACCAGAATATGTTTGAACCCCTGGTCAAACAGCTACAAAAAGAACAGGACAACTTGGAACAGGTGTCTAATCAGCAAAACGTATAATTTTCAGTTTGGGAGAATGCCTGCATGACTTTCGTTTCTGTTGCACAGATGAACTCGCAAAATGATATTGAAGCCAATTTCAACACAGTCGAGCAGCTGATTCAGCAGAGTAAAGCCGCCGGCAGTGAACTGCTGGTTCTTCCTGAAAATTTTATCTGTTTTGCTGCCGGCAAGCAGCGCGAAACTGCAGCCCAGTTTGAATCTATTCAACAACGTCTGGAACAACTGGCCCATCAGCATCAAATCTGGCTTGTGGCGGGTACCCTGCCGTGTCCATTCCGCCCGGATGGTTCAGTCATTGAAGATGGCCGGGTACGTACTGTCAGCCTGTGTATCAGTCCGGAAAAAACCGAAGCCCGTTATGACAAGATTCACCTGTTTGATGTACAGGTGGGTGATGCCGTCGGGGGTTATCAGGAATCCAAATTCTTTGAACCGGGCCAAGACGTTGTGGTGGCCAAAACCCCATTTGGCAATATTGGCCTGATGGTCTGCTATGACCTACGTTTCCCGGAACTGGCGCTAAAACTGCGTGCACAAGGCGCCAATCTTCTGACAGCACCTTCTGCTTTTACCTACACCACTGGCCAGATGCACTGGCAGCTGCTGCTACAAGCACGTGCCATGGACAGTCAGTGTCAGGTTTTAGGTGCTGCCCAGCAAGGCTGGCACGGCGAAAAACGTCAAACCTGGGGTCATTCTGGTGCGACCAATTCCCGTGGACAATTACTGGCCATGGTGCAGGACGAAGGCGCGCAACTGATTACAGTCGAATTTGACCTGAAAGAACAGCAACAGGTACGCGAGTCAATGCCTTTAATGCAGCATCGCGTGTTAGTCAATTATTAAGTCTTTCCCTTGATCTCGCTGATATTGTTATCGACGTAGGCTTGTAACTCAAATATAATAATGATTCTTATTTTCAACAAAAAATTATCCTGATGTTTAAAAGCGTGATCACCAGTCTGGGGCTACTGTGCTCAACACTGGCCTTGGCCGAGCTGAGTATTTCTGAAAAAATGCGTCCTGTAGTTCACTCTCAGGTCAATCCAGAGATGACACGTCTACCAGTTCCAGCCACACCGAACAAGATGAAACTGCCGGCCTTTGGACAAGGACTAATTGGCTGGGGCAGCGGTCCGGAAGGTGCGCAAGCGCGTTTAGATTCCATCACAGCTGCCGATGTGCATCAGATGCAAATTCAAGGTTTAACCCTGGAGATGGTGCAGGCCTGGCAGGCATTTTATACTCATGAAAGCCAGCGCAATCTCGGCAATCCGACGGCACCCTTACGCGCCCTCTTAATGCAAAAAATCGTCAGCCTGTGGTAGGGACTGACGATTTTTTTAAACAGGCTCTACAGCTCTGCTAGTCTGCCGCTTCATTGGTGACACGTAACACTTCTTCGACTGTGGTTTTACCGGCCAGTACTTTACGCAAACCATCTTCACGAATCGAACCGGATTGCTGGCGCGCATAGTTTTCCAGTTCATACTCTGCAGCATTGCCATGAATCAGGCGACGCATGTGATCATCTACCGGCACAATTTCATAAATGGCGGTCCGACCGGTAAATCCGGTATGCGCACACTGCTCACAGCCTTTCGGTTTCGGCAGGCGCAATACCTCTGCACTGCTGACAGGTTTAAACAGTTCTTTTTCAAAGTCATCAGCATCATGCCAGGTGGCGCAGTGCGCGCACAAGGTTCGGACCAGACGCTGCGCAATCACACCAATCAGGGAACTGGACAGCAGGAAAGGTTCAATGCCCATATCTTTTAAACGGGTTACGGCGCCAATCGCAGTATTGGTGTGCAAGGTCGATAATACCAGGTGACCAGTCAGCGAAGCCTGTACCGCAATTTCTGCGGTTTCCAGATCACGGATTTCCCCGACCATTACCACATCCGGGTCCTGACGCAGCATGGCTTTTAAAGCACGGGCGAAAGTCATATCGACCTTGGTGTTGACCTGGGTTTGCCCAATCCCTTCCAGCTGATATTCAATCGGATCTTCAGCGGTCAGAATATTTTTCGAGCCATCATTCAGGTCCGACAGTGCTGCATACAAGGTGGTGGTTTTCCCCGAACCGGTTGGACCAGTCACCAAGATAATGCCATGCGGACGATGCACCAGCTGTTTTAGCCGGTCATAATCATTTTGCATTAGGCCCAAATGGGTCATGTTCAGCCGTCCGGCCTGTTTATCCAGCAGACGCATTACCACCCGTTCACCATGCGAAGATGGCAAGGTTGAGACCCGTACATCGACTTCACGGCCCGCCAGGCGCAGTGAAATACGGCCATCTTGCGGAATGCGCTTTTCAGCAATATCCAGTTTGGCCATGACTTTAATCCGCGATACCAGTAGCGGCGCCAGCTCACGGCGCGGCTGTACAATTTCACGCAACTGTCCATCTACCCGCAAACGCACCGATAAGCGTTTTTCAAACGATTCAATATGAATATCCGACGCACCGACCCGAATCGCTTCGGACAGCAGTGCATTAATCAGCCGGACAATGGGCGCATCATCTTCCTGATCCATTAAATCTTCGGCTTCAGGCACCGAGTCGGCCAGACTGAGTAAATCCGGATGATCTTCCAGGCCTGCTGCAACCTGTTGTGATTCCCCGGTATCGCCGGCAAAACTGCTGCTTAACAGCTGATGAAATTCCTGATCGGTACATAACTGGAACTGGGCCGGATGCCCGAGAAAACGGCGTGCTTCCTGAATGGCCAGCAGCGGCGTATTTTCACGGCGCACGATAAAAGCATGATCCCCCTCATAGCGAATCAGCACGCCATGGCGTTTTGCAAAACTATAGGGAATTTGTAATTGTTTAAGTACTTGCATCAGCGATTATAATAATGATGAAAAAATCTCATTTGAGTGTACTCTAAGCTTATGACAGCGTGAAGTCTGTTTTTAGGGTTTTAAATTGAAAGGAAGACGCCCTTGCCGCATCCGAATGAATTACTGAATCATGATGAATTGCCCGATTTAAAATGGTGGGGCGAACACGAGTTTGAGCTGCATCAGCCCAAAGCCTGGCAATTTGGCTCCCTACTGTTTCGTTTAACACGCGGCATGCAGGAGTGGCGTCTGGAATATCATCGTCCGCAGGTGCAGTATGACTATGAACAGCAATGGCATCGCATCAATGACCCGAATTTTTCCTTTCCGCAGCCGGTGAAAATTGAACGCTACATGTTCAAATCGACCACCAACAAACTCCAGCTGATGCCACGTCTGGCAGACCGTTCAGTGGTGATTAAACCGGTCGATCCGATTTATATTCCGGCTGGCCAGCGTGGCACGCTGTACATTAGTACCCCGTTATGGATTGCCGGTTTTGTCGATGGTCAGCGCGAGCCGATTTTTGATTTGCCGGTGATTTTGCCCAAAGATACCTGGTTTGGACCGAATCACCGTTATGGCGAAATCTGTTATGCCACCGCGGTGGATGGCCGGACCGAGCTGCACCAGCTACGCCCGCGCGCCTTTCGTGCCATTACGCCTATCGAGTTTCATAATATCAGCAACCAGCAATTGCGCTTTGACCGGATGAATGTACCGGTGCCGGCACTGCCGCTATTTTTTAGTGAAAGTACCGGACGTTTATGTACCTCGCAAATTAAAGTCTTGCACGAAGGCTCTGACCGGCCACCACGGGTACGAATTGAAAACCGTACCCCACCGCATGCCGGTGAAGTGATTTATGTGCATCCGCCACGTGAAACCACAGGGGCCTTATTTAATATGTTTGATTCATTCTTCTAGGGAGTAGACATGGCCGATTCCAATATCCCTAAAGAAATTACCAATAGCCTGAAAGGGATTTTCACCAATATCAACACCGAGCGCCTGACTGAAATTCTGGTGGCGCTGGTGCTGTGCTTCTTAGGCTTTCTGGTGGCGCGTTTTGTCTCTAATGCCTTTATCCGCACCATTGGTAAACGCTTTAATGCGCATCAGAGTCTGGTCTGGCGTCGCGGGATTTTCTATTTTATTTTTCTGATTTTTGTGATGGCCAGCCTGAAAGAAGCCGGCTTTAAACTTAGTGTCTTCCTGGGTGCAGCCGGTATCTTAACCGTGGCATTGGGTTTCGCCTCACAAACCTCGGCTTCCAACCTGATCAGCGGTCTGTTCCTGATTGGTGAAGGTTCCTTTGAAGTGGGTGACACCATCCAGATTACCCTCATTCGTGGTCATACCGTAGAAGGTGAAGTGATTTCGATTGACCTGCTCTCGGTGAAACTGCTCACCCAGGACAACGTGTATGTGCGTTTACCGAACGAACAGCTGATTCGGGCGCCAGTACACAACCTGTCCAAATTCCCGATCCGGCGGATTCCAATTACTCTGGCCATTAATTTCCATGAAGATATTATCAAGGTACGTGAAGTGCTGCTGGATGTGGCCAATAAATATCCGCTGGTGCTGGCCGATCCGAAACCTGCGGTGACAGTAACTGCCTTCCGAGAATCCTCAATTGAACTGTTATTTGCGATCTGGTGCCAGCAGGAAAATTTCCTGCGAGTGCGTGATGAAATGCAGGAACGGATTCGTAATGGCTTTGTCGATAACCAGATTGAAATTCCGGTACCGAAAATGGGCTTTGTCGATCATCCGCTGTCCCGACCGCTGGAAAATGCAGAGATTGATCAATATGCCAATGAAAAAGCCCTGAAACGTGAACCGGATTTAAAATAAACTTTTTAATATTAGCCTTCTCCACCAAGAGAAGGCTTTTTTCTATTCAGAGGGTGACCGTTCAACTGGCTGTTCTGGATCGGGCATTGGCGCAATATAGGCAATGATCAGCATCACCGCACCGGCGGCTAAAAAGGAAATCACCCGGGTTAAAGTGCCAATATGCGACAGATCAAACAGCACCAGCTTTAAGCTGACAACCACCAGAATACTGCCGCCCAGGACCCAGACCGAACGCAGCTGTTTGCGACTGGCCCAGCTCATGGTAACAAATGCTAGGCTGACCCAAAGTAAAGTCAAACTCAGTTGTACCGTGCCATTACGCCACAGCGCCAGTTCATTCAGCGGTGTACCCACATAGACATGCAAGCCACGCAGCACAATATAGCTACTCAGCCACAATAAACTCAGCACCATCAACACTGCGGCCATACTGCGGTCCAGCCCGGCCTTAACCTGTAACGACAGCATCCATAAAAAGCCGACCAGCATGGCGATGCTGACCAGATCAAAAGGATTTAAGATGGGCAGCAGATAGCCATGAAACGCCTGCTGGCTTAACAGCTGCGAACAGATCATCCAGGCCAGCATCAACAGCAAACTGCTTCGGGCCTGCCAGAACATCTGCCAGTCGGGCTGTGCCTGCCAGTAACACCAGCCGCAAAACAGCAGCGGTAAAATCACCATACTGATATACGGTTGCTGCGGTAATAAAGTCAGACTGGTCAGTAGCAGACTGAGTAAAGTACCGGCACTGACCCATTCTTTTTCGGTTCGTACACCTAAAAGCGGCCTTAACCAGAGCAGACTGAGGATGATGCCAGCTCCGGCAAACAACAGCCGCTCATTGAAAGATGCCCAGACAATACTACCCTGCTGCATCCGCAGCATGACAATTCCTGCCGCAAACAGCAGCAAGGGAACCAGGCCCGACCATTTGCTAAATAACCAGGCCACCCCGGCCTGACGGCGTAACAGGATTTCATTCACAACCCAATAGGCCAGACCTAGAGTCAACAAGCTCAGCACCGCACTCAGCTCGCCGGACCATTCATCCTGGAGCAGCACCAGCAACATGGTGGTCGCCAGCAACATCAGCAGACATTGAAAGCCAATCATACTGCTACTAAGTTGTTGCTGAAATTGCAGCCGGCTATTGGACAGCAATACCACGCCCACATAGCTCAGGCACAATACCCAGAACATGGCGCGTGGAAATACAATCAGCTCCACCAGATAATACAGGCTCGACAGCCCCGCCACGACCAGCAGGCCCATGGCCAGATACAGACTGATTTTGGACTGCCGCACCAGCCCCAACAGGAAAATCAGCAGGCCTTCAATGGCCCAGCCCATGACACTTTTTTCAGCCGGCAATAAAATCGGCGGAATTAGGGCCAGAAAAATTAAGGTCAGGCTTAAATAGCTGTGCGCAATTAGCTGTACCGTTTGATGGTTTCTGGAGAATCGGTACAACACAGCGAACAGCAGTGCAAACAGCAGACTGAGGCCCGCCTGCCAGGCTGTGTCCTGGAAATGCAGCACATATAAACTGCTATAGGCCAGCAACGGTGCAGCAAAAATCAGCCCAATATCCAGCGCCGGTTTAAGCTTAAACTTGTCTAAATCCTGCTGTGCCAATAACTGGCTAAAACGGAAACCCAGCCAGATAAAGATAGCGGCATGTGCCAGAATCAACCCAGTCATCAGGTCGCGGTCAGCATCGCTGCCATGCACAAAGGCATAGCTGCCACCGACCAGCACGGTCATTAAAAAAGCAATCTGATTCAGAAACTTCCACGGTCGCAGGCTGCTGAGCACGGCCACCGCAATATTAATCACCAGATAATAGCCAATAAATTCCGGTGCAGTTGCATCACGCACCGGTAAGGTAAACGGCGCCAGATAGGCCATCCCCATGGCCATTAACGCCAGTTCAACCGACTGCTGTCTTAAACTCAGCCATAACGTCAGGCCCATTAGCAGCAGAAAACAGCCGCTGGCTATCAGCAAGTTTGGAATTATTGCATTGTAATAAGCAAAGAATAAGGTCAGACACAAGGCCGCCAGCCCGAGCCCTTCCAGCCCCAAGGCAAAACTGCGATTGCGCTGCTGCAAGCGATAACCCAGTCCGGTCACGGCAGCACTGCTCAGTGCGACCATGGCCAGTTTGGTGGCCAGACTCAACTGCCAATGTTCCGTGGCAAAACGCAGTAGCAGAATAATGCCGATCACCAAAATAGAAATCGCGGTTTTCAGCACCGGATTACCCTCAAAAATCCAGTGTTTGATTTGCTGGACTAAATTGGGAGCAGGCGCTGGCGCAGCTTCAGCTGTTGCACTAAACGGTAAAGGCGGTATGTCCGGCTGTACCGAAGAAGCCGGCTGCGGCAAAAAATGCTGGGCCTGTTGAATCTGACCCAAATACTGTTCCAGACGCCGAAGCCAGCGCAGAAAAAAGAAAATCCAGGCCGCAGCGCCAGCGGCAATCATCCAGCCCCAATCCAGCAGCCCACCGACCACGGCAATAATCGAGGAGAGATACAGCGGCACTTTGGAGGTGGCACGAAATGCAATCAACCGCTGTTCGCCTAGCGCCTGGGCTGGTTGTTGAATAGCATCGACATAGTGCATGACACTCATCAGCAGTGCAAAACCACAGACATAGGTCAGCAGTGGAAATGATAAAAACCACGCGCTGATGGCGACAATCATCAGGCTCATCAACCAGATCATGCGGATTTCGCTCTGCCCTCTCAGCATCTTGTTCTATTCCTTTATTAATTGTGCTGATCATACAACAACTTGCACAGTGCTTATTTTATATTCATCAGATATTCGGTAACCTGCATATACAATCATCACTCAGCGTGCGTGTGTAAAATCACGTACAATAAACAGGTTTTTTGGATTAGGAAACTTTCAATGCCACCATTTGTCTTGGTCGATGGGTCTTATTTTTTATTTCGTGCGTTTCACGCCTTACCCCCTTTAACCACGTCAACCGGTATACATACCAACGCCATCCGTGGGGCAATTTCCGCAATCCAGAAACTGATGCGCCGTACCCAGCCCACCCATATGGCGGTGATTTTTGATACCCCGGAACCAACCTTCCGTCACGAACTGTCACCCATTTATAAAGGTGACCGTCCAAGTATGCCAGATGAACTGTCACAGCAGATTCCTTATTTACACGCCTTAATTCGCGCACTGGGGATTCCTCTTTATATGCTGCCGGGTGCCGAAGCCGACGATATTATTGGCACGCTGGCCAAACGCGCCGAAGCCGAAGGTCATCAGGTGTTAATTTCCACCGGCGACAAAGACATGGCTCAGCTGGTGACCGACAAAGTTACGCTGGAAGACAGCTTCAAAGAGAAACCAATGGATGTGCAGGGTGTCTTTGAGAAATTTGGCGTCTGGCCGAATCAGATTGTTGATTATCTGACCCTGATGGGCGATGCCTCGGACGGGATTATGGGTGTTCCGGGCGTGGGTGCTAAAACTGCCGCCAAACTGCTGACTGAATACGGCTCTTTAGGCGGAATTCTAGAAAATGTCGACAAAATTAAAGGTCGCGTTGGCCAGAATATTAAAGACAATGTCGATGGTATTGCCATTGATCATCAACTGGCCAGTATTGTCTGTGATCTGGACATGGGCCTGACCTTTGCAGACCTGAAACTGTGCGATCCAAATACCGAAGAATTGCGCCGCCTGTATACCGAACTGGAGTTCCGGAACCAGCTACAGTCGCTCGATCATCCGAACAACCCGAACAGCAACAGCTATAAACAGGTCAGCCAGGCCATTAGCCAAACCCCAGCGGCCGCAGAAGTCGCCACCGAAGATCAAGCTCAGCTCAGCAGCAGTGAAGATCAGCTAGGTGAAGCCACCTATCATACAGTGTTAAGCCCGGCAGACTGGGATGTACTCTTCCAGCGTTTAAGCACCGCCACACGTTTTGCCTTTGATACCGAAACCACCAGCCTAGATTATCGGATTGCCCAGATTGTCGGCTTCTCGGTGGCTTTTGATGCTACGGAAGCCTTCTATGTGCCTTTGGCGCATGACTATGCCGGCGCACCGGAACAGTTAAACCGTGAAGCGGTGCTGGCGCAGATCAAACCGATTCTGGAAAATCCAGCGGTTGAAAAAATTGGCCATCATTTAAAATATGATGCACATGTGCTGGAAAACCACGGTATTCATTTACAGGGCTGGTACTTTGACACCATGCTGGCCTCGTATGTCTTAAATTCTGTCGCCACCCGTCATGGGATGGATGATGTGGCGCGTCTGTATTTAAGTCACCTGACCACCACCTATGAACAGATTGCCGGTAAAGGCGCCAAACAGAAAACCTTTAACCAGATCGAGATTGAAACAGCCGCGCATTATGCCGCCGAAGATGCACATGTGACGTATCGCCTGTATGAAGTGCTGAATGAAAAGCTGCAGCGTCATCCGGAACTAAGCAATCTGCTGCATCATATTGAAATGCCGGTAGCACGCGTGCTAACCCAGATGGAAGAAAACGGCATCAAGCTGAATCTGAATTTCCTGGATCAGCTGGGCGTAGAATTCTCCAATACCATGCTGCAACTGGAACAGCAGATTATTGAACTGGCCGGCCAGCCGTTTAATGTCAGCTCGCCCAAACAGGTTGGCGAAATCCTGTTTGAAAAGCTGGGCATCAAAGGCGGCAAGAAAACTGCCACCGGCCAATACAGCACCAGTGAAAGTATTTTAGAAAAGATTGAGCACCCGATTGCCAGCCTGATTGTGGAATATCGCGGTCTGTCTAAACTGAAAAGTACCTATACCGATGGCTTACAAAAGCAGGCCAACAGCAGCAGCCATCGCGTGCATACCAGTTATCATCAGGCACTGACCGCAACAGGCCGTCTGTCTTCGACCGATCCGAACCTGCAAAATATTCCAGTGCGTATGGATATTGGCCGTCAAATTCGTAAAGCCTTTATTGCACCAGAAGGCCGCGTGTTACTGGCTGCCGACTATTCGCAAATTGAACTGCGTTTAATGGCGCATTTCTCGCAAGATGACGCGCTGGTTGATGCCTTCAATCATGGTCAGGATGTACACCGCCGTACCGCTGCAGAAGTGTTGAATATTGCCCTGGAAGATGTCACGCCGGATCAGCGTCGCCAGGCCAAAGCGGTTAACTTCGGCCTGTTATATGGTATGTCCGAATTTGGTCTGATCCGTCAATTGGGCTTTACCCGGGAAGAATCGCAGAACTATATCAAGCAATACTTCCAGCGTTATCCGGGCATTTATGAATATATGCAGCGCACCCGTCAGGTGGCTCTGGAACAAGGCTTTGTTGAAACCCTGACCGGCCGCCGTTTATATACCCCGGATATTGATGCCCGTAACATGATGGTGCGTAAAGCAGCAGAACGTGCCGCAATTAATGCGCCGCTACAAGGCTCGGCGGCAGATATTATTAAAATGGCCATGGTGGAGGTAGACAAAATGTTGCCACGCGATCAGGCCAAAATGCTACTGCAGGTACACGATGAACTGGTGTTTGAAGTCGATGCCAATGTCGCCGATGAACTGGCACCCAAACTGGCCGAAGTGATGCAGTCGGTGATTGAACTGTCTGTTCCGCTGGTGGTCGAAGTGGGTAAAGGCCAGAACTGGGATGAAGCACACTAAAGTCTTTCCACCTTCCTCCTCGGAGGAAGGCTGGGCTGAAGGTCATTTGCCTCTTGGGCGAAATATCAAGGTCTTCACCTCAAAACTTGAGCCATAAAAAAGGACTCAATTGAGTCCTTTTTTTCTTGAGCTGAATTTATTAGAAGCCGGTCAGCAAAACAATCGCCACCTGGTTCATCAGAATTTCAGCAATATATAACGCCAGAAATGCCAGAATTGGAGACAGGTCAATCATGCCCATATTCGGCATGATCCGGCGAAACGGCGCCAGTAAAGGTTCTGCCAGCTCCTGAATCACTTCAATATAAGGCCCGCGTGACTGGGTAAACATCACTACCCAGCTTAAAATAATGGTGGCAAAAATCAGGTAACGACAGAAACGTAGCAGGTCCTGAATCATGGTCACAAAGGTGAGAATCAGCAGATGTACCGGGCCATTAGGCATCGCCCCGTTTAAATACATCATGCCGTAATTTTTCAGCAGATAAAGCACCACCAGCAGCGCTAATGCCGCCAGATTCACCCGGCCTTTTGCCACGGTCGGGAAAATACGGCTAAATACATCTACAATTTTCGTGGCCTTGATCGTAGACAACACCACCGGATTATAAGGACTCACCGCAGCCAGCTGCATGAGAAAACGGAAGAAGACGAGCAAAATCGCTACGTTAATGATGATGCCAAAAATTAGCGCAGAATTTGCACCCATACTTGAACGTTCCTAAAATTAAATACTTTATTTAATGCTGTCACTCAGCTCGGCAGCCAGTTCCTGACTGCGTGTTTTGGCAGCCGCCAACGCCGCCTGAATATTCTGCGACACTTGCGCACGGTCAAACACTTCCAACGCTGCCTGCGTGGTCCCGTTTGGAGAGGTCACGTTTTTACGCAGCTCTGCCGGGGTATTGGAACTGGTAATTGCCATTTGTGCCGCACCCAACGCAGTTTGCAAGGTTAAAGCCGTTGCCACTTTTTCATCCAGGCCCAAGTTTTTGCCGGCACGAATCATACTTTCCATCATATAGAAAAAGTAAGCCGGGCCAGAACCGGATACTGCCGTGACTGCATCAATTTGCGCTTCAGAGTTTACCCAAATTGTTAAACCCGTGGCAGCCAAAACCTGACTTGCCAATTCACGGTCTTTGCTATCGACCGCATCATGCGCATATAAACCATGCGCACCAGTTTGTACCAGTGCCGGGGTATTTGGCATCACCCGCACCACACGGTCGGTATCGAGCAATGCCGAAATGGTGGCAATTTCTGCACCGGCAACAATCGAAATCACCAGTTTGCCTTCAAACTGCCCTTTTAGCGGTTGCAGCACGCTGGCCAGCACCTGCGGTTTGACTGCGAACACCACAATATCGGCGTCACGAATGGCAGCCTGGTTGTCTTCGGTCACATGTACATCTTTTTCTTCAAGCAACAAACGGATTTTTTCGACCGGATCAGCAACTGTAATACGCGTTGAAGGCATGCCACGTGCAATCAGGCCACCAATTAAGGCCTGTGCCATATTTCCGCCACCAATAAAACTAATATTACAATTTAACACTGCACTCATGATTCACACTCTTGGTTGAGTTCTTTATAGTTAAGAGATTAAAGTCGGTTGCCAGCCATCCGGTTCGCAATAGGCAGAATCTGCCAGCCAAAACCCTTTTGGCGTGAAAACCCCTAGCATAACATTATCTCTGCTTAATATTTGAATTGTATGACGCTTCCAGGGAAAAATTTGTGCCTGCTGTATCGCCTTTTTTAATGGCCAGGCCCCGACCCGTCCATGAAGATGGATTTTTTCTCCGCCCACTCGCGTACTTAAAGTCAATTCTTGTTGGAGTAATGCAAAAGACAAACCAACCTGATGCGGTGCATTCAACTGAAACTGTCCGGCAGGTAAATCTAGGGTTTGCCCCAACTGCCAGCACACCTGTTCCCGCGCAGGGATGGCCTGTTGACTGGCCAAATATTCCAGCTGGGCCAAACGGTAAATGACATTTTGATAGCGGACATAATAAAAGCCGTTGCAATGCAAAGCCGCTTGCGCATCGGCCCGAGCCTGAATCACTTCCTGCTGAATGCGCTGCACCATGTCAAAACTTGGCCGGTACTGGTTGTCCCCTTTCATCCAGAATGACAATAACTGGCGTTGCCGCGCCTCGGACAATTGCTGAATACGGTGTAAATCTAGATGCTCGGCATCGCCACAGCTGGCCAAATCCTGCAGCAATACTTCGGCCAAAATCTGCTCGGCATCCTGCATCAGCTGGCTGCTGCGGCAAATGCTTTGCTGCATTTTGGGAAAGCGCGCGTTTAACAGCGGCCATAACTGTTCCCGACACCAGGCCCGGTCGTAGTGAATATCCTGATTGGTCGGATCTTGAATATGTGGAATCGAAAGCTGCTGGCACCAGGTCTGAATCTGCTCACGCGATAAAGATAGCAACGGTCGCCAGATTGACAGTTCAGGACGAGAGTCGAAAGTTTTCATAGCCGCCAGGCCAGGAATTCCAGCACCGGAAAACAGACGCAATAACACCGTTTCTGCCTGATCCTGCTGATGATGGGCCAGTACCAATATCTCGTTGGTTTGAATATGCTGCTGAAATGCCTGATAACGTGCGGCGCGTGCCTGCTGTTCCAGATTGCCTTCGGCGACCTGTACGGCTTGAATCATGCACGGAATATTGAAGGCCTGACAATGCTGCTGGACAAATTCGCCCCAGGCCTGGCTGGAAGACTGTAATTGATGATCAATATAAATGGCCCGGACTTTTTCCGGGCATAAAAACGCCATCAGATGCAGCAGCAGCATGGAATCCATGCCGCCACTACATCCGATGAGAAAATGCGTATCTTCTGGAAAAGACTGAATCTGGGTTAAGACGCCAGTCCTAAATTGTCGCTGCCAAACTTCATCAAACGCTGGTAACGTGCTTCGCATCGTTCTTGTGCATCCATCGGTTGCAATTCTTCTAGAGCCTGTTTTAACACGGCTTTTAAATCTTGCATGACTTTTTCTGGTTGCAAGTGAGCACCCTCACCTTCATCAACCACATATTCAACAATGCCCATCTGCTGTAATTTTTCAGCAGTCAGTGCTAATGCTTCACTTGCCTGTTCTGCTTTTTCTGCAGTTTTCCACAAAATAGATGCACAGCCTTCTGGAGAAATTACTGAATAAATACTGTGAGATAACATCACCACACGATCCGCAACACCAATACCCAAGGCACCGCCTGAACCGCCTTCACCTAAAACTGTTGCCACAACCGGCACTTTCAGGTTCGATAATTGAGCAAGACTGGTAGCAATCGCTTCCGCCTGACCACGTTCTTCTGCACCCACACCCGGATAAGCACCCATGGTGTCAATAAAGGTAAAGACCGGCAGCTTGAAACGTTCTGCCATATCTAGCAAACGCTGTGCCTTACGGTAACCTTCCGGGTTACTCATGCCGAAATTGTGCTGCAATTTCTCGCGGGTACTGCGACCACGATGCTGGCCCACGACCATGACCGGCTGACCATCGAAGCGTGCCAAGCCACCCACCATTGCACCATCATCACCAAATAAACGGTCGCCGTGCAACGCATCAAATTCAGTGAAAATTTCGCCTACATAGTCCAGGAATTGCGGACGCTCTGGATGACGTGCAATTTGGACCGTTGTCCATGCTTTTGATTGAGCAGCTTTATTTTTCATAAGTCGACTGTTATCCCTAAATTAACCAAAACGTTAATCGACAAATTGTTCCGAATGAATTTTTAATTCAATGTCCCAATTCTTGAACTGCACTTGTTCATCGTGCAATTCAGCGACAAGCAATGGCCATTGTTTAGCATCACCCGAAACGCTGAGCTGCCATTGTTGCGCATTCTGAACACTCAATTCAATGGCAGGAAGCATCTGATCGCTACGACTATGATTGACTAAAACTGCTAGGCGTAGCAGCAGACATAAATGCATTAATTTATGGCCACCGACCTTGTTGACATCAATTTTATCGTCCTGACGCAGCTTGCGGCGATGATGCGCAACCAGATGCGACAGATGGTTTTGATCAATTTGTGAAAAGCCTGGAATATCCGAATGTTGTAATAAATAAGCACCATGACGATGATAGCCACCATGACTGATCGCCAGACCAATTTCATGTAAATAGGCCGCGCGGCGCAGTAAATCACTGTCATCGCTGGTCAATTTCAGCTCCGCGGCTACGCCTTCAAACAGGTGCTGCGCGGTTTTGACCACACGTTCTGCCTGTTTCGGATCGGCGTTATAACGGCCCATCAGCGCCTGCACACTGCGGTCTCGGATATCTTCATGCTGGAAACGGCCCAGCAGGTCATACATTACGCCTTCACGTAAGGCACCATCGGAATAAACCAGTTTATCAATATCTAAAATATCAAAAACTGCATATAAAATCGCAATCCCGGCTGGCAAAACTGCTCGTCGATCTTCTTTTAAACCGTCAAAGTCCATTTCAGAGACATGCTTGTATTTAAGCAGTTTATCTTTGAGTTTTTCCAGGCCCTCACGGGTCAGATTTTCCTGCGCATTGCTCCAGCCCATATTCACGGTAATCTGGCGGCAGGCTTTAATGGTGCCACTTGAGCCTACTACGGTATCCCAGCCGGCATTTTTATAGGTATTGGCAATGGTGGATAATTCTTTGCGTGCGGCAAACACGGCTTTGTCAAAACTTTTATGGTTAATTTCACCTTCGGCGAAAAAGGCTTTGGTATAGGCCACACAGCCCATCTGTAAAGATTCGGTATGAATAGGTTCGAATTCTTCACCAATAATCAGCTCGGTTGAACCACCGCCAATATCAATCACCAGGCGGCGACCACTGTTTTCCATGGTGTGCGACACGCCCAGATAAATTAAGCGGGCTTCTTCACGACCGGCAATAATTTCAATGGGTTTTGGCAAGATTTCTGCGGCTTTTTGAATAAATTCATGTCCGTTTTTGGCCTGACGCAAGGCGTTGGTGGCAACAATACGTAAACGGTTCGGCTGTACAGCGCTTAAACGTCCGACAAAGCGTGCCAAACAGGCTAAACCGCGCTGCTGTGCGGCTTCGGTTAAATTTTTATTCTCATCTAAACCAGCGGCAAGCTGTACTTTTTCTGACATTGATGCCACTTTTTTTACTTCACCATGATCCACACGGGCAATGGCCAGGTGGAAGCTGTTCGACCCCATATCGATGGCTGCAAGTAACTCTTCATCAATTAAAAAATCAGACATTCTTCAAACAAACCTATACAGAATTGTGCCTAGAGTAATTCACATACATGCAATTTAAAAGCCATTTGTGCGCACATTTCGATGAGTATTTAAATTTTCGGCAGATGTGACAATTGTGTGACACGATCATCAGCATCGTGAGCATCAATTAGACAAATTCACAGGAAAGATCGAAAATTTACATATTCCTCTACATTGTTCTAGATGGCTATGTAATACTAATAAATATAGCTATCTATACAAAAATTCATTTGGAGCACATTCCATGTCTGGCAACATCGTAAACACAACGGATGCAAACTTCGAAGCAGACGTTCTTCAATCTGAAACACCTGTATTGGTTGACTTCTGGGCGGGCTGGTGTGCGCCTTGTAAGGCAATTGCGCCAGTACTTGAAGTTTTGGCGACTGAATATGAAGGCAAAGTTAAAATTGTGAAAGTTGACGTGACCGCTTGCGAACAAACTGCCGTGAACTACAACATCCGTAACATCCCTGCACTGTTGATGTTCAAAAATGGTGAAGTGGTTGCCCAGCAGATTGGTGCTGCACCAAAATCGAAACTGACTGCATTTATTGATGAAAACATCTAAATCCTGTCTGTTTAGAAAAATTAAAATACGCTATGTTTCATAGCGTATTTTTTTCGTCTATAAATTGACAAATCGGCGTTTCTCTCTTATATTGCTTGCTCAAGAAATAAAGGACTTCCCGTCCCGCCCGTTTCTTAAAAGACACAACACAAAAATGCCGCTCGGCAACAGAAATTGTTTTTTCACATTTTTCTCTGAAACAATTAATCAGTCCTCTGAATTGTTATTGTGCAAATACAATTGCGTTCGTTTTATTGCCTGCATGCGGTCAAATGTTGCTTCCCTTCCAACCTGTACCCCAGAATTTTTGATTCTATCTGATCACCTATGAATTTAACCGAACTCAAGAAAAAACCGATTGGCGAACTCATCAAGATTGCCGAGTTTATGGGCCTTGAAGGAATGGCTCGTAACCGTAAGCAAGACATTATTTTTGCCATCTTAAAACGTCATGCAATGAATGGCGAAGAGATTTTTGGTGATGGCGTGCTCGAAATTCTGTCAGATGGTTTTGGCTTCTTACGCTCTGCAGCAGGCTCTTATTTAGCCGGTCCTGACGATATCTATGTCAGCCCTTCGCAAATTCGTCGTTTTAACCTGCGTACCGGTGACACCATTACCGGCACCATTCGCCCACCAAAAGAAGGCGAACGTTATTTTGCCCTGTTAAAAGTTAACCAGATTAACTACGACACGCCAGAAAACTCGCGCAATAAAATCCTGTTTGAAAACCTGACCCCGCTGTTCCCAACCGAACAACTGGTCATGGAACTTGGTAACGGTACCACTGAAGATTTAACCGCGCGTGTGGTTGACTTGGTTGCGCCAATTGGTAAAGGCCAGCGTTCAATTATTGTAGCGCCGCCAAAAGCTGGTAAAACCATGTTATTACAAAACATCGCCCAGTCGATTGTACGTAATAACCCGGAAGTATTCCTGATTGTTCTGCTGATTGACGAACGTCCGGAAGAAGTGACCGAAATGGAACGTACCGTGCGTGGTGAAGTGGTTGCCTCAACCTTTGATGAATCTCCAGCCCGTCACGTACAAGTGGCTGAAATGGTAATTGAAAAAGCCAAGCGTCTGGTAGAACACAAAAAAGATGTGGTGATTCTGCTTGACTCGATTACCCGTTTAGCGCGTGCCTATAACACCGTGGTGCCATCTTCAGGTAAAGTCCTGACTGGTGGTGTCGATGCTCACGCACTGGAACGTCCAAAGCGTTTCTTTGGTGCCGCACGTAATATTGAAGAAGGCGGCTCACTGACCATCATCTCAACCGCGTTAATTGAAACCGGCAGCAAGATGGATGAAGTGATTTACGAAGAATTCAAAGGTACCGGTAACCAGGAAATTACGCTTGATCGTCGTATTGCCGAAAAACGCGTGTTCCCTGCCATGAACATCAAGAAATCAGGTACCCGTCGTGAAGAGCGCCTGATGTCTGAAGACAACCTGCGTAAGGTCTGGATTCTGCGTAAGCTGCTGCATACCCAAGATGAACTGGCAGCCATGGAATTCCTGCTGGATCGTATGAAAGAAACCAAAACCAATGACGAGTTCTTTGATCATATGAAGCGTAAAGCCAGCAACTAAGATCAAAACTTTTTAAAAAGGCCATCGTATAACGATGGCTTTTTTATTTCGGTTGACCATCTTTACATAAAGATACAATTGGACGTTTTCTGTGTAAACTTATTTTTAAGTAAATGATTATAAATAAGTATTTCAAAAAAACCCTATAGTTTTTAATGATTTAAATCGCCTTTCGCCAATATAAACTGAACTCTTGATTGTTATTTTCTGTTAAAAAACAACGCATTTTAGGGCTTTTTTCGGCTTTTTTTAGAGCAAGCTAGTAGTAATTAAAAAAACTCAGTGATAGCATATTCGCAGACCAGTTAGACTGCTCCTGCGTTGTTAGTGCCTAACAAAATTAGGAATAATAAAAGCATATAACAGGCTAACGTCGGTTTTTTTTAATCTCAATTTTTTAGAGAGTGATGCCATGTTATTCAAAAAAATCGCTATTGCTGCTGCAGTTGCTACTACTTTAGCTTTCGTTGGTTGTGCTAAAAAAACTGAAGAAGCTGCTGCTGACGCTAACCAAGCTGCATCTGAAGCTGTTGTAGCTGCTTCTGAAGCTGAAGCTGCTGCTGACGCTGCTGCTGTTGAAGCTGCTTCTGGCGCTGATGCTGCTGTAGACGCTGCTGCTGATGCTGCTGACACTGCTGCTGCTGCTGCTACTGACGCTGCTGATGCTGCTACTGACGCTGCTGACGCTGCTGTTGACGCTGCTGCTACTGAAGCTCAATAATCTTAGATTATTGACAAAAAGAGAGCCTTTTGGCTCTCTTTTTTATTGTCTGAATATTTCTTACAACATCTCATCATCACATACAAGGAACACGGTAATACCTGCCGTTAGAACCTCAGCCCTTACTTTTTTAGCGGCATAAAAAAGCAGATCAATCGATCTGCTCATTTCCAACACGTTGGCGGAACTTCTGTCCGGCACGGAAGGTTACCACCCGGCGTGCAGAAATCGGAATTTCTTCACCCGTCTTCGGATTTCGGCCTGGACGTTGACGTTTATCACGCAACTCGAAGTTACCAAAACCTGAAAGTTTCACCTGCTCCCCAGAGATTAGCGCCTGGCTAATCTCATCGAAGAATAACTCGACCATTTGTTTCGCTTCACGACGGTTTAAACTCGTGAGCTCACTTAAATGATCAGCCATTTCTGCTTTTGTTAATGCTGTCATGAAGCCCTCAATGTCGCTTGATAAGTGTTTTCTAACACTTTTAGGATATTGTCCATACCTGATTTAATTTCAGCATCTTCAAGCGTACGTGTCGGATGTTGCCATAACAGTGCAAATGCCAATGAGCGTTTACCCGCTTCAACACCTTGACCAGTGTACACATCGAATAACCAGGTTGAATGCAGAAGCTCGCCGCCCGTTTGTTCGATAAGTTGCTGAATTTCGCTAACATTAATCTTATCACTAATTAAAAGCGCAATATCACGTCTTACCGACGGAAAACGTGATAATTCTGTAAAATTAGATACATAAGTTTGCAAAACAGCCTGCTGATCCAGTTCCGCCACCCAAGTGGTGCCCAAATCCAGTTCATTTTCCAGAGATGGATGCAGACGACCTAAATAACCAATTGACTGGCCATTGACCAGAATCTCTGCAGATTGGCCTGGATGCAACCAGCTACGCTCTGAACGTACGTATTCGACCTGTACACGACCTGCCGCCAGCAACTCTTCAACTTCACCTTTCAGGTCAAAGAAGTCCATAGCTTGTGGCTTGCCATGCCATGATTCTGCTGTTTTAGCGCCCACAGCAATCATTGCCAGGGTTGGAATCTGTTTCAGGTCATGAATTGAAGCTGCATTCTGATAATCAAAACGTAAACCCAGTTCAAAGAAACGCACACGGCTTTGCTGACGGTTAATATTGTACTGTACGCAAGGAATCAGGCTCGACAGCAAGGTTGAACGCATCACCGCCAGATCGCTTGAAATCGGGTTCGCCAATGCCAGTGGGTTGACCGCTGCATTTAGCTGTTTTTCCAGTTTCAGGTCAGCAAAGCTAAAGCTGATTGCTTCCTGATAGCCCAAAGTCACTAGGGTTTGACGCAGCTGTGCCACTTCAAACTGATCCTGATACTTCGCCAGTTTGGTGTCAATCACCGGCAGGCTGATTTGAATATTGTCATAACCGTGAATACGCGCGACTTCTTCAATCAGGTCCTGGTAAATGGCCATGTCATAACGATGCGATGGCGGTACCACAGACCATTGACCTTGCGCTTTTACCGTCACTTCACAACCCAAGCGTGTTAAAGCATCGGTAATAAAGTCTGAATCTACGCTATAACCCAGCAGCTGATCGACCTGTGCCTGTTTCAGTTCAATCGCGTCACGTGTTGGCAATACTGCTACATTTTCCGCCACCGTAATTGGGCCAAACTCACCACCTGCAAGCTCAGAAATTAACTGAGAGGCACGGTGCATGGCGATCAATGGCAGTTCAAAATCCACACCACGCTCATAACGCTGAGAGGCATCGGTATGCAGGCCAAAACGGCGCGCACGACCGGCAATATGCAGCGGTGCAAAGAAAGCAGATTCCAGGAAGATTTCAGTGGTTTCATCGGTAACCGATGAAGACAGACCACCCATGATGCCCGCAATCGCCAGTGCTTTTTCATCATCAGCAATCACCATGACATCGTCTTGCAGTTCTACTTCTTGTTCATTCAATAGAACAAGTTTTTCGCCCGCAGTCGCCTGACGCACCTGCACAGCACCTTGCACTTTTGCAGCATCAAAGGCATGGAGTGGTTGACCCAGTTCCATCAAGACATAGTTGGTAATATCAACCAGAATGCTGTGCTGACGGATACCCGAACGTGCCAATGCGCGCTCCATCCATTCAGGCGTCGCGGCTTTGGTGTTCACGTTCTTGATCACACGACCTAAATAACGTGGACAGCCTTCAGTCGATACAACCACTTTCTTTTCATCAGCAATGCTTGCAGCCACTTCTTGAATGTCAGGCGCAGTCACAGGCAGTTGGTTAATCACCCCAATTTCACGTGCGATCCCACGAATGCTGAAACAGTCACCACGGTTTGGGGTGATGCTGATGTCAATCACGTTGTCATCCAGGTCCAGATATTCACGAACGTTCACACCCACAGGTCCATCCGCAGGTAGCTCTAACAGACCGTCGATTTTGTCTTCTAAGTCAATTTCAGATGCACCGCAGAGCATGCCTTGTGATTCCACACCACGCAGCTTGCCTTTCTTGATTTTAAAATCGCCTGGTAATACCGCACCAATGGTTGCCACAGGTGCTTTCATACCTGCTCGTACGTTTGGCGCACCGCAGACAATTTGTAAAGGCTCACCGGAACCAATGTTCACCGTCGTTACACGTAAACGGTCTGCATCTGGATGTTGTTCAACCGTCAGCACTTCACCAACCACAACACCTGTAAATGGTTTTGCAGCTGGAGATAAATCATCAACTTCCAGACCCAGCATGGTCAGTTGATCGGAGAGTTTTTCGCTGTCGATGGCTGGGTTGACCCACGTGCGTAGCCAATTTTCGCTAATTTTCATTAATATAAAACCTGTAATTCAAATCTCTAAAATCCCCCTCTAACTCCCCCTTTAAAAAAGGGGGAGAACCCTATGTCACCGATGGACAACCCCTCTCCTTTTAGGAGAGGTCAGGAAGAGGTATAAATTTGTTTTAAGCAAACTGGCGTAAGAAACGCACATCATTCTGATAGAACATACGCAGGTCGTTAATGCCATAACGTAACATTGCAAAACGCTCTACGCCCAGACCAAAGGCAAAGCCTTTATATTTGTCCGGATCAATACCTGCCGCGCGTAATACATTTGGATGCACCATACCGCAGCCCAGCACTTCTAACCATTTACCGCGCTCATCCATAATATCCACTTCAGCACTTGGCTCGGTGAACGGGAAATACGACGGACGGAAACGGACTTTCAAATCTTTTTCAAAGAATTCGTTCAGCAAGTTCACCAGTAAACCTTTCAGTTCAGCAAAGCTGGTGTTTTCCGCCACGTACAAACCTTCAATTTGGTGGAACATTGGTGAATGCGTCTGGTCGGAGTCACAGCGATAAACACGGCCCGGGCAGACAATACGGATTGGCGGCTGCTGGGTTTCCATAGTCCGAATCTGTACACCAGAGGTATGGGTACGCAGCAAATGAGTCGCATCAAAATAGAACGTGTCGTGCATGGCACGGGCCGGGTGATGGCCTGGAATATTCAGCGCTTCAAAGTTGTGATAATCATCTTCAACTTCTGGGCCAGTAGCCACAGTAAAGCCAGCTTTGGTAAAGAACTGGCAAATACGCTCTTGCACCTGAGTTACCGGGTGAATGGAGCCAATGGTCTGACCACGGCCTGGTAAAGTAATATCCACCGTTTCGCTGGCAAGTTTTTGTTCTAATGCCGCTTGCTGTAATGCTGCCTGACGCTCGGTTAATGCAGTATTAATGGCTTCACGCACCGCATGGATTTGCGCACCAAACGCTTTACGCTGTTCAGGATCCATTTTACCAAGTGACTTAGATTGTTCCGCGAGCTGGCTTTTCTTCCCCGTAAATTGCACCCGTACTTGATCGAGTGTAGCAAGGTCGTCTGCTGCTGCAATGGCAGCGAGCGCTTCAGTGGTCAGGGCTTCCAGTGACATAGTAACTCTCAAAGCAACAAATTTTGAATATAATTAAAAAACCCCACATTCTAACAGTTTTTGGACAGTAGAATGAAGTTGCATTGCAGGAAAATTAGATTGGCATCGCAATTTGGAAAAAGTATAAGATAATCAAAATATCAATGAGATCAAACACTATGGCGCTCGATCAAATTTGGAAACAGCAACTGACCCTGGTCACCTATGGCAATGAATATCTGAGCCAGGATTTGAGTTTCAGTCGCTGGCGTGCGCATCCCATTTTTAATCAGCACATGTTCTGGTTTCGTGATTTAAATTCCCAGCATCTGCTGGCCCAGCATTTTGAAATCTGGCTGGAAGGCTTAAAACGCCAGGGTACAACCCGACTGAGTCTGCACAATGCCAGTCTGCTGGTCGATGAAAAAAATCCCAACGCCAATGTCGAGCTGCTGCCCTACCCGCATCTTATTGTCAGCCATGAAGCACATAAAAAATTTGCCTGGATTTGTGGCAAGGAATTGCCGGAATGGTATAACGCCGACAATGATTATGAATTTCCACCGGCACAGCGGATTGAACTGCGCCAGGAAACGTTCTGGCGTTATGAACTCAATAGTAAGCTGGCCAAAAAGGTAGAGGCCGATCTAGAACCCGCTCACTGGGATGAAATTCATCTGTTTACCGAGCAGGAGCTGTTTTCCCATACACTGGCGGCCGACTTTCAGCCACCTGAACAGCAGAATTTACCCTATTACGGCATTCCGCTTACGGCAGATACACCTGATCCGCATCAGCTGTCTTTATTACCGACTCACTATCAGGCCGATTATGCACATCGCATGCTGTACCGTTTAGAAGCGCTAAAAGATGATATTCAACAGAAAATCCAGCATCCCTATAATGCAGATAATGAAGTGCTGAGTCCGGAAGAGCAGCTTGACCTGCGCCATTTTGCCCAGAAGCTGGATGATTTAAGCGCCAAATTTATTGTCAAGGTGGCCAACCATTACCAAAGCGCCCAGCTGACGCCTGTCGCACAGCCGAATCCGCTGGAACCGTTCGCATCTGACAACAAGGCTACCCATGCGCAAGCAGCGCATTCAGCCAAAGCCCCGTCTCATCATAAAGTTGGTGCGACTGGAGTCATCAAGCTGATTCTTATTACTGTGGTAATTTGTTTATTGGCCTATTATTTCGGACTTTAAACGCGATTCAGAAACCGTTCAACTTCAGTCGCTGAAGTCAGCCGAATCCAGTGCAGATGGGCATATTCGGGAGATTGTATCAGCTGCAGATAATGCCGGCGATTTTTCTGATGGGTTTTAATCATCCACCAGACAATCGAATCGCGGCTAAACAGCTGTCTGATCGTTTCCCGATTATTGGAATTAGGCCAGAAGGTTTGCTGTGAAACCGCGCGCTGCACGGCGCGTTGTACAGAACGCAGTAAATTGGTATGAAACGGTAAATCCAGCCAGATAATGGTATCGACCTGTGCCCATTTAATGGGAATGGTGCGGGTATAGTTACCATCAATCACATAGCCATTGGGTGCCTGCTCAATGGCGGCCTGAATTTTGGCAAAAAAATCTGTATCAGCACTTTGCTGCCAGTCATCTAACCAGAACAGATTATCCAGCTCGATATAGGCCAGTCCCAGCTTTTCTGCCAGCGCCCGGGCAAAGGTCGACTTGCCTGTAGCCGAAGTACCAACCACATTAATTCGCTGCATACAATTTCCCTGTTTCATCATCCAGATCCTGATTCTGCGCAATAAAAAAGACCGCATAAAGCGGTCTTCTTTTAAGTCACGAGGACTTAGGCAGCCAATGCACCTTTCGCTTTTTCAGCTAAAGCAGCAAATGCAACTGCGTCATGCATAGCGATGTCAGCAAGTACGCGACGGTCGATGATCACTTGAGCTTTCTTCAAACCAGCAATCATACGGCTATAAGACAAGCCGTTTTGACGAGCACCAGCATTGATACGCGCAATCCATAGAGCACGGAATTGACGTTTCTTCTGACGACGGTCACGGTAAGCGTATTGACCTGCTTTGATTACCGCTTGGAACGCTACGCGATATACGCGTGAACGAGCACCATAGTAACCTTTAGCACGAGCAAGAATTTTTTTATGACGGCGATGAGCCTGTACACCACGTTTTACACGAGCCATTTATAAATCTCCTTAGATGTATGGGCACATACGACGAACTGAAGCAACGTCACTCACGTGAACCATTACACAGCCGCGCAATTGACGGATACGTTTAGCAGATTTTTTGGTCAAAATGTGGCGTTTGAACGCTTGTTTACGCTTGAAACCGTTAGCAGTCGCTTTGAAACGTTTAGCTGCACCACGGCGAGTTTTTAACTTAGCCATAACAACCTCTTTTAAGTACCTGTTCGGCTCATTTGCACCATTACAAACGACCTGCAGGTAAGGGAGCACGTATTCTAAAGCATCTTTGCCTAAAACAAAAGCAGATATTGCAAAAGTTGCTCGCCTTCTATCGGCAGATGAGGTCTTTGAGATTAGCAGGATCTCTCCTTTTTATTGAACAGCCAAAACATACAGATGGAACCTCTTATTTTTATAGCGGAAGACTTGTACTGAAGCCCGATTCAGGAAATACTGCGCAGCGTTCCTTCTTTTGCCCAACAACAAGCTAATCCTCATGAAAAAAACCATTTGCCTGAGTCTGTGTCTGGCACTGCCGCTTAGTGCCACGCTTGCCATTGCTGCCCCTGCCGAACAACTGCAAGTACAAAAAACCTCGGCGTTGGCTGCCCATCTGACCACGCGTATTCAATGGACCGAGTTTCCGCAGCTGCGTTATAGCAATGCCGATTTAAAGCAGCAAAACCGCGCGGCCATTTTACGGATTCATGCCGATGAATCGGGGCAAATCAACAAAGTCACGGTACAGGAAAGTACCGGGCTAAAATCTTTAGATCAGCTGATTAGCCAGGCAGTGAAACAAGCCAAAATCAAACCACATCTGGTCGATGATACCCCGGTTCCAGTGATTGGTTATCAGGTCTTTCATCTGGATTTAAAAGATACTGCTCAGGACTGCCACTACAGCTTTGACTCGACTGTCTGGCAAGCGCAGCAAGCCGGCGCAAAAAGCGCGTTTCAATATCGCAGCCAGCCTCAACTGAACGTCACCGAAGATGAGTTAAATGGTCATGCCCGCCGGATTCAGTTCAAAATGAAAGCCGATAAATACGGCAACATCCACAAGGTTAAAATTCAGCAAGGCTCCGGCCGTTATGCGCTGGACCAGAAACTGATTCAGGCGCTGCAAGGTGCACAGGTCGATGTACCACGCAAATTCTGGATCTATAAAAAATCCAGCCTGAAAGATGAAGTCCGTTTTCAGCCAGCAGAATGTGAGGGCTAAACTAGAACATGGCATAAGCCAGATAAATAAACAGATAACGCCCGATTTTGGCTACACTCACCATCAGCAGAAATCGGGCGAAGTTTTCTTTCATTAAACCGGCAATTAGGGTGATTGGATCACCAATCACCGGCACCCAGCTCAGCAGTAAGGACCAGAAGCCATATTTCCGATAAATCTGCTGTGCCTGCTGCAGCTTGGGTTCAGACACCGGAAACCAGCGCTTGTCTTTATACCGCTCGATCTTGAGTCCTAACCACCAGTTCACACAGCTGCCCAGAATATTGCCCAGACTGGCGATGGCTATTAAAGCCATCACCGAATGTTGCTCTTGAATGAGCAGGCCCAGTAATACCGCTTCAGATTGCAACGGCAATAAGGTAGCCGCCCCAAAGGCCGACAGAAATAACAGCAGATAAGCCATAACAGATGCAGTTAACAGGTTCTGCCCATCTTAACTGAAATCACAAAAAAAGCACCCGAAGATGCTTTAGGTGATTTTATGATGATTATTTAAACCTGAATCGCCAGGGCGCGTTGTACTGCCGGACGGGCGGTTAAACGCTCAATATAATCCTGCACATGCGGATAATCTTCTAGCGGAATCTGCTGCCATTCATGGCGTAACAACCACGGTAAAATCGCCATATCGGCAATTGAATATTCACCGGCTACATATTTCTGCCCGATCAGCTGCTTGTTTAACACGCCATACAGACGTTTGCTTTCATTGACATAACGCTCGGTGGCATAGGCTATACGCTCGGGTGCAAAGCGGCTAAAGTGATGGTTCTGCCCCAGCATCGGGCCTAAGCCACCCATTTGCCACATCAGCCACTGCTCCACCTCTACCCGCTCGAGCTCATCTACCGGATAGAACATACCGGTTTTACGGCCCAGATATTGCAAGATTGCCCCCGATTCAAAAATCGAAATCGGCTGGCCATTCGGTCCATTCTGATCGACGATAGCTGGAATTTTATTGTTGGGAGAAATGCGCAGAAAATCTGGCTGGAACTGGTCGTTTTCAAGGATGTTAATCGGGAAAATCTGGTATGGCAGCGCCATTTCTTCTAAGGCAATCGTAATTTTATGACCATTGGGCGTGCCCCAATAATAAAGATCAATCATGTGTATATCCTTGCGCTCTTGTCGTTGTCATGTGTTATTGCTCTGCCGTTAAAGATACGAGATAAGCCTGTGCAGGGCAACTGTTGTCACACAAAAATTAAACACCAGAGATGACCCGCAGCTGTTCGAAAGTCACCGGGCTTTTATCATGCAAAATATGCTGAGCTGCTCAACATACCGAACGATCATTATGTCAAAATATTAGTGACCTCATAAACTGTAGTCACAAAAAAAGCACTGCTGGGCAGTGCTTTTTTGATTCGGAGATGCTTACTTTTTCTTTTTCGGACCAAGCAGCATACCCATTTGACGACCTTCCATTTTTGGCGCCTGTTCAACTACACCATATTCAACTACGTCAGCTTCAACTTTTTGTAATTGAGCCAAACCTAACTGTTGGTGAGCCATTTCACGACCACGGAAGCGTAAAGTGATTTTTACCTTGTTTCCTTCTTCAAGGAATTTGATAATTGCACGCAGTTTTACGTTGTAGTCACCTACATCGGTTGCTGGGCGCAATTTAATTTCTTTTACCTGCACTTGATGCTGCTTTTTCTTGGCATCTTTTTGCTTTTGCTTCAGGTCAAACAAGTGCTTGTTGTAATCCATGATTTTACAAACAGGCGGCTCTGCATTTGCCACAATCTCAACGAGGTCAAGATCTGCATCCTCTGCAGCACGCAATGCTTCCGCTAAAGAAACAATTCCTTTTTGTTCACCATCCGCTGCAACGAGGCGTACTTCTTTTGCACGGATCTCGTCATTAATTGCAGGGCGGTTACTCTTAGCACCTTGTTGTTGGTTACGGTCAGGCTGTTTAATCTTTCTTACTCCACAATGTACCGGCCGCGTTCGGCAACGGCTGCTTTTACTAGGTCAACGAAAGCATCAATTGACATAGTACCCAAATTTTTTCCTGAGCGGGTACGCACGTTCACTGTACCTTCCTCTACTTCACGGTCGCCAAGAACCAGCAAGTAAGGAATACGCTCTAAAGTACGTTCACGAATCTTAAAGCCGATTTTCTCATTTCTCAAGTCAGAAATCGCACGAATACCGTTTTCTTTCAGTTTCTCGACGACTGACCCACAGGCTTCAGCTTGCGCGTCGGTAATATTCATTACACAGGCTTGTGTTGGCGATAACCAAGGTGGCATAAAGCCTGCATAATGCTCAATAAGTATACCAATAAAACGCTCAAAACTTCCAAGAATCGCACGGTGTAACATTACCGGCTGATCACGGTCGTTATCTTCCGTCACATAAGAAGCATCTAAACGTTCTGGCAAGTTAAAGTCACACTGAATGGTACCGCACTGCCATACACGGCCTAAGCAGTCTTTCAATGAGAATTCAATTTTCGGACCATAGAATGCGCCTTCACCCGGCTGTAGTTCCCAGGCCAGACCCGCTGCATCCAAAGCATCGGCCAGTGATTTTTCTGCCAGATCCCACAGTGCATCATCACCCACACGTTTTTCAGGACGAGTCGATAACTTCATTTGCACATCTTCAAAGCCAAAGTCTTTGTAGACATCTAAGGTTAACTGAATAAAGTCAGCAACCTCTTGGCCAATCTGCTCTTTGGTACAGAAAATATGCGCGTCATCTTGCGTGAAACCACGTACCCGCATAATACCGTGCAATGAACCCGATGGCTCGTTACGGTGACATGAACCAAATTCTGCCAGACGGATTGGTAAATCACGATACGACTTTAGGCCCTGGTTAAACACCTGCACGTGACATGGGCAGTTCATTGGCTTCACTGCGTAGTTACGGTTTTCAGAATGCGTGGTAAACATGTTTTCCGCATAGTTCGCGGCATGACCCGATTTTTCCCATAAGGTGAAATCGACCACCTGCGGAGTACGGATTTCCTGATAACCGTTGTCCTGCTGCACTTTACGCATGTACTGTTCCAGCACCTGGTAAATGGTCCAGCCATTTGGATGCCAGAACACCATACCCGGCGCTTCTTCCTGCATATGGAACAGGTCTAAGGCTTTACCAATTTTACGGTGGTCACGCTTTTCTGCTTCTTCAATACGTTTGATGTAGGCAGCCAGCTGTTTTTTGTCAGCCCAAGCGGTACCGTAAATCCGTTGCAGCTGCTCGTTCTTGGCATCACCGCGCCAGTAAGCACCCGAGATTTTGGTCAGCTTGAATGATTTTAAGAATTTGGTATTTGGTACGTGCGGACCACGGCACATATCCAGATAGTCCTGATGGTAGTACAAGCCCATTTGAGTTTCTTCAGGCATGTCTGCAATCAGGCGCAGTTTGTATTCTTCGCCACGCGCAGTGAATTCAGCAATAACTTCATCACGCGGGGTCATTTTTTTCACAACATCGTAGTCCTGGTCGATGAGCTTTTTCATACGCTCTTCGATGGCCGCCATGTCATCTAAAGTAAATGGACGTGGCATCCAGATGTCATAGTAGAAACCTTCTTCAATGACCGGACCAATCACCATTTTTGCTTCAGGGAACAATTGTTTTACCGCATGGCCCACCAGGTGCGCACAAGAGTGACGAATAATTTCGACCCCTTCTTCGTCTTTCGGTGTGATGATTTGTAAGGTGGCATCTTCGGTAATTAAATCGCAGGCATCGACTAAACGATCGTTCACACGACCTGCCACAGTATTTTTGGCAAGACCCGGGCCGATGCTTTGTGCAACTTCCATCACAGATACGGCTTGATCAAATTGTTTTTGATCACCATTCGGCAAAGTGATAATTGGCATAGAAAATCCTTAAGGAGTGATGCCCCGTACCATGGAGCATGTCACCGCGAGATTATGATCGAGGAGAACCTCAAAAGATAAAAAACGGTGGTAAATAAAAAATCGACTAGAATTTTACACGTCTTGGCGCGGTGATTAAACCTTTTCTCCGAGAAAATTCGAATTAAGCCTCGTGTTTATGCTTAATTTTTTCCGATTTAAAAAAATGTGCTGCATGGGCCAATTTTATTTCCGGATTTACCGGTCAAACGGATGATGTGGCTTTTTATATGCTGATCTGGCCAATCTATCTGCAACTGCCATCATCAGCTACACCCAGATAAAAAAGAAATATCTCCATACAATTTTACCGGATCAAAAAAGGTTTATATTTCAGGTGATAGCGTGCCTATTCAGCAGCAATACCGCTCACTCGACTAAAGAATAACTGCAAGCCTGCACTGAAATGAATATCTTTAAACCAGAGAAACAATAAATATGATTAGGGAGTAATAATAATGGTTAGCGCATATGATCAATTGCCGCGTACCCCTGCCAATTTCGTGGCCTTGTCTCCACTGAGATACCTTGAGCGCGCTGCTTATATCTACCCGCATCAGGACGCCATTATTCACGGTAAACGCCGCATTACCTGGCGAGAAAAATATCAACGCTGCCGCCAGTTTGCCCATCAGCTACAACAGCTGGGGGTCGGCAAGAATGATACCGTGTCCACCCTACTCCCGAACGTACCAGCCATGCTGGAAGCACATTTCGCCGTACCAATGGCAGGCGCCGTCCTTAATACCCTCAACACCCGGCTCGATGCCAAAAGTCTGGCCTTTATGCTGGAACATGCCGAATCCAAAGTGTTACTGGTTGATCCGGAATTTTCTGCCGTGGCCAAAGAAGCGCTGGCGTTGGTGCCACAAGAGATTTTTGTGATTGATGTTGAAGATGAGCTGTATGAGCAGTGCTTTACTGCCCCGATTGGCCAGATTGAATATGAAGACTGGCTGGCTGAAGGCGATGCCAATTTTGAATGGTCACTTCCACAAGATGAATGGGATGCGATTAGCCTGAACTATACCTCTGGCACCACTGGCAACCCGAAAGGCGTGGTCTATCATCATCGTGGGGCTTATATCAATGCCGCCAGTAATATTATTGCCTGCGGTATGACCCCACGTGCCACCTATTTATGGACCTTGCCACTGTTCCACTGCAACGGCTGGTGTTTTGCTTGGACCATGGCAGCCAATGGCGGTACCAATATCTGCCTGCGTAAAGTCGATCCTGAGCTGATTTTTAAACTGATTGCTGAACATAAAGTTGATTACTTCTGCGGCGCACCGATTGTACTGTCGATGCTGATTAATGCCCCGGAACAGCAACAGATCAAAATTGAGCATCGCGTAGAAGTGATGGTGGCCGGTGCTGCACCACCTGCGGCAATTATTGAAGGGATGCGTAATCTCGGCATTAACGTGACCCATGTTTATGGCTTAACGGAAACCTATGGCCCATCAGCGCTCTGCGCATCACAAGCTGGCTGGTCCGAGCTGACCATTCAGGAACAGGCGCAATTACATTCACGCCAAGGTGTGCCGTATCCGCTGCAAGATGGCATGAAAGTCCTCGACCCGGAGACCATGCAACCGGTACCGAACGATGGCGAAACCATGGGCGAAATTATGTTCCGTGGCAATATCGTGATGAAAGGCTATTTAAAAAATCCGGAAGCGACGGCCGAAGCCTTTGCCGGCGGCTGGTTCCATACCGGCGACCTGGCCGTTTGCCAGCCGGACGGCTATGCCAAAATTACCGACCGCTCCAAGGATGTGATTATTTCCGGCGGTGAAAATATTTCCTCGCTGGAAGTTGAAGAGGTGTTGTATCAGCACCCTGCGGTCCTCACCGCGGCAGTGGTGGCCAAACCGGATCCGCGCTGGCAGGAAGTCCCGTGCGCCTTTATTGAAATTAAAGAAGGTAAAACCGTGACCGAAGATGAAATCATTGCCTTCTGCCAGCAGCATCTGGCGCGCTTTAAAGTGCCAAAAGAAGTGGTGATTACCGAGATTCCTAAAACCTCGACCGGCAAATTACAGAAGTTTGTATTACGTGAATGGGCCAAAGAACGCGCTGTCGGCGAGTTCGGTTAAAGCCAGCCGAGATGTTGATGCGGGTCACAGTGCCCGTTTTCACATCAGTCACCCAAGAATGAACCGCAATAAAAAACGACTCCATCGAGTCGTTTTTTATGGCTTCAGACCAGATGAAGTCTGATCCGCTTAATTGTCAGATAATAGCGCCACTTGCTGCACATAGTTAAACAATTTTAACTTGGACGCTTCCAGTTCTGCTTCCGGCATTTCCACTTTCAAATCACGGTGAATGCGCAACACATGCTGACGCAGGGTATGTCGTTCTGCCGCATTATAGGTTTTGCAGAAATCATTAATTACCGGATCGCCATCTTTAATAATCCGCTCGACCCAGCGTTGCAGCTGCGCGGTTTTCTTGGCACCCTGCTGCGGGGTTAAATAAGACAGAATTACCGATTCATCTTCATTGCGCAGCAGTTTCCCAATCCGCTGGAACTGACGGCGACGCGCCTCATGCGAACTGATATTCTGCACTTCAATGAGTGCATCAATTAAACGCTCATCTACAGGAAGCTTTTGAATTTGCTTCGGGTTCAGTTGAGCCAACTGCTCGCCCAAAGCCGCCATACGCTGTACGGCTTTTTTCTGTTCAGTTTTACTTGCACGTCCTTCTAAAGATTCGAAATCATCTTCGGTAAAACGGTGCGGTCGACGTGCCACGATTAATCTGCCTCGTAAAATTTTGCTGCAAAAAGTGCCTGAATTTCAGATAAAGCTTGTTCTTCATCTGCACCTTCAATCACTAAACGTAAAGTTGTGCCCTTACCTGCGCCGAGCATGAGCAGGGACATGATATTTTTTGCATCGACCAACTTGTCACCTTTGCCAATTTGAATGGACGAACGGAATTTCGTGGTGACTTCAATCAGTTTGCCTGATGCACGCGCATGTAAACCTAGTTTATTAATTACGTCAACAGTTGTGTCAATCATGACCAGTGCTTCATTTCCCGGTGTAAGACTTGAATAGACCATTGTGCCTCAAGTGCCTTTTTTAGTCATCCACCATATAAACAGATCGGTGCTGCCCACCGGTACAGCCAATAGAGATGGTCATATAATGACGATGCCCTTCTGCAAATGCAGGCAGCCATTTATTTAAAAACTGATAAATATCCTGGAACATTTCATTGGTCTGTTCATGCTGTTCCAGAAACTGTTGCACCGGCTCATCCAGCCCGGAATATTTGCGCAAAGACAGATCCCAATGTGGGTTCGGCAAATGCCGGATATCAAAGACATAGTCGGCATCCAGCGGAATACCATGCTTGTAGCCAAAAGATTGCAAAATCACAATCAGCTTATCGGTCTGGCCCAGCTTCGACAGCAAGGTGTGTTTTAAGTCATGCACACTCTTGTCGGTGGTATCAATGTGCACCGTGGAGCGCAGCTGAATCGGCATAAGCAGGACTTTTTCTTCCTGAATGCATTCATTCAAGCTTTTAAAACGGCTAGAGAGTGGATGCGGACGGCGTGATGCGCTAAAACGGGCAATCAATTCCTGATCTTGCGTGGTCAGATAAATAATATCGACTGAACCATGCTTTTGCAGTTGCTCAAATACCAAATCAAACTCTTGCAAGTCGGCACGGGTACTGCGTACATCTACCCCCAATGCCAACTGTTCCAAGTTATTTTCCTGATCCAGTTTATCCACAATTTCGGGAAGCAATGCCAAAGGTAAATTATCAATACAGTAATAACCCAAATCTTCCAACACTTGTAATGCCGAGGATTTTCCTGAACCTGATTGTCCGGTCACAATCAAAATACGCTTCATGACAAGGCTGTCCTTTCCATTGCTGAGCTATGCAGTCGGTTTGATCTGCATATTATCAATTAAGCGGGTGCTTCCCAATTTTGCCGCCACGAACAAAACAATCTCTTGATTAAATTCATCAATTTTTTGCAGTTCAGGTGTACGTGCCTCTACATAGTCCACAACAAAGCCGGCCTGCGTCAATGCTGCCTTAATATTCGCTAACACTTCTGACAGCTTTTCACCCTGTTGCAGTGCCTGTTCAGCATTTTTCAGGCTTTGATAAATTACTGGTGCCGTTTTACGTTCCTGTTCACTTAAATAACCGTTACGTGAACTGAGCGCCAGACCATCCTCTGCCCGGACAATTGGCACGCCAATCACTTCCAGCGGAATATTCAGGTCACGTACAAACTGACGGATCACCGCCAGCTGTTGATAATCTTTTTGGCCAAAGAAGGCATAGTTCGGCTGCACAATATTAAACAGCTTGGTCACCACCACCGCGACACCATCAAAATGTCCCGGACGCTGCAAACCACACAGGTCTTCGGTAATTTCAGACACACTGATGTTGGTTAAACGCGGGCTTTTGCCATACATTTGCTCGACAGAAGGTGCAAATACGATGTCACAACCGGCTTCTGCCAGCAATTGACTGTCTTGTTCCAAGGTCCGTGGATAGTTGTCAAAGTCTTCATTTGGACCAAACTGAATCGGGTTCACGAAGATGCTGACCACCACCACATCACATAATTGACGCGCTTCACGCACCAGGCTCAGATGGCCTTCATGCAAATTGCCCATGGTCGGGACAAAACCAATAATTTTACGCGCTGCACGTGCAGGATTTAATGAGGCTGCCAATCCCTGAATCGTGGTTTCTGTTTTCATGTTTTACAACTCAACTTGGAAAGTTTGTTCACGTGCCGGGAAAGAACCGTCTTGTACCGCAGCATGATAGGCTTTGAAGGCATCTACAATGGCTGTTTCACCAGACTGCTCTTTCATAAAGTTCCGTACAAATTTGGCAACGCGGCCAAACGTCAGACCCAGCATATCTTGCACCACCAGCACCTGACCATCGGTGTCTGCACCGGCACCAATCCCAATTACCGGAATATGCGGGAACAGGGCGCTAATTTCCTGACCAAGCTGCGCCGGTACACATTCCAGCAATAACAGCGCAGCACCGGCATCAACCACCGCCTGACAGTCGGCAATCAACTTGTCCGCCGCTTCACGGGTACGCGCCTGGAGTTTATAACCGCCAAAGACATGTACCGATTGCGGCGTCAGGCCCAAATGCACACACACTGGAATTCCGTTACGGGTCAGCACTTCTACGGTTTCAGCCAGCCAGGCACCACCTTCCATCTTGACCATTTGCGCACCGGCCTGCATCACGGTTTTCGAGCTTTGCAGTGCATCATTCAAGGTGGCATAACTCATAAATGGCAGATCGGTCATGATAAAGGCATGCTGATTGCCACGACGCACTGCTGCCGTATGATAGGCCATATCTTCAACGGTCACCGGCAAGGTAGAGTCACGGCCCTGAATCGACATCCCCAGCGAGTCGCCAATTAAAATACTATCAATTTCAGCAATTTCCATTGCCTTGGCCATACTCGCATCATAACAAGTCAGGCAGGAGAATTTGCGACCATCGGCTTTAAATTGTCTTAAGTCACTGAGACTAATCATGGAGATGTTCCTCTAGGAAAAGCATAGAACATGCTAAAAATCACTTTAAATATTTGCCCAGTGTTCATGGTCCAGCACATCCAGTGCGGGCTGTTGAATGAACGGCAAGTCTTTTAATAATTGCGTATGCACACGCAGTTCGGGGTCTAAATCCAGTAATGGAATCACCACGAAATCGCGTTCTAAAACGCCGACATGCGGCACAGTCAGACGTTCATGCTGAATCTGCTCCTGTCCATAGAGGAGTAAATCCAGATCGAGCGTGCGTTCACCCCAATGGCGTAAACGCACCCGTCCGGCTTCCTGCTCAAAACGCTGCAGCTGATCCAGCAATTCCAGCGCCGGTAAATCTGTACGCAGCTGTACCACCGCATTTAAATAATTCGGCTGGTCTTGTGGCCCCATCGGCGGACTTTGATACAGTTTAGAGGTTTTGACCTGACCCAACGTCGCCAGCTTGTGCACAGCTTCGGTCAGAATCTGGCGTGAATCGCCCAGGTTACTGCCCAGGCCAATATAAGTCACCCTACTCATTGTGTTGGCCCGAAAATAACCTGACTTAAATCCCGTTGTACCCGCTTGCGCTTCAGAATTGGATGGTCTGCACCAATCCCCGAGCCATTGCTTGATGATGTTAATGCAACCTGGGCACGGGCATCTTCCTGCTGTTTGGCTTTACGGGCACGGCGGCTGCGCGGCTCCGGCTCATTCACCAGCGGTTCAATTTCGGCGGTCTGCGCGGCATTCAGCTGCTGCTCCAGATGTTCTTCCTGTGCAGCTTTGCGACGGCTCTTGGCCCGCTGACGGTTGTACTGGCCAATGGCACGTTCTTTTTCATCGGTGCTCATGGTCTGGTACTGATCCCACCACGTACCCATCTCTTGAGTCTGGGCATCGCCAGATCTTTCACGCAGCAGCAAAAAGTCGAAACCGGCACGGAAACGCGCATGGTTGGACAAGGCAGCAATTTGCTGAGGTTTTGGATTCAGCAAACGGGTTTGCATTTCCCAGACTTCACGAATAAAGGTTTCAGCAAAACGCGGAATCACCGTGCGGGTGGCCTGACGTTTCAACACATCCAGCCCAGCTTGTGCACGTGCTTCTGCCGGAATTACCCCTTTGGACAGATAAAAATCACAGCGCTCTAAAAATGGCTTCCACAGCAGCACCGCATAGAAAAAGGCCGGGTTGATGGTTTTGCCAATCGCAATGCGCTGATCGGTATTTTTTGCAGCCAGTTCAATAAAGGGAGTGATGTCCGGCTTGATGTCGGCAAAAAGCTGACGCCAGATACCGAAGTCAATCAGCATCGGCAAGACGCGATTTAAATGCCCCATGGTGAACAGTTTTTGCGATTCATCATACAGACGGTGCGGAGAAACATCGCGCAGCAACTGGGTCATTTCCGGAGTAAAAATCTCCAGAATGGCCGGATCAATATTGAAATTCAGCTTGGCCGCAAAACGTAAGGTCCGCAGCATCCGCACCGGATCTTCTTCAAAACGGACGGTCGGATCCCCAAGCAGACGCAAGGTTTTGGATTTAATGTCATCAACTGCATGACAGAAATCCAGCACGATTCCTTTACGTGGCTGGTAATACAAAGCATTGATACTGAAGTCACGACGGGCAAAATCCTGCTCAATCGTGCCCCAGTTATTGTCTCTTAAAATCATGCCCGCAGCAGAGGTCACCGCTCTTTTCGGCGGTGCACGGAAGGTAGCAACTTCCACCAGTTCACGTCCAGAATAGACATGAGCCAGCTCAAAGCGGCGTCCGATAATGCGACAGCGGCGTCCGAACACCTCTTTGACCTGAGATGGCGTGGCATTGGTCACGGCATCAAAATCCTTCGGATTCAGGCCCAACATCAGGTCACGAACACCACCACCAACGATATAAGCTTCATAGCCAGCTTTGGTTAAAGCATCAATAACATCTAGAATGTAAGCAGGTAATTGCGTGGTTGATAAACCACATTTTGACGCGCGCAAAGTTTGCAAAAGACGCTGTCTCCTACGTCTGAACGTAAAATAGATTAGATGACGCTAATCATATCTCTAACACAATCAAAGGGCAATTTGATTATCTCAATACTCGGGCCCGGCTGATGCGGTGTTGGCCGATGATCAGACCCGATTAAATACCCAGCCGGTGCCGGTTTTTGGCCAATAATGCCGGTCCAATCCCTTTGACCAGCTGTAAATCTTCAATCCGTTTGAATTTTCCATGCCGATTGCGGTACTCAATAATGGCTTCCGCCTTCTTTTGTCCCACGCCAGATAATTGCTGTAATTGCGCGGCTGTTGCCATATTCAGATTAATTTTTTCACTGCTGCCTGCGCTAGCTGAACGGGGTTGGGAAGTCTTCGTAGAAGCCGACGGGCTTAAGCGGGCATCAATCGCCTCTTGTTCGGCCTTCCATTGCAGATAACGCGCATCATAATTTTCTGCCTGCGCATTTTGCAGCGCGAAAAAGCTACAAAACACGCAGAACATTAACGCCAGTTGAATTAGAGCTTGAGCGTGTTGAAATCTTATTCTTCTTGTCATGGTCACTCTGTCATTTTAATTGTTGTTTTGCCTGCTCCCACAGCTGATCCATTTCAGCCAACGACACCTGTTCTATATTTTTATGCTGCTGTTGTAACTGCTGTTCAATGAAAGCAAAGCGGGTTCTAAATTTATGTACGGTACTCAGCAAAGCCATTTCGCTGGACAGATTCAGTTTACGGCCAACATTAATTAAAGAGAATAAACAGTCACCCAGCTCATCCAGAATTTCGTCGGAATTTTGCCGATCCACCGCCTGTTTCAACTCCTGCAACTCTTCATCGACTTTTTGCATCGCACCAGTGACATCGGGAAAATCAAAGCCAATCTGCGCGACATTGTGCTGTAACTGCTGTGCCTGCTGAATGGCCGGGCCATGTTTGACCTCAGATAAGCGCGATGCAGGTTTGCCGGCTTTTTCCTGCTGTTTAATCTGCTGCCACAATGCACTGACATCTTCCGGGCTTAAGGCCGCAAACTGCTCGGGCTGAAATACATGCGGATGACGGCGAATCATTTTATCGGTAATGGCCTGCACCACATCCTGAAAGTCAAAAGCACCCTGCTCGCTATACATTTGCGACTGGAATACCACTTGCAGCAATAGATCACCCAGTTCTTCTTTGACGTCCTGAGCATGACCACTGCGCACGGCCGCTTCGACTTCATAGGCTTCTTCAATTGCATACCTGGTCAGCGATTCCGGGGTCTGCTTCTGGTCCCATGGGCATTGCTCACGAAGCTGTTTCATCACTGCCAATAACTGATCCATGCCGATTTCTACCTTCTTTAACCATCATCTACATAAAAATATTTGCTATGCTCTCAACAGAACAACACTTTGAAAAACAAAAACACAAGGAGTTAGCCACATGCACAGTATCTTCATTAGTGGTGCAGCACAAGGCATTGGTGCAGCAGTGGCCCGCTTATTTTATCAGGCGGGTTATAAAGTCGGAATTTATGATTTAAATGTTGCACAGGCCGAGCAACTGGCGCAGCAGCTGGGTCCCAATGCGCAAGCCGGCGGGCTGGATGTCGCGGATTATGCACAGTGGCAAACGGCTTTGGCGCGTTTTGTAGACTGGGCTGGCGAGCTGAATATTTTAGTCAATAATGCCGGTATCTTATATTCGGGTGCTTTTGAAGACACCGAGATTCAGGCGCATCAGCGTACCATGCAGGTTAATGTCAATGGGGTGCTAAATGGCTGTCATGCCGCACTGCCTTATTTAAAACAGGCGACTTTTGCCCGGGTGGTGAACCTGTCATCAGCTTCGGCCATTTATGGACAGGCCGATCTGGTGTCGTATTCAGCCAGCAAATTTGCGGTACGCGGTATAAGCGAAGGGCTGGATGTTGAATGGCAAAAATACGGTATCCGGGTGCTGGATGTGATGCCTCTGTTTGTACAAACCGCCATGGTCAAAGATATGGATGCCGGCACCATCCAAAATATGGGGGTACATTTAAGCGCGGAAGATGTGGCCGATGAAATTTTCAGTTGTGTTACGCGAAAAAGCTCGCTATTTACCGCCACCCATCAGCCGGTCGGATTAAAAAGCAAATTCCTGTTTACCCTGTCACGCCTAAGCCCGCAGTGGGTGAATCGTTATAGCAATATGTTGCTGGCACGGCGTCCAGACTAGAAACTGATGGCCATAAAAAAGCCCGAATCTGATTCGGGCTTTTTTTGTATCAAGCGACAAACCGCTTAACCGCGTTTAAATTTCTTCTCGGCTTTCTTAAACTTCTGTACATAACGACGACGACGCGCAGCAGTACGTTCATCCACCTGTGATTTACGTCCTTCAAACGGGTTCTCAGAGGTTTTAAATTCAATCTTCACCGGAGTTCCTTCCAGCTTATAGACCTTACGGAACACGTTTTCCAGGTAACGACGATAATCGGCCGGGGTTTTATCAACCTTGTTACCGTGAATTACAATCGTTGGCGGGTTCTGGCCTCCCATGTGTGCATAACGCATTTTAATGGCACGACCCTGCACTTTTGGCGGATGGTGCGCTTCAGTTGCATCATTCAGAATCTGAGTCAGTTTGGCTGGTGATACTTTTAAGCGCGAAGACTCATAAGCACGATGAATCGATGGATAAAGATCACCCACCCCAGTGCCATGCAGCGCTGAAATCAGGTGAATACGCGCCCAAGGAATAAAGTCAAAGCGGCGCTCGACATCCAGCTTACACTGCTTGCGATCATATTCAGACATGTTGTCCCATTTATTGATCGCAATCACCATGGCACGGCCAGCTTCCAGCGCATAACCAATCAGGTGCAGGTCCTGCTCGACAATCCCTTCACGCGCATCGACCACCACAACCACCACGTTGGCATCTTTCATCGCCTGCAAGGTTTTTACAATCGAGAATTTCTCGATCATTTCATCAACCTTGCCTTTACGGCGTACACCGGCAGTATCAATCAGGGTGTATTTACGCCCTTCACGCTCAAACGGAATATAGATCGAGTCACGTGTTGTGCCCGGCTGGTCAAAAGCAACCACGCGCTCTTCACCCAGCAAACGGTTCACCAGCGTCGATTTACCCACGTTTGGACGACCAATAATCGCTAGACGCAGACCCGTGTCTTCATCACGCTCTTCCGGGTTTTCATCTTCCGGCACATCTTGCAGTACTTCTTCCAGCATCTGCTGAACACCGCGACCATGGCTGGCGGCCACTTGCATTGGCTCGCCCATCCCCAGTTTAAAGAATTCAACCAGCGCGGCTTCTGCATGTACGCCATCGACCTTGTTGGCCACCAGAAAGACTTTTTTACCCAGCGTACGCAGTTCACGGGCAATCTGCTCATCCGAAGCCAGCAGACCGGCACGCGCATCGACCACGAAGATGATCATATCGGCTTCATGGATCGCGGTTTTCGACTGCTCGGCCATGTAAGAATCGATACCACCTTCAGATTCGCCAATACCGCCGGTATCGACCACGATGAAGGATTTATTCTGATAGGTCGCATCACCATATTTACGGTCACGCGTCAGGCCGGCAAAGTCTGCGACCAGAGCATCACGACTCTTGGTGATCTGGTTAAACAACGTTGATTTTCCGACGTTCGGACGACCAATGAGCGCAATTACGGGTTTCATAGATTAACCTTTATTTGAGATCAGTCCACTACACGGGTCTGAACATCAGAAACAAATGGGAAGAAAAAATTTCAGTCAAAGACCTGAATAAAAACACGGGGCATTGAACATTCAATCACCCCGCGTTAAAAAATACGGAAATTGTCGCCTAGTTTAACATAAGGCAACAAAAAGTTAACGGTTCTGCCAAATGCTGAATGCACCCTTTTGCGTACCAACATATAACTGGTTGTCGATGACACGTAAAGAACGCACTTCACCGCTGGTTTTGGCGCGACCAATCAGCTGACCGTTGCTCGGGTTAAACAGATGCAAGACACCATCCATATCTCCCACCACCAGGTCCTGACCCAGCATTACCGGGTTACTTAAACGGCGGTTGAGTAACTGGTCATTTTCCCACAGCTTCTGGCCGCTGGTAATTTCATAAGCCACTAAACGGCCATCGGCACTGGCAACAAAAACCCCATTGCCGACCACTTCCGGACGTTTGGTGCTGCTCAGGTCTTCGCTCCACACCACTTGCTGTGAAGCCAGATCAGTGACGGTCACCTGGCCCTGGAAGCTGGTAGTGACCAGGAACTGGCCAGCTACTACCGGATCGCCATCAATATCATTTAAACGCTGAATATCGGAGCGACCTTCACTGATGGCCACACGGCGCTGCATACGCGGCGTACCGGTCACCACATCAATTGCATAAATATAAGCATTGGCGGTTGCTACCAGCACGGTACGCGGATCAACCGCTACCGGTGCAGCGCTACCACGCAGGCTAAACTGGACATTCGGCAAATTGTAAGTCCACATTTGCTGGCCAGTCGCCAGGTTATGCGCATAGACAATACCATCATTGCTGATAGTCACCACACGGTTGGCATGCACCAACGAAGGTGCCAGAATAGCCCCAGTCAATTGTGCAGTCCACTTTTTCTCACCTGTGGCCTGATCCAGTGCAAACAGTTGGCCTTTCTGATTCCCAACAATCACCAGACCTTCTGCCGCTTCTACACCTGAGCTGAGCCCCTGTTTGCTGACTTCGGTCTGCCACAAACGCTGCTTGCCACGATAGGCCGCTACTTCACCTTTAGGATCAATACTAAATACCACGCCATTATCGACATCTAGCTGTAAACGCAGCGGATCTTCTTCAGCAGTCGATGAGGTGTTTTGAGAAAATACAGGCACCAGGGTTTTGGCCTGTTGCAGTTTTGGCAAAGGATTCGGTTTTACTTTTTCAACTTTAATGCTGTTGCTTGAACAGCCAACCAATGCAAGGCTTAAAACAGTTAGTGCAAACGGGATCTTATATTTTCTATTCATTCAGTTTCATCCACTTGTGTGTCGATTACAGGACGTTCAATTTCAGGATCATCAACTAAAACGCCGACACTTTCGAGTTTAATTTGTAAAATTTGACGTTCCTGTTGACGTTCAAGTAACGCATTCCATGCGTTCTGATACGCTTTTTTAGCATTTTCAATATCGTTTTTCGCCACGTACACATCACCACGCGCTTCTTCAGCTGTTGCTTTAAAGGCAGGATCGTTGACGGCAGACAAGGTTTTCAGTGCCTCATCATATTTCTTTTGTGCCAATTGCGCATAGGCCAAACGCAGTTTTAATACCTGCATTAAGCCGGCATCATCGACTTTAGAATTTTCAACTTTCTTTAAGGCTTTTTCTGCACCGGCATAATCGCCCTGATCATAGGCCAGTTTCGCCATTAAGAACTGGGTCTGAATGGCCTGGACGGAATCTGGCGCTTCTTTCACAATCTTATCGGCCGTGGTTGACAGATTCTGGAAAGCTTTGTCATCGCCTTCAGCCGCACGCGCCTCGTCCATCAGTTGCTGGACTTTGGCGGTGTTGGTCTGATCTTCAGCCAGGTTTTTCTTCTGCCAGTATTGCCATCCGAAAAAGGCAATCAGCGCAATCAAAATCCCGCTAATAATTGCAGAACCATATTTCTTAGCGAATGATTTTAAATGATCAAGTTGTTCATCATCACTTAATGCGCTCATTGAATTACCCTTTTCCTTATATTCTTTGGCTTATTTTGAAGAAAATTTTTCAATCATAAATGGCACAATCTCTGCCACAGCTACATCCAACTGCTCGGCAGTGGCCAGTTCTTTAACGGCGAAGCGCTGGTTTTCCCACTCACGCTCACCCAGAATTAAAGCATACAGTGCACCCGACTGGTCGGCTTTTTTCATCTGGCTTTTCATCGAGCCTTGTGAGCCGACTTTCAGGCGAATGGCACTACCACTGGCTTCAAGCTGGTCACGAATCTGCTCTGCCAGCACCAGTGCTTTACCTTGTGATGCCGGATCGGCCACCAGGAATACTTCACAATCGCGGCTTGGGCTGTTGTCTTCGACCTGTTCCAATAGAAGCAATAAACGCTCCATGCCCATGGCAAAACCGACTGCCGGAACCGACTGTTCTGGCTTGCCTTTTAACTGCCCCACCAGACCATCATAACGGCCTCCGGCACACACTGTCCCTTGTGAACCCAAATGGGTGGTGGTCCATTCAAATACGGTTTTGTTGTAATAATCCAGACCACGGACCAATTTTTGATTAATCACGAAGCTGACACCGGCATCAGTCAGATACTGCTGCAACAGGGCAAAATGCGCCATGGTGTCTTCACCCATAAAGTCGTGAAGTTTTGGTGCATTTTCCAGGATGCTTTGAGTTTTGGCATCTTTAGAATCCAGAATACGCAGCGGGTTGGTGCTTAAACGGCGCTGAGAATCTTCATCGAGATCGGCTTTGTGCGTTTCCAGGAATTCAACCAATGCGGCGCGATATGCTGCACGTTCGTCTGACTCACCTAAAGTATTCAGTTCAAGTTGAACTTTATCTGCAACGCCCATACGTTTCCATAAACGCGCGGTCATTAAAATCAGCTCGGCATCCATATCTGGTGTAGCCACACCAAAAGTTTCCACACCAAACTGGTGGAACTGGCGATAACGGCCTTTTTGCGGTTTTTCATAACGGAACATTGGGCCGATATACCACACACGAGGCGTTGCACCGCGCAGCAGGTTATGCTCAAGCATGGCACGTACACAGCCTGCCGTACCTTCCGGACGTAAAGTCAATGACTCTGGCGGATTGCCTTTGTCCAGGAAGGTGTACATTTCTTTTTCAACGATATCGGTTGCATCACCAATGGAACGCTTGAACAGATGGGTCTGCTCAACCATCGGCAAACGGATTTGCTGATAACCATAAGCATCCATAAGACTGGACAGATGCTGTTCCAGACGTCTCCAAGCCGGGGTCTGGGTTGGGAGAATGTCATTAAAACCTTTGATTGCGACGATTGAACTCATGATCTACTCAGAAAAACCTGTGCGAATAATCTCTTTTGACTTAGCTTCTTCAAGCTCTTTAACACGTTGACGAACCATTGTTTCGATTTCATCAACCAATTGATTGGTATCAATTAAATGGCTCTTTTCACCATTACGATACACCAGTGAACGCGGACTTGCACCTACCACGCCAATATCAGCTTCTTTGGCTTCGCCCGGACCGTTAACTTTACAGCCAATCACCGACACATCCATTGGGGTGCGGACATCTTCCAGACGCTCTTCCAGCATCTGCATGGCTTTAATCACGTTAAATTCCTGACGTGAACAGCTTGGGCAGGCAATGAAGTTAATGCCATTAGAACGCAGGCCGAGCGATTTTAAAATATCAAAGCCAATTTTGACTTCTTCTTCCGGCTCTGCTGCCAGGGAAATACGCATGGTGTCGCCAATGCCTTCCATCAGCAGGCCACCTAAGGCAATCGCTGATTTCACCGAACCGGTCCGATAGATTCCCGCTTCAGTCACACCTAAATGTAGCGGATTATCAATTTGCTGCGACAGCAAACGATAGGCATCCATGGTTAAAAATACATTCGATGCTTTGACTGATACCTTAAATTCCTGGAAATCCAGACGGTCTAAAATATCAATATGGCGCATGGCCGATTCAAGCAGAGCCGCACCGGTCGGCTCGCCATATTTTTTTTGAATATCTTTTTCCAGTGAACCGGCATTGACCCCAATCCGCATGGAAATATCATGATGTTTAGCCGCAGCCACCACTTCACGGATTTTCGCTTCCGAACCAATATTACCCGGGTTAATCCGCAGACAGTCAGCGCCGAAATCGGCCACAGCCAAAGCAATTTTATAGTCGAAGTGAATATCAGCCACCAAAGGAACAGAGACCTGCTTACGGATTTCACCAAAAGCCTGTGCGGCTTCCATGCTTGGCACCGATACCCGCATGATGTCTGCACCGGCATCAACACAGCGCTGAATTTGCGCAACCGTTGCGGCGACATCACAGGTTTCGGTATTGGTCATACTCTGAATGCTGATTGGCGCATCACCGCCCACATAGACTGAACCGACACGAATTTTACGGGTTGGACGGCGTCGAATTGGATTCTCAATCATGATTTCGCTCTACTCTGTGCCATTAACGCGACAAACGGAATTCCGCTTTGCCATTGACGGTATATGGAGACAATGAAATATTTTCATTGTTTAGACTTAATGACACTGCGGTTGCATCATCTAAACGAATCTGAAATGGTGCCTCACCAGTTAAATTCAAGCTGGACGCCTGACGGCCAGTGGCCAGCACTTTCCCGGTCGAATCCACAATATGAACCGACGTCGGACGGTTAAAGCTTAAAGACAGCTGATCGCCGGTCACGGCACTGCTGTTGTCTAAATTAATAATTTCGACATCAGACATTGGCACAATATTCTGCTCGGTATCGCTCGACTGCGAAGATGACCAGTTTTGCACGGCCGCGATGATAATCCAGATTAAGGCCAGTGCCACTACCGCCAGCGCAATACGCTTTAACCATTTGCGGTTACGGTCACGATTCGAGCCAGGCAGTTTGCCCATAATTTTAATTGGGGAATTATTCAGGGCATGATTCGGCAGCATGCCGGTATCATTGGCATAGATTTCATCAAAACGCTGGATGATACTGGTGGCATCGACTTTTAAATATTTGGCGTAGGTGCGGTAATAACCCTTGATAAAGGTCGCTTCAGGCAGTGACTTGTATTCATCCTGCTCCAGCGCCGTCAGGGTTTTGACCGGAATATTCAATTCTTGCGCCACATCTTCAAGCTCAAGCTTCTGATTTTGACGGATTTGACGCAGATACTCACCTGGGCGTTGGATATTTCCTAATGCATTGGGCGCTACATTTGTATTTGATTGCGGTGAATTAGGATTTACTTCCATACGGCCTCAGTACTGTGCTGTAATTGCAAATAACGTTGATATTCCTGGCTTTCAGGGAACAATGCCCGAAGCTGATTGACCAGCACCTGCTGTCCCAACTGATCGCCATTTGCTCGTGCAACACGGATCCCAATCCACAATGCACGCGCACCTTGATTTTTTTGTCCCACAGCACGCACAAACTGTTCATACATTCTGGATGCTGCAGGAGTCTGCTGGTTGAAATAAAAAATTTCCGCCAACTCTAACATTGAAACATAGGAGTCACGGTTCGCCTGCAGAGCCTGCTTGAATGATTTTTCAGCATTCGCCATATCGCCCAGTTTCAGGTAAATCCGCCCCACGTTTTCCAATGCACGAAAACGTTGATCATAACCGAGTGTTGCCCCGGCAATACTCAGCTGTTCAATGGCATCATTATAGCGTTCAACCTGATACAAATACGTACCATAGTTGTTACGCGCCTGCGCATTGTTCGGATCGGCAGAGATGGCACGCTTGAAATACGTATCGGCCTTCTCCAGATTCAGCTTGCTACCTTCTTGCTGTAGCAGCACGCCCATCATCATATTGGCCATAGAATCACGCGAATCTGTTTCCAGTGCCTGATCCAGGGCACGTTTGGCCGAGTCTAAATCACCCGATTTTAAATACTCGGCCGCCAGCTGGGTACGCACCTGAATTGCCTTTTCCGGATCTTTCGGACTTAAAGTAGGAGTTGTGGTTTGACAGCCGGTGCTCATCCATGCAGCCACACACAGTGTGCTGATGGTTGTGAATTTATACATCAACTTAGTCAATGGACCTCTCCCCCTAAATTTAATTATCCTTGAGAGCGCATAATTTCATTTCGCTCTGCAACTTTCTTTTTCCACTGTTCCGCACGACGGGTACGGTCTGCCACCTGTCCCACCAGCTGGCCACACGCGGCATCAATATCATCACCACGTGTCTGACGAATCGTACACACAAATCCGGCATCAGACAAAGTTTTTTGGAAAGAAATAATCCTGTTCCGGCTTGAACGGCCATATGGCGCATGCGGGAACGGGTTAAACGGAATTAAATTGATTTTGCTTGGCAGGTCTTTGAGCAGCTTGATCATCTCTTTGGCATGTTCAATGCTGTCATTCACGCCATCGAGCATGACATATTCAATGGTCACGTGCTTACGCGCACTTTCGTTGCCATCTTTTTTGATATAACGCTGGCAGGCTGCAATCAGCTGTTCCAGTGGATATTTCTTGTTGATTGGCACCAGCTCATTGCGCAGTTCATCGTTGGTGGCGTGTAAAGAAATCGCCAGCGCGACATCAATATCTTCAGCCAGCTGGTCAATTTTTGGCACTACACCCGAGGTCGACAGCGTTACACGGCGTTTTGACATGCCATAGGCGAAGTCATCCAGCATAATACGCATCGAGTTTAAAACTGCATCATAGTTCAGCAGCGGCTCGCCCATGCCCATCATCACCACGTTCGTCACCGAACGCTCACGCTCTGCAACCGGCACATCTTCCATATAGGAATAGTTGGCCATCCACAGCTGACCAATAATTTCAGCTTGGGTCAGGTCGCGCTGAAAGCCCTGTTTACCGGTTGAGCAGAATGAACAGTCCAGCGCACAGCCGACCTGTGAGGAAATACATAAAGTCTTACGCGAACCGGTTTTATCTTCCGCAGGAATCAGCACGGTTTCAACCAAGGAACCCGCACCATCACCGACACGGAACACCCATTTACGTGTACCATCTTTAGAATAGTTTTTATGCACCACATCTGGCGCTTTAATTTCACATATCTGTTCCAGTTTTGCGCGCAACTTGCCTGAAATATTGGTCATTTCGGCAAAATCGGTCACGAAATACTGGTGAATCCATTTCATCACCTGGCCGGCACGAAATTTCTTCTCACCTAAATCTTCGAAGAATTTTTCCAGCTCAGCACGCGACATGCCCAGTAAATTCACTTTCTGCACAGAAGTTGATTGCGCTGGAGTGGACAAAGATTGTTGCTGCTCATCAGATGTTGCAGATGAAGCGACCACTTCATTACTCATGTGTATTACCTAAATCATGTCTGAGGATGAAAGGAGATGCTCAAGATCTGAGCGAGGGATTATTCAGAGAATAAAAAAACCAGATAAGTATAATAACACTTATCTGGTTTGAATACTGCGTATTAACGAGTACGTGGAGCAATCTCAGTTTGAGCGAAGAAGTAGTTAACTTCACGGTCAGCAGATGCTACAGAGTCAGAACCGTGAGCAGCGTTTTCGTCGATGCTTACAGCGAAGTCTGCACGGATAGTGCCAGGAGCCGCTTCTTTAGGGTTAGTTGCGCCCAGGATTTCACGGTGAGCAAGAACTGCGTTTTCACCTTCAAGAACTGAAACAACAACTGGACCAGAAGTCATGAACGCAACTAAGTCAGCGAAGAAACCACGTTCTTTGTGCTCAGCGTAGAAGCCTTCAGCTTCAGCTTGAGTCAAGTGTTTCATTTTAGTTGCAACGATTTTAAGACCCGCTTTTTCAAAACGTGCGAAGATTTCGCCGATTACGTTTTTAGCAACTGCGTCTGGTTTAACGATAGATAATGTACGTTCGATAGCCATGATTGGCTCCTTAAAGTCAAAGTTGACAGAAATTTTGCCGCATTATACCGAAAAATGGGCTTTTTTCTGCGTTTAATCTGTAAAAAAATCGGTTTTTTGAGGTCGCTGTTAACGTGCTTCGTCAATCCATGCCATTTGAATGGCTTCTAACAGACCTTCGGTTGACTTGGTCGGATCATCTTCAAAATCTGGAAGTGCACAAACCCAGGCATGCAGGTCAGTAAAACGGATCCATTGCGGATCGACATCTGGATGTGCTTCATACAGTTCAATGGCGATATCGATGCTATCTGTCCAACGTAAACCCATGTCTATTCCTAAGGCAGTTTAGTGTGATGCACTACTTTAGCAAATTTTGCAAATGCTGTACCAGCTTTGATAGGCCGTACCGCCGGTGAATGGGCTATAGCGCAATTTCCAGATACGGCGCAGCCGAAATAATACCGCTGGCCACCAGACCGCCAATTAGTGCACCGACCGCCACATCACTGGGATAATGCAGCCCCAGCACCATACGCGACAGCGCCACCAGAATGGTAAAAGGTAACATCAACACCAGCAGTAGCGGCTGAATGTAGCCCAGCACTGTGGTAATCATGACCGCGTGCAAAGTGTGACCAGAGGGAAAACTAAAGTGATCAAGCGGACGCTCGCCCAGGCGAATCACCTGATGCACCTGATAAGGACGGGGACGCACGGTTTTGCTTTTAAGCAGTTTATAGATGCCTGTACCGACTGATCCACCTAACAGCAAGTAGATAATCTGCAATCCATACAGCAGGCCCTGCCATAACCAGACCGTGGCCAGCATGACATACCAGAATAAACCGTCGCCTAAGCGGCTCACCACTTTAAAGAAATAAGCCACCCGTTCGGAGTGGGAAAAATGATTGAGATACAAACAGCCTTTCAAGTCGAGATCAAGTATTCTTATTTTTGCATTTTTAAGTTTCATTCTATGCTCTCCTTTAAGCTTGAGCTTAAAATCTAGGTCGTCATATGCGACTCCTGCACCACCCGATAAAGTGCCTGTTCAAATTGTTGGATCGGATATTGCCAGCCGATATGCTGGGTAGATTCACGGGCTTTTTTACCCATCTGTCTTAATACTTTTGCGTTCGGTAACTGATAAATCGAACGCATAATTCCGGCGACATCACCCAGTGGACTAAGCCAGCCGGTTTCATCTTGCTTGACATGCAAATTGGCACAAGCATAGTCATACGCCACGACTGGCAAGCCGCTGGCCATGGCTTCAAGCACCACATTACCAAAGGTTTCTACCTGACTGGCAAAGACAAACACATCGGCACTAGCATAAGCTTCAGCCAGTTTTTGTCCGCTTAAGCTGCCCATAAAAATGACTTCGCCATCGGTGTTCAGCCCTTCCAGACGTTTCAGGTCCGGACCATCGCCTACTACCACCAGCTTGGTTGGATATTTGGCAATGGACTGCATGGCCCGATAGGCATCAATCACCACATTCACTTCTTTTTCTGGCGACACCCGGCCCACATAAATCAGCACCCGGGTCTGTTCATCGGCGCCCCAACGTAAACGTAAGGCTTCTGAACGATGTTGCGGTGAGAACCTGTCGACATCGACCCCACGACCAACGACCACCAGTGGACCTTCCACACCAAACTGGCGTAAAGACTGCTCGGTATCGGTACTGGGTACACAGGTCAGTTGCGTATTGTTATGGAACCAGCACAGATAACGCTGGATCGGTTTGACCAGAAAAGCCAGATCAAAAAAGCGGCTAAAGTCCTGAAAAGCAGAGTGGAAACCGCTAGATACCGGAATCTGCTTGGATTTTGCTACCTGTAACGCAGCCAGACCCAGCGGCCCTTCGGTCACCACATGCACGATATCTGGCTCAAACTCATCCATGGCGGTAGAGAGTTTATACAGCTGTGGCCAGCCAAACTGCAGATGACCATATTTCGGAATAGACTGCGCCTTGACCAGACATTCTTTGTTGGGACTAAAATCGGTACAAGGTTGTTTTTGTTCAGGACGAATCAGTAGAATTTTATGTCCCAGTTTTTGCAATCCTTTGCACAGTTGTAATAATGAATTGGCCACACCATTAATTTCTGGCGGCCAGGTTTCTGTCACTAACGCAATTCTTAAACGAGGTCGCACCAGCTCTTCAATTTCAATGACTTCATTAATCGCGTTTTTTTGTTTTTCCTGTTTAAAATAAAATTTAAAATTCTCAGGAATATTAGGCGACTTTAATACCAGTGTGCGTGAAGACGCTGACATCCGCGTATTCCTCTGTTGTTGTTGTCTGCCCAGCATAATCCTTACAGTTTGCAGTTTTATGATAAATTCATGAAATTAATTTCATACTTGTATCAAACTCGTGGTATTGCACCCGCCTAGTTAAAGGCTTGGAAAAATATTCGATATTTCCAATATTTAAAGCATAATTAAAACATCAAATTAATATATAGACTGTCCCGGTATACACCGGCAGGTGTTCTTGCCGTTGGACGTTCCATTAATTGAACCAACACCACAAATTTATCTTGACCAGTAGGGGCCTGACTAAGCGGAACATTCCAGCGTGAAGAACTGGCGCCACTAATATTCATCTGGGTTCTGAGCTTATAATTCTTCTCATTCACCAGATAACTGCTGCCTGTACTATTCACCAGATTTCGGCTATTAAATTTAATAGCATAACGACTATCACAATTCACCGAAAAGGAAGTCGCAGCCTGACTTAAATAAGAGGCATTCAAATTCAATTGGGTTGCCGTTAAACGCTCAATTTGGCATTGTCTCGCATGTGCCAGAGACAGACTGCTGCTGATACAACAGACTAAAAACAGTACACTCGCTTTCATCACCCCTACTCCTTTTATTTACACACAAGTTCAACCGGTACAGTTATATCTTGTGCCTGAGCTGAAACCTGTAATACAGCGCTACAGGTTTGCGCCTCTCGGGTTTTAATCCGGACACTATAATTCCCTGGAATCAAGCCATATAAAGTGACCGTTCCATCCGAACCAATCGGATAAACCTCGCCACCTTCATTGTTAATATGCAGCTCTGATCCCGGTACAAAACTGCGATTTTGGACATCTACCGGCCGGATACGAACCTGTTTAGCATGGAAAACCGGGAAATTGATTTTGTAGCCGCGCTGGTTTAACGCGGTAATTTGTTTACTTGAATAAAGAATTTTATCTTCGATAGGTAACTGATTTTCATCAAAGGCAATGTCGTATTTCACATAAGGAATAATGTCATGCACAAAGGCATAGCCGTCTTTGTTGGTTTTATCGACATAAACCAGTGAGCGTAGAATATCAATATCTTGATAATCCCCGACTTTGACCAAACCAAAAGCATGTTCAACAATTTTGGTAAAACTTAGCTGATTACCCAACCAGACAACAGCACCACGATAAGCCAGTTGCGAGTCACGCGTTTCCTTGCCCTGAACATGGTAAAAATCTAGATCACCCACCTTGGTTTTCAACAGGCCATTTACATTATAAAGTGTGTCATCATTGCGATGATTCACACCGACAGCATAGTCAAAGCCGACCTGACTCGAGTCACTTTTTACCAGCTGCAGGTTGGTGTTCTGGTCTGCAGACTGACTAAAATAGACGGATTTATCATTATCAAAATTATAACTAAGAGATAATATCCCACCAGAATCTTTACGATCGCCAAAGGCATTGAAATAACTGAGCCCGACAGCAAATTGGCGTCCAAAATTCCGGTTAAATCCGACATTGATCACCCGCTGGTTCTGCTGTTCAAATTCAGGATGATCATAGTATTTCTGTTCAGCATAGTTCAGATTAATATTGTGCACATAAGGCACATTGGTCAGCCCTAAATACACCAGATTTTCAAATTTTGGATAATTCGAAACATTGTCCAGATCATCGCCTAAAAACTTAAAATCCCGTTCGGTATACTTGGAACTGGCACCCAGTGAAAAATTCCCGAAATCTTTGCTGGCGGATAAACCATAGGAATAGTTCATCTGATTCCGGTCATCATGCGAGGCCATGACCACACTGTCTACAATTAAAATATTACTGATGGCCTGAGTCCACATAACCCCCACATTTTGAATATCTTCACTATAGGACAGATTGGTTCCCAAGGTGGTTGCGTTAGACAGCCCCCTGCGGTAAAAGCCATTAACAAAGAAATCCCGATAATCGCTACTGTCCAGATTGTAGTTATAACGCAGCTTACCTAAGGCAATATTATATTCATCTAGGCCATCACGTAATAAACGGTTAGTGACCAGTACCGGAAAAGTTTGCACACTGCGGTTACCTAAAACATCTTCAACTACAATTTGTGCATCACCCGCCTGCTGAATTTGCGCCCCAGTTTCCAGCATGTAATCACCCGGGCTGACTTTCTGGCTATAAATGCTCACCCCGTTAATAAACAGCTCAACAGTAGATGGAATACGCGCGCTACCCTGTAAGGTTGGAATATTCCAATAGACAAAACTTGGACGCTCGGTGTAGTTGGTTCCCCAGTTTAAACCGGCAAAACGCAAAGAGTTAATTAACGGGTTATAGGTTGTTGTGGTGTCGCCTAGGGTTAGACGGGTCATGCTTTCTGGAAATTCCAGATCAAAACTGCTATTTAAACGTACTACCTGCTCCTCGACAGAGGTATTCTGATACAGCACCGAATTCTTGAGAATCCAGTAATCTTTAAAGATCCCCAGCTCGGCCAGACCACTATAAGCTTCATTTGAATCGCTGTTGGCATAGACCCAGTCATAATTCATAAAGCCACCAAAACTGGCTTTTTCAGGAATCACTTTCTGGTTAAAAACGTTTAAATCGGATTGAAAATAGTGAGTGGGGATGGTTAATTTAATGGACTGCGATGAACTATCAAAAACCGCTTGAATATCGCCTTCACTGACCAGACAGAAATCCGCACGCTGCTGATGTTTCTTTAACTTTTGCACTTGAATTTGCCGTTCGGACAGCACATCACAACCCATATAATAATGCTGCCCTTCTGTGATTAAAATAATATCAGTATGATGATCAAGTTCATTAATCCACAGATTGGCAAGACTTTCTTCTATCGGATTTTCATTCGCATTCGCTGCGAAGCTAAATAAAATATGAACAACAATAAACCACCGATTTTTTATATTCATCGCAAATTCCCCTTATACCGCTAGTCCGAGAATTTAAGCTCCACCATGTTATCGTTCTTATCCGTAAAAAATTGGACAGTATACTTTTTTGGATCTGCAATCTTGGTTCCATTTAACTCATAGCTGTAATTCATTTTGGCCAATAAGTAAGCCATAGTATCGGCCTTAAACACTTCCTTCTTATTGGCATCAACAATCTTCAAATTATTAATCTGAACATGCGAATTGGCCTGATTTTGTGCAACCAGCCGGTTATTCTCAATATTAAATTTAACGTTCGTGTCTTCCTGCTTACCGACAAATAAAGGCAGGTTAAAGCTGAGCAGAAAGTTAACTGAGGTTTCTTTCACGGCCTGTGGAATTTCTTCCACCAGAATGCGCCATGCACCCTCCTGATTACCGGTGAGTACCGACTCTAAAGGACGATTAAAACCAACACGGATAGTCTGTTTGCCATTCGGCTGCAGAATAAAGTTTTTGGGATTTAAAATAAGGGTGTCATCTGGTACCAAAATATTCTCACCATTGCCTTGTTGCGTCCATTTAAAGGCTTTAATTTCAAAAATTTTTGCTTCAGTTTCATCTGTAGATTCTAAAGTAAGCGTTGTGGTTCTTTGTTTAGCCTGACTGTTGATATACATCTGAACCGGGTCAATAGAAACACCTGCATAACTTGCAGATGCATAACACAGCGATGAAACTAAAAAGGCTATTATTTTTTTCATATTATTCCCCAGCTTTTATAACGAAAAAGCCTAACTTGGTCCGAAGACCAAGTTAGGCGAAACACTAAATTAGTAGAACACTTTGATTTTATAAGTGTCTGAATATGTACCTGCACGCTGGAATGGAGCTACTGCCGAGTTAGTAACCGAAACAGTATATACATCATCTGCTAGACCATCATGGTTACTGTTACCCCAAGCAATCGCACCACCACCTGTTTTTGTTGTTGTGATTGTAGTTGGAATACGTACTGTGCCATCATCTTCATGCTTAACATATGTACTTGCATTGGTACCATTGTTTGCAGTTGTAATATTTAATACATAGTGAGTATTACTTCTTACTGTATAGTTAGATGTTTTGGTACCACCGGCTTTGCTCAACTCAATTGCTGATCCGCCTTTAATTTCACATTTTTTTGGAACTTCTAGTTTAATTGGAATATCTTTTTCACAACCTAAAGTTGTACAGTTATTCCAGTTATGTTTACCACCTGGTTTACCAGCTGTTTCAGCTTCTGTTGCATAAATTGCTGATGAGCAAGTACCTGCAAATAATACCGCCATAGCTGTTTTAATTAATGTAGACATGTCGTGTTTCTCCATAACTTTAATATAAGAACCATTTTTCTAATCACTCACCCAAACCAGAATATCTTTAGACTGATTAAAATCCGATCCTGAGCAAGTTCTTTTATTGTAGGTATTCCACAGAAAAAACCATCTATACGGGATTTTTCACACAAGGATAAGTATTTATTTTTTAAAATTATTTTTCTTGCTTAATCGACTGTTTTTGGGCTAATTCTCTTTTTTTGGTGACCCAAATTCTCCTTGCTACTTGGGTCACTATTTTTAGGGAATTTTTTTCTAACCAGTTTTTTAAGATAAAAACAAATAGATGTTTTTTATAAAAAATATTAAATACCCTTAATAAACATTCCTTTACATTTATTACACTTTTTTTTAGTTTTCCCTAGAATATTGGAATTTTCCACCAAAAATTAGTTGAAATCTCACGTATTTTTAAGAAGCCTGACAATTTAAATAGATTATTTAATTGTTATTTTAAATATAAAATACTTAGTAGTGGGGATAGCCTTATTCAATAAACTGTCAGGAAGAAATAATAAAATACATAAAGCACATCAGAAAAAACCAAAGCAGCCCAATCTGTTTTATTCCTGATTCATTTTTTACTTTTTTTGCATTTATTCATTTTTCACTCGACTTTTAATCTGAGTAAAAAATAATTCTTCTAAATAAAAGTATTTTTCAGCCAATTTAGTACCCCTATGCGATTAATTATCTCACTCAGTACAGTAGTTCTTTTTCATGCCGATGATCTGGCAGCGACGTCAAAGCAGCACTTTAAGTGAAGCGTAAGAAGTAAAAAACAGTGTTTTGTATGAAGTACAAGGAAGAAAAGCACTCCTTTGAATGAAGCAAGGCACACAATATTAAATGTAAAAAAACCACTCTATGATCTGCACCCCGAAAGTTGGACACTCTTAGTCCAATTTGAAGGGTGCTTTTCTATGGCTAAATATTCTCAACAGTTTAAACTTGAAGTTGTTCAAAATTATTTATCAAATAAAAATGATGATGGGTTTAGAAAAACAGCTAATAAATATAAATTAGACAGAGCTACTATTCGACAATGGGTTGCTATATACCAGACTCTTGGCGAAGACGGCTTGAAACCTCAATCTCATCGCATAACCTACTCTACAGAGTTCAAACTTAAAGTTGTTCTTAAAATATTGAATGATGGCTTGTCACTTATCGATGCTTTAAGATTTTTTAAATTAAAAGAAGTTGGAACTCTTTCTACATGGTTGCGCAAATATCAGGCACACGGTATAGATGGCTTAAAATCTAAGCCCAAAGGACGACCCAAACAGATGCCAAAGCCACAGCGACCTAGAATTAAAACCTCACAAGAAGATCGAAATAAAACTCAAGAACAGTTACTTGAGGAATTGGCGTATCTACGGGCAGAGGTCGCTTATCTAAAAAAGCGGAGAGCCTTGATTCAGAAGCGCAAAGAACAGGAAAAAGCCGAACAGCAACGGCTGCAAGATTCATATCTGAATTAAGGCAAAGCTATCAATTAAGGCACTTGTTACGTACATCGGGAATGGCTCGAAGCACTTACTTTTATCATGAGCAGCAATCAAAGCGTGAAGATAAATATAGTGACCTTAAACAGCAAATTAAGGCGATATATCATAAACATAAGGGACGATACGGGTATCGCAGGATTACACTTGCCTTGAAGAATTTGGGGTTTACCATTAACCATAAGTGTGTTCAACGCTTGATGCAGTCCATGCAGCTCAGATCATGTATTAGAGCTGTAAAATATCGCTCTTATAAGGGGCAAATTGGTAAAATTGCTAAGAATGTGTTGCAGCGTCAATTCAAGGCAGACAAGCCCAATCAGAAGTGGGTAACAGATGTAACTGAATTTAATGTACGCGGTGAAAAACTTTATCTGTCACCCATCATGGATTTGTTTAATGGTGAAATCATTGCGTTTCAGCTCCAACGTAGACCACTGTTTGGTTTAGTTAAAGATATGTTGAAAGATGCTATCGCCAAGCTCAGCTCGAATGATAAGCCAATTATTCATTCAGATCAGGGCTGGCAATATCAAATGAGATTTTATCAGCAACAGCTTCAACAGCACGGGCTTATTCAAAGTATGTCGCGTAAAGGTAACTGTCTGGACAACGCTTCAATGGAAAGCTTCTTTGGAATACTTAAATCAGAATGTTTCTATGGTGAGGAATTTAATTCAGTTGAAGAGTTGGAACAGACCGTGAAAGAATATATTCATTATTACAACCATGAACGAATCAAGGTTAAATTAAAAGGACTGAGTCCTGTAGAATACAGAACTCAGTCCTTAAAAGCTGCTTAATCAAACCGTCCAACTTTTTGGGGTCAGATCATCTAGTGAGTGGGTCTTCGCGTTCAAATCAAATGATTCGAGAAATTAGTTCTTTTCTTTGTCTACGATTTTGTTTGCTTGAATCCAAGGTATGAGCAAGCTCAGAACACTGTTCTGAGTGAAGTGCAAGGAAAGAAAAGCACTGCTTTCTTTTCTTTAAGGCACGGAAGTTAACTTAACTCAGTAAGCTCTATTTTTAAATGACATAAAAAAGCCCCTGTGAAACACAAGGGCTTTTTGGCTCAGAAATTAGAACTTAGTTCTTTTCTTTATCAACGATTTTGTTTGCTTGAATCCAAGGCATCATCGCACGCAATTTAGCACCAGTTACTTCGATACCGTGAGCAGCATTTTGACGACGACGAGCAGTCATAGATGGGTAGTTTAAAGCACCTTCCTGGATGAACATCTTCGCGTATTCACCAGATTGAATACGTTTAAGCGCATTACGCATTGCTTCACGAGACTGTTCGTTGATGACTTCAGTACCTGTTACGTATTCGCCGTATTCAGCGTTGTTTGATACAGAGTAGTTCATGTCCGCAATACCGCCTTCGAACATTAAGTCAACGATCAATTTAAGTTCGTGTAGACATTCGAAGTAAGCCATTTCAGGCGCATAACCCGCTTCAACCAGAGTTTCGAAGCCCATTTTAACCAGTTCAACGGCACCACCACAAAGAACCGCTTGCTCACCGAACAGGTCAGTTTCAGTTTCTTCACGGAAAGAAGTTTCGATGATACCTGTACGGCCACCACCTACGCCTGAAGCGTAAGAAAGTGCAAGGTTACGTGCGTTACCAGAAGCATCTTGGTGAATCGCGATAAGATCAGGAACACCTGAACCACGTTGGTATTCAGAACGTACAGTGTGACCAGGTGCTTTAGGTGCAACCATGATTACGTCTAAGTCAGCACGTGGAACAACTTGGTTATAAAGAACAGAGAAACCGTGAGCAAATGCTAAAGTCGCGCCTTGCTTGATGTTTGGCTCAATCACGTCACGATAAAGTTGCGCTTGGAACTCATCTGGAGTCAAGATCATCACCACGTCAGCTTGTGCAACTGCAGCAGGAACTTCAGCAACTTTAAGACCTGAATTTTCAGCTTTTTTCCAAGAAGCTGAACCAGCACGTAAACCAACAGTTACGTCAACGCCAGAATCTTTAAGGTTAAGCGCATGCGCGTGACCTTGTGAACCGTAACCAATAATCGCTACTTTCTTAGATTGGATGATAGATAAGTCGCAGTCTTTATCGTAAAAAATTTGCATTGCTGTCTCCGCTTAAATGCTTTTGATTCCTGTCCGCTAGGGCAATTTCATTATTCAGCTTGCTAGCGCCTCTCCCAGTCGGGAGAGGTGAATTCGTTGTTAAATTAAATGGTTAAAACTTTTTCGCCACGTGCGATACCCGATACGCCTGAACGCACCACTTCCAGAATGGTGTTCTCAGCCAACGCATCAATAAAGCCATCGAGCTTTTCTGTGGTACCGGCAATTTGAATGGTATAGGTCGTTGGTGTCACATCGACCACCTGACCACGGAAAATATCTGCAGTACGCTTGATTTCATCACGTGCTGAACCCAGTGCTTTGACTTTAATCAGCATCAGTTCACGTTCAATATGCGCACCTTCAGACAAGTCCACCACTTTGACCACTTCAACCAGCTTATTCAGCTGCTTGGTAATCTGCTCGATTTTGTGGTCATCACCATAAGTAGTGAGTGTCAAACGTGACAAAGTCGGGTCTTCAGTCGGTGCTACGTTCAGCGTCTCAATGTTATAACCACGTTGAGAGAACAAGCCCACTAAACGAGAAAGCGCACCAGCTTCGTTTTCAACGAGAACGGAAATAATGTGTCTCATTCTGTACGCTCCCCTTTTCCTAACCACATATCTTTCATGGACTGACCGGCAATCTGCATCGGATAAACGTGTTCAGTACGGTCAACCATCACGTTAATAAATACGCATTTATCATTGATGGCCATGGCTTCAGCCAGCTTCGATTCAAGCTCATCGGCATGGTCAATCTGGATTCCCACGTGACCATACGCTTCCATCAGCTTGGCAAAGTCAGGTAAAGACTCTACATATGAGCTTGAGTGACGACCTTCATAGTTCATATCTTGCCACTGTTTTACCATACCCAAGGCACGGTTGTTCAGGCACAGAATTTTCACGTTCAAGCCGTATTGCTTACAGGTCGACAGTTCCTGAATACACATCTGGATGGATGCTTCACCAGTAATACACACCACCTGCTGGTCTGGATATGCCAATTTAGCTGCCATCGCATATGGCAAGCCTACACCCATGGTGCCCAAGCCACCCGAGTTGATCCATTGACGTGGGCGCTTGTATTTGTAGTAAAGCGCACCAAACATCTGATGCTGACCAACGTCAGAAGTAATAATGGCCTCACCATTGGTCACTTTATCTAAAGCTTCCACCACCTGTTGTGGCTTCATGGTGCCATCAGTTGGCTTTTCATATTTCAAACCATGAACTTTACGCCATTCATTGATCTGCTCCCACCATGCAGCAATCGCTTCAGGATTTGGCTTCGACACATTCATCTGTTTCAGCTGTACCAGCATCTCCTGGAGTACAGGTTCAACTGCGCCCACAATTGGAATGTGCGCCATGATGGTTTTAGAAATTGTTGCCGGGTCAATATCAATATGAATGACTTTAGCATTCGGACAGAATTTTGCCGGATTGTTGGTGACACGGTCATCGAAACGCGCGCCGACACACAGAATCACGTCTGCATTGTGCATGGCCATGTTGGCTTCATAGGTACCGTGCATACCGAGCATGCCGATGAATTGCGGATCATCACCCGGGAATGCGCCCAAGCCCATTAAGGTATTGGTCACCGGATAACCCAGAATATGCGCCAGCTCAGTTAACTGTGCTGCGGCATTGCCCTGCACCACACCACCGCCTGAATAAATCACTGGACGTTTGGCATGAATCAGTTCATCAATCGCTTTACGGATTTGACCTGAGTGACCACGATGTGGTGGTTGATACGAACGCATCTTCACTTTTTCAGGATATTCGTAGGCAAATTTTTCTGCCGGATTGGTCGCATCTTTTGGAATATCAACCACAACCGGACCAGGACGGCCAGATGACGCGATATAGAATGCTTTTTTAATAATTGATGGAATTTCGCTGGCATGACGCACCTGGAAACTGTGTTTTACGATTGGTCGGGAAATCCCCACCATATCGGTTTCCTGGAACGCATCTTCACCAATTAAATGAGAAGCAACCTGACCTGACAGAATCACCATTGGAATGGAGTCCATATAGGCTGTTGCAATTGGGGTAACGGTGTTGGTTGCACCTGGACCTGAAGTCACCAGCACCACACCGGTCTTACCGGTTACGCGCGAGTAAGCATCAGCCATATGGCCTGCTGCCTGTTCATGGCGCACAAGGTAATGATTGATTTTGTCTTGTTGAAAGAACGCGTCGTAAATGTGTAAAACGGCGCCGCCTGGGTATCCAAATACATGTTCAACGCCTTCGTCCGCTAATGCACGAACGAGCATTTCACCACCAGATAAAAGTTCCAACGTGATTCACCCTAATCTTAATCACTGCGAAATGGGAGGCATTTGCAGCGTTTCATTAATTCATTGTTGCACTGTTATAGCACACATATTTCATAGTTTTCATCGCAATAGGAAAAATTTGTGATCTGATTGCTGATTGAGCAATATGAGATCTAAAAACATGTTGGGATAAACACGTTTCACAGCTTTGTTCAGCTTCTCGGCTAGAGAAGTTGCCCATTGCATGACATGACACTTATTCGAAGGGTGATCGATCTAAGGCATATAAAACTAAAGACAGCATTTTTGTAGTTTCGTCCCCTAAAGTCAAGTTTAAAAATTGGCTTTTTTCCTAAACTTGGCTGTGTGCCTGTTTTTTAAACATATCTGGTTTTCAAGCATTACATAGAAAAATTTAAATTTCCGTTATAAAACATGATATTTCATGTGCTTGCCTTTATTTCACATAAATTTTAAATATAAAATACATAAAAAAAATGAATGAATTTTATTAAATAAAAAATCGTTTATTTATAATTCACCCATCAAAATGGATCATTCTGCAGCAGTAAAATGGTTATTTCAGATACAACAGCCGAGGATATTCAGGCGCAGATTCATGCAGTTATTTTTCATCTTCCAGCCTAAAAATTAATCAACTTTGGCGCCAATTATTGCTAAGATAAACGCGCAGATTGATCAGCTGAATACAGCATGAGGATAACAAGATGAATCGCTCTATTTTAACTTGGGGATTATGTTCAGTAGTCGCACTGGCCAGCGCCAATGTGATGGCCAAACAGTACTACAAATGGGTCGATGCCAATGGTTCAACCCATTACACCACCACCCCGCCACCGAAAAATGCCAAGAAACACGGCAAAGTCGATACTTACGGCTGGCGCAACTCTGCCCCAACGACTTCAGCGCAAACGGCGGCAGCGAATAATACGCACAGTCCAACCACAGCACAGACAGCGAACACGCCAGCAACCGCTCCCGAGATGGATTCACAGCAACATGAAGCCAATGCTGCCCTGCAGCAAGCCCAACAGGAACGTGCCAATCCGCAAGTTTTTTAAGTTTCTGCTTGCTCTGGCCCGATCAGTTAAATTTTTCCAGCAGAAACCGCCGCGCAAAATTCACTTTTCGCTACATTTTGCGCTATGCTGTGCAACAAACTTTTAACCGTAATTCATTAATCCGTTTATGACTACTCATATTGACCCTGAATATCAAGCCAGTGCGATTGAACCTCAAGTCCAAAGCGACTGGGAAACTCGCAAAGCCTTTAAAGTTGCCGACACTGTAGAAGGTCCACGTCGTTATATCCTCTCGATGTTCCCTTACCCAAGTGGCAAACTGCATATGGGTCATGTGCGTAACTATACGATTGGTGACGTGATCAGCCGTTTCCACCGTTTAAAAGGCGAAACCGTACTGCAACCAATGGGTTGGGATGCCTTCGGTCTGCCTGCTGAAAACGCAGCCATTGCACACCAGGTTGCACCAGCAAAATGGACTTTTGAAAACATTGATTACATGCGTAATCAGTTGAAAAAACTTGGTCTATCGATTGACTGGGATCGTGAATTTGCAACCTGTACACCAGAATACTATCGCTGGGAACAATGGTTATTTGTTCAGCTTTATAAAAAAGGTCTGATCTACCGTAAACTTTCAACGGTGAACTGGGATCCAGTGGATCAAACCGTACTTGCCAACGAACAGGTTGAAAATGGTCGTGGCTGGCGTTCAGGTGCATTGGTTGAAAAACGTGATATTCCAATGTACTACTTCCGCATTACTGACTATGCGCAAGAATTACTGGACGACCTAGACACGCTGAAAGACGGTTGGCCACAACAAGTATTAACCATGCAACGTAACTGGATTGGTCGCTCACAGGGTATGGAAATTACCTTCCCTTCAGCAAATCCTGACGTGTATGCAGATGGTTTAACAGTCTTCACAACACGTGCTGACACCTTAATGGGCGTGACGTATGTTGCAGTTGCAGCAGAGCACCCAATGGCGCTTAAAGCAGCTGAAAACAACCCTGAACTTGCTGCATTTATCGAAGAATGCCGTATGGGTTCAGTTGCAGAAGCTGATCTTGCGACTGCTGAGAAGAAAGGCATGGCAACAGGTCTTTCTGTAAAACACCCTGTGACTGGTGAAGAAGTTCCTGTTTGGATCGCAAACTACGTGCTGATGTCATACGGTTCAGGTGCGGTGATGGCAGTGCCTTCACACGATGAACGTGACTTCGAATTTGCCAACAAATACGGCTTAACGATTAAGCAAGTGATTGATGCCAAAGGCGCTGATGATGCAGACTTTGATGCAACTCAGTGGCAAGAATGGTACGGCTCTAAAGAAGGTAAATTGGTCAATTCAGGTGAATTTGACGGTTTAGACTTCCAAGGTGCTTTCGATGCATTCTTGGCAAAACTTGAACCACAAGGCCTTGCCAATGTCAAAGTTCAATTCCGTTTACGTGACTGGGGTGTTTCTCGTCAGCGTTACTGGGGTTGTCCAATTCCAATGATTAACTGTGACACGTGTGGTCAAGTGCCAGTACCTGAAGAACAACTGCCTGTTGTGCTTCCAACGGACGTTGTGCCAGACGGTTCAGGTAACCCATTGAACAAAATGCCTGAATTCTATGAAACCACTTGCCCATGCTGTGGTGGCGACGCACGTCGTGAAACCGATACATTGGATACCTTCGTAGAGTCTTCTTGGTACTACGCACGTTATGCATCTCCAGACTTTACAGATGGCATGGTGAAACCTGAAGCGGGTCAAACCTGGTTGCCTGTGAACCAATACATCGGTGGTGTGGAACACGCGATTCTGCACTTGTTATATGCACGTTTCTTCCACAAATTGATGCGTGACGAAGGCGTGGTACAAGGCAACGAACCATTCACCAACTTGTTAACACAAGGTATGGTACTTGCCGATACTTATTACCGTGAAGCGGAATCAGGTAAGAAAACGTGGTTCAACCCTGCCGACATCGAACTTGAAAAAGACGAAAAAGGTCGTATCACGTCTGCGAAATACAAAGGTGATGGTCAAGACGTCATTGTTGGCGGCCAAGAAAAAATGTCGAAATCGAAAAACAACGGGATCGACCCACAAGCGATTATTGACCAATACGGCGCAGATACTGCACGTGTGTTCATGATGTTTGCAGCCCCTCCTGATCAATCTTTAGAATGGTCGGATGCTGGTGTTGAAGGTGCAAACCGCTTCTTGAAACGTGTATGGCGTTTAGCGACAGGTTTCCTTGAACAAGGTAACACTGCTTCAAACATCGACAAAGCTGCACTTTCGACTGCTGCACAAGACTTACGTCGTAAAACGCATGAAACCATCCAAAAAGTGGGTGATGACATCGAACGTCGTCATGCATTTAACACTGCCATTGCAGCGATGATGGAACTTCTAAACGCGAACAACAAGTTTGAAGCGAAAGATGACAATGACGTGGCTGTGGCTCGTGAATCCATCACCACACTTCTGACTTTGCTGGCACCATTTGCACCACACTTAAGCCAGACTTTATTGGCTCAGTTTGGCATTGAGTTAACCTCTGCTCAATTCCCGACTGTGGATGAATCTGCATTGACTCGTAATACACAAACCATCGTGGTTCAGGTGAACGGTAAACTTCGTGGCAAACTTGAAGTGTCTGTGGATGCATCGAAAGATGACATTTTGGCACAAGCGAAAGCATTGCCTGAAGTGCAACAATTCTTGACTGGCCCAACCAAGAAAGAAATTGTGGTGCCGAATAAGTTAGTGAATTTGGTGGTTTAATTCCTTAGGTTCCCTCTCCTCTCAGGAGAGGGTTAGGGAGAGGTGAAATATTAAAAGCACCCTCATCCTAACCTTCTCCCAAAGGGAGAAGGGAATATAAAGGAACAATCCCTCCCTTGCGAAGCAATGCTTCTCACCCTTTAAAAAAGGGAGGAGAACCCATTTTTTATAATATGGACCGTGGAAGTCCCCCTTTGTAAAAGGTGAGCCATATATGGCACAAGAGGGGGACCTTTAAGGACGAATCCCTCCAAACCTCCCTTTACCAAAGGGAGGCTTAAAAAACACAAAGCCCGTTGCCAGTCAACGGGCTTTGCACATACAATCAAAATCTCATTTTATTTTTCGCTTGATTCAGGCCAACACAGAGGACAACACATGCATTTGGGCAAACGTGTCGCAGCTATTGTACTTACATGCGGTTTAGCTACTAGCCTGGTCGGTTGTGGTTTTCATCTGAAAGGCACCAACCCAACCGTCGCCCCGGTGGCCTATTCGAAAATGCGTCTGGCGCTGCCTGCCCAAGCGGAAGAATTACAGGAAAAACTGTCGATTTATTTGGGTGCCGCCGGTGTCCAGCTCAGCAATAGCAATGATGCCTATCTGCTGCGGGTACTCGACTATAGCCCGCGCCGTCTGGAATTAAATGGCAAGCTGGTCGAAACCATGCTGCGTTTAAATGTGACTTTCCGTATTGAAGATGCACAAGGCAATCCGGTAACTGAACCGCGTACCGTAGTCGCCACCCGAAGCTATCAATATGATGTCGCAACAGTGAACACCGATGATCAGGAACAGAAATTCCTGCGTGATGTGATCATTGATGACGTGGCTCAGCAAATCGTACGTCAGATTTCATCAAACCGCTTACCTGCCGCATCGACCAGCCAAACTGCTGCACCATGAAACTGGATTACTTACAGGCCCTGAAACGGATTGATGATGCCCGGGGAGCCTGGGTGCTGCATGGTCAGGAACCACTACTAGAACAAAACCTGATTGATGCTTTTCGCCAAAGCTGGCAGAAGCAGGACATTGAACGTCAGCGCTATGACATTAGCAGCGTCAGTGACTGGAAAAATGTCTTTAATGCCTTAAACAGCCTGTCTTTATTTTCCACCCAACTGGCAGTTGAAGTGCATGGCAACATCAAGCCCGATGCCAGCAGCTTAAAACTGCTGAAAAGCTATTTACAACAAGACAGCAATAACCTGCTGCTGGTGGTCATGCCCAAGCAGGATGCCAGCAGCCTCAAGTCAAGCTTTTTCCAGACGGTGGAGGCCAATGGCGTTTGCGTCGCCTTAACGGCAAATTACCCACGCGATCGTCAGCAGATTTTAGCAGTTGAAGCGCAGAAACTCGGGATTCAACTGGCCAATGATGCCTGGCAATGGCTGGAACAGCATCATGAACACAACTTGCTGGCGGCCAAAAATAGCTTGATGCGGGTGCGCGATACATTTCCGGACCTTGAACAGATTCAGATTGAGCATTTATATGCCTGCCTGCAAGACCAGTCACGCTATACCACTTATGATTTAAGCGATGCCCTTTTAGCCGGAAATCTGGCTCAATCTATCAAGATTTTTCAGTATCTGACTGCCTCTGGCGAGCCGATGAGCCTGATTTTATGGAGCATCAGCAAGGAAATGCGGCTTCTGATGCAACTATTCGAACAACCGCAGAATGCCCTGCAGCTCGGGATTTGGAAAAACAAAGTCAGTGTTTATCAACAGGCCTTACGGCGTTTAAACCCAAACTGTTTTTTGTACTGGCCAGCTTTATTATTACGCATTGATGCTGCAATTAAAGGGATGTCCAAAGAAAACCCTGAACATCTGGTGCTTCAAGCGATTACTGAATTGTGCGGTAAAACCCTGTTTGCGACATCACCTGCCTAATAGCTTAAGTTAAATTCTTAATTTAGACGGTTGATGAAAATTCAAACCTAGCTAAAGAAACGCGCAAACCAGCTTTTACCTTTCTTTTGTTCTTGCGAACGCAAATAATGCAGCATATTGTCACGCACAGCATCGACATAGTCCTGATCATCATGCTGAATATGGTTAATCAACCATTTAGACAATAAACGATACAAATCATTTTCTACCGATTCACCATTGGCAAAACGCTGACGGCAATCATTCAGACGTTTTACAAACAATTCATGAATACCGCGATGCGATGGTAAATATTGATAATTCACCTGCGCCAATAAGTTTTCTTCAAAACTAAAATGCGATTGTGTGTAATCAATCAAATCGTCTAAAACTTCTTTAATTTGTTCACGCGCACCCGTGGCCCGAATTTTTTCTAGCGCATTAATATAGTCCAAAATTTGGCGATGCTGATTGTCAATCACATCAATTCCAATATTAAACTTCTCACTCCATTCCATGATTTACCCCTCAGATTTTTTGATTAAAGTCGTGTTTTATCGCATCATCCCGATGCCGTATTATCCTAATGATTAAAGCCATAATTATTTTATGGAATTAGATACTAGCTGCTTTTAATTTTTAAATCCATATAGAAAATAAGGTTTTTCAATCCTCTTAGACCATAGTTGTATTTTTAGTTCAATTTTCATTAAAATTCATAAAAATATCATAGAGATGAACTAAAATAGTGCAGGGGTAAGTTGACCTAAATTAGGGCAAATTTATGTCACCATGTGGTGCAATTAAAAAGCACTTTAATTACCTTAAAACCAGATAATAATTCTCATTTGCAATTTCTTTAAAAAATTCACGCTTTATCCTTAATTCGCTTTTATAATTCCGTTTAATTCTTTTTACCTGTTTCGATGATCATGCCTAAAATAAAACCAACCAAACTCGCGCTTGCTGCGCTGGCCATTGTGGCACTTATTGCTGCAGCCTGGTTCTTTTTAAAACCTAAACAGGAACAGCCACAGTACATTACCGCTGCCGTCAGTCGTGGCGATATTGAAAATTCAGTACTGGCCACCGGTGTCCTTGAAGCCACCAAAATGGTCAGTGTCGGCGCCCAGGTGTCGGGACAGGTCAGAAAAATGTATGTCGAACTCGGCGATCAGGTCAAACAGGGCCAGCTGATTGCCCAGATTGATTCGGTACGTCAGGAAAACGAATTAAAAACCGCAGAAGCCAGCATTAAAAACCAGCAGGCCCAACTGGCGGTGCGTCAGGCCAATCTTGCCAAAGTCGAAGCTGAATATCGCCGACAACAGGCCATGTATGACCAGGATGCGACCTCACGTGCAGAACTGGAAGCCGCACTGGCCAGCTACAAAACCGCACAGGCCGATATTGCTGCCATTAATGCCCAGATTGAACAGTCCCGCTTAACCTTAGCCACCACACGTGAAGATTTAGGCTATACCCGTATTGTTGCACCCATGGATGGTACGGTCGTGGCGATTGTTACGGAAGAAGGTCAGACTGTAAACGCCAACCAGAGTGCGCCGACTATTGTCAAACTGGCCAAGCTCGACACCATGACCGTAAAATCGGAGATTTCTGAAGCCGACGTTATGAAAGTGGAAGAAGGCCAGCGTGTGTACTTCACCACCTTGGGCAACAGTGAGAAAAAACACTACGCCACCTTGCGTCAGGTTGAACCGGCACCAAATTCAATCAATACCGAGACCAATAACAGTTCATCCACTTCAAGCTCTGCGGTGTATTACAACGCCCTGTTTGATGTTCCGAATGAAGATGGCAAGTTGCGTATTGACATGACCGCACAGGTGTCAATTGTGCTGGATGAAGCGAAAAATGTCCTGATGATTCCAGCGGCAGCCATTCAGGCCTCTAACCGTCCACAGCGTAGCCGTGCCCCGGGTGCAGATCAGGCGCCGGCTGAACGCGGTGCATCTGAAGCTCGTGGTCAACGCCCGGCCGGTGACCGTCCTGCGCGCTTAACCCTGACCGAACAGGAACGTGCCCTGATTGATCAAGGCAAAGCTACACTGGCAATGGTACGTGTCTTACAGGCCGATGGCAGCGCCAAACCGCAACAGGTCCTGACCGGCTTAAATAACCGGGTTAGCGTTGAAATCATCAAAGGTTTGAAAGAAGGTGATCAGGTCATTATTGCCGATGGTTCAGATACTTCAAACGATGGCGCCAAACGTAGCAACCGTGGTGGTCCTTCCGGCCCAATGAGAATGTAAGCATGAGTCAACAACAGCAACCTCTACTCGAGGTCAAGAATCTGACTCGTGAATTCCCGGCAGGTGAATCAACGGTGCAGATTCTCAAGGGTGTCGATCTGGCGATTTACCCCGGCGAACTGGTCGCGATTGTCGGCCAGTCCGGTTCGGGCAAATCGACCCTGATGAATATTTTAGGCTGTCTGGATAAACCAACCTCGGGCAGCTACCGCGTCAATGGCCGCGAAACCCGTGAACTGGAACCCGATGAACTGGCCCAGTTACGCCGTGAATATTTTGGTTTTATTTTCCAGCGCTATCATCTGCTGGGCGATTTAACCGCAGCGGGAAACGTTGAAGTCCCGGCGATTTATGCCGGTGCCGATGCCGATGAACGTCATCAGCGTGCAGAAAAACTGCTGACCGATTTGGGTCTGGGCGAGAAAACCCAGAACCGTCCAAGCCAGCTTTCTGGTGGTCAGCAACAGCGTGTTTCGATTGCGCGTGCGCTAATGAATGGCGGCGATGTGATTCTAGCCGATGAACCGACCGGTGCGCTGGACAAAAACAGCGGCATTGAGGTAATGCGGATTCTGCGCGAGCTGAATGCCCAGGGTCATACTATTATTCTGGTCACCCATGACCACAATGTCGCCAAAAGTGCCAGCCGGATTATTGAAATCAGTGACGGGAATATTATTTCCGATCAGCCGAATACGCCAGAAACTGAAGATGCCCCCCTAGAAAAACAGCAACTGCAGCGCAATACGCAAAAGAAAATTTCGTCCTGGCGCTCCGCGGTGGACCGTCTGGGAGAAGCCTTCCGTATGGCCTTACTGGCCATGAATGCACACCGGATGCGAACCTTTCTGACCATGCTCGGGATTATTATCGGGATTGCCTCGGTGGTTTCAGTGGTGGCACTCGGCAATGGTTCACAAAAACAGATTCTGGAAAACATCAGCAGTCTGGGTACCAATACCATTACCGTGTATCAGGGCCGGGGCTTCGGGGACAATTCACGTTCCTCTCAGGTCAGAACCCTGATTCCCGCAGATGCCGATGCGCTGGCGGAACAGCCCTATGTCGATGGGGTCAGCCCGTCGGTGAATACCAGCGTGACCGGACGCTTTAAGGAAATTGAAGCCTCGACCACCGTGAATGGTGTGAGTGAAGACTTCTTCTATGTACGTGGTCTGGATTTTAACAGCGGTCAACCTTTTGACCGGAGCAGTGTCCGCACTCAAGCCCAAGACGTGGTGATTGATACCAACACCCAAAAGACTTTCTTTAGTGACGGCTCTAACCCGGTAGGTCAGGTGATTTTACTGGGGAGCGTACCGAGCCGCATTATTGGGGTGGTCGATGCCCAGCAAGGCATGGGCGGTAATGCGGATAGCCTGAATGTCTATCTGCCCTACTCCACCGTTTTAAGCCGGATGCTGGGGCAATCGCATGTGCGCAGCATCATTGTCCGGATTAAAGATGAATATCCAAGTGCCACCGCAGAAAATGCAATTTTAAGCCTGCTGGTCCAACGCCACGGTGCGCAGGATGTCTTTACCCAGAATGCCGACAGTATTCGGGAAACCATCCAGCAGACCACTGCGACGATGACCCTGCTAATTTCAGCCATTGCCGTGATTTCTCTGGTGGTGGGTGGTATCGGGGTGATGAACATCATGCTGGTATCGGTTACAGAGCGGACGCAGGAAATCGGCGTTCGTATGGCGGTGGGTGCCCGACAAAGTGACATCTTGCAGCAGTTCCTGATTGAAGCCGTACTGGTCTGTATTTTAGGTGGTATTCTCGGGGTGCTCTTATCTTTAGGGATTGGACAACTGATTACCCAGTTCGCCGGCGGGACTTTCCAAATGGCCTACTCGACCACCTCCATTGTGGCGGCCTTTATCTGTTCCAGCCTGATCGGGATTGTGTTTGGCTTTATTCCTGCCCGTAACGCTGCCCGTTTAAACCCCGTCGATGCCCTGTCTCGAGAATAAGGATACTTTCATGCAATTGAATTTCAGTAAGCTTGCAACCGCCTTGCTATTGAGCAGCAGCCTGGTCGGCTGTGCGGCGGTGGTGAAAACCCCATATCAGGCACCCGCTGTGACTATTCCGGGCAGTTTCCAGAACAGTAAAGCGGTTAGCCAGCAGGTGCATGCCCAGGTTCAGGCCGATCAGTGGTGGACGCTGTTTAAGGATGCCCAGCTGAATGCCCTGGTTGAACAAACCTTGACGCGCAATAGCGATCTGGCAGTTGCGGGGATTAACCTGCAACAGGCTCGTCTACAGGCGGGACAGTCTCAAAGCCAGCAAGGGATCCGGATTGGAGATGCCAGCATTTCAACCGGGCACCGTTTTAGTCTGGATGGCGATGGTAATGCCTCGACCGGAATTTCTCTGGGCTATCCACGCTTGAGTTATGAACTGGATTTATTTGGCAAACTGGCCAACCAGACCGAAGCTGCGCGCTGGGAAGCCTTAGCCACCGAGCAGGATTTACAGGCCACAGCACAGAGTTTGATTGGTACAGCAGCAGAGCTGTATTGGCAGCTGGGCTATTTAAATGAACGTTATCAGGTGGTCCAGCAAAACCTGGCGACCGCACAAAAAACCTATGAACTGGTACAAGTACAGTATCGGGCTGGCGCGGTATCGGGTCTGGATGTAACCCAGGCAGAACAGTCGGTACAAAACCAGAAATCAACCTTAAGCCAGATTGAGCAGCAGCGTGTAGAAACCCGGACAGCCTTGGCGGTTTTATTAAACATGCCGGTGCAGCAGCTGAATATTCAGGAACCGCCGCGTTTACCACGCACGGCGCTGCCGGAGATTAGTGCCGGTTTACCTGCAGAATTATTGGCGCGTCGTCCGGACTTACAGGCTGCCGAGTTACGCCTGCGTAAAGCCCTGGCCAATAAAGATGCCAATCGGGCCAGCTATTATCCATCGATCAGTTTGACTGGTGTGCTATCGACTGGTGTGGGTGCCTCTACCTCACTAAGCAGTGCATTGCAAAATCCGGCCTTGACCTTGGGTGCAGGTTTAAGTCTGCCATTTTTACAATGGAATGACATGAAACGCGATTTACAGGTCAACGAACTGGAATATGAAAAAGCGATTTTGCAGTATCGCCAGACCCTATATGCCGCCTTTGCAGATGTGGAAAATGCATTATCGGCACGTAATGAGCTGGATAAGCAGCTTGCCTTGCAGGCACGTAATGTTGAACTGGCGGAAAAGTCTGAACGGTTGACTGAAGTTCGTTATCGTAACGGCGCAGTGGCATTAAAAAATCTGTTAGATGCACAGGAAACCACGCGTAATGCCCGTCTATCTTTGGTGCAAACCCGTCAGAGCCAATACAATGCTTATGTGACCTTGTTACAAGCGCTGGGTGGGAGTCCGATTCAGCAGTTGCCTTAAATTTTATAGAAGGCTTTGTTGCACAAACCTATCTGTAAAGGCTTTTTCAGCGATATAATTTTCAAATGAAGAAGCCTACACACAAAATCTACCGCACAACCAATTGGCCCGCATATAACCGAGCACTCATGAGTCGCGGAAATATTGCCATTTGGTTTGATACTGCTACGCAATGGTATGCTCCATCAAAAGGCAAACAAGGGCGAAATCAAACCTACTCCGACGCAGCCATCCAATGCTGCTTAATGATTAAATCCTTATTCCGTCTGTCTTTACGTATGGTCACTGGCTTTGTGCAAAGTCTGATTAAACTTTGCGGATTAAATTGGATAGCTCCAGATTACACCACGCTTTGTAGAAGACAAAAGCATATTGATATTGTAATCAGCTACCAAAAAAGTAGCGATGGGCTGCATCTACTCATGGACTCTACAGGCATGAAGTTTCTAGGTGAGGGCGAATGGAAACGCAAGAAACATGGACCTGAATATCGTCGCCAATGGCGTAAACTTCATATTGGTATAGATGCTAAAACCCTACAAATACGAGCAGTTCAGCTTACAACCAATAATATCAGTGATTCACAGGTGCTTGGTGATTTACTTAATCAGATTCCACAAGATGAGCAGATTAACTCTGTTTATACCGATGGAGCTTATGACACCAAGCAATGCCGTCAGGTCATTGCAGATCGGCAAGCGCATGCGGTGATTCCACCTAGAAAAAATGCGAAACCATGGAAAGATACAAAGATCAGCTCGCTAGAACGAAATGAATTACTTCGAACAGTTAAACGCTTAGGCAGGAGACTATGGAAAAAATGGTCAGGCTATCATCGACGAAGTTTGGTGGAAACCAAGATGCATTGCATTAAATTATTAGGCGATAAATTAATGGCAAGAAGCTTTCCTAGTCAGGTGAATGAAATTCATGCACGTGTAGCAGTCCTCAACAGGTTTACGGAATTAGGTCGACCACTTACCCAAGTTACGCCTTAAATTTGGCTCAATTAGGGGCGCTTTGCATTTCAAATCTTTGTGCAACAAAACCTATTAAAAACCTAAATATATTAGAAAATCAGCAATAGACTCATAGAAAAAAAATGCGATTCCAAAAATAAAAACAAACAAAGATAATATCTCAATTATAATAATTTGTTTTTTAAATTTTTCACATAAATAAATAACATTATCCTGATACAGATTTGGATACAAGCTAGGACTCTTTTCTCCACGTTTTGCAAAATACGGCATCTTTTCATAACGTCTGTATGTTATAAAATATGAAAACCACATCATAGAGAATATAAAATTAAGTTGTAGTACCTTTTCAAAAGAGATTCCCACCTCATCTAAATACTCTTCAATGCCATATATTTTTTCAGAAAGTTCTTTACTATTTTTTTTTATAAATAACAGGTTATATATATATGTATATAAAAGTAGCATTAAGCCAATAACAAGTAAGCTAATTAAAACGCTACCATAAAAATCAACTAATTGACCTTCCATTAACATACCCCTGTCCTTTTTTTGAGTTCATCCTCAGCAAAATCTGCACCATATTTACCACCACCAATCACACCTGCACCAATAACAACAGCTGTAATAGTCAAGGAAACAGGTAGGGAAATTGTATATCCAGCTGCTCCTGCCACAGCACCAATAATATAAATTATCCCCCTTGCGGCCACTTTTCCTCCAAAGTTACCAGCAGCTCCTCCCATAATACCACCAGCAATCTTACTGCCTTCAATCATAGCCACTTTCTTTGTAAGCTCCATATCACCCGTGTTATAGGCATCCATTGTATTTTTAAAGAAAATCGCAGCACCTAAACCGACAACCAATTGCTTACCCATTCTTAAACCGATACTGATTTTCCCTAAATCGACGATCATTTTATCGTAATGCTTCAAACCACCTCTTACAGCATCTGAGCGTATAAGAGAGTCCGTTTTCATATACTTTCTCATTAAAGGGATTTGAGTCTGAGGCTCTACAATATGCATATCTTTGAGTGCTGTACCCAACTGGCTATAAAGTGAGGCATATTTTTTCTTAAAATCTGAAAAATGCTTTGGGTTCGCATATTTAGATTTCATTAGCTGTTCACTTTGATAAACAGCCATAATCGCATCATTGCTTTTTATCACTTTTTCTAGTGATGTTTCTTTCATGACTAGAAGCTCATTCTTTTTAAGCTTCCTATCTCGCTCGCTTTTTTGTTCAGCGCTATCTACAATTTGCCCCGTTCTTTCTTCAACTTGATCTAATAGATCATCATCACCTTGACAGTATTCCTTCCTAAACTCATCAACTGTAACGACTTTCTTTTGGTCACTTACATTGGCTAATGCCATTTCAGTAGCATGTGACCAATAATCGTACAAAAGTTCATAATTTGCAGCAAAAAATGCTGCATCAAAATTTGAGGACTTGCTCAATAGCTTCAATTTTTCTTCGACGCTGCTCGCTAACCGCTTATATTCACTCAGCTTAAGATCATTACCATATTTATTTGATAAAATGACCACCTGACACGGCTTAAGCACAGTCATTGGTCCATTGGTTGATAACCCTGGCAAATGGGCATTATTATTTTTAAAAATAGAAAATTCTTTTGCCGTAGGAGGGTATGCATAGATACGTTTTAACAATGCATCGACAGTCTCATCTTCTCGAATCAACAACCAACCAACTTCCATACCTTCTTTTATATAAACTTTTTGGATTTTATTTTCTTCTATCGGGGAACTTTGCGCTTGATGGTATTTAAACTTGATCTCTGTAAACTTTCCGCTTTCAGATTGTGCTAAATGTGGAAGGATTGCGCCTTGATACCATTTATCGTCTAAGAAAATATCAACTTGAACTACTGCAGTATCATAATTCACCTCAATTTTATGGGTTTTCATAAACTTATTAAAAGGTGTCAGTTTAGATACATAGGTAGATTTAGCTTCAGATGTTTTTGCTGTAATCACATATTTCAAACGTGGCAAAGCAATATGTTTTGGCACATTCTTTAATACAGCTTGTGCAAGCTTAGGTTGAGGATACTTTGCCATCTTAGTTATCCAATTTCTTTATTTTGTCATTGATTGCATGTAGATAGTAATTCTCTTGCTTATCAGTGACAAATGCCTGAGTTAAACTATTCGCATCTGTTTTTCCATAGCTTACATGCCCTTGATCATTCATTAACATGTAAGAAGTGAAAGGCAACAACGCTTGTGTTTCAGTATCTCGCAATTCAAATTGTATTTTGTGTAATCCCAATTTAGGCATTAAAGGAATGGTTGCATGAACATTTTCACCACTCTTAAACAAATGCTGCCCCGCCTTTACCTCGAATTTTCCGCCTGTGGTCGGAAAAATCCCAGAGCCATTAATCTTGATTTGTGAACCACCGGCGGTCAGATTAATTTCGGTTGGACTGGTAATATAAACCGCATCTTCCGTCGAAATAATCTGCACCCCTTTTCTGGCAATCAGATCTGCGCCATCTCCTTGGGCCTGAATCTCAACCTTGCCTTTACCGGCATATAAGCGTGCACCCTCTTGTGCTGCAAACAGGCTCAGTTTCTGGCTGGCATGGGCAATCAGGGATTGCTGCGTACTCAGGTTAATACTCTCTCCGGCACTGTGGCTGATCTGACCATCAGCAGAGAGATGTACATCTTGCTGGCTACTTAAGGCAATAGAGTTTGGTGCGCTAAGAATCATCAGTGCCTGTTTAAAAGCAGCAGCTTTATTTTCATCCTGCTGTTCGATCTGCTCTAAGAAGTTCTTTAAGTTATCGAGAACTTCTAAAGGATCGGTCTGCTGGTTTTTGGCCACTTCACTTAAGGCTTGGGCATTGTTCAGTGAGCCTTCAATCTGACTCTTGGCCTCATTGGCATCGAGATGATTGCCTTCGGCTTGTGTCTGTGGATGGGTGGAAATCAGCAAGCCTTCTCCAGCACGTACTGCACCCCACTGATCGGTTCTCAGTTCAAAACCTTCACCACGGCCATCACTTTCGGCGCTGGCTTTGGGATGGCTCAAGTTCCCTAGATTTAGTTGTGTTGCGCCATGACTACTTTGCAGCTGGGCAGAGATCTGCTTCGGAGTATCATCAAAGCGCAGCTGGTTAAAGCCACTGCCCTCAATTTCCTGTGAGCGGATCCCGCTGAGTTTTTTGGTGTCGGGTAGTTGGCCTTGTTGGTCGAATTGGGTTGGCGAGCGTTCTGCTTCATGTAGACGCCCCACGACAAATGGCCGGTCGATGTTACCGTCAAAGAAGTCGATCACCACAATTTCATTAATCCGTGGCAGGAAACGTGCCCCGTAGCCTTCTCCGGCCCAAGGCGTCAGTACATCGACCCAGGCAGAGTCGGTGTCATTGTCATTGCTGCCAGCACCGCCATCATGCTGATGGTCATCACTGCGGGTAAACAGAAAACGGACTTTAATCCGTCCCCATTCATCGACATGGATGCTTTCGCCAGCAGGACCGACTACCCGGGCACGCTGCGGATGGGCTGCCGGGCGGTGCTGTAGTGGATGGTATTCCGGTACGGTGTGGATATTGCGACGTTGTAAGGTTAAGGTATTGCCTTGACGTTCATCCGGGTGTTGTTTTTGTTGAAAGCTAAAATGGCTATGCCAGTGGCTTTGACTGAGTAGCTGGTTGATCTGCTGATTGAGGTCTTTGGGTAAGTTGTTCTGGTTATAGAACTGTTTGCCGGTAATTAGAAATTCTTTGTCGGCTGCGCTGTGCTGGTCAATTTCCGGGTGTTCATTCAGTTCAAACCAGTAGCCGACCTGAGCATCACGGACGGTGGAATGCGCGCTGAAGTATTTGGATTGCAGGTCGTGGTAGTGACTGAGGTTCTGGTTCAGCTTGTCCAGCTGGTTGTTGGAAGAGGCTGTGGCCTGGTCTTCACCATTTAAATCCTGCATCCAGGCCGGGCTGATCTGCCAGGCTTGTTCCAGGCTTAAGCTGGCATTGTCCTGATTGTGGCTGTGCTGGTGTTTGCTTTGTACAGAACCGGCGCCTTCTTCCTGGCTCAGGCTATCTGACTGCCAGCGTTGCAGATGTACGGCGGTCGGTTGCAGGCTGCGCTGGGCAATCAACTGGGTGATGCTGTCTAATTGTTCGGTGGCACTGGAGCGATGAAAGCGGATACTGCGACGATTTAAGGCGCTGTACTGGCTGTTGTCATCAATCAGACGTAGTTTCTGGGCCTGTATCGGGCTGCTGGAATGTACGACCTGCAACTGGGCTTCATCAATCAGCCAGTTGATGCCTTCACTGCGCCAGAGCCGGGTCAAAAAGTCATAGTCGGTTTCATTGGACTGCATGATAAAAGGACGCACATCCAGTTCCTGGGTCAGTCCGGTTAAGTCCAGGGTCAGGCTGGCGGCAAAGAGTGGGCTTTTGTTCTGCCATTCTTTAAATAGAATCTCGCTGACCTCACGCACGCTTTTATTCATAAACACGCGGCTATTACGGCGTTTATGCCAGAGTGCAGTCGGATCTTCTAGTGTGAGTTTATAGAGCGTGAGTGAGCCATCACTTTGGCCTTGCGCGGCTGCGGTGATAATACCGCTGCTGCGAAACAGCTGGCCCTGGTCAGTGACCTGGTCGACGGCGACCTGCGCGCCGATAAACTGTTTTAACGGAATCTGTGCGTTGGTCGAAAGACAGATCAGTTCGGCATGTAAACCGTCATTAAGCTGGTGTTTACCATCGATGCGCTGTAAAAAAACATCGGTATTTAAGGCAGGCTGAGAAAATTGAATATGGAGGGCACGTTTTTGTGGGCTGAGGCCTAATTTTTCTAGTGCTGCAAATATATTGCTTGGCATCATTGTTCTGTAATAAATAGCTAAAAAAAGTGTGGCTATTTTATACAAAATAACCACATAAAACATCGCTTCAACCCGGCCGCTTGTTTATCAATATGTAACTATCCGATAAAAAGCCGGCGCAGGTTGAAACATTCCGACTTATTCTGCGTCCATCATGGCGGCGCTCATACCCACGGTATTAAAGCCAGCATCTACATACAGAATTTCACCGGTAATCCCGTTGGCCCAAGGTGAGCACAGGAATAATGCAGCATTACCCACTTCTTCAATGGTGACATTACGTTTTAATGGGGCAATTTTTTCATTGGCATCTAACATCTTACGGAATGATTTAATTCCTGATGCAGCCAGTGTGCGTATTGGACCGGCAGAAATGGCATTAACACGAATGCCTTCAGCACCCAGGCTAGAGGCTAAATAACGCACCCCTGCTTCAAGCGAAGCTTTGGCCATACCCATTACATTGTAGTTTGGCATTACACGCTCAGAACCCTGATAAGTCAGGGTTAATAAACAGCCTTGACGTGCCTGTAATAATGGTTTGGCAGCACGCGCCATCGCAACAAAGCTGTAGGCACTGATGTCATGCGCAATTTTAAAACCTTCACGGTCGGTCACGTCGGTAAAGTCACCATCTAAGGTATGGGCTGGTGCGAAACCAATTGAATGCACCACGCCATCCAAACCATCCCAATGTTGAGCAAGATCGACAAAGACCTGTTCAATTTCAGCATCTACCGCAACATCACAAGGAAGAACAATTTTAGAACCAAACTGTTCTGCAAATTCATCCACACGTTTTTTCAATTTTTCATTCGGATAGGTAAAAGCCAGCTCTGCACCTTCACGATGTAAAGCCTGAGCAACACCAAATGCAATGGATAATTTACTCGCAATACCCGCGATTAAAAAGCGTTTACCCGCTAATAGTCCTTGTGCCATGTGAATCTCACTCATATTGATTTTGCAGTATCATGCCAATTCTGAGCCAATTCGGAAATTGCATAATGCGCCTTTTTTTCAATTCCTCCGAAGAAAGTAAAAATCGCGCAAAGGTTGCGCGATTTTAATGTCGATAAATGCCGGGAAGTTAATCATTGCTTTGCAATAAGCCCAGCAAACGCAGGAAGGAATAATACATCCAGACCAAGGTAGCCAATAAGGCAATGGCACTCAGCCATTCCATGCTTTTCGGTGCGCCTTGTGCCGCGCCGGTTTCAATCAGATCAAAGTCTAAAATCAAGTTTAAAGAGGCAATCACGGCCACAAATGCTGCAAAGCCAATTCCAAGCCAGTTGCTTTCAAACAGATAAGGAATACTCGACCCCAAAGCCAGACTCAGAAAGATTTGCACCACAAACACCATCGCAATCGCAATTGAGGCCGACATCACCACCGCCTTAAATTTTTCAGTGGCGCGAATTACCCGAGTACGATACAGCACAAACATCACCAATGTGGTCACAAAGGTAGCCAGCAAGGCCTGTAATGGCACACCCGGAAACTGCAACTGGAAGATCACTGAAATCCCGCCCAGAAATGCCCCTTCAAACAGCGCATAGGGAATGGCCAGCGTGCGCGCTGTATTTGGCTTAAAGGTGGCCACCAAAGCCAGAATCAGTCCGCCAATGGCACCGACAATTGCGCCGGCATAGGCAATAGAAAGATTGGCTGTCAGGAAACTGTAGAAAAACAGGCCGATGCCCACCACGGCGGCAATTAAAGTCAGCAGGACAGATTTTTGGATTGCTCCCTGCACGCTCATCGGCTGGGCATAATCACTCGACACCTCAACGCGTGTCAGGATCGGGTTATTACTTTGCATGATTTAAGGTACTCCGATCATTGCGGCAAATGGGTTTTGAAATACTCATTGCTCCTATCATAAGCGCGCAGCTGCATCCTGTCTAAATAATCACCAAAAAGATTACATCTTTATAACGGGTAATATCTCTGGATCACATCCGAATAACAGCAAATGAAAAACGATAGAGATAAAAAAAGAGGCCAAAAGCCTCTTCTTAAGCGCTGTGGATACGCTCGTCCCCACAGTGCAAATAGATGGATGATGAGCAGATACTTATTTATTCATAATAAAGAAATATTCACGATAGTATTTCAGCTCGGCAATCGAGTCACGGATGTCATCCATGGCCAGGTGAGAAGCATTTTTCTTTAAGCCGCTCATAATTTCCGGACGCCAGCGTTTGGCCAGTTCTTTAACAGAAGATACATCCAGATTACGGTAATGGAAGAACTGCTCCAGCTCCGGCATTAACCGGTGTAAAAAGCGACGGTCCTGACAGATCGAGTTACCGCACATCGGCGAAGTTTTTGGATTGACCCATTTTTTCAGAAACTCTAAAGTTTGCTGCTCGGCATCCTGCGCGCTCAGTTTACTGCGACGTACACGCTCAATTAGCCCCGACTGACCATGCTGACGCGTGTTCCATTCATCCATGGCATTTAAAATACGATCTGATTGATGCACGGCCAGTACCGGACCTTCCGCCAGAATATTTAAATGATCGTCTGTCACAATGGTGGCAATTTCAATAATCTGATCATTATCGGTATCTAAACCTGTCATTTCCAGGTCAATCCAAATTAAGCGGGTATCAGGCGTGCTGCTCATAAATGTGCAATCTTATTCGTCTTAAAAACGGCTATAGTAGCAAATTTCTGTGTTCTTGGGTGTCATTCTGCCCGTGCTTCATGCTATTTTTGCACTCCAGATTTCATGGTTTTTTTAGGATATGAATGGCTTTAATTCGTAAGCGTCGCCTGACTGAACAGCAACAACGCCGCATTCAGAAACAGCAGCAAACCCGGCAGGAAGATATAGACAGCTCCAATGATCTGGAAGGTCTGGTGGTGCAGCATTATGGACGCCAGCTGGAAGTACAAGCCCTCTCCGTGCCGGAGCAGCATCCTGAAAAACCCGTGGTGGCCGAAGGTGAACCTGAACCGTTCTGGAAACCGATTGAACTGGGCAGCATCTGGCGCTGTCATACCCGTACCAACCTGGAATTACTGGTTACCGGTGACCGGGTCAAATGGCAGGCCGATCCAAATACCGGTCTGGGCATTATTAGCGCGATTCATCCGCGCCAGTCTTTGCTCACGCGCCCGGACCGTTACCACAAAGTCAAACCGGTAGCCGCCAACATCTCATTGATTGTGATTGTGTTTGCACCGCTGCCAGAACCGGCACCGGGTCTGATTGACCGCTATCTGGTGGCCTGTGCCGATGCCAATATTCCGGCGCTGCTGATCCTGAACAAATCCGACCTACTTACCGAAAATGATCCGATTCTGGATTTACTGCAAGAATACCGTGATTTGGGTTATGAAGTGATGCAGACCCAGTCTGATGCAGATCTGACTGAACTGTCCAACCGTTTAAAAAATGAAACTGTGGCCTTTGTCGGTCAGTCTGGCGTGGGTAAAAGTACCCTGATTAATGCCATCGTGCCGGAAGCGGCGCAGAAAACCAATATCATTTCAGAAAACTCGGCCCTGGGTCAGCATACCACCACCTCCACCCGCTTAATTCCGTTTGGTGAAGGTTCGGCGCTCATTGACTCACCGGGCATCCGCGAATTTGGCCTGTGGCATTTGACGACTGAAAAAATCCAGCAGGGTTTTCCGGAAATTGAAAATCTGCTCGGTCACTGTCAATTCCGTAACTGTACCCATAAGCACGAAAAGCAATGTGCCTTGCGTCAGGCAGCAGCAGCAGGTGAGATTTTAACGCGCCGGCTCGACAGTTATTTGCGTCTGATTGATGAAGTCAACGAAGCCCAGCAAAAAAATTAGTTTAATTGCAGCCCGCCCCTTGAAGCGGTGATTTTGATCACCATATTTATAGGCTATACTCTGTGACAATTTTTGAAATTGTAATTTAGGTGACTTGTGGAACGTTGGTTCGAGTTTATGGGGAATCACCCCTTCTTGTTTGGAACACTGGCAGTTTTGGTGGTTTTATTCTTCATTTTGGAAGGCCAACGTAACGGGCGTAAAATTTCCCCACAATCTTTAGGGATTCTGGTGAAAGCCAAAAATGCCATGCTGATTGATTTACGTGATGCCAAAGACTTCCGTGAAGGCCATATCAGCGGCAGCCGCAACATTCCTTACAGCAAAATTTCAAGCCATATTGAAGAGTTAAAAACCGCTGACCGTCCATTGGTGTTTATCTGCAATTTAGGTCAAATTGCCGGCACTGCCCTGCAACAGGTAGGCCACGCAGATAGCTATCGTCTGGATGGTGGGATCAGTAACTGGAAAGCACAAGGCTTACCTTTAGTAAAAAGCAAATAATCCGCTTGAGGAGATTAGCAATGGCTGAAGTAACGATTTATTCAACAACTGTATGTCCATATTGCGTACGTGCAAAACAGCTTCTTGAGCGTAAAGGCGTTGTCTATAAAGAAATCAATTTATCCAACGAAGCACCAGAAGTCCGCACTGAACTGATGCAGCGCACCAACCATCGTACTGTTCCACAAATTTTCATTAACGAGCAGTTTATTGGTGGTTTCGACCAACTTTACGCCCTTGAGCGTGAAGGCAAACTCGATGACTTACTGGCGTCATAATTTCAATTAATTTTCTGTTCATATTTTTAAGGAATAAATAATGAGTGAACAACAACAAGCTCAACCACAATTGGCATTAGAGCGTATTTATACAAAAGATATTTCTTTTGAAGTTCCAGGGGCACAAGTATTTACCAAAGAATGGCAGCCTGAACTGAATATCAATCTGTCGTCTTCTGCAGAAAAGATTGATCCAACCCACTTTGAAGTGTCTTTAAAAGTTGTTGTTCAAGCCAACAATGCCGGTGATACAGCATTTATTGTAGATGTCACTCAAGCAGGTATTTTCCTGATTGATGGCGTAGAAGAAGAACGTCTGCCGTATATTCTAGGTGCCTACTGCCCGAACATCCTGTTCCCGTTCTTGCGTGAAGCAGTGAATGATATGGTTACCAAAGGCAGCTTCCCGCAATTGCTGTTAACGCCAATCAACTTTGATGCTGAATTTGAAGCCAACATGCAACGCGCACAAGTCGCTGCTGCAGAAGGTCAGGCTTAATTGTATTCAGGCATTTAAGTCCAGCACGAAAAAGCCCTGCACTTGCAGTAATGCCAGTCAGTTAAGCAAATATTAGTAAAATGTAGTAAAAATGAGTGTATGTAAATACGCTCATTTTTTTATGTCTTTATCTGAACATTTAGAATCCACTCTTGAACATGCTCTCCCATCACTCAACCATTTTTGTGAACTTATTGATTTAAATTGGATTGAAACAAGCCTGCATCAAACAGGTAAGGCATCAATCAGAAGGAGAAAATTACCTGCTGAGCATGTGGTTTGGCTTGTTATTGGGCTTGCCTTGTTTCGCAATCAACCCATCAGCTATGTTGTAGAGCAATTAAACCTCGTGTTTGGTACAACAGATTATTGTGTTCCTAGTGCAGCTGTCCAAGCTCGACAACGTTTAGGTCGAGAACCCTTAGCTGCCTTATTCTCCTTAATCAGCCAAGCATGGTTTGATGAATCACAACAACAATATTCAAGCTTTCAAGGTCTTAGTGTATGTGCTGTTGACGGGGTGGTTTGGTCTATGCCACTGACCAAGGAGAATTTTAATCATTTTGGCTCATCTAAAGGTAAAACTGCTGTAGCACCTTACCCACAAGTTAGAGCCACGTGTCTAGTGAATACCAATACTCATGAAATCATAGATGCCCAAATAGGCAGTATGGATCAAGGTGAACTCACATTAGCAAATCAATTATCTCCTCCAGCACAAAGTATTACTTTGTTTGATCGAGCTTATTTCTCTGCTGATTTTTTAATAGGCTGGCAAACACGTGGAGAATCAAGTCATTGGCTGATGCGAGCTAAAGATAATTTACGTTATGACATAATTAAACGGAATTCCCCACATGATTTTCATATCAGGATGCCAATATCAGCAAGAGCCAAAAAACTTAATCCAGCATTAGGAGATTACTGGGAAGCACGTTTAATTGAAGTTGAGCAGGCAGGAAAAATCAGACGTTACATTACTTCATTATTAGATTCAAAGACATACCCACTTATAGCCTTGGCAAAGTTATATGCTCAGCGTTGGGAAATTGAAATGTGTTACCGAGAAATTAAAAGCAATTTACAGGAAGGTAAGCACTTAAGGAGCAAACAGCCAGACTTAATTTATCAAGAATTATGGGGTGTCTTGATTGCTTATAATGTTCTAAGAAGACAAATGAAATATATGGCTCAACGTGCCAAAGTAAGCCCGTTGAGGATCAGTTTTCATATTGCATCTATTGCCCTTCTTAATTTACTCAGATTCGACTCTTTGGCTTCTGCAGGTAATCTACCCAAACATCTGGAAAGTTTAATGGAGAAATCTAATCGGTATGTTATACCTGAGAGAAGAGTGAGGAGTTATCCAAGGGTTGTAAAAGGAAAACCTCAAAAATACCCAAGAAAAAGCCAGTCAATCTCTTAACTGACTGGCATTACTGCACTTGCAGGGCTTTTTTATTTGTTCTGACAAGATCAGAAGGCTTCATCCTGCGCCGGATCATGGTGCAAGGCATCATGAATGGCTTCGACCAGCTGCTGGGCAATTTCCTGCTTGGAGGCTTTTTCCAGATCGCGTTTTGGCAGATGATAGCCTTCAGCAAAGAACACCGTCATGGCATTTTCATCAGAGGCAAAGCCGATATCTGCACGGGACACATCATTGCAGGCAATCATATCCAGCTTTTTCGCCACCAGTTTGCCGGCCGCATATTCTTCCACATTGCGCGTTTCAGCGGCAAAGCCGACCATAAACGGACGTTTGTCCTGCTGCGCGATAGTCGCCACAATATCCGGATTCTTGATTAAGGCGATATCCAGTTCATCTCCGGATTTTTTGATTTTGTGTTCTGCAACTTCAGCCACGCGATAATCGGCAACCGCCGCGGTGGCAATAAACACATCACAACCTTCATCCAGCAACTGCATACTGGTGTCCAGCATCTGCACGGCTGAAGAGACATTAATACGGCGGACCCCGTTTGGTGTATCCAGACTGACTGGCCCGGCAATCAGCGTAACTTTGGCGCCAGCTGCATAGCAGGCTGCTGCCAGGGCAAAGCCCATTTTCCCGGTACTATGATTGGAAATATAACGTACCGGATCAATCGCTTCACGGGTTGGCCCGGCGGTAATCACCACATGCTTGCTGGCCAGTAAGCCAAATTTTTCAGCAATCGCACGCTGCGCTTTATGGAAATAATCGGTGACCTGACGCGCTAGCTCTTCCGGCTCAGGCATACGGCCCAGACCGACATCACCACAGGCTTGTGAGCCGGATTCCGGCATAATCACATGCACGCCATCGTCTACCAGCGTCGCCAGATTGCGCTGCGTAGCTTTGGCCGCCCACATCTGCTGATTCATGGCCGGTGCCACCCAGACCGGGGCACTGGTGGCCAGATATAAAGTCGATAACAAGTCATCTGCCAGACCGGCGGCAAATTTGGCCAGGGTGTCACAGCTGGCCGGTGCAATCAGCACCAGATCGGCCCAGCGTGCCAGTTCAATATGCCCCATGCCGGCCTCGGCTTCCGGGTCCAGCAACTGGGTATGCACCGGATTGCCCGACAACGCCTGAAAGGTCAGCGGTGTAATAAAGGCTTGTGCCCCTTCGGTCATCACCACCCGGACGTTAAAGCCAGCGTCCTTTAAACGGCGAACCAGAATGGCACTTTTGTAGGCGGCAATACCGCCAGTAATACCCACAATAATATTTTTATTAGGAATGACACTTAAATCAAAACTCACGAACAGCTTACCTTTCTGTTGCAGTGGGGCTCACAATAGCATTAAATATTGTCATTCCCAAGACATGTCTGGGCGAAATCCATAACAATTCATCACCAATAAGTCTAATAACAATGAACTTCAGTATTAAACATTGGCCGGAACAGGAGCGTCCGCGTGAACGCCTGATCCAGTACGGCGCGCACAGTCTTTCCGATGCCGAACTGCTGGCTATTTTCCTGCGCTCCGGCTCCCAGCAGTACTCTGCCGTTGAACTGGCCCGTCATTTATTACAGGCCTTTGGCAGCCTGAATGCGGTACTCGATGCCGCCCTGCCCGATTTAAGCCAGTTTCATGGCATGGGTCCAAGTAAATACAGCCAGCTGATGGCGGTCAAGGAATTGGGCCGGCGCTATACCGCCCAGCATTTGCAGCAGGACAAACTGGAACTCAGCTCCTCCCGGCTGCTACTGGACTATTTACGCTTTGAACTGCTCGGTGAAACTCAGGAAGTATTTGCAGTATTGTGCCTGGATGCGCAGCTGCGCAAAATCTGTTTTAAGAAACTGTTTTTTGGCGCGCTCAATTCATGTGAAATTTCGATCAACCAGCTGCTACGCTTTGCCATCCAGAAAAACACTACGGCGCTGGTGATCAGTCATAATCATCCTCAGGGACAGCCACAGCCCTCACCGGCCGATTTACAATTGACCCAGCGCATCCAGCAGGCCTGCCAGCTGGTTGATATCCGCCTGATTGATCATTGTATTATTGCTCCCGAAGGCAGTTTTTCCTTTGCTGAACATCAACTCATCAAGTCGACATTTTAAGCAGCGCAACATATTGACAAAAACCCGGCCAGCACAGAAGATCATGAAAAACTTAAGCTGATTCCCAGACATGATTGTACGTGACCAACCGAGCGTATTTAGGCTGTTATTTTCCTGGCGAGGTACCATCTTACCGAAGGTGTTACCACCTTTGGGCGTGGTCATGTTGCTGTCGGCGATTGTCGGCGGCCTGTCCTATGTCGGGTATTTTCACTTCTCTGATTTCCCCCTGATCGGCTTTACCTTAATTGGGGTGGTGCTGTCGATTTTCCTTGGCTTTAAAAATTCGGCCTGTTATGACCGCTGGTGGGAAGCTCGCAAACTGTGGGGCATGTTAATTGCCAATGCGCGCCATTTTGACCGCGACTGCCGGATGCTGGCCCAAGGCCGCCGGGAACGGGTGATTCAGCATGTGATTGTGTTTGCCAATGTGTTGCGTGACCGTCTGCGCCATCAAACTGCCAATCCGACCGAACTGGTAGAAACCAGCGGCATGAGCCAGCAGGCCGTAACCCAGCTGTACCAACAGGCCAATGCACCACAATACACCCTCAGCCTGATTCAATGGGAGCTGATGCAGGCCCTGAAAGAAGGTGAAATTTCCGATATTATTTACAGTCAGATGAACCAGCATGTGATGGAGCTTAGCCTGGTGCAAACCGGTTGTGACCGGATTGCCACCACCCCGCTGCCATTTGCCTATTCGGTATTGTTAAACCGTACTGTGTACTTTTTCTGCTTTATGCTGCCGTTTAGCTTGGGCTCGACGTTAGGGCTGGCGACACCGCTGCTGGTCGGGATTCTGGCTTATACCTTCTTGGGACTGGATGCCTTAAGTTCGGAAATTGAAGAGCCATTTGGTACGCAAAGTAATGACTTGCCTTTAGATGCGATGGTGCGCACCATTGAAATCGAATTACTCTCGACTTTGGGGAAACCGACACCACCACCAATTCAGGCACAGGACAATAACCTGCTCTAAAGCAAAAAACCTCAGCCCAGCTGAGGTTTTTTTTGATGCTGAAATACGTTTACGCAGTCAGCGCCGGTGATGGATTGACAAAACTTTCCCAAATTCCGACCTGCCCCGGTTTCAGGCTAGGAATATTGCCCAGTTTCATCCACGGCATATTTTCACCATGAAAATCGCTACCGACCGAGACTTTTAAGCCATGCTCGGCAATCATCCGGTCCACCATCTGCCGGGTAGAACTTGGATCAATCGCCGGCGGCAACTCGACGGCATCTCCACCAAATTTGGCAAAAATTTCAATCAGGTAACGGATATTGGTCGCCGACAGATCATAACGGGTCGGATGCGCCAGCACCGCAAAACCGCCACTGGCATGAATCACCTGAATAGTTTCCTCCAAGCCCAAGCCTTCAAATTTCACATAGGCTTTTTTGCCTTCTTTAATGTATTTATCAAAGGCCTGCTGCGGCCGGCTGACATAGCCTTTTTCCACCAGGGTTTTGGCAATATGGGTACGGGTCACCCGATCCGGCACATTATCTACCTTGGCAATCACATCGGCATAAATATCTTCACCAATCAGCGGAATCAGCAGCTCGCAAATCTGTTTGGAGCGCGCAGCACGAATATTTTTTTGCTGGGCCAGTAGTGCCGCCATCGGCGCCGGATTTTGCATATTCAAGGCCACAATATGCACAGCATAGCTTTTTTTGGTCGCCGGACGTGACCACTGGCTGGAAATTTCCACGCCAGATATGAGCTTAATCCCGTGATTTTTCGCTGCTTCCTGAGCCAGTGCAATTCCATCCATGCTGTCATGATCAGTCAATGCCAGCGTATGGATCGACAGTTCAGCTGCTGCTGCAATCAATTGCTGCGGACTTAAAGTTCCATCAGAAATATTGCTATGTGTATGTAAATCTACGCCGTGCATCTCTATACTATGACATTTATTTGATCAGATTTAGATACTCTAACATGAAAGCACTTTTAGACTTTGTGCCACTCATTATTTTCTTTTATTTATATAAAACTGTAGATCCAAAAGATACCCACCATCCTTTGCTGCAAATGATCGGCTCTGCGGGGGGTGTCGACAATAATAATATTCTTGTAGCCACCACCGGTCTGATCATTTCCATGTTAGTGGTGTATGGCGCATTATTTGTCTCTCAAAAATTCCGTTTGGACAAACAGCAGTGGATTGTGCTGTTTATGACCGTGATTTTTGGTGGTATTACCCTAATGCTGAGCGATGACTTCTATATTCGCCTAAAAGCTGTCTTGCTGAATCTGGTCTTTGCTGGCGCCTTCCTGCTGTCACCATGGTTCAGCAAAGATCGCAAGCCGTTAATCCAGCGTCTGTTTGGACCAGTGTTTAATTTAAGCGACAAAGGCTGGATGAAACTGAACTATGCCTGGGTCGGGATGTTTCTGCTAATGTCCTTCCTGCACGGCTTCTTTGCCTATATCTTTATGGGTGGAAAATACTGGGGAGAATTCACTGCTTTTGGTGACATGATTGTGATGTTTTCCTTTATCATTATTCAGTTTATTGTATTGCGTAAATACTTTAAAACTGCCGAATAAATCCTTCAGTCCGCTTGAGCGAGAATACCTTATGCCTTTATTTGTGGTGACCTGTACCGATAACGAAGGAACCGTCGAAAAACGTCTGGCCATTCGTCCGCAACATCTTGAACGTCTGCAACAGCTGGATGATGAAGGCCGTCTGATTGTCGCCGGTGCGATGCCGAAAGATCCGGCCAATCCGCAAGCGGGCTTTTATGGCAGTACCATTATTGTCGATTTTGATTCTCGTGAAGCCCTTGATGCCTGGCTGCAAGATGAGCCATTCCTGAAAGCAGGCGTCTATGGCCAGATTGAAGTCAAACCTTTTAATAAAGCATTTCCTAAAGGATAAGCTGCATGCGCGTTGTTGTCCCGAGTCTACTGGGTCTATCCTTCTTCTGTTCTACACTGTGGGCCGTTGAACCGGCTGCACCCGCTGCTGTAAATACCACGGCTCAAGTCACGCCAGCGGTCGCAACGCCAGCCAAACCGGCGATTATACCGGCTGTGGCCACCACCACAGCGCCGGCAACGGCCAACCAGCCGCTGACCGCTGAGCAGCTAGCCAAGAATAAAGCGGCACAGGAAGCTAAAATCAAGGCGCTGGTCAAAGATCAGGAAAGCCGCCTGCAACAGCTGGAAAAAGCCAATCTGGAAGCACTGGCGCAAAACCAGGAACTGCAGCTGAAAAATGACAATCTGGGTGTACAGGTTCAGGTCTTACAAAGTGAACGTAGCGCGCAGATGTTTCTTTACGGCGCTGCCACGCTGGCTGTCGGCGTATTGCTGGGCTTTTTGGTGGCCAGCTATGTGTATACCAAACGTCGCCGTCAGTGGTAATGTTCTGCTTCATTAAAGGTAATCTGGGTGTTGTCTAATCGCATTCAAACCGCCGATCTCGATTGGCAACATATTGAGGGCATTGATGTCCCGGTATCGAAACAGTTTGGGGATGTCTACTTTTCCAAGGACAATGGCCTGCTGGAAACCCGGCATGTGTTTTTAAACGGTAATGACCTGTCCGAGCGTCTGGCAGCCCTGCAAGATTATGAATATTTCTGTGTCGGAGAAACCGGCTTCGGCACCGGCCTGAATATTCTGGCCTTATGGCAACTGTGGCAACAGGTGCGTCCGAATAATCACAGCCATTTACATGCCATTTCGGTGGAGAAATTTCCGCTTTCCAAAGCCGATTTAATTCGCGCCTTAAATGCCTGGCCGGAACTAAAACCTCTGGCCGATCAGCTGATTGCCCAGTACCCATTACCACTGGCCGGCTGTCATCGCCTGTCGTTTCCGGAGCAGCGTTTTTCTATCGACCTTTGGCTCGGTGATGCGCACGTTGTCTTTCCGATGATGGCCAAAACCACACAGGTCAATGCCTGGTTTTTAGATGGCTTTGCTCCCTCCTGCAATCCGGATATGTGGGAAGAACAGGTGCTCAATCATATTATTCGCCTGTCAGATGTCGGCACTACCTTCGCTTCCTTTAGTGTAGCCGGGGTGTTAAAGCGAGGTTTAAGACAGCACGGGATTCATATTTCCCGGCCGCGCGGGTTTGGCCATAAACGCGAAATGCTAAAAGGCATCTGGTTAGCGCCAGAAGAACCGCTTAGCCCAGAACGGGAAACTGAACCAGCAACCTCAGTTCCTTCGACCTCTGTACAGCAACGGCATATTGCCATTATTGGTGCCGGTATTGCCGGTTTAAGTCTGGCTTGGGCTTTTGCTCAGCGTGGGCATCAAGTTTCTCTGTATGATCAAAGCGCGCCACTGGCGGGTGGCTCGGGCAATCCACTGGCCCTGCTCAATCCGAAGCTCTGTGCTATTGAACAGAGCCATACCCATTTAATGACCCTGGCCTGGCAACATGCCTTAAATCATTATGCAAAGTTTCAGGCCTTCCGCCCGATTCAGGTCAATCAGCTTGGGCTAAAAAATCCGGAACAGCTGCTGGCACTGGCCGATCAATATCCGCCAGGTATTCTGGAAAAAGATTTAGACGCACAGCTGCGATCAGAATTTCCTGCCCTGCGTCTGCTACAGGCTGGCGCGGTGTCGCCACATCAACTGTGTGCGGAGATTCTGGCGCATGAGCGGATTCAATATCAGCAGGCCAAAATCACCCAGATTCACCCGACAGATCGACCGGAACTGTTCAGTGATAACCAATCTCTGGGCCAGTTTGATCATGTCTTTGTCTGCACAGCCCGTGAATCTGGCCAGTTTTTTGAACATTATCCGCTGTTAAAACCGATTCGGGGTCAGGTCAGCTGGCTGAAGAATACCCAGCAACCGCTGCGTTTAGATAGCGCCTATAGTTATGGCGGTTACTGTATGCAGCTCGATGCAGAGCAGTTGATTTTAGGCGCGTCTTTTGATCCAGGTCGGGATGATGCCGAAGTCTTACGAGAAGATCATGAACATAATCTGGCGCTGATCCGTAGCGTCTTCCCCGACTATGCGGACACCCTGCCTGATCCACACAGCTGGCAAGGCCGTGCGTCAATCCGTGCGCAAAGTCAGGATTATTTCCCGCTGCTTGGAGCACTTGAAACCGGACAGCAAGTCTATAGCCTGACTGGACTCGGTTCCAAAGGTTTTCTGTTTGCACCGCTATGCAGTGAAATTCTGGCCGCACAGATTTTAAATGAGGCCTGCCCGGTGCCGATGCAGGTACTGGAGAAACTTAACATCCGCCGTTTTCAAAAGAAAGCCAAAGCCAAGAAACCGTATTTTAAGGCCTAAGCTAAAAACGTTGTATAGATCGAGAATGATGGCCCGGTTTAGTTTGAAAGATCAGGCTTAGTGTGGAAGTCGAGGAGAGCATTTATTTTCTTCATTTAAAATGCTTGATCATATGAGGGAATGTTCTGATCTTTTTAGTCAATGATCAACAAAAAAGCGCCTGACGGCGCTTTTTGCTTATTGCCCTTGAACCAAAGGCAAACCGGCATCACGTGCAGCACGGGTACCGCCCATCAGCACCACATATTCACGTGAGCTGTCCAGCTCTTCTAACAATTCAGCCGCGCGCGGCGCTTTGCTGCCACCGCCACATAAGATGTAAATCGGTTGATCCGCTGACACCTGAGTCAAGCTATCTGCTGACAAGTTGGCAATTGGCTGATTGACTGCGCCTTGAATATGCGCTTCAGCATAAGCACTTGCATCACGGACATCCCAGATGATTGCATTTTCTGGGAACTCAAATGTTGTAATTTCTTGCTTACGGATCATTGTGCACTCCTTTGATGTAAACAACACTTGGCAAATGAAGAAAACATCCCTAGCATCTCAGATATTCTTTCCATTTGTAAAGGTCTAAACTATGCCATCTTTCGATATTGTTTCAGAATTAGAAATTTTTGAAGTAAATCATGCAGTTCAGAATACTCAAAAAGAAATCGCAACACGTTTCGATTTCCGTGGTCAAGATGTTTCTATCGAACTGAATGAGAAAGCCAAAGAGATCAAAATCAAAACCGAAAGTGATTTCCAATGTGAGCAAGTATATACCATGCTGGAGAATCATTTTTATAAACGTAAGATTGATGTGCAGGCGCTAGACCCGCAAAAAGCCACGGCCTCAGGTAAAAACGTGATTCAGACGGTGAAGCTCAAAGATGGTCTTGACTCTGATACCGCGAAAAAAATTAATAAAGCCATTAAAGAAAGCGGTATTAAAGTGCAATCTTCTATTCAGGGCGACAAAATCCGTGTGACGGATAAAAAACGCGACACCTTGCAGCAAGTGATGGCGTTTTTAAAAGAACAGCAATTTGGCCTGCCACTGCAATTTAACAACTTCAAAGATTAAGCTCTTTGCTCCCGCATAGGAATCGATCATGGCACAAGCGAATCGTTTAGCAAAACTAGTCAAAGCGACAGCAAAATTTCCACAGGTGATTCGCACCACTTTGTGGAGCAAAGCCTTTGGCCGGATCGTGCCTATGGTGGGAACAGCCAAATTAAAATATCTTGAGGTCAGCCCGGCCAAAGTGGTGGTGAAAATTGACAATCATAAAGCCATGCAAAACCATATTGGCCAGGTACACGCCTGCGCCATGGCGCTGATTGCAGAAACTGCCACCGGCTTTGTCACCGGCATGAATGTGCCCGATCACTCGATTGTGTTAATTAAAAGCTTTAAAGTTGATTTTAAACGCCCGACCCAAGGCGCCATGACCGCAGTCGCAACGCTGAGTGCAGAACAGCAGCACTTGATGCAACACACCGAAAAAGGTGAAACGCTGGTTGCAGTCGAAGTGACCGATGAATCGGGTGAAGCACCAATTCAATGTGAAATGCTCTGGGCCTGGGTCAGTAAAGATCAGCTTAAAAAAGCCCGTTAACCCGCTTTAAACCATAAAAAAACCCCAGTTTCAGAACTGGGATTTTTGATCTTTGAGTGCACAAATTATACAGCTTGCGATTCCAGATACTTCTGCTTCACTTCCTCGGAAATCTGACGCTTGTTGCCTTTGACATCTACCGCGACAAAGGTAAAGACGCCTTCGGTAACGCGTTTTGCTGCACGTGAACTGTCATGGCTGTCCCAGACTTCAATCTGCATCTGAATTGAGGTATTGCCCAGTTTCAGGATTTTGGTATAGCAGCTGATCACATCACCCACTTTCACAGGCACCAGAAAGGTCATCTGGTTAATGGCAATGGTGGCACAGCGACCTTGGGTAAAACGCTCGGCATGAATTGCCCCGGCCAAATCCATCTGCGAAACAATCCAGCCCCCGAACACATCTCCACTCCAGTTGGTATCGGCAGGCATAGCAATGGTTTGAAGAGAGAGCGTCCCTTCCGGTTTTAGTTGAGAATCTGACACATTCGCTCCGGGCGTGATTAAGGATTTGAAGTTAAGTGCTGATCTAACCACTGTTTCAGTTCGGTCGATCTTAATGCGCCGCTTATTCTAGCAATTTCGGTGGTCTTATTCATCAACACCAGCGTGGGAATACTGCGCACATTAAAAGCACTGCTTAAACGCGGATTTTCTTCAGTATTAATTTTGGCAAAAATTACTTGCGGATATTGCGCCGCAACCTGGGCAAAATGCGGCGCCATCATCTTGCAGGGTCCACACCACTCTGCCCACAGGTCGATCAGGATTGGCAAATCACTGTGCTGGATAAACTGGCTAAAATTCTGCTCATTCAGGTCAATCGGTGCCAGTGGAATTAAAGCCTGATGACATTGTCCGCATGTTGGATGGGCAGTTAGCTTATCCTCCGGAACACGGTTTTTGGCACTACAGGCTGGACAGACAACAATCATTTAGCTTACTCCAATATGCTGATGTAGAAATTCTAATTGAGTCTTGACGGCTTTTTCAAAATATTGGCCATGATAAACATCAAAATGCTGCATATCCCATTCATGATATTGCACATAAGGCGCAATATTGGTGGCTGTTTCACGACTCGATTCAATCGGGATCAGGCTGTCGCGTTTGGCGGCAATAAACAGCACCGGAATATTAATCTGGCGCACATCCTGAATCGGCCGATAACGGATCAGATGAAACAGCGCCCGTGCCGGAATCTCGCCACTCCAGTAAAAATCTGGATGTAAAATCGACAGATAACCTTCATAACTATCCGCCGTCGGTAAGAAACACAGCCCTTTCGGATCAACTACCGGCAAGGTTTTTGGCATTAAGCCGACTTTAGCGCCCATATAATCCTGACTGGAAATTTTTAAGGCACGTGGCAGCTGCTGAATCGGATACAGCTTGGCACTGGCCGCACCATCCACAAATGGCACCTGCACCATCACCGCTTTTAAATGGTTTAACTGCGAAGCCAAAGTTAAAACATAGCCGCCACTTAGCGCTGTACCCCACAGGATAATCCGCCGCCCATCCACCGATTGCCGTTCCTGTACATGTGAAATCATGGTACGCCAGTCATCCAGCTGCCGCGACAACGACACCAGCTCCCGCGGACGCCCGGTACTGCCGCCCCAATAGCGATAATCAAACAGCACCACCGCATAACCGGCGCGGGCAAAGCGTTTGGCATATTGCACCAGCTTGAACTGACGCAGGCCGGCCAGACCATGCGCCATTAAAATCACGGCTGGTTTAGTGGAAGTTTTTGGCAGGTAAAAATCGGCAGCAATGACCTCCTGACCGCTTTTGACATAGAGAGGCTCGACAGTATAGGCATGCATGGCTGCTCCAGTGCGTTGTTTTATGGTTGTAATCGTTTATAAATATTTCAGAACAATCTGCGCGAAAATCTGGCTAGTGGTATTATAGAGCATAATATTCAGATATGGATGATGGAGTGGCATTATGAGTGAGCATGTTGGCTTTGCAGGTCAAATTGGCCCGGAACACGTAACCCAAGTGGTTGAAAAAGGCTTTAAATCAATTATTAACAACCGTCCAGACATGGAAGGTGGCCCGGAACAACCGACCAGCGCACAAATTGAAGATGCAGCGCGTAATGCAGGACTGGATTATGTCTATCAGCCGGTGGTAGCTGGACAAATCACCGAATTAGACGTCCGCACCTTTGCCAATCACTTTAATGAATTGCCAAAACCGGTTCTGATGTTCTGCCGTACCGGCAACCGCTCAAACAACTTATATCAACTGGCCAAACAAATGGACCTGTTAGATGACTAAGTCGTTGTGGATGGGGATGGTTTTGGCACTCTCAATGACCACGACCTCCCTATGCGTTGCTGCCAGTGATTTTAGCCGTGCGTTAAATGCTAATCTTAGTGTTTCTGGGCAAATGACACCTGAGAAATTTAAGACCTTGCTGCAAGATGGGTTTAAATCAGTGATTGTGAACCGCCCTGATCAGGAAGCAGGTAACACGGTGAAAGTGAATCAATTACGTGACATTGCCGAGAAATCCCGGGTTAGCGTGATTTATCAACCCGTAAGCAGCGGTGCAATTTCTCAGGCCGATGTGCAGGAGTTTGCGAAGTACTATAACGAACTGCCGAAACCGATTTTAATGGTCTGTCGTAGTGGTTCACGTTCGGCAGCCCTATTTAATCAGGCAAAAAATCAGGGGTTATTACATGAATAAAATCTGGATCATGCTGATTTGTGCATGTGTACTGGCAGGTTGTAGCTCTATGGATGTCCGCCCAACGGTGGGGGTGAGTGTGGGGACGACAATTTAATTAAGTTAACTCATGAAAGGCGCTATATGCGTCTTTTTTTCTATGGTATCTTTACATAATACAAATAAATCTTATACATAATTTTTTATTAGGGGAACTTTATGAACTTAGTTAAAGGCTCATTAATTTTAGCACTCTCAGGACTTATTAGTGCATGTGGTGGAGGGGGAAGTAAAGGCTATTATGATAGTGGCGCTACATCGAATGAATCTAATAATACCACTCCCCCACCAAGTACCTCTGTTGAAATTGCGACAAAACAACTTGAGATTCTAAAACGTGAAGGACAATTTTTATTTGGTAATTATGATGCAAATGATTTAAATACTACCAAAGGTTATATTGATCACTCACTAGATACTTTTGCACATGGGCCATTACAACTAACTCTGGCTATTAGAGATGTAAATCTTGCCAGTTTTCCTGAATTCTATCGTGAAAAATGTTTTGAAAAAAGTACCAGCGATTATCGTGCATGTTACTCATTCACAGGCGATCAAATTAAAACTTTATTACCAGCTTATAATGATTGGGACTTCGAAATTACCCGCGATGACCTAAAGAATATCCGCTTAGAAGATGATGGGATAACTCCGAATCTAGAAGCATACCAAGCCACCACACGTATTTTTATTTTTGAGAATGAGAATATAGATAAAAACTTACATGATGTGACAATCACAGGGGCTTTTGCATATCCATTCAAACAGAAATGGGTCGAACAAGAGCATCAAAAGCGCTTTGTATTAATTAATGAGTCGACTAGTGATTATAAAATTACTGTAACAACAACAGAAATAGACCCTGAAACGGACTTACCCGTTGAAAAAGAAGTTACTACAGGAGCTTTTAGCACTTATAAAGATTTGACGTCTTTAGATGGTGAGTTATTTATGTTTGAAAAAGGTTCTGGTTTTAATGTTCTTATAAATGACAATGCAAATGTTTCATTCGCCGAGCCTATATCCTTTATCTTCAACTCTACACCAGGTGATCTAAGTAGCTCATCGAGTTATCGTATTAAAAATAATGGTGAAAAAGAATTAAAGCTTGTTAATATTACAGCAATTGATGGCACTCGTGTTGAGAATGAAATACCTGAGCGTAATATACAATCTTTCACTGGCAACATCTCTTTAACTGGTAAAAATATTTTTAGCTTTAAAAATGAAACTAGTGGAACTTTGAATTTTGAACACATGATCAATAATATTACATTTAAGGGCACATCTACCAATAATAATGGAACTATTAGCACAACTTTAACCGAGCCAACTGGTATAAAATTTTAATGTAAGAAATTGCAATTAAACCCTCTAAATAGAGGGTTTTTTTATATATTCGATAGTATCTCTCTTTATTGAAATTGCTCCTATGTACGACATTATTATTATTGGTGCAGGCACAGCAGGAATCACTGCTTATCAAGAAGCCATCAAGCACACACAAAATATTCTTATTATTAATGACGGTTCCTGGGACACCACCTGTGCCCGAGTGGGCTGTATGCCCAGTAAAGTGCTGATTTCTGCTGCCCATCGCCTACACGATTTACACGAGGCAGATAAAGTCGGTCTCAACGTCAAAGCACAGGTTGATACCTCTCAGGTCATGCCGCATGTTCGCACTTTGCGTGACCATTTCACCCAGGCCACTTTAAAAGAAGTCGAAAGCTGGGATGCACAACACAAAATTCAAGGCAAGGCAGAGTTTATTGATGCTCAAACCGTACAGGTGAACCAACAGCAATATCAGGCCAAAGCCTTTATTCTGGCTGTCGGCTCTACCCCAACCTATGACGCTGAATGGAAGCAGCAGCTCGGTGAACGACTGATTACCTCAGATCAAATCTTTGAACTAGACGCCATCCCTAAATCTTTAGCCGTGATTGGCAGTGGTGTCATTGCACTGGAGCTGGCTCAAGCCATGCAAAGGTTGGGCTGTGATACGACAATATTCGCACGAAGCCGTCGTGTTGGTGCCCTAACCAGCCCTGATCTGCAACAACTCGCCCAAGAACTTCTCAGCAATGAATTAAAAATTAAGTTTGAAGTCTTACCGCAAAAAGTGGAAAAGGTAGGCAATCAGGTCAAGCTTGAGTTTAGCGAGCAAGGTCAAACGCAGCACCTTATGGTTGATTATGTATTGGTGGCCACCGGCCGTCGTAGTCATTTAGATTCGCTGAATCTACAACAGATTGACTCTCAATTTGGTAATCTTAAAGAGCTACCGATTGATCCACAAACCAAACAACTGGGAAATTACCCAATTTTTGTGGTTGGTGATGCACATACCTCTACCCCCATTCAGCATGAAGCAGCCCATGAAGGCCGAGGTGCAGTGCATAATTGCCTTAATTATCCAAAGCTCAAGAATTTAAAAGACTTAACATCGCTGAGTATTGTGTTCAGTCAACCGGAAATGGCAATTGCTGGCCAAAGCTATAAACAGCTTAAAAACAAGAACATCGACTTTGTGATTGGAAAAGTGTCTTATGAGCGCCAAGGTCGGGCGATGGTTCTGGCTAAAAATAAGGGTGCTGTTGAAATTTATATTGATAAACGTACACGCCAATTATTAGGTGCAGAACTCTTTGTAAAATCTGCCGAACATTTTGCCCATACTTTTGCTTGGCTGATTGATGAAGGGGTAACGTTAGATGAACTTCTTGCTAAGCCTTTCTATCATCCGACGCTTGAAGAAGGTTTAAGAACGGCTTTAAAACATGCTCGCCGACAGTTGAGAAATCAAGAGGAAGGTTAATCTTCTCTATTTTTCTCATTTCACTGTCATTTTGATTCTACTTATCTTTATTTCCCACACAAATTTCCCGCATAAAAAAATCCCCCTGCTGTTTAAGCTAGGGGGATTTTGAATTAATGAGCTGGCGATGACTTACTCTCACATGGGTAACCCCACACTACCATCAGCGCTAAGAGGTTTCACTTCTGAGTTCGGGAAGGGATCAGGTGGTTCACTCTTGCTATTGTCGCCAGCACAACTGTTATGGACTTGTTCGGGTCTTAGTTACTTTGCTTAAGCTTGATGCTTTTGCATGTAATGCCTTACTTTGTTCCAAATGAGTTATTAACGGATTGGCTATTGGGTCTGAATTTTATTGTGTCGCATTAACTAAATCAAGGATTAGTTTAGAATTCAGCTTGATACAACAACTGTTTGGGTGTTGTATAGTCAAGCCTCACGAGCAATTAGTATTGGTCAGCTTCACATATCGCTATGCTTCCACACCCAACCTATCAACGTCCTAGTCTCGAACGGCTCTTTAGAGGAATAAATTCCTAGGGAAATCTTATCTTGAGGTAGGCTTCCCGCTTAGATGCTTTCAGCGGTTATCCCTTCCGAACATAGCTACCCGGCGATGCGACTGGCGTCACAACCGGTACACCAGAGGTTCGTCCACTCTGGTCCTCTCGTACTAGGAGCAGATCCTCTCAAATTTCCAGCGCCCACGGTAGATAGGGACCGAACTGTCTCACGACGTTCTAAACCCAGCTCGCGTACCTCTTTAAATGGCGAACAGCCATACCCTTGGGACCTGCTTCAGCCCCAGGATGAGATGAGCCGACATCGAGGTGCCAAACACCGCCGTCGATATGAACTCTTGGGCGGTATCAGCCTGTTATCCCCAGAGTACCTTTTATCCGTTGAGCGATGGCCCTTCCATACAGAACCACCGGATCACTAAGACCTACTTTCGTACCTGCTCGACTTGTGGGTCTCGCAGTTAAGCGCGCTTTTGCCTTTATACTCTACGCGTGATTTCCGACCACGCTGAGCGCACCTTCGTACTCCTCCGTTACTCTTTAGGAGGAGACCGCCCCAGTCAAACTACCCACCAGACATGGTCCTCGTCCCGGATCACGGGACAGAGTTAGAACCTCAACATTACCAGGGTGGTATTTCAAGGACGGCTCCATTGGAACTGGCGTTCCAACTTCAAAGCCTCCCACCTATCCTACACAAGTAAGGTCAAAGTTCAATGTCAAGCTGCAGTAAAGGTTCACGGGGTCTTTCCGTCTAGCCGCGGGTACACTGCATCTTCACAGCGATTTCGATTTCACTGAGCCTCTGCTGGAGACAGCGCCGCCATCATTATGCCATTCGTGCAGGTCGGAACTTACCCGACAAGGAATTTCGCTACCTTAGGACCGTTATAGTTACGGCCGCCGTTTACTGGGGCTTCGATCAAGAGCTTCGCTTACGCTAACCCCATCAATTAACCTTCCAGCACCGGGCAGGCATCACACCCTATACGTCCACTTTCGTGTTTGCAGAGTGCTATGTTTTTAATAAACAGTTGCAGCGGCCTGGTTTCTGCGGCTGTCAACCGCTCAGGGAGCAAGTCCCATCACCGTCAACAGCGTACCTTCTCCCGAAGTTACGGTACCATTTTGCCTAGTTCCTTCAGCAGAGTTCTCTCAAGCGCTTTGGTCTACTCGACCTGACCACCTGTGTCGGTTTCGGGTACGATTCCAGTGTAACTGAAGCTTAGAGACTTTTCCTGGAAGCATGGTATCAGCCACTTCGCTAGTAAACTAGCTTGCTATCAGCTCTCAGCATAGAGCACCCCGGATTTGCCTAAGATGCATGCCTACAGCCTTCCACCTGGACAACCAACGCCAGGCTGACTTAACCTTCTCCGTCCTCTCATCGCATTACACTGAAGTATTGGAATATTAACCAATTTCCCATCGACTACGCCTCTCGGCCTCGCCTTAGGGGTCGACTCACCCAGCCCCGATTAACGTTGGACTGGAACCCTTGGTCTTTCAGCGAACGGGTTTTTCACCCGTTTTGTCGTTACTCACGTCAGCATTCGCACTTCTGATACCTCCAGCAGACTTCTCAATCCACCTTCATCGGCTTACAGAACGCTCCCCTACCACGTATACAATGTATACATCCGCAGCTTCGGCACATAGTTTTAGCCCCGTTACATCTTCCGCGCAGGCCGACTCGACTAGTGAGCTATTACGCTTTCTTTAAAGGGTGGCTGCTTCTAAGCCAACCTCCTAGCTGTCTATGCCTTCCCACATCGTTTCCCACTTAACTATGATTTTGGGGCCTTAGCTGGCGGTCTGGATTGTTTTCCTCTTGACTACGGACGTTAGCACCCGCAGTCTGTCTCCCGGATAGTACTCATCGGTATTCGGAGTTTGCATCGGTTTGGTAAGTCGGGATGACCCCCTAGCCGAAACAGTGCTCTACCCCCAATGGTATTCGTCCGAGGCGCTACCTAAATAGCTTTCGGGGAGAACCAGCTATCACCAGGCTTGATTAGCCTTTCACCCCTATCCACAAGTCATCCCCTGGCTTTTCAACGACAGTGGGTTCGGTCCTCCAGTTAGTGTTACCCAACCTTCAACCTGCTCATGGATAGATCGCCTGGTTTCGGGTCTACACCCAGCAACTATACGCCCTATTAAGACTCGGTTTCCCTACGGCTCCCCTATACGGTTAACCTTGCTACTGAATGTAAGTCGCTGACCCATTATACAAAAGGTACGCAGTCACCGAACAAGTCGGCTCCCACTGCTTGTATGCATGCGGTTTCAGGATCTATTTCACTCCCCTCACAGGGGTTCTTTTCGCCTTTCCCTCACGGTACTGGTTCACTATCGGTCAGTCAGGAGTATTTAGCCTTGGAGGATGGTCCCCCCATATTCAGACAAGGTTTCACGTGCCTCGCCCTACTCGTCATCATTATGTGTGCCCTTTCGTGTACAGGACTATCACCCACTATGGTTGCACTTCCCAGAGCATTCCACTAAAACACACATAACTTAATGGGCTGTTCCCCTTTCGCTCGCCGCTACTGAGGGAATCTCAATTGATTTCTTTTCCTAAGGGTACTGAGATGTTTCACTTCCCCTCGTTCGCCTCAATACACTATGTATTCATGTATTGATACCTACCTTATGGTAAGTGGGTTTCCCCATTCAGATATCTCCGGATCAAAGGATATTTGCCGCCTCCCCGGAGCTTTTCGCAGGCTATCACGTCTTTCTTCGCCTCTGACTGCCAAGGCATCCACCACATGCACTTAATTACTTGACTATACAACCCCAAACAGTCGTTAATCCCTACAAGTAGGATTAAGACAATTAAATAGACAATCAATTATCTATTTAATCTACAGTTCGAAGTCCCGTGCACTTAAGCACCGTACAGCTTCAATCTAAATTCATATACCAAAACGCTTGATTCAGTTAATTTGCTAGTTCTCAATTCAATCTACGTTCATCAACCCGTCATAACAACGCGTTAACGTATATTGATTGAGTGAACAATTTATTTCAGACTCAATTTTGCCAATCTGTTAATGATTCACTGCATCCTCGTCGGACTGCAGTCAACTGTGATAAATCACAGAGATTAATAAGCATAAACTTACTAAGCTCTATAATCTATGGTGGAGACTAGGAGAGTCGAACTCCTGACCTCCTGCGTGCAAAGCAGGCGCTCTACCAACTAAGCTAAGTCCCCAGCTTATCATTTAAGTCAATGTTCTGATTTCTATTCGCTCTGCAATTGCTTGCTTGTCGTTAGTGGTGGGTCTGACAAGACTTGAACTTGTGACCCCACGCTTATCAAGCGTGTGCTCTAACCAACTGAGCTACAGACCCTCAGATACATCGTCATGAAGAACAACTTGTTGTGGATTCTTACCAATCGTCAATCTTTCGTTAAGGAGGTGATCCAGCCGCAGGTTCCCCTACGGCTACCTTGTTACGACTTCACCCCAGTCATCGGCCACACCGTGGTAAGCGTCCTCCCTAAGGTTAGACTACCTACTTCTGGTGCAACAAACTCCCATGGTGTGACGGGCGGTGTGTACAAGGCCCGGGAACGTATTCACCGCGGCATTCTGATCCGCGATTACTAGCGATTCCGACTTCATGGAGTCGAGTTGCAGACTCCAATCCGGACTACGATCGGCTTTTTGAGATTAGCATCACATCGCTGTGTAGCAACCCTTTGTACCGACCATTGTAGCACGTGTGTAGCCCTGGCCGTAAGGGCCATGATGACTTGACGTCGTCCCCGCCTTCCTCCAGTTTGTCACTGGCAGTATCCTTAAAGTTCCCATCCGAAATGCTGGCAAGTAAGGAAAAGGGTTGCGCTCGTTGCGGGACTTAACCCAACATCTCACGACACGAGCTGACGACAGCCATGCAGCACCTGTATCAGAGTTCCCGAAGGCACCAATCCATCTCTGGAAAGTTCTCTGTATGTCAAGGCCAGGTAAGGTTCTTCGCGTTGCATCGAATTAAACCACATGCTCCACCGCTTGTGCGGGCCCCCGTCAATTCATTTGAGTTTTAGTCTTGCGACCGTACTCCCCAGGCGGTCTACTTATCGCGTTAGCTGCGCCACTAAAGCCTCAAAGGCCCCAACGGCTAGTAGACATCGTTTACGGCATGGACTACCAGGGTATCTAATCCTGTTTGCTCCCCATGCTTTCGCACCTCAGTGTCAGTATTAGGCCAGATGGCTGCCTTCGCCATCGGTATTCCTCCAGATCTCTACGCATTTCACCGCTACACCTGGAATTCTACCATCCTCTCCCATACTCTAGCTAACCAGTATCGAATGCAATTCCCAAGTTAAGCTCGGGGATTTCACATTTGACTTAATTAGCCACCTACGCGCGCTTTACGCCCAGTAAATCCGATTAACGCTCGCACCCTCTGTATTACCGCGGCTGCTGGCACAGAGTTAGCCGGTGCTTATTCTGCGAGTAACGTCCACGCATCTAGGGTATTAGCCTAGAGCGCCTCCTCCTCGCTTAAAGTGCTTTACAACCAAAAGGCCTTCTTCACACACGCGGCATGGCTGGATCAGGGTTCCCCCCATTGTCCAATATTCCCCACTGCTGCCTCCCGTAGGAGTCTGGGCCGTGTCTCAGTCCCAGTGTGGCGGATCATCCTCTCAGACCCGCTACAGATCGTCGCCTTGGTAGGCCTTTACCCCACCAACTAGCTAATCCGACTTAGGCTCATCTATTAGCGCAAGGTCCGAAGATCCCCTGCTTTCCCCCGTAGGGCGTATGCGGTATTAGCATCCCTTTCGGAATGTTGTCCCCCACTAATAGGCAGATTCCTAAGCATTACTCACCCGTCCGCCGCTAAGCTAAGGTGCAAGCACCCTCGCTCCGCTCGACTTGCATGTGTTAAGCCTGCCGCCAGCGTTCAATCTGAGCCATGATCAAACTCTTCAGTTAAAATCATTTCGAGTTTTATAAGTAAAACTCTTAAACTTGGCTCATCAATTTTCTGACTTAAATTTCGCTCAAATAAACTTCGAGTAATTTAAACCAATCAATTAATGAAAATATATTCGATTAATCAACCAGTAAAAATCCACACAAGTTGTTCTTCATAATCTCTTAATGATCTTCTCGATGCTTCGTCAGCATCAAGCTAGGTCGGCTATATTACTCTCTATTTTTAGAAAGTCAACATGCAATGTTGATTTTATTTCTAAACTTACCACCTAAACCAGAACTCAACCATTTTAGCTAAATCCTTGTTTATCAACAAGTTTTTATCAACATCACCGCCGATGGATGTGCATTATAGAGCAAATAAAACCTGACGCAACCCCTATTTTTAATTATTTTGGGAAATACGACACAACTGTTTATTTATTCAGCAAAAAATACACTTATTTTTCTTTTTTCACTAAAAATGGGACCGGATTGGCCAAATGATCACCTAATTTTTCTGCCTGATTTTTTTCCTGCCATTTTAAGGCGCGACAATCAATATATTCACAATAGCCGCCTTCGCCCTGTTCTTCGACATCATTTATTTTGACCTGATAATGAAAACTGCCGACATAACCTGCAGCCAAGCCAAATTTAAAATCCCCGCGGCTTTGTGCCTGAATATGGATACGCGTGCCATCTGCACCGCTGTAACACCATTCAAATTCACGCGGCAGATACATGCTTTGCCGGTTTGGAGTCATCACCGCCGGATAAACCCGGTGCACTTTAAAATATACGCCTTCATCAAACAGCTGGCTTTGGCCACCGCTCAGGTCACGCAAATACATCCGCGACTGCAAAATCCGGTTAAAGCGGTCCCGCACTTGGGCCAGTAATAACTGCCGTTGTTGCTGCAGATTAATCACCTGATAAGTAAAAAAGGCTAAAGGTAGATAAGGAAAATTAATGGCTCGCGCATATTCAAAGCTGCCGAGTTGCTGGATCTGATAATGTTGCTGTTTATATTGAAGCTGTCCACTGCATTCACACAGCAAAGACCAGTGATCGGCCAGCCCCATGCGTAGCTTGGCAAAATAGGAAATCACCGGGGTAGTACGAATCTTCAGATCAAAACTGAGTTCAGAATCCAGACGTTGGACCCGAAACTCCGGAAAATGTCCTTCCAGCTGTTCCCGGCCACCAAACTGAAACAGTGCCGGCTTGAAATAACATTCTTTTTCCACTGAATAACTGCTGAGCTGCCCCACCATATGTGGACTGGAACTGACCAGTACCGTAGCAGTATCCAGCGGATGGGTTTGAATCGCGCTGTCATTACGCAGCATCGGGGCATTTGGCTGCCCAATCAGGCTCAGGAAATTAAGATAATGTAAGGGCGCGGGCAAATTGGGAATCATCAGCCCTTGATGAATAATTTTATATTTCTGGTTCGGGGCGTGAAAAGGCAGCTGCTCAAGCTTGAGTTGATGTGGAGCTTGATTCAGTTGTTTGGATCGATCGAGAAAATCTTGAAACATCTGCATAGCAAGCTCCTGGGTGTCATCTTGTTATGATTCGGCGGTTTTTCTCGCCATATAAGTGGTCACAAAACCTGATAATGCATAGATGATAGAAATCACCAGAATACCGACCGGAATATTATAGGTCATGGCCGCCAGTACAAAAACTGCTATCGGCAGCACAATAAACGGCACCCGCTTACGGTCCAATGTCTTAAAGGAATAATATTTAATATTGGAAATCATCAGCAAGCCAACCGCCACAATAATCACGGCGTTGATGATCTGAATACCAAAGTCCTGAATATTATAAATTTCAGGAAAATCGCGGCCGACCCAGACCAGCGACACCAGCATTAAAGCCGCCAATGGACTGGCTACACCAATAAAATAACGCTTATCAACCACGCCAATCTGCACGTTAAAACGCGCCAGACGGAAAGCCGCACAGGCGGTATAGACAAAACAGCAGGCCAAGCCAATCCGGCCCAGATCATTCAGGCTCCAGCTATACATTAAAATTGCCGGGGCCACACCAAAGGCCAGCATATCGGACAAGGAGTCAAACTGCTCACCAAACGGACTTTGCGCACCAATGGCACGCGCAACACGACCATCTAAACCATCAAACAAGGCCGCCAGGAAAATGGCATAAATGGCCTGGCTATATTCGCCATTCATGCTGGCAATAATTGAATAAAAGCCCGACAGTAAAGCCGCGGTGGTAATGAGATTAGGCCACAGGTAGATGCCACGGCGTTTGACCTTTTGCCCCTCGCGGGTACGTTCCTCTTCCACCACTTCAAATGTGATTCCATCGTAATCATGTTCACGCGTCACGGAATCACCCTCGGGCTTCGGTGTGTTTATCATTATTTTATGTCCTAACTCTAACCTAATCTCTGTTGTGGCTGCTTGGCTTATTCGCCAACCAGCCAGCGTACTGCGGCATGTCCACCATTGTCCTGCATGCGTAAATGCGGGAATAACCATTGTAAGGCTTCATCTGCATCTTCAGAGAATTTCCAAGGTGGATTGATCACCAGTAAACCACAGCCATTCAAGCCAACCGGGGTATCATCTGGCCAGACACAGATTTCGCAAACCAGCTGACGGCGAATGCCCGATTTGTACATTTTCTTTTCAAAACGTTCAATCATGGCGCGGTCTTTAATTGGATACCACACCGCAAACACGCCTGTTGGCCATTTTTTATAGGCCGCTACCAGCAGTTCTACCAGCTGCGGGAAGTCTTTACGTTCCAGCTCATAAGGCGGGTCAATCATGACCAGACCGCGTTTTTCTTTCGGTGGAATCACCCCAAGCAGACCTTCGTAAGCATCACGTTCATGCAAGCCAGCACGACGGTCACGGATATTGCTGCGCAATTGCTGAAAAACATCACGCTGCATTTCAAACACCGTGGCTTTATCCATCTCACGCATGCCTTGTAAGGCAAACCATGGTGAACCCGGATAAGCACCCTTGCCATCCGTCTCGCGCATCTGCTCGACCAGATTCAGATACTGCTTCACGCCTTCCGGTGCATTGCGGATAATCGAGTCATCCAGTTTGACCAGACGGTGAATACCATTTAAGAACTCACCCGACTTCTGTGCAGGTGCTAAAGATAAGTCGTATTTGCCTGCACCGCCATGTGTATCAATATAGCGATAAGGTTTATCTTTGGCATTTAAACGTGTCAGTAACTGAAGCAAAAGCACATGCTTCATGACATCGGCAAAGTTGCCTGCATGGAAATGGTGACGGTAATTCATGTTTCTTTAATTCCTGAAATCAACCGGTATTTTAGCATGAAAAAAAGTTTCATTCAGAGGCTTATCTTGCTCTAAAATAGTTCCCCCGCTTTTTTTATCCTTGTTCGAGTTTTGCCTATGCAAACACATTCTCTACCACCATCCTGGAATCTGGCACAGATATTTAATGATCTGGATCAATCCGGTTATGCCCTGATTGATGATGCCTATCCACAGGATTATGTACAAGCTTTGGTAGCAGAATGTACCGCACATTTGAATGAGTTTCGTAACGCAGCCATTCAAAACGGTGTGGTCAGCCAGATTCGCAGTGATCATATCTTATGGCTGGATTCAAGCCTGCCGGTTGCCGAGCAGCATACCCAAACCTTAATGGCGCTGGCCGAGCAATTAAATCGTGCCTTTTTTCTGGGCATTAAGGAAGTCGAAGCCCATTTTGCCTGTTATAACGCCGGCGAATTTTATGCCCTGCACCGCGATAATCCGCAAGGTAAAAATGGCCGGATGATTTCCTGCGTCTTTTATCTGCATGAACAGTGGCAGGCCGATTGGGGCGGTGAATTACGCTTGCAGGACAAACAGGGCGAATGGCAGATCATTGCGCCACAGCCCAACCGGATGGCCTTATTCCAAAGTGATTTGCTGCATGAAGTGCTGCTCTCCAAACAGCAGCGCCTTTCGATTACTGCCTGGCTGCGTAGTGATCCACAGTTGTGGTGATCCTTTAAATCCTGGCAAGTGGCCTCATATAAACCGTATTGTGAACTGAGGATTGTGCCGATGCGTGATACCACCCAACCGATTATTCAGCGTATCGGTGAAACTGACCAGCTCTATTTACAGGGCAACACCCCGGAACTGGCGCTGGAACGTGCTTCATTACGCCTAGAACTGGTGATGCTGAGTCAGGTCCGTCAGGAACAGACCTATTTCCTGCAAGAAGCGATTGTGCTGCTGGAGCAAGGCCGGGTTGAATTTGAGGAAATGCCGCTGTCCTTATATTTAAATCTGTCCTTAACCCTGGCCAAGGCCTATATGCTGTATTTTGAAATCAGCCAGGAAACCCGCTTTGCCTTAATTACCCAGCAGATTCTAAAACCGCTGACCAATTATAATCATGGCGATATTTACCTGTTCCTGGCCTATGCCAGCGCAGCGAAAAAAGAAAATGCACTGACTCAGCATTGGCTGACCAAATACCGTAAAACAGCCGAGTTTGATGCCGATGTACTACGTGAACATACTGCCTTTGAACACTGTCATGGTCAAAGCTGGTTTGTGCAGCTGATTCAGCCGCGTTTACACTAAAGCTCAGCACGAAAAAAATATTTAACAACAAAAATGCCTCATTGATTGAGGCATTTTTTATGGACTACAGAAACGCTTGAATCTTCAGGCAGGATTAAGCGGTTTGGGCTTTATAGGCATCCATATGTAATTGTTGATTCAATTCATCGACCCAGATCGCCCAGTCATCATCCTGGACCAGATGACTGATTAATAAAGCACGCTGGGATTTATTCCAGAACGGCGCATCATGCAAAGAAATATGGGAAGGCAGTTGATGGGTACGTACATAAAGTTCAATGGCCGCCGGACTATTGGCTAAACCAAGTTGAGAAAATAATAGAGCTAAGGATGGTGTGTTGTGATTGAGCATCTCGCCCTCCTTATATATCAGATAAATTGTAGTTATTTATCCATCTAACTTATAAGATAAAGCAAAAAAAACCTAGTCTTTGCGACCAGGTTTGTTGTTTCAATTTGTGATTAAAGTTCGCAAGAGCCGGAAAGCTTATGTTCGGTATGTAATTGCTCGTTTAAGACATCAATCACGATGGCCCATTCATCATCACTTTTCCAGTGACTGATAATGAAATCGTGCTGGGCCTTGCTCCAGAATGCGGCTTTATGTAGGGGAATATCGGAAGTTAATTGATGGCTTTCAATAAATTGATCAATGGCTTCTGAACTGGACTCTAGACCCAGCTGCTCAAATAACAGTTCTAATGTGGGTTGCTGATCAAACATGGCGCCCTCCTCAGCATTTTTTTACTGTATTGTAGCTTTACGTTATAAGAATTCTGCACCAAAGCACAGCCTTGTGACTGCGCTTGTTGTATTTTTTTGTACCAAAGCATGTAAGGCGGATGAGCCTGATTGAACTGGCTCCGGCTTATTGCGCCAGCTTGTCGCTTTCAACGTGTAGTAACTGGTTTAATTTGTCGATAATCACAATCCACTCATCATCCTGATGCCAGTGTTCGCGTAAAAAGGCGCTTTGTCCCTCACTCCAGAATCCGGCATCGGGCAAGGTCACTTCTGCCGGCAATTGATGGGCACGCACAAATTGCTCAATAGATGCTTCGTCTGCGGCTAAACCCAGTTGTTCAAATAATAATTCTAAGGTCGGCTGTTGTTCGAGTACCATGGAATGACTCCGTATTTTTCTAGGCGAAGTCCATAAACTAGCAAATCCGGAACAGCATTAGGGCTACAGGCCGATGTATTCTTGTTATGTTTTGTGAGGTTTGTCATGGCGCTGATCAATACAACAATCCATACAGCTGCATAAAAAAGCACCCCAAATGGAGTGCTTTTTCTAACTTAGTTCAACACTAAATTATTTCACCATGTCAGCAATTGCTGCACGTTCTTCTTCAAGCTCGTTTAGCGTGAAGTTGATACGCTCACGGCTGAATTCGTCGATTTCAAGACCTTGAACGATCTTGTATTCGCCATTTTCGCAAGTTACAGGGAAACCGAACATTACGCCTTCAGGGATACCGTAAGAACCATCAGAAGGAATACCCATGGTTACCCATTCGCCGTTTGTGCCAAGCGCCCAGTCACGCATATGGTCGATTGCAGCGTTTGCAGCAGAAGCAGCAGAAGACAGACCACGCGCTTCGATGATTGCAGCACCACGTTTACCAACAGTTGGAAGGAATACGTCTTTGTTCCATTCAGCATCGTTGATTTTGTCTTTCAAGCTTTCGCCGTTTACGTTCGCAAAACGGTAGTCAGCATACATTGTTGGAGAGTGGTTACCCCAAACTGTCATGTTTTTGATGTCAGAAACTGCAACACCAGCTTTTTGAGCAAGTTGAGTCAACGCACGGTTGTGGTCAAGACGTAACATTGCTGTGAAGTTCTTCGCTGGAAGATCTGGAGCAGATTTCATTGCGATGTAAGCATTCGTGTTCGCAGGGTTACCTACAACAAGAACTTTAACGTCACGGCTCGCAACTTCGTTCAGCGCTTGACCTTGACCGATGAAGATTTCACCGTTGACTTTAAGAAGGTCAGCACGTTCCATACCTGGACCACGTGGACGTGAACCAACTAAAAGTGCATAGTCAGCATCTTTGAATGCAACTTTAGGATCATCAGTACCGATCATGCCAGCCAATAATGGGAAAGCACAGTCGTCAAGTTCCATCATTACGCCTTTCAGCGCTTGTTGAGCTTTCTCAACAGGAATTTCTAATAATTGAAGAATAACTGGTTGGTCTTTACCCAACATTTCACCGCTAGCGATACGGAATAATAGGCTGTAACCAATTTGACCAGCAGCGCCAGTAACGGCAACGCGAACAGGTTGCTTCATGTAATTATCTCCAGTTGAGAGGATAGTTAATGCGATTAAATAGCTGTTCTATCTAATCTTAATAATCATAAACGGCAAAGATTGTACTCCAATCCTTTGTCAGATGCATGTAAAAGGCTATGGATTTCAACAAAAGTCTGATAGGAAATATAAATAAAATGCCGAAAAACGTCGGGTTTTAGTATGAACCTTTAATAATAAAGGCCGATGGACACTGGGTTTCCACGCTACTGCTGCACTGTTTATAGCGCCCATTCGGGCTATAGCAGATTTTCAATTCAGTTAAATAACTTTTGGCCTGATGCGAAGTGCACTGAAAGTGAATGCTCTTGGAATGCATGCCCGGATTCAGGCGAATAAACAGCCGGTTCAGTTCATTCTGCTGCACCACGGTAGTTTCCTGACCGGTCAGCACCGCCGGGACTTTCAGCCGGTCGGCATAGTTAATGATGGTACGGAAATACTGGCTGGCATTCATCGGTACGCAGCCACCAATACCCTGCCACAATTGCACCCGGGCATGTTCATCGGGCATGACCCGTGCCACCACTTTGGCCTGAATGGGAGACAGTTTGGCTGAAGAGCTGGTTTCGCAGTCACGACGGGAGGTTTCCGGATACAGCCCGGTAATATTCAGCGAGTAGCCTTGCAGGCATTTCCGCTGCTTGGCGCGGTTGCTGTCAAACATGCACGCGGCGGGTGTCATTTGTACATCCATGACATAGCCCTGCACCGTGGCAGCACATGCAGCACTACTGAGCAATACCCCCGCCCCACCCGAAATCAGGATGAGGATTCCCGCTGGCTGCCCCCCGGTTGTCAATTTCTTCATTCTCAAACTTAGCACCTTCTCGTGTCGTTTTGAGTCCCATCCTCCTGCATCCATGCAGGAGACACCCCATCTTGTTTACTGCGTATTGCGCATTGGAATCTGCTGCATACGTTTACTGATTGATTGCGCGCGCTGACCCAGCAATAATCCATAGTGCGTGGCATTGGTCATGACGTGTTTAACGTAATCGCGTGTTTCCAGCAACGGAATGGATTCGGTATATTGATCCGCTGCCATGTTTTGAAATTCAGGCTGCCAGCGACGGGCACGGTTTGGCCCGGCATTATAGCCCGCAGTTGCTAAAACCGAGTTATTACTAAGCTGACCCTGGATGGTCGACAGATAAAACGTGCCATAACGAATATTGGTATTCATATCGGTGAGTGCCGCCGGATTATAGGTTTCCCCCATTTGGCGGGCAATTAAACGCGCGGTATCCGGCATAATCTGCATTAAACCACCCGCCCCGACATGCGAACGCGCCGTAGTCACAAAACGGCTTTCCTGACGCATCAGGCCATAGGCCCAAGCCGGATCAATCCCGGCGTTCTGGCTGTGGCTGACCACATAATTCTTGTGCGGCATAGCATAACGGTACTGATAGTTATGCTGCTTGGTGGTGCGGTCTGCCGCATAAATGGCCCGGTCATACCAGCCCATATCGGTGGCGCGTTTGGCTGCAGCCAACAACAGGCCATCATCATGTTTTAAATAGGCCTGACGCACAGCCCAGTTCCATTCACGGTTAATATAACTGGCCGGTGCATTAATCTGGCGCAAGGCAAAGGCGCGTCTAAAGTGAATATCCTGATTTAAACGCTGCATATCCTGCGAACTTGGCTCACGGCTCACAGGAATCGAAGAATAGCTGTATCCGAGCTGATCTTTGGCCAGCAAATTGTGGTAATCATCACCCTGAGCCAAACGTTTATAAATCGCGTCAGCACTGCGTTTTGAAGTGGCATCGCCACGCTGCTCAGAGGCACGCGCCAGCCAGTACTGCCAGCGGTCTTCCTGCTTTTGCGACACGCTCATGGCATCAATCGCGCGAATTACACTTTCCCAAGCACCAAAACGAATCGCCTGACGGGCATAAATTTCCGCTTCTTCCGGGCTAAATGGCAGTCCATAGCTGGCATCCAGCGCATTCAGTACTTCACGGTTAAAATTGTTCTTCATGACGGTGGTGCCGCCAATATAGCCCACAGCACGATACAAGGCGCGCTGCACCGACTGCGGGGTACCTTCTGCAGCACGTTTCACCGCAGATAGAGCCGAGTTCAGGTCGGTATCGGCCAGGCGGCCCAAGGCATAAATCAGATAAGCCTGATCTTCAGCACTGGCTTTTGGTGCAGACCATAAATAGTTAAGCGGGTTGGCCTGAATGCTGTTCAGCTGCGACAGACTCAGGTTTAAACCTAGTCCCTGTGCAGTGGCAAGCGCCTGTCCGGATTGGCCGGCACGCAGCTGCACCCACAAACGCTGCTGTTTATCTTCCTGGGTCATCAGTGGGCTGGATAACATCATCCGGCCCAGACCGGTACAGGATTCCGGCTGCGAATTGGTGGTTAGCCAGACATCTTTAAATTCGGCAAAAACCAGCGGATCACCCGACTGGGCACGCACCTGCGCCACGGCACAGCTTTCGGCACGGTCGGCATTGGTCACATACGGCAGCACTGATACAGCATTGCTAAAATCGGCCTGTTTGACTTTTTCTTCGACATAGTCAGCGGCCAGTTTTTCTGCCATGGCCGACTGTGGATAACGCTGGGCAAACTGCACAATCGAGGCGGGTGACTGAGTGGCCAGATTGGTATTTAAAATCCAGTATTCCGGATAATAGCCGAGCACATCATTTTGCATGGCACTTTGATATTGCTGCAATAAAGAGAGGTTACTGGCATTGGCTGCCCGCAGCGCATCATTAAACTGCTCTTCGGCTGCGTACAAGGTTGGGAAAATGCTCAGTGATGCCAAACCTAACACAAGCTTTTTGCAAAAAATTCTTTTCTTTTCAGTCCATGTGCGCATGTGCCTATTTTCAGTCATTACTTCGCCTCTCCTCTCTTACCGCAATATACTAAAACAGTTTCATTATTCTCAAACACCTCAATTGTTGTGTTATGTAACCTCATGATTAAACAATATTAATTTTCGAACAATTTTAATTGATAAATCAATCTTCTGCTTCCCTCATTTAGGGCTATAAGTTTATACCCAGTTCCTGTTAAAATACGCGTTTTTCTATCACCTCTGCCGTTCAAACATTTCAGAACGGACGATCTCGATTTTATCCTTCAGGAGCCTACATGACGGTTCAAACCTTCATTCCAAATGGTGCCAAAGCTGCCTCAGAAAACACTGTTACCCAGCCACAGCACACCCCAGCCGACGGTTCAGTGAAAAAGCTGTACATCGAAACGCAAGGGTGTCAGATGAATGAGTATGACAGTCATCGTATGGCAGACCTTTTAGGCGATTCTCACGGCTATGTGCTGACCAGCAATCCGGCCGATGCCGATATCCTGCTGATGAACACCTGTTCCATCCGCGAAAAGGCACAGGAAAAAGTGTTCTCGGAACTGGGCCGCTGGCGCAAACTGAAAGAAAAAAATCCGGATCTGGTGATTGGCGTGGGTGGCTGTGTTGCTTCTCAGGAAGGTGACAATATTCAAAAACGTGCGCCGTATGTCGACATGGTGTTTGGCCCACAAACCTTGCACCGTTTGCCACAAATGCTGGATCAGCATAATGATCAGGTTGAAAAACCGAAAAAAGAAAAAATCAAGCTGGTGGATATTTCCTTCCCGGACATTGAAAAATTCGACTTCCTGCCAGAACCGCGCGTCGAAGGTTTTAAAGCCTTTGTGTCGATTATGGAAGGCTGTTCCAAATACTGTTCTTTCTGCGTGGTGCCCTATACCCGTGGTGAAGAAGTTTCACGTCCACTCGATGACGTACTGGCGGAAATTGCCGGTTTAGCAGAAAAAGGTGTGCGTGAGATTTCACTGCTCGGTCAGAACGTGAATGGTTACCGCGGTGAAACTTTTGACGGCAACATCTGTACCTTTGCTGACCTGTTGCGTTTGGTCGCCGAAATTCCGGGGATTGGCCGTTTACGTTATACCACTTCGCATCCGCTAGAATTTAATGATGACCTGATTCAATGCTACCGCGACTTGCCACAAATGGTGTCGCATTTGCACTTGCCGGTACAAAGTGGCTCCAATGATGTATTACAGGCCATGAAACGTAACCACACCATTGATGTTTACATCGAAAAAATTGCCAAGTTACGTAAAGTGCGTCCGGACATGCATTTGTCTTCCGACTTTATTATTGGCTTCCCGGGCGAAACCGACGAGAACTTTGAAGAAACCTATCAGTTTATTCAGGATATGGACTTCGACCATTCGTACAGCTTTGTCTATTCAAAACGTCCGGGCACGCCGGCGTCTGAACTGCCGGACAACACCCCGGAAGATGTCAAAAAAGAACGTCTGGCCAAAGTGCAGCAATGGATTAAACAGTCCAGTATTGACAAAACTGATGCCATGCTCGGCACCGTGCAACGTGTGTTAATTGAGAGCGTGTCGAACAAAGATCCGAATGTACTGGTCGGCACGGCGGACAATACACGTTTGGTAACATTTATTGGTGATCCGGCTTGGGTCGGACGCTTTGCGGAGATTGAGATTACCGAGATTAAAACTTTAAATTTAGTTTATGGTGAACTCTTGAATCTTGAACCAGACGTGGCGTAATGTAAGGGAACAATACGACTACTTCTGAATAAGGAATTCTCTTGACTGCAGCAATTCGACGTACAGTAAATTTTCCTAGCATTTCAATGGAACGTCTCAAAAGCATGCTCGGTGCTTATAACGGCCACTTGAAACAGATTGGACAGCGTCTAGATGTGCAAATTTCTCATCGAGGTGATGCCTTTTTTATTGATGGTGAAATAGATGCAGTTGAGAGAGCCGAGCTCTTACTTCAGCGTTTATATGAAGAATCGGAAAATTCCAGCCAGATTAGTGCCGACACCTTACACATGATGATTCAGGGCAGCCAGACTGACCGTGAATTGCAGATTGATGAAGAGCAGGAACATACCGGTTTAGATGCGGTCTGGTTACAGACCCGCAAAGGCCGGATTAACCCGCGCGGTGCCAACCAGAAACGTTATGTGCAGCGTATTTTACAAAGCGATATTTCGTTCGGGATTGGCCCAGCAGGAACCGGTAAAACCTACCTGGCGGTAGCTGCAGCCGTCGATATGCTGGAGCGTAATGAAATCCAGCGGATTTTACTGGTTCGCCCTGCGGTTGAAGCCGGTGAAAAACTCGGTTTCCTGCCGGGTGATTTAACCCAGAAAATTGACCCGTATTTGCGCCCGCTGTATGACGCGTTATATGAAATGCTCGGCTTTGAAAAAGTCGCCAAGCTGATTGAACGTCAGGTGATTGAAGTCGCGCCGCTGGCCTATATGCGTGGTCGTACCCTGAACCATTCTTTTGTGATTCTGGATGAAGCGCAGAACACCACACCAGAACAGATGAAAATGTTCCTGACCCGTTTGGGCTTTGGCTCACGTGCCGTAATTACCGGTGACGTGACTCAGGTCGATTTACCGCGTGGTCAGCAGTCTGGTCTGGCGCATGCCCTGCGCGTGCTGGAGCACGTCAAGGAAATTCATATTACCCGTTTCCATTCACGTGATGTGGTGCGTCATCAACTGGTGCAGAAAATTGTTGAAGCCTACGAAGGCTGGGACAGTGAGCAACAACGTCTGAGTGCAGAAGCCCGTGCCGAACGCAAAGCCCGTCAGGAAGCGCTGATTGCAGAAAACGATGCCAAGGCCGATGCGCAGGACTAAACTGATCTAAGGATATATTTTGAAACTGAGTCTTTCTCTACAACAGGATGTTCAAGCCCCTGAACTGGTCTTGAAACGTGGCTATATCAAAAAAGTTGTAGAAACCACCTTGCGACATATTGGCACCCAAAGTGACTGTGAAATCGGGATCGCCTGTGTCGACAATGAAGAAAGCCATAAACTGAATCTGGAATATCGCCAGAAAGACAAACCGACCAACGTGCTGTCTTTCCCAAGTGAACTGCCCGATGAAATGGCCGAATTTCTTGATGCCTTCCCCATTGGGGATTTAGTGATCTGTATTCCGGTGGTGCTACGCGAAGCGAATGAGCAAGGCAAAGCACCGCTAACCCATTTCACCCATATGCTAGTGCATGGCACCTTGCATTTGATGGGTTATGACCATGAAACTTCAGATGAAGATGCTGAAGAAATGGAAGGCATTGAAATTGAAATTCTGGATAAGCTCGGTTTTGAAAACCCGTATCTAGAACGCGATTAAAGTTAAACAATGAAGAAGCGGGCTTAGGCTCGCTTTTTTTATAGGGTTTATTTTATGATGAGATGAATAAAAATAGATAAGCCACAATCATGAAATACGTTGTTATTTTTAAAGCGAAAATTAAAACACTTGATCCTCTGTATTTTGCCACAGCACAGCAGTTATGTCAGAAAGCCTTAAGCCAATTCCGCTGCATTCATTTTGAAACATTAACAGAAGGTTTATCTGAAATCGCCCTATCCTATTGGCATGATCTTTCAGATATACACGCTTGGCATTTAGATGCGGAACACCAAGTCGCACAACAACTCGGACATAACTCTTGGTATGAAAATTTCAGTGTTGAAATTTGTGAAGTATTACGTCACTACAAACGCTAGCGCACCTCAAACTCCGCCTCAGCCGGGTCAAAACGCCAGGTCCGGATAATGCGTAGCTCGGAAATATCTTTCATCTTGGCATCAAAGGCACCAAAAGGAGCAGCTTTACGCACAGAAGCCTTGGCAGCTTCATCCAGCATGGCATGTCCCGAGCTTTCAATTAAACGAATCGCGCGAATCCCGCCGTTGGCATTTAAAATCACCATTAAACGTACTTCACCGGCCAGCTGTTGCTGCTTGGCCGCTTCCGGATAATAACGATTACCATAAAATTCGACTTTCTGACGGAATTTTTCCAGATAACCGGCTGCGACATCCTGCTTGGCCTGAATTCCATCTACGGTTTTAATTTTCTGCTGACGGCTGAAATTTTGCTGACGCTGTAAATACTGCGCTTCCAGACTGGCCACCATCGCCGCTTTGGCCTGAAACTGGCTGTTTAATTCTTCTAGCGCTTTTTTACGCTGGTTTTCCGCCGCCTGCTTTTGCCAGCTTAAGGTGGTCATTAGCACTTTTTCTTCAAAGCTCAGTTCACGCTGCTGCTGCAAACGCTCCAGACTTTCCAGCTGCTGATCACCGGCACTCTGTTCAATCATTGGTGCGGGCATATCGCTGGACATGCGGTGCGCTTCCCGGAAGGTGCCAGAACCCTGCTGGTCGGCCTGTGCTAAAAAGTCGGCATCCTTAATTTCGGTGGCACTTGGTCTTAAGCTGACTGCAATTTCCTTGACCGCGGCATCGCTTTGCTGTGGCATGACAAATTGCACCGTTAACACAGCCAGATGCGAAAGTGCCGCCAGCGTCAGTACGGTGCCAAATAGTGGATCTTTCCACCACTGCTGCGTCAAAGGTGCAAAATGAAATTTCTTTAACATCACATTAATCCGACAAAATCGCGGATTCCCCAAATCGTATAAAACGAGATAAAATAAGACTGGTTTTTACTTTTGAAAAAAAGCGAGACACTCGTCAACATGTCGTGTCACGATAAATAAAATCTTGAAAATGGTGCAGTTTATTTTGCTAAACTGCAAGCTTCAATTGGCGTATTTTTAATACAATTCGACAAGATCTCTGCAAAGTTAATAAAGATTAACCCATTGGAATGCCCTGTATGTCCCCTCTTATCTCTCTCATTTCAAAACGTTTACGTCAGATGTATCAGAAGGCTGAAGGATTTATTGAAGATGAGCGCGAATTTCCAATGTCTCAGGTTTTTCTGAATGCGACCTTTCAGCGCTTTGTCACCGACAATGTCAAAATGCTGAAAGACTTACATGCCGATTTACATGACGACTGGCTGCGTCTGTATGCGACCCTGGACTACAACGGGCTGTATATTACTTTGTCGGTAGATTTGAAACTGGTGCAGATGGAACTGAATAAAAATGTCCAGCTGATTGTATTTGAACAGATTAGTGATACCCAGGTGATTGAAGCCAAATATCCAAGCATCCTGCATAAGCTAGGTGTGCGGTTTGCGCTGTTCTTCTATCAGAAAGTGCTGAACAAAGATCCACTGGGCATGATTCTGCAAAAACTGAATGTGATTAAAGTTAAAGATGATCTATTACATTTAGACCTGAACCGCTGGCTGGGCAAGAACCGCTCGATCATTGACACTCTGGGCAAAGTGCATGTCAATCATGCGGTGTTGCGTGAAGCCGAACTGGTGGTCATGGGCAATGTCAACCTAACCACCCTATTTCGAAAAATTGCTGAAGATCGCGATCGTGAAGAAGCCGAAGAAGCACAAACGGCCACAGAAGTGACGCCCATCAAACAGAAAAAGAGCTAAAAGCTCAAACAGAGAGATTGCAGATGCCGATCAGGATTGCTACACAAGCGTTACATAAAGTGCATATTTGCAAATTTTCTCTTCATCATTCAAGCGCATAATAGAACAAAGCACAATGTGCGCTTATTTACAGCAATAGGAAACAATTTACTTATGGCTAAACACGTATTGAAAACGATGGGCATGGCAGCTGGAGTTTCGACTGCACTGTTATTTGCAGGGTTCTCAAACCAGACTTTTGCCATGAGTCCATTCCAAGCCAGTTATCAGTTCAGCTATAACGGCAAAAACCTTGGCTCTGCGACCCGAACCTTAAGCAAATCCGGCAATCAGTGGAACTATGTTTTTGCCGCCAAAGCCGGCGGGATTGCTTCGGCCACGGAAACCAGCCGCTTCACCTTTGAAAATGGCAAAATTGGTTCTTCCAGCTTTAGCCGCAGCAGCAAAATCCTGATTCATAACAACACCATGAGTATTCACTTTAATCCGGCTGCGAAAAAAATTAATACCAAAAAAGACAAAGAGTCGCGTTCATTTGCCTGGAAAGCCGGTGTACTCGATGAGCTAAATGCCGAATTGCAGATTCGTGAAGACTTAAAAAATGGTTCGCTCAAATCGACCTATTACCTGGCCGATGCCAAGGAGGTCGAAGCACGTAAATTTGTACGCCAAGGCAGTGAAAGCGTAAAAACCAATTATGGCACCTTTGACACCATTAAAGTGGCGATTAAGCATGACAAGCCGGGCCGTGAAACCATTTTCTGGTTAGCGCCAAAACTGGACTACTTACCGGTGAAAGTGACCCATCTGGACAAGAAGAACTCTTATGGCCTGCTGTTAACCGGCTATAAAGGCCCAACAAGTTAATCATTTTCTCGATTTTTGCTTGCATTTTTTCAGGTGCTTTTTAAAATACGCTTTTGCTTTAAAAAGCACCTGCTGTTGAGGATTCTCCCGTGCACGCACTAGAACAGAAAATCTTAGCTGAAGGTATCGTTCTGTCTGAAGAAGTTCTGAAAGTCGATTCTTTCCTAAACCATCAAATTGATCCGGTCATGATGCAGCAAATTGGTCAAGAATTTGCGCGTTTGTTTAAAGATGCCGGCATCACCAAAATTATTACCATTGAAGCGTCAGGTATTGCACCGGCAGTCATGGCAGGTTTAGAGCTGGGCGTTCCCGTGATTTTTGCACGTAAATATCAGTCTTTAACCCTAAAAGATGACCTGTATCGCTCTAAAGTGTTTTCATTCACTAAACAGGTCGAAAGCACCATCGCAATTTCAAACAAGCACATCAGCTCAAGCGACAAAGTACTGGTGATTGACGACTTCCTGGCCAATGGTCAGGCGGCTTTAGGTCTGGCTGATCTGATTCATCAGGCCCAAGCAGAAGTGGTCGGTATTGGTATTGTGATTGAAAAATCCTTCCAGCCAGGTCGTGACCTGCTCCTGGAAAAAGGCTACCGGGTTGAATCTCTGGCGCGTGTGAAGTCACTGGCCAATGGTACGGTTGAATTTGTTCGCGACTAAGACTTTGTCTGCAATTTATATCTAAAAGAGCACTCAGGTGCTCTTTTTTTTATGGCGATGTGATTTACAAAATTCTCTACCACGCTCCAGACCGAATGGCTTAGCATAAGCCTAACGGCAAATTCTGAGCGTTTTGACCAAGGTCAGCTAACGCCTTTTGTCCTAAGCTATTGGCTCTTTGGATTGACCCAGCATTTTTAGAAGGCACTCTACACTCATGACACAAGACAATCCGTTGATGGAACACAGTATCGTCTGTCCGAAATGTGGCTCAAATCAGGTTGAAAAGCGCAACCATGAACAAAACTTACAAAAAATTGGCGGAGTATTGCTCGGGTCGGCCGGAACAGCAGCCGGAACTGTCGGCGGGGCCGCCTCCGGTGCCTCTTTAGGCGCTGCCATAGGCACCGTGGCCGGACCGTTGGGGGTGATTATGGGCGGTACCATTGGTACCTTTGTGGGTGCAATTAGTGTTGGGATCACTGGCGGCTTTTTAGGGCATCGCTTTGGTAAAAAAGCAGGTGTAATTGTCGACCAAAATATCTTTCTTGATTTTCATTGTCTGAAATGCAAACACCGTTTTAAAGAACAAATCAAACCTAACCAATCTTAAACATACCAAACACAGATTTTCATATAAAAAAGTGCTGTATAAAACAGCACTTTTATCACATCTTTTTATTATTTTACTTGCACATTTTCGGCTGCAATTACTGGCTTTTGAGCTGCTAAATATTGAACTTCTGCAGGTTGTTTTTGGGCTTGTTGTTCTTGTGGGAAGTTCAGACTATGCACAATTTCAGTTGCAGCTACGCTCGACCACGAGCAGCCTAAACTCAATACAACTATACCGATTAACGTTAACTTATTCATTTCCACTTTTCCTCAATCTCTCATTATTACAGCAGTCCATTGTGCTTGATACATATACCTGCACGAAAAATGCTGTGTGAACCGTGACAGAAAACTCTGCTTTAAAAGTGGCTATTAAATGTGAAAAGTGAAAGACTGAATATCACTACAAATAGTGATTTTGCGTGAAAAGTAATTAGTTTTTTCGTGAATAAAAATATTCAAACCGCTGCAGCCAATGAAGCTCAAATACAATCAAGGTGTAAAACATTCTGTTCGTTTTACACCTGAGTTAATGATTCAGAAGATTACATTCCCTGTAACTTTTTCACCATTTCGCCTAAACGTTGCCCTTGTGCTGCACACAAGATTTTTTCATCCTGACTTAAACTCTGGTCATGACGCGGGCCACTGACATGCGACGCACCATAAGGCGTGCCGCCGGTTTTGGTATTGGATAAAGCCGGATGGGCATTGCTGAGTCCCATAATCATCATGCCATGATGAAATAACGGCGGTAGCATGGTCAGCAAAGTGCTTTCCTGGCCACCGTGCTGTGAACCGGAAGAAGTAAATACACAGGCCGGTTTATCGTGCAGGGCGCCGCTTAGCCACAGACTGGTGGTCTGATCCCAGAAGAATTTCATTTCCGAGGCCATATTGCCAAAACGGGTCGGCGAACCAAGCGCAAGACCAGCACAGTTGGCCAGGTCATCCAGGCTACAGTAAATATCACCTTCGGCCGGAATACTCGGCTCGGCAGTTTTGACCACCGCGGCAATATTCGGTACTGTACGTATTTTTACCGCTACGCCTGCTGCCTCTACCCCGTTGGCAATCAGATGGGCCATTTCACGGGTGCTGCCATATTTGCTGTAATACAGAACTAAAACATAGGGTTGCATAATGTTATCTGTAGAGTAAAAAAGAAAACTATACGGTATTTTGCTGTATTTTTGGTTAAGCTGGCACAGGAAAACGCAGAAAGATCACTAAAAAAATCGAGACTTTAGCCGCATGATTGTTGAGTATTTAAAAAAGCTGCCCTTTTATGACCACCAGTGGTTTCAATTCGTGCTGTTTGTATTACGCCGTTTTGAAGCAGACCGCTGTCGTGAACAGGCCGGCTCGCTCACCTATACCACACTGTTTGCGGTGGTGCCAATGCTGACGGTTTTTCTGGTCATCATCTCCTCGATTAAAGCTTTAGAACCGGCGCGTCAGCAGTTACAGCAGCTGATTTACAGCAACTTTCTGCCCAAAACCACCATCGCCTTTGATAAGGCCCTGAATGCCTTTACCGATAAATCCAGCAATCTCACCATTATCGGGATTCTGTTCCTGTTCATTACCACTGTACTGATGCTGACCAGTATCGAAACTGCCTTTAACCGGATTTGGCGGGTAAAAGAAACCCGCGGCGGGATTATGGGCTTTATGCGCTACTGGACCATTATTTCGCTGGGGCCGATTTTACTTGGCAGCGCCTTTGTGCTGTCATCTACCGTTGCCTCGATGAATGTACTGAGCAATAACTTTGCCGGTTATGAGGTCAACGGTGCTTTTATTCTGTGGATCATTTCCTTTTCCCTGACCATTGTCGGCTTTTTTATTCTGTACTGGACCATTCCCAACCGCAATGTGCCGATTAAAGCCGCGCTGATTGCCGGCGTCTTTAGTGCGGTGGTGTTTGAGGCATTAAAAAACCTGTTCGGCTTTATCATGTCGAATTTCACCAGTTATGAAATTGTCTATGGCGCCTTTGCTGCCGTGCCGATTTTCCTGCTGTGGATTTTTCTGTCGTGGAATATTATTTTGCTGGGCGTAGAAATTAGCTTTGCCCTCACCGCTTTTAATTCCGGCAAAGACCAGAAACGCCATCCGATGATTATGCTGCTGGACCTGCTGGAGCTGTTTTATCAAAAGCAGAAAAAAGGCGAAAGCGTGACCGAGCAGGAAGCACTGGAAGTATTGGGCCGCGATGAAATTGGCCGCTTACCAAATTATATCTGGATGCTGGAGCAGCAAAACCTGATTAAACGCACCGATAACGATGAACTGGTGCTGGTACGGAATTTATCGCAGGTCAATTTCTGGAGTTTTTATACCCAGCTGCCTTATCCGCTGCCGCAGCGCAAAGATGTCGGCAATATTCATCCGGATGATGAATGGATGCAGAAACTCGGACCGGCACTGATTGAAGCTGATGACTATCTGGCAGCCAAGCTGTCGATTCCACTCTCGAAAATTTTTGAAGAAAAATAGAGGTAGCACCTGCTGATCTTTAAGGCAGGGAAATAAGCGCCAGCTAAGCGGAAATTTCGCTGGTGCTTTTCCAGCAGATCAGCGCACCCAGACTGACCAGACTACAGCCGAGCCAGAACACCCAGCCGGGCTGTAACTGCAACAGCCACATCGAGATCAATGAAGACAGCACCGGAATAAAATAGGTGGCCAGAATTAGCAGCTGAATACGACCAAACTGAATACTCTGGTTCCAGTTATGGTAAGCCATCCCAATCAGGGCACCAGCCAGCACAATCCATCCCCACAGCGACAGGTCTGGCCATTGCCATGGTTCATCTAATCCTACATGCAGCGCCCACAGCAAAGCCGCGGTCACCACAAAAAATAGCGACACCGCATTACTGCCTTGGGCATAGGCCCGAGTCAGCACCCCGTAGCAGGGCCATAACAAGGCCGCTGAAAATGCCAGACTATAAGCCAGCGGATTTTCCGTCAGTACGCTCCAGAGCTGGACCAAGTTCCAGATCTCCGGATTGACCACCAGCATCAAGCCCAGTACGGCCAGCACAAAGCCTGGAATTACCGCCCAGTGATAACGTAGCTGTTTGGCTAGAATCGCCAGCACAATACTCAGCGGCGGCCATAGATAATTGATCATGGCAATCATCAGCACCTGTTCGCGCTGTGTCGATAAGGCAATCGACAGCAGGAACAGAATTTCATAGCTGACAAATAATGCCCCACTCCCCCAGAGATAGATTTTCGGCATCTGGCTAAGTTTGGGCCAACCTTGGTGCAGCAGAATCACCAGCGCACTGACACTATAAATAAGCGCAAGTGCCAGCACCGGACTGAGCTGCTCACTAATCAGCTTGACCACACCTACTAGGCTGGCCCAGATCAGCAGTGAGCTCAAGCCCAGTGCAGTAAAGCGTTGTGATTGGCTCAGCATCAGGCCACGCGCCGCTTGAACCAGCCCTGTGCGCTGACCATAACCACGCCCAGCATCACCATGATAGCCCCCATAATAAAGCTGTGTTCCAGTTGCTCACCTAGCAGCCACACCCCAAACAGCACCCCAAATAATGGGGTTAAAAAAGAAAATACCCCCAAGCGTGAGGCCAGATAGTTTTTCAATAACCAGAACCAGATTAAATAACTGGCAAAAGAAATCAGAATGGCGTGAAACAACAGACTGCCAATCGCGACCGGACTCCAGTGCACCACCGCCTGTTCGGACCAGTAGGCCAATGGTAATAGCACGATAAAACCGCCCAGCAGCTGATAGAACAAGGTTTGGGTGGCTGGTGCTTCGGCCAGCGGGGTTAAGCGCACCGCTATGGTAGTGGCCGCCCATAAAATACCGGCACATAAAGCCAGAAAGTCGCCATAGAGCATGGAACTGGTTGCGGCACTGAGCTGACTGTCACGCCCCAAAAAAGTCACCACAATGCCCAGAAAAGCCAGCAGAATACCGCTCCATTGCAGCAGGGAAAGCCGTTCACTGGGCAGCTTCCAGTGCAGGCCTAAAGCCACAAAAATTGGCGCGGTATACAGCAGCACCACGGTATGGGAGGCCGAGGTAAAGCGGATGGCTTCAGCCAGCATAAAAAATTCGGCGGCAAATAGCAGCCCGACCAGCAAGCCCGGATACAAATACGTCGGTGTCCATAAATGCACACCTTGAGCCAGCCGGATTAACGGCCAGACCAGCAGCGCAGAAATCCCGGAACGCAGCGCCATTTGCATTAGCGGTGAAATATCAGGCGCGGCAATTTTCAGCACCACCTGCTGCAGTCCCCAGAAAATACACAGCACAAACATTATGCTGGCTGCTCTGGCATCCAGTGCCTGTCGTTGTTTCACCAAAATTCCTTGAAAATTCTCGTTTTTCCCTAGCCTACCTTAATTGAATTGGCAGGCATTTAAAATATGTGCTGCACGCTTTTCCTGCAATTTACACATAAACAGCTGCCATAAAAAAACGACCCGTGATGGGTCGTCCTGAGTCTGGCCTGTCACGTTTAGTTATCGCTGACAAAGGCAATATCACTGAGTCCGGCTTCACTCGCACGTGACATTACCTGGGCAACGGTATCATAACGGGCATCTTTGTCGGCACGTAATTGTACCGTTGGCTTACGTTCCTGCTCGCCTGCCGCATTTAAACGGTTTTCCAGCTCATCCAGACTGATGATCTGATCATCCCAGGCCACTTCACCCGAAGCATTAATGCTAACGGTAATCGCCTGTGGTGGTGGATCAATAATTTCTGCCGTGGTTTCTGGCAAGGTTAATGGTATTGATGGGTTGGCAACGGTCGCTGTCACCAGGAAGATGATCATCAAGACCAGCATAATGTCGATGAGCGGAATGAGGTTCATCTCATTCATGCCGCTATCGTTGTCTTCACCCAATTGAAATGCCATTAAGCCTGACCTCCCACTAAACCTTGCTGTGCAGTTTTCACTTCAGCCTGAGCGGTCGCAGAATCCTGCTGCAGCATGGTGTCAATTAACAGGTTGTGTGCATGATCTTGCAGTTCATGTGACAAGGTCCGGTTAAAACGGCTACAGATGTTATAGGCAATAACTGCTGGAATTGCGACAGCCAGACCAAAACCGGTCATGATCAGTGCTTCACCGACAGGCGTCGCCACTTGAGCAAGGCCAGCCTGACCGCTTTTACCCACCGCTACCAGCGCGTGGAAAATCCCCCATACAGTACCAAACAGACCGACAAACGGTGCCAGCGATGCAATAGTTCCGAGTACCGATACGCCTTTTTCTGCAGAGGCTTTTTCTGCTGAAATCTGGCGTAACAGCGCCTGCTCTGCCACGGCCTTGCGCTGTTCAAAACTTAAAGGCGCAAATTTGGCTTTCAGGCTGTTTAGCGCTTGAGCGAGTTGAGCATAGGCTTGCTGTTTAAGTTGGCGGGTGCCCATCAGACGCAGCACAAAAATTGTCCAGGTCGCAATCGACATTGCCAGCAACACGAAATACAGTGTTTTGCTGACTGCATCTGCATGTTGCCAATAAACTGAAAAGTTCATACTCGAACTCCTGATTAAAGTTAGCCGTTAGGATTCAATGTCAATTCAAAGGGTTGCTCAGCACGAATTGGATAAGCAACGCCATTTTCCTTGTACGGTTTGAATTTTGCACTACGCACTGCGCGTAAAATCTTTTCATCTAAAGCAGCAATGCCGCTTGAACGGGTAATCCGCGCACTGGTAATTGAGCCTTTTTCATTGGCTTCAATTAAGACCACAACGCTACGGGTTTCACCCTGTAAATCTCGGTTGGTATACGATGGTTTTGGTGAGCGGCTCCACTGCACGCCCGAGCCCCCAATTGATACCGATTTGGTTGCTGGCACAGCTGGTGCAGGCGGCGCTACTGGCGCAGGCTGTACCACCGGTTGCGGTGCCGGTTTCACCACTTTGGTTTCAGAAACCGTGGTGGTAACGGTTGGCGTTGGCTGCGGCGTTGGCTCAACCGGTTTGACCACAGGTTTTGGCGCTTCGGCCTTTTTCACCTGCTGGACTTTTTCCACTTTTTTCGGTGGTGGTGGCAATGGTTTTTCAACCACCTTCACTTCTTTGACTTCTGGTGGCTTAGGCTGTGCCGGTTTTGGTTCTGCTTTTGGTTGTGGCGGTAAAGGTTTTGGGGGTTCCTGAATTTTGACAAAGCGGACTTTTAGCGGCTCCTTGTCAATCGGTTTCAGTTCCGGTGATTCCATCTGGCTAACCGCCCACAACACCCCGATATGGCCAATAACCACGGCCACCAGTGCAGACAGCACTTTCTTTTTCATGGGATGAGGAGATTGCATCATGGGAGTAGAAGATGGACTCATTAAACTCAGTTACCTTAAAGAGGTGATAGCCAGTTTCAGATTTGACCTATCAAGCTCATCGGTTAGCACAATTAAAGTACCGCAATGATAAATGAGAAGTGTTTTCATTTGCAACAATTAATTTGGCTATTTTAATGGCTTTTTCAAATAATCAATAAAAAAGGCATACTAAAAGTATGCCTTTAAATCTGGTGATTCACAACAACTTATTGGAATACCACTGTTTTATTGCCATCAACAATAATCCGGTCTTCCAGATGCCATTTCACTGCACGCGCCAGCACGTTACGCTCCACATCCTGACCCAGTTCACGCAGCTGCTCGACCGTAAAATCGTGGCTAACACGCTCCACATCCTGCTCGATAATCGGGCCCTGGTCTAAATCCGCGGTCACATAGTGCGCAGTTGCCCCAATCAGTTTCACGCCTTTGTCATAGGCTTGCTGATACGGGTTGGCGCCAACGAAAGCTGGCAGGAAGGAATGGTGAATATTGATCACTTTCATTTCCCATTTGCTGACAAATTCTTCATCCAGAATCTGCATATAACGTGCCAGCACCAGTACATCATTGCCCTGCATCAATTCATCAATTTTGGCATAGGCTTCGCGTTTATTTTCCTTGTTAACCGGCACCACTTCAAATGGAATACCAAAGTTCTCAACCGCTTCACGTAAAGTTTCGTGATTCGACACCACTTTGGTGATTTCACACGGCAGACCACCACGCGCATGACGCCATAACAGTTCCAGCAAGGCATGATCGACTTTAGACACTAAAATACCGACCTTTTTCACATCGGCCACCAAGGCCAGACGCCATTGCATTTCATAACGCTCGGCCACATTGCTGGCAAAGGTCTGGATCAGGCTTTCACGACGGCTTTGCAGATGATCCAGCTCGAATTCAACGCGCATGAAATAACGCCCGCCCTGAGCTTCAGTCGCGTATTGATCAAGTGCGGTAATATTTGCTCCCTGATGATACAAAAAGCTCGATACAGCCTGCACGATACCTGGCTTATCCTCACAAGTAATCAGTAAACGTGCAGTATTCGCAGTCGTCATATTCATGTTGGTTTATATCACTAATCAGTTAAATTGAAAAAATAAGCCGGCTATTCTAGCGCGTTTCCTTAACAGACTAAATAGGGGAATCAGTTTCTGTATTCTTGCTTGAAGATAAGCTGGCAAACAGTTCCGATGAACCCAGGGTCTGTAACAGGCCTTCATAGGTTTGACGGCTTTCACCACGCAAATACGCCCCTTCCAGGAATACCATCTGACGCAGCGCCTGCCAGACCCACTTCTCTTCCAGCGTATTCGAGTCGGTAATATGCCCCGACATATACAGGAAGTTGGTCCAGTTGGTCAGCACAATCCACAGGTTAATAATTAAGGCTTCAATTTCCGAGTCGGTCATTTCCATTAAACCGGCTTCCACGAAAGCTTTATAAATTTTTTGTCCCTGCTGCATCACCTGTCCGGCAAAATGCGGATACATTTTGCGGAAATCTTCGTTATTTTCCACCAGATGATAGACATCCCGATGCAAAAAGCGGTAGTTCCATAACTGGCTGCTAAGGACCTGAAAGTAATGAATCTTATCGTTGGCATCCAGCGGACGGTCATCTGGCAAGGCCAGCATGCTCAGGGTTTCGGCCTGATACTGCTCCATCAGCTCTTTAATAATTTCGTTTTTATTGCGGAAATGATAGTACAAATTACCCGGACTCATGCCCAATTCAGCTGCAATATGATTGGTCGTCACGACACGTTCGCCACGTTCATTAAAAAGTTGCAGGCTTAACTGCAAAATACGTTCTTTGGTTTTCACCGTTTTCGAGTGTGACATCCTAAAGTAACCATTCTTTCAAACTGTTAAGAAACTAACAGATAAAGTAACTTGACTATTTAGAGTAAATACTCTAAAAACTAAATTAATTGATTCAATCGAATGGTAACACGCCATGAACAGTCAAACAAAAACAACTTCGATGACCACTCCCGACAGCACGCCCCATAACCTTGATGCACAACGTTTACATGATGTTCTGGCCCTGCAGAAATACGCCTATCAGCGCTATCCGCTGCCAACCGCCAAAGAACGGATTGACCGTCTGGCACGGTTAAAACGGGTGCTGGTTAAATATCAGGATCAGTTTGCCGAAGCAATTAATGAAGACTATGGTAACCGTTCGATGGGCGAGACCAAAATTGGCGAATTACTCACCTGCCTTGAACATATCAAATACTACAGCAAAAACCTCAGTGGCTGGATGAAACCATCCAAGCGACATGTCGGAATTATTCATCAGCCGGCCAAAGCCTGGGTGCAATACCAGCCTTTGGGTGTGGTCGGCATTATTGCACCGTGGAATTATCCGCTGTTACTGTCGGTCGGTCCGTTAATCTGCGCTTTAGCAGCCGGCAACCACGCCATGATTAAAATTTCCAGTGCCTCGATGCATTTTGGCCGCGTGCTGGAAAATGCCATTGCTGAAGCTTTCCCGCAGGAACTGGTGGCGGTCATTACCGGCGGCGGTGCGATTTCCGATACCTTTAGTCATCTGTCCTTCGATAAAATGATTTTTACCGGTTCGACCAATGTCGGTAAAACCGTGATGGCGGCGGCAGCCGAAAATCTGGTGCCAGTGATTTTAGAGCTGGGCGGTAAATCGCCCGTGCTGGTGCATCCATCAAGTGATATGGCCGATGTTGCCGAGCGGATTGCGGTTGGTAAACTCTGGAATGCCGGACAGACCTGCGTGGCACCGGACTATATGTTCCTGCCTAAAGGCAAAACCGCCGAATTCCTGGGTCATTATGAACAATATATTAAGCAGATGTATCCAAGTCTGCGCGACAATCAGGATTACACCTCCATTATTAATGACAAGCAGTACAACCGGCTGCAGGGCTATTTAGACAATGCCCGTGAACAGGGCGCCCAACTGATTGAAATCAATCCGCAAAATGAACTGCTGGACGATGTACGCAAAGTCGCTCCGACCGTACTGACCGGGGTCACCACCGAAATGCGCATCATGAAAGAGGAAATTTTCGGACCACTGCTGCCCATCATGGAATATGAACAAATTGATGATGTAATCGAGTTTATTAATAGCCGTCCGCGTCCACTTGCATTATACTACTTCGACTTTGATCAGGCGCGTGCCGACTATGTCGCACAGCGTACCCATTCAGGGCATTTCGGACAAAACATGGTACTGACCCATGTCGCACAGGATGACTTACCATTTGGTGGTGTCGGTGCGTCAGGGATGGGCAAATATCATGGTCCCGAAGGATTCTTCAGTTTGTCGCATGAACGCTCGGTGATGTCTAATCCGAAGCTGTATAGCTTGAAATACATCCTGCCGCCGTTCAATAAGCCGATTCACAGACTAATTTCAAAGATGCTTCTTCGCTAAATGATCAAGGCATGAGCTATTAGCATGGCTCATGCTGCGTTTTCCTGAAAATCGCTTGTCTTTTAAGCGCATTTTTGGTATAAAACGCCCCTTGAATGAATTCATCCGTTTATTTTTGACTGGCCATACAGATTTGCTGTTGGCTAAATCAATGGAGTTACACCATGTCTAAGGTTTGCCAAGTTACCGGCAAGCGTCCAGTCGTTGGTAACAACGTCTCACACGCCAACAACAAAACTAAGCGCCGGTTCGAGCCGAACCTGCACCACCACCGTTTCTGGTTAGAAAGCGAAAAACGTTTTGTACGTCTTCGTTTAACCACTAAAGGTATGCGTATTATCGACAAATTGGGCATTGAAAAGGTTGTTGCTGACCTACGTGCTCAAGGTCAAAAGATCTAAGTAAGGAGTCAGGACAATGCGTGATAAGATTCGCTTAGTTTCTACAGCTGGTACAGGTTATTTCTATACCACGACTAAAAACAAACGTACTATGCCGGAAAAAATGGAAATCAAAAAATTTGATCCAAAAATCCGTCAACACGTAATCTTCAAAGAAGCTAAAATCAAATAATTTTGGCTTTTTGAAAAAAACGACCTCTCTGCAGGTCGTTTTTTTTGCACTTTTTTTCTTCCAGTTGTTAAAATTTCCTGATCTTTTCAATCTGGCACTCTCTGTGCTTGTCTTTTTTACCCTTAACCTTGGCTTAAGGAGTTGTTAGTGCCGCATGATGTAGAACTTATTATCTTATTGGCTGTCGGCTTTGGACTGGCCTTACTGTTCGGCTATATTGCCGCCCGTTTACGTTTACCGCCCCTGATCGGTTATCTGGTGGCCGGTATCCTGATTAGTCCAAATACGCCCGGCGTGGTCGGTGATATTCACCTGGCCAACCAGCTGGCTGAACTGGGTGTGATGTTCCTGATGTTTGGCGTCGGGATGCATTTCTCGCTCAATGACCTGATGCAAGTCAAACGGATTGCCCTGCCCGGTGCCATCCTGCAGATTACTGTCGCCACTTTACTGGGGATTGGAGTCTCGATGATGTGGGGCTGGAGTTTCGGCTCTGCACTGGTGTTCGGTCTTAGCCTGTCCTGTGCCAGTACGGTAGTTCTACTCAAAGCACTGGGGGATCGCGGCCTGCTAGACTCGGTCAACGGCAAGATTGCCGTGGGCTGGCTGCTGGTCGAAGATCTGGTGATGGTACTGGTGCTGGTACTGTTACCGGCTACTGCGGTCCTGTTGGGTGGACAGGCACTTGCCGGTAGTGCAGCTGATGAAAACATCTGGCTGACACTGGGCATTACCCTGTTAAAAGTCACCGGCTTTATTGCCTTTATGCTGATTGTCGGAAAACGATTGGTACCCTGGATTATGCAGGTGGTGGCGCGTCTAGGTTCCCGTGAACTGTTTACCCTGACTGTGGTCGCGGCGGCCGTGTCAATTGCCTTTGGTGCCTATAAAGTCTTTGGTGTGTCGATGGCACTGGGCGCCTTCTTTGCCGGTATGGTGGTGAAAGAGTCTGACTTTAGCCATCGTGCTGAAGAAGAAACCCTGCCGCTACGGGAGATTTTCTCGATCCTGTTCTTCGTGTCGGTGGGGATGCTGTTTGACCCGCGGATTCTGCTGGAAGAACCGCTGCATGTGCTGGCAGTGGTCGGCATTATCATGATTGGTAAAACCATTGCCGCCATGGCCCTGGTCCTGTTCTTCCGCTATCCGATTAACACGGCATTAACGGTGGGTGCTTCACTGGCGCAGATTGGTGAATTCTCCTTTATTCTGGCCACGCTCGGCGTATCGTTACAGCTGTTGTCTCTAGAAGGTCAAAACCTGATTCTGGCCGGTGCCCTGATTTCCATTACCTTAAACACCTTCCTATTTTCGGCGATTGAACCGGTACAGCGCTGGATTCGCGAGCGCTCACATCTGGCCCGTTTGCTGGAACGCAGTGGCGACCCGCTGGCGATGTTACCCGATGAAGTTTCACAAGATTACCTGCGTGATCAGGTGGTGATTATTGGCCATGGTGAAGTTGGCCGCCGCATTACCAAAAACCTGATGGCAGAAAATATCAAGGTGGTGATTGCCGAAGAAAACCGTGAGATTGTCGAAAACCTGCGGGAAAAAGGCATTGCTGCGGTATCTGGTGTGGCCACTGAGCCTGGAGTACTGATTCAGGCACATATTCAACATGCCCGTTTACTGGTGATTTCACCGATGGACATTATTGATATTCATAAAATTGTTGATATTGCCACCACTTTGAATCCGCAAATTCAGGTGCTGATCTGCGCGGAAAGCAAAGAAGAAGCCGAAGTCATTCGCCGTGACAATATCGGTGAGGTGTACTTTGCCAAAGAAGAAATGGCCAAGAACATGAGCAATCATATTTTAAACCAGATTGAAATTGCCCATCATCAACCACCCTCACATTAAGCCCCAGGCACAAAAAAGCGCACCTTCAGGTGCGCTTTTGCATTCCAGAGCATGAGCCGACTAGCTCAGATACTTCGGCTGCTCATCAACCACTTCGGCCTGCCATTCATTGACCTGCTTTTCCAGCAGCCCGAATAATGCGGCCTGAATCATGTGCTGGGCGACAATTGGCGTCTGATCTCCCAGCAGGGCTTTGACTTCATCATTAAACTGGATTTTGACCAGAGGTTCCTGTTCTGAACCAGCATTACGCAATGCCAACTCACCACCTTCAAGCTGAACCAATTCCAAAATCGCGTCCTGATTTCCAAATAAGGCTTTTAACTGTTCTATAGACATAATTCCTCCATGTTCAACATGGTGGCAAAGATGGACTCTTTGCATCGCTTAGATAGTTAATATGATGTCAGGTTTTCAGAATTCAAGGGACACTGGTCGGGTTTAGAATTCCACCATTTCATTTCTGAAACCATCAATTAACTGCATCAGCTCACGATGCCATTCACGCAGGATTTTGGTATCTGGCAGCCATGCTTGCGGGGTTTGAGTGACTTTAATAATCAGGTTCGATGAAGTCTCATCTTCCGGTTCAGGCGCGCTTGGCTCCGGCGTATACTGACAAAGACGATAAGCGCGTTTTAATTCGGCAATAAAGCCTTCTTTGGCCAGTTTTTGCAGAATCACCACTTCAGGCGATACCTGACCTTTGGCCGCCATCGCTTCTTCAATTGATTTTAAAGTCGGCTGCAGCTCATTCAGGCGGTAGTAACGCACCAGTTCCTGCAAAAAGGCCAGTACAGCACCATGCAGATGAAACACCGCTGCTTCGCGATGTGCCTGCGCCTGCTGGATATGTTCGGTTTGTTCAGCTTGCTGACATGAAAGACGGGCAAAATACAGTTTTTGATTGGTACGGTCGGCATGAAAGCGAGCAACACGGGACATGAATAGCGTTCCTAAATTTTGGCTTTTATTTCAACATTAAGCTTAAACGCTCTGCGTCCAAATGCCCAACAAAAAATACATATGAGCGCTATCATCAGCACCGATATTTTCTACGATGGGTTTAAATAAAGAAAAATGCAGCGCTAAAAAAGGAGCCACTAAGGACTCCTGTTGATGTTCAAGCTTTCGGCTTGTCTTCCGCAGCTTTAACGCGAATGCCAGCACCTTTGACTTTCAGGGTATTCAGGCCCTTAATCGCTTTGACGGCTTCACGACCATGCGGCATTTCCACAAAGCCAAACCCTTTGGACTTGCCACTGTCAGCCTCTTTAACAATCACCGCAGATTCGACTGTGCCAAACGGCTGAAACAGCGCCAGCAGTTCAGCATCGGTGATAGAACGCTCTAAATTACGTACAAGAATTTTCATTTACTTTTTCCAAATAGGCCAAATCATCCAAAAGCATGCGCCTACTCTACTCTGGAGATTGTGCATCAAGCTGCACAACACATGGCTCTAGTTTAATCGAGATCAATCCCAAAATCTAAACGAATCTTCTGGCGTTCGATCAGCGCACTTTTAACAGTTTGTTCACGGGTTTTATAGTGGGTTTCACTTTGACACAGGTTACGGGTCAAATCGTTCAGAAAATAGCTTTCCACAGTACGCCCCTGTTCATCGACCGTATCTCTGGCCCACCAGCTGATGTTCTGCTTGGTCAGAATCAGCTCGTTTTGCGCCCGGGTTAAAGCCACATACAGCACCCGGCGCTCTTCTTCGACTTCGTCAAAATTCCCTTGCGCCCGTGCATGTGGATACTGCCCGGCAGTGACATTGGCCACATAGCAAACCTTCTGCTCGGTGCCTTTGGCCGAGTGAATGGTAATGAGCGTGACCACATCATCGTCCGACTGACGCTCAATCTCGCTAATCGAAATCGGATCAAGCACATATTCTTCCAGAAACTCGCTGAGCTGACCGTGTTTACTGGCCAGCTGCTTGACCAGATCAAAATCTTTAAGCCGTTTTGACCAGTCTTTTTTGGCGTAGTTCTGTTCCAGCTGCTCCACCAGTGCCTCAATCGCCAGACTGACACAGACGTCGACTTCCTGTTTCAGTACGGCCATTTGCTTCATAATCAAAATGGTTTTATCCGGAATCCGGCCAAATTTCTCCAGCTTTTCCGCAATCTGTTCCATTTCCGGGTTCAGTAACAACTGCTGTGCCAATTTACTGGCACCGACATCCCCAACGCCATTCCACAAGGTCAGAAAACGCATCCAGGCAATATCATCTGCCGGATTGGCAATGACTCGCAGCAGACTGAGCAAATCCTTAACGTGTGCCGATTCCAGTAATTTCATGCCGCCAATAAAACGATACGGGACATTGGCCGCAATAAAGGCCGCTTCAATATGCCGCGCGGCAAAACTGGAACGCACCAGCACCATATGCTCCTGCCATGCTGCGCCCTGGATAAAGTGACGCTCTTTGATATCAATCGCAATCCATTTGGCTTCATCAAATTCATTCGGAAAAATGTGCATGCGCGGTTTTAAGCCGCTGCCGCGATATGCCTCCAGCCGTTTGTCATAGCCGATCGGACTTTGATCCAGCAACCAGTTCGACAGGTCCAGAATTTCCTGAGTTGAACGATAATTACGCTCCAGTTTATAAATCTGGGCACCCGGAACACGTTCTTTAAAATGATGAATATTTTCAAAGTCAGCACCACGGAAACCGTAAATCGACTGCGCATCATCACCAACACAGAACAGCTGCACCCGCTCTTTTAACGGCTCTAGTAAGGCCCATTGCAAAGGATTGGTGTCCTGCATTTCATCGACCAGCATGTGCTGGCACAACGACGCGACATAATCAACCAGCCCCTCTGACTGGGCCAGCGCCGAAGCGACAATTGCCAGAATATCGTCATAATCCAGAAAATGACGCGCCTGCTTGCGCGCTTCATATTCTTTCATGATCTCGGCAATCTGATCTTTATAATCCAGACATTCCGGCAGCTGCTTTTCCAGGGCAATACTCAGTTTTTGCCGGGTATTGCGGGCAAATGAATACAGATCACATAGCTGCTGCGGCTTGGGCAAGGCATTTGGATTTTTCTTGTCATCTTTACCACGCAGTAAACGGAACATCATGATCTGGTCATCACGATCAATAATCGAGAACTGTTCCAGCCCAAAGGCTTTTGGAATCCGGCGCAGCAGATACATACAGAAGGTATGGAAGGTCGAAGCACGTAAGCCCTTGGCCTGCTCGCCCAGTGCCAGCTCGACCCGCGCTACAATTTCAGCGGCGGCACGGCGGGTAAAGGTTAAAATCTGAATCTGGTTGGCCGGAACGCCCTGATCAATCAGATAAGCCGCACGCGCCACAATGGTTTTGGTTTTGCCACAGCCTGCCCCAGCCAAGACCAAACTGTGCTTTGCTTCAGTGGTGGCTGCATTTTTCTGTTGGGGATTTAACTCGTCGATGAGCTGTGCAAGTGACATACCAAATCATTTCTCGAAAATTCAAAGCGAGATCTTATCATAAGCATCCCATCAACATAAAAACTAGCCTATTTGTAAACCCGGATCGTTTTCGAATTGAGTACTTCGTATTGCAGCCCCAGCTGTCGGGTCATTACGTCCAAAAATTCAAGAAAGTTCGCATTGCGTAAATGAAGGGGAAATTGATGATTCATATCGACATCTGAATCCACAATCAGCGTGACCTTCTTTTCAATTGCCAGCAGATTTTTTAAAACACTCAGATGCATCTCATCAAAATGAAAAGACAGTACTCTCGGCTGTGAGTACTGCTGTACAGGATTTTTCCTGAGATAATTTTGCATATTTTCGCGGTAGGCCGGTTTTGCAAAACTGTGTACGGTGATGCAGCTTAATATCAAAACCAAGATGATCTTTTTCATCATTTCCCTATTTATCATTTTTTTAAACCCTATTGGCATCTGGGTTTATCACGCTTTCTTTAGCGATCGCATGACATTTTCGACGCTGTCGGTTAAATTATTTTCCGCATTTCGAATCGCATCTTCTAATGAAATATCAGGTAGATTAATGCCAATAATCTGTGTAAATCCCGCCTCTAGCAGTGGCTCAATGCCTTCACCGATCATTCCTGCAAACGCATAGACCGGTTTATTCAAGCCTTTCGCAACCTGTGCCACACCAAATGGGGTTTTACCCATGAAGGTCTGCCGATCAATTTTCCCTTCGCCGGTCAGGACCACATCGGCCTGTGCAATTTTTTCAGCCAACCCGGTTTGCTGAATCAGCAGTTCAACACCTGACTGAATTTTTGCGCGTGCAAAAGCAAGCAAGCCAAAGCCCAGTCCACCCGCTGCACCGGCCCCGGCCTGATGTTGCACATTAACCCCGAGCGTTGCTTCAACCAGATCGGCAAAATGACTAAGGTTTTGATCTAACTGTTTTACCATGTCAGGGGTTGCACCTTTTTGCGGTCCAAACACATAAGAAGCACCATTCGGGCCACACAGCGGATTATTGACATCTGAGGCAATCAGGATTTCGGTATTTTTCAAACGAGCATCTAACCCAGAAATATCAATTCGATCAATCTGATCCAGGTTACCACCACAGACTTGTTTCATTTCACCGGTACTATTGAAAAACTGAACACCAAAGGCCTGCGCCATACCGGCACCGCCGTCATTGGTGACACTACCACCGAGGCCAACAATGATTTTGTTGACACCCACATCCAGGGCCTGTTTGATCATTTCCCCAGTGCCATAAGTGGAAGTCAGCATCGGATTACGTTGTTCCACTTCGAGCAAATGAATACCATTGGCTTTGGCCATTTCAATCACAGCGGTACGCCCTTCATCGACCAAACCGAAATAGGTTTGAATACGCTGATGCACCAATGGGCCTGTCACTTCACAGGCAACGTGCTGACCATTTAAACTCAAGATCAATGTATCAACAGTACCTTCGCCACCATCTGCCATAGGCACAGCAATACAATGTGCATCAGGAAATACCTGCAAAACCCCTCGTTGCATGGCCTGACAGGCCTGTGCAGCAGACAGACTTTCTTTAAAGGAATCGGGAGCCAGAACAAAGCGAAGCGGCATAGGATGATCTTTTATCCACAAGTGATATTTTAATTGTGGATAAATTCAATACTATCCACAACCGTTATTTCCAGCCCAACTCTATTGCGGTGATCTCGTTAATCAGGGTCTGGTTTAATGACTCCGGCATTTTGCTGCTGGTGTGTGAAGTCGGAATATGTCCAGCCATCAATTCTGCTTTTTCTTGAGGAAATAACGGCTGCTGATTGGGAAAGGCATAACCGGCCGGATAAACTGGCTGACCGCTGGCCAGATCATATTTATCGCTGGCGCCAAAGGCATGCAAGAGTTCATGCACCAGCACAATCTGATTTTGAGCTGACTGTTTCTTTGATGCAAATAAATTCACCGACCCAATCCGGCCTTTTTGTAGCGCAGTCGAATGTTTTAATTGCCGGGTTTGAGCCGGATCATAATAATTTAAATATAAGGTCACATTGGCTGAAGGATCTGTACTTTGCTGTTGTTGCCAGGCATAAAAACGGAATTTCAGGCTCCATAAAACAGTATCGAGAATCGAGGCCTGCTCAGGCACTTTCGGTGGCAAAACTTGAAGCTCACGGCCTAAATTAAAATAAAAATAGGTGGGTTGACCGCGATACTGCTGTGCAGCCTTTTCCAGATATTTTTGTGCTCCATCTAACTCCTGAGCTGAAAGCTGTTGAATATATTGTTGAGTGCTCGGCAAACCATCAGCATTGATTGGATGCAACAAGACAAAAACAGGCTTGCTCCAGTCCTGATTTTGATCACGATAGGCGTTTACAGCGACGATTAATAAGATGATTAATAAAATCAGAATCCGAATTTTTTCCACATTTATTTTTTGTACTTTAATTAATTTGTTTACCTAATCGAATTTTTTCATCTTTTAATTCAATCCAACCACCATTAATTGCTTTGATAGCATTTTCGATAGAGTCGTAACCATAGAATTTAATATCTAAAGCTGGCTCTAAACTTTTTACCTGCTCAACTAAAGTTGGAATTTCTACCCAATTATTTGTGCTAGATATATTTTTTAAGGCGTCTTGCGTAAGCTTTATAATTACTTTAAAAGTTCTTTTTCTAGCCAATAATTGACTTTTTACTTCTTTAATATCAAATAATTCCAATGACCTAATAAGCCCTGAAAATTTAGCTCTATTATAATTTCTAGAATCAAAGTCAGGTTTAACCACACTTATATATTGCTGAACTGTTAAAAGATTAGCCCATCCGTCTTCATCAGCTTTATCACGTATTGTTTTAAGAATCAAAGCTAACACATCTTTATCAATAGTAATCTGACCTTGCGTAACTTGATCTGTGGTTGTTTCTTTAAGATCAATCGTTTCTCCTACAGCCAAATTCTTAACATCAATAAACTTATCACAAGCACTTACGAAAGATATCGGTGTAGTACTTTTACCAAATCCATGTACAAACAAACCTTTTTCACGAATCTTAAGTGCTAATGGCGTGAAATCACTATCACTTGAAACGATGCAAAAACCATCAAAAGTACTTGTAAACAATAACTCCATCGCATCAATAACTAAAGCAATGTCTGTAGCATTTTTTGAAACTGTATATGCATATTGTTGTATCGGAGTCATCCCATACTTGAGACAAACCTCATACCAACCTTTAAGTGTAGGGTTACTCCAATCCCCATATACTCTCTTTACACTTGCAATGCCAAATTTTGCAATTTCCTCTAATACCACTGAAACACTTGAAATTGAAGCATTGTCTGCGTCAATAAGCACTGCTAACTTTTTACCCTGATTTTCCATTTTCTCCCCTTTTTTTACATTTTAATATTAATTATTTTGCCATAAAAAATGCCGACTTTCGTCAGCATTTTTTCAATCATGGTATTTAGGCTTCAACCCATTTGCCATCCTGATATACCAGACTCCATTTGGTCTGCTTGCCTTCAGGGGTTTCAGAGCCAATATATTGCGCCTGATTTTTACGGCTGAATTTCACCAGAGTCGGGTTGCCTTCTGGGTCTACATCGGGTGCCTGCAAAATGAATTGATATTTTGGATCAAGCTGGTCAGCAACCGTACGCAGTTCCGCCACCTTCGGTGCACGGGTTTCACGCACTTTCGGGAACTTGCTGGCCGCCAGGAATAGACCGGCAGCGCCATCACGCAGGACAAAGAAGTCATCGTGCTTGGTCGAGCGTAAATGTTCCATCTTGATGGGGTCGACACGCGGCGGCGCAGGCTGACCGTTTTTCAAGACTTTACGGGTATTGTCACAGCTGGTGCAGGCAAAGTATGGACCAAAACGGCCAGTTTTCAGCTGCATTTCGCCATCACATTTATCACATGGAATGGTCGGGCCATCATAGCCTTTAATCTTGAACTCGCCTTCTTCCAGCTCAAAACCGGCGCAGTCCGGGTTATTACCGCAAATATGCAGTTTACGGCCACCATCAATCACGTAGCTATCCATTGCGGTTTCGCAAATCGGGCAGCGTTTTTTCGACATCAGGTCAGCAGTTTCAGCACTGTCATCATCTGACAGGGCTGCCAGAGATTCTACAGGTGTTAAATTCAGAGTGCCCTTACAGCGTTCTTTTGGCGGCAGGTTATAACCGGAACAGCCGAGGAATACCCCGGTAGTGCCGGTACGAATCTGCATTGGACGTTCGCATTCCGGACAATGCACGGCATCCACTTCCACCGGCAGGTTACGGCGCATACCCTGTTCGCCCTGTGCATTGGTCAAACGGGTTTTAAAATCACCATAGAAGCTGTCGAGCAGATCTTTCCAGTTGCGTTCACCATCGGCCACTTTATCCAGCTGACCTTCTAAGTCCGCGGTAAAGTCGTAGTTCATCAGGTTGTTAAAGCTTTCATCCAGACGGTCGGTGACAATTTCACCCATCTTTTCCGCAAACAGGCGGCGGTTTTCCAGCTTGACATAACCACGGTCCTGAATGGTGGAAATAATCGCTGCATAGGTCGATGGACGGCCAATGCCACGTTTTTCCAGTTCTTTCACCAGCGAGGCTTCGGTAAAACGTGCCGGCGGCTTGGTAAAGTGCTGTGATGGGTCCAGCTTTTGCAGTTTTAGCACTTCGCCGACTTTCACTGCAGGCAGCAATACATCATCATCAGACTTGTTCTGACCACGCACTTTGGTAAAGCCATCAAAGACCAGGGTACGGCCTTTGGCTTTCAGTTCTACCCCATTGGCATTGACCAGAATGGTCGATGATAAATATTCGGCCGGAGTCATCTGACAGGCCACAAACTGACGCCAGATTAAATCGTATAAACGCTGGGCATCACGCTCGACACCGGCCAGGCTGTCGCCTTTCAGACCAACATTGGATGGACGAATCGCTTCGTGAGCCTCTTGTGCGCCGGCTTTGTTGCCGTAACGGTTTGGCTTGGCCGGTAAATATTTCTGGCCGTACTCGGATTCAATATGCGTACGCACCATATTCACGGCGTCATCACTCAGGAACGTCGAGTCGGTACGCATATAGGTAATAAAACCGGCTTCATACAGACGCTGTGCCAGCATCATGGTTTTCTTGACCGAGAAACCTAAGCGGGTACTGGCCGCCTGTTGCAGCGTTGAGGTGATATACGGCGCACTCGGATTCACCTTGGTCGGCTTGTCTTCACGTGCAGCCACCGTATAGTCTGCATCTTTAATCAGGTTCAGCAAGGCATCGGTTTCAGCCTTGTTACGCAGCTTTAGGGTCTTGCCATTTTGCTTGACTGCTTCCAGACGAATATCATCTTGTGCAGATTTGGTATCGGCAAATACCTGCCAGTATTCTTCCGGAATGAAGGCACGAATTTCACGTTCACGCTCTACCACCAGTTTCACGGCTACTGACTGGACACGACCGGCTGACAGACCACGGGCAATTTTTTCCCACAGCAATGGCGAAATCATAAAGCCAACCACACGGTCCAGGAAACGGCGCGCCTGCTGCGCATTGACTTTATTGGTGTCTAGACGTGCCGGATGCTTAAAGGCTTCCTGAATGGCATTTTTGGTAATTTCGTTAAATACCACACGCTGATAACGCGCATCATCACCGCCAATGACTTCTTTTAAATGCCAGGCAATGGCTTCCCCTTCACGGTCCAAATCCGTTGCCAGATAGACTTCATCGACCTGCGATGCCAGTTTTTTCAATTCAGCAACAACATTTTCCTTGCCCGGTAGCACTTCATACTGGGCTTTCCAGCCATGCTCCGGGTCTACCCCCATGCGGTTGACCAAGGCCTGCTGAGCTTTTTCTGCTTTTTGTGCTTCGGTCAGTTTGGCACGTGTGGTGGTTTTCTTTTCTGTACTTTTACTGGCGCCTGTAGGCAAATCACGCACGTGACCGACCGACGACTTTACAATGTAATTCGAACCGAGGTATTTGTTGATTGTTTTCGCTTTTGCAGGCGACTCCACAATCACCAAGGCACGCTTAGCGCCATCGGCAGATTTTGCTGTAGTGCTTTTCGATGTGGAGCGAGGAGCGTTCGCCATAGTTAACCGTAGTTCCTGTGAAAATGTTTTAAATTAAAGTTCAGCCAAAGAATGTAAATATGCCTTGATGTCATCCAGTTGGGTGGCTTTCAGATCAGCTTCTTCATCCCAATAGAGTCCTACACAGTTTGCCTGCATATCAATAGCATAAATGCCCTTTAATGCAACGGGTGTATGATTAAATTTTTCCTCACCATGCACCAGTTCAAGCTGCTGATCGACCACCCGGGCGCGCATTAACGGCAAGCGGGCCTCTGGAATCAATACGCTATAATAGGCCACCATACTGGCACGGCTTTCTGTGGCCATCGGAATTTTGGTCCAGTCCGGCGCAGCCACCAGACGCGGATGCAGGCCCATCTTGCGGGCTTTTTCACGCATCAGGCCGAGGGCTTTTTCTCTTGGACTGACACGCAAACCAAAAATCGAGCCCAGCACAAAAATGATGATGGCCAGTGCCACCCAAATTCCAGTATTTTCCATAGCTCAACCTTTATGTTCTTTTATTAGAGTTGCATAAGCGCCATATAAAACGCAAGTTTGCACGATAAAATTAATTCAGGAACATTTCGTGACTATAGACCACTTCATGCCCGTTCCAGTAGATATAGCCTTTTTCCAGCAGTTCCTTGAGCAATAACCGCACGTCGGACTGGGGAAACATCTGTTCTAACAGGTCACGCAAGGCATAAATATCTTTGGGTTTATCGGCTTTCAGTTCGCGCAGTTTACGCGCCACTTCCAGCTGTACCGGATCAATCTGGTCAAAGTTTTTAAACAGCGGCTGCTGCGCACTTTGAATCGGCGCGGCGACAGAGTCCTGTTCAATAACAGGAGCAGCTCCGCTTTCTGTCGACTGTAACTGTTTTAAGGCCTGATCCAGACTGCTGGCCACCGGTGTTTTTTCAGCAGAGGCATTTAAATCCAGCTGAATCCACTGTTTCAGCACCTTCTTGCGAAAGGCAATTTGCTCATCATAACGCTTGATAATTTTCAGATTAATTAACAAACCGACCAGACGCTGGGCTTTTTCCGGCACCACCTGCAAAATATTGCTGAGAGAGTTTTTCAGCTTCTCGACCGTATTCGGTTTACCGCTCATTTTTGCCAGAGCATCACAGTATTTTTTGACCAGTTGCAAATACGGTTTTTGCTGGATGGTGGCAATACTCGGCAAGCTGTATTTTGGCGTATGAAGTGGCTGCGCCGCATCTTCTGGCTGAATCAAAATCAGATGGGCACTGATATTCGAGGCCTGTAGCATCTGCACCAGTATATCGCTGCTGTCCTGGGCCGAAATAATTTCGACATGGCTATCTGGCTCAAGTAATGCCATTAACTGCCCGACCACCACGGCATATTCAAACTCTTTATGCGGTGCTTCTGGGGTGTCCAGTACCACCACCTGAGCGCTGTTCATCCAGCTGGCCAGTTCAGTCAGGTCATCCAGCGCGTACTCAAAGCGTCCGGCACAGTTAAACAGGTAGAGTGTCGAATAATGCTGCAGAATATCGCGCAGCAGTTGTGCCGTAGGCATATTCTGTTCAAGATCTAAAAGTACAACTTTCTGGGTCATGACAAAAAATAAAGGATCTGAGAGCCGAAAGTGGGCATTAGAGCCGGAAGTGAGATAAAGGTCAAATTTTTTTATTGTGGCGCTGTGATCGCTGCCTCAAAAGCGGCTGGAGCTAAACCGATCTACCAGTATCTTCTTTATATGGATACCTTAAAATAAACCCGCATTCAGGCTGCGGGTTTATCAATAGATTGTGCGGAATGTTCTAGCAATTGACAGATTAATAATGCGGCGGAATATTGGTCAGCGGATCGAAGGGAGCAATGCCTTCAGACAGGTCAGCTGACTCAACCCGTTGATAAAGCAGCTGCATTTGTTTCTTGAGGTCGGCAATTTCCAGATTCTGTTTAGTCACCTGCTCATTCAGCTGTTCAACTAAATCATCTAAAAATGCAATTCGGACTTGCAAATCTTCAATGGGTGCGGAAAATGACGCCTGATCATTTAGATTTTGTTGTTTAGTCATTTTAAATCCTCATTTGAGATTTTTCAGGAAACACTATGGCCTATATTACCCTAAGGGATGTCCAACTCGCGTTTGGTGGACCCGCCCTGCTCGACGGCGCGAACTTTACTCTTGAACGTGGCGAACGAGTGTGTTTGATCGGCCGTAATGGTGAAGGTAAGTCTACCTTACTTAAACTGATTGAAGGAAGCTTACTGCCCGATGCCGGTGAAGTCTCGATTCAAAATGGCTTAACCGTGTCCATGCTCACCCAGGATGTCCCGATGGATTCGGGCAAGGTTGCCGATATTGTCGCTGATGGTGCCGGTGAAGCAGCAGAGGTCCTGCGTGCCTATCATGCCGCCAATGATGCCTGCGTACTGGGCGATATGGCCGCCTGCGAGCGCATGGGTGAACTGCAACACAAACTGGATCAGCTTGATGGCTGGGCACTGGAAAACAAGGTCAACTCTATTTTAAGCAAAATGGGGCTGGACCCGAATGCCGATCTGGCCGATCTTTCCGGTGGTCGTAAACGCCGCGTGCTGCTGGCCCGTGCCCTGCTGACCCAACCGGACATCCTGTTACTGGATGAGCCGACTAACCATCTCGATGTTGAAAGTATCGAATGGCTGGAAAAATTCCTGCTTGATCAGAACAACCTGACCTTATTGTTTATTTCGCACGACCGGACCTTTGTCGACAGTCTGGCAACCCGTATTGTCGAACTGGATCGCGGGATTCTGCGCAGTTATGAAGGCAACTATTCACGCTATCTGGATCTCAAAGCCCAGCAGCTGGAAGCAGAAGAAAAACAGAATGCCCTGTTTGAGAAAAAACTGGCCGAAGAAGAAGCCTGGATCCGTCAGGGTATTAAAGCGCGTCGTACCCGCAACGAAGGTCGTGTTCGTGCCCTGAAAGCCTTACGCGAAGAATCCAAAGCGCGTCGCTTCCAGCAAGGCAAAGTCAACATGGGGGTACAGGAAGCTGCGCGTTCAGGCAAACTGGTCTTTGATATTGAGCATCTGGGCGTCAGCTATGATGGCAAGGCGCTAATCAAAGACTTCTCGGCCATTGTCATGCGTGGCGACCGGATTGGTCTGGTCGGAGATAACGGGGTCGGTAAAACCACCCTGATTAAAGCCATTTTGGATGAAGTAGAACACAGTGGTACCGTTAAAATCGGCACCCAGCTGGAAATTGCCTATTTTGATCAGCTGCGTAACCAGCTCGATTTGGAAAAATCGGTCAAGGACAACGTTTCTGAAGGTTCCGACTTTGTTGATGTCAATGGACAGCGCCGTCATATCTACAGCTATCTGCAAGACTTCCTGTTTAACCCGGAACGTGCGCGTACCCCGGTCAAAGCCTTGTCCGGCGGTGAACGTAACCGCGTGCTACTGGCCAAACTCTTGCTGAAACCATCCAATTTAATTGTGATGGATGAGCCGACCAACGATCTGGATATGGTCACGCTGGAACTACTGGAAGAAATGCTGGCTGAATACAAAGGCACCTTGCTGCTGATTTCGCATGACCGTGCCTTTATGGACAACGTGGTCACCTCGACCTGGGTGTTTGATGGCAAAGGCCATATTGAAGAATATGTCGGCGGCTATCAGGACTATTTACAGCAGCGTCCGGATCAAACCGTGGTTGACCAGAAAATGGCGGTGAAAAAGGCCCAGGCCAAGGCAGAAGCAGCAAAAGTAGAAGCTGCTCCGGCGCCTGTGAAAAAGAAACTCAGCTATAAAGATCAGCGTGAGCTGGACCAGCTGCCGGCTGAAATTGAAGCGCTGGAAACAGAACAGGCTGAACTGTCAGAGAAACTGGCTGATGGTTCCTGGTTTGTATCCGATGCCGAAGCTGCAACCCAAGCCTCGCAGCGTCTGGCAGAAATTGAAGAGATTCTGCTGGAAAAACTGGAACGCTGGGATGAGCTGGAAAATATGAGCAAAGGCAGTTAATTCACCCGCTTCACAGCATCTGCCGGACAGCGGCAGATGCTTTTCATCTTCAAAATCGTTCATGCTACACTGCATTTAACCTTCATTTTAAAACGTCACTATGCCGCAACCGCAAGATTATCAACCTGGTGAATTTCAATGGTCCTTTCTGCTACCGAAATACTGGAGCATCTGGATCGGTATTATCTTCCTGATGATTTTGGCAATCTTGCCGTGGGCCATTCAGTACCGTTTAGGCCAGTGGCTGGGCCAGCTGGCGTTTCGCTATCTGCATTCACGCCGTAAAACCACTGTCCGCAATCTGGAGCTTTGCTTTCCAGAATGGTCTGCGCAAGAGGTGCAGGACAACGCGCGCCAGGTTTTTGTTGACCAGATGATTGGCGTATTTGAAACCCTAAATGCCTGGTATAGTCCGAAATGGTTCCAGGGCCGGGTCAGTATTGAAGGTCTGGAATATATTCAGCAGGCACAAGCGGAAGGCAAAGGCGTCTTGTTGCTGGGCACCCACTCGACCCTGCTTGATGCCGGCGGCTATTTATGTGCCCAGTATTTTGAACCCGATGTGGTCTATCGTCCGCAGAACAACCCGCTGTTAGATATGCTGATTTACCGCTGCCGGGCCACCATTTATGCCCATCAGATTGACCATGATGATATGCGTGGTCTGGTACGTAACCTGAAAAATGGCCATGCCATCTGGTACAGTCCGGATCAGGATTTTGGCCTGAAACAAGGCGTAATGGCGCCATTCTTTGGCGTGCCGGCAGCCACCGTGACTGCGCATCGTCGTTTACTGAAAATGACCAAAGCCGCCGCAATTCCGCTGTATTTCTACCGCCATGGTGATCTTAAAAATCCGAAATATCATGTCTTGATTGAGCCACCGGTTGAGCGTTTACCAAGTGAGGATGAAGTCGATGATGCGACGCGTGTTAATTTGATTATTGAACGTCAGCTGCGCATCGCGCCGACTCAATATATGTGGTTTCATCGCCGTTTTAAGACCCGTCCACAAGGCTATGAGCAGCTGTACTAAGCAATACAGCTGTATTAAGCCAATCTTTCTGCCAGTCAAATACCATATGCTGATCAAAATACCAGGACACGACAGCCCATAAAGTTAAACCCGAGTTCTGCATCCTGCAAAACTCGGGCTTATGAGGTTGTGCTTTCAAAACTTTTTTGTTGTTATCTCTGGCTTTCCATTCCTGCATCATCTCCATGATGACAATCCACCGGCTTCAACTTCCTTAACGGGACTCTCCTTTCCCAACTCCATCTGCCGATATGCTTAGAATACGCAGCTTGCTCGGTTTCAGCTATTGGCCATCGGCCTAAATCTGTGTAAGCCATTTCTTACACTTTTCCTCAAATTTCATGGCGTCTTGCTGCCCTGCTTATAATCCTGAGCCAAATCATCGGTCACGATTTTTTCTTCCCGCTCGGCTTTTTCAATACCCTCCTGAATCGCCTCCTGCGCTTCTTCTTCATCGGCTTCAGTCTGTTCCAGCTCTTCCTGAATGTGCTCAAACACCCGACCGGTCTGTAACACCACATAGACCGGAAAATGATCTGAGCCCATATGTGGCAAACGCTTCATCTCCACCAAGGCAAAATCGGTACTGTGAAACACATGGTCCAGCGACCAGCGCAATAAGGGATAATCTGCATGGAAAGTATTGACATAATGCCGGCCGACGCGCGGGTCCAGCAGGCCACTGATGCGCTGAAACAGACGTGTGGTGCGGGACCAGGCCACATCATTCAGGTCGCCCATCACAATACAGCTTTCATCCAGATCTTTAATCTGATCGCCGACAATTAATAGCTCGGCATCACGCAGGGTCGAATCTTTGGCTTCAGTCGGACTCGGCGGTTTCGGATGCAGACAGTACAGCTGCACCGGCTGGCCTGAACGCAGGATCACTGTGGTATGAATTGACGGAATTTCATCACTAAGGATAAATTTCACTTCGGTTTCTTTTAAGGGCAGGCGGCTATAGAGATGCATGCCATATAAATTGTCCAGCGGCACCGGTACGCGATAAGGATAATCCGGCTCAATCACCGCCAGCTGCTGCTGCCAGACCGTATCGGTTTCCAGTGTCAATACCAAATCGGGCTGGTATTTCCGGATTTCAGCAATGAGCAGGTGATATTTCTGGTTGGTGGTCAGCACATTGGAGACCATTAACGAAATTTGCTGATCAGGGTTCAGCTGCTCCGGCTTGACCTTTTTGACCTGCTTTTTCCAGATAAAGGTATAAGGCAGCACCATTTTCAGCTGGTACGCCAGAGCGGCAATCAGACCGGTTAAAATCACATAGCGCGGCGTATCCCAGGCCGCATCCCACAGCAGCATCAGCACAAAGGCCACAATCCCCAGCACCAGAACCTGCAATCTGGGAAAATCGGCACCTCGAAACCACCATTCATCCCGCGGAATCAGCGACCAGAAGCTGATCCAGATGACGAAAATGGCCAGCATTTCCACCCAAATCATATGCACCTACTTAGAAAGTTCATTTTTCTCGTTTTTTTTAAATAGAAATCTAACGTTATCAATTTTGTATGTAACACAAACAAGTTATTTCACTCAATAATAATGATGTTTTGATTATGTAGAGCTTGCAGTTGTGTCCCCTTTTGATACACTCATACTCCTTTTTGTTTTTTTACGCACCGAGGCAAAGTGACATGAAAGTAGGTCTGGTCGGTTGGCGCGGGATGGTAGGTTCCGTCCTTATGCAACGTATGGTTGAAGAGAATGATTTTGCTCATTTTGAGCCATTTTATTTCTCTACCAGTAATGCCGGTGGTGAAGCACCAGCGTTTGGCGGTAAAACTGCCCCAGCACTTATGGATGCAACGGACATTAACAGTCTGAAGCAAATGGATGTCATTATTACCTGTCAAGGTGGCGACTATACCTCAGACGTGTTCCCGAAACTGAAAGCTGAAGGCTGGAACGGTTACTGGATTGATGCAGCATCTACCCTGCGTATGGATGATGAAGCGATTATCGTGCTTGATCCGGTGAACATGAACGTGATTAAAGACGGTCTGGTGAAAGGCACCAAAACATTTGTGGGCGGTAACTGTACGGTTTCACTCATGTTGATGGGCTTAGGCGGTCTGTTCCAGAACAATCTGGTGGAATGGGCAACCTCGATGACGTATCAGGCAGCTTCGGGTGCAGGCGCGCAAAACATGCGTGAACTGATCACCGGTATGGGCTACCTGTATAACAACACCAAAGAACTGCTGGATGACCCACGTTCTCCAATTCTGGACATCGACTCTAAAATTGCTGAACTGCAACGTGGCGAAGGTTTCCCGTCAGCCAACTTTGGTGTACCGCTTGCTGGCTCTTTAATTCCATATATCGACAAACAGCTGGAAAATGGCCAGTCGAAAGAAGAATGGAAAGGTCAGTCTGAAACCAACAAGATTTTAGGCAACCAGCAAATCGTACCAATTGATGGTCACTGTGTCCGTATTGGTGCCATGCGTTGTCACTCTCAGGCCCTTACCCTGAAACTGCGTAAAGATGTACCTCTGGATGAAATCGAAGATATCATCGCCAGCGCCAATGACTGGTCGAAAGTGGTACCAAATACCCGTGAAGCCTCTATGACAGATTTAACCCCTGTTGCAGTAACCGGTACCTTAACTGTTCCTGTGGGCCGTTTACGCAAGCTGAACATGGGTAAAGAATACCTGGGCGCGTTCACCGTCGGTGACCAGTTGCTTTGGGGTGCGGCAGAACCATTACGCCGTATGCTACGCATCTTAATTGACTATAAAAACGCGTAAGCCTTTTAAGCAAAAGTAAATTACCAAAAGCCGATCTGAAAAGATCGGCTTTTTATGTAACTAGCCTGTAAATATTTTACAATCGACTTACAACTCGCTAATCTATTCTTTTCGCTATGCGATAAATGACCGAGCTAACGATTAAGATGACCGTATATAACAAATTAAAGATCGCGATTTTAGCTATTCTTGCCTCACAACATATTCATGCGATTAATGTCGATCCTGTTCAGATTCAGTCAGCACCTGGGGAATTGCTGTATGCTGAAATGAACTTCCGTCAGTCCAATGTCAATGCGCCGATTGAAGTCAGTCTGGCCTCGGCAGAAGACTTGATGGCCATTGGTGCCAGCCATCGTCCACCGGGTCATTTAAACTTCTTTACCCGACGTGATGGTGCTGGCAACGGGGTCATTACCATTACCTCTTCTCGGCCACTGACCGATACCGAATTGAATATTGTGGTCAAAATTCGTGAAGGCTCGGCCACGCGTTTACAGCATATTAAAACCTCACTAAAACGTAGTACCCTGGCAGAACAACGCGCGCAGCTGCAACCGAAAGAGCAGCCGCTAACCCCGGTTATGGTCGTGAATGAACGGGACATTGCCTTAAACTTGCCGACCAGTACCGCCTATACCACAGCCACCACTGCATCTACCAGCACCACGCGCAGTGTAGAAGCACCCTTGGCGATTCAAGCCAGCCCGCCACCGGCTTTAAGTCCATCAACTACAGCAACTGTCAGCGCAGCAGCACAGCCGGCTGCAAGCCCTGTGTCAGCGGTTACGCCATCGACTTCGGCGACATCAGCTCAACCGGCCTCTACACATAACGCGGGCAACATAGCTGCCGTAAATACAGCTGCTCCGGTTTCAGCAGACCCACTGGTCAAGAAATATGCCGAGCAGTTAAAAGCGCAGCAACAGCAAGCACCGGCAAAGCCGGCACCGGTTACAGCACCCAAAGCACCTGCTCCATCTGCGCCAGCATCAACCACAGCACGGCATGTGGTGCAATCCAATGAATCGCTATGGGCAATTGCCTCACGTATTGCCGCAGAGAACCAGCAGCCGGTCGGAGAAGTGATGCAGCAGATTAAAGCCCACAATGAACATGCCTTTATTCAGGGCGATGCCAACCGTTTACGCCGCGGTGCAACCTTGAATTTACAGGCCGTCAGCAGCGGGCAAAAAGCCGCGAAAAAGACCGTGCCAATCCCGGCAACCCAGCCTTCACGCCAGTCTGGCAAGGCCAAATACCGGATCAGTCAGGCCGAAATGAGTCTGGTGGCAGAAAATCAGCAAGATTCTGCCCAAGGTTCTGCCAAAAAGAACACACAAAGCGCGCAAACCTCAGAAGAGTTGTCACTAAAAGTTATGACAGCGCGTGAGAAAACCGTTAAATTACAGAGAAACGTAACACAGTTAGAATTGGCATTAAGTCAGAAGGATCAAAGAATTCAATTACTCAATGCGCGTCTTGCTGAATTGCAACAACAGTTGAAAAAGCAACAGGCCGAAAATAAGCCAAAACTCTAACGTATTACTCAACATGATTTTTTCAGGAGAGATGGTTTATTCCTCTCTGCCTAAGGGGTAGCAACATGCTGATTTATGTGATTCCATTTATTTTGTTACTGGTCATCGCGCTGGTGTTAAAAAAGCGTGAAGCCAATAAAGAATCCGAACCAGCAGCAAAAAAACCGGCTGCAGCCAGTAAAACCAAGGCCAAAAAAAGCACCACTACGAAAAAAACTACGGTTAAAAGCACTGTAGTGGCCGAGCCTGTTGCCGAACCACAAGGAAGCACACCACTTCCGGCAGATTTACGCCAGACCATTGAAACCCAGATTCGTGACCGTAACTTTTTCTCGGCCGAAGCGCAGATTAATCAGGCCCTGAAACGCGACCCGTCGTTGCATGAGCTGTATCTGCTGTTACTGGATGTGCATCTGACCCAAAAAGATGAATTTGCCACCCGCCAATTGCTGGATCATCTGAAAAATCTGGGATTGGAAGATATTCTGGTTCAGGCTGAAGCCAGAATCGAAGCCCAGAAAGCCTCTCAAACCAAAGAAGAAACACCGGCCTCTGCAGCGCCAACTACTACAGCGTTTTCTGAAACACCAGTTAGCGCAAAAACACAAACCCCTGCGGATTTTGATGCACTGATTCAATCCAGCAATTCAAGCACAGCCAGCACGTCATTTGACCAGTTACAACAGTCACTCAAAACCGAAACGCCAGTCGCAAAAACCGAAAGTGCTCCGGTAGCAGATCTGGAATTTACCCCAAGTACTCCGGCTGAGCCTGTTAACACCCCTGCGCCAGCAAAAGCAGAAGAAGTTCAACCTCTTGAATTTAATCTGTCTTTTGACTCGGCTGCCGGCACACAAGCAGCTACACCGATCGAACCGGCTCCAGCAGCAGCGCAGGAACCTCAGGCATTAGATTTCTCGTTTGAGCTGGAACCAACACCAACCCAAGCTGCACCGGTAACACCGGTTGAGCCAGTAACTCCGGCTGCACAAGAACCTCAGGCACTGGATTTCTCGTTTGAGCTGGAAAAGACTACAACTGAAGCCGCACCTGCGACCACACCGGCCGTCACCACCCCACCTGCGGAAGAAAAATCAGACTTTAATTTTGATTTCTCGATCAGTCCTACACCGGTGGCTGAACAGCCGGTAGAACCTGCGGTTACCGCACCAGCAGACACTGCACCGCTGTTCCAGTTTGACCTAGATAGCGCACCAACCATTGAAGCGACACCAGCAACGCCTGAAGCACCAATGGTTGAAGAACCCGCTATGGCTGCCGTGGCGGCAACCGTGGTTGATCCGCATGATCCACTGATTCAGTCCTTCCCGGAACTGGCCGAAGTCAATGAAATCCAGCTGAATCTGGAGCTAGCTCAGCAATATATTGAGCTGGGTGCCTATGATGCGGCCCGTGCCCTGCTGGCAGAAAAAGAAGCAAACTATTCTGCAGCGCAGCAGCAACACGCCACGCAGTTACTCAATCAAATAGCTTCTTGAAGCAAATCTCACTAAGATAAAGCAGTCATCCTTGGCTGCTTTTTTTATGATGAAAAAAATTGCATTAATTTATATGGGCGGTACCTTTGGCTGTGTCGGTGAGCCACTCAGCCCCATGCCTGCAAAGCAGTTTCTTCCCCAGCTGCGTCATGTGCTACCGCTGCATCTATCGGTAGAATGTTTTGTGGCGCCGGTGATTCAGGACAGCAGCCGCTGTACCGCGACCGACTGGTTACGTCTGGTGCAGTTTATCCAGCAGCTGCAGTTACAACAGTTTCAGCATTTTGTCGTCATTCATGGCACCGATACTTTAAGCTATGCCAGTGCCGTGCTGGCACACTTTATCGCGCAGTCTGCACATGTAGTGCTGACTGGCAGCCAGTATCCACTGCTGACCATAGATGGACAGAACACCCGTGACTTCAGCGATGCGCTGGATAACCTGAATTTCGCCCTGGAATCGGTGCTGCAATTGCCGGTTGGCGTGTATCTGGCGTTTCATCATCAATGTTTCCATGGTCGCAGCGCCTTAAAATGCCACACCACTGAATTAGATGCTTTTCAGGGTCAGGCCGCCAGCAGTGCTTTACATCAAAAAGAACAAGCCGCCTACTTGGTACAGGCTGCAGATCTGGACAAAGCACAACACTTCAACTGCATGAGTGTGATGATGCAGCCGATTGGTTTAGAGCAGCAGCTCGCCAATTTGAAACTGATCGCCCAGCAGCCACCGCATTGCCTGATTTTACAAGGCTTTGGTACTGGTAATCTGGCTGTAAATGAAACACTCCTGACGTTGCTACAGTCCTTACAGACGCAAGATTGTGCCGTGATTCTGACCACCCAAGTGCCATTTGGCCCATTGGATCAGCGTTATGCGATCAGCAGCTGGATTCAGGACAGTAAAATTTTAGTCAATGATGGCTTTGGACATGCAGATCTGTATGCAAAAGCATTAAAAATGTATTTACAATACCCGCGCAGAGAACAATGGCAACAGCATTGGTATGACTAAGGCCAATTTGAGGTGAATATGCAACGTTTTGCGGTCGGGATTGAATTTTGTGGTATTCGCTACCGGGGCTGGCAAACCCAGCAACCAGGCGTCCCGAGCGTGCAGGAAACGCTGGAAAAAGTCCTCTCCAAAATTGCCGATGAACCGATTATCCTGCATGGCGCTGGCCGTACCGATGCCGGCGTGCATGCCACCAATATGGTGGCACATTTCGACACGGCAGCCATTCGCCCTGAACGCGGCTGGCTGATGGGAGCCAATAGCCAGCTACCCAAAGACATTGCCATTCAGTGGATTAAGGCTATGGACATGGATTTTCATGCCCGCTTTAAGGCCTGTGCGCGCCGCTACCGTTATGTGGTCTATAACCATCCACAGCGCCCGGCCCTGCTGCATAAACAGGTCACCCATGCCTACTATGCGCTGGATGTCGACAAGATGATTGCTGCCGCGCAAAAGTTTGAAGGCACGCATAATTTTGAAAGTTTTCGTGCCGCAGCCTGTCAGTCCAATCAGCCGGTCCGTACCGTCAGCCATTGCCGCCTGATCCGTCATGGGCATTATTTGGTGCTCGATATTCAGGCCGATGGTTTCCTGCATCATATGGTGCGGAATATCATGGGCTGTTTGCTGGAAATTGGCCAAGGTATGTATGATATTGACCATATTGATACAATTTTTGCCGCACAGGATCGTAAAGCGGCTGGCATTACCGCCCCACCCGATGGCCTGTACTTTATCCAGGCGCACTATCCAGAGCAGTTTGACTTGCCTCAAGTGCCTTTAGGTCCGCATTGGCTGAATATGCCGGAATAATTGTATTCCGCCCCCCTTTTACTCAGGGAGTGGTTTCATTCTTGCCACTCCAAGCTTTAAAAACGAAAGTCACCCTTGCATCAAGCGGCAACTCTAAAAAAATCCCCCTTTAATCAAGGGGGACTGCGGAGATGCTTAACGCTGTTTACGTTTCCGGTACTCGACCGGTGTTTCATTGGTCCAGCGTTTAAAAGCCCGGTAAAAGGTGCTCGGTTCAGAAAATCCGGTCAGATACACAATCCGCTCCACGCTTTCATTGGTATTGGCCAGCAGTTTTTTAGCCAGACGGCAACGATAATCCGAGAGAATCTGCTGGAAACTGGTATTGGCCTCACTCAGCTGGGTGCGTAAACGACGCGGCGTGATATTCAGCTGCGCTGCCACGGTTTCCAATGTGGTTTCCCCACTTTCTAGGGTCGACCCAATCGCCCGGCGTACTTCACCGACCAGATCATAACGCGCCAGCTCCTGCAGCTTCTCCAGCGCCAGCTGCTCATGTAACTGCAACAGCTCCGGCTCGGCCTGCCACAGCGGATATTCTAAAATAGAGGGATCGAAATACAGTCGTGTTTCATTCTGCCCCAGACTGACCGGGCACTCATAGACCCGGAAATATTCATCATCGGCAGCGCCCTGCTGGAAATTAAAGTCGATATACAGCGGCTGGAATTTGCCTTCGGTAATAAACTTGAAGAAACGCAAAATGCCCGACATGGCACATTCAGAAAAGTGACGATTGACAATATTGTCAGCCCACGGCTGTTGACCATTGGTTAAATAACAGCGGTCATCTTCAATCACCAGTTTGGCATCAAAGGCATCACTGATTAAACGCTGATAGGCCAGTGCCCGTTTTAAACCTTCACCAAAATTTTCCGAAGAAATAAACAGATGCTCAATCACCTGACCACGATAGAGCGGCAAATGTTCACCCAGATGCAAACCAATATCCGGGTCACGGCTGACTTCTTCCGCCGCCACCCAAAACGCATACTGCGCGCCCAAAGGCGTACGATCATTGGCCTCAACCTGATTAAGTGCGACACCTGCTTTTGTTAATATTTCTTCGGTTGGCAAACCGGCACGACGAATCGCTTGGTAGCCTAATCGCAATACAACCGATGCATCAGTTAGCTGACCCACGCAAAGACCTTCCTTGTATGTTCTTCATTTATACTTAAAAAGATTGATTTTAGATTAACTGTGATTGACCAAACTGACAACCATCCACCACGTTTTTTTGTAGAAAAAATTTAAATGTTTTGTTCGCTTATTTTACTGACAGATGATTCATCTGCGGCGGGTTTCACCTTGATTTTTTCAAAAAAATTGACTATAATTTGCGCCTTTCCAATTTGATCATCAGGTAGGCTATGGCCAATAAAGAGGAACTCATCGAGTTCGAAGGCGTTGTCACCGAAACGCTTCCTAATACTATGTTCCGTGTACGTTTAGAAAACGGTCACGAGGTGATTGCCCATATTTCAGGTAAAATGCGCAAGCACTATATTCGCATTTTAACTGGCGACAGCGTGAAAGTTGAAATGACGCCTTATGACTTAACGAAAGGTCGTATTACCTATCGTGCACGCTAAGTTTTAGCGCAAGCAAAAAGCCACCTTCAACAGTGGCTTTTTTATTGGCTGCTGATGCTGTGTAACAGCCAAGAATGGCGTCGAGATCTGCCGCTTATCGAATATACACATATTTTTAGGCTGTCCTTGCCTAGAATGAAGTTTTATTCAATGGAGATCGCGCATGTTTGTCTCTCGCTCCGTTGCTTTGGCGCTCTTCGCGTTCAGTCTCTCCGCTTGTGTAACCACGCCGTCCAGTACCCGAGCTGAACGTGATGCCTATCTGGCCCAATTTGTCGGCCAGTCCAGCCAGCAGATTCGCCAGCAGCTCGATTTAAGCCTGCTCGGTTACGAACAGGTCAGTTCACCACAAATCAGCCCACAGGCACTCACCTACACTGTTATACGCCCAATCAGCATTCCGATTCCTGTAGCGAATGCCCCGGCCACCGGTCCAGCTCATATTCCAGCACCCATTGGCCCAGCCAACAGCTATAATGTTAACCTGCACTGCCAGATTGTGTTCCGGCTGGAACAGGATATTGCCCGCTCTGTACACTATACCGGTCGCACCTGTTAAGCGCTGAATCTAGACCTAGCTATTCAATAGCCATAAAAAAACGCAGCCTGCAGCTGCGTTTTTTGATTTGCTGTCGAGACTTAGCCCAATGCCGCAACCACAGCCTGACCCATTTCCTGAGTACCCACTTTATTCATGCCTTCAGACATGATGTCAGCCGTACGTAAACCTTGATCAAGCACATTGCCCACTGCATCTTCAATCGCTTTCGCGGCAGCTTCTTCACGGAAGGTATAACGCAGCATCATTGCCACAGACAAGATGGTCGCCAACGGGTTGGCAATGTTCTGGCCAGCGATGTCTGGTGCTGAACCATGACATGGCTCATACATACCTTTGCCATTTTCATCTAGCGACGCTGATGGCAACATACCGATAGAACCGGTCAGCATTGCTGCTTCATCAGACAGGATGTCACCAAACAGGTTACCGGTTACCAGTACGTCAAACTGTTTTGGCGCACGTACCAATTGCATTGCAGCATTGTCGACATACATGTGGGACAGGTTGATTTCTGGATATTGTTCAGCATGTAGCTGGGTCACGGTCTGCTTCCACAGCTCAGTCACTTCCAGCACGTTGGCTTTGTCCACCGAGCAGACTTTACCACCACGCAGTTTGGCCATTTCAAAAGCCACTTTGGCAATACGCTTGATTTCTGATTCAGCATAGACGTCGGTGTTAAAGCCCTGTTTCTCGCCATTTTCCAGCTCGCGAATACCACGTGGCTGACCAAAGTAAATCCCACCCGTCAGTTCACGTACAATCAGGATATCCAGACCCGATACAATTTCCGGCTTTAAGCTAGACGCATCAGCCAGTTGCGGATACAGAATCGCTGGACGCAGGTTAGCAAACAGGTTTAATTCGCTACGTAATTTTAACAGGCCACGTTCCGGGCGGATCGAACGCTCAATCGTATCCCATTTTGGACCACCAACTGCACCGAGCAATAAAGCATCGGCTTTTTTCGCCTGTTCAGACGTCACATCCGGATAAGGTGAACCATGCGCATCAATCGCGGCACCACCTAACAATCCCTGTTCCCACGTCAAGCCCAGATTGAACTTTTCATTAACACGCGTAAGCACCTGCTCCGCTGCTGTGACGATTTCTGGGCCAATACCGTCACCGGCAAGAATCAAAATATGTTTTGACATGAGTTTTTCCATTTCCTGTAGCAGTCAACGACTGTGGAGACTAAATTTTCTGTTCCACAAATTCCCCCAGTCCATGTAAGACATTATAAGGTTTGCAGAAACGTCGAATAATTTTCTGGTTTTGTAAAAGATCCACACACAGCGGCTCTGGCGCCGAAACATTCAGCAGACTGCCTTTATGCTTGCTGCGGTCACGGTACATTTTAAAAGTGTACGTTTGACGCGGCTTAAACTGATGAATGACGTGCAAGGTTTCGGCCTGATCACGGGAAATCGGATAGAACCGGATCACCACTTCATGCTGTTTGGCCGGAACCGACAGATATAGCGGATTAGGCTGTCGTAGTGAATCTGCCTGCAAGCGCACCAATCCCTGCTTGATGGCTTCACGACTCAGACGCTGACTTTCAGCATCCATGATCATGACCCGGTTCAAGCGCTCAAACTCGCAATGCTCGGTACCTGAACAATAAATACGTGCATTGGATTGGGATGCCTGTGTCTCTTTTACCTGTTTTAGACGTGCTGTATCCCAGGTTTGACATGCTGTTAACAGCGTAGCCACTCCCCCCAATACAGCAAGCCGACGAAAAACCTTCAACATAGCCCGAGCCCAACCTCATCAAAAAGCAGAATATTTAAATTATTATGCCTTGAATGTTAACAAGAGTTCGACGCCCGTGCTATGCCTATTTACGAAATAACTTAAGCTTGAATTTCCGCAAACACCCACGGACGCGCGGCTTTGGTTTTCTCCTCATACGCGCGAATATCATCGGCATCTTGCAAGGTCAAACCAATATCATCCAGACCGTTTAACAGGCAATGCTTGCGGAATGGATCAACTTCAAACTTGAATGCTTCACCGTTTGGCGTACGGACTTCCTGTGCTTCAAGGTCAATAGTTAACTGATAACCTTCATTGGCTGCACATTCCTTAAATAGCTGATCAACCTGTGCTTCGGTTAAAATCACCGGTAACATGCCATTTTTAAAGCAGTTATTAAAGAAGATATCCGCAAAACTTGGGGCAATCACCGTACGCAAACCGTATTCGCTTAAAGCCCACGGCGCATGCTCACGGCTGGAACCGCAACCAAAGTTGGCACGTGAAATTAAAATGCTGGCGCCCTGATAACGCGGCTGGTTCAAGACGAAATCTGGGTTTTTAGGACGGGTTGAATTGTCCTGACCCGGATAGCCTTCATCTAAATAACGCAATTCATCAAACAGGTTATCACCGAAACCGGTACGTTTGATTGATTTCAAGAACTGTTTTGGAATAATTAAATCGGTATCGACATTGGCACGGTCTAAAGGTGCAACGATACCCTGTTCAACGGTATAAGCTTTCATATTTATGTTCCAATGAATCCGTAGTCTCTCTCACATCCGCTCCAGCAAGGAGCGGCCTGGGATGAGGGCTTAAACTTAGAATGAACGAACATCCACAAAGTGACCGGCAATTGCCGCTGCTGCTGCCATGGCCGGGCTGACCAGATGGGTACGACCACCATTGCCCTGACGACCTTCAAAGTTACGGTTTGAGGTCGATGCACAGTGCTCGCCTGGCTGTAACTTGTCGGCATTCATGGCCAGACACATCGAGCAGCCAGGTTCACGCCATTCAAAACCGGCTTCCAGGAAGACCTTGTCCAAACCTTCTGCTTCCGCCTGCTGTTTGACCAAACCAGAACCCGGTACCACCATCGCCTGTTTAATGCTTGGCGCCACTTTACGGCCTTTGATCACATCTGCCGCAGCACGGATATCTTCAATACGCGAGTTGGTGCATGAACCAATAAAGACACGATCCAGCTGGATATCTGCCAAAGCCTGACCAGCAGTTAAGCCCATATATTGATAAGCACGGGTCCAGTCATTGCGCTGTACCTCATCTTTGGCCTGTTCCAAAGTTGGTACTGCCTGAGAAACCGGAATGACCATTTCAGGTGAAGTACCCCAAGACACTTGTGGTTCAATCTCTTCGCCCTGTAATACCACGACAGTATCAAAATGCGCATCGGCATCTGAATGCAAGGTATTCCAGTACGCCACAGCCTGATCCCATTGCTCGCCTTTTGGTGCATAAGGACGGTCTTTTACATATTCAATGGTTTTTTCATCAACCGCGACCATACCGACACGTGCACCGGCTTCAATTGCCATGTTACACACGGTCATACGGCCTTCAATCGACATATCACGGAACACCTGACCGCCAAATTCAATGGCATGGCCCGTACCACCTGCTGTACCGATTTTGGCAATAATCGCCAGCACCACGTCTTTCGGGGTCACGCCCTGACCCAACTGACCATCTACGCGTACCAGCATGTTTTTCATTTTCTTCTGAATTAAACATTGCGTGGCCAACACGTGCTCAACTTCTGAAGTTCCGATCCCGTGTGCCAGACAGCCAAAGGCACCATGGGTCGCGGTATGCGAGTCGCCACATACCACCGTCATTCCCGGCAAGGTTAAACCCTGCTCTGGTCCAACCACGTGAGCAATCCCCTGACGGATATCGTTAATATCAAATTCAACGATATTAAAAGTCTTACAGTTATCGTCTAAGGTTTGCACCTGAATACGCGAAGTATCATCTTCAATACCGGCTACGCCCTGCTCACGCTCTTTTTTCGAGGTCGGTACATTATGGTCCGGAGTCGCAATATTGGCACTTAAACGCCATGGCTGACGGCCAGCCAGTTGCAAACCTTCAAAGGCCTGTGGAGAGGTAACTTCATGCAACAAATGACGGTCGATGTACAATAAAGCCGAACCATCATCACGCTGTTTTACCAAGTGGTCATCCCACAATTTGTCATATAATGTTTTTGCTTTTTGGGTTTCGCCTGCCATGTCGATGTGCTCCACTGGACTGGGTAATTCTGTCATTAATTTCGATTATAACCACACAATTACATAAATCTAATTTATCATTTTTATTAGTTAAAAAACTTTATGGAATAAATATAATTGATTTTTGCTCAGATTAACATCTGATTAAAAATTCAATTTTCCGATTGAATTTTACAAAATATTCGTTTTTACAAATTAATTCGTACTGACTATGATGATGTTATCAGCACTGAATTGTAGATACGAGGAACATCATCATGGCGCATATTCAAAACTTTGTCGCAAACAACCAGCGAATGTTTAAAAAGACTTTTAGCTACTATGTGATGCACATTACGGTGGCCATGCTTGTCGGCTATTTCGTTACCGGCAGTCTGTGGATGGCCATTACCTTAAGCTTATTGGAACCAACAGTACAGGCGGTGGCCTATTTTATTCATGAACGCATGTGGGAAAAGAAAGCACAAGACGGCACAGAGGAAATCACCGCCTAGCCTATTTTTCGCCCGGTGTTCCTCCCAAAAGATCATCTTCAGGATGATCTTTTTTATTTTAATATAACTTAAATTACTGTTTTTAAAATATTTATATTCAAGTTATGGTTGTTGAACTTCAATTTATAGAAAAATAATCTTTGATTAATTCTAAAAATTTCTAAATAATAATTTTAAGCATAAAAAATCTTTATAGGTGATTGCGATGAATCTTGCAGCATTTGAAGCTTTTGTAAAAGTCATGGAAACCGGTTCGATTTCTCTGGCCGCCGATCAGCTGTTTATTACCCAGCCCGCAGTCACCAAACGGATTCATAGCCTGGAAGAATATTTTGGGGTCAAGCTGTTTGAATCGGCCGGTCGTGGCGTGCAGGCGACCCATGCCGCGCATTCGCTGTTACCCAAAGTCAAAAACTGGCTAAATGAACTGGGCGATATTCATCATACTTTAAGCCATGAACAGGGTCAGGTGCAGGGTCGCCTGAAAATTGGCACCAGCCATCATATTGGCCTGCATCATCTACCCGATCATTTACGTCGCTATGTCCAGGATTTCCCCGATGTCACCTTAGATGTGCATTTTGTCGATTCGGAACAGGCGCATGAACAGGTGCTGGCCGGTGATCTGGAACTGGCCTTTTTAACCCTGCCGCCGCAAGGTGATGACCGGCTGCAATATGTCACCATCTGGAATGATCCGCTGGTGTTTGTGGCTGCGCCTTTTCATCCGCTGGCCCAGCAGAAAAGACTGAAACTGGAAGATTTAACCCAGTTCCCGAGCCTGCTACCAGCAGCACAAACCTATACCAGCCAGATTACCTTGGCCGAGTTTGAAAAACAGGGCGTGAAGCCAAAAATCACCATGAGCAATAACCCGCTGGAATCCATCCGCATGCTGGTGTCGATTGGACTGGGCTGGTCAGTATTACCGAAAACCCTGATTAATCAGGACCTACAACAGCTGGATATTAATCTGGAAATGAACCGCCAGCTGGGCATGGTCTGGCATCCGGGACGCACACAGTCCAAAGCGGCGCAGGCGCTGGTTAACTTTATGCAGCAGCCGGACTAGGTTCATCGACCGGCCGCATCCACCTATACAGTTACTGAACAAAACAGCACGCTGCTCCAAATTGGCGTAATTTGAAAAGACAAGGTGCCCGCACAAGACACCAGGATCTTTATAAAAATGATGCAGGAGCAGAGTGATGAACCAGACCACTTCCCCGCTTGCCTATTCCCCTTCGTTCAGTTCAGCCCAGGCGCTCCAGCAGCGCCTAGCCGGCAGTGCACCGCCTTTACAGCCCAGTCCACGGCTGGATGTTATGCAGGCCGATACGCTACGTGCCACCCTCAAGCAGTATTTTCTGCAAACCTTTGACTGTTATGAATCATTGTTTAGCTGCCTCAACGGCGATGAGGCCTTTTATCGCAAACCAATTGCGCTGCGCCATCCGCTGATTTTTTACTATGGCCATACCGCGACATTTTTCATCAACAAACTGCTGCTCAGCAAACTGATTGAACAGCGTATCAATCCACATTTTGAATCCATCTTTGCGGTGGGTGTGGATGAGATGAGCTGGGATGACCTGGATGACAGCCATTATGACTGGCCGACACCCGCGCAGGTCAAACACTACCGCGATCAGGTGCGTGCCACGGTGCTGGAAATTATTGAACAGGCACCGCTGAGCACGCCAATTGACTGGCAGCATTCGTGGTGGTCAATTCTGATGGGCATTGAACACGAGCGGATTCATCTGGAAACCTCCTCCGTGCTGATTCGCCAGCATGCACTCGACTATGTCCAGACACAGCCACCATGGCGGCCGAATAACTTAAGCGGCACCGCGCCAGAGAATGCGTTGCTTCCAGTGGCAGCCGGCCGGGTACAGCTCGGTAAAGACCGGCACGACCCGGTTTACGGCTGGGACAATGAATATGGCCAGCATCAGGCCGAGGTAGCGGCCTTTTCGGCCAGCCGCTATCTGGTCAGCAATCAGGAATTTCTGGCCTTTGTTGAAGATGCCGGCTATCAGAACACAAACTATTGGGAAGATGAAGGCTGGCAATGGCGCAGCTTTGCCCAGGCCGAATATCCGACCTTCTGGCGTAAACACGGGCCGGACTGGTCACTCCGGCTGCTGACCGAAGAAGTACCAATGCCGTGGGACTGGCCGGCGGAGGTGAATTATCATGAGGCCAAAGCCTTTTGCCACTGGAAAGCGAAACAAACTGGTCAGCCAGTACGACTGCCCACCGAAGAGGAATGGTATCGGCTGGTACAGCTGGCTGGCGTAAATGAGCCGTCTGCACCTGCCAATCTGGCGCTGGCCTATGGTGCTTCCTCCTGTCCGGTCAATACCTTCCCGCATGGCGATTTTTATGACCTGCGCGGCAATGTCTGGCAATGGACCGAAACCCCGATTTATCCATTTCCCGGTTTTGTGGTGCATCCGATTTATGATGATTTCAGCACCCCGACCTTTGATGGCCGGCATAATCTGCTCAAAGGCGGTTCCTGGATTTCTGCCGGCAATGAAGCCGAACTGGCCTCACGCTATGCCTTTCGCCGGCATTTTTTCCAGCATGCCGGTTTCCGTTATGTGGTTTCTGATCAGGAGCCGCTGGCCATTCAATCACAATATGAAACCGACCGGCTGGTGTCTGAATATCTGGAATTTCAGTATGGCCGTGAATATTTTGGCGTAGCCAATTTTGCCCAGACACTGGTGCAACTGGCCCTGACCCAGCTGGCCGACAGACCACGCCGTAAAGCACTGGATATTGGCTGTGCTACCGGCCGCGCCAGCTTTGAACTGGCCCGTTATTTTGATGAAGTGGTCGGGATTGATTTTTCAGCGCGCTTTATCCAGAACGGCGTCAAACTGGCACAGGGCGAAACCCTGCATTACAGCATCTGCACCGAAGGTGAACTGGTGGATTATCATGCCTGTGACTTGGCTCAACTTGGATTGGCGGAGGTCCGGGACAAAGTCCAGTTTTACCAGGGTGATGCCTGTAATCTTAAAGCGATTTTCAGAGGCTATGATTTTATTCTGGCGGCCAATTTAATTGACCGGCTGCATCATCCGGCGCAGTTTTTAAGCCAGATTCATACACGGCTGAATATGGGCGGCATTCTGATGCTCAGCTCACCCTATACCTGGATGGAAGAACACACTGTCCGCAGTGAATGGCTGGGTGGCTTTAAAAAAGATGGCGAAAACTGGAGCAGTCTGGATGGCTTAACAGCCTTGCTAGAGCCGCATTTCCGTTTAGCAGGACATCCCTTTTGTGATTCGGGAAACCCAGCGCAAGTTTCAGCATACCTATGCGCAGGTCAGCTTCTGGGAACGGATTGCCTAAATGGATAGAAAAGAAAGTGAGGGATCAGGCCAAATTCCGGATTTGGCCTGATGATCTGGAGATTTGAACGAACGATTTAACGGCGAGGCACAGAGTCTTCATGCAGCGCTTCATTCAGCTGGTCGACCGTAATGGCCCACTCCCCATCCGAGGCAATTTTTTCAGCTAAAAACTGACGTTGACCATCACTCCAGAATTCTGCATCCATAATATGAATTTCCGCCGCCAGTTGATGCTGGCCGATAAAATCTTGAATCGCCTGTTCGCTGGAGTCCAGGCCCAGTTGTTCAAACAGATTGGTCATTCTTGGTCGGGTTTGGCGCATGCGTGAATCTCCCTGTTGTTGTTCTTGTCTTCACCATAGCATATAAAACTGCAAATCCTAGTGCTGTTAAAAAAAATTCACCTTTTCATAAATTTGCAAGATAGATGACAACCGGCACAGACCAAAAAACAGGGCCAGTTATAGCGGCCCTGTCTGCTGATCTTGGTGTAGATAAACTGCGCTTTTATTCAGCAGCAATCGACCAGTCCTGAATCTCCCAGCCCTGCTCGACCGCCAAGGCCCGCAGACGATCATCCGGATTCACCGCAATGGCGTGGTCTGCATATTCTAGCAAGAAACGGTCATTGATTGAATCTGAATAGGCCCAGGATTCGGTCACCTCACGTCCGGCCAGCCACTGTTCCAGACGTACCAGTTTGCCCTGCTGATAACAGGCGGTATTGATCACTTTACCGGTATATTTGCCATCGACCACTTCGGCATTGGTGGCAATGATTTCGCTAATGCCAAATTCACGGAAAATTGGCGCAGTAATAAAATCCGAAGTCGCGGTAATGCCGACCAGTGCATGTCCGGCCTCACGATGACGCTGAATCGCCTTAAAACCTTCCGGGCGCATTTGTGGACGAATCACTTTTTGCATAAACAACTCATGCAGTTCGGTCAGGTAGTGTGACTCGTGCTGGGTCAGAAATTCGAATACAAATTCGTTATAGGCAATCGGGTCAAGCTGGCCAGCTTTGTAATCTTCATAAAATTTGTCATTCATGGCGCGGTGATGAACCGGATCGACCAGACCTTCATTGACTAAAAACTCACCCCAGGAATGATCCGAATCTGTATTTAACAAGGTGTGATCGAGATCAAATAGCGCCAATTTCATGAAAATACTCGTAAAAACTGAAATTTAAGAAAAAATTTGTAAATCTATCTCCGCTAGTCGATAGAAATTCGTTAAGATCATAGCAATTTTAACATTTTTAAACTTTGCTTTTTTTCGTGTTGGATACAGAAATAAAAATCCCCGGGAGCAAAGGCATAATTTACAGAATATTTAGGTAGCCAAATGATCGACTCAGAAGGTTTCCGACCCAATGTCGGGATCATTTTGGCAAACGACTTTGGACAGGTTTTATGGGCAAAACGCATTGGACACAATGCATGGCAATTTCCACAAGGAGGTATCCAGCATGGAGAAACCCCTGAGCAGGCACTTTATCGTGAGCTGAGAGAAGAAGTTGGCTTACTGCCCGAACACGTTCAAATTATCGCACAAACGAAAGGTTGGCTGCGTTACCGTTTGCCGCACCGTTACATCCGGCCCGATTCCGATCCGGTATGTATTGGTCAAAAACAGAAGTGGTTTTTACTCAAACTCACGGCCTCGGCCCAGTTGATTCAGCTCAACCTGTCCGATCCGCCCGAGTTTGATCAATGGCAGTGGGTCAGTTACTGGTACCCACTGGGTCAGGTCGTGAATTTTAAACGCGATGTGTACCGCAAGGCGATGGTGGAATTATGTCATCAATTGCCATCTAAGAAAGCCTGAAAAAAGCTGTATGATCATGCAGATTTTTTAAACGACTCTTGCTATAAAGAGAACAGAACTGGAACGCTGATTTGGAGCAGACTTTATGTCGAATATGCAACTGGATACCCTAAGACGCATTGTGCAGGAAATTAATGCGTCCACCAGTTTGCATGAATCGCTCGACATTATGGTCAATCAGGTTGCTGAAGCCATGCATGTCGATGTCTGCTCTATTTACCTGCTTGATGAGCGCAACCAGCGTTATCTGCTGATGGCCTCTAAGGGTTTGAATCCGGAAGCGGTCGGCCACGTGTCCCTACATACCGGTGAAGGTCTGGTGGGGCTGGTCGGCCAGCGCGAAGAAATCGTCAACCTGGATGATGCACCCAAACATGAACGCTTCCTGTATTTACCGGAAACCGGCGAAGAAATTTATAATTCCTTCCTCGGCGTGCCGGTCATGTACCGTCGTAAGGTCATGGGCGTACTGGTGGTGCAGAACAAGGAATGTCAGGACTTTAGCGAAGCGGCTGAATCCTTTCTGGTCACGCTCTGCGCCCAGCTCTCTGGCGTGATTGCGCATGCGCATGCCGTTGGCAATATTGATGTCTTTCGTAAACCCAGCAATCTGCCGGCCTACAAAACCTTCCAGGGCGTTTCCGGCTCGGGCGGGATTGCGCTTGGCCGTGCGGTCATTCTCTATCCACCAGCAGATTTGGCGGCGGTACCTGACCGTGAAGCCGATGACATCAGCGAAGAACTGAAACTGCTCGACACTGCGCTGGATGCCGTGCGTCAGGAAATTCAGGCGCTGGATGACAAAATGCAGGATGCGCTGATGGCCGAAGAACGCGCCCTGTTTAGCGTGTTCCTGCGTATGCTGGATGAAAATGCCCTGCCGGCGGAAATTAAAGAACTGATTCGGGATGGCAATTGGGCACAAGGTGCGGTGCGGATTGTCATTGACAGCCACATTGCCCAGTTTGCCCAGATGGAAGATGACTACCTGCGTGAACGGGTTTCCGACTTAAAAGATCTCGGCCGGCGTATTCTGGCCTATTTGCAGGAAGCCGATGCCAGCCACCGCGAACTGACCGATGAAAGTATTCTGATTGGTGAAGAAATCTCGACCGCGGCACTGGTGGAATTACCGGTCGATAAAATTGCCGCAATTGTCACCACCGAAGGCGCCATGAACTCACATATGGTGATTGTCGCGCGCGCACTGGGTATTCCAACCGTGGTCGGGGTGACTGAACTGCCGATCAACACCCTCGATGACGTAGAAATGATTGTCGATGCGCATCAGGGCCGGGTGTTTATTAATCCGCCACGGCGTTTACGCACCCGCTATAAAGAAATTCAGAAAGAAGAAGAACTGATTGCCAAAGACCTGAAACAGTATGAAACCAAGGACGCCGTTACCCCAGACGGCGTGACGGTCAAACTGTATGTCAATACCGGTCTGATGATTGATGTGGTACGCGGGGTACAACGTGGTGCCAAAGGGGTCGGCCTATACCGCTCTGAAATTCCGTTTATGCTGCGGGATCGTTTCCCGGGCGAAGAAGAACAGCGTGCCATTTACCGCCAGCAGCTGAGCCACTTTGCCAATAAACCGGTGGTAATGCGTACCCTGGATATTGGCGCAGACAAAGACCTGCCGTATTTCTCGATTGAAGAAGAAAACTCGGCACTAGGCTGGCGCGGGATTCGCTTCACCCTCGATCATCCGGAAATTTTTTCTTCGCAAATTCGCGCCATGCTCAAAGCCAGTATCGGCCTGAACAATCTGCACATCCTGCTGCCGATGGTCACCAGCGTCAATGAAGTTGAAGAAGCGCTGTATCTGCTGGATCGTGACTGGCATGCGGTACAGGAAGAAGAACAGGTCAAGATCAACAAGCCGCGTATCGGGATTATGGTAGAAGTGCCCAGTGTGCTGCTACAGATTGATGAATTTGCCGAACTGGTCGATTTCTTCTCGGTCGGCTCCAATGACCTGACCCAGTATCTGCTGGCGGTAGACCGTAATAATCCACGCGTGGCCAACGTCTATTCGCATTTTCACCCGTCGGTGCTGCGCGCGCTGACCCGTCTGGTCAAGGAATGTCACAAGTACGATAAACCGGTCAGCATTTGTGGTGAAATGGCCGGTGATCCGCTATCTGCGGTGCTGTTGATGGCGATGGGCTTTAATACCCTGTCGATGAGTTCGAGTAACATTCTGCGCGTGCGTAAAGCGATTTGCCATGTGCCGATGAGCGAAGCACAGGAGCAGCTGGAACGGGTGCTGAAAATGAATAATTCGCTGATGGTGAAAAGCTGGATGGAATATTATTTTAAAACCCATGGTCTGGGCGATATGGTCAAGGCCTCTACCCGGATTGTTGGCGCTTAAGCTATATTTTTATTTAAACCAGACAGAATGAATAAGGGCGATAATCATCAGAATATCGCCCTTGTTTGTGTTTGCTATAGCCGCGTTTGGCATTCTTTTTCCGGTCGACAAAAACCTGGCTCTTGTTGACCTCATGCATATATTTGGCCACGAAGTTATGCTGAATCACTTCTGGCTGTTTTTTCTTTGCCATCACTTTATCCTTCCGGTTCATGATTTGAATGCAGGTGTTCCTGCGCTGTATTGATGGGTACATTTGCGCAAAATTCAAGCGCATTTTAGCCTTAAAACTGCGTTTTGTTTCCCGTCGACATCCCTTTGGAATGGGGAGTCAATCATACATTCTTTTGGACAATTCAGCAGCAATTTTGCGACAGTCATGTAACAATAAAAGAAACGGTATAGAAAAATTTTGCAGTGTTTTTCTGAACATTCTTCAGTCAAAAAATGAAAGTAGATTCAGCTGCTCTGCCCCTATAATTATACCACAAAATCTTATATTTTTTATTATTTTGCAAAGACTTAGCAGCTATATAGCACGCTAAAAAAAACTTCCTGATAGGCTAAGATGAAGCTAGAAGATCAATTCAAACAGCCTATTCCAAAACAGGAGTTCACAGTATGATTTATGAAGTTTCTGGAGATATTTTATTGAGCCAAGCCCGTGCCATTGCCCACGGTGTTGCCCCAAATGATAACTTTGCCACCGGACTGGCTTTAAGTCTGCGCGAACACTGGCCGGCGCTGTATAAAGACTTCCGTAACTATTGCCATATTTACCATCCTAAAGCGGGTGAACAATGGACCTGGGTCAATGCCGAAGGTCAGCGCATCATTAATCTGATGACTCAGGAAGCGGCCTATGACAACGGTTCTAAGCCGGGTAAAGCATCGACAGAATACGTCAACCGCACCCTGAAAAACCTGAAACAGCTGGTTGAAGCCGAGAATATTGAAAGTTTGGCGCTGCCACGTCTGGCTACCGGTGTCGGCGGTCTGGATTGGGAAGAAGTCCGCCCGCTAATTTACAAGCATTTAGAAGACCTGAATATCCCGGTTTATATCTACACCCTGTACCAGAAAGGGGTGAAAGCAGACGAACCGGCGCATTAAGCCAAGCTCGTTTGATCGTTAGAGTGAGACTGATGCCGGGATCACACGGCTGCGCAACTGCAGACCGCCATGCATCCAGTCCGATTTCCCCGCTTGGCTGAAGTCAAGCGGGGAATTTTTCTATCAGGATACTCTCTATCACGCGTGATGTTTAGGCCGCCAGCGCACGTTCTAACAGCCGGGCAACATCGACCTGGGCCGGGTCTAACATGCCCACCACCTGACCATGCAGGGTCTGATAACGGCTCTGGATAAAGGCCTGTGCCACAAAATCAGGTGCATGCTGGTTTAAGATGACCGCCTGTGCCAGCAGCACCAAACGGCTTACCAGCGTACGTGCCATAAACTGCAAGGCTTGTGGGTCTGTCTGCTGGAACAGCTGCATCAGCGCCTGCAATTCCTGCTGTAACAACGGCTGTTGTTGCACACCATCGGCCAGCGACTGCAACAGGACCTGCATGGACGCCGGATCACGCTGTATCGCGCGTAGCACATCCAGACACATGACATTGCCCGAACCTTCCCAGATACTATTTACCGGGGCTTCTTTAAAAATACGCGCCATGATGCCGTTGTCGACATAGCCATTGCCGCCAAAAACTTCCATCATTTCGCCGCTCAGCTCGACAGTACGCTTACACACCCAGAACTTGGCGGCCGGAGTCATAATCCGCTTCCAGGCCTGCGCCAGCAGCGTATCCAACTGATAGCACTGCGCCAGATAAAAACCCAGCTGCACCGCGGCTTCGGTTTCCAGTGCCAGATCAGCCAGCACCGCCTGCATCAGCGGCTGTTCAGCCAGCGGCTTACCAAAGGCTTTACGCTGCCGGGTATAGGCAATACATTGCACCAGCGCCTGGCGCAACATGGCACTGCTGCCGACCACACAGGTCAGGCGGGTATAATTGGCCATTTCAATAATAGTGGGAATACCACGGCCAGCTTCGCCAATCATGATGCCCCAAGCCTCGTGAAACTCGACTTCCGAGCTGGAATTGCTGCGGTTGCCGACCTTATCTTTTAAACGCTGGATATGAATCGTGTTCTTGCGACCATCTTCCAGCCAGCGCGGGACAAAGAAGCAGGCCAAGCCATCCTGTTTGGTTTTAGCCACCACCAAATGCGCATCGCACATCGGCGCCGAGAAAAACCATTTATGCCCGGTCAGCAGATAGGGCTGGCCACGACCCGCAGCCCCCACCGGAGTGGCGATGGTTTCATTGGCGCGTACATCGGAGCCGCCCTGCTTTTCAGTCATGCCCATGCCCAGCCAGATTGATGTTTTCTGCGCCATTGGAATATCCCGCGTATCATATTCATTCGACAGCAGTTTATCGCCGAGCTGTTGCCACAGTTCAGGTTCACGCTGAATGAGCGGAATGCTGCCCAGGGTCATAGAAGCGGGACACAGATTGCCACATTCAACCTGACCACTCAGATAAAAGCGCGCCGCCCAATCGACCCAGGCAGATGCAGACTGAGGTTCAATAAAGGGATGGGCATGGGTCTGAAATTCCCGGTTCAGCGCCATCCAGTAATGCCAGGCCGGATGGAACTCGACCACATCCTGACGGCGGCCGCGAGCATCAAAGGCCTGTAACTGCGGGGTATGGCTATTGGCTAAATGGGCAGAATGATAAGCCTCTGCCGATCCGGCCTGCTGACCGAGTGCGCTAAGGCGTGCCTGATCCTGACTGCCATAGCGCTGCAAGATTTCCTGCAATACGCGGTCACTCGCAAACAGGTTATAATCCTGACGTTCATCAAACTGATTCTGAATAGAATGGGTCATCCATGCCTGCATCGTTCATCGTTCCTGATTGATTATGATGATAGGCTTTCAGTATAAAGAATATTCACCCACAGCATGTTCGGTTTTCAGTCATGACCTCCCCCTCTGTACAGCTGCGGCGTAAGCCTCGCCAGTCCCGGGCCAAACAGACCCAGCAGGCACTACTGGACAGTGTTGTTCGGCTTTTGCAGCAGCAGACACCCGCACAACTGACCATCCGTGAGATTACCGAACTGGCCGGGGTCGGTCTGGGCACCTTTTATGAATACTTTGCCCAGAAAGAAGATTTGCTGGCCTGGGTGATTCACCAGCAGATTATCCAGCATGCCGAGGCGCTACGCAGTTATACCCAGCCACCGCTACAGTTATCCACAACTGGTGATATTTGCAGCGATATACTGACCCTGCTGCGCTTTCAGCTTGACCGTATCCGCAGCGAACAGCGGCTGTGGGCCAGTGTGTTTTTACTGGAACGCAGCCTGTCGAGCGAGCAGGCCTATCAAAAGCATTATCAGCTGATGCTGGACAGCTGGCAGCAGATTTTAAGCCGCTATACGCCTGAAACCCGCGAACGCTTGCGCTGTGCCGAAAACCTGCATCGCATCAGTTATGGCTTTATTTCACAAACCCTGTTAATCCAGCCCACATTTCAGGACTGGCCGCAACTGCAGGCCGATATTGAACTGGCCATCCAGCCATTTTTAGCCCGGCTCATCTCAACAAAATCCGACTAAAACACTCAGAAATCAAAACTTTAAGCTATCGATTATTCCTTTGAGCACTAATCGTTTTATCTATTTGAAAAAGTGTTATATTCGGTTTAAATTAAATAAGAACCAAGTTGCATTTTTATGTTTTTTATCCATCGTCATTCTGCCCAGCCAGCTATTGCAAGGTAGATTTCAATGATAAGCTGGGTTTATTTTTTATATTGATGACTTTGATAACGGTTAATTTCATGAGATGTCACCTGCCTGGAGAATCCAGCCCGTGTCCAACGTCAGCACATGAATACAATAACGGAGAACGATAATGAGCCAAGACTTTAAAAAATGTCCGGTCACCCACCTCACCACCGATGCCGGTGCTCCGGTGGTCGATAACCAGAACAGTATGACCGCCGGTGCCCGTGGTCCATTGCTTACCCAGGATTTATGGCTCAATGAAAAACTGGCGAACTTTGTTCGTGAAGTGATTCCTGAGCGTCGTATGCACGCCAAAGGTTCAGGTGCATTCGGAACCTTTACCGTGACTCACGACATTACCCAATATACCCGCGCCAAAATTTTCTCTGAAGTCGGCAAGAAAACCGAAATGTTTGCCCGCTTCTCGACAGTGGCCGGTGAGCGCGGTGCAGCCGATGCCGAACGTGATATTCGCGGTTTTGCACTAAAATTCTATACCGAAGAAGGCAACTGGGATTTAGTCGGTAACAACACACCGGTGTTCTTCTTCCGTGACCCGCGCCAGTTCCCGGACCTGAACAAAGCGGTAAAACGTGACCCGAAAACCAACGTCCGTTCTGCTAACAACAACTGGGATTTCTGGACCCTGTTACCAGAAGCGCTGCATCAGGTGACCATTGTCATGTCAGACCGCGGTATTCCAGATGGTTATCGTCATATGCATGGTTTTGGCAGCCACACCTACAGCTTCATTAATGCCAACAATGAACGTTTCTGGGTCAAATTCCATTTCCGTACCCAGCAAGGCATTAAAAACCTGACCGATGCCGAAGCCGCAGCACTGATTGGCCAGGACCGTGAAAGCAGCCAAAATGACCTGTTTAATGCAATTGAACGTGGCGATTTCCCGAAATGGACCCTATTCGTGCAGATCATGCCGGAAACCGAAGCGGAAACCGTGCCTTATCATCCGTTTGACCTGACCAAAGTCTGGCCAAAAGGTGATTATCCATTAATTGAAGTCGGTGAGTTTGAACTGAACCGTAACCCAGAAAACTATTTCCAGGATGTGGAACAGGCCGCTTTTGCGCCAAGTACCCTGGTGCCGGGGATCAGCTATTCACCAGACCGTATGCTGCAAGCGCGTTTAATTAACTATGCCGATGCCGCACGTTATCGCGTGGGGGTAAACCATTCCCAGATTCCGGTAAACGCAGCCCGTTGTCCGGTCCACTCTAACCGCCGTGATGGTCAGGGTCGTATGGATGGCAACTATGGCGGCTTGCCACACTATGAGCCAAACAGCTTCCAGCAATGGCAGGAACAGCCACAGTACCGTGAACCACCACTGAAAATCCGTGGCGATGCCGATTTCTGGGATTATCGTCAAGATGACAGCGATTACTTTAGCCAGCCGCGTGCCCTGTTCAACCTGATGAATCCTGAACAGAAACAGGCGCTGTTTGACAATACTGCGCGTGCCATGGGCGATGCCTATGACTTTATCAAGTACCGTCATATCCGTAACTGCTTTATGTGTGACCCGGCCTACGGCGAAGGTGTAGCCCAAGCCTTGGGGATGACCGTGGCAGATGCTCAGGCCGCTCGAGCCACCGACCCTGCGCTGGGTCAGCCAGGCGTGCTCTAAGCCTCTACACAGAGAGTTCAAGCCATAAAAAAACCACCTTCGGGTGGTTTTTTGTTGCAGGATTTAAACTTAAACAATCAGCTTCTTGCCTTCGCGAATGCAATAAAACGGATTCATCAGTTTTGAGGATTTACGCATGGCATTTTGCAAATCGACTTCCGGCTGTTCACGGCCTTCATCGGTGAGCTGGAAGGTACGGTAATGAATGGCCAGCGAACATTTGGAATGCAGGTCTTTATGCGCCTGAAAAGCATCTTCCGGATTCATGTGCATATAGCGCATCAGGCCCCGTGGCTCATAGGCACCAATCGGTAATAGTGCAATCCGCGGTGCGCCAATACGGGCATGGATTTCCTTAAAATGCGAGGAATAACCGGTATCTCCGGCAAAGAAGCAGTGATCTTCACCATGCAGAATCGAGAAGCCACCCCAGAGGGCACTGTTCTGGTCGCGCATACCACGGCCTGAACCATGCTGCGCCGGAATATAGACCAGTTTTAATTCATTAAATAGCGCCGATTGCCACCAGTCCATTTCCACCACATGAAAGTTTTTTGGCAAATACCAGCTGTTGCCCAGTCCGGTATAAATTGGCATGGCAAAACGGGCATGTAACCAGCGCAGGGTGGCCAGATCCATGTGGTCATAATGGTTATGGCTCAACAGCACCGCATGAATGGTCGGTAACTCTTCCAGGGCAATTCCAGCCGGGCAAATCCGTTTCGGACCTCTGCCCTGCTGCGGTCCGGCATATTCACACCAGACCGGATCGGTCAGGAAATTATAGGGGCCAATCTGAATCAGAACGGTAGCATGCCCTACAAACCAGATCTGCCAGTCATCCAGGCTGGCATTCGGACGTTCCTGCGGAATCGGACGCTTGCCTTCAGCGGGCTGCTCTGGTGTGTTTTCTGCGGTCCAGCTATTGCGTTTACGCTGTAACAGCCATTTCAGCAAATCACTGCGGCTACGCCCTTCGGGTGCCGGCACCGGATTGAAAAACTGGGCACCGTTATAATGCCGGGAAGGTAAAAACTGCAAAGCAGGCTGACGCCAGGCGTGTGACCAACATGTTTCGGTTGGTAGCTGAAAATGCTTAGGTTCCGCGTTTTGATTCATGTCAGTCCGATAAAAATTGAAGCACGTAGAGCAAATCCTGTGATTTATTAAGTCTTCATTACACAGGACAGCAAGTGCCGATGCAATATGCATAGTATCCAAAATTGTGGAATATTTTGTTTTATGTTTTTGTTGTTTTTAGCAAAAGCCAAAACAGCAGGAAGCGCATGGCTTCCTGTGCTGTCACCATTTAGAAAAATACTGACGCTGCCAGTCTTTCCAGAAATACATCACAATGCCCAGCATCACCACCGCAATCCCGGCCACCGCATGTGCACTGATATGCTCATGATTCAGGGTCGCTCCGAGTACCAGTGCAATAATCGGGGTCATCACATTGCTTAAAGAGACAGTGGACGCAGCCAGACGGCGAATCAGCCAGAAATAACACAGCATCGCCACAATCGAAGACATGATCATGGTAAACAAAAAGCCAATCATGGTTTGCATGCCCGGCCATTCGGTTGGCATATGTGACCAGATGAATGGCAACATCAGCATTGAACCCAGTGCCGAGACCAGCAAGGAACCGGTGGCCTGTGACATCGGACTCAGTGGTGCATTAATCTGCTTGACCCAGAAAATCGAGCTGATATACGACACCATGCTAATTAACATCAGCACAATCCCAATCGGGTTGATCTTGCTGTCTGCCGAGTCGGCAAAGACATAACTCAGCCCGGCCACCGCCACCGCCATGCCCAGCCATTGCAGGGCCACCAGTTTCTGGGTTTTTAAAATCACATGGCCAATTAAACCGGCAATAAGCGGGGAAAAACCAAAAATCAGCGCCATTAAACCCGAAGTCAGGTAATTGGCTGCCAGATAAATAAACAGCTGCGCACCAATCAGGTTCAGGCTGCCCGCCACATAACTTTTGAGTGAGGTTTCATCCAGCGGCAACGGATCACGCATCAGTTTCAGTAAAAACAGCGCAATCAGCGAAGCCCCGAAATAGCGGATAATCAGCACCCACATGGGATGGACTTCTTCCACACTCCACACAATCGCCAGCGGCGTGGTGGCCCAGATCAGCACCAGCAAGGCATAGATACTGGCGGTAACGATCATGGGAGATGAGTTTGAACTCATAGACAACTCAACTAAATTTGAAAACCATAAAATGAAGGCATCTTTATTCAAACCCATCTTGAAATAATGAGGATGACGACCTGAATGTCACCACGGAACGAAGAGAGACGCCCAAACAATGAAAAGAGTTTTGCCCTGCGAACTCAAAAATAAATTTTGAGGATTCTTATCAGCTTTAAAAAGTAAGACCTACCGACACAAAGTCATGTACAAATCACCATGCACATTGTGGACATGTCTCAACAAGAAAATAAAACAGCCATAAAAAAGCAGACCAAAGTTACCCAAGGTCTGCCCTGCCGTATCGCCGGATTATTTTACCAGCTTACGAAGATCCTGACTCAGATCGAGATATTTGTCAGCCTCAAAAGCCGCCTGTTTACTGATCAGCTTTTTCAGGTGACGCATATCTTTGGCTGCATTCACGGTAATCCCGCCAACGATCACGCCATCGGTGACACCAAACAATACGAATGATGATTCAGCACGCAGTTCAGGTTTGATCTCGCCACGCACATGCCATTCAGCCGCTGCCATATCACCAACAAACTGATAGTTGATGTCCAGCTGATCGGTCCAGAACCAGGCCGGGTTTGCCGCTGGATGTTCAACGCCCATCACGTGACGCGCGAAGATACCCGCTTGCAGGTTGGCATTTTCCCAGGTTTCAACGCGGCGGTGGTTACCACAGTCACGCAGTTGCGTGGCCACGTCACCCGCTGCATAAATATCCGGATTTGAGGTCTGGCAATTTTCATTGACCTTAACCGCAAAGTCCGCATCCAGACCGGCTTCAACGGCCAGCTGTGCATTCGGGATAATCCCGATGCCATAGACCACAGCATCTGCACGCAGCTCTTCACCGCCTTCCAGTGTTACCACAATTTCTTCGCCATCCAGCTTGCATTCTGCAATCTGGGTCGACAGGCGTACATCAACACCGGCCAGTTGTTGCTGCTGCAGCAGGAACTCGCTCAGGATGCGTGGTGATGAACGACCCATCACCATTGGACCCATTTCAATCACGGTCACTTCACATTCTTTAAAACGTGCGCTTGATGCAAGCTCCAGACCGATCACACCACCACCAATCAGGATGATACGGCGGCCCGGCTGTAATACCGGCACCAGCGCTTGTGAATCTTCCAGGTTACGCAGGGTGTACACGTGTTTACCCAGCGCATCGAAGTTGGGTAAACGACGCGCTGCACCACCGGTGGCCAGCAGTAACTTGTCATAAGCAACGACATCACCGTTTTGCAGTTCAACCGTTTTTGCCTCGGCATTGATTTTGGCCACACCGTTACCACGGATGGTTTCAACGCCCAGTTCCGCCAGTTTTTCTTCTGACAGAATTTCGATTTTGGTTTCGGCTGGTTTGAGAATCACATCTTTAGACAAAGGCGGACGCTCATACGGCAAATGGGTTTCATCCCCGATCAGGGTGATTTTGCCTTCGTATTTGTTGCCACGTAATTCCAGAATTGCGCTGGCACCGGCCTGACCTGCACCGACAATCACGATGCTGTTTACATTGCTCATTCAGTTAACCTTTTAATTCTGCAGAAACGATACCGAAACCGGCAATCCACTCGCTGATTTCTTCATAACAGTGGGTGGTCATGTCATATTCGCCCAGCTCATGCAATGCAGCAAATGCCGCCATCCATGAACGGACTTCCTGACCGCCACGGCCGCCATCACGACGGATTTCCGCTTCAGTCATGGCTTCCAGTGCTGCGAAATCTGCCTGCTTGAATTTCTCCAGCAAGGCAATATCCCATTCCGCATTCAGCGGAACCGCTACCGAGGTATCCCCCGCGGCCAGCTTCTGACCCACGGCAATAATTTTTGCCTGACGGGCTTCACGTGCTTCCGGCGTCGGGTTGCGACCGGCAATCAGGAATTCTTCCACTTCTGGTGGTACCGAACCCATTTGCGGTGTAGGTGGATCGTGAGACAGACCACCCGTACCCAGAACCAGTACGCGTTCGTTTTCAAGATTCAGTGACTTGATAAACTGACCGACCGCACGACCTAAAGCAATGGTACGTTTGGTGGTTGGCATTGGCGCAGCTGCACCATTAATGAAAACTGGAATGGTAGGATAACGATCGAGCTGACCACCACACAGGAAATGTAATGGCTGGGTCACACCGTGGTCGGCCTGCATACGATACGAATAGGCCACATCCACGCCTTCATCAAGGACACGGCGAACCAGATTGAGTGCAGTTTCTTCAGGCACATCAATCTTGTTGTTGTCTTTACCATAGTCCCAGTCACCTGCTGCAGTGGCACGAATACCCACACAGAAACTTGGCATCAGGTCATAGAAGAAACCATTGAAATGGTCTGGACCAAAGGTAATGATCAGGGTTGGATCGTAGGCTTTGACTTCCGCAGACAGTTTTTCAAACGCCTGACGAACAGCTTGTTCTTTGCGTTGTTCTTGTGGAGTGGCAAACTCCATTAAAGGACTGTGCGATGCACAAATAAGTTTAACGGCCATGTGTGACTCCTAAACGGAAGGCAGCCAAAAGGCTGCCGGGTTAGTCCATTATGTTTTAAGGCGTGAATTACTCGTCAAAGAAACCGGCACGTGGTTGACGTAAACCACGAATGCCCAAGCCACATTCCGCGTTAATCAGCACGCCGGTCAGTGGACGGTTGTTTTGACGTGAAGCCAGCAGCACATATGAACCGGTCATATCTTCTGGTTCTGGCAAGAAGTTCAGTGGCATACCACGGGCAATTTTCTCAGGATCACGTGCATCGAGCAGGCCAACATTTTCCTGACCGAGTGATGCCGCACCTTTGATATTCACATTCATGGCAGACGGTGCCACGGCATTGACACGAACTTTTGGCGCTAATTCATAGGCCAGTTCTTTCATGATGCCTACACCGGCATGTTTGGATGCGGTATAAACAGGACCACCGCCCGATGAATACAGCGCAGAGTTTGATAAAGTGAAGATAATTGAACCTTCAGACTTGATCAGTTCGTCTAGCGCTGCTTTGGCACCCAGGATCAGCGACTTGGTATTAATGCCCATGATTTCATCAAAGGCTTTATCCAGTTGCTCACCCGAGGTGTTGACGATATCGGCATAGTGATCCCAGATACCGGCATTACCCACAAAACAGTCAAGCTTGCCAAAACGCTCAACGGTCGCTTGAACAGCACGGACATTGTCTTCATAGTTGGCAACATCACCAGCGATTGCAAGAATTCGGTCACCGAAGTGTTCCTGTAAAGCATCAACTTTAGACTGAGAACGCTGAAGAACGGCCACCTGTGCTCCTTCTTCTAAAAAACGCTCAACCAAAGCCCAGCCCAAACCTGAACCACCACCAGTGATGAGTGCAACTTCGCCTTTTAGCCAACCCATGATTACTCTCCTGCCATCTCTACGTATAACGCGCCATCTTCAACAATCACTGGGAATGTCTGGATTGGATCTGTTGCTGGCAAGCATAGTGCTTGACCAGTTTTCAAACAGAAACGTGCAGAGTGCAGCGGACATTCAACTGTACCGTCGTCTTCCAGATAACCTTCAGACATCGATGCATTACCATGTGAACAGCGATCATTCATTGCGAAGAATTCACCGCCATTGTTGAATACTGCCAGCGCATCAATACCGTTTACGCCGCAGTCCACTTTCAATGCTTCGCCTTCGTCAAGCTCGTCAACTTGGCAAACAAAAATCTTATTCATTAGAAGAACACACTCAGGTTATGTGAGTTATAGGTAACTTGGTCAAGCGTGATCTTACGGTTGAAGATCTGGAAGCCTAAGCCGCCTTCAACTTTACGGATCTTGTCATGACGCTTACCACAGTAAATCGTAACGTCTTTCTCTTTTTGGGTACGGTACAGTAAATAAGTCACGTACACATCGTATTCGCCTTCTACTTCAGACGCTTCAACAATCACGTTAGACACCATGTGAGTCGTACGTGATGGAGGCTCTTCTGCCCAGGCCATACCGGTTTCAAGACGGGCAACACGACGTTCCAACAGATCTTTCGTATCGTTGAATACCCAAGTCGTCGGTGGTTCAACCGAACGACGACGGTCACGGGTTTGTGCGTTTGGTGTGGTACGTAGCGTATAAGAAATATCTTCAGCTAGCGTGTCTAACCACTCGCGGAATTTCCAGTCATCAAGAAGCTTGGCTTCTTGATACAGGAACTGACTGATCTGGTGATGAAGTTCTAAGCTGATTTGACTCATTTCATAAGCTCCTTCTCGTATTCGTCAGCCGCTTTTTCAACGTCTTCCCATTTTTCATGGATCAATAAATCTGCCCAGCGACGGTACATACCGCGTGCTGCAGTTTCAGAGAAAATGTAGTTGGTGATGCCCGGGATACCATCTTCACGTACTTTCTCGTTGCCTTTACCCATCTCAACGATCAATTTGTTTTGACGTGCTTTATAACCACGTAAAACTTTCTGAATCTCGATCCAGTTCTCAGAGTCATCTTGCTCCAGGAAGCCGGCAGGACCGAATGCACGCGTTGCAGAGCGTTCAAACGCTTCTTTCACTTCTTGAGACGCTTCAGCATCGGCAATACAGAATGCCCAAACTTCAGTTTTGTTTGGACCACGTGGGTGCCATACGCGAAGTGTTGCAGTACCGTTCAACCAAGACAGTGTCGGGAACATGGTGTTGTGACCTGCAAGACGTAGCGCACGTACTTCACCTAGACGCTCTTTTACTTCTTCATACGTTTCGCGGAAGTAGTTGGCCACTTCACCGTCAACCCAAACGTTTGCATCTGGTTTCTCTGTGAAGAAGAAGCCTGAACCGTGACCACGTGAACCGTATTGCAGTGCATCTTTTGCAGTTTCCCAAACTGGACGAGCCGTTTGAGCAGCACCTAATTTCTTGGTTGATTCGTCGTCTGGTTTCGCGCCAAGTACCTGAATCGCAGATGCGTGAGAGAACAGGGCGTGGTATTGGTCAGATGCAAACTGTTCAGCTGCAAATTTCCAGTTACACTCGATTTCCCACTTGTGTACACCACCGATGATTTCAGTACCACCTGGACGACGGTCTACAACGCCATCAAGATACCAAGCGATATCACCCATGTATTCTTCTAGATCTGGTGTGGTTTCATCCCAGCAGCCGAATACCAGGCCTTTGTAAGACTTCACACGGTTTACTTCAACCAGACCCCATTGCTCTTTACATGCACCATGCGGGTAAGCACGATCTTCAAGCGGGATGTCTTTTAAAGAACCGTCAATACCGTAAGACCAGCCGTGGTATGGGCAAGTGAACGCACGGGTATTACCACAGTCTGCGAAGCTTACGCGCATAGAACGGTGACGGCATTGGTTTAAGAATGCTTTGATCGAGCCATCTTTTTGACGTGCCACAATGATCGGATCTTCACCCATATAGGTGTTGAAGAAGTCGCCCGCCTTAGGAATTTGGCTTTCATGGCAAAGGAATAACCAAGTACGACCAAATACACGTTCAAGTTCTAGCTCGTAGATATCTGGATCAGTATAGATAGATGGCGTAATACGTCCATTTTGTGCATCGACTAAAGCGTCGATTTCGCGCACATCAATTTTTCCACTCATTGAAAGCTCTCCTGTGACCGACACAACGGCACAAAATAAATAGACTCAACTTTGCATGGATAATGATTTTTTAGCGGGGTTTAGTGAAATATTTTTTTTGTTTTAATTAAGATATTTTATCAATTACTTATCGCTTATTTCTCTTTATTAAAGCATTAATAAAATTTGAAAGCCTATTTATTTCCTAAATGGCAGAATAATCTTCACCTAATAGTTGATTATAGACTATACTCTTAAGACATGATAGTTAGACATTTTTTGAATTAATCTTTTGGAATGGGTTTATGGAATTACGTCACCTTCGCTATTTCATTACCGTGGCTGAAGAACTGAACTTCAGTAAGGCTGCCTTGAAGCTCTACACAGCCCAGCCTTCTTTAAGTCAACAGATTAAAGACCTCGAAGAAGACGTTGGCGTAAAACTGTTACACCGGACCAAACGTAAGGTCGAACTGACAGAAGAAGGCGCAGTGTTTCTGGAACAGGCGCGCTTGACCCTGGCGCAGGCCGACAAAGCCGTGGCTATGGCGCGTCAGGTGTCCCAGGCCAAACAGCAGATGCTACGCATTGGCTTTGTACCGGTCGCGGAAATGAAGATTTTCCCGTATGTGTTGCCGAATCTGCGCGTACAGAACCCCGATCTGAAAATTGAATTGCTCAGTATGAACAACAATGATCAGATGAAAGCCATTAAAAAAGGTGAACTGGACATCACCTTTACCCGTCACAACTTTAACAGTGATGAAATTGAAAGCCAGTTCGTGCTGCGCGAACCGCTGATTTTCATTTTGCCAAAAGACCATCCGCTGGCCAAATACGAACGTATTCCGGTCAAAGCTCTTAATGGCATTGATTTTATTATTCCGGCCGCAGAGCAGTCGCAGAATCTGCACGACATGATTCTAAACTTTGCCAAGACCAATGGCATTGAATTTAACATTGTGCAAAAAGCCGACAACATCCTGTTCAATATCAACTCGATTGGCATGGGCTTGGGTTGTACCATTTTGCCGGGCTACATTGCCCCGCTGACCATGAACAACACCATCATCCGTCCGCTGGATATCGAACTGCCTTATCTGGACCTGTATGTCAGTTACCGCAAAAACAGCAACTCGCCATCGGTCGACAAGTTTATGGAACTGCTGACCCGGGTGTTTTACCTGGATATTAACCGCGATTAAGCCACGCTTTGGCTGACTGCCTGTAAGCATCATTATTTCGAGACTAAATAATGGTGCTTTTTTTATGGCTAATTTGCTGGCTTTTTAATCAGATTAGACTTAAGTCGCAGGCTTTTTTGCACCATTTTTTATCATTTTTGCACTTTTACGACTTTTTCTCTGCTAGCCGCGCAGATTTATTTTCAGCCGTAAACTACAACTTAAGTCTAATAAGCTAGACCACAGTGAAGTGCCGCTATGTTCTGCCCCTGAAGCAGGATGCTAGGCATGCTTTTATCTGTCATGGGCCAGATCAAAGGAATAAGAATGATAAAAACACCGTTTAGCCATATTAAAACCGGGATGCAGTCTCATCCTTATTTTTTATCAGTTTTCTGATCACCACGGTGCTGTACGGTATTTTTCAGTGCTTGAGCCCGTGGACCTGGTCGACCTGCCTGCTCATCAGCTGGAATATTGCCGTGTCCGGCTATCTGCTCTTTACCCTGCTGAATTTCTGGCACAGTGATCATCAGCATATTCTGCAACGCGCCCAGCAGCAGGATGCCAGTAAATGGCTGATTCTGTTACTGCTGTTTCTAACCCTGGTGATGTGTTTTATTGCGATTATTGTCGAGATCAACTTATTTGCCCAAACCGACTTTGCACGCATGGGGCATTTTCTGCTGGCGATTACCACTATTTTATGTGCCTGGCTGTTTATGCATACCATTTTTGCGATTCACTATGCGCATGACTATTATCTGGCGCTGCAACAGCATCAGGCAGGTGGTCTGGAGTTTCCGAAAACCCCTTATCCGACCTATCCGGATTTTCTCTATTTTAGTTATGTGATTGGCACGTCGGCACAAACCGCCGATGTCACCATCAGCTCACGCGCGATGCGTATCCTGAATACGCTGCATATTGTGCTGGCCTATATGTTTAACACCACCATTCTGGCGATTTGTATTAATCTGGTGGCCAGCTTTATTCAACACTAAACCGGTTGAACCAGAAATTCCGCCCATAAAAAAAGGATGGCCTGTCACCATCCTTTTTTCGCTTTTATCACCGACTTATTTTACGCCGTGCGCCGCCAGGTAGTTTTTAATAACTGTGTTGAACTCATCGGCTTTTTCAACTTGTGACCAGTGCCCACACTGGCTGAAGATGTGTGCATCTGCATTTGGCACCACATTCAGAATGTCCCAGGTACGGGATACTGGAATCACCACGTCTTGAGTACCATGAATCAGAAGTACAGGTACGGTGATGTCTTTCATTTTTTCGAAGTCTAACGGGAATTCGAAACGGTCACGGTCACGCGCACCCACCACGTCCATTAAACGGTCAGATGCATAGTCATTTGCAGCCGAGTCAAAACGGACTTTCACCAGTTCGTCTGTAATCAGGTCTTTGTTCACCACGAACATAGACAGTGTCTTACGGATCCCTTCTTCAGTCAGTACTGGGTTCGCGTGCGCTTTCAGTGCCGCAGTTTGCTTGGCACCACCGGTACCCATAGACACGATACCCAGAACGCGCTCTGGATAATCCAGTGCCAATTGAAATGCCAACCAGCCACCTAAAGAGTTACCCACCAACCAGGTTTTCTCGATACCTAAAGCATCTAAGGTACGGATTGCGTGATCAACCCAGGCACGGATCCCATATTGGGTACCCGGTGCAACAACGGTTTGACCATAACCAATGGTATCAATCGCGATACAACGTGCCTGTTCACCAATTTGTGGCAGGTTTAACCACCAGTTGGCTGCTGCAGATACACCCGTACCTGAACCGTGCAAGAACAGAATTGGCGTACCTTCACCAATTTCATGGTAGTGGGTGAGTTCGCCTTCTGCGGTTTCAATCCATTTGTCTTCTAAGCCAAAGAATGAATCTGTTGTATAGTCAGGGATTTGGACAGTGCTCATACTTACTCCTCATACAGTCTTTAGCTTGCGTTTCCCTCAATCTTGGAAGGTCTGGACGTCAAGTGACTCGTTGAACATGCGTTTTCTATAGGCTTATATTAACCGCTCCTGCGCTTTCAACTGATACAAAATTACGATTTTAAACTACAAAAAAACGATTATTTAAGTCATTGTTTTTAAATATTTTAGTTATTTTTAAATCCTTATTTTTATTAGGACTTTCATCTGTTTTTACATAAAAAAGAGCAGCTGGAGGTGCAGCTGCTCTTTGAGCTTGACCAATTAGAATGTATAGGTATAGGTCGTCGCGATACGGTGTTCTTCTAGATCGTTACCACCTGAGATATTGTCATAGTTGGTATCAATAAACATGTAGTTGAAACCTAAACCTTTTAGCTTACCTTCTGGTACCACATAGTTCACAATCAGGTTGTTTTCATTTTCTTTGCCACGCGGTTCGCCTGCACCATTATCGACATCCCAACCACGGAAATGACGTGCAGTTGCGGTTAAACCTGGTACACCCACATCAGCAAAGTTATAGGTATAACCCAAGCTCCATGATTTTTCATCTTTACGGATAAAGCTTGCCACCGACCAGTTGTCTAGATAAGGCTGTGGTACCCAACCACCCAATGTCGGGAACATTGGCGCTTTGTTACCATGCTCTCCAAACATTTGCTGGTAGCCTAATTGTACTGTGTGCATACCATGGTTGATTTTTGCACCTGCAGACACGGCCTGGCTGTCAATCTTGCCATACAGCTGGTCACCTGACTCGCTATTGTCAAAATAACGTACATGAGTGTCTAACTTGGTGTTTTCAGCCAAGGTGGTTTTATAGTTTACAGCGGCATAATGCTGTTGGTAGATGTTGGTGACATCTGCATACCAGTAACTACCCCCCACTTTTGGGGTGAATTGATGATCAATCCCGGCAATATACATACCGTCATCTGTACTGACTGCTGTCGCAAAGTTGTTTTGCGGAAATAAGCTCAGGTCATGATATTGATTTTCATAACGTGCATTAATGCCATCAATATAAGCCAGAGTTAACTTGGTATCTTTCAGGTCCTTAGACTCTAACCAGGCACCACTATAAGTAGTCAGTAATTGGCGAGATGGATCAAAGAATACCACTGGTGACATTGGTAATAGATCACCAACCTTCAACTCAGTTTCAGATACCTTAACTTTTAAGGTTGCACCAACTTTACCAAAATGATCTTTAGATTCTTTGCCATCGTGAGGTAACACCCAATCCGGATTTTGATCACGGCCGTTGAGTTTAACTGCATGTTGAACCAGTACATCTGCTCCAATTTGCACGCCACCACCAATATCATGATAACCAGACTTGGCATCCAAAGTTACCGCCTGTGACCATGAACCAAAGTTCAATTCTGGTTTATCTTGATACTGACGATCTAAATAGAAATTTTTAAATTTAAGTTGAACATTGCTGTCATCAATAAAATCTGCATATGTAGCAGAAGTTCCTAAAGTTGCTGTCGCAGCAAGCATTGCTATCCATAATTTTTGACGACGCATGGTAAATTTTCCCATTCAGCAGATAAAAACAATGCCGTCATCATGCGTAAGCATAATCAAATAGAAAATCCGACCACAGTATTAAACATTTATCGTTTTGGGCATTTTTTTGATTTCACAGCGCTTTTTTTATTTTTTTAAGATATTTCAGCAATCATTTCCCTGCTAAATACTCTCCACCCTAAAAATATAAACATCTGTTATTCATATTATTTTTCACTGTATTTTTTATTTATTCTGAGTTTTTAAGCTTTATTTATTGGTTTTAACATTAACACTTTAACTAATAGCTTTTAACTATCAGTATTATTTATAAAAAATTTAATATTTAAAACAATTCAGCTTTTCCCCGAATTTAAACCCCTTAGCTTTCTATTCCCTCTTTTCCATCCTTTTAAAATAAATCCCGGCTGATCATTTAACAGATTTTTTATATAAAAATAAGATGCATCTTAAATGTATTGAGCTGTGCGCTTTTAAATCCGGATTTATTTTAAAGTGATCGTGAGTCAATCAATCACACCAATAAAAAAGCACCCCAAATATATTTGGAGTGCTTTGTTTAAGCCAGTTTTAAAATTAAAACTTAAGCTTGCATTTCACGTGCTTTAGACATGGTCAACGCCAAGTCTTCAATCATGTCTTCCTGACCACCGACTGTACCACGGCGACCCAGTTCCATCAGGATTTCACGCGCAGACACGCCATATTTCGCTTCAGCGCGTTTTGCAAACAACAGGAATGAAGAGTAAACACCCGCATAACCTAAAGTTGCCGCATCACGGTCTGCACGAATTGGGTTGTGCATCATTGGAATCACAAGGTCTTCAGCAACGTCTTGTACTTTGAACAGGTCAACGCCTGTATCCATACCCATACGGTTCGCTACAGCAATGAACAATTCAAGTGGTGTGTTACCCGCACCCGCACCAAGACCTGCAGAGGCCAAGTCCACACGTACTGCACCTGCTTCAACCGCAGCAACCGTATTTGATACACCCATACCTAAGTTGTGGTGACCGTGGAAACCGAGTTCGATGCTTGGGTCAAGGTGTTGACGCAAGTGACCCACGCGGTCTTTCACGTCTTGAGGAAGCATGTAACCTGCTGAGTCTGTGACATAAATACAGTTTGCACCGTAAGACACCATCTTCTGCGCTTCTTCTAAAAGACGCTCAGGAGAAGCCATGTGAGCCAGCATTAAGAAGCCCACAGTGTCCATGTCGAGTTTACGAGCAGCAGTGATGTGCTGTTCAGAACAGTCCGCTTCTGTACAGTGTGTTGCAACACGAATCGTTGATACACCAATTTCATGCGCCATTTTCAAATGATCAACTGTACCGATACCAGGAAGAAGCAGTGCAGACACTTTCGCATTCTTCATACGTGGCACAACAGCAGACAGGTATTCTTCGTCAGTAGCAGCAGCAAAACCGTAGTTGACTGATGAACCACCAAGACCGTCACCGTGGGTCACTTCAATTAAAGGTACGCCTGCATCATCTAATGCTGTTGAAATGGCAATCATTTGCTCAACAGTGGTTTGATGGCGCTGCGGGTGCATACCATCACGTAAAGTCATATCATGAACAATAATCTTAGACATGAGGTTGCTCCTTAAGCTTCAGCAGTGTTGAAAACGTGTTCAGCAAACATTTCTGCAGTACGTGCAGCAGCCGCTGTCATAATATCCAGGTTACCTGCATATTTCGGCAAGAAGTCACCTAAACCTTCGACTTCTAAGAAGATCGAAACACGGTTACCGTCAAAAATAGGACCGTTTACCAGTTTGTAACCTGGTACATATTTTTGCACTTCTTTAATCATCGCATGTACAGATTCAGTGATCGCAGCTTGATCTGGCTCACCTTCAACTAAACAATGTACTGTGTCACGCATCATCAGTGGTGGCTCAGCTGGGTTAATGATGATGATCGCTTTACCTTGTTTCGCACCACCAACTTTCTCAATTGCACCTGCAGTAGTACGGGTAAATTCATCAATGTTTTTACGCGTACCTGGACCAACTGATTTCGTCGATACCGTTGCAATGATTTCGCCATATTCAACCGGTTGAACGCGAGAAACCGCAGCAACCATTGGAATGGTTGCCTGACCGCCACACGTTACCATGTTGACGTTTGGCACTTCACCAGCCGCAAGCAATGCTTCCAGGTTGACAGGTGGTACGCAGAATGGACCAATTGCAGCCGGTGTTAAGTCAATCATTAACACGCCAAGTTCATTGAGCTTGCGGCTGTTTTCTGCGTGTACGTATGCAGACGTTGCATCGAATGCAATTTTGATGTCATCTTCGATTACGTGAGGAAGAAGACCATCTACACCTTCAGCCGTGGTTTTTAAACCCATTTTCGCCGCACGCGCTAGACCTTCAGATGTAGGATCAATACCCACCATCCATACTGGCTCTAACCATTCGCTACGTTGTAATTTGTAAAGCAAATCAGTACCGATGTTACCTGGACCGATCATTGCACATTTAATCTTTTTCATGAATGTACTCTCTTAAAATTCTGATCAGGTTGGGGCTTATTCAGCAGCGAATGCCGCTGTAACTGAACCAAAGCCTTCAATTTCAACTTTGAATTCATCGCCTGGTTGCGCCACAACCATTGGCCCTAATGCACCTGTTAAGATGATGTCGCCTTTTAACAATGGACGACCACGGCGTACCATTTCATCTGCCAGCCAGACTGCAGCATTCAATGGGTTGGCTAAACAGGCTTTACCCACACCTTGAGAAACCACTTCTTCACCGCGGGTCATGACCATCTTACAGTTCACAAGATCCAGGTTGTCGAGTTTTACTGGACGTGAACCTAAAACAAATGCCGCTGAAGATGCGTTGTCTGCCACAGTGTCAATCAGGCTGATTTTCCAGTTTTCGATACGGCTATCCACCACTTCTACTGCTGGCAGTGCGTAGTCAGTTGCACTGATAATGTCAGCATAGGTGTGTTTTTCTTTGGTCAAATCTTCTTTAATGACCAGTGCAATTTCTGCTTCAACTTTCGGTTGAATCAGCAAGCCCGCAGGAATGGCTTCACCATCACCATAGGCCATATCTGCAAACAACATACCGAAATCTGGCTGATCAACACCCAGTTGTGCCTGAACTACCTTCGAGGTCAAACCAATTTTGCGACCTACTAAACGGCGGCCTTCTTTCAACGCGCGTTCGGTATTTACTTCTTGAACTGCGTACGCGATATCTACATCAGCAGATTCACCGCCTAATTGTGGGCGAATCGGTGCAATCGCAGTTTGTGATAATTCAGCATCTCTTAACGCTTGAGCAACTGATGCAACAACAGCAGAATTCGACATCAATGTTTCCTTAAACTGCAAAAATTGGGCTTATGCTGTTGACTAGATTTTCCGGCATGCAGCTGAACATCGGCCGATATAGGGGGGACTGATCAGAGCGGCAACAGGCTGTTGCTGCCGATCTCTAGCAAACGCGCATAGATATAAACTGATTTAGAATCGGAAAAATGGACTTTTTATGCCAATACTTATTTTATTTTTTACAATAGCTAGAACCTATAACACAGCCACAACTCAACCGACACGAAGCCCCTGATAGCTATAGATTTCCGAGTATTTCTATCCACTTTTTAAGAAAATCTGGATGAGAAGTTTCAGCGCTTAAGGCTTCGGTATTAGACGATTTTATCAGCAGCTTTTAGAGGCAATAAGGCTGCACAGTGTTTATACAGCCTCTAGAACAGAAAAAGAAAGACGAAACTTTGCAATCACGCAACATGCCCAGGCAGAGATCAATATAAGAAGGAAGAAAATAAGCTCTTGAATAAAAGAAGAAGCGGCAAGAGGTTCACTTCTTCTGAAAAGATGCTCTCCCACCTAGATGGCCTGTTTCATTTGTACCTGCTGTAACAGGAACTGATGCAGGCTGCTGACATCCCCGGCAATTTTTAGCGGTTGAAACAGCTGTAACACTTCGACCGTATGTACCCCATAGCTGACACCCACACGCGGCATGGCAATAGCCTGCGCCATTTCCAGATCATAAGAGGTATCGCCGACCATAATTGCCTGCTCAGGGCGCACCCCGGTTTCTGCCAGAATTTCTTCTAACATTAAGGGATGCGGTTTAGAGCGGGTTTCACTGGCGGCACGGGTCGCAGCAAACAGATTCATACTTTGAGTCTGCTGCAATACACGATCTAGGCCTTTACGACTTTTACCGGTAGCCACCGCGAGTTTTACCCCGGCATTCTGTAAATCATCCAGCATCGCCGCCACACCATCAAACCAGACATCGGTTTTGGAGTTGGCTACATAGTGCTCGGAATAGCACTGTAAAATCTCGCCATGCAATTCCGGCACCATCGGGAACAAACGCTGCGCCACTTCAGGCAGGCCCAAACCGATAATGCTTTTGGCTGCTTCATCGGTTAAGGGTTGCTGAAACTGCTGTGCAGCGAACTGTAAACTCGCCACAATTTGACCGACTGAATCAAACAAGGTGCCATCCCAGTCGAAAATGATGAGTTCTACAGCTGTGTTCATATATGGTTTCCTCGATTTGATTCAGTTTAAATCCACCCCGACCCTCCTTTAAAAAAGAGGGAGAGCTTCATTAGAAAATAACTTTTATTGCAAGATCACAACAGATATTAATTACCCAACGGCGACATCCATGTCGCCTTTCGCACATTTCGGATGCAGATATCATTTACTATCGCAACGCTCCCTCTCCTTTCTTAAAGGAGAGGGTTAGGGAGAGGATTTTTCCGAAATTTAATCTCCCCCTTTCGGAACAATGTTCCTCATCTTTAATTTTAATAAAGAGGGAAATTTCCCACTTAAATAAAGCAAGACGAACGAGAATTAAAAAGCCAAAGATTACTCATCATCTTCTGCAAGCGTTACCACCTTATCCGCCTTCTGCACTCTTAACTGCGCCACCAGACTCTGCATATCTTCAGGCAATGGTGCTTCAATGGTTGGATAACCCGGAATCTCCAGACGCATGGCGTGCAAGCATAAACGGCGTGGTTTAGGCCCGCGATATTCGGTTTCATGACCGTATTTTTCATCGCCCACCAGCGGATGGCCAATACTCAGACCATGCACACGAATCTGATGGGTACGTCCAGACAGCGGCGATGCATAGACCAGTGTGGCATGCATAAAGCGCTCTTGCACATTCCACTGGGTTTTCGATTCTTTACCTTCTTTAGACACACGCACGCGACGTTCGCCATTGGCCAGCTCATAACGATGTAAAGGTGCATCAATCAGCTGTTTGTCCAGCGTCACCTGTCCTTTCACCACCGCAGCATAGGTTTTACGGATTTTGTGTTCGCGCAGCATGTCCTGCAAGGTTTTTAATACGCTGCGTTTTTTCGAAATCATCACCAGACCCGAAGTATCGCGGTCAATGCGGTGAATCAGCTCCAGATATTTTTTCCCGGTGGCGGCGCGCAAGCCTTCAATCAGGCCATAGGCCACACCACTGCCCCCATGCACGGCAATGCCCGATGGCTTGTTCACCACCATCAGCCCTTCATCTTCATAGATGACCCGGTTCAGCAAGCCTTGAGCAACTTTGTCCGACACTGGCGCCGGGGTATCATCTTTCTGTTCAAAACGGATTGGAGCAACCCGGATCTGATCGCCAATATTCAGCTTGGTTTCGGCTTTGACCCGTTTTTTATTGACCCGCACCTGACCTTCACGAATCAGACGGTAAATCCGGCTTTTGGGCACGCCTTTTAAACGGCTAAACAAAAAGTTGTCAATCCGTTGCCCCGCTTGATGCTCATCGACTTCAAACCAAGTGACACTTTGCCATTGTTGGGTAGAATTCATACAGTTACGACGACCTAAAAAAATACTAAAATTGATTAAAAACTGATCACTTGGGCTATGCTTTACACAAGAAACATAAGCTTAGCCCATAGGCAGATGATGCAAGGTTTGATATAGTCAGCGCACGGAAACCATCGTAAGTGGGTAAAAGTTGGGTCATTTCGGTTTTTACTGAAGTTGATTATTCAATCAAACACTCCACTAAACACGTAAAGGTCCCAAAAGAATTATGCCGACGCCGAAGGCTTATTATATCGGCAAAACTGCAAACTGTTGCGTTTAATTGTACTTAAGGTACATAAATCAGTTTGCCTGAAAAAATATGTCGCCAACCTCAAGTTGGTTTTTAAACGTAAACTGATACACATCAGACTAGTCGTTCCCTGATGTCGCATTCAGGCTACAGCGTTGATACATTGGATCTGCACAAATTGTAAAGATACGACGATAATTCCGTATCAAGACACTCGACTAAAAGAAGGGATGATCTTTGAGCAATGTGACAGTGAAAGTTACTCACATCCAATGTACCGCTCGTCCGCCAGTGAAACGACCAGGTGACTTTAATCGTTTAAAGATTGAAGCCGTATTGACATCATCAATACGTGAATCATCCACCGAAACCCGATTATCAGGCCGGTAGAGAAACGTTCAGACCGCTGTATTTGAGATCTGAACCATGATCCGTGATGTTTGATGCTCGCTACGTATAGAGCGATGTTTTGCTGTGTATCACTATAAGGTGTTACACCCATGAAACGTATGTTGATTAATGCAACACATGCTGAAGAAATTCGCGTTGCACTTGTCACTGGTCAGCGTCTTTACGATTTTGATTTAGAAAATCGTACCCGTGAACAAAAAAAATCAAATATCTATAAAGGTCATGTGACTCGCGTAGAGCCATCTTTAGAAGCTGTATTTGTTGAGTATGGTGCCGGTCGTCAAGGTTTCCTGTCGATGCGCGAAATTGCCAACTCTTACTACAAGGCCGATCCTCGTCAAACTTCAAATATTCGCGAACTGATTACTGAAGGCACCGAACTGCTGGTTCAGGTAGAAAAAGAAGAGCGCGGCAACAAAGGTGCTGCCCTGTCGACCTTTATTTCACTGGCGGGCCGTTACCTAGTCCTGATGCCAAACAACCCGAAAGGGGGTGGTATCAGCCGTCAGATTTCCGGTTCAGTGCGTGAAGAACTGAAAGAAATGCTGGCCTCTTTAAACGTGCCACGCGGTATGAGCGTGATTGTACGTACTGCCGGTATTGGTCGTTCTCAAGAAGAATTACAACTTGATTTACAGCATCTGCTAGATCTGTGGGCGCAAATTCAAAGCACCTCAAGCTCTGGTCCATCGCCAATGCTGGTGCATCAGGAAGCCGGTGTCGTCACGCGTGCCATTCGTGACTACCTGCGTGATGATGTGGCTGAAATCCTGATTGACTCAGAACAGGCCTATAACGAAGCTTATAACTTCGTAAAAGCGGTGATGCCACGTCAGCTCGACAAGTTAAAAACCTATACCCTAAATGAACCACTGTTCGCGCATTTCGGTATCGAAAGCCAGATTCAAACCGCCTATGAACGCGAAGTCAAACTGCCTTCAGGTGGTTCAATCGTGATTGACCAAACCGAAGCATTGGTGTCAATCGACATTAACTCGGCAAAATCAACTCGTGGTCAGGACGTTGAAGATACCGCACTAAACACCAACCTAGAAGCTGCTGAAGAAATTGCACGCCAGTTACGTTTACGTGACATCGGTGGTCTGGTAGTAATCGACTTTATCGACATGACCAAAGACCGTAACCAGCGTATGGTGGAAGCCAAGCTGCGTGAAGCAACGCAAAGCGACCGCGCGCGTATCCAGTTTGGTCAATTGTCACGCTTTGGTTTAATGGAGATGAGCCGTCAGCGCTTACGTCCATCTTTAGAAGAAGCGACCGGTTATGTTTGCCCACGTTGTCATGGTACCGGCATGGTACGTGACTTACGTTCTCTCTCACTGTCGATTATGCGTAAAGTGGAAGAGATTGCGCTACGTGAGCGTCATGGTGAAGTTCAGGTTGAAGTACCGGTTGAAATTGCAGCATTCTTATTGAATGAAAAGCGTCACAGCCTGGTTTACCTTGAACAAACCTCAAATGTACGTGTAACGGTATTGCCGCACCCGCATTTAGAAACCCCACATTACGAAATCTCTTACAATCCGGAAGGCTTTGCCCCAACCAGCTATGAACGCACAGCAGCCACCCGCTTAAGCGAACAGGAACTGGGTTATGAAGCCTCTGAATGGCATTTAGAAGAAGAACAGCACGCTCAGCATGCAGCTGCGCCTGCAGCACCGCAAAAGGAACAGAAGCGTCCAGCCAAAGCTCAAGCCGCTGCGCCTGCACAAGTGGCCCCTGCTGCCGCTGCACCAAGTGCTAGCCCATGTGCATGGTTAGAAAACCTGTTTGTGCAAAAACAGGCCAACACGGTTGATCAGTCACGTAGCGCCAACAATGCGGCTGCAGCGATTGAGCAAATGGTCAATAATGGCGCAGTTAGCCGTGGCCAGTTCGGTCAGATTGCAGCTGCGGTGCCTGTGGCTGCACCAGCAGCAGCAACCAGCAATGCTTATCTTGCCCCATCAACTGTGGCCAAGCATGAGCGTGATCACGCTGAAAAACCGGCTGAACGTGAAGAAAAATCATCACGTCACAACAACAAAAAGCGCAGCAAGCACAAAGAGCCGCGCGAGCAAAACAGCCAGAATGACAACAGCCCAGCACAGCATCAGGTACACGAAGAAGTGGTGCAGCTGTCACGTCAGGAGCAACGTCAGGAAGCGCGTGAAAACAAACGCAACTCCCGCCGTCAGCACAACAACAATGAACAGACGCAAAACGAAGCGCAACAGCAAGATGCTGTGCCACGTCGTGACCGTCGTAACCAGCAACGTCCAGAGCGTCCAAATCGCCACCGCGATGCCAGCGTGCTGAATGACACGGCTGCACCGGCAGCAGCTACAGCAGCACCAGCCGCTGAAGCACAAGGCCTGAAAGTGGACCTGGTGGATGCACCACGTCAGGACGTGATGCCAACTGCTCTGGTGGTGAATGTTGATGCTGCACAAAGTGAAATTGTCGCGCTAAACCAGAACGCAGCCGCTGCACCTGCAGCAACTGCTGAACTTCCGGTTGCGACCAGCACTGAAGCAGTAGAAGAAGCACCAGTACCAAAAGAAGAAGTGGCACCTGCGGCAATTGTGGCTGAAGAGCACAAATCGCAACCGGTGAAACGCGCCAGCAACGATCCGCGTCAGCGTCGTCGCCAGCAACGTGAAGGTCGTGCGCAACAAAACCAGCCGCCAAAGCTGTCACCATCTCAGGTTCCAGCCTTGCAGCAGTACACGGTAGGCAGCCTGATCCGTCATGTGTATGGTGAAGATTGCTCGGTACTGATTGAGCAGTTTGGTTTAATCCCAACCTTTAACCGCGCCCTGCAAAAGTTCACTGAACAATATGCAGCCAGCCTGGTCGCTCAAGCACCTGCGGCAGAAAGCCAAAAGCAGCCTGTGACCCGTGATGTTGAAGTCAGCAAAGCTGAGCCAGAAGCAGAACCTGCTCCTGTGCTGGACCTGACTCCACCAGCGCCAGTCAAACGTGTGGCCAATGATCCGCGTGAGCGTCGTCGTTTAGCCAAACTTGCTGCCGAACAGGCGCTGGAACAGGCCAAACAGGCCCATGCCGACGAAGCAGAAAAAGCACCCGCTAACGATGCACCAGCAGAAACTGCGGCGGACGCTCAAGCAGCTGAAGCAACAGAAGCCACTGCTGCAAGCAGCACAGCAGCACCTGTAGAAGCGACTGCCGAGCCAGCAGCAACTGAAGCAGCACCAGCGGCTGAAACCACTGCGACTGAAACTGAAGCGGCGACTGAAGAAAGCGCTGCAGCCGAAGCACCGGCTAAAGAAACAGCGAAAGCTGAAGCAGCGCAACCAGTACAGGCTGAACTGCCAGTTGATGCAGCAGATGCCAGCGAAGCACCGGCAAATGCAGAAGCTGAAGCTCCAGAAGCCGCAGCAGACAAGGCCGAGAAAGAAAAACCGGCACGTCCGCGTCGTCCACGTGGCCGTCCACCAAAGAAAGCCAACACCTCAACTGAGTCATAATTTGCTTTTTTGCAGGTGAATAAAAAAATCCAGTCATTTCGGTGGCTGGATTTTTTTTGTTAATTTGTCAGATTAGGTTGATTACACTACAACGAAACGATTAAAACCTTAAAGTGCAATATTCATGCGCTAGAACTACAGATTGGATGTCGAGAATAAATAGGATTCATATGAGCCATACAACACAACATGATCTTATTGGTCTGGCCGATGTCGCCGCCAAAATTCCAAAGTTTATCGGCAAAGTCCCGAATCTTATTCAGGGTCTGAGTCAAGCCTATTTACGAACGCCATCCACCCCTGCCGGTCTGGGCATTGCCTTTGAAAAAGCGGTCAAACGTAATCCGCATGGTCTGGCTTTAATGTTTGAAGAGCAGCGCTTTAGCTACAAAGCCCTGAATGAATGGGCCAACCAGATTGCCCACTATTATCTGTCACAAGGCGCACGCAAAGGCGATGTGATTGCGGTAATGCTGGAAAACCGCCCGGAACTGATCGCGACTATCATCGGTCTGGCCAAAATTGGCGTCACCATTGCACTGGTAAACACCTCACAGGTCGGCAAGGTGCTGACCCATAGCATCAATCTGGTCAAACCGGTCGCGCTAATTGTTGGCGAAGAATGCCGTGCTGCGGTAGAGGAGATTCGTCAGGCGCTGGATTTGCCGGCAGATCGTCTGGACTGGTTTGCCGATCAGGAAACCCAGCGCGATGCGGGCAAAGCTCCGAAAGGCTTTAACAATCTGGCCGAAAAGATCGACCATTTTCCGAAATTCAATCCGCCGACCACGCATTCCGTCCAGGGCAAAGATGGCCTGTTTTATATCTATACCTCGGGAACCACCGGCCTGCCGAAAGCCGTGGTGTTCACCCATAGCCGCTGGACCCTGGCCTATGGCACCTACGGCCATGTACTGAATCTGAATCCAAAAGATGTCATGTATGTGACCCTGCCGCTGTATCATGCCACTGGTATTGTGGTGTGCTGGTGCGGCGTAATTGCCGGTAGCGCAACCCTGGCAATTCGACGTAAATATTCCACCTCCAGCTTCTGGAAAGATGTACAGAAATTTAATGCCTCTGCCATTGGTTATGTCGGCGAGCTGTGCCGCTACCTGATGGATGCACCACCATCCGCGCTGGATCAGGGCCATCGTGTTACCAAAATGATTGGGAACGGCATGCGCCCGAATATCTGGAACAAGTTTAAGCAACGCTTTGGCATTGAAGAAATTCTGGAGCTGTATGCCTCCAGTGAAGGCAATGTCGGCTTTAGCAACATCTTTAACTTTGACAATACCGTTGGTTTTTCTCCAACCCCTTATGCGATTGTGGCTTTCGATAAAGAAAAAAATGAACCGGTCCGGGATGCGCGCGGCTGGTGCCAGAAAGTCAAAAAAGGTGAAGTTGGTTTATTGATTGGCAAAATTACCCGCCGTTCGCCATTTGATGGCTATACTGATCCGGAAAAAAACAAGGCGGTGATTTTAAAAGGCGTTTTCCAGCGTGGCGATCAATACTTTAATACCGGTGATCTGGTACGAAATATCGGCTTCCGTCATGCCCAGTTTGTTGACCGCCTGGGTGATACCTTCCGCTGGAAAGGTGAGAATGTTTCCACCACCGAAGTGGAAAATATACTCTGTGATTATGAGAAAATTGCCGAAGCGGTGGTTTACGGCGTAGAAATTCCAGAAACCAATGGCCGTGCCGGAATGGCGGCCATTACCTTAAATACCGATGCAACACTGGATGAACATGACCTGCAGCAGATGGTGAGCCAGTTTAAACAGGCCCTGCCCGGCTATGCGGTTCCGGTATTTTTACGGATTCAGGCCCAGGTTGAAACCACCGGCACTTTTAAATATCAGAAAAACAAGCTCAAAGAACAGGCATTTAATCCGGCAGCTACCACGGATCGTTTGCTGGTGTTGCTGCCCGGTGCAGCGGCTTATACTGATCTAACCCCGGAAATTTTCGAGCAGATTCAAACCTATCAATACCGTTTCTAAGCCCAAAGTTGTCTATTTTTTGATTCCCTAGCATGAATTTGTTTCATTTATAATCAAACATAGACAACTTTTTTATTTTTTACTTGCGCTCAAACGAGATCTTGCTACAATACGCTCCATCAAATGATATGGGTCGTTAGCTCAGTTGGTAGAGCAGCGGACTTTTAATCCGTTGGTCCCGCGTTCGAGTCGCGGACGACCCACCACTCATTTGAAAGCCTAAGATGGGTCGTTAGCTCAGTTGGTAGAGCAGCGGACTTTTAATCCGTTGGTCCCGCGTTCGAGTCGCGGACGACCCACCATCTTTCCTTAGGAACTCTGCAAAAACTCCAGTTCTTGCATCTTAAAAAATAAGCAGCTTATTTTTTATTCCTCAGGGTCGTTAGCTCAGTTGGTAGAGCAGCGGACTTTTAATCCGTTGGTCCCGCGTTCGAGTCGCGGACGACCCACCATTTATCTTCCAAAATAAATATCTTCGCTTCCCTACTCTGCATTGCACATTTATATGCTGGGCTGCATCGTATCTGCGCTACAACCTCAATATTAATGTGGATGAAAGAACGCTCAATCTGCTTTTTTAATCGGCCGACTTTTCCAGATAATAAGCATGTGCCGGTAAAGGATTACGGGAAAAATACTGCTGATTTACCGTCGATACTGTGGCAATTTTTTCTAAATCCATGCGTAGATTCTGCGTGTCATCAATATCATAAAAAATTTCCACCCCATTACTGCGATGCACAATAATCTGGTGTGCGGTTTCATCATACATCCAGTAATCCAGATGATAGTTCATTTGTGCACCGGCCATGACCCGGCCAAGATAGACAATGGAACGATGTGCGGTGCCATCGGGCAATAAAGTCAGAATAAAATCGGCTGTACCGGTCTCACATTTGACATAGGCATCTTCACAGCTAATTTTTACCTGATACCGGCCGAAATAGGCCAAGGCCGCTTCCGGCACCACGGCTTTATCGGCATCTTTTGCAGATGGAAATACCGGTTGGCCAGCCACTTCACTCAGGCGTTTACTTGGCACATCTTCCGTCACCTGCAGGTCTGCCACGGGTGTAAACGGCTGTGCCTCCTCTCCTTCTTGACTGTTAAACGTCGGGTCACAAGCGGCCAAAGACAGGCAACAGATTCCCCATAACCATTTCGAACAATGCACAGCCAATATGGTGTCTCCCGGGTATCAATAAAAATAGCCACCGTATGCCTTTGCATCAGGTTGATGGGCACACAGCGAAGCTATTGAAATTACATGAATTTTCACCCAAATCTACAGTTTTTGTAGACCTGTTTCAAGATTTTAAAGCGCAATATTTATACCGTGTCATTTTATTTACATAAATTAACGATTTATAGCGCATTGACCCTTTAAAAACGGAAATAGGTCGCCATTTTTATTTTATGAGTTGTTGATTGACTCACCATTTTATTTTTTAAGGAGACCTCAATGGCCAATGTTGGTTTATACCGCTCTAACCGCTCAAACATGATTGCAGGTGTAATGGGTGGTATTGCTGAACGTTTTGGTTGGAATGCAAATTTACTCCGCATTATTTTTGTGTTGGTATCCATTATGAGTGCCGCCTTCCCGGGTATTCTGGTGTACTTGGTACTGTGGCTGGTGATGCCGAAAAAGAAAGCTGAAATTGAACACGTGAATGGCTATCGCAATCCGGTACGTACCATTCATGAAGATCAGAACAGTTACCGTTAATCTTCATTTTTCTTGCACAGTTTAAAGCTACGGTGGCCCCCTATTACCGTAGCTTCTTTTTTCTGGCTTTAACTTTCCGTAGTTTTGCTGCGTAGCCAGATCAGACGCTGGTTCATGGCGGCAATCATATCGGCGCGGCTAATAATCCCGACCAGCTGCTGCTGTTCCACCACTGGAATATAGTTAAACGAACGTTCCACAAAATACGGGACCAGATCGGCAATACTCTGATGTGGTTTTACCGTCACCACCTTGCGGTTCATAATGTGTTTGACCTGATGCTGCCATGACATCCGCACATCAGTAGCATGTTTAAACCACTCCACCACTTCATACAGTGCCAATGTACCGACCAGTTGCTGCTCGGCATTTACCACCGGCAAGCTCATTAAATTGACCTGCTTGAACTTGTCTAGCGCGAGCTGGATATCATCATCCTGCTGCAAGGTAATCACATCATGGGTCATGATATCTTCACAGCGCCATTCCTGCACGTTTTCATCCTGCATACGCGCATTGGCCTGATATTGCGCTTCCAGAATAATTTTCTGCAAGTCATATTCACTAATGTCCAGCAGCTCGGTCTGATGCTCCAGCACATGATGAATATCTTGCGGCTGAATGGTGACTTTCTGGGTCGGGGTCGGGTCTTGCGAACGCAGGTTCAGCTGGGCCTTGTGTGGATATTGCTTGCCAGTCAGTCGGTTAAACATCATTGCCACCAACAGCAATAACAGCGAATTTAACAGCACCGGATAAAAGATAAATAAATAGCCCAGTTCACTGACCGCCTCACCGCCCAATACTGCGGTAATCGCCACAGCACCACTCGGTGGATGCAGCGAATCGGTCGACATCATTAAAATAATAGATAAGGCCACCGCCACACTAAAGGCTTCGGTCAGATTCGGAATATACAGCGCACAAGTCACACCAATAATGCCGGCAATAGTATTGCCAATCACCATATTCCACGGCTGTGCCAGCGGATTGGCCGGCACCGCAAACAGCAATACTGACGACGCACCCATCGGCGCGATATACCAGGCATTAATATCGCCCAGAATCCATAAGCTGATCAGTGAAGATAAACTTAAGCCCAGCAAAGCACCCAATCCGCACAACAGACGTTCTTTCAGCGGCAGTAATTTGAAATTGGGTTTTAAGATTTCTAACCATTCAGATTGCGGATGAAACACGGGAATCCTTTGTGATTTTGGCGACGGCCGCCATTATAAAATGAAGCAGCTTATAAGATGTATTCATTCTATATCTTATAATTATGAATTTTTCTGTTGAGATGTATATCAGTATAGGCACACTGAATCATCCTCTTTTTAGAAAAAATTGATAAGCCCTTCATTTTAAAAACATCGTTTTTGCGTATACACCGTTCAGCGCAGATGATTGCGCTGTATACACCAGATGAAACCAATCTTTGAGAAAAATGACTGAAATGACAATGCTGGGTTTTCCCCGAATCCTACAGATCAAAATCCGTTTTTTGTGGATAGACAGATCAACCGAATGTCGGTTTCTCTACTGATTTTTCATGGCGATTTTTCGGTTAGGCTTCGCTTCCTGATCAAAGCGCCAGCATTGTATGGATAACCTTTGCTACCTCCCGCCAAAATCCTTATAATTGAGCACAATTTTTCTCTAATTTTAAGTGGATGACCATGAGTCGCGCCATATCGCATATTGATACTTTCCAAGGCTTAATTCTTGCCTTACAAAATTACTGGGCGGAGCAAGGCTGCGTCGTGTTGCAGCCTTACGACATGGAAATGGGTGCAGGAACATTCCACACTGCAACTTTCCTACGTGCATTAGGGCCTGAAACCTGGAATGCCGCTTATGTGCAACCTTCACGTCGTCCAAAAGATGGCCGTTATGGTGAAAACCCGAACCGTTTGCAACACTACTACCAGTTCCAGGTGGTATTAAAGCCAAACCCGGACAACATCCAGCAGCTGTATCTGGATTCTTTAAAAGCCATCGGGATTGATCCTTTGGTTCACGACATCCGTTTTGTCGAAGATAACTGGGAATCACCAACACTCGGTGCTTGGGGCTTAGGTTGGGAAGTTTGGCTGAATGGTATGGAAGTCACGCAATTCACTTATTTCCAGCAAGTCGGTGGTGTTGAATGTTATCCGGTCACGGGTGAAATCACTTACGGTTTAGAACGTCTGGCGATGTACCTGCAAGGTGTCGACTCAGTTTACGATTTGGTTTGGACCAAAGGTCAGTTCGGTACGGTGACCTATGGCGATGTATTCCATCAAAACGAAGTAGAACAATCGACCTATAACTTCGAATATGCGCCAGTCGACAAACTGTTTGAACTGTTCGACTTTTACGAAGCAGAAGCCTCTCGTTTGATGGAAGCGAAACTGCCACTTCCTGCCTATGAGCAAGTGGTGAAAGCATCACACAGCTTTAACCTGCTTGATGCGCGTGGTGCGATTTCTGTGACTGAGCGTCAGCGTTATATTTTACGTGTTCGTACATTGGCGCGTGCCATTGCACAAAGCTACGTGGCCGCACGTGCAGAGCTTGGTTTCCCAATGGCAGAACCGCATTTACGTGATGAAGTTCTGGCACAGTTAAAAGCACAGGTTGAGGCGGAAGCCGCGCAAGCAGAAAAATCAGCGGAGAGCAAATAATGTCTAAACATACTGTTTTATTTGAACTTGGCTGTGAAGAACTCCCACCAAAAAGCCTGAAAAAATTACGTGATGCGTTACAGGCTGAAACGGTTAAAGGCTTAAAAGATGCAGGTCTGGCTTTCGATTCAATTGAAGCTTATGCTGCACCACGTCGTTTGGCACTTAAAATTGTCAATGTAGATGGCGCGCAAGCCGACACTCAAAAACGTTTTGACGGCCCTGCAAAACAAGCAGCGTTTGATGCTGAAGGCAATCCAACCAAAGCTTTAGAAGGCTTTATGCGTGGTCAAGGCATTACGGTTGATCAAGTATCGACTTTCCAAGCAGGTAAAGTTGAAAAAGTGTGTTACTTAAAAGATGTCAAAGGTCAAAGCCTTGATGCGCTGTTACCGCAAATTTTACAAAATGCTTTGGACAACCTGCCAATTGCGAAACGCATGCGTTCTGCAGCCAGCCGTACTGAATTCGTTCGTCCGGTAAAATGGGTGGTGTTGCTGAAAGACAACGATGTGGTTGATGCAACCATTCAAGATCATAAAGCTAGTAACGTGACGTATGGTCACCGTTTCCATGCACCTGAAGCGATTACGCTGGCCAATGCAGATGCGTACTTAGATGCACTTCGTAGCGCTTATGTGGTTGCATCATTTGAAGAGCGTCAAGCGATTATTGATCAACAAGTGAAAGCACTTGCTGATGAAGTGAATGCCATTGCGATTGTGCCTGCGGATCTTCGTGACGAAGTCACTGCACTGGTTGAATGGCCTGTTGCACTACGTGCCAGCTTTGAAGAACGCTTCCTTGCTGTTCCTCAAGAAGCGCTTATTACGACCATGCAGGACAACCAAAAGTACTTCTGCCTGGTGAATAGCGATAATAAACTGCAACCGTACTTCATTACGGTGTCAAACATCGAGTCGAAAGATCCGTCACAAATTATTGAAGGTAACGAGAAAGTCGTTCGTCCACGTTTGTCGGATGCTGAATTCTTCTTCCTGCAAGACCAAAAACAACCGCTTGCTTCTCGTAAAGAGAAATTGGCAAACATGGTCTTCCAGGCAGAATTGGGTACGCTTTGGAACAAATCTGAACGTATTGCCAAACTTGCTGTTGCGCTTGCGCCAATTACAGGTGCAAATGCGGCTGACGCTGAAAAAGCTGCCCTGCTGGCAAAATGTGACTTAACCTCTGAGCTTGTGGGTGAATTCCCAGAACTTCAAGGCATCGCGGGAACTTACTATGCACGTCTTGAAGGCGAAAATGATGAAGTGGCTGAAGCACTTGGCGAGCAGTACTTGCCTAAATTTGCAGGTGATGTTTTACCGAAAACCAAAACAGGTACAACCATTGCGCTTGCAGACCGCTTAGATACGCTCACCGGTATTTTCGGTATTGGTCAGGCGCCGACAGGTTCGAAAGACCCGTTTGCACTGCGTCGTTCTGCGATTGGTATCTTACGTCTAGTGACTGAAAACGAGCTTGATGTATCGATCGAAGATCTGATCAAACTTGCTTTAGCTGCGTATGGCGATGTACTCAAAGATCACGACAAGACTTTAAACGATGCAGCTGCATTCTTAGAAGGTCGTTACCGTGCCAAATACGAAGACCAAGGCGTTGCTGTTGACGTGATTCAAGCGGTTCAAGCGTTGTCACCAAAATCACCACTTGATTTTGACAAACGTGTCAATGCGGTAAATCACTTCCGTGCATTGCCTGAAGCTGCTGCCCTTGCTGCTGCGAACAAACGTGTTGCCAATATTCTTGCCAAAGAAGCGGCACCAGCTGGCGAAGTGGTTGAAGCAAACTTGGTTGAAGATGCTGAAAAAGCATTGTTCGCTGAACTTGCGAAAATCACACCAATGGTTGAGCCATTATTTGCTGCTAAAGACTACACTGCTGCGCTCTCTGCACTTGCTGCACTTCGTGCGCCTGTTGATGCATTCTTTGACGGTGTAATGGTGATGGCTGACGATGCTGAATTAAAAACAAACCGTTTACGCTTGCTTGCTCAGCTTCGCGCCTTATTTACCAAAGTGGCGGATATTTCGGTGCTTCAACACTAAAGATGAGTATTTATAACGACTCACCTATCACCCTTGCAATCCTCAAGCTCTTTCAAGAGCTTGAGGATTGGATTTCAATGAATCATCAATATCTTCCTCATGGTGCCGTTAAGGCATTTATTTTTGGTGGCTGTGCGTTTCACATCCACACCAATGCTCGAGGTAGCAATGATATTGATGCTGAAATCCAATCGATCAGCCAATTAAAAAAAGAAGATATTTTCTTATTTCTAGAAAATAATGATATTGAATATCTGGATCATAATAATCTTGAAACAAATTTAGAATTTGACAGTGGATTTAATACCAGCCTTGCCTCCATCGATCCTGATTACAGGGAACGAGTTATCCCCTTAACCGCTGAAAGTATCGTAGAGGTCTATCTCGTATCTGGCGTAGATTTGGCTGTTTCTAAATTGGCACGCTTATCTGACAGAGACATCGAAGATATTCAAGCGTTATATGCAAGAAACAAGTTTTCGCTTGAGCAGTTCAAAGAAATAGCAAATAATGCTAAAGACTATTACGTTACACCTGAGCAATTAGATTCTAATATTCAATATATGATTTCGCTTCTTTCAGACCTGGGAGATTGACACCATGAATCAGTTGGAATTTGAGCATGCTTTAAAAGCACTGTTAAAGCAGCCATTGAATTCTGCAACATTCGAGCAGGTTAAACCCGTTGCTGAAGCATTATTATATTCAGAACTACTACCTGCTGTGAGTTCCAGTTTAAACCCCTTAGAAAAGCGCCGACTGTTTTTTCTATTAGAAAAATTCCGCAGATACTCATGCTCAAGTGTTTCTAGACGCCAACAACTTAAAGCACTCTCCCAAGCCTTGAATGTCGTTCCATTGCCGAGCACTCATGATACAAGAAGATTAGTTGACCCTCTGGCAAAACGTGTAGGCCTCAATGAAGATTTAAATCATTTAAAACCTCAATTACTGACCTTACAAACACGCCACTACTCACTTTACAGTTAATTCTCTCCTCCTTCTCTTAAGTACTACTATTCTATAGGTCATACCTATAGGCTTTTCCTTCCATATTCCCTATACTCAAACTGAAAACACTCAACAAGAAAGAAGCTTATGAAACTTAAAACTTTAATTTTATCTGGTCTAACTTGCCTTTCTCTGGGTGCATGTACCTCTGCGCCAGTCATTCCACAACTACAAGCGGGGGTATTACAAGAAGTCCAAAATCTTGAGGTCTATCCAGACACCACGCATAACTCGGCCAAACTGACCAAGTTTATTGATAAATGCGTGATTGAATTTAGAGGGCAGCTCAAAGCCGGCCGCTCAATTGAACAATGGGCATTTAAAGGCAACACCCTCATTTCAGCCGGTTCAGCTACCTTTGCCCAAGATGGCACCAGCACCGCCCATAATTTTGACCTGCATGATGCCACGGTACAGAAAAACTTCCTGACCCTGCGCGATCATTTCCATAAAGATGCCCTGGCGCAATGTAACTAAAAATTCAAGCATCATGCCTGCAAAAGGTATGGTGCTTTTCCACATTTCCTAGAAAAAATAAAAATAACCCGAAAAATAAATAGATTTTTCATCATTCAAATTATATCTGCTATACCAACTGGTATAAGACTTCGCAGCCAATCCCCGGTGTACAAAAATGCCTGAATTGTTAAGCAGTTGTAGCAAGATTGTGGATGTTTTTGCATAAAGCATATCGGCGCATATTTTTCTCCTTAAGATAGGCACCGCTCACAGCATTGCGTCTGTGGCACACATGCAAGGAAAATCCTATGAAGAAAACTCTCACAACAATATTCATGAGCAGCGCCCTACTCGCGACATCTTCACTGTATGCCGCGCCCGCACTTCAGGCCAATGTCAACGCATCGGCAGATGTGCAGACGCCACAGGCTGGTGGACTTTTAAATAATGTAGTGCAAGGTACGCAGCAGACCTTACACAGCGCAGGCGAGCATGTCGGTCAAGGATTACATAGCGTAAAAACCACGACCCAGAACACCTGGCAAAACACCAAACAGTTCAGCAATGAAAAAGCCGAAGCCGGCAAAGAAAAAGCCGCAGATTTAAAACAGGCGGCCTATGAACGCTCAAGCGAACTGAAACAGTCTGCCGCCAAGAAAGCCGCAGCAGCCCGTGAACATGCCGCAGATCGTACGGAAAAAACCAAAAACAGCCTGAAACAGAAATCGGCACAGGTACAATTGCACAGCAATGCGCAGGTTGATGTCGATACGCCTGTGGCCAAAGCCAAAGTCAGCAGTAAAACCCATACCGCGGTTGGCGCTGCACAATAATCAAAATGAGAGAACCAAGCCTGCAACCCTGCGGGCTTTTTTAATTTTGTGGTTGAGTTTCAAGACAATTCAGCAGATGCTCAACACAGTAACAGGAATCTTCATGATTTCTTCATGCCTTCAGTTTAGGCTTAGGCTTTCCATTCTCTTTTAGCAGGGGTCATGATTATGCATAAAATGAAATCCGTATTGGCTGTTGGCCTTATGCTCATGGGCACTGCAGTCTGGGCACAAACTCCACCAGCAGAAGCGAATAGCAGCACCAAGCTCCAAGCCCCGATTCAGCCGTATGCCGATAATCCGAATTTACTGCATGTCTGGGCCTATAAAGCACAGCAAGGTGTTTTAAACGCGGCAGATCGGGTTGGTGAAGTGGCAGAAAAAGGTGTGCAAAAAGTACGGCCTTCGGTGCATCAGGCCTGGGAAAATACCAAAACCTTAACCAGCAACACCACGCAACAGGCCAACCAGAAAATTCAGGACACCAAAGAAGCTTTAGGCGGCGCACCGCAACAGCCGGTACCAATTGTACAGGGCAGCTTGAGTCAGCCAGATACCGCTCAACCGGCGGCATCAGTACCTGCTGAAACCGGTTCAGGGGCCACCAGCTATGCCGTGACCGAACTTTAAGACGGGAGTGAGCGAGAGCCTCATCATCACTCGCCTTTTCATTCCACCCAAAAATACGGACCTGAATGCGTCCGTATTTTTTATTGCTTGATATCTGCTTAATTGACCTGACGGATCGGTTGGCCCTGCTGAAACGCGATCACGTTTTCTACCATTTGCTGCACAATCCGCTGCCGCGCATCTACACTGCCCCATGCACTATGCGGGGTTAAAATTAAATTGGGAATAGCTGGGTCTAACAGGATATTGCCCTGCTTGGGTGGCTCGACACTCAGCACATCCATCGCCGCACCGGCAATTTGTCCGGACAGTAAGGCTTCGGCCAGCGCCGCTTCATTGACAATACCACCACGGGCACAGTTAATTAAAAACGCGCTATGTTTCATGGCAGCAAACTCAGCCGGCCCGATTAAATCCCGGGTATCTTCGGTCAGTGGACAATGCAGGCTTAAAAAATCCACCTGCGGTAACAGCTCGGCAAAAGGCACCCGCGATGCAGATTGTAGCCGGTTGGCAAGAGCAGCAATTTTGACCTGTATGCCGAAGGCTTCGGCCAGTTTAGCCACCGCCTGCCCCAACTCACCATAACCGACAATGCCCAGCGTTTTTCCAGCCAGCTCGACAATTGGATAATCCAGCAGACAGAACTGGCTAGAACGCTGCCACTGGCCCTGTTGCACCGCCTGATGATAACGCACAAAAGAAGTAGCCAGATTTAACATCAGCATTAAGGTATGTTGCGCCACTGCGGCCGTGCCATAACCCTGACAGTTACACACCACCACACCCTGGCGGCGTGCCTGTTCCAAATCGACATTATTGGTACCGGTGGCTGAAATCAGGATCAGTTTAAGCTGCGGGCATTGCTGTAATGTCGCGGCATCCAGCAAGACTTTATTGCTGATAATCACCTCGGCAGATTGCACCCGTGGCAGCAGCTCTGCAGGCGAAGTGGTTGGATACAGCGTTAACTGCTGCTGAAAGACAGCGTTTAAGTCTTCTAGCTGTAAATCATCCTGATCCAGCGAGGCAAAATCCAGAAATATGGCGTTCATGTGGTGCATCCTCTCATCATGGCGTGAAGAAATTAAAGCACACTTGTAGCGCTGCGCGTCAGTTCAAAAATGGGATGCCCACAAAAAAACGCCCATGAGTTCATGGGCGCTTGCTGTGATAATTGCGTAAAGAAAAGCGGATTTGCCGAATGACATAAATGGTTAAAGCCAATACCAATAACAGGCCACTGCCGAACACCATATAGGCTGAATAATGCACCGTTTGTGCCGAAGCCACCGACGGAACAGCCCAACCCAGCAGGCTCAGTACCACAACAGACAGAGATCGAATGGTCATAACACTACCCTACTTTTATCCACTGGTTGTTTTACATCCATCTTCATCTTAGCCTGAATATAAAATAAAACAAGGACTTCGGGGTCAGTGCAGTTTTGGCTTACAGCACCACTTCGGGCTGGGTCACAAATTTGGCACTTTCCGGGCTATCATCGACAAATTCATTGCCGCCAAATTCATCACTACTTAAATTCAGCTGTTTATAACTCAGCACATAATAATCGCTGTATTTTTTAATCACGATGGGGTGCATACCGGCGCTGAGCTCATCCTGTTCCTGAAACAGTTTCATGACCTGACGATCATTCATGGCCACAATATAACGCTGGTCATTCAGCCAGATTTGTACCAGTCCATTGCCCTTGGCATAAATCGGAATCAGGAATTTATGGTTTAAGGCCACAGCACTGGCAGCATAGCTTTCGATCTTCTGGCTAATGACATTAAATACCAGCCCATGGCCAAAACAGTCCATCAGCTGGCGGCGGCTTTCCTGCGGCAGGTTAAACTGAATCCCGAGTTTATGCAGGTCATGCTGATCGACCTGTTTATTGCTGAGCAGCGAGCGAATCAGGTTCTGCTTGAGCTTGGCATCAAAAAAGCCGCTGTCCAGTTGCAGTTCGTTATTTTTCAGGATTTGCCCCAGCGCATGTTTGTGCCGTGGCAACAGGTTTTCAATCAGCTTGCGATAGTAGAACTTGCTGTTCTTTTTGACCTGACGCATCTTCTGGTAAAAATGTGCCGGATCAAAAGGATGGCTAAGAAAATCATTGAGCAAATCGGAACTGGCCAGCACCGCAATCGCATCATGTCCGGTAAACGGTAAATGCAGGGTCTGCAGCGAAGGCAGTACCGCCTGCAGTTTTAAATACTGGGCGCGGTCTTCGGCATAGTGCGGATCATAAATCACGATATATTCGCGCTCAGCCGAAACATCTTGGGGCTGAATACGCATGTCAGCATTGTGCTGCGGATGGAAGAACATATTGTAGCGCGTGTCCAGAATATCTTCCGGATCAATCGAATATTGCGGCACCAGTGCCACCACACGTTGCAAATCAAGCAGGTTGGAATATTTGATGGCCGCATAACCACCCATCGAACCGCCATAGCCAATACGCTGCTGAAACGGCGCAATGGTGGCGGCAATTTCATTCAGCATCGCGCGCATCGACTGTTCGGGAAACCAGGATTTCTCCTTTGGCATGATGCCAACCACATTATAGCCGTGTTTGCTCAATGACTTTTCAGCATTAATGGTCAGGCCTTTGGCGCGGGTAATTAAATCGCCAAAAGAAAAAATCAGCGCCTCTGAATGACCGGGCATCCAGATGACGCGGATATGATCGTCTTCAAAAATTATGTGTTTATCCATTCCCACACCAGAGCTGCACAGCCCTCTATCAAGATTCAAAATAACAAATAGACCGTATGCCGACGACTAAAAAGCGAATATGTTATTTTATAGATGCCCGGCAGATAAAAAAGCGCAAAATATGACACAATTCCTCCATCCTGCAGCAGAACAAGGCTTTTCCACAGCCGCCGAACTTTATCAACAGGTCCGACCAAGTTATCCACAAGCGCTGGTTGCATGGTTAAAAAACCAGCTCAAATCTGATGCCGCACCGGTCGGTGTCGACCTAGGTGCCGGTACCGGTAAATTCCTGCCGATTCTGCAACAGCTTAGCCCGCATGTGATTGCTGTTGAGCCGGTGGCCGAAATGCTGGCACAACTACAGCAACACTATCCTGATGTGCAAAGCATCCAAGCCTATAGTCATGCCCTGCCGCTGCCTGATGCCAGTGTCGATGCCGTCTGCTGCGCGCAGTCCTTTCACTGGTTTGCCAATATTGAAACCCTGAACGAAATTTATCGGGTGCTAAAACCGGGCGGCCAGCTATTGCTGATCTGGAATCAGCGTGACACCCGCATCGACTGGGTCAAGGCACTGGCCGAGCATATAGCACCGCTGGAAGGCGATACCCCGTGTTTTCATAGCGGCCAATGGCGACAGGTCTTTTCGGCTGCGACCGGCTTTAACGCTAACGCAGAAGCTACTTTTCAGCAATGGCAAAGCGGTACAGTTGAACAGGTGGTGTCAAAACGCCTGCTTTCTACCAGTTTTATTGCCGCGCTGCCTGAACACCAGCAACAGCAGCTGAAACAGCAGTTCGAGCAGATGGTGCTGCAATATACAGGCAAACAGCCGCAGCAACAAATTGACTTTCCCTACCTGACCCATGTGTATAGCTTTACAAAAATTACAGAACAATAAGGATGAACCTGTCATGTCCAATCTGATTAAACCTTTATCTCTGGCCTGTCTGCTTGGCAGTGCACTGCTGCTGAGTGCCTGCGAGCGCAATCCATCACCAGAACCGAAGCAGGAATTAAGCGCCGAAGATCAGGTGCTGCAGGAACTGAAAAGTGAGCCGGTACGCACTTTCCCAAAAACCGAGCAGGACTTGCATGACCTGCAGCTACTAACCGACTATGAACAGCGCTTTGGCCAGATGAGTGAGGAAATGGAAGCCGAACTGATGCAGATGCAGCAGCAAGGCACGCTGGATGATGGCTTTGCACGAAGCCGGCAAGGTGACAATATCCAGTCGGCACTGAATATGCTGAAAGCGCTGGATTTAAAGACCGAACAGGGCCGCTATATCCAGGGCCTGATGTATGAATATTGGGATCATCAGGCTCAGCTGCATGCCCAGCAACCAGCTTCAGCTGCATCGGAGAGTGCACCAGACAGCGTTAAAGGTCTGGGGAAATTTATTCATGCCCAAGAGCAATTAGAACACTGGCGCGACCAGTATCCACAGCTCGACCAATAAATAACATCTATCATTTCAGGGCCTAAATAGCCCTGATCTTTACAGGGAGAATGCCGGTGAGTTTTACTGCCCTGTAGCGAGATAGGCATGTACACCTTCCCCAGCTGCCCGTCCGGTGGCAAAACAGGCCGTGAGCAAATAGCCGCCGGTGGGTGCATCCCAGTCCAGCATTTCACCGCAGCAAAATACCGCCGGATGATCCTTCAGCTGTAACTGCGGGCTGAAGGCACTGCGTTTGATTCCGCCGGCACAACTAATGGCTTCTTCAATCGGGCGAAAACCTGTTAATTCAATCCGCAGCTGTTTCACCTGTGCCGCCAGCGCCTCCGGCTGATGCCATAAGCTTTTATCGACCAGTTCACGCAGCAGACTGCTTTTGGCTGCATCTAAACCGGCTTTACGCCAGACATTGCTAAGCGACTGCTTTTTACTGGGGTGTAATTTTTTGGCCAGCTGTGCTTGAGACTGCTCGGGCAGTAAATCCAGAGAGAGTACCATGCGCTGCTGCTGTTTCAGCTGTGCACGTAAGGCCCGGCCCTGCTTATAAATCAGGCCGCCTTCCAGTCCATAATGGGTCAGGACAATATCGCCGATACTGCGCGTATGCGGTTCTACCCAGGCCTCAACCCGTTTTAAAGGCTGACCAAACACTGGCTGCATAAAGCTGGACCACGGATATTCCACCCCGGCATTGCTGGCCTGAAATGGTTCAATCTGCTCTGGACGGAGCCAGTCCTGCCAGGCACCATCACTGCCTAATTGCGACCACGACAGCGCACCACAAGCCAGCACAATCGCATCAAATGCTTCACTGCGCAGTTGCCCGTGCTTTAAGTCCAGAATCTGCAGCTGTTGCTGCTCAAGACCCTTGACCTGCTGGCGGTAATGAAACTGCACCCCATTATCCGCCAGTCGTTTTAACCAGGCCCGTAATAGCGGTGCAGCTTTCATCTCCACCGGAAATATCCGCCCGGATGAACCGACATAAGAGCGAATGCCCAAGCCTGCCATCCAGTCCTGAATCCAGCCAGCATCCCAGCGCTGAATCCACGGCGCCAGCCAGTCGGCCTGATCATAACGCTGAATAAACTGCGGCACTGCTTCGGCATGGGAAATATTTAACCCGGTTTTTCCGGCCATTAAAAACTTGCGTGCTGCCGAAGGCTTCTGCTCATAGACATGCAGGTTATAGCCATACTGGCTGAGCACCTCAGCCGCCATCAAGCCGGCCGGGCCTGCCCCGATAATGGCAATCCGCTTGGACATGCTTATTCTTCCACTGCCTGCGCTGGCGACTGGCCCTGAAGCGGCTGAAAATCGTCAAAACGGGTACGATACCCTTCCGGTTTGCGAATAATCAGTTGCTGGCACAATTCACCGCGCTGCAAATATTTAATTTCAAAATGGGTCCGGGCAGAATCGGCGGCAATCCGCTGTTTCTCAAACGGTAGTTTCCATAGCGCCAATAATTGCTGTTCAGCTTCGGCAATATATTCAGGGATATTACTGGCCAGGGTAATCTGTCCATTCGGTTGCAAACGTGACAGCAAAAACTCAAAAAATGGCATGTTCAGCCAGCGCTGGGCCGGATTATGCGGCTCCGGATTCGGATATAAAATAAAGCACTGCTCGACTTGCGCCGGATATAGCGCATGTACAATCCACGGTAAGGCATCGGCATGGACTGGCTGCAGATTGGCATGCGGTTCTAATCCATGCTGCTTTTGCATGGCCAGAAACTTTTCCCGGGTGCGCTCAATCGCATACAGGGTTTGCTCAGGATGTTGCCCACTGAACAACAGCGCGTGCTTGCCTTTGCCTGCACCAATTTCGATACAGACAGGAGTATTGGCAATGGCTTGAAAGTCACGCGGAGCATGCATACGCTGGGCTTGAAATTGACGAATGGGCATAATCAGATCAAACTTATAAAAAACCGCACAAGTCTATCAAGTGCAGCTGTTTTTGCCTAATCTAATCCGGGATTTTATCAGGAGACCCGCATGCCACGTACATTCCCTTGCCCACGTTGTGGTGAACCTTCTGTCTGGGAAGGCAATGAATTTCGCCCTTTCTGTTCCGAGCGTTGCAAGCTGATTGATTTGGGCGCCTGGGCCAGTGATGCATATCGCCTGCCGACTCAGGATGCACCCTCGGTAGATAACCCGGAAGACTAAAATGAGTTACGCGGTTTTACAAAAAGCCGCTTTTACTGGAAAGGTGTAATAAAAATCCTACACATTTAAAACTTCTTTGCGCAAACAGCGCACACATTTAAAAATTTTACTGCAAAACGTTACCCTATTCGCATTCGGTTCTTTTTTAAATGGCCTCGAGATTCTAATTATCGAGCCCTGTATGCCCACGCTCCTGAAAATTCTTTTTTTCGCCTTTCTGCTTGCCGCAATCTTAATGCTGGCGGTCGGTTTATATAGTCAGGATACGCTGCTGATTGGGGTGGCGGTATCATTTGCCTTAATGGCCTGGCTGGTGGGCATGGAAGCGAAAAAACAGCTGAATGACCCGTTTCGCAAATAAATGGCAATCAAAACGGCGCAATAAAAAAGTCAGCACTGTGCTGACTTTGGTTAGGGTGAAATTTGCAGATTAACCGGCCTGCCCCGCCACAAAAGGATTGTGCTGTTTTTCAAAACCAATGGTACTGATCGGACCATGCCCTGAAATAAACTGGGTTTCATCGGGCAGGCTAAAACATTCACGCTGGATTGAATCCAGTAATTGCTGATGATTCCCTCGCGGGAAATCTGTCCGGCCAATCGAGCCTTTAAACAGCACATCACCGGTCCAGAGCAAACCGTAATTGGCATTATAGAACATCACATGACCTGGGGTATGTCCCGGCGCAAAACGCACTTCAAACTGTTCATTGCCCAGCTGCAGCTGCTCACCACCTTCCAGCCACTGATCCACCTCGACCTTTTCAGGAATCGGGAAACCATAACGCGCCGATACTTCCTGAATCATATCCAGCCAGAATGCATCTTCCTTATGCGGGCCAATGACCGGCACATCCCAGCGTTTTTTTAAGGCACCGACAGCACCGGCATGATCCAGATGACCATGAGTTAACCATAAGGCTTTCACAGTTAAGCCCAGTGCTTCAACTTCTGCCTGCAGCTTGTCCGGTTCGCCGCCCGCATCAATCAAAATGGCCTCTTTGCTTTCTGCATCCCAGACGATGGAACAATTTTGGGCAAATGCCGTGACCGGCACAATTTTGACTTGTAACATGGGTTAAGCGTCCTGTTGAAAATGGGCAAAAGTCTGTTTCAGCGCATCCAGATTAGCCTGAAGCAAGGCATTCAGCAATTGTAAATGATCGTCCCGCTGGTTGAGCGCCGGAATATAGGCATAGTGTTCCCCGCCCGCCTGCTGAAAAATCTCGGCATTTTGTATCGCCAGTTCTTCCAGGGTTTCCAGACAGTCGGCAGAAAATGCCGGACTCATGATCTGAACCGATTTAACTCCCTGCTGGCCCCATTCTTCGAGCAGCACATCGGTATAGGGCTTGACCCATTCCTGCTTGCCAAAACGTGACTGGAAGCTGATCGCCCACTGATCCTCATTTAAACCCAGCGCCTGCGCCACCAGTTGAGCGGTTGTGCGACTGCGCTCGGCATACGGGTCGCCTTTATCGGCATAGGGCTGTGGAATACCGTGAAACGACATCAGCAGTTTTTCCGCCGGACCATGCTCGGCCTGAAATTCACGCACACTCTGCGCCAAAGCCTGAATATACAAAGGATGCTGATAATAATCGCGGATAATGCTCAGCCCCGGCAAATTGCGCTGCTGCGGAATCCATTTGGCTATAGCATCATATAGCGGCGCGGTGGAAGTTGCGGAATATTGAGGGAATAGCGGCAGGACAAGGAGATGATCTTGCGGCTGCTGGGCCAGCTTTGCCAGCAAAGCGTCGATGCCCGGGTTGCCATAGGTCATGGCTGGCACAATATTCAGCTCAAATTCCGGGTAGAGCGGAGTTAAGGTCTGTCTGATGGCATCAACCTGCGCCTGCAAAATTTCGCGCATAGGCGAATCCTGATTCCAGACCATGGCATAAGCATGTGCCACGCGTTTGGGGCGAAACGGTAAAATAAACAGCCTTAAAATGATTTGCCACAGCAGTTTGGGAATTTCAATCACCCGCTGATCAGACAGGAACTGTTTCAGAAAACGTCGTACCGCGGGCACAGTCGGTGCATCCGGTGTGCCCAAATTGGCCAGAATAATGGTGATTTTCGGTTTCGCAACAACAGACATTAGGCTCTCAGGAATCATCAGGGAACGCGTTTACTTTAACAGCTTTCCCGTCTGTTACTAAATGAATTAATACGTCGATTTATATTGAAAAACACGATCATTATCAAGCAGGTTACTGTCCAGCAACTTCTGCCCTTTGGCTGTAGTCTGCCATAGCATACGCTGGCGTTCATCCCGGCCGGCCTGCACAATCCAGTCATTCTGGCGCATCTGCATTTTAATGGTATGCAAGGCACGAATATTGATTTGCGCCCGTGCCACCGCATGCGCCCGTGGCATTTCACGCCGCGCATCAGTCAGGCCGGTATCATTTAAATATTCATTCATGCGTTTGGAAAAATATTCTTCCGGGGTCGGATGAATAAAGGTCGAGCCTAAAATACTGAACAGCTGCGCCCAGGTCAGCTGTTTTTGTACTTTCAGTTCTTTAAAATTACCATCCTGATAGGCATGCATCCGGTATTCAAACTGGAAAGCTTCATGCATGGATACTTTGGGCAGGCTTAAGAATGGATCGGCTTCGGTCTTGCCAAGTTCATTTTTTAACTGGGCCACTTTGGCCTGTAGCTGCTCGATTTCATCATGCAGGGCCTGGGTATTTTGCGGACGCACCCAGCCCACCACCGGATAACGCTCCAGCATTTGCGGCATATTAAAGCGTACCGCCAGCTCCAGATCACGCAAGCTGCGATAGCAAAACACCTGATCGACTTCCTGCTGTAACAGGCGACGGAATTCTTTAAATTTTTCCCGCAGTTCAGGTTTGGCATCCTGCAAGCTGGCATCACGTGAATCCGGGTCTTCATGCATAAACACAATCATCGGTTTCTGCTTGGTGACCGCGTAAATATATTCCAGATGCATATAGCCCACACCCGATACCGACTGCTCGCCATACTGGCTGCCCAATAACAGCACCACATAATCGCAGTCATCAATCTGACGACGGGCAAATGCCGTACTCAATGGCGTACGCTGCTCCAAGCCCCAGGAAAAGAAGCCCATTCCCACCAAGGTCTGTGTCAATACCATGCGTTCCGGCTGCATCTCTGAACCGGACGTAGAGATAAATACCTGATAGCGTTTATCGAGCATTGGCTCTCCTTCCTTCCCTCAATAGCTGAAGCGCCCAATGGGCATCAGTATTGTTCCCCAATCAAAAAATAAGTCATGCTGAAGCAATCATGTTGCTTTCTTTATGGAGCTGGCTTAGCGTGGCAGATTGGAAATTTTCCAGCGGATCTGCTCAGGCATCAGACGCCCGACAATCGGTTGTAAATGTTCAGCATTTTGACCGCTGACATAACAATGAATCTGCACCTGATCGGCTCGGCTCTGTTCAAATAATAACTCATTTTTCGTTAAAATGCGGGAAGTTTGACGCGCAACGGCAGTTCCTGAGTCAATTAATGTCAATTTCTGACCAAAAATAGACTGAATCGCAGTTTTTAAGAAGGGATAATGGGTACACCCCAGCACCAGATGATCTGCGCCAGCATCCACCACTGGCTGTAACAGTTCACTTAAAGTAGTTAAACAGGCAGCACTCATTTGCGCTCCGCTTTCCACAAAAGGCACCAGCTCAAGCGAGGTTAAAGGAATCACCTTGACCTCGGCCGGCAAGGCAAAACGCTGAATCACGTCTTTAATTAGCTGGCCACGAAAGGTCGCCGGTGTCGCCAGCACAGCCACGGTTTTGGTTTTGCTCTGCAGTACCGCCGGTTTTAAGGCTGGGACCAAACCGACAATCGGGAAATCTTCCCCATAATGCGCACGCAGATAATCCAGGCTAAAGGCCGAAGCAGTATTGCAGGCCACCACTGCAATTTTACAGCCCTGCCGATACAGCCACTCGATAGCCTGAGCGGTCAGTTCGCGAATTTCCTGATCATCACGCGGACCATAAGGCACATGCGCCGTGTCGGCATAATAAACAATCTGTTCATTGGGCAAATGCTGGGCAATTTCCAGCGCCACCGACAAGCCGCCAATGCCTGAATCAAAAATCCCGATTGGCGCATCCGCCTGCGCTCTGGTCATAGGGTGCAACAAAGGAGCAAGGGGATGAATGGCGGTCATGGCAGCGGAATGAGCAGTTTGAAATAGGATGGCTCAAGCTTAAACCTCAGGTGCCTAATTGCAATAGCAAATCACCACTTTTCAGGCTTAAAATTGCATCGCCTTCGGCATTTTCCTGCAAGCTGCCCAGCTCGACCAGATGAAAAAAAGCCGCGCGCTGGATCAGGGCATTTAGGCCAAAACGCACATGCACATAGGGACGCAACTCCCCTTCATATTCACGCATAAAGATCGGATGCTGCTCATCGACAATCACCAGGTCCTGGGTGGTAGTGGTCAGTTGCAGATAGGTCTTGCCTTCAATATCAACCTGATCTACCTGATTGACAAATAAAGGCTCATCTTCCACCTCAATTTCAATCTGCTCGACCGGGGTTTTTAAATAGAACGTGTGACCTTCTTTCCAGAGTACGGTAGAAAACAGCTCAATTAATGACTGGCGCTTCACCAATTGACCTTCGTGCCACCATTCTCCATTGGCTTTTACCGTTAAATCCATTTTGCCACAATGCTTTGGATGCCATTGCTCCAAAGGGGGAATTGACCTTTTGTGACCGGGCTGTGCATCTTTTAAGTATTGCGCAATGCCCATTAAATTTTTATCATCAGAAAATGCTACTTTTTTCGTCGGATTTGGTTCATTGTGCTCATTGTTCATCATTGAATACCCTGCTGACGGAAAAATAATATGATTCAGCCAATTGGCTAGACCAAGGTTTAAAACTATACTAGCCCACAATATAAAAGACACGATAGCAAATTTGTGTCTAGGAACTAAGAACACTCATGGCAGCACCGGATTCTGAGATGACGGTTGCCACCTTCTAGTATTATGAGGAGTCCTACATGGAACACATCGAACGTGAATCGATGGAGTTTGACGTAGTTATCGTAGGTGCTGGCCCTGCGGGTCTGTCTGCGGCGATTAAAATCCGTCAACTTGCAATTGAAAATAACCTGAATGATATGTCCGTTTGTGTCGTAGAAAAAGGCTCCGAAGTCGGTGCGCACATCTTGTCAGGTGCGGTGCTGGAACCACGTGCCATCAATGAGCTGTTCCCGAACTGGAAAGAAGAAGGTGCACCTTTAAATGTACCGGTGACAGAAGATAAAACGTTCTTCCTGCTGTCTGAAACCACTTCGAAAGAAGCGCCACACTGGATGGTACCAAAAACCATGCACAACGATGGCAACTATGTCATTTCACTCGGCAACGTGGTGCGCTGGTTAGGCCAGAAAGCCGAAGAACTGGAAGTGTCTATTTTCCCGGGCTTTGCGGCGTCTGAGATTCTGTACCATGAAGATGGCACCGTAAAAGGCATTCAAACCGGTGATATGGGCATTGGTAAAGATGGTGAACCGACCCACAACTTTGCCCCAGGTTATGAACTGCATGCCAAATATACCCTGTTTGCTGAAGGCTGTCGTGGTCACTTAGGCAAACGCCTGATCCAGAAATTTAATCTGGATAAAGATGCCGACCCTCAACACTACGGTATCGGCATTAAAGAGCTGTGGGAAATTGATCCGGCCAAACATAAGCCAGGTCTGGTGATGCACGGTGCCGGCTGGCCATTGTCTGAAACCGGTTCTTCAGGCGGCTGGTGGCTCTACCATGCTGAAAACAACCAGGTTACGCTGGGGATGATCGTTGATCTGTCTTATGAAAACCCGCACATGTATCCATTTATGGAAATGCAGCGCTGGAAGACTCATCCACTCATCAAACAGTATCTGGAAGGTGGTAAGCGTATTTCTTATGGTGCGCGTGCCGTAACCAAAGGTGGCTTTAACTCGCTGCCTAAATTCACTTTCCCGGGTGGTTCTTTAATTGGTGATGATGCAGGCTTCCTGAACTTTGCCAAAATCAAAGGCTCTCATACCGCAATGAAATCCGGCATGCTTTGTGGTGAGGCAGTCTTTGAAGCAATTGCTGCCGGTGTCGAAAAAGGTGGTGATCTGGCCATTGCCCGCGTGACTGAGGGTGAAGATTTCTTTGTAAAAGAATTAACCTCTTACACTGAGAAGTTCAACAACAGCTGGCTAAAAGAAGAGCTTTACAACGCGCGTAACTTTGGCCCGGCAATGCATAAGTTTGGTCAATGGTTTGGTGGTGCGTTTAACTTCATCGACCAGAACATCTTTAAAGTACCATTTACTCTGCATGATTTAGTGCCTGACTTCAGCGCACTGAAAACCGTAGATGCGGTAAGCTTTAAGCCGAACTATCCAAAACCGGATGGCAAGCTGACCTTTGACCGTTTGTCTTCGGTGTTTGTATCCAATACCGTACATGAAGAAAACCAGCCAGCGCACCTGAAACTAACCAATGCGTCGATTCCAGTCGATGTGAACTTGCCTAAATGGGATGAGCCGGCACAGCGCTACTGCCCTGCGGGTGTGTATGAAATTATGGAAAATGATGATGGTTCCAAGCGCTTCCAGATTAACGCAGCCAACTGTGTTCACTGTAAGACTTGTGACATTAAAGACCCATCACAGAACATCACTTGGGTAACACCTGAAGGTGGCGGTGGTCCGAATTACCCGAATATGTAATTGCGAATCGCAATTGAGAAACCCAAAAGCAGTGCCTCGGCACTGCTTTTTTTATACACAGTTTACAACATTACCAAGGTCTCATAATCCCTTACATTTTTCAGGTATTTCTCTATTCAAAAGCAGGCGATTGAATAATTTTCCTTGTTATGCTGTTTTTGCTTATTTTTTATCTTTTCTATTTTTAGTTTTTTATTTCGTTTTTTTTTCAGACTTGAACAACCGAAAATGTTGTTTTGTCAGCTTTTATACAATGCTATTCGGCATTTTATGCAGCACTTAGCACGGTAGCAAAATGTTGTAGATGCTGACTAAAACTGACTTGAGTGGAGTATAAAGCAGTACTTTGAGTTTTATCTTGCTCAAGCATTTGGTTGTTCTTCTTATTTTCATTAGAAGAGGAATTCCAACATGCTTAATTTAACAGACACCCTCAACCAACTTAAAAATGTGCAGGCACAACCTGCAGTCAGCTTATTTCTACCCACACATCGTACCTTTCCAGACAATCAGCAAGATGTGATTGCTCTTAAAAACCAACTTAAACAACTCGAAGAACGCCTGTTGGCAGACTATGACAAACGTCTGGTGGCACAAATTTTAGAACAGATTCATCATCAAACCAAAGATTTGAATCCCAACTACCATTTAGACAGTCTGGCTATTTTTGCCACAGCCGACAGTGCACAAGTACTGCGTCTGCCATTCCCTACCCAAGAACGTATTGTGATTGATCAACAATTTTCAGTGCGTGATTTTATTCGTGAGCTATCTTATGCAGTGCAATACTATGTGGTAGTGATCAGTCGTGAAATTGGACGTCTGATTAAGGCCTCCAATGATCGTGTAATCCATGAGTTTTCTGTAGATGACAGCGACTTGAATGAACGACTGCCACATGGTGCATTTCCTGTTCAAAATGATAACTTATATAGCACCAGCGGTGCAGAACGTGCCACAGCCGCCAATGAAGACCGTTTACTCAAAGAGTTTTTAAACCGTGTCGATAAAAATGTGCAAACTGTACGTGCCAGTGAGCCATTGGGCTTGGTCATTGTGGGTGATCGACGCAATATCAGTTTTTATGAATCTATTTGCGACCAACCCAATGCCATTATTTTCAGTGTAGATAACGTCACTCAGCTAGAACAAGGCAGCGCACAACACATTATTGACAGTATTCAGACCGAGCTAAAAAGCCATCAACAACAATTGCATCAGCAACATGCGCAGCAACTGGATGAACTCTATGCCAGTGACCGTGTTGTGACCGATCTGCAGCAAATTTATCAGGCAGTGTTTCAAAATAATGTCGATACTTTATATGTTCAACAAGGCTACATGCAGGCGGGTTGGGTCGATACCGACCAGCAACGAATTTATCTAGATCAAGCGCACGCACCTGACAGCGCACAAGCCACAGACGATGTGATCAACCATATTATTGATGCAGCACAGCAACACGCTGCCAATATCGTATTTATTCCTGCCGATTATTTACAGTCCAAAGCACCACTGACTTTAATGAGTCGCCATGCGGTCTAAAACTCAGTCCATTTGACTGTGATCTAAAAAACAGCCATGCAGATTTATCTACATGGCTGTTTCAATCAAGATTCAAACTTCTCATTCATACGCAAATCTACGCTTTCGCATGACTTTCTCATGAATAAAACGATCAATTAGAATCGAGTCGTTACCGCCAACTGTACCCGATGACTGTCGCTATGTGATCGCCCGCTATATTCATAATTCAAATTGATAAAACTATGTTGTCCAAAGGGCTTTGTTGCACAAAGCTGTTCTTAAGGACTCCTTCGGCAATATAATTTCCAAATGAAGAAGCCTACACACAAAATCTACCGCACAACCAATTGGCCCGCATATAACCGAGCTCTCATTAATCGTGGGAATATTGCCATTTGGTTCGATCCAAAAACACAATGGTATGCAGAACCTCAAGGCAAACAAGGTCGAAGTCAAACCTACTCCGACATAGCGATTCAATGCTGTTTGATGATCAAATCTCTATTTAGACTCACTTTACGCATGGTCACTGGCTTTGTTCAGAGCCTCATTAAACTTTGTAGATTAGATTGGACAGCGCCAGATTATTCGACTATTTGTAGAAGACAAAAGCATATTGATATTGCGATAAGCTATCAGAAAAGTCGTGATGGTCTCCACCTACTCGTCGACTCTACTGGCTTGAAGTTTTTAGGTGAAGGTGAATGGAAACGTAAGAAACATCAGCCTGAATATCGTCGCCAATGGCGTAAACTTCACATTGGTATAGATGCTGAAACGCTGCAAATACGGGCCGTTCAGCTCACGACAAACAATGTCAGTGATTCACAAGTACTCGAAGATTTACTTGATCAAATTCCACTTGATGAGCAGATTGATTCTGTCTATACAGATGGTGCTTATGACACGAAACACTGCAGAAAAGTCATTTCAGATCGACAGGCACATGCGGTGATTCCGCCAAGAAAAAATGCGAAGCCCTGGAAAGACAAAAAGCTGAGATCTTTAGAAAGAAATGAATTGTTGAAAACGGTTAAATGCCTAGGAAGAGCAATTTGGAAAAAGTGGTCTGGGTATCATCGCCGAAGCTTGGTAGAAACCAAGATGCATTGCATCAAATTATTGGGAGATAAACTCAGTGCACGGAGTTTTCAAAGCCAGGTGAATGAGATTCATGCACGTGTGGCAGTATTAAATAAATTTATGGAATTAGGCCGAGCTCATACCCAAGTTGTCACTTAAATTTAAACAACTTAGGAAAGCTCTATCTTTAAAATCTTTATGCAACAAAGCCATATGTAACTATCCGATAAAAAGTATGGCCTTTAAAACCGCGGCATTGTCGGAGGATGGCCTAGCCTTTTTTGACCAGATAATGAAATTCTTTATTACCGGCAGCATCCAGCACTTCTTCCTGTAACAGCAGCTCATGGCCCAAATGCATACAGAATTTTGGAATATCCCACGAAGTAGAATTGTCGGTGGCAAAAATCTCCACCACATCGCCCGATTTAGATTTACGAATGGCTTGATGCAACATCATCACTGGTTCAGGGCAACGCAGACCACGCGTATTTAGCTGAATGGCAGGGGTAATGGATGAATCAGACATAATAAAACTCGGCGAGATAGAATTTTTCTATTCTAACACAAAGCCAGCAAAACCACTGATGCCGCAAGCTGGCTTTATCCGCCTGATAAATCATCAAATTCATTGTTTCAGCGAAAGTCGATAAACAATAGACAACTGTATTTTCTGCGGTATGATTAAATCAAGTTTTTTAGATACAACGAGTCTTTAGGAAGGATCATGCACGAGGAATCAGGCCCATCGTGGGGTATGCGTGGCTTACGTAAATGGTTAGGTACTGCACCGGAAACCCGCGATGAATTGCTAAAATTAGTACAAGATTCACGTCGTTTTTTAGAACCCGATACTGTGGCAATGCTGGAAGGTGTGCTGGATTTGCCGGCCACCAAAATCCGTGAGGTTATGACCCCGCGCACTTCCATGATCAGCTTGCAGGAAGATGATGAGCTGCTGGATATTCTGCATGTACTGGTCGAGTCGGCCCATTCACGCTTTCCAGTCTTTTCTTCAGACCAACCTGACAATGTAGTGGGGATTCTGCTGGCCAAAGACTTGTTGCCCTTTTTGACCGAACCAACGCCGAAGGTTGATATCCGGGCACTGATGCGTCAGCCACTGTTTGTGCCAGAAAGTGCGCGTTCCGATCAGGTCCTGCGTATGCTGAAAAATACCCAGACCCATATTGCCATTGTAATTGATGAATATGGCAGCACTTCAGGACTGGTAACCCTAGAAGATATTCTGGAAGAAATTGTTGGTGAAATTGAAGATGAGCATGATCAGGCTGATGCCGAAGCACAATACATTGTGCCCGATCATGATCCGCAGACCGCCAACACCTGGCTGGTACAGGCACTTACACCAATTGAACACTTTAACAATGTTTTAGATGCTGATTTTTCTGACGATGAAGTAGAAACTGTCGGCGGTTTACTGCTTCAGGAAATTGGATTGGTGAGTGATCTGCAAGGTCAAATTATTGAAATTGGGGATTGGCAGTTTAAGATTCTTGAAGCAGATGCGCGCACTATTCATCTGATTCGAGCTGTACGTCAATGAGGACTTATTTCACCAAGCTGTTAGATTCATCCCAACAACACAAACAGCTCCCGCTAGTTTATCCCCTGCTGATTGCCTTAATCGCAGGTGCCATTTTCAGTTTTGCCCTGGCACCGTATTATTACTGGTGGATTGCCCTGCTGTCTCCGGCCTTGCTTTATGCAGTTTTACGTCAGCGCTCTGCCAAACAGGCCTTTTTTATTGGCTGGGCCTACGGTATTGGCCTGTGGTTTGTCGGTGCCTTCTGGCTATATACCTCCATTCATGTCTATGGAGATACCCCGGCCATTTTAAGCGTGCTGATGATTGCGATTATGGCCTTGGCCATGGGGCTGTTTACCGCCATTCAAACCTGGCTGTATCGCCGCTTCTTCCCGGAAACGCCGCTAACTTTTGCGCCGCTGTGGGTGTTCTTTGAATGGGCCAAAACCTGGGTATTTACCGGTTTCCCGTGGCTATTTGTCGGCTATGCCTTTACCGAGCGTTTTCTGGACAGCTATGCGCCTTTATTCGGGGTGTTCGGGGTGTCGTTTGTGGCCATTATTCTGGCCTGTGCGCTGGTGGAAATTCTGAATAAACGCATCTTCTGGCTGGTGCCGTCATTGCTGCTCCTGGCCGGTGCTGGGGGTGCTTCCCAGCTCAGTTTTGTCAGCGAGAAAGATGAACCGCCGCTGTCCGTGTCCTTGATTCAGGGCAATATTCCACAAGACCTGAAATGGCTGACCGAATATCAACTGAAAACCCTGTTAATCTACAGCGAACTGACCCGCACCGAATGGGGCCGCGACCTGATTGTCTGGCCAGAATCTTCCATTCCAATGTTCCAGACCGATATCGAACCGTTTTTAGCCGCCATGAAAACCGAGGCGGAAAAATCGGGAAGTGCCTGGGTCACCGGTATTCCGTATTGGGACCTGCCTGAATCACAGCAAAATGGCCAGCCGATGTACTACAACAGTATTATGGCCACCGGTACAGATTCAGAAGGCTTATACAAGAAACAGCGCCTGGTGCCATTTGGTGAATATATTCCTTTATCCGGCCTGTTAAGCTGGGTCTTGCCGGCCTTGCAGAATGATCCATCCATGAGTGGTTTTTCGCGCGGTGCCAAAGAGCAAAAACCGCTGATGATTCATAACTCACCGTTGGGTGCAGCCATCTGTTATGAAGTGGCCTATCCGAATCTGACCCGTCGTAATGCCAGCCAGAGTGATTTTCTGGTGACTGTGTCCAATGATGCCTGGTTTACCGGTACAGCCGGCCCGTGGCAGCATTTACAGATGGTGCAGATGCGTGCCAAAGAAAATGGCCGCTGGTTTATTCGGGCCACCAATACCGGTGTGACCGCCTTTATTGACCATCAGGGCCATATTGTGCAGCAGGCTCCAATTGATCAGGAAGCAGTGCTGCGCGGTGAGTTACCGGCAATGCAGGGCCAGACCTTGTATACCCGCCTTAGTGATTGGCCGGTGCTGATCTTCTCCTTCCTGTTGCTGATTTTGGGCTGGATCTATCGTCCACGTAAGGTCGATGTCAGCTTTAAGTCGAGAAGATAATTCGCCTATGAAGTCCCCCTTTATCAAAGGGGGGTTAAGGGGATTAACTTTATAAATCCCTCCCTTGCGAAGCAGTGCTTCTCACCCTTTGTAAAAGGGAGGCGTAATAAAAAAACCGAGGTGCATGCCTCGGTTTTTTTTATTTTGTCTATATTTAAAGCTGGGTCACCAGATAGGACAGCATCGCCGCCAGAGAGAACATCGGCAAATAACGATAGACTTTTACCACTGCCTGCTCAAAGCAAGAGGCCTGTTCTGGTTCTAGTTTTAAAATAGTGGCTTGTAGCGCCGACCAGAAACTTAAGAGCAAGCACGAGCTCATCAGGCTCAGCGCGAAGAAACCGACCATAATCTGGCTGCTGCCTTCGGTGCTTTGCCAGAGATGCAAAAAGCCCTGACTCAAGGGAAGCAGGCTTAAAATCAGCAGAACAGACTTCAGCATCGTCCAGTGAAACTGGTTAATTTCATCCGACAAGATTAATGCTTTCATACCATCCTCCAGACAAATATGTGCCTTTTGACTTATTATGAACGGTTTTAATGAAATAAATAGATGATATTGCTCCACATTCCCAGGATTATTGTAATCAGTACTGTTGGGAATAATTCTTATTATGAATCTCAAATCTGGAAGATTATCTTAAATCTATATTTATCAAGATATTAGTATATTTTTTATAATTAAGAGCTATTATCACTTCACCTTTAATTGAATAGTCCAATCAGGTGAAGTGATATATTCCATCACGGCATTTATAATCAAGCCGGCTTAAGGCTGATAATAAATATCGGCATCGGTGCCTTCACCGCCCTGCTGACCATCTGCACCAAAAGAATACAGGTCAAAAGCGCGACCTTCAGAGCCTGGAATTACATATTGAATGTCATTGTCCCAGCTGTCTTTTGGATAACCACCTTTGACATAACCACCCGGCAACCAGTTTTTAGCTGACGCGGGCTGATTGACCAGCGCATCTAAACCGCCATCCTGCATGGACGGATAACGGCCATTGTCCAGCTTGTATTGATCCAGCGCGCCGGCCACACCTTTTAAGGTAATTGCGGTGGTATCGACTTTGGCTTTTTCACCACGGCCCATCACGTTCGGGACAATTAGCGCCGCCAGCACGCCTAAAATGACAATCACCACCATTACTTCAATGAGGGTAAAACCGGCCTGTTTATTCGAATAGGATTTCCGTTGCATCAGGTTCTCTCTTGAATCTTTCATCATTTGTTATCTTCAATGGGTCTCGATTTAAATCATATTATTCATATTGACAATAGGCAGCATCACCGCAATCACAATCACCAGCACAATACTGGCCATCAGCACCAGCATTAAGGGCTCCAGCAGCGCCAGTAAGGTCGAGATGAGCGTGGTCACCTCCCGATCCTGCATGGTCGATGCGCGCTCCAGCATCCGGTCGAGCTCACCCGATGCTTCACCACTTTTAATCATTTGTACCATCATCGGCGGGAAATAACCACTGCGCTCCAGTTGGGTGCCCAAGTTCCCCCCTTCGGTGACTTTCTCGGCCGCCAGATTAACCGAATCGCGGATCACCCAGTTACTGCTGACCGCAGCGCCAATTTTTAAGGCATCAACCAAAGGCACACCGGACTGGGTCAGAATCGACAGGGTGCTGGCAAAACGTGCTGCGTTTATACCACGTGACAGTTTACCGAATAGTGGCAGTTTGAGGGTTAAACGATCAAATGCATAATGGCCGGCCGAGGTTTTTAAAAAGCGGACCAACAGGAAGATGCCCAGAATCGTCCCGACCAGCAAAAAGGGCCAGGCCAGACGGATAAAATCACTGGCTTGCATTAACGCCACGGTAATCCACGGCAAGGCGCCTTTGTCCTGATCAAAGGTTTTGACAATATCCGGCACCACATAGGTCATCAGCCCCATCACAATGGCAAAGGACATCAGCATTAAAATAATTGGATAAATCATCGCGCCTTGCACTTTTTTCTGCATGGCAAAGCGGTTTTCGGTGTAGTCCGACAGCTGGTCCAGAATTAAATCCAGATGTCCAGAACGTTCCCCGGCGGCAATGGTGGCAATATATAAATCCGGAAAATGCCCCGACTGCTGTAAGGCATTGGCCAGTGAATATCCTTCTAAAACCTTGGAGCGTACCGACAGCAATAAATTCTGCACATGGACTTTTTCACTTTGCTTGGCCACGGCGCGCAAGGCTTCTTCCAGCGGAATGGCTGCGGCCACCAGTACCGACAGCTGCCGGGTCATTAAGGCCAGATCATAAGCGGTCATTTTTTTCTGGAACCAGCGCTGGGCCTGATGCTTCTGTTTTTGTTCTACCGGATCAACGCTAATCGGGATAAGGGCCTTGTCACGCAATTGCTGACGAATCTGCCGTGCAGAATCCCCTTCTAAAACCCCTTTTTGCTGCTTTCCTGATGCATCAAGGGCTGTAAACTGATATGCAGGCATTGTAATGCTCTAATTTTCCAAAAAATTATTCAACGCAGTTGCGTCTCACCACCAAAATCATTCATATTCTGAGATATAAATTATTTGCTCACTCTATCATAACTCCAGATCGAGCACGACGACATTTTCATCAGGAAGCAGACCCGCTGTTATGCCAAATTCGCCCGTTCATCCCGCCCCCATCTACCGTGTTCGTGTAGCTGTTCCGGTCTATCTGTATGACGGGTTTGACTATATGCTCAGTGCGGCTGAATATCAGCAGGCTGCCGTTGGCGCGCGGGTGCTGGTGTCCTTTGGCCGGCAGAATCTGGTGGGCATCATTATTGAAAAACTCCCGCCCGATCATCCGCTTGACCCCAAGATTAAACTGAAAGCCATTAGCGAGCTGCTCGACCAGCAGCCAATTCTAGATCAGAAAGTTTTAACTTTGTTGACATGGTCGGCGCAGTATTATCAGTTTCCGATTGGCGAAGTGATGCATAGCGCCCTGCCCAGCCTGTTACGTCAGGGACGCCCGTATAATTTACTGGCACGAATGTGGAAACTACTGGATGATCAGGCCGAAGCCAAACTGAAGCGCTCCGAGAAGCAGCAGGAGGCCTATAAAGTCCTGAAGCTGCATCCGAGCGGGACTTCAGAAAATATCCTGAATCTGGCCGGTATTGAAACTGCAACCTTAAAAGCGCTGGAAAAAAAGCAGATTTGCTATTGCGATCTGGAGCAGCAGGATTTTAGCCCGGTGCCAATGACGCTGGCGCAAATGCCGTTAACCCCGAACAGTGACCAGAAACGGGCCATTGAAACCGTACTGAAAGCGCAGCATCGTTATCAGGCCTTTTTACTCGATGGTCTGACCGGTAGTGGTAAAACCGAAGTCTATCTGCAGATCATGCAGGAAGTGCTAAAACAGGGTAAACAGGTATTGGTGCTGGTGCCGGAAATTGGCCTGACTCCTCAAACCATTAGCCGCTTCCAGTCACGTTTTCACTGTCATATTGCGCTGCTGCATTCCGGTTTAAATGACAGCAAACGTCTGCAGGCCTGGCAGGCCGCCCAGACTGGCAAGGCTTCGATTATTCTTGGTACACGCTCGGCAATTTATACCCCGCTGCCCAATCTGGGGCTGATTATTCTGGATGAAGAACACGACCTGTCATTTAAACAGCAGGAAGGCTTTCGTTACCATGCCCGCGATGTGGCCTTATACCGTGCTCATTTAGAACACTGCCCGGTGATTCTCGGTTCGGCCACGCCCAGCATTGACAGCTATGCCTTAACGGAACAGGGTAAAATGATCCGTCTGGAACTGAACCAGCGTGCCGGCCCGGCACTGATGCCGAAAATTCACATCATTGATTTAAAAGTTGCGCAAAAGCAGCAAGGTCTAAGCCTGCTGCTGATTCAGGAAATCAAAAAACGCCTGCAGAAAAAAGAACAGGTGCTGATTTTCTTAAACCGCCGTGGTTATGCACCGGTGCTGGTCTGTGACAGCTGCGGCTGGCAGGCACAATGCCCACACTGTGATGCCAACTTTACCCTGCATCATAGTCCATATACCCATCTGCATTGCCATCATTGTGGCACCATTCAACGCAAGCCGGAGCAATGCCCGCAGTGCCAGCATAATGAACTGAAAACCCTGGGCATGGGCACAGCCAAGGTTGAAGAAAACCTGCAACAGCTGTTCCCGGATTACGATGTGGTGCGGGTGGACCGCGATTCCACCAGCCGCGTCGGCAGCTGGCAAAAAATTTATGACCGCATTCAAACCAGCCAGCCGCTGATTCTGCTCGGCACCCAAATGCTGGCCAAAGGCCACCATTTTCCTTATGTCACCTTAGTAGCGATTTTAGATATTGATGCCGGCCTGTTAAGTGTTGATATCCGGGCGCCAGAGCGGACTGCGCAGCTGATTGTGCAGGTGGCCGGTCGTGCCGGCCGCGGTGAACATAAAGGCGATGTCTATTTACAGACCCTGCGTCCTGATCATCCGCTGCTGAGCACCCTGGTCGAGCAGGATTATCGTGCCTTTGCCCGGCAAACCTTAAAAGAACGTCAGGCCGCCCTGCTGCCCCCGTTTCGCTATACCGCCCTGATTCGCTGCGAATCCAAAAGTCAGGAGCAGAACCAGCAGTTTTTACAGCAACATGCCCAGTGGCTGCGAGAAAATTCTGAACAGTTAATTGATATCTGGGGACCGATTCCGGCGCCAATGGAACGCAAGGCCGGCCGCTATCAGGCGCATCTGGTGCTGTTGTCGCAAGATCGCGCCCGTTTACATTTTTATCTACGTGCATGGTGGCAAAATATGTTGCATCACAAGCCATCAAATATGAAACTTAGCTTAGATATAGACCCTCAGGAATTCAGTTAACCACTGACTTTGGCTGCAGCCTGAGGGCACCATAACTCCTAGGATTGTCGATGTCGTTACTGCTGCAAATCACCCTGTTTCTGGGTGCCTCTTTATTACTGGTTCCGCTGCTCAAGCGTTTTGGGATTGCCACCGTACTCGGCTATCTGTTTACCGGTATTTTATTGGGCCCGAGTGTGTTCAATATCGCCAGCGACCCGGAAGCCATTCAGGAACTGGCTGAATTTGGCGTCATTTTACTGATGTTCATTATTGGTCTGGAACTGCGGCCCCAGCGGCTCTGGCAAATGCGTCAGTCGATTTTTGTCATGGGCAGCGCGCAGGTGGCCGTCACTGGCCTGTTACTGGCGATTCTGGTGTTTTTCAGTTTGCAGCAGCAAATTGCTGCCAGCCTGATTATTGGTTTTGCCCTGGCCCTGTCCTCAACCGCCTTTGTGCTGCAACTTTTAAATGAAAAACAGCAGCTGAACAGCAGTTATGGCCAGCAGTCTTTTTCAATTCTGCTGTTTCAGGATATCGCCGCCATTCCATTAATTGCGATTATTCCCTTGCTGGCCGGTACCGAATCGACTCATCATGGGCTGGCCTATTTCGCCGCGATTTTAGCCACCTTTAGCGGACTGTTTTTATTTAGCCGTTATCTCATGCGCCCGTTTTTCCGTTTTGTTGCCAAAACCGGCGCGCATGAGCTGATTACCGCGGTCGGCCTGTTTATTGTGCTGGCCGTGGTCTGCCTGATGGATGTCTTGGGGATTAGCACCACGCTTGGCGCCTTCCTGACCGGGGTGCTACTGGCCGATTCCGAATTCCGACATGAACTGGAAGCCAGTATTGCACCGTTTAAAGGACTATTGCTCGGCCTGTTTTTCATGACCGTGGGGATGACCACTCAGATGTCCCTGCTGATCGACAGTCCACTGTTCATTCTCGGCGGCGCCTTAGTACTGCTGTTGGTGAAATTTATTTCCCTGACCGCAATTGCCCGGTATTTTAAATATTCCTGGCAAAACAGTTTGCTACTGGCCACCTGTCTGGCGCAAGGCGGTGAATTTGCCTTTGTGGTGTTACAGGTTGCCTTAACAGAAAAAGTGGTGGCACAGGCCATTTTAGAGCCGATTACCCTGATGGTGACCCTGTCGATGGTGCTAACCCCGGTGCTGTACTGGTTCATGACCAGTCAAGTGATTCCGCGTCTGAATCAGGACAAGACGCCGGAATATGACCAGATTCCCGATGCGCATCCAGCGCTGATTATTGCCGGTTTTGGCCGGGTTGGGCAGATTATTGCACGGGTGGCCTATTTGCAGCACCTACCCTATACCGCCATTGACAGCAACCTGGATAAAGTCGATTTTGTGCGCAATTATGGCGGTAAAGTCTATTATGGCGATGCCACCCAGCCCGATATTTTACGTGCTGCGGGGATTGAACATGCCAAGACCTTTATTCTGGCCATTGATGATATTGAAGACTCGATGAATGTGGCCCGGCATATCCGCCTGAATTATCCGCAGCTCAAACTGCTGGTGCGTGCCCGTGACCGCCATCATGTGCATTTATTGCGGGATTTAGGCGTTGAACACATCTGGCGTGAAACCTATTTATCTTCTTTAGGCATGGCCTATTGCGCGCTACGCGACCAGGGTATTGCAGAAGAAGATGCTTACAAGAGTATCGAATTGTTTCGCAGTTATGATGAAAAATTACTGGCCCAGCAGCAGAATATTTATACCGATGAGCAAAAAATCTATGAAACTCATCGCAATGCACTGGCCGAGCTGGAGCACCTGTTCGAGAATGATGCTCAGGTCCGGGAAAGCCCGACCGGTGTAGATTTAAAGCGTTCACTACAAAACCATCATATTGATGTAACACGTAATGAATCAAACTGACTTGTGATTTACAATATCATCACCATTAATGCAGGGTTATGGAGAATTTTATGTCTGATTTACGCCAACGCTTTTTTATTGAAGATAGCCCTGTCCGCGGTGAGATTGTTCATCTTGAAGAAGCCCTGCAAACCATTTTGGCCCAACGTGACTATGCGCCTGCCATCCAGGTCCTTTTGGGAGAAATGCTCAGTGCCACCGCTTTGCTGGCCAGTACCTTAAAAATTAAAGGTCGGATTAGCCTGCAAATTCAGGCCAGCGGCACCTTTAAATGGGCAATGGCCGAATGTAATCATCTGGGTGAAATTCGTGCTTTGGCAGATTATGAACCAGATCCACATTTCCAGCAGGCTGAAGACAGCAGCACGGTACTCAAAACCCTGGTCAATCCGGTGCTGTTTATTAATATTGAACCGGAATTTGGTGAGCGTTATCAGGGTATTGTGCCTTTAGACAAGCCAAATCTGGCCGGCTGCCTGATGCAATACTATGATTTATCTGCACAAATTCCCACCCGTATTGTACTGGCCAGCAACGACCAGCGTTCTGGCGGCTTGCTGATTCAGCTGTTACCGCGAAATAGCGAAGAAGAACAGCAACGTGTAGATGAAGATTTATGGCCACGTCTGACCATGCTGACCGAAACCCTGAAAACCAGCGAACTGACCGATCTGGAAGTTCAGGAAGTATTGTACCGTCTGTACAACGAAGAAGAAGTACGTCTGCCAGAAGTTGAACATCTTAAATTTGGCTGTACCTGTTCCAAAGAACGCTGTGCTACGGCACTGACCCAGATTGGGGCCAATGCAGTACGCGAAACCTTGGAACATCAAAACCCGATTGTGATGGATTGCCAGTTCTGTAATGCACGTTATCAGTTTACTGCAGAAGAAGCACTCGGCCTGTTTGGTGAACACCTAAGCTAAGCCGTACAATTTAAAATGTCCGAGAGATCAAATTGGAGAACAGTTTGGTCTCTTTTTTATGTTCAGTTTTATGCGTTTAATGAACTACTCGGAGCTAAAGCAACCGAGTTTCCGTAGTGCAACCTAAGTTGCACACATCTCTTTTGACGCTTCATTGGTACTGCGAAAAAGGGCTTTAACACCCTTAGTCGTCTTACGAATACCTCTGCGCCCACTAGATGACAAATGATTGTCATCCAACAGCGTTCCACTGTCTAAAATTAAATTAATCGCCCTGTTCTTAATAACAACTGATGCATTGTGATCTGCATTGTCAATGTGTCCACAACTCACGCATTTAAACTTGTCTTGGCTTTTGCGATTGTCGGGGTGAGTGTGACCGCATAAAGCGCACTCTTGACTTGTATAAGAAGCATTGATGGTAAATACCGCTTTACCTAGCTTAACTGCTTTGTAAGCTAGGAATGATGCAATTCTATGCCAACCCACGTTCAGGATAGATTTGTTTAAGCCTGCTTTGGCTTTAGCCTTATTAGGAATAAATCGACCTGATTCATCGATCTTTGGTAAAGGCTTTTTAGTCATGCTCTTGGTATTTAATTTTTCAAAGATAAATACCTTAGCTAAACCATTAACTAGGCTATGACTTGTCTTATGAGCAAAGTCCTTGCGAATATTGGCTTTCTTAGAGTGATGCACCGCAATTCGATGTTTAGTCTTAGCTCTTCGGTTTGAGCCTTTTACTTGTCGAGCGAGTTTTCTTTGCAGTCGCTTAATGTAGCGATCTGCTTTTGTTAAATGATTCTTTTGTTCTTTAGAGAAATCAAATTCTTCATAGCCTGCATGAACAGGAATGGTGACACCACGATCTATACCAACCACTATTTTTTGTAGTTGTTCTTCGTCCATGCCCTGCAAATGATCTAACTGTCTTTTGGCGTATTTTTTAGCATCGAATTTCTTACCGTCAAACTCTTGAATCTCAACACCATCTTCATAGCAGAAAGAAACGAAATATTGACCACGCTCTTTGCGAATATAAAGGGATTTCGGTTCTTTAAAGTTAGCATGAGCCTTAAAACTTAATGAGCCTATATTAAATTTTTTACCACCGATATATAGCTTGCGCTTATTTCTTTCCGTGCGAAACTCGAATAAATCAGAGGTTAAATGAATCGAACCTTTATCTGTCTTCTTTTTACGTTTTGGTCGCCCACATAAACCTTTAATAGATTTTTTGAGTGTGTTGTACCAATTAACGGTTGAGTTCTTTTGTATTGTACTAGGGCAGTTTGCAAGCCATGAACTAATATCATCTGATTTAAAGTGAGCGTATTTTTGATCTTGGGTTTCATAATAGTGATCAAAAGTTGCAAACTTACGGGCAAATCCTCGAAAGTATTTATCCTCATCACATTTGGCATTCCAAACGAAACGAGCACAACCCATCCACTGACTTAAAATCAGCTTTTGATGTTGTGTTGGGTATGCTCTTAATTGGATGCCTGTTAGCAATTGAAAAACCTCTAGGTGTTGAGGTTATTTTAGCTTAAAATAAGGTTAAAGTAAATCTAGTATGAGGATAAGATGTACGAGTGGAGAACAGGTAGATCATGCATTTATAAAAACATTGTTCATTTAGTATTTGTTACGAAATACAGAAGAGATGTATTAACAAAAGACATGCTTTCCTCCCTAAAAGAGATTATGGAAGAAACCTGTTTGCAAATGGATTGTGAGCTTATTGAGTTTAATGGTGAAGATGATCACATCCACCTGCTTGTAAGTGTTCATCCAAAGCACTCAGTTTCCAACCTAGTTGGAAAACTGAAAGGGAAAAGTTCTTATGTTTTAAGGCGTTCATTTTGGGATGAAGTTAAGGAAAAACTATGGGGCAATCACTTTTGGTCGCCTAGTTACTGCGCTGTATCCTGTGGTGGCGCAAGTTTGGATGTAGTGAAAAAATACATTGAAGAACAAAGAACACCAACGTCAGAAAAAAATGCTAAAAAGTCCATGTCATTAAAAAAGAGCTAACTCGCCCTTAAAAGAGCGAGAATGCGCTCTTAGTTTTGTTCAATCTTTATGACCCTGCAGATATAGGTTCAAATAGCGCACGCTTTTTGCTGAACTCAGCATCAATCTCGCTCAAGCTGTTACTCATCTTTTTTAAGCTATGGGGTTGCGACAAACCGTACCAATTTATTCATCTAGCGTACGCACACATTCTCTGTATAACCTGACTGATGAATTCAAGCGCGCGTAATAGCTGCAACCACTTAGCGGTTTACTGCCTTATTGTGATCGTTTTCACTTATTATTTCATTGATTTAACAGTATTTTCTTCTATAGAATTAGGCACTTTACTCTAATTTTAATAACGCGCATGGCGTTGGGGGATAATAATCATGAAAAAGGGGTTTACAGGGATTGTTGCTGGATTGCTTTTGGCAACAGTTTCAGGCGTATCTTTCGCAGAGAATGATCAATTGGTGGGGAAATGGAAAACAATTGATGACCGTACCAGTTATTCCCGTGCCGATGTCGAAATCCGTAAAAAGCCAGATGGCACCTATGAAGGTATTATTGTTGAAACCCGCAACATTCCGGGCGCAGAAAAAATGCATATTTGCCACCAATGTCCGGGCCAGCTTAAAAACAAACCGTTTATCGGCTTGCCATTTATCTGGGGCTTTAGGCAGGATCCAAAAAACCCGTTACAGTTTGTGCAAGGCAGTGTACTCGACCCGATTGGCGGCAAAGTCTATAAAGGCAAGGCACGCCTAAGTGCCAACGGTAAACGCCTGACCTTACGCGGCTATGTCGGTGTTTCCGTGATTGGTCGTAGCGTGACCTCGATTAAATACTGATTCTTCAACAGGTTTACAAGAGGCTTCTACGGAAGCCTTCATTTTATCTTAATGATATGGACATAATTTGAAACAATATAGTTGCTCTACCCTCTGTCCGTCCCTCTCGAAAGCCTGAATAATGAATAAAATTTAAACAGTTTATTTAAACTGGAGATTAGCCAAAAGTAGGCCTGCTGAGCGTCCTTGGTGCCAGCAAAATGGCGAAAAAGCAAGCAAGGCTACGTTTCAAGCACAAAGGAATACCAAACAAAACAGCCAAATGCTGAAATATGGTTTTAAATAAAATTAATCCTTCAGATAAAACAACAAGAGCGCAGCGCATAGACCCGAAATTACGTTAGAACAACCCATGCATCTGCTCTTCCTTGTTTTAACAAGTTCAAGCTAAAAGGAGTAAGCCATGACCACGATCCAATATCGCGAAAACTCCCAGTCTGGTCGCCCACAAGCTGAAATTATAGATGAGCGCGTATCTTTTGATTTAGAGCATTTTGCTGAAGCTTGTGGTCAAAGCCCGGAATGGGTATTACAGCTTTTAGAATATGACATTCTCCCTTCACGTCCGGAAGAACGGATTCACCAGTTTTTTGGGGAAGATGTCTCTCGTGCCCGCCAGGCTTATCGCCTGCAACGTGATTTTAATGCCAGCTTTTCTGCCGTCGCCATGATGCTCGACCTGATTGATGAGCTGCAAAATTTGCGCAAAGAAGTCAAACATCTGCATTTAAGACAAAGCTAGGCACCACGCCATTTACTCTCTACAGGGAAATCTGCGTATTTCCCTCTCTTTATTTTTGGGAAAATAGACGGTCGCAATGAAAACAAAAGAATGCAACAAAAAGGTCAAACTCATGTTCCCGGAGTTTCGGGAATTAATGCAACAACTGCGCGAAGACAACCCACATTTTGCGCGCCTGTTTGAAGATCATGAACATCTGGACCGGAAAATCAGCCAGCTCGAGCTTGATCCGGTTCATCAGATTAATGATGATATCGAGGCGCTGAAACGCAAAAAATTAAAACTGAAAGATCAGATTTATCAGCTTTTGCAGCAGGCCCAGCAAAATCCTTCATCTTCACCTTAACCGGTTTTTATTGCAGTGCGATGAAATCTGCACGCTGCCCGAAAGAAAGCAGATGCTTTCTTTCGGGCAGGCAAATGAAGGCTGCATTATTTTGGTTTAAGCTGAGAATCTCGAAGAGCGTTCTGACCTTCCGGCAGTAATGGCTTGCCAGGCACATAATCCAGAAACCAGAACAGGTCCATCCGGGTCCGATCCGGCCGCTGCGAAAGCATGTCCAGCACACTTTTTTCACCGCGTCCCACCATATGCCGCTGATAAAAATAATACAGCAGCAACAAGGTGGTAATAAGCATGGTGCCAAGCATCACCCAGAAAGCATAGGGTGAATCCAGCCCCGGAATCATCACGAAATTCATGCCGTAAATTCCGGTTAACAGGGTTAAGGGTGCAAACACCGCGGTAATAATCGCCAGAATCCGCATATTTTCATTGGTCTGGTTGGCAATGGCAGAAAAATGCAGGTCTATGGCCGCCTGAATGGCACTTCTTAAACGCAAGGTATGTTTCTGGATGCGGGCCACATGGCTGCTTAAGTCATCTACCCGCACCAGCATGATTTCCTGTTTTTCACTGCGTTTCTTGCCTTTTAAATGCAGATAGTTTTCGACAATTTCATCGCGCAGTTCCTGCAAGGTATCAATCTGTTCTTCACACAGATTTTCCACATGCTGAAATGCCATATTTTCCTGTAGCAACTGATGCCACTGGTTAAAACGGCGATGGCCCTGCAACAGCTCACGCTGCCAAAACTCGACCCGGCGGGTTAAAGGATGACGCAGGTTTAAATAGTCATCGACCATACTGTTCAGTAAACGTAAGGCCAAATCTAGAGGCGAGGTCGCCAGTTTTTTTGGTTTATTCTGCTCTTCAGCCGGCCGGCTTAAAATGGTATCTAAACGGGCAATATAATTTTCGATGGCTTTATTGCCCTGCTCACTCACCGTAATAAGCACCTGCGGGGTCAGAATAAAACTGACCGGTGTGGTGCTTAAGCCAAACACATGCTCATGCGCTTCGTCATTAAAGTTATGAATCTGGTCATCCGGAGTAATCAGTTTGCGGAAAATCAGCAGGTCATAATCTTCCAGACTGTCGAAATTACAGGGATGTTCCAGATTTAAAATATCTCGCAGATGATATTCATTCAGCCACAGCTGGGTGTGCTGCAGTACCTGTTGCTGCCACTGTTCCGGATGCTGGCGTACATCTTCCCGGGTATAGTCCAGCCAGATAAATTCTGCCTCGGCGGCCGGCCCCCGATGCAGAAATAACTGTTGTGTGGTGTCATGGAGGGAAAAATAATACTGTTGCATCCGCGTGCATCCACATTCCTGTCATTTTATTTTGCGATCATGCCATAAAAAAGCCCGCTTCATAAAGCGGGCTTTTTCAATTCATCAGGGCCTGAAATTAAGCCTGATCAATGTCTTTCATGGTTAACTTGATACGGCCACGGTTGTCGACATCTGCAACCTGGACTTTCACTTCCTGGCCTTCTTTCAGTACGTCAGTCACGTTAGCTACACGCTCATTTGAAATTTGAGAAATGTGCAGCAGACCATCTGTACCCGGCATGATGTTTACGAAGGCACCGAATTCAACAATACGAATTACTTTACCGGCGTAGATTTTGCCTGGTTCAACTTCAGCAGTTAAAGCCTGAATTTTGGCAATAGCCGCTTGTGCAGCTGCTTTGGTTTCACCAAATACGCGAACGGTACCGTTGTCTTCAATATCAATTGCCGCTTTGGTTTCTTCAGTGATTTGACGAATGGTTGCACCGCCTTTACCAATCACGTCACGGATTTTGTCCGGGTTGATGGTAATGACCTGGAAGGTAGGCGCATGCATTGAAATTTCTGGACGTGCACGTGAAATCACTTTGTTCATTTCGTTCAGGATGTGCATACGACCGGTATAAGCCTGGTTCAATGCCACTTCCATGATCTCTTCAGTGATCCCTTCGATTTTGATGTCCATTTGCAGCGCAGTAATACCGTTGGCAGAACCGGCAACTTTAAAGTCCATGTCGCCCAGGTGGTCTTCGTCACCCAGGATGTCAGAAAGCACTGCGAAACGCTCGCCTTCTTTGACCAGACCCATCGCAATACCCGCAACTGGTGCTTTTAGTGGAACACCGGCATCCATCAGTGACAGAGATGCACCACATACAGACGCCATAGAAGATGAACCGTTCGATTCAGTAATGTCCGATACAATACGGATTACGTACGGGAAGCGGTCAGCAGCTGGAAGAACCGCTTGTACACCACGACGTGCCAGACGACCGTGACCGATTTCACGACGTTTAGGACCAGACTCACGACCCGTTTCACCAACCGAGTAAGCCGGGAAGTTGTAGTGCAACATGAAGTTGTCAGTTTTGGTTCCAGCCAGGGTATCAACCATTAATGCATCACGGGTGTTACCAAGAGTCGTTGTTACCAACGCCTGTGTTTCACCACGGGTGAACAGCGCAGAACCGTGAGCACGATCAAGAACGCCCACCTGTACATCTAACGCACGTACAGTTTTGGTGTCACGACCATCAATACGCGGCTTACCAGACAGGATGTTGTCACGTACGGTGCGGTATTTCAGATCTTCAAACAGTTCATTCAGGTCATCTGCGATGCCATCTACATCTTCTTCAGGTACGAACTGCGCAACCGCCTCTGCTTGCAATGCATCCAAAGCAGCATAACGGTCTTGTTTGATTGCAATGGTATAGGCTTCAGAGATTTTCGCTTCAAACGCTTCTTTTAATTTCGCGCAAAGGTCTTCATTTTTCTCTGGTGCAGTCCAGGTTGACTCAGTTGCGCCAGCCGCTGCTGCAAATTCATTAATCGCCTGAATCGCAATTTGCATTTCGTCATGACCGAATAACACTGCGCCCAGCATCTGGTCTTCAGACAGTTCTTTCGCTTCAGATTCAACCATCAGTACTGCAGCTTCTGTACCTGCAACCACGAGGTCAAGGTCAGACTGTGCCAGCTGTTCGTGGTTCGGGTTCAGGATGTATTCACCGTTGATTAAACCCACACGTGCTGCACCAATTGGGCCACGGAACGGTGTACCCGCAATTGCCAGTGCTGCTGAAGTACCTAACATGGCAGCAATATCCGCTTCCATGGTTTTGTCAGAAGAGACAACTGTTGCTGTTACCTGGATTTCGTTGTAATAACCTTCCGGGAACAATGGACGAATTGGACGATCAATAAGACGTGAAATTAAAGTTTCTGCCTCAGACGCACGGCCTTCACGTTTGCCATAACCACCCGGAATACGGCCAGCAGCGTATTGCTTTTCTTGATAGTTTACGGTTAGTGGGAAAAAGTCCTGACCGGCTTTTGCTGTTGGCTGTGCAACTACCGCCACCAGTACCGATACACCACCCATGGTGATTAAAACCGAGTTGGCCTGACGTGCAACACGACCGGTTTCCAGTACCACGTTGTACTGACCATATTGGAATTCTTTACGAATAATATTAAACATTGACATGTATTTTTGTTTCCTGATTTTATTCTAGTGGAGACCCCTAAGGTTTGGCATTCACGACTCAGGTTCAAGTAAATGACAAAGCTTAGAAGCCGACCTCACTAGAAATATAGGTTTTTTAAACACAAAGAAGGAGCGAAACAATCGCCCCTTCTTAATTACCCGGTCAACGCCGGGTACACTTTAGTTTTCAGACATACAGCGCAACGCATGCAATAACCCGAAAATAAAAGTCTAAATCGAATTAACGACGTAAACCTAAAGCACCGATCAACGCAACATAACGACCGTGATCTTTACCGTTTAAGTAGTCTAATAATTTACGACGTTGGTTAACCATACGGATCAGACCGCGACGGCTATGGTGGTCGTGTTTGTGCTCTTTGAAGTGACCTTGTAAGTCATTGATTTGAGCAGTTAAAAGAGCTACTTGAACTTCTGGTGAACCAGTGTCGTTTTCAGCACGAGCAAATTTAGCGATGATCTCTGCGCGATCTGCGTTTGTTAAAGCCATTCGATTTCTCCGAGATGCTTATAAAATACCTTGATAAAAATCAAACCGATGTCAAGCATCTGTCTGACTGCCGTGCATCACTACAGCAAGTGCATTATTTTAAGACAAAACCGCTTAAATTGCAAAACACAACGCGAAAAAGCCATGAATTATCCGATGCGATGTCACATGAATGATGCAGCGTCTGCCCGGAGGATTGATTCTATTCTTGACATCCTCACCCACCTGAAAGGAGGGTGATTCCTACTGCTAGACGCTTATGCCCAAGCGCAAGTATGTTCTTGGCGGAGTTTAAATCGCGTTGATTTACACTTCCGCATTCACATTCCCATACTCTTATTCGCAAATCTGCTCTACCTTTCGGACTGCTTGCGGTGATTGTACCGCAGCTCGAACAGGTTTGGGTTGTGAATCTCTCGTTGACTTCCTCAAACATGACCCCTGCGTTCTCGCATTTATACTTGAGCATGGTTTTGAGCGCTGAAAAGCCTGTATCTAAAACAGATTTCGCCATTTTAGTTTTTACAAGTTTGTTCGCACTTAGATCACCAACGACAATCAGTGCATTGTCTTTCACCAGCTGGGTGCTAGCCTTGTGCAAATGGTCTTTACGACAGTTTGCAATCTTGGCGTGTAATGCACGGACACGCTTTTTATTTCTCGCTCTCTGAGCAATACCGAGCTTTTGCTCGTATTTTCGATAGAACTTGGGATTACTGATGACTGTGCCATCGGAACAGGTAGCAATATCTTTTAAGCCTAGATCAATACCCACGGCTTTTGTGGCGGTAGGTTTGTCTTGTTTGGGTGAATCAACCACTAAGCAGACATACCAACGTCCACGACTATCCTCTACAAATGAGCCTGTTTGAATGCTGTATTTCGATAGTCCGTAACTATCCCATAGCTTGAATTGATGCTTGCCATACTGAACGTATCCATCGGCGTATTTAATAGCGACCTTTTTAAAGGGTATCCAACCTAGTGATCTTCTTGCTGATTTCTTATTACTGACACGCCATGTCAATTTTGATTTTTTGAACTGTTTTCTGCGAGTGACCAATTCTTCTGTTACAGCCTGAATGGTTTGGCTATGAAGATTACATTCCTTTGATGCGCCTTTCGTGTATTTAGCAATATCGTATGCTGCAAAGAATTGTTGTTTGCGCTGTAGGTGTTTGAAACACAAATCATTGACATAGTTCCAGACAAAATTAACTTCAGATGCCAATTGGTCTAGCACCTTACAATGTTTGTCTTTTATACGTAATTTAAGTGTTTTCATGGGCTTATATTAGCTCATATTAGGCTTGAAATATTGTTTTTTAGCAATTAAACGACATTTCATGTCGTGTCGCTTATATCTCTGACCTGAAAGACAGAGGTTTACGCTCCATTTGATAAAACACCGAGTAGAAGCCCAAGATGATCAAACGCAAATAAGCCAAGATGGAATAAAAATAGCCCGGGAATAAATTCCCGGGCTATTTTTTGCGCTGTAGTTTCTTCTTTTTTCGTTGTTCTAATTTTATTTATTGTGATGTATAGCGAGGCTTTGGCCTTCTTCTAATCAACATTCCCTGTTTTAATTGGCTTTCCTTATGTGATAGATTTTGCCACAAGCCCTTGGGGAAAGAAGCAGATAATTACCTCTCTCCTTGTACGTTTTCGCTTACGTCGATGAATGACGCTTCATTTTTTTGATTTTGAACTGCCAATAAAAAAGCCCTGTAGTCTCTCCCAAAACTACAAGGCTTAGCGGCTGTAAGTTTCCTCTTTTTTTCACCTACTTCAATGTAAGCTCGCTGTCTCTCGACGTTCTTATTCTGGTTTTGCGATTTTCCTCAACTTTCCGTGTTGAGCTTTTGTGTGAAGTCATCTTCTCAAAAACTCAGGCAAAGCTCTATGCGCAAATTTCTCGAATCGTTGTAAGCATTTTCTTACAACGGCCGGGTTTATTTATGCCAACTTTATAATGACAAATGTTCATTTACTTTTTCTAACACACCACTGTTACGGCTGGTTTTCACGGTTAAGGCCTGTACCAGCGCCTGCCGGTCGGCCAGTAAACTCACCACCGATTTGGCCCGGGTAATGGCGGTATAGATCAGTTCCTTGCTCAGCAGATTCTGCGCGGCCTGATCCAGCACCACCGCCACATGCTGAAACTCCGAACCTTGAGATTTATGAATGGTCAGAGCAAATGCGGTTTCAATATTTTTTGGCAAGCGTGTGGCTGGCACCCATTTATCCAGACTCGGGAAATACACTTCAAACTGCCGGTTGCCCTCACGCAGACGTTGCAGACACAGGCCAATATCACCGTTGGACAGGCCGAGCTGATAGTCGTTATAGGTCATCATTACCGGCCGGCCGACATACCAGTCGCCCTGCTTGGCCACGTCCAGAACCAGTTGCTGCAACAAACGCTGCTCAATCTGCATGTTCAGCTGTTGCAAGCCCAAGCCACCATGCCGAATTGCAGTCAGAATCCGATACTGGTCAAAGGCTTTCACCACCTGCGCCACCACCGCGTCCGGATCATCGGCCTGTAAATACTGTTTTAGGCTGTGCACATAGCCCTGATAGCCCAGCATCAGTTTGTCATAATAGCCCTGCCCGGCTATGGGATCCGGGGCTTCATCGGGTAAATATTCCAGTTGCAGTACATCGGCCATGTCCTGCGTTAAAGTTACGGCCTGTAATTCGCCCGGCTGCACCAGCTGTGCGGCAAACTGCTGCAAGATTTGCGCGGCCGGCTGTTCAGCCGTTTGCTGCTGAATAAAGCGGGCCATTTCACCAATTAAGGCACCGGCTTTAAAACGGCGACTGGTGACCAGATGCACATGATTATCTGCCAGTGCCGGCACCTGCTGTAAATCGGCCAGTACCGAACCAACATCGACCGAGGCCAGCTGCTGCGCATCTCCCAGTAAAATCACCCGGGTCTGTTCAGCAATGGCATTGAACAGCATACTGGCCAGATTCAGGTCCAGCATGGAGGCTTCATCAATCACAATCAGGTCATAAGGTAAAGGCTGCCGAGCATGAAAACGTGGCTGCTGCCGGTTGCCAAGGCCCAAAAGCCGGTGGATGGTAATTGGAGTCAGGCGTTTGAGATCGTCACTGACCAGATTGGCAATTTTCGGATCATCAAAGGAATTCTGCAGTGCTTCTTTCATACGCTGCGCGGCTTTTCCGGTCGGGGCCGCCATGGCAATCCGGATTTCCGGCAAGGCCTGGTTTAGCACGGCAATAATCCGCGCCAAAGTATAGGTTTTACCGGTACCCGGGCCGCCCGTAATCAGGTTAAAAGCGGTAGTCGCGGTCATTTTCAGCGCCTGCTGCTGGTGCTGGTCTTCCAATAAATGCAGATAGTCCGACACATCTACCGCCGTAACAGCTTGCTGTTTTAAGCGTGCCACCTGCTGTGCCAGCGCCGACTCCAGCGCCCAATAACGGTACAGGTATAAATGCTGCTGGTCATAAATAAACGGCGCCACCGAACCCGGTTCAGAACCGGAACCGACCAGATTGGCCAACGCTGCCACCTGTTCGGCAGAAGCGGCTATACAGCTGTCACCATTGAGAGTAGCCTCCAGCAACTGCGCGATGATTTTAGCGGAATCTTCTCGCTTTTCCCCCTGAAAAAAAGGCGCCTGTAAAAGATAGTTACTCCAAAGCGCAAACCATGCCGGGGTTTGGGTTTCAGGCGTTGCTGCTAAAACTGTCCGCTGGTTGTCCACACTATTATCCTCAAAGTTATCCACATGCTAAATCATTCTTTCTTTAAATGTTATTAAATGATTTAGGCAATTTTCCCCAGTTGATCGACAGTTGGATTCCCCAACAGTGCATCCAGTCGCAAAATAAACTCGACCGGCGGTTTCCAATGGTACACGCCCTGCCCGGCCTGACCATTCATGCCGCGCAAATACAAATAGCTGGCCCCACCTAAATGTTGATAAATATCGTAATTTTCCAGATGGACTTTCAGGTAGCGATGCAGGGCCACCAGATACAGACCGGCCTGCAGCCAGTAACTGGACTGTGACATGCTGGCCTGCACCGAGGCCGCCTGATAATGCGACTGATCGGCGCCTAAGAAGTTACTTTTATAATCGGCAATATGGTAACGGTGGCCATCAAAATACACCAGGTCAATCGAACCGGTTAAATAGCGCGCCGAATTGGCATCATGAAAATCCAGCATCTGAATGCCATATTCATCAAACAGCTGATGAATCCGCTTGATCGCCAAGACCTGATCGGACAAGGACAGATAAAACGGAAATTCTGCCAGATGCTGCTCGGGCGCCAGCTGTTTTAACTGAAAGCCCGGATGCAGCGGTGTACTCAGCACATCCAGCAGCCATGCCGACAGCCAGCTCAGCAAGATTTCCTCCGTATGTTCCGGATATTCCTGACTAAACTTGTCCTGCAGCTCCTGCCACAAAGAAGGATAATCATTTTTAAAACGGCGCTGGATTTCCAGCGGCCAGTCCTGCTGATCCTGAAAATCAATGTGTTCAAAAATCTCATGCAGGAAATTACCGGCCAGCGTACCCATCGGGAACTGGCGTTTAATCCAGGCAATCGGCTGATTCAGGATGTCGACATCAGCCACCGCTACTGGCTGATGCAGTTCATCAGAGGCACTGCTGTGCTGCTCAATATGAGCCGCCAGCGCATCAATCGCCTGTTTACGGCTTAAATGCTGGGCCAGAGCACTGAAACTGGTTTTACTGCGCGGATAAAAACGCTGCTGCGGGAAAGTCTTTGCCGTTAATGGCAGCGTCTGCTCATGCTGCTGCAGCTTCAGCCTTGGCGGCTTTTCAGTCAGCAACGCTTCATCGCCACAATGCGGATGCTGGAAAACGTCGCTGCCCTGACCGCGCCAGAAGGCCAGACCGGAGCAGGATTTTCCGCTCTGATCCTGCAAAATGGCATAGACCCGATGGCTGGCCCGGGTCAGCGCCACATACCACAGACGGCGTTGCTCAGCTTCGGCCCGAAGCTGATGCTGCTGTTGATCCTCTGCACTGAGCAAGGCTGCTGCATTTACCGCAATCAGACGCTGCTGCTCGGTTTGACCGGTCAGCGGATTGACCGCCTGAATGGTCGAAAAATTCAGGGTTTTGTTGACCTCACGAAAGTCCTTATCAGCCCCCAGCAAAAACACCACTTTAAACTCCAACCCTTTGGACTGGTGGATGGTCATCAACTGTACCCCGGCGGCATTGGACAGTTTTCGCTCCAGTTCCCACTCGCGTTCACTTGGCGCCTGCAACTGTTTTAAATACCACTGATACAGGGTTTGTGCACCCTGATAATGTTCGCTGTGCTGGCTAAGCAGTTCGCTTAAATGGCGCAGATTGACCACCACCCGTTCATTGTCACGGCTGTGATGGGCGACCAGATTCTCCCAGACCTGAAACAGGTTCAGGGCATATTGCCAGGCACTTAAAAAGCCTTTTTCAAACCAGATGCTGCGGATGCAGTCAAAATCATCCATAAACTGGCTCAGGCCGGCCGGATGAGCCTCCAGTTCCAGTAAGCGCTGTAAATTAAAATTCAGCAGGCGGCTTAACAAGGCCCGTTTGACTTTGGCTTCATCATAAGGATGCATAATTGCGGTCAGCACCGCACCCACATCTTTGGCGATCTGGCTGTCAAACACACTGCGTTTGGATGGACGGTTCACCCGAATCCCGAGCCGCTCCAGTTCATACTGCACCTTGTCCAGCCCGTCATGGTTTTTGGACAGCACCGCAATATCATCTTCAATTAGCGGGCTGCGCTCCTGACCATTGTGCAGATAGATCTGCTGCTGCGCCGCCTGATTTAAAAGCTCCCGGATTTTCCAGGCCACCTGCAATGCTTCATTATTTTTGTCTTCTAGCATTAACCAGCGCAAGGGCTGCCGGTTCTCCCCTTGCCCGTCAATTAAGGCCGGATGGGGACGAGGTCCGGCTTCTACCAGGCTATATTGCACCTCTTCACCAAAATCTATTTGGCGCTGGAACAAGGCGTCCACCACTTCCACCAGAGCCGGAATAGAACGATGATTGTATTTCAGGCTATACAGGCGCCCCTGTTTGGCCTGCACATCGGCCCGGGCCTTGTTATAGGTCAGCATATCACCGCCGCGGAAACCGTAAATGGCCTGTTTTGGATCACCCACCATAATCATGCAGCCCTGCTGATAATAGCGGGCATGACGCCAGATACTGGCCAGCATACTGTCCTGATCCTGGTTTGTATCCTGAAATTCATCGACCAGAATCAGCGGATATTTACTGTGCACAAACTGGGCAAAACGCAGTCCCTGCTCGCCCTGCAAGGCTTCCGACAGGCTGCGGATCTGCTGGGCAAAGGTGGTTTCACCTTTTTGCTGCAACACCTGTGGCAGGCGTTTTTTCACTTCGCGGCTTAAATAGTATTTGAGATAGGCATCCAGCAGCTCTAAATCCAGTTGCAGCTGCTGCAACTGCTGGCAGAAGGCTTTTAGCCGTTGAATCACCGCATGCTGTTCAAACTGCGTCAGCACCTCGTCCGGACATTTGTTCAGCACTTTTTTGGTGGATAAATCGGTACACAGCTTTAAGGTTTTTTCAAAATGTGGTGCAAACAAGGCATAGCCACGTTGCTGGGACAACGCCTTTAGTAATGCCGGCAAAGCCTCGCATAAGGTGTGTTGCATCAGCTGATTGGTGCGCCACTTTTTCCCAACCAATGCAGCGTACTGGCCCTGCGCCAGATAATAGTCGCTTAGGCTGTCGACATCAGCCAGATCCAGCTGCAACAACTCATCAATGGCTGCTTCAAACTGGTTTAAATCCAGTTCGGGCGCCGGTACTTCACGAAACTGGGCCGAGGCAAAATTCAGGGTATTTTCAACAATACCCACATAGGCGTCGACATGCTTGAGTTTCTTTTGCAACAGCAGATAATTCACCACCTGCTGTGGCTGGGCCTGCAGCCATTGCCGCAGCACATCATGAATCAGCTGATGCACATAACTTTTGGCATCATCAGTAATATCGGCGCGTTCAATCTTGCCACATTCAAAACTGAATTCTCGCAACAACTTCTGGCTAAAACTGTCTAAGGTACCCACAAACAGTTCATCCAGCTGGTCAATCACCAGCTTGAGCCGGTCACGGGCAAAGTCCGGTTTGGCAGCATAATCCGCCAGCACTTTTTGCAATAGCGGATCGGACTCAGTCTGGGCCTTGGCTTGCAGTTCGGCTTCAGTATAGGACTGGCACTGTTCAAAATAACGTAGGGTTTCAACCAGACGTGCACGAATCCGGCTTTTCAGCTCGGCCGCGGCGGCACGGGTAAAGGTGGTCGCCACCACCTGATGGGGTAAATAGGCTTCCAGAAAAATCCGCACAATCAGGCTGGATAAGGTATAGGTCTTGCCGGTGCCAGCCGAAGCTTCAATCCAGTGCAGCCCCTTGAACTGCATGTCGGTAATGGGCTGGAAAGATAGTGGCGAAGAATGTGGAGTAGCGGCCATCATTTACTCCTCAAGCGTCTGCTGATGCCAGAAAATCGGCTGGTATAAATCATAGGAAAACTGTTCACAGGCATGCGCCAATAATAAACTGGCATCCTGCTCCTGCAAAATAAACTGCCAGTCACGATGATGCTTGCAGGCTTCGTTGTCGGCCACCGAAAAGGCACTAAACTGGCCCGAATCATTCCAGTCCTTATACAGCCCCTCCAGATCTTTCAGCTGCATACGCTGTTCGGCATCGGGTTCCCATTCATGCTGCTTGCCTTTTTCCGCCACTTTCAGCAGCAAGGCCGATGGCAGCACCAAAGGCTGGCGCTGGCCATAGTCCCAAGCCTTAAACCAGTGTTCCAGCCACTGTCTGGCCTGATTGGAACTGACTCCTTCACAGCAGACGGTATCATCACTAAATACCACAATCCGCTGATGCTGCTGGCCGCCATCACCCAGATTCAGATAGGCCAGCCAGAGCAGATATTCCAGCCAGAGTGCGGTACGGCGTTTGGCACGCGCACTGGACGCTTCCAGACTAACCCAGCGCTCGGCGCCCTGTTTTGGCAGGGTCAGGCGGATGTGCAAGTCAGGACGCACTTTCCAGACCTGTCGGGTGATAGTCGTTTCACTCGGTGCATAGTGCTGCAAGCGGGCCTGTAGCTGCTGCTGTTCGACCAGACTCATGGTCCAGCTGCCTTCACGAATTTTGCCAATCGGCAGGCGGTCTTGTAACAGTGCCGGATCGGGCGTATCGTGCTGCTGTTTCAGAAAATCGCGGATGGTATAGCGACCCAAACCATCCAGCAATAACGGCTCGGCCTGATCGCTGCGCTGTTCCGGACGTAGGTTTTCCACCCCGACACTTTTTAAATACAGCCGCGCCGGGAAAATCATGTCCTGAATCCATTGCTGGCTGTCCAGCACCTGCAAATCCTGGGTCAATAAAGGATAAGGCTGATTGGCCCAGTGACTGCGCTGCCCACCCGGCTGACGAATCTGCTGTGCCACTGCATACCACTGGTCCTGAAAACGGATGATCTCGCTGGATTCAAAACCGAGCGGATCAAACGGCTGTAAACGGTGCACACAGTACAGCTGACGCAACTGCTCCGGCACCTCAATCCCGTCAATACTCACGGTCTGGTTCAGCGCAGACTCGGGCTGCGGCGCGGCAACAATCAGCGCCAGATGCTGAATCAGCTCCTGCAAGATGCTGGACGGATCACGCACCTGCCCGTCATTGACATCAAAGCCGTTATAAAACAGCCAGACCTTGTCCTGCGCCAATAGCAGTGCATCCAAAAATGCACCCTGATCATCTTCCAGACGCGAGCGGTCACCCAGTTGCGGTTTCAGCAACTGCATTAAATCGAATGGCAGCTGCACATTACGATTCGGGAATTTGCCACTGTCCAGATTCAGCATCACCACCAGTCTATACGGCAGCGGACGCAGCTGGCCCAGCTGGCAAAAGGTAATCTGGCCGCTTGGTTCAGCCTGTTCCAGTTGTGCTGCCAGCTGTGCTTCAATTTCTTCCAATATATACGGCAAAGGCAGACTTAAGGCCGCCAGTGCATGCCGGTCCTGCTCATCATAATAGCTGGCCAAAGTCAGCATACGGTATTGCTTTTTAATGATTTTATAGACGTTTTCCAGCGCGGTGACACCAGCTGCGCTAAACTCGTCAATGTCTTGCATTAAGCGTTTTAGCCACTGTTCGGCCCGCGTGTTCTCGCCGCGTTCATGCGCAATCATCCAGTGCCGGCGCTCGGCTAGGTCCTGATAAATCTGGATCAGTTTGGCAATCAGTTCAAAATCGGCCGGCATTACCTCGGCAAAACACAGCGTATCCTGAAACAGGGTATGTTCCGGAATGGCCAGCCCCAGCGCCAGACGATCCAGCGCAAATTTAAAGCTGAAGCGATAATCCTGATCATCGGCGCTTAGGCTGCGCTGCAAATGCTCGGCATCAAAACCGCGTTTAAAACCGGCAGCACTGAGTAGCTCCAGCAGACGCTCCAGCTGGGCAATGTCCAGCTCATAACGCTGCAAACTGGCCGCTAGCCCGAGCCAATCGGCAAATTCATCCAGACTAAAGCGGCCCTGTAACAGACGAATCCGGCCAGCCACGGCGCGCCAGGCATTGCTGACATCCAGCTGGCTGACCCCGGCAATCTGAATTGGCAAATACACGCCGTGCTGGGCCAACCGGCTACTGTCATGTAAGGGATTGCCCAGATCACGCGCACTCGGTGGCGGCGCAAAGACACTGCGGATCAAAGGCTCAATCTCTTTTAAATTCGGACTTAAAACCAGAATATCGCTTGGCCGGCGCGGCTGCTCTTTCGTGCCTTGCGACAGCCAGTGCAACAGCTGGTCTTTTAACACTTCCAGCTGACGCAGACTGGAATGGCAGACATGAATCTGGATGGAATCATCATGCTGCTCTAAAGCATATTGATGCGCGGCCGGTTCATTTAAATACAGGATATCGGCCTGCAGCTTGCCCAATAAGCTGGGCTGATAGTCATCAATAAACAGATCGGCCCAGACGCCTTCTTCACCGGAAGATAAGGCAGAGAGTAAGGAGAAATGATCGCGTGCCTGCTTGCCCAGACGGGTCAGCAAGGGATGACGCGACTCACGGTTCTGGGCATTAAAATGCAGGGTAAACTGCTCGAAAAACTGGGCAATCTCGGCATCATTGGCCTGTGGATGCTGCGCCAGAAAACGCTGTTTCACCCGCGCATCATAACGTGCCTTCCAGTTCGGATCGACACTGTCGGCCCAGTATTCCTGTGAGGGGTTGTAATGCAGGATAAAAATTTCAATGTACTGACCTAAACGGCGCAGGAACTGTAACTGCTGCGGCGGCAAGTCCAGCAAGGTAAATACCACCAGCTGTTTCGGTAATTTGCGCAGTGCCTTGCCCGGCTGCTCCGGACTGCCCAGCGCCTGCCAGAACAGCTGGTCAATCTGCTGCATCTGTTCAAAATCTTCATGAAAAACTGCCTGCCACAGCCAGCGCTGCCAGGCCTCCAGTTCTTCTGCCTGTTGCAGCATAAAGCCCGACACTTCGCTGTCGGTTTTAAAGAACATCTGCTCCAGATCGAGGGCCTGATCACGGCCCCATTGCATCAGCCAGTTGGTCGGACAGCGGCACTGCTCGCCACAGCCTTTCTGGCAATGCCCGCGATAAGTCATATAGTGGCTAAACAGTTTGGATACCTGTTCGGCCACCCAGTACAGCATGCTCTGTTTTTTCAGCTGGCGTTCCAGCGGCTGTTCCAGCCGGTCAACACTGGCATAAATCCGCTGGATAATCGGAAACAGCGCATGGCTGGTTGCTAGCGGATTCTGTTCCGGCTGAATAAATTCTTTTAGCGCCTGAAATACGCGCCATTTAATGATAATTCGTGGAATATTGGCTTGACGGACCAAGTCTTTCTGATCGTGCAGCACCCATTGATAGGCACTCCACTGGAAACCGCGAATCCGGTGATGAAACTCGGTATTGGCACAGATGCTTTGATGTTCGGCCAGACGTTGGGTTAACCAGGCTTCCACCGCAGGGGACGGCACAATAAAGTGCTGGGTTTTTAATACCTCCAGCGGATGCGCTGCAGGTTTACGGACTGTCTTCAGCATCGCCTCGACCAGTACATCGACACGCTGACTTTGAATGACATGAATCCCCATAACGCTCTACCCTGTTAAACTTTTGCCATGATATCTACAAAACCATAAAGATTCATTACTATACTTTTGCAGTTGCCTATGTCACTTTTAGCTCATGGTTCGATTCAAAAATGCTTTGAAATACGTACCTTAATAGTGCTTCAATAAAAAAATCGATACACCGCTTAAGGTATTTAATATTATGAAAATAGACAAGATTCCCAACTCGATTGACCCCAATTTAAATTTAGAGCAAGTTCGTGCTGACTGTCTGGAGCTGGTCAAAAAACGGGCCTACGTGTCCGCAGGCGCGGCGGTCATTCCGGTTCCATTTTTAGATGTCGTGATTGACGTCGGTATTTTGTCACAACTGATTCCTGAAATTAATGCCCGTTTTGGTCTGTCGCCGGAACAGGTCAGTGTCTATGACCCGGAAACCAAGCAGATTCACTGGCAGGAACTGCGTAAACGTGGCATTGAATTTTCCGGCCTAGTGGTGGCACGTACCGCCGTCAAAAAATCATTGAACAATGTTGCCGCGAAAGTGATCACGAAGCAAGTCACCAAATTTATTCCTTTAGGCGGACAGCTGGTGGCGGCCAGCCTGGGCTATTTTGTCATGAAGAAAGTCGCCGAAGCGCATGTGGAAGAAAGCTATAAGATTGCCAAAGGCATCCAGCAGAAACAGACCCAGGTGGTCAATGGCTAAGCCTTTTTCCTCAATCTGATGCCGGTCCAGTGACCGGCATTTTTATGGCGGATTCATGTATGGTTGCTGCCGGTTTAATCGGCTTTCAGCTGTTTCAAGATGGTTTTCAGCACTTCAATCCGGGCACTGTTTTTGTCATTGGTGGCAATAATATGCCACGGTGCATCCTCGGTGCTGGTATGGGCAAACATATCGGCTGCGGCATTTAAATAATCATCCCAGCGGTTCCGGTTCCGCCAGTCTTCCTCAGTAATTTTAAAGCGTTTATGCGCAGTCTGTTCACGCGCTTTAAAACGCTGTTCCTGCTCATCTTTGCTAATCGCCAGCCAGAACTTGATAATCACGGTCTGATGTTCGGTTAAATCCTGCTCAAAGCGGTTAATTTCCGCATACGCGCGTTGCCATTCCAGGTCACTGGCAAAACCTTCAATCCGCTCCACCAGCACCCGGCCATACCAGGAACGGTCAAAAATACAGATTTTTTCTTCTGGTTGCAGCTTGGTCCAAAAACGCCATAAATAAGGCCGGCGTAATTCATATTTTTCTGGTGCGCCAATGGTATAAATTTCGTATTCACGCGGATCCAGCTTTTTCACAATCCGTTTAATTGCACCGCCTTTACCGGCGGCATCCATCCCTTCAAACACAATCACCACATTGCGGTCATCAAAACGCAAGGCATCGGCCACTTTGCGGCTAAGTTTTTTGAGTTCGGCTTTATAGTCGCCCTCCTCCAGCGCGGCATTGTCCGGATTGAGCAAGGCCTCAGGAATGGGCGCCTGCTGCCAGCTCTGCTCAACAGTTTTCGGATGCTCCGGGCAATCTTTAAAAGCCTGTAATACATGCTGGGCAAACTGCTGGTCACGCAGCTGCTCATCTTCACCATCAATAATAATCCAGTCATCGGTAAAACGCTGGCGCAGCTTTTGCAAGGTGTCGTACTGTTTCTTGTTGCGCCAGTCGAGGCCATTCATCTTATGCCAGCGCACTTCGCTCGGGTCCATCTCGTTCAGGCGTTTTTGCAGGGTTTTCCAGGACAGGTCAAACCAGATCTTGACCACATCGACCTGGTTGTTTTTTAAATCCTGTTCAAAGGCCCGAAAACGCTGCACATACTCATCAAACAGGCTGTCATCAAAAGGCTTCGAGACATGGGTGGCACTGCTGAGCAGATCGCTATACCAGTTGCCAAACAGAATCATGATCTGCCCTTCGGCCGGAATAAAACGGGCATAGGGCTGCCAGAAACTGGTTTTGAAATCAAACAGGTGTGCGGCATCGGCCTTCACATGCAAATAACGCGGATCGACCCATTCACGCAGCTGTTTCACCGCCTCGCCTTTGCCAGCCAGCTCAATGCCGCTGACCAGAATCACCAGACTTTTGGCATTGCTCTGACCGCGGCTGTCTTTTAGGGCATATTGTGCTTCAATCAGCTCGACAGACAGCTGATCTTCATCCATTAACTGAAATTCTGTTTGCGGGTTCTGCTCGGTCATAGGCACACACTCTTGTTTTATTGTTCCGTTCAGTATAACCAGCCTGCTGGCCGGGCGGCTGATGATTTTGTATAGCGCGTCTGTCTGATTTTGTCTATTTCTAGTGCAAACTGACCCGATGATCCTGAATCTGTCACCAATTTGTCATGGCCTGTGCATGTAACTGGCTTTAGAATGCCGCTTAAGTCAAAACAATTGAGACGCTCCATGTCCAAACTTGCGGTTTTAGATGACCTTTTAGAACTTTATAATCAATTTGAATATCATCGCCAGCCGGAAATTTTCACACGTTTGCAGGAAGTGCAGCTGTGGCAGAAACAGCGCATGCAACGCACCCATGCCCCGCATTTTGCCGAAAAAAATAATGTACTGATGGCCGAATATTTTCTGAACCGTTTATACGGCGGCCCCGATTTTGATGCGCTGGCCGGACAGATTGCGCGCCTGACCAAATACGCACATAAAGCAGAAAAACTGATTCCGGAAAATGCCATTAAAACCGGCACCTCCGGGGTGGCCCTGGCCATTTTAGCGGTGCAGCTGGATGAACAGGTTGCCATTCAGCTGTTAAAGGATTATCCGGCGCAGACGCCATTGACCGACGAGATGATGCGCCTGACCTATTTAAAGCTCGATCAGGGCAGCGCGCGTTTAAAACAGCTGGACATGCTGGATGAACTGGGCAAAAGCCTGGACAAATACATGCGCTCCTTTATGGTTTATACCGCCTTTAAAATGTGTAAAGGCGCCGCGCATAAATATAATTTCGATATCATGTACGAGTTTATGCAAGATGGTTTTGTGGCCATGAAACCGCTGAAATCTGCAGAAAAATTTGTCCGCGAATTTACCGCAGTTGAACGCCAGATTATTGACAAAGTGCATCGGGGAGATCCGCAGCCCTTTCAATAAAGCCACATAATTTTTTGCATGTGATGGCCAAAATTTGGTACAAAAACAGCAGTAAAACGAATATGCATTCACGTTCATCAGGATAACAATTCAATTTTCTGTATTATATTCCTGACAATTGCAGGCCGATGACTGTACAACGCCTAAGAATCTGTCATCATGCTTGCACTGCCACATCAACCCGATTTTCATGTTAGGAGTGACACTATGTCTAATGAAGAGCAAAAGCCTACCCATCCAGAAACGGCAACCAACACAGACAAAGTGAGCCCATTCTTAACCTCGCCATTACCGGAAGGTGCACCACAAGGTCAGCAGCAGTCTCTAGAGCAGCGCCTGACTGACACCCCGGTAACAGGCAGCATTCCAAAATACAACCTGCCACGTGGCGCCAATACCGGTAATGTCGGTGCGACCACACATTTTGGCTACCAGACCGTAAACAGCGAAGAAAAAGCCCAGAAAGTGGCGGAAGTATTTCATTCGGTGGCCAACAAATACGACATCATGAATGACCTGATGTCTTTTGGTATTCACCGTTTATGGAAACGCTTTGCGATTAACATGTCGGGTGTGCGTCGTGGCCAGCACGTACTGGATATTGCGGGCGGTACCGGTGATCTGGCCAAAGTTTTTAGCCGTGAAGTTGGTCCAAGCGGCCATGTGGTCCTTTCAGATATTAACGAATCGATGCTGAATGTCGGTCGTGACCGTCTGATTGATGCTGGTTGTACCAATGTCGATTTCGTTCTGGCCAATGCTGAAACACTTGAACCTTTTGCTGACAACAGCTTTGACCTGGTGACCATTTCTTTCGGTTTACGTAACGTAACCGATAAAGATGCTGCACTGCAAGCCATGTACCGCGTGCTTAAGCCAGGTGGCCGTTTACTGATTCTGGAATTCTCAAAACCGGTATTTGAACCGTTCTCGAAACTGTACGACCTGTACTCGTTCACTGCACTGCCAATCATGGGCAAACTGGTGGCGAATGATTCTGAAAGCTATAAATATCTGGCGGAATCAATCCGTATGCACCCAGACCAGCGCACCCTGAAAGGCATGATGGAAAATGCCGGCTTCCAGAACTGTGACTACAACAACCTGACCGGTGGTATTGTGGCGGTGCACCGCGGTTTTAAACTCTAATTCCGAAAAGGACACTGCTATGTGGTCGATTCTGGCCTTAGGTGCCGTTGAACGATGCATCCATCATGTCATTAATCTGGATGCGATTACCCGCATCCAGCTGAACCAGCTACAGGGCAAAACCCTGCGCGTGGTGATGGATGCGCCGCAACTGTCGGTAGATGTATTTTTTGATGAAAACAAGGTGCGTCTGGAGCCGACCGTTACCGGACAGGCAACCCAACCGTCTATTTTCGAGCAGCGCCCGTTTGAGCGCGAACAGCAGCTCAGTGAAGCCACCGCCACCTTGCAGGTCAAGAATGTGGTGGAACTGCTGAAACTGCTGCTGGCCGATGATGTCGGCACCATTCCGGTACAAGGCGACTATAAGCTGCTACAGGACATCCAGCGTATTATCGAGCAGGCCGAACCCGATCTGGCCGCGCATCTGTCGCCATGGGTTGGCCCGACACTGGCACATGAGCTGGGTAAAATCCAGCTGGCGCCCAAGCAGCTGAAAAAAACCTTGCAAAGCCAGCTGTTTTTCGCCGAAGATGCCCTGAAAGAAGATTCCGGCCTGTTTGCACCGCGCTGGCAAATGGATGATCTGCAACAGGATACCCGCATCCTGAACCAGAATATCGACCGCGTAGAGGCCAAGATTCAACAGCTCCGCAAGCAGCTTGAAGACACTCCAGATTCACACGACTAGGTAAAGAGATTTATGATTCCGCACGTTTCACGTTTAATCGAACTTTGGCGTATTGCTGCGCACTATAGACTCGACACGTTGTTCCCTGCGGAAGAATTACCAGAAAAAGCCCGCCATATTCTGAGTCTGATCCGGATGCATCCGGCGGCCTGGTCCAGTAAGAAACGGAAAAATCCGCTCAAGCTGAAACAGGCGCTGGAAGATATGGGACCGCTGGCGATTAAACTCGGTCAGCTGTTATCGACCCGTCGTGACCTGATTCCACCTGAAGTATTACAGCAGCTGGTCTTATTGCAGGACCGGGTCAAACCCTTTGGTTCCGATGTCGCGCAAATGCGGATTCAGGAATCCTTAAAGGCCGATGTCAACACCCTGTTCGCGCGTTTTGATGAACAGCCGCTGGCAGCTGCTTCAATTGCCCAGGTGCATACCGCTGCCCTGCACGATGGCCGCGAAGTGGTGGTCAAAGTCACCCGTCCGAATATCCGCCAGCAGATTCTGCAGGATTTTGAAATTCTGGAATGGCTCGGCCATTTTCTGGAAAAACGTCTTGAAGCGGCACGCGCGCTGCATTTATCCGAAATTATTCAGGACTATCGCCAGATTATCCTGAAAGAACTCGATCTGACCTTAGAAGCCGATAATACCCGCCGTATGCGTCATTACTTCACCGGCTCCAGCATGATGTATGTGCCGGAAGTGTATATGGACAGCAAAGATGTGATGGTGGCCGAGCGGATTACCGGGGTACCAATTTCCGATGTGGCCACCTTTGACCGCTTGGGTATGGACCGCGCCGATCTGGCGCAAAAAGGCCTGACCATCTTCTTTACCCAGGTGTTCCGCGACAACTTCTTCCATGCCGACATGCACCCGGGCAATGTGTTTGTAGAAACCATCAATCCGCAAAACCCGCGCTTTATTGCGCTGGACTGCGCGATTATGGGCGAGCTGTCCAAGCACGATCAGATGACCGTAGCGCGCATGTTACTGGCAGTCATGAACAGCGACTTTATGCAGCTGATCCAGATTGTGCATCAGGCCGGCTGGATTCCACCGGGCACCGATCAGGATGCTTTGGCACGTGAAATGCGCCGTACGGTAGGACCGATGGTCTCCAAACCCATGCATGAGCTGGACTTTGCCGGCATTCTGATTGAAGTGATGGATATTGCCCGCCGTTTCCATCTGGAAATTCCTCCACAGTTAATGCTGCTGCTCAAAACGCTGGTGCATGTTGAAGGTCTAGGCACCGATCTGTATCCAGAACTGGACATCTGGAGTCTGGCCAAACCAATCCTCACCGATTGGGTCAAGGCACAAATGAATCCGCAGAAAAACCTGAAAGAGCTGGGACAAAAAATTCCGGACCTACTGTTGGGTGCGCAGGATTTACCGACCCTGATGATCGACAGCTTAAACGGCCTGAAAAACCAGTCGGCCTGGCATGCCAAACAGCTGAATGAACTGCAAAGCATGCGTCTGCAAATGGAACATCAGCAAAAACGCAGCTGGATCTTTGGCAGCGTAATGGCGATTCTGCTGTCGATTGCGATTATTTCACCGTGGTTTGTCTCAGTCATTCTGATTGTGCTGGCCAGTATTCTAGCAGTCTGGCGCGTGGCCAAATAAGGCGAAATGGGCAAGTTTCCTGAATCCTTATATTCCTCCATTATTTAAACCGGTCACATGACCGGTTTTTTTATGGCCTGCAATTGCAGATAACATACCGGATGACTGAGCAGTCAGAGAGTGAACATTCCTGCCCTTGTGAGCCTTGGTCACTGGCCTAAAATACAGACAACTGTTTATTTTAGGCCAGTGACCATGATCCAGATTCTGCAAAAACGTCCACCTGCCCTCACCCTTCGTGCCGGTCATCTGGCCCGGCAGCTGATTGCCGAGCAGGGCCTACAACCCGATCAGGTCGATATGATTCCGGGTGCTGCCGGTGGTCCAAAAGGTATTGGTATTCAGGGACTGGATCAGGCCATTTTTGGCGAGTTTTTGCCGCAGTCAGCGCAGCGCCGCACCCTGATTGGTTCTTCAATTGGCAGCTGGCGTTTTGCCAGCATTCTGGCCTGGGGCGCCAAAGCAGGTACCGAACGGCTGGCAGACTTATATACCAATCTGAGCTTTCATAAAAAAATGTCACGGCAGGACGTCAGTCATGTCTGCCGCGATATGCTGTTGAATCTGGTCGATGGCAAGGCACAGCAGCTGGTCGATCATCCGGATTATCATCTGACCGTGCTCTCGGTAAAAGCGCAGCACATTTTCCAGAGTGACCGTGCACTGGCCCTACTGGCCTCGGTGGCTGGTATTGTCAGCGGCAATGCACTGGCGCGCAAACACAACCGCCTGTTTATGCAGCGCGTGATCAGCCAGCCAGCTCAAGGCAACCAGTTTCAGGTGCAGGATGATTTCTTTACCCATTATCATGCGCTAACGCCGGACAATGTCACCAGCTGGCTGATGGCTTCGGCCTCAATTCCGGGCGTGATGTCCGCAATTCGGGATATTCCGGAAGCGCCGGGCAGCTACCGCGATGGCGGCCTGATTGACTATCATATTGACCTGCCGTTTCAGAGTCAGGGACTGGTGCTGTATCCGCATTTTACCGATAGCATTACCCCAGGCTGGTTCGACAAAATGCTGAAACACCGCAAAGCCAATCCGGACAATCATGCACGAACCCTGCTGATTTCACCATCAGCCGAATATTTACAGTCTTTACCCTTGGGCCGCCTACCCGACCGTAAAGACTTTAATTTAAAAGGCATGGATCAGGCACAGCGTATTCAGCTCTGGAAACAATGTATTGCGGAAAGTCAGCGCCTGGGCGATGAATTTTTAGAACTGGTTGAAAAGCAGTGTTTACCAGAGGTGTTACAGCCGCTTTAAGCAGGACGATAAATGAATGTTAGAGTGGTAACATCCTGAGCAAAAATAGGCAAAGATTTTTTCCTGCAAACCGGTCAGATACCGTACACTATAGCGTTTGCGCACTGGCGTAAATCTCGTTTTTCTGAACAAATTTTGGTGACATACTCATGAATAACTTGCAATGGCTCGATGAAGTAAAATTTAACGAACAGGGATTAGTGCCAGCCATTGCACAGCATCATCAAACCGGTCGGGTGTTGATGGTGGCCTGGATGAACCGCGAAGCGCTGGCCTTAACCGCAGAAAAAAATCAGGCGGTGTATTTTTCCCGTTCACGCAACAAACTCTGGCACAAAGGTGAAGAATCCGGTCACTTCCAGACGGTGCATGAAATCCGTCTGGACTGCGATGCTGATGTGATTATCCTGCAAATTGAACAGCATGGCGGCATTGCCTGCCATACTGGCCGTGAATCCTGCTTCTATCGCAAACTGACTCCGAATGGCTGGGAAATTGTTGATGCGCAGCTGAAAGACCCGAATGCGATTTATGGCGAGAAGTCCAGCAATCCGCACACCTTGGCCATGAATGCCTCCACTGCGCAATCTGAACAGGTCGAAATTCTGAGCTATTTAGGCAAAATGATGGCTGAACGTAAAGCCGCCGATCCGGATTCTTCGTATGTGGCCAAGCTGTATCACAAAGGCCTGAACAAGATTCTGGAAAAAGTTGGTGAAGAAAGCGTAGAAACTATTCTGGCAGCCAAGGAATATCAGGCTGCAGCTTATGAAGACAATAAAAATGACCTGATCTATGAAGTGGCTGACTTATGGTTCCACAGCCTGGTCATGCTCGGCTATTTCAATCTGGACCCGCAACTGATTCTGAATGAACTGGCACGCCGTCAGGGCTTATCCGGTCTGGTGGAAAAAGCCAACCGTACTCAGGCTTAAGCTGTCGCCCTGTGTCTGAGCTGAAGAAACCGACCGCCACCTATGAGCAGGCCACTGCCATTGATAACGCACGTCTGGGCAAATCCTTCAAGGTGATTGCCTATGCCGGCACAGGGAAAACCACCACCTTGCAGATGATCAGTGAAGCCATGCCGGAGCGGCGTGGCATGTATCTGGCCTTTAACAAATCCATTGCCGCAGAAGCGCAACACAAGTTTCATCGCAATGTCGATTGTCGCACCTTTCACTCGCTGGCCTTTCGTAGTGTTCCACGTGGAGTCACCGACAAACTGCGCCTGCCGCGCCTGAGTCCGAGTTTTATTGCCAAGGAATATCGTCTCGAACCGATTACCCTGCGCCGGATGATGGGTGGCCGCTATGAAAAATATGTGCTGATGCCTTCACGGCTGGCCAGTCTGGTGGCCAATGCCGTTGGCTATTTCTGCTCGACCAGCTCGCAATATCCGGCACCACGGCATATTCAGGCACCGAACTGGCTGCACCCTGATGATGCCGAGCTGCTGCAAAAACATTTGTATCCGGCAGTGGAACGGCGCTGGCTGGAATCAATTGATCCGAACCATCAGGCCGGAATCGGTCATGATATTTACCTGAAACTGTGGGCGCTGTCGGAACCGAATATTCCGGCCGATTATGTGCTGTTTGATGAAGCGCAAGATGCCGACCCGCTAATGCTGGGGATTCTGCTCAAACAGCGTAACACCCAGGTGATTTATGTGGGCGATGCCCATCAGCAAATTTATGCCTGGCGCGGTGCCATCAACGCCATGCAGCAACTGCCTTTGCCGGAGTCGCGCTTAACCACCTCATTCCGTTTTGGTCCGGACATCGCCATGACCGCCAATGCCATTCTCGGCGGCTTAAATGAAACCGTGCCGCTGCTCGGCAACCCGGATTTACATTCCAAAGTGGTGAACAAGCCGCATACCAAACAGCGCGATGCGATTTTATGCCGCACCAATGCCCGGGCGATGGAATTGCTGCTGGCCGGTCTGGTACATGGTGACAAGGTCAGCCTGCAGGCCGACCATGTCAAACTGAACCGTTTTGTCGATGCTGCCAGTATGCTGAAACAGGGCCGCCGCGTCACCGATGTGCCGGAACTGGCCTGGTTTAACTCCTGGCACGATGTACATGAATATTGCGAAACCAATGAAGGCAGCGACATTAAGCCGCTGGTAAAACTGGTGGATGATCATGGTACCGATCCGCTGAAAAAGGCGCTGGCCAAAATCACCCCGATTGGGCAGGCCGACTATATTATTTCAACCGCGCACAAAGCCAAAGGGCTGGAATGGGACCGCGTGCATCTGGAAGATGACTATCAGTTCAAGGTCAATGAACGTGATCATAAAATTAGTGATGAAGAGTTACGATTACTGTACGTGGCCTGCACACGTGCTAAAGTAAGCTTAAATATCCATCATATTTACGATCTGGTGCAACAGCTGAAACAGCAGATGCCGGTGTCCTTGCGTAAGGCGGTGGGTTAAAGCATGCAGGTGACCCATGAAAATTCAGTCTGTCCAGTTCAAGCACATCACCCACTTTACCGACCTTCAGCTGCAACTGCATCCGCAGCAACAGCCTGTGGCCTTAATTCTGGGCAATCAGAGTTCCGGTAAAACCTCGCTACTGCGCTTCACCTATCAGGCACTGACCTGGTTTGCTGCCCGTTATAAAGATTTACGCACCTCGGGACTGGTCATGCTTGATCAGGACATTATGCACACCCGGCTGCAGTCCAAAATTGATCTGTGCGTGTGTTTTCCCAAAGACATTGGCAGCCTGCCGGAAAGCAGCGATGCCCAGCAGCAGGACCGTCAGTGCTGCGACTGGCAGCTGTACAAAACCCTGAACAGCAACGGCGTCGGGGTCAGCAAGGCTGAAACCCAGAAACTAGAAAAAATGGTCAGCCTGTACCAGCAGGCGGTAAAACAGGACCCGCTACAAGGCCTGCCATTAATTGCCTATTATCCGGCCGAACGTTTTGTCAATGAAGTCAATCTGCTGAGTAAAAACAATCCGCTGATTTTTCAGGCTGCACATGCCTATGAAATTTCTGCCATCCCCTTCACCACCTTTACACGTTTTTTTGAGTGGTTCCGGGAAATTTCCGATATTGAAAACGCCCAGAGCGCCCAGCTGATTGAACAGTTATTACATCCGCAGCATCCCGACGCAGAACCTCCACGGCGTGACAAACTGATGCAGGCACATGCCCAGATGCACGCGCCAAGTCTGCAGGCCCTGCGCGATGCACTACAGATTGTACTGCCAGAACTGAGCCAGATTTATCTACAATATCATCCAAAACTGCAATTAATGGTCACCTATCAGGGCAAAACCCAGCTGTATCAGCAGCTGTCCAACAGTATCCGCAACTGGATTGCACTGGTCGGAGATATTGTGCGGCGTTTATGTCTGCTCAATCCCTATAGTCTGTATCCGACTCTAGAAGGCGACGGCATTCTGCTGATTGATCAGGTTGATCATCAGCTTGATCAGGATATGGCCTCGGTAATTCTGGCACGTTTGCATCAGGCTTTTCCGGCACTGCAGATTATTGCCACCGGTAACCGCACGGCACTCTTGGAAAATGCCGAAGACTATCAATGTTTAAGGCTGGATCAGCAGCAATTGCATCCAATTCATCTGCAACCGGTGCAGGAACAGCTCGACGCCATTTATGCCCAGTTTATGCAGACTGAAGTCAGCAGCAGCGATGAAAGCCTGAGTGAAGCGGTACAGGAGCCCACCAGCGTAGATGACATCTATCAGCAGATTCAGCAGCAACTGAGTGCCGAACAGCAGGAAGCCTTGCTGAAACGGCTGCAAAATGATGATGACACCTCGACCCCGCATCCGTTGCCTTAAATACGGCTTTGAATAGAGGGGAATATCGGAAAATCAGCCGAAAAAATCCGGTCTGATCTAACAATTTCATCCTGAAAAAAGTTCGGCGGCGTATAATATCTGCCGTGTGCGCAAAAACAAATTGATGTTGTTTTATTCATGTAATAAAATCAATCAGATTTATATTTTTATAGTAAAATCCGATTTGCTATAAGTTTCTCAAGTTGCGCAACACAACTTGTTTATTTAGCCATAATTCTATTTTTCGGCTTTCAAGATTGAGTATTTTGGACTGCTCCTTGCATTCCTGTAATCCTTGAAAGATAAGATTCACCCTTAGGTTTTGAACCTATCAAGACAATGGATACGAGTGTGCTATCGATTATTATATTGCTACCGCTGGTACTTGGCACAACCCTTGTCTCGTGGCTGAAGCAATTCTCGCGCGGGGTAACGGCTTTAGGGGCGATAGGAGTCAGTTTAAGCAGTCTGATCCTGTTACTGACTCAAGCAAAGGATGTCTTTAATGGCGCCACCATCATTCAGTCATGGTCGTGGCTACCCCAGTTAGGGATTGATTTAAGCTTTCGCCTGGATGCTTTAGGTTTATTATTTTCTTTGCTGATTACCGGTATCGGTACCCTCATCTTTATTTATGCTTATTATTATTTAAGCCCCAAAAACTCCCTCAGCAAACTGTATCTCCTGCTCATGCTGTTTATGGCAGCCATGCTCGGGATTTCATTGTCGAATAACCTGATTATCCTGCTGGTGTTCTGGGAACTGACCAGTATTTCCTCGTTCCTGCTGGTCGGTTACTGGAGCAATTATCAAGCAGCTCAACGCGGTTCACGTATGGCCCTGACCATTACCGGCATGGGTGGCTTGGCTATGCTCGGTGGTTTTGTCCTGCTCGGACAGATCACCGGCACCTATGAGCTAGACCAGATTCTGACCATGACCGATCAGATTCAAAGCCATGCGCTGTTTGTACCCAGTTTATTGCTGATTTTACTCGGCGCCTTTACCAAAAGTGCCCAGTTCCCATTCCATTTCTGGTTGCCGAATGCCATGGCGGCACCAACGCCGGTATCGGCCTATCTGCACTCCGCGACCATGGTGAAAGCCGGGATTTTCCTGCTGGCACGTCTGCTGCCAATTTTTGCCGGCGCAGCGCTGTACCATAATCTGGTGACCTTTGTTGGTCTGTTTACCCTGTGTATCGCGGCTTTCTTTGCCATTTTCAAAGAAGATCTGAAAGGTCTGCTGGCCTATTCCACCATCAGCCATTTGGGCCTGATTGTCTGCCTGCTCGGGATTGGTTCTCCGCTGGCCGTGGCTGCAGCCATTTTCCATATTATCAACCACGCCACCTTTAAAGCGGCGCTGTTCATGATTGCCGGGATTATTGACCATGAATCCGGCACCCGTGATTTACGCAAACTGAGTGGCTTATGGCAGCTGTTACCGTTTACCGGTACGCTAACCATGATTACGGCTGCGTCGATGGCGGGTGTGCCGCTGTTCAACGGCTTCCTGTCCAAAGAAATGTTCTTTACCGAACTGTTGGCCAATTTAAGCGGACCGGTGGTGGTGATCTCGGCAATTGTCGCGACACTGGCCGGTATTTTTGCCGTGGCCTATTCAGTACGTTTAGTGCATGGCGTGTTCTTCGATGGCCCGATTGGCAAAGACGTACCCAATAAAGATGCACATGAGCCGCCAATGGGCATGCGCGCACCGGCCCTGATTCTGGCGATTTTATGTATTGCGGTCGGCCTGTTCCCTGCCCTGCTGGTTGAGCATCTGGTCAATAGCACCACCCGTGCCAGTACCCAGCTGATGAATTTTGAAGGCACCCATCTGGCCATCTGGCACGGCTTTAACCTGCCATTGCTAATGAGTGTGATTGCGCTGGTGGGCGGTCTGGTGATGTATTTTGCCCTGGCCAAAGGCGGCCGTATCCGCGAGATTGATCTTGATCCGGCATTGGGCCGCTTACAGGGACGGGTGTTATTTGACCTGTTCTTAAAAGGCCTATTGCTGAACTCGCGCCGCTTTAAACGCCTGACCGAAAACGGCTCCCTACAAAGTTATCTGTTCTGGATTCTGGTGTTTACCATTGCACTGGTGTCGGTGCCGCTGCTGAATCAGGGGATTGGTACCGGTACGCGTGAGCTGACCCAGGCACCTGCAATTGCCATTGTCTTGTGGCTGCTGTTATTCAGTGCCTGCTGGATGATGCTGTGGTTCCATCATGAACGGATTAAAGCTGTCCTGATCAGTGGCGCCGTCGGTCTGGTGGTAACCATGATCTTTGTAACCCTGTCGGCTCCGGATCTGGCCCAAACCCAGATTACCGTCGATGTGGTGACCACCGTGCTGTTACTGATGAGCCTGTCGCTGCTGCCACAATTAACCCCGTATGAATCAAGCAGCACCCGCCGCTGGCGCGATGCCGGGGTTGCAATTCTGGCCGGTGCTGGCATTAGCTGGCTGGCCTGGTTAATCATGACCCGTGATCACAACTCGATTTCATGGTTCTTTAATCAGCAGTCAATTCCACTGGCCGGCGGCACCAACGTGGTCAACGTGATTCTGGTCGACTTCCGTGGCTTCGATACCTTCGGCGAAATTACCGTGCTCGGTATTGCTGCCATTGGTGCCTTGTGCCTGATGGATGGTATGCGTGCCCACGGCACCACCATGACGCAGGGCCTGACCTATCGTTTTAACCCATCTCCACTGATGCTGCGCATGACCGCTTCCTGGATTTTACCGGTGGCCCTAGTAGTCAGCCTGTATATTTTCCTGCGCGGGCACAACCTGCCAGGCGGTGGCTTTATTGCCGGACTGGTCACATCAATGGCACTGATCATTCAGTACATTGCCATTGGTCAGGACCAAACCGAGCAAATGCTGAAAGCCAAATCCGGACGTTTATATGAAATCTGGATTGGTTCCGGTCTGACCATTGCCGGCCTGACCGGGATTGCAGCCTGGTTCTGGGGCCGTCCATTCCTGACCAGTGCACATATTTATGTCAATCCGCCGGTGATTGGTGAACTGCATTTGGCTTCAGCGGCACTGTTTGATGTTGGAGTTTACGTTACCGTTGTCGGGGCAACCATGTTGCTGATTTCCGTGCTGGGCGACTCGCGTCACTCCAGTATGTCTGGTCCAATTCCTCGGGGGTAAGCATGATTAGTATCGAATTTTTAGTCGCAACCTCTGTAGGTTTACTGGTCGCCACCGGCGTGTACCTGATCTTAAGGGCACGTACCTTTCCGGTGGTACTGGGCCTGGCCATGATTGGTTATGCAGTCAATATTTTCCTGTTCGCCATGGGGCGGATTCAGCTGAATGCGCCGGCCATTTTAACCACGGCGGCGCAATCCTCCGACCCTTTACCGCAAGCACTGGTGCTGACTGCTATTGTAATTGGCTTTGCCACCACTGCCTTTGTGGTGCAGCTGGCCTTACGCAGCCGTTATGAATCGGGAACCGACCATGTGGATGCCAAAGATGATCCTGCTTTACTTGACCCACGTGAGGATGAGCCATAATGCATGACTTTATCCAATTCTGGGCGCAACACACTCCTATTCTCAGCATCCTGCTGCCGGCTTTTACCGGTTTTATTCTGGTGCTGCTGGGCAACCCGGGTTCGGGTTCGCTGTCGTATGACTGGCGCCAGCCGTGGCGTCGTGGCATCAGCCTGATTTCGACTATTCTCGGACTGGGCTTGGCGATCAGCTATCTGATGCTGGCCAAAACCGGCCAGATTACCGTCTACAACCTGTCCGAATGGTCAGCTCCATTCGGGATTGTACTGGTGCTGGATCAGCTGTCTGCGCTAATGCTGGTGCTGACTTATGGTCTGGCCTTGCCAGTGCTGTGGTTCGCCTGCCAGCAATGGGATGAACGTGGCCGCTACTTCCATGCCATGTTCCATTTCCTGATGATGGGCTTGTGCGGGGCTTTCCTCACCGGCGATTTATTTAACCTGTTCGTATTTTTTGAAGTGCTACTGCTGGCTTCATATGTACTCTTGCTGCACAGTCAGGGCAAACCGCGCTTTCAGCTTGGGGTGCATTATGTCACCATCAACCTGCTGGCTTCAGCACTGTTCCTGATTGGTCTGGGCATGATTTACGGCAGTGTTGGCAGCCTTAACATGGCCGATGTGGCGCGTTTAATACCGACGCTGGCAGAAGATCAGCATCGTCTGGCGGTGGTCGGCGGCTTGATCCTGTTTATTGTGTTCGGGATTAAAGCGGCGATGCTGCCGGTCGGCTTCTGGTTACCGAAAACCTATGCCGTAGCAGCTACCCCTGTGGCGGCGATTTTTACCATTATGACTAAGGTCGGGATTTATGCGATTTTAAGGGTCAATGGGACGGTCTTTGATGATGAACTGAGCCAGAAAATTCTCAGCAACTGGTTATTGCCAATTGGCCTGATTACCTCACTGTATGGCGTCATTGGCGCGATTGGGGCAGAACGCTTACGTCGTTTTGTCGGCTTTATGATGCTGTCGTCGATTGGGACCATCCTGATTGCGATTGCCCTGTTTAGCACCCAGGCCTGGACGGCAGCGTTGTATTATCTGGTACACAGTACCTTAATTGCCGCTGCCTTCTATCTGTTCTGCGGCTGGGTCACGGCGCAGCGCGGTGAATTTAAGGATCACTTTAATATCGCCCCGCAAATGAAACAGCATAAAGTGATGTCAATTACCTATCTGCTGATTGCACTGATGATTGCCGGCCTGCCGCCTTTTAGTGGCTTCCTCGGTAAAGTATTCTTGTTACAGGCCACGGCTGATGCGCCTTATCAGGGCATTATTATTGCCGTGGTGCTGCTAGTTGGTTTACTCAGTATTCTGGCCCTGACCCGGGTTGGCTTTATCCTGTTCTGGCGCGCATCGCGTCCGGAAGATGATCCGGACAATGACGCCTATCACAGCTACCAGGCCCTGCCAGCCAAGGCCCCGAAAGGCAATGATAAGGCCATTTACCTGTTATTGGCAGCACTGGTGGCTTATGTGGTTTTTGCTAATCCAATCCAGCGTTATGCCTTTAGCACGGCCCAACAAATGCAGAACAACCGTCTGTATGAAATGGCGGTGTTAAAGCAGGATGAAACCGGCCAGGTGATTAGCGTCCAGCCTTATGATCCAAACTATTTGCCAGAAACCAAATACAGTGGTGAAAAACCGGACCCGAATGCCAAGCTGATTCCGTATGTAATCAGTCCAAATACACTGGAAGGTGAGCATATTTCGGACTATAAACAACGTCAGATCAATCAGCAGATTGAGCAGGACGCCGCAAGCAACGACCTGCCACAACTTAAACCTATGGAGCCATAACTATGCAAAAGACATCGTTTTGGGATATCTGGCTGCCACATCCCTTTGTTTCGGTGATTGTGGCCATTAGCTGGTTGTTACTGGCACATAGTGTTTCTGCCGGCAATCTGCTGATGGCATTGATCCTGAGTATCCTGATTCCACTGATGGTCAAACCGTTTATTGCCCGCACCCCGAATATCCACTGGGTGCCAGCCTTTAAACTGTTCTGGGTGGTGGTCTGGGATATTATCCTGTCCAATATCCGCGTCGCCAAACAGGTGCTGGGACCCACCGATGCGCTGCATCCGAAATGGTTCCGTGTACCGCTGGAGACCGAGCATGAACAGGTCAATACCTTGCTGGCGATGATCATTACCACCACGCCAGGGACGGTCACGGCCGGTATTGACCAGGACCGTGGCGATATTCTGGTGCATGCCTTAAGTACCGATGATGAAGAAGCTGAAATTGCCCTGATCAAGAGCCGTTATGAACAGCCGCTGATTGAAATCTTTAACGTCAAGACAGGAGTGGCCTCATGATGATATTGCCTTATGCGATTGGCATCTGCCTGATTGCCATTGCCGGCTCGATGTTTATGTGCCTGATTCGTCTGATTATGGGACCGTCAATTGTCGACCGTCTGCTGGCGCTAGATACCCTGTTCTTAAATGCGACCTGCCTGATTGTAGTACTGGGTATTTACTGGACCAGCACTTCACTGTTTGAAGGTGCATTACTGGTGGCGATGCTGGGCTTTGTTTCAACCGCTGCCCTGGCCCGTTACTTCACCTCTGGCCACGTGATTGATTAGGAGAACAGCATGCAACTGATGATGGAAATCCTGGTCTCAATTTTCCTGTTAATCGGCACCTTCTTTATGCTGGTTGGCGGGATTGGCATGATTCGTCTGCCGGACCTGTTTATGCGCCTGCATGCCCCGACCAAGTCCAGTACCTTAGGTCTGGGCAGCTTCCTGATTGCTGCCATTATTTATTCAGCTTATCTGGGTCGCTTCGGTTTTGCCGAAGTGCTGATTACCCTGTTTGCCTTTATTACCGCGCCGGTATCGGCCAACCTGATGGCACAGGCAGCCCTGCATTTACGTCTGCGCTCGATGAGTGGTGAAGTCTCAGAAACCCTGGAACGTCCGCTACCATGGCAGCGTAGCCGTCGCCGCGCCTTTACAGATCGTGAACCACTGGGCAGAATCAAACCCTCTAAAGACGAATAAGTCTTCGCGTCATCTTCTAAAAAAACCTGACCCGGATTGTTCCTGGTCAGGTTTTTTATGTGCTGTCTCAACCGCCCTGCCCTTGCCTGATTGCAATCTTAAAGCGCTTGTTTCTGCTGGAAGATAAGCAAGTCAAGCAATTATGAAGGACATAAAAAAGCCACCCGAAGGTGGCTTTTTTATATAGACCTGCTGGCCTACTTATTCTTCATCTTTTTTTGCATCGGCAGCTGGTAAATCTTTTACTGCTTCTGCAATCAGACCAAACATATAGTTACCGTAGGCATTGGTTTTGTCGTAATGGAAACGCAAACGCGGCGTAATCCGGGTCTTGATCCGACGGCTCAGCTCATGGCGTAGGAAACCGGAGGCTTTGTTAAGCACATCCAGGGTTTCCTTGTTTGCCGCTTCACTTTGCTCATCGCCAAGTTCACGACCCATTACGGTCACATACACTTCGGCATAGCCTAAATCTGGGCTGACTTTCACCGCCGAGATGGTCACCAGACCACCCAGACGTGGATCTTTCAGCTCCTGGCGGATCAGGTCGGACAACTCGCGTTGTACCGTATCTGCCATTCGCTTAAGACGCTGACTACCCGCCATTAAAGACTCCGTTTAATTAGTTGGACATCGTACACTTCAATCTTGTCTTGTACTTTGATGTCTTTATAGCCTTTGACTGCAAGACCACATTCCATACCGGCACGGACTTCTTCCACCACGTCTTTATAACGACGCAGAGATTCAAGTTCACCCTGGAACACCACCACATCATCACGTAATACGCGAATCGGCTTGTTACGGTGTAAAGTACCTTCCAGTACCATACAGCCTGCTGCTGCACCGAACTTGCTTGAGTGGAATACTTCACGGACTTCAGCCACACCCAGAATCGTTTCACGGTGTTCTGGTGCCAGTTTGCCGCTCATCGCATCTTTCACGTCATCAATCAATTGATAGATGATCGAGTAGTAACGGATGTCGATACCGTCAGCATCGGCTTTTTGACGTGCAGTATTGTCGGCACGAACGTTAAAGCCCAGCAGTACCGCTTCTGAAGATTCAGCCAGCGTTACGTCAGATTCAGTGATCGCACCGACACCTGAACCAATCACACGGACTTTCACTTCATCCGTTGAAAGCTCGGCCAGTGCCACGTGCAATGCTTCCAGCGTACCACGTACGTCAGTTTTCAGTACCACGTTCACAATCGGCACATCTTTCTTGCCCATAGACGCCATGATGTTCTCAAGACGCATTGCAGACTGACGCTCAAGACGTTTCTGACGTTCACGATCCATACGCGCATCAGCAACTTCACGCGCTTTCTTCTCGTCATTGACCACCAGTACTTCATCACCCGCCATTGGCGCTTCTGGCAGACCCAGAATTTCCACTGGAATTGATGGACCAGCAGACTTGATGCGTTTACCGTTTTCATCGGTCATGGCACGTACACGGCCATAAGATGAACCGGCAAGTACCAAGTCACCCACTTTCAGGGTACCGTTTTGAACCAGAATCGAGGTCACTGCACCACGGCCTTTATCAACACGTGCTTCAATCACCACACCTTGTGCTGCACCTTCTTCAGAGGCTTTCAATTCCATCATTTCTGCTTGAATTGAAATCAGGTCAAGTAATTCGTCAATGCCGGCACCGGTATGCGCGGAAACTTTGGCGACTGGAACATCACCGCCCCATTCTTCAGGCACGATTTCCTTGGTGGTTAATTCGTTCAGTACGCGGTCTGGATCAGCTGAATCTTTGTCCATCTTGTTGATGGCAACAATGATTGGCGTACCCGCTGCACGCGCATGGTCAATCGCTTCTGCAGTTTGTGGCATCACGCCATCATCTGCTGCAACCACCAACACCACGATATCAGTCGCTTTGGCACCACGTGAACGCATCGCGGTAAACGCGGCGTGACCCGGAGTATCTAGGAAGGTGATGATACCTTTGTCTGTTGTCACATGGTAAGCACCGATATGCTGGGTAATACCACCGGCTTCGCCTTGTGCCACTTTAGCACGGCGGATACGGTCAAGAAGCGAGGTTTTACCATGGTCAACGTGACCCATGATGGTAACAACAGGTGGACGCGTAGTTTGCTCACCACGTGCTTCTTCAGCCGCTTCCAGCAGGTTGTCTTCTGCCGCAGTTTCAGACACCAGCACCGGATTGTGGCCCATTTCTTCAACCACAAGCACCGCAGTATCCTGATCAATGGCCTGGTTTTGTGTGACCAGCTCACCCATCTTCATCAGGGTCTTGATTACTTCACGTACTTTAATTGCCATTTTCGCAGCCAAGTCAGCCACAATAATGGTTTCACCAATTTCTACATCATAAACCTGTTTTTTCACCGGTTTTTCAAAGCCATGCTTGTTGGCCTGACTGGTTTTTAAACCACGTTTATGCGAGTTGTCACGGAATGACTGTTCTTCACCACGACGGCCGCCTTTCTTCTGGCCACGGGTATCTTTGGTTCCGCCACCACGTTTGATTTCACGGTCTTCTTTGGCAAATGAATCTTCATACGCCTGACCCACCAGACCTGCGGCCAATGGTGAATCATCAATTACGCGAATGGTCGGTGCAGCATCATCAGATGAATACTTCGATGCCATTTTACGCATTTGCTCAAGGGTACGTTGCTGCGCTTCTTCAGCTGCCTTACGACGTGCAGCTTCTTCAGTCGCTTTCAACTGTGCTGCCTGTTCTTCACGGGCGCGTTTTTGCTCAGGCGTTTCAACCACTTTAACCTGGGCTTTCACCACTGGCTTGTTGGTTGATTTACGCTTCACCACCACAGCGGCTTTAGAAGTTTCCTGTTTGGCGGTTTCCTGTTTCGCAGCAGCACGCATTGCTTCTAAGGCCTGTTTGGCTTTAGATTCGCCTTTGCTGGCAGCTTCTGGCGCAGCTTTTGGCTTCGCCGGTTCACGGGCTTGCTGTTCAGCTGCTTTGGCTTCTGCTTCAGCCTGTGCTTTGGCCAAAGCTTCTGCTTTGATTTGCTCAGGGTCTGGCTTGACAAATGTATGCTTCTTGCGCACTTCTACATTAATTGTTTTCGCCTTACCTGACGTACTTGCCACTTTAGCAGTACTGGTAGTTTTACGTTTCAACGTGATTTGTCCTGCATTACCCGCATCTTGACCATGTACTTTTTTCAAGTGGGTCACGAGGGTATCTTGTTGTTCAGTGGAAATAATGTCGTCAGCTTTACGTTGCGGTAAACCTGCATCACGAACCTGCTCCAGGAGTTTCTCAACTGGACGTCCTACGCTGAGCGCTAACTCTTTAATCGTCTTGTCCGTCATACATTACCTCCTAGTTAAACCATGATTCGCGTGCTTTCATAATGAGTTGACCCGCTTTGTCAGCACCTAGACCTTCAATATCTGCGATATCGTCGGTGGCCTGGTCTGCCAAGTCATCAACGGTCACTACACCACGAGCAGCAAGCGCATAGGCGATCTCTTGTGTCATCCCTTCCATTGCCAGAAGTTCGTCACTCGGATCCTGAATATTTTCTTGCTGTTTTAACGCATCTGCCAAAGCCACTTCTTTGGCACGACTTTGCAATAATTCAACCAGCTCGGCATCAAGCTCAATTTCATCAAATGTTTCTACTGGTACATAGGCAATCTCTTCCAGTGAAGTGAAGCCCATTTCAACCAGTGCCATCGCCAGGTCCTCTGCAATGTCCAAACGCGATACAAACATATCCAGATATTGCTGCGCTTCATTTTGCTGACGCGCGTAATATTCTTCTTCCAGCATCATGTCCAGTTTATAACCGGTCAGTTCAGATGCCAGACGTACGTTTTGACCTTGTGAACCAATGGCACGGGCCAATTGATCGCTGGTGGCAAAAATAATGTCAGCAGTACGTGCATCTTCATCAATCACGATACTCGATACATCAGCCGGCTCTAAAGCGCTGGCAATGTACTGTGCCGGATCATCTGACCACACCACCACATCAATACGTTCACCATTAAGTTCCTGCTGGACTGCCTGGATACGCGTACCACGCATACCAATACATGCACCAACCGGATCAATACGATGATCGTTGGTTTTCACTGCAATCTTAGCACGAACGCCTGGTTGACGCGCAGCCGCCTTGATTTCAATGATTTCTTCAGAAATTTCAGGAATTTCTTTTTTCATTAACGCCATCAGCATTTCAGGTTTCGCACGTGACAATAGTAATTGCGCACCACGACCTTCACGGTTGACGTTAAATAAAATGGCATTCACGCGCTGTTTTGGACGCAGAATTTCCTTTGGAATCATTTCTTCACGTGCCAGATACGCTTCGGCATTGTCACCTAAATCAATGATAAAGCCATCTTTGGTCTGCTTTTTCACTTCACCGTAAATCAGCTCGCCCACTTTGGCTTCATAAGCATCGGCAACGAGTGCACGTTCTGCTTCACGAATTTTCTGAACAATTACCTGTTTGGCAATTTGCGCCGCAATACGACCGAAATCAATTGATTCCACTTCAAGTTCGCGAATGTCACCAATTGACCACTGCGCCGGATCGACATCAGAAATCGCATCCTGACATGCTGGCATTTCATGATCTTCATCCGCCACCACTTCCCATTGACGGAAAGTACGGTAGTCACCTGTTTTACGGTCGATTTCTACACGTAAACGTGCTTCTTCCGCATTTGTGCCTTCGTAAAATTTCTTTTTCGTCGCAGCAACAAGAGCCTGCTCTAGCGCCTCAAAGATTGCTTCACGACTTACACCTTTTTCGTTACTAACCGTTTCAACGACGGTAAGAATTTCGCGTGCCATAAGTCACCTATTTTAGATTCTTATTTATTGAATTAATCTTGATAAACCAGATTGGCCTTATCGATATTATGGCTGTCAATTTCCAGCACTTGCTGTTTTTCAACTTCAACCTGAATGGTTTCATTTTCAAGGTCAACTGCCACCAGTTTCGCCTGGAATTTACGACGGTTTTCTACCGCGCTAATCAAACGCAAGCCAATGGTCTGGCCAATATAGGCAGGAAGCTGTTCCAGCTGGAAAAACGGACGATCCCAACCTGGGGAAGACACTTCGAGTGCATATTCACCTGAGATCGGATCATGAACGTCCAAAATGGCGCCCACTTGCTGAGTCACGCGCACACAATCCTGTACGCCTACACCACGACCCTGCTCGAGTTCACCGTCTTCATTCAGGACCGGTGCGGCATTTTCATCAACCGCTTTGTCGATATAAATACGCAATAGTGAGCGTTTACCTTGTGGCAGGAATTCAATTCCCCACAAATCTACATCACAGGCTGCAACTGCGGGTGCAATCAAGTCCTGGAGTGCCTGGGTTTTATTTGATAGCTTCATTTACTCTCGTCATATGGGTGCGATTCAATGGCCTGATCTGACCACTACAGTCTCATTCAAGCTATAGTAGTAGTGAAACATGACACTTGAGTTTATGCCGTATCCGGCTCATATCGACACTACACGATAGCCAATAAAAAAGGGCGTAAATCGCCCCTATTATTACACAGAAAAACCAATGTCCACTGTGCAAAAAGGCCCACCTTGTTGTGAGCCTCTTAAGAAACTTGGTAGCGGGAGCTGGATTTGAACCAACGACCTTCGGGTTATGAGCCCGACGAGCTACCAGACTGCTCCATCCCGCATCAACGTGCAAAAATTATATACAAAATATGCGCAATTTTCAATGAAAATCGTATGTCCTGTATATGGCGTTATTTATCGCTGAAGAATGAGTAACAAGCGTCAGATTCAACCAACATGAAATATATTACTCAACCATTAAAAATGGTAGCGGGAGCTGGATTTGAACCAACGACCTTCGGGTTATGAGCCCGACGAGCTACCAGACTGCTCCATCCCGCATCAGCGTACAAATAACTCTTCTCAGCTCAAGAAACTTAAGCCGCCTTTTAAAGTTTGCATCTTTAAAAAGGATTGATTGGTAGCGGGAGCTGGATTTGAACCAACGACCTTCGGGTTATGAGCCCGACGAGCTACCAGACTGCTCCATCCCGCATCAACAGAAGTTTTGCTGCATACACCAAACTTATGTTCTGGATTATAAGTTTGGTGCGGAAGGGGGGACTTGAACCCCCACGCCCGAAAGCACTACCACCTCAAGGTAGCGTGTCTACCAATTCCACCACCACCGCAGCTGTGACGCATTCTAGTCGCATCACCGCGAAAAATAAAGGCCTAATTGCAATTATTCGCCAGTTTGAGGTGTAGTTGGTGAAGAATCAGGCAATGTTGCCGGCGCGGTTGTGGTCGCCGGAATTGATTTTAAACTGTAGGCATCGGTGGTTTGCTGTTTGGCAAATACCGCCAGGGTCAGACTGGTGATAAAGAACAAAGCCGTTAAAATTCCAGTCAAACGGGTCATAAAATTACCCGAACCAGAGGCACCAAATACGGTCGCCGCACCGCCGCCACCAAAAGAAGCACCAGCATCTGCCCCTTTGCCGTGCTGAACCAGAATCAGCACAATCATCAAGACGGCTAAAATAATATGTACTACCAGCACAAAAGTTTGCATGCTGAACTCCTAATTATTGTGTATTGGCAAAGGCCTGCGCAATTTGATGGAACGATGCTGCATTTAAAGAAGCACCGCCGACCAGCGCGCCATTAATATCTGGGCAGGCTGCTAACTCTACTGCATTTTCCGGCTTAACACTACCACCGTACAGAATAGCCATTTGCGGACCATAGCTGGTCAGCTGGGTCAGACCTTCACGAATTTTGGCATGCATGGCCTGCGCATCTTCAGGCGAAGCGGTTTTACCGGTACCAATCGCCCAGATTGGCTCATAGGCAATTACAATATTCTGCCACTGCTCTGCCTCGACCACTGCTGCAATGTCACAAATCTGCTGTAACACCACCTGCTCGGCCTGGCCACTTTCACGCTGCTGCAGGCTTTCACCGACACAGTAAATTACGGTCAGACCGGCTGCCAGTGCATTTTGAATTTTTGCATTTAGAATTTGCACATTTTCAGCAAAAATTTCACGGCGTTCTGAATGACCGACCAGTACAAAGCCAATCTGGCTGTCTTTTAATAGCTCGGCACTCACCTCACCAGTATAAGCACCTAAACCAGCAATACGTGAAACATCTTGTGCCACGGTATACACCGGACGTACCGCAGTTTTCAGCTGTTCCTGAACACTGCCCAATGCGATTGCAACTGGCGCAACCCCTAAATGACACTGTGCGGCATCAATGGCCTGCTGTTCTAATAATGTTTTAAATTCTGAAACCAGCTGTTGCGCTTCTGCTTGCACTGGGTTCATTTTCCAATTGCCAATCACCCAAGGCGTAATCGCCGAACCCGACATACAATACCTATTCAAATACCTATGTTTCAATCGCGCACATTCTACACGTAAATCGATTCAGGACAGAACAATTTGTTGCGGCATTTTTAGATTTGCAGTCTAAATAGGCCCATCTGAACATCGGCTTAACAAAAATCTTTGCCGATTAATTGCGACTGGTTCATGCTTTTAGGGGATACTTAGGTGGTGACATCATTTTCAGATATGGTATTTTTATGCAACAAAAGTATAATTTTGTGATACCAATTATAAACAAACTTTTTTGATTTTTTTTAAGGACGTTGGGGAATGTCAGTACAACAAGCAATGCCTAGATTTACAGGTTTTATTCGGCGACTGGTCGAAGAAGGGCTTGTGACGGCTGAAAATATGCAGCAAGCCATTGTCGCGGCGAAAAAAGCCGAGACCGATATTGTGCCGTATTTAATTCAGCAGTTGCAGATTTCACCGCTGACCATTGCTGAAAAAATTTCCTATGAATTTGGTGAACCGATTTTTGACTTGGCGGTGTACGATTCGCGTCTGATTGTACGTGAAGGTCTGGATGAAAAACTGTTCACCAAATACCGAATTCTGCCCATTTTCCGACGTCACAATCAGCTTTATATTGCTACCAGTAACCCAACCAATATCGAAGCCATTGATGCGATCCGCTTTAACAGCAAGCTGAATATTGAAGTGGTGATTGTTGAGCATGACAAGCTGGAACGGCTGATTGAACAGAACTTTACCGAAGACAGCACCTTTGACTTTGATGAAGACTTTGATCTAGAAGTTGGCGACAACGCTCCCGAAACACAAGAAGATGACGATGAGCCACAAGGCGATGAAGCCCCAATCGTCAAATATATTAACAAGTTACTGGTCGATGCAATCCGTATGGGCGCCTCGGATTTACACTTCGAGCCTTATGAAAAAAGCTACCGGGTCCGTTACCGGATTGACGGCGTACTGCGCCAGATTGCCAATCCTCCGTTACAGCTGGCCACACGCCTCGCCTCACGTTTAAAAGTTATGTCACAAATGGACATCTCGGAAAAACGTATTCCGCAGGATGGCCGGATCAAGCTCAAGCTGTCAAAAAACAAAGCCATCGACTTCCGTGTCAACTCATTGCCGACCCTGTTTGGAGAAAAAATCGTACTGCGTATCCTCGATCCATCTAGCGCCATGCTGGGGATTGATGCACTTGGTTATGAACCGGAGCAAAAAGAGCTGTTTATGGAGGCGCTGGACAAACCACAAGGCATGTTGCTGATTACCGGTCCGACCGGTTCTGGTAAAACCGTGTCTTTATATACCGGCTTAAATATCCTCAACCGCGAAGACACCAATATTTCTACCGCCGAAGATCCGGTAGAAATTAACCTGGAAGGCATCAATCAGGTCAACGTCAACCCGAAAGTGGGTCTGACCTTTGCCGCAGCACTAAAATCATTCCTGCGTCAGGATCCGGATATTGTCATGGTCGGTGAGATCCGTGACCTGGAAACCGCAGAAATTGCCATTAAAGCCGCACAAACCGGTCACATGGTCATGTCGACGCTGCACACCAACAGTGCACCTGAAACCCTGACCCGTTTACGCAACATGGGCGTCCCTTCATTTAACATCGCCACCTCGGTGAACCTGGTGATTGCCCAGCGTCTGGCACGTCGTCTCTGCCAGAAATGCAAGGCCCCGGTGGAGATTCCACGCCAGAGCCTCTTGGAACTCGGTTTTACCGAAGAAGATTTAAACCAGCCAGAGTTCCAGCTGTATCAGCCGGTTGGCTGCCCGGAATGTCGTGAAGGTTATAAAGGCCGTGTCGGGGTCTATGAAGTAATGAAAGTCACCCCGGAAATCTCACGCATTATTATGGAAGATGGTAATGCCTTGCAAATTGCAGCAGCCTCGGCAAAATCCGGGTTTAACAATTTACGCCGTTCAGGATTAATCAAGGTCATGCAGGGGGTCACTTCTTTACAGGAAGTGAATCGTGTGACCAGCGAATAGATAAAGCATTTAAAATAAGGATAAACACGCATGGCTGTCAAAAAAGCACAGATGATGCCCACCTTTATTTATGAAGGGATTGACCGCAAAGGGGCAAAACTTAAAGGGGAACTGCCAGCACGTAATATGGCGCTGGCCAAGGTCACGTTGCGCAAGCAAGGGATCACCATCAAAACCATCCGCCAGAAGAAGAAAAATATTCTTGAAGGCTTGATGAAGAAAAAAGTCTCGACCCTGGACATCACGATTTTTACCCGCCAGCTGGCGACCATGATGAAAGCCGGTGTACCGCTGGTGCAAAGCTTTGAAATTGTGGCTGAAGGTCTGGAAAACCCGGCCATGCGTGAAGTGGTATTGGGGATTAAAGGCGAAGTCGAAGGGGGCAATACCTTTGCTGGTGCACTGCGTAAATATCCGCAACATTTCGATAATCTGTTTTGCTCGCTGGTTGAATCGGGTGAACAGTCGGGTGCTCTAGAAACTATGCTGGACCGGGTAGCGATCTATAAAGAAAAGAGCGAATTACTCAAACAGAAAATCAAGAAAGCCATGAAATACCCGGCAACGGTGATTGTGGTGGCAGTGATTGTCACCATTATCCTGATGGTCAAAGTGGTACCGGTGTTTGAAGAACTCTTCAGCTCTTTTGGTGCCGACTTACCGGCCTTCACCAAGATGGTGGTGAATATGTCGCAGTGGACCCAGAAATACTGGTTTGTGCTGATTATTGTGGTCGGCTTTGCGATTGCAGCTTTTCTGGAAGCCAAGAAACGCAGCAAGAAATTCCGTGACCTGCTGGACAAAGCCGCCCTGAGAGCACCAATTTTTGGTGATCTGGTGTATAAGGCGATTATCGCGCGTTATAGTCGTACCCTGGCCACCACCTTTGCTGCCGGTGTTCCCTTAATTGATGCACTGGAATCCACTGCCGGCGCCACCAACAACGTGGTTTATGAAGAAGCAGTAATGAAAATCCGTGAAGATGTCGCCACCGGTCAGCAGTTGCAGTTTGCCATGCGGGTCACGGATAAATTCCCATCCATGGCCGTGCAGATGGTTGCGATTGGTGAAGAATCCGGTGCGCTGGATGCGATGCTGGATAAAGTCGCTACTCACTACGAAAACGAAGTCGATAACGCCGTCGATGGCTTAACCTCGATGATGGAACCACTGATTATGGCCGTTCTCGGGATTCTGGTCGGCGGTCTGGTGGTCGCGATGTATCTCCCAATCTTCCAAATGGGCTCTGTGGTTTAATGCAAGAATTCATTCATTATCTGATTCAACACCCAACTGCGCTGTATTTCGTAGTTGGGATTTTTAGTTTATGTATTGGCAGTTTTCTGAATGTGGTGATTTACCGCACGCCAAAAATGATGGAACAGGAATGGCGCAATGACTGTCAAATGCTGCTGCATCCTGAACAGGCCATCATTGATGAAAGCAAAATCAGCCTCAGTCAGCCAGCCTCGACCTGTCCGAAATGCCACAGCCCGATTCGCTGGTATCAGAATATTCCAGTAATCAGCTGGCTGCTTATACGTGGCAAATGTGGCCAATGCCAAAACCCGATCAGTATTCGTTATCCTTTTATTGAACTGCTGACCGCAGTGTGTGCCTTAACCGTAGTCGCGGTTTTTGGCCCGACCCTGCAAATGCTGTTTGGCCTGGTGTTGACCTATGTATTAATTGCCCTGACCTTTATTGATTTTGACACCCAGCTGCTGCCTGACCGCTATACCCTCCCCCTGGCTGCACTCGGCTTGGGGGTGAACAGCTATGCCCTGTACACCTCCGCTAGCTCTGCCATTTGGGGATATATCATTGGCTTTTTATGTCTGTGGGTGGTGTATTGCCTGTTTAAGCTGGTGACTGGCAAAGAAGGTATGGGCTATGGCGATTTTAAATTGCTGGCCGCCTTAGGTGCCTGGATGGGCCCGCTGATGCTGCCGCTGATTGTGTTGCTATCTTCTCTGGTTGGTGCAATCATTGGCATTATTTTGCTGAAAATCCGCAAAGAGAACCAGCCTTTTGCCTTTGGCCCTTATATTGCCATTGCCGGCTGGATCGCCTTTTTGTGGGGTGATGCAATCATGAAGCTTTATTTAGGTCAATAAGGACAACAGGATGACATTTGTTTTGGGTTTAACTGGCGGCATTGGCAGCGGTAAATCGGCAGCAAGTCACTGGTTTGAAACCCAAGGCATTGTGGTGGTCGATGCAGATGTGGTGGCACGTGAAGTGGTTGAGCCAGGCCAGCCGGCCCTGACCCAGATTCATCAGGCCTTTGGCGACTGGGTCCTGCTCAATGGCGAGCTCAACCGCCGTGCCTTACGCGAGCATATTTTTAAAGAACCGGCAGCACGCAAAACCCTGGAAGCGATTACCCATCCGGCCATTCGCCAGTCGATCATCCAGCAGTTACAGGCAGCCCGCAGTGCCTATGTGGTGCTGGTGTCTCCACTGTTATTTGAAAGCAACCAGCATGAACTGACCCAGCGCAACCTGTTAATTGATGCCTCTGAAGAACTGCAGATTCAACGCGCCTCACAACGCGATGGACAAAGTATCGAACAAATTCGCAAGATTATTCAGGTACAGATGTCACGCGCAGACAAACGCCAGCGGGCAGATGATATTGTGCTGAATGATGGTCATCTGGAGCATCTCTATGCCCAGCTTCAACCCTTACATCAACACTATCTGACTTTGGCGCAACAGCAGCAGTCGGTTTAAGACGGCTTGTTTTGTCGTTCGATTTGCTGGCTTAAGCTGTCTTTCCGGCCCCACCAGCGCCAAGGCTGTAACGCCCCAATGCCCATACCAAGCAGACCACAGACAATCGCCAGGCTCAATGGCTCATTCAGTAACGGTACCGCCAGAATAGCGGCAATAAACGGTGCCAAGGTCACAATACTGCCAGCCTTAAAAGCACCTAAACGCTTAATCGCTTCGACATAGCTGAGCGTGGCAATAATCACCACAAAAATTCCATGAAACAGGGTCTGACCAATTAAATGCAGTGGTTCAGGAGCACTCAGGTTTTTTGGAAAAAATAGCCAATAAATAGGTACATACACCAAAGCTGACCAGATGGCTACACTGGCCATAGAATGCCAGGCCGACAGCTTCCATTGCCGCAACAGCACCGTAAAGACGCCCCACCACAAGGCACTCAGGAAAAACAGCAGATCGCCAAAACCGAAAGCGACACCGGTTTCCTGATACATCAGCAGACTCATGGCAGCAATCGCCAGCAGCATGATCAATACGCTAATCCAGGTATGCCGGTCAAAGGGCTGTCGAAACAGCAACCAGGCTGCCAGCGCGGTACACAAGGGAATACAGCCATTCAAGAAAATCGCCGCATGCGCCGCTGGCACAAAATGAAATGCACTATAAGCCGTCAGGCAGTAACCGACCCCGCCAATCATCGCCAGGATAAAGGACTGTCTAGTCCATAAAAATGCCGTATCTTTGCGATACAGCAAAACCGGCATCAGCAAGCAAAAGGCCAGCATAAAACGCAAGGCCACCAGATCCCAAGCACTAATGCCCCACAGGGCACTTAAACGGGTACTCAGGGTAAAGCCACCCCAAATACACATGGTGATGGCCAGTAACAGATAGCCTTGCTGGCGTGCGTTGATCATTGAGGTGGAAAGAGCGCTTAAGCCGGTTGACGCTGACGGCAGGCTTCATACAGCGCCATACCAGTGGCCACACTAACATTCAGGCTTTGCAGATTGCCCATCATCGGGATATATACGGTTTGATCGCACTGCGACTGGGTGATTGGGCGCAAACCGGTATCTTCGGCTCCCATCACCACACACACCGCCGTACCGGTGAAGTCAAACTTCTGGATCGGCAAGGCTTTTTCATCCAGCATGGTGCCGACCACGCGCACATTAAACTGCTCTTTGATTTGCCCCAAAGTACGGGCCAGATTGGTAACCTGAATAAATTTAACTTTCTCGGCGCCACCAGCAGCCACTTTACGCGCCGTTGGGGTCAGGCTGGCTGAACGGTCACGCGGTACAATCACCGCTTCTACACCCATGGCTGCTGCCGTACGGATACAGGCGCCCAGATTATGCGGATCGGTGACCTGATCCAGAGCCAGTAACAGTGGCTGATTGGACTGCTGCAACAGCTGTTCCAAATCTTTTTCATTTAAGGTTGGATGCGGACGCACCGCAGCCACCACGCCCTGATGAAATGGCAAACCGGCCAGTTTTTCCAGGCTGTCACGACTGGCTTTTTGTACGCTAATACCAAACGGCTCTGCCAGTTCCAGAATACGCTGTAAACGCTGGTCATCACGACCTTTGAGGGTAAACAGGGTTAATACACGCTCCGGTTCAAGTTCTAACAATGACTCTACCGAATGAACGCCATAATAATATTCTGGTTTTGCCATGAATGACCTCAACGCTGTGCTGTAAATCCAAAAGAAAAATCCTGCAAAGGAAACTTTACAGGATTTCTGTGTCGGCCTAGTTTAACCGATTTGGGCTAAAAATGCTTAGCCTTCTAAATGACAAACGTAGTCCAGTACATCATCAGTTTCAATCTTAAAACGGCTGTTGCCCGGTACATAAAAAGACTGACCAGCGCGGAAAAGCTCACTTTCTTCACTATCGGCGATTTGCACACGACATTCACCTGAAATAATTTCCATCCGTTCAGGAACATGCGTTTCGAAAGTTAAGGCTTGTTCAGTCGGTAAAATCACACCCAGCGTCTTTTTGGTGCCATCTTCAAATTGCACCGTATGACTAATGCAGAGCCCGCCAAAATAAACATTGGATTTTTTTACCACTGATACATGATCAAACTGAGCTGACATGCGTATTCTCCAGCTAACGCGTTTTTATATTTTATGATTGAGGTAGTGTAATGCTGCCTACTGAACTAATCAATCAATCTTCATCTAAGGTAAATCACTCTATTTCCTGTCGTTTCAGGCAAGTCATTTTGCCTGGCACGCGAATAAATTCACCTCATTTTTGCGAGAGTCTAAATCAACTTTCAGGCAAGTACAAATACCTTTTAATCGCAGATGAACTAAAGTTCAACGCCCCCATTGCACTCTCCGACCATCTGTATTTTCAGCCTGACAAATCCTGCGCCGAACTGGTTCAATTCGGGTTATGCATCTGACTGATTTTCATCTGAATCTCTAAATATAGTGAGCACTTTTCTGCTCGTTTTCAGCTTGTCTGATAATCACAAAAAATTTTGATGATTATCAGATAAAGTTATGCAACATTCTGCCGGCGCTGTATTGCAAGCACATGAAACTGGACACAGTTTTCTGTTTCAGATGAAGATAACAGCTGATCTTTCGATTGCAACAGTAGCGACTTGATCTACATGGTGGATGTAGAACCTCTGCTCACAGCATGCCGCTGAATATTCTGTACCGAGAAGTTTTATTTTTCTGCAAAAATTAAGCTAGAATGATTGTGTTTTTTCAGTTGCTTAAAATAAAGGGCAATGCTTTGCACTGCCCAACCTGACATTCTTCAACTCAAACTTTTCGCAGCCTGGATGCGTTTATGCTGACACATTTAACCCTGATCAATTTTGCCTTAGCCGACCGTTTAGCCATTGATATTGAATCTGGTTTTAACGTCCTGACCGGGGAAACAGGTGCCGGAAAATCATTATTACTGGATGCGCTTTCGGCCTGTCTGGGCGAACGCACCGACACCAATTATGTCCGTTATGGCGCAGACAAAGCCGATGTCACTGCCACCTTCAGTTATCATGACGGCAGTCCAGAAGCTGAGTGGCTAAAACAGCAGGAACTGGATGATGAATCGGGCGAAATTCATTTACGCCGGGTAATTTTCGCCACCGGACGCAGCAAGGCCTGGATTAACGGCCGTCCGAGCAGTCTGTCTGAGCTCAAAGAAATTGGCCGTTTGCTGGTGCAGCTGTATAGCCAGCACAGCCAGCAGCAGCTGTTAGAACCGCCTTATCCAAAACACTGGCTGGATCGTTATAGCAATTTTTATGCGCCGGCCCAAGCCGTACGCGATGCCTATAGCCAGTGGCAAAAAGATATTCGCCAGCATCAGGCGGCTTTGGATGCCCAGGCGACGCGTAAACAGCGCATCGACACACTGGAATTGCAGCTGGAAGAATTAGAAGAAGTGGTCCAGGTCGATTATGCCGATATTGAACAGGAATTTGATCGCTTAAGCCATCATGAAGCGATTATGCAGGATTGTGCCTATAGCCTGAACGGGCTGGATGAAGCAGAGCCAAACCTGAGCCAGGAACTGTCCTCGATTTTACGGCGTCTGGAAAGCCATGCCGGCCGTAGTGAACAGCTGTCAGAAATTTATACTTCCCTGCTGAATGCGCAAAGTGAAATTGAAGATGCCACCGCCAGTTTGCGTCATTTTATTGACCGGCAGAGTTTCGATCCGGAGCGGATGGAAGAACTGAATTCCAAACTGGAAATTTTCCATCGTCTGGCCCGTAAATATCGTACCCAGCCAGAATTATTGAAAACCGAATATGACAACTGGCAGGCCGAGCTGGAACAGCTGCATCAGCTGGAAGATCCGGAAACCTTGGCCGAACAGGTCGAAGTGTCCTATCAGGACTTTTTGGCCAAGGCCGAACATTTAGACCAGATTCGACGTGAAGCTGCCGGACCTTTGGCCAAACAGCTGACCGAACAGGTGAAACAGCTGGCCTTACCAGAAGCACATTTTGAATTTAAATTTGAGCCTTTAGAGCAGCCATCGAGTGAAGGCTTAAGCTTTATCCAGCTGCTGTTTACGGCCAATAAAGGCATTCCAGCACAACCACTGGCGCGTGTCGCTTCGGGCGGTGAACTGTCGCGTATTGCGCTGGTGATGCAGGTCATGAATGCTGAAAAAACCGAAGCAGAAGTGCTGGTGTTTGACGAAATTGATGTCGGGATTAGTGGTGGTACTGCAGAAATTGTGGGGCGTTTACTGGCCGGTCTGGGACAGCATGTACAAATTCTGTGTATTACCCATCAAGCGCAGGTTGCGGCTCAATCCGACCAGCACCTGCTGGTGAAAAAACAGCAGACCGATCCGGCCAGCAGTACTATTTTAATGCTGCAAGAAGAAGAGCGGATTCTGGAACTGGCGCGGATGACCGGTGGCGTCGAAATTAACGAAACCACCTTGCAGCATGCCAAGCAGTTGCGTCAGCTCAAGTTTCAATCTGGCGCATAAAATCACTGAAAAACCACAAAAAATGTTTGGTGAAATAGCAATCCTCTTGTAACGTGATGATTAAGACCTATATCTATATCAGAACATACATTTTAGGAGAAAGGCTTAGGTGACCAAACAATATCTGACACATCGCTGTCTTATTGCGCCACCCGAGATAAATGATGACTTTTTTGCGAATACTGTCATTTATTTGGCGCGTCATGATGAAGACGGGGCGCAAGGCATTATTCTCAATCGTCCGGCAGGGATTCAAATTAAAGAGTTACTGAATGATCTGGATATTGAAGCCGATCATGTCCATCCACATGAAGTATTGCAAGGCGGGCCGCTGCGTCCGGAAGCCGGATTTGTGCTGCATACTGGCCAGCCAACTTGGCATTCATCCATTGCGGTTGGTGAAAATGTCTGTATTACCACTTCCAAAGATATTCTGGATGCTATTGCCCATAACGAAGGCGTAGGCCGTTACCAGATTGCCCTCGGCTATGCCAGCTGGAGTAAAAACCAGCTGGAAGAAGAAATTTCGCGTGGTGACTGGCTGATCTGCGATTCAGATATGGATCTGATTTTTAATCTGCCCTATAGCGACCGTTGGGATGCCGCCTACCGGAAAATTGGAATTGACCGCACCTGGCTTGCTTCAGAGATTGGCCATGCCTGAGTCTGCTGCACACATGATTATGGCCTTCGATTTTGGCACCCAGAAAATGGGCATGGCGGTAGGTCAATCCCTGATTGAAAGCGCCACGCCGCTGGCCCTGTTTCCCATGAAAGATGGTATTCCAAACTGGGATGAACTGCTGAAACTGGTGAAACAGTATCAGCCAAATTTATTTCTGGTTGGCTTGCCACTGAACATGGATGATAGCGAGTCAGAGCTGTCGACCCGGGCGCGCAAGTTTGCCCGACGTTTACGTCATCAGACCAATATCGAAACCCTGATGGTGGACGAGCGTTTGACCACGCGTGAAGCCCGTGATGAACTGGATCATTATCAGGCTCAGGGACGCGGTAAAAAAATTGCCGCCGACAGTATTGCGGCCGCCCTGTTCATTGAAAGCTGGTATCGTTATCCGCAAGGCGTCCAGCCTTAAAATCTCGCTGTTGACGTCCAAATCCCCTTTCTCTTGGTTTTCAGCTCAATCCGGTCTGTTATGATAGTCAGTACCGGATTTTTTCATTGATCTTTTTTCACGTTGTAGAGTAATCACTGATGGCAATATCGAGTTTTGGCAAAATTTTGATGGTTCTGAATTTATTTTCAGTGTCACGTCCGGTGATTAATGTCGATATGATCAGTGAAGAACTGGGCCTGTCCAAACCGACCAGCTACCGCTATTTAAAAGAACTGGTTTCGGCCGAATTATTGCAGCGTTTAAGTGGGACTTCGGGCGATTACACCCTCGGCTCGAAAATTGCAGTGCTGGATTATATTTCCCGCACCACCGATCCACTGGTGCAAATCAGCATTCCGTTTATGCAGGATATTGTGCAGCGTACCGAATTTTGCTGCGTACTGACCTATCTGAATCAGGATGCCTGTATCGACCTGCATGATGAAGTATTCCAGCATATGAATCTGCTGTCCTATGGCCGCGGCTGCCCACGTCCGGTGTATATGGGTTCGTCACCGAAAATCATGCTGGCGCATTTACCAAAACAGAAAATGCTGAATTATTATCAGCGTTTTGCCGTGCAGTTCCGTCAGTCCGGTTTTGCCCAGGATGAAGCCGAGTTCATCAGCAAAATGAAAAAGATCAAAAAACAGGGCTATTACTATTCTAGTGGTGAACTGGAACCGCAACTGGCCGGCTTGTCGGTGCCGATCAGACTCTCCAATAAAACAGCACCATTCACCCTGACCTTACTGGCCTCCAAAAACCGCTTTGAATTTGTCAATGTCGAAAAGCTGATTGCCATTTTGCAGGAAAATGCCGCGCTGATTGAACAGAAAGTTGAAAGTCTGAATCCACATACCTAGATTGATCTTTATCAAAATACAGCTGTTAAGATCAGCGTGGTGAGATAAATCTCTGCCCTGCCCGGCCTTTGGATCACAACCAGCATTAGAGTGGATAAAAATAGCGAAAGGTTAAATTGATTCGCGGCGTCACCACACGGCTGGATTTGGGCAGGCTGTGCTTCCAGTAGCGCTGGGTCTGCCCACGCATCACAATTAATTGACCACTCTGTAGCAGCAGCTCGACTTTTGCTGCGCTGTGTTTGTGCTTAAAGCTAAATTTACGGGTTGCACCCAGACTTAAAGAAGCAATCACCGTTTCTGCACCCGGAGATGCGACCAGACTCGGTTCATCATCACTGTGCCAGCCCAGTCCCTGACTGCCATCTGCATATAAATTGGCTAAACAGGAATTAAATGGATGTCCCACGATCTGTTCAATCTGCTGTTTTAACTGCCACAAAGCCGGATGCCAACGCTGCGCCTGCTTCAAACTGCCCGAATAACGATACTGATAATACTCATCACCATACCAGGCAATTTTCCGCGCGGTGACATAATGTTTGCCAAATAAGGTGACTTCATCGGCTTGCCAGGCCAGCTGCTGTAAACATTGCTGCAAGTAAGCGTGACTGTCCTCAGCGGACAGAATCAGCCCATAATCCTGCACGATCCCCTCATAGGGCAACAGATTCTGCCGCGGCTCGGGCGGAAACAGTTCCAGATTCATTGTGGCGTTTTCCTGCGAAGCGGAACTTCAGTTTAAACCCAAAACGGCTTCACAAATCAAAACATTCTCTGTGCTTGTGAGCCACGCCAAATCGACATAGACTGAAAAACAGGTTTTAGAATAAAAAATAATTGCTTATGAACTTATGGCAGCTCTTTCAGAAGCTCAAGCCCTTTGTGCGGCCGTATCGGCTGCTGGTGATTGCCACGCTGATTCTGACTTTAATTGGTTCTCTGACCGCACAGGTCAATGCCCTGACCCTGCAATATGCCGTCGACAGCATTAACCGGCTGGTAGAAGCCGGTCAGGGGCTGGCTGAAGGCTGGCAGATTCTGATAACCATTAGCGCCATTTTACTGGGCAAGGAAATCATTAATGCCTTTGTCCAATTCGGGCAGAAATTTTATGGTGAAAAACTGCGGATTTTTGTGTCGCAGGATTTGGCCCAAGGCATTATTGAAAAGTTCCTGACCTACCGGCTGGCGTTTTTTAATCAGGACAACAATCAGGCCGGCAAGCTGCAAACCCGGATTGATCGCGGCATTGGCTCCCTCACCCGGCTGGTACAAATCTTTTTTATTGATATTTTACCGTTATTTACCAGCGCGATTATTGCCTTAGGGCTGATGTACTGGGCCAATTTCTATGTCGGACTGGTGGCCTCGGCCATTGTGCCCATTTACTTCTGGCTGACCTATAAACAGGCCCAGAAACTTGGCAGCTGGCGCCGCAATTTACGTGATGGCCGCGAACGGAAAAGCCAGGGTATTCTGAGTATTATCAACTCGATTACCGTGATCAAATCCTTTAACCGGGAACATATCGAATCGGACAAACAGCTAAAACTGCAAAAGGAACTGACCGACAACCAGATGCATACCCGGCAGACCAGCTTCCTGTTTGATGGCCTGAAAACCTTTATTGAACAGATCGGAATTGTGCTGATTATTATCCTGACTGCCTATTTTGTGCTGGATGGCCAGATGAGTATCGGCATGATCATGTATCACGTGTTGCTGTTTAATAACGTGTCGGCACCTATCCGTTCACTGCACCGGATTTATGATGAAGTGAATGATGCCATGATCTACTCGGAAAGCTTTTTCCAGATTCTGGAGGCCGATGATGAAATTGAAGCCAGCGGTGCACAAAAACCGGTAATTCGCGGGCAATTCAATTTAAGCGGGGTCGAGTTTTATTATCCGAACGGGCATCATGCCTTAAAAAATATCGAGATGTGCATTCAGCCCAACAAGATTACCGCACTGGTCGGCCTGTCCGGTGCAGGGAAATCGACCCTGATCAGCCTGCTGGATAAATTCTATGAACCACAGCAGGGCAGCATTCAGTTAGATGGAGTGGATTTAAAAGACATCGACACCCAATACCTGCGTGACCATATCGGGCTGGTGCTGCAAAAAAACCATATTTTCCAGGGCAGTATTTTTGACAATATCCGCTATGGCAAAACCGATGCTTCTCAGGAAGAAGTGATACAGGCCGCCCAGAAAGCCTCGATTCATGAGCAGATTTTGCAGCTCCCGCAAGGCTATGACAGTGATGCCCTGATGCTCTCGGGCGGTCAGCAGCAGCGGATTGCACTGGCGCGGATGTTCCTGAAAAATCCACCGATTATTTTTCTGGATGAACCAACCGCCAGTCTGGATGCCATTGCCACCGAGCAGATCAAGCAGAGTCTGGATGAAATTAAACAGGGCCGTACCGTGGTGATTATCTCACACAGTCTGTCGCAGATTATTGATGCCGATTACACCTATGTCATGAAAGAAGGCGCGATTGCCGAACACGGCGAACATGACACGCTGTACCATCAGGACGGTGTCTATAAAGAAATTTTTGATGCGATGGCCAAAAGCCTGAATATTGAAAAGATTGCCCGAACCTTTGAAGATGACGCAGAAGAAGAAACCCATAGTTAAACCGCAATCCGGTTAAAGATGAAGGAATGATTCTGTATTTTTTAATCCATAAAAAAAGCTCCTGTACAGGAGCTTTTTTGCCTTAAGGCTGTTTTAAATACGGCCAGGCGGCTTTTAAATAAATAAACATCGACCACAAAGTCAGCACCACCGCAGTATAGAGTAAGGCATAACCAAGCAATTCCAGTGGCTCCCAGTTCAGCAAGAACACGGAAATCGCAATCATCTGAAATGCAGTTTTATATTTCCCGACGGTAGAGACCGCCACGCTGGTACGCGCGCCAAGTTCTGCCATCCATTCACGCAAGGCCGACACGGTAATTTCACGTGAAATAATTACAATCGCGGCAAAGGCCATGGAAATGGTCGGCTGCCATTGCACCAAGACAATCAGGGCGGCTGCCACCATCAGTTTATCCGCCACCGGATCCAGGAAACGGCCAAAGGCTGAGGTCTGGTTTAAGGTTCGTGCCAGATAGCCATCAAACCAGTCAGTGACGGCAGCAATCACAAAAATAGCGGTCAGAATCAGATGCCGGGTCATCCCTGCATCATGATCATGGATTCCCATGGCAGGCGGCCAGTAGGCCACCAATAAAAATACGGGAATTAAGGCTATACGCGCTAAAGTTAAAATATTTGGAATGTTCAGGATTCGACCTGTTGTCATAGACACCGCCAATGCTTCCCCGTTATGCACGAGCTAAATGCACATATTTTTTGAGGGTTTATCCATCGTTAATAGGCTTCACTTTATACGAAATGGCAGAAAGTGTCACTAGGCAAAGACCGTTACGGTTTGCCGCGAAATGGCAATCAGCCGGTTTTCAGCATCCCAAAGATGCGCCGTTTCAGTAGAATAGCCATCTGCCGCATGCTCGGTAATCACTTTATATTTAAACCAATCATGCACTTGGTGGCGGATCGGATGCACATAAGTGATATGCCAGGTCAGCGAACTGGCCGGTGACAAGGTTTTAAATAAAGGCAGTACACCCGGTGGCCAAATGTCCATCAGTGTGACCAGATCGGCCACAGTAAAGTCGCGGTTGGCATGTTTTTCTGGCGTATAGCGGCACCAGCCGCCAAAATCGGACTGCTGGCTGCCGGTACACGGATAATCACCTTCGGCCCAGCACACCTCAAACTGCTGATAACATTCCGGCATCAGCTGATGCACCGGTAAATAGTTAAGCTGCGCTGGTGCAGGATAATCCGGCGCCACCGGTTCCTGCTGTACCTGAATAGTGGACTCACGCGCCGCGCCAAAGCTGGCCAGCAAGATGCTTTGTACCGCATCATCCTGCCATAAGCGCACTTCCAGCGTGGTCACCGACTTGCCCTGTCGCAAAATTTCTGCACTGATTCTGGCCCAGTCTTCCCGCACCGGCCCGACAAAGGTCACCGATGCACTGAGCAGACGTTTATCCGGGTCGGCAATCACCGAAAGGGCTTTCTGCATCATCAGTCCGGCCACCAGTCCGCCATAGATGGTTCGGCCCTGTAACCAGCCTGTTGGAATCTGAATCCATTCATCCTGCTCGATTGCGGCAAATACAGAACGCAGCGACATATATTTTCCTTTTTATTGAGTGCGCTTCATCTTGCAGCTTTTCAGTGTGGATGTGAATGGTCAATCGTATACTGGCCAGTGACTATTTTTGCCAATAGGTCAAATATGCCGGACTTATTCGTGCAGAATTTTATAGATGGTCCGCGCCATGACCTGCCCCAGTCCCGGTACCAGCATCAGGTCTTTTTCCGAGGCTTTTAGCACGCCCTGAATCCCGCCAAAATGGGTCAGCAAATCACGGCGGCGTTTTGGTCCCAGGCCGGGAATCAATTCCAGCACCGAACTGCCACGTTTTTTATCACGTTTGGCCCGATGCCGGGTAATGGCAAAACGGTGCGCTTCATCCCGTACCTGCTGAATCAGATGCAGAGCTTTATGATCTTCCGGCAGCTGGATTTTGCTGCCATCGATAAAATGCAAGGTTTCCAGTCCAGGTTTACGCCCCTCGCCTTTGGACACGCCGACCATAAAGGCTTCCAGTCCCAGTTCCTGCATCACTTCCATCGCCATATGCAGCTGGCCTTTACCGCCATCAATCAGCAGCAAATCCGGCAGCATGGCTTTTTTATAACGTCGGGTCAGGGCCTGACGCATTGCGGCATAGTCATCGCCTTCGGTAATGTCATTGATGGAAAACTGGCGATAATCGCGTTTGCGCGCACCGCCCGAATCAAACACCACACAAGACGCCACGGTCGCTTCGCCCATGGTGTGGGAAATATCAAAACATTCAATCCGGTCAATAGGACGCCCCACCACCTGCTCCAGCTGATGAAAACGCTCATTCAGCTCGAAGTGATTGGCCAGCTTGCCTTTAATCGCGTGTTGCACGTTCATTTGTGCCAGTTCTTGCCATTCGGCCCGGGTTTCGCGGACTTTGTGCTTGATCTGGACTTTCTGCTGAAACTGCTGCTGTAGCGCCTGCTCCAGCTCTTTGACATCTGGCAGTTCCACATTCACAATCAGCTCGGCCGGTACTTCATCGGCGACCTGAAAATAGAAATTGGCAATAAAGTCAGACAGCATCTGCTTCTGATCATCTCCGAGCATATCCGGAAAATAGCTTTTCCCGCCCAGCATCTTGCCATTGCGCACATGCATAATCTGCACACAGGTCACCCCGGCCTGATAAGCAATCGCCAGAATATCGGCTTCACCTTTGACCTTATAAATCGCCTGCTGTGCCTGTACATCGCGCAGCAAGGCCATCCGGTCCCGATAAAACACCGCTTTTTCAAACTCCAGTGCTTCCGCCGCGGCTTCCATTTTGGCAATCAGTTCCTGATTCAGTTCACGGGTATCGCCCTGTAAAAAGCGGATCGAGTTCTGCACATCTTCCTGGTAGGCTTCCGGTGAAATCAGCCCGACACAGGGCGCCGAACAGCGTTTGATCTGGTATTGCAAGCAGGGACGTTTGCGCTGGGAAAAATAGCTGTTTTCGCACTGGCGCACATTAAACAACTTTTGCAGCACGATTAAAGTATCACGGGCGTTGTAGGCACTTGGATAAGGCCCAAAAAATTTACCGACCTGATGCTTGCCTTTGCCACGGCCACTGGCAATCCGCGGATAAGGCTTGTCGCTGGAGACAAAAATATAGACATAAGATTTGTCATCGCGCAGCATGATGTTATACGGTGGCCGATGCAGCTTGATCAGGTTCTGTTCCAGCAGCAAGGCTTCGGTTTCCGAACGCACCACCAGCGTTTCAATATCATAAATCCGCGCCACCAGCGCCTGGGTTTTCGGATGTTCGATGGTTTTTACGAAATAGCTGGACACGCGATTTTTAAGATTCTTGGCCTTGCCCACATATAACAGTTCCCCATCTTTACCCAGCATGCGGTAAATACCGGGTAAGGTGGTCATATTGGCCAGAATTTTGACAATATGTTCGCGTGCGTTTTCGTTCACATTCAGCCTATTTATCGATCTCGTCTGCTCTAGCATGATGTGATGGTGATTCTGCTATTTTCAAGCATTGCCGCGCAAGCATGCCGGCAGAAATGACATGATTGCTACAAAGTCTTAGTGCCACAGGCAAATTTTGCTATGCTGAACAGCTTGTCCCGCTCAGGATTCAGTTTATGCACACCGCCCACTCTGCCATGCATATTATTCAGCCGGCCACCTCAACACATGCGGCATCGGAAAAAGACCGCCTGATTGGCAAACCGCGCTTTCATTTTGAACCGCGTGAAGTGATGCAGCTGCTCAGAACCCGGATTATTGGACAGGACACAGCCTTAAATGAAATTGAAAAAATGCTGCATGTGGTCAAGGCAGATTTTTCCAGCCCGGAACGTCCGCTGTCGGTGACGCTAATGCTGGGGCCAACTGGCGTCGGTAAAACTGAAACTGTCCGGCTGATCAGTGAAGCGATTTATGGCCGCCCGGATGCTTTTTGCCGGATTGATATGAACACGCTGGCACAGGAACATTATGCAGCAGCACTCACCGGTGCACCGCCGGGCTATGTTGGCTCCAAAGAAGGCCATAGCCTGTTTGATGAAACTGCGATTGCAGGCAGTCACACCCGCCCCGGCATTGTGCTGTTTGATGAACTGGAAAAAGCCTCGACTGAAGTACTGCGCGGGCTAATGAATGTGCTGGACACCGGCAAACTGACCCTGACTTCTGGCACCAAAACCATCGACTTTCGCAATTGCATGATTTTCATGACCAGTAATGTCGGTGCTCAAGCTGCGCAGCAATATCTGGACAAGCTGAATCTGTTCCCGAAAAAAATGCAGGACCTCTGTCTAAAACGTCTGCCGGCCAGACAGATTATTGAAAAGGTGATGCAGCGCCGTTTTGATCCGGAATTTCTCAACCGGATTGACCGGACCCTGCATTATGCGCCGGTCCAGGAAAATGCCCTGCCGCAACTGGTCGAGATTGAACTGGAAAAACTGAACAAACGCCTGCAGCATCAGAAACGTCAGGTGCAGCTGACCGATGCCGCCAAAGCCTACTTTTATCAGGGACATGATATTCGCTATGGCGCCCGGCATTTGGGCCGCCGCATGCGCACCGAACTGGAACCGATTCTGGCGCTGTATTTCCTCAGTCATCCAGAGCAGCTTAGTCTGTGTCTGGACTGTCAGGATCAGCAGCTGTTGATTCAGCCGGACCCAGCGACCAGCACTGAATCAGGACGATAAAGGCTGTTTAATCGCGGCGCAGAATTGCTCCGGATGCCGCGGCGACACCAGCACAAACTTGTTCACGCCATCTTGCTGATAGTCAATCTTTAAGCGTTTTAAGGACATGGCCGGAGATGCCACCGAGTTATTGGTCGGTGATACTTTTTGAATCTGCGCCAATGGGATGCGCCAGCTTAAAAACAGGCAGCGGATGGTCAGGCAGTCTTCGCTCACACGATAGCGGGTATTCCACACCGGCCACCAGATCACCACAATGGTCAGCAGATACACCGCGGTATGCACCGGATACGCTTGCATGGTGCCTTTGGCCTGCATGGTCAGTAACAATTGTACCAGCAGCCCGGTCATACAGATCAGAAAGGCCAGCACCCACCAGTCAATTTTGGAACGAAATTTCTGCATTATTTTCCCCTTTACTGTCTGTATCTTACACAAAATTTATGGGGGCTGCTGTATTCGGCCGTGCAGAAAAAAAACGCCCATGTGGGCGTTTTGGTTGGAGTGCAAAAGATCAGAATGTCATCTTAAAACAGATAAGGCCGGATAAAAATCAGGAAGAATAGCCCCAACATCAGCACCCATTTTAAAATGTAATATAGGGTCCGGTTTCTGGCTTTCAGGGCCTTGGCTTGAATCCGGATCTGATAAACATAGGCAAAGACTTTATTCAGGCCGCCAGTGCGGTCCCCGACTTCATTGGGCGAGCTGGCCGCCGTCATCACCTTTTTACCAAACCAGTGATTAAACTTTTGCATCCAACGGGTAGTTAACGGCCGCTCGACATCGGCAAAGAAAATAATCCGGTTTTGCGTAGTGCCATTTTCAGCATAGTGAATATAGGTTTCATCAAATACCACACTTTCACCATCACGCCATGAATAGCGCTGGCCATCGACATCAATAAAACAGCGCTCATCATTCGGGGTCATTAGGCCCAAATGATAACGCAGCGAACCGGCATAAGGATCGCGATGCCGGACCAGGCGGCTGTCCGGTGCCAGTTCGGTAAACATTGCCGCTTTGATACTTGGCAAGGTTTTTAATAAAGCCGTGGTTTTCGGGCACAGCTCGGCCGCAGAAGGATGCGCGGTGTCATACCATTTCAGGTAAAAGCGTTTCCAGCCGGTTTTAAAGAAAGAGTTAAACCCCAGATCATCATATTTGCTGGAGGCCTTGATGCCGCCTTGTTCATACAGCGCTTTGGCCTCATCGCGAATCATCTCCCAATGTTCATCCAGCACTTTTAAATCCTGAAAATGCTGGGTGTCGATGTAGGGCTGATTCGGTACGCGTGAAAAACGGTACATCAGAAAATTAATCGGGGCGAACAGGGTCGAATGGTCAAAGAACTGACGATAAAACGAATGCCGAACTTTGCCGCGTTGCTGGATATAAAACGCTGAAATGACAAAGATGGCCAGAATAATCCACTTAAGCATAGCAACATCCGGGAAATTGCCGCCCTGTACAGGGACGACAGACAAGCCAAAATATCGGCGAGCATAACAAATTTAGCCAGGCCAATCAGCCGGTCGTTTAAGACACAGCGTTGCAAAACTGGCGCTGTTCAGGTACCTGTACTGCCCTGCCCATTCACACGAATTGACTTTTTTGACCAAAACACCACAACTCCGGCATGGGCAGCGCCAGCTTTTTCCGTTATAAACAGAGGGCAACTGCGCCAAAAAAGTAAAACTGAAACAAGTACTTCATTGGCTTTTAAGCGAAATAAGCAGGAGAAGAAAGGGAACAAGACCTTGATTGGGCATAGAAAAATTGATGACCCTAGCGTCACGGCTTGATACAACTTGTTATGTTCTTTTTCGATATAGTTATCGTAAGATTAGCGAGGCATAGAAGTGTGCGGGAAATGCACACTCGCTTCACAACATCAACTTAGAAATCCTCCAAAATAAAGGAGATCAGGCATGATCCACGCTGGCAATGCCATTACCGTCCAAATGCTTTCGGACGGAATTGCAGAATTCCGCTTTGACTTACAAGGTGAGTCGGTCAACAAATTTAACCGTGCAACGATTGAAGATTTTAAAGCTGCAATTGACGCTGTCAAAGCCAATAGTGAAATTAAAGGCTTGGTGGTCACTTCAGGTAAATCGACCTTCATCGTGGGTGCAGATATCACTGAGTTTGGTGAAAACTTCGCACAAGGCGAACAAGCAATTGTAGAATGGGCCTTGCCTGTTCACGACATCTTCAACAGCTTTGAAGATTTAGATATTCCTAAAGTGGCTGCCATTAATGGTATGGCGCTGGGTGGCGGTTTTGAAATGTGTCTGGTCTGTGACTACCGTGTCATGTCCGAACAGGCGCAAGTCGGCCTGCCAGAAATCAAACTGGGAATTTTCCCGGGCTTTGGTGGTACAGTACGTTTAAGCCGTTTAATCGGGATCGACAATGCGGTGGAATGGATGGCAATGGCCAATCCGAAAAAACCAGCCGCAGCATTAAAAGATGGTGCAGTAGATGCCGTTGTTGCCGCAGACAAACTGACTGAAGCAGCGGTTGATCTAGCTAAACAGGCAGCAGCTGGCCGTCTGGACTGGAAAGCCAAGCGTCAGGAAAAACTCGATCCGGTGAAATTGAACCCGCTGGAACAGATGATGGCGTTCAACACAGCCAAAGGTGCGGTACTGGCCAAAGCCAATCCGGCTCAATATCCGGCACCAAAACTGTTACTCGATTCATTACAAGCCGGCGCTGGCCTGAGCCGTAATGATGCCCTAAAAGCAGAAGCGGAAGGTTTTGCCAAAGCTGCGGTCACCCCACAAGCGGGTGCCTTAATTGGTCTGTTCCTGAACGACCAGGTCGTAAAGAAAACTTCAAAAAAACATGAAAAAGGTGCTCATCCTGTTAACCAGGCCGCTGTTTTAGGTGCCGGGATTATGGGTGGTGGTATTGCTTACCAGGCGGCAAGCAAAGGCACACCAATTATCATGAAAGACATTGGTAACCCGCAACTGGCCTTAGGTATGTCTGAAGCGAACAAACTGCTGACCAAGCAGGTTGAACGCAAGAAGATGAAACCGGCGCAAATGGGTGAAACCCTGGCACGTATCCGCCCGACTTTAAGCTATGACGAGTTTAAAGAAGTCGACATCGTGATTGAAGCTGTGACTGAAAATCCAAAAGTCAAAGGCATCGTACTGAAAGAAACTGAAGCCAAAGTTCGTGAAAATACGATCATTGCTTCTAATACGTCTACAATTTCAATCACGCGTCTGGCTGAAAACCTGGAACGTCCAGAAAACTTCGTGGGTATGCACTTCTTTAACCCGGTACATATGATGCCACTGGTAGAAGTGATCCGTGGTGAGAAAACTTCTGCTGAAGCCATTGCGACAACGGTTGTTCTTGCACAGAAAATGGGTAAAACCCCAATCGTGGTCAATGACTGCCCAGGCTTCCTGGTGAACCGCGTCTTGTTCCCTTACTTCGGTGCATTTGATCTGTTACTGAAAGATGGTGCGGACTTCCAGCAAATCGACAAAGTCATGGAAAAATTCGGCTGGCCAATGGGTCCTGCTTACCTGATGGACGTGGTTGGTATCGACACTGGCGTTCACGGCGCAGAAGTGATGGCAGAAGGCTTCCCGGACCGTATGAAGCCAGACTACAAAGGCTCAATCCAGGTGATGTATGAAAACCAGCGTCTGGGTCAAAAGAACGATGTCGGTTTCTATAAATATGAATTGGATCGCAAAGGCAAAAAAGCCAAGACCGTTGATCCAACTGCTTATGAGTTAATTGCAGGCGTGGTGACTGGTGAAAAACGCGAGTTTGATCCACAAGAAATCATTGACCGTATGATGCTGGCTTTCTGTAACGAAACGGTTCGTTGCCTGGAAGACAACATTGTCGCAACACCATCTGAAGCCGATATGGCGATGATCATGGGTGTAGGCTTCCCTCCATTCCGTGGTGGTCCATGCCGTTACATCGACCAGACAGGTGTGGCTGAGTATGTTGCGCTTTGCGATAAATATGCGCACTTAGGTAAAGCATATGAAGCGCCGCAAATGCTGCGTGACATGGCTGAAAACAACAAGAAATTCTACGGTTAAGGAGCGACGTGAATGGCTACTTTAAATCCACGTGACGTTGTGATTGTTGATGGCGTACGTACTGCCATGGGCAAAAGCAAAAACGGTATGTTCCGCAATGTACGTGCTGACAGCATGTCTGCGGAGCTGGTTCGCGCTTTAGTTGCTCGTAACCAATTTGATGTCAACGAAGTTGAAGACGTAATCTGGGGCTGTGTCAACCAGACTCTGGAACAAGGTATGAACATTGGCCGTAACATTGCGTTACTGGCTGAACTGCCAAAAACTGTGGCGGGTCAAACCGTGAACCGTTTATGTGGTTCATCCATGCAGGCGATTCATACTGCAGCGGCGCAAATTGCTACTAACCAGGGTGATATTTTCATTATTGGTGGTGTTGAGCATATGGGCCATGTAGGCATGATGCACGGCATCGACCTGAATCCTGAAGCCTCTAAATACTATGCCAAAGCATCTAACATGATGGGCTTAACAGCAGAAATGCTGGGTCGTATGAACGGCATTAGCCGTGAAGAACAGGATGCGTTTGGTGTGGAATCTCACCGCCGCGCCTGGGCTGCTACCCAAGAAGGCCGTTTCAAGAATGAAATCGTCGGTATTGAAGGTCATGATGCTGAAGGCAAATTGCAGCTATGCGATGTGGATGAAGTGATTCGTCCAGATGCTAACCTGGAAGCATTCAAGGCATTACGCCCAGTGTTCGATCCGAAAGGCGGTTCTGTAACAGCAGCAACTTCATCTGCCCTCTCTGATGGTGCATCGGCCATGCTGTTGATGTCTTATGAGCGTGCGCAGGCTTTGGGTCTGAAACCACGTGCCGTGATTCGTTCAATGGCGGTTGCCGGCTGTGATGCGGCAATTATGGGTTATGGTCCAGTACCAGCAACGCAAAAAGCCCTGAAGCGCGCTGGCTTGTCGATTGCTGATATTCAAACTTTTGAATTGAACGAAGCATTTGCGGCACAAGGTCTGTCTGTACTGAAAGGCTTGGGTATTTATGACCAGCAAGACCGCGTTAACCTGAACGGTGGTGCAATTGCATTGGGTCACCCATTGGGTTGTTCGGGTGCACGTATCACCACGACACTGCTTAACGTGATGGAACAGCAAGATACACAAATCGGTTTAGCGACTATGTGTATTGGTTTGGGCCAAGGTATCGCGACGATTATCGAACGTGTTTAATCTTTCAATACCAAGATAAAAAACCCCCGCTTAATGCGGGGGGTTTTTATATTCGCAGAAATCACTTAATAAAAACGCCCCATGTGCTACATCGGGCGTTTTTAAATTGCATCTCAATCACGACTGAAGCAAGCTTCAGCTCATCGCCTTAATGTTCCGGCTTGGCCACTGTGGTTAACACTGGCTCAACCACTGTCTTTTTACCAAAATGAAGATGGTTAAACAGGATATTCAGGAAAATCGCCATCACACAGGTCGAGCTAATGCCCGAATGGAACAGGGTTTTAAACCCGGTCGGAAACTGGGCATAGAAAGAATGATCAATAATTGGAATCATCCCGGCGGCTAAAGACGTTGCCACAATAATCAGATTCTTCTGGTCACTATAGTCCAGTTTAGATAAAGTACGAATCCCGCTGGCCGCCACTGTACCAAATAGGACCAGACCAGCGCCGCCTAATACCGGCGTAGGAATGGAAGCAATAATACGGCCCATAATCGGCAGCAAGCCCAAGATCACCAGAATCAAGCCACCGGCAGCTACCACAAAACGGCTTTTCACACCGGTAATCGCCACCAACCCCACATTCTGAGCAAAGGCACTTTGCATAAAGGTGCCAAAGAAGGGCGCTACTGCTGAGGAAATCATATCGGCGCGCAAGCCATTGGCAATACGCTTGTCATCGACTTTGGCACCGACAATATCTCCCACTGCAATAATATCGGCCGTGGTTTCAGTTAACACCACCACCATCACAATGGTCATGGCCAGAATTGCAGACAGATGAAAAGTCGGTGCGCCAAAAGCCAAAAAGTCAGGAAAGGCAAACCAGGCACCCTCACCCACTTTGGAAAAATCGCCAAAACCCAAGACATAGGCCAGAATCGAACCGATCAGAATCGCCAGTAAAATTCCGGTACGGCGAATGGTTTCAGAACCAAAACGGCTTAAAAGCAGCAAAATCCCCAGGGTCATGGCGGCCAGACCAATATTCTGCATAGAACCCCAGTCAGGTGCATTGCTATTGCCACCCATAATCCAGCGCACGGCCACCGGCAATAAAGACAGGCCGATGATGGTAATCACACAGCCAGTCACCACCGGTGGAAAGAAACGGATAATCTTGGCAAAAAACGGCGTCAGCAATAACCCGATTAAGGAGGAGGCAATCACCGCGCCCAGAATGGCATTAAAACCGCCACCCGTGGTGGCAATACCGACCATGGTGGCCACGCCGGCAAAGGACACGCCTTGTACCAGTGGCAAGCGTGCCCCGAAATATTTCACGCCTAAGGTTTGTAACAGGGTCGCCAGTCCGCCCATAAATAATGAGGCAGTAATCAAAATCCCAATTTGCGCAGCAGTTAAACCGGCCGCTGTGCCGACAATTAACGGCGGTGCCACAATACCGCCATACATGGTTAATACATGCTGTAAGCCATAAGTCAGGCTTTTTCCTGCCCCTAAAAATTCATCTTCGGGCGAAATATTCTGTTTGCTCGTTGTCATGTGTAGCCCCACGCCGCAGCTCAGTGATGCTTTTCTCTGAAGCCATCTTTTAAAAATATACTGGCCCTTGCCTGCATGTTGCAGACAAGCGCTATTCCTGCGGGATTGGAGCAATTACTATGCCATTTTAAAAAATCTGCCGGATTTTGCTGGTAAATCGGCACCAACATGAGGAGGAGATGAACTAGTTAAAAACAAGAAAGAATAGAAAGATAATTTCTTAAATTTTAGAATTTTATCAATTACTTATACCAATATTTTTTCATTCATAATTTTATTCTTTTCCTCTTTTTAAATGGATCACGCACGATGCTGTCCATGTATATAACTCGTAGCCATCCACACCCTTAAAAAGCGCTAGAGGCTGTACACTCACAGTGCATTTTCACAGCCATCGCGGCCAGCAGCAGCACTAAAATATGTCCTGAGCCTGTGGCCAGGTGATCATTAAGAATGCACCTTGCATCTGCCGATACTGCCCCATGACGGTGTTGGGGCAGTATTAAGCTTTGGCTTAAAACAGGTGCAAGAAGTTGAGCTGTTACTTACAGTTTTTCAGCCAATGCCTGCTGATGCGCCTGGGTAATCTCCTGCATTTGCTGATTCAGCTTGAGCATGTCCTGATAGGCCTGATTAAACTGTTTCAGGCCTGCATCTTCATAGAACATAAACAGGTTGTTTTTCATTTCCCAGCGATTATTTTTTAGAATCCCAAGCAGCACATAGGCCTGACTCAGGCTCTGTTTTTCCAGCTCAAACAGCACTGTGCCTTCATCATTCTGGCGGCTTTCCAGCAGAGATTCACTTAACTGACGGCGTAGATGCGATTTAATCGGTAATTCTTCAATTTGGGCCAGCGCCTGTGCTTCATGTTCAGTCAGATGCTCCTGATATAGCTCCATCATAGCCTTGACCTGTGACAGCATGGCTTCGGTTTCGGCATAGTCCTGTTTTTTATCTTCATTCAGGCGTTTAATATCCAGAAACTGATCCCATTGCAACGCTTTCAGTTCGCGTAAATAGCTGTTACGCGCTTCGGCACTTTGCACCAGATGGCTAATCACAAATTCAGCCATCAGGGCATAATCACCGCTTAAACGCGGATCGGACGGATCAACCTGAATCGGGGTCGACCAATCCTGCGCCTGTACATAAATCTGCTCGGCCTTGTCATACAGTACGTTCTGATATTCGTGTAATTGGGTCAGTTCTTTTTGTTGTGCCTGATATTGATAAAACATCAATCCAAACACGGCACAGGTCACGAGGACGATGATCCACACTATACGTCGCATATCCTGTCCTCTTGTTGTATTTCTCGTTATCATAACGCTTTGTTGTTGTATCGCCTGTTTTTTAGACAAAATTATTCAACAAAGCACACAAAAGATCAAACAATAAAAATGACTTAAGTGATTTATTTTATTCAGCTAATTTTTTATTGTTTAGCTTATTTTCAAAAAATATAAAGTGATGAGGATGAAAAATACGGTTTGCTGGCGGCAAAGTACCCATCTCGGCTTTAATTCAGGCAAATCATCCCCATCAATAGTTGAAAACAAGGCAAAGAGAATATTCATGCGTGTAGATATCTGGTCCGATGTGGTCTGCCCTTTCTGTTATATCGGCAAAAAACGTCTTGAAGCCGCGGCAGCACAGGTCGGCGTAGAACTTGAGGTGCACTGGCACAGCTTCCAGCTTGACCCGGAGGCACCGGAACGTCAGGAAATTTCCAACTCTGAACGTCTGGCACAAAAATATGGCCGTACCTTGGCAGAAGTAGAAGACATGCAGCGCAATATTGCCAGCATGGCTGCTGAAGAAGGCATCCAGTTTAACTGGGAACAGGCCAATTCCGGCAATACCTTGAATGCCCACCGTCTGATTCATCTGGCGCAAAGCAAAGGCTTGGGCAATGAATCCAAAGAGGCTTTTTTCTACAGCTATATGACCCAAGGTCTGGCCATTGGCGAACGCGAAACGCTGGAAGATGTTGCTGCACGTATCGGTTTAAACCCGGTGGAAGTCGATGATGTACTCGATTCCGATGCCTATGCCGATTTTGTGAAATTTGATCAGGATGTAGCACGTGATCAGCTTAAAGTGACGGGCGTACCCTTTTTTGTATTTGACCAGCGCGTTGCTTTAGCCGGTGCCCAGCCACGGGAAGTGTTTGAACAGGTGCTGAAAAAAGCTTTGGAAACACCTACAGACAACGGCGCGCAATGTCAGGATGACCAGTGCGATGTACCGGAACAATAAGCAGTTACATCCTTAAGCATCGCTGCCATAAAAAATCCCCTTACGGGGATTTTTTTCTATGTACTTTATTCCACCAGGAAACTGATTTTTAAATTAACCCGATACTCGGTAATCTTATTGTCCTTAATCACCACTTTCTGTTCATTAATCCAGGCACCCTGCAGGTTTTTGACTGTTTCACCGACTTTGGCAATGCCGCTTTGAATGGCATCTTCAAAACTTTTATTACTGCTGGCATTCACTTCTACTACTTTTGCAATCGCCATGATTGATCCCTCAGTGTTGGTATAAACGTTCATCTTAGAATAAAAAATAGACAATAAAAGAGTGCTTAACCATACCGCGTCAAAAACTTACATCTCTATACAGATCAAGGGATTTGTACAGAGATGACGCGTGGATGGGGCAAAAAATCTGGAGATTTTTTCATCTTAAAACAGGATGATCTCGTTCTTGTAAAAATCATCATTAATTTAAATCTTGTAGCTAAATGATTAGAGCAATTATTCTAATTTATTGTTTTTAAATGTTATTTTTTAACAAAAAGTCTTAAACTTGCCGATATGATCATTTTCTCTCAATCACAACGCGCTATCATAGCTGTTGTTTGAATACACTCCCCCACGATGACTTTTCTCCCAAGTCATCCTTTTTTTGTGAAGGTAAGATTGATGAACGTTTTAAAAGCGCTTGGCCTGTTTATGGTCACCCTGTATGCAGCCAATGTATCAGCAGAAATGGTTTATGTACCAAGCTTCCCGACTGAAAAAGCCCACACTGAAACCGTGAGCAACGATCAGCCTGCAAGCGCTGAACAGAACAAAGAAGCTTAAGCACTTCTTTAAATACAAGCAGACCTCAGGTCTGCTTTTTTTATTGCGGTTTAGAACAATTCTGCGGCTGACACCTGATCCGACCGGACAATTTGAGACTGACATTTTTTGTCAATTCGGCAGCATGATCTGTTTATTCTCTGATTTAACTGAAATTTATCTAAAAAATTTTTTAATATTTCTTATATTGAAATCCCAATTTCTGTCATAAATGCCTAAAAATCCACAAAAGCTGACATTTTTTTTCATGTAATTTTTAGTGAAATACCTATAATCAAAGTGATCCAAAACAATTATTTAAGTACAGGTTGATGAGAGAGCAATGCACGAACTTCAAGCCCTGATTCAGAGAAAAATTTCTCCACAAGAGATTAATGTAGAAAATCTGGTGGCGCTGGCGGAACATTATTCACAGCCGCATTCTGCCGAATACAAATTGGTTGAACTGGCCCTGAATATTGTCCTGGCCAGTTATCTGGAAAAAGCACAACAACTGGTTTAAGTTTCCACCATGAATACTTTAGAAAAATCCCGGCTGATTAAAGAACTGCATGACCTGACGGGCGCACTGGAGCGTCGTTCCTTGAGTCTGTATGAAACCGCCAAGGCCAAAAGCCGGATTAAAAGTATTTTTGTTGAATGCGACCAGCCGCTGTTTAAAAAACAGATTCTGGCCTATAAGGCACAGGTGCAGCCGGAACGTTCTGCCGAAGAATTTGCGCGTGACACCATTTATGCACGTTCTTTTCGGGGCGTGTTTCAGCAGGTTGAGACTCTAGAACAGGCCTTATATGCCCAGCCCGATTCAGGTTGGGCCATCTTGTATCAGCCCACCTCTGGCTGGCAAATCTGGCTGATTCCGGCACCCGCACGTACTGCCCTGCTCAGTGACTGGGGCAATCTGGAACAGGTCTATCGCTGGATGTTGCAACAGCAGCATCAGTACCGCAGTCTGCACACCGATCTGGAATTACTCAACCAGCAAAACTATGCCGCAACGCAGGCCTTTCAGAATACCGTCACAGCACGTTCATCTGTAGCGATAGAACCTGAAGCAGCAGCTCAGCAACTCAAGCCTACCAAAGCAGCACCTGTTCAGCCTGAACAGCAAGCAGATCCAGTACCCGAAGCAGAGTCTAGCGCCCGTCATCTGCTGCTCAATCAGCTCAGCTGCCCGATTTCCGAATTACCCCTGGACCATCTGCCGGCGGAAAAACTGTGCCGGGTATTTTTACCAGCCCGGCCTGAAGTGATGCAGTATGCCGATGTGCTGGTTCATGATGCAGAGCAAGCGGCTCTGCTCAAACGCCCCGGTTATGTGGCCGAGCAGATCAATGCCCAAGGTCGTTTTATTAAATATCTGGTCTTGTTTGGCGCCTTGGATGCTATGCAGGCCACCCGTTTTGCCCATGCCTTTAGCCAGCAGCATGAACATGAAATTGCCGCAATCCGTGAAATAGACAGCGCTGTACTGGAAAGCCAGCTGTTTGCGCTGGACAGCCTGTTTCAGTGCTATCAACATGCCGAGCAGATGATCTGGCACAAAGAAGATTATTATCCGTTTATTCCGCTACAACTGATTCATACCCAGAAATTTATCCAGTTTGAGGAAACAGCAGCCACGCTGGCCACCCCGCTGATTTTATTAAAAGAGCGACAAAAAATTCGCCTGATTCATGGCCAGCAGCGTTTACAACTGGCGCGTACCGAACAGGCCTACCCCTATATTCTGCTCGATCGTCAGCAGGGCATGAGCTGGCAAATTATTCAAAAAGTCTTGAATCACCTGCCTGCGCCAGTCGACCCTTTACGTCTGGTTCAGGCCATTCAACAGCTCACCGCCAATTAATGTTTATGTTTTTGTAGCTGCATCTTGCTTTTCGCCTGAAGATTTTCAACACTAGCAAAAAGAGCTTAAAGATCAGTAAATAATGCCAAGAAAAGTACATTTTATAGCGCCATCATTATTATTATTTTGCCTGTTAGGCAGTGGATATACGGTTGCAGACAACAATACCAACCTGGAGACAGAACCGCAGACCGCACCACCAGGTTATGAGGTGCCGCTGGTGCCCGAAACTGAGGCGGGTAATGGTTTTTTCTATACCCTGCCGCGCCTGATTGATGCCACCCCGACCATTTTGCCGGAACAGTCGAATGAACCGACTGTGCCGCCCACGCATGAAACCGAAGAACAAAGCTGGGTAGACCGGCGCCAGAAACAGATTCGCCACTGGGCAGACAATACCGCACATAAAATTGATAACTGGTTTGGAGAAACTAGCCCGGAGGAACCGGCCTCTGCGACCTTGCGTATTCTGGTCGACAGTCGCTGGAACAAATATGATGACTACGATATTAAACCGCGGGTACGTGGCCGGATTAAACTGCCGACGCTGGAACGCAAATTAAGTCTGGTCTTTGGTGATGACTCACTGGATAACGAACTGCAAAACAGTGTTGCCATTACCAATGAAAACCCCAGCAACAGCCCGGACAAAACCCTGGATGGCCGACGGGCGCGTGAAGACAACAGCTCTCTGGCCTTACGCTGGTCTGACTTCACTGAACGCTTACCCTTTGAAACTGATGCCGACCTCGGGGTGCGTTCCGGTGATGATATTTATGCCCGTTTAAAAATTGCCAAGGACTGGGAACTGGTCAATGACTTTTCCTTTCATGCCGAGCAGATTTACCGTTACGGCCTCGACAGTGAAAACTATTTAAGAACCAACCTGGAACTCATTCATGCCCGGCCCGATCATCCGTTTTTAAGCAACCAGTTTAGCCTGACCTATGCCGATGAACAGGATGATGACCTCAGATGGGACAACTACAGCTTTAGACAGCACCAGTTCTTCCACGGCAACCGTTTTAACTACGGGCTCTACACCGGCGGTTATTATCATAATGATGATTTACGCCTGAACAGCTGGGGGCCATTTGTGTCCTGGCGTCAGCCGTTCTTGCGCGAATGGTTTTTTGTGCAGGGCGACCTGAATTACTATAATGATGACCGTGAAGACCGCAGCCATTACCCGAGTGTCTTGCTGCGTTTAGAAGCCCTGTTCTAAAGCCGTCGACAATATAATCGTGCATTAAAAAAACCTCCCGCAGGAGGTTTTTTTAATGGGCTTATTTCAATAATAAGCTGTTGATGCGTTTCAGGTACTCTGCCGGATTTTCTGGCAGTCCCCCTTCTGCAATCAGGGCCTGATCAAAAATCACATTGGCCAGATCATCAAACTGAGCCGAACCTTGCAGTTTTTGCACCAGTGGATGCTGCGGGTTAATTTCCAGAATCGGCTTCATTTCTGGCACCGGCTGACCGGCATCTTTCAGCATCCGGATCAGCTGTGGCGACAATTCCCCATCAGCCGTAACCAGACAGGCCGGAGAATCAACCAATCGTGTGGTCACGCGCACTTCTTTGGTTTTATCTTTCAGCGATTCAGACAGCTGCTCCACCACTGGCTTAAACTGCTCTGCCGCCTGTTCCAGTGCCTTCTTCTCTTCAGCATCTTGCAGATCGCCCAAATCGACCGCACCTTTAGACACGTTTTGCAGCGGTGTACCATCAAACTCATGTACGAAGTTCATGGCCCATTCATCAACACGTTCAGTCATCAGCAGGACTTCAATGCCTTTTTTCTTGAACAGCTCCAGCTGCGGCGAGTTCTTGGCCGCGGTCAGGCTATCTGCGGTTACATAGTAAATGGCTTTCTGGCCGTCCTGCATCCGCGCTTTGTAATCTGCCAGTGAGGTACTGACCTCATCCTGGGTGGAGGTCGCATAGCGTAATAATTTCAGGATACGCTCACGGTTACCAAAGTCTTCGCCCAGGCCTTCTTTTAAGACCGAACCAAATTCACGATAGAAAGTCTTGAAGTTGTTCTGGTCTTTTTCATCTTCAGATTTGGCCAGACCATCCAGCATGGTCAGCACACGGCGTGCGTTACCTTCACGTATGGTTTTCACATCGCGGCTTTCCTGTAGCAGTTCACGGCTGACGTTCAGCGGTAAATCGGCGCTATCCACCACACCCTGTACAAAGCGCAAATAGTTTGGAATCAGGTTGTCAGCATCATCCATAATAAACACGCGTTTGACATACAGCTTGATGCCAGCTTTGGCTTCGCGGGTAAAAATATCATGTGGTGCTTTTGGTGGAATATACAGCAACTGGGTATATTCGGTGCTGCCTTCGACACGGTTATGCGACCAGGCCAGCGGCGCTTCAAAATCATGGCTCAGGTTTTTATAAAACTCGATATACTGTTCTTCGCTAATCTCGTTTTTACTGCGGGTCCATAAAGCACTGGCCGAGTTAATCGCTTCCCATTCATCAGTTTTCACATACTGGCCGCCTTTTGGCTGTTCACCTTCCGCTACTTCCTCTTCCTGCCAGACTTCTTTTTGCATTTGAATGGGCAGGCTGATGTGATCAGAATATTTATTGATAATCTGCTTCACTTTATAGCTTTGCAGATAGTCCAACGCATCTTCACGTAAATGCAGGATGATGTCGGTGCCACGACCTTCCTTGTTGATTTGCTCGACTTCAAATTCACCGGTGCCACCGCTGATCCAGCGTACACCTTCCGATGCGTCCAGACCGGCACGGCGTGATTCTACGGTAATTTTATCGGCCACAATAAAGCCAGAGTAGAAACCCACCCCAAACTGGCCAATCAGCTGGGCATCGGCTTTTTGATCACCGGTCAGCTTGGACATAAAGTCTTTGGTGCCGGATTTGGCAATGGTCCCCAGGTTATCAATCGCTTCCTGCTGGCTTAAACCAATACCGTTATCGGAAATGGTCAGGGTATTGTTCTCTGCATCCAGACGCACACGCACGCGCAGGTCCGGATCATTTTCATAATATTCAGGATGGTTGATGCCTTCAAAACGCAATTTATCGCAGGCATCAGAGGCGTTAGAAATCAGTTCACGCAGAAAAATTTCAGGGTTGGAATAAAGAGAATGCGTCACCAAATGTAAAAGCTGAGCCACTTCAGCCTGGAAACTGTGTTTTTGTGCGCTTTGTTCGCTCATTCATCACTCCTTAAATTGACAGCATTGTTGTATTGGAATGCCTTATGAATTGGAGTGAGGCGACGATTTTTCAATAGGAAAACAAAAAAATATTAAAATGGGCCCTGCTGATAGACCCGCTGCATATACTGCTCCAGCTTTTGCTGACGCATCTGGTAAACCTGGGTCAGACATTCAACCGACTGGCCACAGCGGTCACGCAGGGCCAGCCAGCGCACCTGTTCATCCCGTATGGCCGAACGTGTCCCCATCGGTACCAGACGGTTAATAATTTTATAGGTGGTGGCCATCTCCACATCGGCATCATTAACATTACGATGTTCACAAATGGCATGTTCGGTTGGGGTTTGGGCACGTTCACAATTAAAGCTGGCTGCAGCGGCAGGCAGGCTGATCAAACTGGCGAAGACCAAGGCAAAGGTTGTATTTCTATTCATATTTGATCTTCTCACTTTTTTCATTTCTTTCATTTCTTTCACTACAAATTAAATGAAAACGAATACTTAACTCAATATTCTGATTTTGTTCTATTGTTATCATTTTGCAATAAAAAGGCCCCATCACCAGGATGGGGCTACGCTGAATTTTATTATTGGTACTTTTTTATAATTAGAATTTGTAGCTATAACCGATGGTGTACACCATTGGATCAATATCCAGATCAAATTTAGCTGCTGTATCACCTGCAGCCGTCTTAGCAGTTACTTCTGGGCTAAGCTGCGCATAACGTGCATCAAAGAATACGCCCCAGTTCTTGGCATCTGCTGGCTGGAAATTAAAACCAATCTGGCCGGTAAAACCAAAATCTTCTTTTACTTTTACATCTAAACCAGTTAGCGCACCTTTTGTTTCTTCATCCCATGCTACAAACGCGGTACCACCAACACCAATATACGGCGTGAAACCAGTGCTGTTTTTAAAATGGTATTTTGCCGTCAGCGTTGGTGGTAAATGTTTAATACGTACCACATCTGTACCCGCTAACTGAACATCATGGTTAATTGGTGCAGCTAAAAGCAGTTCTGTCGAAATATTGTCATTAAAGAAATATTCAACCGACGGGGTAAATGCATATTCATGATCAGCTTCAAAGGTACCCAATCCATCCACAAAAGTATCTTGCGTTGGCGCAACAACCGAACCGCCCAGCTTGACTTGCCATTGGCCTGCCATCGCAGAAGCAGAAAGACCCATTAATGCAACGAGTGTAATTTGCTTTAACATTTTAATACCCCACTGGAAGATTATTTATTCAAAAATTAAACATTAATTAATAATAAACACGTTAGAAATTAATATGCAATACTTATCCGATATAATAATTTTATATTATTTTCAAACTATTGATTATTAAATTAATTTATTTTAACCAACCACACAACTTGGTTTTAAATACCAACCTGCTTTATCAAGATTAAATAATAATATTCAGATTAAAATACTCAGGTTTATTTTAAACGCTCTATAATATATATTTTAAATACATCTATTATTAGATTATCAGAATGATTATAAGATTTATTATAAATACATCTATGATTCAAAAAAAATCCCGGGATTTTATTCCCGGGATATTTCAGGTTAAAGCACCATGGCGGCAATCCAGCCAAAAATCATCAGCGGGATATTAAAGTGAATAAAGGTCGGCACTACACTGTCTTTCATATGGTCATGCTGACCATCCATATTCAGGCCTGAGGTTGGCCCCAAGGTCGAATCCGAAGCAGGTGAACCGGCATCGCCCAGTGCAGCCGCAGTCCCAATGATCGCAATAGTTGCTGCAGGACTAAAACCAAATTGAATACAGAGCGGTACATAAATAATCGCCAGAATCGGAATGGTAGAGAATGATGAACCGATACCCAGAGTAATCAGCAAACCAATCAACAACATTAAAAAGGCTGCAAGTGCCTGGCTATTACCAATCCAGTCAACCGACGCTTCAACCAGCGCAGAAACCTGTCCTGTTGCCTCAATCACGGCAGCAAAACCTTGCGCAGCAATCATAATAAAGCCAACCAGTGCCATCATCCGCATACCGGTAATAATAACATCGTCCGCTTCTTTCCACTTAAAGATCCCGGCACAGCTCAGAATCGCTACACCAACCAGACCGGCCAGAATCATCGAATCTGAATACAGCTGCACGCCAAGGGTTACCAGAATCGCAATGACTGCCATCCAGATGGTGAACGTCGCCACTTCAGGTTGACCTGATTTTTGTGCCACACCCATTTCAGCCGAAATGCTTTGCTGCTCTTCAATATGCACGTCTTTATATTCACGTGGCTTACGGTATGAGAAAAACACCGCTATCAGCAAACCGACAAACATCCCGAATACCGGAATGGCCATCGCTGTTGGAATCTGGTCATAGCTGATCTCAAATCCATACGGCTTGCCAAAGGTATTAATATTATGGCCCAGAATATCATTCAGGAAGATGGCGCCAAATCCGACCGGCACCAGCATATAGGTGGCCACCAGACCAAAGGTCAATAAACAGGCCACCAGACGACGGTCCAGTTTCAGGTGGTTAAATACCATCAACAATGGCGGAATCAGCACCGGAATAAAGGCAATATGTACCGGAATCACGTTCTGGGAGAATACCGCGGCAATGGCCACCACCAGGAAAATAAAGTATTTGACCCGGTTTTGCGCTTTCAGATCGGCCTCACCCTTTAAGGTGTGAATCATTTTATAGGCCAATAAATCAGGTAAACCTGAACGCGCCAGAGCCAGTGCAAAAGCACCTAAAATACCGTAGGCCAAAGCAATTTTAGCACCACCGCCCAGGCCATTATTAAACGCCTCTAAAGTACCTTGCAGGCCCAAACCAGCCAGCAAACCACCCGTAACGGCACCAATGACCAGTGCAAAAACAACAGGAACACGTGCCAACGACAGCCCGAACATGACTGCGATGGCGGCAAGAATTGCAAACATAAGAAAAGACGGATCGAGAAAAAACGCTATTTTATCAGAGATTGATCGCTATTTAGCTGCTGTTGTTGCGCTGTCCGATATTTGTCTTGACCTTGCCAGTAACAGTCAAATTAACTGCCTGATTTTGAAAATGCAAAATCCCGAAGATGTTGAGCAATCCGCTCCGGCTGGCTTAAAATTGCCCAGTGATTGGCCGCAATCTCCACTCGCTGGAAGTCTGCTGCCCAGTTCGGCACTTCATCAATCAGCTCCGGACTGACAAAGCGGTCTTCGGTCAGTACCACAGCCTGTACCGGACAAATCGCCACACGCTGACGTGGTTTGAGCAAACGCGGGATAAAATTGGCCCGATACAGATTGACGCCATATTGACCATCCTGCTGGATATTCGGGTTTAAGGCCAGACCCGAGCTTTGCTCCAGCTGCTGTAGCATTTTGCCCCAGCGCTCTGCACTCATGTATTGCCACACCGTCGGTGCCAGTAAGGGCAATTGAAACACAGCGATATACCAGGACTTGCCCAGCTGTTTTAAGAATTTAGTCTTACCCTGCTGTAACTGGGCACGCATCCAGAATGCAGCATGGTCCAGACAAGGCCCGGAAATGCTGCTGTAAGAAAGAATCCGCTGGCGAAACCGGGCATCGGTCACCGACTCCCAGGACTGAATTGAACCCCAATCATGCGCAGCCAGATGAAATGGCCGGTTGGGCAGCACTGCATCCACCACAGTCAGTAAATCTTCAGACAGGCGTGCCAGCCGATAATCATGAATATGCTTTGGAATGGAAGACTGACCGGCCCCACGCACATCATAGGTCACAATATAAAAATCCTGAATCAGCTGGGTAATAACAGCTTCCCAGACTTCCTGATTGTCGGGATAACCATGAACCAGTACCAGCGCCGGATTGTCCGGCTTGCCCCAGCTTTTGACATACAGGCGCTGCTGGTCTGAGGTATGAATCCACTGCGTATGAGCGTGCATGATGACATCCTGTTCTGTTTATGGGTGATTTCTTGTATTGGCTGTTTATTGGCAAGTGCAGTCAATCAAATCAATGCCACCTGCCGGTTTCTGTTCTAGTATGCAGATCAGTGCAATAAAAATAATTGACCCTTATGAGCCTTTTAAAAAAACTACAGACAATTCCGACCCTGTCCAAATTCCTGATCAATCGCTATGCCCCCTATCGCGGCGCCGGTATTGCGGTCGAGAAAATGGATCTGGCCAATTACCACATTCGTGTCAAAATGCCACTGACGCGTAAAAACCAGAATATTGTTGGGGTGCATTTTGGCGGTAGCCTGTATGCCATGGTCGATCCGTTTTATATGCTGCTGTTGATGCATCATCTTGGCTCAAAATATATTGTCTGGGATAAGGCCGCGACCATCCGCTTTCTAGCGCCCGGTCGCAGTATGGTCTATGCCGATATCCGCCTCAATGCCATGGAGGTCGCTACCATTCGGGAACTGGCCGAGAATTATGCACCGGTATATCGCAACTACCGCCTGAATATTTTTGATGAAGCCGGCGTACGTATTGCGGAGGTAGAAAAGACGGTATACATCCGCCGCAAAAAGCCGCATGCGGCCAGCTAAATAAAAAAGCGCTTATCTTTAAGCGCTTTTTTATGTGAGATCGTCTGCACCCGACTTAGCGGTTCTGCTCAATCGCGGCACCTGCACCGCCACCAATCGCACCACCAATCGCTGCACCAGTACTACCACCGAAGATGCTTTTACCTACCGCAGAACCAATTGCACCGCCGACGCCACTATAGGTCGCGTTACGGTTTGAACCATCCTGGGTTTTACTACCCACTGCTGCACCGGCACCACCACCAATGGCTGCACCTGCAGTACCGCCGACATTACCACCGACACCACCACCAATTGCACCACCTAAAGCAGCTGCACCAATACGCTGTTCATTTGGAGACATACTTTCACAACCGGCCAGCATAAAGGTAGATAAGGTGGCAGCTGCCATAACACCGATAACTTTTTTCATGATCGCTCTCCCCTGTTTTGGTCATAGCTTTAGCTTATTCGATATTGATGGGTCGAATCTGAGCAATATGTTACCAACTTGGTAACCAATAGAGGATTTATGTAAAAACACCCGCTTTGCAGCAGCAACCCGGCCCATCTAACGCCAAAGTACAGCGCGATACCCTTTTTTCAGGCATAAAAAAAGACGCCCGAAGGCGTCTCTTTGTGTCATTTCACCAGCTTAGAATTCCTGGTTAAATGCCTGACTTAATGCTTGGTCTACATCAGAGAAGTCATTTTGCAGTTCAAATTCTGCAGCTTCTGCTTCCTGACGACGACGCTCTAAGTGGTAAGCCAAACCTGTACCCGCTGGGATCAGACGACCTACAACGACGTTTTCTTTCAGACCACGTAGATCATCTTCTTTACCGGTTACAGCCGCTTCAGTTAACACACGTGTGGTTTCCTGGAACGATGCAGCAGAGATGAACGAATCCGTCGACAGCGATGCTTTGGTAATACCCATCAACTGGCGATCAAACTTCGCTGGGAACTTGTTCTGTGCAAGTACAGCCTGGTTTTCTTGAACCACGCGGATGTAATCCACCTGTTCGCCTTTGATGAAGCTGGTATCACCACCGTCAGTGATTTCAACTTTACGCAGCATTTGACGTACGATGACTTCAATATGCTTGTCGTTGATTTTTACACCTTGCAGACGGTAAACGTCCTGAACTTCGTTCACGATGTAGTTGGTCAACGCCACTTCACCTTTCAGACGTAAGATGTCATGCGGGTTTTGTGGACCATCAGAAATGGTTTCACCACGGTTCACATGCTCGCCTTCGAACACGTTAATGGTACGCCATTTCGGAATCAGCTCTTCGTAGATCTCAGAACCATCATCCGGAGTAATCACCAGACGGTTCTTACCTTTGGTCTCTTTACCGAAGCTCACGATACCTGACACTTCTGCCAAAATCGCATGCTCTTTTGGTTTACGTGCTTCGAACAAGTCAGCAACACGTGGCAGACCACCGGTAATATCACGGGTACGTGAAGATTCTTGTGGTACACGACCAATAACGTCACCGACACCAATGGTTTCGCCATCGCGAACCGAAAGAATGGTGTTTTGTGGCAGGAAGTAGAACTGTTCACCACCATCCACGGTATCTAATACAACAGCAGGACGCAAATCTTTACCTGATGCAGGACGTGAAGTCACTGGCAGGATTTCGATCGTTGACATACCTGTTGCATCATCAGTTTTCGACGTTACAGTCACGCCATCAGCGATCTGGCTGAAACGTACTTTACCAGCAACTTCTGTTACCAATGGATGTGTATGCGGATCCCAAGTTGCCACGATACCGCCAGCTTCTACCGCTTCGCCATCTTTCAGCAAGATAGACGCACCGTAAGGCAGTTTATAGCGCTCGCGCTCACGACCTAAGTCATCTGCAATACCAATTTCACCTGAACGAGAGGTCGATACCAGGTGACCTTTGGCATGTTGTACAGTTTTCACGTTGTGGAAACGTACGGTACCTTTGTTTCGTACTTGAACACTGTTGGCAGCCGAAGTTCGGCTTGCCGCACCACCCACGTGGAAGGTACGCATGGTTAACTGTGTACCTGGCTCACCAATTGATTGTGCCGCCATAACACCCACAGATTCACCTGGGTTCACCAAGTGACCGCGTGCAAGGTCACGACCATAACATTTCGCACACACACCGAAGCTTGATTCACATGATACTACTGAACGTACTTTCACTTCGTCGACACCTTGCTCTTCCAGGAAGTTGGCAAGTTTTTCGTCAATTAAGGTGTTACGTGGCAGGATCACTTCATCTGAACCGGCTTTCTTCACGTCTTCAGCAACCACACGACCCAGTACTCGCGTACCCAGGTTCTCGATCACGTCACCGCCCTGAATAAATGGTGTCATCACCAGACCAGCCATGGTGCCACAATCTGGCTCAGTGATCACCAAGTCTTGCGCAACGTCAACCAGACGACGCGTCAGGTAACCCGAGTTCGCAGTTTTCAGTGCAGTATCGGCCAAACCTTTACGCGCACCGTGCGTTGAAATGAAGTACTGAAGTACGGTCAAACCTTCACGGAAGTTCGCCTTAATTGGCGTTTCAATGATCGAGCCATCCGGCTTCGCCATCAGACCACGCATACCTGCAAGCTGACGAATCTGAGCTGCCGAACCACGGGCACCAGAATCCGACATCATGTAGATCGAGTTGAATGATTTCTGCTTCTCGTCTTCACCCTGTTTGTTTTTCACAGTAGTGAAAGACAAGTTGTCCATCATCGCTTTCGCTACCTGGTCATTGGTACGTGCCCAGATATCGACGACTTTGTTATAACGTTCACCAGCAGTGACGAAACCTTGTTCGAACTGTTGTTCGATTTCACGAACTTCAGCTTCTGCCTTGTCAATGATCGCCTGTTTGCTTGGTGGAATAACCATATCTTCCATACCAACCGATACACCTGAACGCGTCGCTTGACGGAAGCCCAAGTACATTAATTGGTCAGCAAAGATGACCGTGTCTTTCAGACCCAGTTTACGGTAGCAAGAGTTGATTAACTTAGAGATGTTTTTCTTGGTCATCTCAACGTTAATTTGCTCGAAGCTCAAACCTTCTGGCACAACTTCCCACAGCAGGCAGCGACCTGGTGTGGTGTCTACAACAATAGTTTGTTGCTCACGCTCACCGTTGTCATTGATGACAGTTTGGTATACACGCGCTTTTACGCGAGCGTGCAGATCAACCTGACCGGTTGCAAGGGCACGGTTAACTTCATGCGTATCTGCGAACACCATGCCTTCACCTTTGGCATTTACCGCATCACGGGTGATGTAGTAAAGACCCAAGACCACGTCCTGAGACGGTACGATGATTGGCTCACCGTTGGCTGGAGACAGAATGTTGTTGGTCGACATCATTAACGCACGCGCTTCTAATTGCGCTTCAAGTGTTAATGGTACGTGTACCGCCATCTGGTCACCGTCGAAGTCGGCGTTGAACGCAGCACAAACGAGCGGGTGCAGACGGATCGCTTTACCTTCAATCAGGATCGGTTCAAACGCTTGCAGACCCAAACGGTGAAGGGTTGGCGCACGGTTCAACATCACTGGATGCTGACGAATCACAGATGCAAGAACGTCCCAAACTTCTGGCGTCTCGCGCTCAACCATTTTCTTCGCAGCTTTAATGGTAGTGGCTTGACCAGACGCTTGCAGTTTCGCAAAGATGAACGGCTTGAACAGTTCCAGCGCCATTTTCTTCGGAAGACCACATTGGTGCAAACGTAAAGTAGGACCTACGGTAATCACCGAACGGCCTGAATAGTCAACACGTTTACCCAACAAGTTCTGACGGAAACGACCTTGCTTACCTTTGATCATATCGGCCAAAGATTTCAGCGGACGTTTGTTCGAACCGGTAATTGCACGACCACGACGACCGTTATCAAGCAATGCATCTACAGACTCTTGTAACATACGTTTTTCGTTACGTACGATGATGTCTGGCGCTGCAAGGTCAAGAAGACGCTTCAAACGGTTGTTACGGTTAATCACACGACGGTAAAGGTCGTTCAGGTCAGACGTTGCGAAACGGCCACCTTCAAGCGGAACCAGCGGACGAAGGTCTGGTGGAAGTACTGGCAGTACATTCATTACCATCCATTCTGGCTTGTTGTTCGACTCTTTGAACGCTTCCATCAATTTCAAACGCTTAGACGCTTTTTTCAGTTTCGTCTCAGAGGTTGTTTGTGGAATTTCTTCACGCAGGCGTGAGATTTCATTTTCAAGATCGATGTCTTTTAACAGGTCCTGAACTGCTTCTGCACCCATTTTCGCTGTGAATTCATCACCGTGCTCTTCCAACGCATTGAAGTATTCTTCATCGTTCAGAAGCTGGTATTTCTCAAATGGAGTCATACCTGGGTCAGTCACTACATAAGATTCGAAATACAGAACACGTTCGATATCACGTAAGGTCATGTCTAATAACAGACCGATACGGCTCGGCAGTGATTTTAAGAACCAGATGTGTGCTACTGGAGAAGCAAGCTCAATGTGACCCATACGTTCACGACGAACTTTTGCAGTTGTTACTTCAACGCCACATTTTTCACAGATGACGCCTTTGTATTTCATACGCTTGTATTTACCACACAAGCATTCGTAATCTTTGACTGGACCAAAGATTTTGGCACAGAACAAACCGTCACGTTCTGGTTTGAAGGTACGGTAGTTAATGGTTTCAGGCTTTTTAACTTCACCATGAGACCACGACTTAATCATTTCTGGTGACGCAAGACCAATACGGATGCGGTCAAACTCTACAGGAGCATGACCGTCTGAGTCCGTCTTTTTGCGCATGATATCGAGCAAGTCTTTCAATTTTTTTCTCCGTGTGCCGGTAAGATTTTCACTTTCCGACTGGGTCACAAATATTGTTTTTTAACTGAATTTTAATCTCCCTCAGTCCCCCTTTGTTAAGGGGGAAGCCCCTCTTTTATAAAGAGGGGTTTGGGGAGATTTAATGGAGATTCTTAGTCACCATTTTTCAGTTCAATGTTGATACCTAAAGAACGGATCTCTTTGGTCAATACGTTGAACGATTCAGGCATGCCCGGATCCATATAATGGTTGCCATCTACAATATTCTTATAGATGCGGGTACGGCCTTCAACGTCATCCGACTTCACAGTGAGCATTTCTTGAAGCGTATAAGCTGCACCGTATGCTTCCAGTGCCCAGACTTCCATCTCACCGAAACGCTGACCACCGAATTGTGCCTTACCACCCAGCGGCTGCTGTGTTACTAATGAGTAAGAACCAGTTGAACGCGCATGCATCTTGTCATCAACCAAGTGGTTCAGTTTCAGCATGTACATGTAACCAACAGTGACAGGACGGTCGAAACGCTCACCCGTACGGCCATCATACAATACGGTTTGACCGGTACGTGACAGACCCGCAAGTTCAAGCAAGTCTTTGATCTGACCTTCTTCAGCACCGTCAAATACAGGTGTTGCCAATGGAACACCAGCACGCAGGTTGCCAGAAAGCGCCAAGATTTCATCATCCGTCAGGCTGTCAAGATCTTCTTGCTCGCCGCCCACCTTGTTGTAAATCTTGTCCAAGAATTCACGCAGTTCAAGAATGGTGCGCTGTTCTTTCAGCATCTTGTCGATCTGATCACCCAGACCTTTGGCTGCCATACCTAAGTGCGTTTCTAGAATCTGACCCACGTTCATACGCGATGGTACACCAAGCGGGTTCAGTACCACGTCTACCGGCACACCGTTGGCATCGTGTGGCATGTCTTCAACCGGCAGAATGTTGGATACAACACCCTTGTTACCGTGACGACCCGCCATCTTATCACCTGGCTGGATACGACGTTTCACCGCAAGGTAAACCTTAACCACTTTCAGTACGCCAGTGGTCAGTTCATCACCTGTAGACAGTTTGCGTTTCTTCTCGGCGAATTTCTCGTCAATTTCAAAGCTCTTCTCTTTCAAGAAGGTTTGAATTTGCGTTAAACGTTCCGCAATCGCTTCGTCACTTGGCTGGATTTCAAGCAGATCAACCAGTTCAAGACCAGACAGCATATCTTCAGACAGTTTGTCGCCACGTTTGGTGCCGCCACCGCCATTTGATTCCTGACCTTTTAACAGACGGACAATACGTTCACGTGCTGCTTCTTCGAAGATTTTGTATTCTTCTTTCAAGTCTTTACGGTATGCATCAAGCTGCGCTTTCTCAATCGCCAGTGCACGTTCGTCTTTTTCCAGACCATCACGGGTAAAGACTTGAACGTCGATGACTGTACCTTTTGTGCCCGATGGAACACGTAAAGAGGAGTCTTTCACATCCGCTGCTTTTTCACCGAAGATGGCACGAAGCAGTTTTTCTTCAGGCGTCAACTGAGTTTCACCTTTTGGTGTTACTTTACCCACCAGGATGTCACCGGCAGTCACTTCTGCACCGATGTAAACGATACCTGATTCGTCCAGTTTAGACAGCGCAGCTTCACCGACGTTTGGAATATCAGCCGTGATTTCTTCAGCACCCAGTTTGGTATCACGTGCAACACATGACAGTTCCTGAATGTGAATCGACGTTAAACGGTCTTCTTGAAGCACACGCTCAGAAAGCAAGATCGAGTCTTCGTAGTTGTAACCATTCCAGGTCATGAACGCCACGCGCATGTTTTGACCCAGGGCCAGTTCACCGCCATCTGTCGATGGACCATCCGCCAGGATGTCACCACGTGCAACTTTATCGCCTAAACGTACCACAACGTTCTGGTTGATACAGGTGTTCTGGTTTGAACGCGTGTATTTGATTAGGTTGTAGATATCTACACCTGCTTCACCCGCGATCATTTCATCTTCATTCACGCGAATTACGATACGTGATGCATCAACAAACTCGATCACACCACCACGGCCTGCAACCACACACACACCTGAGTCACGTGCCACGTTGGCTTCCATACCGGTACCAACCAGCGGTTTGTCCGCGATTAGTGTAGGTACGGCCTGACGTTGCATGTTGGAACCCATCAATGCACGGTTGGCGTCATCGTGTTCAAGGAATGGAATCAGTGATGCTGCAACAGAAACCACCTGCTGAGCAGATACGTCCATATGGGTCACTTTTTCAGGTGACATACGTACGAATTCACCGTGGTGACGTACAGAAACGAATTCTTCAGTCAGGTTACCGTCCTGATCTACAACCGAGTCGGCCTGTGCAATCACGGTACCCACTTCTTCAATCGCAGACAGATATTCAACTTCGTCTGTTACACGACCATCAACCACTTTACGGTATGGCGTTTCCAGGAAACCGAAGCTGTTGGCTTTCGCGTAAACAGATAGCGAGTTGATCAAACCAATGTTTGGACCTTCAGGCGTTTCAATTGGACATACACGACCATAGTGAGTCTGGTGTACGTCACGCACTTCGAAGCCTGCACGTTCACGGGTCAAACCACCAGGACCAAGCGCCGATACACGACGTTTGTGGGTGATTTCAGACAATGGGTTGTTCTGGTCCATAAACTGAGACAACTGGCTCGAACCAAAGAATTCTTTGATTGCAGCCGCCACTGGCTTCGCATTGATCAGATCTTGCGGAGACAGGTTGTCAGTTTCAGCTTGTGATAGACGCTCTTTTACAGCACGCTCAACACGTACCAGACCCACACGGAACTGGTTCTCGGTCATCTCGCCCACTGAACGAACACGACGGTTACCCAAGTGGTCGATATCGTCGACTTCACCTTTACCGTTACGGATTTCAACCAATGTTTTCAGTACATCCGTGATGTCTTCGTTCGACAGGATGCCTTCAACTTCGCGCGACTTCTGGTCAGTACCCACTTCATAAGGACGACCCAGACGACGGTTGAACTTCATACGGCCGACTGGTGACAGGTCATAACGCTCAGAAGAGAAGAACAGGTTGTTAAACAGGTTCTCAGCTGCTTCTTTAGTTGGTGGCTCGCCTGGACGCATGACTTTGTAGATTTCAACCAGTGCTTCTTCACGACCTGTAGTCGTATCGGCACGTAGCGTATCTGCAATGAATGAACCGCGGTCGATGTCGTTGGTGAACAGGGTATTGAACTGCTTCACGCCGCCTTCAGCCAGCTTCACCATCACTTCATGGCTTAACAGTGTGTTGGCCGGAATCACATCGCCATCTTTCAGCACGATGTCTTCGGCAGTAATGCGCTCATACAGGTATTCATCCGGCACTGACAGTTTGGTCAGACCAGAGGCTTCCATTTGACGAACATGACGTGCGTTGATACGCTTACCTTGTTCAACAATGACTTTACCATCGGCATCAGTGATATCGAATTGTGCCATTTCGCCACGCAGACGTTCTGGAATCAAGTCGATCTGATAGCTACCCATATCCAGGTAAACAGGAACTTTTTCGTAGAACAGGTCAAGAATCTGTTCGTTGTTATAGTTCAGGGCACGCAGAACCACAGTCGCCAGTAATTTACGACGACGGTCGATACGTACATAGACTAAATCTTTGGCATCAAATTCAAAGTCTAACCATGAACCACGGTAAGGAATAATACGCGCTGAATACAGCACTTTACCGCTTGAGTGAGTCTTACCTTTGTCATGGTCAAAGAATACGCCTGGTGAACGGTGTAATTGCGATACGATTACACGCTCGGTACCGTTGATCACAAAAGTACCGTTATCCGTCATCAATGGCATTTCGCCCATATAGACTTCTTGTTCACGTACGTCTTTGATTGATTTCGTTTCACGATCTTTCAAGATCAAACGAATTTTAACGCGCATTGGTGCCGCATAAGTTGAGCCGCGAAGAATACATTCGCGCACATCAAACTCTGGTTTACCAAGACTATACTCAACAAATTCTAAAGCAGCATTGCCAGAATAACTTTCTATAGGAAAAACTGAACGAAATGCGGCTTGGAGACCGATATCTTCGCGGTTTTTTGGAGATTTGCCATCTTGCAAGAAAGTACGGTACGAGTCGACTTGAATCGCCAACAGGTACGGTGCTTCCATGACTTGGGGCAATTTACCAAAATTCTTACGGATCCGTTTCTTTTCGGTATATGAGTATGCCATCTGGAGTCCTCGGAAAGTAAACCAAGCCCGCCTGCAGAACGGGCTCAGAAGGAATTACGCAGGCCGATATGGCCACCACTCTTTACAAATGCTGCAATTTTTAGTGGTATTAAAACGCTTAACAATATTTTTTAACATTGAAAAATATTGGTAAGCGTTTGATTGTTATCTTTATTTTTAATTTGTATGAAATTTATATCATGCAAACAAAAATCGAGCCGATTATTGTAACGCAAAAAGGCTGATGACCCAAGAGCCATCAGCCATTTTTTGGAGTCGATTATAAAAAAATCGACTCCGCTTAAGCTATTACTTAAGTGTAACTGTAGCACCAGCTTCTTCAAGTTTCTTCTTAAGCTCTTCACCTTCTTCTTTAGAAACGCCTTCTTTAAGTACTGCTGGAGCACCTTCAACCATGTCTTTCGCTTCTTTAAGACCAAGGCCAGTCGCTTCACGAACTGCTTTAATTACTGCAACTTTGTTTGCACCGAAAGAAGTCAACTCAACGTTGAATTCAGTTTGCTCTTCAGCAGCAGCAGCGCCAGCGCCTGGAGCAGCAGCAACTGCAACAGCAGCAGCAGATACGTTGAATTTCTCTTCGAAAGCAGAGATCAGTTCAACAAGTTCAAGAACAGTTTTTTCAGCAACTGCGTTTAAAATTTCTTCGTTAGTTAAAGCCATGAGAATAACTCCAAATGGAAATTGAATGGTGTGTAAATTGATTTAAGCTTAAGCTGCTTCTGACTCGTTTTTCTCTTTGAGTGCTGTAATAAGGCGACCCAATTTCGAAATAGGAGCTTGAAGAACGTTTGCAAGCATAGTAAGCGCTTTTTCTTGGTTCGGAAGATTTGCAATCACGCTAACTTCAGCACCTTCATAAACCTTGCCGTCAAATGCAGCAGCTTTAAGTTCAAATGCTTTGTTTGTTTTAGCGAAATCTTCGAACAAGCGTGCAGCTGCACCCATGTCGTCTTCAGAAGTCGAGAAAGCTAAGATTGTTGGACCAACAAGAGTTGCATTCAAGATATCGAATTGAGTACCTTCGAATGCACGCTTAGCCAAAGTATTACGCACGATACGAGTCGTAACACCAAGCTTACGCGCTTCAACACGTAAAGCAGTTAATTGCTCAACGGTTAAACCTTGATAGTCAGCAACAACAGCAGAGAACGCGCGAGAAGCAACTTCGTTTACTTCTGCTACGATCTGTTTTTTGTCTTCGATAAGAAGAGCCATTGTAAAACCTCCTAACGGTGATTTATGTACCCACAAGGGATACACTCCCAATTCGTGAATTCATCACTGAACTCACACGCGGAGGAGGAATAAATCACACCACCGCGTCTACGCAGGCTGGGATTTTAAGAGAAGAGCATAAAACTCCCCTCGCCTGAGGTCTTTGACGCTGATAAATTCTCATTTACCAATTCAAAGTCCGCCTGAATGTCCCCTCTCCTTTCAGGAGAGGGCTAGGGAGAGGTTTAACCCTCATCCCAACCTTCTCCCAGAGGGAGAAGGAGACCTTTCAGGACTTTAAAATTCTGTCTAAGTTAAACTTAGTTAGAAACGTTGTTTACATCAACAGTCAGACCAGGACCCATAGTTGAGCTTAGAGTGATCTTTTTGATGTATACACCTTTAGAAGTCGCAGGTTTTGCTTTCTTCAGGTCAGCTACAAGAGCTTCAACGTTTTGACGAACAGCTTCAGCAGTGAAACCTACTTGACCGATCGCAGCGTGGATGATACCCGCTTTGTCTACACGGTAACGTGCTTGACCAGCTTTTGCATTTTTAACTGCAGTTGCTACGTCAGGAGTAACCGTACCCACTTTAGGGTTTGGCATTAAGCCACGTGGACCAAGGATTGTACCTAATTTACCTACAACGCGCATTGCATCTGGAGCAGCAATTACTACGTCAAAGTCAAGGTTACCCGCTTGGATGCTTTCAGCCAGGTCATCAAAACCAACTACGTCCGCGCCTTCAGCTTTAGCAGCTTCAGCAGCAGCGCCTTGAGCAAATACAGCTACACGTACAGTTTTACCTGTACCTGCAGGAAGTGTAGTCGCGCCACGAACAACCTGGTCAGATTTACGAGGGTCAACACCTAGGTTTACAGATACATCCAAAGATTCTTTGAATTTAGCTGCAGGAAGGCTGTTAAGAACTTGTACTGCTTCTTCCAAAGTATAAACTTTGTTTGCTTCTACAGCAGCAGCAATGGCTTTTTGACGTTTAGTTAACTTTGCCATGTCTTATAGCTCCACTTCCAAGCCCATAGAACGTGCAGAACCAGCGATGGTACGTACACGCGCGTCTAAGTCAGCACCAGTTAAGTCTGGTTCTTTCGTAGTCGCGATCTCTTCTAACTGAGCACGAGTCAACTTACCAACTTTAGTTTTGTTTGGTACAGCTGAACCCTTCTGGATACCAGCAGCTTTCTTAAGCAGAATAGCAGCAGGTGGAGTTTTCATGATGAATGTGAACGACTTGTCGTTGTACACAGTGATCACTACTGGAATTGGAAGACCAGCTTCAACTTTTTGTGTCGCAGCATTGAATTCTTTACAGAATGCCATGATGTTAACACCACGTTGACCTAGTGCAGGACCAATTGGTGGAGATGGATTTGCTTTACCAGCTGGAACTTGCAGCTTGATATAGCCGTCAATCTTCTTAGCCATTTTCAATTACCTCTGGGTACAAACGCCGCTAGGCTCCCCAATGATTTCTAAGTAACGATACCGTTACAACAACAATGCCCGATCCATAACAAATCGGGCGTTTTCAACCAGCAGTGAATTAAACTGATTTTTCGACTTGGCGAAATTCCAGCTCAACCTGTGTTGGTCGATTGAATACATTAATCGTCAACGTTAAACGCGACTTGTCGTAAAGGACTTCTTCCACCACGCCTTTAAAGTCGGTGAATGGACCGTCAATTACCAGTAATTCTTCGCCTGGTTCAAACATCGTCTTCGGACGAGGTGCTTCACCAGTATTGCGTACACGTGCAAGAATCGCATCAGCTTCACGCTGCGTAATTGGCGCAGGTTTTTCCGGTGTACCACCAATAAAACCTAATACTTTTGGACATTCTTTTACAATGTGCCAAGTATCATCATTCATTTCCATTTCGACTAGCACATAGCCCGGAAAGAATTTACGCTCAGATTTACGTTTCTTGCCATCCTTCATTTCTACCACTTCTTCGGTAGGAACCAGGACTTCACCAAAGCTATCGGCAACAGCGCTACGCTGGATTCGATCATTAAGCGAACGCATCACTTGTTTTTCATAACCAGAATAGGCATGAATAATGTACCAACGTTTCATAGCTCTCTTACCCGATAATAAATTTAATTGCCCAACCTAAAACGTAGTCAAAACACCACAATAAAATGGATGCTACAACTACAACTGCAAGTACGTGCCAAGATGTGGTCACTGTCTCTTGCTTGGTTGGCCAAGTCACTCGACGCAGCTCGATTCGTGAATCTTTCAATAAACGAACAAAGCCTTTGCCTTGATGGGTGGCGTATAATAAACCTAAAGCCACTACGATACAAGCCAAAATTACCCCAACGCGCACCCAAATATCATTTGCCGGTGCCCAGTACGCTGGTAGATGCTGATTCACCATGGTTGCCGCAATGAATAAAATCAAGGCGATAATCCACAACACGTAGTCTAATGGAGAACCCGAATTTACAACTTCAGCAGGATTATTTCTTTGAGGAATTGGCGCTTCGCTTAATGCGTCACGCGATTTATCATTCGACATTTTTGTACTCGTCGTAGGATTCGCGACTTATTATATGACCAGTTTTGCCAGCATCAAGCTTTTTTTGAAAAATGGCAGGCCAGGAGGGACTCGAACCCCCAACATTCGGTTTTGGAGACCGACGCTCTACCAATTGAACTACTGGCCTGTAGAACAAGCCGAAATCCGCAAACTTCGGCTTGTGAAACTTATTTTATAATTATGCAGTTACTTTAGCAACTACACCCGCACCTACAGTACGGCCACCTTCACGGATCGCGAAGCGTAAACCAGCGTCCATTGCGATTGGGTGGATTAATTCTACTGACATTTCAACGTTGTCGCCTGGCATAACCATTTCAACGCCTTCTTTCAGCTGGATCGCACCAGTTACGTCCGTAGTACGGAAGTAGAACTGTGGACGGTAACCATTTAAGAATGGAGTGTGACGGCCACCTTCGTCTTTAGAAAGTACGTATACTTCTGCGTCGAATTTAGTGTGCGGCTTGATTGAACCTGGTTTAGCAAGTACTTGACCACGTTGAACTTCTTCACGCTTAGTACCACGTAGAAGAACACCACAGTTCTCGCCAGCACGACCTTCGTCAAGAAGCTTACGGAACATTTCAACGCCAGTAACAGTTGTTTTCGCTGTATCTTTGATACCAACGATTTCAACTTCTTCACCAACTTTAACGATACCAGTTTCTACACGGCCAGTTACAACTGTACCACGACCAGAAATAGAGAATACGTCTTCGATTGGCATCAAGAATGCTTGATCGATTGCACGTACTGGCTCTGGAATGTAAGAGTCAAGTGCTTCAACAAGAGCAACAACAGCGTCTTCGCCATATTGACCTGATTCACCGTTAAGTGCTGCAAGAGCAGAACCACGGATTACTGGAGTGTCATCGCCTGGGAAGTCGTAAGTAGAAAGAAGTTCACGAACTTCCATTTCAACTAATTCGATTAACTCTTCGTCGTCTACGATATCGCATTTGTTTAAGAATACGATGATGTAAGGTACACCTACCTGACGAGAAAGAAGGATGTGTTCACGAGTTTGTGGCATTGGACCATCAGTCGCTGAACAAACAAGGATCGCACCGTCCATCTGAGCAGCACCAGTGATCATGTTTTTAACATAGTCGGCGTGACCTGGGCAGTCAACGTGAGCGTAGTGACGAGTTGGAGAATCGTATTCTACGTGAGAAGTGTTAATTGTAATACCACGTGCTTTTTCTTCTGGAGCAGAGTCGATTGCAGCGTAATCTTTCGCTTCACCACCGAATTTCTTCGCACATACAGTTGCAATTGCAGCTGTTAAAGTTGTTTTACCATGGTCAACGTGACCGATTGTGCCCACGTTAACGTGTGGCTTATTACGTTCAAACTTAGCCTTAGCCATGTTTATTTTCCTCGTTTACGTCGAACACAATCTGAGTAATACCCAGCCTCGACATATCGCCTAAAAACTAGACACCTAATACTTAAAAAGCAGACTAAATAGCCTGCTTTCTTTAAATCTCATGCAACCAAGTTGCCAAACTGTATCTGGAGCTCTTATCGAGATTTGAACTCGAGACCTCTCCCTTACCAAGGGAGTGCTCTACCACTGAGCTATAAGAGCGATCATCTTCGATGATGGAGCGGGAGACGAGGATCGAACTCGCGACATGCAGCTTGGAAGGCTGCCGCTCTACCAACTGAGCTACTCCCGCACATTGTTGGTAATGTACCACTTCATTCGAAGTTAATGGTGGTGGGAGAAGGATTCGAACCTTCGAAGCTTACGCGGCAGAGTTACAGTCTGCTCCCTTTGACCGCTCGGGAATCCCACCAATATCACACTTATTGCAGTGCTCGTTCTTTACTTCACATCTCGAATTCTCTAAGATGGTGCCGGCACACGGATTCGAACTGTGGACCTACTGATTACAAGTCAGTTGCTCTACCAACTGAGCTATGCCGGCGTTTCTTAGTGTTTCGTACGTTTCGTATCGGAACGGTGTGCAGTTTAGCAAAACTTGAAATCTGTGCAAGTGTTTTTTTTAAAAAAACCGTCAAAAACTCATAAAATCAAACCATTTGATGATAATTCAACCGCTTTGATCACTGCGCGAGCTTTTATTTGGGTTTCATTCCACTCAGATTCAGGATTTGAGTCGGCAACAAGGCCTGCGCCAGCCTGCACATAGACCTTATTTTCACGAATAACACAGGTCCGAATCGCAATCGACATGTCCATTTCGCCATGCCAGCCTAAATAACCAACAGCACCACCAAAAATTCCACGTTTTACTGGCTCAACTTCGTCAATAATTTCCATGGCACGGATTTTTGGTGCCCCAGAAAGTGTGCCTGCCGGGAAAGTTGCCTTAAAAACATCCAAGGCATCAACATCATCACGCACTTCACCCTGCACATTGGACACAATATGCATGACATGCGAATAACGTTCGATCACCATTTGATCAGTCACCTGCACTTTGCCAATTTTTGAGACGCGACCAACATCATTACGACCCAAGTCAATCAGCATTAAATGCTCAGCAATCTCTTTTTCATCAGAAAGTAAATCTTTTTCCAAGGCCAGATCTTCTTCTTTGGTTTTACCACGTGGACGTGTGCCAGCGAGTGGACGCACGGTGGCAATACCATTTTCCAGACGTGACAGAATTTCCGGCGATGAACCGACAATATGAAACGGGGTGTTATTGTCCAAGGTTCGCCCTTGCACCAGGAACAGATATGGTGATGGATTAAGGTGACGTAAAGCGCGATAGACCTGTAACGGCTCACCATCAAAGTCAGACACCATACGATGTCCCGGCACCACTTGCATGACATCACCAGCACGGATGTATTCTTTAACCTTCTCAACCGAAGCAATAAAGTTGTCATGCCCAGTTAAAGATTCAAAATGCGGTGCCATATGAGTCTGTGCTTGCAGATTCACCGGTGTCGCCAGCAACTGCTCCAGCGCATCCAGTTGTGCCTGTGCTTTCTGATAGGCATCAGCATCATTACTATCGGCGTGCACAATCAGGAATAAGGTATCTTTTAAGTTGTCAAACACGATCACGGTTTTAGACAGCATCATCCAGATATCTGGCAGGCCCACCGGATCGGCGTCTGGAATATTGTTCAGGCGCGGTTCGATATAACGCACGGCGTCATAGCCAAAGTAACCGACCAGTCCACCAGTAAAGCTTGGCAACGCCGGTAAATCGGCCTGTGTTGGCACTTTAAACTGGGCCTGGAAATCACGGATAAACTGGAAAGGATCACTACACGGCTGCTGTAGCAGTTCGCCATTGGCCTGCTGAATGGTCAACCGCCCTTCATTGCAGGAAAACACGGTTGACTCGCCCAGGCCAATAATCGAATAGCGCGCCCAGTTTTCACCACCTTCAACAGATTCAAACAGGTAAGCCTGTTCATGCTCTTTTAAACGCGCAAACACAGACAATGGGGTTTCGGTATCGGCCAGACGCTGACGGTAGACAGGAATCAGGTTATAGCCGGCAGCTTGCAGTTGTTGATATTGGGCTTGAGTGGTCATGTTGAATCTCTTTCATTTTCGCGGGGTCATAGGAAGGTTGCTGGTAGGTGCTGACTTAGTGACGCCATCGAAAAACTACACAATCACTCATTGCGGTGTCCTTTTACATCTATTCTTACATTAGGAAGCTAATAATTCTGTCAGATTATCCACCACTTGCTGCGGCTGACAATCATAAATACTCTCGCCATGATTATAGCCATAGCTGACTACAATACAATCAATACCGGCACGACGTGCGGCTTCCACATCATTGGAAGAGTCGCCAATCATCAACACTTGGGATTTTTCTACCCCAAAGGTCTCAACACAGTGCAATAACTGGCGTGGATGCGGTTTACGTTCGCTAAACCGATCACCACCAATCACATCAACAAAATAATGGCTCATGTCCAGTGCATCTAAAATGGCGCGTGATGGCAGCTCGGGCTTGTTGGTGACACAGATCATTTTTTTCTGCTGCTGTTTGCCCCATTCCAGAAACTCCAGAATTCCGGCAAAAGGCTGGGTATCCAGACAAGGATCGGCATTGTAAATTCCTAGGAAAGTTTCCAGCAGCTGCTGATGCTGATCGGGATGCACCTCTCCGGTTAAATGCAGCAAGGTGCTGTGACAAAATACCGAGGTGCCTTTGCCAATCCAGGTGCGTACCTGTGCTTCGGTGACCATGGGCAGCTGCAAGGCATTCAGGCTCATATTCATGGCACGATACAGATCGGTGGCTGAATCGACCAGCGTGCCGTCCAGGTCAAATAAAATCAGCTCACGGGTGTCAAGTTTGGCCACAGACATTTTGGTCCTCTCAAAAAATAAAGGCATGCCAAAGCATGCCTCGATTGTATGCTGTGTCGCGGTTTATTTAAACAACAGCCAGGCAATAATTGCCAGGATCACCAGCACAATAATGGTCATCAGGCCAACAGAGGCATTTTTCTGCTGCTCTTTTTCCTGCTCAACGCGTGATACAGGCTGCTCAACCGGTACCGGTTGTGGCTCTGGGGTGGCCGCGCTTAAATCGGTCCCTTCAGGAATTGGGGCCGGTTTTGGTACACCGACATTGGTTGGCATGCCATCACGTGTCAATTGTACCGATGCATCACGCTCTTTCAGCTCAGGCATACCCTGATCATTCATCTGCTGTGCCGGCGTTTTCACTGCTACAGTTTCTGTCGGCTCGGCTGCAGTAGCGGTTTCCACCACATCCAGCTCAGGAATCTGTTCTACTTCGGTGCCTGCAGGCGCAAGCGGCTCATCTGCCAACAGTTCCGGTTTGGCTGGTGCCAGGACTGAAAATTTAAAGCTGGCAAACTGGACAATATCACCTTCATGCAACGGAGTTTCCTGCTCAATCCGCAGGTCATTCACAAAGGTGCCATTGGATGAATTTAAGTCTTGTACCCACAGGTCTTCAGCTTTCAGTAACAACGCAGCATGTTTGCGTGATACTTCAGCCGACTGCAGCACCACATCAGCTTCCTGATGACGCCCCACCAGCATGTCACGATCAACACTAATTTCCTGCCCGGTAAATTCACCCGTAATTGCTTGTAATTTCCAAGTCATAGCGAACTTCTCTTTAAATTTTTGCCCATCATAACATGCTCAAAACCAGATTCCATGTCCGCTCTGTTAAGAGCGCGGTCTTAAGGTGGTCGTGGTGGTGGTATTGGTAGTATTGCTGACTTGCGGGCTTAAGGTCTGACGCTGCAGCGCCGGTTCTACCGCAACGGGCGTGGTCACCACAGCCGCCCCCGACTGTGCCGCAGGGGTCGCGGATGGCACCTGCTGATAACGGGTTTGATTTAGTGGAGTTTTAGACACTGGCACCCGCTGCTGATAGATATCTTCCACCCGCTCCGGCAGTTTGGCAAAATTACCATCCTGATCCAGTGCCAGTTGCAAGCTATACAGCTGACTATAACGCTGCTGCGAAATCCGGCGGATATCATTCTGATCTCCAACAATGGTCGGGTGAATAAAGATCAGCAGATTACGCTTCTGATTGGACTTACCATCGGAACGGAATAAACGTCCCAGTCCTGGAATGGCACCCAACCCCGGCACGGCCTGGCGAGAATAGGCAGTGTTATCTGAAATAAGACCACCCAAGACAATAGTCTGACCATGCTCGGCCAGAATTGAGGTTTTAATTGCGCGTTTGCTGGTGACCAAGTCCTGCGCCTGACCTTTGCTGGATTTAACCCCAGAAACTTCCTGTTCCACTTCCAGACGCACTGTGCCATTTTCGCCAATGTGCGGCACCACTTTTAGGGTGACCCCGACGTCCTTACGCTCAATGGTGGTATAGGGATTGACGGTACCATTTCCGGTACTGACCGAACCAGTGACAAACGGCACGTTCTCACCAACCACGATATAGGCTTCTTCATTGTCCATGGTGACAATAGATGGGGTCGACAACAGATTGGATTTGGTGGTTTCTTTTAAAGCTTGAATCAGCGCGCCATACAAACGGCGTGAACCATCACCACCTTCCTGATAATCTCCCAGCACCAGTGAGGTACCCGCGCCAATCGCGCCACCCGCACCCGCTGCACCTCCAGTTAAATAACCGGCGGCAATATTTTTCAGGCTGGAACCCAAGTTATCAAAATTGATCAGGCCAATGCCACTGCTTAAATCACCCAAGGCCCATTGCACGCCAAGCTGATCGGCATCGGTGCCTTCTACTTCAATAATCGCGGCTTCAATGAGAACCTGTTGACGGCGTGTATCCAGCTGCTGAATCGCAGATTCAATTTCACGCATCAGCTGTGGATCGGCTTTGACCACCAGGGCGTTCTGGCTACTATCGGCAATAATACTGACGCCATTGCCATTAAAGCTGGTGATCTGGCTCTGCTGATCAAAACCGTTATTCAGGGTAATACTTGGCGAGGTACTGCCCGTGCTATTGCTGGATGTGCTGTTACTGCTGTTATTGACCAGATTGCTAACGCTATTATTACTGCTGTTTTTCGTATTGGAAGATGAACTGCTGACCGCCTGCCCCGATACTAGCCCTTGCAGAATTTCCGCCAGGCTTTGCGCACTGGCATATTTTAAGCGAAAGACTTTTAAGCCGCCGAGACGGTCGGCCGCCGGCACATCCATCATTTCAATCATCTGGCGGATACGCTTGCGGGTGGCGGTATCACCTTTAATGATAATGCGATTGGTCCGGTTATCCGCCACAATTCGCACCCGCGAACCTTTGAGATCTTTGGCATTGCCGGTCGAACTCATTGACTCCAATAGCCCGATCACTTCTTCGGCCTGACTGGACTGTAGCGAGATGGCTTCAATATCATTTTGGCCGGTGCCATCCAAATTACGGATAATATTTTCCAGCTGATAGATATTGCTGGCCCGGTCCGAAACAATCAGGGCATTGGTGCCGGCCACCGCAGACAGGTGGGCAAATTGCGGCATTAAAGGCCGTAAAGCCGGAATCATGTCATTGGCATTGGTATTTTCCAGCCAGATGACCCGGGTCACAATCTGGTCGCCGCGCGCATTCTGGCGTGCATCAAACGGAATTCCGGAGCTTTTGACATTGTTATCTGGCACCAGCTTGATGGTATTGCCCGAGGGAATAGCCACTACCCCATTAACATTAAGCACGCCCAGAAACAGGTCATAGACTTCATTGCGGTTCAACGGCTTGTTGGAAATGACCGTAACATTGCCGCGCACCCGTGGATCAACCGCGAAGTTCTTGCCGGTAATATCGGCCACTTCATTAATAAATGCAGTCAGGTCAGCATCACGTAAATTAATTTTCCAGGTTTGTGCATAGCTCGCCGTACTTACCATAGCCACCAGAGGTGCACCGACCATCAATGCCCAAAGCGGACGCTCATGATTTAATAAAGCCATAATCTACCGTGTTTCCTAACCCTATAAGGTGACAAATCCGTCACTTAAAATCTTGTTGTACCGTGATGACCTGGTCACCACGCTGAACTTCCAGTCTGACCTGACCCTCCTGTCTTGCCTGTTCCAGCAATTGGGCTTCATTTTGCCCTTGTCCGACAGTCTGACCATTTAAGGATAAAATCCGGTCGCCTGGTTGTAATCCCAATCTGCTTCTGAGTGCCGCCGGTGTCCGTGCGGTAATTTCATAACCCTGACCATTGCCACTATTCACGCCCATATCCTGTAAATAGCGTTCCCGGTCTTGCTGAATCTTTTGCACTGCCTGACCAATCTCATTTTGCGCAGTTGTTGCCGGTGCCGGATTTCTGTTGGGTGCAGCTGGGCTTTGTGTCGGCACAATCGGCTGATTCAGCCCGTTTTCAATGCCTTTAAACTCTATCTCACGGGTGGCGCCACTGCTATGACGCAAAACCACCCGATCCCAGTACACTTCAGCCAACTGATAACCACTGCCTTCAATCACATCGCCGACGCGATAGCGCTCTGCCACCTCATTGACTTTGAGCACGGCAGAAGAAAACTGGTTGGGATAACCGACCATCACGCCTTGTAATTGAAGGTTCAGATTGTCTTCGGCCTGCGTACGCTGGCTCGCTTCATGAAACAAGGCAAAACTGCTGATATTCGGTACACGCAGCTGCTGCGAACCCAGTTCGACCCGATCCAGTTGCATCGCTTGAGGTGGCGCCAGTAATAGCCAGAACAGACTGGCCAGCTTCCAGCATAAATACAGAATCAGCAGCGCCAGCAATAACGGTGCGACACGATCGGCCTGTTTCAACTGGAGAGTCTGCAACTGTTCCCAGATTTTCTGCATCAGAAGCCTCCCTTGAACAGAGGCTGGCGGGTACTGATTACATAGGTATCGGCACCAGCCTTGCCTTCATAAGAAGGAACATGCATCAATAAACGCTGGGTCAGCTGCACATCCAGCATCATCTCCTGATCCAGACTCAGGTTTATCATTTTCTGGTCACGTGCATCACGCACATCAATTTTCAGTTTTCCGCTTTCATCCGACAGTGTGCCTTTCAGCGTGGGCACGGTCATGCGCTCTTGACGCTGGGCAAACTGATACACCAGCTCCCCGCCGGCCCAGTTGAGCTGGCCCTGTGCCTGGGCAAACCCTTGCTGCTTGCTATAGTTCAGATCGATATTTTGTAATTGAATCGGATTGGTCGGCCATTGCCAGTCGACCAGGGTTTTTAGAGTTTCTGGCGCAACACGGCCATGTACAGCGTTCAGCATGAAGGTCCCAAAACGGTAACCCATCATGCCTTTTAATTCGGTATGACCACTATGGATTTCAACATCGGCTGCCACTTTCAGCAATAACAGGTCTAAAGGACGCGTATTCCAGCTTAAGCTGCCACGCAACTGTCCCTTGTGCCAATCTGCCTGCCCCTGCCAGATGTTACCACTGACATTATGTAAACTCTGATTGTTTTTATAAAACTTTGAAATTAACCAAGCTGCAGGAATCTGTAATAACACAAAAATTAAAAAAGCAATGATGGCGAAAATCCACCACGTGATGTATCTCGGTTTCTTTATCATTCCACCACGACCAACCTATCTAATGCATTCATGAACAAATTGTTATTTTCATGCACACATTATGCACACTTTTTTTACAACACCAACGGATACACATAAAAAAACCAAGCAGTTCTGCTTGGTTTCGACACTCTAGTGCGCTTAGATGACAATCTGATGAAGTTTAGATCAAGAAGTCTTCAAGCTTGGCACCTTTTTCCAGTTCTGCCACTAACCAGCGCGGTTGCTTACCACGACCTGTCCAGGTTTCATTGGCATTGGCTTTATTACGATAACGCGGCTCTACCGATTTACGTACATTCTTTTTACGTTTAGACGCACCAAACTCAAGAATCTGTTCAATGCTTAAACCCGCATTTTCAGCAATTGCCAAAATCTGATTATATGCATCTTCAACTGCCTGGTCCTTTTTCGATGCAATTAATGCTTCCGCTTCTTCCTGCAAGCGCTTTAATTGTTCTACAGACAAATTACTAATATCGGGCATCATATTTACTCCACAAGTATGCTTTTATATTAATTTACTTCAATTGCATTAATACATCATATTTTTATCTGAATTAAGTTTCAATCATTATTTGAAATGAAAAACAATTATTAACAGAGATAAATAATCTATTTATTCGGGATTAGAATTAATCCAGATAATGCCCCACACTATTTTCCAAAGCCAAAATATGCTGCCGAATCGACTCGGGTAATGGCATTTTCTGCATACTTTCAGAATTCACACAAACCATGATGGCTTCTGCACTCGCGACTACAGCCTGTTGCTGCTCGCTCCATAATATATAATGCATGCGAAAAGCACTATTTCGGATTTCCTCAACCCGTACACCTATTTTTAAGGTATCCGGATAAAATACCGGACGCATATATTTGCACTGATTTGATGCCACTACCGTCGAAAAGGATTGCTGCATCATTCTGATCTGATCCATATAATGAATGCGGGCACTTTCAATATAGCGGTAATACATCACATTATTGACATGACCGAGCGCATCCATATCGCCCCATGCCACCACTTGTTGATGAATTACTGGATAATCGGTTAATTGCATGCGACTTTACCTAGATTTTAATTTTCATGAAATGACTATTATTTTCAAACACCAGATTTAACTGCTGCTGTAAATGCGGTTGATCTTTTAATGCCGATTTAATTCTTAAATAGTTCATTAAAATATGTTCCGGATATAAATCCAGAAGCTGTGCTGCATCGTCATGACGACCGGTAGCTTCCAATATATGCCATTTGGCAAAACTCAATACCGGTAAAGCAGGATATTGCTGTTCCCACTGATTCAGATAATCTTCAATCTTGAGATAATCCGGTACCGGTTTTAACAGCTGCTGCTGGAACCATAAATAGAACACATCCTGATGAAACTGTTCAGACAGTAAATGCACCGCCAGATGCTCCTGCTGCTCTCCCATATCGCTTAAGCGTACCAGCACTTTTAACCACAGCACTTTAATCGCATACGGCTGGGTAAATATCTGCCCTGACAGATTGCAATAACGCTGTTTTAAATCCTGCAATGCTTCCGGTGTGGCCTGCTCAAAATGCTGCAAGATTTGCTCAAGCCATAACTGCTTGCTGTCCAGCCCTAAATGCCCATATTGGGTCGCACGCAAATATAACCATGGATACTGCAGCGCAAACTCTCCCCACAGTGCGGTTAAGCGCTGTTCATAGGCTTGTTTAACATCTTTGAGCCACGGCGACAGTTGATGGCCATTTAAAAATTCCAGATGGGTCAGGGCTTTTTCCGGTTGCTGCTGCGCCAGATAAATTTCAATACGCTGCAACTCGGCCAGCTCAAAGGCCATGGCCTTGCTCTGGTTTAACATCTGCAAAGCCACCGGATAATCCTGCTGCATCAGCGATAGGCGTGAATGAATCACGGCTTTTAATAAACCAGACTGGTTAAATACCTGACGGATAAAGGCGTCCTGCTCACGCGCGGCATCCAGCAGCCAGATTACTGCCATTTGCTCATAAGGATGTAAATGCTGGAAATCAAACACCGCTGCCTGCTTACGCTGTTCACGGCTTAAATAACGCTTTAGCATCGCCCAGATCAGCTGCACCACCAGACTGATCAGCATCAATAAAATTAAAAGCACCCAGATATTGGTCTGTAACTGCCAGTCACGCCAATACAGATAAACATAGCCCGCGCCATAGCCATAACTGAATACACTGAGCAAGGCCACCAGCACCAACGTGACCAAGACATAGGCCAGAACAATCTGCTTCATGATCATTCATCCAATAAGGTGCGGCTGGTCAGCACCGGCACAGGAATCACGGTCAGGCTCTGAATTTCCGCCAATTCAGCGCTTAACTGCTGCGCCCCCCGATCCGGCAGCGGCTGTAACAGATGAAGAATTTCAGTCAGCTCCTGCTGATAATTCAGATATTGGCCTTGTCCTAATAACTGACGTGCCAGTAATAAACGCAGCTGCGCTTCTTTTAACAGCAATTGACGCTGACTAAGCACCGTCGCTGGCTGCTCGGCGGCTTCCAGCTTCAACCATTTGTGCCAGAAGGCCGGATTGGCCGCTTGCGCCGGCTGCAGCTGCGGCTGCTGGATTTCCTGACGCAACAGCTGATCCAGCTGCTGTAGAGCCTGAGTGACCTGCTGCTGCTGGGCACTGCGCTGTGCAGCAAATTGCTGGATCAGCTGCCGGTCTTTACTCAGGGTTTGATGCAGGCTTTCGGCCAAGGCCGGTGACAAAGCCCACTGATTCAGCTGAACATCCAGTACTGCCAACTTTTCCAGTGCATACGGATATTGCGCCTGCTTTAAGGCAAATTCGATCAGTTCCAGCTGCTGTTGAAGCATCTGCTGCGGCGTGATCGTGGTCTGGCTGATCTGCACTGTAGTATTAGTTGCAGGCGCACTTGAAGATGCTGACGGTGAAGGATTGCTACTCTGGCGCTGCAAAGCCACCAGCTGGTCATTGAGATTGGCGCGGCTTTTTTCCGCCTGATGCATACTCTGAGACAATTCGGACTGCTGCGCCGTTATTTTAAATACGTCATAGCTCAGCTTTAACATCCAGGCCAAGCCGATGATCAATAATAAAATAAGTAGCTTCTTCATGCGTGTCCTGATTTAAGCTCAATCTGCTGCAGTATTGTTTCTGTTTTTAAATTCGTCAACTTGATCAGTTGAAAACGGGTGTGATGCTGTTGTTGATAATCCATCAACAGCGCTTCCAGGCGGTCACCCAGCACCAGATAACGTCCCCGGTTCAATAATTCTTTTTGCGCTTGACTCAGCCGCAACCAGTTTAACCAGCTGGCCTCACTGCTAATCAGCATCCAATAGTCCCGGTGCTGCTGCAGTTGTGGCAATAGCGCGGGCATCTGCTGAATCGACGCGGCCGGACACTGACGCTGATATAAAATAAAATTCAGAATCTGCATTCCGGCCTGTTGCAGGCTGTCCATCATAAACTGACGACCGCCTTCACCGCGCCAGAAGGCAATACATGAACCGGCCGCCAGGGATTTTAATAAAGGCAGTTCCAGCATGCCTTCCGAGGTTTCAACCTCCGGCATGGCGCTCGAAATTCCGTATTCTGCCAGTACCTGCGCCGTTTTTTCACCAACCGCAATCCACTGTAAATGTTGTAATTGATCGAGATGAATACCGCTTTGCGCCAGATACTCCATCCCGATGTGTACCGCGGTCGGGCTGACCACCACAATCCGCTGCGCCTGCAGTAATTGCTGGTACAGCTGTGCCAATGCATCGGACCAGGGACAGGCCTGTAATTCCAGCAGAGGCAGCTCAATCACCGACCAGGCCTGTTGCCTTAAAGCCTGTGACAAGGTACAGGCACGATCGGCCGGGCGGGTATTAATAAACAGCATCTTAATATAAGGCTTTTAGCAGCTCACCTGCCCCTTGTGCCAACAGGTTCTGTGCCAGTTGTTCACCCAGCTGTTCGGCCTGCTCGGGTGCCGCACTGAGCTGTGCGCTTAACAAGGTCTGGCCATCGACACTGCCCACCCGGCCTTCCATCGACAGCTGGCCATCTTTTAAAGTGGCATAACCGGCAATCGGCACCTGACAGCCACCTTCCAAATAAGCATTAAACGCACGTTCTGCGCGTACACAGACATTGGTTTCATCATCCATCAACGGCAAAATCAGCTCGAGTACGGCCTGATCATTAGTCCGGCATTCCAGCCCCAAAGCGCCCTGACCCACGGCCGGCAAACTCACTTCAGGCGCGAGCGTATGACGAATCCGCTCACTAAGGCCCAAACGCTTCAGGCCGGCACTGGCCAGAATAATCGCATCATATTGACCTGCATCCAGCTTGGACAGACGGGTACCAACGTTACCGCGCAAATCAATAATCTCCAGGTCAGGGCGTGCTTTTAAAATCTGGCATTTACGGCGCAAACTGGACGTTCCGACTTTGGCACCCTGCGGCAAGTCCTGAAAGCTGGCATAAGTATTGGACACAAAGGCATCCAGCGGATCTTCACGCTCGCAAATCACCGCCAGGCTTAAGCCTTCTGGTAGCGCCATTGGCACATCTTTCATGGAATGCACAGCAAGGTCAGCACGACCATCTAGCAAAGCTGCTTCTAATTCTTTGACAAACAGTCCCTTGCCCCCAATTTTGGCTAAGGGGGTATCGAGAATTTTATCACCCTGGGTCACAAAGGTGACCAACTCCACGTTTAGACCGGCATGTAAGGCTTCTAAACTCGCACGAATGTATTCCGCCTGCCATAATGCCAGCGGGCTTTGTCGAGTTGCAATTTTCAGGGTGTTCATCATGTCAGTGAAAGCAAATAAAAGGATTCCCTTAAACTTAACCTGATCGCTTGAAAATGCAAGTCAATTTGCACCCTGAGATGGCGAAAAAGCCATTTCAGCCGGTGCTTACAGTTTCTGAATACGTTCTCTTAAGGTCGGTAAATGACGACGGCTTACTGCCAGACGTTCTTCCAGTTCACGACAACGCACCTGATATTGACCGGTATTAATCACTTCCAGTCCTTCAAGATAATGAATCGAGACCAGTGCATTGCGATGAATCCGAATAAACTGGTCGGCAAATTCATGCTCCAGGTCTTTTAAGGTTTCGTCAATCAGCACGCTGCCATTTTTATGGCGCACGGTGACATATTTTTGATCTGCTAAAAAATAATAAATATTTTCTACAGGCACCAGTTCAACACCACGATAAGTTTTCGCCGTGATCTGGTGGCGTTTTATATTCAATTCTTCCATATTTTCTTTTTGTTTTATGTGACTCAGCTGGGCTTGCGTGAGTTTGGTTAAGTGATCTAAAACCTGCTGCAATTCCTGTTGCATGACCGGTTTTAATAAATACCCTTCTGCCTGCGATTTAAATGCATCAAGTGCATGCTCATCATAGGCGGTACAAAAGACAATTGCCGGCATGGGGTCAAGCTCGCGCAAATGCTGGGCGCAGCTTAGTCCATCCATTTCTGGCATCTGAATATCTAATAACACGACATCTGGCTGATGTTCATCTGCTAGCTCAATGGCCTGCTCACCATGACTGGCGGTTGCCACCACCTGATGTCCAAGTTGAGTCACCAAGCGGGCCAAACGCTCAGTTGCAAGAGGTTCATCATCACAGATCAGAACATCCATTTATCCCTCCTTTACGTTAAATCATTTATTTTTATAGCTTAACGTGAATTTTTTTTTATTTATATGGATACTGTACCACGGTGGTATACATGCCCTCCCCTGCATACGTTTGAAAGACCACCTTTCTTCCATAAAAGGCGCGTAGACGCTGTTGCACATTTTGAATTGCAATACCATGTCCTTGTCGTAAATTCATTTTAGCGTTTACGTAAGGGTTTGTAATGACGATATTGACTTGATTTTCCAAAATTTCTACCAATACGCTAATGGTACTCGGTCTGGATATTTTTTCAACACCATGAAAAATACTATTTTCCAGTAAAGGTTGTAAAGTTAATAAGGGAATTTGTACCTGACTGAGCAGTTGCGGCTGTTCAATTTTCCATTCCACCTGCAAGCGTTCACCCAGACGAATCTGCTCAATCTCCAGATAACGCTGGCATAATTCAACTTCTTCCTGCAGCTTGACCAGCTTGACTTCCTGTAAACTGGCACGAAACAGACGTGACAGATTGAGCAGCATCTGCTCGGCTTTTTCAGGATCAATCGCAATCAGGCTAATGACATTATTTAAACTGTTGAATAAAAAATGCGGATGGATACGCGCTTGCAAGGCATGCACCTTGGCCTTTAGAGCACTTTGCTCGCGCAGATAATTCTGTTCGCGCAAATATAAATAGCGAAAACAGAATGCTCCCAGCAAGATGCCATAACTTAAATGCAAATCCAGCCCGCCCCCCAGCTCGGCTGCAGTCAAGTCACGCAGATGAAAATTCTGGCCAAAATGCGTCAGCAGATTCAGGCTTAAAGTGGTCACCAGTACAATTAGCTGTAGCAATAAAAAACCAAAACCGAGCGAAAAGCCCAGACTCATCCGGCCCAAACGTCTTTGAAAATATTCAATAAAGGCAGTAAAGGCCAGCAGCACCCAGTTAATATACAGCACATATTGCAGCAGCCTTGAGCCGGTTAATGCCTGCCAGCCCTGCGCTTCAGCCAGTGCCAGCACCATGGCCAATACATTGCTGGCAATAAATAATTCAATTAGATGTTGCCAACGCCCTATTTTCGTAAAAAAATAACTGTAATTTTTTTCATCAGCCGTATCTGCAAAAGATGATCTCACCTGCCCTTCGGCAAGTGATTCCGAATTTGTTATACTCGTTTTCAAATTACTGCTTTTTATTCTATTGAGCCGACATGACCACATCTTCTAATTCCTCAAATCCGTCACAAACCCAGACTTCGGGTATGTGGGGCGGTCGTTTCTCTGAAGCTACTGACGCATTTGTTGCTGAATTTACAGCATCTGTCCAATTTGACCAACGCTTTTATAAACAAGATATTGCCGGTTCAATCGCCCATGCAACCATGTTGGCCAAAGTTGGCGTGCTGACTGCACAGGAACGTGACGACATCATCAACGGCTTAAACACCATTAAAGCCGAAATTGAAGCGGGTCAGTTTGAATGGCGTATTGACCTTGAAGATGTGCACATGAACATCGAATCACGCCTGACCCAGCGTATTGGCATTACCGGTAAAAAACTGCACACCGGCCGTAGCCGTAACGACCAGGTGGCGACTGATATCCGTCTGTATGTGCGTGATGAAATTGATGCCATTTTAGAATTATTGAAAAAACTACAAACTGGTATTCTAAGCCTGGCGGCAAAAAACACTGACACGATTATGCCGGGCTTCACCCATTTACAAACTGCTCAACCTGTGACTTTTGGTCACCACCTTATGGCCTGGTTTGAAATGCTGGTACGTGACTCTGAGCGCTTAATTGACTGCCGTAAACGTGTGAACCGTATGCCACTCGGTTCAGCTGCACTGGCAGGTACAACCTATCCAATCGACCGCGCCTATACCGCAGAATTACTGGGCTTTGATGCCGTGGCTGAAAACTCTTTAGATGCAGTATCTGACCGTGATTTCGGGATTGAATTTAACGCTGCGGCATCGTTAATCATGATGCACCTGTCACGTATGTCGGAAGAACTGATTCTGTGGACCTCAGCCCAGTTTAAATTTGTGAATATTCCTGACCGTTTCTGTACCGGTTCATCGATCATGCCGCAAAAGAAAAACCCGGATGTCCCTGAACTGGTTCGCGGTAAAACCGGCCGTGTTTATGGCGACTTAATGAGCCTGTTGACCCTGATGAAAGGTCAACCACTGGCCTATAACAAAGACAACCAGGAAGACAAAGAGCCTCTGTTTGATGCAATTGATACTGTACGTGGTTCACTGATGGCGTTTGCTGACATGATTCCGGCATTGGTGCCTAACATTGCAGAAATGCGTGAAGCAGCGCTGCGTGGTTTCTCTACTGCAACCGACCTTGCGGATTACCTGGTGAAAAATGGCGTTGCTTTCCGTGATGCCCATGAAATTGTTGGTAAAGCGGTCGCACTGGGCGTACAGGAAGGCAAAGACCTGTCTGAACTGACCCTGGAACAGCTGCAGCAGTTCTCTGACCTGATTCAGGCCGATGTATTTGAAAAAGCCCTGACTCTGGAAGCTTCAGTGAATGCACGTAACCATATTGGGGGGACTGCTCCGGCACAAGTCGCTGCTGCGATTGAACGCGCCCACGCCCGTTTAGAGCAACTTTACGCTTAATCATAAATTCGGAGTATGGATATGTCTCGACAAGTATTTTGCCGTAAGTATCAGCAAGAAATGGAAGGCTTGGACTTTGCCCCGTTCCCGGGTGCCAAAGGTCAGGAGTTATTTGATACCGTGTCTAAACAGGCCTGGAACGAATGGCTGAAACACCAGACCACGCTGATCAATGAAAAGCGTTTAAACGTGTTTGAAGCAGATGCGAAAAAGTTTCTGGAAGAACAACGCGAAAAATTCTTCAATAATGATGAAACTTTAGAAAAAGCCGAAGGGCTAAAGCCTGAGTAAAACTTAAAGCGCTGCTTTAAGTTTTACGCAAGACAAGGACGAAGTCCGCGTAGGCTTTCATGCAAAAAGAATCTCCATTTTTTGGGGATTCTTTTTTATGCACGGTTATACAAATTACGCAAGACAAGCGAAGCGCGTGGGCTTAAATTTGAAAGGCTCCAGAAATGGAGCTTTTCTTTTACTCTATCCAAACCCAAGATCAACCACTGCACATAGGGTTTTATCTCGGAAGATGCTTTTAGCCTTTAATCCAAAAAAATTTCATCGATAAAAAATGAATTCCTCTTCATTCACCCATTTCAGGCTTGGCACAGAAAAAGTAGATGAACTTTGTTGTTTTCCAGCCGCAAGCTCCCTGTTTATAGTGAGCTTAAGGTGATTGGTTTTTATTGAATTGACAGGTATATCTGGACAACTATAAAGTTTTACTTCACCAAAATCAGGGGTTTATAATTTAGATTAAAATTAACCTATTTAACCGATTAGTATTGTAACTGGCCGATACATTTGTTCATAAAACTCAACATTAGACTACAATAAGCTTAAAGATTTCCGCGCATCATCTTCCTATAATAACAATCAAGGAGATGGAAGCATCTCTTATAATAGATATAAATATCCCCGATTTCGATCTCAGATTTCCCCCAAAATCTGGGATTTTTTTTATCCATTTTATGCGTAATCCATAAAAAAAAGCCTGAAATTATTTCAGGCTGTTTCTGGTATTCAAACTTAGCGTTCTTGAACTTTCTGTTCAATTTCTTCCATGCTGGTATGACGCACATCCAGACCTTTGACCATATAAATCACTTGCTCGGAAATATTACGCGCATGGTCACCAATCCGCTCTAGGGAACGCAGTACCCACATTACATTGATGACGCGGGAAATATGACGTGGATCTTCAATCATATAGGTCATTAAAGTCCGGGTGGCCGACTGGTATTCACGGTCGATATCGGCATCGGCCAGCAGTACACGTAAAGCCTGATCGACATCTAAACGGGCAAAAGCATCCAGCGCATCATGAATCATGACTCGCACCTGGTTACCAATATGACGGGTCTCCATATAACCGCGCGGCGAGCCCCCTTCTTCACATAGGCTTTGTGCAATCCGGGCAATTTTGGCCGCTTCATCGCCAATACGTTCCAGGTCGGTATTGGCCTTGCTCATGGCAATCACCATGCGCAGGTCAATTGCAGCGGGATGACGGCGCGCCAAAATCAGGGTTAATGCTTCATCAATTTCAGTTTCCAGACGGTTCACTGCATTGTCCTGAAATTGCACCTCTATTGCCATCGCGGCATCTGTGTCCAGCAATGCATGAATCGCATTGGCCACCTGCTGCTCTACCAAGCCACCCATGGTCATGAATTTTGTATTGACATCCTGTAGATCTTCATTAAATTGAGAAGAAATATGGTGATTTAACACAGGATTATTTGGACTCAAGAGATGTACTCCAATGCAATAATAACGGACTTATTTGATCATTGATTATTAAATCACATTAAACATTAAGCTTTTATGACAATTTAAACAAGTGCCCGATTGCATCATTTTATTTTATTGAAATTTAAGGTTTTTCTATTAACCACAAGTTCATCTCGGCCAGATCTTTTTCACTGAGTTGCCCCACCGATGCCCGGAGGCGCAGCACATTAATCAGATAATCATATTTGGCATTCAAATAGTCCTGCTTGGCCGAAAAAGCATTACGCTGGGCCAGCAGGACATCGACCATGGTTTTTAGGCCTTCATGATATTGGGCACGGGAGGCGCGCGATACCAGTTGCGCCGATTGCATGGCCGCCTGTCGTGCCTGTAACTTGGATTGATCGGTTTCCACCTGCAAATAGGCACTTTTTACATCGGTATTGGCTTTACGGATGGCCGCATCCAGCTCGGCTTCGGCTTTATCGACATTCACGGCTGCTTTCTGGATATTGCGCTGGGTACGGCCGCCGGTAAACACATTCCAGTTCATTTCAATGCCGACCTGATCAAACTGACCATCCTGAGAAATCAGGCTTTGTGGCGTCTGCTTGTTATAGCCATAAGTACCGACCGCTTCAATTTGCGGATAACGCGCGGCCTGCTCCACCCGTTTCTGGTCTTCAGCATAACGCTGCTGCAAGCGGGCCTGTAAAATGGACAGGTTCTGACTTTGTGCCAGCTCGGTCCATGCCTCTAAACTGGCCGGATAAGGCTTTTGGAACTGAAAGTCATCTCGCAGTACCGCCAGATTTTCACGATATGGCCCGATCAGCTGCGCCAGTTGTTCCTGTGCCAGCACCAGCTGCACATGGGTAGCAATCCGGCTGGCCTTGGCATTTTGATATTGCGCCTCGGCTTCGCTGACATCACTGCGTGCGACCAGTCCCTCGCGCAGCTTGGCATTCATCATGTTCAGCTGTTCCAGCAGTGCCTGCTCTTCCTGCAAATAGGCCGTCGTTAAAGACTGCTGGCGCAGCACATTAAAATAGGCTTCGGCCACATTTAAAATATGCTCCTGCTTTTGCAGTCTTAAGGTGACTTCACTGAGACTGAGTGAGGTTTTGACCTGTTTTAGGCCTTCCCAGGCATCCCAGCGGAATAAAGGCTGGCGTGCAGTGACACTCACCTGACGGGTGGTGGTTGCTGAAGGCGACAGGCTTTCAGAGCTGACTGGAAAACCTGGAATTGTCGCAGCATTGGCGTCCTGACTGCGCCGGGTGATATTGCCAGACACAGTCACGGTCGGCAGCAAATTGCCTTTGGCAATGCCTAAATTCAGTTGATCGGCTTCATATTGCAACAGATTGGCCTGCCAGTTCGGGTCGGTGGCTTTGGCACGCTCATAGGCCTCGACCAGATCCAAGGCTTGCGCCCAAGGGCTAAACAACAGCAGGCCCAATACACATATTTTTTTCTTCATTTTATTCGTTTAACTCATCTCGCCAAAATGGCCATGTCTCAGTCAAGCATTGACTCAATTTGCTCCATAGTAGCGATTTATCGCATTTTTTTCGTATGTTTTTGATTATTTTTTTATATTTTACCGCTTTAACTCAAGCAGCAAGCTGTCCAGTTGAGTTGAGCCAGGAGCGCACTCACAGCCATGTAACCAAACTTCAGCACAACGCTACAATTCACCGGCCCGAAGCTGGTTACAATAGCGCCATACATTCCGCACTTGTTATTTTTTTGCTGCTTTTTTAATTGGGTTATCGTGAAGCTTATTTCTCCCCGCTGGCGTACTTTACTGCTCAGTTTATGTTCTGCAATGGTTTTGACCGCGTGTCAAAGGCCAGAACCTCCTGTGGTCATTGAACAGAAGCCGAAGCAGGCTGTGGCTGAACAGGCGGTCGATTTAAAGTCGATCTGCCGCGGCATTGAACAGGAAATGCGCGAGATTAACCAGCAGCGCACCACCTTTGCCCTGGAACAGATTAACCAGGATTTAAAAGTCTGTTTGCCGCTAATGGATTTCCCCGACCAGCAGCATCTGCTGGAACTGTCTGCCCAGATGTACCAGAATTTTCTGAAAGTCGAACGTACCGCCCAGCAGCAGACCGCTTTTGATCAGTATGCCTTTGATCTGGCCCAGCATCCCACCATTCAGCAAAGCCATTTCGAACAGTTTGCCTTACGCGACCAGTATCTGCTGAAACACAAAGGTCAGGCCTATGTCGACCTGTATGATGCCGGTGAAGGGCAACTGGTCTATCGGCGTAATCCGCAGTATCTGGCCCGTATCTTTGCGCCTTATCTGCCCGATGCCGAAAGGATTTTTATTGAAAATCTGGCAGAGCAGAATATGCAACGCCCGATTCGTGATGGCGGCCTGACCATTGATGCCCAGGAAGTGGTGCGTCGCGCCCTGTTCTGGGAAGATTATGTCAAAAACTATCCTGACAGCAGCTATATCCGCGATGCGCGTTATCTGGATCAGGTCTATCGTATGTTCCTGTTTAAAGGCACCTTAAATACCCCGGTTTCAGACAGCTATGAAGCAGAATATGCGATTCAACCCAGTGTCTGGTATGAAATTGAAAAGCTGGCCAAGCTGGAGCAGTCGCGACTGGCAGATCAGGCGCGTAAATTCCGCAGCTTTGTGCAGATGTCGCCACAGGAACGGCGTAACCGTATTCCAGTCAGCCTGACCGCACAGGAACAAAACAATGAACGTGCCAACACCCTGGCGCTAAAGCAGCTGTCCCATTATCTGGATTTACCGCTAAACGGCTTAATTCCGACCCGTGACTGTTTTAGCGATGCGGTCTGTATGCCTTATCAGAATAACTAAGCCACCCACCAATTTGGCAGTTTTATCACTGGCCTTTTTAAGCCAACCTGTTAAGATTTAAGCAGCTTGACGGAGCGCGAGTAAATCCTCGCTGAGATTGTGTAATTGTCTAACCGTATAGATGATTAAGCACAAGTACCGTTGAACCTGATCAGGTTAACACCTGCGTAGGAATCAAGCGCAACTAAACCTTAAGTTTCGATTTATTGTTCAGGATAAATCCGTTTCGTTTTGGTCGTGCTTGATTCGTTGATGCTCTTCATAAGGATCATGGTATGAACCAATTAACGAATCTTTCTTCCGAGGCTATTTCTGCTCAACACGAGCAAGATGCCAAAGACCTCACCCGTATTTTACCCGCTTCGAGCAAAGTCTATATCCAGGGCTCACGTGAGGATATCCGTGTCCCGATGCGCCAGATTGAACTGACTGAAACCCCAACCAGTTTAGGCGGTGAACACAATCCGCCGGTAATGGTCTATGACACCTCTGGCGTTTACACCGACCCGGAAGTCAATATTGATCTGAACCAGGGTTTACCGAATGTGCGTGAACGCTGGATTGAAGAGCGTAACGATACTGAAATTCTGGATCAGCTCAGTTCTAAATTCGGTCAGGAACGCCTGCGTGACATCCGCACTGCCGACATCCGTTTTGCCCATATCCAGAAACCGCGCCGGGCCAAACGCGGGCATAACGTGACCCAAATGCACTATGCCAAACAGGGCATTATTACTCCGGAAATGGAATACATCGCCATCCGTGAAAACCTGCGCCAGCAGCAAGGCGTCGATATGCGCCAGCATCCGGGACAAAACTTTGGCGCACAAAATCTGCGTGAAATTACCCCGGAATTTGTACGTCAGGAAGTCGCTGCCGGCCGCGCCATTATTCCCGCCAACATTAACCACCCTGAAATTGAGCCGATGATTATTGGCCGTAATTTCCTGGTGAAAATTAATGCCAATATTGGTAACTCGGCACTGGGTTCCGACATTGCCGAAGAAGTGGCGAAAATGACCTGGGCCACCCGCTGGGGCGCCGATACCATCATGGACCTATCGACCGGGAAAAATATTCATGAAACCCGCGAATGGATTATCCGTAACTCACCCGTGCCAATTGGTACCGTGCCCATTTATCAGGCCCTGGAAAAAGTCAACGGCGTGGCAGAAGACCTGACCTGGGAAATCTTTAAAGACACCCTGATTGAACAGGCCGAACAAGGTGTGGACTACTTCACCATTCATGCTGGGGTACTGCTGCGTTATGTACCGCTGACCGCCAACCGCCTCACCGGTATTGTGTCACGTGGTGGTTCAATCATGGCACAGTGGTGTCTGGCGCATCATGAAGAAAACTTCCTGTATACCCACTTCGATGAAATCTGCGAAATCATGAAAGCCTATGACGTGTCGTTCAGTCTGGGCGATGGTCTGCGTCCGGGCTGTATTCAGGATGCCAATGATGAAGCACAATTCAGCGAACTTCGTACCCTGGGCGAGTTAACGCATCGCGCCTGGGAACATGATGTGCAGGTGATGATTGAAGGCCCGGGCCATGTGCCAATGCATATGATCAAGGAAAATATGGATCTGCAACTGGAAGTCTGCAAAGAGGCGCCGTTCTATACCCTTGGTCCGCTAACCACCGATATTGCACCGGGCTATGACCATATTACCTCGGCCATTGGGGCCGCCATGATTGGCTGGTATGGCACGGCCATGCTGTGCTATGTGACGCCAAAAGAGCATTTAGGTCTGCCGAACAAGAAAGATGTTAAAGACGGTATTATCACCTACAAGATTGCTGCACATGCCGCCGATCTGGCCAAAGGTCATCCGGGTGCGCAGGCGCGTGACAATGCCCTGTCCAAAGCCCGCTTTGAATTCCGCTGGGAAGATCAGTTTAACCTGAGTCTGGACCCGGATACGGCGCGCAGTATGCATGATGAAACCTTGCCGAAAGAAGCACACAAATCAGCGCACTTCTGTTCGATGTGTGGACCGAAATTCTGCTCCATGAAAATCACCCAAAATGTGAGAGATTATGCGCAAAATCAGAATCTTGCTAAAGAAGCCATGCAAAGTGATACAGAGGTTGCGGAAGGTCTCAAAGCCATGAAGGAGACCTATCAGCAGACTGGTCAAAAATTGTACCACGACGTCTAAACTATCGAAAAAGAGTTTGTGTTCCATTTAATCTCAGTTAGGATGAAAACTGATGTTCTTCATCCGTATGATGTTTTATGGAAATACTTAAACAGGCGACCTATGGTCGAAATGAACTGCGCATTCAACAGCGTGAATTCTTGTTTCGTGGCTTTATTCAGGTTGAAAAAGTCAGTCTGAGCCATCGCCTGTTTAATCAAAACCACTATACACCGGTCATTCATCGGGAGTTGATTCAACGCCCGGAGGCAGCCGGTGTATTGTTATATGATGAAAAAAAACATAAATTTGCATTAATAGAACAATTTCGTATTGGGGCAATGGATGATCAGGATTCTCCCTGGCAACTCGAAGTCATTGCGGGCGTACTCGATGGTGATGAATCACCGGAAAGCTGCATTCGCCGTGAAACCCTAGAAGAATCAGGCTGCGAAGTTGAAGAACTGCAGCATCTGTTTACCTTCTATCCTTCTGCAGGAGCTTGTGCGGAAATCTTTCATTTATATAGTGCGAAAGTAAATTTGCCTGAACAAGGCGGTGTGTTTGGTCTTAGTGAGGAAGGCGAAAATATTCAATTGCATATTTTTGAGTATGAGCACTTACCGATCTTATTGGCCAATGGTCGGCTCAGGAATGCGCCGCTGATCATCGCCCTGCAATGGTTACAACAACAAATTAAACCATAAGGAATGTCTAAGGGGTCAGGCATGACTTTTATAAGCAAAAATACACAAAGCTGGACCATCGTCCAGATTTCAGACACACATTTAATGGATCAGGAAGACCTTAAATTTGTGCAGATGAATCCGGAACACAGCTTTCATGGCATCTTGCGTGATATTCAGCAACGTTATCCTGAGCTGGATGCCATTGTTCATACCGGGGATCTGGCACAGGTGCCAGTGCCGGCGACCTATGCGCGCTATCTGGCATTTATGCACCGCCTGAATATTCCGTTTTATCAGATTCCAGGCAATCATGATGAGGTGGAGTATTTTCCGTTTCACCAGCAGCAAAACCGGGTACATGCCATTCATTTGGGTCGCTGGACCATCATGCTGCTGAACAGTGCGGTCAAGAATCAGATTGATGGCCGGATTGAACCCTCCCAGCTCGCGCAACTGGACCAGCTGTTAACCGAACATGCCGGCCAGCATGTGATTCTGGCCTGTCATCATCATCCTTTTGCCATGCAGTCACATTGGGTCGATCAGCATAAACTGAAAAATACCGCAGATCTGACTGAAGTGATGGTCAAGCACCAGAATATTAAAGCGGTTTTATTTGGCCACGTGCATCAGGATTCACTAAACATCTGGAACAATATTCCTTTTTATTCAACGCCTTCGACTTCAGTGCAGTTTAAACCACACAGTGATGATTTTGCCCTGGGACAGGAAGCACCGGGCTATCGGGTCTTGCATTTAAAGGACAATGGCGAGTTCGACACACAGGTGCATCGTGTTGAAAATTTGGTCGGTCAAATAAATAATGAAATTTCAGGTTATTAACTTTTCATTTTAATCTTTTTGCTTTAAGTTATGGCTGCGAAGGAAAACGTGATACGACGAAATCCAAACATCAAAGACTATCAATATACATAAAAAGTCTATATGATGACGACCCCCGAAGGGATAATCTTCTCCTTGGGAGTGGATAAAAACACTTGCATATCACCATATTTTTTGCGTATAGATAATACGTATATGATGAGGAATGCCCTACATGGCGAATGACAACCAAAATCAAGTCTTGGACGAACAAACAGATGTTGTAGAGGAAAAATCTACAAAGCGCGTGCGTAAGACAAAGCCAAAGGCGTCAGAAGGTGGTTCTACTGCTAGCTTATTTGGTATTGAGCCTTATCAGCCGAAAAAAAATGAAGAATATATGTCTGAGGGCCAGCTTGAGCACTTCCGTCAGATTCTCTTGGCCTGGAAAGCCGAGCTGATGTCTGAAGTTGATCGTACGCTAAACACAATGCAAGATGAAAATACTGCATTGCCTGACGTAAACGACCGCGCCACTCAGGAAGAAGAGTTTGCCATCGAGTTACGTACCCGTGACCGTGAACGCAAACTGATCCGTAAAATTGAACAATCCATTGAAGCCATTAAAAACGATGACTACGGTTTCTGTGAAACCTGCGGAATCGAAATTGGTTTACGCCGTTTAGAAGCGCGTCCAACTGCGACTTTGTGTATTGACTGCAAAACTTTGGCAGAAATCAAAGAGAAGCAAAATAACGGTTAAGCATGTCTATTCGTAATCCCTCCCTGCCCCTCCCTTTGATAAAGGGAGGGAAAGCTGAAGAGAATTACGTGGGCCGGTTTGCGCCATCGCCAACCGGCCCTTTGCATTTTGGTTCCCTCATTACCGCGGTGGCCAGTTATTGCGATGCCAAGGCCCAGCATGGGCGCTGGCTGGTCCGTATTGAAGACACTGACATTCCCCGTATTTATCCCGGCAGTGAAGCGCATATCCTGCGTTCTTTAGATGCCTTTCAGTTCGAGCCGGATGGCGAGATTCTGTTTCAAAAAGACCGTTTGGCCATTTACGAAGACATTCTTGAGCAACTCGCCGAGCAAGGCTGGGTCTATGCCTGTCAGTGCACGCGTAAAATGCTCGGTTCCAATCATATTTATGCTGGCACCTGCCGCAATCTGCAACTCCCCTTTGCACAGCAGGCCATCCGCCTGAAAGTGACCGATACAGACATCTGCTTTGAAGACCGCTTGCAGGGCCGGCATTGCTCCAACCTGCAGCAGGATCTGGGTGATTTTGTCTTAAAACGCCGTGACGGGATTATTAACTATCAACTGGCCGTGGTGGTCGATGACTATCTGCAAGGCATTACCGATGTGGTCCGCGGCGCAGACCTCTTGGACAATACCGAACGGCAAATCTGGCTTGGGCGGGTGCTGGGCTATCCGGAACTGCGCTATCTGCATTTGCCGCTGGCCATGAATGATCAGGGGCAAAAACTCTCCAAGCAGAACCTGGCCCAGCCGCTGGATTTAAATCAGGCTCCTCTGCTATTACAAAAGGCGCTCACGGCTTTGCACCAACCCCCGGTAGTTTTAGACACCCCGGCACGTATGCTGCAGCAAGCCATTGCCCAGTGGTCAATTGACGCCATTCCACATACAACTCAGCTACAGGGCAGCTACGCATAACTACACAATTTGCGCTAATCTAGAAAAAAATAACTGCAAGATGGGATTACTATGTTTTTTATTTTCGGGATTGGTCCAAAAACCAAAGTGCTGGAGAAAAACCAGTTTGTCTGTCCGGTCTGTCGCACCCGCACCAGCTATGAACTGAAGCAGCAGCGCAATTATTTTTCCTTATTTTTTATTCCTTTAATTCCGCTGTCCAAAGCCAAAGGCAGCTTTGTCAAATGTCTGAACTGTAAAACGGAAATGCCAAGCACGGTGTTGCACCATGCTCAGCCAGATCCATTTCAGCAGAGCAATCTAGAAGCTTGATTCCTCACGGCTTGGATTGGTCTGCTGGGTAGTACTTTCAATCTTTAGAATCAGACTGACCATCACCGCACACATAATTAGTGATGAACCACCATAACTAATGAATGGCAGGGTCAACCCTTTGGTCGGCAACATGCCCATGTTCATGCCGGCATTCACCAGAATCTGTAACAGGAAGATGATGCTGATCCCATAAGCCAGATAACCGGCACGCAAGTACTGATGACGCAAGGCACGATGACCAATGCGAATACAGCAGACCAGCATAGTGAAAGACAGACTTAGCACCACCAGAATACCCAAAAAGCCAAATTCTTCGCCGAGTACCGCCAGCATAAAGTCAGTATGTGCTTCCGGTAGATAGGACATTTTCTGGATACTATGCCCCAAACCCACCCCGGCCCATTCACCACGGCCAAAAGCCATTAAAGCATTTGACAGCTGATAACCGGCCCCGAGCGGATCATTCCACGGGTTAGAGAAAGACATTAAACGTTCAAAACGATAGGGTTCAAACACCACCAGGAAGGTAAACGCGCCCAGCATTGCACCCAAGGCAATCCCGAACTGAATCAGCGGCGCACCGGCCAGGAAGAACACGCCAAGCATGGTCAGTGCAATCACCACAGTCGCACCCAAATCCGGTTCTGCCGTAATCAGGCCCACAGTCGCCGCCATAATCACTGCCAGCCGTACCAGACCTTTAATATTATTACGCACTTCTTCGGCACGACGTACCACGTAGTCGGCGGTAAAAATCGCCATCATCACCTTGGCCACTTCTGAAGCCTGCAAGGTAAACCCGGCCACCCGAATCCAGCGTTTGGAACCATTGACTTCGGTACCGACCACCAGTACTGCAATCAGCAAGGCAATGGTAATAATCCATAAAAAGAAGGTGTTATTGAACCAGAGGTTTAAGGGAACTTTATACACGGTATAGGCGGCAATTAGCGCTACCGCAATTGAAATACCATGCCGCAGTACATAATGGAAGGCATTTTCATGCATACGCTCGGCATAGGGCATTGAGGCAGACGCCACCATAATCGAGCCGATACAGAGCAAGGCCAATACGCTAAAAATGAGCACATTGCGTACATTCACTTCGGCCGGTAACCGCGGTAACCAGCGCTCATAGACCTGATTGATTTTATTGATCGTTGTCTGAGCAAAGCCAGCCATATCCCAAATCCTTATTATTCTTGACCAAGTTCGTTGACATAAGCCACGAACTGACGACCACGTTCCGGATAGCCCGAGAACATATCAAAACTTGCACATGCAGGTGACAATAACACGACATCCTGCGGCTGGGTATGCTGCTGGCACAGTGTGACCGCCTGTTGCAGACTGTCGGCATGGAGCAGCGTGGTAGTGCCCTGTACCGCCGCTTCAATCAGCGCAGCATCTTCACCAATCAACACTGCCAGTTTGGCGTATTGACTGAGCGCCTGACGCAGTGCCTTAAAGTCCTGGCCTTTGCCCTGCCCGCCTAAAATAATGGCCACCTGACCACCATACGGCTGAATTGCTGCACCCAAGCCTTCCAGTGCCGCAAGGGTGGCACCAATATTGGTGCCTTTGGAGTCGTTATAATAACGCACGCCTGCGACCTCTTTGACGAATTCACAGCGATGCTCCAGACCTTTAAAGCTTTTTAAGGTGTTCAGCATGCTGTCCATCGGCAGGCCAATCGCTTCACCCAGCGCCAGACAGGCCAAGGCATTGGCAATATTATGCGTACCCTGAATATACATGTCGCTGCTTTTCAGCAGACGTTCACGGCCACGCGCCAGCCAAATGGTGCCATCTGTTTCTTTTAAAATACCAAACTGGTTGATATCTGGGGCATTCAGACCAAAGCTCTGCATAGGGGTGGTATCTGGCACCAGTGGACGGGTCAGTGCATCATCACGGTTATACACCACCTGTTTCACACCCTGGAAAATACGGTGTTTGGCGGTGTGATAACCGAGCATGTCACCATGACGGTCCAGATGGTCTTCACTCATGTTCAGCACCACCGCCACTTCAGCATTCAGGTTTGAAGTGGTTTCTAACTGAAAGCTGGAAAGTTCCAGAATATACAGCTCCGGATCATCTTTGGTTAAATCCAGCGCTGGACGGCCCAGATTGCCTCCAACCGCGACCTTCTTACCAGCATCGGCAGCCATCAGGCCAATTAGCGTGGTTACAGTACTTTTGGCATTGGAGCCGGTAATGGCCACAATTGGCTTGTCGGTAGCACGGCGCAAAATCTGGATTTCACTGACCACCGGAATGCCCTGTGCCATTGCCGCCTGAATTTCTGGCAGTTTTGGATCAAGCCCCGGACTGATGATAATTTCTTCAGCAGACAACAGCAGTTCCTGGTCAAACTGGCCAAAACTGGTCTGAACCTCGGCCGGAATCTGGTCATAGCCGGGGGGTGTCGCTCGAGAGTCTGTTACGGCAACGCGGTAGCCCTGATCATGCAAGAAGTTGACTGCTGCAACACCTGAAATGCCAAGACCTGCCACAACTTTTAATCCACCGCGTTGTATTAACATTTGAGCTCCATCAATGATTTGGATTTTAAACTGCGGAAATGTTAGCACTTTGGGGTTTTGAATGCTTTTTCTGTTTGCAGTTTCTGGAAAAAATTTTGTGTCAGTGCGTAAAAAAGCCGTCATAGAGATGACGGCTTTTTTGATGCTCAAGGGCTTACTTCCACTTGACCCCTTGTACTTCAGTTTTCTTGCTGGCCTGCTCCGACACCGGACAATCACAGCCACCGCCACAACCGGCAGCCATTTTCGGTCTGAACCATTTGCCCAGCGTGTGCCAGCCTTTTGCCGTACAGGCATCCGACAACTTCAGAAAGACTGAATTTGAAGTCTTCGGGAATACCTTTTTGAAGACCACCAGCGTGCTCCACATCACCAATACCGCCACAATCAATACTTCAATCATTTCAGTCTCCTTTTTTTGTTTCGGCTTAAGCCAACAGGTTGGATGCAATCTGATAGGTCAGGAATGACATCAAATAGGCCAGACCAAACAGATACACGGTCATAAAGCCCACTGTTTTCCACGATGCCGTTTCACGGCGTACCGTGGCCAGCGTCGCCAGACAGTGCGGCGCATAAATAAACCAGACCAGTAGCGATAAACCGGTCGCCAATGACCAGCCCAAGTCACCACCGCTGCTGATGATGCTGGCCAGACCATCGGCCATGGCATCTTCATCCCCTGACAGGGCGTAAATGGTACCCAGTGCTGCCACCACCACTTCACGGGCTGCCATTGCTGGAATCAAGGCAATACAGATCTGCCAGTTAAAGCCCAGTGGGGCAAAAATTGGCTGCATGATATGGCCCAGCATCCCGGCAAAGGTATAATCAATCGCCGGCATGGTCGCGCCTTCTGGCGGCTGCGGGAAGGTACACAGGAACCAGAGCAGAATCGACAGGGCAAAGATGATGCCACCAACCCGTTTCAGGAAGATTCGGGCGCGATCCAGCAACCCAATCCAGACGTTTTTGATGTCCGGGAAACGGTAACTTGGCAGTTCCATCAACAGCATGTGATCGGATTTGTCTTTCTGGAAAAACTTCAGCACAAAAGACACGCCCAGCGCACTTAAAATACCAGCCATATACAGCGCAAACAGCACCAGACCCTGCAGGTTAAACAGGCCCCATACCGTTTGTTCCGGAATAAAGGCAGCAATTAACAGCGCATACACAGGTAAACGTGCGGAACAGGTCATCAGCGGTGCCACAAAAATAGTGGTTAAACGGTCACGCGGGTCGCTAATACTGCGCGTTGCCATAATCCCCGGAATCGCGCAGGCAAAGCTGGACAGTAACGGAATAAAGGCACGGCCACTTAAACCGGCTTTAAACATCAGTTTATCCAGCAAGAATGCAGCGCGCGGTAAATAACCGGATTCTTCCAGCATCAGAATAAAGAAGAACAGAATCAGAATTTGCGGCAGGAACACCACCACACCACCGGCGCCGGCAATAATCCCGTCCACCACCAGACTGTTCAGTAAAGGATGGGCAATACTGCCACCAATTACTTCACCCAGCCAGCCAAAGAAGGTTTCAATCCCGTCCATAAATGGGGCTGCCCAGGCAAAGACCGCCTGGAAAATGATAAACATCATGACCGCCAGACTGACCAGACCCAGCACCGGATGCAGGAACACCTTATCGAGGAAATCGGAACGTTTATCTTCCTGATCGACGTATTGCACCACATCATTCAGCAGGGTTTCGACCTTCTGATGGGCATCGCCTTTCAGACCGGTCAATTCGGTATGTGGCAGCGCATATTTACCCTGATCCAGCGCATTCATCAGGTTTTCAATCCCGGAACGGCGCACGGCCACGGTTTCTACCACCGGCACACCGAGGCGCTCAGACAGTTTCTGGGTGTTGATCTGCATGCCACGACGACGCGCTTCGTCCATCATGTTCAGCACCAGCAACATTGGACGACCCAGTTCAATCATTTCCAGTACCAGACCCAGATGCAGCTTCAGATTGGTGGCATCAACCACACACAGGAAAGCATCCTGCTGGCCTTCTTCTGCCAGTTTGCCCTGTACCACATCACGGGTAATGGCTTCATCCGGGCTGGCAGCATTCAAGCTATAAGTGCCAGGTAAATCCAGCACCCGTACCGGCTTGCCTGAAGGTAAATTAAAATGACCGACTTTACGTTCGACCGTTACGCCAGCATAGTTGGCAACTTTCTGGCGTGTACCAGTTAAATGGTTGAATAATGAGGTTTTACCGCAGTTAGGATTCCCTACAAGGGCAATACGTAAGGCATCACTCATGTAGTGACTCCATCTTCAATTTCAATTTTCTCTGCTTCATTTTTGCGTAAGGCAAAACGGGTAAAACCGACCTGAATCAGAATCGGATCCCCGCCAAAAACACCTTTGGTAATGACCTGAACGCGCGTGCCCGGCACAAACCCCAATGTTTCCAGACGGCTGGCCACCAAGTCATTGTGTGACTCGCCCCCCTCATCCTGCCGGATAATCTGGCGGATAATGGCCGTCTGCTTTACCTTTAACTCTGATAAACGCACTGTGAAATTCCTAAGCTCTTTTAAATAGTATACAAACAAATGAGAATAATTAACAAATAAGGATTGATTACGTTTCCGTTCTTATATCACATCGACAGCCCGGAAAAATTACTCTACATTGGAGAATTCCAATGATCTTGATCGAATTCTTAAATTAAAGTGATCCACATGCTCAATAAAAAGCCCCGCATTCCTGCACCTGTCACCATTCCGGAACATTTAAGCTATTTGCAGGGCTTTCGCGATCATCTGGTAGCACAAACCGTCAGTCCACATACCCGCAATGCCTATCTGTCCGACTTAATGTTATGCAGTGCCTGCGTGCCCAGTTCGATGCTGGACTGGAGTCATGATGATATTTCCGATGTCCTGATTGAATTGACCAAACAGCAAAAAAGCCCACGTTCGATTGCCCGCTGCCTATCGGCCTTAAGGGCTTTTTATAAATTTCTGCGTGAACAGAAACTGCGCGCCGACAATCCGGTCGCCGCACATAAAACCCCAAAACTGGGCCGGGCCTTGCCCAAAGATCTGTCCGAAGCCGATGTTGAAGCGCTAATTCAGGCACCGGATGTCAATACAGCGCTGGGCCTGCGTGACCGGGCCATGTTTGAAGTGCTGTATGCCTGTGGGTTACGGGTGTCTGAATTGCTGAATTTACGTCTGGAGCTGATTAACCTGAAACAGGGTTATTTGCGCATTGTCGGCAAAGGCAATAAAGAACGTCTGGTGCCTTTAGGCCAGGTCGCCTGTGAATGGGTAGAACACTATCTGCAAGAGGCGCGGCCGCAGCTATATAAAACCAGCACCGATTATTTATTTCTGACCCAGCATGGCGGCATCATGAGCCGGCAGAACTTCTGGTATGCGATTAAACGCTATGCACTACAGGCCGGGATTCAGGCCGAATTATCGCCGCATACCTTACGCCATGCCTTTGCCACGCATCTGCTCAATCATGGCGCGGACCTGCGCGTGGTGCAAATGCTGCTGGGGCATAGCGACCTGTCGACCACACAAATTTATACCCATGTCGCGCAGATTCGCATGCAGCAGCTGCACGCGACCCATCATCCTCGCGCTTAACCGCACTGCCGAAATACGACCAAGAAGTTTTCGATCGGTCATTTTTTTTTGTTATGCTAGCCTCCTTGTTTTTATATCGATAAGAAAAGGGTTAGCAATGACATTTACCCGCGCGAAAATTGTAATGGCCATGACACTTGCTGCAGGCCTGGGCCTGACGGCATGCTCGAGCAATAATGATGAGAAAAAACAAACCACGCTTACGGCCAGTGCACCGGCAACCGGGGAAGCCTCTACCCTTTCTGAACGTAATGCCCAGCAGCGTCTGGTCAAAACCCTGGAACAGCATTTTAAAACTGCTGGCATTCAGGCCAAAATCACGGAAGTTAAAACCACGGAAGTTCCCAATCTGTACTGGGTCAGCCTGGAAGGCATGTCTGCGGTCTATGCCACCAGCGATGGCAAATACATTTTCCAGGGTGATGTGATCCGTTTAGGCGACAAACAGCTACATAACGTCGGTGAGAGCCTGCAAGCCGGCACCAATAAACAGATTTTTGCCAGCCTGAAAGAGCAGGATCTGCTGATCTATAAAGCCAAGGGCGAAACCAAACACGTCACTTATGTGTTTACCGATGTCAGCTGTCCATACTGCCACAAGCTGCATGAACATATGGATGAGCTGAACAGCAAAGGCATTGAAGTGCGCTATATTGCCTGGCCACGTGGTGAACAGTTTATTCCGGCCATGGAAAGCGTCTGGTGTAGCCAAGACCGCCATGCGGCTTTTGATCAGGCCATTGCCGGTGCTGAACTGCCTGCCGCGAGCTGCAAAACGCCAGTACGTGAACACTATCAGCTGGGTCTGAATATTGGGGTGAACGGTACACCGGCAATCTATAGTGCAGACGGGGTTTACCTTGGTGGTTATCTGTCGCCAAGCGAATTGCTGAAGCGTTTAAATAACTAATTTTAATGGGTTAAATTACTGTTTTTTATAGATCAAGAGAAAGTGATTTCTACGCTAGAGTCTTCAGCTTTTTTTAGCTATGATCTAAGCTCGCTTAAAATTGATTAAATATGGAGTGTGACGTGAAACCAGTTCGTCTGGCAATCCTCGGTCTTGGTACTGTGGGTGGTGGTGCCCTTAAACTATTAAAAGAAAATGCTGCTGAGATTAAACGTCGCACCGGTCGTGAAATTGAAATTACCTATGTCGGCACCCGTCGTCCGCGTCCAGACCTGAACCTGCCAGAAACGGTCAAACAAAGCTCGGATCTGCTGGATATCGTGCGTCAACCGGATGTAGATGTCGTGGTTGAAGTCATGGGTGGGATTCATCCTGCATATGAAGTCATTATGGAAGCGATGAAACACGGCAAACATATTGTCACCGCAAACAAGGCCTTGCTGGCTGAACACGGCAACGAACTGTTTAAAGCCGCGGATGATCATGCCGTTCAGATCGCTTATGAAGCTGCGGTAGCTGGTGGTATTCCAATCATCAAGGTGATTCGTGAAGGTCTGGCCGCGAACAAGATTGAATGGCTGGCGGGTATCATTAACGGTACCGGTAACTTCATCTTAAGCGAAATGCGTGAAAAAGGCCGTGCCTTTGCCGATGTGCTGAAAGAAGCGCAAGAGCTGGGTTATGCCGAAGCCGATCCAACCTTCGACGTTGAAGGTATTGATGCAGCACACAAGCTGACCATTCTGGCCTCATGTGCATTTGGTATTCCGCTGCAATTTGACAAGGTGTATACCGAAGGCATTAGCAAAATTACCGCGCAAGATGTCAAATATGCCGAAGATTTAGGTTTCCGCATCAAGCATTTAGGGATTGCACGCCGTACCGATGCCGGTATTGAACTGCGTGTGCATCCAACCCTGATTCCTGAAGAAGAACTGATTGCCAATGTGAATGGCGTAAAAAATGCAGTGCTGGTGCAGGCCAATGCAGTCGGTCCAACCCTGTATTATGGCGCCGGTGCCGGTGCAGGCCCAACCGCTTCAGCAGTGGTTGCTGACGTGGTCGATATTGTCCGTGACATCTCCTATACCGAAGATGGTGCAGGGACAATTCCGCAACTGGCCTTCGAAGCCTTAACCGACTTGCCAATTTTAAGCCGTGAACAGATGACCACGGGTTACTATATTCGCATTAATGCCGAAGACCAGACCGGTGTACTGGCCGATGTCACCACCATTTTAAGCCGTGCCGGTATCAGTATTGATGCCATCATGCAGCAATCTCGCTTAAAAGACCTTATTCCTATCGTGATTCTGACTGACCCAGTTCAGGAATCAAAAATGGATGAAGCGTTACAACAAATTCAAGCTTTGCCTGTGATTCATGGCGAAATTGTACGAATTCGTTTAGAATCGCTTGATAATTAATCGGGTCAAGGGGAATATTTCCCCTTGCCAAGCTCTACACACAATTGGAACATCATCATGTCGAATGCCAATCGTTATACTGGTTTAGTTGACCGTTATCGTGACCGTTTACCAGTGTCTGCAACTACACGTGCAATCTCTCTCGGTGAAGGGAATACCCCGCTAATCAAGCTTGAGAACATTCCACGTATTATTGGCAAGAACGTTGAAATTTATGTGAAGTATGAAGGCTTAAACCCGACAGGTTCATTTAAAGACCGTGGTATGACCATGGCCGTAACCAAAGCGGTTGAAGAAGGTTCAAAAGCCATTATCTGTGCCTCCACCGGTAACACTTCTGCAGCGGCAGCAGCCTATGCAGCGCGTGCTGGTATCAAAGCGTTTGTCTTAATTCCTGAAGGCAAAATTGCCATGGGTAAAATGGCACAGGCCATGATGTACGGTGCCATCACCATGCAGATTCGCGGTAACTTTGACGATGGTATGCGTCTGGTGAAAGAAGTGGCCGATCAGGCTCCTGTAACCATCGTAAACTCGATCAACCCGTACCGTCTGCAAGGTCAAAAGACCATTGCCTACGAAATCGTGGATGAACTCGGCCGTGCCCCAGACTACCACTGCCTGCCAGTTGGTAACGCGGGCAATATTACTGCACACTGGATGGGTTATACCGAAGCTGTGGCTAACCAGCCTGCAGACCAGTTTGAACAAGTGGTGTATGATGCGGCAACGGATGCCTTTACTGGTCCAAAACCGGAAGGTTTACCAGTTATGGTCGGTTATCAAGCCTCTGGCGCTGCGCCATTCTTACGTGGTGCGCCAGTTGAAAACCCGGAAACTGTAGCCACTGCAATCCGTATTGGTAACCCGCAAAGCTGGAACCATGCCAAAGCTGTAGTTCGTGATTCACAAGGCTGGTTCGATGAACTGACCGATGCAGAAATTCTGGAAGCTCAGCGCATGCTGTCCATGTACGAAGGCGTGTTTGTTGAGCCTGCATCTGCAGCATCCATTGGCGGCGCGATGCGTGACATTAAAGCCGGTAAAATTGCAGAAGGTTCAGTAATTGTATGTACTGTTACTGGTAACGGTCTGAAAGACCCAGACACTGCAATGAAACAGTGCCAGGATGCGGTGATGCTGTCGATTGACGCTACCATGGATCAGGTTCGTGATTCTATCCTTTCAAACATGGATCAATAATTCCAGTTTGAAACAAAAATCCCTGCTCATGCAGGGATTTTTTTTATGGCTGAGGTTTTAAGTTCTGCACGATTTCGCACAGAACAGTTCAGCTTAAATCCGTTTTGGTAACTGGCTGGTCCAGGACATTAAACGGGTGGCATCGTTATTACGCGCCTGGGTATTGCTGGCCCCTAAAATAATCACCACCGCCGGACGTGAATTTAAAGTGGTGTGCATCACCAGACAACGCCCTGCTTCATTAATAAAGCCGGTTTTAGACAGGTTAATATTCCAGCCACCATTACGCACCAGCGAATTGGTATTGTTCGATTTCAGCACCCGATAACCTAGGTTAAAGTCATAGCTTGGCGTGGTCGAAAACTGGCGAATCAGGCCATATTGTGACGCGGTACTGACCAGAATACCTAAATCACGCGCCGATGATACATTGCGTGGGTCCAAACCGGTCGATTCGGTAAAGCGGGTCGAATGCATGCCCAGCTCACGCGCTTTGTTGTTCATGGCAGCCACGAACGCGCTGCGTCCACCTGGATAGGTACGCGCCAGCGCTGCTGCGGCCGGGTTTTCTGATTTCATTAAGGCAAATAATAAGGCTTCAGCACGGTTCATCTTGTCGCCCACACGCAGGGTCGAACTCGAGTTCTTGCCTGCTGCACCGGCAAAATCAATCTGCTGCAAGGTAATTTGCTCAGACATATTTAAACGCGCATCCGCCGTCACTACCGCAGTCATCACTTTGGTAATTGAAGCAATCGGCAACGCGGTATTGGTATTTTTACTGTACAGCACTTCACCGGTATTGGCATCCATCACCAGTGCGGCACGTGCGTTCACAGTGGGCTGGTTGCTATAGGATGCAGTATCCAGAATCGGGCTGGTTCTACTGACCGTGCTGGCGGGCGCCGGTGTGCTGGAACTGCGTACCGTGGTGGTAATTTTGGTTGAGCCTTGTGGTGACGGTTCCACCACCTGCTCGGTCACAGAAGTCGTGGCGGTGGTCATCACATCGCCATTCAGCAGCTGATTGGCCTCTTCAGATGACCAGCTTAGCGTTGCCTGGGCGTTACTCCCCGAGGAAGGGTTCATGACGATTTCAGCAGTACTGACTGAACTCATGCCGAGCAGAACCGATGCTCCCAGCACATGCATTAATAACTTCTTAGAATTTTTCACTATTGCTTACTCAACTCAGGGAGGTAAGATACATTTGCGTATTACCTCAAATATGCCTTACATTTACAACACAGCACGGAACCAATTTTAGCCTCCGACATTGTGCAGAATTTTTCACTTTAGGTTAAGAATAGGATGGCCAATTTTGTCGGTTGATTGCAAGCTAATTTTGCTATATGTAACAAAAAAGATGATTTTAGTGAGAGGGAGAGTCTAGGTGATCACAGTTTTAGTGGTAGATGATCATGAATTGGTTCGTACCGGCATCTGCCGTATGCTCGAAGACCACACCGATGTTCAGGTCATTGGACAAGCTGAATCTGGGGAAGAAGCCATTAATCTGGTGCGCCAGCATCATCCCAATGTGGTCCTGCTTGACGTGAACATGCCGGGCATTGGCGGGGTGGAAACCACGCGCCGTTTATTACAGACTGCCCCGGAAACCAAGGTATTGGCGGTCAGTGGTCTGGCCGAAGAACCCTATCCCTCTTTATTGCTCAAAGCCGGCGCCAAAGGCTATATCACCAAAGGTGCACCTGTCTCGGAAATGGTGCGTGCCATTAAAAAAGTCATGCAGGGCGGTAAATATTTTAGTGCCGATATTGCCGAGCAACTGGCCAGTTCCTACCTGTCAGACACCCAGCAATCACCGTTCGACAGCCTGTCGGAACGTGAAATGCAGGTGGCAATGATGGTGGTGAACTGTATTAGCGCGCAGGAAATTGCTGACAAGCTGTTCGTCAGCGTGAAAACCGTAAACACCTATCGCTACCGTATTTTTGAAAAACTGAATATCGACAGTGATGTCAAACTGACCCATCTGGCCATTCGCTACGGATTAATTAAACCTTAAGCGGTTTATGCCTCATGGATATCCGCCGTACGCAAGCTGAACTGAACCAGTACCATCTCGGGCTATGGTACGGGGCGTATCGGCTGATAATTGCCTTCTGTTTGCTGCTGATTTATTTACTCACCACTCAAACTCTCAATCATGATTATCAGCATCCACGGCTGTATGCCGCCAGTCTGGTGCTGTATTTTATTTTTAGCTGTGCCCAGCTGCTGTATTTTCGCTATGTCCGGCACAGGATTCCGCTACAACTCACGCTGATTTTCAGTGTTGATGTACTGGTGCTCAGCAGCCTGACCTTTGCGCTGGATGGACCGAGCCTGCATTTAAGCCTGCTGTTTGTGATTGCGATTTTCGCCGCGACGTTATTGCTGGAAAAAAGCAAGGCGCTGTTCATTACCCTGGTGGCAATGATTTGTGTCACCTATCAGCATTTTGTTGGCACATTACTGGATTTTTCCTCTCTGGATCGCATCGGGCAAAGTGCCCTGCTCTCGTTCCTGTTTTTTATTATTTACCGTTTTGGCCAGATTGCCGTCCGCCGTTTCCAGATTCTGGAACACCTGAACTTTTCCCAGTCACTGGAACTGAACCGGCTGAAGAATATTAACCGCTATATTCTGGAACAGACCGATATGGGTTATCTGGTGCTGGATGAAAACTGCCATATTATGGTCAGTAATCCGGCCGCCTGCCATTTGCTCGGCATCAATCCACTGTATGCTTTTGACAAATATCCGCTGTATAAAGTGCAACCCGACCTGTTTCAATTATTGCAATTTGACCAGCTCTCTAACGGCGAAAAATTCCAGTTTGAATCACAGCTGAGTCATTTCCTGATCCAGATTCAGGTACAAAAGCTGGTGGTGCCGCAGCAGACCTTAACCTTGCTGGTGCTGCAGGATGCACGGCAAATTAACCAGCGTGTGCAGCAACTGAAACTGGCAGCACTGGGCCAGCTTTCGGCCAGTATTGCCCATGAAATCCGTAATCCGCTGGCGGCCATTGTCCAGGCCAATCGCCTGCTGGCTGGCAGCGATACCGATCAGCAGCAGATGCTGAGCCAGATGATTGACAAGCAGTCGCAGCGCATTGACAAGATCATTGATGACACCCTGAGCATGGTGAAAAATAAGGAAACCACACCGGTGCAGATTGATCTGGCGCGTTTTATTCCGCAGCTGATCCAGGATGATCTGGCCGATCTGGCCAGCCAGATTCAGGTCAGCCAGCCCGAACCTCTGCAGATTCTGTTTGATGAATCCCAGCTGCGTCAGGTGCTGATTAACCTGATCCGTAATGCCCAGCGCCACAATGCGCCGGATCATCCGATTGAACTGCAACTTTATCGCCAGCAGGACACGGTCTATATGGATGTCAAAGATTATGGCAGCGGCGTGGCTTCACATGATATTCGCTACCTGTTTCAACCATTTTTTAGTACCGAAATTAGCGGAACTGGTTTAGGATTATACTTATCACATAGTTTCTGCGAAGCCAATCGGGCCAAGCTGCGCTATGTAGAACAAAAACAAGGAGCATGTTTCAGGATTGAATGCTCACCTGTTGACGTAAATAAATAGTTTTTTGGGGAAGTTTAGTGGAACAACCACTCGTTCTCTTCGTCGATGACGAGGAAGATTTATGCACGCTCATGCAAATGACATTGGCGCGCATGGGGATTCAAACACACGTGGCACACCGGCTGGAGCAGGCACGGCAGTTGCTGTCCAGTCATCACTATGATGCCTGCATCACCGATCTGAATTTACCTGATGGCAATGGCCTGCAGCTGGTCGAGCTGATTGCCCAGCATTTTCCGCAGCTGCCGGTTGCGGTGCTGACGGCCTATGGCAATATGGAAATTGCCATTGCCGCGCTCAAAGCCGGAGCCTTTGATTTTGTCAGCAAACCGATTAACCAGAAACACCTCGAACAATTGCTGGAAAAAGCACTGAATCAGCCGCTGTTTAAAGCACATAGCCAGGAAGCGGACCAGCTGGAACAGCGGATGCTGATCGGGCAATCTCTGCCAATTCAGCAACTACGCACCACCCTGAAAAAAATTGCCCGCTCGCAGGCACCGGTGTTTATTAGCGGTGAATCAGGCACCGGGAAAGAAGTGGTGGCCAATCTGGTGCATCGCCTCAGCAACCGCAGTGACGGGCCTTTTATTGCCATCAACTGTGGCGCGATTCCGGGCGATTTGATGGAAAGCGAATTCTTCGGCCATAAAAAAGGCAGCTTTACCGGTGCAGCGCAGGACAAACAGGGCCTGATTCAGTCAGCACACGGCGGTAGCCTGTTTCTGGATGAAATTGCCGAACTGCCGCTCAATATGCAGGTAAAACTGCTGCGCGCGGTGCAGGAAAAACGGATTCGTCCGGTCGGTTCCGATACGGAAATTGATGTTGATTTCCGGATTATTAGTGCCAGCCATCAGGACCTGGAAGCGTTAGTCCAGCAAGGCCGGTTCCGTCAGGATCTGTTCTTCCGGATTCATGTGATGGATATTGTGTTGCCACCGCTACGTGAGCGTGGTCAGGATATTTTATTGCTGGCCCAGCATTTTATTCAGAAAATTGCCCAGGAATGGGATATACACAGCAAAACCCTGTCAGAACGTGCCCAGCAGTTTTTGCTGGAACAGTATTATCCGGGTAATGTGCGTGAGCTACGCAATATCATTGAACGCGCCATGACCTTGAGTGATGATGATGTGATTGATCTGCCACATCTGCAGACCGCACCCTTACGCAAAATGGCACCGCTGGCCGAGCCAGAAGCTGACCCGGCAACACCGGTTACAGCTGATGCCCTGCCCGCTGCTCCGCGTAAACTGCCGGAAGAAGGACTGGAGCTGTTTCTGGAGAAAATCGAAAAAGAGATTTTGCTGAATGCACTGAATCTGACCCATTGGAACCGGACCCTGGCTGCGAAAAAACTGGGGATGTCGTTTCGTTCCCTGCGTTATCGGCTGAAGAAATTCGGACTGGATACCGATGAATAAGGTGCGAACCCTGCGCCTATTTATGACTTAACAGCAGCTCTGCAACATGGTCCAGATAATTGTCTTCTTTCATATCCTGTTGCAGTGCATAGCGCTGGTTCGGTTCAATCCCGACCCCTTCAATCATTTTGCCTTGCGGGGTGTAATAGTGAGAAACCGTCATTTGTAAGGCGGTGCCATCTGACAGCGGAAACAGCTTCTGTACCACCCCTTTGCCATAACTTTTTTCACCAATCACCCAGGCACGGCCATGATCTTTTAAGGCGGCAGTAAACACTTCTGCAGCTGAGGCCGAACGCTGGTTAATCAGCACACCGACCTTTAGATTCTGGAATTCAAAACTCGGTAAAGCCTGAAATTGCTGGTCGCCTTCAGCGCGGCTTTTGGTAGAAACAATCACGCCCTGATTCAAGAACAGATCGGCCGATTCGACTGCCGAGGACAGCAAACCGCCCGGGTTATTGCGCAGGTCAAACAGTACCGCCTTTAGCCGTGGTGTGCTGTACTGTTCGATCAGTTCCTTGATTTCATTGGCAGTATCTTGCTGGAAGACTTTGACTTTAATCAGTAGTACCTGATTACTCAGCATCTGCGCCTGAATATCGGTTTCGACTTTTCTGTTGCGTACCAGACGAATCGGCTGCGCGCTTGCGGTCAGTTGCAAGGTGATATTGGAGCCAACCGCGCCCATCAACAAGGCATTGACCTGATCCTGATTGAGCTTTTGCAGTTCCTGATTGTCGATTTTAAAAACCGAAATACCATTACGCAGGCCTTGTTTGGCCGAGTCGGCATCGGGTCTTAAATTATGAATCTGCCATTGATGCTGCTGGGCATCGTAACGTAAATTAAAATCGACCGAGGCCAGATCGCCTTCGGTATATTGCACCAAGGCACGGTAATCTTCGGCATTCAGATAACGCGAATACTGGTCCAGTCCGGAAACCAGACCTTGAATGGCTTGAGCAAACAAAGCTTCGTCACTTTTTTCCGTGACATAATTGGCTTTGACCAGCCCATAAATTTTGACAAACTGCTGGATCGATTCGACCGGCACTTCAACATAGTCCTGCTCGGTAGTTTCTTCCAGTGCAAGCGGATCTTGATCTTCTGCCGCCCAGACAGGCAGGTTCACACACATCATCAATGTTGTTGCAACAAGCATGCGTTTCCAGTGTGGAACCATCCTTTCACCTATCTGTTGGCAGTTTATGGAGTCAGGGTAATTAAATTACGCCCTTGCATTTCTGCAGGAATTGGCAGTTGCATCAGACTCAGTAAAGTCGGTGCCACATCGGCTAGAACACCACCCTCTGCAATCACCGCCTGGGTCGGGCCGGCATAAATAAACGGCACCAGCTCGGTAGTATGCTGGGTATGGACCTGACCACTGTCATAGTCCTGCATCTGCTCGACATTACCATGGTCGGCAGTAATCAGCATATGACCCTGCTTGGCCATTACAGCTTCATACACACGGCCCAGACAGGTATCCACTGCTTCTACCGCTTTCACCGCTGCATCAAACACACCGGTATGACCCACCATATCGCCATTGGCATAGTTGACCACCAACAAGTCATATTCACCTGAATTGATCGCTGCCACCAGCTCATCTGTCACTTCATACGCGCTCATTTCTGGCTTGAGATCATAAGTTGCTACATTTGGTGATGGAATCAGAATGCGCTTTTCGCCCGGATATTCATCTTCACGGCCGCCACTAAAGAAGAAGGTCACGTGTGCATATTTTTCGGTTTCGGCAATACGCAGCTGGGTTTTACCCAGGTCTGACAGATATTCACCGAGCGAGTTTTTCAGTGCTTCTGGCATATAAGCCACAGGTGCATCAATGGTGGCCTGATAACGGGTCAGCATCACAAACTTGGCCAGCTGCGGCACCACTTTACGCTCAAAACCGGCAAAGTCGGTTTCCACAAAGGCTTTGGTCAGTTCACGGGCACGGTCTGCACGGAAGTTCATGAACACCACGCTGTCGCCATCCTGAATTGCCGCAACCTCACCAATACGGGTAGCTTTAACAAATTCATCGCTTTCATCGGCTGCATAAGCTGCGTCCAGACCAGCTACGGCGGTTGCTGCAGTACGGACTGCTTCACCTTCTGTTAACAGACGATAAGCCTGTTCTACACGGTCCCAACGGTTGTCGCGGTCCATGGCAAAATAACGGCCGATCATGCTGGCAATCCGGCCTTGGCCTGGATATTGGGCAAACAGGGCATCCAGTTTTTGCAAAGAGGGCTGCGCACTTTTTGGCGGAGTATCACGGCCATCCAGAAATGCGTGTAAATAAACAGTTGCACCACGTTTCAGCGCCAGCTCCGCCATTGCCACAATATGGTCTTCATGTGAGTGCACGCCACCTTCCGACAGCAGGCCCATTAAGTGCACGGCACCACCCGCAGCTTTGGCTTTCTCGACTGCATCGACCAGCACTTCATGTTCAAAGAAAGCACCGGTACGGATATCTTTGGTAATGCGGGTAAAGTCCTGATATAGCACACGGCCGGCACCTAGGTTCATATGGCCCACTTCGGAGTTACCCATTTGACCATCTGGCAGGCCCACATCTTCACCTGAACCTGAAATCAACCCATGCGGATGCTTTTCCTGCATAGCGGTCAAATTTGGACGTTGTGCCGCCAGGAACGCATTGTCCTCAACAGCTTCACGATGCCCAATACCATCCATAATGACCAGTACGTGAGGGATTTTGCCTGCAGTTGCATCCGTCATAGTTCACACTCTTTTAGTCTACAAATTAATCGCATATCTTACCGAATTTTCAGTTCGGACACCATGCACGGCTGATGGTTTCAACCGCGCCACACTATCGTTTTGTTCAATTGCCGGCTTATCGGGCACGTTGCAGCAGATAACCACCCACCACAAACATCAGAATAATCGGAATAAACACAAACCAGGCCGGAGATGGCGCATAAATCAGGCTGGCATAACCGAGGAAATCCTGTAAATAGAAGAAGCCCAGGCCGACAAACAAGGCAATCACCAGACGGAAACCCATCGACTGCTGGCGCAGCGGTCCAAAAATAAAGGAACAGGCAATCAGCACCAGCGCAATCAGGGCAAATGGAGAACCAACTTTTTGCCAGAAAGCCAACTGATAGCTTTTCGGCACCTGACTGTACTCATGCATATAGCTCATGAAGCTGACCAGCTGACTGGGTGATAAATCTTCCGGGTCGATGGTGACCATGTGTACATATTTTGGTTGCAAGGCCAGCGATAAAGGCTGCTTGGCCTGCTGATCAGCAATAGCATTGCCCTCTGGCAGAATGTCCATTTGGCGGCTGTTTTGCAGTGACCAGGCGCCATCTTCGACAAACTGGCCCTGTTCGGCATTTAAGGTACCGCGTAAGCGGAAGTTATCATCGAAGTCGATGACCTGAATATTCTTCAGTGTGCCCTGCGAGTTGGCATAGTCAATATAAATAAAGCGCTGCCCTTCGCGGGTCCAGTAGCCTTTGACTTCACCGAGTTCAGCCACGCTGCGATATTTCTTGACGCTTTCTGCGCGCTCGTTGGTATAGGGAATCACCCATTCACTTAAGGCAAAAGACAGCACCACCAGAATAAGCGCCGAACGCACCACCCAGCCGACAATCCGCCACAGGCTGATACCAGCGGCACGCATCACAATCAACTCACTGTTTGAAGCCAGCGTGCCCAGGCCCAGCACCGCGCCAATTAATGCGGCAATCGGGAGAATTTCATACAGATAACCGGGCGCACCCCAGAGCACATGCCATAAGGCATCCAGCGCGCCATAGCCTTCTTTTAGGGAACCGAGTTCACCCAGATAGGTAAATAATACCTGTAAGCCGGACAACACCGCGGTTGCCCCCAACATCGCCAGTGCGGTCGTTTTGGTCACATGCTTGGCCACTATACGACGTGCGAACATATTAAGACCTCACTCGCTGAATCTGTTTCTTGATTTTGGGTGCCAGTTTCTGTTTACGCGAGAACAGCGCCGCCGCAATGGCATAGACCATCAGCACCAGCGGATAGGCCCAGATACCCATTTCTTCTTTACTGATCCGGGTTTTGACCGCCATTAGCGCCACAATCAGGCTGGCAAAAATCAGCAGGGCCGGAAACAGTTTTAAATAACGTCCCTGACGCGGACTGACTTCTGATAAAGCCACCGCCAGCAGCAGCGCCACCAGAATTGAAAACGGTACGAAGATGCGCCAGCCCAGCTCACTGGCCACCACCGGGTCCTGACGGTTATCCCACAATTGCCCGATTGGCAGGGCTTCCACTTCGGTGCTCTGGAATTTGGCTTCTTGATCACTTTCCAGACGCAAACGATAGCTGGCAAATTCAGCCTGAGAATACTGCGGACGATCCGGATAAATTTCATAACGGCGCCCTTCGACCAGATCGACCACATTGGCCGGATCATTGGACAGTTCAATCCGGGTCGCCTCTTTGGCCAGAATCATGATATCCGGTTTGCCCGGACGGTCAGCACGCTGGTAGAAGAAAATATCTTTCAGATTACGCCGGTCTTCTGACAGGTCGCCGGCATAAATGGTATATGGCCCCGAAGAAATAAACTCTTTTGGCCGCACCAGATCGAAACCGGTACGGACCGCCTGATTGGTGGTCAATTCTTCAAACTGGCGAATCCCCCACGGTGCTGCCCAAACCATCAGCATGGCCTGCACCGCCAGAAATACCACCGTCATCGGGACTAATAAACGTGCCAGTTGGTTACGACTGACACCGCTGCCATTTAACACTGCCATTTCATGATCGACATAAAGCCGGCCAAACACCAGCATCAGGCCAATAAAAAAGCCCAGTGGCAAAATCAGGGTTAAAAATTCCGGCAGACGGTAGCCAATAATGCTAAACAGAATCCCCGCATCCAGACGCCCCTGTGCGGCGACGCCAAAATACTTGATCAGCCGGCCACCCATCATGATCAAGGTCAATAAGGCAATAACAACCAAGGATGTCGACACAACTTGCTTGACCAGATAACGCCGAATAATCAAATTAATGCTTCCAGAAAACGAGGGAATAAAACTAGCGATAGTTTACCCGAATGTTGAAAATATAAAACCTATACTGTTGTTTCACATTGAAACTCTATTCATGAAAATGTTTCAATGGTTTAATGATTTTAAAATTTTAAAAGGCCTATATAACGCATATGAAACTGACGATTCATCCGACATACCAAGACAATGTCACCGCAGCTGCTTTATTTATTCTGGTCGATGCCAATACCCTTCGTACAACCGCAGATCACTATAAAATCAAAAATTTAGATAGCATCACCCAGGCCGTACAATTTAAATCCGGCTTTAATGAAAGCTTAAGCCTGACAGCACAGGACAACTTGCCGGCATTCAGCCAGCTGATTGGCCTTGGTTCAAGCAGCGAATTACAGCCGGCTAAACTGGCCAAACTGGCGCAAACCATTGTAAAAACCGCACAGAAGAAATTTAGCAGTATTGCGGTAGATCTATCAGTCCTGCCACAAGAACTGCATTATATTTTTGCCTTGAGCCTGACCCAAGCCGCCTACGGTTTTGATGAATTTAAAACCAAAAAGAATGAATTTGTATTAGAGCAGATTCAATTGATTGCCACACAAAGCCCGTTAACTGCCCATCAGCTGAAATTTATTGAAGCGGTACATACTGGTCAGAATTTTGCCCGCGATTTAGGCAACCGTCCGGGGAACATCTGCTTCCCGGAATATCTGGCTGATCAGGCACTGGCACTGGCAGAAGAATTCCCGGATTTACTCAAAGTAACCGTGCTGAATGAACAGCATATGGCTGACCTGGGCATGGGTGCGTTCCTTGCGGTCAGCAAGGGTTCCGAGCGTCCGGGCCGCATGATTACCCTGGAATACAAGGCCAATCTTGAGCAGGCACCTATTGTACTGGTCGGTAAGGGTATTACCTTTGATACCGGCGGTATTTCCCTGAAACCGGGTGCTGGCATGGACGAAATGAAATTCGATATGTGCGGTGCAGCCTCAGTCTTGGGGACCGTACGTGCGCTGTGTGAATCACGCTTGCCGATTCATGTGGTGGCAGCCATTGCCGCAGCGGAAAATATGCCATCGGGCAAAGCCACCCGTCCGGGCGATATTGTCACCACCATGAGCGGTCAGACTGTCGAAATCCTGAACACCGATGCCGAAGGCCGTCTGGTGCTGTGTGATGCCCTGACCTATATCCAGCGTTTTAAACCGGCACTGGTCATTGACGTGGCGACCTTAACCGGTGCCTGTGTGATTGCGCTCGGTTCGGTGTTAACCGGTCTGTTCACACCAGATGATGAACTGGCACAGGAACTGACTCAGGCCGGCCAGCAGAGTTTTGACCGCGTATGGCGTATGCCGGTGATTGATGACTATCAGGAACAATTAGATTCACCTTTTGCCGATATTGGCAATATTGGTGGTCCAAAAGCCGGTTCTGTGACTGCAGCCTGCTTCCTGCAACGCTTTACTCGTGACTATCGCTGGGCGCATCTGGATATTGCCGGCACTGCCTGGAATTCAGGAACCCATAAAGGTGCAACAGGCCGTCCGGTACCGCTACTGATGCAATTCCTGGCCAACCGTGCAGAGCAGCATGGCTAAAGTCAGCTTTTATCTGTTTGAAAAAAGTCCTGAACGGCAAGTGGACAGCACTTGCCGTTTATGCCGGAAAATCCTGCGTGAACCACAGCGCATCTGGCTGTATAGCACAGACCCGGCATTGCAACGGGCGCTGGATGAACGGCTGTGGAGCTTTGATGCCGGCAGTTTTATTCCGCATGGTATTGATGAGCCTACGGCACAGGTCTGTATTTCAGCGCAGTTGCCAACTGAAAATGATTGGATTGTGTTTAATTTTAACGAACAGGCTCTTGAACAGTTCGCCAAATTTAGTCACATTATCGAAATCATTGAAAATCATGAAACCGCCAAACAGCTTGGCCGGGAAAAATATAAACAATATCGTCGTTTAGGCATTGAGCCGCAAACCCACAAATTATAGAACCACCCCAAAGGAGATGCAGCGTGGCATTAAATGTTGGTCCAGATTTTAAACAGCGCTGGTTAACTGCGCCTGAAGCTGTGCGTCAGACCTTTATTGATGACCTGCATCGGATTAGTGAGGTACTGCAACCGGACAGCGACCTAAAACGCTGGGTAGAGTACGATCAGCAGCAACAGCAACAGTCCTTTCAGAAAATTGATCAGGCCTATGCCGAACTGAAAATCCAGTTAATTGAAGAAGCGCGTATTCGCCGCCAGCAGATGCTGGAGCAACGTCTGGCCCAACAACGCGCCGATCAGGCCGCGTATGCGCAGGCTCTGTATCAGGATGAACTGCAACAGTTTGCCGCGCAGACCGAAACCCTGGCCATTTTACGCACCCAGCTGGATCAGGAGATTCTGGACTACACTGCGCGTTATCAAAAAAATCCGGAAAATGGTAGTTTCAATTTTGCCAAAGGCGTGCGTATTGCCGATGAACAGATTCTGTCGGAACTCGACAGTGTGCGGGTACGTCTGGAACTGGAAGCCGAAACCCGGATTGAAGAAGCAGTACAACAGTTCCGCAGCCAGCTACAAGCCGCTGCCCAGGAAGAAATTGAATATATTTTAAAACATTCCCAATTTTCCAAAGAGGCCTAAATGTCGGCCTTCTGGCGTGAAAAACCCGGTACGGTGTCAGTAAATGCAGATTTAAACCGGCCCATCTGAAAGATCAATCGGGTGTGAGGCAGAATTTCTCGCCCAAGTGTCATGAAAGTGAAATATTTTTGTCACAAGATAGTCATACTTTAAACAGCAGTACTGCTGCCTTTTAAAGTAAAAATTATTTTTATAATTAGGGTTTAAAATGGGTATCTTGACACAAATATCGAGCAAAATTGACCATCTGCATAGTGGTGAACAATGGCATATTACTGCTCAGGATTTATTAATCAGCCGTGCAGATTTCCAGTCGCTTTATATTTACCTGACCAAAGAAGCTAAAAAGGGTACATTTTCTTTGGCACCGGTTGCAGAAGCCAGTCCACGTTTAGGCGGCACTTCCGTCACAGTGATCAAGCACTAAGGTCAGCGAATTTCTCCCCGCAAGATAAAAGTCCACCCCGCGTGGGCTTTTTTGTACGTGCGGTTTTTCAGCACTGTTTATATTAAAAAAATATGACCCAGCCACGACAGGATATTGCCCAGACCGTAACCGATGGCCAATAAAGACACAATCCAGATAATGCCACCGGCAATGTTATAGGCCGTAAAGCTGGCGATGGGCATATGTCCGGAACCGGCAGCAAACGGTGCAAAAGAACGGACAAAAGGAATAAACCGTGCAATGAGAATGGTTTTACCGCCATGCTTCATAAAATAGCGGTTGGTTTTGACGATATATTCCGGTTTGAAATAACGCGAATGGTCATTAAAAAACTTCAGCCCCAAGACCTTGCCGGTATAGTAATTCACGCTATAGCCAAGAATAGAGGCCAGGCACAGTAAAATCGCCATATAGTGTAAATGCACCACATCGGTGGTTGAACATAAGGCGCCAATGGCAATCAGCAGACTGTCTCCCGGCAGGAAAAACATAAATACCGAACCGGTTTCCGCAAAGATAATTAAAAATAAAATTGCATAAATCCAGACCCCATAGTTGTTGAGCAACACAGGCAGCCACTGTTCAAAATTTAGCAAAAAATCAATCATCTACACTTAACCAACGTAAGTTACTCTGTTTCGCGCAGCCTGAATTATCGCTAAAAATAAAAAAACAGTCTAATTTTTTCAATCAGACTGTCCTGTACAGCAGCGTCAGGACTTATTTTAAGAAGCCATTTTCGGCCAGAAAGTCCATGCTGATTTTTGACTGTGCCGTGGTTTCTGCGGCTTTTTCACCGAGCAGTAAACGCTCGATATAACGCGCCAAAACATCCACTTCCAGATTGACTTTGCTGCCAGTTTTCCAGGTACCAATATTGGTACGCTCTGCGGTATGCGGAATCAGGTTCAGGCTGATTACACTGCCACGTAAATGGTTAATGGTCAGGCTGATGCCATCTACAGTCACCGAACCTTTTTCGGCCAGATATTTGGCAATTTCAGCCGGTGCAGTCACCTCAAAATATAAAGAACGCGCATCTTCACGCACCAAGGTAATTTCACCCACGGCATCGACATGACCACTGACAATATGTCCGCCAAAACGGGTGGTCGGTAACATGGCTTTTTCCACATTCACCGGCTGGCCAACTTTCCAGTTACCTAAGGTAGTCCGGTTTAAACTTTCCCGTGACACATCGGCCGCGTACCAGTTATCGCCCCACTCAATAACGGTCAGGCAGATGCCGTTGGTGGCAATAGAATCCCCCAGATGGACATCGGACATATCCAGATCGGTCTGAATACGCAGGCGGACATCACCACCGACACTTTGCAGGCTGTCCACTTTGCCCACGCTTTCAATAATTCCTGTAAACATAGTCTTTTCTCTTATTGTCTCTAGTGCTTACCACAAGGCCAGTTGGGTGCTGACACCGCTGGTATCGACCCCGCCCAGCTCGGCAAAGTGATGCAACTGCCCCAGCAACTGCCGGATTGGCGGGCCAGACTTGGCATGAGTATCGGTAATCACAATAAATTCCAGTACTCGTGCACGTTCAGACTGACGCTGCTTGCTGACCCGGTAACGCGGTACATCCTGGGTTAACAGGCTGACCCGGCCACGTTTTAAATTGGCCTGCAACAAATCCACTGCACTGATATTGCCATCGGTGGAGTAACTGGTCAGGATATAACGTGCATTAATGGTTTCTAACAGTTTCTCATACGCTTCTTTGGCGTGCTTGGACGAGTTATACGGACTCGGACGCTCTTTGCGCCAAGCACGGTCAATGCCGCTCTTAAAGCCTTTGGTATCCGGGGTTGGTAAATCAACCTGATCCCACAAGGTTAAGGCATTTAACACATGATAGTTACTGCTATAAGCATGCTGGTTATATGGCGGATCTAAATACGCCACATCCACTTCAAAACCGCTCATCTGGTTGGCCAGATGCTGGGCATCAACACACCACATTTCGGCAGCCGGACGTTTCGGATCACCAATTTCACAGAAGCGGCTTGGGGTTAACCACAACAAAGATTCAATCCGTTCCAGTGCAGTCTGGGTTTTACCACCCCAGCCATGGTGGAAACTTTTAAAGACCCCGGAGGTGTTGCTGACAAAACTGGCCGAATACAGCAAAGGCGCCAGCAGCGCGCTCATCTCGACATCATCAATCGCGCCTTGCGCCTGCCAGGTGGCAATCTGCTGGCGGATGGCATCAATACGCATTCCGTTACGGCGTTTAAAGAATAAACGGTCACGGGTCGGATCATAAATTTCATCATTGCGTGGGCACAGGTTATGCGTGACCCAGCCTTTGACTTCCGGCAAACGGTTTAAATAATCAATTGCTTTCTGATAACCGCCCAGCTCTTTAAATGCCGGCGCTTCTACACAGGCCAAAATCGCATGATTCAGCGCATGGCTATACGGTTCCCAGTCATTGGCAATTACCCGATAGCCATTTTGACGGGCCAAGCGCGAAACCACGCCTGAACCGGCGAAAAAGTCGGCGAAGATCGGCGCGCGGCCGCCTTTGTTCAGGGTGCCGGTCTGCTCCAGCGCTTCCAGAATCAGATGTAACAGACGACGTTTATTCCCCAGATAAGGAACCAGCTGATGGAAAAGATATTCATCTGTCGTACGTGCGGCGTGACGACGTTTGTGATAAACCGTAGACTCTGAATTCATAACGTCTCTTGAGAAGGGGTTAACCTTAAGCGCACATCATCACCGAATTGAGTGACGTCGCAAAGTTTAAATCGAAGTTGTTGTGCCATACGCTCAAATTCTGCCTGAAACATGGCACGTGCAGACCGGCCTAACAGGGTCGGGGCCACATAACTGATCACTTCGTCGACCAGTTGCTGCTGTAAAAAGGCGGTCGATAATGTTGCACCGGCTTCAATCAGCACATCATACAGCTGATACTGCTGCACCAAAGTTCGAAGCAATTGATCCAAAGGTTGAACCTCAAGCTGGATCACGCCCAGCGCTTCCAGCTCGGCCCGATACGGACCCATCACCATCACACTGTCCGGCTGCTCGAGCAGCTTGGCGGTTAAGGGCAAGCGTCCCTGACGGTCCAGTACCAGCCGTTTCGGCTGGACAATGCTGCTGATGTCCTGATGTATCGCCAGCTGGCGGACATTGAGCTGACAGTCATCGGCCAGCACGGTTTCAATCCCGGTAATCACCACTGCTGAAATTGCGCGCCAGTGCTGCACATCCAGACGGGCCGGATTGCCGGTAATCCATTTCGATTCACCGGAGGCCATGGCAGTACGGCCATCCAGACTTGACGCCACTTTTAAGCGGACATAAGGCTGACCCGTGGCCATGGCTTTTAAAAAGCCCAGATTCAGCTGATGCGCCTGCTGTTCCAGCACGCCTACCTCCACCTGAATTCCGGCATCGCGCAGAATCTGCACGCCTTTACCAGCCACCAGCGGATTCGGATCAGGACAGGCCACTACCACTCTGGCCACACCGGCTTCGACCAGACCTTTGGCACAAGGCGGGGTACGTCCATAATGCGCACAAGGTTCCAGAGTCACGTAAGCGGTTGCACCGCGGGCGGCATCGCCGGCATCACGTAAGGCAAATACTTCGGCATGTGGCTGTCCGGCACGCGGATGATAGCCCTCACCCACCAGCTGTCCGTCTTTAACCAGCACACAGCCCACATTCGGATTCGGTTTGGTCGAGTACTGTCCGAGTCGTGCCAGTTCAATGGCACGCTGCATCCAGATTTGGTCTTGAGTTAACTCGGACATGTCACCACTCTTGCGCGTTGAGCTTAGTATTCACGTTGCTGCATTTGTTCAATTTGACGGCGGAAGGCTTCCACATCCTGAAAGTCCTGATACACCGAAGCAAAACGCACATAGGCCACATGATCCAGCGAGAATAAAGACTGCATGACAATTTCCCCGATGGTGCGTGATTTAACATCACGTTCGCCCAGACGGCGGATTTGCAGCTGGATATCACTGAGTACCGTTTCAATCTGTTCCTGAGTCACGGGACGTTTTTGCAAGGCATGCATCAATGAACGGCGCAGTTTGGCTTCATCAAAGGGCTCATTTTTACCGTCCGATTTAATGACGCGTGGCATCACCACTTCATAACTTTCAAAGGTGGTAAAACGTTCACCACAGCTAATACATTCACGACGTCGGCGAATTTGACAGCCTTCAGCTGCCAGCCGTGAATCAATCACTTTACTGTCTGCGGCGTTGCAAAATGGACAATGCATAGTGGTTTAATTGAACAAATCCAGTTGATTTGAGAGTGTAGCAAAAAAACAGGATTTTGTAGAGTTTTACGCAATATATAGAAAAAAAACAGCCCTTTTGGGCTGTTTTACACAATATATTGATTATGCTGCTGAAAGATTATTCAACCCGTTCACCATGCTGGCTTAAATCCAGACCCATGCGTTCATCATCAGATTCAACACGGATACCAATTACCAGATCAATCACTTTCAGGATAATGAAGGTTAATACTGCAGAGTACACAATTGTGGCAATCACACCTTCCACTTGCACCCACAGCTGACCCATCAGGCTGGCAGGTGCCGCATCGCCCATAATGAATTCGCTGGCAAAGAAAGCGGTTAAAATTGCACCTACAATACCACCCACGCCGTGCAGGCCAAAGGCATCTAAAGAGTCATCGGCTTTCAGGGCACGTTTCAGTGCAGTAATCCCCCAGAAGCAGACCACGCCACCAATCAGACCCATGGCTAAGGCACCACCGACGGTGACAAAACCTGCTGCCGGGGTAATGACCACCAGACCAGCCACGGCACCTGAAGCACCGCCTAATACAGAGGCTTTACCACGGACCACTTTTTCCGTCACTAACCAGGCCAGTGCGGCTGCAGCTGCGGCAACTTGAGTCACCACCAGGGCATAACCTGCTGAACCATTGGCGCCCAACGCAGAACCACCGTTGAAACCAAACCAGCCCACCCACAGCAGGCTCGCACCCACCACAGTTAAGGTCAGATTGTGCGGTGCCATAGATTCACGGCCCAAGCCCATACGTTTGCCCAGCATATAGGCAGCCACCAGACCGGCTACACCAGAGTTAATGTGTACCACGGTACCACCAGCGAAATCCAGCGCGCCGTCGTTGCCTAACCAGCCGCCACCCCAGACCCAGTGGGTAATAGGTGCATAGACCACCACCACCCAGATGGCAATGAACGCAACAAAGGCCCCAAATTTCATCCGCTCTGCAATCGAACCGCTGATAATCGCCACGGTAATAATCGCAAAGGTCATCTGGAAGATCACGAACAGGATTTCAGGAATGGTGCCACTCAAGGCATCGGTGGTAATACCGGCCAGCATGAACTTGTCTAGGCTGCCAATAAAGGCATTGCCTTCGCCAAAGGCCAAGGTATAGCCAATAATTACCCAGACCAGACTGACCACTGCGGCCGCAACAAAACTGTGCGCCATGGTGCTGAGGACGTTTTTCTTGCGCACCATACCGCCATAGAACAGGGCCAAGCCCGGAATGGTCATAAGTAGGACAAGTGCTGTTGAGACCAGAATCCAGGCAGTATCACCAGTGTCTAACACGGCTTCTTCAGCCGCTGCCACTTCAGGTAAAGCAGTTTCTGTAGTGATGATATCGCTTGATTCAATAAGCGCAGGTTCCACAGTATCATTTACTGTGATTTGTTCTGAAGGAGTTGGCGCTGTTACGGCTTCTTCAGCCCAAGTAACAGAACCACCCAAAAGCGCGCCGGACAGGCCGAGCGCAAGTAGCATTTTTTTCATTCGTATCCCCCAACCTAGTTTTTGTGAGTTATTAGGTACTCAGCAAACTTCGTGCCAATTACTTAAACAGCATCTGCACCTGTTTCACCTGTACGAATACGGATGACCTGTTCCAGATTCGTCACAAAAATTTTACCGTCACCGATTTTGCCGGTGCTTGCTACACGGGTGATTGATTCAATCACTGAATCCACCATCTCATCACTAATGGCGATTTCGATTTTCACTTTTGGTAGAAAATCAACAACATATTCTGCGCCACGATACAGTTCAGTGTGACCTTTCTGACGACCGAAGCCTTTGACTTCAGTGACAGTGATCCCTTGAACACCAATTTCTGACAGTGCTTCACGCACGTCATCTAATTTAAAGGGTTTTACAATTGCAGTTACGAGCTTCATGTGTGTTTTCCTTCGGCTTATTTCACCAGTAAGGTTTTATGTTCAAATTTCATGCCAAAACTCCTAAGGTCGGGGGAAATTAGAAGTTACGGCATGTGATTTATTTATATCTTATTTTATACCTTTCTCATGCACCAATCTTCAAAAAATAAACATTTTTCTGTAGAGATTTACGATCTCCGGCATCGAATAAAACCATATTTCATCTGAAACACTATAGTCTGGGCCAGAGCAATGCTACACTGCGCTTTTCAGTCCACTGGAATGGAATTTATCATGATAGAAACCTTATTACAGGCCATCTTAGAACAGGTCGATCAACCGAAAAAAGATTTAGAACATAACCTGCGTGCCCTGCTAAACGAAGCCGTCAGCAAAATGGATCTGGTGTCCAAAGAAGAGCTGGACCGTCAGCGCACTGCACTGAATAATGCCAATCTTCGTTTAAATGAACTGCTGCAGCAGGTAGAAGCACTCGAACAAAAGATTTTGAACAAAGAATAAGCACCTTCTTAGTGCAACAAAAGACGCATAACGACCAAAAATAACGCACCAAAACGGAACATAACAACAATGTCTTTTGCCAAAATTTATACGCGGGGTCTGCTTGGACTGAATGCCCCGTCCATTGAAGTTGAAGTCCATTTAAGTCAGGGTCTACCCTCCTTAACCATTGTCGGTCTGGCCGAAGCCGCGGTCCGTGAAAGTAAAGACCGGGTCCGCTCGGCCATTATTAACAGTGGTTTTCAGTTTCCCACCAAACGTTTGACCATTAATCTGGCCCCGGCCGATTTACCCAAAGATGGCTCACGTCTGGATTTACCGATTGCCTTAGGCATTCTGATTGCTTCCGGACAATTGCCCGAACAGGCCGCAGAAAACCTGGAATTTATTGGTGAACTGGCGCTGGATGGCCAGTTACGCCCGGTCACCGGCACTTTAAGTATTGCCATTGCCTGTCAGGCGGCCGGCCATCAACTGGTATTACCGGAACCCAATGCACAGGAAGCCGCACAATTGCCCGACTTTCAGGTGTTTGCGGCCAGTCATCTGAAACAGGTCTGTGAGCATCTGGCGCAGGCTGCGCCCCTACAGCCTTTTGCAGCAAGCTCGGAAACCCGCTTGGAACGCTATGCTTTTGACCTGGCGGATGTCAAAGGACAGCTGCGACCTCGGCGTGCCCTGGAAATTGCCGCTGCCGGTGGCCATTCCTTGCTCTTTAAAGGTCCACCCGGTACAGGCAAGACTCTCTTGGCCTCACGTCTGGCCAGTATTTTGCCGCCCCTGAATATGCAGGAAAATCTTGAAGTTGCCAGTATTTATTCAATTGCCAATACCCCGCATCGCTTTGGACAGCGGCCATTTCGCGCCCCGCATCATACCGCTTCAGCGATTGCGCTGGTCGGTGGTGGCTCACATCCAAAACCGGGCGAAATTACCCTGGCCCATTTAGGTGTGCTGTTTTTAGATGAACTGCCGGAGTTTGACCGTAAAGTGCTGGAAGTATTGCGGCAGCCCTTGGAATCCAAGGAAATTGTAATTTCCCGGGCATCGCGGCAGATTACCTTTCCGGCCAGTTTCCAGCTGATTGCCGCGATGAACCCCTGCCCGTGTGGCTATGCGTTTAATCAGGATATTCGCTGCCAATGTTCCGCAGAAAGTATTAAACGCTACCAGAACCGGATTTCTGGCCCACTCCTGGACCGGATTGATTTGCATATTGATGTACCACCATTACAGGCCCATGAGTTACATGATAAAACTGTGGTGGAAAACTCAGATACGGTTCGCCAGCGGGTGATTCAGGCCTATGAACGGCAAATGCAACGCCAAGGTATGCTGAATATGAACTTAAGTCCAAAACAGCTGGAACAGTTTGCTGCCTTAGCCACACCAGCACAGAACATGATGGATCTGGCCCAGCAGCGCTTAAACCTGTCGGCTCGCGCCTATCATCGGGTCTTAAGAGTGGCGCGCAGTATTGCCGATTTGGCCGAAAGTAGCGAGATTCAAACTGCTCATTTATCGGAAGCGCTGTCTTATCGAGGTCAGCAAAGCTAAACGATTGGACAATAAAAATAAAAAAAGGCGACATTTGTCGCCTTTTTTCTATAAGAGATTAGAAGCTATAACCAAGCCCGAATACCACTTTATTCTTTTGTTTTTCATCAAAACGGTCATAACCACCAATGATGTAGTTCATGCTGGCAGTGACACCTGTATCACCCAGTGGTTTACTTAGACCGATGTCAAAATGGCGGAAGCCAAAACTTTCAGTCGTTCCTTCAATAAAGTCACCTGATTTTTCATAAGCATATAAACCCAGAGCGGTATCTAGACTGAAATCATTCGGCAAGGCGTAGCTATAAGTACCTTTAATATAAGTATCCCCCGCATTCCCCCAAGTCGTATCTTCAAGAAGGGTTTGTGCCGTAACACCTAAATCCTTATAGCTCATACCCAATAACAGCTCAAAACCATTGGATTCCACATCAGATTCATAATAATAATAGTAAGTCGTACCGATGGTTAAACCTAAGTCATCATTTACTGCATGGCTATAGCCTAGATAGAAGTTATTTTCAAAAGCATCACGTCCTTCCTCAGCCAAAGAATAATCCAGGGTAGATCCCCACCAGCCTGCATAGAAACCAGAGGCATGGGTATAATCCAGTCCACCTTGCAAGGTTGCTCCGCTATTTTCAGGCACGTTGGTAATACCACGCAGGTTATAGCTCGATAATACACCGATATTGCCAGATACTGAGTGCGGAGATGTAGGCTCATCTGCAAAAGTAAAACTGGATGCTGAAGCTACTGCTGCAACTGCTAAAGCTTTTAAAGTGAATTTCATTGTTAGATTCCCCCAACCGTCCGCAGACGTTTTTAGTTGTGTTTTTAAACTCAACTTAAGCTTTGCAATAGCTATGCCAACACTGGCATCTGTTCAAAAAGAATGATTTCAATTTTTCTTTAATTAGTTTCAACCTATTATTTTATATAAACTTTTAATATCAGATAAAAATTTAAAAACAGCATGATACTTTTTCAATCCTACTGATGTGCGGATCATTTCACTGCGTTGGGAGATAAACCAGATCATTTATATTTGCTTACATCATGCGCTATTTTGAGTCGCTTAATCATTCAAAAGCTTTTTTCTGCTTAAAAAAAGTGCAATCTTGCATTCCACTAAAATGCACTGATTCATGAGATAGTTCTAATCATAGCTTCAACGAAATGCATAAAAAATTCAGCGAGATAAATCTTTTATGTACGTTTTACTCCCTGTAAAGTGCCAAATTTTCTCTATCTTCACACTGTCTAAAACCGCATAATCACAAATTATTTTTTGAATAAAAAGTATAAACACAGTACATTAAAGCGCGAAAATTGCCTTCCTGTTTTGAGAAGCAAATTTTCTGCAATATGACCCAGGAAGGGTTTTTTACAAGAGCAAGGATTGAAACTGTATACGCTAGCGTTTGCATTTTTCTCAAAGAAAAATGGATAAAACGGTATCTTTTTTACAAATTCCCTATAAAATTCTTCCGGTTTCTGGGTTCTTTTTAAACAAATTGAAACATAACATTCTGGATGAGGCTCTCTCCCAATGCTAAACGCGAAAAAATTAACATTAGCAGTCCTGGTACAAGCTGCTTTAATTTCTACAGCTGTTGCTAGCGAACAAAGCGAAGCTAAAGGTTTTGTTGAAGGTGCAGAAGGTTCGGTATTATTCCGTACTGGTTTTATTCACCGTGACAAGATTGACAATAGAAAAGACCAAAGCTCTTATGCACAAACCGCAATTGTTCAACTTGAATCTGGCTATACCCAAGGCACTGTAGGCGTGGGTGTCGGTGCCGTAGGCGACTGGTCATTTAAACTGGGCAGCAATAACAACTCAGCCAACAATATGATTCCACGTGACAACAATGACGAACCATATGACCAGTGGGCTCGTGGTGGTGTCAATGTCAAAGCACGTATTTCCAATACTGAAGTACGTTACGGTACCCAAGTTCTAGACCTGCCGGTATTGGCCAGCAACACGGCGCGTTTAGTTCCAGAATATTTCACTGGTGTTTTAGCCACGAGCCGTGAAATTGATGGCCTGGAATTAACTGCCGGTAAATTTACCAAAAACCAGTTCTCTGACCAGATTGCCACCGATCAAAATGATTTAGATCGTGCCATTGTGTGGGGTGCACGTTATCAGGTGAATGATCAGCTGAATACAGCGTATTTTGGTGTAGACAATAAAGACCGTTTAGAGCGTCACTATGCCAATGTTAACTATAAGCTTCCATTGGCAAACCAAAGCAGCCTGACCTTTGATTTTAGCGGTTACCACACTGATTGGGATCGTGAAGCAAATGGTCGCCTGTATTCTCATATTGGCTCGGCTGATGATAAATTCCAGAACTCGATCTGGGCGATTTCAACTGCTTATAACACTGGTCCACACAACATCATGGTGGCGTACCAGCAAAATACAGGTAATACAGGTTATGACTATAACCTGGGTCCGGGTATTGCAGATGGTGGTCAAACCATTTATATGCCAAACTCCTACCTGTCTGATTTTATTGGTAACGATGAGAAATCTGTACAACTCCAATACACTTATGACTTTGCTGCAATGAATGTTCCTGGTTTAACTTGGACATCAGCCTTTGTATATGGTTGGGATATTGATGTACCAACAGCTACCGACCGTTCAATGTTATTAACTGATGATGCACAAGAACGTGAATTCTTTAACCAGGTGAAATACACTGTTCAATCTGGCTTTGCTAAAGATGCCAGCTTACGTGTACGTCATTCTTACTACCGTGCAAGCGATGAATACCAAGTAGACAGATACATTGGTGACACCAATGAATGGCGTTTATTCCTAGATATCCCGGTGAAATTATTCTAATTTCCTGACGATGGTCTAAATCAAAAAAACCTGCACACTGTGCAGGTTTTTTTATGACGTCCTCACTGAACAAGACAGATCAGTGAGGGGGAAAAGCCGTATTATTTTGCAGCTTCAATCGCTTTTAATACTTCAGCTTTGGCAACGTCTGCGCCTTCCCAACCGGTCAATTTCACCCATTTGCCTGGCTCTAAATCTTTATAGTGAGCAAAGAAGTGTTCAACCTGTTGAATCAGTAACGGTGGAAGATCGGTATATTCTTTCACGTCTTTGTAAATTGGAGTCAATTTGTCGTGCGGTACCGCGATCAGTTTCGCATCAATACCACCGTCATCTTCCATGTTCAATTTACCGACCGGGCGGCAACGAATTACTGAACCTGGTTCAACCGGATGTGGTGTTACCACCAATACGTCTAATGGGTCACCATCTTCAGACAAAGTATTTGGTACATAACCGTAGTTTGCTGGGTAGAACATTGCAGTACCCATGAAACGGTCTACAAATAACGCATCAGAATCTTTATCAATTTCGTATTTGATTGGCGCTGCATTGGCAGGAATTTCAATGATTACATAGATATCATTTGGCGCATCTTTACCCGCTGGGATATTGCTGTAGCTCATGGCATCACTCTTTCACAAATTAAATTTTTTAAACCGCGTCAATTATAACGGGTTTCGGCTATTAATGACTTCGCGATTATACATTCATGACATAAAAATAGATATTTTGCTGTGCAATCACGCGGTCAGTTTAATCACCAGCAGCAATAAACAGATCGGGCAAAGTAACGATAATAACCAGATAATCGAGCGCAACGTCGCCCAGTTGGCCAGATAACACAGCCCGTACAGCAGACGAAACACCAGATAGGCAATGCCAAAGGTCATAATAATAAACTGCGGAATCACCATATATTCGGCCAGTAAAATGGCGGCAATAAACAGCGGCAGACTTTCAAAGCTGTTTTGCTGGGCAGCATTGGCACGCGCCGCCAGACCGGTAGTATTGGCTAAAAAAGAACGTGGATTTTGATTATCTTCAGATTTAAAGCCGCCAGCCATTTTTGCAATTACTGCAAATAAATAAGGCAACAGGCAGGCGATTAGAATCAGATAGACGATTCCACTAATACTTTGCATCTATTTTTTCTCATCGGAATTCTTCAAAACTTTATCATAGCATGGTGTTTTAAGCATAAATTTTGTTAAATAGGGTGTTTTTATTCATTGTGTAGGATTCATGATGGTCAATCCTGATCAAAAAGAAATGTTCGATGTACTTGAAAAACAGCGCCAGCATCAGCTGCAAGTCGATCGGGCCTTAAAAATTGTGATTCCCATTGTGGCCTTTTTATTAACGGTCATCTGTTCCAACCTGAACATCTGGTCAACCCTGTTTACCTTTGTGGTGCTGTGGGTGGCCCTGTATGCGGTGGGAATTAAACGTCTGCCTTTATGGCACTGGGTGACCGTAATTCTGGTGTATTGCCTGATTGATAATATTTTAAGTTATGGCAGCTTCCATTCCTCCGGTTTTAGCCGTCAGTTTGGCTCGATGTTTATTTTCCTCGGGGTGATGGGGGTTGGACGTCCTTACTTCGACCGCTGGCTAATGAAAAAAGAGAATTAAAAAAAGCGCCCTTAGGCGCTTTTTTTATTGCAGAATTTATGCAGTCTTACGTAGGTCTTTACGCAGGATTTTACCTACGTTAGATTTCGGTAATTCATCCATAAATTCAACATAACGTGGGCGTTTATAACCGGTCAGGTTTTCTTTGGCAAAGGCCAGAACTTCTTCAGTCGTCAATGAAGGATCTTTCTTCACAACGAACAGTTTTGGCACTTCACCTGATTTTTCATCTGGTACACCAATTGCAGCCACTTCCAGTACTTTTGGATGCTTCGCCACGACTTCTTCAATTTCAGAAGGATAAACGTTAAAGCCAGATACCAAAATCATGTCTTTCTTACGGTCAACAATCTTCACATAGCCTCGTGAATCCATAACACCAATGTCACCTGTACGGAAGAAACCATTAATCATCACTTTGTCGGTTTCATCTGGACGGTTCCAATAGCCTTTCATGACTTGTGGACCACGAATTGAAATTTCACCCTGCTCGCCCAATGCTACTTCATTGCCGGCATCATCCAGAATTGCCACTTCAGTTAATGGCAATGGAATACCAATCGTACCGCTGAATTCTTCAGACGCTGGCGGGTTCGCGGTAGCCACCGGTGAAGTTTCAGATAAACCGTAACCCTCAATGATGTTGGTGCCAGTCACTTTTTTCCAGGCTTCCGCTGTAGATGGTAATACAGCCATACCGCCGCCCATCGCCATTTTCAATCGGCTGTGATCAAGCTGTTTAAACTCTTCATTGTTCACAAGTGCATTGAATAAGGTGTTCACCGCAGGGAAGAAAGTTGGTTGATATTTGCGTAATTCTTTCATTACCGCAGGTAAGTCACGCGGGTTTGGAATCAATACGTTTGCCTGACCTTTATACATCCCGTAAAGCGCGCACACCATAAATGCAAAAATGTGATACAGCGGCAATGCACAGAAAATACGGTCATCTGGCTGACCATCTTGCGCACCAAATTTACTTTGGAAAATACCATCGCATTGCAGCATGTTTGCCACTAGGTTACGGTGGGTCAGTTCTGCACCTTTAGATACCCCTGTCGTACCACCGGTATATTGCAGTACTGCCGTATCGCTTAGAGTCAGGCTTGGACGCTTGTAGTTGCTGACATTGGCTTTCGACATGGCCGCATTAAACTTGACATGACCCGGAAGGTCCCACGCCGGAATCTGTTTACGCACTGAACGTAAGACAAAGTTCACCAACGTACCTTTTAAGGTGCCTAGCATGTCACCCACAGAGGCAACCACGACGTGCTTGACTGGGGTTTTACCCAGAATCGCCTGATATACAGAAGCGAAGTTTTCAATAATCACCAGCACTTCTGCGCCAGAGTCATTTAACTGATGCTCAAGTTCACGTGAGGTATACAGCGGGTTTACATTCACCAGCACCAGACCGGCACGGAATACACCCAATGCCACCACTGGATATTGAAGAACGTTTGGCATCATCACTGCAACACGTGTGCCTTTGGCCAAGCCCAGACCTTGCAAATAGCTTGCAAATTTACGGCTTGCTTCTTCCAGTTCAGCAAAGGTCAGCACTTTATCCATAAAGATAAAGGCATCACGTGAACCAAACTTCTGGAAATTACGTTCAAAGATATCAACCAGTGACGTATTCTCCGGTGGCAACTCTACAGTTTCTGGAATCCCTGTCTTTCGGTATTCTTCAAACCAAATTTTTTCCATAATGCCAATCTCTCCAATCAGTAATCCTTAGTATTCAACTGTTTTATACACTGCCGCACTTCATTTTTTGGCTTGTTTATGTACAGCAGTGGATCCATTTTCACGAATTCGATTCATATATAACGTATTTTATGTAAACAACGCTAGTCTTATCTCTGAATCAACAGTTTATTTGCTTTTTGATATCCCCGTGGTAAAAGCTGTCCCTTAGTTCCTCTCTTACCGATATACTTCTGCAAGTCATCACCTTTTAATTTTAACTGCTGTTGTCCTGCAAACACTTGAATTATTTCATCTAAATTTAGCATTGTCATGGATACAATCTGATCTTTCGGTTCAAGTTGTATCAATTTATTACCTTTACCTTTGTTCAGCACCGGTAATTCTGCCAGATCAACAATCAGTAAACGGCCGGCAGAACTGAGTAGCGCAACATGACTGAACTGCTCAATAGTTTGCAGATTCATCACGCTGGCGCCTTCAGACAGGCTCAGGAAAGCCTTACCGGCTTTGGCATTGGTATCCAGCTGTTTGGCTTGGGTTTTAAAGCCATAACCTTTGCTGCTCATGACCAGAATTTCAGCCTGATCTTCTGCCACAAACACCTGTTTAAAGCCGACCCCGCTGGCCGGTGATAAACGTGAACTGAGCGGTTCACCCAAACCACGCGCCGATGGCAGGCTGTTAATGGCCACACCATAACTGCGTCCAGTGTCATCCAGCACATAGGCACGCTGGTTGGATTTGCCTTGGGCGTGACTTAAATACTGGTCACCAGCGCGGAAATTCAGGTTTTCGGCATCGACATCATGGCCTTTGGCACAGCGAATCCAGCCAGCTTCAGACAGCACCACGGTTACCGGATCAGCCGGCAGCATGTCCTGTTCATTAATGGCAGTGGCTTCAGCGCGCTGCACGATTGGTGAACGGCGGTCATCACCAAACTTTTTGGCGTCGTCTTTTAACTCCGTAATAATCAGGTTTTTTAATGATTCCGGATTGGCCAACTGTTCACGAATTGTGGCAGCTTTGGCCTCGAGTTCTTCCTGTTCGCGACGGATTTCCATTTCTTCCAGTCGGGCCAGATGGCGCAACTTGAGTTCCAAAATGGCTTCAGCCTGAATCTCATCAATACCAAAGTGCGCCATCAGCTCTGCTTTGGGATGATCTTCTTCGCGGATAATCCGGATCACGGTATCAATGTCTAAATAGGCAATCAGCAAGCCGGCCAGAATATGCAGGCGTTTTTCAATCTTGTTCAGATGATATTGCAGGCGGCGTGTGACGGTATGTTTACGAATCTCGATCCATTCCAATAAAATCTGGCGAATCGATTTCACCTGTGGACGACCATCGGCACCAATCATGTTCATGTTGACCCGATAGCTTGATTCCAGATCGGTGGTTGCAAACAGATGGCTCATCACTGCATCGGCATCAATCCGGTTGGAACGCAGCACAATCACCAGACGGGTCGGATTTTTATGGTCCGACTCATCCCGTACATCGGTCACCAGTGGTAGCTTTTTGGCCTGCATCTGGTCAGCAATCTGGGTAATGACTTTTGAGCCAGAGACCTGATACGGTAAATCACTGATAACAATTTCATTTTTTTCAATGGTATACACCGCGCGCATGCGATAGCTGCCGCGTCCGGTGGTCTGAATCTTTAACAGTTCATCTGGCGGGGTAATCACTTCAGCCCGGGTCGGTAAATCCGGACCAGGAATATATTCTGCGACCTTGCTATCGCTTAAATTCGGATTACGGATCAGGGCGATGGTGCCTTTAATGATTTCGCGCAAGTTGTGCGGCGGAATATCGGTGGCCATACCCACGGCAATGCCGGTGGTGCCATTGAGCAGGATATTTGGAACCCGTGCCGGCAAGGTCACTGGCTCTTTTAGGGAACCATCAAAGTTGTCCTGCCAGTCGCAGGTGCCCTGACCGAGTTCAGACAGTAACAGGTCACTATATGCGGATAATTTGGCTTCGGTATAACGCATTGCGGCAAAGGATTTTGGATCATCCGGTGAACCCCAGTTGCCCTGCCCTTCAATAAATGGATAACGATAGCTAAACGGCTGCGCCATTAACACCATCGCTTCATAACAGGCCGAGTCACCATGCGGATGGTACTTACCCAGCACATCACCGACCGTACGTGCAGATTTCTTTGGTTTACTGCTTGGCTTGAGACCCAGCTCGCTCATGGCATAGACGATACGGCGCTGTACCGGTTTCAGGCCATCGCTGATATGAGGCAATGCACGGTCCATAATCACGTACATGGCATAGCTGAGATATGCTTGTTCAGTAAATTCTGCTACGGAACGGTTTTCTGTCGCATGATGCGCGAGGCTTGTCATAACAACCTGTAATCCTAAATTAATGCGTTATAGTTTTGACGTTCTTATGCTATGCCGCAGCCGCGGCCAGCACAAGGGTAGCCGATCACACTCTGCGACAATTTATGTCTTATGGCGTAAAAATATCCATTTTAGGCGCGTCAATCAACTGAAAAATACACAAGTCTGACTGCACGTTGAAAAACATATTCCAGAAATAAAAAAGATGCGCCGGCACAATAGCCAGCGCATCTTGCATTGTCTGTATGAGCGGCTGCTTATAAACCAATCGACTCCAGGGTCTTGCCGCGGGTTTCCTCACCCAGCAGCACAATCACCAGTGCCACGGCCAGCAGCACCGCGGTAAACATCATAAATACATAGCTAAAGCCGTTGTGCATCACCATCATCTGGGTCACCACCAAAGGCGCAACAATACCGCCCATACGGCCCACCGCCGAAGCCCAGCCGGAACCAAAGGCACGGATATTGGTTGGATACTGTTCCGGCGTATAGGTATACAGCACACCCCAGGCGCCTAGGTTAAAGAAGGACATCAGGCAACCCCAGAACACGATCATGCCGACGCTGCTGGCCTGTCCAAAGAAGTAGGCTGATACCGCACACAGCCCAATAAAGCCGGCCAGTGTGGCTTTGCGGCCAAGTTTTTCTACCAGCCAGGCCGCCGCAATATAACCCGGCAACTGCGCCAGAATCATGATCAGCACATATTCAAAGGATTGCACAATAGTATAGCCTTCCTTGACCAGCAGGCTTGGCAGCCAGGTAAAAATGCCATAGTAGGAATAGACAATGCCGAACCAGATCAGCCACAGCATGAGGGTACGGCGTGCAAATGGCCCCGACCACAGCTGGGCAAAGGAAATATTCTGTTTGGCGGCCACCGGTTTCACTTCCAGCTGTTCAATCACCTCGACACCGCAGCGGCGTTCCAGACTTTGTACTAGTTTGTGCGCTTCTTCGACCCGGCCGCGGTTAATCAAATACGGCACCGATTCCGGTACTTTTTTCCAGATGACCCAGGCATAGAGCGCCGGCAAACCACCAATTAAAAAGGCCATATGCCAGTCAAAGGTCGGAATCACAAAATAAGACACCAGCGCCGCACAGAGCCAGCCCAGCCCCCAGAAGCTTTCCAGTAGCACAATAAAGCGGCCCCGCACATGCGCCGGAATATATTCACTGACCAAAGTCACCGCAACCGGCAACTGCCCGCCCAGCCCTAAACCGACAATAAAGCGGAAAAACAGTAACCAGCTTAAATTTGGGGCAAAGGCACAGGCGGCTGTGGCCAGGCTATAAATCACCAGGGTCGTGGCAAATACAGTTTTACGTCCAATCCGGTCAGCCAGACCACCGGAGAACACCGCACCAATGGCCATGCCGACAAAGCCAATCGACACCACCCAGCCTTTTTCTGCCGGACTCATTTGCCAGTCTTCCGCCATTTTGGCCAGAATAAAGGAGATTAAACCGGTATCCATGGCATCAAACATCCAGCCCAGTCCGATAACCCATAGCAAGGTATAGTGGAACTTACCAATCGGTAAGCGTTGTACACGAGAAACTAGATCCATAATAAACGCTCTGACAGGGTGAAGAGGAAAACGCGGATGGCGCGCCTGGTTATTGTTATGACAACAGCAATCAGCTTTGATTTTAAAGACAATGACCGCTATCTGGATAGCGGTCATGCAGTTTAATTTATAGGAGATTTGTGGCTAGGAGGCATCTTTGGATGAGGCCGACTGCTCATCATCATCCTTATAAATGAATTTTGGCATTTCCAGACCAAAATAGATCGCAATTAAACGTAAGGTAAAACCAAAAATCAGCGTGGCGATAACGGTTAGTTCTAGCGACAGGCCAATTTCAATACAGACCCAATAGCAGATCACCGACACAAAAGAGATACTGGCATACAGCTCACGGCGGAACACCAGCGGCACATCATTACACAGAATATCACGCAGAATCCCGCCCGAGACGCCGGTCAGCACACCAGCCACTGCCGACACCACAAAACCGTGGCCCATTTCCAGCGCAATCTGGCAGCCAATAATGGTAAAGCCAATCAGGCCCAAAGCATCCAGCACCAGGAAGATGGAACGCAGATGGCGCATCCATTTGGCAATTAAAATGGTGACAAAGGCTGCCGCGCAGGTCAGCACCAGATATTCCGGATGCTTGACCCAGGTTAAAGGATAATGGCCCAGCAATACATCACGTACCGAGCCGCCGCCCAGTGCGGTGACACAGGCAATCAGGGTCACCCCGAACCAGTCCATGCTTCGCCGTCCTGCCGACAATGCACCTGTCATTGCTTCTGCAGTAATGGCAATAATATAAATGACCAACAGCAACATGAACTGCCCTTCTTTCACTAGGGGAATTGATGCGCATTATCATAAGCGAAAATACGGCAAATGTTATAAAAATTGCGCACAACATTGCTTAAATTTCTTGCCCGAACCGCAGATACAGGGCTGTTTCATGGTGATCTGCTGATCGGTGGTCGGATCAAGAAAATACCACGCACCCTGATGTTTGACGAAATGCGATACTTCATGATGTATCTGCGGCTGGTTGCCATCCTGATAATAGGCCTTGAATTCGACCTGGGCATGGCTTTTGTCCAGCTTTTCCTGAGCACTTACGATTTCCAGTTTTAACCACTGGTTGGCGCTGCTCCAGTCCCGAATAGCGGCCACATCCAGAGCCTGCTGCTGACCAAGTGCGGTGGTTTTGACAATATAATCAATCTGCTGCAAGGCAAAGGCACTATAGCGTGAACGCATTAGCTGAGCGGCAGTTTGGGCCTGCTGCTGACCTAAATGCAAAGGCTGGCAACAACTGTGATAAAACCCAGCGCCACAAGGACAAGGCTGTTCTGACATAAATATTTTCCAAAAAAATAGCCTGACAATGCAGGCTATTTTAACGGAACTGGATCGGAAAACAGGAATATTCTGAGTGCTACTCGGCTGGCGGCTGTGGCAGCACATGCACCTTCTCGATTTTATGCCCGTCCATGGTGACCACTTCAAAAATATGATCATCAGCCAGCAGACGTTGGCCATTTTCCGGCAAACGGCCGAGATGGAACAGGATATAACCCGACAGGGTCGAATATTCTTCCAGCTCATTGACCAGATCACGACCGAGCAATAACGAGACATGGCGGATATCAGTCGAGCCATCCAGCATCAGGCTGCCATCTTCCAGGGTTTCTGCAACCGCGTCGAGGGTATCTTCATCCGGGAATTCACCGGCAATGGCTTCCAGTACATCAATCGGGGTGACCACACCTTCAATCGAGCCATATTCATTCAGTACAATTGCCATTTGCAGCGGCGCCTGACGCAGCTGTTCCATCACCATCAATACCTGCGCATTTTCATGCACAATCACCGGTTCGCGCAGATGTTTTTCAAAATCCAGTACGCCGGTTTCAATAAATTCATTCATGACCTTATGGGTCAGCACCACCCCGGCAATATTGTCCAGCTCGCCATGCACCACAATTAAACGTGAATGCGAGGTATTCATCAGCTGGGCCTGAATACTGTCCTGGTCTTCATCTAAATCCAGCCATTCCAGTTCCGGTCGCGGGGTCATCACCGATTTTACCGGACGCTCGGCCAGACTGAGTACACCCTGCACCATCACGGTATGGTAAACGCTGTTCTCTTCGGCAAAGACTTCATCGGCAAAAGCACGCGTGGCCAGCACTTCTTCCGGACTTGGATGTTCCGGTTCCGACCCGTTCGGTTTGCCGCCGAGCATCCGCATCACCGCGGAAGCAGTACGATAACGCAGGTCGGTGGTGGTGACCATTTTTTCCTGATTTTTGCGCATGGCCTGGTTCAGGAACTCGATCATCACCGAGAAACCAATTGCGGCATATAAATAGCCTTTTGGAATGTGATAACCGAAACCTTCCACCACCAGCGAGAAACCGATCATCATCAGGAAACACAGGCACAGAATCACCACAGTTGGATGTTTGTTAACAAAGTCCATCAGCGGTTTAGAGGCCCAGAGCATAATACCAATGGCAATGATCACTGCGATCATCATCACCGACAGCTCTTTGACCATACCCACCGCGGTAATCACACTGTCGAGCGAGAACACCGCATCCAGCACTACAATCTGCACAATCACCATCCAGAAAGTGGCGTGTACCGGATTTTCTTCTTTCAGCTGCGGCTTGCCTTCAATACGCTCACGCAGCTCCATGGTGCCTTTGAACAGCAGGAACACCCCACCAAACAGCAAGATCAGATCACGACCCGAAAACGGATGATCAAAAATATGGAACAGCGGATTGGTGAGAGTCACCACCCAGGCAATTGAAGCCAGCAGAATCAGGCGCATGCCTAGAGCCAGAATCAGCCCGACCACCCGTGCGGCGTTACGCTGTTCCGGCGGTAACTTTTCAGCCAGAATGGCAATAAACACCAGGTTATCAATACCCAGCACAATTTCCAGAATAATCAGGGTCAGCAAACCCACCCATGCGGCTGGATCAGACATCCATTCAAAAATCATGGGCGATGCTCCACGAATACCGTTTTGGCTGTGCGACAGCCAAGGCCGGCTGTTTCAAAACCTGGGGAATGAAAGGGAAAAAGAAAAGAGATTAAAAGCGACTGTTGTTGTATGGTGCGATAGTGTCCACTACCCATGACGGTTCTATTGTTGTCAAAAACAATTTCAGTATAGAAAAGATTGGCGCCAGAATCACTCTTTTTTTGGCCTAATCACGGTTGTGCTGCATGCTTTAACAATTCTTTGCAATCACACTGCACGGCGCTGGCATTGTTTGTCATATTTTTTGCATAAGCTAGAGCAGACAAAAAGAACATGTTAAGGTGAAACAAGAATCATGAATAGCGTAGTAAAAATGACTGATAATTTAAAACATCCTTCTCCTAAAACAACACAACCTTTAATTGCTTTATATTGCGGCTCACGTTCTGGAAATAAACCGGTTTATCAGGAAAAGGCCGTGGCACTGGCACGCCGTCTGGCGGAAAATGGCTTTGGTCTGGTCTATGGCGGCGCCAGTATCGGTTTAATGGGCCAGGTCGCCGATGCCGTAGTTGATCACGGTGGTGAAACTGTAGGTGTGATTCCAGAATTTATGCTGGATTATGAAATTGCCCATCATCGTCTGACCGAGTTGCATATTGTACACAGCATGCATGAACGTAAAGCCCTCATGGCCGAACGTGCCAGCGCCTTTGTGGCCTTGCCGGGCGGACTGGGCACCTTTGAGGAAATTCTGGAAATTGCCACCTGGGGCCAGTTGAACCAGCATCAAAAACCGATGATGCTCTATAACGTCAATGGCTTCTATGATGCGCTGATTGCCCAGCTTGACCATGCCGTAGCCGAAGGCTTCCTGCCGCCGCAGCACCGCGCCAAGCTGATTGTCTGCAATCATGCCGATGAAATCCTGACTGCCTTGCATAATCTGGATGCCCCACAGCACGTTGCCATTTAAAGCGCTTGAACCCAAAAGTCCAGAAAGAAAAAAGCGAGCCGAAGCTCGCTTTTTTTGTACTTGATGTTCAGTCCAGGCTTAGCCTGAAATCAGGTTATAGAACCATGGCAAAGTGGTCGCCAGGAATACCGACATGGCCAGACCAAACATCAGTTTCATCGCATCTTTGCTGACATTGCGTGAGGTACGGTATTTGCTGACCCCGTTCACAATCATTGAGATGGCAAATTCACGACCGGCCAACAGACCCAGGAATACCCAGGTGGTACTCATCGGGATATTGCTCCACTCTTTGAAAATCAGCAGGATCATTGCATAGATAAAGTCCACGATGGTCGCAGCACGTACATCGGTAACATCGGTTTTGGTATCGACAATCTTCTGGATGGCACCACCACGCTGGTACAGAATAACCCCCAGCAAGATCACAAAGACCGTAATGGCAAACATCAGGAATTCAAACGGTACCTGACGCGGCACATACACGAAGATGTTGGCCAGATCCTGAATCAGCCACTGGCTCCACAGGAAACCGGTAGATAACCATTGTAGAATCACCCATTTGGTCGAATGTTCCTGATCTTTGGTCTGGTTGAAGTACACCGTCATTTTGTTGGCCACAAAACGATAGATGATCAGCGCCGCCAGGAAGGCCACGGCATAGCCCATCATGGATTTGACCATCATCGAGCCCAGGCTCGCAGGAGAGAAGATGGTCAACACCAGGAAGGTGGTACTGACCGGAATACCATATTTGGTCAGTAGCAACAGTAAAACCGGCGGCACAATATACAGCCAGGTAATTCCACCTTCAGGGAACGGAATGGTTTCCAGTCGTCCATAAGAGGCATCACCGACGCCTGATGCATACCAGCCATAGACCAAGACCACAACCAGGATACTGCTGATATACACCCACAGTACCCACCAAGGACGATGGGAGTTAGAAGAAATAAAAGTCCCTAAGGTTTGAGGTACATCATTTCCGACAATAGAATAGGCCGCCAAACAGAAGCCGATTACCATTAAAAGTTCAATTGTCATAAGAACAAAGCCTATGTTCAAAAAGGGAACACCATCCCAATCGGGCTGGCATTAGCTTAAAATGATGACAATACTATTTCAGTTCTATGACATTTTAGTGACAATGAAAATTTAAAATAAAAAAAAGAGCACCGTAGTGCCCTTTCTCTTTTTTGCTCACTTATTTCAGATTCAGCTGATATACCGCGGTGCTGCCGCTGACTTCATTGCCCACCACCAGTAATGGCTGGCCATTAGGCGAGTCCATTGCCGCAATAAAGACCAGACCTTCCGGGCCTAAATCACCGGCCTGCCCCAGCTCAATTTGTTCAGTGCTCGCACTCATCTCACGGCTATTCAGATACTGCACAAAACTTGGTGCAGATGGAGTCGATACATCATAGACCATCACCCCGCCAGCACGTTCCAGACCAATAAAGGCAAAGGTTTTGCTGCCAATCTGGCCCAGCGTCACGCCTTCAGGTTCAGGGCCTTTGTTGTCACTGCGGTTATCCATGCCTGCTTCTTCATGGTTGGCATTGAAAATTTCCGGATGGTGCTCGGCAATGTACTGCTCAAAATCATCCCCTGAATCCCAGACCAGTTCCAGACCGTTTTGCGCGCTATTTTCTGTCCAGATACTGACCGAACGTGTACCAAAACTATAAAGATGGTCATATACCAGATTACCGCGTTCATTTAGCTTTGGCGTACCATCGGCATTTTTCTGGTAGCCTTCAGTCCAGGTAATATTCAGACGACCCAGCAGATGATCTTTACGGCAGTCACCAGCATTGCCTACCGTGGCACCGCAGTAGCCAAAATTATCCGGATTCAGCTCGGCACCTTTGGCCAGCTGGCTTAAGTGCGCAGGTAAATCATCGCCTAAACGGCGGGCAAAGCCATCGGCATGTACCAGATGTTTCACTCGCCATTCTTCAACAAAACCTTTGCTGATGTCGTTGTTAAAATATTCTGGTGTGTCTTCACCCCAGGCGCGCGCATCGCCTTCATTGGCGGTCACAATATAGGTTTTGCCGGCCACGTCAAAGCTGGCAATTGCATCTGGCATATACAGACCGCGCACATTGGCCCAAGTCTGGATCTTAATACTGCCCGCTCCATCGACACCATCCATATCGCTGACATCCATGCCATTGCCGTCCAGACCATGGTCTTTAAAGCCCAATGGATACACCGCCAGTACTTTGGCATTAACCACATCAATTTTGGCCAGTGCATTGTTTTCCTGCAATGCGGCCCAAGCCGTTTTGCCATCTTGCGATACCGTAATATATTCCGGTTCAAAATCCTGCGCCGCGGTCGCATTTGGCCCGAAAATACGCACGCCCTGGGCACGCAGCGCCGCTTCCTGACCATTAAAGGCTTTGAAGTCTGCAGTGCGAACCACAGGCGCTGTTAAATTACTCAGCTGAATCACGGAAATTGAACCTTCCGGATCAACCTGATAATCATCAGATGGCTCACCTTCATTGGCCACCAGCAGGGTTTGACCATCCGGGCTAAAAGTCAGCATATCCGGTAAGGCACCGACCTGCACATGCGCCAGTTTGCTCAGATCTTTGGCCTGATACAGCGCCACATAACCCGGATCGGTTTTGACGGCAGCCTGAATCGCAATTGCCACAATACCGTTATGCACCGCGACACTGTTTACTTCTGCGCCTTCGGCAATATCATGGACCTGAATCTCGGCAATTTTAACCGGCTGATTTGGCTGGCTTAAATCGAGTACATCCAGCACCCCGGCCTGCGCATTGACCACAAACAGACGTTTGCTGGCGGCATCATAGGCCGGAATTTCTGCGGCACTTTCTGCAAAAATGCCCGACTGATAGGCCCCAATTTTGCTCAGTTCAATGGTATTGGGGGTTGGATCGACCGGTGCGGGACTGACCTGATCATCATCACTGTTACACGCTGCCATCCCCACGGCCAACATGGCCACCCAAAGTGATTTCAATTTTAATTTCATAGGTTTAATTTGATAGTGTTTAGAATATGAACAATTTATAAACATCCGGTTGCAGTGCCATGACGTTTTGATTGCAGTTTTCTGACAGGGTCAGGCCGTCACGCGGCAACGCTTTAGATACGACATCCGCGCCAGATTGTTTTACACTAGGCAAAATTCCACCATGCCCGCTAATTATGACTGCCACGCCAACCCATCAAGCCCTGCAACCCGAATTCAGATTGTTGGTGCTGCTGGTGTCGATTGGCTTTTTTATGCAGGGCCTGGATACCACCATCATCAACACCGCGTTGCCGGCCATTGCCGAGAATTTGCAGGAAGATCCGCTGCGAATGCACAGCGTGGTGGTGGCCTATGTATTGTCAGTGGCGGCCTGTATTCCCTTGAGTGGCTGGCTGGCCGACCGTTTTGGCGTGCGCAACACCTATTTTTCCGCCATTGTGATTTTCACCCTGGCCTCCATTGGCTGTGCCTATGCCAGCAGCCTGAATGAACTGCTGTTTTACCGGGTACTGCAAGGCATTGGCGGCGCGTTCTTATTGCCAGTTGGTCGTCTGGCGATGCTAAAAATCATTCCCCGCACCCAGTTTTTATCGGCCATGAGCCTGATGAGTCTGGCCGGTCTGATCGGCCCCTTAATTGGACCTACTTTGGGCGGCTGGCTGGTCGAAGTGGCCTCATGGCACTGGATTTTTCTAATCAATCTGCCGATTGGCATTTTAGGCGTCTTGATTACCTTTAAAGCCATGCCAAACATCACCGAGCCGAGCGTGCCGCAATTTGATTTCTGGGGATTTATCCTGTTATTGATTGCCATGGTCGGGCTGTCACTGGGCATTGAAAACGTGGCCAGTCCGCTGTACTCGCTGTGGTGGAGCATTGCGCTGGTCCTGCTCGGTCTGCTGAGTGCCGGCCTGTATGCCTATCATGCGCATACCCATCAGAATGCCCTGTTTCGCAGCAAGCTGTTCCGGCACCGGATTTATGCAATCGGGATTCTTGGGAACTCGATTGCCCGGCTGGCCGGCAATTCAATTCCCTTTTTACTGCCGCTGATGCTGCAACTGGCCTTTGGCTTTGAGCCCTTTGTGACCGGCCTGATGATGATTCCGACCGTACTCGGTTCGCTGGCCTCAAAACCGATTATCCGCCAGCTGATTCAGCGCTTTGGTTATCGTCAGGTGCTCATCACCAATACCTTGCTGGTCGGGGCCTGTATCGCCAGTTTTGCCCTGACCACGGCCGATACACCCATCTGGTTACGCGCGCTGCATTTCTTTATTTTCGGTCTGCTCAATTCACTGCAGTTTGTATCCATGAACACCCTGACCTTAAAAGATTTACCGCAGCAAGATGCCAGCAGCGGCAACAGCTTCCTGTCGATGATCATGATGCTGTCCATGAGTATTGGCGTGGCCTTGGCCGGAACGCTGGTCAACCTGTTTAGTGCCTATTGGGGACCGGAACAGGTGGTCGCAGCCTTTCATGCCAGCCTGATCTGTCTGGGCAGTATCAACCTGCTGGCTGCAATGATTTTCTGGAAAATTCCGAAAAACACCCCGGTCTAAAGCCGCGTGGAATGCTAGCCGCCGTGCAGGCTTCGCGTTATGATCAAAATTGAATCCTGAAGATCTACCTTGCCTATGTCTGCACACCCTGCCCGCCGTTCTGTCCAGCCCCTGACCTATGCTGCGGTTGCCATCTGCGGCGTGGTGCTGATGGCGGCCTTGCTGTATTGGGGCGTGCTGCATACCCGGCCAGCCACCGCACAGGACTATCCGATTCAGGGCTTTGATGTTTCGCATCATCAGCAGCAGATTGACTGGCACAGGATTTCGCCGGAAAAATACCGTTTCGTCTATTTAAAAGCCACTGAAGGCGGCGATTTTAAAGACCGTAAATTTCAGGACAACTGGCTGGCCGCGCATGAACAGGGCTTTCTGGTCGGCGCCTATCATTTTTATCGGCTGTGTCGTGATGGTCAGGTGCAGGCACAGAATTTTATCGACAGCGTTCCGAAACAGGCCAACAGCTTGCCACCAGTGATTGATCTGGAATACGACAGCAACTGCATCAACACCTATACCCGGGAACAGTTGCTGCATGAAATTGGGGTGATGCATGATGCGCTGCAACAGCACTATGGCAAACAGCCGATTTTTTACATTTCCAGGAATTTTTATAATATTGTACTGGTCAATCAGTTCCCGCAGGTGCCGCTGTGGGTACGCGAATATCAAGGCAAACCGGCCTTAAGTGGCAATCCCGACTGGCTGTTCTGGCAATATAGCAATCGTGGCCAGATTACCGGCATTGCCACTCCGGTCGATCTGAATGCCTTTTATGGCGATGAACAGGACTGGCAACAGTTTCTGAAGGTCAACCAGATTGTGGAACCATCTAAACATAGTGCGGATACAACCCCTTAATACTCATACCAACAAGATAAAAATAAAAGCTGACAGGGATATTGTGCGAATGACACTGAAATACAAGATTTTGTCAGGTCTGCTTGGCCTGATGTTACTGCTGATTGCACTCATCATCTATATGCTGCAGCCCTCCGGCAAAGTGCAGGATTTCCAGCCGTGGCTGTATCAGCCGGCAGCAACCGCACCAGCGGGCTACACGGTCAAATTCTTTGGCGTATCGACCTTACTGTTTGATGATGGCCAGCAACAGCTGTTGATTGATGGCTTCTTTAGCCGGCCGAGTCTGAGTCAGCTGATGTTTGGTCAAATTAACAGCCAGCCAATCGTAATTGAACATGCGATTGAGCTCCATCAATTGCAACGAACGCAAGCCATTCTGGTGACACACTCGCATTATGACCATGCGCTGGATGTCCCTCTACTTGGCCAATTGCTGCCGCAGGCTAAAATTATTGGTTCCCGAAGCACGCTGAATATTGCCCGTGGTGCTCACTTGCCCGAAAGCCAGTTACAGCAGCTGGTACCTTTACAACCGATGCAGATTGGCAACTTTACTGTCACCGCTTTCCCGTCCCAGCATACTCCGCCAACTGCAGTGAATAATGATCTGGGTGAGGAAATCCAGCAGCCACTGAGCCTGCCGGCACGGTTTTCGGAGTTTAAAGAAGGCCATAGCTTTGACTATCTGATTGAATATGAAGGTCATAAAAGTCTGGTCAAGGCCAGCACCGGTTTTATTCCCGAACAGCTCAAACCGCTACAGGTCGATCATCTGTTTCTGGGCATTGCCCAGCTGTCCAGGCAACCGGAACAGTATCAGCAGCAGTATCTGACAGAAACCTTGCAGCACCTAAAACCCAAGGTGCTGATTCCCATCCATTGGGATGATTTTTTCCAGCCGCCAGAACAGCCGCTACAGTTTTTACCACATCTGGCCGATAATACCCCGAAGAGTCTGAATACCGTGATCAAGGCCGCAGCACAACAACAGACCCAAGTGCTGCTGCTCGATCAACCGTATGCTTATCCGCTAATGACAGCCACGGATGTCGCGCGTTAAGATGGTGCCATGAGAAAAATCATTCATATTGATATGGATGCGTTCTATGCCTCGGTCGAGCTAAAAGAGCGTCCAGAGTTACAACATCTGCCGGTGGTGGTGGCATCACATCATCCGCGTGCAGTGATTGTGGCCGCGTCCTACCCGGCGCGGGTGTTTGGGCTGCGCTCGGCCATGTCAATGAGTCAGGGCCGGAAACTGTGCCCGCAGGTGATTGTACTGGAACCGAATTTCCAGAAGTACCGGGAAGTGTCGGCACAAATCCATCAAATTTTTCAAAAATATACTGCAATCATTGAACCGCTGTCGCTCGATGAAGCCTATCTGGATGTTAGCGAAAACCTGCAGCAGCTCCCCAGTGCCACAGAAGTGGCAATGCGCATCCGCGAAGATATTTTTCAGACCACCGGCCTGACTGCATCTGCCGGCGTGGCACCCAATAAATTTCTGGCCAAAATTGCCTCGGACTGGCATAAACCAAATGGCCTCTGCGTAATCAAACCCTCGCAGGTGCAGGCCTTTATTCAGGATTTACCCTTAAAGAAAATTCCGGGCGTGGGCAAGGTCATGCAGGAAAAGCTGAAGGCCTTGGGTCTGGAAACCTTGGGCGATCTGCAACAGGTCGAAGAAGGCCTGCTGATTCAACGTTTTGGCAAATATGGCAAACGTCTGTTTTTATATGCACAAGGCATTGATGAGCGCCCCGTTCAGGCCGAACGCAAACGCCAGCAGATTTCCAAAGAAATCACCTTTGATGATGATTATGTCCTCAGCCAATGCACGCCCTACTGGCCACAGCTGCTGCAACAGGTCTGGGCCAGTCTGGAAAAAAAGCAGCTCTGTGCCCGCGGCGTGTCAGTCAAACTGAAACTGAAAAACTTTCAGGTGTTGCAGCACAGCAAAAGCTTTCAGCATATTTTTACTCATCCGCAGCAGCTGGCACAGGCGCTACAACTATTAATTGAGGAAATGCATATTTCGCCTCAGGAACAGTTCCGGCTGATTGGCGTGGGGGTTTATCAACTGTCTTCACCAGCACAGCAGCCGCAGCTCAGTCTACTTTAGGCTTAAAATTGTGCAGGAATTGATCAAAAGAATAAAAATGATACAAAATGCGCTTCACAATGGGCAAAATTAGAGTAATCTATCTGCGCAATACATTTATCCATGTATGTGCTGAGATGCTGAAAATCACCTTTACTTTCAGCATGCTGTCCTGTGATTGGCGTGATGATCTATCCGAATATTACAGGACAACTCTGACGTTCCCATGGATGGCTGTATCGTCTCCCGCCTTACTGTAACCTGCTTCTTTTTATCTGATTTTCTATCGCATTATCCCGATCTATTCCCTTCAGATCACCGGCTTTTTGCGTCCTAAAATTCCCATTTTTCAAATCAAAATCGCCACAAGATTGATGGATTTCTGTACCAACTCCGGCAGCGCTGGTGTTCTGTACTGGCGCTTCATGGCAATATAGTCACATTGCCAGAGCAGCCGAGGTGCTGCTTGCCCATCTACAGGATTTTGTTATGACCGTACAACGTTTACATGTCGCACAGCGCTATTCAGAAATTGCCATTTCAGGCCATCTGGTGCATTTGGCCGGCCAGCTGGCAGAAGACACCAGCCTGGATATTCGCGGTCAGACCCGCCAGACCCTTGAGATAATTGACCGTTTACTGGCTGAAGCCGGCACCGATAAAAGTCATATCATGTCAGTCATGATTTTCTTAAAAGATATCGAGCAAGACTATGCAGCCATGAATGAAATCTGGGATGCCTGGGTCGCCGATATTGAAGCGCTGCCCCGTACCTGTGTGGAAGCCAAGCTGTATCAGCCCGAAGTCCTGGTTGAAATGACTGTGGTCGCGGTTAAACCATAAAAATTTGAGATAAAAAGCATCTGTTTAGATGCTTTTTTTCAACCCAACGCGCCCATTCTGCGCGCTGAGGCCGGATAGAACGCCAATTTCTTTTTTGGCAGATCAAGCGCCTCCAGATTTTCAGCGCCCTCCAGTAACCCAAATTCTTCACGCAACTGCTGATATTCCGGCACCTGATCAAAGCTGATTACGGTATAACCGGCCATCCGCAGCAATTCATTCTGATACTGAATATGCTGACGTTTTAAGGTCAGGGTATCATCCAGGGTAATCACGGCCAGTACCTGATAAGCATCATCCAGCACCACAAAGTCCGCCACCATATTGCGGTATTTATTGCGGGTACGCGGCAGTTTGGTGGTCAGTAGCGCATCAAAAGACACATGGGTCAGCACGGTATGGGTCGGTAAAATTTCTTTCAGCCGGGTATAGGTCAGCTGCTCATTCAAACTGAAAATAGCGCGGCGTTTCAGGGTACTGTCGGTCTGGCGTTTGGCCTGAATGGCATGCCTGGCCGCCATGATGAGCAACCCTGCCAGAATAAGACTTGCGAGAATAATATAAACAGTCATGAGGTTAATCCTTTAATACTCTATTCTTATAATTTATTCGGTATCTCACCGATTATTTTTCAAATACAAGTATAACGTTTTGCTTATTATAAATAGGTTAAATTTAAGAAACTTAAACCAATGCTGACGAAAGATGCATAAACACTGACAGTCTGTTGCAGAGCAAGTTTCCAGGAAAAACCATCTCCTTGTTTTTCCTCAAGCTAATGTATACCAACTTTTATGAGCTTCACAATTCTTTTCAAACCGATTGTCTGACAAATCCGACAAAATGTGAACCAGAAAAAGGACGCACTTGGCGTCCTTTCCTGATTTAAGCACGAGATTTTGGCTTAGACTTACCTTTGGCCTTTGCACCGCCAAATGGACGTTTTTCGCCGGTTTCACGTGGAGGCAAACCGGTATGCTGGGTCAACATCTGGCCTTTTTTCGGACGATTCGACTGACCCTGATTTTGCCCTTGGCCACGGTTGCCAGGCTGACCGGTACGTTTCTGTGAATCTCCGGCCAGGGTCGAGTTTTTCTTACGCGCTGACTGGTACTGCCCTTCCGTACCTTGCGGCTGATAGGTTGGAATCAGATGCTGCTTGGAATTGCCAATCAAATCGGCACGGCCCATCTCTTTTAAAGCCTCACGTAACAATGGCCAGTTGTTTGGATCATGGTAACGCAAGAAGGCTTTGTGCAGACGACGACGTTTCTCACCCTTCACAATATCAACATCTTCGGTATAACGCGCCACTTTGGCCAGCGGGTTTTTACCGGTGTAATACATGGTGGTGGCGGTGGCCATTGGCGATGGATAGAAGGTCTGTACCTGATCGGCACGGAAACCATTCTTTTTCAGCCAGATCGCCAGGTTCATCATGTCGTAGTCGGTGGTGCCCGGATGCGCCGCGATGAAATACGGAATCAGATACTGTTCCTTGCCGGCTTCCTTACTGAAACGGTCAAACATTTGCTTGAAGCGGTCATAGGTACCAATACCCGGTTTCATCATCTTCGATAATGGACCTTTTTCGGTATGTTCCGGTGCAATCTTCAAATATCCCCCGACATGATGGGTCACCAGTTCACGCACATATTCCGGATTCAGTACCGCCAGGTCATAACGCAGACCGGAACCAATCAGAATCTTTTTAATGCCTTTAATTGCACGTGCTTTACGGTACAGCTGGGTCAGTGGTGCATGATCGGTATGCAGGTTCTGACACACGCCTGGGAATACACAGGACGGCTTACGGCAGTTCTTTTCAATTTCCGGATCTTTACAGTGCAAGCGGTACATGTTAGCGGTTGGACCACCTAAGTCCGAGATAATCCCGGTAAAGCCCGGTGCGGTATCACGGATTTTTTCCACTTCACGCAAAATCGACTCTTCCGAACGGTTCTGGATGATACGGCCTTCGTGTTCGGTAATCGAACAGAACGTACAGCCCCCAAAACAGCCACGCATGATGTTCACCGAGAACTTGATCATGTCGAACGCCGGGAAACGTGCATCGCCATAAGACGGGTGTGGCAGACGTGCATATGGCAGGTCAAACACATAGTCCATTTCTTCAGTGGTCAATGGAATTGGTGGTGGATTAATCCAGACATCACGCTCGCCGTGTTTTTGCACCAAAGCACGTGCGTTGCCCGGGTTAGTTTCCAAATGCAGAATACGGTTGGCATGTGCATATAGCACCGGATCATTAGCCACGTCTTCAAAAGATGGCAAACGAATAACCGCCAGTTCACGTGGTGGCAGTTTATGCTTAATGGCTTTTGAGGCCGGTTGCAGCTGAACAATCTGCGTATCGGCATCCAGGTTGTCGCCTTCACGGACAATCGGATTGGCCACCATTTCTTTTTGGAAATTCTGGTACTGGCTTAAGCTGTTACCCTTTTCTTTTTCAACTTCACAGCCATCAATATCTTCGGTCATCACATAGGGGTTGATGATCGGATCGACACGGCCAATGGTATCGACATCATTGGAGGCGATTTCGACAAACTTGGCTTTGGCCGCACGGTTATGTTTATTGATGATAAAGGCAGTACCGCGCACATCGGTGATATCGGTAATTTTTTCGCCTTTGGCCAGACGGTGCATCACTTCAATAATGGAACGCTCGCCATTACCGTACATCAATAAATCGGCTTTTGAATCCATCAGAATTGAACGACGGACTTTATCTGACCAGTAATCATAATGCGCAATACGACGCAGTGAACCTTCGATCCCGCCAAGCAACACCGGCACATCCGGGAAGGCTTCACGACAGCGCTGGCAATACACGGTTGCAGCACGGTCTGGACGTTTGTTCGGGACATTGTCTGGTGAATAGGCATCATCCGAGCGGATTTTGCGGTCCGCGGTATAACGGTTGATCATCGAGTCCATATTGCCGGCGGTGACGCCCCAGGCAATATTCGGTTTACCTAAGGCACGAAAGGCCTCGACATTGGTCCAGTCAGGCTGCGCGATAATTCCGACCCGGAAACCTTGCGCTTCCAGCACACGGCCAATAATACCGGATACAAAAGATGGATGATCAATATAGGCATCGCCGCAGACCAGAATAAAGTCACAGCTATCCCAGCCGAGTTGGTCCATTTCCTCGCGTGACATCGGCAAAAATGGCGCGGGTTCAAAACATGACGCCCAATATTTGTCGTAATCAAACAACGCTTTCGGCGCGGTTTGAGCGGTATAAGCAGTAGACATGGCTAGCAATTCTCGGCTGGCAGATGGAAGATCAGAAAAGATCGAAAGATGAAAGCCGAGTATTTTAGCATGAATTCCAAGTGGCTTGCTTGATTATAATTTATACAAAATCAAGTTTTTAATTTTTAATCTGTGCCGTGGGTGCAGTGCTGCTTAATTTTTTCAGATATAGGGTCAATATCAGGCCCAACAACAGCAGACTTGCGATAAAGATCAATAAGCCAGGCCAGTCCCAGCGCTCCCAGATCAGACCGCTACCACTGCCGAGCACGCTCGAGCCCAAGTAATAGCAGAACAGATATAAAGATGAACCCACCGCCCGATACTGTAATGATTGCACCGTCACCCAGCTGCTACAAAGAGAATGTGCTGCAAAAAAAGCAAAGGTAAAAATCAACAGCCCGACTAACACGACCGCCAGCTGATTCAGTAACATTAGCGCCAGACTGGCCCACATCACCAGCAGCATCAACGGTAACACTTTTTCCCGGCCAAACTTTTGTCCCCACTGTGCTGCCCGTGGTGAACTGTAAATTCCAGCCAGATAGGCCACAGAAATCAGCCCGATCCAGGTTTGTGGCAAAGCAAAAGGCGCATCCAGCAGATGATAGCTCATGTAGTTAAATACCGAGACAAAGCATCCCATTAGAATAGAGCCCTGAAGAAACAGAATTCTTAATTTTGGATCGGCCAGATTTTTGGCAAAGGCCTGTTTAAAACGCGACAATTGAATTGGATAGGACTGGAAATTCCGGGAATTGGGCAACAGCCAGTAAAACAGAATCGCAATCGCCAGGTTAATCACACCAATGATTAAAGTTGCATATTGCCAGGAAATAAAATCCACCAGGACTCCGGCAATTAAACGGCCACTCATGCCGCCAATTGCGGTGCCTGAAATATATAAGCCCATGGCAAAGCCAACATCTTTGGCCGCAATTTCTTCGCCAATATAGGTCATTGCCACCGCGGCCACCCCACTGACTGCCATGCCAATCAGGACACGAGTGCTGAGAAAAAATGACCACTGTGGCAATAAGGCACTGGCTATTAACAGTAAGGCCGCAGAGAACAATGCCACGACCATAATCGGTTTACGCCCGACCCGATCTGAAATCAGGCCGGTAAATAATAGAGCGGCGGCCAAAGCAAAGGTCGAAAAAGATAAGGGAAAACTACTTTGGGTCGGACTGACCTGAAAGAACTGGGCCAGAATCGGCATCATCGGTTGAACACAGTACAAGGCAGAAAAGGAGGCAAAACCGGCCAAAAACAAAGAGAGAAGAATGGCCTTAAACTGAGGAGAATCGTGCTCAATTTGCTGAGTCTGGCTTTGGGAATCTGACATATACACTCCAATTATGTTATGAGTATACGCCGGTTCCGGTTAAATGGGAGGCTTCAATTTCAACCGATTAAAAGCTTATTTAAACGGAGAGAACAGTCCTCGAAAAATTCCACTTTCTTAAGCACATAAATTTTCTGCATAAAAAAATCCCCCTGCTGTTTAAGCTAGGGGGATTTTGAATTAATGAGCTGGCGATGACTTACTCTCACATGGGTAACCCCACACTACCATCAGCGCTAAGAGGTTTCACTTCTGAGTTCGGGAAGGGATCAGGTGGTTCACTCTTGCTATTGTCGCCAGCACAACTGGGATGACTTTGCTTTGGTCTTATCTTTACTGCTGTTGCAGTGTTGTGCCATTGCTTGGTCAAATGAGTTATTAACGGATTGGCCATTGGGTCTGAATTTTATTGTGTTGCATTAACTAAATCAAGGATTAGTTTAGAATTCAGCTTGATACAACAACTGTTTGGGTGTTGTATAGTCAAGCCTCACGAGCAATTAGTATTGGTCAGCTTCACATATCGCTATGCTTCCACACCCAACCTATCAACGTCCTAGTCTCGAACGGCTCTTTAGAGGAATAAATTCCTAGGGAAATCTTATCTTGAGGTAGGCTTCCCGCTTAGATGCTTTCAGCGGTTATCCCTTCCGAACATAGCTACCCGGCGATGCGACTGGCGTCACAACCGGTACACCAGAGGTTCGTCCACTCTGGTCCTCTCGTACTAGGAGCAGATCCTCTCAAATTTCCAGCGCCCACGGTAGATAGGGACCGAACTGTCTCACGACGTTCTAAACCCAGCTCGCGTACCTCTTTAAATGGCGAACAGCCATACCCTTGGGACCTGCTTCAGCCCCAGGATGAGATGAGCCGACATCGAGGTGCCAAACACCGCCGTCGATATGAACTCTTGGGCGGTATCAGCCTGTTATCCCCAGAGTACCTTTTATCCGTTGAGCGATGGCCCTTCCATACAGAACCACCGGATCACTAAGACCTACTTTCGTACCTGCTCGACTTGTGGGTCTCGCAGTTAAGCGCGCTTTTGCCTTTATACTCTACGCGTGATTTCCGACCACGCTGAGCGCACCTTCGTACTCCTCCGTTACTCTTTAGGAGGAGACCGCCCCAGTCAAACTACCCACCAGACATGGTCCTCGTCCCGGATCACGGGACAGAGTTAGAACCTCAACATTACCAGGGTGGTATTTCAAGGACGGCTCCATTGGAACTGGCGTTCCAACTTCAAAGCCTCCCACCTATCCTACACAAGTAAGGTCAAAGTTCAATGTCAAGCTGCAGTAAAGGTTCACGGGGTCTTTCCGTCTAGCCGCGGGTACACTGCATCTTCACAGCGATTTCGATTTCACTGAGCCTCTGCTGGAGACAGCGCCGCCATCATTATGCCATTCGTGCAGGTCGGAACTTACCCGACAAGGAATTTCGCTACCTTAGGACCGTTATAGTTACGGCCGCCGTTTACTGGGGCTTCGATCAAGAGCTTCGCTTACGCTAACCCCATCAATTAACCTTCCAGCACCGGGCAGGCATCACACCCTATACGTCCACTTTCGTGTTTGCAGAGTGCTATGTTTTTAATAAACAGTTGCAGCGGCCTGGTTTCTGCGGCTGTCAACCGCTCAGGGAGCAAGTCCCATCACCGTCAACAGCGTACCTTCTCCCGAAGTTACGGTACCATTTTGCCTAGTTCCTTCAGCAGAGTTCTCTCAAGCGCTTTGGTCTACTCGACCTGACCACCTGTGTCGGTTTCGGGTACGATTCCAGTGTAACTGAAGCTTAGAGACTTTTCCTGGAAGCATGGTATCAGCCACTTCGCTAGTAAACTAGCTTGCTATCAGCTCTCAGCATAGAGCACCCCGGATTTGCCTAAGATGCATGCCTACAGCCTTCCACCTGGACAACCAACGCCAGGCTGACTTAACCTTCTCCGTCCTCTCATCGCATTACACTGAAGTATTGGAATATTAACCAATTTCCCATCGACTACGCCTCTCGGCCTCGCCTTAGGGGTCGACTCACCCAGCCCCGATTAACGTTGGACTGGAACCCTTGGTCTTTCAGCGAACGGGTTTTTCACCCGTTTTGTCGTTACTCACGTCAGCATTCGCACTTCTGATACCTCCAGCAGACTTCTCAATCTACCTTCATCGGCTTACAGAACGCTCCCCTACCACGTATACAATGTATACATCCGCAGCTTCGGCACATAGTTTTAGCCCCGTTACATCTTCCGCGCAGGCCGACTCGACTAGTGAGCTATTACGCTTTCTTTAAAGGGTGGCTGCTTCTAAGCCAACCTCCTAGCTGTCTATGCCTTCCCACATCGTTTCCCACTTAACTATGATTTTGGGGCCTTAGCTGGCGGTCTGGATTGTTTTCCTCTTGACTACGGACGTTAGCACCCGCAGTCTGTCTCCCGGATAGTACTCATCGGTATTCGGAGTTTGCATCGGTTTGGTAAGTCGGGATGACCCCCTAGCCGAAACAGTGCTCTACCCCCAATGGTATTCGTCCGAGGCGCTACCTAAATAGCTTTCGGGGAGAACCAGCTATCACCAGGCTTGATTAGCCTTTCACCCCTATCCACAAGTCATCCCCTGGCTTTTCAACGACAGTGGGTTCGGTCCTCCAGTTAGTGTTACCCAACCTTCAACCTGCTCATGGATAGATCGCCTGGTTTCGGGTCTACACCCAGCAACTATACGCCCTATTAAGACTCGGTTTCCCTACGGCTCCCCTATGCGGTTAACCTTGCTACTGAATGTAAGTCGCTGACCCATTATACAAAAGGTACGCAGTCACCGAACAAGTCGGCTCCCACTGCTTGTATGCATGCGGTTTCAGGATCTATTTCACTCCCCTCACAGGGGTTCTTTTCGCCTTTCCCTCACGGTACTGGTTCACTATCGGTCAGTCAGGAGTATTTAGCCTTGGAGGATGGTCCCCCCATATTCAGACAAGGTTTCACGTGCCTCGCCCTACTCGTCATCATTATGTGTGCCCTTTCGTGTACAGGACTATCACCCACTATGGTTGCACTTCCCAGAGCATTCCACTAAAACACACATAACTTAATGGGCTGTTCCCCTTTCGCTCGCCGCTACTGAGGGAATCTCAATTGATTTCTTTTCCTAAGGGTACTGAGATGTTTCACTTCCCCTCGTTCGCCTCAATACACTATGTATTCATGTATTGATACCTACCTTATGGTAAGTGGGTTTCCCCATTCAGACATCTCCGGATCAAAGGATATTTGCCGCCTCCCCGGAGCTTTTCGCAGGCTATCACGTCTTTCTTCGCCTCTGACTGCCAAGGCATCCACCACATGCACTTAATTACTTGACTATACAACCCCAAACAGTCGTTAATCCCTACAAGTAGGATTAAGACAATTAAATAAATAATCAATTATCTATTTAATCTACAGTTCGAAGTCACGTGCACTTAAGCACCGTACAGCTTCAATCTAAATTCATATACCAAAACGCTTGATTCAGTTAATTTGCTAGTTCTCAATTCAATCTACGTTCATCAACCCGTCATAACAACGCGTTAACGTATATTGATTGAGTGAACAATTTATTTCAGACTCAATTTTGCCAATCTGTTAATGATTCACTGCATCCTCGTCGGACTGCAGTTAACTGTGATAAATCACAGAGATTAATAAGCATAAACTTACTAAGCTCTATAATCTATGGTGGAGACTAGGAGAGTCGAACTCCTGACCTCCTGCGTGCAAAGCAGGCGCTCTACCAACTAAGCTAAGTCCCCAGCTTATCATTTAAGCCAATGTTCTGATTTCTATTCGCTCTGCAATTGCTTGCTTGTCGTTAGTGGTGGGTCTGACAAGACTTGAACTTGTGACCCCACGCTTATCAAGCGTGTGCTCTAACCAACTGAGCTACAGACCCTCAGATACATCGTCATGAAGAACAACTTGTTGTGGATTCTTACTAATCGTCAATCTTTCGTTAAGGAGGTGATCCAGCCGCAGGTTCCCCTACGGCTACCTTGTTACGACTTCACCCCAGTCATCTGCCACACCGTGGTAAGCGTCCTCCCTAAGGTTAGACTACCTACTTCTGGTGCAACAAACTCCCATGGTGTGACGGGCGGTGTGTACAAGGCCCGGGAACGTATTCACCGCGGCATTCTGATCCGCGATTACTAGCGATTCCGACTTCATGGAGTCGAGTTGCAGACTCCAATCCGGACTACGATCGGCTTTTTGAGATTAGCATCACATCGCTGTGTAGCAACCCTTTGTACCGACCATTGTAGCACGTGTGTAGCCCTGGCCGTAAGGGCCATGATGACTTGACGTCGTCCCCGCCTTCCTCCAGTTTGTCACTGGCAGTATCCTTAAAGTTCCCATCCGAAATGCTGGCAAGTAAGGAAAAGGGTTGCGCTCGTTGCGGGACTTAACCCAACATCTCACGACACGAGCTGACGACAGCCATGCAGCACCTGTATCAGAGTTCCCGAAGGCACCAATCCATCTCTGGAAAGTTCTCTGTATGTCAAGGCCAGGTAAGGTTCTTCGCGTTGCATCGAATTAAACCACATGCTCCACCGCTTGTGCGGGCCCCCGTCAATTCATTTGAGTTTTAGTCTTGCGACCGTACTCCCCAGGCGGTCTACTTATCGCGTTAGCTGCGCCACTAAAGCCTCAAAGGCCCCAACGGCTAGTAGACATCGTTTACGGCATGGACTACCAGGGTATCTAATCCTGTTTGCTCCCCATGCTTTCGCACCTCAGTGTCAGTATTAGGCCAGATGGCTGCCTTCGCCATCGGTATTCCTCCAGATCTCTACGCATTTCACCGCTACACCTGGAATTCTACCATCCTCTCCCATACTCTAGCTAACCAGTATCGAATGCAATTCCCAAGTTAAGCTCGGGGATTTCACATTTGACTTAATTAGCCACCTACGCGCGCTTTACGCCCAGTAAATCCGATTAACGCTCGCACCCTCTGTATTACCGCGGCTGCTGGCACAGAGTTAGCCGGTGCTTATTCTGCGAGTAACGTCCACGCATCTAGGGTATTAGCCTAGAGCGCCTCCTCCTCGCTTAAAGTGCTTTACAACCAAAAGGCCTTCTTCACACACGCGGCATGGCTGGATCAGGGTTCCCCCCATTGTCCAATATTCCCCACTGCTGCCTCCCGTAGGAGTCTGGGCCGTGTCTCAGTCCCAGTGTGGCGGATCATCCTCTCAGACCCGCTACAGATCGTCGCCTTGGTAGGCCTTTACCCCACCAACTAGCTAATCCGACTTAGGCTCATCTATTAGCGCAAGGTCCGAAGATCCCCTGCTTTCTCCCGTAGGACGTATGCGGTATTAGCATCCCTTTCGGAATGTTGTCCCCCACTAATAGGCAGATTCCTAAGCATTACTCACCCGTCCGCCGCTAGGTCAGTTACCGAAGCAACCTTCCCCGCTCGACTTGCATGTGTTAAGCCTGCCGCCAGCGTTCAATCTGAGCCATGATCAAACTCTTCAGTTAAAATCATTTTGTCACTTTATTCGAAGTGACCAAATCTGGCTCATCAATTTCTGACTTAAATTCGCTCAAATAAACTTCGAGTAATTTAAACCAATCAATTAATGAAAATATATTCGATCAATCAACCAGTAAAAATCCACACAAGTTGTTCTTCATAATCTCTTAATGATCTTCTCGATGCTTCGTCAGCATCAAGCTAGGTCGGCTATATTACTCTCTATTTTTAGAAAGTCAACATGCAATGTTGATTTTATTTCTAAACTTACTACCTAAACCAGAACTCAACCATTTTAGCTAAATCCTTGTTTATCAACAAGTTTTTATCAACACCACCGCCGATGGATGTGCATTCTACAGGATTTCAGAGGGGTTGCAATACCTTTTTTAAAACTTCTGAAACGTGTGTTTATTTTATAATCCAAAAAATTTATAAATAATTGTTTTATTTATAAAAAATATTTTAAGAAAAATATTCGTAATTTTATTTGGAAATATCAATTTATATTAAGCTATTGAAATAAATAAATTTTATAAAATTTTAAAAATAAAAAGCAGGACTTTCGCCCTGCTTTTTGTCTGCATTTCGAGCTAATTAGAATTTAAAGCTCATTCGTGCCCAATAATTACGGCCCACATTATTGAATTGCTCGTTGGCGGCTAAACCAATACCTGCATTCCCCATTTTATTGAGATGTTCGGTATACGTCTTATCTAGAACGTTGTCGATTCCCACAGAAAGATCAACCCCATCGGAAAGATGGTACGTGCCGTTTAAAGATAAGGTGCCGAAACCTGCGCTTTCTTTCAGGTCATAGCCCACAATATTGCCCTGGTTCTGGCTAATCCGGTTTTGACCATCTACGATTCGCCAATAGGCACCCAAGGTATAACGATCCTGGATATAACGTAAGTTTACACGACCTTCAAGCGGTGCAATCTGTGGTAACGGCGTATTGTCAGTGGTGTTTTCACCCCAGGCATACATTGCGCTAACATCTGCCTGAATCGCATCGCTAAATTGATATGCCAGCCCCGCTTCTGCACCCGCAATCGTGGCATCGACATTCTGGGTATGTGCTTCCAGCATACCCATACGGCCTGTTGGCAGATAATCGGTCAGTACAAAATCCTGAATCAACCCTGCATATGCAGACACCCAGGAGCTAAATGCACCATGCTCATGCTGATAACCAAAATCTAGCTGCAAAGTTTTTTCAGTATCAATGTTTTTAAAGGTATTGGTATTGCCATTTCCTGAAACGGGACTAAACAGTTCCCAATAATCTGGCATCCGTTCTACATAACCAAGCCCAATATAGGTTTTAGCATCATGATGAGGATGCTGGTTTTCCAAACGAATAAAAGCACTCGGTAAGGTTTCCTGACGTTGCTGTGCGGTTTGTACCGCATCTACTTCAACCTGATCGACACGAACACCGCCCACCAAACGATTCTGCTCACTCAGCTGATAACCCAACTCACCAAAACCACCAATAGATTGAAACTCCATATCTGTTGTAACAGGTGAGTTCATTCTTGGCATGGTTGCAGAATACATCCCTTTGCCATGTTTATTATTCTGACTATCCACACCGGTAATAAACTGCAACTTGTCCCATTCATGAGTGACGGCCATTCGGGCATTCAAGGTACGGCGCGTCACATTCATGGCAGATTTAGCCTCAACCATTTCGTGGGTCATATGATGCTCAGCCATGCCGACTTGACGCAAACTATAGTTATCCATCACATGATCATTAAAGTTGTAGTTAACCTGCGCTTCAATTTTCTTGATCACATCAGTGACGTTCTGTTTTTCAACACGTAAACCCAGACTTTCACGGGCAAATTTAGAACCATCCATCATCCGGCCAGCATACACCGCTTCACCATCGGCTTTCCCCCCAGTCAGTTCGACCCAGGTATCTGCATCCGGGGTCCAGCCCAGTGCTACATCAGCATTCCAACGTTCCCAGTCCGATGGCACGGTATTGCCCTCACCATCCTGATAGCTATTCGATACCGAACGGTTGCTATTTAGGCGAATATATTTCTGCTCGTCGCCTGCTGCAACCTCAATATTATGGTCCAGACGGCCAAATGAACCGGCCAGCACACTCAGTTGACCACGATAGTGCTGATCTTCATCAAACTGTTCCGGACGGCGCTCAAAAATCACGGTGGCAGCTGAACCGGTATTGGCATATTGCACGGTTTGTGGGCCTTTAATTACCGAAATCTGGTCATAACTTTCTGGTGAAATATAGGAGGTCGGTGAATCCATACGACTCGGACAGGCACCCAGGTTTTCTGTGCCATCGGTCAGAATTTTAATCCGCGAACCAAACATACCCCGGAAAGTTACATCGCCATTGGTGCCGGCGCCACTGTTGACCGCGCTAAAACCGACAATACTTTGCAGATAATCTGCACCATCGGTGGCTGGAATCGGTTGAATTGGCTGTTTCGGATCGGCACGGACAATCAGGCCGTTGGCATCATTGCCCTGATGCGCAGTCATCACAATTGGTGCCAGACTTTGGACGGGTGTTGGGGTTTCTGCAAACACAACTGGTGAATAACAAGCAACACAAATCGCAGCCGCAAGAGGCTGTAAAAAGAATTTTGGCTGAGCCATTTTTCATTTCTCACTGGAATACATATAAAACACGGCTTAAGTCATTCAAGACCCAAGCAAAACAAACGCGGTTTTATGCAAACAGTGGCGGTGCCCTACCCTGAGGAATAAGAAATAGTCGTTGCAGTGCAAACCAGACATGCTGGAAAGCTTTTTCAAAAGCGATAAAACGCACTTGAATACGATCAAGCACTTCTTTCACACTGAGTTCTGGGGGTAAAACAAGATTGCCGTACACGGTACAGTACTGGCATTGATGATTGGCATCATGATGATTATGCCCGTCATCTGAAATGACTGGTTGATGCTGACTGTACAGATGTTCGGAATGGGCATGTCCATGCGCTGAATGATCAACCGGCAATAAAAGCGCACGCGTAATGGTTTCACAGACCGGTGCCACCTGATAGGCTTTCGGCAGCAAAGGCTGTAAAAAAACAGCAATCTGTAAAAATACTGCCATCAGTGAGAGCAGTAAACCACTACGAATCAACAAACATATATTCCTGCTTTTGACTGGCCCAAGTATAACAAAGCCCAATCGAAATTGGGCTGTTTTGTCCTGATCTTTTGGTCGCAGGGCTGTTTAGCGTTTAACCGCCACTTTCTGACGCTGACGCACCACTTTTTCGACTTTTTCACGGGCACGCTGGCGCTTTAATGGCGACAGATAATCGACAAAAAGCTTACCATTTAAGTGATCCATTTCATGTTGGATACAGACAGCGAGAAGTCCGTCCGCTTCTAACTCAAATGCTTGACCTTCAAGGTTAATTGCCTCAATTTTTACACGTGACGGACGCTCAACTTTGTCGTATATTTGAGGCACTGACAAGCAGCCTTCTTCATAAGGCTGGGTTTCTTCAGTCAATGGGGTAATTTTGGGGTTAATGAATACCATCGGTTGGTCTTTGTTTTCAGACAGATCCATAACAATCAGCTGAATATGACGGTCAACCTGCGTTGCAGCCAGCCCGATGCCGGGCGCTTCATACATGGTTTCAAACATATCTGCGGCGAGCTGACGAATTTCATCAGTAACTTCTTCGACGGGTTGTGCAATGGTACGAAGACGGGGATCGGGGAAACTTAAAATAGGTAATAAGGCCATATTACGTCCTCAGCTTTGCCATTGGTCAAATAACCGAATGAAGGAATGCTTCATCGAAAAAATGTATGTAAGATCGTTATTATAACGCAACTACATACATAATTTTAGGAATTATGATAATGAAAAAGGTTTTGAAGGGCACATCTTCTTTTCGTGCCTTGGGGTTAAAACAGCAGGCGCTGGCACTTGCTGTCTGTTTCAGTTTTGGGGTGGGCGCAGTCAGTACTGTACAGGCCGCACCGGCACGCAATATCAACCCACCGACCTTACAGGCCAATGCACCAAATGTGTATGTGGTGAAAAAAGGCGATACGCTGTGGGATATTTCCAAGAAGTTTCTGCAAAACCCGCTGCGCTGGCGTGAAATCTGGGCCAGCAACAAGCACGTGAAAAATCCGCACTGGATTTTCCCGGGAGATCGCCTGCTGATGTGTACCTATGATGGCCGCCCGATCATTGGTAAAGATGAAGGTGATGGCTGTGAAGGTATTATCCGTCGTTATACCGGTAACACCACCAGCCTGCAGCCGCAAATCCGGGTCGAGTCACTCAACAATACCATTCCGGTGATTCCACTGGAGTACATCCAGCACTGGCTGGAACGTACCAGCATTATTGCCCCTGAATCTTTGCAACAGACGCCTTATATTTTAGGCACGGCGGATCAGCGTGTCCTGGCGGCCAAAGGCCAGAATGTCTATGCCCGCGGTCAGGGTCTGCAAGTTGGCCAGCGTTATGCTGTGTATCGTGAAGGCGAACCGTATATCTTCACCGATGCCAACGGTAAAAAATACAATGCCGGTCTGGAGCTGACTCAGGTTGCATCCGGTATTGCAGTACGCGGTGAAAATGATATTACCACCCTGGAACTGACCGATACCTACAATGCCGAAGTGCGTCGTGGCGATCGTGTGCTGCCAGAATATGACCCGATGTTACCAACCCTATTCTACCCGACCAATGCCGAACACATTGCAGCAGATGGCCAGGTGGTACGCGTGATGGGTTCAATTGGTACCGCAGCTAAACACAGTGTGGTCACCATTGACCGTGGTCAGGCGCACGGCGTGCAATCCGGTCATGTATTTGCGGTAACTCAAAAAGGCGAAGTGGTCACCGATCCGAAAACCCGTGAACGGGTGCAGCTGCCAGGCGAGCGTATTGGCTATGCCATGGTCTTTAAAACCTTTGACCAGCTCAGCTATGCCTATATTCTGGACAGCGAACTACCAATTAAAGTCGGGGCCGGTATTCAGCCACCGATTATGGAAGATTAAGACTGAGGGATGAGCCATGCTGAATACGATATCACCCGGTCATCTCGCAACGATTCGCCTGTGGTATCTGGTTCAGCATTCGCTCCCCAGCTTTTATAAATTAATCCGGCACTTCGGTTCGGCCGCTGCGGCCACCGAAGCCGGCAACCTGCAGCGCTGGGCAGAACTGGGACTGCATCAGAACCATCTGCAACGCGCACGGGATTTTCATCAAGCACAGGCACAAGCCGACTTCCAGCACTTGCTGCAGCGCATCCAGCAACATACCGATTTTATTCTTATTCCCGAAGATGTCGGTTACCCCACCCAACTGCTGCCCTATGCCGATAAGCCACCGATTTTATTTGGTCAGGGACAGGCGCAACCTTTACTTCAGCCACAAGTGGCAATTGTCGGCAGTCGCAAAGCCAGTCCGCATGGCCGGCAGGTGGCTTATGACTTTGCCTATTATTTAAGTGAAAAAGGCTTTTTTATTAACAGTGGCCTGGCGCAAGGCATTGATGAAGCAGCCCATCAGGGCGGCCTAAAACATCAACGTACCATTGCCGTGATGGGTACTGGTCTGGACTTAACCTACCCAACCACACATCAGGGTCTGCGTGACCAGATTCTGCAACAGCATGGCACCATTATCAGTGAGTTCCTGCCACAGACCAAACCGCTACAGCAGCATTTTCCACGGCGTAACCGCATTGTCAGTGGACTTAGCCTGGGAGTGATTGTAGCCGAAGCCACGCTGGACAGCGGCTCGCTGATTACCGCCAAACTGGCGGCCGAGCAAGGTAAAACCGTGTTTGCCATTCCGGGACATATTTACAGTGAATTTCATCAGGGCTGCCATCAACTGATTCGGGAAGGCGCGATTCTGGTTGATCATCCGGAACAGGTCATTGAAGATCTGGCCTTGCCAACCCAATGGCTGAGCCAGCAGCAGGCGACCTTATCCGCTACAGCATCTGCAGCTGCCCACCCGACCTTACCCGAACATCTGTTGGCCCTATACAGCCAGCTGGACTGGGTCGGTAAAAACATGGACCAGCTGGCCAGCGAACTGCAACAGGAAACCGCCCATTTAACCGCTCAGTTAATGGAACTGGAGCTGCTCGGGATGGCAATGCAGCAATCGGGGCTATATCTGCGTTGTCGTCCATCGCAATAAGGTTCACAATAGTACACCCCGCATAACCTCGAAAGGTGTACCACATGATTACAACCTCTGTTGCCGAAGCAGCCACTTGTCTACAGCAAGGACAGGTGCTGGCCTATCCTACAGAGGCAGTTTGGGGTCTCGGCTGTGACCCGTATAACCAAGATGCTTTTATGCAGATTCTGCAACTGAAACAGCGTCCGATTGAAAAAGGCGTGATTTTATTGGCAGGTCATATTTCCCAGGTAGAACATTTGCTGCACAACCTGGCCGAACCACAGCGTCAACAGGTGATCGACTCCTGGCTCAATCCACCCGCAGAGCGTGCTACCACCTGGTTGTTGCCGGCAGGTGAGCATATTCCCAGCTGGATTAAAGGCCAGCATCCTAAAGTCGCGGTACGTGTAACCACGCATCCGCTCTGTGTCGCGCTATGTCATGCCTTTAGCGGCTTTATTGTATCGACCAGTGCCAATCCGGCCGGACAGGAACCGGCGCGCTCCCTGCAAGAGGCCAGCCAGTATTTTGGCAATCAGCTGAATTATTTAAATGGCGATTTGGGACTCAGCCAGTTACCTAGCCGTATTCTGGATGCTGAAACCGGTGCCGTGATTCGTGACTGAAGATCGGGCCAGAAATGAAAGAAATTTCAGGCAAAAAAAAGCTCAACCATATAGGGATGGTTGAGCATAAAAAAGGATGTGTATCAATCACATCCAGAGGGTATCGAAATCTCTGGGCAAATCAGCAACAGTCGCTGATCTGCGATGGAGCGTATTATGGGTGAACAGTTTAAAAAAAACAAATATATTTTAGCTCTTAAAAAGCAGCTTAAACCTATGATTAATCAACCATTATTTGAAAAAGTTCAAATTATCTTGCTCTTTTTAAAGTGCTTTTTAAAGAAGCTAAAAGCTACTCTCCTCGACTAAAGTCTATTTGCCTTTATTCACGAGATCATTCAAGCAAAAAATTAAGTTTGTTTGTTCGTTTTTTAGGCAATTATTTAGCTTTCAGCAGCACTGGCGCCACAGTTTTTTTCTGGGCCAGCACAATTCCGAACAGAATAATCGCCCCACCAATACTGTGATAAATGGTCCAGGCCTCTTTTAACCAGACAAAGGCAATTAAAGCGGTAAACACCGGCATCAGGTTCATAAAGATACTGGTGCGGTTCGGTCCCAGACGCTGAATCGCCATCATCCACACCAAAGGGGCAATTAATGAAGGAAAAATACTGGCGTAGATCACGCTGCCGGCATTGGCCATATTGATAGCATCAAGACCCAACCAGGCCACAAACGGCAGGTGATACAGCAGTGCAAACAGAATCTGCACATACAGGCTCAGCATTAACGGAATCTGCAGCTGCCATTTTTTCAGAAAAACCCCGTAAAAGGCATAGAAAAACACGGCAATAATCATCAGCAGATCGCCCCACTGACCACCGGCATGCAGCAAGCCCCAAGGATTGCCCTGCCCCATCACATAGATTAGCCCGGCAAAGGACAACAGGCTGCCAATAATGGCGTAGCGATTCGGAATATCGCGCAGAATCAGCATCGACACAAAAATGGTAAAAATCGGAATAAAGGCATTAATAATGCCCATATTGGTGGCGGTGGTGTAATGCGCAGCGGTATAGGCCAGTCCCTGATACAGCACCAGTCCAAAGGCACTCAGCACTGCCAGCTGTTTCAGATGCGGTACAATCAGGGCGCGTTCACGGATCACCCGCGGCAAAATAAACGGGGTCAGAATCAGAAAGGCAAAAAACCAGCGATAAAAACTGATGCTCACCGGCGAGATAAAGTCGGTCACATAGCGGGTCACGACAATATTCAGTGACCAGATCAGTACCGCACTGACCGGTAAAAGAATGGCCCAAGACAGCATTTTTTCTTGCTGTGTCATATTCTGTTCCTTGTTGAGTCGATCGGCCTGAAGCAGACGCTGCTTCCTGCGCTGAATGAATGCCTTTTCACTTTATTTTTAAACTTTCCTTGTGCCCTCATTCTAGTCCAATTTAACTGCTTTGGGGCAGTTCGCGATGGTGAAATCTTGTGCTGCGTTCAAATTGCTCCATCACTCCACTTTGCTGGGATTCCGCACCTGCTTAAAATATGCCGCATTGACACAGCGCTATACAAAAATCTGCCAAAAGCCGCAGCAATAGGTCTTGCGGGATTGGGCAAAGCCCGTTACAACAGAGAACGACAATAAATCACTTTAGGATAAACACATGGCATCTGTATATGACATTCCGGTCGTGACCATTCAGGGTGAAGAAACCACACTGAACCAGTATCAAGGCAAGGTGCTGCTGATTGTAAACGTGGCTTCTAAATGCGGTCTGACGCCGCAATATGAAGGTCTGCAAAAGCTTTATCAGCAGAAAAAAGAACAAGGTCTGGAAATTCTCGGTTTCCCGGCCAATGACTTTCTGGCGCAGGAACCCGGCAGCAATGAAGAAATCCAGCAGTTCTGTTCGCTGAATTATCAGGCAGATTTCCCGTTATTCGCCAAAATTTCAGTGGTGGGTGAAGATAAACATCCGCTATATGCTCGTCTGACCCAGGCCATTCCAGAACGGATTGGTGAAGGCCCATGGTGGAAAGATCTGGTGGATTATGGTCTGACCCCAAATGAACCACCTGAAGTGCTGTGGAACTTCGAAAAATTCCTGGTCAATAAAGAAGGTGAAGTGGTGGCACGTTTTGCCCCAGACATTCAGGCCGATGACCCACGTATTGTAGACGCAATTAATGCCGAACTGGCGCGTTAATTGTTTGCAGTAACAGAGAGGGTTGCGGCCCTCTTTTTTATAGATCTAGACATCCATAAGCCACGCTAATCACACCGCCTGCTTGTCCTGGAAAATTGTTATTGCTTTGCAACAATCTGTTTTTTATTTAATTAAAGCCCCTATATTAAACTGCAAGATAAAAAATTGTGATTGATCTTGCCATGAAACGCGCCTTTTCCCATTTTCTCCTGCCCTTGGGTCTGTTGAGCTCAGGTCTACTGCTGGTCGGCTGTGACCAGCCCAGCGCTCCGGTTTCGGAAGCCGATCCGGATACCGAAATCACCTCCCAGCAGCAAAGCCCAGCGCCACAAGCCGATTTAAAAAGTGGCAATATGTTTTATATTGTGCGCGATGTGGCTGATATGCAGCTGAAAGCCGGTGAGTATGTCGAGCAGTTACGCCAGACCCAGACCGAGCTACAACAGGCCATCAACAGTCAGGATCATCAACAGCTACAAACTGCAGCCAGCAAATTGCAACAGCAGTTACAAGGCTTTAATAGCGCCTTAAACAGTTTGAATTTAAAAAGTCAGGAAATTGACAATATTCGCCAGAACATTCTGCAAGCCAATGAACAGGTTCTGGCTTCGCCGTTTTTAAATGGCCAGATTGATCTCAGCAAAGTCGACTTTGCCAAAATTCAGCAGCAGATGGGCACGGTACAGTCTGAAATGGTGAAACTGGCCAGCATCCTGTTACAGTCAGAGAATTCTGAAAATACTGAAAGCGCAAACACTGACACTGAAAATCAGGCAGCAACTGAATCCTGATTTTCAGGCTCACTGCCCATCTGGGTGGTGAGTCTGCTTAATTGAGATAGCTTTTTGAGCTAATCCTGATGGTTAAAATTTAAAAAAATAATGCGTTCATTTAAAAATAAGAGGTCTGCCATGCAGCATCCACTGATTTATTCTGTTGTACCGGTGACATTCCGTTTAGATCTGAAAGATCCGTTTATCTTCTGTGCCCATCATCTGGATCATTTTCCGGCTGGCAATGCCCAACTGGGTCCGCAAACGTCACCACAAAATAAAGAATACAATATGTATTATGGCGATGTGGTGCCCGGTTTCCCTGAGCACCCACATACCGGTTTTGAAACCATTACCTTAGTGGAACAAGGCGTGGTCGATCATTTTGATTCACTCGGCAATGCCGGTCGCTATGCCGCTGGAGATGTGCAATGGCTGACCACCGGCAATGGAGTCGAACACTGCGAGATGTTTCCACTCGTGCATGAAGACCAAGCCAACCCAATGGAACTGTTCCAGATCTGGTTTAATTCATCGCCTGAGCAGAAGCAACAGCCAGCTGATTATAAAATGTTATGGCGCGAGCAGATTCCGCATGTAATTGAAGCCAATGCGGCAGGCCAGAAAGCTGATATCCGGGTAATTTCCGGCCAGTTTAAAGAAACCGATGCCCTGCCACGCCCACCTCATTCATGGGCAGCGCCGGCTGAAAACAAGGTGAATATTTACCTGATTACCTTAGCGCCCGAAGCTGAAGTGACCATTCCAGCCACCAGCGCCAGTTCGACCCGCTTCTGTTATTTCTATCAGGGTAAGAGTTTAGAGCTTGAAGGTCAGCAGATGGACGTGAAACATCTGGCCGAACTAAAACCGGATGTCGAGATTCATTTAAAAGGCGGACTACTTGAATCCCGGATTCTATGGCTTGAAGGTGAGCCAATTGGTGCACCGGTAGCCATGCGCGGACCGTTTGTACTAAATAGTGAAGATGAACTGAACGCTGCCTTTAAACGTTACCGCGACACCCATTTTGGTGAATGGCCATGGCCGAGTCCGGCACCGGTGTTTGAACGCAAGCAGCCACGTTTTGCGACTTATCAGGGTGGTGAGCATAAGGAATATCCTGAACAGCTCTAAATTCTATTTTTATGAGAACAGCTTGGCATGTTTCAGGCTATTTTTATGAAAAATTAAACAATGAAATTATCAGAGTTTGGAAAAATGGATATAGAGCTGGGTTAAGTAAAGATGAATGAAAGTCTTTAGATCAAAAGCAAGTGTTTGCGATTTACACCTTGCAGCAACCGCAAACACAGATGTGGAAATTATTATTTAGGAAGTTGAATAGAAGGCTTAGAACATTTGCCGCCTACTGCCAAACTGTATTTTTCAATCGCCTGCTGACCTTCAGTCTCATCAACCAATTTTACGTTTGCACCACCAACAAATACACCTGGTTTAATGTATTGTTGAACATAATAGTTTTTCCCACTTTGTGTAGTTACGTTCAGGTGATTAGGAGAAAACTCTGATTCTGTAGACACAATATGTGTTTTACCACCTTCTACCTCTGTATAAAAATAAACACCACGTGCAGTTTCACCCAAGCACTCACCATTAACCCAAATATCTTTCTTGAGTCCTGCACCTACAACGCTATTCGAGCGGTACACATAGATTCCTGCTTGACCTGCTTGTGGCGCTTGAATCTTTTTTTGTTGCTGCACTGCTTGTGGATCTGCTTTCGGAACCGAAGCACAACCAACAAAACCTAATGATAATAATAGCGGTAAAATAATTTTATTTGACACCCCAAATTCCCCTTATTTATTTTTTAAGAGCATGAGATATAACAAATATATAAGTTATTTACTAATATATTCCATTAAATAGTATTCATAAAAAAACCACCCTTTCGGGTGGTTTCTTCAATCTTAAACCAGCAATTACATTGCGCGGTTTTTGATTTTGCGGATCGTTTCCAACTGTGCAGCAGTTTCTGCCAAAGCAGCCAAAGCAGCAGCAGCGTCCAAATCGCTCTTTTGATTCGCCAGCAATTGTTCAGCGTGTTTACGCGCTTCAATAATTGCCGCTTCATCCAAGTTTTCTGCACGGACTGCAGTATCTGCAAGAACCGTAACAACGTGCGGTTGAACTTCTAGAACACCACCAGATACATAGATTAATTCTTCTGTACCATTTTCCAAAATAACGCGGATCGCGCCAGGTTGGAGCAAAGTTACCAGCGGAGCGTGGCCAGGCATAATACCCAACTCACCGCCAGCACCTTTTGCAATTAGCATAGTTACAGTGCCAGAGTACAAAGACTCCTGAACACTTACAACGTCACATTGCATAGTCGCCATGAGAACCTCCTAAATTAGGTAGCTAATTAAAGTTTCTCGGCTTTAGCAATCACTTCGTCAATACCACCAACCATATAGAACGCTTGTTCTGGGATGTGATCGTATTCACCAGCTAGAAGACCTTTAAAGCCACGAATCGTTTCTTTAAGCGGTACAAGTTTACCAGGCGCGCCAGTAAATACTTCAGCTACGTGGAACGGTTGAGAGAAGAAACGTTGGATCTTACGTGCACGGTATACAGTAAGTTTGTCTTCTTCTGACAATTCGTCCATACCAAGAATTGCGATAATGTCTTTCAATTCTTTGTAACGTTGAAGAACGTTTTGAACTGAACGAGCGATTTCGTAATGCTCAGTACCTACTACAAGTGGATCTAACTGACGTGAAGTAGAGTCAAGTGGATCGATCGCAGGGTAAATACCTTGAGAAGCGATGTCACGGCTCAATACAACAGTTGCGTCCAAGTGAGCGAACGTAGTTGCAGGCGATGGATCTGTTAAGTCATCGGCAGGTACGTATACCGCTTGGATTGACGTAATAGAACCAGACTTAGTAGATGTAATACGTTCTTGAAGAACACCCATCTCTTCTGCAAGAGTCGGTTGGTAACCTACTGCAGATGGCATACGACCTAGAAGTGCTGATACTTCAGTACCCGCTAGTGTATAACGATAGATGTTGTCAACGAACAATAGTACGTCACGGCCTTTACCGTTTTCGTCTTTTTGATCACGGAAGTACTCAGCCATAGTCAAACCAGTCAACGCTACGCGTAAACGGTTACCTGGTGGCTCGTTCATCTGACCGTAGACCATTGCTACTTTGTCAAGAACGTTAGAGTCTTTCATCTCGTGATAGAAGTCGTTACCTTCACGAGTACGCTCACCAACACCAGCGAATACAGATAAACCTGAATGCGCTTTCGCGATGTTGTTGATCAACTCCATCATGTTTACAGTTTTACCAACACCGGCACCACCGAACAGACCAACTTTACCACCTTTCGCGAACGGGCATAGTAAGTCGATGACTTTAATACCAGTTTCTAGAAGGTCAGTAGAAGCCGCTTGTTCTGCATAAGAAGGCGCTTGACGGTGAATTGGTAAACGCTCTTCAGTTGCAACTGGACCAGCTTCGTCGATAGGGCGACCAAGAACGTCCATGATACGACCAAGTGTCGCTGTACCTACTGGTACAGAGATCGGCGCGTTAGTGTTAGTTACGTTCAAACCACGTTTAAGACCTTCAGTAGATCCCATCGCAATTGTACGTACAACGCCGTCACCAAGTTGTTGCTGAACTTCTAAAGTAGTTTCAGTGCCATCAACGTGAAGAGCGTCATAGATCTTAGGAACGCTGTTGCGTTCAAACTCGACGTCGATAACCGCGCCGATGATCTGAATGATACGACCGCTACTCATTGCTGTCTCCTCAATTCAAAATAATGTTAAACGGCAGCGGCACCACCAACGATCTCAGAAATTTCCTGAGTAATCGCGGCTTGACGCAGCTTGTTATAAATAAGTTGTAGGTTCTTGATAAGCTCACCTGCGTTATCTGTCGCAGCTTTCATTGCGACCATACGTGCAGATTGCTCACAAGCGATGTTTTCAATCACACCTTGATACACCACAGACTCAATATAACGAACCAATAAACCATTCAGCAGTTCTTCTGCTTCTGGTTCATAGATATAGTCCCAACCGTATTGACGGTTCAGGGTCTTGTCTTCTTCAGCAGCTGCTAAAGGAACAAGCTGTTCGATTTTTTGATTTTGAGTCATGGCATTGACAAAGCCGTTGGACACCAGATAAATACGATCTAACTCGCCTTTATCATAAGCGTCTAACATCACCTGTACAGAACCAGATAACTGTTCAAGACTTGGTGTATCACCTACGTTTGTAGTTGCACCTAGTACTTTACCGCCGTAGTTTTTAAAAAACGAAACCGCTTTTTGACCAATTAAAGCAAATTGAACTTCAATTGACTGCTCTTGTTGCTGTTGTACGTGTTTGACCACTTTTTTGAACAAGTTAATGTTCAAACCGCCTGCCAAACCACGATCTGAAGAAACAATGATATAGCCAACGCGCTTCACAGGACGTTCAACCATATAACGGTGTTTATATTCAGGATTCGCTTGTACCAAATGAGCAATTACACGGTGCATATTTTCGGCATACGGACGGCCTTGAGCCATGCGCTCTTGCGCACGACGCATCTTAGAAGCAGCTACCATTTGCATCGCTCGAGTAATCTTCTGCGTGCTCTTGATACTAGCTACTTTGGCGCGAATTTCTTTTAAGTTTGCCATACGCTTAACCTAGTATTCGAAGGCCCTTTCGAGCCCTCGAAGGTTGATCCGTGAACCAAACCAACACTAATTAGCAAAGTGCTAAATTAGTAAGTTTGAGTCGCTTTAAAGCTTTCAATACCTGCTTTGATTGCAGCTTCGATGTCTTTGTTGTAATCACCAGTTTCATCGATTTGTTGCATTAACGCAGCGTGCTCTGAACGGAAGTAAGAAATTAACGCAGCATCAAAGTCTACGATTTTCTTCACTTCAACGTCAGCCATGTAGCCTTCGTTAGATGCATAAACTGAAACAGCCTGGTCAGCAATTGAGTAAGGCGCATATTGTTTCTGCTTCATTAACTCAGTTACGCGTTGACCATGTTCAAGTTGCTTACGAGTTGCTTCGTCAAGGTCAGAAGCGAACTGAGCAAACGCTGCCAATTCACGGTATTGCGCCAAAGCGGTACGGATACCACCAGACAATTTTTTGATGATCTTCGTTTGAGCCGAACCACCAACACGCGATACAGAAATACCGGCGTTCACCGCAGGACGAATACCCGCGTTGAATAATGATGTTTCAAGGAAGATCTGACCATCAGTAATCGAAATTACGTTAGTCGGTACGAATGCAGATACGTCACCTGCTTGAGTTTCAATAATCGGCAATGCAGTTAATGAACCAGTTTGGCCTTTAACTTCACCGTTAGTGAATTTCTCAACATAGTCAGCAGATACGCGAGAAGCACGTTCAAGTAGACGTGAATGTAGATAGAATACGTCACCTGGGTAAGCTTCACGACCTGGTGGACGACGAAGAAGCAATGAAATTTGACGGTAAGCAACAGCTTGCTTAGACAAATCATCATAAATAATTAACGCGTCTTCACCACGATCACGGAAGTATTCGCCCATTGTACAGCCAGCATAAGGCGCCAGATACAGCATTGCTGCTGGATCAGCTGCAGCTGCTGCTACAACAGTGGTATACGCCATAGCGCCAGTTTCTTCCAGCTTGCGTACTACGTTCGCGATAGTCGATTGTTTTTGACCAATTGCTACGTATACACACTTAATGCCAGAGTTTTTCTGAGCGATGATCGCATCGATCGCCATAGCTGTTTTACCAGTCTGACGGTCACCAATGATCAACTCACGCTGACCACGGCCAACTGGGATCATTGTATCTACTGATTTATAACCAGTTTGTACAGGTTGATCCACTGATTGACGCCAAATTACGCCTGGTGCTACTTTTTCTACAGCATCAGTTAATTTCGCATCAATTGGGCCTTTACCATCAATTGGGTTACCCAAAGCATCTACGACACGGCCTAAAAGTTCTGGACCAACCGGAACTTCTAATACACGACCTGTACAACGAGCTTTTTGACCTTCTTGAAGGCCTAAGTAGTTACCTAAAACAACGACGCCCACTGAATCCTGTTCTAGGTTCAGTGCCATACCGTATAAGCCGCCGTCGAATTCGATCATTTCACCGTACATTGCATCAGCAAGACCGTGAATGCGCACAATACCGTCGGATACCATAACAATGGTACCTTCGTTTTTAGCGGTCGCGCTGGTGTCCAGATCGCCGATACGCTGTTTAATGAGCGCACTGATCTCGGATGGATTCAGTTGTTGCATTGCGCTATACCTCAATCTTTTTAAAGTTCAGTCTTCTTATATGCAATTACGCAAGAAGACGAGTCCGCATTTTTTCAAGCTTGTTAAGCGCAGAATCATCTATCACTTGGTCGCCTGCACGAATAACAACACCCGCGATTAACGCCGGGTTGACTTCTACTACAATAGAAACCGTGCTGTTGAAACGCTTTTCCAGCGCCGCTTTCAACACTTGTTCCTGGTCAGCAGACAATGGGAAAGCCGATTCAATTACGACGTCCACATTGTTGTTATTCTGTGATTTGAGCTGTTCATATTCTGCTTGAATTTCAGGCATTAAAGACAAACGATCATTTTCAGCAAGCAAAGTCAAAAAGTTTGACAATGCTGCAGTCTGGTCTTCACCTAAAACTTTTGCAAAAACACTCACCTGCTCTGCAGGAGTAAGCTCAGGGCGATTTAAGTAAGCTGAAAATGCTTCGTCTTGTACCGCAGCACTGAGCAATGCTAGTGCTTGTGACCAACTGTCAGTTGCACTTTGCTCAGAGGCATAAGCATATGCTGCTTTCGCATATGGGCGTGCCAACGTCAAGAGTTCAGCCATATTTCGCCTCGCTTAAAGTTTAGCAGCCAGCTGGTTCAGCATGGCATTGTGAGCTTCTGCGTCAACTTGCTGGCTAAGAATTTTCTCAGCACCGGCAACTGCCAAAGCAGCGACTTGTTGACGTAATTCTTCGCGAGCAGCATTGATTTCAGTATCAACAGCTTCTTTCGCCTGTTGACGGATACGCTCACCTTCAGCAGATGCTTGAGTACGCGCTTCTTCGACCAATTGTGCTGCACGACGGTTCGCTTGTTCGATCAATTGAGCCGCTTGTGCTTTCGCTGCATCTAGCTCTGCCTTAACTTGTGCTTGCGCATCAGCAAGGTCAGCTTTTGCTTTTTCAGCAGCATTTAAGCCATCAGCGATGCGACGCTGACGCTCACTAATCGCATTGATTAGTGGTGGCCATACAAACTTCATGCAGAATGCGACGAAAATCGCAAATGCAATCGCTTGGCCAATCAATGTGAGGTTGATATTCATTGCTATTCCTCAAATAGTGGATTTTTGGGAATTAAGCTGATTAACCTACAAATGGATTAGCGAAGATGAAGAACAAGCCAATACCAACACCGATCATAGGCACAGCATCAAGAAGACCCGCGATTAAGAACATACGAGTTTGAAGTTGTGGAGCCAATTCTGGCTGACGTGCAACAGCTTCAAGGAAGCGACCGCCCAAAAGACCAAAACCAATCGCAGTACCTAAAGCACCGAAAGCGATCAAGATAGCAGATGCAATTGCAACTAGACCTAAAGTGAGTTCCATGAAAAATTCCTCAGAGGTTAGGTTTTATACCAAATTAAGTTAAAAAATTGTGTGCCCAACCGCCCGATGACAGTTAGGCCATACCATTAATGCTTTTCGCTTGCCATGCTCATGTACACGATTGTCAACATCATGAAAATGAATGCTTGTAGCGTAATAATCAAAATGTGGAAAATCGCCCAAGGCACAGACAATGCCCACTGGATCCAGAACGGTAATAACGCGATAAGAATGAAGATTAACTCACCCGCATACATGTTACCGAACAGTCGTAGAGCCAATGAAACTGGTCGCGCCAAGAAAGTAGTCAATTCCAACAATAAGTTGAATGGAATTAAAAGCACTTTAGCAACTGGATTACTTGGGTTAAATGGGTTAAGTGCCAACTCACCAACGAAGCCGCCAACACCTTTCTCACGAATACTATAGAAAATAATTAAGAAGAATACAGAAATAGACATACCTAAGGTAATGTTTGGATCTGTAGTCGGAACAATTTTAAAGTAAACCTGATGAGGGTCCACACCCAGCATAGATGCAATCGCCTGTTGAGCTACATAAGGAATAAAGTCAACAGGGATTAAATCCATCAAGTTCATGAGGAAAATCCACACGAAAATGGTTAATGCTAAGGGTGCAATTAATCGAGACTTCCCATGGAAGGTATCACGTACACTTGAATCTACAAACTCGATAATCACTTCAATTACTGACTGGAATTTACCAGGCACGCCTGAATTTGCAGCTTTCGCGACAATCCAGAACAATAAACAGAAGATCAGACCAAGTCCGATAGACCAACCCATTGAATCCAAGTGAATAGCAGTGAACCCCATCTGTTGAGCTTCTTCAGCAGACTCAGCCAACTTCCATGAACCGTCTGGCATTTTGCCGTACGTCATGTTGGTCAAGTGATGCTTGATATACTCGGTCGAAGTAAGGGCATGTTCTTCAGCAGCCATAAATCACACCTGGTCAATGTCAAAAACAAAAGAGGGAACGAATATCGCGTGCTGCTTGATATCTCGCTCATCTCCTAAAAACTTTTCAATTTTTGCTGCGCCTATACTCGTTTTTGTAGACGTGACACCCAAAACGGAGCGACCCACGACATGGCCTGAACGAGAATAAAACCACAAAACAATGCAACCGGAGACAACGGCTCGACATTGCTTAAAATTAAAATGAATCCTACGATCACAATCGCAAACTTACCGAGCATGCCCCTATACATGTTCGACAGAACTTGTTTAGATGCTCTCGCGCCTGCTGCGCGGAACGACTGCCAGGAAAAATAACAACTTGCAACCCAACATACCAATGCACCAAGTGCGGCACTCAAGGCGGCTGTAGCATCTTTGAATATCCAGGCAATCAATGCAGCAACAGGTATCATGAATGCTTGCAAGAAGACCAAAGCTTTCGCTAATCGTCGGTCAATCAAGCGACTAGTTCGGCTCATTTACTTTCCACTCACAGCATAAATGCTTGACAAGTTTAACTGATGATCGTTTTTTATCGCAGGCATTATAGAGTTACACCCCTGAACATGCAATCTTTTCCCGATCTTAGTCGTATTTTTTTGCACAACTGTAACCGTATTGTCATAATTCAAATTTGCCGCCAAAACGCGCTATTTTTGCGCATTTATTACACATTTTTGCGTTTGGGTAGCCAATTTCTGCCAGGCCTGCACAAAGTCCCCTGCCCCACTCATACTTTCGTCGACCATTTGAAACACAATCGGATTCAGGCGCTGATACTGGCTCTTGCTGGCATGACCTTCGGCCAGTAAACACATTTTCGTGTTTGGACGATGATCATTCATATATTTAATTTGCGCCACCGTCGGAGCGACATGCGGATCATGGGTCAGTGCGCCGGCAAACTTCAGATTCAGCGGACGTTCCAGATATTGATAGGCATCATGATAAGACCAGTAGGCTTTGGCCGAGGCTTTGCTTTTAAACTTGTCTGCGGTCAGGAGCAGCTCTTGGGCAAAGGCACGGGCATTGGCCCAGTACTGTTCACGCTGCTCAGGCACCTGCTGGGAACGCAAGGCCGCAATAAAAAAGCCAATACGAATGGCATTGTTCGGATCAAGCCAGACATGCGAGTCGACCGTATCTTTTAATGCTGCACCACGAGGGCTACGCTGTGGTAGCGTTTGCAAAATGCCAGAATCTAGCAATGAAATAGCTTTGCTCTGATTGCTGAACAGTTTTTCTAGAGGCGCTTCATGCGCTTTGCCCAGCCAGATCACCAGACCTGCATCCTGAATGGTCTTGCGATGTGCAGGAGTCAAACTGACATCATGTCCGGTCTGGTCGGCCAATAATAAGATCGGGGTTTCTATGCCTTGTGTAATTTCCTTGGCAATCAGATAAATCGGCTGTGTCGAAATAACAAGACTTTGAGACCAACTCAAGGTACTGAACAAAGCCAGAGCACAGAAGGCGAAAAAACGGGACATGAGCGCAAAATCATAAAACAGGATAGATGTTATATTATAACAAAATAACAAAAATACCTATGTATAATCGAATCTGACTATACTTCATGTTAAAATTTAATGTCCGATTTTCCTCCTACATTTCCTTGGGGTAGCTATGAGCTTATGTTCTCATGAACATCATGATGCATTACATGGCGTGCACGACCATCAAAATATTGAGCAGCGTCTTGCTGAAGCCGAAAGTCTCTGTGCCGCCACAGGTGCTCGCCTGACCCCACTTCGTCGTGAAGTGCTGGAACTGATTTTAAATGCCTCGGGCCCGATGGGGGCATACGACCTGCTGGCCAAAATTAAAAGTGAGTCAGATCGTCCGGCGGCACCACCAACCGTGTACCGCACCCTCGACTTTTTATTAGAAAAAGGGCTGATTCACCGTTTAACTTCTATTAATGCCTATATTCCCTGCTGCCATCCGCGCGAAGGCCATCAGGCGGCGTTTTTAATTTGCACCGAATGCAAAGTGGTCAAAGAAGCTTCTGCGCAGGGTTTACTGCAGCAACTGGCAGAGCTGTCGGCTTCGGACCACTTCACCGCCCATCACAGTATTATCGAGATTTCTGGTTTATGTCAGCACTGCGCCAGCAAACGCTAAGTCCTGCGCCGCTGATTCGTCTTGAACAGATTCAAGTCCGGATTGATGAGCGTGATATTTTAAAACAGGTCGATTTCTCTTTGTATGAGAAAGAAATTGTCACGCTGATTGGTCCGAATGGTGCCGGCAAATCGACGCTGATTAAAGTCATGCTCGGTATTGTCAAACCCACGGCTGGCAAAGTACTGGCCGCTAAAAAACTGAAATTCTCCTATGTACCGCAGAAATTCAATCCTTCGCATAGCTTGCCGTTAAGAGTCAAGGATCTGCTGGCTTTAGAAAAATGTAGCAGCGCTTTAAAAGCAGAAATTATCCGCGACACCGGCATTGCCAAGCTGGAAAATTCCAAAGTGCAGCAATTGTCAGGTGGTGAACGGCAGCGGGTATTACTGGCCCGCGCCTTATTGCGCCAACCCGATGTGCTGGTGCTGGATGAACCAATGCAGGGGCTGGATATCCAGTCGGAAGCCGAGCTGTATGACTATGTGCGTAGCCTACCAGAAAAATATGGCTGTGCCGTGCTGATGGTCTCACATGATCTGCAATGGGTCATGCAAGGCACGCATCGGGTGGTATGTTTAAATAAACACATTTGCTGTAGCGGCTTGCCCGAAAGCGTGCAGCAGCATCCGGAATATCAGGCCATTTTTGGCACCAACCGGGTGTTCTATCAGCATCATCATGATCATTGTGCGCATGGCGACCATGCCGAGCCGTGTCAGCATGATTCCCGTCCCCATATTCACCCTGAACCGGAAGTCTAAACCATGATGGATTGGTTATCGTTATTACTTCCGGCCTGGATCATGGGCACTTTACTGGTGTTTCTGACCGCGCCACTCGGCTGTCTGATGCTGTGGCGCCGGATGTCTTTTTTTGCCGATACCATGGCACATGGCACCTTATTAGGCGTGGCCATTGCCGGCGCCTTGAGCTTACCGCTGTGGATGGGCGTTACATTTTTAGCCTTATTACTGGTTGGTATTCTTTGGATTCTGCATGATCCGCGCTTACCGAATGATGCCCTGCTGGCCTTATGCTCTGCGACCCTGCTCTGCTCCGGTCTACTGTTTATCCAGCACATTCCAAGCCTGCGCCCGGAACTGCTCAGCTACCTGTTTGGTGATCTGCTCACGATCTCCTGGGCTGATTTACCCATCTTTGCGCTGGTGATTGTCGGTGCACTGCTGGTTCTATATAAGTATTGGCAAACCCAGATTCAGATTGCCATTGATCCGGATATTGCTGCCAGTGAAGGTATTCATGCCCAGTGGCAACGTCTGATTTTTATGTTGCTGCTGGCCCTGTTTACGGTTCTGGCATTACGCGCGGTCGGCTCGCTATTGATGGGTGCGCTGCTGGTGATTCCGGCGCTCACGGCACGACTGCTGGCGCATTCTCCGAAACAGATGGTGATTTGGGCTTTTGTGATTGCACAAATTGGGGTAACGGTTGGTTTATGGTCCAGCGCCGGCTTAAATACCTCGACCGGTCTGACTATTGTGCTGACCATGGCGGTGATTTTTGCCCTGATCTTTACCATGCAGAAATTTAAAAAACTGGCCTAAACAATCAACCGAAAGGTTCCATCTAGCCCTCTCCTCTTTATCATTGAGAGGGGAAAATCAACATCTATTACTGATGCACCAGACTTAATAAAAATGCAGCACCAGCAAACAGACCGGCAAACGTCCGGTTCATGACTTTCTGCTGACGCGGTGACTTTAACAATCTTAAAACCTTAGCTGCCAGGCCGGTATAGCCCGCCATCACAATCAGATCAATCGTAATCATGGTTGCTGCCATAATCAGATATTGAATCCACTGCGGTTTGGATAAATCCAGAAATTGTGGCAAGACAGCCAGCAAAAATACAATCGCTTTCGGATTGCTCATATTCACCAGAAAACCGTTCAGCAGCAGTCGTCCAGCTGATTTCTGTGGTAAATCCTGCCGGATTTCAATCGAGTGTACCGGCGCTTTCCATTGCAGATAGGCCAGATACAGCAGATACGCTACCCCGAACCATTTCACTGCCAGAAAAGCCCAAGGCGTGGTCGCAAATAGCACGCCCGCGCCGGCCGCCACAATCGCAATCTGTACCAGCAGCGCCAGTTGCAGCCCGATGGCATTCCAGTAACCATGACGAAAACCGTAATTCAGCCCACTCGACATCGAGGCAATCGCACCTGCGCCCGGCGACACACTAATCACCCAACAGGCCAGCATATAGGCCAGCCAAATCTGATAAGACATGGTAATTCACCACAAAAATGACAGATTATTATATGACGATTCATCTTTTAAGTGCGCAGTAAAGAGGCAATAAAAATCTGATCCAGAGACTGTTAAGCTGCTACCGGTTCAGGCACAATAGTTTTAGTGATTGATTATTAAAAACTTAGGAGCCATGAATGACAGCTCAATCTGTAATCTTGCCATTACCTTCAGATCATGCCCGTTTTATTGTTTTACGTTTAAAAGATTTAACTCTTGAGCAATTAAAAGAAAAATTAGCTGATCTTTTTAATACCCGTGATCGCCTGATTACCCAGCATCCTCATGCACAAATTAAAACTGCCGTGGCCTTTGGACCTGAACTTTGGGCACAACTGTACTCCCAAACTCCAGCTGGCTTTAAGCAGTTACAACCGATTGAAGGCGCATTCCAGATGCCTGTCGTACCGGCAGATGTACTCATTCATATTGCCAGTGCCCGTGCGGATATCTGTTTTGCCCTGAGCCAGTCTTTCTTTGAGGGTATTCAGGATCAGGTTGATGTTCTGGATGAGCGGGTCTGCTTCCGCTATTTTGATGGCCGCGACATGACCGGCTTTATTGATGGCACAGAAAACCCGCAATTCCCGGATGACCGTGCTGAAGTCGCTTTACTGGGCGAAGATGCCGGCATTTTTGAAGATGGTTCCTTTGTCTTTGCCCAGCGTTATGCACATGATTTAGATAAATGGAAACGTCTGAAAGTCGATGCACAAGAACAAGTGATGGGTCGCACCAAACTTGAGTCGATTGAGCTGGATGATGAGGTGAAACCTGACAATGCCCACGTCGCCCGTACCGTAGTTGAAGATGATGAAGGTGAAGAAATGGAAATTCTGCGTCATTCCCTACCGTATGGGGATGGGCAAGGTGACCAAGGCTTATTCTTTATTGCCTATACCAAGGATTTAACCATTCTGGATGCGATGCTTGAGCGTATGTTTGGCACCTCGGGAGATGGTATTCATGACCGTTTACTGCATTTTGTCACCGCTTTAGATGGCGCTTACTACTTCGCTCCAAGTGAAGAGTTGCTGGAAACAGTGCTGGAAGGATAATTTATAAAGCCGACGAGAGTCGGCTTTTTTAGTAATAATTTAAAGTTATCAGCTAGCGTTTAATTTCTCAGAGTGATATTTAAATTAAATATTAATTTCAAAAACAGGTTGCGTTAATTTTATTTAAATTAAATCTAGTTTCATCGAGATCTTTAACTTCTTTATTAATTGGCGTATATGTTGCCCCCCAAAATTCATTACCTTTTGAGATAAACGTAAAACTGGCTACCTCTCTATTATCCTCTAATTCTTTATAGGTTGTTTCCAATGCTTTTGACTCATCATCATAAATAACAGTTTTTACTTCCTTTAACTTATGAAAGGAAGTAAAAGGTCTATGGATTATTCTAGAGTTGTATCTATCAAAAGCAATTTCTATCTTCGATGTATCATCCTTTAGACAATAGTATACTTCAGATATAAGTGTTTCACTTGTTTTTGCACAAGATATCATTGAAAATAAATAAATTATTATAAATATAAGCTTTTTAACCACTTAATTTTCTCCTAGCTAATACTTCTGCTCTTTCCTGTGTGTAGCCATATCTCTTAGGTGGTTTAAATTTTTGATTCTTGGAAAGTTCAATAAATCTTGCATAACCTTTTCTTGCTTCACTTAATGATTTTGTACATCCAATTTTCTTGTATTCAGGGTCATGCCACAACCCCCAACCAAATACCTCACCAACCATATCATTAACTATACTATTCTCTAATTTAAAATCATCTAACGAACTTAATAAAGATTGATCAATTATTTTACAATTCCCAACTTTTAAAATTTTAAAGGCTCTCAATAAATATGCTTTTCTATTTTCTCTACCCCCATGATTATCATTATCAAAATGATTAAAACCACCATTAATTATTGCAGAAACACCTATCAAATCATTTTTTAAAGCAAGTTCATTTAGGTCTCTAGCTTTACCCTTCCTCCAAAACCATGCTGCAGAATCAACAGCATACTTAGGACTAGAAATTTTAACTCTATTTACTCCTGTAAAGTCTTCACCTTTAAACTTACCATAAGCAATATAATTATCTTTCCAAGTTAATTGAATAAGCCCTCTTCCTTTATATCCACCATAGTTATTTTTTTCATATTCAGCCGAAACTCGCTCTTCTAAATACTTGTACTCACCAGTTTCTAAAAATGTTTGTGAAATAAAATAGGCCTTTTGTATACATTTATCTATTTTATAAATTTTAAATGAATCATTAATTGGTGCTATAAATTTAGATAAGTGCTTTGTACTTCCTACTGCCAAAGCCTTTAAATCATCCAAAGTGATATCTCTTCCACATGCACAATCATGTAGCTTTATATTCTGCTCAATTATTGGCTCATTTTTTTCAGTCAAACCTTTAACAATATCAACATCTAGATGTAATTTAATAGCTTCCTCTTTAACTCTTTTGGCCACATAACTTACTGGATCTAAAGGCTTTCCATCTGGTTTGAGTACAGTAAATTGTAATCTCTGCCCAACCATACTTATTAACGGCAGTTTTCCATTGGAAATCGAATAAACCTTTTTCTTCCCGGTAGCTACAATTAACATCTCAATATTTGTTTTTTCAATAACGTAATTACTACCTTCACGATCTACAAGTGTTAATGTAGAAGTACTTTTAAACTTTTCATAGGGTTCATCTAATTGAATCAGAATAGGTTTTTCTGTGCCATTACCTGAATTAAGCGATCTTTTTAAAACAAACTCATCATTCGATGTTAAGGCTAAAAATTCAATATCACGATTAGCCGAAGAGAGGACTTCAACTCCATTGCTGTCCCACAATTTTTCACAAGAGGAAGCTCATTTGAGCTTCCTCTTGTTTTATGGGTATTTTATCGGGTGAAAATAAAGCTTTTAAAGTTCTTCTTTCAAACAAATTCACTTGAATTATTCTGAGTAAACGTTGAACTGTCCAACCTGTTTTTCCTAAATGTCGAGCGAAACTCACCAATAAATAGGCGATCATCGCAATCCAGATTTGTGTCTGAATTGCGTTCCTGCTGCGGCCTAGAAACGCTTTTAATTTGAGATTCTGCTTAATCGCCTTAAAGAACAGCTCAACTTTCCAACGATCTTTATAAATCGCCGCAATGGTGGAGGCGGCTAAATGAAAGTTATTGCTGAGAAAGCTAAAGTGCTTGCCACTTTGCTGATCTCTATATTCAATTCTTCTTAACACTGGGGCTTTTCTTTTTAGGGCATGTGCGCTATTCAGCTGAATGGTTTCATCTTTTAGAATACCTTTGGATTCAAGCACTGGATGTTGCTGGATCACCTGATACACAGATTTAGGCCTAAAACGTGTGACAAATCCAATGTTTTGAGCAGTCAGATTTGCATACCATTGGTAATCGACATAGCCTTTATCAAAAACTACAATGCTGCCAGCAGGAAACTGGAATTTTCGGCCTTGTACCATGTCATTTTCTTTGCCATTTTCAACTGCAACAAACTCAGGAATATCATTGCTGTGATTCAATCCTATACTGAGTTTCATGCTGGCTTTTGAGTCGTGAACTTTGGCCCATTCACATAAGGAAAGCGACAAGTCAATATGACTGGCATCCAAGGAATACAAGGGATTCTTAAAGCGAAATTTATGAGCTACTTTTGAGTGTTCATAGTATTTAAGCAACTTGTAAAATAGCTGTTGATACAAGGCAGCAGGCTGCTGCTCATTGATTCGTGCCAGCGTGCTTCGGGGAATAGACTTTGCTCCGAGATGACTCAGCTTTTCCTGTTGGCACTCCAAATTGGATTGAATATCTCTCAGACTTTGCCTACAAGAGAATTGAGACATCAATATAGCAATAAACTGATCCCACCGGGAAGCCGCTCTAAATTTCTGTCCAACATGGTGTACTTTAGCAAGTTGTTCAAAATCCTGTCGCACAACAGGTTTAATTAGCTCATGAAATACGGTATTCTGATGTGACAAAACCTGAATCCTGGTCGTTAAAGTGTTTGTTTGCACTCATATTTTAACTGTTAGGACTCAGGTTTTTTTATTTAAAGCAAACTATGGGACAGCAGTGACTTCAACTCTTCCTTGATCATCTGTAATACGTTCAAAACTTTTCTTTCCCTTTGGTCGTGTTTGTATCGGAAAATTAGCCATAATCTTTCCATGAACATCCACCACTTGAAAAGGTGTTACCACCAAACCATTCTGAGAAATCGTACTATTCATTTGTCGATATTCTTCAATGGTGTTAGGTAACTGAATTTTTATAGGATGCTCTGAAGAGGAGAGTGTCGAAGAATTAATGACCTTCACCACAGTATAATCAGATGCCTTCGGTGGTTTTGCTAAAATTTCTACCATCCGATTAGGAGAAGCTTGAAAGACAAATAAGCCATCTGTATCTGTTTTCTTCAGATTCTCTCTCGATGAATTTTGATAACGTGATTTCACCTTCAGATTTCTGACATATCGTCCAGATTTATCATAAAACTTAGAGGTAATGGTCACCAGTTTACTCATGATTCAATATCCTCGTGTGTAGACACCTCATCCTCCTGATCTTCTTCTATTTCTTCGAGCAAATAATCAATCTGTTCATCACTCAATGCTCCACTCAAATGTGTATGCAAAGAGTTAAAGCCCAGTGCAATAAAGTCAGTTGACTGCGGCGTATAGAACCTAAAAGTACTCAATTGATGTTGTTCATTTAATATGGATTTATTGGTTTTCAGAAGCTTTCCATCAGTTTGATCAATCACAAAAATTTCTTTTTCTCCTGCAGATGAGCTATTCCATTGATAATTGATTTGATTACTAAACAATGTTGCCATCTGAGGTAAGCTCATCTTCGGTTCAACCACATTCTGTGGCTGTAAAAACAGATGCTGCCCCGCTTTCACCTCAAACTTCCCAGCAGTTGTCGGCAACACACCTGAACCACTAATCTCAATCTGACTTCCTCCAGCGACCAATATAATTTTTTTACTCGCCTTAACTTCAATCCTGTCTTCTGTGGAGATGACCTGCACCCCTTTCCTGGCAATAAGATCTGCCCCATCACCCTGTGCCTGAATCTCAACCTTGCCTTTACCAGCATACAGACGTGCACCCTCTTGTGCTGCAAATAAACTTAGTTTCTGGCTGGCATGGGCAATCAGGGATTGCTGCGTACTCAGGTTAATACTCTCTCCGGCACTGTGGCTGATCTGACCATCCGCAGAGAGATGTACATCTTGCTGGCTACTCAACGCAATAGAGTTTGGTGCGCTGAGAACCATCAGTGCCTGTTTAAAAGCAGCGGCTTTGCTTTCATCCTGCTGTTCGATCTGTTCCAGGAAGTTCTTTAAGTTATCGAGAACTTCTAAAGGATCGGTCTGCTGGTTTTTGGCCACTTCACTTAGGGCTTGGGTATTGTTCAGGCTGCTTTCTAGCTGACTCTTGGCTTCACTGGCATCGAGATGATTGCCTTCGGCCTGTGCCTGTGGATGGGTGGAAATTAGTAGCCCTTTTCCAGCACGGACTGCACCCCACTGATCGGTTCTGAGCTCAAAACCTTCACCACGGCCATCACTTTCAGCGCTGGCTTTGGGATGGCTCAAGCTCCCTAGATTTAGTTGTGTTGCGCCATGACTACTTTGCAGCTGGGCAGAGATCTGCTTCGGAGTATCATCAAAGCGCAGCTGGTTAAAGCCACTGCCCTCAATTTCCTGTGAGCGGATCCCGCTGAGTTTTTTGGTGTCGGGTAGTTGGCCTTGTTGGTCGAATTGGGTTGGCGAGCGTTCTGCTTCATGTAAACGACCAACCACGAAAGGCCGGTCGATGTTACCGTCAAAGAAGTCGATCACCACAATTTCATTAATCCGTGGCAGGAAACGTGCCCCGTAGCCTTCTCCGGCCCAAGGCGTCAGTACATCGACCCAGGCGGAATCGGTGTCATTGTCATTACTGCCGGCCCCGCCATCATGCTGATGGTCATCACTGCGGGTAAACAGGAAACGGACTTTAATCCGGCCCCATTCATCGACATGGATACTTTCGCCAGCAGGTCCCACCACCCGGGCGCGCTGTGGATGAGCCGCCGGTCGGTGCTGTAGTGGATGATATTCGGGTACGGTGCGGATATTGCGGCGTTGTAAGGTTAAGGTATTGCCTTGACGTTCATCCGGGTGTTGTTCGTGTTGAAAACTAAAATGGCTATGCCAGTGGCTTTGACTGAGTAACTGGTTAATCTGCTGATTGAGGTCTTTAGGTAAGTTGTTCTGGTTATAGAACTGTTTGCCGGTAATTAAGAATTCTTTGTCTGCTGCGCTGTGCTGATCAATTTCCGGGTGTTCATTCAGTTCAAACCAGTAGCCGACCTGGGCATCACGGACGGTGGAGTGGGCACTAAAGTATTTGGATTGCAGGTCGTGGTAGTGACTGAGGTTCTGGTTCAGTTTGTCCAGCTGGTTATTAGAGGATGCGGTGGCCTGGTCTTCACCATTTAAATCCTGCATCCAGGCCGGGCTGATCTGCCAGGCTTGTTCCAGGCTTAAGCTGGCATTGTCCTGATTGTGGCTGTGCTGGTGTTTGCTTTGTACAGAACCGGCGCCTTCTTCCTGGCTGAGGCTGTCTGACTGCCAGCGTTGCAGATGTACGGCAGTCGGTTGCAGGCTGCGCTGGGCAATCAACTGGGTGATGCTATCTAATTGTTCGGTGGCACTGGAGCGATGAAAGCGGATGCTGCGGCGGTTTAAGGCACTATACTGGCTGTTGTCATCAATCAGGCGTAGTTTCTGGGCCTGAATCGGGCTACTGGAATGTAAGACCTGTAACTGGGCTTCATCAATCAGCCAGTTAATGCCTTCACTGCGCCAGAGCCGGGTCAAAAAGTCATAGTCGGTTTCATTGGACTGCATGATAAAAGGACGCACATCCAGTTCCTGGGTCAGTCCGGTTAAGTCCAGAGTCAGGCTGGCAGCAAAGAGCGGGCTTTTGTTTTGCCATTCTTTAAATAAAATTTCGCTGACTTCGCGCACGCTTTTATTCATAAACACGCGGCTGTTACGGCGTTTATGCCAGAGTGCGGTTGAATCTTCTAGCGTAAGTTTATAGAGGGTGAGAGAGCCATCACTCTGGCCTTGCGCGGCTGCGGTGATAATACCGCTGCTGCGAAACAGCTGGCCCTGATCAGTGACCTGATCGACGGCGACCTGCGCGCCGATAAACTGTTTTAACGGAATCTGGGCATTGGTCGAAAGACAGATCAGTTCAGCACATAAGCCCTGATTGAGCTGGTGTTCACCGTCGATGCGCTGCAAGAAAACATCGGCATTTAAGGCAGGCTGAGAAAATTGAATATGGAGGGCACGTTTTTGTGGGCTGAGGCCGGCCTGCTCCAAGGCAGTGTGGATATGAACACGGATTATCATTGTTATAAAAGCTATTGTTTTAATTTGCCCCGATTCTAAACAATGCTTATTTTTTAATCCAGCCTCCCGCTTTCATTTCTTGCCTACAAACCACCTGTTTCCGACCAGTTGCGATCAACAGCTGCCCAAAAAAGGAGCCGAAGCTCCTTATGGTGTTTGTCTATATTTTAAAAGGTAATCCGGCGATAACTGCGGTATTCCGGTTTCCAGAAATTCGCCTCAATCGCCTCTGCCAGTAACTCGTCACTGATTACTGGTGCTACACCGGCCAGCATCGCCGCTTTAGCCACCTTAAAAGCAATAATTTTCGAAACCTTCTGGATTTCATTTAAATCCGGTAACAGATCGGCTGCTGGATCGAGCAGCATCGGCGAACAGTCTGCCAGTGCATTACTCGACGCCATCAACATACTATCCGTGACCCGGGTCGCGCCGGAGGCGACTACACCCAAACCGATGCCCGGGAAAATATAGGAGTTATTACACTGCGAGATATGATAAATCTTGCCATGATAATTCACCGGTGCAAATGGACTACCGGTTGCAATGAGGGCCTTGCCTTCAGACCATTGCAGGATATCAGCCGGCACCGCCTCAACCCGTGAGGTTGGATTCGACAGTGGCATTACAATTGGTCGCTCACAATTTTCCGTTAGTGTGCGAATAATTTCTTCGGTAAACAGCCCCGGCTGACCTGATACGCCAATCAGTACCGTTGGTTTGGCATGTTTGACTACATCGAGTAGTGAAATCATGTCATCGGCATTGCCCCAGGCTGCGACCCGTTCAGGCGGCTGCGCCAGTTTGCGCTGGAAGTCCAGCAGATTCGGCTGGTTTTCAGTAATCAGGCCAAAACGGTCGACCATAAATACCCGCGCACGCGCTTCAGCATCGCTTAAACCTTCATACATCATCTGCGCAATAATCTGCTCGGCAATACCGCTACCGGCAGAACCGGCACCGAGGAAAGCTACCACCTGATCTTTCAGCTGTTTACCAGCGGCACGTGAGGCAGCAATTAAACTGCCCACCGAAACGGCTGCGGTGCCCTGAATATCATCATTAAAGCAGCAAATCTGGTCACGATATTTGTTTAACAACGGCATGGCATTGTTCTGAGCGAAATCCTCAAACTGGATCAGCGCTTTTGGCCAGCGGCGCTGGATCGCGGCAATCACTTCATCAACAAAGGCATAGTATTCATCGCCGGTAATCCGCGGCTGATTCCAGCCCATATAAATTGGATCATCCAGCAGTTGCGGGTTGTTAGTACCTACATCTAAAGTAATTGGCAAGGTATAAGCCGGGCTGATCCCACCACATGCGGTATATAAGGATAATTTGCCAATCGGAATCCCCATCCCGCCAATCCCCTGATCACCAAGACCTAAGATGCGCTCGCCATCAGTGATTACAATCACCTTCACGTTTTTCTTGTTCACATTTTGCAGAATGTCATCAATATGGCCGCGGTCCGGATAGGCCAGGAAGATGCCACGATGACGACGATAAATATCGGAAAAACGCTGGCAGGCCTCACCGACCGTTGGGGTATAAATAATCGGCATCATTTCACTTAAGTGATGCTCAATTAAGTGATAGAACAGGGTTTCGTTGGTGTCCTGAATATTTCGTAAATAAATATGCTTGTTGATGGCATCGTTAAACGACACATACTGCTGATAGGAGCGCTGACTCTGTTCTTCAATGCTCTCGATGGCATGTGGAAGTAAACCGTGGAGATTAAAATGGCGGCGTTCCTCTTCTGTAAATGCACCGCCTTTATTAAGCAAAGGCAGCTCCAGAAGCGTGTTTCCGGCATAAGGGATGTAAAGCGGTTTTTTGGTGGCTGAATTCGCTGATGTCATTTCCGATCTCATTATTCGATGATCCAGAAGGAGGCTCAAAGCAAAAGTTCCTCTGGGAGATAAGCTAGCTTAGCCCGTTTTGAGGACAATGGGGTATTTAGAAAATTGATAATGATTTGTGGATAATTTAGGTACTGAATAAATTTGTCCAATCCGGCATCCAGTCATGACATAAGGCCTTACCAAAGCCGAAAATGCGGTTTTTTATGCCCAAATCAATCCCCTGCCTGTTTAGCTTACAAATCTCCGCCCCTGCTGGATGTAGTTTTTCGCTGTTTTTCTGTTACATGCAGCCAGTGCAGATTTTTCAATTGGCCTCAATTTGGGTATGCTCTGGAGCAAAACACAACGACATATTTAAAAATCATGTATATCAAGCCATGGATTGCACTGGGCGGTTTGGCCGCTGTGCTGGGTTTAGGCGGCTGCCAGACCCTTTCCAATACCACTGAAAAAGTCAGCGATCAGGTGACCGGTTTATTCTCCGCTAAAGACAAAGCACCGGAAATCGACAAAGATGGCGTGGTCGATATCAGTAAAAAAACCCTGGAACAACTGGAAAAATTTACTGCCAGCATGCCCACTCAACAATGGGTCTATATTGAAAATGAACAGCTGGGACGCTATCAGCTGAAAAACAAGGCTCAGGATGGAGTGATTCTGACTCTGGCCCTGCACTGCAAGATCAGCAGCCAGCGACCAACCTTCTCGCTGAGCAGTGCCGAAGGCAAGACATTGTTAAAGGCTTATGATCCGAATGCCGGACAGATCCAGTTCCTGCTCGACAATCAGAATTATGGCAATCCTTTTAATGTACATACCGATGAGCCATTGAAACGCTTCCAGGCAGCCATTGCGCAGGCCAAGGTGATCAAGATTTTTAATGCCTCCCGGCTTTATACCTTCCAGAATGGCAATGCCGATCTGCTGAGTAAACCGGTGTCCTGTCAGGAGTCTGGCACATCGGGCTAAATACTATTTGGGTGTGCCCGGCATATCCACCAGCATCGCGGTAAACCGGCGCACCAGCGGCAACACCACCAGCACCACCGGAAAGGCAATGGCCCAGGAAATCATCCAGTTCTGGAACCACAGTGTGATCAGCCCTTCGACCCAGCCCAGCGCACGCAGCATATTGACCATTGAAATAATACCGCTCATCAGGCCAGACAGCAGCAGCGGCATAATAATGCCCGCCCATTTTGCTGGCAGTTTAGGAATATTGGCGATAATTACAGGACGTTTGGCGTGCATGCATGCTCCTACAGCGGGACAAATCCGTCATTGATCAGGTTATTTCATGGCCATGTTAGCATTTTCAGGCTACAGATGGCGCAGAATGTCGGACAATCTTCATTCACTACAAATGGGTTCACCTAAAGACAGTGAAATTTGCTATATTTGCTGTTTTTCTGCGACATTTATTTTTCGACTGATTATGAATACGGCAATCCAAGCAGCTCTTGAACATGCAGTGCAATCCCTTCAAGCAGAAGGTGTCCTCCCAGCAGACTGGAACAACACCAGTAATTTGACGCGAACCAAAGACCGAAGCCACGGTGACTTTGCCTCAAATATCGCCATGATTGCCTCTAAAGCTGCGGGCATGAAGCCGCGTGATCTGGCCGAAAAAATTCTGGCTGCATTGCCAGAAGTGGCAGATATCAGCAAAGCAGAAATTGCCGGTCCGGGTTTTATCAACTTCTTCTTAAATGCCGACCAGCGTTTTGCCATTCTTGATCAAATCCAGGCACAGCAAGACCAGTTTGGTCGCACCAAGGTCAACGCGGGCAAACGCATTCAGGTTGAATTCGTTTCTGCCAACCCGACGTCCAGCCTGCACGTGGGTCATGGTCGCGGTGCCGCTTATGGCATGACCGTTGCCAACCTGCTCGAAGCCACTGGCGCGACTGTAGATCGTGAATACTATGTGAACGATGCCGGCCGTCAGATGGATATTCTGGCAACATCAACTTACTTACGTTACCTGGAACTGACCGGTCAGGAGCTGGTGTTCCCAAAAAATGCCTATCAGGGTGATTACGTTAAAGAAATCGCGCAAAGCATTATCGACCAGGATGGTGATGCTTATGTACGTCCAGTGGCCGATGTCTATAAAGATGTACCGGAAGATGTGCAGTATGCAGCTGAACCGGATGCAGAAGGCAACAAGGTGGTCCTGTCTGGCGACAAAGAAAAACACATTGATGGTCTGATTTTCAATTCACAAACTTTAATTGGCGAAGGCTATCGCGTATTCCATCAGGCGGCTTTAAAAGCCATTCTGGATGACATTAAAGATGACCTCGGTGAATTTGGCGTAACCTTTAACCAGTGGTTTAGCGAAGCCTCTTTAACTGAAAAAATTGATGAAGCGCTGCAAACACTGGATCAGCGTGGTTATCTGTATGAGCAAGAGGGCAACATCTGGTTTAAATCGACTGAGTTTGGCGATGAAAAAGACCGCGTGGTCAAACGCCGTAATGGTCAAACCACTTATTTCGCTTCAGACATTGCATATCACCTGAATAAATTACAACGTGGCTATACCGACCTGATTGATATCTGGGGCTCTGACCACCACGGTTATATCTCCCGGGTGAAAGCCGCTATTGATGCGATGGGTTATGACTCGAAAAAACTAACCGTTTTACTGGTGCAGTTTGTGAGCTTATGGCGCGGCGGCGAGATGGTACAGATGTCTTCCCGTTCTGGCCAGTTCGTGACCTTGCGTGACCTGCGTAAAGAAGTGGGTAACGATGCAGCGCGCTTCTACTATGTCATGCGTAAATCTGAACAGCACATCGACTTTGACCTGGATTTAGCAGTCTCACAAAGCAAAGACAATGCGGTGTATTACATCCAGTATGCGCATGCCCGTATCTGCCGCATGCTGGAAAAAGCAGCCAGCACAGGCGTGAATTTTAATGCGCTTGACGCGCGTCAGTTTGCGGCCAAGCTGGAACTGGAGGCTGAAACTGAAATTCTGGCCAAGCTGGCGGCCTATCCTGAAATTGTGACCCGTGCTGCCAATGCCTGCGAACCCCATCAGGTGGGTAACTACTTGAAAGAATTAGCAGCTTTATTCCACGGCTGGTATAATGAACACAAAGTGCTCAATGATGATGCTGCGCTTACTCAAGCCCGCTTATTGCTTTCAGTAAACGTACAACAAACCTTGCGCAATGGTTTAGAATTATTAGGTGTTTCTGCACCTGAAAGCATGTAAACCAAGACATTCTTCTGCTGGGCAGGCGTACCATCACGCACCTGTCCAGCCAATCAGCCAATAATCAGAATAAAGAGGTTCCCTCGTGTTTGGAAAAACGCAGCGCGGTGTATCAGAACGACCAAATAAGCCCAAAAAACCACTCATTCCGACCTGGTTAGGCACACTGGTGGTGATTCTGGTCGTGTTATGTTTCGCAGTGGCCTTAATGCTGTGGAAGCCGTGGGAACCTGTGCCACCAAAAGGCCAGATCACTTCTGAACATTATCAGGAAGACACCAACAAGGATTACCGCTTCTATGACCTGCTGCCCCAGCAACAGGTAACACCAATTCCGGAGCAGGCCGTACCTGAAACCCAGGAACAGACGGCAGTGGTGATTGTCGAAGCGCCAATTGTTGAGCCGGCAGCGCCTGCAGCCGCCAGTGAAGCGACGGCGGGCATCACGCCAACTGAACCGCCCGTGGCCGCGCCTGCCAGCTATATTCTGCAGGTCCGCAGCTATACCGATCCGGATGCCGCCGATGCACGTCGAGCTGAAATTATTCTGAATGGTCTGTCCGCCGATGTGGTCAAAACCGTAGAAAGTGGTGAAACCTGGTATCGGGTAATTTCGGGGCCATATACCTCTGCAGAGGCGGCGCTAATTGCTCAGCAAACCCTGCAACATAGCGGGATTGATTCGATTGTGGTGAAACGCCAATAATAAAAAAGATGCGCAAGCATCTTTTTTTATAGCTTCAAATTTTGTTTAGGCCAACTGTGCCTCTAGCTTCTGTTCACGAGCGAATGCCCGCTGATAGCCCTCGCGCTGTGCCAGTCGCTGCAGATAACGCTCAATCTGCGGATATTTGCCATCAGTACGGCTTTGCAAGGCCTGTAGCGGAAAGGCCATCTGAATATCGGCAAAGGAAAATGTGCCGGCAAAATAGTCATGTGTGGCCAGATAATCTTCCAGAAACTGGATATGATCTTTGAGTCGCGGCTGAATAAAACCCTGCTGGATACCTTCACTGACTTTTGCTGCCACCGGACGAATCAGCCAGGGTGCGCGCTGCGGCACTTTACTGGCCACCAGCTGCATCACCAGCAATGGCATCAGTGAACCTTCGGCATAGTGCATCCAGTAACGGTACTGCTGCTGATCGGCCGGATGTGTTGGCTTGAACTGCTGCGCCGGATCATACTGTTCCTGTAAATACTCTAAAATCACCGCAGATTCGGCAATCGGCTGCCCACCATCTGTCAAAATTGGTGCCTTACCCAGCGGATGCACCCGTTTTAACTCGGGTGGTGCGGCAAAACTCGGTAAACGGCGATAAAATTCAATCTGATAAGGCTGGCCCAGTTCTTCTAAGGCCCACAAAATACGAAAGGAACGCGACTGTTCCAGATGATGCACAGTAATCATAATGACACTCTGATTGTTTTTCTTGAAATAAAGAACCACCGGTCACCTTGACCGGTTGCGGCAACTCAGCATCATCAGGCCCACCCATCGATCGCGACGCTTGGGCCTGAAGTTCAATTCATCATGCCTGCTTAACGTGAAGCACACATTTTATCTGGCAGGGCCGGTGCTTCCAGCCGTGGCCCATTATAATCTGGAATGCTGCCAAAACGCGGGTCCTGATTGACCCACTGGTCACGTGCCTCGCTCAGCTCGTCCTGGGTACGTCCGACAAAGTTCCACCATAGTAAAATCGCAGATTCAAATGGCTCACCGCCCAGTAACAGTACGCGTGCACCCTGGTGCAGTTCAATCTCAATGTCCTGCAGACCCGGCTCCAGCACCACCATATTGTCTTCGTTCAGTTCATGCTGGTTAATATGCGCCGTGCCTTCTAGCGCCATAAAGCCATATTCAAAGGCCGGATTCAGCTGAAGCCGGGTGCGTACCGTTTCTGCTGCAGTTAAGTCCAATGCCAGTAACGGGCTATGCACCTCAACCGGCGAGCGGGTTTCCAGAAACTCCCCGACCAGCACGGTAAATTCAACCCCATCTCGTGACACCACCGGTAATTCAGGATAATGGTCAAAACGCGATGGCATATTGCGCTTGGCATCCGGCAAGGCAATCCACAGCTGGGCCGCATGCATGTGGGTTTCCTGCTCTGGCGCGACTTCGGTATGCGAAATCCCCTGCCCGGCTGTCATCAGGTTGACCTGTTTCGGCCGGATCAATTGTTTGGAGCCGATACTATCGGTATGCATGAGGGTGCCTTCAATCATCCAGGTAAAGGTTTGCAGGCCAATATGCGGATGTGGTCCGACATCTAGCCCGTCACCCTGCGGAAAGCTGACCGGACCGGCATGGTCTAAAAAGCACCAGGCACCAATCATGCGTTTATGACGGCTGGGCAAGGCGCGTTTAATGACGGTGCCCTGCCCGATTTCTGCACGGCGCAGCGGCACTTCCTGAATAAACTGCTGGATATATTTTTCACAATCGTCTGAATGGGACAGTTCGGTATAGTTGGCATTGGTCATAGTTGTATCCTAACTCTGGCGATGTTCCATGTCGCTCATCTTGTTGTTTATCTTATACGCGGATGCTGCATGAGTTTGCTATAGTTCAGTTAATATGCAGCATTCTCCTGGCAGAACAATCAAAAAATCGCTTTTTGTTGTAAGGATTCATGTGAGCACCAGCGCACAATTTCCTCTCTTTTCCTGCCGTTTTGAGGCTTTTTTTCAGCAAATTACCCATATTTAGGGAGGTCTTTTTTTAATCGTCAAAGCTATACTATTACTTTGATTTTATTAAAGACTTGGGGCAATTCTATGAAGATGGGAAATCGGATTAGAATGTCGACGAATTCAACAGATCTTGCACCCGATGATTCGGATCGACATATTTTACAAGCGTCAGAGTGCGACCTGGAAAGTCGTCAGGCCCTGGAACAGGCCCTGCAAGATCCGGCTGCCCGTATTCCGCCCCAGTTTGAAGACTATTTTTATAAATTCCAGACCATTCACCAGAAGCTGTATTTACAACAGGTCAATCACATTGGCCAGCTGGCATTTTTACTGTACTTTTTCGCCGATTATTTTGTACTGCCCGATGTCAGTCTGCTCTCCGGTATCGCCAGAGTCATCGTGATTGTACTGGCCATCAGCATTAATTATTTCCTGTTCAAATATGTGAAAGATATCCGGATCCATGACCAGATTTTACCGGTCGGCACGCTGGTTTGTGCCGGCCTGTGGTTTTATCTGATGTCCTTGTCGAACAGCCCCTATATCGATATCTATATCTATGCCTCGGTCATTTTTGTGGTGCTGGCCAATTTGTGTATTCAGGTGCGCTTTAAGCCGGCGCTATATACCTCGTTTTTAATCAGTACCGTGGTGTTTTTAGGCGTATCTAACTTAACCAGTGCCATTGAAACCATCATTTTTGCGCTGGTCTATCTGCCAATCTGGCTGTTCAGTTTATATATCAGCTGGACCAATACCCTGAATGCACGGCGTAATTTTCTCAGAACCATGCTAAATGACTGGAATTTCCATATTCTGCAAGAGTTGGCGCATACCGACGAGCTGACCCAGCTCAGCAACCGCCGCCAGTTTGTGCATATTGCCGAGCATAAGGTACATGAATGGCCGCAGCATGCTTCGACCTGCCTGCTGATGTTTGATGTCGATTATTTCAAGCAGATTAATGACACCCATGGTCATGATGTCGGCGATCAGGTGCTGCAGACCATTGCCGATATTGCCCGTAAGGAAATGCGGCGCAAGGATATTCTGGCACGTTTTGGTGGCGAGGAATTTACTGCTTTACTCACCGAAACCAGTCTGCAGGATGCACTGCTGATTGCCGAACGTTTAAGAACCAAAATTGCTCAGCACCGGATTTATATTGGCCAGAATATCAGCCTGAATTTTACCGTTTCGATTGGGGTATCTGAACTTAAAGCCGAGCAGCCCGATTTAACCACATTAATTAAAGAAGCTGATATTGCCTTATATGCGGCCAAACAGCATGGGCGTAATTGTGTGCTGCACTATGATATTGGCATGAGTGAACCGAAAAAACCGGCCTGCCCGTCCAATATTTCCTGGGTGGTTTAAATGCAAAAAGAGCGCCGAGGCGCTCTGCAAAATGAATTAGAAATTATCTTCATCAAAACGGTCTTGGTCGATTTTATAGATATGGAAACTCCGTTCTATCTGTACCCCTAAACCAAATTCAATCATCAAGGAGGTCAGCTTATTGCCATCAATTAAAACAATACCTGATTTCTTCGCAGACTCAATTGCCTCTTTACTAAAACTTGAAGTTGTAATGAAAACACCCTTCTTGGCGACCTGATCTGCCAAAGCGCCTTTAAACTGCTGAATATCAGGACGCCCCACGGTATTTTCCCAGCGTTTTGCTTGAATATAAATTTTATCCAGACCTAAGCGATCTTCGCTGATTACACCATCAATTCCACCATCATTCGTTTTTCCAATTGCTTGCGCTGCATCTTGATGTGAACCGCCATACCCCATAGCGACAAGAAGATCGACAACAAGTCGTTCAAAAAATACAGAGGATCTATTTTTAACCAGAGCTAATAAATCACTTTTTAATGATTCATTTAATAATTTTGAGTTCTTATCAATAATCTCTTCTGGTAAATCCTCATCTTGCTCTACCTCAACAGTAGAATTTATTAATAATGGAGTTGGACTTCTAAACTCCTTAAAACTATCAAATTCAGAAAGAGTTTTACTAGAAAACTTTTCAATTTTAGTCAAATCAAAATTTAGCCCTAGTGGAGTCAAAGTAAAGTTACTAGGAGATGTATACTCTAATAAACCGGCTTTCTTAAGATAAGTTTTCGCCCACTGAAAACGATATTTAATTAAATTCTTCCCATTTTGCATTTTTAATTGTTTATCAGCTTCGGTTAATTTCAATTCTTTTGAAATTAAAAATAGGGCTTCTTCATTACTGATTTCATTTTTATAAATCTGCATGACTTTAATTAAGGGTTTCATTAAATCGTAATGGGTATACATATCATCGTTTTAATTAACTATTTTGATATATATTAAACAAAAAAAGAGCGCCTAAGCGCTCTTTTTTAAATAATTTTGGGCTTCTAAACTGCCGCGCACCTTGTGCCCATTTTAAAAGCGGTGCTTTAAAATGGGCTCATGGCGTAAAACTGGCAAGCAGCAGTGCTGCTTGAAACCCCACTGCCGCGGGCACAGCCCTTGGCGTAGTTCAGGCGGACAGCAGTACTGTCCGAAAGCCCTGAATTACTCCCATTCAATTGTTGCAGGTGGTTTAGACGATACGTCATATACCACACGTGAAACGTCTTTAATCTCGTTCATGATACGAGTTGAAATACGATCTACCAGATCATATGGCAGGTGCGCGAAACGTGCTGTCATAAAGTCAACTGTTTCAACGGCACGCAGGGCAACAACCCAGGCATAACGACGGCCATCACCCACCACCCCAACAGATTTCACTGGCTGGAATACAGCAAAGGCTTGTGCAGTTTTGTCATACCAGCCGCTGGCACGCAGTTCCTGCATAAAGATGTCATCAGCCAGACGTAAAATGTCGGCATATTCTTTTTTCACTTCACCCAGAATACGCACGCCCAAACCTGGACCCGGGAATGGATGACGGTAAATCATGCTGTGTGGCAGACCTAAAGTGGTGCCCAGTTTACGTACTTCATCTTTAAACAGGTCACGTAACGGTTCAACCAGTTCAAAAGCCAAATCATCCGGTAAACCACCCACGTTGTGGTGTGATTTAATTACATGCGCCTTGCCCTGTTTGCTGGCGGCAGATTCAATCACGTCTGGATAAATCGTACCTTGTGCCAGGAATTTCACACCATCTAATTTACGTGCTTCTTCAGCAAACACTTCAATAAATTCACGACCAATAATCTTACGTTTCGCTTCAGGATCAGTGACCCCTGCCAGTGCAGACAGGAAACGATCTTCCGCATCGGCGCGAATCACGCGGATCCCCATGTTGTCAGCAAACATTTGCATAACCTGGTCGCCTTCGTTTAAACGCAGCAAACCGTTGTCTACGAATACACAGGTCAACTGATCGCCAATTGCTTTATGCAGCAATGCAGCAACCACAGAAGAATCCACACCGCCTGACAGACCCAGCAGTACTTTTTCATCGCCAATCTGTTCACGTAGCTGTTCTACACGCAGGTCGATAATGTGCTCTGGTGTCCACAGACCGCGACAGCCACAAATCTGGTGTACGAAGTTCGACAGTAATTCCGCACCTTTAGAAGTGTGCGTTACTTCCGGGTGGAACTGGATGCCGTAGAAACGACGTGTTTCGTCAGATACCATGGCAATTGGGCAGCTTGGAGTTTGCGCTGTCACCTGGAAACCTTCCGGAATACGGGCAACTTTATCGCCGTGGCTCATCCAGACATGCAGCTGGTTTTCACGGTCTTGCAGGTTACCAATCAGCTGGTCACGCACCACGATGTCTACTTCTGCATAGCCAAACTCATGGACAGTACCTGGCTCAACTTTACCGCCAAGCTGTTCGCACATGGTTTGCAGGCCATAACAAATGCCCAATACCGGCACACCCAGTTCAAACACCACTTGTGGTGCACGCGGGCTGCCTTCCTGGTGAACGCTTTCAGGTCCACCCGACAAGACGATACCGTTTGGATTAAATGCACGAATGTCTTCTTCAGACATGTCATAGGCATACATTTCAGAATATACGCCAGCTTCACGAACACGACGTGCGATGAGCTGACTATATTGAGAACCGAAATCCAGAATCAGGATACGATCTTCAGTAATTTGAGTATTGGTAGTCATGACAAACAACTATGAGAGGCAAACGAATATAAGCGCCGTATTCTAGCATTTTTTCTGCGCATTAAACACAAGATTCAGATCAGTCTGTGTGGATCTCCGAATCAGGCCGCTACCGGCAGATGTTCCCGACCCTCTTCTTTATTATCTATTTAGGCAAAAAATAAGGCAGCCGGAGCTGCCTGTACTGAATGACGGGACATTATTTCCCTGCATCACATCTTATTTTTCAATCAGATGATCCAGACTCAGTTTACCTGCACCTTGCAGCACCAATAGCAGGAAACCACCTGAAATCGCCAGGTTCTTCATCAGGTTAACCGCATCTTCCGGTGCGCCATGGAACATAAATGCAGTCAGCAAACTGAATACTGCCAGTGCCAATGCCACCAGACGGGTTTGCAGACCCAGTAAAATTGCCAGACCACCACCCAGCTCCAGCAGAATCACCAGCGGTAACAGGCCACCCGGCACCCCCATCGCTTCCATATAGCCCACCGTTGCGCTATAGCCGGCAATTTTGCCCCAGCCCGACACAATAAAAATATAAGCCAACAAGACACGCGCCAGTAGCAGCGACAGGTTGTTCAAAGCAGGGGTTTGAAAGATTTTGGCAACTACAGTATTTGGATTAAACATGAGAGAACCTACAGCAGATCAGTAAAAAGATGCTGCTATCTTAGGGACTGGCCGAATATCAAAAAATCACCATTTCAAAGATGTATCGTTGCAAATTTAGAATGATGACAGCGGAAATTTATTTACGTTTTTCTACTGACTTTCACCAACCGGACTGATAGGATTTGACTACATTTCTGCTTGTTTTTCCCTCATGGAACTGATTGATTTTATCCTGCATGTTGATGCGCATTTACTTGAGTTCATTACCAATTATGGGGTCTGGATTTATGCCATCCTGTTTCTGATTATTTTTGTTGAAACCGGTCTGGTGGTGATGCCCTTTTTACCGGGAGACAGCCTGTTATTTGCAGCCGGTGCTTTAGCAGCCTCGACCGGTGCCATGGATCCGTGGTTATTGGGCGGCTTACTGTTTATTGCCGCTGTCCTCGGCGATACCCTGAACTATCATATTGGTAAATATATTGGGCCACGGGTATTTGAAATTGAATCACGCTTTATTAATAAAAAACACCTAATTGCCACCCAGCAATTCTTTGCCAAGCATGGCGGTAAAACTATTATTTTTGCCCGTTTTGTGCCTTTTGCCCGCACCTTTGCCCCTTTTGTTGCCGGTGCCGGGAGCATGAACTATAAATACTTTCTGACCTATAACGTAGTGGGCGCTTTCTGCTGGATTGGCTCATTTATTACCCTAGGTTATCTGTTTGGTAACATGCCAATTGTGAAAGAGAATTTTACCTATCTGATTTTTGGCATCATTATTTTAAGTGTCTTGCCGGGGGTGATTGGTTTTGCCCGCCAGAAGCTGAAAAAGCAGGTCCGCGCTTAAGCAAAAAAGCGCAGAATAACCGGAAAAGCACACAGCACCAGCAACATGGCCGATCCTTTATACAAGAGATCGGCTTTTATTTGCTTGGATTCTCCCGACAAAATCGCGCGACCAAAAGACATCCAGAACATTGCGGTCGGCAACAGCACCAAACAGAACACTGCATAGACCATCAAGAAATTGGTCGGATTATCCCAGGTTTCAGTCGGTAAAATCCCGGCAGCAAAAAGTAGTGCCTTGGGATTTTTTAAGGTGGCAAAAAACAGCTGATGCGGGCGGATAGACGGGTTGAGCTGGTTATGCTTGACCAGATGCGCATGCTTCCACAAATGAAAAGCCGTCCACAGCACATATAGTGCGCTCAAGCCATGCAGAATATGGCTTAAATACGGCCAGATTGGGACGGTCAGATGAATCAGCAGCGCCCACAAACTGATGGCATATAAATAGCCAAGCAGCTCGGCAGGCACAAATAAACTGGTTCTGGCAATTCCATGTTGATGTGCTGAACTTGCAAGCAAAGCATTGGTTGGTCCCGGAATAAGCAGAACCGCAATCATTGCCAGCACAAACAGCCAACTTTCAATCATAGACACCTGAAATTACCTGAAATTAGGCGCACACCTTATATTAATTTGATAAAAACTGACAAGTTTTTCTCACGACTGGGAGGATATTTGGACAGATAAAAAAGCCTTTATTTTTATTTAAATTTAAGATTTTTAATAATTTTTTCTGAAACATTTTGCTAAGATTTTTCACGCCGTGACTCACATAAACTGCCAGCCTAGCGTGAAAAATGCGAAGCCTTAACTGGCCTGCTTGGTGCGTACAACAATTGGACAGCCTTTAAAACGCGCCGCCTGCACAATGGCTTCCTGCTCGCCCAGCACCCGTGCCAGTTCAGTATTTTTGGTATTCGATGATTGTCCCATATTGACCGAAACACTTGGGCCAATGCCCCAGCCGCCACGACTGCCCCAGCCTCCGCCAAGACCCACCCCCACACCAACGCCGGTCCGTTTAGGCGCCTGTACGCCCTGATCAATATAGGACTGAATCCGGTTATATTCGCTTTGCAGCTGCTGACAGTTCAGCGCCTGATAATGTGTAGGCGAGACATAGGTCGGTTTAACCGTCGTGGCACAGGCACCCAGCAGCAAGGTTCCGGCAGCCAGCAGGCTGATATACAGTGTTTTCATGCCCATCTCAGGATTGTTTCTGTTCAATCTCATTGAACAACGATTGATAGGCCTGCGTCAATTTATGATCTGTAGCAAAATGAATAAGCGGCAGATTTTTATGATGCGACTCTTTCATGATGACTGAGGGTGGCAGCATGCTGTTAAATACCGGTAACTGCTCCTCTTTCAGCTGCTCGACCACTTCTCGTGGCAGCTTGGCCTGGGCCTGGAACTGGTTCACCACAATGCCTTCAATCTCCAGCTCGGCATTATGATCTTCCTGGGTTTCCAGCACATTTTCAATCAGGCTGTGCAGGGCACGTTTGGAAAACACATCGCAGTCAAACGGAATTAATACCCGGTCAGCCGCAATCAGCGCCGACAAGGTAAAGAAGTTAAACGCCGGCGGTGTATCAATAAAGACCCGCTTATAACGCCCGGCCAGTGAGGCCAAGGCATCCCGTAATTTATAGATTTTATGTTTGCTTTCTAAGGCATGGGCCAGACTGCCCAAGTCCGGACTGGCTGGAATTACATCCAGATTTGGAAAGGGCGATTGATGCACATAGGCTTCCAGCCCCTTGGCGCGGCTTTTTAAGATCGAGCCCAGGGCATTGCCAATCAGGCCTTTGCTTTGGGTATTGCCCAGCACTTCTTCAAAATAGTTCTGGATATTTGGCTCTAGTGCCGGCTTATGGGTGGAATAGGTGGCATCATCACCCAGTAAATACTGGCTGGAGTTGGCTTGCGGGTCCAAATCAATGACCAGGGTTTTAAAGCCCTGATGGGCACTGATGGCGGCCAGATTGACCGTAATACTGGATTTTCCAACGCCGCCTTTCTGGTTAAAGACCACACGTGTTCGCATGTCTATCCCTCTGATTTTATATTCTAATTGGCTCAAGTGTAGCGAAGTATAGCCGAGAGATAGACATTATTGTCGAACAATTAACCAAAACTTGGCTTGATCATTACCAAGGCGATAATCGCCAGTAATGCAACCAGGGCTATGCCCCAGCCGGCGCGGCGTTGCACCAGTAAAATACTGTCCGTTTTACGGTAGGCTTTCATTAACGAAGACAGCATCACCAGGAATAAAATGATTTTGGCATAAAACCAGGTTTCGACCTGAAAATCCTTTAATGCCAGCAGCACAATTCCGGTTACTACTATCAGCGTAACCGATAAATGTTGTAGCGCCACCCATAGTGTGCGTCCGGCCGGATTGGGCTGGTTGCCCTGCACGCCTTTAAATAAGGTCAGGCCACGGGCCAGCAGAATGACCAGCAATACGCTGACGCTGGTCATATGAATAATTTTAAGTAAAAGTTGGGTTTCCATGAACTGTTCTGATCTCTATTTCTTGTTCCGGGTTATTGTTTCGGGGCGTGGGCACATTCCGGGCTTGAGGTATCCTGTCCTTGCCATTCATCCTGAACAAAGGCATGAATTGCCAGCGCATGAATCTTGCTTGGACTTAACAGATCACCGACCGCGGCATAGACCTGTTGATGGCGCTGCACCAGACGTAAACCGGCAAACTGTTCACTGACGATTACCACCTTAAAATGAGATTCCTTCCCCGGATAATAGCCGCCGTGACCAGAAGATTCATTCACCACGTCTAAATGTGTCGGGTTCAGGGTGTGTAAGCGTTCAATCAGTTGTTGTTCTATGCTCATGATCATGCATCCAAAAAGGCCTGAGATTAATCTTAGTATACCCTGTTCTTTTTGCGATATTGTAGCGACTGGCTTAAAACCGGCTTTTTCCCGCCTGAACCGCCGCTATTGGCTGATTTCACAGCAGAAATCATCTAAACCTTGGTCAAAATGGCTTTTATTTATGCAATCAGCACAAGTTTTTTCACAAAGTTATTGACCCTGTTTTTGCATAATGTATTATACACCGCATGCGGGAATAGCTCAGTTGGTAGAGCACAACCTTGCCAAGGTTGGGGTCGCGAGTTCGAGTCTCGTTTCCCGCTCCAAATTCTTTTTTGTTCATTTTTTAAAGTAAAAAATTGATCGACCCTGCGGGAATAGCTCAGTTGGTAGAGCACAACCTTGCCAAGGTTGGGGTCGCGAGTTCGAGTCTCGTTTCCCGCTCCAAATTCAAAAAGCCCTGATCGAAAGATTGGGGCTTTTTTATTGTTGATTTTAAATAACATTTTTTCTTTCAGTCTATAAAGCTATCAGCTTCAAAGTGAGTAAAAAGTTAAGTTAGATCAGTTAAGAGTGGGCTTACGTGACCAAAAGTGACCAAAACGTGCCCTATCAATGTCAACTATAGATCAACATGTTTAAGTTTTTTGCATGAATTCTACTCAATATGAACTGAGTAATTTTTAAAAAAACCTGAAGCACTCCCTTATGGCTTTCATTAAAGCTTTTTAATCTCTTATAAAAAATGGTGACCAAATTTGGTCACCAAAAATACTTAATAAAAACAATATACTAACTATAAAATTATTAAACTACATGACGCTTTTTATTAGCAATAATTATTCATCTGGCTTGAACTTTAATAAATCACCAACGTCTACATTTAACAATACGCACAATTTTTCTAATGTTTCAAAATCAATACGAGTTGATTGACCATTATAAAGCTTATGTAAAGTCGTCTTACTCATTCCGGTTGCCCGAGCTACATCTGCCACTTTCATTCTTCGTTCCGCCAAAAGAACAGGCAAGTTACAAACTATCATTAATTACCACCATTGTGTAATAAAGTACTTGCATGATGTATTAAACGCATTTATTATTGCATTGTGATCTTAAATAACACCATTGTGATACTTTATAAAAGGATACAAACATGAATCTTACTTATATTACTACAAAAGAACTGGCGGAACGAATCCATTACAACGAACGCACTATCCGAAATCAGTTGAAGGACAGTGTTCTAATCGAAGGCATTCATTACATCCGCCCTTTTGGTGGACGCAAAATTTTATATGTATGGGAGCGTATTGAAGAAGATATGACTAAAACCACTTTAGGCTCGCTACACAGCCTACAACTTCAATAAGGAGGATATTATTATGGCTGCCATCCGTACTAGATACGGTAAGTTATGTGTCGATTTTCGATACTTAAACATCCGTTGTCGTGAAACAACAGCTCTTGAAGACAATGCTCCAAATCGCAAAAAGCTTGAAAAAGTGATTGAGCGAATGGAAGCGGAAATCTTATTGGGTATTTTTGACTATGCTAAGTACTTTCCAAAAAGTTCTCGTTTGAAAGAAATCAAAAATGCAGAAAACAGAGTAAATGAAATCAGCTCTAAAACACCTCTATTTTCAAAATTCTGTGAAATCTGGTTCACTGATAAAGAAATAGAGTGGCGTACAAGCTACAAGGGAAAAATTCAAATTGTAATCAAAAAGTACTTGATCCCTTTTTTTGGCGCAATTCCTGTTATTAATATTAAAAAGTCAGACATTCTTGGATTCCGTTCATCCCTCGCCAAAGTGACTCACGGAAAAAACCAAGAATGCCTTTCACCATCAAGAATCAACCAGATTATGATAGTGCTTCGTATGATACTCGATAGTGCTGCTGAACGATATGACTTTGATAGCCCTTATAAAAATATCAAGAACTTAAAGCAAGGAAAGATTGACGTAACACCTTTTTCATTAAAGGAAGTACACGCAATCCTTGCCACAGTTCGTGATGATTTCAAGCCTTATTATACTGTTCGATTTTTCACAGGTATGCGCACCAGTGAGATCGATGGCTTGCAATGGAAAAATGTGGACTTACCACGTCGTGAAATCCATGTCAGAGAAGCGTTAGTAAATGGAGAGCTTGGTGGAACCAAAACTTATGGTTCTGACCGTACCATCCAAATGAGTGATCGGGTTTATCAGGCCTTTCTGCAACAGAAAATGTTAAATAATGGTAAATCAGAGTTTGTATTCTGCAATCGTGATGGTGGACCTCTCGATTATCGTCTGGTAAACAAGCGTGTCTGGCATCCTCTGCTACGCTTTTTAGGATTAACGCCTCGTCGTGCTTATCAGACACGTCATACAGCAGCAACGCTCTGGTTGGCGGCAGGTGAAAATCCAGAATGGGTCGCTCGCCAATTGGGGCATTCAACCACTGAAATGTTGTTCCGGGTCTATAGCCGCTACATTCCGAATGTTACCCGTCGCGATGGCAGTGCTTTTGAAGCCATGCTGGAAAAACTAAATACAGAGGAGCTTGCACATGAATAGTAAAGCTTTCTTTGGTGGTGTGGTCGTCAGCCCTGAAGCAGATATGGTCGCTCGTGAATTAATCCATGAGCTACACATTCCCAAACTGCACAATCTGGCCTTTTTGCTGGAAATCAATAAATGCTTCGATGATCACCAGGCGTTGAGACTCTGGTTACAGCGAATGCTGGATGAAGGGCAAGCCCATTACGATGACTTGGCCCAACAGGCCCGTCTCCGGTTAATGAGCCTAGCTCACTAATAAAACAAACATAGAAGGTCATTCAATCGATGACCTTAGCCCCTTTATACCTATAAAAAGGTGAACACATGCATAAAGATATTTCAATTTGGATGCCACTCTATATTGGCGACTTACAGGCAAAATTTGCACGAATGACAGCAGAACAAATTGGTGCGGCACTGCTGTTAATGATGGATTTCTGGAAAAATGGTGCCATTCCTTATGACCTAGCTACTGTATGCAGCATTACAAAATTATCGCAACATACCAAGGCTAAAACTTTGTTGAATACGCTAATGGCCCTGGAATTGTTTGAAGTCGAATCTGAGCAAATTCATTCAAATTTTTTAACCAGTTTAAAAAGCCAGGCATTGCAAAATCAGCAAATGAAATCTGATAAAGCTAAAAATGCAGCTCAAGCACGTTGGGGTAAATCCGCAAGTAATGCTCAAGCATCAACCAAGCAACGAAAAGTAAATGCTCAAGCAGCTCCTGAGAAGAGCTCGAGTATTACTCAAGCCATGCTTGAATCATGCCCTTCATCTTCATCTTCATCTTCATCTTCATCTTCATCTTCATCTTCATCTTCATCTTCAAATTTTGAAGAAAAAAATGAGGATTTTTTAGAAAATTCCAAATGGATTTAGGAGAGTGATCATGAATACCATGCTTAAAACGCTCCAGTTTCGCACAGAAACAACGGAAACACTTTGTCCTACCCATCATATACCCCTGATGGAAATCGCTGGTCACAGACTCTGTAAATTGTGTGCCAAAGAAACCGTCCATCACTCACATGCAGCCTATGAAGATGAATTGCAACAGCGATTGCTACAACAGAAAATCAAAAACTCAGGGCTCAATAAACGCTACCTGGATCGTGGCTTCAAGAATTATGTAGTTGCATGCCCTGCACAAGACAATACCATCAAACTATGTCAGGCCTTTGCACAGCAGATTATTTCTGACCACAACCCGAACATGTTGATGATTGGTACACCAGGTACAGGTAAAACCCATCTGAGTGCATCAATTATTCGCAACATTCTACATAACAGTACAAAATCTGCACGCTACTATACCAGTGCAGAAATTGCTCAAAAAATGATGGATACCTGGTCAGATGCTTCACGCTCTGAAAAGGAAGTCATCGACCATTTCTCCAGTTTTGATTTATTGGTGATTGATGAATATGGCCTGCATGACCGGCATGAAAAACGCCTGGAGATGGTGCATAAGGTCTTATATAGTCGTTATGACAATATGAAATCTACCCTGCTGATTTCCAATTTCACAGTCCAAAATATGCAGCGGGATTTAGGTGTCCGATTATGGTCAAGGTTGCATGAAAACAATTTGATTGTAGTGCCGTGTTATTGGGATGATCAGCGGATAACCAAATAATACGACTCTTTACTTAAGCCAATTATCTCACTGAAATAATTGGCTTTTTCTTAAAGACTCAGAACACCCAACCCAACAGATAACTTTCGCTTTTCCATGATCAATGTCCAATCCAGTCTGAACTAATATAAATTAGATAAGAGAGGTCTTTAAAAATCAAGTATTGTGAATAGTCATCAAAATAAAGCTGTCCGATGTCGAGTTTGTAAGTAGCAACCTATAAATCACTTCCTTTTCAAACATTTCATGTTTAAATGTAGTGGCCGTACAATCGCCCACTTATTTTTAAAAATCACATTTACATATAACAATTTACCCATGTAAATTATGATTTATTTTAGTTGCTCACCTTTCAGTGTCACACGATCAAAACTATACACATGGGCAAAAGGACTCTCAACGCACCGTCCCACTAAAGGCATCTTTTGATCTGGTTTCCCACTTTTTAAGAGGACATGGCTTTGTTGCATAAATATGTAAGCATCTGATTTAAATAAATTTAATTTTGGATCAAAAAATAATCAAAACCTTTAAAATCATATAGTTATGAAATCTTTGTGCAACAAAGCCCGTCAGAATTAAAACAGACTTATTTTATATCAATACCGTGGTTGCACGTCCTGCCACAACTACAACTTACTTAATCGGTAATCCCACTAAATTTAACTTCATCTAAAATTTCAAATAGATCTGGATAATAAAACTGCTTCCAACGCTTCATATAAATATCTTTCGATAATAATATAGCTTCATCTGTATGATGTTCTTTTCCTGATAAATCTAATCCGTGACCTAACTGAATTCCGCCTAACTCATTTAAGATATAACGATTATGAAAAGCATCACTTTGATCAGTTTCCTTTATTTGAAAGACGGTTATTTCTAGGTTTTGCGCAATATTATTCAGGCCCGATAGAAGTTGTTTCTTGATATATTCTGGACTTGGAGAGCTATCTTGTCTATTTTCTTTATAATAAATTTTCACAGAAGGATATGAAGGATACTTCTTATATTCAAATAAATTTAAGAGACTTTTTATTACATTTATTGCATTTTCCTTCCAACAATATGCATCAATAATAATTAAATCTTTTGAGCTAGAAACAATAAATTGAGAAATTATTTTTAAAAACTCATCATGCGTTCTGTTAAAACTTACCTGTGAGGGTACATTCCAAAGATTCGAAAAGAATATATTCTCAGGTGTGAGCCAATCTGTAGTTTCAAGTTTATTGTCCGTAACAATAGCTTTAAATGGATTTAAGCTATGTTCATATATAACTCTTTCTTGCCATTCATTAACTGTAGCCTGAACAGATTCTCCAAGACGCTCAAGCATGCCGCCTTTATCTAAATATTCACAAAAACAATCTAGGCGCTCTAGAGCCCTTTGATCACTTATATTATCTTTTAGTTTAGCTAGTCCTTTAATAAATTTACGTTTTTTCTGGTTTGGAAAGGTACTTATGAAATGTGGTGTACCAATACCGATACCGTTTATACTTTTAAGCCAATTTAAATGGTCTTCATTTTGTAACCATTGAATTACAACTTTTGGATCTAAAGCATATTCGTAAATCATTATAGTGCCTCATCCAATCTCTCGTGAAAGAAACCATTTGGCCATGGTTGTCTAAATTCCCCATCTTCATCCATACGAATACGTCTAACTTGTACTCCATCCTTCGATGGTTCTAAATAGTTAATGACAACCTCATTATGGCTGAATGCTTTTAGTCCTACTGGAAGTTCATTATCTGTATTCTGTCTAATACGTCTTCTAAGGCGTAAAATCAAATGCTCACTATGTGTTTCAATCAAGTAATTTACATGTTCAGTGTTTTGACTTAACAAATCACCAATAGCAACCTGCACTCGTGGATGCAAATGGAGCTCAGGCTGTTCGCATGCAACTAAACCACTCTTTTGTGTAATGGCTGCAACAATCAAAGGCATTAATTGAGAAACACCTGTACCAATTTCATTTGGTTCAACAGATATATCATTTTGTTGATCCCAAATTGAAAATCCCTTAATTAGATCATTTGTATCTAATTTTAAGAAGTCTGTCTCACTTAGTACTGTGTATCGCTTTGCTTTAACTTCTTCATATCTATTTGTTAGATCAGCAATTGCGTCATCATACCTTTTGTTTTTCAGAAGTTCTTCAAGTTCATTATCTTCATCCAACTGATTTAAAAGTTCTTTACTTTGCGAACTTACTGAACTCTGCTCAAAATCTTTTCTAGATCGCAGATCTTCTAGAAGAAATTCTAAGTTGCGTTCCTCTTTTTCTAGTCTGCGATATTGTTTAATAATGGCTTTCTGTTCAAAATCATATTTATATTCTGCTTCATTAGTTGGATCTATGACACGGTTTTCAATTTCAGAAATACCATCTAATACAGCTCCCATTTCACTGATACGTTGATCACCTAAATGCCAGCGAATTAATTCATCAATCTTAGGAGACAGAATTTCAATATTATGAGTAGCATAGATAGGATTATGTAAATCAAAGACCTTACTTACTTTTACAGATATGCCATAACCAAGATCTAATTTATCTTGATCCGACATCCATTTATGAATTTCTTTTAATTCACCAAATGAGGCTTTCTTTAACATGCTCCATGCAGCTGATCCATCGTACCAATCTGACTGTTCTATATATGGTAAAGGCTGATAATTGGCATCAGGAATTTTACGAATTGGACCGATACACAAACTTTCGTTTAATAAGTTCAAAAGATTATCTAAAGGTGCAACCAATACATCACTAAGTAACTCCGTAATAATCTCATCATGTTTAATTGTATCTAACTCAAGGTTAGTTCTAATTTTTCTGCCTAAAGTCGGTAATGCACCGACATTAGTATCTATCGTTAAAACATTATGTAATAAATTGTATTCACGATGATCATGGATAGAAATCATATTTCTACGATCTCTATCTTGTAAATTCACTAACTCATGTAAGGCACTTACAAAATAGTCATCACTTGAAAACTGGATAGATAAGCCATCTTCAGTAATATCCTTCGGATCAATACCATATTTTTTCATACGATATTTGAAACGTTGAGCCATATACTCAAGTGCTATTTCTTTCTTTTCCTCAGGATTGTCAGTTTTTTCTAGTAACTGGTTATAGTGATTACTTAATTGACGATCAAACTCCAACTCTTCTTCGTCTTCTTCTTCGGTTTCATAGACATCTATACCGTCCAATATTAATCGATTGTATGGATGTAAATTAGCCTTTGAATCTTTTTGAGCTTGTAACCATTCATCATGATTCGCAGGCAGAAGCAATGGATGAATATAATTTAAGAAAGTAAGGAATGCCTGCTTCGGTCCTGAACTGGTAACCTCTGCAATAATGTCACCATCAAATTCAACACGATACGTTTTGATGTATGCTGTTTTTTCAAACTTATGCCATGCAATTTCAAACTCTACTGCAATCGTTTGAGCATCAACTACAGGACTACTGAGTTGTATATCTAGCTCTTCACTCAGTAACTCATAAAGATATGCATAACTACTCCCAATCGCATCACCCTTATCATATTCAATCTTAAGGGTAATATTGGTATCCAAATCTCGCTTATGCACCAAGTTTTCAAAGCCACCTATGTACTTTTTATTCAAGGCATCTAAGTACATTGGGTTGCACTGTCCTTTAGACAGAATTTGCTGTACATAGAATAAGGCCTTGAGTACGGTACTTTTCCCGACACTGTTTGGACCAAAAAGTAAGGTTACAGGAGCAAACTCAATGGTTTGAGTCTGCTTAAATGCACGAAAATTTGTCAGCGAAATTTTAGTAATTTTCATAATATTCGATGATTTCTCTTATTATCAAAATGGTAATTCAACATCTTGCTCGATCACATATTTTTCTGAGTTTACATCAAATTGATCAAACCATTGTAACCATGCATCTGAATGATACTCATCTAAAGATGTTTCACTATACATCTGCAAATCGATTTTTGGCTCTAGCATGTTAAAAGCATTATAAAGTGCACTAGTCATACATGAGTGAATCAGTGAAATATAATATTCACGATCTGCATGAGGGATCTGCACTAAAAACTCATCATAGAGTGGACATACCAATTGCATCGTTTTTTTCACATCTGTTTGGAAAATTTGCACCAATGCTGATTTGAAAATGCCTGCTGCGGTACTTTGAATTGGGAAATTAAAAAACCAATTGTTCTCCCACTGATCTAAATAAGTATTATTGGGTCTATTTTTTACACTTGCACGATGTAGCCCAAACATATTATTGATAAAACCATGTTGCTGACCAAATTCAATACACTGTTGTCTTAATTGATCAATTGCAGGATAACGTTGATCAATTTGCTGACGAACCTGAACAATTTGATGGCTTGGCATAGACATCATTTTACTTAAATTGTCATCTTGAATGCCGTAAATTAAACCAAGGAAGAAGAGTTTTGCTTGATCTCGGCTAATCTCTATTTCATCCGCCAGCTCTTGATAAATATCCGATTGGTTATAATCCTGAATCAGTTGCTGATCACCAGATAAACCGGCCAAAACCCCAAGTTCAATTTGTCCATAATCAAAGGAATACAAGGTATACCCTGCTTGATTGGCAAAAATAGATCGAAAGGCTTTAGGGAAAGACAAAATAGCAGGATCTTTTGCTGTACAACGCCCTGTCACTGTTCCCAAAATTTGATACTTAGGATGTACTCGATCTTGCGTAGTATTGGCAAATGCTTTGACTAAGCTAGACGCACGATTGAGTTTGTCAAACTGATAATATAAATGTGCCACAGGATCTTGCTGAACTTTCTTCAAGAGATGATCTAGACTTTCATCCTGCTTCGATTGCATCAAGATATCATATTGGTATTTGTCTTTTAAATACTGCTTAATTTCAACAGTATCTGAAGCAAATACGCCGGTTTGCTTTTGAATATCGAAACTAATGCGATTGCGTGCCTTTTCAATTTTTTCGGCAAATGCGCTCAGTTTGGCAGCAGGCAGATGCAGTCCTGATTTTGAATAGTGATATAAAGCAATGGCAAACGGTAATTCAATCGTTTTATAAAGATGATGGAAATATGGACGTTTGAGTGCTTTGTCTGCAATTTTTTTTAGCTTTTCAAAAGTCTCGAAATCTACATTACCAAAGTCATCTTCTTTTACATCTGGTATTTCATAAGATGCTACAAATGGCTGATAATTTTTATGTTCTAAACCCATAAATGCCATTTTGGCTAAGATTTTGACATCAACAATCACATCATAGCTTTTTAATTTTTCAAACTTTACACGTTTATGTACTAATGCTTGATAGAGATCATAAACGTATAGTTTATTTATACCATTATTGAATTGAGTTACAATTGATTGAATTTCATATTTAATATGTTTTTCTGGAAGATTTTTCTTTGCAAGATAATTTTGGAAAAGTTTTTTCTTAATAGATACTGTTTCGCCACATCCTTTACATTTTGCCCTAGTACGGTTTGTTTCATTTAATTGTGGATATGCGTCCTCCAATCCACAGTGTGGGCATGTTCCCTTAAAGCCATGTTCCCAACAACATGCAGCACAATTTATACATAAATAAAATTTTTTGAATGATAAAGTCTCATATGGGTTACAGCTAAAATGCGAATCGCGACTATCAATCACAGACATACACGATAAACAATGCGTTATTTTTACTACATGCGTAAAGTTATGACATTTTTCATTTGAACAATGCCAATAACTCGCACCATACGCCATTTTACCCATTGAAAATTTAGCATGCTCTGAAACTGAAAAATTGCTATCACACTTTCTACAATTTAACCGATCAATAATTTCATTCCAACGATTAATACCTGCTATTCGACGTAGTACTTGATTGTTATCTCGTCTACCATCATGCAAAATTAAATAATCAAATTCGATTTCTTTTAAAAGTTTGTAAAATATACTAGATTCAAGAGTATCTACAGTGCAGTATTGGCAGTCATGTCTTCTACATAACACTTTTCTTTCAGCCAAAACTTCTTTAACTATTTCATCTTCTTTTAAAGCCTTCCTGTCATCATCAGACAATAGTTCAATATTAATCTTTTTGTTATTGACGATTTTATATTTAATTTCTTTATCTTTAAACCATATTCCTCCCTCACAAAAACTTAAAGGTTGTAATTTTGCAGGTGTAGGATAAGGTTGAGCATATGGATTTGCGTTATGGTAAATATCAACAAAATTATTTTCTTTCCCGTAGCTTTCAGGCATATATGTACAACTAGAAAAAATAGTAAAATTTATTTTAGTTAATAAATTATTTTGACTATTTTTTCCAAAAAGTTTTTCAACATAGTTTTCTATAATTTTATTAAGTTCATATACTGGCATTTTTTTATTAATAATTTTGTATTCAATAATTTTGAGAATACAAAATACATGATAAAAATTATTTTTTTTAGAAAACTCATAGTAATTAGCAAAATTCACGTAATTATTAAACTCTATACACTCCATGATGTGAGTAATATAGCGATGTTCATCAGAAATAAGCGGATAAACATAAGCAAAGTGTTCTTCTGCCAATCTATTGGCAAGGCTATTTCGAATATTTAACGGTAACTGATTTAAAGCCTCAAGCCACTGCGTTTTATCTTCAGGCAGTTCATCAATAAATTTCTGCGCAATGTCATCACTATACAATGTGTCAGGATGCGCCAAGACCATTTCACGCCATAATGGGTGTTTCGGTATATAGGCATTTAAAAAGCTGTATTGATCTGCTAATTGTATATTACCGATGTCATTTACATCGAATGCACGACTAGAAACCAATTTGACCGCAAAGCTAAGTTGACCAAATCCTTTGTGATCTGCATAAGTCAGTAGAACATCTAGATCTTCAGGCGTCTTTGCCTTTTGTTTAAGTAATTTGATTAATACGCTTTCAGGTAATTCTTCTTCAGCGTTTAATAAATAAGCATGGATATAGGTATTGCTTAAAGCATCATGCTCTAGCAATAAACGCTGACTTAGGTTTCGCACCCCAAATACATTTTGATAAACCTCATCCTCATACTGTTGTTTAAGCAGTAATTGACATAGGTTTTCTAACTGTTGTGTATACAGCTCTTTTTTGACCGCAAAGGCAAAAATCACATAGAAAAATTCTAAAAAACTGATAATCAGCGCAGAGTTTTTAGTATCAAATAGTCCTTCTAAATTGCTATGCGCAACAATATCTAGACGATCATCACAATGTGTTGACTCTGTATAGTTAAAGAAAATCAGATCGCCAATCTTTAAATCATGATGCTCTTTACCTGTATGTAAGTAATAACGTTCTGAACCTTTAACCGAACGAATGTTATACCCTTGATCTGAGCGTGTACGTGAGTGAATCCAACCGACATTGATACGATAATCAGTGACATTAAAAAATTGCTGTAATTGCTGGCTTAAGGTTTTTACGGCTGTTTGATTGGTATCTTTGGGATGTATGAATTGGATTAACATATTTAGAACCTATTCCTTAACGATACGGAATAAAGGGTGGTCTGATGATTTAGACCACAAAGAATTTACAAGCTGTTTTGGAAACGGCAGACCGTCGTCATGCTCTATTTCATCTAAGTCGAGCAGAGCCTCCAGATCAAATAGCTGTACAGCTTGAATATAGCTTGCACATTTAAACTGTGGATATTGTCCGTTTTGTTTCACTTTTAGGCGACCTTGAAGCATCACGGATTGCCCAATAGTTAGCTTTTGACAGTCTTCAGCAAAACTATGATCTAAAACGATATAGTGTTGCTCTATGAGTGTTTTCTGATTGCCAAATTTATCAGTCCAGCCTTCTTGTGTTTGCACAATAATGTGGTATTCGGAGGTTTGGCCCGATGTAATTGGCTGTATGTACTGAATCGTGCCTAGAATAAAGACACGATTCACTGATCGATTAAAAACTTGATGTTCCGACATTTAATTATAGTGTTCCATTAAATGCTTTTTGCTGTAAGCCACTAAATAAGTCATTGATTTTATGAAATGCTTGTTCTAGCAATTTTTTCTGTTTTGTCAACTTCTCATGGAAGTTTATGAATTTTTCCTGCTCCTCAAGGTCAGGTACAATAATCGAAATATTCTTTAATTGAGTAGCTGTTAGTTGTTGAACAGCAGCTCCATTACCGATTGATTTCAAATGCTTCTGCATTGCTTCACTACTTAAGATGATATGTAAGAATCTGTTGGACATGAAGTTTTGATTAGCTCGAATAATCATCATTTGGGCATTGATAAATGCTTGAGGATATTCACATTCATATATACAAGTTGAACCTAAAGTCCCTCGTAATGTTATTAATATATCTCCATTACTGACTTTCCCTCTAGATAATTTATTAAATTTCTCCTGAGTAATGAATTGCATATTTGATGAGTCAAAAAAATTACCCTTAATATTTTTTGTACTCAAAAATGGAATACCTTCCTGCACCACATCCGCACCACTTGGATAGTTATTGGATCGATCTCCATTTTCAAAAGATGAAATACTTCCTAATGTCATCATTTGATATTTTTTAGGATTATCTAAAGGATCCCCAAACATATCAATAAAGGTGGCCTGCAAAAGCTCATCTAACTTTTCAATGGCTTGCTGACGTTTTTGGCGAATGGCATCGGCTTTATCAAGAATTGAAGCAATCCGGCGTTGTTCTTCTAAAGAAGGGATAACAACTTCAAAATTTTTTACACTAGTTGCAGAAATACTTGCTTGGTTTACTGATTTATTGGCATAAGTAAGTAATCCTCTTTTTACCTTATCGCTACGCAATAAATGTAAAAAAAATTGAGGATCAATAAGTTTCACATTAGGTCTAAGACAAAGCAAATTCATTCCATGTATTAGTTGCTCAGGAATACCATTATATTTTGCAGTCTTAAACAAATGCTCCACGCTATTAATATGACTAAAAAGTATATCTCCATTTTTTAAAAGATAACTTTCATTACCTTCCAAAGCTAAATTTGCATATCCAACTTTTGCAGGATCAATTACTGAGTTTGCAATTGTTTCAATTCTAGTAATTGGCAAGCCTTTTTGGTCTTTTGTCTGCTGGACAGATTTACCATTTTTTATGAACTCACAAATATCTTCTAGTTTATACTTTTTATAAGTCACTTAATTAACTCCTCAAGCTCATTCATCCCTTGAAGAATCTCATTTTCCAATTGTTTGAGTTCAGCCAAAATCACTTTTGGATCAGCATATTCAACCGTTTCATAAACCACTTCTTTATAACGGTTAATCGAAAAATCAAACTTGTTGGAAATAATATCTTTCGCATCCACCACAAAGGCTTTTTTCGATTTATCGCCAAATTGCGCTGTAATTTCTTCGGCTGTGGCATTCGCTAACACAAGCTTACGATACGCTTTCCACTGCGCAATCACATCAGGTAAGTCGTTTGCACTCTCACCTTTTAATGGCGTACGCTTATCATCTAAAGAATAACCATCGGCTTGAACATCATAGAACCATACACGTTCAGTTGAACCACCTTTCGTAAACAGCAAAATTGCTGTACTTACACCTGCATAAGGCTTAAACACACCACTTGGTAAGCTAATAATGCCTTCAAGCTGATTGTTTTCAATTAAAGTTTTACGTAGTTGTTGATGCGCTGTTGAAGAACCAAATAAAACACCATCTGGCACAATCACTGCCGCACGACCACCAAGTTTTAAAGCACGTAAAATATGCGCTACAAACAACAGCTCGGTTTTCTTGGTTTTCACCATTTTGAGTAAAGGCGGATTAATATTAGATTCATCCAAACTGCCTTTAAATGGCGGGTTTGCCAAAATCACATCAAAGAAGTTTTCTTCTTGCTGTGGGTAATGGGCTTTAATCGACTTATTTAAACTGTCTTGGTACAAAATATTGGCATTGGTTACGCCATGTAACGCCATATTCATACTCGAAACACGAAGCATGGTGCTGTCAAAATCGAAGCCCCAGAACATATCGTGATTAATATGATCCATATATGGCGTGAGCAAATCACCAAGATAGTTTTTATTGCCATCTTCATCGACAACAACACCAAACTCACTTGAATGCTGACGGTTTAAATATTCACGAGTACGAGCTAGAAAGCCGGCTGTACCACAAGCAGGGTCACAGACAATTTCAGTCGGTTGAACATCTGCAATCTCAATCATGGCATCAATGATATGGCGTGGTGTACGGAATTGACCGTTAATCCCTGCTGTAGTCAGTTTACTCAGTAGATATTCATAAATATCCCCTTTCACATCACTTTGGATTAATGGTAATGCATCAACCATGTTGACCGCAGAGACTAATACCGATTCATTTTTAATTTCTAAATCGGCATCCTGCATATAGTCACCGATACTGCTGACACCTAGCGAATTGTGCTCAGATGCTTTGGAACCTAACTCTGCAAAAAATGGAAAAACTTTGCTTTTTAAATGCTGATGTAACTCTGAACCACTGAGATTTTTAAAGTTTTTCCAACGGAGCATTTGACCTTCAGGCGTTTGTGGAAATAAACGACCTGTCACCGTTAACCCTTTTGCCGCTTTGTTGTCAGCAACATCTTCTTGCATATCTAACATACGGGCAAACATCAAATAACTAATTTGCTCAATCACGGTTAAAGGATTGGTAATGCCTCCGGTCCAAAATTTTTCCCAGAGTTTATCGATATCATTTCTAATAGATCCAGTCAGCATAGTATTTCCAATAACAGCAGAGTTTTCATCAGTTTAGTTGAGCAAGGCAGTTTAATTAAGCAATGCGTTGCTCAGGTGGTTGTTTTTTAACAAAAGGCTTCATCACATGAATTAAATCTGTCACATCATCTGGTGTAAACAGACCATCAATACTTTGTGGATGAACCCCTGTAAATGGTGCTTCATAAAGTTTATCAATCATGATGCCGCCATTTTGCGAAATGTAAGCTTGCAATAAATTTAAGAACTGCACTTGTCGAGCTGTCAGTTGCGGATGTTTGTGCAAAAAATCTTTAAAGTGTGTTTCAACAGCAAGCGGATCTAATCCAACAATATCTTGAATGGTCAGATGTAATTCCGCTGCTGTACGACCATAAAATTTATTGAGTACATCAATTTCGATATTTGGGTGCTCAGATAAAACTGTAGAGGTCAGCATCTGCAACTCACCTTCTTCAACCGGTTGTTGCTGACGGATTTTCTGCAATACCGAGTTACTCTCAATCATTTGATCTAAGATTTCTTTTAATTTTTTACGATAAAGCATTGCTTCGTTACTACTGAGTTTCACCTGTTTTTCTACAGTTTGCACTTCACCATCTGAGGTTGTTGTGGTTGGTGTTGCCCACACACCCCCTATGGTGTTTCCAGCTTGTTTAAACTGCATCAGTAGTCTTAACTCTAGTCGCAAATGCTCAAGTTGACCGACCGTAATTTCAGACCAATACACCTGTGTTTGTACTGCTTTAATCAGCTCTGCTTTTTGTCGCACCGCCTGAATATTAACTGCAAGAGACGAGACTTCCGCAAGCACTTGAGCCTTACAGGTTTCATAAGCGCTCGATTTACGGATCAACGCTTCTTGTGTAAGTGCAATGAGCTTATCGAAAGCAATCGCTTCTTTCTCTTTCAACACACGTGCATCCATCAACGGCGCAATTTGATCCAATAAAATATGCTGTGTGGCTGCACTAAACTCTTTCACCAACTGTGTTTGTTGCAATTGATGCACGACACGTAAGTTTTTCTTGACGGTAATGCTGTCATTTGGCAAATCGTTAATATCCGCCATGAGTAAGTTAGTTGAAATCTCAAAACCGTCAAAATTGCTATGAGTGAAAGCTGCTTTTGCAAAATCTAAACGTGCAAGGAACATCGCTTGTAATAAAGAAATCGACTTCACATCGATCGGCTCTTCATATTCTTCTTCAAAATATTTAAAGTTGCCGTAATGATCGAAAATATAAAACTCTTTCTTATCTTTACCCTCACCAAATAGATTTGGACAAAGTCGTGTACCACGACCAATCATCTGCCAGAATTTCACCCATGACATCACGGGTTTTGCAAAGACTAAGTTCACCACTTGAGGCACATCAATTCCTGTATCCAACATATCTACAGATATTGCGATACGGAAATCATTATCAGGTTCTTTGAACTCCGTGATGAGTCGATCGACTTGATGAATCTTGTTGTGAATCACCTTACATACGCGTGCACCATGCTGTGGATATAGCTTACAGAACAGTTGTTCTAAATGCTCTGCATGATCCTGACGCTGCGCAAAGATAATCGTTTTACCAATCAAACTGCCATTGGCATCTTTGATGCCATTTTCCATCAAGTTTTCTAAAATAAACGTGTCGGTTGATTCACTAAAAATCTTCTTACCAATTTGACTACCTTTAATCGTGGTTTGTTGAGCAACGTCCACGCCAAGATCTTCTTCAAGCTGTTTCTTCTGATCTTCAGAAAGTTGGTTGTAATGAATTCCCTCACGCAAAAACTCTGTTGTGACATCTTTGACTTTAAAAGGCACTAAGTACGCAGGATCATTTTCAATTGCTTTATCTAATCCAAACTCAAAAGTTGGCTGCGTATTCACACAGTCAAACATTTGGAAGGTATTTCGACTGATAAATTTCACAGGTGTTGCAGTCAACCCCACTTGCAAGGCATCAAAGTAATCAAACAAATCTTTATAACGATTATAGATACTGCGGTGGCTTTCATCGGCAATGATCAAATCAAAGAACCCTACATCAAACTGTGCAAAGCGATTCATCATTCCCGGATATGTGGCAATATAAATACGTGAATCTATTGGTACTTTATTGGTATCGCCAATTACACAACGTGGTTCGCTCCCCAAGAAGTCTTTAAAAGCATCATCAGCTTGCTTACGCAACTCTCGACGGTCACATAAAAATAAAACACGCTGTGCCCAGTGTTCCCGAATCAGCAATTCAGCTAAAGCAATCGCGACACGCGTTTTACCCGTACCTGTTGCTTGGATAATTAAAGCCTTACGACCTTGATCCTGAAATTTACGGCTTAAAGTCTTAATTGCTTCAATCTGATACGGGCGTTCAACAATCGATAAATCAGGGTTATTGCGCTCTAACTCTTTATTGGCAAATTGATGTTTGAAACGTAAGCTTGCCAAACTATCACGACTATAAAAGCCATAGATTTGACGATAACTGTTATAACGTGCATCATCCCAAATATAGGTCTCATAACCGTTACTATAGAAAATCACTGGGCGCTTAAATCCCATTCCTTCTAAAGCATCCGCATATTGGCGTGCTTGCTCGCGACCTTGGTGGACACTGACACTGGTTTTTTTGGCCTCTAAAACAGCGACTGGCTGACCTTCTAAATCGAAAAATACATAATCAACATAGCCTTTCGTACCATCTTTCATTTCCACAGGAAATTCGATTTGGACTTGCTGTGTGTCTGTTAAATCCCACCCTGCCGTTAAGATCATGTTATCGATGATGAATTTTCGGGTTTTTTCTTCATTCCATTGCAAACTTTGCGCAACTTCATAGCTGCGTGCACGTTTTTGTTGAGCGATTTCAGTTGTGATGGTTTCTACTTTTAGATTTTTTAAGCGTTCTCGATCTAGTTCTTCTCTTAACTTTTGATTTTCTTCATACTGGACATTGAGCTCTTTTTCAGTCGCAGATATTTTTTCAATATCTTTAAATGATGGTAGTGCGTTTTGTGATACCTTGTAATAGTTAACCATCAAATACTGCCCAATGCCGAAGGCTGTACCTAAACATGCAAATGCTGTTTTTTGATGTCCTATGGCACCATGCGCTGTTAAATTACCTTGTTGACGCAGATAATCTAATTTGTATAACAACGATGGCGTAACACAATTTTTAAAATCAGTTGCTTTAAGCAACTCTGCAAAATTTATATTTTGAGGGCGAGCTAAATCTTCAAATTCGTAGATTGATTTAACCACTTCTTCTGCAAAGGCACGTAAGCGTGTAGTTGTACTTCCCGGATCTGTATAGATGACTGCCTCAGCAAATGCAGCTAAATCTGCCAACAATGGAAATTTCTCTCTTAAAAACTCAAAGTTTTGAGATTGCATTACATCCCTCTTTTGAAACTTATTTGTATAAAGTCTTGATGTAAAAATAACATAAGTAAAAAGGAATATAGATAGTAATAGCTCGTTGATCCAATCAGAGGCTATATCTATCTATTTCCATCATCATTGCACTTTAAAATTTAAATGCCATCGTCCACCCTTCTTCCAGTCACCAGATGCCTGTAAATAAAACGCTTTATCTTGATGAGCATTACTCACCAATTTGTAATTCACCCCACATTCCAAATTCGTACATTCAGCAGTAAATGTTTGATTTGTTGGTCGGGGATGAAAATCTGCCTGAGATAAGCAAATTGGACAGTGCGTAATATGAAGGTAATCATCATGCTGCTTTTTGATCGCTTGATAAATATGCTCAGTATTGGATGAGATACACACGGACTCCGGTCTGCGTCGTTATGAATAAAAAATGTGGTTATTCGCCGATTCAATTTGAAAAGCTTATTTAAAGTTGAGATTGGCGTAATAATTAGAAAATTTATTAAATAAAATCGTTAAAATATAGCAGATATTGGAATGGATAATATTTTCTTCTCCTTCCCCCCTGACCAGACTAAATACTCATTCTCTAGCGCCTGTTTATAAGCCCAATCAGCAACGCGATGTGAACGCTGCATATCCGTTAAAAAACCGAATTGAGAAATCTCTCGTGTAATGGATTGATCATACAGATAATTACGCTCCTGCCACTGCTGCAGGAATTGTTCTGATGCCAAATAATTACTTTTTTGTGAGTTGCACTTTTCATCCGCCAGGACAAAATTATGTCCGGTATCGGCAGGATATAATGACCATGGAATAAAATGATCCACTGCATATTTGGAGTTTTTTAGGCTTTTACCGCAATAAAAACACTGGCATTCTTGCAAATCAATCAGAAAGTCTGCGACCTGTCCTAGTTGGTTACGACTCGGTGCAAACATGAATTCATCTAGGTCAGGTAACCCATCTAATACAACCAGGTTCTGCTTGTTTAGCCGAACAAAATCAATCCAGCGCTTCTGGCAAAGCTCTTCAATAATTTCACTAAACTGTCTCAAACAATACATCACTTTGGGTAAAAGCTTGAGGGACTGTTTGGAGTCTTCAAGGCAATAGAGAAATTCTACCGTTTGACCATTCAGATTCTGCAAATATACCACCGGCATTTGCTTTACCGTTGTCGCCACTGTTCGCTTCAGCCTGTTCCAGTAAAGTACATCCTTTCTCAACGCGGCCAAGGTCTTGAATTGTTGCTGTGCTTTCTGGATTTCACTGATGATCTTTGCCTGCTTACCAGTGCTTTGATGAATAGTAAAAGGCTCATACTGGTTAAACTGAAACGGCAGTGACTGTTTCCAGTATAAGTCAATAAACTTTTCAGCAATATCCTGATATTCTAAATGCAAGGCAGCACCAGTATCTTGCCCCTGTTCAATCGCCAGACGCGTGATACTTATCAGCAAAGCAAACTTATATGTCGAAGTAAAAGTCCCTGACTGCAATATCTGCTGAATATGCTTCAAGAATTTCAGCTGCTCGTTGGGTGTAGGTTTATTATTTTCTATAAAGTGATCATCCTGCCACATGTTGAAGCTTCACCTGTCTTTGCAATCCTGCTTCCGTAGCGATTTCCATCATTTTCGCATTTTGAATGGCTTTTTTACGCATAGCTGAAAGGGTTTCTTTAAACTCGTGCTGATTACCTTTCAAATTGAGTGGCAGTATCGTTTGCTTAAAAACTTTTTCTTCAACATTCCAAGGTTCTTCACAAATTATCCAAGACACATACGCATTATCTTCAAGCCATGCATCCAGCCATTGTTCACCTGAATGCGTGAAAGTCATGCGATTACCTGACCCTACTCTTCTAAGCGGATACCCACTCATCTCAGCCAAAAGTATGCCCAATGTTCGTCTTAGCGTTGAACCTTCTGCGTTACCTGCAAAGTGTGTTTTAAGCCGTATTCTCAAATTTGATTTACTATTTGGTTTAGCCTTTTTGTCAGGCGATATGCCAACATACAACAAAGTATATTCTTGATACGTTATACAGTTTTTTATTGGGATTCCCGGTGGATTTGTTTTGAACCACCAAAAATAAATCCCGTGTTCTGCAGGAATCAAAGAGGGCTCTTTCATTAACTCGGCACGACTGTATAAACGCTGTGGGTAATAATCAAAAGCATGTGATTGCTTTTTCCATATTACGTTGATCCACTCTTCTGTACGGTCTGGACGTTTATCTACAGTAATCCATTGCTGTAACAGTAAAGCCTGATCTATTTGTTTGAGTAAGTCGTAAGCTTGTTTCTCATTCAAGTCAGTAAAGCTGCGCCCTTCTTTCTCACGGTCTGTATCGCCATATTTAAAAGACATGTAACACACACCATTTAGCTTTAATGCTTTGAATATAAGCCCCAGCACTTCAGTTAGGCGATCTCTTTCACAATGTAAAAGAGATGCACAAGCCCAAATACCATCGTATTTATTATTCTCAGCTAGGTCATAAAAACTTTGCTGACGTACTTCAATATTGGTCAGCTCCCTGGCCTTTTTAACCAGCTCGGCAGAATAATCAATTGCCTCAACTTGATAGCCTTTTTTCTTAAATGCCAAAGTGTCCCGCCCCGAGCCACAGCCCAAATCTAGGATCAATGCCTGTTCCGGCAAATATCTTAGAAATGGTGCGTAAAGACTTTCCATTTCAACCTGATAGGTATTTTCAAAAAATGCTTGAGCATGTTGATTGTAATAATTTGATGTTTGATTCATTGTCTAAAAGCCAATATCTTATGTTAAAGAACATACTGATTTTTCACTAGATAAGTCAAATGATCAGTCCTATGAATGAATCAAACTCTTATTTCACTGTATCCGGACAACTGAGATAGAAACCAAACTGGTTCTTGTAAATGGAAAAAATATGGGCTTCAGATTTCGCAAGAGTATTAAACTGCTACCTGGATTAAAAATTAATCTGACACACAAAGGTATAAGCAGTGCAAGCATTGGCAAACCCGGTGCTTCGTTAAATATTGGCAAAAAAGGCGCCCGAACCAGCATTGGTATTCCTGGCACAGGCCTATCCTATTCAAAACACCAGCCCTATAAGAACAGAGTTGGCAACCCAAAAAATCCTACTCAGGAACAGCAATCGTTCTATACATCCCATACTGAGCAACCCAAATTGAATGTCTGGATTTGGGTGATTTTTGGATTATTTTGTTTTATTGTCGGGGCAATTATTTTTTGAATTTAGCCATTCTTTGTACCCCATAATATCCACTGCTAGGCAAAATTTAATTCATTCATTACTATGGACGGATGTTAAATACAATAAAGGCTGCCGCTGATGTCTGATAATGACAGTACTATGGATTATGATGAAAATGATTTAATCGATTCTCCCTTGTCTCAAATTTTAAAAGAGGATAATGAGCAAATTGAAGTTCTAATTTATCGATTACCCGATAGTGACTGGACACTGGAAGTGGTAAACCAAAATGGTACTTCTACGGTATGGGATGAAACATTCCCGTCAGATCAGGAAGCTCTATCTGTTGCTTTAGATGGAATTAAAGCTGCAGGCGGTATTCAAGCCTTTTCAGAACTCAGTGACCTTGAAGCAAAGAACAATATTTTTCCTGAATCACTTACTCGCCATTAAAAATGAAGCTGCTAGCGTGGATATGAATCAGTATTTTCTGGATTCTTAGAACCTATCGTGATGATAGGTTCACTTCAAGCCTACCCTCTCTAGGGTCGAAGGGTCAAAATTTTCCTCAAACATAAACTCATCTGCTCGCTCTTTTTTCAATATTGCCAAGGCATAAAAGAAACATTTTTCACATAACTGCAATTCATATCATTCCCCGTCATGCCTGGAGCCATAGCCCCAATGTGCCGATAAAGTTCCAAACTCCAATTTCGTTGATTGGTTGCATACATCACATAAAACATCGGTAACGACTTCTACCTGTTTCAGTTGTTTAATTTCCATATACGGCTCCCGGTATCAATCAAGTTAAATTTGTCCCCTGCTTAGAAAAAACTTATTTATTTTTGATTTAAATCACACTTTTACAAACAACAGATAACTATATATAGTGATTTAAATAATCTAAAAACACAATATATGGTATTTTTAGCCATTACCCCCTATTGAAAATTATATGAATATTATTGTTTTATTTTCAGCCATTTGGCACAAATATGGGGAAGTATCACTGTATGTCTGTAAAAAAGAAAAGCATACCCAATTACCGCGTACCTGCAAAAAATCTGCAATTAATATGCTATCCAAACTGTATGCACGCCTACCAAGTTTGGATCGCTTTATTTTTTCAACTTAATGAAAAACAGCAAAGCTATCATTTGGATTTTACTTTTAAACAGAATATCAACATCCCGCTCCTTACAACTAATAAACCGGACCTCTATTTTTTTAGTAGTCATTTCAGCTGGATCTATGCCTATTTTTACAGCAAAAATAAAAATGAATTCAAGTTCAGAGCTTATGAGAAAAATAATTCCTACGAATTCACCATCCAGGCTTTAAGCGAAGTAAGGGCCTTACTGTGTTCCGGATTACATCAATCAATTCATGGCTTAGACGTCATTTCAAATTGGCTAAATGAACAATACTTAGCTGTACATCTTCAGGACGTTTTCGGTCATGAAGTTTTAACTATCGATCATCTACGAGAATTATCAGGACTGTCTAAATCCAAAAGTCCAGTAAGTTCTGTTTCAAATTATGCCGGCCCACTGTCATTAGAAAAGATTCTGGAGGGAATTGCATAATGAACGGATATAGTTATTTAGAAGATACTCAAGAATTAAAGCTTGAGCCATTTCGAGACTTCTATCAAGCACTGGCGGAAGCAAAACTGAAAAATGATCAGGACTTCTTTAAGCTGAATGATTTCATCCAACCAACTGAAGTCGTTAAACTAATTAAAATTATGACTCAGCATCCTACTGATCTATCGATTAGTAAATATCCATTGGCGCATTATCTCTTGGCACTGATCAACACTCCATCAGCATATCAATCAAATGCACTGAAATGGGCTATTTTCAATACTCAATGTATCGAGTTACTGAATGGTAAAGAACATACAGCAACTGTAGCTAATCTATGTAGGCGTTTTCGTTTAGCAAGTACAAAGAAAGAATACTATTGGCTTTACAATTTTTTACCGTCTCTTCCGATTGAATTAGAAGAGCTAGTTAAATTTCTAAAAAATACTGAGACTGAGAATGGGGAATTATTTGACAAATCTAAAGAGAGTTTAGAGAAAACGGAAATGGGCCAATTGGCAGAAATCCGCGTTATTTATACCTATGCGCATACTCAATCAGAACGTCAAAAAAGAAATCGTCAAAGTAATCCACCCCCCCAAAAACCGTCTCAAACTGACGTTAAAAAGACATTAAGAATTTCACTTGATGGAGAAAAAACATATCAAACTCATTTTGAGCGAGGTGTGGCAAAACAGCCACCTGAGGATAAAACTATAGAAAAAGTTGAAGATCATAATTTTGAATTTAACTCACTAGAGCAATGTTCTATTACAGCTCAGATCAATAATCTCAAAAATAAAATTCTGCATCAAAACAAGAATGAGCTAATGAGCAAGCCGAATCCTCGGGTCTTCGATTTGCCTACCGCACAGTACATTATGCAAATTTTATTAGAACAGGCAGAAAACTCTCCAATTCATACCCTGCTTTTATTTTCAGTCCTCAGTCTTACTCATTATAAAGATCTGCCGGTATTTCAAAAAAATTTACGAGTCAGTACAAAAAACAAAGAAGTATCACTGCAACCCCAAAAATGTTTCTTTAAGCAAAGCTTTGAAGTCTCTAAATTCAAGGATTTTGTTTTAAGAAAACATCGGTTGAATACCGTGAATTCTTTTACGATTCCTCTGCCTCAATATTATCTGGAAAATCTAAGTCAGTTGAAAAAAATGGATGGTGTTGAGATTGATTTCAAGATACAGGAGTATTTACGAAAAATTAATAAAGGGCTGACCTTCCAGCTAACATCACAAAATCTTCCTCGCTTACTCAGTGATATTGCATTGAATGAAATGGGGTATGAGCTGGAAAGCAAATTACTGAATGGAGAAAGTGTTCAGCACTATATTCCATGCCATTACTTTTCAAAACAGATCGTAGATATTTTTGATATTTATACTCAAACTCTAATTTTGACTGTTCCTCAACTGGAAACTGAATATCTTGAAGAATTCAGCAATCCGCATTCTTTTGGTAGCCAGCAGACACCTAATCTCCCATTCGTCCAGTCTTTTTTTTACCAGCTTGACCACCAAGTTCGGAATAATCCCAATCCCTTTCAGACTTTAAATCATTATTCAATCTGGCTGTGGCATATTTGCATGCTGATAACTTCAGCACGGCCGAGTGAGTCCTTCCCACCCAATCTAGATTATATTGACCTTGACAACCAATTGATGGCTGTTGCAGATAAAGAGCAGCGTTATTCGGGCACCATTGGACGCTATTTACCTTTTAATAATTTTCTTCGTGATGAAATACAGCATTACCTAAAGTATTTGAAACATTTTCTGCACCTCACTAAAGCCTATCTGTCGCAAGAACAAGTACAAGCAATCCAAGAGGTCTTCGAGGGGGAACGCCCCTTTCTATTATTTTACGATCCACAAGGATATATCCGAAATCTGGAACTTTCTGATATTCAAAAATACTGTACTGAAATAGCATTACAGCGCAATTGGACCCGCCACTTCGCTCGCTATTTTTTTGCCCAATACTGCAATGAAGATCTAATAAAAGGCATCTTTGATCATGACGAAGCTATGCAGGAACTGTTTGACCGCTATTCAGCTTTTCAGGCGACTGATTACGATCAAATCAGAACAGCACAAGACAAGCTGGTCGAAATTTTAGAACTTAAAAGCATGTCAAGTTTCACAGGAATAATGATTACATGAGCAAACATCCTCACTCGCTCAAACGATTAAAGAAACATAGAGAGAGAAAAGCGTTTCTTCTGCAATTATTTAGCGAAAAATGCTCAAAGATGACACCTGAAAATTATCCTGAAGTTTATCGACAAATTGATGACCGGCTTTTAGAGCGCTGTAAATCCAATATCCGAAGCTACCAAATAGCACGTATAGAATTTGCTAAATATATCAAGCGCTTTAATCTTTCATCGGATCACCACTATCCGGTGCCTGCTGCCCCCGTGAGGCACGAAAGGTCTCTGCCACTACAAAATATTGAAACCTTAAAACATGGTAAAAAAGTTACTCAATTTGCCAAAAATATGATTGCTTACTGGACACGACATAATGACTTCAGTCCAACCCAATCACTTGGCTTCTGCTTGATCAGTTCAATATTATTTAATGGCATTTATAACCATGCCGAACTGCAAAAGTTTTTAAAAATCATTTTAAAAACAAAGAAATTTCAAAGTTTTTTAAATATAAATCATATGATTACACTCGAAATCCCGAACCGGCATTTCGGTAATCAGCGGATAAATGACCCTGATTTTTCAGTCAGCTATACAAAAACGTTTGTGCTACACGACATTGTGAAATGCTGGATCTACAGACTAAAACATCAAAAATTTGATTTATTTTCAGATATTGAAGATGCAGAAAATCTGATTAACGCTTGTATTATTGAATGCTTCCCTGAAGAGAAGGTGGGTTGTAAAGACCTGTTAAAATACGGTTTTTACTATACACAGTTCCTGAAAAACAGCGGACTGGATCAAATGTCCATTTGTATCTTAAAAAATGAAATTTACAGTTCCAGTCCTCTTGAAAAACAATTAGCAGCTTATTTTATTCAACCTGAACCCACGCCTACCCATACGATTCAGAAAGTTTATGAGAACCCTCAGGACCAGTCTACAGTCACTATTGCATTAGATATAGCCGATATTTTAGTAGAAATACGTCAAGCTATTCGTGCAAAAAACTATAGCGATCAACTCATAGAATTATATGCTAAAGAACAATCTCCAGCCTTGGAACGTTTGCTGCTGTGGAGCATTCTACGCTCAAAAGTAACGGAACCTCAACTGGACCTTCTCAATCATATTATTCAGCAGCAGCAACGATTTAAGCGCAAGCTTATACGCGCAGATTTTCAGCCAATTAAACAAAGCTCTCTAAAAACCATGTTTTCACAATTTGCAGTCCATTGGCTGCAGGCAACGCAAGACAAAGATATTTCATCATTTTCAGATGCTGATTTTGAAGATCTGTATGGAGAAATGCTTCTATTAAAGAAAGAAACAACTAGAGCGACTTTACAAAAACGTCTACAGGAGTTTCATCACAAACAGACCTTATTTTTTAACGCACCCACTGTTGATCTGGATAATTTAATCCAGGTAAAAATCTGCAGAACCGCATTGATCTCGCCCCATATTTTTCACCACATGCTAGAGCAGCTCGAAAATACTCAAGATATTTCGATTCAGGATAAAAATATATTTAAACTGATTTTTATTCTGGGGTTCAGAGTCGGACTACGGATCAATGAAACATTGAATATCTTTGTACGTGATTTATTTATTAGTGAAGATGCTGTGATGCTCACCATTCGCAACAATCGCAATAAAAATCAAAAAAGCTACTCTGCTTACCGCAAGATTCCTCTGCATCATCTACTTAAAGCAGACGAATTACATGCATTTAAAACATATAGTCAGAATAGAAAACGTCTGCTAAAAGAACAAGGAAAATCAGTTGCACAACCGCTGTTTTTAAAACAGTCCTTAGAAGAAACTCATGAAAATGAAGTGAATTCCCTATTGAAACAATTGATCCAGCCAGTTTTTGGAGAACACAATTTTACTTACCATAGTCTGCGCCATTCTGCATTTAATCATCTTTACCTGGTTTTAAAAAACTCAACTCTTGCAGATGCATTTACTGACTATAGCCCACATGAGCAATTACGTATCCGTTATGCCTTGCTACGAAACAGAAATACTCAGCAAACCTGGTATGCACTTTCTCATTTTGCCGGGCACCTAACCCCTGAAACGACCTGTTCAAGCTATCTGCATTTAATGCACCTGGCAATTAGCTACCAACTGAATCAAATCGAAAGTCCACTCCCTAAAGAAGCCTATTTCAATATTCTGAAACATGATGATGCTATTAAATATCCTGTACAGCAACGGGCGATCAAACAGTTTTTATTTGATCAACTCACTAAAGACCGTTACAGGCAACATGATCATCAATATCAACCAGAACAACAGAAATCGCCTGATTCACTGATGCTAGGAGCTCATGACTCAGAGATGACTTTTGAACTATTGCATCACATTCTTGCAGTAGAAAAAGAGCAAGATCTTCTGTTACCTGAAGCCATTCCTTTGCAAATCGCGCAAAAATTACGTGCCAGAGCTCTGCATTTGAAAACCTCCTGTGTAAACCAAAAAAAATCATCGAGGTTATTTACCACAGATTTTTTAAGGAAAACTCCTGCTGCATTAGTTACCATGTTGCCAACCAATCACGAGGAGAAAAAGGTCATTCACCATGTCCAGGAGCGTTATGCAAATGTACAAAGTAAATATAAAAAACAGCTTCATACGATCTACTCAATTTATCTTGAAAAAGTTCAGCCCAATTCTGCTCAGTTCATTTTTGAAATAAATGAAAAACGTCAACTGAAAAAGTTTCTGTCTTTTATTAGTAAACTGTTTCCAACAGAATATCTTCACCTCGAACTTTCTAAACAGAGCAAAGAACAGCTCAAGAATACATTACAGGGTTTGAAATTAGGTTCAAAAAACTTCAGCCTGAATGAAAATGAAAGGCGAATTAAGTTCTGCTTCAAAAGTAAAGATGTAAAAGCACTTGGGGTATTCAAGTTACTGATGTATCTCATGATAGTTTCTCATCTTTAAGCTGTTTGTAATAAAAATTTGAACTCTGAGAAACGATAATCAAATAGTATAAACTCTAGGTATCAGCAACGTCTGAAACTGAGATCAGTCATGCATAAAACATCAGAAAAAATTGCAAAACAAAAAAAGGTATTAGCTAAAGCTGTTTTATCTTCCGCAAAGCAACTTGGTTTGACACAGGAGCAGCTTGCCATCGTTCTCAATTTAGATTCAATGGAAACTTTAAATTCGCTTGAGTTAGATCCAGATTCAAGTCAGGGAGAACTCGCAATTATTTTAATTCGTATTGCGATATCACTAGATGCTCTAACTGGTGGAGAGACTAAATGGATGCAACATTTTATGAAGTCACCAAGTAAGTTAACCAAAGGCATTCCGATAGAGCAGATTCAGACTACTGAGGGATTAACCACTGTATTAAACGTAACCGAAGGACTTCGGCTTCAGGGTAAATATTAATAAAACAAAGCTTCATTACACAGAAAATTAAAAGTCATAATTTTGTCTAATCATTCAAATTCAAGGCATATGAAGTTCCTCTTCTCAAGAGGTATATGACTGTCTCATTATTGATAACTGCCATACATATACGGATTCTATTAACTTAATTCGAGGCTAAATTGAATCTTATAAGTTCAATTTAGCCATTCAAGAGTCATTATAAAAGTTTGCTATATAGCGAACATTAACTATTATTAGTTAAAAGTTTGCTATATAGCTAACAAATTTGGGGAGCAAAAAATGGCTACACGAGGTGAAATAGGTAAAAAAATACGTTTGGCCAGAAAAGGATTGGGCCACACACAGAAAAGTCTTGCAGAAAAAACTAAAGTCAATAAAACAACAATTTCAGAGATGGAAAATGGCCGTTTTACAGGTTCATTTGACATATTTGAACGTGTGCTTGATGGTGTTGGTTTACAATTCGAAGTGAATAAAAAAAATTGTAAATTGCCACAGTGGGATGAAATTGAAGAAATATTTTCAGAATATGATAAATAAACAGCTTTTTTACACAAACATTCAAAAGGTGAATTCTCCCCAATCCATTCAAATTAATTTTTTTATATGAAAGCTGATTGAAATACACATCTAGATCATAAATCTGATTAGATAAATGCGGATCAAATCGACATGGCTTTGTTGCACAAAGATTTCATAACTATATGATTTTAAAAGTTTTGATTGTTTTTGATCCAAAATTAAATTTATTTAAATCAGATGCTTACATATTTATGCAACAAAGCCAAAATGACTTAAAATAATCTGAGAACTACAAAAACTTATACATATTTTGATTTCAAATCAAATCTGATAAAACTAAAAATGCAGCCCAAGCACGTTGGGGAAAATCCGCAAGTAATGCTCAAGCAAATCATGAGCACAGCCCGAGTATTACTCAAGTCATGCTTGAACCATGCCCTGAATAGCCACCACTTTCCTAGACAAATACAGCCCAAAGAATGATTTCACCCTGAAAATGCCGACCATGGAAGGGATTCATATGCTGCACCTTTAGCTAAAAGAGGATTCAGCTTACCATTAGTGGTTATTTGCAACAGTGCCCTTTTTCTTATGCACGTGGCATGTTCCCTCAGGTTTGATTTAAACCTTCTGCAGTAGAAGTTGAACCTCAACAGCTTGGGCTGCAAATAATTTTTAGCTCAAGTTTGATTGCTCTAAGTAATCTATAACCACCTTCTGGTGAGATAGATATTCAGAACACAATCCGACGAATGGAGTTGTTTTTTTCCACTGCTGTTTTACCATCTTGATTATGTTACACAATCAAGATGAACAAATAAAATGGATGAATTTCAGCATGGTGGTGCCCGTGAAGGTGCTGGTCGCAAACCAGTTCATGAAGGCCCAACCAAAGTGATCCGGGTTCCCGAAGCCCGTGTACTGGAGATCAGGCAGTATCTGGATCAGATAAAAAAACCAGCCCGCAATGATGTTGCTTCGATTACTCCGGTTGAAGCCAGAACACATTATGAGATTCCGGTTGCCTTGCAAAAGGTGGCTGCAGGTTTCCCTTCCCCAGCCCAAGACTATATCGACAAGACCCTGGATCTGAACGAGTTCCTGATCCAGAACCAGCAGGCTACCTTTATCGTTGAGGTGGAATCGCTTTCCATGCGCGATGCCGGGATTGATCTGAAGGACAAGCTGATCGTGGACCGCAGTATTGAGCCCAAGCATGGTGATATTGTTCTGGCCCTGATCGACAATGATTTCACCATCAAACGACTGATGATTAAAGGCGACAAACGCTGGTTACAGGCGGAAAACCCGGATTATGCGGATATCCATTTGAAAGACGGTCAGACCCTGCTGATCTGGGGTGTAGTCACCAGTGTCATCAAGAAGTTCAGATGAACAGCCCCGAGCGGATTTATGCCCTGATCGACATCAACAACTGTTATGTCAGTTGTGAACGGGTGTTTAATCCCAGCCTGAATCACCGTCCAGTGATTGTGCTGAGCAATAATGATGGTTGTGCAGTGGCCCGCAGTAATGAGGCCAAAGCCCTGGGCATCAAGATGGGTGTTCCGTTGTTTCAGGTTCAGGACATTGTCCGGCAGCATCAAGTGGTGGTGCTGTCGAGCAACTATGCCCTGTATGCGGAAATGTCCAATCGCTTCCATTCGATTTTGGCCGGTTATGTGGCTCCGCATGAACAGGAAATCTATTCGATTGATGAATGTTTTCTGGATTTAACCAGTTATGCACAGCATTTTGACTTGACCCGCTATGCCAGAGAGATGAAACAGCGGATCTGGGACTGGATCGGGTTGCCGGTATCCATCGGGATTGGTCGCAGCAAGACCGAAGCCAAGCTAGCCAATCACCTTGCCAAGAAATGGCCTGGCTTTGCAGGCGTATGCAATGTGCTGGAGCTGGATTATCTGGATCAGGAAACGCTGTATGCTGGAATTGAGGTGGGTGAAGTCTGGGGTGTGGGACGTAAGCTGGTCAAAAAGCTGAACCAGATGGGCATCCATTCGGTACTGGATCTGGCCATGCAGGATGCGCATCGCATGGGAAGTTTGTTTTCAGTGCTGATGCAGCGCACGGTGCTGGAATTACAGGGCATCTCCTGTTTGCAACTGGAGGATGCTCCTGCACCCAAGCAGCAGATTGTGGCTAGCCGCTCCTTTGGAGAACGGATTACTGAGCTGGATGATCTGAAAGAAGCCATGGGTAAGTATGTGCAAGATGCAGTCATGCGCTTGCGTGCGGATGCCTCGCTGTGTGGCTGTATCATTGCTTTTGTGCAATCCAATCCCTTTGATCAAAACACAGCGTATTACAGCAAATCGTTGGCCTTTGAATTCCCGGAACCCACGGACTGTGTACTTGATCTGATTCATGCTGCGATGCAGTTACTGCAAGGCATCTATAAGCCAGAGGTAAAGTATAAAAAATGTGGGGTGATTCTGACCGGTCTGGTCAGCAAGACCCGCTATGTGCCTGATCTGCTTACAGACCATCGCCAGCGTGAAAGCAACGAACAGCTGATGCAGGCTTTAGAAGCCGTGCAAGCCAGATATGGCAAGACTAAACTGGCAGTGGGATCGTGTTATTTACCACAGCGGAAATGGTCGATGAACCGGACACATCTGACCCAGAACTATTTCAGCTGGCAGGGATTATTGAAAATTACCCATTAAGCCAACACCCCTTTTTAGGTTAAACAGGTGACAATTAACAACCGGACATCTATCCAGCCCCCCTATTGCGGACGGATCGCTGCTGGGAAGATACTCATATCGCTATGGTAAAACATTGAGCTCATCATATTGCAAGCAACTCAGGAGGCTTAAATCGCATGGCTAAAACAACAAAGGACGAAATCCCTGTAGAAGAATCAGCTCAAGCCAGTGAAGTTTCTGACAAAGTAACGGAAGCTAGAGCGTTATTGGGCAAGCAAATGTCCGCAAACCTGATTGCGATCGCAGAACTGACCCATACCCCGATTCCACACATGCAGGTAGATGAACACGGGGTTTTTCACGAGATTCAAAACACTGATAGGTAGACCGGCATGGATTGCAGTAACGGACGGTATTCTCCTGTTCAATCGGTCGAGTGCTCAGATCCGGTTTGATCGTTATCGTTAAGTCCATATTTTTGTACCTAACACATGGTTTTATACAGTTAAGTACAGGAATACGTACTGAACAGACAAAGCGTTTTTATGGTCCTTAGGCTTTTTTTCTATTCCTTAAAGGTGTCATTGAGCGCCTGCTGAACCGCCTCAATCCTTGATTTGCAGGCTTTGTAGGCGGTCATGGATTCTTCAACGATCGCCATCAGGTTATCAATATCCGGTTCTTCCTGCGATTCCAGCAGTTCGGCATTCTTCTTCAGAATCTCGTAGCCCTGTTTGAAACTGAGTTCTTCATTGTTCATGTGTATTTACCTGTGTCACGGTGGCATCAATCATGCCATCCTGGAGTTCGATCTGGAGTTGCTGGCCAGTGATTTGTTGCACTGAGCGGATGGCTTTGCCCTGACTGCGGACAATCGCATAGCCTTTAGCCATCACGTTTCGTGGGTTCTGTAGCAAGGTTTCCCGCATCAGGGATTCGGTCTGCTGTACAGCCTGCCGCAGCTGTTGCTGGGCAAAATACTGGGTATCGCTTTTCAGCAGATCAACGCTACGCTGCGCATCATTGAGCTGGCTTTGTGCCAGGGTTTGGATGGTTTTCAGATACTGGTCATTCTGGCTTTGATAGGCGGTCAGCTGATGCTGGGACAGCAGTTTGATGGTTTGCAGCGCAGTACTGGCTTCATTGACCCGTTCGACAATCAGGTTACGGATCCCGGCGATGACTTTACTTGGGGTATCAAAGGAGCGATGCGCGATTTCATCCAGAATGGTGCGGTCTTTCTCGTGGCCAATGCCCACCCAGATCGGCACTGTTCTTTTACACAACAGTGCAGCCAGATCATAGTCGTTCAGGTACGCCAGATCATTCACTGCTCCACCCCCACGGATGATCACAATTAGGTCGGGAGCGGTCTGGTAATCTTGAGCCCACTGCCTGAGTGCACTGGCCAGAGCCTGCATGATGCTGGTTGGGGCAGTATTGCCCTGGAAGGTGGCTGAATGATAAACGAAGTGGCAGACACCCGCCTGAGCCAGGGCATCGGCATCTTTTTTAAAGTCTCCCAGCCCGGCGGCATTTTCCGGGGCGATGACCAGTACGTTCTGCAAATCAAAAGGTGCCGGTAGCTGTTTGTTGTTATTGAGCAGGCCTTCCTGGGTCAGGCGCTGCAGGATCTGCTGATAGCGTTTGGCAATGTCACCTAAGGTGAAGCTGGAGTCGATATCTTCAATATTGACGGAGAAACCATATTGCGGATCAAATTTGGCTTTGACCTTGATCAGGACATTCAAGTCTCTGGACAGTTCAATGCCGCTTTCCCGTTCAAACCTTAACACGATTTTTTGTGCGGTGAATTTCCACAGGGTGCCTTTACAGCTGGCAATCACTTTATGGCTGTCTTCATCTTTCTCTGCCAGTTCCAGATAGTAATGCCCGCCTTTGATGCTGAGATTACGGATCTCGGCTTTGACCCATACCGCTTCATCGAAAGTCAGCTGGATGACTTCCTGTACGGTGGTCAGGTATTCACTGAGACTGAGTTGGGTTTCTGACATGAAAGAAAATACGGAATGCGGTCATTTGATCCTACAAAATAACAGCTTTCATTTCAAAGCATAGAATTGTTTGGAAAATCTGGAGCATTGCCATGTATGTCCACAATGTGCTGAAAGCCTCTCATCAAGATTTGACTATTTTGCGCTGAGGATAAACGGGTCAGACTTCAATTTTTATCCAGTAAGCTTATCAAGTGCTCTCATTTCGCATGTTCTTTATAGTACTGGTTTTTCCGTTTGGAATTGTGCTTCCAACTTTTGGAAAATTTATAGACATAAGTCGGGAAATCATCCCAAACATAGGGCAAACCACTACCACGGGCAACACGTATTTTGAGCGGATAGTCTTTATATTCAATGCAATGCATGAAATAAAAACTTCTTTCTTGTTGCGTACTGAACTTTTTAAAATAAACACTTCTCAGATTAGGATATTTTTTCCAAAAATAATCATGAGGATGTGCTTTGATAGACTGTTGGTACTGATATTTCAGTTTTTTCATGATTCCTCCTAGGTAACATTACCTAGAAGGGATCCTGTGCAAAGTAATTCATCATAGTTAATCTCTTTGTCTTTCTATAATTGAGTATTGATTTGATAACGTGTGTTACGTCCACCACCTTCTAATTTGACTATACATGCTTTTTCAAGCAAGTCAGATAAGTGGCGGGTAGCTGTTGCCTTACTGACTTTAGCAACCTTTTGATATTGTGAGGCACTAATGCCATGTTCAAAGCCATTTTCCCCGCCATCCAATAAACGGTTTAAAACCTTTCGTTGCCCTTCATGCAGGTCTAAACTAGAATATTTATGCCAAAACTGACTTTTAAATAAAGTTCGATTGATCCGCTTTAAGGTTGTTTCAAGGCTGTCATTCAAGGTATCTAAAAACCAGACCAGCCAATCTGTGATACTGGAATCATTTTTTTGGGTTTGCTCCAAGATGTCATAGTAACTTTTGCGTTTGTTTAATATCGCAGGAGATATGGCATACAAACGAATGCTCTGTTCATCCATTTGAGCCAGGGCAAGATCTGTCAGTGTACGTGTAATACGACCATTACCATCATCAAAAGGATGTAGCGTCACAAACCATAAATGAGTAATGCCTGCGCGTAAAAGGGGGTCAAGCAAGGAATCGGTCAGACTATGGTTAAACCACTCGATAAAGGCATTTAAGCGACTTTCTAGCCCCTCTCTAGGAGGAGCTTCAAAATGTACCGTAGGATAATCCAATCGACCTGAAACGACCTGCATAGGTTCTGAGCCTCTGAGTTGACCAATGCGTAAACGTTGCATTGTCCAATCCGGGTCATTGAAAAGCCAACGATGCCATTGCATGAGGCGTTCAACTGTGAGCGGTTGCTTCACATTGTTAAGCGCATCGAGCATGATATTCGCTAGACCTTCTGATCTGTCTGAGCTTGGATAAGGTTGTTCAAGAGTAACGCCCAAACGTCGAGCTAGAGATGATCGCAATGAAAAAACATTTAGAGTTTCATTTTCAATCGCTGATGAAGCAACTAGATTGGCAAGTAGAGTATCTAAAGTAAATTGTTCTTTCGCTAAATCATGCTGACTTTGCCCAAGAAGAATTCCTATTTTTTGATGTATTTGTCTAGTTTTAGGCAGGATGATTTCATCTTGCCATGTGAAGTTTGTCCAGTTTTCTGTTTGCCAAATCCATTCCTGCATCTTCAATCTATAACTCGAATCGTTCCAAGATGAGTTAAATATAGCATATATTCGGCTCACAATATGAGCTGAATATAATGTTTAATTAGCTCATCTATTTGTCAGAATTTGCATCAGCCGACTTATTTTAACGTCGAATTGTTGGTGTCTTTGTGGTTATTTTAAATTTTCAGAAAATCTGAAACTTTTAAAGCCAAAATTTCGTGTTCGTCTTGTGATTCCACAATATCAACCATAAGATCATCAAGCTCAGTATCATCTTTAATTGAAACACCTTGAATATTTTCTGATCCTTACTTCAGGTATGATGATATTGCTATCACTACATTTAAAAATCATTATGAAACACTTAGGATTTGTAGGAAAAAGTACAGTACATATTGGATATACCCATGTTGAAATTATTAACAGCGCTCTTCGACTGTCCTTCAACGTGCCCTTAAAGAATAATCCAGAGGGAGTCTTTAGAAAAATCGTAGAAAACAACTATGATTTATTGATATCGACTTCAGCAGAAATCTCATTTGAATTAGATAGCGAAACGATTACAAAGGCTGAAAACTTAATTAAAGAGCAAGGTATTGAGTTAGAAGAATTTATTCAGAATACGCTGATTGAATTTATCAATCAGAACCAATTAGATACCACTAACTAATTACCATAGTTAGACAATAAAAAACCCCGACATATCGGGGTTTTTCGTGTTTGGCTGCTAGGTAGGCTGCTAGGTAGGCTGCTGTTCTACCTCACGTCCTGGTGCTTGAACTTATCATTATTGTTGTATGTTTCGGAACTTCCTGTTCCTGTATGACTTCATCATAAGCAAAAAACTACAGATCCCCTAGCCGCAAAATCCCTAAATGTTTGTGCGCCAGGGCGTACAAATCTGGCTAAAAGTTGTCCCGGCTTTATCCGCAGAAATTGGGGATAATTTTTGCCCTGGACACCTGATAGAATCAGGAAAAACCGCAAAAAAAGACTATTTTTTAAACAAATTGATTGGCGAAAGATGCCAGGATCGAATAGAAAAAAGCCGACTTGTTTCTAAATCGACTTTTTGGGTTTGCGCACCCGATTTTTTATATCATAAATTATTGATAAATAATACTATTTTCCATAAATTTCGAATAATGCCCATTATGTTAAATGGGTGGATTATTTTCATTAATGATCCCAAAAGCTTTTCTCCATGCCTGAGGGCTGGTGCCATATTTTTCACGAAAATTTTTTCTAAATGACACGGTATTATTAAAACCTGAAAGCTCGGTTATCTTTTCGATAGACAAGTTTGTCGTTTCTAAAAGTTCACAACTTAATCTGATTCTTTCAGTATTCAGCCAATCGACTAGGGTCATGCCTGTCGCTTTCTTAAAATGCCGTGTGAACGTCCTGCGTGTCATATGTGTCCGTTCAGCGAGGCTTTCAATATTATGTTGTAAAGCTAAATTCTTTCTTAAAAAATCAAGTAATACATTAATTTGTGCATCTTGGCTCGATTCTGCGACTGGCTGTTCAATAAACTGAGCTTGCCCACCTTCACGGTGAGGCGGGATCACCATTACTCTAGAGACTTTATTCGCAATTCGTGCATTATAGATTTCTCGTACCAAATATAGGCAGCAGTCTAATGCTGCACCTGTTCCAGCAGAGGTTACAATCCTTTGGTCTTCTACATACAGGGCATCATGATCAAGTTGAACCTGTGGAAACCGCTCACTGAAATCTTGTTCAGCCATCCAGTGCGTAGCTGCTTTTTTATGGTCAAGTAAACCAGCATATGCCAGTGCATAAGTTCCATAGCATAACCCTACAATTCTAATTCCAGTCTGATATGCACAATTTAGGGCATCGATAAGTACTTGTTCAGGCTCGTGATTAAAATCATCCCACCCAGGAATAATAATAAGATCCGACTCTTTAATGAGCTCGACCCCACCATCAGGGATAATCATCATAGACTGTTCTGTTGTTACGGGCTGGCCATCTATAGAAAAAATTTTCAGATCAAATAAGCGTTTATCTTCAATCTTGATATTGAAAATGATATGGGGGATAGAGAAGTGAAATGGATTTATATTGGGATATACGAACAATCCAATCACTGGTATAGCCATTCAATCTACCTCTCTAAAATAATAAATATAGCATGTTGTCCCAATAGTTTCGATGATTGTCCTTAAGGACAATTTTATTGCTTAATTTTTCCTATCATGATTCGAGTATGACTAAATGATTGGATCTGGAACATGAATAAAATTTTAAGTAGCTCTGTTATTGCACTCTCTCTGGCAATGGCTTCAGTCCATTTATATGCGAATGATAAGGTGGTTCAGCGAGATACTTCTAAAGTTACGCATATACAAGAAATTCGCAATGCAACGATTAAAGTAACCTATGCTGATACGACTTTTTTAATTGACCCAATGTTTGCTAAAAAAGGATTCTATGAAGGTTTTCCTGATACTCATCGTAGCTATTTACGGAACCCATTAGTCGATTTGCCTATCAAGCCCGAAACGATTTTAGAAGGTGTAGATGCGGTAATCGTGACCCATACCCATTTAGATCATTGGGATGATGCAGCACAAGCGACTATTCCGAAAAACATGCCGTTGTTTGTACAGAATAAAGAAGACCAGAAAATCATTCAGTCACAAGGCTTCAAAGATGTTCGTGTATTAACTCAAGCGACCTTTGAAGGGATTAAGCTCACTAAAACTGGTGGTCAACACGGTACTGATGCCATGTACCGTATTCCTAAGCTTAAAGCTGGATTAGGTGAAGCAATGGGTGTGGTATTTGAAGCTGCTGGCCATGAAACTGTTTATGTGGCAGGAGATACCATCTGGCGTTCTGAAGTTGATCAAGCGATTCAAACATTTAAACCTGATGTGATTGTCTTGAATACAGGTAACGCCTTGGTTGATGGCTTTAAAGAATCCATTATTATGGGCAAAGAAGATACTTATCATGCAACTCAGAAAGCACCAAATGCTAAAGTGGTTGCTGTTCACATGGATGCAATTAACCACATGTCGGTAACACGTGCTAAGCTTGCAGATTACGTAAAGGACAAAGGAATCCAAGATAAGGTTTTAATTCCTATCGATGGTGAAACGCTTTCTTTCTAAAGTGACTTAAAGAAGTGGAAGCATTCCACTTCTTTAAAACATAAGTAGAACAAAACAAATATTAGTTAAGTAAAGGAACAGATATGTCAAAATCAGCTTTATTAGTTATCGACTTACAAAATGAATATCTACCTACAGGTAAATTACCCTTAGTAAATATTGAACAAGCTGCTGCTAATGCAGTGAAAGTAATTGCGAAGGCCCGTAAACAGGGTACTCAAGTGATTCATGTCCAACATATTGCTGATGCTGAATCTCCTATATTTGAACCTAGCTCAAATGGTATTGAATTTCAGGACACAGTTAAGCCGCAAGAAGATGAATCTGTGATCATTAAAAATCACATCAATGCGTTCTTAAACACGAATCTCAAAGAAATTTTAGATAGCAATCAAGTGACTGAGTTAGTCGTGATTGGTGCTATGAGCCATATGTGTGTTGATGCTGCTGTTCGTGCTGCTTCTGATTTTGGTTATAAGGTAAAAGTGATACATGATGCTTGTGCAACACTAGACTTGGAATTTAATGGCGTTAAAGTACCTGCTGGTCATGTTCATGCAACATTAATGGCCGCTTTTGAATTTGCATATGCTCAAGTAATATCAACTGAAGATTATGTTAGCTAAAGACTAAGATTTCCTAAAATTAACATAATACAGCTTATACGAAATGCTTTTTAAAATATCCTTGTTTTTCATATAGTTAAAAATTTTTCACCCCCTGAAAAACAACAAAAAACCGACTTGGAAACAAGTCGGTTTCTTTTTAAGCAATTTTGATACTTCTTGCCAATAAATTTGATCAATCTTTAATCAATTTATCATTTTTCTCTGCGTTATCAACACAGCGCTGGCTTAAATTATCCCCAATTTCTGCGGACAACTCTTGGGATAAAAATTCACCAATTTTGTACGCCTGAGCGCACATGAATTTAGGGGTTTTGCGGATATTCATAACCCCTTCTATTCAATATCATGAAGTCATAAGAGAACAGGACGTTCCGCAGAATAAAAATAAATAATCGCACAAGGATCGGCGGCACGACAGGAGTTATGCCAAGCGAACCAATACGAAAAAGCCCGACAGGATGTCGGGCTTTTTTATTGCTTATATTTTCCATTTAACCAAAGCATAGAAACCAAATATGGGGGAATAAAAAGCATCAGGTATATCAAGGCCATTGCTCCTGCTGTAATAATTCCAAATGAATCTCGACTATACATAAAATTGGAAACTAGGCAGATCAAAGTACTGATTACACCTCCTAAAAATATGACCTCAAGTTTTTTTAAGCCAAATTTTAAAAAGATATATGGATAGATAGCTCCCACAAATATAGGAAAACCAAAGTACATTTCTATAGGAATAAATCCATTCCGAGACTCTGTGACAAAATAAAAAAATGTCATTGGACATAAAATTAGTATAGAAATTACAAAGGTTTTGAGGATCATAGATAGCTCAATGTTTATTATTTTAGATAAAGATACTGAACTTCAAAGATAACTCAAAAAAGTGTTATTCCCAAGTAGAAATGTCCTACCTAATAACCAAATAGAAATGTCCTATACAGACATTTCCAAGTCAAGCACAGGATTTAGATTTCGTTCTTGAATTGCTGTTTTCTGTGCACGTCTGCTTGGCATCTTTTGAGAACGATTGCGTTTGTTTTGCTGTTCCAATTCTTCATGCTGTTGTTGAATATGATTGAGAACAGCATCTAAACGTTAACTATATGCTGTGGTTAAGGTATATTAGAAACACCATATGTTGTGTTTTACTTTTGAATACCTGTAGCATCAATTAAAATTTGTATATCTCGACAATATTGTGCATAGGTTCTATTAGTAGCATTCCGCATACCAGCAGCAGCAGGTATAAGTTCTTCCATTGTCTTATTCCCTAGATCTAATGCACCGTTAATGTCACGATTATCAGCAGTTAGATCAACTATTTTCATTTTAGTATCCCAAATTCTACATAGTGCTTGCTGATAGGCAGCAATATTTTGAACATTATATGGATACTCTCTATTTTTAAGTTCTATTTCATCTTTAGATATTTGTTCTTGATAAAGCTTAACCTGCTTATTGAACTGTTGCTCAGTCATCTTTTGAGCAAAGCTTGAACTTGCTGCTATAGCAAGCATACTCATTATTGCAATTTTTTTCATATTATTAATAAAAATAAATTTTTGACTATATTAGAATAACATTAATTATTTACTTTGTTGAGTGAGGTAAAGATCTAATTTTCTGTAATTTTATTCTATAATAGGAATAATACGATCTTTTAGGATGAAGTCTGTACGTCCAAATGGCTTGACTTGAGCTGTTGAGCAAACTAATAAAGGCAGAAGGACAGTTCTTAGTTTCATCTTATTTACATTCAAAGTCAGTTCCGTTCAGCATTGCTGCCATTTGTGTATATAAATCTAAATTCTGTCGAATACTAGGTAATACTTCATTTTTAATATAATCTAGTTGATATTCGGGACTATTTATAATTAATGTCTCAGCACTTTTTAAGTTTGTGACGGTATTACAGATTGTTAAATAGTATAAAGAATCTTCTGCTGTTGTTCTTTCTCTACCTGAGTAACTCATTATAATTTTTGCATTCGCTGAATGGGCACTGTTGCAAATAGAGATTTGAGTCGATGATGTTCCCTTTAAAAAGTGCTTAGAGACCGAAAACCCTGTTGATTAGACACACTTCACCTTGAGGCTGACCATAATAAAATGACGATGCTTGTCCTTTACGTAGTGCACGCATGACTTCAATACCTTTAATTGTGGCATAAGCCGTCTTCATAGATTTGAATCCTAATGTGGCCCTGATGATCCGCTTTAACTTACCATGATCACATTCAATGACATTATTTTTATACTTAATCTGCCTGTGCTCAATATCTACTGGACATTTTCCTTCTCGCTTTAACCGTGATAAAGCATGGCCATAGGTCGCTGCTTTATCTGTATTGATGACCCGTGGAATTTGCCATTTTTTCACCGTATTGAAGATCTTTCCTAAAAAACAATAGGCTGATTTACTGTTCCGTCTAGCGGAAAGGTAAAAGTCAATCGTATGACCACGTTGATCAACTGCACGATACAGGTAAGTCCATCGCCCCTTCACTTTGATATAAGTCTCATCCATATGCCATGAATGTAAATCTGTAGGATTACGCCAATACCAGCGTAAGCGTTTTTCCATTTCTGGAGCATAACGCTGAACCCAACGATAAATTGTGGTGTGGTCAACATTCACACCTCGTTCAGCGAGCATTTCTTGAAGTTCACGATAGCTGATGCCATATTTACAATACCAACGAACAGCCCAAAGAATGATTTCACCTTGAAAGTGCCGACCATGGAAGGGATTCATCTGCTGTATCTCGAAATAAATAAGATATTTAGCTTATCATGTCAGCCTATTTGCAACAGTGCCAGCTAAAGCCCTATTTTCCAATTTCTGCTTAATTTGGGGTACGGCTCATATGCAAAAAAACAACATAACTATTGAAAATTTTGAAAAATGTGATAGAGTTTGCACCTGCTTTATTTATACACGAGCATTCCTCTATAAAAAAGCGTCTATAAAAAAGCAATGTATTCATAGCGATTGCTTTTTGATTATCTAATTTAATAGTTTTAGGTCGTTATATGAAAAATTTTCTTACTACTGCATTATTGGCTTCTGCTGGTTTAATTTTAGCTGGACAGGCAAATGCGGCTACCACTTCAAAAACGGCAACTGCTGACTTTAAAGTGAAAATTGAAGTGCTTTCTACTTGTGCAATCAATGCCACTGATATTGATTTTGGTAGTGTAAACAGTGCTGTGGCTGCAAATGATAAAACAGGAACATTAAATGTTACTTGTACAAGCCAAACACCATATAAAGTGGGTTTAGCAGGCAGTGGGAAAATGACACATGAGACAGATACTTCATCTAGCATCGCATATCAGTTATTCCAAAATGCGAGTGACAAAAGCCAGTGGGATAATAATAGTAATCTATACTCTGGTGTAGGTTCAGGTAGCTTACAGGCTATTCCTGTTGTTGCAAAAGTATCTGGTTCAACAAATGTTCGAGCAGGTAAATATATCGACACGGTTACCGCTACAGTAACGTATTAATTTTTGCTATCGTAAGGATATTCTTCACGAATAAGGGTATCGGCATGAAAAATACGTCGCGTTGGTCAAATGTACTGCGTAAGTGTAGCTTAGGTATATTGGCAACGAGTATTTTTTTGACACAGGCGCATGCTGCCAGTTTGCAGGTTGCGCCTATTTTATTGGAATTTTCGCCTCAAGAAAAAGTCAAAGAACTTTGGTTAACCAATACTGGGGATGAAGCCATCCAAGGTCAAGTTCGGGTAAATGCTTGGACGCAAACCAATAATCAAGATATTTTAACCCCATCTAAAGATCTGATCGCAAGCCCAATGGTATTGACGATTCCCGCAGGCCAAAGACAGTTGGTTCGTCTTATTCGTAGTACTGCAAGCAATAACTTATCTGAGCAAGCTTATCGTTTGATTGTTGATGAGCTACCGAACCCTCAAGCAGAAAAGCAAAGTGGTCTTCAGTTGTTGCTGAAATATTCAATTCCTGTATTTTTTAAGGCCTCAAGCGCTGATGTCATTCAACAAGGTGTAACCTCGCTCAATGGCATGACATTTAAATACAATGCGAACAAATTAACGGTTACTAATCTGTCTCCGCACTATAAACGTTTTAGCCAGTTTGCCTATGTTGATGCGCAGGGGAAAAAAACACCCATCCAAAAAGGACTCATGGGTTATGTGCTGAGTGGTCAAAGTATGCAATGGCCTATTCCTGCTACGATAAATGTCAAACCTAATGGAAAATTTGTAGCAGTTGTAAATATGGATTTTCGGGAACAAGAACTTCCTATATCTCCTTGATATTGTATGTCTTTAGGAGTTTCTTCATTTAACGTTCGAGTCGGTCATTTACTCTGTGCAGGGCTAATTATTGTTATTGCTCCTCACGTTTTTGCAGAGTCGGACTCCCCAGAGCAAGTAAGTGAAATCCAGCAAGACTTATACTTGGATGTCGAACTTAATCAGTCTGTTCAGCCACAAATTGGTCATTTCCTGCAACGAGGTCAACAGCTTTATATAGACCGTGCATCTTTAGATAGTTTTGCCATTCATGCGGATGCTCCGCAAATGCTCATTGATCAAGCGACTTATATTGCGCTTGATCAAATTAACGGGCTGAGCTATCAGTATGATGATTTGAATCAGAAAATATCAATACAAGTACCCGTTGAGTTGTTAAGCGGACAAAACCAATATGGTTATCAAGCTTTACCTGCCGCCAGTATTAACCCATTACAAGAAAAAAAGGGGTTGTTACTTAACTACACGGCATTTGCTCAACAAAATGATGATGTTTTTTCATTTAATGGTTGGAATGAGCTACGCTATTTTGGCTTATATGATGGCGTTTTAAGTCTGTCAGGAAATTATGAGTATCGAGATCATGTCGCGACTGATGGTCAAATACTTGATACGTATTGGGAAAAAGATTTTCCAAATCAATTACTTCGATTGCGTTTAGGTGATGCTCAAAGTGATGCGCTTACATGGACACGTTCAACGCGTTTGAGCGGTTTGAGTATATCTAAAAACTTTGCATTACAGCCTTATACGGTAACCACGCCCTTAATGAGTTTTAAGGGGCAGGTGACTTTGCCCTCTCAAATTGATCTGATTATTAATGGGATCAAGCAATCTTCACAAAATGTGGTACCGGGGCAATTTGATATCCAAACCATCCCGAGTATTACGGGGGCTGGAAATGCCCAGATGGTCATTACCGACATCAATGGTCAGCAGCAAGTTCAAAGTTTTTCTTTGTATCGTGCCAATCATTTATTGGCACAGGGACTAAATGATTGGTCTTTGAACTTGGGTTATCCTAAGCTTAATTATGGTCTATCTTCTTTTGATTATGCGAATGATCCCGCTTTTAGTGGAAATTATCGTTATGGGCTAAGCAATACTTTCACAGTTGAAACGCATGCCGAGCTTACGGAACAATTGCAACAAGCAGGTTTAGGAACAGTTTATCAATTAGGCAAGCGCGCAGGGCAAATCAATGTTTCCTATGCTTATAGCCATACATCCGAGCAACAAGGTCAATTGTTGGGTTTTGGCTATAGCTGGAACTCCGCATTGCTCAGTCTAAACTATAATGGCCTACGTCAGTTCGGACAGTTTAATGATATTGCAAGCTTAAACGATGCAACATTTGCAAGCCAGTCCGATCAATTTTATATGGGACTAAATACTAAATTTGGACAATTTGGCGGTAGCTATATTCAGCATGAATACATAGATCAAGCGAGTAATCGTTTTGTCTTGCTCAACTGGTCTTATATTTTACCGCGACGAATGAACTTGAGTTTGAGTTATAGCCGTGACTTGTTAAATAAAGAGAATAGTTATTATCTATCTTTAAATTTACCATGGGCAAAGCGTAATTCTGCGACACTTACCGCTCAGCGTAGCAATGACCAAAACCAAATGAGTCTGAATGTTTTACATTCTGTGGATCAAGACCAAGGTGGTTTAGGTTGGCAAGCTTTAGCCAACCATACTGAGCAATATTCACAATTTCAGGGGCAGTTGGATTATTTAGGACGTTATGGTTTGGCTCAATTTAATGTGCAACATACCGAATCTGATCAACAAAATAATACCAGTGCTTATGCTTCTGTGAGTGGTGGGTTGGTGATTTTAAAAGATACAGTATTAGCTAAACGTCTGGGCAATGGTTCATTTGCAGTTGTTTCAACAGATCAAGTTGCAGATGTACCTGTACGTTTAGAAAATCGTTTAATTGGTAAAACAAATCGGAAAGGTTATTTACTGCTTGATTATTTAAATCCATATCAGCATAACAGTGTGGCTGTAGATACTTTGGATTTACCGATCAATTTAAAAATTGAAACGACCCAGCAAGATGCAGTTCCTCGGCAGTCGAGTGGGGTATTTATTCGGTTCCCGATGTATCAGGTCAAATCAGTACAACTTCAAGTGGTCGATTTGCAAGGAAATAACCTTTCGGTAGGAACTTCTGTCTGGCAAGAAAAACCAAATGAGCAACTTCAACCGACGACTATTGTGGCGCATGATGGTATGGTGTATTTGGATAATGTAAAAAATAATACCCTATATATAGGTGATCAGCTCAAGCAGTGCAGAGTAAAGTTGCCAGATCTTGAAACTTTAAATGGTTATAGTGATTTGGGGCAAATCGTATGTCAGTAAACTACAGTCACTGGTTTAAAATGAACTATTCTAGCCAGTATTTTGCTTGTATTGGCTTGTTGCTCCTTAGTTGTGGGCTGATCTATTCGCCTGTGCATGCAGAAAGCTGCTGGATTGGGGGAGCAACTCTCAGTTTAGGTACTGCAAATGCTCAAGGCTCTTCTACTGCTTCAACGGACGTCACGGTGAGCTGTAACTCTAATTGGAGGCAGCCAGTCACATATAAAATGTGTTTAGCAATTGATAGTATATCTCCTTCGGGGAATGATCCTCGTAGTATGATTAGCTATAATCCTGAAACACTGCTCAATTATCATTTGTACTATGATGCTGCGCGAACGTACAAAATTCCAAGTTCAGACCGTAAAAATCAGGCACAGTGCCAGACTTTTCAAGTCGAGGCTGGGCAGGCGAATGCAAGTACTCAAATTAAAATATATGGACAAGTGCTCGCTGGGCAAGTGGTTCCTGCGAGAAGTTACACCACAAATAGTGTAAATCTGAAACTTTATTCTGCTTTTCGTTATGGTTCTGCAACACCTAGCAATGAAGAGGTTTTTGCAAATTCAAATACAGGAAATAATAACCTCATCGTTAACTCCAATTACGAAAATAGTTGTTTAATCCAATCGGCTACGGATATTGACTTTGGAGCTGTTGAGCAATTAAACACCCCATTATTTGGTTCAGGACTTATTCGTTTGGCTTGTCCAACAGGAACCAGTATGCAAGTTAGTTTGGATAATGGCGTAAATGCACAAGGAAGCCAAAGACGAATGAGAAATGCAGTTGGAAGTTATATTCAGTACAATTTATATAAAGATGTTAGCCGTTCACAAATATGGCAGGCGAATGTTTTTTATCCTGTAGATAACCAGAGTGTTCCTGTGTATGCAGCTGTTCCAGCTCAAACGATCACAAGTATTGGGCAATACTCCGACACAATCACAGTCACTTTAACTTACTAAGTTGCTCATTATTCCTTTTCAGCTTAATAGGTAATGGTTGCGGTCACTTTGTCACTATATTGTCCTGCAGGAACATTAGCATTGGGGACTTTTCCCCAAATGGTAATATTTTGCGTTTGCCCAGTACCTTGTTGAGACAAACGATTGTCTGCAATATTGCCCCATTCTTTACTCATGGCAGCATCTTGGTATAGCTGATAAGGAATTTGTATAGAAATATCATTACTATGTTTTAAACTGCCATTGCTGTTTAACGCAATGTTATAGGGTGTTCCATTGGTACAATAAACATTTAAACTTCCTGTCGCTTGCACATTCTGTGCATTACGAGTCACTGTTCCAAAATCAATATCCGAAGTACTGCCTGTTCCAATATCGCAAATTTCTGTAACTTGCATTTTAACTTGAAATTGTGAGGATTGACGATCACTCATGGTATACGCTGAAACAGAAATGACGGCGAGAATTGCGAAAGAATATTTGAAAAGTTTCATGTATTAGCCCCTGTAAAAACGGACAGTTAACTTGCTAATTTTAGCGAGCGAAATTCCCGAGGGGATTTCATTTTTAAACCACTATGCGGGTAATTACGATTATAGTCTTCCATCTAAATAGGTAAATATTTCATGACTATTTTTTTCTGCATCTGAGATATCACTTAAATATACATAGTCCCGTTTAAAGGTTTTAATAAAAGTGAACCGTACCGGGTTTGTCGGAGACTTTTTTATTTAAGTTAGGCCACCTGACCTAACGGGTTAATCTTATCATAGTACATTGCTTCAAACTCAAAAGGCGATACATAACCCAGTGCACTGTGTACACGCTTTTTATTGAACCAATCTACCCAGTTTAGTGTCGCAAGTTGTACATCTGCTAAACCTTGCCAATCTGCTTTTAGATATTCAATCACCTCTGTTTTGTATAAGCCATTCACCGTTTCAGCCAGAGCATTATCGTATGAATCACCAGTTGTACCGACTGATGCTCGTAAATTTGCTGCTTCTAAACGATTGGTATATCGAATGGAAAGATATTGCACACCTCTGTCGGAATGATGAATCACATTCTTTGGCATGCCTCGATCATGAACCGTACCTGGTTTGTGGAAGACTTTTATTTAATGATGTTACGTAGTAAGTGCATGTTGAGCATCTTCGCTACTACATGTTGTAGTCTATTTATAAATTATTAACAACATTATATTAAACAATATAATGTTATTATTTCTCATGAAAATCAGCATCAAAACATAGGTAGCTTTTAAAAACTAAAATGTATAGAATAAAGTGACCAAAATGACATTAAATGATATAAATTGATCGAAATTTTACCACACAAAAAATAAAACAAAACAAATAAAATCATACACTTACTATTAACGCCATTTAATGTAATAAATCTCGGTGACCTTGCCAAGGTTGGGGTCGCGAGTTCGAGTCTCGTTTCCCGCTCCAAATTCAAAAAGCCCTGATCGAAAGATTGGGGCTTTTTTTATTGCCCATTCTAAAATTTTTGAACCTCACCCCAAGCCTGTTCGCCATTCCTGTTTTATCTGGCTGATTTAAATCGTAGTCTAAATGTATAAAAGCGTTTTTAAAAAAATTCCTGGTTTTTGCGGCTTGCTGTTTATATTTTTTTACAGATCAATTGCTTAAATATTCTGCACAATTCAAGCTTTTTCCAGACACCGGCCCTTTTCAAGCCAGCAGCCACTGTGTATAACAATGAAGCAGACCGGGAAACGGATAAGCATAGGCAAAACCTACGAAAAAGCGTTAGACTATGCCACAATTAATGTCATGAAAATGTCCGTTGAGACAAAAAGAAGGTGAAGGTTGATGCCGCTCAATACAGTTGAAGAGCTCGTAGCAGATATCCGTGCAGGAAAAATGGTTATCCTGATGGATGATGAAGATCGTGAAAATGAAGGCGATTTAGTCATGGCTGCCACGCATGTTCGCCCGGAAGACATCAACTTTATGATCACCCATGCCCGCGGTCTGGTCTGCCTGACCCTAAGCCGTGAGCGTTGCCAGCAGTTAAACCTGCCACTCATGGTCGATGCCAACGGCGCCCAGCATGGCACCAACTTTACCCTGTCGATTGAAGCCGCAGAAGGCATCACCACCGGAATTTCCGCGGCTGAACGTGCGCATACTATTCGTACTGCGGTTGCTGCTCATGCCAAACCGGCCGATATTGTCCAGCCGGGTCATATTTTCCCGCTGATGGCACAACCAGGTGGTGTGCTGCACCGCGCCGGACATACTGAAGCCGGCTGTGACCTGTCCCGTTTAGCCGGTCTAGAACCTGCTTCGGTGATTTGTGAAATTATTAAAGAAGATGGCACCATGGCGCGCCGTGCCGACCTAGAAGTGTTTGCAGAAAAACACGGTCTGAAAATGGGCACCATCGCCGACCTGATCCATTACCGCATGACCAATGAACAAACCGTTGAGCGTCTGGATCAGCAGACTATTGATACCGAATATGGCAGCTTTGACCTGTATCGTTACCGTGAACTGGGTAACCCGGATATTCATCTGGCGCTGGTCAAAGGTGAGCCAAAAGATGGCGTGACCACCGTTCGCGTGCATGGTTTTAACCCGACCCGTGACCTGCTAAAACTGAACAAGCAGGATGGTGAACCGGCCTGGAACCTGGACCGTGCCTTAAAAGAAATCGCCAATAGTGATCGTGGCGTACTGGTCTGGATTGGCCAGCGTCATCTGCAGGATTTAGGTCCGGCACTGGACAGCTTAAATGCACCGAAGAAAAGCAAATCCAATGCGGCGCTGTCTCAGCAGTATCAGACCATTGGGGTAGGTGCACAGATTTTACGTGATTTAGGTGTTGAAAAAATGAAGCTGCTCAGCTCGCCATTACGTTTCAATGCCTTGTCCGGCTTTAACTTGGAAGTGGTGGAATACGTCACCGCACAACAAACAACTTAAGAAATCATCGAGGTTTGCTATGGCAGTTCGCCGTATTGAAGGTATGTTACATCTCGCGAGCGAAGGCCGTTACGCGATTTTAGTTGGTCGTTTTAATAGCTTTGTGGTGGAACATTTGCTGGAAGGTGCCATCGACACATTGAAACGTCATGGTGTATCAGAGGATAATATCACTGTTGTTCATGCACCAGGGGCGTGGGAACTTCCGGTTGTTGCGAAAAAACTGGCAGCATCTGATCGTTTCGATGCCATTATTGCACTGGGCGCGGTGATTCGTGGCAGTACGCCTCACTTCGACTTTGTTGCAGGCGAATGTGCCAAAGGTTTAGGCGTGGTTGGCCTGGACACTGGCTTACCGGTCATTAACGGTGTATTGACTACGGATAGTATCGAACAAGCGATTGAACGCTCGGGTACAAAAGCAGGTAATAAAGGTAGCGAAGCTGCTTTAACTGCAATTGAAATGGTTAACTTGTTAAAGGCTATTTAACGCTATGTCGCAAACACTTCAAGCAACTTATGCAGCAAAACGTAAAGCACGTCGTTTTGCTGTACAAGGAATTTATGAATGGCAGATGAGCCACAATCCGGTGCACGAGATTGAAGCACGCACGCGTGTCGAAAATGCCATGCACAAAGTGGATCTCGGCTATTATCATGAATTGTTGACTCAAGTGGTTGCCAATCATGAAGCATTGGATGCGCTCTTAATCCCTGTGCTTGACCGCGAAATTGATGCCCTTGACGGCGTTGAACTCGCAACCCTTCGTCTGGGCGCCTATGAATTGAAAGAACATCTGGAAATTCCATACCGCGTGGTTTTAGACGAAGCCATTGAGCTGGCAAAACATTTTGGCGGTGCAGACAGCCATAAATACATTAACGGTGTTCTTGACCGTTTGGCCAGCTCATTACGTGCAGCAGAAAAACAGCAATCTAAATAATTGACAGATTGATGCGATGGCTGAGTTTTCCATTATTGACACCTATTTCAATCGGCAGCACGGCAGTTCTGTCGACTTAGGTGTTGGTGATGACTCAGCCGTGCTGACTCCTCCCCCACAGCAACAGCTGGTGATTTGCGCCGACACGCTGGTTGCTGGACGACACTTCCCACTAGAGACTGATCCACATGCCATTGGCTGGAAATCTGTTGCAGTCAATCTCTCCGATATTGCTGCCATGGGTGCCACGCCGCACAGTATTCTACTGGCCTTGAGCCTATCCCAAATTGATCACGACTGGCTGAAAGCCTTTAGCCAGGGTCTGTATGATTGCTGCGATCAATTTGGGGTGCGCTTAATTGGTGGAGATACCACCCAAAGTCCACATTTAACCTTATCCGTGACCGCCTTAGGCTGGATGGATACCGGTCAGGCGATTACCCGCGCCGGTGCCCAGCCTGGCGACTATATCTGTGTCAGCGGCACCGTCGGTGATGCCGCATTTGGCCTGAAGCATCCAGGTCATGCATTGAAGCAGCGTCTGGATTATCCAACCCCGCGCTGCGAACTGGGCCAGCAACTGAAAGGTCTGGCCTCAAGCATGATTGATGTTTCAGATGGCTTGGCCCAAGACCTCGGACATATTCTTAAAGCCTCAAAGGTTGGCGCCACGCTGGATCTGGATCTGTTACCGCTCAGCGACACTCTGCGTCATTTACCTGACACACAGCGCTGGCAATATGCGCTGGCTGGCGGCGATGACTATGAACTGTGCTTTAGCATCAGCCCGCAGCATTTTGAACAACTTTTACAACAACCGCTGAATGTCCGCGTTACCAAGATTGGACAAATTCATGCAGCACCCGAACTTCATTTTGTGCAGAATGGCGTAGATCATTCGCTCCAATTCCAGGGATACCAACACTTTGCCTAAACCTGCCATTCATTTTAAAGCGATGAGCTGGCCCGACCGCCTGGTTGTCTTCTGTGGGGTCGGGTTTGGATCAGGCCTGTTACCCAAAGCTCCCGGCACCTTCGGCTCAGCCTTTGCGCTGCTGTTTATTCCGCTGTGGCTGTGGCTTGGTTTTGCCTATTCGGTTGTGGCGATTCTGCTGATGTCACTGGTCGGGATTTATATCTGCGGGCAAACCGCACGGGTGATGGGCGTCCATGATGATGGCCGTATTGTCTGGGATGAATTTGCCGGACAGTCGATTACCTTTTTACCGCTGATCTATTTTGGCCAGATGAATACGCTATGGGTCATTGCAGGCTTTGCCCTGTTCCGGCTGTTTGATGTCTGGAAACCCTGGCCCATCCGGGTGATTGACCGTCAGGTCGATGGCGGCTTTGGGATTATGCTGGATGATCTGATTGCCGGACTCTGGGCAGCAATCTGTATTTTAATTTATCTTTATTTTATTTTGGTTTAGCAATAACTAGGATTATACATGTCTACCACCGTGATTATTCTTGCCGCAGGGAAAGGAACGCGTATGCGCTCCAGCCTTCCGAAAGTGCTTCAACCCCTTGCAGGACGCCCGCTTCTGGGTCACGTGATTGAAACGGCACAACAATTACAAGCAGATAATATTATTACCATTTATGGCCATGGCGGCGAACAGGTACAACAGGCCTTTGCCCATGAAACGGTTCAATGGGTGGAACAGGCCGAGCAGCTCGGGACCGGACATGCGGTCCAAATGGCGCTGCCGGTACTGGGTCAAGATGGTGTTTCAATTATTCTATCCGGTGATGTGCCGTGCATTAGCCAGGCCACCTTAGAGCAACTGGTCGAGGCCAGTCAGGCTACCGGTATTGGTCTGGTCACGCTGACCCTACCAGATGCGACCGGTTACGGCCGTATTGTACGTGACAATGGCCAGATTCAGGCCATTGTTGAACATAAAGATGCTTCTGAGGCCCAGCGCCAGATTCAGGAAATCAATACCGGCATTTACTGCGTCAGCAATGCCAAACTGCATCAGTGGTTACCAAAGCTGTCCAATAACAATGCGCAGGGCGAATACTACCTGACCGATATTGTGGCCATGGCCATTGCCGATGGCATGCAGGTGGCTTCGGTTCAGCCGGAACGTGCCTTTGAAGTCGAAGGTGTCAATGACCGGGTGCAACTGGCCGCCTTGGAACGTGAATTCCAGAACTTCCAGGCCAAACAGTTAATGCAGCAAGGCGTGCATCTGATTGATCCAAGTCGCTTCGACTTACGTGGTTCACTCAAAGTAGGTCAAGACGTACGTATCGACATCAATGTGATTATTGAAGGTGAAGTTGAGCTCGGCGATCGCGTTGAAATTGGCGCAGGCTGTGTGATTAAAAACAGCAAAATTGCGGCCGGTACCAAAGTTCAGCCGTATAGCGTCTTTGAAAATGCTGTTGTCGGTGAAGATGTACAGATTGGTCCATTTGCCCGCTTGCGTCCGGGTGCAGTGCTGGCCAATGAGGTGCATATTGGCAACTTTGTTGAAGTCAAAAACACCCAAATTGGTGTTGGCTCTAAAGCCAATCACTTTACCTATTTAGGCGATGCAGAAGTCGGCGCCGGTTCCAATATTGGCGCAGGCACCATTACCTGTAACTATGACGGCGCCAATAAATTTAAAACCATCATTGGTGATGCAGCCTTCATTGGCTCAAACAGCTCGCTGGTAGCACCGGTGACCATTGGCAACGGCGCAACGGTGGGTGCCGGCTCGGTAATTACCCGTGACGTGGCTGACCATAGCCTGGCCTTTGAACGCTCGAAACAGCTGAGCAAAGATAATTATCAACGTCCCCAAAAACTGAAAAAATAAGAGGAAAAGATTATGTGTGGTATCGTCGGTGGCGTTGCAGAACGTAATATTAGCAATATCCTGATTGAAGGCTTAAAGCGTCTGGAATACCGGGGCTATGACTCTGCCGGTCTGGCGCTAATCAATGGCGGTCATGTATTACGTGAACGTCGTGTCGGGAAAGTGGCCAATCTGGAACAGGCGGTTATTGAAGCCGAATTAACCGGTTCGTTGGGGATCGCACATACACGCTGGGCGACTCATGGCAAGCCAACTGAAAATAATGCCCATCCGCATATTTCAGGCAATGTGGCGGTGGTGCATAACGGAATTATTGAAAACTTCCAGGAACTCAAAGATGATCTGGAAGCGCTTGGCTATGTATTTACCTCGCAAACCGATACCGAAGTGGTTGCGCATCTGGTCAATGATGCCCTGAAATCAACCCCAAGTTTACTGGAAGCGGTGAAACAGGTAGTGCCACAGCTCAAAGGCGCCTATGCACTTGGCATTATCCATACCGATCATCCAGATGAACTGATTACCGTTCGTGAAGGTTCACCACTGGTGATTGGTGTCGGGATTGGCGAAAACTTTATCAGCTCGGACCAGCTGGCTTTGTTGCCAATCACCAACCGCTTTATTTATCTGGAAGAAGGCGATATTGCCCGTTTAACCCGTGAAACCATCGAAGTTTTTGTTGATGGTCAGCTGGTGAACCGTCCGGTGAAAGAGCTGGATGCGACGGTCAGCAATGCCTCTAAAGGTGAATACAAGCACTACATGCTCAAAGAGATTTATGAGCAGCCAGAAGCGATTCAGCAAACCATCTCTCAGGCCTTAAATGGCAATGCGCTGCGTGAAGACTTTCTGGCCCAGGCCGAGCAGGACTTCGCCAGCATCCAGCAAGTGCAGATTATTGCCTGCGGTACCAGTTACCATGCCGGCATGATTGCCAAGTACTGGTTTGAACAGCTGATTGATGTACCGTGTCAGGTCGAAATTGCCAGCGAATACCGCTATCGCACGCCGGTAATTGTCAACAACACCCTGTATATCTGCATTTCCCAGTCGGGTGAAACGGCCGATACCTTGGCTGCACTGCGCGATACCCAAAAACGTGCTGCGGCCAAAGGCCTGAACATCTGCACCATGGCAATTTGTAACGTAGCCACCTCATCAATGGTACGCGAAACCCATCACAGCCTGTTAACTTTGGCTGGACCGGAAATTGGCGTGGCATCAACCAAAGCCTTTACCACGCAACTGGCTGCGCTGATGCTGCTGATTCTGAAAATTGGTCAGGTCAAACAGAGCATTGCAGACAAGACCGTTACCGAGATTATCGCGGAATTGTGGCATACGCCAAAAGTGATTCTGGATACCCTGCAACATAACCCGGCGATTCTGCACTTATCCGAGCTGTTTGTGGAAAAGAACCACTGCCTGTTCCTCGGCCGTGGCACCCAGTTCCCGATTGCGCTTGAAGGTGCCCTGAAGCTGAAGGAAATTTCCTATATTCATGCCGAAGGTTATGCCGCCGGTGAACTGAAACATGGTCCGCTAGCTCTGGTCGACAATGAAATGCCGGTGGTGATTCTGGCACCAAAAGATGACATGCTGGATAAACTGAAATCCAACATGGAAGAAGTACAGGCCCGTGGTGGCGAGCTGTTTGTCTTTGCTGATGAGCACAGCGGCATTAAAACCAAAGAGCGTCAGCATGTGGTACATATTCCATCAATCAGTGCGGTGCTGGCACCAATTGTCTACAGCATTCCGGTCCAGCTGCTGTCCTATCATGTTGCGGTACTGCGCGGTACCGATGTGGATCAGCCACGTAACCTGGCCAAATCGGTGACTGTAGAATAAGCAAAACAGAAAAAGGCTGGTTCACCGGCCTTTTTTCTTCTGCATGGAGAACAAATAATGACCCAACTGACTTGCTTTAAAGCTTACGATATTCGCGGCAAACTAGGCTCTGAGCTGAACGAAGACATTGCCTATAAGATTGGCCGTGCCTATGGCCAGATTTACCAGCCAAAAACTGTGGCGATTGGCTGTGATATCCGTTTAAGCAGTGAAGACTTAAAACAGGCGACCATCAAAGGCCTGAATGATGCTGGCGTGAATGTCCTTGATCTGGGCATGACCGGTACTGAAGAAGTCTATTTTGCCGCTTTCCATCTGGATGTCCAGGGCGGGATTGAAGTCACTGCCAGTCACAACCCGATGGACTATAACGGTATGAAACTGGTACGCGAGAATGCCCGTCCAATCAGTGCCGATACTGGCTTAAAAGAAATTCAGGCCTTAGCAGAAGCTGGTACATTTACCGAAGTTACAGCCAAAGGAACCACACAGTCCTACAATATTTTGCCGGAATTTGTAGATCATCTGATGACCTATATTGATCCAGCCAAGATTCGCCCAATGAAGCTGGTGGTGAATGCCGGCAATGGTGCTGCAGGTCATGTCATTGATGCGATTGAAGACAAATTCAAGGCCCTGAATGTTCCGGTGGAGTTTGTCAAAATTCACCATGAAGCCGATGGTACGTTCCCGAATGGGATTCCGAACCCGATTCTGGTAGAAAACCGCGACAGCACCCGCGAGGCAGTACTGGCACACAGTGCAGATCTGGGCATTGCCTGGGATGGCGACTTTGACCGCTGCTTCCTGTTTGATGAAAAAGGCCAGTTTATTGAAGGCTATTACATCGTGGGGCTGTTAGCACAGGCTTTCTTGCTGAAACAGTCCGGTGAAAAAATTGTGCATGATCCGCGACTGGTCTGGAACACCTTTGATGTGGTGGAACAGTATCAGGGCGAAGCAATCCAGTCCAAATCTGGGCATGCCTTTATTAAAGATGTGATGCGTGAGCACAACGCGGTTTATGGCGGAGAAATGAGTGCCCACCACTATTTCCGTGACTTTGCCTATTGTGATAGCGGCATGATTCCGTGGTTACTGGCGATTGCGGTGCTGTCTGAAACCGGTCAATCCTTATCGAGTCTGGTTGAAGAGATGATTGCCAAGTTCCCCTGCTCAGGTGAAATTAATTTTAAAGTAGCAGATACCCAGGCCACCATTCAAAAGATTTTTGAGCACTATGCCGATCAGAATCCGGCCATTGACCAGACCGATGGCGTAAGTCTGGATTTTGGCGCCTGGCGTTTTAATGTGCGGGCCTCCAATACCGAACCTTTGCTGCGTTTGAATATTGAAAGCCGCCGTGACCAGCAACCCAAACCAATGCAAGACTATGTCGATGAATTGACCCGCTTGATTCAGGCTTAATATAAAAAATGGAGCTCAACGCTCCATTTTTTATTGTACTGAGATGAAGATGTGACTAACGATAGCCATTTGGATTCTGTTTTTGCCAGTTCCAGCTATCTGCCAGCATATCTTCCAGACCATACTGCGGTTGCCAGCCTAACTCGGCAATAGCACGCCCATTGTCTGCAAAAGAGGTTGCCACATCGCCCGCCCGGCGCGGTGCCAGTTCAAATGGAATCTGTACCCCATTGACCTGTTCAAAGGTATTTTTCACCTGTAACACGGAAATCCCGTTTCCGGTTCCAATATTCCAGGCACGACAGCCCTGGGCATTTAAACGGTTATTCAGTGCGCATAAGTGTGCATTGGCCAGGTCCACCACATGGATATAATCGCGGACGCCTGTGCCATCGACGGTATCGTAATCGCTACCAAAGATTGAAAGTTTTTCACGACGCCCCACGGCCACCTGGGTCACATAAGGCATCAGATTATTTGGAATCCCTTGCGGGTCTTCGCCAATCTGGCCACTTTTATGCGCACCGACCGGGTTAAAATAACGCAATAAGGCAATTGACCAGCGCTCATCAGCAATCGCCAGTTTTTCCAATAACTGTTCAATAATCAGTTTGGTATAGCCATAATTGTTGCTTGGCATCCCGGTGGGCATTTCTTCATTTAAAGGAGAGGTATTGGCTTCATCATACACTGTTGCAGACGAGCTAAAGACCAGTTTAAACACCCCTGCGCGTTGCATCGCCTGCGCCAGACTGATAGATCCGGCAATATTATGCTCAAAATAAGCCAGTGGAATTTGCTGACTTTCCCCCACTGCTTTAAGGCCGGCAAAATGAATCACCGCATCAATCTTGTGCTGTTGGAACAGCTGATCCAGACCGGCACCATCCCGAATATCCCCTTCAATAAAATGAAGACTTTTCTGGGTCAGTGCTTGTACCCGTTGTAATGATTCTGCCGAACTGTTCGACAAGTTATCCAGCACCACCACCTGATGCCCGGCATTGAGCAGCTCCAGACAGGTATGCGAACCAATATAACCGGCGCCACCGGTGACCAGAATATTAGCCATCTGATTTTCCTAATAAAATATGTAATAAACCCTGTGTCGAAGCATCCAGTGCCGATACATCCTGCTGCTGGCCATTTAAAATTGGCAACAGCTGATTGGCAATTTCCTTGCCCTTTTCTACGCCCCACTGATCAAAGGGGTTAATATTCCAGATTACCGACTGGACAAACACCTTATGCTCATACAAGGCAATCAGCATCCCCAAGCTATATGGATTCAACTCCTGAATCAGGAAGGTTGAACTCGGCTGATTACCGGCATATTGCTTATACGGTGGCAGACTGGCCAGCTCGGCCTGATCTAGCGCCTGATTGCCAAAAGCCAGTAAGCGCGATTGCGCCAGACAGTTAGACAGCGCCAGATGGTGCTGTTCGACCAGCGCCTCTGCACTTTCGGCATAGGTAAACTGGTTGGCATTGTAGCGTTTGACCGGGGCAATAAAATCACAGCTGACCGCTTGCGTGCCCTGATGTAGCAGCTGATAAAACGCATGCTGGGCATTCGGTCCCACTTCACCCCAGACAATTGGACAGGTATCCAGCTCAACCGCGTCGCCACTGCGCTGAATCGATTTACCATTCGATTCCATTTCCAGCTGCTGCAGATAAGAGGCAAAATATTTTAAGCGGCCATCATAGGGCAAAACTGCATGGGTCTGAATATCCAGAAAATTATTGTTCCAGATACCCAATAAGCCCATCAACACCGGAATATTCTGTGCAAATGGTGCGGTCTGGAAATGCTGATCCACCGCGTAGGCCCCGGCCAGAAAGGCTTTAAAACCTTCCACGCCAATAATCAGCGCAATTGGCAAGCCGATACAGGACCAGAGTGAATAACGGCCACCGACCCAATCCCACAGCAGGAACTGGTTTTCTGGCGCAATGCCCCATGCGATCATTTTATCGGGCTTGGTCGATACCCCAACAAAATGATGCTGTAATACACGTGCCTGTTTACCCAAGGCTTTTTCCAGCCATAAACGGACGGTTTGTGCATTGGACAAGGTATCAATGGTGCCAAAAGATTTAGAGGAAATAATAAATAGCGTGGTTTCCGGACGCAGCTTATGCAGCAGATCCGAGAGCTGGCTGCCATCCATGGTCGAAACGAAATGCACGCTCAGTGGCTTGGCACTTGGATGTTTAAAATCGGACAGTGCCTGAGTCGCCATCAAAGGTCCCAAGTCTGAACCGCCGACGCCAATATTGACCACATCCTGAATTACTTCACCGGTGGCACCGCGGCACTGTCCGGCATGAATTTTTTCTACCAGCTGATACATTCGCTGTAGCTGGGCCTGCACCTGCTCAGCCAGTTCCGGATGAGTACTGCCCTGTTCCGGCAAACGCAGCGCCCAATGCATGGCTGCACGCTGTTCGGTATAGTTAATCGTATCGGTGGAAAACAGGGTGTTGATCCAGCCCGATAAGTCATGTGCTTCAGCAAAACGAATCAGCTGCGCCAGTACTTCGGCATCAATACGCTGCTTGCTATAATCAAAAACCAGCGATTTTAAACGTACGGAGAAGTGCTCGAAACGCTGCGCATCCTGGGCAAATAAATCGGTTAAATGGCGCTGTTCAAACTGATTTTTTAAAGTCTGTAACTGTAATAACAGTGAATCACGCGTATGTAGCGCTGCTGAACTGCTCATTAGCGTCCTACTCCCATATAGGCAAAGCCTTGCGCTTTGACAAATTGCGGATCATAGATATTACGTCCATCTAAAATTAACGGATGCTGCATACTGTTGAGCAGGGTTTTATAGTCCGGACTCCAGTAATGTTTCCAGGCGGTTAACAGGCACAGCGCATGGCTGCCTTTAACAGCTTCATACTGGTCCTGGCACAAGATCAGGTCATCGCGTTCGCCATACAATGCCTGAATTTCTGGCAAGGCCTGCGGATCGTGTAATTTAACCGTGAGCCCTTGTGCCCATAACGCCTTGAGCATGGCGTGAATGGGTGAATGGTGCACGCGTGAGGTATTTTCCTTAAAGGCAGCGCCCCAGATGGCAATAGTTTTGCCTTTTAAATCACCCTGATAATAGTTCCACAGTTTCCGAAACAGCAGCTCTTTTTGCTGCTCGTTAATTTCCCAGACCTGGGCCAAAAGCTGGCTTTTCACCCCGGTGGTTGAAACGGTATTGGCTAGGGTTAAAACATCATGCGAGAAATTTTCTCCGCCAAAACCGGCGCCCGGATACATATAGGACGCGCCAATCCGGCTATCCGCCGCCATGCCCTGGCGCACATGTTCAATATCAATGCCGAGTTTTTCTGCCACCACAGCCAAGTCATTGATATAACTGATCCGGGTTGCCAGCATGCCGGAAATACTCAGCTTGGTAAATTCCGCATCCAGCACCGGCATAAACAGATATTGCTGCTTGCGAGGAAATAGTGGACGTAAAAACTCCTGCACTTTGCTCTGCACCTGCGGATTCATACAGCCCACAGTCAGCTGTTCCGCCTGGGTAATACTGGCCAGCGCATTACCTTCCTGACTCATATCTGGCAGATACACCCAGTCATCTTCAGGCAGTAGCTGTTTCAGACGTGCCGTCCCCTGCAGACCTAAAGTTGAAGCATTGATCATCAGTTTCGGATGAATGATCGGACGCTGCTGGAGCTGCTGCAACAGTTCAATCAGCAGCGGCTCTTCTGCCGGATTCAGGCTAAACAGATAAACATCCATCTCCAGACCCAGCTCTTTCAGGCTACAGTAATGCAGAAAACCTTGAGCATGTTGCTGCTGCAGCAGGCGATTGACCGCCTCATCCTGAAAATCAGGCGCTTCCGGGCTATCTTGCTGGAAAATGTCACACCAGTAGACCTTGTGCCCACATTCTGCCAATAGCGCCGCCATCACCCCGGCATAAAGCGTTCGACCAAAAACTGCAACCTTCATGCTGACCTCTGCCCCGTATTAGTCTTTAAGCTCTTGAATCAACTGTTTAAATGCTGCACCTAAACTTGGGTGATCCACCCCGTAGTGCAAGACTGCCTTTAAGTAGCCGAGTTTGCTGCCGCAATCAAAGGTCTGGCCTTTCATGCGGTAGGCTTCGACGGTTTCCAGCTGCTGTAATGCAGCAATGGCATCGGTCAGCTGGATTTCATTCCCGGCCCCTTTCGGTGTGGTAGCCAACAGCTGCATAATTTTGGCCGGCAATACATAACGCCCGATCACGGAAAGATTAGACGGTGCAGTACCGACCGCCGGTTTCTCGACAATCCCCTGCATTGCCGCACTCTGACCTTCTGCAGGAGCAGCGGCAACATCCACAATGCCATACTGATCGACCAGATGCTCCGGCACAGCCTCGACCATAATCTGCGCCGCCTGTGTGGCATTAAAACGTTCAATCATTAAAGCCAGATCGTTTTTTTCTGCTTGGTCTTTGACCAGCACATCTGGCAGTAACACGGCAAAAGCCTCATCACCGACTATATCTTTGGCACACAGCACCGCATGACCCAGGCCCAGCGGCTGTGGCTGACGCACACTGACCACGCTGACTTGTGGTGGTAAAATTTCGGTAATTTCTTTTAGCAAATTCCACTTCTGCTTTTGCTCCAGTGTAGTTTCCAGCTCAAAATTACGGTCGAAGTAGTTTTCAATTGACGCTTTGGAAGAATGCGTGACCAGAATAATCTGCTCAATACCGGCAGCAACCGCTTCACGCACCACATATTCAATCGCTGGACGATCGACCACGGTCACCATTTCTTTGGGAATAGATTTACTGGCCGGTAAAAAACGGGTACCCAAACCTGCAACAGGTAAAATCGCCTTCTTAATCATATACTTTAACCTGATCTCAATATTTTAATTTACTTTAACTTCTTTACCACGCTGATAGCCATCAACATAGTACTCCAGCTGGCTTAATGCCCAATCAATATCCGATTGCACGGCAGTTAAATCATTGAAGCGCTCAAAGACCTGCAATAACTCATCCAGAGGATACATTTTTTCATAAGAACGCAAAATCCGGCTGTGTTGTGTCATTTCGGTATTATCGGCATCAATCAGTAACTCTTCGTAAAGTTTTTCACCAGGACGTAAACCGGAGTACTGAATTTCAATATCGCCGTCCTGACTATCGGCTTCACGGACTTTCAGGCCACTCAGCGCAATCATCTGACGGGCCAGATCCTGAATTCGTACCGGCTCGCCCATATCCAGCAGGAACACATCGCCACCATGACCCAAGGCACCGGCCTGAATCACCAGCTGTGAGGCTTCGGGAATGGTCATAAAGAAACGGGTCACATCCGGATGGGTCACGGTAATCGGGCCGCCCTTGGCAATCTGCTGTTTAAATAATGGCACCACAGAACCCGATGAGCCAAGCACATTACCAAAACGTACAATACTGATCTGGGTCTGGTCCTGCGCTTCCGCCATGGCCTGACAGTACAGCTCGGCCATACGTTTTGATGCACCCATGACATTGGTCGGACGTACCGCTTTGTCGGTCGAAATCAGCACAAAGGTTTCAACGCCATTTTTGACGGCTGCATTTAAACTAAAAGCGGTACCAATTGCATTATTTTTCAGACCAGCAATCGGGTTACATTCTACCAACGGTACATGTTTATACGCTGCCGCATGATAGACGGTTTGCACTACGTATTGTTCAATAATCCGTTCCAGTTTGGCCTGATCCAAGACCGTACCCAGAATCGGAATAATTTCGACATTGGATGCCAGACGCAGTTCTTTATCAATACTGTACAGGGCAAATTCGGTCAGCTCATAGATGACCAGTTTCTGCGGCTGGTTTTTAATAATCTGGCGGCATAATTCGGAACCAATTGAACCACCGGCACCTGTGACCATTACCACTTTGTCTTTGATATTTTTTTCCAGCAGCTCTGCCACCGGCGGCACTGGATCACGGCCCAGCAAGTCAATAATATCGACTTCCTGAATATCGGAGACGCGGATTTCACCATCCACCAGTTTGGTCAGCCCCGGAATTTCGGTAATTTTTAAATGGGCAGGTTCCAGAAATTTGACGATTTCACTTTTGCGGCTACGTCCCACAGAGGGCAAGGCTATTAAAATTTCATCAATCCGCAATTTACCAAAACATTTAAGTGCTGTTTCCGGCAAATAGACATCAATCCCGCCAATATTCTGTCCACTTAAAGATGGATTATCATCAATAAATAAAATGGGTAAATGTTCATTAGAGCGGTTTAAGGTCGCAGCGACCTGTTGACCGGCATTGCCTGCCCCATAAATTGCGATGCGTTTTTTTGGGATACCCGCCTGTACATAAGAACGGACAATAAAACGGATGATCCCACGGCTAAACCACACCCAGGCGAACATCATAAAGCCGAACATCAATGGAATTGAGGTTGGAATAAAAGCATCTGTTAAATAGGCCAAGGTATAGAGTCCCGCCACCGCCAGGAAAGTTGCCAGGCCCAGTTTGACCATAAATACTTCATTGTAGGTACGTACAATAAAGCGATACACCCCGAACACAAACAGCAGGATAACCGCAATTGCACTGACCCACAGTGAACCAAACGGAATATTCGGCACCACCTCTGCACCAAGGTCAAACTGACGAATGGCATAACACAGCCAGATCAGCACTGGAAATACACAGAAATCCAGAATGACCAGAAAAGCCAGTTTGGCAGCACGGGGGGATTCGACGAGAGGTAGGATGACGGATTTCACTTGATGTGTCTTCTCAATAGGAATAGTACAGCTCAGTTCAATTATTAATATTGGAATGATTAAACTGCAAATTAAACTCAGTTTGTAAAATGCATCAGTTGATGCATTTTTTATATAACATTATTGTAGCGTATATTGAATTATATACGCTGAATCACCTGGGCAATCGCCTGTTCGGTTGTGCGAATATTATCTTCCGATAAGGTTGGATGCACCAGAAACATCAGGCTGCTTTCACCCAGCTGCTGGGCATTGGCTAGACGCTGGGCGGGTCGCCATGGCGTACCATCAAATGCATGTTCTAAATACACTTCTGAGCAGGAACCGCTAAAGCAAGGCACGCCCAGTGCATTGATTTCGGCCATAATCCGGTCACGTGACCAACCTTCTGGCAACTGAGCCGTATTGACCTGTACATAGCACTTATAGTTAGCATGGACATAATCATTGTTCGGACAATGCACGCTAAAATACGGACTGTCCTGAAATACCTTCAAAATACGTTGGGCATATTCAGTCCGTTTTTGCGTCCATTCTGGCATACGCTGTAATTGTATACGTCCAATCACCGCTTGCATTTCCATCATGCGCCAGTTGGTGCCAAAAGAGTCGTGTAACCAGCGAAACCCTGGTGGATGCTGTTTGTTATAAATGCTGTCGTAATTTTTACCATGGTCTTTATATGACCACATTTTTTTCCAGAGCTGTTCATCATTGGTGGTGACCATGCCACCTTCGCCACCGGTAGTCATAATTTTGTCCTGACAGAATGACCAGGCACCAATATGGCCAATTGATCCGGCAGGCTTGCCTTTGTACATGGCACCATGTGCCTGTGCACAGTCTTCAATAACATAAAGACCTTTTTCCTGAGCCAGTTGCATAATCGGGTCCATATCACACATCCAGCCCGCCAAATGCACGCAAATAATCGCTTTGGTATTTGGGGTCAGAACTGCTTCTATGGTACGGGCAGAAATATTTTGTGAGTCGAGCTCTACATCAGCAAAAACCGGATTGGCTCCGGCAGTCACAATCGAGCTGGCAGATGCCAAAAAGGTCCGTGAGGTGACAATGACATCATCCCCAGTGCCTATGCCTAATGCCTTAAGCGCAACATCTAGCGCCACTGTACCATTGGCCAGCGCCACTGCATATTGAGTCCCTGCAAAGCGGGCAAACTCTTTTTCAAATTCGCGACATTCCTGCCCGGTCCAGTAGTTAACTTTGTTCGAGAGCAATACTTGAGATACGGCATCTGCTTCCTGTTGAGTAAAGCTTGGCCATGGTTCAAAGGCAGTATTTAGCATGGTTTATCCTGGAATAATCTGATTCTTTAAATATTAAAAACTACTTCTTTTCAAGTATACGCGCTGGGTTGCCAATAACAGTTACACCGGGTGGTACGCTTTTTGTGACAACAGCTCCCATACCCACCACAGCTCCTTTACCAATAACTAGCGGTTGGTCTGGGGTACCCTGCTTAATGACAGCACCACTTCCAATATAGGCATGGTCTTCAATATGAATATTGCCATTACACTTTACACCAGGGGCAAATGTTACATAGTCACCAATCACACAGTCATGCTCGACATAACTATATAAGTTGGCATGAAAGCATTTACCAATTTTGATGTTTGAGGTAATACTGACAAATGGGCTCAGCGCTGCGCCGGCAGCCAGCTCAATATTGTCCATTAGCACCACATTATCTGCCTGAACCGTCCATAACGCGATTGAATCCTGTTCAAGTCTTAGGGCAATTTTTTCACGAACCTGACTATTGGCAATGGCAATGAGCACATATTTTTTGGCGGCAGTTATCTTTTTGAATGCTTCATAGTTCATGGCGCGGTGTGAATTAATTATGGACTCTGCACTTAAGCCATCATCAATAAAGACAATTTCAGCCTCTATACCAGCGCGTTTTAATTGTGCTCTGGCAACCGGCATTAAACTACGACCACAGCCCGATGCGCCATAAACAGCATAGAGATCAGTCATGATGATGGTCTACTTTGCTACCCGTAAATTTGGTCATTGTGGCTTCACCCGCTTCATTGATGTCATCTTTGGCGAGTACTTTTTTAACCGTTTTCAGCATAATTTTAAAATCTAACCAGACTGATTGATTTTCGACATACCAAGTATCAAGTTTAAATTTTTCTTCCCAGCTTATGGCATTACGTCCATTGACCTGCGCATGCCCTGTCATGCCTGGGCGGACTATATGGCGTTTGGCTTGTTCTTGGTTATATAGCGGTAAGTATTCCATGAGTAATGGGCGTGGTCCGACGATGCTCATATCGCCCTTAATGACGTTCCATAATTCTGGCATTTCATCCAAACTACTAGAACGCAGCATTTTACCAAACGGAGTTAATCGCTCACTGTCTGGTAAGGGGTTGCCTTGAGCATCTACCGCGTCTTTCATGCTGCGGAATTTAATCATTTCAAAAGGTTTGCCGTGTAAACCCGGGCGCACCTGACGAAATAAAACAGGCGAACCTAGATTTTTTTTCACTTTATATGCCACATAAAAATACAACGGTGACAGTAAAATCAGAGCAATAGAAGCAATAATAATATCGAGGAGGCGTTTTAGCATATAATTATCCGGATTAAATAGTAGTAACTAACATTAAATTAGCTCCTTTTCATTTACGAAAACTATAAATAATTTTTATAAATTTTTGACATCTCCTCTAGAGAGTTTTTGATATCAAAATACGAAGCCTTTTTTATTGCTTCATTAGAGAGGTTGATATAAAAATTCTTATTAGAATATACCTCCATTATAGCCCCACTAAGTTTATCAGAGTTCTGCTGAGGATATAATATTCCATTGACCATATGATCTACAACTGTGCAGTGTCCTCGATCTATTGTAGCTACTACAGGTAATCCACACATCATTGCTTCAACAAGATTAATTCCTAGGCCTTCTTGTTTACTAGCAGATAGAGCTATATCTGATATTTGATAATATTTTTCAATATCTGTAACATACCCTAAAAATACAACCTTATCATTAACCCCTTTCTCCAACGTATAATCTTTTATCTGCTCTAAAAGTACACCACTACCCGCAAATAAAACTTTAAAGTTTTCAATTTTATTACTCAATTTATGAAGGGCGTCTATAATAAGTTTATGATTTTTACGATCAATAAATTCAGCAGCATAGATCATAATAAAATCATCTTGCGAAAAACCCAATGAATTCCTTAAACTCATTTTCTCAATTTTTGATATAGGTTTAAATCGCTTAGAACTAACACCTATACCAGGTATTTTATAATAAGATGCTAATTTAGAACCTTTTTCAGAGATTAATTTATAATCTTCCTCATTAATACAAATAACAGCATCTGTTAATTTAGTTAGCATTAATTCGGCGGGAAAATAAGTTAACCATGACCATATGCTCGACCCTTTGAAAAAATGAAATCCATGCGCAGTATAAAGTATCTTTGTTCCATTCTTTCGCGCTTGAGTTCCGGCTAATCGAGTTATGACACTTGCCATAGGCGTATGGCAAGTAATTAAAATGAAATTATTTTCGTCAATAATTTTTTTGAGCTGATTAAAAGATTTAAGATGTAGCAATGAGAATGGGGATCGCTCAAAGTCTACATGCCATAATTTATGAATATTGGGATCTTCGAAAGATCCATTACATGCAGCATGCACTTCATATCCATTATCAAAAAACCATTTCATGTAAGGTCTATGAAATGCATGAAAATGGACAGGTACTGAAGCAACAAATAATATTTTTTTCTTATCCATTATCTACACCAGGGATTTTTACTGAATTAATTTTCTTTAAAGAAGTATTAAAGTATTCTATTAAATTTTCATCAATTTTACTTTTATTACGGCGGTTTAATAAATAATCCAAGCTTCCAAAGATAGACATTGTTTTTACAATTAAAGTTTTTAACCATGATTTAGTGATATATTTATATTTAAATAGTGTATTATCAATCATGGGAGCATAGAAATCTCTTTCAACTTGATATGCTTTCATTAGCTTTTTAACAGTTACATTACCTTCCTCTCTATACATATAAAGGGGATCGCTAATAGATTTTGCATTAAAATCTAAAGCTTTTGACGCACTTAACCAAAGATGTGTATCCTGTCCTATAGGTATCTGTTCATTGTACCTATTTCTTTGATACCAGCTTTTTCTAGCAATTAGCCCTGCATGAAGAAATTTTTGTGATTTATTTAAAATACCTTCAAAGCTATATTTTTCCTCATAATTTCCCCTATATCCATTGTAAGAATTATTCATTTTGATGGAATATGTTCCACAAGAAACTAAATCATAATTTTCATTTATAAGTATACTAATTAACTTTTCGATACGATCAGGTGACATAAGATCATCTGCATCCATACGAGCTATATAATCATATTTAGCCAGATCAATAATCTGATTCAACCTTGTAGCCAATTTCAAATTTTTTCCATCGGAATAAACTCTAACTCGAGGATCCTTAATTGCTTTAACTAATTCTAATGACCTATCAGTAGAACCATCATCAATTAATAAAAGCTCCCAATTTTGATGTGTTTGGGCAAATACTGAACGAACAGCCTCTAAAATTGTTTCTTCAGCATTATAAAAAGGTATACCAATTGTTACAAAAACATCTTTTTTCATCAAAATATCTCAAAGATTGGATTAATAGTATAAGGAGTTAAATTACTGAAACGTGAGGTTGTTAGATAAAAATAAATTAAAGCAAAGAAAAATGAAATAATATAAATATATTTATTGTTAATTTTTTTATACAAATAAGGTAAAATTAATGCAAGTACCCATGTAAAATATGGTAACAACCTTTGAGGTCCTGAAGGGTTAGACTCTAAAAGTGCCACAGGTATCATAAAAACCACTCCAACAGAATAAAAAGTCAATATTTGAAGAAATTCTCTATCCTTAATTTTATATAGATATGAACTAATATACATTATTATAAAAACAACAACATAAAAGGCTAAAGTTATTAATCCACCTGAATTTTCTGAAGTTTGAGTATAACTTTCATAGCGCTCATTAGTAGATGCGATATATGCAATTAAGTATTTACTTAGAATAAGCGAGCCAAAGAATGTTGCCAATAACTTATACAGCAGCTTAACATTTAAGTTTACTAACAAATAAAAAGGCACCATTAACAAAGCTGTAGTATGAAAAAAAGATGCAAAAATACATATTAAAAAATATTTATAAAAATTTCTTGTGATTAAATATGGAATAGCAAATGCAAAAATTGCCATCGCTAAACCTTGGCGAAGCCCATTAAAGAAAAATGTGTAAGTACCTAAAGTAATAAATATAAATACTGAAGCAGCATAATCCTTACTATATTTCCTAAAAATATATAAATAACAAAAAACAACTATAAAAGATGTAACAAAAAAAAGCCAAAAGTAATTATAGGTTATTCTTAATAAAAAATATTCTATTAACTGGTAACCAAGTTCGACCCCATCACGGAAATTAAAATAATGGTAATCTAATTGATTAACGAAATTTTTTATATATGTGCCAGTATCAGTTCCAACTCGATAATTACGAAAACTAGCAAATAGAACCAAAGTAAATAAAGGCAACCAGAAAGCTTTTCGATTAAGAGACTCTTTTTCTAGCCAAATCCAAAACATTACAAAAAATATAATTAATATATATGGCAGCATTGAAGCTCCGCTAAAAAATGAAAAAAATTATCTAGAACATTCTTTGTAAAACTTCAAGAGACTATTAGAATTTTTAATTACATCAAAACCAGCTTCCTGAACTTTTTGGAAAATAGTATCATTGGAAAGATTTTTAGAATTAGGCTTTTCTAGATAATCTACCCACTCTTTTGTAGAGCTAATAGGTAAAAAGTGCACTAAGCCTAAACCTAAATCAACTTCCGCCGAAACTCTATCTGAAACTAAAGCAGGCAATCCTACAGTTTGACTTTCTACAAGCACTACAGGAAAGCCTTCATGTAGTGAGGGCATGATCAAGAAGTCAGCACTTGCCATCAATTCTGTAATATCACTACGAATACCTAGCATTTTAACATTATTAGAAAGTAATTTGGTTTGAATTTCTTGCTTAAGACTAGATTCTAATGGACCTTGACCAACTATATATAAAGTAAAATTTATATTACGCTCCTTTAATTTCTCAGCTATTTTAAGAGAGAATTCCTGATTCTTAATTTTATATACACGTCCCACTTGAATAATTTTTATCCCCCTCCCCCCTAATCTATCAGATATATAATTTTTCGATTTATCTGCTACTGCTTGCATTTCTAGTATATTTACAGCATTTGGTATAATCCATACTTTATCATCATCGCCATATAAATATTTAGCTGCAAGCTCACCACATGCTAATTTATGAGTTGAAATTTTTCGAATTATTTTTAGTGTAAATTTTTCATAAATTTTATTTAGGAGACCAGTTTTACCATTACTTGTACTATGGGCATGTGAAATTAAGTTTTTCACTCCAGCTCTTTTCGCAGCTAATAAATGAAAAGCATTACTTAGTAATGTATGAGCATGTACAATCTGATATTCAGAATGTTTATTCAAAAATCCTGTTATCTTATGCATACGTTCAATTGGATTAGTTGCAAGAATAGGAAAAATCCTTCCTCCTAAGGCCAAAATTTCCTCATCATAATCACCTTTTTGATTACTAAAAACAATAAAGTCAAATTGAATTTGATTACGATCAATAGAACGATACAGATTCATGAGCATTGTTTCAGCTCCTGCACGATCCATTTTGCCTACAATATGCAAAACTCTTACACAAGTCATTAATTTCTAACCTTGTTCATAGAATTAGAATCAGATACATATAAATTTATGATTTTATCAACCAAAATCAAACGATAAGCAACAGCAACATAAGATAAATACATAGGTTGTTTTGATTTTAAATAGTACTTAAGATAAGGAGGTAGTTTTTTTGAAAGGAATATCTTAAATTTTGAAATATAGGAAACCTTAGTTTTCTTAGTAATTTTGTTAGCAGCTAATTTACCAGATACTTCTTTAATAAAATTTTTACCTAATAATTCAGCATTTGTTAAATTTTCAAGGCCTTGAAGCAAATATTCTTTTCCTTCTTTTGTATTAAAGTAATCAGTCATATGCTTAAGAGAGGGAACTGCGGAATCAGAAATATTAGTCTTATCGTATTTACCCCACAGTTCACGAATATGTAATTTATTCCCTTTATTTTTATCAGGTAAGCCCATATATTCTTTAAACAATTCCCAATCCATCATTGGTGTTCTGTTTTCTGAATATGCACTCATTAATTGAGTGAATCCTGCTAAAATTATTGGTACCCGCCAACTGGCATACAGCCTATCACGCCACCTAATGAGTGACTCGTCTGTATAACGAGAAAGATCACAGTGGGTCTGTAAGTTTTTATAAATATCTAATTCAGGATGATTAAAATTCATAAAATCGCTTAACTTTTCTAAGCCTATCTTTTGTCGCGCTTGTTTATCATTTAGGTGAAGACCAGTAGGATAAGGAATATCTCCCCTTATAATAATTTTATAATTGGATTGATTCAAAGATTTCCACAAATTAAAACAATCTGTAAATGCATTAAAATGGTCAATTCTTCCTTCACTTTGTGCCACGAAATTATTTAACATCAAATCAAATACTTCAATTTTTTCGGGTAAATATATATCTATTAATTCTTTATCATAAAATTTCGATATCTCAGTCGCAGCTTTTTTATCATCAAATAAGTTACTCTTTACACCCCAATTTATAAGATCTAAATTATTAATTATTTTCAAGTCGTCACTCAACCCTAGTAATAATCGACTATCTAAACCACCAGATATAGGTAATAATTTTTTCTCTTCATTATTTTTACGTATAATATCTAACAGTGATTTTTTCAATTTTTTCTCGAAAAAATTAATAAATTCTGCTTTTTTTGTAGTATTAGGCTTGGGTAATAATAAATCCTTTTTCTTAATTGATGAAATTGACCAAGTTTCATCATCAAAATAATATTGCAAATCAGGCAATGCCGGGGTTATATCTTTATCCCATGAAATAAATGGTCCTTGACACCCTGCAGATAAGTACCATGCTATAGACTCTTTATTAAGATGAAAACTATTTTTTAAAGCTACTATTGCTCTTTGTGAAGTTGAAATTATAAAATTTTCATTATCAAGGTAATACCATAGAGTCCTTGAACCAAACTGATCACAAAAAAATGATAATTTATTTTTAAAATCTTTTATTACTGCATAAGATCCATTTATATCAGTGGTATCTTTATATATACTATTTATTTCATCTACCCAACCAATAAGTAAAGCTCCATTATTTTCAAGTTCTACACCTTTACTATTTTGAATAGCATAATATGAATTAAATTTCCCACCCCATTTCCCAACGAAGTTATCAGAAGTTTTTTTAATTTCATCTGGTGTTAATAATTCACATACACACTCTAATTTTTCCAACATATTAGAATTATTACGTGTTTTAACAAAAATATATTGAGCCACTAGGATTTCCTTTAAAATTATATAGTAAAATTATTTTTTTTCTTTCTTCTTTGGGAAGAAAGAATGTTTAAAGAAAACCTTAAAGCTGAAATAAGTTTAATTGATATTTCACTTGGCATTCTCAACCCTAAAATTAACAGACGTGTCTTTAAACTAGGGTTATCTAATTTAATGATATTTTCTGTAATATTAAGCTGCTTTTTCGCTTCAAATATAGCTTCTCTTAAATATTTAGCATCTATTTGCGTTAAAACAAACCATAGACCACTATATATTTTCTTAGCTAGAATTTTTTTAGTATCTAACAACACATTATAATCTTTCATTTTATCCAAGATAATTCTATGTGAATAATATATATGAATAAGCTTTTGATCACCTGAAGAAGTAATTGAACCACTTCTCAGTCTATAATAATAAAGAGGAGCACTTAAACGTAAAACTCGATAATTATTAAAAGCCAACTCCCAATGAAAAGGCCAATCCTCATAATAATAGCCTACTGGAAATCTTAAAATATTATTTCTCAAAATATCAGCTCTTAAAAACTTTAACCATGCAAAATGATGATATTTCAAATATTCTGATTGATTAAATATTTTAGATTTATATTCTTTATTTTTATTCAGCTTATTATCAATTTTCTCTCCATCATAAAAAGTTTTAAAATCAAAAACGATTAAATCTAATTCTTTTTTAGAAGTATTATCTAAGCATAATTGAATGAGATTATTATGAATATGATCATCCGAATCTACAAACATAATGTAATCCCCTCTAGCACCATCTATACCTGTATTGCGTGCTGCTGAAAGGCCACTATTTTTTTCATGACGAATAAATTTTATACGTTGATCGTTAAGGTGCTTTGACAAAACTTCCAAGGATTTATCTGTAGAACAATCTTCAACCACAATAATCTCTAGATTCTCATATGTCTGTTGACGTATTGAATACAAACACTCATCAAGATATTGTTCAACATTATAAACAGGCACAATCACACTAACTAAAGGATTATTTTGATGATTCATTTTAAGATAGAGCCTTAATCAATGGTTTATATTGAGTCAATTCAACAGGAGAATCGGTTAAATTACCACGAGGTTGAGATAAAAGTTGATCTATATATTTTGGAACATGAGTAAATTTTTCAATTTCAACAAAAATTACTCTCGGATGATCTTTCAACCAGTTCAAATAGGTTTGTCTTATTTTATGATTTGAGTTAGGTAATACCAAGCAAGGCGTGCCTGAAAGCATACATAAAATCATACCATGTAAACGATCTGTGATAACTAACTGAGCTTCAGCAAACTGCTGGATTTTATTAGAAAGTAATTGATTACATTCTGCTTTGCTTAAACCTGAACCACCCGCATGTGTATCTGTCTTAGTAATAGTAAGACCGGTATTATCAATAGCACTATCTAAAATGGCATAGTGTTCTGCTTTTAAAGCACATTCCTTGTCATTTCTTAAACAAGTTAAAATACCTGTAGGTTTCGAACTGTTTACCACTCCTAACTTTTTGGCAGATGCACTCATTACAATATCAGGTACAAAACCAATCTTTACATTTTGTTGACGATTAAATAATTCCTCTAGCTTCTTGTAAGTTATGAACTCTCTTGCAAAAATATGAATATCTGAATGGCTAGCATATATTTTTAAAATCTTTTTAAGAGCTTTATGAGACGATTGTGATTCATCCCAATCTAAAGTTTGTGGGAAGCAAACAATTTTATTATATGGAAAAGTTTGAATTACTAATTGTCTTAAATCCTCTATATCAGGATAAAGTGACCCCATATTACCACCACCAATAATGGTAATAATATCTTCAGAAGTTACTTGTTTTTTAATTGAACCTAACCAAAGTCTAGATTTACTGATAGGAACTGGAAAAACTTCATAATCTGTTAAGTTTTCTTTTATAAATTTCTCCTGAGCAGCAGAAATTGCTAAGTCACCAATATTCCCATAATCTGCTGATAAAAAAACAAAAATACGTTTTCCTTTTGCCAGAGTTACCTCTTCTTTTTTTACTATAGTGAAGATCATTTGTTTGATTTTAAGTGGAATTAGTTTTTTAAAAGCTTTTTTCATTTCAGATTGCCCCTTTACATTTTTTCAGCACAAACGCAAGTAATGATAAATATCCAATAATATTAATTACTGAAAATAATGCGACAGCCATTAGATCACCGTCTAAAGCTGCTCCTAAAGAAATACTACCAATACGTAATACTGTTATTATGATTTCATAAACTAATAGAAATCCTTGTAACTTAAGAACAGGCATAGATGCAACTGCAGGACGAGTGATAAGTACACTAAACATCCAAAGAGCCACCCATTGTGAATATTCCCCTGCTTTTCCCCAAGCTTCGCCTAAGACCCAAGGTAAAATTAAATCCCCCCATAAAGCGATGATACCAAACGGAGCCAAGCCAATAAAACTCATTAAAAGTGTGGATTTCCAAAGCATATCAAAAGCGCTAGCAGGATTTTCTCTAACTATAGTCGTTATCTTTGGGAAAAAAACCTCTAAAACAGAATTACCTAGAAGCATCACTGGTGCCCCTAGTAAAAGGGTAGTAATAGCGTACTGTCCTGCTGCTGAAGTACTAAAAAAGTTTGTAAGAAGTATTACAGGCAGTCCCATGGAGGCTGCATTAAGCATACTCTGTGGCATACGATAACTTGCAAAATCTTTATAGTCTAATGCAGCTTTTTGGATACCGTCTAGACCAAACCAATGACGAAAATTAAATGCACCAACTTTAGGAACTCGTGCCATTAATATAATGTAATTAATTAATTTACTTACAATTAAAAATATAATTAAAGTAATTCCAGTAGCAGAAATATACCCAGCACCTAATTTTCCAAGATTCATAATAAAAGTACTGGCAACATATGAACTTGATTTTGCTTTAAATAATCCTTCACGTATAGCTACTTGATTAGCAACAGACAATAAGGCTACAAGTAATAAGGAAATAGGAATTAAATAAAGTAAATTCGGCTGATTTTCCAAGCCTGTCAATTTTGCAAGCTGAAGTTGAAAAACATAGACTGAAATTAAAACGATAGGTGAAACAATAGCTGCTGAAACAAGAGACAAACGTGCTACCGCATTCGCTTCTTCATCTGTTTTTGGCATAACAATAGCATTAGCGTAGCCTAATGTCGCTAAGGGCGTAATGATATTTATAATTGCAGTAAAAGCAGCTAGTGCACCAAAAGCCTCAGGACCATATAAACGTGTCAGAAATGGCATGAATGCTAATGAAATTGCTTGTGCAGCAGCAACTCCTGTTGCAACTGCAAGCACATTTCTAACAAACTTACTTTTTCTAAAGTAATTTATACGGCTACGTAAGGAATTCGACATCTATATTTATCCAATGCAACCAATTGAACTGCCTTGATTAATTTTTATCATTATTTTTGAAAATCTATATACCAAGGCATAGCATTTTTAATACCTTCAATAATTTTATATTGTGGTATATAACTTAAATGCTGCTGAATCTTAATAATACTCGCTTGAGAATGTCGAACATCCCCAGCACGAAAATCACGATATACAGGCTCTTTCGTATAAGTCACACCATTTTCATTTAACGCAGCTTTAATCGCATTAAACAAATCATTCAGCGTGGTGCGATCTCCTACTGCTACATTATAAACCTGATTTCTAGCTTCATCATTTTGCGTAGTAGCTGCTAAAATATTAGCCTGAACCGTATTTTCAATAAAACAAAAATCACGACTGGTTTCACCATCACCATTAATGAACACATCATCACCGGAAATCATGGCTGCGGTCCATTTTGGAATAACTGCGGCATAAGCCCCATTAGGGTCTTGGCGCTTACCAAAAACATTAAAGTAACGTAGGCCAATGGCTTTAAACCCATAAGTCCGTGCAAATACATCGGCATACAACTCATTTACATATTTGGTGACCGCATAAGGTGAAAGTGGCTTGCCGATATTTTCTTCAACTTTAGGTAAGGCTGGGTGATCGCCATAGGTAGAACTACTGGCGGCATAAGTAAAGCTGGCAACATTCGCATCACGGGCTGCCACCAACATATTTAAAAAACCTGTAATATTGGCAGCATTGGTGGTAATCGGGTCAGCAATAGAACGTGGTACAGAGCCTAAAGCCGCTTGGTGCAATACATAGTCAACACCAGAACAGGCTTTTTGACAGTCTTCTAAGTCACGAATATCACCTTCAATAAAGCTAAATTTTGCCCACTGCTCAGCAGATACCAAGCTTTGAACTTCATCTAAATTATATTGATGACCTGTAGCAAAGTTATCAAGCCCCACCACAGTCTGATCCAATTTTAATAAAGTTTCTAAAAGGTTAGAGCCAATAAAACCTGCTACCCCTGTTACCAACCAGGTTTTAGGATTTTGTTTTAATTGCTCACATACAGTCTGATATTGGCTCATTCTTATACAGGTCCCTAAAAATTATAAACGGATGTCAGATTCAGATTGTTCTAATACATATTTTAAGTCATATAAAATATGCTCTGGTTTGGCTAAAGCGCGAATATCTGTAGCCCCCATTGCTTTAAACTGCTCATGCGCAACCGCTAAAATAACTGCATCATATTGGCCTTGCTCTAGGCTTACAATTGGGGTAATACCGTATTCATGTTGCGCTTCTTGCATATCAACCCAAGGGTCATAAACATCTGCCTGAATATTATATTCTTGTAGCTCATTCACAATATCAATAATCTTAGTATTACGAATATCCGGGCAATTTTCTTTAAAACTCAAGCCCAATACTAAAACCTTAGCACCCTCTACCTGAATCTTTTTCTTGATCATTGCTTTTACCAGCTGGGTGACTACATAGGCTCCCATACCATCATTTAAACGACGACCGGCTAAAATAATTTCAGGATGGTAACCAATAGACTGCGCTTTATGGGTTAAATAATACGGGTCTACCCCAATACAATGACCACCGACCAAACCAGGACGAAATGGCAAAAAGTTCCACTTTGTTCCAGCTGCTTTTAAAACCGCTTCGGTATCAATACCCATTTTATTAAAGATCACAGCCAGCTCATTAATTAAGGCAATGTTTACATCACGTTGGGTATTTTCAATCACCTTGGCGGCTTCAGCGACTTTAATACTGGTTGCTTTATGGGTACCCGCTTCAATAATCAGGTTATAGACCTGATCGACAAAGTCTGCGACTTCTGGGGTAGATCCTGAGGTAATTTTTAAAATATTGGTGACACGATGCAACTTGTCCCCCGGATTAATCCGTTCTGGGCTATAACCGGCGAAGAAGTCCTGATTAAATTTCAAACCCGAACACTTTTCTAATACCGGAATACAGTCTTCTTCAGTTGCGCCTGGGTATACAGTAGACTCATACACCACTACATCGCCTTTTTTTAACACCTGCCCAATACTGGTCGAAGCCTTAATAAGCGGGGTTAAATCGGGTTGTTTATAGTCATCAATTGGTGTAGGAACCGTCACAATAAAAAAATTACAGCTTTTTAAATCATCTAAATTGGCGGAATAAGAAAGTTGTGTTGCCTGCTGTAGCTCTTCTGGTGATACTTCTAGAGTATGGTCTTGACCACTTTGTAATTCTTCAATCCGTTTTTGATGAATATCAAAACCAATCACCGGAACCTTTTTTCCAAATTCTACGGCAAGTGGCAAACCAACATAGCCTAAACCAATTACGGCAATTTTCAGGTCAGAGAGCTTTAGCATTTTAACGCCTTATTTATATACTATACTTATGAAGAGTAAATCTTTCGGCGGGAATGTTAGCAGAAAATCATGAATGTTCTGTTATGATTTTTAGCCAAAAAATCTAAAACGCTTCCTTTTGTGTCAGTTTTTTGCAAATGATCTTTGTTTAATTTTACTGCGCCTCACAATTTAGATACTTTTTGCCTCATTTTTAGGGCTGTGCTTGCGTATACTTTCGCAATCTACTTACAATTTGTTATATACCCTTAAAATAACTTCGGTAAACTATTTTTTATTTTTTATGATTTTAGAAAAATCGAGAACGGGAATACGTGTGAGACAATTTAAATCTATAATTCTACTGTCTTTTCTGGTGACAGCAAGCGGGTGCGCGGTTACCTCCGGCTTACAGACCTATGACTTACCGGCAGAGGGTACCTATCAAACAGACTTGGGGACTTCGGTGAATGTGGTCCGACTCACTCAAGATACTGTACTCGGTTTGCAACCGGCCGTACAAAATATTCAGCAAGATTATGCTCACCTGTTTACCCAGTCACATCGCAATTATAGCCTTAGTCCAGGGGATATCCTGTCGATCTATTTATGGGCCTACCCTGAAATCACTCCTCCTTCTACCAGTGTGAGTAGTGATGAATCTGCACGCGCTAATGGTTATCAAATTGACTCTCAGGGTTATATCCAGTTTCCAATTATTGGTCGCTATAAAGCTGCCGGTAAATCTTTAAGTCAGGTGAATCGTGAGCTGCGCAGTCAGTTATCGCGTTATTTAAAAACGCCTGATGTGGTGGCACGCGTTCTGTCATATCAGGGCCAGCGTTACTCGGTACAGGGCAATGTAATGAAAGGTGGCCAGTTCTATTTAAGTGATCAGCCGACCAGTGTGTATACTGCTTTAGGTCTGGCGGGTGGGGTCAATGCCCAGCAAGGCAATAATGCTTCTATTACCTTGGTACGTCAGGGGCAAACCTATCATTTAAACAGTATTGAGCTGGAACAAGCCGGTTTTTCTTTACATAATCTGCTCATTCAACCGAATGACACCCTCTATGTAAACAGCCGCGAAAACCAGAAAATCTATGTCATGGGGGAATCGGGTAAAAACCAGTCCTTACCCATGCGTGATCAGGGCATGAGCCTGAGTGATGTCCTCGGTGAAAGTCTGGGATTAAATCCATTGTCGGCCAGCCGCAGCAAAGTTTATGTGGTACGTAGTCAACCAAGTGGTGCGCAAACCGAAGTCTATCATCTGGACTTAACCAGTATTGCCGACTTTGGTTTGGCCAATCAGTTTAAAATGCGTAGTAATGATATTGTCTATGTCGATGCATCTGGCCTTGCGCGCTGGCAACGTGTCGTGAATCAGATTATTCCATTCTCAAATGCTTTATATAATTTAGACCGTTTGGGGAACTAATGAAAATTAACAATATTCTGGTGGTCTGTATTGGCAATATTTGCCGTAGCCCGATGGCGGAATACTTTTTAAAACAGGAATTTCCGCATTTACAAATTGAGTCTGCCGGTATTTCCGGGCTGGTCGGTCATGCAGCCGATGACAAAGCCAGCCTGTGCATGCAACGTCTAGGGATTGATATGAGTCCGCATGTGGCCCGAAAGCTGAATGCCGAGCTGGTCAAGAAAGCCGACCTGATTTTAGTGATGAGTCAGAACCAGCAAAAACATGTGGAACAGACCTGGCCCTTTGCCAAAGGTAAAACCTTTAGACTCGGCCACTGGCAAAGTAAAAATGTGGCCGATCCTTACCAGCATGATCAGGCGGTATTTGATGAAACCTGCCAGCTGATTCAGGCCTGCATTGCAGACTGGAAAAAATATATTTAACTTTCGAACAAAAGACTATGAGCCAAAATACCAATACAGAAGATACCATTGACCTGAAGGAATTGTTTTTCTCCTTAATTGCCCAGTGGAAACTGATTGCTCTCTGTGTCATTTTAAGTTTGGTCTGTGCCTTACTTTATTTAAGAACCACACCAGACACCTATCAGGTCGATGCACTGGTTCAAGTTGAAGAAAATAAAGGGGCATCTGCAGCCTTACTCGGTGATTTGTCCGATATGATTGAGCAGAAATCACCGGCTCAGGCCGAAATTGAGATTTTAAAATCGCGCTTGGTGCTCGGTACCGTCATTGACCGCCTGAATTTAAATATTCGCATTCATGGTACAGAAGACAGTTTCTGGAGCCGCTTACTGAATAAGCACGAGTATGACAGTGAATATTCAGCTCAATCCGTGCTGTTTAAAGACAACCAGAAAAGCTTTGATGTGCGCAGCTTTGATATTCCAGATTACTATCGTGATAAAAGTCTGCTGCTTAGTTTTGCAGAAGGTCAATACCGTTTAACGGATTCAGCCACAGAACAGGTGGTCTTTTCTGCCCCACTGAACCAGACCAGCCAGTTACAGTCTGAATATGGCCTATGGAAAGTCGGTATTTATAGTCAGGACAGCTTTGATAGCATTTATCTGATCCAAAAGCAAAGCCTGCCTGCCGCGGTTCGCAGCCTGCTCGCTAACTATTCGGTGGCCGAAAAAGGCAAAATGACCGGTGTGCTGGGCCTCAACTACCAGGGTACTGACAAGCAGCATATTACCCAGGTGCTCAATGCTATTCTGGCGGCCTATAGTCAACAGAATATTGAACGTCGCTCGGCTGAAACCGCACAAACCTTAAAATTCCTGGAAGATCAGCTGCCTGAACTCAAACAGCAACTCGATGTTGCTGAACGTGAATTTAACCGTTTCCGCCAGCAGTACAATACGGTCGATGTCACCAAAGAGTCAGAGCTGTATCTGACCCAAAGCGTGACCTTGGAAACCCAAAAAGCCGAGCTGGAACAAAAAGTGGCTGAAGCCTCAGCCAAATATACGGCTGAACACCCAATCATGCAGCAAATGAATGCGCAATTAACGGCCATTAATAAAAAGATTAATGAACTAGATGGAACTTTAAGACGCTTACCAGAATTGCAACGCCAGTACCTGCAACTGTTCCGCGAAGTGGAAGTGAAGCAACAGCTGTATACCGGCCTGCTTAATTCTTATCAGCAGTTACGTATTGCCAAAGCCGGTGAAATTGGCAATGTGCGTATTGTCGATACCGCGGTGGAACCGATTGAACCAATTAAGCCAAAGAAATTACAGATCCTGATTCTGTCGATTTTCCTGGGTGGTTTCCTCGGCACACTGCTGGCCTTATTACGTAATATGCTGCGTAGTGGCGTTAAGGATTCTACCCAAATTGAAAATGAGCTGGACTTGCCGGTGTATGCCACTGTGCCGCGTTCTCCTGTACAGGAAAGCCGGATTAAACTGCTGAAGAAGAAAAAGAATATTCCTATTCTTGCGGTTAAAAATAGTGATGATATTGCCATTGAAAGCCTACGCAGTATGCGTACTGCCATTCATTTTGCCTTAAGCAGCGCCAAGAACAATATTATTATGGTTTCTGGTCCTGCACCGGAAGTCGGTAAATCCTTTATTTCAACCAACTTGGCCACCATTCTGGCGCAAAGCCAGAAACGGGTACTAATTATTGATGCGGACTTGCGCCGCGGTTATTTGCATAAATACTTTAATCAGCAAGCCCAACTTGGTCTGGCAGACTACTTAAATGGTCAGACTGAGTTAAGCCAGGTCATTAAAGCTACGGAAGTATCCGGTCTAGATGTAATTGCCCGTGGCAAGAGTCCGGCTAACCCGTCTGAACTGCTCAGCACTAGTCAATTTGCGACGATGCTGAATCAGCTGTCAGAACAATATGATCATATTCTGATTGATACTCCACCAATTCTGGCCGTCACAGACGGGATTATTATTTCCCAGCATGCCGGGGTGAATCTGGTGATTGCACGCTATGCCAAGACACAAATGAAAGAGCTTGAATTGACCATTAACCGTTTTGAACAGGCGGGCGTGAAAGTCAATGGTATTATCCTGAATGATATTCAGCGCTCTAGTGCAGGCTATGGTTATGGCTATAACTATTCCTATGCCTATAAAGCCAATAAGGATAATGACTAATTTTGCAGTGACCGATTGCTTTAAAAATCTCGCTACGGCGGGATTTTTAATCTTCCCGGATTACAACTCTACTCAACAGTTTGCATTGAAAAAATAAACTCGTCCGCCTATGGTGTGGAGAGCAAAAAACTCCTGAGAATCAAAAATGCGTCTATCAAAAATATTGCTTGCGACCCTTGCCCTCAGCTCATCCCTGAGCTTTGCCCAAGGGATTGTGCTGAATGACCAGAACCTGCGTACCGACCTGAATTGGCTGAACCAGCAAGGGGTGATTCAGATCAGTACCTCCACCTGGCCCATGAGTGGCGATGAAATTCAGCGTGCCCTGTCTCAGGCGAAAATCAGCACCCCTGTCCAGCAAAAAGTGCTGGATGCAGTCCTCACTCATTTAAATGCCGATAATCAGCTCTTAAAAGCTGCGCTATTTGCAGAAACTGATCATAAGTATCTGCCTCAAGCCTTTGGTGATCAGGCAAAATCACAATATCAGGCCGGTCTGGAACTGAATGCTGGCGGCAGCCAATGGGATGCCCGGTTACGGGTGAATGCCGAAAAAGACCCGCAGATTGATCATGATCAGGATGTGAATGTTGAAGGCTCTTATATTGCGGGGAAACTCTGGAATCAGTGGCTAATTGCCGGCCAGATTCCAACGTATTGGGGACCCGGTCATGAGGGGAGTCTGATTCGTGGTGATGCCAGCCGCCCAGTCTATGGCATTACGGCGCAGCGGGCAGAACAGACTGCTTTTAGCAGCAAATGGCTGTCCTGGATTGGGCCATGGCAATACCAGGCCTTTGCCGGTCAGCTGGACAATTATGATGCGGTCCCGGATGCCAAACTGATTGGGCTGCGTGTTACTGCTCAGCCGCTCCCCTATCTGGAACTGGGTGCTTCACGCGCCATTCAGTGGGGCGGTGAAGGACGTCCGGAAAACTTTGATTCTTTATGGGATGCAATCATTGGTAAAGATAATGTCTATGGGGATACAGTCAATCCATCCAACCAGATTGCTGGTTTTGATGCCCGTTTAAATCTGCAACCTTTAGTGCAAATGCCGCTAGGGGTCTATGCCCAGTATGTCGGTGAAGATGAAGCCGGTGGCCTGCCCGCGAAAAAAATGTATCTGGCAGGGGTGGATTATTCATCCAGTTACCAGAATATGCCCTACCAGCTGTATAGCGAATGGGCTGACACCCGTACCAATGGCAAGGCACAAGGGATTTCCTATAATCATAGTGTTTATACCGATGGTTTCTATCAGCATGGTTACCCATTGGCCCATGCAATGGGCGGCGATGGCCAGATGATCTCAGTAGGCGGTGATATCCGTTTTGATCCTTTAAACCGTCTGCATGGCCGGGTGCTGTTTGCCAAACTGAATGGGTCGGGTCGAATCACCAATGCGGCTTTTCCTGAGCAAGATGAGCTAACAGCTTTAGACATCACCTGGACGCATTACCTACGTCCGGATATTCCACTTAAACTGAATGGCTGGCTGGGGGATTCAGACCTGCACGGTAAAGATGGCGGTGCCTCAATCGGCATTGAATTCCCGCTGGAAAAAGGACTGTTTAGCTACTAAGGCAGTTAAATCTCGTTTTAAAGACTCAGATCAGCACTATCTGAATACGCTTTCTGAGTCTATTGATGCCTGCCCCGTCTAGCACCAGACGGGTATTTTTTATCTTAAAATCGCCGGTAAAGGTCGCTCGCGGCCCGGCAGACTCAGCTCCAGTTTCATTTTCTGCAGCATCTGATAAGGCTGCTGCTGCACAAACATATTCACAAAACTGGTTGGAATCGAACCGGCCGGATCGGCATAGCCATAGGTAGACACCTTAACCCGGTTGGCGCCCAGTTTTTGAAAGGTCCAGTCGCCTTCATAATGGGTTAAACGCACATAGCTCGGGTTTAAGGGATAACCCTGACTGACGGCCTTGTTCTGAATATGAATTACACCTTGGGCATCTTTAAACATTCTGCCTTTGACCACCAGATCGCGGTCTTTTAACGGAAAAGGAAAATCCAGCACCATATACAGCAGGAACTCGCCTTTCTGGTCATCACGCGACAGTACCTTGACACTGCCCATATACGGCACCCAGCTGATGGCATGCTCCACATCCAGAATCAGGCCGGCGGCTTTTTCAATCGAGACCGGAAAAGTGGTTTCTGCCTTGTACAGGAACACCGGGTTTTGCGGATGCTGATAGGTCCAGACCTTAATATTATTTTTATGAATATTGAGTTTGGCATTCTGCAAATTCTGGGCAGGTACACTCGCCGCCATGGCGAGCGCACCGGCCAATACAATCCATTTTTTCATTCCATTGTTCATCTTATTTTAGTTTTAGTGTTGTTATAACGGATTTTACAGCGGTTTTAAACTTGAATATCGTTAAAACCCAAGACATCTTTCATGTCATATTTACGCGCATCACGACCGACCACCCAGGCAGCAGCACGCACGGCACCGGCAGCAAAGTTCATCCGGTTGGTGGCTTTGTGGGTAATTTCGACGCGCTCGCCTTCACCAATAAACATGGCGGTGTGTTCACCGACAATATCGCCGCCACGAATGGTCTGGAAACCAATACTTTGACGCTCACGCGGACCGGTATGTCCTTCACGATGATAGACCGCATCTTTTTTCAGGTCACGGCCCAGGGTTTCTGCAATTGCTTCACCCATCATTAAAGCAGTACCTGATGGCGCATCGACTTTATGACGATGGTGCGCTTCAATCACTTCAATATCTACCGTATCGCCAAATACTTTCGAGGCCAGCTCCAGCAATTTGATTGAGACATTGACGCCGACAGAATAGTTGGCTGCATAGACCACCGGAGTTTGCGTTGCCGATTCATCCAGATAGGCTTTCTGTTCATCATTCATGCCGGTGGTGCCAATCACAATTGCCACGCCTGCTTCACGACAGATTTTCAGATGGTTTACAGTGGCTGCCGGTGCAGTAAAATCGATGACCACGTCACACTGCTTTACCACCTCTTCCAGACTACCAACCACGTTCACACCCAGGCTGCCAATGCCCGCAAGCTCGCCTGCATCTGCACCGATTAAGCTACTTTCCGGACGTTCCACCGCAGCTGCAAGTTGATAACCGGCCTGCTCAACGGCTTGAATAAGGATGCGTCCCATACGGCCACCGGCACCTAATACACCAATGCGTGGAGTTGCTGACATAACATATTCCTGATGTTGATTCGAAATTGTTCTTACTATATCAAAACTCCCTGCCCAGACTAAGCCGGCAGTCTAAAAAAGCCAAAAAAAACTAAGATGGCTCAACCGTAACTTGTAAACCCAGTAATTGAAAAATAGAAATTGAAAAGAAAGTTCTGATTTCTCGCGTTTTTTCACAAAAGTGCAAAATTGCTACAGCAGACTAGCCGTCACGAATGAATAGAATAGAGATTATAAGGAGATCAAGCATGCATTCGAAACAACTGGGGATGGCAGTGTGTATGGGGCTACTGATGAGCTCGGCTTGGGCAGAACCACCATTACAACCGGGTGATACCTTAGAAAGCCTGTCTCAAGTCCGCATTACCACCACTTTACAGCCAGCAGTATCGGCAGAAGAAGCAGCACAAGTGGCGTTAATTGATGCAATTGAAGAACAGCAAAGCGAGCAGACCACCGAGATGGCTGTATCTCAGGACGATGCGCTGGTGGCAGAAATTGACCCGGTAGAAGGGGTTTAATTTTTTATTCGCCATAAAAAAGGGAGATGATGTTCATCTCCCTTTGTGTTTGAGCGCGCTGTTTCAACTGGCTTAGTTAAACTGAATTAGTCAAACAGGCGGTCAAAGAATGACTTTTTCTTTGGTGACGAATTGTTGTTATCACCATCCAGCGTCGCTTGCAGTTCTTTCAGTAATTCACGCTGACGCGACGTCAGGTTCACTGGCGTTTCCACCACAATACGGCACAGCAGATCACCGACCATGCTGGTACGTACCGGTTTCACCCCTTTACCACGCAGGCGGAACAGTTTACCGGTTTGGGTACCTTCCGGAATTTTCAGGCTCACCCGGCCATCCAGGGTCGGAATTTCAATTTCTTTACCCAGTGCGGCATCGGCAATTGAAACCGGCACATCCATATACAGATCGGCACCATCACGCTGGAAGATTTCATGCTCGCGCACCACCACTTCTACGTATAGGTCACCAGCCTGACCATCACGGATCGCTTCACCTTTACCGGTTAAACGTACGCGGTCGCCATTGTCGACACCGGCTGGAATGGTAACTTCCAGGGTTTGCTGACGGTCAGATACCCCTGAACCATGACATTTGTTACATGGGTTCTTGATGATTTTGCCCTGGCCACGACAGGTGCTACAGGTCTGTTGCACCGAGAAGAAACCTTGCTGCATACGTACCTGACCGGCACCATGACAGGTTTTACAGGTTTCGACATCATTCGGATTCTGCGAGCCTTTACCATCACAGGCATCACACGGTGCAGGTGCGGTAAAGCTGATGTTTTTTTTCACCCCTTTAACCGCTTCTTCCAAGGTCAGTTCCATCACATAGCGCAGGTCCGAACCACGGCGCGCACGTTGCTGACGGCCACCGCCCCCAAAGGCACCCCCAAAAATATCGCCGAACTGGCTAAAGATATCTTCAGCACTAAAGCCGCCGCCGAAGCCACCACCGCCCATGCCACCTTCAAAGGCCTGATGGCCCATACGGTCGTACATGCTGCGTTTTTCGCTGTCCGACAGCACTTCATAGGCTTCTGAAGCTTCTTTAAATTTTTCTTCAGCTTCCGGGTTATCTGGGTTACGGTCCGGATGATATTTCATCGCCAACTTACGGTAGGCTTTTTTAATTTCATCATCACTAGCGGTTTTAGCAACACCCAAAACCTCATAATAATCACGTTTAGCCATGTCTGGCGATGCTCCTCACGGAATTTTATTTAAGACTCAACTGAGGTCTGAAATTGGGGTTTATCCAAGATTTACAAGGGCAGGCAGCGAAAAAAATTTAGGCTGCTTAAAACACCGCCTTGTTTTTCATGAATTTACTTAAGCCTTTGATCCAGGCATTGAGTAAATATAAGAAGGCAATGGCGCTAAACACCACACCGGCAATGGTGGTCGCAGTGACCCAGGTGGCATCATTCCAGGCATAGAAAAATAACGGAATAAACCACAGGGCAGCAAATACCGCCAAAATGGAGTAGATCATGACATTGCGCATGACCCAGAGTGCCTGGGCCTGTAACCAAACCTCGGTCTGATCGACCATCACCACTTTACGGGCCAGCCAGTAGGCAAAAATAGCGCTAATTAAGGTAAACAGGGCGAAAAACATGAAGACGTAAGAAAGAGCAATCGAACGACGTAACTTGGCTAAGCTATCTTGCTGCATGTGTGCTTCAACCCCATTTACTGCATGTTTGGTTTTATAATATGCAGTAAATTTACCTATTGAAAATTGTAAAAATGAAGGTGCTACTATATTGAAATTTTCAAGCTTTCGCACCTTATATTGACACAAAATCAGGCCATATTCTGATTTTTTTTCACTTTAAACCACTGCGCATACAGGGCCGGCAAAAAGAATAAAGTGAGCAGGGTCGCAATAATCAATCCGCCCATGATGGCCACCGCCATCGGGCCAAAGAAAATACTACGCGACAGCGGAATCATGGCCAGCACGGCGGCCAGTGCAGTCAGCACAATTGGACGGCAGCGGCGCACCGTGGCATTGATAATCGCATCCCACGGCGCTTCACCGGCCTGAATATCCTGCTCGATCTGGTCAATCAGAATCAGCGAGTTACGCATGATCATCCCCGACAGTGCAATGGTGCCGAGCATGGCCACAAACCCAAAAGGCTTATTGAACAGTAGCAGGAACAGCACCACCCCGATAATCCCCAATGGTGCGGTTAAAAACACGATACAGGCCCGTGACATGCTTTTTAGCTGCAGCATCAACAGGGTAAACACCACCGCCAAAAACAGTGGCATACCGGCATTGACCGAGCTTTGTCCACGCGCCGATTCTTCCACCGTCCCGCCGACTTCCAGCAGGTAGCCGTTTGGCAACTGGCTGCGAATCTGCTGTAAGGGTTCGCTTAGCTCCCCCACCACCGTGGCTGGCTGTAAACCGCTGCTAATGTCAGCCCGTACGGTAATGGTCGGTAAACGGTTACGATGCCAGATCAGGCCTTCTTCAAAGCGGTATTCAATCTGGGCAATCTGGGCCAATGGCACACTACTGCCCTGTGCAGTCGGCACTGCCAGACTGCTGAGTGAACCGACATCAACCCGCTCGGCTGCATCACCGCGCAAGCGGATTTCAATCAGCTCACGTTTTTCCCGGTACTGGTCAATCGCGCTGCCGAGAATGGAACTGTTGAGGAAATTAGCCAGATCAACACTGCTGACGCCCATTTGCCGCGCCCGGTCCTGATCAATCTGCAGATGAATCACCTTGCTCGGCTCTCCCCAGTCCAGATGGACATTGGTGGTGTTCGGATTGTCATCAACCTGAGCTGCAACCTGCTGTGCCCATTGCCGCACCTGAGCCAGATCTTCACCAGAAACCCTGAACTGGAGTGGATAGCCAACCGGCGGACCATTTTCCAGCAGCGATACGCGGGTACGCGCTTCCGGTAATAATTTACGAATCTGCTCATCCAGCGAACGGCGAATTTCATCCCGGTCTTCTAGCGATGAAGCCAGCACCACAAACTGGGCAAAACTGGTTTGCGGTAACTGCTGATCCAGCGGCAAATAAAAACGCGGTGAGCCAGTGCCCACATAGGCCACATAGTTATCAATCCCCTCCTGCTTGGACAGGAACTGCTCGACCTTTTGTACTGCGGCTTCGGTGGCTGTTAAAGAAGCGCCTTCTTCAAGTTTCAGATCAACCAGAATTTCGGCCCGGTTCGATGGCGGAAAAAACTGCTGCGGCACCAGCTTGAACATCAAAATCGACAGTACAAAAATGCCTACCGTAGCGGCAATCACGGTTTTGCGATAGGTCACACAAGTATCGACCCAGCGGCGAAAGCCCTGATAAAAACGGGTCTGATACGGATCATGCTGCTCACCAGCATGATGCACCACAGGCGCTGGAGCGGGCTGCTTGCGCAGGCGTGCCCAAAGACGCTGATACCAGCTGGCCTGTTGTGGCTGCTGATTAAAATCGGGCAGCAGTTTATCACCCAGATACGGCACAAACAGCACCGCAGCAAACCAGGACACCACCAAGGCAATGGTTACTACCTGGAAGATGGAGCGGGTATATTCGCCGGTACTGGACGCGGCCGTAGCAATCGGTAAAAAGCCGGCCGCGGTAATCAGGGTACCCGTCAGCATTGGAAAAGCGGTGGTTTTCCAGGTAAAACCAGCCGCCTGAAGCCGGCTATAGCCCTGCTCCATTTTAATGGCCATCATCTCTACTGCAATAATGGCATCATCCACCAGCAGGCCCAGCGCCAGAATCAGGGCACCAAGGGAAATCTTGTGCAGGCCGACATCAAACAGGTTCATGCCGGCAAAGGTCATTGCCAGCACCAGTGGAATGGAAAAAGCCACCACCAGACCGGTACGAAACCCGAGCGAGAAAAAGCTGACCAGCAGCACAATAATCACCGCCTCGGCCAGTACCTTCATAAATTCATTAACACTGTGCTTGACCGCCACCGGCTGATCCGAAACTTTTTGCAGCTGCATACCCAGCGGTAAGGTCTGCTGTAGCCGCTGGAATTCAGTGGCCAGATTCTCCCCCAGCGCCAGAATATCGCCGCCTTTACGCATAGACACGGCAATACCAATCCCGTTTTCGCCCATAAAGCGCATCCGTGGCTGGGCCGGATCGCTAAAACCGCGGTAAATCTCAGCAACATCACCCAGCTGAATGGTGGTGCCATTGACCAGTAGCGGCATCTGCTGCAAGGCTTCAACACTGTTTAGCTGGCCACTGACCCGGACCTGAATCCGGTCGGTTTCGGTTTCAAAAAAGCCGGCACTGGCCATGCTGTTCTGCTGCTGCAACGCCTGCTGAATGGCGGTAACCGGAATACCGAGCTGGGCCGCTTTGGTATTGGACAGTTCAATCCAGATTTTCTGGTCTTGCAGGCCAATCAGTTCGACCTTGCTGACATCCTTGACCCGCTGCAATTGTAGCTGCAGGCGATCGGCATATTCTTTTAAGGTGGCGTAGTCAAAATCTTCGCCGGTCAGCACATAAATATTGCCGAAGGTATCGCCAAATTCATCGTTAAAAAACGGTCCCTGCACGCCTTGGGGCAGTTCATGCCGGATATCATTGATTTTCTTGCGCACCGTATACCAGATATCCGGAATTTGCCCGGAACGCAGCGAATCTTTGGCAATAAAGGTCACCATCGACTCTCCCGGACGCGAATAGGCCAGAATCCGCTCGTACTGCCCGGTGGTCATCAGCTCTTTTTCAATCCGGTCGGTGACCTGCAAGGACACTTCCTTGGCGGTTGCGCCCGGCCAGTAGGTCTGCACCACCATTACCTTAAAGGTAAACGGCGGGTCTTCACTCTGCGACAATTTGGAATAGGAATACATGCCAATAATGCCGAGCAACAGCATGAAATACAGAATCAGGCCCTTGTTTTTTAAGGCCCATTCCGACAGGTTAAAGTTTAGCGGTGCGCTCATGCTTAACCCCCTGCCTGAAGCTTGACGGCACGGTTTTCCCGGTCAATCGGATGAATTTTTTGCTGGTCGCGCAGCAGATGTACCCCACCCACCACCACATAGTCCGTTGGCTTCAGCCCGCTAAGTACCGGTACGCTGTCACGGCCATAAGCGCCCAGCTGCACATCTACTTTACGTAGTTGATGATTGGCACCCACCACCAGGACATAGGCCTGCTGGCCATTGGCCGAGACGCTGGACAGCGGTACGGTCAGCTGCTGCTGTGCATTGCCATTTAAAAACACCCGCGCACTTTGTCCCAGCTGGATGGCCGGATTGGCAGCACGCAGCGCCACCTTGATACTAAAAGTACGTGACTGGTCAGCTGCCGGTGAAATCTCCCGCACATAGGCTTCAAAGCGCTGATCCGGCTGTGACCACAAGGTGACTGTGGCCGGCTGACCGACTTTAATCTGGCTCATGGCCTGCTCCGGCACGCCAATCACCACTTCACGTTCACCGGAAATTGCCAGCTGATACGCCGCCTGACCGGCTGCCACCACCTGCCCCACTTCAATATTGCGTGCGGTAATCACCCCGTTTTTATTGGCCACCAGCCGGTTATATACGGTCTGGTTCTGCGCCACCGCATAATTGGACTGCGCCTGTTTCAGTGCTGCCACAGCAGATTTGTACTGATTGTCGATGGCATCGTATTGCGAGCGGCTAACCGCATTCATTGGCAACAGCTGCTGAAAACGTTGCAATTCATCTTGGGCAATTTTGGCGGCCGACTGGGCACTGTCGAGCTGGGCGCGCGCTGCATTCAGCTGTAACTGGGCATCTTTAACATCTAAACGTGCCAGCACCTGCCCGACCTTGACCTGATCGCCCACATCAACATAGCGTTCCACCACCTGACCGCCCACCCGAAAGGCCAACGCGGTCTGCTGACGCGCCTGCACCTCTCCGGCATAGCTTTTTTGTGCCTGATGACTGGAGGTGGGCTGGGCCACCATCACATAGGGAATATTCTGTTCAGTGCTGGCGCTGTCCTTGCTGCAACCGACCAGGGTGCTACACACCAGGATCAGGCTGAGAACTACCGTATTAATCGTGCTCATGCGGTTGACTCTTATTTGTCAGATGTTTTTCAGGCAAAATAGCAATATATTAAAAATGATCAATTTTTAATTAATATACCGATGAGTACATTAATTGCAAGAAACAGCAAAACACAATGACTGTTTTTATTTTATTTAGGATATTTTCAGCAAATGAACGTCGGACGTCCCAAAGATCTCGAAAAACGCCAGCGCATTCTGGAATCGGCTAAATCCTTGTTTTTAAAGCAGGGCTATCATGGTTCGAGCATGAATGAAATTGCCCGCGATGCCGGCGTGACCAAACTGACGGTCTATAATCATTTTCAGGACAAGGCCACCTTGTTTACCTGTGCCATTGAAGATACCTGTGAAGCCCTGATTATGGCGCGTCCGCCGCAGCTCAGTGCCGACAGCAATTTCCAGCAGGCGCTGGCGCAGCTGTGTGCGCTGTCCCTGGAAATTGTCTATTTACCCGAAGCCATCAAGCTGGAATATCTGCTGCTCGATTTGGCCTCACAGCAAAGTCCGCTGTTACAGCAGTTTTATCAGGCCTCGCATCAAAAGCTGAACCAAGTCTGGCAGCACTTTTTCCAGCAGGCCATTGATTTAGGTTTTATCCATCAGATGCCGCTAGAACAGTTAATCCAGTTGATGTTGTCGTTATTACTCGGTCAGCGCCATCATGAAATTTTGCTCGGCATCCGTCCGATTCCGGCCGCCGATGAACAGCAGCAGCTGATCCAGTCCAGTATCCAGCTGTTCCTGCAAGCCATCTCCGAGTGACTGGCTGCCTAAGCCTTGAACAAAACCGGCTTTTTTGCAGCGCTTCCGGATAAAAATTATCCGACTTTCGCCTTGTGCTGGCTTGGATTGTCACGAATTCCGGGTATAGTCAAAACAGGAACTCTGGAGAGGGAAAAAAATGATTCAACAAATTGCTGCTCCATTACGCGAAGATGTGCGTCTGCTGGGAAATTTACTGGGCGATACCCTGAAACAGCACGCCGGACAAGATTTGTTTAATCAGGTCGAACAGATTCGTGCGCTGGCCAAAGGCGCCCGTGATGGCCAGATTGAAGCAGAAAAACAACTCGAACAACTGCTGTCCAGTCTGGAAGATGAAGAAATTCTGCCGCTGACCCGTGCCTTTACCCACTTTTTAAATTTTGCCAATATTGCCGAGCAGTATCATGTGGTGCGTAGCCGCCGCCAGAGCGAATTTGATGACAGCGCACCCTCCCCGAATCCACTCGATCATCTGTTTCAGAAGTTCCAGCAGCACGATATTTCTGCCGAGACCTTGTTCCAGCAGATCTGCGAGCTGAATATTGAACTGGTCTTAACCGCACATCCGACCGAAGTTAGCCGCCGCACCCTCATTCAGAAATATGATGGCATCAATGCCTGCCTGTCGGCTTTTGACCAGCAGAAACTGACACCGCGTGAACGTCAGGCGGTGCTGGAAGAGCTGAAACAGCTGATCAGCTCGGCCTGGCAGACCGATGAAATTCGTCAGCATCGTCCAACCCCGATTGATGAAGCCAAATGGGGCTTTACCACCATTGAACAGACGCTGTGGAATGCAGTGCCTAAATTTATCCGGGAACTGGACAGTATGGTGCAAGCCCAGTGTGGCCAGCAGCTGCCGCTGGAAATTGCACCGCTGCGCTTTGCCTCCTGGATGGGCGGTGACCGCGATGGCAACCCGAATGTGACCCATCAGGTGACCCAGGAAGTGCTGTGGCTCTCGCGCTGGAAAGCCGCCGATTTGTACCTGCGCGATATTGAAGATTTGCGCTGGGAACTGTCGATCCAGCAATGCAGCCCGGAGCTGCTGGCTGCCATTGGTACGCCGCATCCTGAACCGTATCGTGAATATTTACGTGAGACGCGCCAGCGTTTAACGGCCACCCGTGACTGGCTGGCGCAAAAGCTGCAAGGACTGGATGCTGATGACAGCCAGGTGATTAAAAGCAAACAGGAACTGCTGACCCCGTTATTGTTATGTCACCGCTCGTTAATGGCCTGCAACATGCCAGAAATTGCCAATGGCAAGCTGCTGGATTTCATTCGCCGGGTCAACTGTTTCGGAATTGAACTGCTCAAACTGGATATCCGTCAGGAATCTGGTCGCCATCGTCAGGCCATTTCGGCAATTACCGAGTATCTTGGACTGGGCAATTTTGAAACCTGGACCGAACAGGCGCGGCAGAATTTCCTGCTACAGGAACTGCAAAGCAAACGTCCGCTGTTGCCTAAATACCTGCAGGAACCGAAACAGAGCCTGATTGAACATCCGGATGTGCAGGAAGTATTTGCCACCATGCGGACTCTGGCCGAACAGCCATCGGAATCGCTAGGTGCCTATATTATTTCAATGGCCGAATATCCAAGTGATGTGCTGGCGGTGTTATTGCTGCAAAAAGAAGCCGGTATTCAAACGCCGCTACGCGTGGTGCCGCTGTTTGAAACCCTGAAAGATCTGGACGGCGCAGCCGACACCATGCACACCCTGTTTAGTATGCACTGGTACAAGCAGCATATTCAGGGCAAACATGAAGTGATGATTGGCTACTCCGACTCGGCCAAAGATGCTGGCTTTATGTCGGCCAACTGGGCCCAGTATCGTGCCCAGGAAGAACTGACCGCTGTGGCACAGCAGCACGGGGTTCAGCTGACCCTGTTCCACGGCCGTGGCGGTTCTATCAGCCGTGGCGGGGCACCGACCCAGCAGGCCCTGTTCTCGCAACCACCAGGTTCCATTTCCGGCGCGATTCGCGTCACCGAACAGGGCGAAATGATCCGCTTCAAGTTTGGTCTGGAAGAAATTGCCTTACAGAATCTGGAAATCTATACCGCTGCGACACTGGAGGCGACCTTGCTGCCACCGCCGGTTCCTAAACAGGAATGGCGCCAGTTAATGCACAGCATGACTGACCTGTCGGTGCAGGTCTATCGCCAGACTGTACGGGAAAATCCGCATTTTGTGAAATATCTGCGTACCGTGACCCCGGAACTGGAGCTGCAAATGCTGCCGCTTGGTTCACGTCCGGCCAAGCGTAAAGTCAGCGGCGGCATTGAATCGCTACGTGCCATTCCCTGGGTGTTTGCCTGGACCCAGATCCGTCTGATGCTACCGGCCTGGCTGGGTACTGGTGCTGCTATTAACCAGGTCATTGCCCAGGACCAGCAGGCACTGCTGGAAGAAATGCTGCGCGAATGGCCCTATTTCCAGACCTTGGTGGATATGCTGGAGATGGTTCTGTCCAAGGCCGATGGGCATATTGCACTCTACTATGAGGCACATCTGACTGAAGATGAAGAACTGAAAGCCTTGGGCGCCGAGCTGCGTCAACGCCTGAAAGATGCGGTCCAGACCTTGCTGGCGCTAAAAGGTGAGTCACAGCTACTCAGCAGCAATGATGTGCTGGATCAGTCGATGAAAGTGCGTAAACCATATTTGCTGCCGCTACATCTGCTGCAGGCCGAACTGATGAAACGCCGCCGCCAGTATCTCAACAGCCAGCAGGCCGAACATAGTCCGGTAGATCATGCCTTAATGGTCACCATTGCCGGTATTGCTGCCGGATTACGCAACACCGGCTAAGTCAAATTGGCAAAAACATACAGCACATGTTCTGCATGTGCTGTATTTTTAAGCAGTCATAAAGCTGTCATTTCTTTTTTTATGAATAAAATAATTATTATTTATACATTCCCTCCAGCCAAAGTCGATGAATTAATCTACTGATTTCATACTGTTTTTATATTGAAAAATTTTTACCCTGCGGTAAAAAATAAAGCAAAGTCATAGAATTAATTTGAACAAAAATTTTGTATCTCCGATTAAATCTTTTAAAAAACAGGAGTATGATTGGCACAATTTGTCTTTAGAGTGCTCAAAATATGTCCAATTGGTTTCCCAAATGGCGCCCGTATCAAGGCAGTATCGATGCACGTCCTGTAGGTACCAATGAGTATCTTCCACCTGCGCAAACTGTGGTCCTGGGGGTTCAGCACGCGTTTGCCATGTTTGGTGCGACGGTACTTGCGCCTTTCCTGATGGGCTTTGACCCGAACCTGGCCATTCTGATGTCCGGGATCTGTACCATCCTGTTCTTTATTATGACCGGTGGTCGCGTTCCAAGTTATTTAGGTTCCAGCTTTGCCTTTATTGGGGTGGTGATTGCTGCGACCGGTTATGCTGCATCCGGCACGGGCGGACCCAACCCGAATATTGCGGTGGCAGCCGGCGGGATTATTGCCTGCGGTATTTTATATGCCCTGCTCGGCTTTCTGGTCATGGCCACCGGGACGCGCTGGATTGAAAAATTAATGCCGCCTGTGGTCACTGGTGCAGTGGTGATGATCATTGGTCTGAACCTGGCGCCGGTCACGGTCAAAGGCGTGGCTGGTAATCCATTTAATATGTGGATGGCGCTGGTTACAGTGCTGTGTATGGGTTCGATTGCGGTATTTACCAAAGGACTGTTACAGCGCCTGTTGCTCCTGGTGGGTCTGCTGCTGGCCTATCTGGTTTACTTTATTGTCAGTAATGTCATGGGTTATGGCACCCCGATTAACTTTGCCCCAATCCAGCAGGCGGCATGGTTTGGCCTGCCAACCTTCCATGGTCCGGAATTTGAAGTCAATGCCATGCTGATCATTGCCCCGGTGGCGCTGATTCTGGTGGCAGAAAACCTGGGCCATATTAAAGCCGTGAGTGCCATGACCGGTGAAAACCTTGACCCGCACATTGGTAAAGCCTTTGTTGCCGATGGTGTAGCCACCACTTTAGCCGGTGGTGTCGGTGCGCCAGGCATGACCACCTATGGTGAAAATATTGGCGTGATGGCAGTGACGCGTGTCTACTCGACCATTATTTTTGCGGTTGCCGGTGTGTTTGCCATTTTCCTTGGTTTATCGCCTAAGTTTGGTGCCATTATTCATACCATTCCAAGCGCGATTTTAACCGGTGCCTCAATTGTGGTGTTTGGTCTGATTACCATTGCTGGAGCCAAAATCTGGATTGAAAACAAAGTCGACTTCTCGAAAAACAAAAACCTGATGGTGGCGGCAGTGACCATTATTTTAGGTACCGGTGACTTTGCCCTGCAATTTGGCAGCTTTAACCTGGGTGGTATTGGGACGGCGACCTTTGCCGCACTGTTACTGAACCTGTTCTTTAGCCTGGGCGAAAAATCAGAAAAAGCATAACTGCCCTGACTAATATACAAAAAAACCGAAGCCGGTATGATCAGTACCGGCTTCGGTTTTTTATCTGAAACCTAAACGCTAGCAGTCAGGTTTCAAGGCAAAATTAAATTATTTTTGCTTTTTCAGGGCTTTTTGCAGCTGTTTCAATTTGCCCTGATGTTTTGAAATCTTTTTCAAGCGTGCTTTGATTTTTTGCTTTAACGATTTAACTTGCTTCGCCATGGTATTACTCCCTAGTAAGGCTATTCGCGCTTGTGCTGTTTCACAAAGCTACGAATAAATTTTCTTAATTCACGAGCAGCACTAGTATCCAGTTCTTCACACAAATGAATAAATTCATCGCGTTCAGCACTATTAATACGAATTAAAAGTTGTCCATCTTTTTTGCCTGTCTTTATTTTTTTGATTTGCTCGCTCATTGCTTCACTCCAAAATAAAGACGCTTTAACAAAAAGATGTATATACAATATATATACATTTTCAATTAAGTCAAATCTATCGTGTTAAAATATGTAATAAAATCAATAGATTTAGTTTACCAAAAAACTATAGACGCGCGCAAAGCCTGCCGGGCTCTAGCTTTGCGCAAAATACCGCCATCGGTTTATTTTTAAATTAAAGTTAGATGATTCGTTTGTTTTTCAACCAACCTTGATCTTGAAGCGAAATAACCTCCCAGATTCATCTCACCTGCCGAGTGCTGATGTCTACGGTTCTGGCTAAAGATTAAAGACGAACAAAAATAATCCGCGCCGCCGGAATCAGGAAGATTATCCCGGCCTGCTGTGATGAAAACAGAGTGCCAGCGCGTTTTTAATTGTTATCGGTTTTAAGGTCTAAACTGTTTCAGTTCACGCTGAATAAAGTGCTGGAACATGGTCTGGTACAGCTGTTCAATCAGCTGAGCATCGAGCCCCAAGCTGGTGGCCTGGCTACGCAAACGCTCCAGAATCTGGGCCTGGCGTTCCGGGGTCTGCATATCGGTTTCTGATTTTTTAAAACGGGTGGTCTGATCAACATAATATTGACGCGCTGCAATCAGCTCCACCAAAGCACTATCAATCACATCAATCTGTGCGCGAGCCTGTTCCAGCGACTCAACTTTCTCTTTTTTCATGTTGTAAGATGTCATTTTCAGCTTCGTTTTCACTTTTGTACTTTTCTTCTAACACATTACTGAAAATACTTTCAATCATCCAGACGCGATAAAGGCTATTAAACACATAACCTTGCCCATCAACCCGCAGCTCCAGCACCGGTAAATTCGGCTGAGACTTCATTTCACAGAGCATGTCATTGTCTTTCAGATACTGTTCAATATCGGCACTGCTCAGTTCAACAATGTTCAGCTCACGGCGTAACTGCTCAAAATGGGCTTTAAAAGACAGGTCTTTGCCCTGGGTCCACACCGCCTGCAAAATTCGGTGAATGGCCTGCATGCGCTGCTCTTCCGGCACGCTATAAAACAGTCGCGCCATCTGATAGGTGGCATCCTGGGTCGGCCGGCAAAACGGGGTAAAGGCGACTTCGGTGCGTTTGGATAAACGGGTGGCCAGGCTCCAGTCAAACAGGTCACGGCCCTGATAACTGAGCGGATAGACATTCAAATGAATATTATAATAATTGGCCAGCTCTTCCTGAATATAGGCCAGCAGCAGCCAGGAAATCGGATCTTCCAGCGCGATATATAAATCCAGCTCCGGGTCCATACGCTGAATTTCATTTAAAGCTTCGGCATCATTAATTAAATGCTCACGCCATTCAATATGATTAATCAGGAAAATCGGATTGCCGGTCAGCAGCTTCTGCTGTTTTAGGCGCCGGGTCAGGCGTAACAAATCATCTACCGCATGATACTGGCGGCCACCAAACTCGAAATAGCTGGCAAGGATGGCATCCTGATTAAAAATCCGTTCCGGAAAATGCTGTTCCTGATGATGGCGACTGGCCATGGCATACAGGGTGCGCAATTTGCCATACTGTTTTTGCCAGAGCATATGGAATACATCTTCCAGCAAATACAGAAAATCCTGACCACGCAAAGGCGTATGCCGCAAGATGGTTTCAGCTTGCGCCAAGGCTTCCGGGGTCGGCTGTTCCGGGGTGTCATGAAAACTGAAACGATGCTGCTTGGACAGGATCTGTGCATCATTCAGGCAATAGTCCTGCCATTCCAGCGCCGACATCTGGTTCGGCGGCTCTGCACTGCCACTGGAAATAATTACCTTTAACGGCTTTAAGGCATCGGAGAGAATTTCTTCAAGCTGTGGCAGTTCCTGCACTGCCAGATAGCTATACACATCATCTAAACGCAGATGAATACTGAGGCCCTGCTCAATCGGTAACACCGCTTGACGAGACGGTTTTTGATAAAACCAACTCGATCGGATTGGATCAAACCAACGGCGTAACAGTGACATGAGCTGAGCCTCTAAAGGATTAAACGGTGCAATAAAAGATACTACACCGGTTTATAACAATTTGATCTTAAATGATCAATTACACATCCAAATTTAAATCGGTCACGGCGCCGGTCTCTGCCCCTGAGGTCAGTCGGGCAAATTTGGCCAGTGCACCATGCGTATAATTTGGTTTTGGCTTGACCCAGGCCGCCTGACGCGCGGCAATTTCCTGTTCAGACACATGCCAGGTCATTTCACGGGTTTCGGCATTGATGGAGATTTTATCGCCATTTTTCACCAAACCAATTGGCCCACCTTCATAGGCTTCCGGGGTCACATGGCCAATCACAAAGCCATGACTGCCGCCGGAGAAACGGCCATCGGTAATCAGGGCCACAGCATCGCCCAGGCCTTTACCAATAATCGCTGAGGTCGGTTTTAGCATTTCAGGCATGCCCGGTCCGCCTTTTGGTCCAACACCGCGAATTACCACCACTTCGCCCGGCTGCACCTGACCGTCAAGAATACCGCGCATGGCACCAATTTCACCTTCAAACACCCGTGCCGGGCCTTCAAAATATAGGCCTTCTTTACCGGTAATTTTTGCCACCGCACCGGTTGGCGACAGGTTGCCTTTTAAAATCACCAGATGCGAATCTTTTTTCACCGGTGCATCAAATGGCAGGATAATCTGCTGGCCTTCCGGATAGTCTTCAACATCCGCCAGATTTTCGGCCAGTGTTTTACCGGTCACGGTCAGACAGGAACCATCGAGCATACCGGCATCCAGCATCCGTTTCATCAGCGGCTGAATCCCGCCAATCGCAATCAGTTCAGACATCAGGTATTGACCCGATGGACGTACATCGGCCACCACCGGAATATCCTGACCAATGCGGACAAAATCATCCAGGCTCAGCTCAACCCCGGCCGTATGTGCCATCGCCAATAAATGCAGTACGCCATTGGTAGAACCACCCAGGGCAATCAGCACTTTAATGGCATTTTCAAATGCAGCTTTGGTCATAATATCGCGCGGTTTAATGTCCAGACGCAGCAGGTTCATTACCGCTTCACCGGCACGCTGACAGTCAATTTTCTTGTCCTCAGACACCGCTTCCTGTGCCGATGAACCCGGCAAACTCATGCCCAAGGCTTCAATCGCCGAGGCCATCGAGTTAGCGGTGTACATGCCGCCACAGGAACCCGGTCCAGGCAAGGCCACTTCTTCAATCTGTTTGACCTGAATTTCGTTAATTTCGCCTTTGGCATGCTGCCCGACCGCCTCAAATACCGAAATCATGTCGGTATGGCCGGCGCCCGGCTTGATGGTGCCACCATAAACAAACAGCCCCGGACGGTTGAGGCGCGCCAGCCCCATAATACAGCCCGGCATATTTTTATCGCAGCCGCCAATGGCAATCACCCCATCATAGGCCTGACAGCCGACCACGGCTTCAATCGAATCGGCAATAATTTCGCGGGTCAGCAGCGAATATTTCATGCCCTCGGTGCCGTTTGAAATCCCGTCAGAAATGGTGATGGTATTAAAAATAATCCCCTTACCGCCAGCAGCATTGACCCCGGCTTCGGCTTCACGCGCCAGCCCATCAATATGCATATTACACGGCGTGACATTGGCCCAGGTTGAGGCAATCCCGATAAAAGGACGCGTAAAATCCTCATCCTGAAAGCCGGTGGCGCGCATCATGGAACGTGCCGGTGCATTTTCAATGCCCTCATAGACCGGGGCGGAATGTTCGCGGATATTATCTTTACTCATTTTATTCGTCCTGAGTGTAATTTTTGAGAAGCCTAAATATTGGCTAGGTTTTATCCGATTGTATAGAAAGCAATCTCGACATAAAAGTAAGACTCTGTGTATCTGACTCAGTTATTTTTTATTTTCTTAGATGAGTATTTGAAGTACGAAGTTGCCATACATAATAAAAGACCCGGTCTTTTCAAGCCGGGCCTTTTACTGAGACTGTAAATCAGTCATGGGATGATTTCTGATTAGATTCATCTTTACACTATTTAAAATCAATTACTTATAAATTTTTAGTGTAGGCGTACTTAATTCACCTGATGCAGACCAAGTTCTTCATTGGAAGCCAACACCACAGATGCCAGAATCGGAGCCGCCAAAATCACAGGAACAGCTAAGATCCAAAAGACGACGGTATAATGTGGATCAAAGAAAAATTGAATGCTCAGTGCAGCTAAAATCATAATGAGCGCTAAAATTGCCACAAAGCGGCTAATAAATTTCATGGACATGCGTGTAATCACTTTTGCATTGATACTGTCGCTTTAGTATACACATACTTTTTTTAAGACTTTATCGGTTTTAAGTATCTAAAGCCCTCTCTCCATTGATTTTATTGAAAGTTTAGGTGTTTTTACTTAAGTTTAAATCGCTAAGGAATAAAAAAGCACTCCCATCTGGAGTGCTTTTTCGCGCTATAAAAATTTACAGCTTAGATTTCACGTACCGCACCTTTTGCAGCACTTGTAGTGTGCATCGCATAAGCTTTCAATGCTTTAGAAATCTTACGTGGACGTTCTTCCACTGGGTGCCAGCCTTTTTCATCCTGTGCTGTACGACGAGCGGCCATGGTCGCATCATCTACTGCCAGGTGAATGCTACGGTTTGGAATATCAATTTCAATGCGGTCGCCATCTTCGACCAGACCAATCGCGCCACCTTCTGCCGCTTCCGGAGAGACGTGACCAATCGACAAGCCAGATGAACCGCCCGAGAAACGGCCATCGGTCAGCAAGGCACAGTCTTTGCCCAAACCTTTAGATTTCAGGTAGCTGGTTGGGTACAGCATTTCCTGCATCCCCGGACCACCACGTGGACCTTCATAACGAATCACCACCACATCACCGGCGCTGATTTTACCGCCCAGAATCGCCTCTACTGCGGCATCCTGGCTTTCAAATACGCGAGCTGTACCATTAAATTTCAGGATGGATTCATCTACACCCGCAGTTTTTACGATACAGCCATCCAGCGCGATGTTGCCGTACAGCACCGCCAGACCACCATCTTTAGAGAAGGCATGTTCAGCATTACGGATTACGCCATTTTCACGGTCGCCATCAAGGCGTGAATAATAACGGTCCTGTGAAAATGCAGTCTGGGTTGGAACACCACCTGGCGCCGATTTGAAGAAAGTGTACACCTCTTCATTTTCAGTACGGATGATGTCCCATTTATCTAAAGCATCTTTTAATGTTGCTTCGTGAACCGTACCGACAGAGGTATCTAACAGGCCTGCACGATCTAGTTCACCGAGGATCGACATGATCCCGCCGGCACGGTGCACGTCTTCCATATGTACATCATTCTTCGCAGGAGCGACCTTACAAAGCACTGGTACTTTACGAGATAGACGATCGATGTCATCCATGGTGAAGTCCACACCCGCTTCGTTTGCAGCAGCTAATAAGTGTAGAACGGTATTGGTTGAACCACCCATTGCGATGTCCAAAGTCATGGCATTTTCATACGAAGCTTTAGTCACCATTGAACGTGGTAATACGCTGTAATCGTCTTGTTCATAATGGCGTTTTGCCAGTTCAACAATGAGAGAACCTGCACGTTCGAACAGTTTTTTACGGTTCGCATGAGTTGCCAAAGTTGAACCGTTACCTGGAAGCGATAGACCCAATGCTTCAGTCAAGCAGTTCATTGAGTTCGCAGTGAACATGCCTGAACATGAACCACAGGTTGGACAGGCTGAACGTTCGTATTCAGCCACTTCTTCATCAGTATAGTTATCATCTGCAGCGACGATCATGGCATCGATCAAGTCGATGGCTTTATCATTACCACGGATTTTCACTTTACCGGCTTCCATCGGACCGCCAGACACGAATACCACTGGAATGTTCAGGCGCATTGCTGCCATTAACATCCCCGGAGTGATCTTGTCACAGTTCGAGATACACACCATCGCATCGGCACAGTGTGCGCTGACCATATATTCTACCGAGTCAGCAATTAGGTCACGTGAAGGCAGTGAATACAGCATACCGTCATGACCCATGGCGATGCCGTCATCGACCGCAATGGTATTGAATTCTTTTGCTACACCGCCTGACGCTTCAATTTGACGTGCCACGAGCTGACCTAGGTCTTTTAAATGCACGTGACCCGGTACAAACTGGGTAAAAGAGTTGACCACCGCAATAATCGGCTTGCCAAAATCTTCATCTTTCATCCCGGTCGCACGCCATAAGCCACGTGCGCCCGCCATATTTCTTCCGTGTGTCGATGTTTTTGAACGATAGTCAGGCATGTGTATTTCCAACGAGTTGTGCTTGAGAGGGTGAATCCCCATCTCTGGCTAAAATGTACTGATCTTCAGGTTATCAGTTGAAATTTCGTCACATCATACTACAGCTCAATCTGTCAGCGTGCTGGGTGATCGGGTCTTTTGAACCTTTTATTCTGCGATCTTTCAACTGATGAAAACTGGGGAGACTCGCCTACGGAGCCGATATGATTTGATCATAAAGCATTAACTCCGGCATTTTCATGAATAATTTTTACCTTTTATATAAACAAAATTTATTGATATTAATTTTTTAAATAAAATTTTGTTTGCAAAGAACAGCACCCAGCCAAACTCATGAAGATGCAATCTCTATTTACATGACAATTTAGGCTTAAAAAGGCTTTTCGCATATAATGTGGGGCAAGTTTATATGGAATCTCATGTGTGAAAATTATCTTTGCGGGAACACCAGAATTTGCAGCTGTAGCGCTCGATGCCTTATTAAAAACCGAGCATGAAATTGTGGCGGTCTATACTCAACCTGACCGCAAAGCAGGCCGCGGACAAAAACTTACGGCCTCTGCCGTGAAACAACTGGCACTGGCACATAATCTTCCGGTATATCAACCGTTACATTTTAAATCATCCACAGAAGAAGGTCTGGCGGCACAGGCAGAACTAAAAGCCCTGAATGCCGATGTAATGGTGGTGGCGGCCTATGGCCTGATTTTGCCACAAGTGGTGCTGGATACACCCAAATATGGCTGCCTGAATATTCATGGTTCGCTGCTGCCACGCTGGCGAGGAGCGGCGCCCATTCAACGCGCCATTGCCACCGGTGATGCTGAAACCGGCGTGACCATTATGAAGATGGCGGCCGGGCTGGATACCGGCGATATGATGTATAAAACCCTGTGCCCGATTACAGCTGAAGATACCTCTGCCAGCCTGCATGACAAACTGGCCATTCAGGGTGCGGAGGCGATTGTGGCGGTACTGGCTTCGGAGCAGACTTTACAACAGTATCTGGAACAGCGCGAAGTACAGGATGAAGCTTTAACGGTATATGCTCACAAGCTGTCTAAAGCCGAAGCGAAAATTGACTGGTCTCAGGATGCTGTGACAATTGACCGCAATATTCGCGCCTTTAACCCGTGGCCGGTGGCGTTTATTCCGCTGGATGAGCAAAGTAATTTACGGGTCTGGGGATCTGTGCTGTCGAATGAAGCGGTCAATGGCCAGTCGGCGGGGACCATTCTGGCACTGGATAAACAGGGCGTGCATGTGGCCTGTGGCGATGGCAAAGCCATCTGTCTGACCAGCCTGCAATGGCCGGGTGGTAAAGCGCTGAATCCGGTCCAGATAGCACAAACCCAGAAATTAAGTATTGGGCAGGTGCTGGCATGAATCAACATCTATCGGGTCAGTCACATCTGAACTTACGCGCCCAAGTGATTCGTACTTTATTGGCCGTCCAGCAGGGCCAATCTCTGGCCAGTATTTTACCGCTGCATCTGACCAAGGTCGCCGAGCGTGACCGGGCGCTGTATCACGAACTGGTCCTGGGCACCTTGCGTCAATGGTACGGCCTGAAAAGCATTACCCTGCCTTTGCTGGTCAAACCGCTGAACAATGAAACCGTCGAAACCTGTCTCTATGTCGGGCTGTATCAGATTTTATGTACCCGTATTGCCGACCATGCGGCTATTTCAGAAACCGTGACTGCCACCAAGCAGTTAGGCTTTCAGGCGCTCAGTGGTGTGGTCAATGCCATCCTGCGTCGTGTTTCACGTGAAACATCGGTCTTTGAGCAGACGCTGCAAGCGGCGCATGGTTTACCCAGCTGGCTGTTTAAACGTCTGAAAAAAGACTGGCCGGAACAGCTGGAGCAACTGACCCAGGACCTGAAACAGACAGCACCACTGACTTTAAGGGTCAATCAGCGCAAGATCAGCCGTGAAGCCTATCTGAATAAACTGCTGGGCGCCGGTATTCAGGCACGTCCGGGCGAGCGTTCCGATGTGGCGATTATTCTGGAACAGGCGGTGCAGATTCCGGAGCTGCCGGGCTTTGATGCCGGCTGGTTCTCGGTACAGGATGAACATGCCCAGCTTTGTGCGCAGTTACTGCCAGATTTAAATGGCAAAGTGGTGATTGATGCCTGTGCAGCCCCGGGCGGAAAAACCGCACATATTCTGGAAAAATTTAGTCCGGCCACTTTGGTGGCACTGGATCAGGACCCGAAACGCCTGCTACGGGTCACGGAAAATCTGGAGCGCCTGCAACTGACCGATACGCAGCAGGTCGAAATTCTGGCGGCAGATGCTACGCGCTGGACCGCAACCGAACCGGTCGATTGTATTGTGCTGGATGCACCCTGCTCTGCCATTGGGGTGATGCGCCGTCATCCGGATATTCGCCTGTTACGCCAGTCCGCTGACATTCAGCAAACTGTCGAGCTGCAGCAGCAGATTCTGGAACAGATGTGGTCCCAGCTAAAAGTCGGCGGCACCTTGCTGTATATCACCTGTTCCATTTTAAAAGCAGAAAATGAACAGCAGATGCAGCAGTTCTTTGCCCAGCATGCCGATGCCAAAGAAATTAAAATTGTCACAGACTATGGTGTCGAACAGCAGTATGGCCGCCAGCTGTTACCGGAAGCCGGACGCGGCGATGGCTTCTATTATTGCCGGATCGAAAAAATCTAGACGATAAAAAAAGGAACCCTCAGGTGGTTCCTTTTTTTATTCTACAGCAGCTTAGTCTGCACATGCATGTACCACAGACTTAATCCTCTGGTTCATCTGGATGTTTGCTCAGATGAATCATGGCCAAGATTAAACCGCCCCAGAGCAGGACAGTCGAGATGATCATCATGATAATTGCTTCAGTATTCATCTTAGTTCTCCTCTTCCGGGACTTTGTCTTTCAGACAGCTCAGTACAATGGCACCCACAATAAACAGGGCCAGCGTACCGCCACCCACCAGCCATAAGATTTCAGCCGGATAACCGCCATAACCTTCTGCAACAATCGACTTGATAGTTAAGCCTAAAGCCACCAGTAATGATAATGGAGTAATCACGGTTAACAGGAAGTTCCAGCCGGCACCCAGTTTAATACTAGAGTACTGGTTGATATGCGCCTGTAACTGCGACAATAACGGACGACGGAACCACGACACCAGAATAATCGACAGTAAACCACCGCCAACAATACCAATATTATTGGCAAAGTAGTCAATGATGTCGACAAAGGTAATCGCACTATGGGTCGAGAAAATCAGGGTCGAAACAATGGCAGAACCACCGGCAATAATGCTGACCGATTTTTTACGTGACCAGCCTAACTTGTCCTGGAAAGCTGAAATCGGCACTTCCAGAATACTGACCATGGAAGTAATCCCGGCAACGGTCAACGAGGCAAAGAACAGGAAGCCAAATAAGTCGCCGCCTGCGCCCATGCTGGAAATAATTTTCGGGAAGGCAATAAAAGCCAGACCAATACCGCCAGATACCACTTCTTCCACGGTTGAGCCTGAGCTGAACGCCATAAAGCCCAAAGCCGCAAATACCCCGATACCGGCCAGAATTTCAAAAGATGAGTTGGCCAGCGCAACCACCGCACCGGAACCAGTCATATTGGTTTTACGCTTTAAATACGAGGCATAGGTCAGCATGATCCCGAAGCCAACAGACAGCGAGAAGAAGATATGACCAAATGCGGCCAGCCAGACTTTATAGTTGCCCATCGCTTCCCAGTTCGGGGTAAAGAAGGCATTTAAACCTGCGGTTGCACCCGGTAAACGGATCGCCTGAATCACCAGAATCGTGAACAGTACCACCAGTAACGGCATAAAGATTTTATTGGCCAGTTCCACACCACGACGTACACCACCGTAGAGAATGAACATCACCACCGCCCAGACAATCACCAGACCGAAGAATAAGGTCGGTACAAAGCCCAAGGCCAGCCCTTCGCCATTTTGCAAATAGGAATTAAAGAAGAAGGCCTGGGTGTCTGCCCCCCATTTCTGGCCAATTGCGTAGTACATATAACTACCGGCCCAGGACAGAACGCTGGCATAGTAAATCCCGATGACCAAGGTCACCATCACCTGCCACCAGCCCAAGGACTCACTGTTCATGAGCTTTTTATACGCCAGTGGCGGCGCTTTACGGAACTTATGCCCGACCGCGTAATCTAAATATAATAACGGCAAACCGGCAGCAAAAATTGCCACCAGATACGGTACTAAGAAGGCACCACCACCATTTTCGTAAGCCACATAGGGAAAACGCCAAATATTCCCCAAGCCTACAGCTGAACCAATCGCTGCAATAATAAAGCCTGATCGCGCGGACCAGTTTTCACGATTTCCTGACATAAAACACCTAAACCTAGATGCTTTTTTCACTGCTTTTTATGTGGTTTTCTCGCAAGCAAAAAAGCACCATGCAATATTAATCTTGAGTGTTTGATTTAGCCTTGACCTTTTGGGTACTGGTTTCTAAATGACAAACAGGGAGTGAATGACGAAAACTTGCTTAAAGTGCATCGTGAAGACTCCCTTTTATATGGTTCAACAATACTCACTTTTAAAAAATTATTCTGTAATTTCTGCTCCAAATCTTGGGTTTTTATAATCTATCCTGATTCAACCGCTCAATTAATCAGCTTATTTATTGTACAATTTTGGTTATGAATTACCAAACTTTTTGGAATATATTATGAAGTAAAACTGAAAACTCAATTGCCATCCTTTAAACGGTCATTTATACCCGATGATATAAAATGCCTATCACCTACCCGCACTGCTTTCTTCAGATGCTGTATTTAAATAGATTGCCGTGATCTATAGATGAGAATGCATCAAGCTCAAGCTTGCCCTTGATGCACCCCAAGCCGTCAACCCGGTTGATGGATCACCAGCAAACGTTCTTCCTGCATATCACGAATTGCCGATTGAATTCCCTCACGGCCCAGACCCGAATCCTTGACCCCGCCATACGGCATGTTATCGACCCGGAATGATGGAATATCGTTAATAATCACCCCGCCAACATGCAGCTGGTCCCAGGCATATAGCATCTGCTGCAGATTCTGGGTATAGACCCCGGCCTGCAAACCAAAGCGGCTCTGGTTAATCCGTTCAATACCCTGCTCAAACTGTTCATACGGCTCCAGAATAGCCACCGGACCAAAAGCTTCATTCTGGTAAATTTCTGACTGAGGCGAAACCTGCTCCAGCAATGTCGGCTCGAACATCACTCCCTGCTGTTCACCACCCACCAGTATCGTCGCGCCTTCTGCTACGGCCTGATCTAGCCATTTTTTCAGGCGCACGGCTTCGTTCTCTTTAATCATCGGCCCAACCAAAGCGCTGTCCAGCCGCGGATCAGCCGCCCGTAATGACTGCAAACGGCTGACCAGTTTATCTTTAAGCTGTGTGTAAATCGCGTGATGTACCAGAATACGCTGCACACTAATACACACCTGCCCGGCATGGTTATAGGCACCGCCAATCAGCCGGTCAACCAGTGCATCATTGACTTCGGTATCGGCCTCAATCATCACGGCAGCATTGCCGCCCAGCTCCAGCGTGACCTTTTTACGTCCGGCACGCGCTTTCATGTCCCAGCCCACCACATCGGAACCGGTAAAGCTCAGCAGTTTAAAGCGGTCATCGGTGACCAGCACATCGGCCTGCTCACGCGGACAGGGCAATACCGAAAAGGCACCAGCCGGTAAATCGGTTTCTGCCAGAATCTCGGCAATTTTTAAGGCAGAAATCGGGGTTAGACTGGCCGGTTTTAAAACAAAGGGACAGCCGGCAGCAATCGCGGGTGCAATTTTATGGGCCGTCAAATTCAGAGGAAAATTAAATGGACTGATCAGCGACACTGCGCCAATCGGTACCTGTTTGCTGATGCCCTGATAACTGCAAGCCGCGGCAGTTACTGCCAATGGCATCATCCGGCCCTGATCCATCTGGGTTACTGCATCCGCAGCCAGTTGAAAGGTATTGATTAACCGCTCCACTTCAGCAGCGGCAGCCCTTTTCGGTTTACCGCCTTCAATAATCAGCAGTTCGGTGAGCTCGGCCCGGCATTCCTGAAAACGCTGCACACAATGCAGCAGGATTTTCTGTTTCTGAAACGGTTTTAATGCCGCCATCGCCGCTTCCGCCTGGACTGCGGCCTGAATCGCCTGCTCCAGCGTCTCTGCATCGGCCAGCGCCACACGTGCATAACAGCGCTGCAGATACTTATCTTCGACCTCTAGCCACTGGCCGGTCACATGCGGCTGTCCAGCCAGATATAAAGGATAATCGTGCGGATGATCAGTGTGCGTAGCCATGTGCAGGTCCTCTATTTTTTGCATGATGCGTCAATGCAATTTATACCAATTCCCGATATGATGCGCCGAGATGTTTCCCGGTTCCATCCTCCACAATAAATTTATTCTGAGAATATACAAGCTCTACAGGGATTTTTATGCGTACACGTCCAGCATTGTGTTTCATCCTCGGTCTTGGCTGTTTTAGCGCCGCGCAGGCCGATATTATTGGTGTTAAAGGTAGCGTCGATTACTGGCATTATGACAGTGACTTATCGAGTGCCTTGGGCCAGCCCGAGATGAAAGATGACTCCAGTTTGTCTTTTGCCTTGGCGGTTGAACATCCAGTACCGTTATTGCCGAATGTCAAAATCAAGCACAGCACACTTGAGGCAGAATCAGAACGTGAAGTTCTGAATGAAAAGATGGAGCGGATCGACCTCGATTATTCCGACTTCATTGTCTATTACGAAATTCTGGACAATATTGTCAGTGCCGATATTGGTGTGGGTGCCAAGGTGCTGGACGGTACCGTGCAGCAGAATTTAACCGAAGTGGAACAGGTCAGTGAAACCTTGCCAATGCTGTATGCCGAAGCCGGGGTGAAACTACCTTTTACCGGTTTAAGTGCCAAAGCCGAAGCCAGCTATGCCAAGTTTGATGATACTGTCATTAGCGATGCGCAGGCAGAACTGAAATATAATTTTATTGATAATTTACTGATCGATGTCGGCCTGAAAGCCGGTTACCGCATTCTAGATGTGGAGCTAAACGAAGGTGATGAACATAATCTCCAGCTGGATTTTAAAGGTCCTTATCTTGGGCTGGAAGCACATTTCTAAGCCAGGCAAATCATCTTTTTCCCTTTAAACAAAAAGCCTCTACTGAGGCTTTTTGTTGATTCAGATGAATTACATCGGTTTAGCTATAAGAGCGACTGGCCTTGGACACCACCGGTGGTGTTTCGGTAACCGGCTCTGAGGCTTTCTGGATACGAATCAGGGCGACTGCAATTGCACCAATCACTGCTGGAATCGCCACCGCCAAGAAATTCAGTTTATGCGGTAATTCCATACCCAATAGCACCCCAATAATAATCGGGCCGACAATTGCACCCACACGGCCGACCGCAGAGGCACAACCAATCCCGGTTGAACGTACCGCCAGTGGATAATACTGTGCCACAAAGCTGTATAGCAGAATACTACTGCCAATTGCGGAAGCTCCAGCCAGCGCCACCAGTAGGTAAATCACCGGTTGTGGCGAGTTAAAGCCTAATCCAACCAGCGCCACAGCCCCCATCAGGAACATGCCAATAATCACCGGTTTTAAATGGAAACGGTCTGCCAGAATCCCGCCGCCAATGGTACCAATTACTGCACCAATATTCATCGACATCAGGAACATCAGGCTGCTGCCCAGCGAGTAACCAGCGGCCATCATCAGTTTTGGTAACCAGCTGCCCAGTGCATAGACCATCAATAAACACATAAAGAAGCAGCACCAGAACAATAAGGTACTCATGCCACGGTTTTGCTTAAATAAGGCGGCAATAGAGGCATCCGGCACCTGTACTTCATTTAAGACCAGTTGAGTCTGCGCACTGACTTTTTCTTCTGGCGTGATTTTCTGGATAATCTGGCGCGCTTTTTCATCCTGCTGTTTTTTCACTAAAAAGGTCAATGATTCAGGTAAAAACTTCCACAAGATCGGTAACAGTAACAGTGGAATACCCGCGATATAGAACATCACTTCCCAGCCAAAACTTGGAGTTAACCAGGCACCCAGTAACGCAGCCATAATACCGCCGACCGCATACCCACTAAACATGGTGGTCACCAAGGTACTGCGCAGTTTTTGTGGTGCATATTCAGAGGTTAAGGCCACCAGATTCGGTAATACTCCGCCAATTCCTAAACCGGCAATAAAGCGCAAAATTCCGAATTCAGTCGGGTTAGATGCGAAACCGCCCCAGAAGGTAAAACCGCTAAATAAGGTCACACAAATTAAAATGACATTTTTACGGCCAATCTTATCGGCCAGCATGCCAAAAAACATGGCACCGAACATCATTCCGGCCAGGGCAGTACTGGCCAACATGCCTGCTTGCACAGCAGTCATATTCCATTCTTGCATCAGTAGTGGTAGGGCTACGCCATTAATCGCCAGGTCATAACCGTCAAAGATGACTACAAATAAACACCAGAGTACGACGTTTAAATGAAAAGGTTTGAACTTCGCCTTGTCCACTACAGCATTCACATTCATTGTTGTTGCTGTCATTAATCCTCACCTCCAATTGTGAGATTTTATTCTTAATATAAAAAAATGAACAATCATTCACTTTTGTCTATAAAATGAATGATTATTCATTTTTTGTCTATGGATAAAAGGTCTAAATGATAAATTTTTCTTAAAAATCAGATTTGATTTAGCAATAAAGCTCAATTTCAGAGCAGAAAATTTAGTTATAAATCTTATAATTACTGGAAACTTATTCTATTTTTTTAAATTTTTATATTACAAAACAGTGAAATAAAAGCTTCATCATTGCAATTTTTAAGACAGGCTTAAATGACAACTTCTACCACACAAATTTGCAAATAAATGTAAAAATTGTGTCATAAAGCTAGAAAAATACTGTCTAGGTCGTAGATATATAAACTAGAAATTACGTCCATAAAAAAATCCCCCTGCTGTTTAAGCTAGGGGGATTTTGAATTAATGAGCTGGCGATGACTTACTCTCACATGGGTAACCCCACACTACCATCAGCGCTAAGAGGTTTCACTTCTGAGTTCGGGAAGGGATCAGGTGGTTCACTCTTGCTATTGTCGCCAGCACAACTGTTATGGACTTGTTCGGGTCTTAGTTACTTTGCTTAAGCTTGATGCTTTTGCATGTAATGCCTTACTTTGTTCCAAATGAGTTATTAACGGATTGGCTATTGGGTCTGAATTTTATTGTGTCGCATTAACTAAATCAAGGATTAGTTTAGAATCCAGCTTGATACAACAACTGTTTGGGTGTTGTATAGTCAAGCCTCACGAGCAATTAGTATTGGTCAGCTTCACATATCGCTATGCTTCCACACCCAACCTATCAACGTCCTAGTCTCGAACGGCTCTTTAGAGGAATAAATTCCTAGGGAAATCTTATCTTGAGGTAGGCTTCCCGCTTAGATGCTTTCAGCGGTTATCCCTTCCGAACATAGCTACCCGGCGATGCGACTGGCGTCACAACCGGTACACCAGAGGTTCGTCCACTCTGGTCCTCTCGTACTAGGAGCAGATCCTCTCAAATTTCCAGCGCCCACGGTAGATAGGGACCGAACTGTCTCACGACGTTCTAAACCCAGCTCGCGTACCTCTTTAAATGGCGAACAGCCATACCCTTGGGACCTGCTTCAGCCCCAGGATGAGATGAGCCGACATCGAGGTGCCAAACACCGCCGTCGATATGAACTCTTGGGCGGTATCAGCCTGTTATCCCCAGAGTACCTTTTATCCGTTGAGCGATGGCCCTTCCATACAGAACCACCGGATCACTAAGACCTACTTTCGTACCTGCTCGACTTGTGGGTCTCGCAGTTAAGCGCGCTTTTGCCTTTATACTCTACGCGTGATTTCCGACCACGCTGAGCGCACCTTCGTACTCCTCCGTTACTCTTTAGGAGGAGACCGCCCCAGTCAAACTACCCACCAGACATGGTCCTCGTCCCGGATCACGGGACAGAGTTAGAACCTCAACATTACCAGGGTGGTATTTCAAGGACGGCTCCATTGGAACTGGCGTTCCAACTTCAAAGCCTCCCACCTATCCTACACAAGTAAGGTCAAAGTTCAATGTCAAGCTGCAGTAAAGGTTCACGGGGTCTTTCCGTCTAGCCGCGGGTACACTGCATCTTCACAGCGATTTCGATTTCACTGAGCCTCTGCTGGAGACAGCGCCGCCATCATTATGCCATTCGTGCAGGTCGGAACTTACCCGACAAGGAATTTCGCTACCTTAGGACCGTTATAGTTACGGCCGCCGTTTACTGGGGCTTCGATCAAGAGCTTCGCTTACGCTAACCCCATCAATTAACCTTCCAGCACCGGGCAGGCATCACACCCTATACGTCCACTTTCGTGTTTGCAGAGTGCTATGTTTTTAATAAACAGTTGCAGCGGCCTGGTTTCTGCGGCTGTCAACCGCTCAGGGAGCAAGTCCCATCACCGTCAACAGCGTACCTTCTCCCGAAGTTACGGTACCATTTTGCCTAGTTCCTTCAGCAGAGTTCTCTCAAGCGCTTTGGTCTACTCGACCTGACCACCTGTGTCGGTTTCGGGTACGATTCCAGTGTAACTGAAGCTTAGAGACTTTTCCTGGAAGCATGGTATCAGCCACTTCGCTAGTAAACTAGCTTGCTATCAGCTCTCAGCATAGAGCACCCCGGATTTGCCTAAGATGCATGCCTACAGCCTTCCACCTGGACAACCAACGCCAGGCTGACTTAACCTTCTCCGTCCTCTCATCGCATTACACTGAAGTATTGGAATATTAACCAATTTCCCATCGACTACGCCTCTCGGCCTCGCCTTAGGGGTCGACTCACCCAGCCCCGATTAACGTTGGACTGGAACCCTTGGTCTTTCAGCGAACGGGTTTTTCACCCGTTTTGTCGTTACTCACGTCAGCATTCGCACTTCTGATACCTCCAGCAGACTTCTCAATCCACCTTCATCGGCTTACAGAACGCTCCCCTACCACGTATACAATGTATACATCCGCAGCTTCGGCACATAGTTTTAGCCCCGTTACATCTTCCGCGCAGGCCGACTCGACTAGTGAGCTATTACGCTTTCTTTAAAGGGTGGCTGCTTCTAAGCCAACCTCCTAGCTGTCTATGCCTTCCCACATCGTTTCCCACTTAACTATGATTTTGGGGCCTTAGCTGGCGGTCTGGATTGTTTTCCTCTTGACTACGGACGTTAGCACCCGCAGTCTGTCTCCCGGATAGTACTCATCGGTATTCGGAGTTTGCATCGGTTTGGTAAGTCGGGATGACCCCCTAGCCGAAACAGTGCTCTACCCCCAATGGTATTCGTCCGAGGCGCTACCTAAATAGCTTTCGGGGAGAACCAGCTATCACCAGGCTTGATTAGCCTTTCACCCCTATCCACAAGTCATCCCCTGGCTTTTCAACGACAGTGGGTTCGGTCCTCCAGTTAGTGTTACCCAACCTTCAACCTGCTCATGGATAGATCGCCTGGTTTCGGGTCTACACCCAGCAACTATACGCCCTATTAAGACTCGGTTTCCCTACGGCTCCCCTATGCGGTTAACCTTGCTACTGAATGTAAGTCGCTGACCCATTATACAAAAGGTACGCAGTCACCGAACAAGTCGGCTCCCACTGCTTGTATGCATGCGGTTTCAGGATCTATTTCACTCCCCTCACAGGGGTTCTTTTCGCCTTTCCCTCACGGTACTGGTTCACTATCGGTCAGTCAGGAGTATTTAGCCTTGGAGGATGGTCCCCCCATATTCAGACAAGGTTTCACGTGCCTCGCCCTACTCGTCATCATTATGTGTGCCCTTTCGTGTACAGGACTATCACCCACTATGGTTGCACTTCCCAGAGCATTCCACTAAAACACACATAACTTAATGGGCTGTTCCCCTTTCGCTCGCCGCTACTGAGGGAATCTCAATTGATTTCTTTTCCTAAGGGTACTGAGATGTTTCACTTCCCCTCGTTCGCCTCAATACACTATGTATTCATGTATTGATACCTACCTTATGGTAAGTGGGTTTCCCCATTCAGACATCTCCGGATCAAAGGATATTTGCCGCCTCCCCGGAGCTTTTCGCAGGCTATCACGTCTTTCTTCGCCTCTGACTGCCAAGGCATCCACCACATGCACTTAATTACTTGACTATACAACCCCAAACAGTCGTTAATCCCTACAAGTAGGATTAAGACAATTAAATAAATAATCAATTATCTATTTAATCTACAGTTCGAAGTCACGTGCACTTAAGCACCGTACAGCTTCAATCTAAATTCATATACCAAAACGCTTGATTCAGTTAATTTGCTAGTTCTCAATTCAATCTACGTTCATCAACCCGTCATAACAACGCGTTAACGTATATTGATTGAGTGAACAATTTATTTCAGACTCAATTTTGCCAATCTGTTAATGATTCACTACATCCTCGTCGGACTGCAGTCAACTGTGATAAATCACAGAAGTTAACAAGACGCGCATATTACGCTAACTTCTTATTAATTTCTATAATCTAAGACTTCGTTCGATTAAAGCCTGCGCAAAGCATAGCTTTTTGCTTAAATTCCAAGGAAAAACGTTGTTTTTCTGATCTTGAAATTTGGTGGAGACTAGGAGAGTCGAACTCCTGACCTCCTGCGTGCAAAGCAGGCGCTCTACCAACTAAGCTAAGTCCCCAGCTTATCAATAAGTCAATGTTCTGATTTCTATTCGCTCTGCAATTGCTTGCTTGTCGTTAGTGGTGGGTCTGACAAGACTTGAACTTGTGACCCCACGCTTATCAAGCGTGTGCTCTAACCAACTGAGCTACAGACCCTCAGATACATCATCATGAAGAACAACTTGTTGTGGATTCTTACTAATCGTCAATCTTTCGTTAAGGAGGTGATCCAGCCGCAGGTTCCCCTACGGCTACCTTGTTACGACTTCACCCCAGTCATCGGCCACACCGTGGTAAGCGTCCTCCCTAAGGTTAGACTACCTACTTCTGGTGCAACAAACTCCCATGGTGTGACGGGCGGTGTGTACAAGGCCCGGGAACGTATTCACCGCGGCATTCTGATCCGCGATTACTAGCGATTCCGACTTCATGGAGTCGAGTTGCAGACTCCAATCCGGACTACGATCGGCTTTTTGAGATTAGCATCACATCGCTGTGTAGCAACCCTTTGTACCGACCATTGTAGCACGTGTGTAGCCCTGGCCGTAAGGGCCATGATGACTTGACGTCGTCCCCGCCTTCCTCCAGTTTGTCACTGGCAGTATCCTTAAAGTTCCCATCCGAAATGCTGGCAAGTAAGGAAAAGGGTTGCGCTCGTTGCGGGACTTAACCCAACATCTCACGACACGAGCTGACGACAGCCATGCAGCACCTGTATCAGAGTTCCCGAAGGCACCAATCCATCTCTGGAAAGTTCTCTGTATGTCAAGGCCAGGTAAGGTTCTTCGCGTTGCATCGAATTAAACCACATGCTCCACCGCTTGTGCGGGCCCCCGTCAATTCATTTGAGTTTTAGTCTTGCGACCGTACTCCCCAGGCGGTCTACTTATCGCGTTAGCTGCGCCACTAAAGCCTCAAAGGCCCCAACGGCTAGTAGACATCGTTTACGGCATGGACTACCAGGGTATCTAATCCTGTTTGCTCCCCATGCTTTCGCACCTCAGTGTCAGTATTAGGCCAGATGGCTGCCTTCGCCATCGGTATTCCTCCAGATCTCTACGCATTTCACCGCTACACCTGGAATTCTACCATCCTCTCCCATACTCTAGCTAACCAGTATCGAATGCAATTCCCAAGTTAAGCTCGGGGATTTCACATTTGACTTAATTAGCCACCTACGCGCGCTTTACGCCCAGTAAATCCGATTAACGCTCGCACCCTCTGTATTACCGCGGCTGCTGGCACAGAGTTAGCCGGTGCTTATTCTGCGAGTAACGTCCACGCATCTAGGGTATTAGCCTAGAGCGCCTCCTCCTCGCTTAAAGTGCTTTACAACCAAAAGGCCTTCTTCACACACGCGGCATGGCTGGATCAGGGTTCCCCCCATTGTCCAATATTCCCCACTGCTGCCTCCCGTAGGAGTCTGGGCCGTGTCTCAGTCCCAGTGTGGCGGATCATCCTCTCAGACCCGCTACAGATCGTCGCCTTGGTAGGCCTTTACCCCACCAACTAGCTAATCCGACTTAGGCTCATCTATTAGCGCAAGGTCCGAAGATCCCCTGCTTTCCCCCGTAGGGCGTATGCGGTATTAGCATCCCTTTCGGAATGTTGTCCCCCACTAATAGGCAGATTCCTAAGCATTACTCACCCGTCCGCCGCTAGGTTCCGATAGCAAGCTATCATCACCCCGCTCGACTTGCATGTGTTAAGCCTGCCGCCAGCGTTCAATCTGAGCCATGATCAAACTCTTCAGTTAAAATCATTTCGAGTTTTATAAGTAAAACTCTTAAACTTGGCTCATCAATTTTCTGACTTAAATTTCGCTCAAATAAACTTCGAGTAATTTAAACCAATCAATCAATGAAAATAATTTCGATTAATCAACCAGTAAAAATCCACACAAGTTGTTCTTCATAATCTCTTAATGATCTTTCTAACACCTCGTCAGTGCCAGAAGCTGGACTTAATAAACCTAACAACTCAGCACTTCGTGCTTCGTTCGTTTCCGTCTATTTCGTCGGTATGGGGTGCATTCTAGAGGATTTCAGAATCATTGCAAGCCCCAATTCACTTTATTTTTCACGTATGTATCTTTTTTCTACGAAACAGCTAAAAAAACCGGTTTTTCACTTATTTTTTGCACAATTTAACAGAAAAAATCCCGCGAACGGGATTTTTTGCTGGCTTTCTTTTTATCTTATTCAGTAAATTTCTGCGTGCTGTAATCCGCTGTTGGCAATTTACCGAGTGATTTTTGTCCGATTGTTCCCGGTAAACGCTCGACATACTGTAAAAACGCTTCGGCATAATCGAGGCCCACATCCATACGGCGCTCGCCTGTCACCTCTTTCATGCTGCTATAGTAGTCCTGTCCATTGGCCAGGAAGTCGATAGTCACCACTTTATAGGTTCGATCCAAGACCAGTGCTTCATAACTACCGCTTGCATTACGCACTTCCAGCTGGCTAATACGCTGCCCTTTGGCCTGGGTTAAATCTACCTGCCAGCGTAAACCACCAGTATATGGATAACTGCCAGTATTTCTCTGCTCAACCACACCGCTAATCGCATCTTCCAGCGTGGCTTTAATTTCTGCACCAGTCATATCCAGACGGACCAGTGTATTTTTAAATGGCAGTACCTGATAGATTTTCTCTACGGTGACTGGACCTGCCGCGACATCCACACGCACCCCACCACCATTCTGGAATGACAGATCGGCATCAAAGTACACTTTACCTTGTTGCAAGAAGGCTTCGGCAATCATCTGCTGAATATCGCCGCCATGAGCAATGACATGCGGATTCTGGTTACAGATATCGCCCAGACTAGAACGGCTGGTATCGCGCTGCGTCCCCGGTACACGGCGTAAACACAGGTTATCGGTTGCCTGAGCCACCACCGTGCTGGCAAAATTCTGTTTCTGTTGTTGATATGGCAGCAGCACATTTAAGGTCGCGGTATATGGGCTGACCACCTGCATCGGAATATTCGCCGCTTTAAAACGCTCCAGCAGCGCCGCCTGTTCGGTTGCATTTAGGGCTTCAAACTGTTTGCTCTCGGTATTTTCACGCTTAAAGTCATCGCCCACTAAAATGTGCGGTGTGCCACTACACTGTTCCACCTGGCCTTGCGGATTGAACTTGACCTTTAAATCACCCACCACATAGCTGTACTGCCAGGCCTGGGCAATACAGACCAGATCACCATCTTTATTTCGCGCTTGGGTCGGATACGCACCACTCGGACTCAGGCCGACCGCCTCTAAACTGTCCGGACCTAATAAGGTATGTGAATCACCGCCGACAATTACATCAACATCAGTTAAAGCCGCAGCCAGTTGCTGATCTAGGGCAAAACCGGTATGGGTTTGCAGGATAATCTTATGGATGCCTTGAGCTTTCAGGCGATCAATTTCCTGTTGAGCCGCTTCAACTTCATTGGCAAACGTAGTGTCACTGTTCGGCTGAGAGGCATTCTTGGTTTTGTCGGCAATGGTCAGGCCAATAATGGCAAACTTTTCACCGCCACGTTCAAATATAAAAGACTTTTCAATGCGCTGGGTCTGATACAGCGGCGAAGATGGCCCAAAATTCACATTGGCCGATACAATACGGGTTGGTGTGGCACAGTTACCGGCATCCAGATAGTTAATAAATTTCTGTAGGCCTGCATCTTTGGCATCAAATTCATGGTTACCCAGCACAAAACTGTCAAAGCAGACCGTATTCATGGCATCTGCATCCGCCTTACCTTCAGAAAGGTTGAAATACAGATCGCCGGTAATCGCATCACCACTGTGCAGTTTGATCACATTCGGATATTCCTCTGTCAGACGGTTGATTAAACCGGCGACACGGGCAAAACCACCCCGGCTGACGCTATAATTTTCTTCCTCAGCCCCTTGTGCCAAGCTAAAGTTCCAGTGCTCTTCATCTAAATGGGAGTGATGGTCATTGATATGCAGAATATTCAGTTCAACGGCTTTACCCTCGACTACTGGTGTCGGTGTAGTAGTCTGACGGTCATTATCCCCGCAGGCTGTCATGAAAACAGAAAGACAGGCTATTGATAATATGGTTTTTTTATTCAATACGTTCATCTGGCAATTACCCTGAGACTCAGTGTTTTAATTGGAATTGTCTGATTGAGTCTGTGGCCTGAACATGTAAGGCAGATGAAAAAACGATCAAGATTTCATGACAATAGTTAAACCCGTTCGCGAATATGCTGCATGACCTCTAAGACCAGTGCCTGTTTACCGCGATAATCTTCGGCCGCAAACAGCAGTCTGGCTTTACGCGGCAGTTGCTCGTGAATCAGGGCAAATAGCTGATACATGGCCGACAGTTCCAATTGCTCAAACAGCGTCTTGACCGGCTGATAGGCAAACTGCTTTTCACTTTGCGGCTGATATTCAAACAGGAAACGTAAAATGGCATCCAGCTGCTGATCATGGGTATCGGTATTATAGGAATACATGCGCTGTTCCTTAAAATGTAGTCAAACATAGTCAAGGAGTAATTCGCACTCTGTTAATGTCTTGTTGCCAAGCGTGTAACTAGAGCCTGAGTCGGTCAGTTCCGACTTGTAGCGGTCAGTCCGTTCTTGCAATATACGCTTTACAGTTTTGTAAGGCGTATAACGACTTATCTCATTGTCGTTTAATCTTGCAAGCACGTTTCTCGCAGCATTCCAATCAGCTTGCACAACTTCCCCATTGAAACGGTGAAAACGATCTCCCTTACGTGTACCTATTAAAAGGCCATGCAAGAAAGAGTCACTTTGCGAAGTATATGCAGAATTGACTAGATGCACCGTAGAACCTCTACGGTGAGATATAGAAGTTAGGGCATTAGCTAACAAACCTTTAGCCCATGTATTTAAGCGTCTATTGGTGTTTTTGCCATAGTTGCGTTTACTTTGAATTGGGGATGTTAAATCTTCCGCAACAATCACTTTGGCTTTATCAACCAACTTGTGAGTTGCTGTAAATATTAATGTTTTGAGCTTTGCTTTTTGAGTATCTTGTCGCTTATCTAGTTTTTTTCGACCTAGATTATTTAACTCAATTTTCTGTTTCTTGTGCGGTTTGGCTTTAGAAATCGCTCTGAGCTTATTTCTACGTTTGTACTTTTGATTTAGGTAGTCTGATTCACTTGAGATCAATTTACCTAAACCATTGCCATATACTTCACCATCAGAATCCACAAAGGCTTCTGAATAACCTTTATCAACACCTACGGTTTCCTGACCACAATCCTGTGTTTCAACTGCATCATAAGTTGAGTGAACTTCAACATTACCGTTTTTTAGAATGATTCTAAGTGTGCCTTGTGGCGCAAAATCAACAGTGGTGTTTAGTGGAATTTTAATGGTTTGTCGAGGGACTAGACTCGGCACTTTAAGCCAACATTGACCATTTAACTCAAAAGTTTTACACATATCCGCACGAACAATAATTTGATTATGTGTGTGATTAACACCATGCTTAAAGTGATTACGCATTTGACGATGGAGGAAATTATCAGTCATCCATTCATCTTTTTTAAGCAAGGTGTATAGTCTTTTTTGTTCATTATTACAGGAGGTGCGTTTTCGGATCGCCTGCTTTACTTTGTCTTTTGATGCTTCTCGATAGGCTTTAATATCACCTATGCAATCACGTAGCGTTTCTTTCCACGCATTTGCAGAAACACCAAAGTCACGACTTTCTTTCATCCACGCATCACGAATAGCTCTGTCACTGATATTCAAACCTGAAATAGCACCATATTTAGCCCACACCTCGCTACGAATACGACCAAGTAAAACAGCTTGTTTCTCAAGCTGTTTGTACTTTTGCACATTCAAGTTTTTACAATGGTGGATGCGTGTTAGTTTCAAAAGTTATTCCTTGATGTTCACTAATTCTTTAACTTTTTCTTTGTATTTTCTTAATCCGTAAAGTCGAGAGGAAAAACAATGAATAATCGCTAACAAGTCTTGTGTTACTTCTTCCGTTGGGGAAAGAGATTCTTGATTCATAATAATAACTTTACAACCATGTCTTTCAGCAAAAGATTCAAACCACTCAAAACCAAAACGCACCAAACGGTCTTTGTGAGCGATGACAAGCATTGAAACTTTACCCATTTCAATATCAAGAAAAAGCTGATTGAATTTCTTTCTTTTATAATTCAAACCACTTCCAACCTCTGACACCCAATCATCAACAGCATAGCCATTTACAGTACAAAAAGTTTCTAAAGCTGACACCTGATTAGCTAAATCGGGCTTTTGAGCAACACTAGATACCCTTGAATAAACAATTACTGATGATTTAGCTTCCGTTGCTTTTATACCGATATATTCAAGGTATTGATCGTGCGTGTAGTATCTGCGATTTTTAGGATTTCGACATGCAACCAAAATACCTTCGGCATCCCATATTTGTAGAGTTTTAACCGACTTCCCAATCATTTCACCGAATTTAGCAGGAGAATACATTAATCAATCTCCGCTAACTTCTTGAAATCCTCAAGTGTATAGTCTTTAAATATGGATTCATCACAATATATGGCTAGATCATTGTCTTCATCCCATCCACAGATAGGGCATGTATAAGGGGATGATGCGACTCCTAGCTGATTATATTTTAATAAAATATCGTCACAAACCTCATAAAGTTCTAAATCCTCATGATGATCAACAACCTCAAGGAAAATTAGTTCACTAATATTTTCTGCAAATTTTTTGTATTTTTCAGGCACTTCTAGTTGATATAGCTCTACTAAATCATCTAGTTTTTTAGCGCAAGCATCACCAAAAATCTCTAATAATTTTTCCTCATATTCTTGACAGCGCATACCTTGTCCTGAAACGTGAGTACATTCAGAAAAGCCTGTATTTGCATTAATAAAATCAGCATAGGTGGGGCATTTATCGGAGAGTGATTGATTTGTTTTTTCAGGGTCCGAAGAACAATCATAGCCTAAATCTACAATATCGGTTTCATAGAAATCATTCTTTGACCACTCACCATAGACCCATGATGCAAATTCCTTAATAAACCCATCTTTATTTTCAGGGGATACAAAATAAGCAAGGTCTTGCTCTACTTTCTTTAAGCTTTCAGTCAAGTATTTCATTGCAAGTTTTTTTAAAATTTAATACCTAAATTGCATATGTTTGACTATATTTGTCAATATAATTATTTGCTATAAATCACTCCCTCTGGCTCGAGTTTATTTTTTATATGGAAATGATGATCCGGATTTATTTATACGCCGGATTTTTGCAGCGGGCAACCATGGGGCAGATAGTGCTCCAGCTGCTCAAAAAACCGCTTTTTTCAGGTCAAAGGCTAAATTTTGGATAAAAAAAAGAAAGAGATCTCTCCCAAAATCTCTCCCTCGGAGTTGAATCTTTTACGGATCCATATGTTATTGTCATTATTATTTTCGGCTATTTCCGCGCTTCTTGGGGATGAAACGTCATCAAATAGCAATTTACCCTCTAGATATGTAGACACCACATATTTAGATGGATAAATCTTAAACATAAAATATGACAAAATCAAGACAATCGGAAAAATTTAATTCTTGTTTTTATAAGGTTTTTTTTAAATTTAAATATTTAAATATCTTATAAGCAATATCATAAAAAAAAGCAGACCGAAGCCTGCTTTTTAATTCAAATACTTAACTGCATTTTTAGTCGGTAAAGGTGACTTTGGCAATGGCCTTTTTACTGGCCTGCACAATCAAGGTCACGTTTTCTTTTACCGAGAATGAGGCATCGACTGGTTGCCAATCAACTTTCACTGCACCACGACCGACAGCATCTTTAGCCTGTGCCGCGTTTTTGGTTAAACCTGCTGCACGTAAAATAGAAGCAATGAAAATCTCGCCGCCATATTCGCCACGTGAAATGGTCACTTCTGGTGTGCCTTCTGGCAATTCACCTTCGGTAATCAGGTTACCGGCACCTTTATGCGCATTGGCTGCAGCTTCTGCACCGTGGAAACGCTCGACCAGTTCAAGCGCCAGAATCTTTTTCACATCCTGCGGGTTACGGCCTTCAGCCACTTCTTTCAGTAACTGCTGGATTTCTGCCACAGACTTGAAGCTGAGCAGGTCAAAATAACGCTCAATCAGTGAGTCCGGCATAGACAGCACTTTTTGATACATCGCGCCTGGGGCATCAAATACACCAATATAGTTGCCCAATGATTTCGACATCTTGTTGACGCCATCTAAACCTTCCAGAATTGGCACGGTAATACACACCTGTGCTTCCTGGTTATAACGGCCCTGTAAGGTACGGCCCATTAGCAGGTTAAAGGTCTGGTCGGTGCCACCCAACTCTACGTCAGCTTCTAAAGCCACCGAGTCATAGCCTTGTACCAGCGGATACAGGAATTCGTGAATCGCAATTGGTTGCTGGTTGTTATAACGCTTGGTGAAGTCATCACGCTCCAGCATACGCGCCACGGTTTGCTGTGAGGCCAGTTGAATTAAATCGGCCGCAGTTTTGCTGGCAAACCATTCCGAGTTAAACACCACTTTGGTTTTGTTTGGATCGAGAATCTTGAACACCTGTTCCTGATAGGTTTTGGCATTTTCCAGTACCTGCTCGCGTGACAACGGCGGACGGGTCGCGCTCTTACCGGTCGGGTCACCAATCATGGCAGTATAGTCACCAATCAGGAAGAAGACCTCGTGCCCCAAATCCTGGAACACTTTCAGCTTGTTAATTAAAACCGTATGACCCAAATGCAGGTCAGGTGCAGTCGGGTCAAAGCCCGCTTTAATTTTTAAAGGACGGTTCTCTTTTAATTTCTTTAGAAGATCTTCTTCAGAAATAATTTCATGCGTACCTCGTTGGATGAGGGCAAGTTGTTCTTCAGCTGGCAAGAAATTTGACATCACAAAACCCAAACACATCAGTTATTCAATTTGTGCGATATACTAACACTTTTTCAGCACATTGCAGGCTTAAGAATAACCATGACAGCGATCTATATTGGGGTAATGACCGGCACAAGTATGGATGGTGTCGATATTGTTGCTGCTTCTTTTGATCCTTTACAGCTTCATGCCACCCTGACCCTGAGCTTCGATCCCGATTTACGCGATGAACTGATGGCCCTGACCCTGCCGGATGACAATGAAATTGACCGGATGGGCAAGGCCGATGTGGCGCTGGCGCAAATGATTGGACATGGCATTAACCGCCTGATTGAAGAACACCAGCTTGATCGCAGCCAGATTCGTGCCATTGGTTCACATGGCCAGACCATCCGCCACCGGCCTGAACATGGCTTTACCCTGCAAATTGGTGATCCAAATATTATTACCGAAATAACCCAGCTGCCGGTGGTCTCGGATTTCCGCCGGCGTGATATGGCTGCCGGTGGACAAGGTGCTCCGTTGGTACCAGCTTTTCATCAGGACGTGTTCCAGCATGACAGCATCCACCGGGTGATTCTGAATTTGGGCGGGATTGCCAATGTCAGCATGTTGCCTGCCGGACAGCCGGAAAAAGTCTATGGTTTTGATACCGGCCCGGCCAATATCCTGATGGATGCCTGGTGTGAACGCTACACCGGCCAGCCTTATGATGAAAACGGCAACTGGGCGGCTTATGGCCAGCCAATTCGCAGCCTGCTGGACCGTCTGCAGGCACATGAATATTTTTCCAAAGAGCCGCCAAAAAGTACTGGCCGTGAAGATTTCAACCTGGAATGGCTGGATGAACAGATTGCCGACTGGCGCAATGACCTAGCCTATCAGGAACTGGAAGATACCCCGGAAAATGTGCAGGCCACCTTGTTAAAGCTGACTACTCGGGCGATTAAAAAAGCCATTTACCGCTCCGGCATGGACACCGGTGAAGTCTATGTTTGTGGGGGCGGTGCCTATAATTCCTATTTACTGGAACAGCTGCGCTGGCGCTTACGCAAACATGAGTGGAGTGTACAGACCACGGCAGATTTAGGCATTAACCCGACCTGGGTAGAGGCCACTGCTTTTGCCTGGCTGGCGATGCGTTTTCTCAACCAGCAAAGTGGCAATTTCCCGGCTGTGACCGGGGCCAAAGGCTACCGGATTTTAGGAACATTGACCGCAGTCTAGGCCAATCTCTTTGTATTAAAAAAGATATTAAAAAAGCCCTCAAAATAGAGGGCTGAGTATTTTAAAATTCTGCTTAAATCGAGAAAGAAGAACCACAGCCACACGTAGTCGTGGCATTCGGATTTTGAACCACAAAACGTGAACCTTCCAGACCTTCTAAATAGTCCACCACTGAACCGACCAGATATTGATAGCTGAGTGAATCGACCAGCATTTTTACGTCACCATTCACGAATTCAGCATCATCTTCATTCATGCTTTCAGCAAAGTTAAAGCCGTAAGAGAAGCCCGAACAACCACCACCGGTCACATAAACGCGTAACATTAAATCTTGGTTGCCTTCACTGTCACGCAATTGGCGTACTTTGTTCGCAGCATTGTCAGTCAGCACAAGGGCTTGGGCATTCATGTCGGATTCCTCGTTCGATTCAAATGTCTTTTAACAGAAAAGACCACATATCAAGTATAACATACCCAATATATGGTCAGTCATGTTCAATTCAAAGTCAATTCAGACTAATTTTATCAAGATTATTTGTAATTCTCATCCTGTAGGCCGCATTCGAAGTTTTTCGGGTCCTGCTTACAGCGGAATTGCCACAGCAGCTTCATCATGCGTTTGTCATAAATGCCACGTTTGGTCAGGTCAATCCGCGCCTCACGCATCATCTTCTGATAGCCCGGTTTGTCGGCTGCCGGAATATTCATCCAGTATTTTTGCGGAATATCGGCTTTCATTTTACCCAAGATGTTAAAGGCACGCGGTAATTGACCTTTGACCCATTCCCGTGATTTCTGGCCAAAACCGGCCGGGAACTTGTTCGGGCGAATAATAATATTGCCAGTCACCTGTAAAATCGGATAATTCACAATCGCGCCTTTACTGCCCAAGCCCTTATGCAGCTCCAGTGGCTTAAACACGGCGGCCGGCGCACCAATAATATCGACCTGACCGTTATTGAATTTACTGCCGAAGTTGGTGACATCTGAACTGACTGCCTGCGCGCCAATCTGCTGCACCATAATTTTTTGTGCCTGGTCATAATCCAGGACCGCAATTTTTTTACCGGCAGCTTTGGCCACAGTATTAATACTGCGGTCATTGACCATTAAAAAGGCATCACCGACAGGCACTACACCAGCCACTTCATACTGGCCTTGAGTCATAAAGCGGGAAAATTTCGGACTGGCCAGTCCCTGCATGACTTTGACCGCCAGATTTAAATCGGGAATTGCACCAATCGCATCCAGAGAACCGGTAAAGCTGTTAAATTGACGCCCGCGCATACCGGTGACACTAATCCCGTCACATTTACCGGCTTTAAAATCTTCGGCAATTACCGCTTCATTCTGTCCGACACGCAGTTCAATATCGGCGCCCCAGGCTTTGGCCGCCAGCTGATAGTCCAGCATCAGCGCATACACATCGCCACTTTTTCCCACCAAATCAAAGACACACACTGTCTGCTGGGCCTGTGCTGCAGTCGCACCGAGTCCCATCACTGCAGCCAGTGCGATGCCTTGAGCATAATATTTCATTGATCTTTCCTTTATCGCTGTTCTTGTTGTTTTCAGTTGTACTGAATCGTGTTTAATGTTTTAAAAAGCTATTTTAGCGCATCCATCCTTGTTCTTTTTACCCTTGGAGATCACGCTCTCCTGCTCCTCCTGTCTGTATGCCTTGGATGAAACAACTCATCTCTATTTTTTTAGGCTTGGACAAAGATGAAGCTATTATTTTTGATTAGCTTACGTGATTTGACCTGAACTGCAATGGCCCAAGTGACAAGGTTCCAGATGCAACAACCCGGCACAGATGCCGGGTTGTTTTTCCTTAAAAATGAAGCTTATTCACCGCCCAGTGAACACTCGAAGTTGGCTTTATCGACAGAACAGCGGGCACGTTTGAGTACGCTCATCATCGACGCATCATAAATACCGCGCTTGGTCATATCCATCCGCCCTTCACGTAACAGTTTCTGGTATTTGGTTTTCTCTTCCGCGCTCAGGTTCATTTTGTATTTGGCTGGAATGCCTGCTTCCAGACGTTTAATCATGCCCAAACTTTTTGGCAGGTTTTTCGAGAACCAGTCACGCGATTTCTGGCCAAAACCAGCCGGGAATTTCTCCGGACTAATTACTAAATCAGCCGTGACATGCAGTACAGGGAAATTAAACATGGCGCCTTTGGTTCCCAAGCCTTTATAGATTTCCAGCGGCTTATAAGCATAGGCTGGCGCACCAACCATATCGACCTGGCCATTATTAAATTTCGCCACAAAGTTAGAGACATCGGAGATTACCGCCTGAGCACCGACACGTTGCACCATAATTTTTTGTGCATCGTCATAGCCCAGTACCGCAAATTTCTTGCCGGCAGCTTTTTCAATCGAATCAATATTCTTGTCACGGACAAAAATAAAGGCCGAACCTAAAGGTGCAATTCCCGCCACTTCATATTTTTTCCCCCCCAGATTGGTGACCATTTTGCCGGCATTACGTTTGTCCAGGGCAAAAGTAATCGCACGTTGGGCAATGGCATTGCTGGGCACACCGCCCAGTGCATCAATTGAACCGGCAAATTTATTGTACTGACGGGCACGCATCGCAGTCAGGAAAACCGCATCACATTTGCCGGCTTTAAAGTCATTATCGGCCACGGCTTCATCCTGACGGGGAATCAGGTTGATGTCTGCGCCCCAGCCTTTCGCGGCCAGCGCCCATTCCTGGGCCATTTGATAAGATTCACCAGATTTGCCGAGTAAATCGAAGATACATACATCGACCTTGGCTGCCTGAGCATTGCTGGCCATACCCAAAGTAGCCAGTGCAGAAAGCGCGAGAATTGTTTTTTTCATTGTATTTGTCCTTACAGAATCGTCTTTCATCAAGAGTGTCCATACACTTGCTGAATATTAAGCAACTTGTTTTTAAAAAAATAGAGCTTTTACTCCAAATATTTTTAAATCGTGACCAATTCAATTTATACAGCTGCTGATCTCAAACCCACAAATTGCAGAGATCAGCAGCATTTTCAATGGCTTAAAAATTTCAGGTAGCGCGGCGAAAATTTACACATCGTGGCCACTTTTTTACAAACTTATAACCATTTTCTCTATTCACCGCCAAGTGAACATTCAAAATTGGTACGTTCTACCGTACAACGTGCCCGTTTCAGTACCCGCATCATCGAGCCATCATAAATGCCTTTTTCAGTCAGTTCGATGCGGCCATCACGTAGCAGTTTCTGGTATTTGTCCTGATCTTCCTTGCTGAGTCGGGTGCGGTATTTATTTGGAATTTCCGCTTCCAGACGTTTCACCATGGCAAAGTTTTTCGGAATCTGCTGGACAAACCAGCGCCGGGACTGCACTGCAAAACCATCTGCGAATTTTTCTGGCCGGATAATCAGGTCCGCCGTGACATTGACCACCGGAAAATCAATCATGGCACCGCGTGTGCCCAAACCTTTTTCAATTTCCAGCGGTTTAAAGGCATAGGCCGGTGCGGCCACAATATCAACCTCGCCCTGATTAAACTTGCGTACAAAATTGGAAATATCGGAATCGACTGCAATACCACCGACCCGCTCCACCATCATTTTTTGTGCCGGATCATAATGCAGAATCGCAAATTTCCGGTTTTTAATGTGCTCAACCGAGTTCATGGCCCGATCTTTAACAAAAATATAGGCCGAGCCAATCTGGCCGATGCCAGCCACTTCAAAGGTTTCCTGGCCAATCCGGGTCACCAGACGGCGGTTATTGCGCCGGTCCAGCACATAACTAATGGCTTTCTGGGCAATGCTATTACTTGGCACACCGCCCAGTGCATCAATCGAACCGGCAAATTTATTGTATTGCCGCGCCCGCATTGAGGTCATATAGGCACCATCACACTTGCCCGCCTTAAAATCGCGCTCGACCTGGGCTTCATCCTGATAGGCTTTCAGACTGACATTGCTGCCCCAGCGCTTGCTGGCCAAGGCCCATTCTTCCAGCAATTTATAGGATTCTCCGGCCCGTCCCAACAGATCAAAAACACAGACCTGCGGATTGGCCTGAGCCAGGCCACTGACGCCACACAAGGCCAGTGTCGACAACAACAAAACTCCGTTTTTCATTTTTGTCACCGTACATTTGTTTTTGTTTTTTATCAGAAATTTTAATATATCGGGCTTGGTTTTATAAAAAAACCCTGCATAGCCGCTTTCCGATAGATGACACGGCGCCCGCTTTTTCATTATTTTTTTCGATGTGTTGCTGTAGCACCTGAAATAAACTGCGCCAGCTTTTTGTTTTCCAGAGCGCATCCTTTAGAATAGGCGCATTCTGTTCCTGAGTTTAGTGAGTCCAATGATTCAATTTGACCAAGTCTCTTTACGCCGTGGTGGTCGTGTCTTATTTCAAAAAGCGTCCATGCAGATCCATCCGGGTTGGAAAGTTGGCCTCACCGGAGTCAATGGCGCTGGCAAATCGACCTTATTTGCCGCCTTATTGGGAGAACTGGGGGCAGATGAAGGCAGCCTGACCCGTCCGTCGGGCTGGACCGTTGCGCACATGGCCCAGGAAGTCAAAGCCCTAGATATGCCGGCGCTGGATTTTGTGTTATCGGGCGATGAAGAATACTGGCAGATTCAGAAACAGCTGGCACAACCTGAACAGCTCAGTGACAGCGAACTGGCACAATTACATGGCCGTTTTGATGAAATTCATGGCTATTCTGCCCCATCTAAAGCCGCCCAGCTGATGGCTGGTTTAGGTTTTATGGAACATCAGCTACGTCTGGATGTTTCCAGTTTTTCTGGTGGATGGCGGATGCGTTTAAATCTGGCGCGCACCCTGATGAGCCGCTCCGACTTACTACTTCTGGATGAGCCAACCAACCACTTGGATCTGGATGCCATTTTATGGCTTGAAGACTGGCTCAATGCCTATGAAGGCACTTTAATCCTGATTTCACATGACCGCGATTTTCTCGATGCAGTGACCGATCATATCCTGCATATTGAAAATCAGGAACTGACCTTATATACCGGCAATTACTCGACCTTTGAAGTGACCCGCAGCGAACGTCTGGCCCAGCAGCAACAGGCCTTTGAAAAGCAGGTTGAAGCCCGCGCACATCTGCAAAAATTTATTGACCGTTTTAAAGCCAAAGCCACCAAGGCGCGTCAGGCGCAAAGCCGGATTAAACAGCTGGAAAAAATGCAGTTGCTGGCACCGGCGCATGTCGATACCCCGTTTACCTTCAGTTTCCGTGAACCCACCAAAATGAGTTCACCCTTACTGACTCTGGATCAGGCCGAAATTGGCTATCCGGGCAAAAGTATTGCCAGCAAAATCAGTCTGCAGATTACCCCAAGCTCGCGTATTGGCCTGCTGGGCATGAACGGCGCCGGTAAATCTACTCTAATTAAATCACTGGTTGGTGATTTAGCGCTTTTAAATGGCCAGCGCAAAGCCTCTGAACTGCTGAATATTGGTTACTTTGCCCAGCATCAGATGGATGCACTGGATGCGCAGGCCAGCCCGATGCTGCAATTGTCACGTCTGGCCGACAAACAGATCAGTGAAGCCACCCTACGTTCGTTCCTCGGCAGTTTTGGTTTTAGCGGCGAACGCATGGATACGCCGTGCGAAAGCTTCTCCGGCGGTGAACGCGCCCGTCTGGCCTTGGCCCTGATTGTCTGGCAGCGCCCGAATGTACTGATTCTGGATGAACCGACCAACCATCTGGATTTAGACATGCGTCATGCCCTGAGCATGGCCTTACAGGATTTTGAAGGCGCAGTGGTACTGGTATCGCACGAACGTCAACTGATTGCCAGTGTCTGTGATGACCTGCTGTTGGTGCATGCCGGACGCTGTACCGAATTTGCCGGTGATTTGCAGGATTATGCCAAATGGTTACGCGAGGCCCGCCAGCAGCAGATCAATGCCCAAACCGCCTTGGCACAGGCCAGCGCAAGTACCAACAAGACTGCCGCACCGGCCAAAGTTGATAAAGAAGCACAGCGCAAACTGGCGGCGCAGCGCCGTGAAGAAACCCGTCCGCTGCGGAAAAAAATTGAACAATGTGAAAGCCAGATTGAAAAAATCCAGCCCCGTCTGGCCAGTATTGAAGAACAGCTGGCTGACAGCAGCCTGTATGAAGCTTCGCGTAAAGAAGATCTGCTCAAGCTGATGAATGAACAGACCAGCTTAAAAGCCACGCTGGAACAGGCCGAAGAAACCATGCTGGAACTGATGATGGAACTGGAAACCCTGGAACAATCATTCCAGAACAGTTAATCCCGTTTCTTCCGAAACCTTCCCCTCAAGATAGCCCCAGTGGCTATCTTTTTTATTTCCACTTTATGATCACTCCTCTTTTTAGCCCGTCTGTTTTCTTTAAAAAGATCAAGGAGGATGCTCACCAATAGCTGTTTTCCTCTCCGTTTTAGCTCTGATTGCACTTACTGAACTGCAATATAAAGCCCTCTTGCACACAGCTTGGCCGGTTTTTTTATACATAAATTTACAGCCGCGCATCTCATCATGAAGAAATGTGGCCGGCTCAATGCGCGGGTCTGGCCTTCTGCTAGCCAAGAGAGGAAATTCTATGCGTGCCTTAACCTATCATGGAACCCGAGATGTAAGAGTTGAATCGGTGCCTGACCCAATTATTCAGGAACCGGATGATGTCATCCTTCGCGTCACCGCCACTGCCATTTGTGGTTCAGATCTGCATTTATATCGCGGTAAAATTCCGGCCACAGAACACGGCGATATTTTTGGCCATGAATTTATGGGCGTGGTCGAAGAAGTCGGCCCCGAGGTCACGGCAGTAAAAAAAGGCGACCGGGTGATTATTCCCTTTGTGATTGCTTGTGGTCACTGCTTTTTCTGTGAACATGAGCTGACTGCCTCCTGTGAAAATACCAATACGGGCCGCGGCGCCATTCTGAATAAAAAACAGATTCCACCGGGTGCAGCGCTGTTTGGCTACAGTCATCTTTATGGCGGCGTGCCGGGTGGACAGGCCGATTATGTGCGAATCCCCAAAGGCAATATCGGTCCTTTTAAAGTTCCCGGTTCACTGCCAGATGAAAAAGTGCTATTCCTGACCGATATTCTGCCAACCGCATGGCAGGCGGTGACCAATGCACAAATTGGCAAAGGCTCCAGTGTAGCCATTTATGGTGCCGGACCCGTGGGATTACTGTCAGCGGCCTGTGCACGGATGCTTGGCGCTGAACAGATTTTTATGGTCGATCATCACCATTACCGGCTGCAGTTTGCCCATGAAACCTATGGCGCGATTCCAGTCAATTTTGATGAAATGGATGCGGCCGAGTTTATTATTGACAATACTCCCGGCCATCGGGGTGTCGATGCGGTCATTGATGCAATTGGTTTTGAAGCCAAAGGCAGCATGATTGAAACCGTGATGACCAACCTGAAACTGGAAGGCTCCAGCGGCTTTGCCCTGCGCCAGTGTATTGCCGCAGTGCGCCGTGGCGGCGTGGTCAGTGTGCCGGGCGTCTATGCCGGTCCAATTCACGGTTTCCTGTTCGGTGATGCCTTTGATAAAGGCCTGACCTTCAAGATGGGCCAGACCCATGTGCATCGGTACCTGCCCGAATTACTGGAACGGATTGAAAATGGCGACCTGTCCCCCGAAGTGATTATTACCCACCGTATGAAACTGGCCGATGCTGCCGAGGGCTATCGTATTTTTGATCAACGCGAACAGGATTGCCGCAAAATTATTCTCACGCCCTAATCCATCGCGCCAACAAAAAAGCGCCCGGAGGCGCTTTTTTTAAATCATGCCCTTAGGCATCAATATCGGCATTCAGGGCATTTTCTTCAATAAAGGCACGACGTGGTTCCACATCATCACCCATTAAACATGAGAACATCCGATCTGCTTCAATCGCATCTTCAATGGTCACCTGCAGCATATGACGGTTTTCCGGGTCCATGGTGGTTTCCCAAAGCTGCTCGGCATTCATTTCACCCAGACCTTTATAACGCTGGATCATCATGCCGCGGCGTGAGTCCTGCAGAATATGCTGCCAGACCTGATGGAAGCTGTTGACCTGAATCTTGCGCTCGCCTTTTTGCAAGTACGCGCCTTCTTCAATCAGGCTAAACCAGCTCTTCGAGTTCTTCAGCAAACGTGCGTACTCACCCGAACCGAGTAAACCGGCATCCAGCAAATAGGCATGTGGCAGGTTATGCACATAAATGGTAATACGTGGCCAGTAAATCGCAGACTTCTCTCCTTCCGCATCTTCTTTGTCAAAGGTTTCGATGCTAAGTTCAGGACGTAAACTGCTTTGAGTGGCCGCGATATAAGCACACAACTGCTCACCCCAAGCCTGTACATAATCCAGATCATGCGCCTGATCCAGCTTGAACGCCTCTTGCGCCAGCAAACCATCTAACAGGCTGGCTGGATAACGCAAGGTTAAACGGCTCAGGCTCTTTTGCGAGGTCTGGTAATCGGCAATCACCGAAGCCAGTGCTTCACCACGAATCGCCGGTGCATCTGCACTGACATGTAGGGCCAGTTCATCAATGGCATTGGAAATCAGATAGGTTTCCAGCGCTTCATTGTCTTTAATGTACTGTTCCTGCTTGCCTTTTTTCAGCTTGTACAGCGGTGGCTGGGCAATATAGATATGACCACGTTCCACCAGCTCCGGCATTTGACGGAAGAAGAACGTCAGCAGCAAGGTACGGATGTGCGAACCATCGACGTCGGCATCGGTCATGATAATGATTTTGTGATAACGCAGCTTGTCCGGGTTATATTCTTCACGACCAATTCCGCAGCCCAGTGCAGTAATCAAGGTACCGACTTCTGCCGATGAAATCATCTTGTCAAAACGGGCACGTTCCACGTTCAGGATTTTACCTTTTAGCGGTAAAATCGCCTGCATTTTACGGTTACGGCCTTGCTTGGCTGAACCACCCGCAGAGTCACCCTCGACCAGATACAGTTCAGATAAAGCCGGATCTTTTTCCTGACAATCGGCCAGTTTACCCGGTAAACCGGCAATATCCAGCGCGCTCTTACGACGGGTCATTTCACGTGCTTTACGCGCTGCATCACGGGCACGCGCTGCATCAATAATCTTGCCTGCAATCGATTTGGCCGCTTGCGGGTTTTCCAGTAAATATTCCGAGAAAGATTTATTCATGGCCTGCTCGACTGCAGGTTTTACCTCACTCGATACCAATTTTTCTTTGGTCTGTGATGAGAATTTTGGATCTGGCACTTTGACCGACACAATCGCGGTTAAACCTTCACGTGCATCATCACCCGACACCACGACTTTTTCTTTTTTCAGGATATTTTCGCTTTCCATGTAGTTGTTTAACCCACGGGTTAGCGCAGCACGGAAGCCTGCCAAGTGCGTTCCACCGTCTTTTTGTGGAATGTTATTGGTAAAGCAACGTACGTTTTCCTGATAGGAATCATTCCACTGCAAAGCAACTTCTACGGTAATTCCGTTTTCAGCCTGTGTCGTGAAATGGAAAATTTCATTCAGATGGGTTTTGCCTGCATTGATATATTTCACAAATTCAGACAAACCACCTTCATAGTCAAAAATATGTTCTAAATTGACACGTTCATCACGCAATACAATACGCACGCCCGCGTTTAAGAAAGACAATTCACGCAATCGGCGTGCCAAAATATCCACATTAAAAATGGTTTGGCTAAAGGTTTCAGCACTTGGCCAGAAACGAACCATGGTTCCGGTCTCTTCTGTTTCACCAACCACAGTTAATGGATATTGCGGATCACCATGACGGTATTCCTGCTGATGAATCTGACCGGCACGTTTAATGGTCAGTTCCAGTTTGCTCGACAGGGCGTTTACCACCGATACCCCGACCCCGTGCAGACCGCCCGACACTTTATAACTGTTGTCGTCGAACTTACCGCCGGCGTGCAGGATGGTCAGAATCACCTCAGCAGCCGATACGCCTTCTTCCGGGTGAATGTCGGTTGGAATACCACGACCATTATCGGCCACAGATACCGATTCATCTTCATGAATAGTGACTAGAATCTCGTCACAATGGCCGGCAAGCGCTTCGTCAATCGCGTTATCGACCACCTCGAACACCATGTGGTGCAAACCGGTACCATCATCTGTATCACCGATATACATGCCCGGGCGTTTACGAACAGCATCTAGGCCACGTAATACTTTGATACTAGAGGAATCATAAGCCTTTTCATTGGTTTGTTCTGTTTGAGTGGCAGATTGATCTTCTGAACTCATGGTTTCTCCCTAGTAAAAACTGGTCTATCCAAAGATAAAAAACTATTGCACAACAACTTGAACAGTACCGTTTTCAACATTGAATAATTGATAGGAAATAGACAAATCATGTAAGTGATTCTGCACTGATTCATGGTCTAAGGTGGTAATAAAAACTTGACTACCAAGTTGGCTCAATCGCTCAATTAAACGTCGTTGTGCGGTTAAATCTAATTCTGCTGTCAGATCATCTAATAATACCACAGTTTCCTTATTGCACGCATGCAGCATTGCAATCTGTGACAGTTTTAAAGCCATGATCAATAACTTTTTTTGTCCGCGTGACAGCACCACATCGGCATCGCCCGTCGCTGTTTTTAAACGTAAATCTGCGCGATGCGGTCCATATTCGGTATAACGGCGCTCCACATCTTTCTGATGATGATTGACCAAATCGCTCATTAAACCTGGTTCCGGATGAAATCCCGGATGGTATTCCAGGCGAATATTTAAATCGGGCAACAACTGCTGTAAATCCTGCTGAAAATAGTGCTGCCACTGCTCGATAATACTGTAGCGTTGCAGATGCAGCATTTCACCATACTGGCTCAGCATCTGGTTCCACGGTTCTAGTTCTGCCAGGCTTAAATGACGCCGGGTTTTTAGTAAGCTGTTACGCTGTTTTAAGGCCCGTGAATAGTATTGCCAGGCATGATAAAACTCTGGTTCCACGTGGAACATCATCCAGTCCAGCAACTGCCGGCGCGGTTTGGCGCCGTGGTCGATAATATCGGTACTTTGCGGATCAATCAGTTGTAGCGGCAGCAGTTTGGCCAGCTGCCCCTGGGTGGCAATATGATCACCATTGACCTTAATCAGTTGTTCCCCAGACAGCAGTTTTTGCATGCCGATTTTTTCGGTGGGCGACTGGGCAAATACAATCGCATCTTGGGCATCATGCTGAATATAGTTTTTGGGGATATGGGTACGGAAGGAACGACCGGTGGCTAGTAAATGAATGGCTTCTAGAATCGAGGTTTTACCGGAGCCATTGGCACCATAAAAGACATTAAACGGCTGCAACCCGACGAGTGCAACCGCTTTTAAGTTTCGAACACGTTCTATATTTAAACGCGTAATATGCATAATCGTGTCAAATCACATACAAGCTTAGACACGCATCGGCATCACAACATAGGTTTGATCTTGCTGCGCCGGGTCCTGTACCAGTACCGACTGGTTGGCTTCGGTCATGGTCATTGCCACATCATCACCATCCAGTGCACCTAATACATCCAATAGATACTGGGCATTGAACGACATTTCCAGCGGTGCATTGTTGTATTGCACGGCCAGGTCTTCAATCGCTTCATCCTGTTCCGGGTTGTTGGCGCGTAATTGTAGTGAATCTGCATTAAAGTTCAGGAATACGCCGCGTAATTTTTCATTACTTAAAATCGCCACACGCTGTAACGACTGCTTGAAGACATCATGTGCAATCATCACCACTTTATCACCACCACGTGGAATCACACGGCGGTAATCGGGGAATTTACCATCAATTAACTTGGTGGTGAAACGTACGGTAATATCGCCCTGCTCTTTGTCACGGCTCGGCACGGAAATGGTTACATTTAACAGTTCACGACCAATTAACAGGGATAGTTGCTCATCTTCAATACTGAGTAAACGCTGTAATTCGCCCACGGCTTTACGTGGCACAATTGCCTGAATCGGTTGTGTCGCATTTGAAGAGGCACCGGTTTCACATAATGCCAAACGGTGGCCATCGGTAGTCACAGCGCGCAGCTGGTTTTCATCAATTTCCAGTAAGGTGCCGGTCAAATAGAAACGTACATCCTGCACCGCCATGGCAAAGGCGGTTTTTTCAAATAAACGTTTTAATTCACGCTGGGTCACCGCTACCTGTGTGCCTTGAGTATTTTCAGTGGCCAATAACGGATAATCTTCGGCTGGTAAAGTGCCCAACACGAAACGGCTGTTGCCTGATTTTAAAATACAGCGCTGATCTTCAGTAATCTGCAGGTCAATTAAAGCCGCAGTCGGCAAAGATTTACAGATATCCATCAGTTTACGTGCCGGCACTGTGGTCTCACCCGCCTGTAAACATGCACCTTCAGCCAGAACCGTACTGGCCACCAGCTCAACTTCCAGATCGGAACCGGTAATGGTCAGTGCCTGTTCGGTCACCTGAACTTTCACGTTAGATAAAATGTTTAACGTATGGCGACGTTCAACCGCTCCTACAACATGTGATAGAACATTGAGTAAGCTTTCTTTGGCGATTTTTAAACGCACGGTACATTCCTCTAACAACTGAAGATGATGAAGATAAAAATTAATTTTTTAGCAGTGTACTATGCGGCAGAATATGCCGCATTGCAAGAACAGAATTTGACCAAACCGGCCTAACTTTGCAACAGGCGTTGCAGGTTTTTATAGTCCTCGTTGAAGATTGGATCTTCTTCGCGCAGGCTTTGTACTTTCTCGCAGGCATGCATCACGGTACTGTGGTCACGACCACCAAAAGCCATGCCAATTTCAGGGAAACTGTCACCGGTCAGTTCACGGGCCAGCCCCATTGCCAGCTGCCGCGGACGGGCATAAATCCGGGTACGTTTTGGCCCGACCAGCTCTTTGAGTGGAATACGGAAATATTCACTGACCACACGCTGAATATTTTCGGTACTGATGGTACGCGCACGAATCGCCAGCACATCTTTTAGAGATTCACGCACCACATCCAGATCAATCGCGGTGCCTTTAAAACGGGAAATCGCGACCACCTTATTTAAGGCGCCTTCCAGTTCACGCACGTTGGCGACCACCTGCTGGGCAATAAACAAGGCACAGTTGCGCGGTAAATCGACGCCACTGCTTTCGGCTTTCTTTAATAGAATTTCAATCCGGGTTTCAATATCGGGCGGTTCTACCCCAACTGACAAGCCCCAGGAAAAACGTGACACCAGACGCGGGTCCAGTTCGGTCAGTTCTTTTGGATAACGGTCCGACGTCAGAATAATCTGCTTGGATTCATCCAATAAGGCATTAAAGGTATAGAAAAACTCCACCAGACTGGCTTCTTTACCGGCCAGCAAATGAATGTCATCGACCAAGAGCAGATCAAGTGAACGGCAATTTTTCTTGAATTCTTCAACCTTGCCCTGCTGTAGCGAGCTGACAAAGTCATGTACAAAGCTTTCAGCAGTCATATACATGACCCGGGCATTCGGCTTGGCCTGCAACAAGGCATTCCCCACTGCCTGCATCAAGTGGGTTTTACCCAGACCGGTCGGGCCATATAAAAATAGCGGGTTATGTTGTGAAGCGCCCAGATGGGTCAATACTTTACGGCAGGTTTCTGCCGCCATCTGGTTAGAACGGCCTTCTACAAATAAAGAAAAGGTAAATAAAGGGTTTAACTGACGCTTGCGGCTGTTTTTGCTGCCACTCTCTTCTTTGTCCTTTTTTGGACGGCTGACCGGTGCCGGTGCTGACTCTAAAGCAGCGGTGGTGGTCGCTGGCTGTTCACTGGCCGATAAAATGGCGCCCGGACGGGAATCGACCAGGATTTCAACTTTACGTACCCGTCCTTCAGACAGTTGTTCGGCCAGAATCGTGATCAGCTCAAGATGATGTTCCTGAATATAGCGGGTCCAATACGGGTTCGGTGCATATAAACGTAAAGTATCTTCTGATTCTTCTGCAACTAATGGGCGAATCCACAT